>CAWCGH010000001.1:0-1005898 GCA_963795115.1 uncultured Actinomycetota bacterium
TGGTTGGGCAGTCAGGAATCTTATATAGTTCCGGGCCAGGTCCCCGGTCTTGATGCGGGCACCACCTCTTTTGACATTGCCAACTCAATTTGGAGATTCCTCAAGAATTGGGCTGGCGCCTTTATCGCCTTGCTGGCCATGGCGTATGGTTTCTACACCCTTAGGGTATATCGGCGAACGGCGGCCGCTTTTCGAGATAGACGATCTGAGGAGCACCTCTCATGCCCGGATTTCTACTGAAGATGGTGAAGAATCGATGACCGAGAGCCAAGTGGAAAGTGCGCTAGGGGAGGGGGTCTTGCCGACGCAACCTGGGGGCACGACCTCGAATATCGAGCACGACGCATTCGATAGCAAAGGCTACTGGGATCCACCTGGTGGGCGTGAATTGTATTTCCATTCGGGTTTCTCAGAGGTTCTGGACGGGTGTGAGGTGGCGCCCAACGAGCAGGTTGATTCGCGAACACTTCGCCATCTTTCCGAGGTGGCTAGTGTTTTGCGCAGGAGACTGAGCGAGGACCGCAGGACCGACATGACGGACGAGCACGTGCGAGCCGCACTACGGCGCGCACTGGCTGATTCGGTTCAGGGTTCCGAGGAGTAGTTCAGGCGATTGTCAGTTCGCGTCAGCTCTTCCGGTCAGAGGGGCCGTTAAGTCAGGCGGCGATCCCCTCTTGGAAGATCCTCCCGGGCCGCCTTGACCTCAAAATGTTCATCAACGGCAAATTGAACAGGCAACCCCCGCGGACCTGCAGTTCGTCGGCAGATCGACGCCGATGGCAGGGTCCGCCGCGCGGAGTTGAGAGGGTCGAACCGGGAACGCGGGGGCCGGCGCAGATCTGCTGGACCGACGCCGGCATTGGTCGAGCGGATCACAAGAATGGGGTGATAGGGGGCTGACACACAGCGCCCTCCGCAGCTAGTACGCGTAGAAACTTCGCTTGAGGTTGCGGCGAGAGGGTGGTGTCTCAGCGAAACACATGCCGCAGCCGGTGCGCCGGTAGTGGTGCTATCGTGACCACCAACGTGGTCGCGCGTCAACCGAACGGCTCGTGCGCCGGCCGGCGGATCAGGGAGTCCCGCGCGAGTCCCTCGCAGACTCATCTGCGGAATCCGTGCTCATCAGATCCCCTCGCCCTCCACGCCCTGGCATGCCAGGACCGCGCGGTCGGAAGACCCAGTGCCTTTGGCTTGCTGTCGGTGTTGTTGCTGGACTTCCGACCGGTGGGTGAGACTACGTGGATGCCCCTACTACGCATGCTGTGCGAGTTCGAGTTGGGTCGCATGCTCAAAGATCTGCCGACTGTAGACGTTTTACTTTCAAATGCGCGATTCAGACGGCAACACGGACCTTGGGAACTGACTGTCCAGTTTCCGACGGCGACCAGTTCCGGCGAGTACGACGCGAACAGCGAGGTGCAAGTGCAGAGAAGCATGCACTGCGCGACATTCGTCGTGGAACTGAGCGGGTCCTCTCCTTCGGCGACGGAGGAGGCCGTTGCCGAGGCATTTCGGTGCCTGCTTCAAGCTCGCCCGCGACGTGGCAGATACGATCTGGGTAACCCAAACTACGCAAGGTTTCGCTGGCTCAGTTCCGAAGATCATTCGCCACGCGCTCAAAGTCGACGGGAGCGATACGGGCTTTCCGCTTGCACAAAGGCACGGAGGCGGCACTGTCTTCGTTGGGCTGTCTTTGGCTATGTACGACGACGTGCGCCTCGCAGTTGAACGAGGGGCGCGACCGAGCGTAGCAAGAACCTTGCTCGCGCAGGCAACGCGCTGGGGACTGGCTGAGCACTTCGCCAGCAGATCAGCTGCGCTGCTGTTGGCCAGCTACCGCCTGCGAAGTCGCGATCAAGGCCATCGTCTCGCAGGATCCTCGCGGCGGTCTGGGCACGCTGGCCGGCGCTCTGGTGCCCGAAGGGAGGCAGGCGCCGCTCAATCCAGGAGCCCTTCTCGAGCACGCTGTCCCGCTGGCGGCGGGTCGCTCGATCAAAGAAGACATGCCCGAACTAGTGAGGCAGTACCGGGCGATGACCAAACTACGGGATTCCATCGTCCATACCGGTGCCCAGATCGACAAGGAGACGGTTTAGACCTCACCTGACCGTGGCACGGCAACTGCTCGACTGGATCGAGGATCGTGTTGCCGAGGGTCAGGAAGACTGACTTGGCTTGGTCTGTGGTCAATCGGACTCTTCCTCGCGTGTCTGCGGTACACCGACTCAACCTGACGCGGCGCACCAGCGCGGACGAGTAGCGGTATCGAGAGCTTGTCGCCAGCGGCGCCATCGTCGATCGAGAGGCGTTCCAATCGCTAACGCTCCTAGCGAACAACGGTTCGGCTGGTTGGCCCGCGGAACGAGGTGAGGGCAGGGTCTTTCGGCCTGATGGAGGACTGGGCACGTTCGCGTCGTGGTTGCGCATTCACCCGCGGGGGGTCGACGGGTGGCGAGTTCGCGTGCCGAGCACTCCTGGGGGGTGTCGGTCCATTGGCTGCCGGCTTCGACAACTTCCTGCTGAAGTAGCGAGAGGGGCAGATCGAGCTGGTTGGCCACGTGCTCGGTGTGCTGCAGCCACTGGTCGGGTGGCAGGGCACCGATGATGCGCGCGAGCTCGCGTCCGAGTTCGACTCGTGAGAACGGGTCGCAGTCAACTGCGAGTCGCTCATCAAGGAGCCGTTCGATGAGAGAGTCGGCGAATCCGCTCGATCGGCTCAACCGATCTGCGAGTGCCACCGGACCCTCGGTGCGAAGGATGTCCGCAGGGTCGAGGGTCTCAGGCAATGAGAGAAACCGCGGGTTGGCGCGGAGCGCCACGAGGCGCCAGAACGCGCCTCGGGCCGCTTGCCATCCGGCCGCGTCCGGGTCGGTGGCGATCACGACCCGCTCGGGGTCGTCGTGGAGGTAGGGCTTGAGCTTCGCCGCCTGGGCCTCGGTGAAGGCGGTGCCGAGTGGAGCGATGCCGACGTACGTCCCGTCGGACGCGAGCGTGACGGCGATGGCGTCCATCGGACCTTCGACGAGCACGAGTGACGCACCGGCGGCAAGGTCGGCGGCAGCTTCGGTCAGGCCGAACAGCTGCTCGCCTTTGACGAAGACAGCGGTGCCTCGGGTGTTGAGGTACTTCGGGCCGGCGAACTCGTGGTCGCCCTTCGTGGGGTTGCGCCGTCCGATGAACCCGACGAGGTCGCTGCCGGAGTAGATCGGGAAGACGAGACGGTCACGGAAGGAGTCCAGGACGCGACCCCGCTCGGTCTGACGGGCGAGGCCAGCGTCGATGAGCTCTTCAAGCGATGCGCCACGCGCGGTCAGACGCTGGATCAGGCTCGTTGGCCCGGGTGGCGCGTAGCCCACGCGGTAGCGCTCGTCGTTCGCGAGGTCGGTTCCCAACCGCTCGCGTAGGTAGTCCGGCGCCCACGACCTGCTGTACATCGAGGTGTAGTGGTTGAGCGCCCACTCGTTGAGCTCCACGATCCGAGCAGCGGGCGTGTCTGATCCGATGGGCTCCGGCACCTGCGCAGGTGCCGTCGGGTCGACGGGAGCGAAGTCCGGCTCGAAGGGCTCCGGCTCCTCGAAGGGCGCGTCCGTCATCGTCGCGATTCGCCACACCAGTGCGGAGCACAGGTCCTCGGGTCGCACGTCGGGTCCGCGGCCTGACGTTGCGGCCTCCAGAAGTTGCTCGGCTGTCCACTCAGCCGGGCGAGCATGGACCGCCGCGACGAGCGCTGGCCACATCGCGTCGGCCATCACCCGCTCACCGACGGTCTCACCGAGCCGCTCACACAAGTACGCCGACCAGGCTGGACGAAGCGGGTGTGTCTGCTGCGCCGAGGCACGAAGAGCGACCGGGCCCAGGTGCCGGACGATCCGCCACCAGAGGGCGTCCGCGGTGCGTTCGTCGGGGAGCGGGCGGTCCACGGCGAGCGCTCGATCCACCAGCGAGGCGACGTCGATCTGCGCTGCTTGCAGGGCACCCAGACGCTCTGACAACCGGGCGAACTCGGGATCACTTCGGACTTCGTCGGGAAGGACCTCGACCAGGTCGTCGTCCGCGCGGTGGATTCCGAGCACCGCCTTCGCCCGGCGGTCCAAGCCTCGCTGGTGCGGCGTCGTCGACGCACCTGGCTGCGTGGGACCGGTCGGACGGTTGTCGTCGTCGGCCACGGCGAACGCGGCCCGCCAGACCGCGAGCTCTCCGCGAAGGCCGGCGTGCGCGATCGGCGGTCAGCCCCGCGGCCCACGGCGGGGTCGAGGTCGGCGTCCAGGCTTCGGCTTCCGCTCGTACGGAGTCGGCGAGCGTGGCGATCCGGTCGGCGCGGCTGAGCAGGTACGGCCCCCAGGTGGGGTCTTCGGCCAGTCGAGTGGGGATCGGGTCGAGCCAGGGGAGCGGTCCGTCGTCCGGCGAACTCCCGAGTCGCCAGTCGAGCACGGCGGCTCGGTCGTTCGAGGTACCCAGCTCTCGGGAGCCGGCGGCGTCGAGCAGGGCGCCGACCGGGTCTTCTCCGTCGAGGGCTCGGAGCGAGAGGTGTGCCCGCAGGGTGGGGTACGCCGGCTCGGTGGTGAGTCCTGGCCAGATGGCCTCGATGTCGCGGTCGGCGGCGGCAAGCGTCTCGGCGCCGACCGTCTGCTTCGGCCGCGAATCCGAGTGCGTCGTGGTAGCGCTCGACCGCCTGATGAAGCTGGGCTGCGTAGGCGGTGGCCTCGCGCTGGGTGGTCGTGGCGGAGCGGTCGGAGCCGTCGCGTCTGAGGACCTCGGTGAGGACGTCGATCGCGGTGGGCGGGCGGAGCGCCTTCGGGTCGATGAGGCTGTGCGGGTCGCCGTCGAAGCCGGTGGCCAGGTAGATGTGGTTGGCCTCTCGGCCACGGGAGATGCCGACGTACAGGGTCTGGCGGGTTTCCTCGCCGGTCGCGACGAGGTGGGCCGTGTCTGCGGTCGTGCCTTGGGCGCCGTGGACGGTGGTGGCGTAGCCGAGCTGGACGTGTTGGGCGACGTAGTCGGCGGGCAGTTCGACGGAGCGGCCGAGCTCGAGGTGCCTGGCGACGAGGGAGCCACTGGCGAGGACCTGCTCGACTCGCCAACGATCGCCGTTCTTGACCCAGTTGCTGCGGGAGATGACGAGGCGTCGGCTGTTGCGTCGGGTGACGATGACATCCCCGGCCGACCCACGGTTGCCATCCGCGAGGTCCACTTCCTGGCTGCGTTCCACAAGCGTCGACGACAGCCGGTCGGCTCGGGCGCGCGCGTTGAGCTGGCTGACGAGGTCGCGGGTGGGTGCGAGGAGTACGGAGTCGAGTCCGGCGGCGCGGTCGGCCGCCCACGCGTCGTACGCCTGGTCGGCGACGGCGCTGAGGTCGCCGACGTGGATGCGCGCGTTGTCGGCGTAGAACCCGAGCGCGCCGGCGTCGCCTTCGCGCACCGCGAGGGTGGCTGCTGCCTCGGCCGTGTCGTTGAAGCGGCGTACTTCGGAGAGAGTCGAGGCGCCGTACTCGTGCTGGATGTCGCGCAGGATGCCGCCTGCGCCGACGGCGGCGAGCTGCTGGTCGTCACCGATCAGACGTACGACGCCGCCGCGCTCGGCTACGTAGCGGACCGCGGCCGCCAGCTCGGTCGTGGCTGCCTGGCCGGCCTCGTCGATGATCACCATCGAGGCGGGTCCGATGTCGCGGATCCAGCGCGGCCACTCCGCTGACGACTCGTTGGCGAGGGACCAGGTCAGCTTGGCCAGCGTGTCGGTGTGGCCGGTGATGGCTTGGCCGAGCTCGTGGGCGGCCTGTGCGGAGGGCGCGAGCCCGATCACCTGGCCGCCGCTCTCGGTCCATGCGTCCGCGAGGACGCTCATGGTGGTGGTCTTGCCGGTCCCCGCTGGGGCGAGGGCGAGCTGGACGACGGCGCCAGACGTGGCGAGGTCCCGGACCATCGCCGCCTGGGCGTCGTTGAGCTCGAATCCCTTCGCGGTGGAGGAGCTGATCGCGACCTCGACTCGGGCGTCGGCCAACGCGTGCCCGCCTGATCGTGCGGCGAGCGCAAGTAGCTGCTTCTCAGCGCTGAGAACGTTCGCCGACGTGTAGAGCGTGGAGCCGTGTACGTCGTAGACGCTCGCGCCGTCCGGGCGGCGGAGCTGGGCAGGTTCTGCGACGGGGTCGTCGACGCCGAGTCGCACCGATCGCGAGATCGCCGCTTCGACGATCTCGCTGACGGCACCATCCACCTGATCACGAGTGATCCCGGACGTGCGTGCCTGGCGCTGGGCTTCGGCGAGGAGGTGCCAGACGTTCCAGGTCGCCCGTGACTTCTCGACGGCATCCACGGTCGCTGCCGCTGCGTCCTCGACCCAGTCGCGGGTGGGCTCCCGCTTGGCTCGACGCCGACCGATGGCGCGGGCGGTCATCTCGTCGACCTCCGCCGGGTTGCCCATGACGTCGTCGGCCTCGGCGCGCCACGCCGCCCGCTGGTCACGCTCGCTGCGCGGCTCATGCTTGGGTGCCCGGGTCTCGAGGTTGGCCCGCTCGGCCTGCCAGAGTGCCTCGACAGCAGTGGGCGGTCGACCGAAGGTCTTCTGGAACTCGGTCGCGAGCTCGCCCTGTCGGGCCGTGATGTCGGCCCTGCGCCGTGACCAGAACTTCGTCAGGGTCGTGCTGACCCCGCGGATCTCGCGGACCGGAACCTTCCCGCCGCTTGGCTCATCGCGCTCGGCGAACTCGACGCCGAGGCGCTCGACGAGCTCGGCCTCGATCCGGGTGTTGTAGTGCTCTGACGCGGCGACCTTCGCGGCGTACAGCAACCTGCCGTCGAGAGCGAGCCAGCGACCGTCCTCGGTCTGGACCTTGTTGCTCACGGCGACGTGGGTGTGGAGGTCGGGATCTCCGGCTCTGCTGTCGCGGTGCGTGAAGGCGGCCGCGACCAGCCCGCGCACCTTGACCTGCCGGGCGCCGGCGCGCCCGACGCGCGTGTAGGCGACCTCGCGCTCGAGCCAGGAGACGGTGTCCGCGACGGCGGCCTCGTGGGCGGACCGCACCTCGTCCGCCACAGCACTTGGGGCCAGCGCCCACAGAGCCGAGACCGACTTGACCGGCGAGAACGACAGATCGAACCCGGCGATGGCGCTGGTGGCCTGTCGCGAAGCCTTGGCGATGAAGCCGGAGAGCTCGCGGGCATCCTGCGGCTCCCGGCCATGCTTGTCGACGAACATCGCCGTCCCGATCGCGCTGCGGATCCGGGCGCGTTCCTCGGGTGGGATGGGTGCGTTCCACTTCTGCCCGTGGTCGAGGTTGTACGTCGTGAACGCCCCGGCCACCTGGACGTTGAACGCCGACGCCGACGTGTGGATCGCGAACTCGCGCCCCAACGCGACCGCCTTCGCGATCTCGGCCTGCGAGCCGCCGCGTTCGGCACTGACGGCAGCGATGTCGGCTGCCCTCGGGTGGTGCCCCTGACCGAAGAGGGACGCCATCTGAGCTGCCGTGACCGTCTCACCCGGGGTGAGGCCGAGGCTCGCGAGTCCCGATCCCATCCACCGGCCCGGAGACTCGCCCTTCTCGTCGTAGTAGTCGGCGAGCGTGCTGTGGCCCTTCTCCGTCGCGTCGTGGGCAGCGACCTGACGGGTGAGGTAGCTGTAGCCGTCACCCGCGGTCAGCTTCCGCAGACTCATCACGACCGCTTCAAGCGCGGGACCGCGGGCGAGTGGACACCCGCGCCGATCACTGAGTGCAGTGGGTGTGTGGCAGTCGTTCGTCCGTTGGCGAGTGAGTCGACTGTGACTCGTCGGTGGCTCGGAATCAGGGGTCGCGGGTGGTGTCCATTCGGTGGGGGTCATGCGCTTGCAGTTCGTAGGTCGGACTACGAAGGCGAGGCGAACCCATGGGCGTCGAGACAACCAAGGCGCTGCAGGCCAGGCGACGCGCGGCCGCCGCGCACACCGACCGGCTGATCGCCCAGGCCGACGAGCGCAACCCCATCGGCTCGGCACGCCGAGCACGGATCAAGGAGAGCGCCCGGCTCGCTCGCCGTCGGGTCACGGCGCTGGCCGCAGCCCAGCAGGCGGTCACGGCCATCGAGGTCGAGATCGGCCGCGCGCTGCTGCGAGTCGTCGACCAAGGGCTGTCACGCAACGAGGCCTTCGAGATCGCCGGCCTCACCCGTCATCTCGGCCGGCGCTACGTCGAGCTCGCCGAGCGTGCCCAGGCCCAGGTCCCGGCCGACCCCTCCACAGGATCCGCTACTGAGCGCGCGGTTCGTCCGCTCAGCAGCGACCTTGACCCCACCGGCGCATGCCCGGTGGACGACGCACCTGAAAGGAACATCTGATGCTGCTCGCTCACGCAGTCACGCTCGCCGAGGCCCGTTCGTACGTCGTGACCCTCGCCGACAACGCCCGCACCTTCGACGCCTCGGTGGCGTACGAACACGTCCTCCTCGAGCTCGACACGATCCACGGCGGCGAGGTGCCGCCGCTCACCGAGGTCTTCACCGACAGGCGCGACGTCCTCTACACCGTCGCCGAGGCCGCCATCGAGGAGCTCGTCGACCACGGCGTCGACGAGCTCCAGATCGAGCTGGTCCTCGCCGGGTTGGAGGACGCCCGAGCGCTGGACCGGCCATGACGTACGGCGAGAACGGCAACCAGCTCCGCACCGAGCTGGCCTCGCTGCTACGCCAACACCGCATCCAGCACCGGCTCGGCGGCCCGGGAAGCTACACGGTGCCCGGAATCGACCACCGCCGAGCAGCGCGAGATTCTCGGCGAGCAGATCCAGCGATATCGCCACGCGGCCCTGACCTGGTGCTTGCAGGCGGTGGCCGCCGCGAACCCGCGCATCAATCTCGAGCCGACCGCCCAGCGATCAGGTGGGCCAGCGGAAGAGCTTCGCTACCGACTGACGCGGTCCATCGAGGCATCGAATGCCGGTCTGCCAACCCTCGACGAGCTGACCGACGCCGCAGGACTTCCCGATGGTCGAGAGCTGGCGGCAGGTCGCCAAGGCTGCGGCGATGGGCGAGCACGACCTCGGCGGTCCGCTCAACCACGGGCGGCTCTCCGCGCAAGAGTGCATGACCGTGCTGAGCGACGCTGCGGAGGTAACGCGGGCGCTGGTGGTCCTCGACAAGCGGTACGCCAACATTCCCGGCTGGCAGGAGATCCGCGAGCGGGGCCGGCTGGATCACGCTGCGAGGAGCGTGTTCCTTGTCCGTCGGCTCCGACGGAGCAGGACCACACCGTGGACCTGCGCGGCTGGCGGGCTCCGTCCGCGCTGATCCAGGGCGGACCGCTGCCGGGGATCGGCGGCGTCCTCCAGGCCGAGCACAACATGCTCGTCCACCTGGGCAGCTTCCCGAACGCGCTCAACCTCCGCCGAGTCATCGACGGTCAGCGGATCCTGTCGCACGAGGCCGCCCGCCACGCCCCGCACGTCGCGCCCGAACTCATCGACGAAGTGGCTCGAGCGGGAACAGACCTACCAGCGGCTCAGTCTCGAAACCCGCAGCCTCGGCGGGCTGATCGGGGACGGCGGGTACGCCGCAGCCGAGGCGGCCTCCGCTGTCGGCCGCCTGCGCCGAGTCCACGTCGACGAGCTCACCAGCGCCGATCCGCTGCGAGACCTCGACAAGCTCTTCACCCGCACCGACGCCCGGATCGCCGCGATCATCGAGGAGGGCGTCGCCGAGCGGCTCTACTTCATCAGCGTCAAGGTGCCCCGCATCGTCGACGCGGCCGACCACATGGTCAGTCCGGTCCGCGAGCGATACGTCCCGATCACCTCGCCTGTCCAAACCGACCTGCTGGCGATCGTGCGCCACGATCTCCGCCCGGTGACGACACCCACAGAGCCTGCCCGTGCTCAGGCGGAGCCGAGAAGAACTCCGGAACTCAATCGACCATCGCCCCGAGTCGAGCCGGCGGCCGACGCCGTAGCGCGTGTCCTCGCTCGGCACCGATACTACGCGTCTCATGGCCGAGTCGCGACGCAGGCTGCACAGTCTGGCGGCTCAGGTCCTGCAGCGCTCGGCGCGGTCATTGACAACAGTCTGCTCGTCGATCGCGGCCTCGTAGAAGGCGTCCGCGAGCGCGATGATGACGCCGTTGATCCCGGGGCCGTCGCTGAAGAAGTAGTCGGCCATGGTGTTGTGGGCGCCCTGGTTGTCGACGACCGCCTCGGTGACCGCTGCCTGGAAGTCCTGGGACTCCAGGAACTGCTTCTTGGAGTTCACCTGCGTCTGCTTGACCAGGTCGGGGTAGGCCAGCAGCCGCTGGACGAGTCCCTGGACGAACTCGCGGACCTGGGACTCGGTGAACGACTCGGCGCCGAAGAGGTCGTTCATCTTGTCGATGACGACCTGGAGCGCGACGTACTTCGGCTCCTTCTTCGTGCCGGTGCCGGCGGCGCTGATGCCCTTGAGCTGTCCGTCACCGGTCAGGGAGATGTCGACCGCGGTCGCCCTTGGTGTGCTTGACCCCGACCAGGACCACGTCGGAGAGGTCGACCTCCGCGGCCCAGGAGGTCTCGTCGATGACCCGCTCGAGCAGGCGCAGGTAGATCGAGAGCATCTCCAGGTAGGGGTCGCCGTAGTCGACGATCTGGCTCATGAAGTCGTAGAGCCGCACGTAGGTGGAGACGTCCTTGCGGAACAGGTCCAGGGCGTTGAGGGTGACCTTGTCGTCCTCCTCGAGCGCCCGGGCGTAGCGGCGCGCGAAGTCGTGCTGGGCCGGGCTGATCGCCGCGGAGAGCGCGTTGTTGCCCTTGCGGGTGACCCACAGCTCGGCGACCTTGCGGACCTGGTCCTCGGTGTAGATGCCGGCCTGGGCGAGCTTGGTCGCCAGGTGCACGACGACGTAGGGGTCGGTCTCGGTCTCCAGGGTGGCGTTCTTGAAGTACGGCTCGAAGGCGGCCTTGATGTCCTCGGGCTTGTTGACGAAGTCGATGACGAACGTCTTGCGCTTCTGCTCGCCGCCGGCGGTGCGGTGGGTGCGGTTGAGCCGCGACAGCGTCTGCACCGCGGTGACGCCGGAGAGCTTCTTGTCGACGTACATCGCCGAGAGCAGCGGCTGGTCGAACCCGGTCTGGAACTTGTTGGCGACCAGCATGATCTTGTAGGTCTCGCCCTTGAACGCCGCCGCCAGGTCGGCGCCGGCGCCGGGGTTCATGTTGGCCTCGGTGAACTCGTCGTCCTTGCTCGGGGCCGGGCCCCAGTCCGATGTCCCAGACCTCGTCCTCGTCCATCGTGCACCGCGCCGGAGAACGCGACCAGGGTCCGGTAGTTGTAGGAGGCGTCCTCGGCGGCCCGCTTGGCGATGTAGGCGTCGATCGCCTTCTTGTACTTCACCGCGGCCTTGCGCGAGTCGGTCACGACCATCGCCTTGGCCTTGCCCTCCAGCAGGTGGGCGACGTTGGCGTGGAAGTGCTCGACGATGATCTGCACCTTCTGGCTGATGTTGGTCGGGTGCAGCCGCACCCACCGCATCAGGCCCTTGCGGGCCGCGCCCTCCTCGACCTCGCCCTCGCTGTCTGGCGTTGCCGGCGATCTTCAGCGCGGTCTCGTAGGCCTGGTAGCCCTTGAGGACGTCGAGGATGTAGCCCTCCTCGATCGCCTGCTTCATCGAGTACAGGTGGAACTCGCGCGGCTTGCCGTCGGGGCCCTTGCGGCCGAACAGCTCCAGGGTCTTGTTCTTCGGGGTCGCGGTGAAGGCGAGGTAGGAGATGTTGGGCGACTCGGCCCGCTCGGTCATCTCCGCGGCCAGGATCGACTCGACGTCGACCTCGCCGCCGTCCTCGATCTCCTTGATCTCCTCAGCGGTCAGGACCTGCTTCAGCTTCGTGTCGTCGGCTGGATTCGTTCCGTTGGTGCGACCTCCTCGTGCAGGGAAGAGCAACGGCGCGCGCACCGGATCGGACAGATACGCCAAAATTCACCGGCGGCGGCTCTGCCCAGGGCGACCTCAGAAGCCGATGCCGACCCCCCGGTCCGGCGCCGACCTTGGACCGGGGATCGGGTCTCCGGGTCGCCGCGGGCCGGGTCCGCGGAGTGCTGCGGCCTGCAGGGCAGCCGTGCCGGTAGGCGCACGTCTCGGTCGTGCCCGTGGTCCGTAGCGGTCGATGTCGTCAGCGGCGCGGTCGCGGGCGTGGGCGGGGCCGAGGTCGGCCCGGTCGCGGTTGAAGACCTCGATCCATTGCGACCGAGCCTCGTCGAGGTTGTCGGCGACCAGGTGGGCGACGTTGCGGTCGCGGCCGCGGGTCATGCCGACGTACGCCGCGGCGGCGCCGGTGGTCTCGCCGACGAGCGAGGTGAGCGGTGCGGACGGTCTCGCCTTGGGCGCCGTGGACGGTGGTGGCGTAGGCGAGCTCGACGTGCTCGCGGACGTACGCCGCAGGCAGCACTCGGTCACCGGCGCGCCCGTGCACCTGGAGGTTGCCGTCGTGGTCGAGTCCGGTCACTGTCCAGCAGTCGCGGTTGGCGACGCCGAGGTCGCGGTTGTTGCGGCGGGTGGCGATCCGGTCACCGGGCCCGAGCCGTTCACCGGCAGCCGTCGTGACTGAACCTGTCGGAGTCGACTGTCCGGTGAGGAGGCGTTGGTCCCGGATGGACGCGTTGACGGCGCTGACCTGCTCGCGGGTGTCGGCGATGATGATCTCCTCACCTGTGGTGGGCGAGGTGGTGAGCGCCGCGAGCCGCTCGACCTCGGAGGCGTGGACCACGACCTCACCGCGCCGGACCAGCGCGTCGAACACCTCACCGCTGCGTTCGCCGGTGCGCATGAGCAGGCTGAGTTCGGCGTACTCCGGGTCGGCGAAGCGGTGCACGGTCTCGAGCGTCAGCGAGGCCTCGGGTCGTGCCCAGCGGGCGGCGTGGTCGAGGACGCCGCCGCGACCGACGGCGGGCAGCTGGTGCCGGTCACCGAGGAACGCGACCCGCGCGTGGGCTTGGTCGGCGATCGTGAGCAGGGCGCGGGCGGTGTCCTGGTCGAGCATGCCGGCCTCGTCGACGAGGAGTACGTCGCCGGGCAGCAGTCGGGCCCGAGCGTCGGGTTGGGCCTGGACGCGGGACCAGTCGCCGTCGTCGTTCCATCGGTAGCCGTGCTGGTGGATCAGCCACGCTGCTGAGAACGCGTCGGTGCCGAGCTGCTGCTCGGCGACCCGGGCCGCCTTCAGGGTGGGGGTGACCACGACCAGCCGCCGGTGCTGCCGCTCCAACAGCTCGCGCGCAGCGGCCAGGGTGGTGGTCTTCCCGGCACCGGCAGCGCCCTCGATCACCACCAATCGGTGCGTGCCGGCCAACGCGGCCACGACCTCCCGCTGGGCAGCGTCCAGCCGGAGGCCGGCAATGACGTGGCCGACCCGGTCGGGTGCGCCGTCGTGCTCGGCGCGCGCGACCAGGCGGGCGACGAGGTCGGCCTCGACGTCGAGCACCTCACGTGAGGTGAGTGCACGCACGTGTTCGGGTACGTCGTCGCGCTCCAGCAACGGCTCACATCGCCCGACGGTCCGATCGGTCAGGTCCTCGGCGAGCTCACGTCGTACCGCGGTCGTGGCGACGATGTCCACCGACGCGATGATCCGTTCGACCTCGCCGCGGATGTCGGCGGCGTTCCAGCTCGACCGGCGTGCACCCAACCGGGTCAGGACGAGGTCGGCCACCGCATCCCGGTTGACCCTGCCGATCGCCGTACCGGCGTGTTGCTGTGAGCCGGCCGGGGGAGCGAAGCCGAGCTCACCGAGCTCCTCGACCCAGCGGCGGCGGAGCTCGGTGCCGTCCTTGGGCACGACCTTGTCGGGTCGGGCCGTAGCCCAGGCGCGACGGTCCCAGGCGCGCTGCAACGCCGGTCCGGGCTCCTGCCCGGGGTGCTCGGCGCGCCATTCGGCCTCGTATCGGTCGACGTTCCGGGTGATCTGTGCGGCGCGGGCGCTGAAGGCACCTGAGTACGGCGCGAGCTGGGTCACCTCGCCGGTGTCGGCGTCGAGGGTGTAGCCGTGGGCGGCGAGGGCTTGCCGGAACTCGGGATCGCAGGCGACGGCGGCGTGCCCGATCCCGTTGATGGCCTCGATGGAGTCGACCACGCCGACCGAGTGCAGGCCGCGCCACTTGCCGGCGGCGAAGACGCGGGCGTTGACCTGCAGGTGGAGGTGACGGTGCGGGTCGCCGGCGCGGGAGGTGTAGTGCCGCACCACCGCCGCCTCGAGCTTCTCCACCGGCACCTGCACCTGACCATCCCGCGGCCCGACCCGGGTGGTGGCGTGCTCGGCCAGCCAGCCGATGATCTCGACCGCGGCCCGGTCCTGGGCGGCGTCGTACGCCGCGGCGATCTCCGGGTGCAGCGCCGCTGCCAGCGACCAGGTCTTCGGACCGTTGACCACGACCTCGACGAACCGCAGACCACGCTCATCGGTGCGCAGCCGGCCCTTGGCCTGCCCCTTGGTGTCGTACCCGGCGACCCACCACTCGTAGGCGTCGCCGTCCAGCGTCCCCCCTTCCTGAACTGCGGCGATGCCGTCGTGTCCGTCCGCCGTCGGGGGAGCGGTGGCGACGTACCTGGTCGCAACTCCGGTGCCTTCGGCGAGGTAGTAGTCGTCGACCCGGGAACGGTCCGCCTCCACGTAGGAGCGGGCCGCGGCCGCCGAGCCGCGGTAGAACTTGACCCCACCGTGCACGCCTCGTCACCGCCCGTCAGTCCTCGTCAACTAGCCTTGAAATGACGCTCGGCCCGCCCAGGTGGGCGGACCGATCTACGGACCTTCGTAGCATGCGTGCCGCTGGTTTTGAAGGCGATCGGGGTTGGGCGGGTGAGTTGTTGAGGGATTCGGTAGTGGTCGTCAATCAGGGGAACATTCTGGGGAGGAGACCGGGTGGATAGGAATGATGGGGGTTGCGGGAGGGGCGGCTGTACACGTCGACGGCCATAGCGACAGAGTCCCGCGGGCGCGTGAAAGACGGGCGCCATCGGTTCGGCGGCAGCGCTCAACTTCCGTCTGCCGGGAGCGGGCGCTCCGGTCGTGTCGGCAGGTACTGACAGGCTCGGAGGGCTACGGGGGCGTCGCCGGCTTTAGATGAGCAAGCGGCGCGATGGCTCATATGCTCGGGCAAACAACCTTCAAGCTTGGGCGGGGTAACCAAATGACGGAAACGGACGCCGTGTGCGTAGCGCCGCCAACCAACATGATGGTCAATCCGTCGTGTGAGGTCCCACCCGTCACTTCGAGATCGATTGCACCGGTCGCCGTGGCGGGCCAAACAGGATTCCAGCCATGACAACGCACCTCTCGGCGCGAATTGCTTGGCACCTGGACGGCTGGAACGGCGCGGTCTGCCGTCAGCCTTCGCTTAACACCTTCTGCGTGGGAGCGCACTCGTACCCAGGCGACGCGATCAAGGAAAATCGTGACCTCCCCTGGGAGACCGCGCAGGCGGGCGAGCACTGCTCGCGGCTGGAAAGCATTCCACCGTGTATCTACTCGATCAATGCGTTCGGCGACCGCCCGGTCACGGGATTCTCTGACCCGCCGGACTGGTACCCCGCCGACCAGCGGGCCACGTGGACGATGCCTCCGGCAACCGTGGGGCTGTGGCCGTTCGAGGAGATGTACCGCGAGGAGGTCCGGGCGTTCGGGGGCAACCGGACCTACGACTACGACCTCCGTCGTGAGTACGCCGAGGAGTACTTGGCCCGCATCGAGCCCGACAGCAGTCTCGTCTTCTACTACGCCAACTACAGCAATCCTTTCAGCGAGGAGGACGCTCCGAAGTACGTGGTCGTGGGCATCTCTAGGGTTAAGTCCACGTCGAAGATCCGCGAGTACGACGACATGACGGCGCAGGCCCGCGCCGACTACGGCGGCGGGTTCGTCTGGGAGGTCGACCTCACCTCCCACTACCCCGACGAGGGATTCAGACTGCCGTACCACCTGTACGCGGACCAGCCCGAGGAGGCCGCGCGCTTCCTGGTGACGCCGCCGAACCCCCGCAACTTCAAGTACGCCACGCGCCAGTTCGGCGACGACGAGGCGCTGGAGCTCGTCGAACGACTGATGGAGGCGGTCAGCCAACTCCGGGCGATGGGCGACACATCCGAGGACTGGGACCGACGGCTCGAGTGGCTGCAGAAGCAGGTCGGGCGGCTGTGGCGCGCCCGGGGGCTCTACCCCGGACTGACCGCCGCGCTGGAGGTCCTGGGCGCGGCACCGCTCATCCCATGGGTCAAGCAGGAGTGCACGGCCGGCCGCGAGCGACAGGCAAAGGACGCAATCGACGCGTTCCTGGCCGGCGGGGGAGCGCCCGACTCACTACTTGACGACCAGCAGGCCAAGGCGGTCCGCCGACGCTGGCGGCTGCTCGAGGACGACCAGCAACGGCTGCTACGCGACGTTGTCGTTCGGTTCGACATCCCGTTTGCGCAGCTGGTCAAAGTCCTAGGCCCGGATGCGGAGGCCTTCGGCATCACGGCCTCCGCGGCCGAGATGGTCGCCAATCCATACCTCCTGGCCGAGCAGTTTGTCGGGGACGGTGCCGACGACGTCATCACGTTCTCGAAGATCGATCACGGACAGATCCCCTCGCCCGAGCTGGGTGGACAGGCATTCGTCTCACCGGACGACCCGCTCCGGCTCCGAGCCCTCCTCGTCGAGCACCTGCGCCGGCAGCAGACCGACGTCTTCGTGTCCGGCGCCGACCTCATCCACGAGGTCAACGAGAGGTTGGCGGTCCACCCCGAGTGGAAGCGGCACCAGTTCACCCCGCGCCACCTCAATGCCGACCGCGAGGACCTCGAGGGCGCCCTCGTCGTCAGGATCGAGCAGGACGAGCCCTGGGTCTACCTGCGGACCACCTACGAGGACGAGAGACTCGTCGAAGAGCGGCTGCGCCAGCTCGAAGGCCGCGCGGACATCGACCTGAAGATCCCGATGACGGACGACCGGTGGCGGGCGAGCCTGAGGGATCCGTCGAGTCCACTCGCGGAGCGGGCCCCCGAGGAGTACGACCACGCCATCGCCGGTCAGGCCCAGGTGTGCGCGAGCATCTTCCGCAAAGGTCTGTGCGTCCTGGCCGGTGAAGCCGGAACGGGCAAGACCACGGTCGTGAAGTCGCTTCTCGACGCAATCGAGCGGACCGAAGGCGCTGGTGCGACGTTCCAGTTGCTGGCACCGACCGGCAAGGCGGCTGAGCGGCTGCGTGAGCGCACCGGTCGGCGGACAGAAACCTCAACGGTGCACTCGTTCCTGGCCCGAAACGGCTGGCTCAACGACAACCTGACCTTCAAGCGCCGCGGCGGCAGGCGCGAGGATGGCTTCGCGACGTACGTGATCGACGAGAGCTCGATGCTGAGCCTCGACCTCGTCGCCACTCTTTTCCGGGCGATCAACTGGAACTCCGTGCGCCGCCTCATCCTCGTCGGCGACCCGAGCCAGCTGCCGCCCATCGGTCGAGGCCGTGTGTTCGCCGACGTCATCGACTGGCTTCGACCGGAGGGGGCCGTCGGCGAGCTGACGGTCAACGTCCGCCAGATGGAGAATCGTGCCCTCGGACGCGGCACCGCTCTCCTTCAGTTCGCGGACGCGTATCGGCGGCGACAGCCAGCGCTGGGCCTTGAGGACGCAGACACCACCGCGGCCGAGGAGATCCTCGCAAGGGTTCAAGAGGGCGGCGACGTAGATCTGGACTTGCGGGTTTTGTTCTGGAACGGGCACGACGACTTGACTCGACAGCTCGTCGACCGCGTCGTCGCCGACGCCGAGCAGGACACCGGCCGTTTCACGGGGACAGGTGCCGGACTGGGAGTTCTGGAGCAGTGCTTTCGGTGACAACCTCGAACCTGAGCGGAGCCAGGTGCTCTCGCCCTACAGGGGGGAGTCGCACGGCACGGAGTCGCTGAACGGCGTTCTGCAGGAAGCGGTCCACGGTCGTCCCTCGAGTGAGCTTCGAAAGGTCGACGGGATCGCTCTGAACGACAAGGTCATCCAAGTGGTCAACCGGCCTCGTTCGAGGCCGATCTGGGCCTACAACGGGACCACCAGGTCGAATGAGCGAACTGAGGTCTACAACGGAGAGATGGGATTCGTGCGGCCCCATCCCTTCGACAGCAAGAAGCTGGGCTGGGCGAGATTCAGGCCGGACCGATTCCGCGTCACGTTCTCGACCAAGCGACACCTCGGCGTGGACTATGGCAAGGATCTCGGCAAGACCCCGGAGGGACGATGGCGACCCAGTGAGTCGGTGGAGGAGAACTTAGAACTTGCATACGCGGTGTCGATCCACAAGGCGCAGGGGAGCGAGTTCGACCGGATCTATTTCGTCGTCCCAAAGCATCGCCGCGCGTTGCTCTCGCGTGAGCTCTTCTACACCGGGCTGACCCGGGCCGCCAAGCACTGCACCCTCCTCATAGAGGAGGACATCTCCCCGTTGCTGTCGATGCGTCGCCTGGAACAGTCGAGGTTGCTTGGCGTGAACGCGTCGTTGTTCACGTTCGCACCCGTGCCACGGGAGCTGCGTCGGCTCGGTGATTGGTACGAGGAGGGCAAGGTCCACCGAACCCTGGCGTCCTTCATGGTGCGATCGAAGAGCGAGGTCATCATCGCCAACCTGCTCTTTGATCGGGACGTGCCCTTCACCTACGAGGCCCCGCTGTACGCGCCCAACGGAACATTCCATTTACCCGATTTCACCGTCACGGCGCAGGGTCGGACCTGGTACTGGGAGCACGTCGGCATGCTGCACGACGAGTCATATCGTCACCGCTGGGAGACCAAGCGGGCGTGGTACGAGCAGCACTTCCCCGGGCAGCTTGTCACGACGTTCGAGGGCACGAACCTCAGCAACGATGCTGCCCAGCTCATCCAGGAGCATCACGTGACCTGGTGGCTCCGGATTCCAAGAACCAGGGGAGTGTCATGCGCTTGACCAGCGTCCACCTGACGGGCCACAGGTCGGTAGAGGACCTCGAGTTCGAGATGGGGCCATTCACAGTTCTGTTCGGAAAGAACAACGCCGGCAAGACGAACATTCTGGAGACTCTGCTCGGCGTGCTGATCCGGGTCAAACGGATCTTGTTCGTCGCACCCACGTTGACCGCCCGTCGCACCCGCAGGGCGCAGTGGTCGTGGAACTTGAGCCGGGGCTCTCGTTTGACGACGCAGTCATCGCTCGAGTCTCGACGAGCGAGCGCATTTGTCGCCGGATCTCCTTTACAAGGGACGGCATAGTGGCGGCGGAGCCGGACGAGCTAAGGGACGAATGGGGGATTGTTGACCCCAGTTTGTGGGCCGAGCGCACCGTGATTTCTCCCGCTCGCCCGCGAGTCCTGATGCTCGATTGGACCATTGCCGGCATCCATGAACGCGTTTCCGGCTGCTGTCGAGGCTTTCCTGGGTGGCAGTCGCGATGGACCGTGGATGGAACCTCAACGTGGTGATGGCGACAGTTTCTCGTACCGGGTGCCCGCCAGAACCGAAGCGTTGGTCAGCCGGCTAGCGAACCTTGCCACGGACGTTCTCCCTGACTTCATCGACGGCTCGATCGGAGCCCATGTCACGAGCCCGACCCTCTGGGAGCAGAATGCCCAAGGTACTGCTGGAGTATCAGCAGCGCGGTGCAACGCAATGCGCCGACACTGTGGATTCGGCGGGGGACGGAGCCGCGAGGTGGATGGCTGCGGCGGTCCAGATCGCACTTCGAAATCGCCGGTGATTTCACAGCATGTCCACCACCTGCGTGACTTAGAAGACCGCGCGGCATCACGCTATGTCCTATTGGTGGACGAGCCCGAAGCTCATCTGCACCCCTCGGCCGTCACGAGCATGGCGCGCTGGTGCGATCGGATGGCGGATCTCGGGTTCAACCTCGTGGTGGCCTCCCATCACGAGGAGTTCTACGAGCCTCGACCGCCGACGCGACCCTTGTGCATGTCACCCGGGACTCGGACCTAGTAACTACCTCAGCTCGAACGCTGAGCTCGGCGGCGACGCAACATCTTCTGGAGCTAGCGACGGATGTTGGTATGCATCCAGCCACGGCCCTCTCGCTCCATCGGGCGATCCTCTTCGTCGAGGGGCCGCTGGACGACGCGGTTCTCGCGGAGTACGGCGGTCTGGAGCTCGACGCTGCCGGCGTCAAGATCCTCCCTGTGCACGGCACCAAGAACCTTGAGGGATTGGTCGCGGTTGAGTTGGTGACCGAACTAGGAATGCGAATGGGAATCCTGACTGACGCTACCGACACCGACACGATGGGGGAACGATCAAACCGCAAGCGCTCGTCTGAGGAGAAGAAGGTCCTGCGCGTCCTGCAGATTGCCGCCGAGAAGGGTCTGCCTGCGCCCACGCCCTTCGGTGTTTCAGAAGACGACCTGTTGTTCGCCCTCCCCGCCGATGCCATCCGCAAGGAGTACCTAAAGGGAGGCGCATTCCCCGGCTGGAAGGAACTCGTGACGGAATGTCGAGACTCCCTGGGGAAGGGACCGTCGGACTCAGTTAACTGGAAGGCATCTCGCTCACCAGAGATACGGGCTGCCCATCGACTCACCGGCGGGGGTCCGTGACGTTGTGCGAGTTCTCGACCTCGCCGGCGTTCCGCTCCCGTCAATCCGAGGAGTGCTAGATCAAATCGTTGCGTGGGCAACTCACGGCGAGCCGGACCCTGCATCAGCATAAGAGCGTCGTGCGTCGACCGAGCTGGCCAACTAACGACGACGAGGCTGCGTCCGCTCTGACTTCATTCGCCGACCTCCGCCATGACCTCGGCTTGCTTGAGGATGAGGTCGGTCGCGGTGGGCTCCTGGTCGGGCGGGTAGCCGTGCTTGCGCAGGAGCCGCTTGATGGTGGTGCGCAGGTTGGCGCGGACCGTCTCCTTGACGTTCCAGTCGGTCTTGGCGTCGCGGCGCACGATCTCGGTGAGTTCGTGGGCGATCTGCTTCATGGTGTCGTCGGGCATGGTCTCGACGGCGCTGACTCGTTGTCGCAGAGGGCGTCGTAGAAGGCGAGTTCGTTCTCGGTGAGGCCGGAGTCTCGTCGCCGCGCTCGCGCTGCTCGGCTGGAGTCGCCTTGGCGATCTCGACGAGTCTCGGCGATGACCTGGGCGGCGTCGAGGGTGCGGTTCTGGTAGCGGAGTGAGGGACGCGGTGAGCATCTCGGAGAACTTCTTGCCGGCGACGATGTTGCGCTGACCGATGATCTTGACCTCGTTGGAGAGGAGCCGCTTGAGCGGCTTCCAGTTGGAGGTTCTTCTGGTCGGAGCGTCTCGAACCGCTTGCATGAACTCGTCGTCGATCAGGGAGATGTCGGGCTTCTCCAGCCCGGCCTCGGCGTAGATGTCGATGACACCGCGTGCCGGAGATGTGCTGGCTGACACGATCTGCCGGACGGCGGTGTCGAGTGCGGCGTCGCTGTCGCCGCCTGGCGCGTCGACGCCTTCGATCTTGGCGATGGACTGCGCGGACGGCGTCGAAGAACGCGACGTCGTCACGGATCGCGGTCGCCTCGTGCTAGGTGGGCACGAGGGCGAACAGCGCTTCGAGCCGGCCGGTGTGCGCCATGAACCGCTTCTTGAGGCGACGGTGTCCTCGTCGCCTCGGTGTCGAACTCGCCGCTCGCCGTCGTCGTCGGCGTCGTCGAGTTCGTCGGCTCGGATTCGAGGAGGTGGTCGACGGTCGCGGTGACGGCGTAGAGCGAACGCCTTGGCGCCGCCGCTGCCGAGGATGGTGACCCAGTCGATGTCGTGGAGCAGGTCGGAGACGATCGCAGTGCTCGGCGAGCATCTCCGGGATCGCCGCGCTCGCGGACGTCCTCGCCGACTGGCTCGGTCCTCCTTGTCGCGGTCGGTGTAGTTGGCGAGTGCGTCCTTGAGGTCCTCGGCGATGCCGATGTAGTCGACGACCAGACCGGACGGCTTGTCCTTGAAGGTGCGGTTGACGCGGGTGATGGCCTGCATGAGCGAGGCGCCGCGCATCGGCTTGTCGACGTACATGGTGTGCATCGGCGGGCGAGTCGAAGCCGGTGAGCCACATGTCGCGGACGATGACCAGTTCCAGCTGGTCGTTCGGGTCGGTGCGCGCGTTCCTTGATGCGCGTTGCGCTCTCGCTTGTTGCGGATGTGTGGCTGGAACTCGTGCGGGGTCGGTGGCGTTGCCGGTGATGACGACCTTGATGACGCCCTCGGTCGTCGTCGTCGCGAGTGCCAGTCCGGCCGCAGCGCGACGATCTCGTCGTAGAGCGCGACGGCGATGCGCCGCGACATCGTCGACGATCATGGCCTTGCCGGCGAGCACCTCGCGGCGGGCCTCCCAGTGCTCGACGATGTCGGCGGCGAGTTCCTTGATGCGCTTCTCGGAGCCGACGATCGCCTCGACCTTGGCCCACTTGGACTTGAGCCGCTCGGCGATCGTCCTCTTCGGAGCCGACGATGGCGTCGTCGAACTCGTCGTCGAGTTCGTCGCGGCGTCCTCGGGCAGTTCGACCTTCGCGAGGCGCGGCTCGTAGTAGACCTTGACGGTGCGCCGTCCTCGATGGCCTGGGTCATGTCGTAGATGTCGATGTAGTCACCGAAGACTGCCGCGGTGGAGCGGTCCTTCGTCGTCGATCGGGGTGCCGGTGAACCCGATGAACGAGGCGTTCGGGAGTGCCGTCGCGCAGGTGGCGGGCGAAGCCGTCGATGAGGTCGTAGTTGGACCGGTGCGCCTCGTCGACCATCACGACGATGTTGGTGCGGTCCGACAGCAGCGGGAACTTGCGGCCGGCGTCCTGGTCCTGCCTTGGAGATGCCGAACTTCTGGATCGTCGTGAAGATGATGCCGCCGGACTCGCGACCGGCGAGCAGCGTCCTTCAGGTGGTCGCGGGACTCGGCCTGGACCGGGCGTCTCCGGCAGCGGCGAGCCCGGCTTGGACGGCGCGAACGTCTCGTCGAACAACTGGTCGTCGAGGTCGTTGCGGTCGGTCAGCGACGACGACCGTCGGGTTCTCCATCGCCGGGATGACGCATCATCTTGCCGGCGTAGTACGCCATCTCCAGCGACTTGCCGGACCCCTGCGTGTGCCAGACGACGCCGATGCGCGCCGTCGGTCTCCGACGGCCTCGATCGTCGCGTCGACGGCCTTGTTGACGGCCCAGTACTGGTGGTACTTCGCGACCTGCCTTGACGCGTCTCGTCGCCGTCGCCGAAGGTCGCGACGAAGTTGCGGCACAGGTCGAAGAACACGTCGGGGCGGAACATGCCCCTGAGTGAGCACCTCGATCTGCGGGATCCGTAGCCGTCGACGTTCTTCGGGTCCGGGTGCCCGTCGATCGTCTTCCACGGCGCCCAGTGCTCCCACGGCGCCGAGAACGATCCGGCCATCGCCTCGACGCCGTCGGAGACGACCGCGACCTGGTTCCACTTGAACACGTCGGGGATCTGGTCGCGGTAGGTCTGGATCTGGTTGAACGCGCCGGCGACCTTCGCGTACGTCTTGCCGGGACGCTTCAACTCGAAGAGCGCCATCGGCAGTCCGTTGACGAACAGCAGATCACGTCCGGGCGGCGCGTCCTTCTTCGGCCCTGCGATGCGTGAACTGGTTGACCGCGAGCAAGGTCGTTGTTCGTCGGGTTCTCCCAGTCGACCAGCCGCGCGCGGGCGGTGCGCAGCTGCCCGTCGTCGTCGCGGTACTCGACCGGCACGCCCTCGATCGAGTAGCCGGTAGGCGTTCCAGTTCTCCGACTCGATCAGCGGCGACTCGGCGCGCTTCACCGTCGTCACGACGTCCGCGACCGCCTGCTGCGGCAGGTCCGGGTTCAGGCGCGCGACGGCGGCAGCCAGACCGCCGTTCAAGGACGACCTCGCGGTAGTCGTCGCGCTCAGCACCCGGCTCGCCGGGCGCGATGTCTGGGCCGTAGCATGTGCCACCCAAGCTCGACGAGCCATCTCGAGGACGCAGTCGCTCCAGCTCGTCCTCGGTCATCCCGACCATCAGGCCACCGCCCGTCGACGTCCTCGACGCGGACCCTGCCCGACATGAGCAGCGGCAGCAGTTCGTCGCGAGTGCGCGGTGAGGTCGTCGATCTCGTTGGCAAGCGTCGATGGCTTCGCAGGCCAGAGCCGCGAGCGCCTCAATTCGTCGGAGCGACTCTGGTCCGGAGCGTCCACGGGTACAGCTCGGCAGAGCGCCGAGACTCGTCTGACGGCCCGAGGTTGCCGACATCTGCCGGATGGCGTATGTCGCGGAACCGCTCGCTGCGAGCCGCAGGACTTGGGCGAGTGTGGCTGACCGATTCACCGCCTCGCAGGACCAAGAACTCGGTAGACCCGACCGCGATCTCGTTCATGCGGCGTACATCGACACAACGTTACCACTTGCCGTTCGTCGAGACAGCACCGGGTGTTCGCGCCGACAGCGTGTCGCGTCTGGATCGTGCGCACCCGTCGCGGGTCGGGAGCCGACCTGCGATCGTCGACGTGTCTGTGAGAGAGCGGCATGCCGACGCTGGAGCCACACCGTCGGCGTCCCTGGTCACATCGACTCGGTCGCAACGACGACAGCTCGCCGAGCGTCGAGTCGATCGGAATGTGGCAGCGGGCGAGGAGTCTTCTGCGGAGCGCCAAGCAGTCTCGGTTGTCTCGATCAGGTCGTCGAGCGCGCCGAGGAACGCCGGCGATGCGTCGCTGCTCGTCGAGAGGATGGCAACGGTCGGAACTCGTACGCGGCGAGCGGTTGAGAGATACGCGTGGTGCCGTCCGTATGTTGCAGCGACATTGACTGGCTGTGCGCCACGTAGTTGATCAGGAACGAATCGGCAGTGTCGAGTTCGGCGCCACCGACAGCGAACTGGACAGCGCGTCGTCCGAGCAGTCGTCGCCGTGTTCGGTCGACCGCAGCCGACCCGGGGCACCGGGTGCCCGAACGACAACGATCGTCGCCGGGTTTCAGCGGACACTAGCAACCGCTACGGTCGTGGACCTCGTCGAGGTGTACCGACGCGTACGGAACTCAGCACTGCGGCCGACATCATCTTCGAGATGAATGGTGCGCCGTCATCGACGTACTCCGACGCATCGCGCCTTGCCGACGGGTCTTAGAGTTGCAGGGCGACGCCACGACTCGCCGAGCGCCTCTCCCACTCACTCATCTGCCACCACCAACGACCCGAGCGCCGTCAGCACCGTCTCCTGCAAGTCCTCGCGCGGCTCTCGAACCCGTCTCGGATCTCGTCCGTGAGCCGCGCGATCTTCTGCTTCGAGCGGCTCGCCGTCGTCCTCGACCGCCTCCGAGCCGACGTACCGGCCGGGTGTGAGCACGTATTCGCGTGCTCAGCGAGCTCGGTTGTGGGGACGCTGCGACAGAACCCGTCGATGTCCCGTAGGGCTCGCCGTCGCTCGTCTCTGTGCCCCGCCAGGCGTGGTAGGTGTCGGCGATCTTCAGTGATGTCGTCGCTCGCTGAAGGCCTTGGACGTGCGGGCTGCCATGTAGCCGACCTTGCGCGCGTCGATGAAAAGGGTCTCCCGTTGCGGTCGCGAGTCTTGTGACCGTTCGGAAGGCCCGCCTTGTTCGGCGTGAGGAACCAGAGGCAGACGGGGATCTGAGTGCCGTAGAACAACTGGCCGGGCAGCGCCACGATGCACTCGACGAGGTCGGCTTCGATCGAGGGCCTTGCGGATCTCGCCTTCGCCGTTCTGCTGGCTCGACAGCGATCCGTTCGCGAGGAGCGTCGCCATGGTGCCGGTGGGCGCGAGGTGGGCGAGCATGTGCTGAATCCAGGCGTAGTTGGCGTTGCTGTTCGGCGGCACGCCGTACTTCCAGCGGGGGTCGTTCGCGAGGCGTTCGCCGCCCCAGTCGCTTGATGTTGAACGGCGGGTTGGCGATGACGTAGTCGGCGCGCAGGTCGGGGTGCTTGTCGGCGTGGAAGGTGTCGCCCCACTCGTTACCGAGGTTGGCGTCGATGCCTCGCAGGGCGAGATTCATCTTGGCGAGTCGCCACGTGGTCGGGATTGGACTCCTGCCCGAAGACGGAGATGTCGTTGCGGTCGCCGCCGTGGGCGCGAACGAACTTGTCGGCCTGTACGAACATGCCGCCGGAGCCGCAGGCCGGGTCGTAGACGCGACCCTTGTAGGGCTGGAGCATCTCGACCAGGAGAGCTGACGACGGAGCGCGGCGTGTAGAACTCGCCGCCGCGCTTGCCTTCGCCGCCGGCGAAGCTCGCCCAGGAAGTACTCGTAGACCCGTCCGAGGACGTCGAGGTCCTTGTGCTCCTCGGTGGCGAGGTCCTCGCGGGAGAACACGTCGATGAGCCCGCCGAGCATCTCGGGGGTGAGTTCCTGCCGGGAGTAGTTCTTCGGCAGGACGCCCTTCAGAGGTCGGGTTCTCGCGCTCGATGGCGTCCATCGCTTCGTCGATGCGCACGCCGATGTCGGGCTGCTTGCGCGTCTTGCGCAGGTCGTCCCAGCGGTGGCCCTCGGGATCCAGAAGACGCCCTCGGCGGTGTACTCGTCGCGATCTTCGAGGACGGTCTGCTTCGCCGCCTCGCTCGGCATGAAGTAGTCGGAGTCCGGGTCGTTCGACGAGGCGTTCGAGTTCGGCGTGGCGCGACCGCGAACACGTCCGAGACGTACTTGAGGAAGATGAGGCCGAGCACGACGTGCTTGTACTCGGCGGTGTCCATCTTGCCGCGCAGTTTCGTCGCTGCCTCCCAGAGGGTCGCTTCGAGGCTCTCTGGGGCTCGGCCTTCTTCTTCGGTGGCACGTGTGTCCTTCACTGGCGGATGATCGAAGTCCATCTTGTCGTGGGACGCGGCGCTTCCGTCGCTATTCGCGGCCGCTACTCGTCGTATTCCTCGATCCACGGCCCGACTTCACGCATGTACTCAACGAAGGCGGCGTCGTCGTACTCAACGGCGGCGAGCTCTGGGCTGCATGTCGTCCGGCTCGTTGCGGAGCGGCTCAGACATGGCAACCAGACCGAGCAGGAAGCGCCGGGCAGCGGTCAGCAGGACGTTGTCGGTGACCCAGGTGCCGAACTCGAGGCTCCGTCGCGACGAGCCGGTGAAGTTCGCTGATCCGATCCAGAGTCTGCGCGGCACGAAGAAGATTTCGTCCACCACGTGTCCGCTGGGGTGCTCGTCGGTCCAACACATGTCGCCAACCAGGGCCATCTTGGCGTGGACGATTGGCACGAGCTTGTTGCCGACCCTGCGGAACCCGAAGTCGCGCACCGCAGGAACTCCGCCGTCGTTCCTGGGACTTTGAGGCCCGACGACAAGAGGCTCCCCGTTGAGCGTCGGAGCGAGATCGGCCAGTTCGTGGAACGCGGACTGCGCGAGACCTTGTGCGTTGGCAGCATGCTCTTCCAGCCGCCGAAAGGCGTCCTTGCCTATTCCGCGCCCCTGCTCGGTCACGACGATGCACGAGGACTCGCAACGACCGAACTCGTCGAGGAGGTCCTGATCGTCGACCGCCATCGCACACGCGATGACGCCAGTACCCCAGATCCAGCGACTCCGAACCCGCCGCTCGCGGTGGAGACGGATGCCGTCTACCAAGCCTTGCAGGACGTTGCGCCCGAAGTTGGCACCGTCGCCGGCATCAGTCCGTAGCACTTGGTCGAAGTAGCCGGGGAACTCCGGCGGGCTGGTGGGATCCATGTGCCAACTGTGGTCTCTCGCGGCCGCGGTTTGCCTTTGGGAGTGTCGGCGCCCATCGGCGCGCCACAGACCCGGGGATTCACCATGGCTGCCGGGATGACCCGCCGGCTCTACCCGCACCGTCCGCAGCTACATCGGCGACGGCCTCGAGCCGTACGTTTCAGCCGCAAGGCCTGCGGATCAAGGTCAACTCGATCGAGCGGCACATCTGACTTCAGCTCTTGCCGGAGGCTGGCGATGAGGGGGCCGAAAGGCAGCAGGAGCGGCCAGAACTGGCCGCTCCTTGTTCCTCGTATGTTCCCCGCTTCAGATTCGGTTTCAGAAAACCGCCTCTGACCTGCGGAAACGTGGTGGGCGATACTGGGTTTGAACCAGTGACCTCTTCCGTGTCAAGGAAGCGCGCTACCGCTGCGCCAATCGCCCGGGTGTGGAGTTGTCATGGAGGTGGGTACGGGATTTGAACCCGTGTACACGGATTTGCAGTCCGTTGCCTCGCCTCTCGGCCAACCCACCGTGGAGGCCTGGGTCTGACCTCTCCGAGCGGACAACGAGACTCGAACTCGCGACCTCAACCTTGGCAAGGTTGCGCTCTACCAACTGAGCTATGTCCGCCTGCGACTGCCTCCGTACCGGCATTCGCCGGTGCGGTTGTTGCGCGTGAGAACCCTAGCCGATCGCCCGAACGCCACCAAAATCGGGTCGCTCCGTAAGGTGAGTCGCATGCGTGTGTGGATGAACGGTGAGCTGCTCGCGGACCCCAGCGCCCCCGCCGTACCCGTCACGGACCACGGTCTGACCGTCGGCGACGGGGTGTTCGAGTCGGTCAAGGTCGTCCGCGGAGCGCCGTTCGCGTTCGGTCTGCACCTCGACCGGCTGGAGCGGTCTGCGGCCGGGTTGGGGCTGGACGGCCTGGAGGTCGATGTCGTACGACGAGGCGTGGCCGCTGTGTTAGACGGCGACCCGATGCCGCTCGGCCGGCTGCGGATCACGGTCACCGGGGGACCGGCGCCGATGGGCTCCGGACGGGGGAGTGCTGGCCCAACGGTGATCGTCGCGGCATCGCCGATGGACCCGGCCAAGGAGACGACGACCGTGATCACGGTGCCGTGGCCACGCAACGAGCGCGGCGCGATGGCCGGCCTGAAGACGACGTCGTACGCCGAGAACGTCGTCGCGCTCGCCGCCGCCCAGGAGAAGGGCGCGACCGAGGCGATCTTCGCCAACCTCCAGGGCCACCTGTGCGAAGGCACCGGGTCCAACGTCTTCTACGTCGTAGGCGGCGAACTGCGTACGCCGACCCTCGCCAGCGGCTGCCTCGCCGGCGTCACCAGGCGGCTGGTGATTGAGTGGTACGGCGCCCGGGAGGTCGACGAGCCGCTCGAGGTCACCGCGGCGGCGGACGAGATCTTCCTCGTCTCGACGACTCGGGATGTGCAGGGCGTGACCCGCTGGGACGACCGCGAGCTCGCAGCGCCGGGGCCGGTCACCCGCGAGGCGCTCGCAGTCTGGCGGAAGCGGGAGCCAGAGCTGGTGGGGCGCTGAGGCGGGCACCTCACCGGGTCTCGATACGCCCTCGCCTAGCGGCTCGGACTACTCGACCACCGAAGGCTCCCGCTGAGGCGGGCACCTCACCGGGTCTCGATACGCCCTCGCCTAGCGGCTCGGACTACTCGACCACCGAAGGCTCGGCCTGCTCGACACCGAAGGGCGGCGACTCGATTCGGGTGAGCAGGAAGCGATGCATTAGAGTCATCGACCGCACCTGATCCGGGGCGATTGGCGCAGTGGTAGCGCGCTTCGTTCACACCGAAGAGGTCACTGGTTCGAACCCAGTATCGCCCACCCAGATCCCGCGTTCGCGGCGTTCAGTCCAGGCAGAACTCGTTGCCCTCGACGTCCTGCATGACGAGGCATGACTCGTTCTCCTCATCAGCGACCAGTAGTTGGACACGTGTCGCGCCCAGCGGAATCAAGCGCTGTCCCTCGGCTTCGAGCGTGGCCTGGCGCTCCGCGCCGACGAGGCCGGTGCCGGCCCGCACGTCGAGATGCACCCGGTTCTTGACGACCTTGCCCTCGGGAACGCGCTGGAAGAAGAGTCGGGGGCCTGCGCCCGTGGGATCGACGCAGGCGAACCATGAGCCGTCGTTGTCCTCCTCGACCGCCGGCGGTACGACGTATCCCAGCACCTCGCACCAGAAGCGGGCGACGCGCTCAGGCTCTGCGCAGTCGAAGGTGACCTGGAACTCCTTGACCGATGTCATCGGGCCACCCTAGGGGCGGCGACCCAGCTCTCATCTCCATTTTCGAGCCAGGTTTACGGCGTGGGTTGACGCGGCCGGACCACAGTCACCACTTGCGCGAACCAGCCGACTCGCGTGCCGTCCGGACGGCCTCGCCGATCGGGCCCCGATGCACCGGTCCGTGCCCCGGCAGCACCACGTCGGCGTCGAGGTCCTCGAGCGGCGCCAATCCGGCGACGTCGTCGCCGTGCTGGAACATCAGCGCCAGCAGCTGCGGGCCGACCGTCGGTGAGGCCGCGTGCGCCGTACACAGTGCGTCGCCGGTGGCCACCGCGCCGACGGACTGCACCAGGTAGGCGGTGTGCCCGCTTGTATGACCGGCCGTCGCCACCGAGACCGGCCGGCCGGGGAGGTCGATCGGAGCGCCGGGGGCCAGCGGTTGTACGTCGGCGAACGCGACGTCCTTCATCGCGCCTGCACGAGTGATGCGCAGCGACCAGGACAGGACACCGCGCCGGTATGCGTTGCCGAACACCTGCGACGGTGTCGCCTGCTCGAGGTGGTCACGGCGGACGTGCGACACCTCGGTCGGATGCGCGAAGACAGGCGTCCCGAACTTCTGGTGGAAGTGTCCGAGCCCGCCGATGTGGTCGACGTGACCGTGGGTGACGAGGATGCCGCACACGTCCTCGGGCCGGCCGCCGATCCGGCGTACCGATTCCTCGACGGTCGGCCCGTACGCCGGGTAGCCGGTGTCGATGAGAGTCACGTCCGTGCCCTCCCGGAGGAGTACCCAGTTGACGTCCCGTCCCCGGCAGAGGAACACGTCGCTGTCCACCGGGACCACCTCGAGCCCGCTCATGACGACATCTTCGCCGATCACTGACGTCCGACAGGACGTTGGCGTCTCCTCGGCCCCGATGCGACGGTCTCCCAGCGACGTCAACGTTCTCCCAGATCGGCGAACGGCGTGTTGCATCTGCCCGCACACGGACTGGAACAAGAACCCGGTGGCGACCGCTGACCGAGGGCCGCTACGGCGGTGGACATCCGGACCGGACTGCCGGCTCTTCAGGGGTGGGGCTTTCCGTACCGACCACTCGAAGTTCCGCCGGATGGCGGTTCCACGTCCCACTGTCCCCCGGTAGCGTTCACCGTGCGAGCGGCACTCGGGATCCGACTCGCTGAGGTCGTCCCTTCGCTCTCTGGTGGTCTGCCATGCGCCGCATCGTCTCCGTCTTCGTCCTCGCCGTCGTCGCGGCACTCTTCACCGTCGTATCGCCGCCACAGGCGCATGCGGGCGCGGTGATCACCGGCCAGCTGATCGACTACACCACCGACGACCCGGTGCCCGGCACGACGGTGCGGCTGCACGTGAACGACGGCGGAACGCCGGGCGTGGTCGTCGACACCGTCACCACGAACGCCACCGGCAACTTCACCCTGTCTCCGACCACCGACGGCGACTACTGGGTCGAAGTGGTCCGGAACGCGCGGGTCCAGGGTGGGTACGTCGCGGACTACCCCGGCGGCCAGCCGAGCTTCGTCCAGTTCGAGTTCTTCGCCGACGCGACCCTCGTCGCCTCCGGCACCAACCTCGGCCGGACCCTCGATGCGCCGTCGTTCATGAGCGGCTTCGTCGTCAACGCGGCGAACGGCAACAAGCTGAGCGGGATCGCGGTCAGCATCCGGGACGTCAGCCACCTGAGCGTCTCGGTCGGCAACGACACGACCAACAGCGACGGCTTCTTCAAGATCGCGCTCTTCGGCGAGGAGTTCGGCCTCCGGATCAACGGCCGCGCGCGCGACTTCGAGACCGGCTGGGCCGGCTGCCACCGCGGAGTCCTTCCGACCTGGGGCGAGGCCTGCTCCTACGGTCCGGGTCGCGTTGGCAGGATCAGGCTCCAACACCGCTGATCTCCAGCGGCCTAACTCCCGCGCGTTCCTACCTCCTCGGTCGATACCCTTGGCGTACGGCGCCGCGCCCGCGGCCGCCGTCCAGCCACACCCGAAGAGGTCTCCGTGTCCGACATCAAGGTCGTCCTTCTCCCCGCCGATGCGCGCGAGGGCCAGGAGACGACCACGCTCTCCGTCGGAGCGGGCACCAAGGCTTGGGAGCTCTTCAAGGACCAGCCGGACATCGTGGCGGCCCGCATCGCGGGTGAGCTCAAGGACCTCTCCTACGTCCTCGCCGACGGAGACGAGGTCGCGGGCGTCGCGATCGACAGCAGCGACGGACACGACATCCTGCGGCACTCCTGCGCCCACGTGCTGGCCCAGGCCGTGCAGGACCTCCACCCCGACGCCAAGCTCGGCATCGGCCCGCCGATCAAGGACGGCTTCTACTACGACTTCGACGTCGAGATCCCGTTCACGCCGGAGGACCTCGACAAGCTCGAGACCCGGATGCGCAAGATCATCAAGGACAACCAGCGGTTCTCCCGCCGGGTGACCAACGACGACGACGCGCGGGTCGAGCTCGCCGACGAGCCCTACAAGCTCGAGCTGATCGGCCTCAAGGGCAGCGCGGGAGATGCCGCCGATGGCGCCGACGCCGAGGTCGGCGCCGGCGAGCTCACCATCTACGACAACATCGACCGCAACGGCGAGGTTGCCTGGAAGGACCTCTGCCGCGGCCCGCACCTGCCCACCACGAAGCGGATCCCGGCGTTCAAGCTGATGCGCTCGGCGGCGGCGTACTGGCGCGGCGACGAGAAGAACAAGCAGCTCCAGCGGGTCTACGGCACCGCCTGGGAGTCCGCTGAAGCACTGGGCGCTCACCTGGAGCGGCTCGAGGAGGCAGAGAAGCGCGACCACCGCAGGCTGGGCCGCGAGCTCGACCTGTTCAGCTTCCCCGACGAGATCGGCTCGGGCATGGCCGTCTTCCACCCCAAGGGTGGGGTCATCAAGCGGGAGATGGAGGACTACGTCCGCCAGCGGCACATCGAGGAGGGCTTCCAGTACGTCGGCACGCCCCACATCACCAAGGAGGGTCTGTTCCACACCTCCGGGCACCTGCCGTACTTCGAGGACACGATGTTCCCGCCCATGGAGATGGAGAACAGCCGCTACTTCCTCAAGGCGATGAACTGCCCGATGCACAACCTGATCTTCAGGTCGCGCGGGCGGTCCTACCGCGAGCTGCCGCTGCGCCTCTTCGAGTTCGGCTCGGTCTACCGCTTCGAGAAGTCCGGCGTCGTCCACGGCCTCACCCGCGTCCGCGGGATGACCCAGGACGACTCGCACTCGTACGTGACGGCTGAGCAGGCACCAGACGAGATCAAGCACCTGCTCGGCTTCGTCCTGAGCCTGCTCAAGGACTTCGGTCTCGACGACTTCTACCTGGAGCTGTCGACCCGTGACGACTCCAAGGACAAGTTCATGGGGACCGACGAGCAGTGGGAGATCGCGACCAAGGTGCTCGAGGACGCCGCCATCGAGACCGGGCTCGAGCTGGTGCCCGACCCGGGCGGCGCCGCGTTCTACGGACCCAAGATCTCAGTCCAGGCGCGCGACGCGATCGGCCGGACCTGGCAGATGTCGACGATCCAGTACGACTTCAACCAGCCCGAGGGCTTCCACCTCGAGTACGTCGCACCCGACGGCTCGAAGCAGCAGCCGGTGATGATCCACTCGGCCAAGTTCGGCTCGCTCGAGCGGTTCTTCGGCGTACTCGTCGAGCACTACGCCGGTGCGTTCCCTCCGTGGCTCGCCCCGGTGCAGGTCGAGGCGATCCCGATCGCGGAGCGCCACCACGACTACCTCTACGACGTGGCGAAGCAGCTGCGCGCGCGGGGGATCAGGGTCGAGGTCGACGACTCCGACGAGCGGATGCAGAAGAAGATCCGCAACGCGCAGCTGCAGAAGGTGCCGTTCATGGTGATCGCCGGCGACGACGACATGGCGGCGGGGGCGGTGTCGTTCCGCTACCGCGACGGCCGCCAGGACAACGGCGTGCCGGTCGCCGAGGCGATCGAACGGGTCGCCGCGGCGATCGCGTCCCGCGAGCAGGTCTAGGGCGATGCGCGCTGGGGGGCGCCGCGCGGGATCGGTCCTGGCGATCGTCGTGCTGCTGGGGGTGACCGCCGCCTGTGGCAACGAGCCGGAGGCGGCACCGGACGCCGCGCCATCGTCCGAACCGACCAAGAAGCCCGGCAAGGACAAGAACCCGCTCCCCACGGACGGCGACGCCACCGCGCCGGGTGCCGACGCGAGCGACCTCGCCGACATCGCCGAAGACCTCGCCAACGAGAACCGCGGCACCATCGAGCCCCGCAACGAGCCGGTGCAGGGCGCCGACATCAGCTGGCCGCAGTGCCCCGAGGGCATGGGCATCCCGGAGAAGCAGGGCAAGGGGCTGCCGATGCCCGTCGACGAGGCCGAGTTCGTCGTCTTCGGGCTCACCAACGGGCCCGGCTTCACCCCGAACCCGTGCCTGGCCGACCAGGTGGCCTGGGCGGAGGAACGCGAGCTGATGACGTCGGCGTACGCCGTCGCCAGCTATCCCGACGACGAGACGCTGAGGACCTACGAGTGGGACGGCCCCTACAGCGGCGACTCCCTCAAGGGACAGCTGCGCAACGTCGGCTACCAGCAGGCCCGCTACAACATCGGCACCATGGTCGACGCCGGGTTGCAGTCGCCGGTCGTGTGGATCGACGTGGAGCCGGTGCCGTTCTTCGAGTGGAGCGCCAACCCCGCCGCCAACGCCGCCGTCGTCGAGGGGCAGGCACGGGCCTACACCGACGCCGGCTATGCGATCGGCATCTACTCGACGCCGTACCTCTGGGAGACGGTCGTCGGCGACTTCTCGCTGGGCGGCGTACCGGAGTGGCGGGCCGCGGGGGAGACCTCGCGGGAAGAGGCGCTCAGCCGGTGCGGCGAGGACTGGTCGATCCAGGGCGGTACGGCGATCCTCGGGCAGTGGGTGGCCGACAACCGCGACCACAACGTGACCTGCCCCGGCATCGCGCTCGACCTGGGGCTGTGGTTCTACCAGTCGTGACCGGCCGGGGGGTGCAGGAATCCCCGGTCGGCCGGGGATTCCTGCACTTGTCGGGCATTGCAATGGCCGACAAGCGCCGGTTTTCCCTGTCCGCTGGGACGGATGATGCTGCTGTGGCGCGGGTCCGGGTCCGCGGAGGCTACCCTTCGCAGAGATCGATGGGGCGGGCAGGAGAGAAACGGACACCGATGGCGGACGAGGGCGACGGCCTCGAGTACGGCGGTGACGGCCGCCGTCTGCGCTGGCTCGCGCACAACCAGGCGCGGCGTCGGGTCATCATCGACGCCGCCATCCGGGTGCTCGAGCGGTCCGAGCCCGGCGAGGACATCCAGGTCCAGCTGATCGCCGAGGAGGCGGGCCTGGCCCGCACCGTGCTCTACCGGCACTTCCACGACCGGGTCGACCTGGACCTCGCGGTTCAGCAACAAATCTGCAAGGACCTCGGGAAGGTGCTGATCCCGGCTCTGTCGTTCGACGGCACGCCGATCGTCATCATCCGGCGGATCATCACCGCGGTCGTCGGCTGGGCCACCGAGCACCCGACCCTGTTCTGGTTCATCGAGCTGGAGCTGCCCGGACCCGGCCCGCACCCGCTGGCCGTGGCGACCGAGGCGGTCGCCGAGAAGATCGAGGTGCTGATGAACACGGTCGTGACCTTCTACGGGATGGAGCTGAGCGCCGACGACCGGACCGGCCTCGACCCGTGGGTGTTCGGCCTCATCGGGCAGGTCTTCGCCAGCATCCGGCGGTGGAGCTCGCGGCTCGAGACGTCGCCGAAGGTCGAGCAGCTCGTCAACATGCTGGCCGAGTCGATCTGGCTGCAGATCGACGGGATGTCCCGGGCGCGCGGCATCGACGTGCCCAACGTGTCCCTCGCCGAGCTGATGCGCGTCACGGAGCAGTCGTAACAGTGTCCGATCCCGATGGCCTGGAGCGTCTCTGGATGCCCCACCGGATGGCCTACGTCCGCGGCGCGTCCGACGAGAAGGCGACAGCGGATCCCGACCTCCCCGAGTGCCCGTTCTGCCGGATCACGCCGGACCCGGACACGTCCCACGACGACGACCTGGTCGTCACGCGAGGCAGGACGGCGTACGTCGTACTCAATCTCTATCCGTACAACCCCGGCCACCTGATGGTGCTGCCCTATCGGCACGTGGCCGACTACACCGACCTCGACGACGCTGAGACCGCCGAGATCGCTCAGCTCACCAAGGACGCGCTCGCGACCATCCGGCGGGTGTCGCAACCGCACGCGTTCAACGTCGGGCTCAACCTCGGCTCGGCTGCCGGCGGTTCGCTCTCCGGGCATCTCCACCAGCACGTCGTCCCGCGCTGGTCCGGCGACTCCAACTACCTGATGGTGCTGGCCGGCACCAAGATGCTCCCGCAGCTGCTCGGCGACACCCGCGACCTACTCGCCGAGGCCTGGGGTACTTGAGACACGGTTCGCTCAGGCGGGATCGATCGCCCAGGTCTCGTCGCGCCCGTTGCCGTGTTGGAGGTCGGCGAACGTGCGGTGGCGCAGGAAGCGCGGGGTGAGCCGTCGACCGCGCACCGCGGGAGACCCGACCAGCCGGGCGGCAGTGATGATCTCGTCGGTGCTCAGGTCGACCCGCTCGCTGACCTGGAGCGCGGTGACGGCGGTCAGGTTGTCGGTGCCGGCGGCCATTCCGACCCTGTGACAGGCCGGTTCGCGCACGTCCCACGCGGAGCAGGCCGTGGGCCGGGCCCAGTCGTCCGGTCGGAGTGCGGCGATGGCGTCGGCCATCCGGTCGTACTCCGCGGCGGCGAGGCGCATCGAGAGGGGGCCGGGTCGCGGAGAGTGATCTGGGTGAGTCCGGATTCGCGGGCGATGTCCCAGGCGGCGTCGAGGATCTCCCGCCGTACCGCCGCACGACGTTCGGCTTTCCGATCACGAGTAGGAGTGCCTAACACAGTTAGGAGAACCGTCCGAGGCTGGCCGGATGTCAAGAGTGCGGGCGAAGTTGGCTACCGTCTGCTCGTGCTCGACCGGTTCAAGGACTTCTGGCAAGGCGTCGTACTGATGCCTTTCGTCAAGCTGTTCATCAAGCTCGGCATCAGCCCCGACGCGGTGACGCTCGTCGGCACCCTCGGCGTCGTGGTGGGTGCACTCGCGTTCTTCCCGCGCGGCGAGCTGTTGTACGGCGTCCTCTTCATCACCGCGTTCGTCTTCAGCGACCTGATCGACGGCAAGATGGCACGGGTGCTCGAGCGGAAGTCGCGCTTCGGCGCCTTCTGGGACTCGACGCTCGACCGGATCGGCGATGGCGCGATCTTCGGCGGGCTCGCCCTCTACTTCGCCGGCGACAGCTACGAGGGCGACTACGGCTATCTCTACCTGTGCGTCAGCCTGTGGTGCCTGGTGATGGGCTCGGTCACTTCCTACGCCCGGGCCCGGGCCGAGTCGCTCGGCATGGACGCCAAGGGGGGCCTGGCGGAGCGTGCCGACCGGCTGGTGTCGATCCTGGTCATGACCGGGTTGGGCGCCATCTTCGACCTGCCGATTCTGATGTACGTGACGCTCTGGGCGCTGGCCGCGGCGAGTGCCTACACCGTGGTGTTCCGGGTGCTGAAGGTCTACCGCCAGGCGGCCGTCCTCGACGGCGCAGCCGATGCCGACCTCGATGCGGACGAGAAGCCCCCCGCCGCCTAGAATCGGACCCATGAGCGAGCAGCACGAACTGGGTACGACGAAGGTCAAGCGCGGCATGGCCGAGATGCTCAAGGGCGGCGTGATCATGGACGTGGTCACCGCCGAGCAGGCCAAGATTGCCGAGGATGCCGGCGCCGTCGCGGTGATGGCGCTCGAGCGGGTGCCCGCCGACATCCGGGCCCAGGGCGGCGTCTCGCGGATGAGCGACCCCGACATGATCGACGCGATCATCGAGGCGGTCTCGATCCCGGTGATGGCCAAGGCCCGGATCGGTCACTTCGCGGAGGCGCAGGTGCTGCAGAGCCTGGGCGTCGACTACATCGACGAGTCCGAGGTGCTCACCCCGGCCGACTACGCCAACCACATCGACAAGTGGGCGTTCACCGTGCCGTTCGTGTGCGGTGCGACCAACCTCGGCGAGGCGCTGCGTCGGATCACCGAGGGTGCGGCGATGATCCGCTCCAAGGGCGAGGCCGGCACCGGTGACGTGTCCAACGCGGTCACCCACATGCGCACCATCCGCGGCGAGATCCGCCGGCTCGGATCCCTCCCGGAGGACGAGCTCTTCGTCGCGGCGAAGGAGCTGCAGGCGCCGTACGACCTGGTGGCCGAGGTCGCCCGCAACGGCAAGCTGCCCGTCGTACTCTTCACGGCCGGTGGCATCGCGACGCCGGCCGACGCGGCGATGATGATGCAGCTCGGAGCCGAGGGCGTGTTCGTCGGCTCGGGCATCTTCAAGTCCGGCAACCCCGAGCAGCGGGCCGAGGCGATCGTCAAGGCCACGACCTTCCACGACGACCCCGATGTCGTCGCCAAGGTCTCCCGCGGTCTGGGCGAGGCGATGGTCGGTATCAACGTCGAGGACATCCCGCAGCCGCACCGGCTCGCCGAGCGCGGCTGGTAGGACCTTCGGTCCTCCGGGACCGTTGCGCGGACGCCCGGCCGGGTGTTCGCTGGGGACGTGTTCGCTCGCTCCTCCACCTTCAAAGGTGACCCGACCGGCATCCGCGACGGGATCAGCTATGTCCAGGACGAAGCCATGAAGACCTTGGAAGAGGTCGAGGGGTTCGTCGGGTTGTCGATGATGGTCGATCGCGGGTCTGGTGAGTGCATCACCACGACGGCGTGGGATACCGCCGACGCGATGCGCGCCAGCAGCGACCGGATCACCGGCGTCCGCGGCCGGCTCGGCGGGCTGCTGATGGCGCCCGCGACGGTGCAGGAGTGGGAGGTCGCGGTCATGCACCGCGCCGAGGACAGGCCGGCGGAGCGCTGGTGCCGGGTCAGCTGGCTGCGCACCAGGCACGACAATGTGGACCACGGGATCGAGGTCTATAGCGACAGGCTGCTGTCTCGCATCGAAGAGCTCCCGGGCTTCTGCAGCGCGAGCCTGATGGTCGACCGTGTCCGCGGCCGCGTCTGCTCCACCGCGTCGTTCGACAGCCTCGAGGGGATGCAGCAGTCCCGCGACGAGGCATGGGCGATCCGCGACACCGGCATCCGTGAAGTCGGGGTCGACATCATGGACGCGGCCGAGTACGAGCTCGCCATCGCGCACCTGCGGGTGCCGGAGACCGTCTGATCGAACGGCGGCCTTGGTCCCGAGGCTCGCTGCACTCGCACCTCAACCAGCGGCGGACCGCAGCTCGGGGCAGGGAAGAAGCGCCTTGTCGTCTGCGCCGAGCGCGTCGTAGTCGCCGATCAGCTCGAGCACCGAACCGTCGACGTCGAGGTAGACCCGGAAGTCGTACTGGTCCCGCGCCCACCACAGCTGCGGCTCGCCACCATCGGCGACGGTGTACTCGCCGGACGGCGCGCCCATCAGCGCCACGATCTCCTCGCGCGACATGTCCGGGTCGAGGTCGCACCAGGCGTCGACCCAGCGTGCGACATCACCGCCCGCAGGAGCGTTGTCGTCGACGTCGACCCGCGGCGAGACCTCCTCGACCCGCCAGTTGGCCCGGTGATAGATCATGCGGACCGTCAGCGCGCTGTCGGAAAGACCGACCGCGAGGAGTGCGTCCTCCTGCGTCACCTGGGTGCTGGAGATGTCGACGATCTCGCTGTCGAACTCCGGGTCCTCCCAGAGGATGGCCTCGAAGCCGGTGCACGGGTCTCCGAGCTCGGCGCGATCGACCAGGATCGCTTCGAAGCGCAGGTCGATCGTGAACTCCGGGGCCTGCAGCGCACATGCGGCCGCGGCGTCCTGACGGGCGAGCGCGTTGACCCAGGCGGCGTACGCCGCGGCCGGATCGTCGTCCTCGATCTCTGCCGTGGGCTCGGACGATGTCGCCGGCTCGGTGGTCTCGCTCGCGTCCGCGAAGGTACGGCGCTCGTCGGAGGAGTCGGGGTCGTCACCACACCCGGCAGCCGTGAGTGCGAGGGCGAGCGTCGCACCAGCGCCGCAGATCCGCACGCATCTCCCGATCACAGCGGGTCCTCCCCGTCAGTCTGCGGAGTCTAGTGGCGTGTCGCGAGGTGCTTAGTGAGTCAAACGACCCGTTTCCCCATTCCTCTCCATTTCAGTGCCATATCTGGTCATACTTGGTTGACGAAGAAACTATCGGTCCGGGCGGAGTCCCGGCGCGAACAACGTTTCATGCCTGGGGGACCGGCGCATGGGGAGGAACACCGACATGAAGAAGTCAACCAAAGGCGCCCTCGCGGGCGGTACTGCAGCGTTCCTGCTGCTGGGTGGGGCCGGAACGCTGGCCTACTGGACCGCCGACGCGCCCGTCGACGGGGGCGAGGTGACCGCGGGGTCGATCGACCTCGAGAACGTCGAGTGCGCTGCTGACTGGACCTACGACGACGACAGTGCGACGTCGCTCACCACGGTGACGACAATTGTCCCGGGCGACACGATCGTCAAGGAGTGCACGGCGAACCTCGTCCTCGTGGGTGACCACATCGGTGCCGCCGTGGACATCTCCGACGCCACCCTCGCCACCCTCGGCGACCTCGACGACGAGCTGACCGTTGACGCGGTCCTGAGCGACCCGGCGACCGGCGAGGTTGAGGGCGAGGGCACACACGCCGTGGCCATCGACATCACCGTCGTCTTCCCGTACGGCGGTCCCGTCAGCGCGCCCGACCCGACCACCGGCGCCGACAACGAATCGCAGCTCGACACCGCGACGCTCGACGAGATCACGCTGGTCGCTGTTCAGACCCACGAGTGATCCGACCGACTGGGCTCGGACGGTCGTGATCTCGTTCGCCTGGCGGGTCACCGTCTGGCTGGTCCTGCTCACCGCGGCGGCGGCACTCGCCGCCGCGGTGGCGGTGCCGCGTCTGACGGGGGCAACGCCGTACACGGTGACCACGGGGTCGATGCGCCCGGTGTACCCCCCGGGGACGCTGGTGGTGGTCAAGCCACTGCCGGTTGACGAGATCCGCATCGATGACGTCGTCACCTATCAGCTGGAGTCCGGAGAGGCCCCCGTCGTCACGCACCGGGTGATCGAGGTCGGGACCAAACTCGACGGCGACGTCCAGCTGATCACTCAGGGCGACGCCAACGACATCTCGGACGCCGAGCCGGTCCGACCGGTCCAGGTCAAGGGCCGGGTCTGGTACGCCATCCCGTACCTCGGCTACGTCAACAACGTGGTCGGCGGCGGTGAGCGCCGGATCGGGGGCTACGTCGTCGTGGCCGGACTGCTCGGGTACGCCGGCCTCATGTTCGTGAGCTCGGCTCGTGAACGGCGGCGGCCTCGTCGCGTCGACGAGGCCGAAGAGACAACCCAAGAACCAACGAGAGTCTGAGAGGAGGAGCCCGAGATGTTTCGTCTGCTGAGCTGGACCGTGCTCGCGCCGATCGCACTGACGATCAACGCCGGCGCGGCACAGGCCGGCGACGAGATCGGGCTCAGCCTCGACGGCAGCAGCTGGACGAGCGAGCTGAAGCGTCCGCTGTTCGAGCCCCGCATGCGCTGGGTCCCGGGCGACACGGAGACCCGCTCGTTCTGGGTCCGCAACCAGGGCCCCACTGCCGCGTCGGTGCGCATCGCGGTCCGCGCCGACGATCCGGACGGGCTGCTGGCCCGCGACGACATCGTGATCGAGGCCCGCATGCACGGCGGCACCTGGCTGCCGTTGCCTGACGCCGGCGCCAGCAGCGCGCTGACCGACGATGTCATGGCACAAGGGGACCGGCTGCAGGTCGACGTACGGGTCGCCTTCGATCCCGCGTCGACCAACCAGTCCGAGCGCAACCTGCTCCCCCTGATATTCGTGGTGCGGCTCACCCAGGCCGGCCCAGGCGGCGACGATGGTCTCTCCGGGAACCTGCCGGAGACCGGCACCGGCGTCGAGCCGTGGATCCTGTGGCTGGGGTCCGCCCTGATCGGCGGCGGTCTGGTGCTTCTCGTCGCCGCTCGCCAGCGGGAGGCCAGCGATGACTAGTGTCGCGCGTCGGAAGTTGTTGGACGGTTGGCGTGCTCGGGGCGCGTACATCGCAAGGCCCCGGCGCGCCGCCATACCCGGTTGTCTTGCAAGCGTCGGCAACGCCGCGAGGTGCGTGTCATGAGTGCGCGGAGCGTTCAAGAATCCATTTCGCGCGGCACTAGGCACGCAGCACCGCGTCGCCGCTCCGGTGGCTGGTTCGGCCATGGTCGAACGCGGGCCCTATTGGCGTTGGGCGTCTTCGCCGCGCTCGCCGTAACGTCGACCTCGGCCTACTGGACCGACACGGGAACGGTGACCGGGGGCACCATCACCTCCGGGACACTTGACCTCACCGCCGGCCCGGTGACCGGTGCCGAGAACCTCGGAGGCACCGGTCCGAACAACTGGAACTCCGGACTGCTGGCGATCACCGACCTCATCCCGGCCGAGAGCGTCGCTGCTTCGTTCGTGGTGCGGAACTCCGGCACCGCGCCGCTGCGTTTCAATGCCACCGTCCATTCGACGAACAACACTCTGACCTCGGGAAGTGTCGGTCTGCAGATCCAGGTCTACGACGCTGGCACCGCCTCGAACACGGGCACTGCGGCGGCGGGGAACCGCGCCGGGACGTGCACCGGGACGTTGCAGCTGACGACGTTCGTATCGACCACTGAGTCGGGCAATGCGTTCCCGGCGGACATCCCGCTGACCACGACCGGTGCCACTCGCAGCATCTGCCTGCGCGCGGAGCTCAACAGTGCGGCGCCCAACGGGCTGCAGGGCAGGTCCACAGCGGTGGTCCTCAACCTGTCCGCGGTCCAGGTGAGCGCGCCGTGAGCCACCGACGTCGGCGATCACGCCTCGTCGGTCTGAGGAACGTCTCTCTCACCGCGGGCGCCGTGCTCGGTGTGCTCTGCTTGGTCACGTTGGCCGTCTGCTCGGTGCTCGGCATCCGGCCGCTGGTGGTCACCTCGGGCTCGATGAGCCCGAGCATCACCACGGGTTCTCTGGTGCTCGCGCGCGACACCGCCGCGACCGACGTCGAGATCGGCGATGTCGTCGCCGTCGACCTGCCCGACGGCGGTCGGGTGATGCACCGGGTGGTTCAAGTCGTCCCGGCGGGCGACGGAAGCGACCAGGCCGTACTGACGTTGAAGGGCGACGCGAACGGGATCCCGGACAGTGAGCCCTACCTCGTCCGACGGGTGGGCGAGGTCCGCCTCCACGTGCCCTGGCTGGGATATCCGATCACCTGGCTGTCCACGCCGCTCGGCCTGATCGGTCTCGGAGTCGCCGCCTGCGGTCTGCTGATGTTTGCGTTCCGGCGCACGTCCCCGCCCGCCGGACGGCGGCGCGCAGGGGCGCTGATCGCCATGCCGATGACGGCGATCCTGATCACCGGCACCTTCGCGCCAACTCACGCGTACTTCACCGACAGCGGCACCGTCGCATCGGGCACCCTGACGACGTACACAGTCCCGAAGCCGGTGTGGGTCAGCTGCACCGTCACGGGCGGTGCGTTGAGCCAGAAGACGGCCACGATCGTGTGGCAAGAGGTGTCGACGCCGCTTCCGCTGGACTACGTTGCCCGCGTCGTCAGCCCGAACACGCCGCTGACGGTCACTGACAACGGAACGACTCGGCGGACCCAGTTTTCGGCCGGTGTCCTCTCGACCGTCCTCAACCAGACCTACAACATCGAGATCCGTGCGGCGCTGCCAGCGCCCAACGGCTTGTGGCAATCGGTGGCGCTCATCCAGCCTGTAACCGTCACCCTGTTGGGACTCGGCATGAGCTGTGGCACCCCGCGCTGATGCTCCGCCGCGCTCGCCTAACCTTCTTCACGTGGCAGCGATCGGCGTGTTCGCCCTCCAGGGCGACGTCCGCGAGCACCTGGCGATCCTGACGGCGCTGGGCGCGGAGGCCTTTGCCGTACGACGCCCGGAGGAGCTCGCGCGCTGCGACGGGCTGGTGCTGCCGGGCGGTGAGTCGACGACGATGTCCAAGCTGGCACACACCTTCGAGCTGCTCGAGCCGCTCCGGGAGCGGGTGGGGTCCGGCATGCCGACCTTCGGCACCTGCGCGGGGATGATCCTGCTCGCCGACCGGATCGTCGACGGAGCCGCCGGTCAGGAGACGATCGGCGGGATCGACATGACCGTCCGGCGCAACGCGTTCGGGCGGCAGGTCGACTCGTTCGAGGCCGACCTCGACCTGTTGGGTCTCGACCAGCCGGTGCACGCGATCTTCATCCGCGCACCCTGGGTGGAGCAGGTCGGCCCGGAGGTCGAGGTGCTGGCCGAGGCCGAGGGGCACCCCGTCGCCGTACGCGAGGGACACCTGATGGCGACGTCGTTCCACCCCGAGGTCGCCGACGACGGTCGCATCCACCGGCTCTTCCTGGATCTGGTGCGCCAGTAAGATCGCATCCGTTGTCGAATCGGAAGAGGGAAGAATGTCTGGCCACTCCAAGTGGGCGACCACGAAGCACAAGAAGGCGGCCATCGACGCCAAGCGCGGCAAGCTCTTCGCGAAGCTGATCAAGAACATCGAGATCGCCGCCAAGATGGGCGGTCCTGACCCGTCCGGCAACCCCACCCTCTTCGACGCCATCCAGAAGGCCAAGAAGCAGTCGGTCCCCAACAAGAACATCGACTCCGCGGTCAAGCGCGGCGGCGGCCTCGAGGGCAGCGCGGTCGACTACGAGACGATCATGTACGAGGTCTACGGGCCCCAGGGCGTCGCGCTCCTCGTCGAGTGCCTGACCGACAACCGCAACCGGGCTGCGATGGAGGTCCGTACGGCGGTCACCCGCAACGGCGGCACCATGGCCGACCCCGGATCGGTGTCCCGGCTCTTCAACCGCAAGGGCGTCGTCGTCGTACCGAAGTCCCAGGAGGGCAAGGACGTCTCCGAGGACGACGTGCTCGAGGCCACCCTCGACGCGGGCGCCGAGGAGGTCTTCGACCTGGGTGAGACCTTCGAGGTACAGGCCGAGGCGACCGACGTCGTCGCCGTCCGTACGGCGCTCCAGGCCGCCGGCATCGACTACGACTCCGCCGAGGTCCAGTTCGTCGCCTCGCTCGACATCCCCGTCGCCGACCCCGACGCCGCCGGCAAGGTGTTCCGGCTGATCGACGCCGTCGACGACCTCGACGACGTGCAGAACGTCTTCTCCAACGCCGACGTCCCGGACGAGGTCATGGAGGCCGTCGACGCCTGACCACTGGTCGAGGAAGCCGCTCTGGCGACTGTCTCGAAACTTCGGCGTGTCACCCGGATCGCGCCGGACCCCCGCGTTAGCCTGCGAACAGATGTTCGACAGGAAGGTGGGTGCGGATGCGCGTCCTCGGGATCGATCCCGGTCTGACCCGCTGCGGGATGGGCGTGGTCGACGGCGATGTCGGGCGGCCGCTGACGCTGGTCGACGTCAACGTGATCCGGACGTCCTCCCACCTGCCCGTGCCCGAGCGGCTGGTCTCGATCGAGCAGGGCATCGAGGCCTGGCTGGACGAGCACCGGCCTGACGCGGTGGCGGTCGAGCGGGTGTTCGCTCGGTCCGACGTCAGTACGGTGATGGGCACCGCCCAGGCCAGCGGGATCGCGATGGTCTGCGCCGCCCGGCGGGGGCTGCCGATCGCCCTGCACACGCCCAGCGAGGTCAAGGCCGCAGTGTCCGGCAACGGGCGGGCCGACAAGGCCCAGGTCGGCATGATGGTCACCCGGATCCTGCGCCTCGACGCGATGCCCAAGCCGGCCGACGCGGCCGACGCGCTGGCGCTCGCGATCACCCACATCTGGCGGGGCGGGGCGCAGGCCCGCATCGATGCGGCGGTCGCCGGGTCTCGACAAGCTCGACCAACGATGGGATCGCGATGATCGCGCACGTCCGGGGCCGGGTCGCGGCCGTCACGCTCTCGAGCGCGGTGCTGGAGGTCGGCGGCGTCGGCCTCGAGCTCATGTGCACGCCCGGCACGCTGGCCACCCTGCGGGCCGGCACCGAGGCGATGTTGCCGACGAGCATGGTCGTGCGCGAGGACTCGCTCACCCTGTTCGGCTTCGTCGACGAGGACGAGAAGACCGTCTTCGAGCTCGTGCAGACCGCATCGGGAGTCGGTCCCAAGCTCGCGCAGGCGATGCTCGCCGTACTCTCCCCGGACGGCGTACGCACCGCGATCGCCGTCGACGACGTGAAGACGCTGACCAAGGTGCCCGGGGTCGGCCAGAAGGGCGCCCAGCGGATCATCCTCGAGCTCAAGGACCGGATCGGCTCGCCGGTGGGGCGGAGGGGTGCCCTTCCCGCCACTCCGACCGCGCCGTGGCGCGACCAGGTGGCCCAGGGCCTGGTCGGTCTCGGCTACAACGCCAGGGACGCCGACAAGGCCGTCGACGTGGTCGCCGACCAGGCGGGCGACTCACCCGACATCGGGTCGCTGCTCCGCGCCGCCCTCCGCAGCCTCTCCAAGGCCTGATCCGCGATGCCTTTCCACGAGGACGAGCTCGAGGTGGCCGAGGAGTCGCACCTGCGCACCCTCACCGCGATGGAGGCCGATGGCGACGAGCGCGCGGTCGAGGCGGCGCTGCGGCCCCGCAGCCTCGACGAGGTCGTCGGCCAGACCCGGGTGCGCGACCAGCTGGGACTGATGCTCGAGGCGGCCCGGCGCCGGGGACGGGCGCCCGACCACGTGCTCCTGTCCGGGCCCCCCGGGCTCGGCAAGACGACGCTGGCGATGATCATCGCCCACGAGATGAACACCCCACTGCGGCTCACCAGCGGCCCGGCGATCACCCACGCCGGCGACCTCGCGGCCATCCTGTCGGGGCTGAACGACGGCGACGTGCTCTTCGTCGACGAGATCCACCGGATGTCGCGGCCGGCGGAGGAGATGCTCTACATGGCGATGGAGGACTTCCGGGTCGACGTCGTCATCGGCAAGGGGCCGGGAGCGACGGCGATCCCGTTGGAGATCCCGCCCTTCACCCTGGTCGGCGCCACCACCCGGGCCGGCCTGCTGCCGGGCCCGCTGCGCGACCGGTTCGGCTTCACCGCTCACCTGGAGTTCTACGAGGCGGCCGACCTCGACCGGATCGTGCACCGCTCGGCCGGACTCCTCGGCGTCGCGCTGACCGATGAGGGCTCGGCCGAGATCGCGTCGCGCTCCCGCGGCACGCCCCGGATCGCCAACCGGCTGCTGCGGCGGGTGCGCGACTTCGCCCAGGTCCGGGCCGACGGGGTGGTCACCCATCCCGTGGCGCAGGCGGCGCTCGAGCTCTACGAGGTCGACGAGCTCGGCCTCGACCGGCTCGACCGGGCCGTGATCGACGCGCTGTGCCGCAGGTTCGGCGGCGGACCGGTGGGGGTCTCGACCCTCGCCGTCGCCGTGGGCGAGGAGCGGGAGACGGTCGAGGAGGTCGCGGAGCCGTTCCTCGTGCGCCTCGGGTTCCTTGCCCGCACGCCCCGCGGCCGGATCGCCACGCCGATGGCGTGGGAACACCTCGGGCTCACGCCGCCGCCGATCCCGGTCGACCCGACAGATCCGGTCCTGTTCGACGAGTAGGCCGGACGGCATACGGCGATGTGGCCCGCGTAACACCCGCGGCTACACTTGCCCGTCGGCCCGCCCCGGGCTCCGTGCGGCTGCCCGGAACCGGTCGTGGAGCCGCGTCCCGAAGGAACCCTCGGAAGGCTCATTGGTGAAAGATCTCGCACCCCTGCTGTGGATCGTTGCGATCGCGGTGATCTTCTGGCTGTTGATCATCCGGCCCGCCCAGCGGCGCCAGAAGGACATCGCCCGGGTGCAGGCGTCCATCGCCCCCGGTGAGACGGTCGTCCTCACCTCGGGCATCTTCGGCACCGTCAGCGCCGTCGACGACGGGACGCTCATGGTCGAGATCGCGCCGGGCACGGTCATCAAGATCGCGCGCGGTGCCGTCGCATCCGTGGTCCGCGCCGACGAGCCTGCTGAGTCGATCGTCGACGACGCGACCGACAGCAGCGATATCGACGACGAGGAGCGCTGACGTGGCGGCTCGTCGCTCCCGGCCCGGCCGGAACCTGATCGTCTTCTTCCTGGGCGTCGCCGTCATTTACGGCCTGGTCGCGATCGCCGGCACCTGGAAGCCGGCACTGGGCCTCGACCTCCAGGGCGGACTACGGATCACCCTCACCGCGGACGGCAGTCCGTCCGACGAGGCTTTCGAGGAAGCGCGCCGGATCATCGACCAGCGCGTCAACGCGAAGGGCGTCGTCGAGGCTGAGGTCACGGCGCAGTCCGGCAAGTACATCGTCGTCGAGATCCCGGGCTCCACCGAGAACCGTCGGGAGACCGAGGAGCTGGTCCGGCGTCAGGCCCAGCTCCGCTTCCGACTGGTCGCCTGCGTCGAGGGTGCTCAGGACCCTTGCGCCTCCGGCGGTCTTCCCCTCGGTCGTGCGCCACTCGCGCTCGACGGGGAGGAGACCGACAAGCCCGACGACAAGAAGACCGACAAGCCCGGCGACAAGAAGACCGACAAGCCCGACCCGACCGACACCGCGAGCCCGACCGACGAACCCACCTCCACCGACACCACGGCTCCCCAGGAGGAGGGCGAGGGCGGCGTACGCACGGCCGATGACGAGATCGCCTGGTCGGCTGCACCCGACGAGGCCTCGGTCGCGCTCTTCAACAGGCTCCAGTGCACCGACACCGGCGCCACCGTGGAGGCCGACGCCGAGGGTGGGACCGTTCCTGCGCCGCAGCTGGACGACCCGGACCAGCCGCTGGTCGCCTGCGAGGTCGGTGAGGACGGCCAGGGAGTCACGAAGTACCTGTTGTCGCGCTCGGTCATCGAAGGCACCGAGCTCGACGACGCCAGCGCCGGCATCCCACAGGGCGAGGTCGAGTGGGCCGTCAGCCTCGACCTCGGCAACGACAAGGAACAGGCGCACCCGGAGGGGTCGACCGGCGCCGAGGACGACTTCGAGACCATCTCCTCCCAGCTCGCCGGCACCGGTCGCCAGTTCGCGATCGTGCTCGACGGCACCGTGCTCTCGGCGCCGGTGATGAACGACCCGATCCGCGACGGTCGTTCGCAGATCACCGGCAACTTCAACGAGGACACTGCGGCCGACCTCGCGACCAGCCTCAAGTTCGGCGCGCTCCCGATCGCGTTCGAGAAGGACGTCACCACCGAGGACATCGGCCCGTCCCTGGCAGGCGACCAGCTGTCCGCCGGCCTGACGGCGGGCGGCGTCGGCCTCGGTCTCGTGATGCTCTACTGCCTGCTCTACTACCGCGCGCTCGGCCTGGCCGTCGTGGGCTCGCTCTTCATCGCCGCTGGCATCACGTACGGCATGGTGCTGCTGCTCAGTGAGGCAGCCGGCTTCACCTTGACGCTGCCTGGCATCGCGGGTCTGATCATCGCGGTCGGTGTCGTCGCGGACTCCTTCGTCATCTATTTCGAGCGGATCCGTGACGAGATGCGAGAAGGCAAGTCGATGCGGGTCGCCGTCGAGACCGGCTGGGCCCGCGCCCGGGTCACCCGGATCGCGGCCAACACGGTGTCGCTGCTGTCCGCGCTGGTGCTCTACATCTTCGCGACCGGCGCGGTGAAGGGCTTCGGCTTCGCGCTCGGCCTGTCGACCCTGATCGACCTCGCTGTGCTGTTCTGGTTCACCAAGCCGCTGGTTTCGTGGTTCGCGCATTTCAAGGCGTTCAACTCGGGCCATCGGATGTCGGGCCTCAGCCCCGAGTCGTTGGGCATCGACGGGCCGGCCCGCGCACCAATCACCGCAGGAGGCAACGCCTGATGGGCAAGATGTCGAGGGTCGGGAACGACCTCTACACCGGGCGACGGTCGATCGACTTCATCGGTCGGAGAGCGCTCTGGTACGGCATCACCGTCGTATTGGTGGGCCTCGCGATCACCGCCATTGTGGCGAAGCCGCTCAACTTCGGCGTCGAGTTCCGCGGCGGCACCGAGCAGCGGATCACGATCTCCTCGGGCGTCGAACAGGAGGACGCCGACGCCCTCCGTGAGGCGATCGCCGACGCCGACATCGAGGGCGCCGCGAACCCGTCGGTGACCACCGCGGGCGGCAACTCACTGGTGCTGACTACCGAGTCGCTGTCGGAGACCGGTGAGGACGAGGCTGCGGACGTGATCCTCGGCCTCTATCCGGAGGTCGTGCCCGACGAGGACATCTCGGTGCAGGAGGTCGGACCCAGTTGGGGTCGGGAGGTCGCCGAGCGAGCCCTCCTCGGCATCGCGGTCTTCCTCGTGCTCGTCGTCCTCTTCATCTGGGGCTACTTCCGCCAATGGAAGATGTCCGTAGCGGCCATCGTGGCGTTGTTCCACGACATCACCATCACCGTCGGCGTGTACGCGCTCTCTGGCTTCCAAGTGACGCCAGCGGCGGTGACCGGGCTGCTGGCAATCCTCGGGTTCTCGCTCTACGACACCGTGGTCGTGTTCGACAAGGTCAGGGAGAACACGACCACGCTCCGCAAGAGCTCGGAGTCGTACGCCGACGCGGCCAACCTCGCCGTCAACCAGACCCTGGTGCGGTCGATCAACACCAGCATCGTGGCACTGATCCCGATCGGCGCGATCCTCTACGTGAGTGCGGTCCAGTTGGGCGCGAGCTCATTGCAGGACCTGGCCCTCGCGCAGTTCGTCGGCATGACCGCCGGCATCTACTCCTCGGTCTTCCTCGCGCCCCGCATCCTGGTACAGCTCAAGTCCACCGAGACCGAGGTCGTCGAGCAGGCGCGTCGGGCCAAGGCGAAGAAGCGGGCACTGGCCGACCGCTACGCCGCGGTGCCGGCCGTCAGGGGCAACGTCGCAGACACCCCGGACACCGCCGCTGCCGTGGTGGACGACCGGCCGGAACGCCCGGCACGGCCGCTCGACGCCGAAGACGAACCCGGCAACACGTCGAGCGTGTCCGACGAAGCCCGGGGCAAGGGCCGGGTCGCCCCGGCCGCAACCCGCCCGGTGAGCCAGAGCAGCAGCGCCGGTAGGCAGCAGCCGACGCGGCAGTCCAAGTCGAAGCGCGGCAAGAAATAGCAGCCGTACCGGGGGAGCCGACGGCAGCGATGCTGGCCGCGGGCGAGGCGCTCGGGCGTTGGGTCCGCGATGTGCCGGACTTCCCCGAGCCCGGCATCGTCTTCAAGGACATCACGCCGCTTCTGGCTGACCCCGAGGGCTTCCGCACCGTCGTGACCGCACTGGCCGATGTCGGGCGGGACCACGACGGGCGGCCGCTCGTCGACAAGGTGGTCGGGATGGAGGCCCGCGGGTTCATCCTCGCGGCGCCGGTCGCCCTCGACCTCGGCGTCGGGTTCGTGCCCGTCCGCAAGGCAGGCAAGCTGCCCGGCGAGACGCATGCCGTCGCCTACAAGCTGGAGTACGGCGAAGCGGTGCTGGAGATCCATTGCGACGGCCTCGCGCCGGGCGAGCGGGTGCTGGTGATCGACGACGTGCTGGCCACGGGCGGCACCGCCCGCGCCACGGCCGAGCTGGTCGCCCGGTGCGGCGCCACCGTCGCCGGCATGGCGTTCCTGATGGAGCTGTCGTTCCTCCCGGGGCGCGCGACCGTCGGCGACGTACCGCTGACCACCCTCAGCGTCGTCTGACCGCCTCGTCCGCCGGAGATGCGCCGAATAGACTCCGTGCATGAGTGAGGAACGGGCCGGCGACCGCCCCGTTCCGGCACGCCCGCCGGCGGTGCCGTCGAGCACCACGAGCGACATCGCGGTCGGCGGCCGCGGCATGCGCGCGCGGCTGGCCCGGATGGGCACCCGTGCGTCGACGTCCAACCCGGTGCTCGAGCCGTTGTTCCGTGCCGTCCGGGCCAACCATCCGAAGGCCGACCTCGCCCTGCTCGAGCGTGCCTACGTCACCGCCGAGCGACTGCACGGCACCCAGATGCGCAAGAGCGGCGACCCCTACATCACCCACCCGCTGGCAGTGACCACGATCCTGGCCGGCATCGGCATGACCGAGCCGACGCTGGTGGCCGCGCTGCTGCACGACACCGTCGAGGACACGCCGTACACCTTGGAGGAGTGCCGCGCCGACTTCGGCGACGAGGTCGCCCGCCTGGTCGACGGCGTCACCAAGCTCGACAAGGTCGTCTACGGCGACTCGGCGCAGGCGGAGACCATCCGCAAGATGATCGTCGCGATGTCCCGCGACATCCGGGTGCTGGTCATCAAGCTCGCCGACCGCCTCCACAACATGCGCACCCTGCGCTACGTCCCGCAGAAGAGCCAGGAACGCACGGCCCGCGAGACGCTCGACATCTACGCGCCGCTGGCCCACCGGCTCGGCATGAACACCATCAAGTGGGAGCTCGAGGACCTTGCGTTCGCGACCCTGCACCCGAAGATCTACGACGAGATCGTGCGGATGGTGGCCGAGCGGGCGCCATCACGCGACCAGTTCCTCGCCGAGGTGATCACCCAGGTCGAGAAGGATCTGCGCGAGGCCAAGATCAAGGCAACCGTCACCGGCCGGCCGAAGCACTACTACTCGATCTACCAGAAGATGATCGTCGGCGGCCGCGACTTCTCCGACATCTACGACCTGGTCGGCATCCGGATCCTGGTCGAGGAGGACCGCGACTGCTACGGCGTGCTCGGAGTGCTGCACTCGCGGTGGAACCCGGTCCTCGGCCGGTTCAAGGACTACGTCGCGATGCCGAAGTTCAACATGTACCAGTCGCTCCACACCTCGGTCATCGGGCCGCAGGGCAAGCCGGTCGAGATGCAGATCCGCACCTTCGGGATGCACCGGCGTGCGGAGTACGGCGTGGCGGCGCACTGGAAGTACAAGGAGGACGGTCGCACGGGCACCGACACCGACAAGCTCGGCGACATGGACGACATGAGCTGGGTGCGGCAGCTCCTCGACTGGCAGAGCGAGGTCGACGACCCGGGGGAGTTCCTCGAGTCGCTGCGGTTCGAGATCAACCAGACCGAGACCTACGTGTTCACGCCGCGCGGCGACGTGATCGCGCTGCCGTCCGGTGCGACTCCGGTCGATTTCGCGTACGCCGTCCACACCGAGGTCGGGCACCACACGATCGGCTCCCGGGTCAATGGCCGGCTGGTGCCGTTGGAGTCCACCCTCGAGAACGGCGACGTCGTCGAGGTCTTCACCTCCAAGTCCCCGACCGCCGCGCCGTCGCGGGACTGGCTCAACTTCGTCCAGTCGCAGCGCGCCCGTTCCAAGATCAAGCAGTGGTTCACCAAGGAGCGCCGTGAGGAGGCGATCGACCACGGCAAGGACGGGATCGCCAAGCTGATGCGCAAGGAGGGCCTGCCCCTCAAGCGGCTGCTGACCCACGAGTCGCTCAACCTCGTCGCCGAGCACTTCCGGCTCGCCGACGTCACCGCGCTCTACGCCGCGGTCGGCGAGGGCAACCTCGGCGCCCAGGCCGTCGTACGCCGGGTCATCGAGATGCACGGTGGCGACGAGGGTGCGCAGGAGGACCTCGCCGAGGCTGTGACCATCACCGGCCGCCGCAGCCGCCCGCGCCGGCTGGCGCCCGGGACCGACGCCGGCGTCGTGGTGAAGGGCGCCACGGACCTGTGGGTCAAGCTCGCGAAGTGCTGCACCCCGGTCCCGCCCGACACGATCCTCGGCTTCGTCACCAAGGGCGGCGGCGTGTCCGTGCACCGTAAGGACTGCACCAACGCCACCAACCTCCTCGGTCAGCCGGAGAAGGTGCTCGAGGTCGAGTGGGCGCCCACCGGCCAGACGACGTTCCTGGTCAACATCCAGGTCGAGGCGCTCGACCGCTCACGGCTGCTGTCCGACATCACGATGGTCCTCTCGGACGCACACGTGAACATCCTGTCCGCCAACCTCACCACCACCCGCGACCGGGTCGCCAAGACCCGCTTCACGTTCGAGATGGCCGACGCCAAGCACCTCGACACCGTGCTCAAGAACGTACGCAGCATCCCCGGCGTCTTCGACGCCTACCGCGTGACGCACTAGGGGCGGCTGGGGCTGCAGGAATCCCCGGTCGACCGGGGATTCCTGCGCTTGTCGGCCGTTGCAACGCCTGACAAGCGCCAACAGTCCCCGTCCAGTCCGCGATTCACGCTCTCATCCACAGGTCGTCCGAGCCCCTGTTTGGGGGAGCACACGAGCCGGGCAGCCAACCCGGCATGAACTTGACGCCCGAGGATCCTCGACTCACCCCGATCTGGCTCCGCCTCGAACTCTTGATGGGTGCTGAGTCCGACCGAAGCCTTGCCCGAGCACTGAAGACCGGCGCGCTCGAGAGGCCTCGGCGTGGCGCGTACGTCGACGGACCGGTCTGGCGATCCATGTCGCCCGAGCAGCAGTACGCCGTACGGTCCAGGGCCGCCTACCGTCAAGCGCGGACGAACGTCTTCCTCAGTCACGCGTCAGCGGTACCACTGCTCGACGGACCACTGTGGGGCTTCAACCTCGGAGACGCCCATCTCACGCGCTTCGACGGGAGGACCGGTCGGCGCGAAGCCGGGATCCAACAACACCGCGGCGCCGTCGCCGAGGCGGACGTCATCTCTGCGTACGGCCTCCAGATCAGCTCTCCGCTTCGCGCCACCCTCGAAGTCTCGACACTCGGATCTGTCGAGGCCGCTCTTGTCGTCGCCAATCATTTCCTGCATCGCGCGGACTTCACGGCGGAGCAGCTCCGAACCCGGTACGACAACTCGATCGCTGGGTGGCCCTACTCCCTCAAGAGCGAGCTCGTGATCAGGCTTGCCGATCCACGGATCGAGTCGGTGGGCGAGAGCCGGACCTTCTACTTCTTGTGGAAGCGCAACTTTCCGATCCCTGATCCTCAGTACGAGGTCTTCGACAACGGTCGGCTGATCGCACGACTGGACTTTGCCTACCCGGAGCTCGGGGTGTGGATCGAGTTCGACGGCAAGGTCAAGTACCAGCGTCCTCGGACTGGAGATGATGACGAGGACGAAGTTACGAGAATTGTGCTCAGTGAGAAGCGCCGTGAGGAGAAGGTCGCGGAGATCACCGGTTGGCGCTGCTTTCGAGTCACCTGGTTCGACCTCGAGCACCCGGATCGCCTCGCTGCCCGGCTGCGGAATTTCATCGAGTCCGTGGCCCGGTCTCGACGTACCCCCTGAACGCAACACCCGGCCCACCGGTCACAGCGGACAGGCGATACTGGCGCTTGTCGGCCATTGCAATGCCCGACAAGCGCAGGAATCCCCGGCCGACCGGGGATTCCTGCAGCACCGCCCTACGCCCAGCCCCCACCTACCGGTACTCGTCGCTGGCCCGCTTCGCCATCTCGAGGAAGGACCGGCGGCCTTCGAGGTTCTCCTCAAGCTCGCGGATCTTCTTGTCGTCACCGGCGGCACGGGCCTTCTCGAGCTTGGCCTCGGCATCGGCGATCGCGGTCTCGAGCTTGACGACCATGTCGTCGGCGCGCGCGGACTTCTCGGGGTCGCTGCGCTTCCACTGCTCGTCCTCGACCTTGCGGATGGCCTGCTCGACCGTGCGCATCCGGCCCTCGAGGTCCTTGATCCGGTCCCGCGGCACCTTGCCCGCCGCGTCCCACCGGTCCGCGATGTCCCGGAACGCGGTCTTCGCGGTCTGCAGGTCGGTGACCGGCAGCAGTGCCTCGGCCTCGACGATCAGCTCCTCCTTGACCACGGCGTTGGCCGCGAACTCTGCGTCGAGCGCGGCGTTCGCCGCGTCGCGGGCGCCGAAGAAGGTGTCCTGGGCGCCCCGGAACCGCTGCCAGAGCTCGTCGTCGATGCCCTTCGGCGCCGGGCCCGCTTCCTTCCACTTGCGCATCAGGTCGCGGTACTGGCCCGCCGTCGGACCCCAGTCCGTCGACCCGGCCAGGCTCTCGGCCTCCTTGGCCAACCGCTCCTTGACGACGCGGGCGACGTCGCGCTTCTCGTCCTGCTCGGCGAAGTGCACCTTGCGGGCTTTCGTGTACGCCGACCGCGCCGACGAGAACCGCTTCCAGAGGGCGTCGTCGGCGGCCTTCTCGATCCGGGGGAGTGCCTTCCACTGCTCGAGCAGCTCACGCAGCCGGTTGGCGCCGTTCTTCCAGTCGCGGCCGTTAGCGATGGCTTCCGCCTCGACCGCGAGCCGCTCCTTCTGCTCCTTCGCCTCCGTGGACCGTCGCGCCTTGTCCGCACGTTTGGCCTCGCGCTGGGTCGCGATGACGGGGCCGAGCTCGTCGAGCCGGTTGCCGAGGGAGGTGAGGTCGCCGACTGCGTGCGCGTCGCTCAGCTGTCCGCGGACGGTCTTGACGGCGTTGGCTGCTTCCTCGGGGGACAGGACTCCGGAGTTCACCCGCTTGTGGAGCAGATCGACCTCGAGCGCGAGCGCGTCGTATCGCCGTACGTAGAAGGCGATTGCCTCCTCGGCGGTGGCATCGGGCATCTGCCCCACCGCCCGCTCGCCGTCGGCGGTCTTCACATAGACAGTGCCGTCGTCTTCGACGCGGCCCCACTCGCTCGCAGTCACAATGGGCAATGCTAAGGGAGGCGGGTGTGGCCGATAGGCTGGGTCGGTGCTGATCGCCGGCTTCCCCGCAGGACCTTGGGGCACCAACTGCTACGTCGCGGCCACGGCTGCGGGCGCGGAATGCGTCGTGGTGGACCCCGGGAAGGACGCCGCGCCCGGTGTCGCCGACGTGATCCGCGAGCACCGGCTGAAGCCGGTCGCGGTGCTGTTGACCCACGGTCACATCGACCACATGTGGAGCGTCACTCCCGTCGCCGGGACGTACGACGCCACGGCGTGGATCCATCCCGCCGACCGCCACCTGCTGACCGACCCGCTCGGCGGGATGTCGCGCGAGTCGGCGGCGATGTTGCTCGGCATGCCTGAAGGAAAGTTCGAGTTCGCCGAGCCCGACGACGTCCGCGAGCTGGCCGACGGCATCGATCTCGAGCTCGCCGGCCTGAAGATCGTCGTCGACCACACCCCGGGCCACACCGAGGGTTCGGTCACCTTCCGCACGCCGTACGACGGCAGCGCCGACGTCAGCGAGGTGATGTTCTCGGGCGACCTGTTGTTCGAGGGCTCGATCGGCCGCACCGACCTGCCGGGCGGCGACCACCCGACGATGCTGCGCAGCCTCGTCACGAAGGTGCTGACCCTTCCCGACGACATCGTCGTGTTGCCGGGACACGGCGCGCAGACGTCCATCGGTCGCGAGCGCGCGACCAACCCCTTCCTGCTGGAGCTCCAGGACGACGCAGCGAGCTCCGCAGGACGAGTCACCCGAGGACTGTGAGTGAGCAAGCTGGCGCCGCTGAGCGGCTTCCCGGAGTTCCTGCCTGCCCAACGGGTGGTCGAGCGCGAGGTCGTCGCATCCCTGACCGACACGTTCGAGCTGCACGGGTTCGCGAGCGTCGAGACCCGGATCATCGAGCCGCTGGACCGGTTGGCGAAGGGTGGGGAGATCGACAAGGAGATCTATGTCCTCCGCCGCCTCCAGGCCGATGACTCGGCCGACGACACCGGCCTCGGGCTCCACTTCGACCTCACCGTCCCGTTCGCCCGCTACGTGCTTGAGAACGCCGGACACCTGGAGTTCCCGTTCCGCCGCTACCAGATCCAGCCGGCGTGGCGCGGGGAGCGGCCGCAGGAGGGGCGCTACCGCCAGTTCACCCAGGCCGACGTCGACATCGTCGGCCGCGACGTACTGCCGTTCCACCACGACGTCGAGGTGATGCGGACGATGGTGGACGCGCTCGACGCGCTGCCGGTCCCGGCCCTCAGCTTCCAGTTCAACAACCGCAAGCTGATCCAGGGCTTCTACCGGGGCATCGGCGTGCCGGACGTGACTGCCGCGATCCGGACCATCGACAAGCTCGACAAGCTTCCCGAGCAGCAGGTCGCCGACCTGCTGGTCGCCGACGCCGGCGCGACGCCTGAGCAGGCTGCCCGATGCCTCGAGCTGGCCACGATCCGGGTCGCGGACACCTCGTTCGTCGACCGCGTGCGGGCGCTCGGCGTTACCGACGAGCTGCTCGACGAGGGCCTCGCCGAGCTCGCCGCCGTGGTCGAGGGCTGCTCCGCCGGCGACCACACGAACGTCACGGTCGAGGCAAACCTGCGGATCGCCCGCGGCCTCGACTACTACACGGGCACCGTCGTCGAGATCTTCATGGCGGGCTACGAGCGGCTCAAGTCCGTCGGCGGCGGCGGACGGTACGACGCGCTCGCCAGCGACGGCAGGACGACGTACCCCGGCGTCGGGGTCTCGTTCGGCGTCTCCCGCACCCTGGTGCCGCTGGTCGCCGACGGCGTGCTCTCCGGCAGCCGGTCGGTGCCGAGCGCCGTACTCGTCTCCGTCGCCGACGAGGAGTCCCGGCCCCAGGCCGACGACGTCGCCACCGCGCTGCGGTCCCGCGGCATCCCGTGCGAGGTCGCACCGACGGCCGCGAAGTTCGGCAAGCAGATCCGGCACGCCGACCGCCGCGGCATCCCCTACGTGTGGTTCTCCACCGACGCCGTCGACGGTGTCACGAACCATGAGGTCAAGGACATCCGCAGCGGAAACCAGGTGCCGGCCGACCCGGACTCCTGGGAGCCTCCTGCAGAGGATCTTCGCCCGACGATCATCAGCACCGTCATCACCACCAACGAGGAGACAGACCAGTGATCCGCACCCACGACGCCGGCGCCCTGCGCGCCGAGCACGTCGGCCAGACCGTGACCCTCGCCGGCTGGGTGGCCAACCGGCGTGATCACGGCGGGGTGGCGTTCATCGACCTGCGCGACGCCAGCGGGGTCGTCCAGGTCGTGATCCGCGACGAGGCGGTCGCCCACGCGCTGCGCGCGGAGTACTGCCTCAAGGTCATCGGCGAGGTCACCGCCCGCAAGGACGGCAACGAGAACCCGAACCTCCCGACGGGCGCGATCGAGGTGGTCTCGACCGACGTGGAGGTGCTCTCCGCCGCGGCGGCACTGCCGTTCCCGATCAGCGACCACGTCGACGTCGGGGAGGAGGTGCGGCTCAAGCACCGCTACCTCGACCTTCGTCGTACGGCGCCCGGCGCCGCCCTTCGGCTCCGCAGCAAGGTCAACCAGGCCGCCCGTGCGGTCCTCGACGCGCGGGACTTCGTCGAGATCGAGACGCCCACGCTGACGCGCAGCACCCCCGAGGGCGCTCGCGACTTCCTGGTGCCGGCGCGGCTCCAGCCCGGCAGCTGGTACGCCCTCCCGCAGAGCCCGCAGCTCTTCAAGCAGCTGCTCATGGTCGCCGGCATGGAGCGCTACTACCAGATCGCGCGCTGCTACCGCGACGAGGACTTCCGCGCCGACCGCCAGCCCGAGTTCACCCAGCTCGACGTCGAGATGAGCTTCGTCGAGCAGGACGACGTGCTCGCGCTCTCCGAGGAGATCCTGGCTGCCCTGTGGCAGCTGATCGGCTACGACGTCCCGCGCCCGATCCCGCGGATCACGTTCGCCGACGCCATGGCCCGCTACGGCTCCGACAAGCCCGACCTGCGGATGGGCCAGGAGCTCGTCGAGTGCACCGACTACTTCAAGGACACGCCGTTCCGGGTCTTCCAAGCGCCGTACGTCGGTGCCGTGGTGATGCCCGGCGGTGCCGGCCAGCCGCGCAAGCAGCTCGACGCATGGCAGGAGTGGGCCAAGCAGCGCGGCGCCCGCGGACTGGCCTACGTCCTGGTCCAGGAGGACGGTGAGCTCGGCGGCCCGGTCGCCAAGAACCTGTCCGACGAGGAGAAGGCCGGTCTCGCCGCGCACGTCGGCGCGCAGCCCGGCGACTGCATCTTCTTCGCGGCCGGCGCGGTCAAGTCGTCCCGCGCGCTGCTCGGTGCGGCCCGGCTCGAGATCGGTCGGCGCGGCGGCCTGATCGACGAGAGCGCCTGGAGCTTCGTCTGGGTCGTCGACGCCCCGCTCCTCGAGCCCGCGTCCGACGCCACCGCCGCCGGTGACGTCGCTGTCGGACAGGGCGAGTGGACCGCAGTGCACCACGCGTTCACCAGCCCGCAGGACGCCGACACCTTCGACCAGGACCCGGGCACCGCCCTGGCCTGGGCCTACGACATCGTCTGCAACGGCAACGAGATCGGCGGCGGGTCGATCCGTATCCACCGCGAGGCCGTCCAGAAGCGGGTCTTCGCACTGATGGGCATCGGCGAGGAGGAGGCCGAGGAGAAGTTCGGCTTCCTGCTCCAAGCCTTCAAGTACGGCGCGCCGCCGCACGGCGGCATCGCGTTCGGATGGGACCGGATCTGCGCCCTGCTCGCCCGCACCGACTCCATCCGCGAGGTGATTGCCTTCCCCAAGTCCGGTGGCGGCTTCGACCCGCTCACGGCCGCGCCAGCTCCGATCACGCCCGAGCAGCGCAAGGAGGCAGGGGTAGACGCCGTTCCGGAGGAGGATGTCCGGGCTGACGCCTGATCGGCCGACAATGCCCGGCGGTTTCGCCGAGGCAGGCAGGAAGCGCACCGATGCCAGATCGTTACCGCTCGGTGATCTGTAACACAGTTCGCCTCGCCTAGAGTCGCGGACGGTGCCGCATCGGGCGGTTGCTGCCGAGGTGCCTCGGCCGGGTGTCTGCGGAGGAATCGGATGGCGTTGCCGGCGAGCGAGCTCGTAGCCCACGACGAATCGTCCGCACCCCTCGCCGAGGGTGAACGACGCGCCATCGCCGGTCGCTCTCCGACCCGGATCGCGTTCGACCGGCTGCGCAAGGACAAGATCGCGGTCATCTGCTTCGTGATAGTGGTGATCTTCATCGGGATCGCGATCTTCGCCGACCAGCTCAATTCCTTGTTCGGCGTCTCGACCGAGACCGTGAGGGCGAACACGGTCATCGACCTGTCGACGCGGCTGCCCCTGATCGGTCCGCCCAACGAGGCGTTCACCATGGACCACCCGTTCGGTGTGGCCCCGGGTTCCGGGACCGACAACCTGGCGGTCTGGACCAAGGGCTGCCAGACCTCGCTGTTCCTGGCGACGATGGCCGCGGTGCTCTCGACCACGATCGGCGTGTTCCTCGGGTTGGTTGCGGGCTTCATGGGCGGCATCGTCGACTCGATCATCTCCTTCATGACCGACCTGTTCCTCACGTTCCCCTTCCTGGTCGGCGCGCTCGCCCTCGCCCCGATCATCAACGACCGGTTCGCGACCGACCCGGAGAAGCTGAGGACCGTCAGCTTCTGGTCCCTGGTCGCCATCTTGGTGATCTTCGGCTGGATGGGTGTCGCCCGCCTCGTCCGCGGTGAGGTGCTCTCGCTGCGCGAGCGTGAGTTCGTGAAGGCTGCCCGCGTCATCGGCGTGCCGACCCATCGGATCCTGGTCCGGGAGATGCTCCCCAACCTGGTCGCCCCCATCGTCATCTCCTTCTCCCTAGGGCTGCCGGCGTACGTCGCAGCCGAAGCCGGCCTGTCCTACCTCGGCATCGGGATCATCGGCCGCGAGTCGTGGGGCCGCAGCATCGAGGCGGCCACCAGCTGGTGGCAGATCTACCCGCAGTTCCTGCTCGCACCGGTCATCGGTATCGCGATCCTCGTCGTCTCCCTCAACCTCCTGGGCGACGCGATCCGCGACGCGTTCGACCCCAAGACCCGCCGATAGGCGAACCCACACGTCGGCAGCGCTGACCGCGTCGCCAACGCACACAAGGAAAGGCAGAACAGATGAAACCCAACAAGACGTTGCTCGCCAGCGTCAGCGCCGCCGCGCTCGTGGTGACACTCGCAGCATGTGGCGGAGGCGGAGACGATGACAAGACCGGCGAGGGGGGTTTCACGGAAGTCACCGGTGAAGGTGGCAAGAACCCCGAGGCTCAGGGTCCCGCACCCGAGATCGACGGCGCCCAGGAGGGCGGCGAGATCACGGTGCTCGCTCCCGACCCGGACGACGGTCCCACGAGCCTCGACCCGGCCGGCCTGTGGTCGGTGACCGACAACGGGATCGCACAGGACCTGCTGTTCCGCTCGCTCACCACGTTCCGTCAGAACGAGGAAGGCGCCTACGAGCTGGTTCCCGACCTGGCGACCGACCTCGGTACGCCCAACGAGGACTTCACCCAGTGGACGTTCACCCTCAAGGAGGGCATCCTCTGGGAGAACGGCGACCCGGTCACGGCCGAGGAGGTCGCCTTCGGCATCAAGCGGTCCTTCGACGCTGACACGTTCGCGACCGGCCCCGGCACGTCGTACTCCAAGCCCTACTTCGAGGGCGGCAACGAGTACGGCGGTCCCTACGCCGACGGTGACGAGTTCGCCGGCGTCGAGGTCGACGGCAACGACATCATCATGAACTTCGGCACGCCGTTCGCTGAGATGGACTACTACGCGATCTTCCCGGCGATCGGCCCGGTGCCGCTCGACGCGGACGCCACCGACTACGGCAACGCGCCGCTGTCGACCGGTCCCTACAAGATCGAGAAGTACGTCCCCAACCAGGAGCTGGTCCTGGTCCCGAACGACCAGTGGGACGCCGACACCGACCCGGCCCGCCGGCAGCTCGTGGACAAGTACACGTTCAAGTTCGGTGGCGACCCGACCGTTGCGGGCGAGACCGTCCTCAGCGACCAGGGCAACACCACGGTCGTGACCGCGATGCAGTCCACCGAGTACAACAAGGCGCTCACGGACGGCCTCGAGGACAAGATCCTCGTCGGCCCGCAGCCCTGCACGGGCTTCGTGATGCCGAACTTCGAGAAGATCCCTGAGCTCGAGGTCCGGCAGGCTCTGGCCTACGCCTACGACTACGAGAACATCTGGTCGGCCGCCAACGAGGTCGTGGGTGTCACCCTGGCCAACGGTGTCACCGACGAGTCGCTCGGCTTCGGTCTCCTGCCCCCGGGCATGGCCGGCCGCGAGGCGTGGAACGGTTTCGACGGAGGCGGCATCTCGTTCGACCCCGAGCGTTCGAAGGAGCTCCTCGCAGAGGCCGGCTTCGAGCCGGGCGCCTACGAGGTCCAGTTCGTCTACGACGCGTCGACCCCCGAGGGCGAGGCGGCTGCGGAGCAGCGGCAGCGTGGCTACGAGGAGGCCGGCTTCGCGGTCCAGAAGTACCCCTACACGGCGGGCAGCCTGTACGACGTGTGGACCGACCCGGACAACAACATCTACAAGAAGATCAACCTTCTCGGTACCGCGTGGTGCCAGGACTGGCCGTCGGCGGCGACCTTCATGCCGGTCATCGTCGGTTCGGACCCGGAGCCCGGGCCCTACAACACCGGCAAGTTCAGCGACGCCGGTGTGGACGCCGAGATCGCGGAGATCAAGGCCCTTCCGGTCGACGAGCAGGCAGACGCCTGGGGTGCGCTGGAGCAGCGAGTGATGACGGAGTTCCAGCCCGTGATCAACACCGGCTACTACCAGAACATCTTCGGATTCGGTTCTGACATCGGTGGGTTCGCGAACGACACGTCGGTGGGCGGTGCGCCTGACTACCGCACCATCTACGTGAAGTGAAGTGACGGCTAACCGCTTCTAGGTTCGCCTGATTAGGTCGGGCGGGGCCCCCAAAGGCCCCGTCCGACCTCTCCCGCTCGCTGAGTCGAAGTAGGTCGATCGATGTTCTCGTTCCTGGTCAAGCGGATCCTGTCCGGATTCATGATCGTCGTGCTCGTGTCGATGCTGGTGTACGCGCTGTTCTGGTACGGCCCGAAGAGCCCCGCTCTGGAGCTGTGCCGCCGCGACACCAACAACCGGTGCACGCCGGCGAAGCTGGACCAGTTCGAGGACCGCCTCGGCTACAACAACTCGATCGTCACCGAGTACGGCAAGTGGGCCAAGGGCCTGGTGTCGGACCGCACGATCAACCTCGGCACTACCGAGTACGACTGTCCGAAGCCCTGCCTCGGCCTTTCCTTCCGGGACAAGACCAGGGTTACTGATTCGGTCAAGGACCGCTTCCCGATCACGCTGAGCCTTGCGCTCGGCGCGTCATCCCTCTATCTGTTGATCGGCGTCACCATAGGCGTGCTCGCCGCACGAAGACGCGGGACAATCGCGGACAAGGGGTTGGTCGCGTCGACGCTTGTCTTCAGCTCCATCCCTTACTACCTGGTCGCGCTACTGAGCTTCCTCATACTCACGCTCAGCACCAACGTCTTCCCCGACGTGAAATACGTTCCGTTCTTGGACAGTCCGCTCCAGTGGGCATCCGGACTGCTGCTGGTGTGGCTGGTCATGGGCCTGTACGGCGCGACGTCGTACACCCGGTATTCACGCGGCGCGATGATCGAGTCGCTGAGCGAGGACTACGTGCGGACTGCGAAGGCGAAGGGCCTCAAGTCGCGCACCGTCGTCACCAAGCACGCCCTCAGATCCGCACTGGTGCCGGTGGTCACCATCTTCGGGCTCGACGTCGCTTTCCTCCTGTCCGGGACGGTGTTCACCGAGAAGATCTTCTCGCTCGAGGGCATCGGCAAGTGGGGCATCGACGCAACCCTGATCAAGGACCTGCCGGTCGTCCAGGCAACCGCTCTGATCCTCGCCGTCTCGGTCGTGGTGATGAACATCATCGTCGACATCCTCTACAGCATCCTCGACCCGAGAGTGAGGCTTGCATGACCGGGCCCGAGGCCGACGAGCCCTACCTCAAGGTCGAGAGCCTGACCGTCCGGTTTCCCACCGCGGACGGGCTCGTCCAGGCGGTGACCGACCTCAGCTACTCCGTCGCACTCGGCCAGACCCTGGGCATCGTCGGGGAGTCCGGGTCCGGCAAGTCGGTGTCGAGCATGGCGGTGCTCGGACTGCACGATGCCCGCTCCGCGCAGATCAACGGCTCGATCAAGGTAGGCGGCACCGAGATCGTCGGGCTGTCCGAGTCGAAGTTGCGGCCGCTGCGCGGCAACTCGGTCGCCATGATCTTCCAGGACGCGCTCGCTGCCCTGCACCCGTTCTACAAGGTCGGGAAGCAGCTCTCCGAGGCCTACGTCGTCCACCACCCGAGCGCGACCAGACGCGAGGCCCGGCAGCGGGCGATCGAGATGCTCGACCGGGTCGGCATCCCGCAGCCGGACCGACGGGTCGACCAGTACCCGCACCAGTTCTCGGGCGGCATGCGGCAGCGCGCGATGATCGGGATGGGCCTGATCAACGACCCGTCCCTCCTCATCGCGGACGAGCCGACCACCGCACTGGACGTCACCGTCCAGGCGCAGATCCTCGACCTGCTCCAGGACCTGCAGCGCGAGTTCAACTCGGCGATCGTGATCATCACTCACGACCTCGGCGTCGTGGCCGAGATGGCCGACGACGTCCTGGTGATGTACGGCGGTCGCGCGGTCGAGTACGGCGCGTGCCGAGACGTCCTGACGCGTCCGGAGATGCCCTACACCTGGGGTCTCCTGTCGAGCGTTCCCGACGTGAGTGCGGACACGAGCGCGCGGATGATCCCGATCCCGGGCAACCCGCCGAGCCTGCTCGACCCGCCGAGCGGCTGCGCCTTCCATCCGCGGTGCGCGCACCGCGACAAGGTCCCCGGCGACCTCTGCTCGACCACGTTGCCCGAGCTGTTGCCCGGCACCCGCGGCTCCGAGCACGTCAAGCGTTGCCACCTGGCCAATCCCGACGCGATCTTCGAGGCCGAAGTGCTGCCCGAGATCGCACCTGACATGGTGGAGGACCTGCGATGACCGCCGAACCCGGTTCGAACCTCACGAGCGGGTCGGACCTCACGGCCGAGGGCGACGTCGTCAAGTTCGAGGAGCTGGTCGGACAGACCCACGCCGCGGCAGAGCTCGACCTGACCGCGGAGCCGGTGCTGACCGTCGAGAACCTCCGGATGTACTTCCCGATCAAGTCCGCGCTCGCCCGCCGGACGATCGGGCAGGTCCAGGCCGTCGACGGGGTCTCCTTCGTGGTGCCCAAGGGCGGTTCGCTCGGCCTGGTCGGCGAGTCCGGGTGTGGCAAGTCGACGACCGGTCAGCTGATCACCCGGCTCTACAAGCCGACCGGCGGATCGATGGAGTTCGAGGGACACGACCTCGCGAAGGCCAGCAACCGCGAGGTGAAGCCGTTCCGGCGCGAGATCCAGATGATCTTCCAGGACCCCTACAGCGCGCTGAACCCTCGGCACACCGTCGGTTCCATCGTCGGCACCCCGTTGAGCGTGCACAAGGTGGTGCCGCGATCAAAGATCCTCGGCCGCGTGCAGGAGCTGCTGGAGGTGGTCGGGCTCAACCCCGAGCACTACAACCGCTACCCCAACGAGTTCTCCGGCGGCCAGCGCCAGCGCATCGGCATCGCCCGCGCGCTCGCGCTCCAGCCGAAGCTGATGGTGGCCGACGAGCCGGTCTCGGCATTGGACGTGTCGATCCAGGCGCAGGTGATCAACCTCCTGCAGGACCTGCAGAAGGAATTCGAGATCGCGTTCCTCTTCATCGCCCACGACCTCGCCGTCGTCCGTCACTTCTGCCCCGAGGTCGCGGTGATGTACCTCGGCAAGATCGTCGAGATCGGCGACCGCGAGAGCATCTACGCCAACGCCCACCACCCCTACACCCAGGCGCTGCTGTCCGCGGTCCCGGACATCAAGCAGGCGGTCACTGGTGAGCGCCGGGAGCGGATCAGGCTGACCGGCGAGGTGCCGAGCCCGATCGACCCGCCGTCGGGATGCCGCTTCCGGACCCGCTGCCCGATCGCCCAGGAGATCTGCGCCCGCCACGAGCCGCCGCTGCTGCAGATCGGTCAGCGGCACAAGGTGGCGTGCCACTTCGCGGGTCGACTGGGGGAGCACCCTCGCGACCCGATCACGGCGCGGTTGCTCGGCGTGGACTCCGCCGGCCAGCCCGACCCCGGCGCCAGCCCGGTGACCGATCTCCTCGAGCAGCCCGGCTACGCCGACACCTGGTTCGACCTGGACGGCAAGACGATCGGGAGGGCCTGAGCGAGCGAGTCGGATCGACTGGACACAATAGGGACGTGTCCGACGACGCGCTGTTCGATGCCCCGGGTCTCGACCCCGCGCCCAAGGGCGGGGGATCGCTGAGCGACTCCGTCCATGCTGCCGCTCCGCTGGCGGTACGGATGCGGCCGCGCGACCTCGACGAGCTGGTCGGCCAGGCGCAGCTACGCGCCCCCGGGTCGCCGCTGCGGCAGCTGGTCGAGGGCGACCGGGCGATGTCCTTGCTGCTGTGGGGACCGCCGGGCACCGGCAAGACGACGATCGCGTCGATCCTCAGCCGGCAGACGGGGCGGCGCTTCGTCGAGGTCAGCGCGGTCTCCGCCGGCGTCAAGGAGGTGCGGGCCGCGATCGATGCCGCCCGCGCCACGTTGGTCGGCTCCGGCCGGGAGACGGTGCTGTTCGTCGACGAGGTGCACCGCTTCAGCAAGGCACAGCAGGACGCGCTGCTGCCAGGTGTCGAGAACCGCTGGGTCACTCTCGTCGCGGCGACCACCGAGAACCCGTCCTTCAGCGTGATCTCGCCGCTCCTGTCGCGGAGCCTGCTGCTGCGGCTCGAGTCGCTCACCGACGACGACATCCGTGCGGTGGTCGACCGTGCCGTCTCCGACGAGCGTGGTCTCGACGGCCGGTTCGAGGTCGACGACGACGCGCGGGAGCACGTCGTACGCCTCGCCGGTGGCGACGCCCGCCGGTCGCTGACCTACCTGGAGGCGGCGGCCGGAGCAGCCAGCCTGGCCGGCGCCGACCGGATCACGTTGGAGACGGCGGAGACCGCCGCGGACCAGGCCGCAGTCCGCTACGACCGGGACGGCGACCAGCACTACGACGTGATCAGCGCGTTCATCAAGTCCGTCCGGGGGTCCGACGCCGACGCGGCGCTGCACTACCTGGCCCGGATGCTCGAGGCGGGGGAGGATCCGCGGTTCATCGCGCGCCGGCTGATGATCCTGGCCAGCGAGGACATCGGCCTGGCCGACCCGAGCGCGCTGACGACGGCCGTCGCCGCGGCCCAGACCGTGCAGCTGATCGGCATGCCGGAGGCGCAGCTCACGCTCGCCCACGCCACCATCGCGCTTGCGGTGGCGCCGAAGTCCAACGCGGTGACGACCGCGATCGGCGCGGCGATCGCCGACGTACGGGCCGGAAAGATCGGGACGGTGCCCCCACACCTGCGCGACGCGCACTACCCAGGGGCGTCCCAGCTGGGCCACGGCACGTCGTACGTGTACTCCCACGACGAGCCGTTCGGTGTCGCCGAGCAGCAGTACGCCCCGGACGTGGTCCTTGACGCCGAGTACTACCAGCCGACCGACCGCGGCGCCGAGGCCGCGCTACAACAGCGGTGGGAGCGGGTCCGGCGTCTGATCCGGGGCCGATAGGCTTGGGCCCCATGACGAGTGCGCTGGTGGTCCCTGGCTGGTTGGCCGCCCTCACCGTGCTGATCGTCGTCGGTCTGCTCGCCCTCATCGGGTGGCTGGCCGGCGAGCTGCGGCGTACGCGCGATCAGGGCGAAGCGGTCCTGGCCACCACTGCGGCCGACGTCGACGAGCTGCGGGTGGAGCTCGACGCGCTCCAGGTCCGGCTGCACGAGGAGGCCCAGCAGCTCGAGGAGGCCCGCCGTACGCTGCGGCTGGCCGACCTGACGATCGTCGACGACAAGGAATACCGCATCACCGCGCTCGGTGAACGACGCGGTGGCGGACCGCTGGCACTGGTGCCGACCGTCCCCGGACCGCAGTTCGTCGACACGATGCTCCGCGAGAGCCTGATCCGCACGGCGTCGATCGCGGCCGGCTTGCGGCGCGCGCTCGCTCCCGAGGTGCGCAACCGGATCCGCTTCGAGATGAAGCGCGAGGTGAAGCGCTCCCGCAAGCAGCGCAAGGCGGACGGGAAGCGGGCGCGACGCGAGTGGGAGGCGCGGCAGCGGGCCACGATCCCCGCGTCGGAAGTGTCTCGATGAGGTTCGTCCGGTGAGGCGGGGCTTCTGGTTCGCGGCCGGCGCCGCAGCCGGCGTCTACGGCGTGGTCAAGGCAAGGCGGGTGGCGGAGGTGTTCACCGCCGACGGCGTGCGCGACCGGGCCGGCGCGGCGTCCGTCGGGGCGCGGATGTTCCGCGAGGAGTTCCACCACGGCAGGACCGACGCCGAGGCGGACCTGCGCCAGCGAATTGAGGTCGCGGCGGCCCGGCACAGGGAACTAACGTCCGGAGCCCGACCTGCGATCGAAGGATCCGACACCGAGAGAGGCAACACCTGATGAGCAGCGGCCTGAGCACCGCCGACATCCGCACGCGATTCCTGGCGCATTTCGAGGCCGCCGGGCACACCGCAGTGCCGTCGGCGTCGCTGCTGCTCGACGACCCGAACCTGCTCTTCGTCAACGCCGGCATGGTGCCGTTCAAGCCCTACTTCCTGGGCCAGGAGACGCCGCCGTACGACCGCGCGACCAGCGTGCAGAAGTGCATCCGGACGCCGGACATCGAGGATGTCGGCAAGACCACGCGGCACGGCACGTTCTTCGAGATGTGCGGCAACTTCTCCTTCGGCGACTACTTCAAGGAAGGCGCCATCGAGCTGGCCTGGGACCTGGTCACCAAGTCCGTCGCCGACGGCGGCTTCGGGCTCGAGGAGAGCCGGTTGTGGCCGTCGATCCTGCACGGTGACGACGAGGCGCTCGAGCTCTGGATGAAGGCGACCGGCCTCCCGACCGAGCGGATCGTCAAGCTCGGCCCGAAGGAGAACTACTGGTCGATGGGCGTGCCCGGACCGGGTGGCCCGTGCTCGGAGATCCTCTACGACCGCGGCCCGTCGTACGGACCGGACGGTGAGTTCGCGACGACCGAGCGGATCGCCATGCCGACCGAGCTCGAGGACCGCTACCTCGAGATCTGGAACCTGGTCTTCATGCAGGACGAGCTCTCCGCTGTCCGCAGCAAGGAGGACTTCGACATCGCGGGGTCCCTGCCGAAGAAGAACATCGACACCGGCATGGGCCTCGAACGCGTCGCCTTCCTGCTCCAGGGCACGGAGAACATGTACGAGATCGACGTCATGTTCCCCGTGATCGAGAAGGCCCAGGAGCTCACCGGCAGGAGATACAGAGCCGCAGACACTCTGCAGTCGAGGGCTGACGACGTACGGTTCCGGGTCATCGCCGACCACATCCGCTCGTCGATGATGCTGATGAACGACGGTGTGACCCCCCACAACGAGGGCCGCGGCTACGTCTTGCGCCGGCTCGCGCGGCGGGTCGTCAGGTCGATGCGGCTGCTCGGGTACGACGACCCGTGCCTGCCCGAGCTGCTGCCCGTCAGCCGCGACAAGATGGGCGAGACCTACACCGACCTCTTCGCCAACTGGGAGCGGATCTCCACCGTCGCCTACGCCGAGGAGGACGCGTTCCGGTCGACCCTCAAGTCGGGCACCAGCATCTTCGACCTCGCCGCCGGCGAGGTGAAGGCTGAGGTGAAGCAGGGCGGCAGCCCGGTCTTCTCCGGCGCCAAGGCCTTCCAGCTCCACGACACCTACGGATTTCCGATCGACCTCACCCTCGAGATGGCGTCGGAGCAGGGCCTGCAGGTCGACGAGGAGGGCTTCCGCCGGCTGATGTCCGAGCAGCGGGAGCGCGCGAAGGCCGACGCCAAGGCCAAGAAGGGCTCGCACCGCAACACCGACTCGTATCGCGAGATCGCGGACAGCATGGGGCGTTCGGTGGAGTTCACCGGCTACGACGCCGTGGTCGACGAGGGCACGGTGCGCGGCATCGTCGCCAGTGGCGCCGTCGTCGACTCCGCCCAGGAGGGCGACGAGGTCGAGGTCGTGCTCGACCGCACGCCGTTCTACGCCGAAGGCGGCGGCCAGCTCGCCGACCAGGGCATCATCCAGCTCGCCAACGGAGCGGTGCTCGAGGTCCGCGACGTGCAGTCGCCGATCAACGGCCTGGTCGTGCACAAGGCGAAGGTGCTCTCGGGCGAGGTCACTGCCGGCGTCGCGGGCCAGGCGCTGGTCGACACCGACCGCCGGCTCGCGATCTCGCGCTCGCACACGGCGACCCACATGGTGCACAAGGCCTTCCGCGAGGCGCTCGGTGAGACCGCGACCCAGGCCGGGTCGGAGAACTCGCCCGGCCGCTTCCGCTTCGACTTCTCCGCCACCGGATCGGTACCGGAGTCGGTGATGACCGACGTCGAGGCACGGGTCAACGCGGTCGTGCTCGACGACCTCGCCGTCCACGCCGAGGTAATGAGCCAGCAGGAAGCGGTGGCCTCCGGCGCGATGGCCCTCTTCGGTGAGAAGTACGGCGACCGCGTGCGCGTCGTGTCCGTCGGCGACTGGGCGCGTGAGCTCTGCGGCGGCACCCACGCTCAGAGCTCGGGGCGGCTCGGCGTGATCAAGCTGCTCGGGGAGTCCTCGATCGGCTCGGGAGTGCGCCGGGTAGAGGCGCTCGTCGGCACCGACGCCTACCAGTTCCTCGCCCGCGAGCACGTCCTGGTCGCGCAGCTGGCGGAGACGCTCAAGGCGCGGCCCGAGGACCTCCCCGCGCGGGTCAACGACCTGGTCGAGAAGCTGCGCGCCGCTGAGAAGGAGATCGAGCGGATCCGGCTCGGTCAGCTGCTGGCCGGTGGCGCCGCGCTGGCGGCCGGCGCGACGGACATCGGCAGCGTGAAGGTGGTCGCTCACCGGGTCGACGGCGCGGGCGGGGGCGACGTACGCACGCTTGCGCTCGACGTGCGCGGTCGGCTTCCGGGTGACACCCCGGGCGTCGCCGTGATCATCGGGGTGGTCGACGGCAAGGTGTCGGTGGTCGCGGCCGTCAACGACGCCGGGCGGGCGCAGGGCCTCTCGGCCAACGAGCTGGTCAGGGTCGTGTCGCCGTACGTCGACGGCCGTGGCGGCGGCAAGGACGACGTCGCCCAGGGCGGTGGCGCCGACGCCACCCGGATCGACGAGGCGATCGCGGCCGTGCTCGCGGCGGTGCCCGCTCGGTGAGGCGCCGCGGGTGAGGCTCGGCGTACGCCTCGGCGTGGACCCGGGGGACGCCCGGATCGGTGTCGCGCGTTGCGACCCATCCGGCGTGCTCGCGACGCCGGTCGAGACCGTGCGCCGCGGCAAGGGCGACCTGCGGCGGCTGCGGCAGCTGGCCGCCGCTGAGGAGGTCATGGAGGTCGTGGTCGGTCTGCCGCGGTCGCTGTCCGGCGGCGAGGGCCCGGCGGCGGTGAAGACGCGGGAGTTCGCGCGCCGGCTCGCCGAGCGGATCGCGCCGGTGCCGGTGCGGCTGGTCGACGAGCGGCTCACCACGGTGACGGCGGAGGCTATGCTCCGCGATCAACGCAAGGGACAGCACCGACGTGCCGTGATCGACCAGGTCGCGGCCGTCGTGATCCTGCAGCACGCTCTCGACACGGAGCGCGCGACAGGTCGTGCACCCGGGGAGGTGGTGGTGGTGGAGCCGGAGGCAGCCGGCGCCGACCTGACCGGGACCGACGTCGAGGAGACGCATGAGTGACCCGTACGTCCTGGAGGAGGGCGCCCCGCAGTCCGCCGGCAGCCGGCGCCGCAAGAGGCGCTTCTCGGGGTGTCTGCCGATGCTCGTCTTCGTGGTGGTCGCGGTGGTCGTCATCGCCGCCGGCATCAAGTTCTGGGCATTGCCGCAGATCGAGGAGTGGTTCGCGGATCCGGAGGACTACCCGGGGCCGGGGAAGGGCGAGGTCATGTTCGTCGTCGACCCGGGTCAGACGATCGGGTCGATGGGCGACGAGCTCGAGGACGTCGGCGTCGTTGCCTCGTCCGAGGCGTTCGTCAACGCGGCTGAGGATGACGCCGGGGCGACCGGCATCCAGGCGGGCACCTATCTGCTCAAGGAGGAGATGAAGGCCTCCGACGTCGTCGCGATCCTGGTGGATCCGGGCAACCTCGCGCAGTCGTCGGTCACCATTCCCGAGGGCCTCCGGGTCGTCGACGTGATCGACCGGCTGGCGGAAGGCACGGACTTCTCCAGGAAGCAGCTCCTGCGGGCATTGGCCGACACCGAGGCGCTGGGGCTGCCCGGCTACGCGGACGGGAACCCTGAGGGCTACCTGTTCCCGGCGACCTACACGGTCACCCCCGACGACACCCCGGCATCGATCCTGCGCGCCATGGTCAACCGCTGGGAGCAGGCGGCCGGCGACCTCGACCTCGAGGACGCCGCAGCCGACGTGAGTGAGGGCTACCAGCCGCACGAGGTGATGACGGTGGCCGCACTGGTCCAGGCCGAGGGACTCGGGCGCGACATGGCGAAGATCGCCCGCGTGATCTACAACCGGATCGAGAACCCCGGCACCGCCGGCCAGATCGGCCGACTCCAGATCGACGCGACCGTCGACTTCGCGCTCGACCGGCCGCTCACCGTGGGCCTGACCCAGGAGGAGCGCGAGACGACGCGGTCGCCGTACAACACCTTCCTCAATGCGGGGCTGCCGCCCGGTCCGATCGGCAACCCGGGCGAGGAGGCAATCGACGCCGCACTCAACCCGGCCGACGGTGCCTGGTACTACTACGTCACGGTCAACCTGCGGAGCGGCAAGACCAAGTTCGCCGAGAGCTACGAGGAGTTCCTGCAGTACCAGGACGAGTTGCGCGCCTACTGCGACAGCCATCCCGACGTGTGCGGCTGACTGTGAAGTGCGCCGTCGTGGGCGATCCGATCGCCCACTCGCTGTCACCGGTGCTGCACCGCGCCGGTTACGCCGCGGTCGGGCTCGACTGGGAGTACGACGCCGCGCTGGTCCCCGCGGGTGAGCTGGCCGCGTTCGTGGCCGGTCTCGGCGACGAGTGGCGCGGGCTGTCCGTGACGGCCCCGTTGAAGCGGGAAGCGAAGGCGCTCGCCGACGTGGTGAGCGACCGCGTCGCGCTGGTGCGCTCGGCCAACACGCTGCTGCTGGCTGACGGTGCTGTGCACGCCGACAACACCGACCTGCCGGGCGCGGTCGCGGCCATCCGGGAGCGGCACGACGGCCCGGTCGGCGACGCGCTCATCCTGGGCGCGGGCGCGACCGCGGCGTCGACCGGCCTCGCTCTGGCGGAGCTCGGCGCCACCCGGATCGCGCTCGCCGCGCGGACGGCGTCGCACGCGTCCGACACCGTCGCCGCCATCGCCGGGCACCCCCGTCGGCCGCAGGTGCGGGTGGTCGACCTCGCGACCGTCGAGCTCGATGGTGCCGACATCGTGGTGTCGACCGTTCCCGTGATCGCGCAGACACCCGGACTGGTCGACCGCGTGGGCGACGTGGCAGTGATGTTCGACGTGGTCTACCACCCCTGGCCGACACCGTTGGCAGAGGCGGCCCCGCACACGCTCGTCAGCGGTCTCGACCTGCTGGTCCACCAGGCCGCGCTCCAGTTCACGGCGTTCACCGGCGTCGCCGCACCGCTGGCCGCGATGCGCGCCGCCGGCGAGGCCGCGCTCCGGGAGCGGCTGCGGTGACCCAACACCTCGCCGCGGCCCTGGTCGGGCTGGTCGGCTGCGGCATCGGCGGCGCGCTGACGCCGTACCTCATCCGGGTGCTGCCGGAACCCCCGCCGGACCCGGAGGAGGGCGCCGAGCTGACCGCGGCCCAGAAGGCACGCCTCGAGGAGCCGCCGAAGGAGCTGTACGCCGACCTCGGCCGTCGGCCCCGGCTCTGGCTCCTCGCCGGGTCGATCTCCGGCGTCGCCGGTGCCGGCATCGGTGCCGCCCTCGGTTGGGACTGGCTGCTGTGCCTGCTCCTCCCGCTGGTGCCGATCAGCACCCTGCTGGGCGTCGTCGACCACCGCACGCGGCTGCTCCCGTCGATCGTGGTGCTGCCGGCGACGCTCGCCGCGCTCGCCTACGGCGGCGTCCGCTGGGCGACGACCGGTGACGCCGAGGAGCTGGTCCGCGGTGTCATCTGCCTGCTGGTGGTCCGCACGGTGTTCTGGCTGCTGTGGTTCGTCCGGCAGGCCGGCATGGGCTTCGGCGACGTCCGGCTCTCAGCCCTGCTCGGCTGCGTCCTCGGGTACGTCGGCGCCGGACCCCTTCTCATCGGGCTCTACGCCGCGTTCCTGCTGTTCGCCGTCCCCGGCCTGATCATCGCGTTCGTCAAGCGGGACCGTTCGGTGCTCAAACGTGCGTACCCCTTCGGGCCGTACCTCCTGGCCGGGGCGTGGCTCGGCGTCGTGGCGGGTGAGCCGGTCGTCGCTGCGCTCTGGGGCTGACCGAATCGGGCCCCATGCCCGCCGAATCCGGCCCCATGCCCGCCGAATCGGGCCCCATGCCCGCCGAATCGGGCCAGATCCCCGCCGAATCGGGCCAGATCCCCGCCGAGTCCGGCGGTCTGGGCGGGGATCTGACCGGATTCACGGGGGATAACTCCTGATTCGCGGAGAGCTGAGTCTCGTCCGGGCGCCGCGGCATCGGGTGGCGGGGCCGGGGATGGGAGAATGTGACGCATGTTGCGCTGGCTGACCGCGGGGGAGTCCCACGGGCCCTCCCTGGTCGCGATCCTCGAAGGCCTGCCGGCCCACGTCGAGGTCACGACCGACGACATCTCCGACGCGCTCGCCCGGAGGCGGCTGGGGTACGGCCGCGGCGCCCGGATGAAGTTCGAGGCGGATGAGGTGCGGGTCGTCGGAGGTGTCCGGCACGGGCGCACCCAGGGTGGCCCGGTCGCGATCGAGGTCGGCAACACCGAGTGGCCCAAGTGGGAGCAGGTGATGGCGGCCGACCCGGTCGACCAGGAGATCCTCGACGGACTCGCGCGCAACGCCCCGCTCACGCGGCCCCGGCCCGGTCACGCCGACCTGGCCGGCATGCAGAAGTACGACTTCGAGGACGCCCGCCCCGTGCTGGAGCGTGCCTCAGCCCGCGAGACCGCCGCGCGGGTGGCGCTCGGCCGGGTGGCGAGCAACTTCCTCGAGCAGGCGGTCGGCGCGCAGATCGTCTCGCACGTGATCGAGATCGGCGGCGTCCGCGCGCCCGCAGGGCTGTGGCCCCAGCCGGACGACGCCGGACGCCTTGACGAGGACCCGGTCCGCTGCCTCGACCCGGACACGTCGAAGCTGATCATCGAGCGGATCGACCAGGCCCACAAGGACGGCGACACCCTCGGCGGTGTGGTGGAGGTCGTCGTCCACGGCCTGCCGCCCGGCCTCGGCTCGCACGTCCACTGGGACCGCCGGCTCGACTCGCGCCTCGCCGGCGCGCTGATGGGCATCCAGGCGATCAAGGGCGTCGAGGTCGGCGACGGCTTCGAGCTCGCGGCCACCCCGGGCTCGCTCGCCCACGACGAGATCGTCCCGACCGAGGACGGTCTGCGGCGCGTGTCCGGACGTTCCGGAGGCACCGAGGGCGGCATGACGACCGGCGAGATCCTGCGGGTCCGCGCCGCGATGAAGCCGATCGCGACCGTGCCCCGCGCGCTGCGCACCGTCGATGTCGCCACCGGCGAGGAAGCCGTCGCCCACCACCAGCGCTCCGACGTGTGCGCCGTACCGGCTGCCGGCATCGTGGCCGAGGCGATGGTTGCGCTCACCCTGGCGGACGCGGTGGTCGAGAAGTTCGGCGGCGACTCGGTCCAGGAGACCCGCCGCAACGCCGAGAGCTACCTGGGCTCGTTGAGGTACAAGTGAGCCAGCCGGTCGCCGTCCTCGTCGGCACCATGGGCGCCGGCAAGACGACGGTCGGCCGGCTGCTCGCCGACGCACTCGGCGTGGGGTTCCTCGACAGCGACCATGCCGTCGAGGCGCGGGCGGGCAAGCCGGTGCAGGAGATCTTCGTCGACGACGGGGAGGCGGCGTTCCGCGCGCTGGAGCGTACGGCGGTCGCTGCCGCGCTCGACGAGCACGACGGCGTCCTCGCCCTCGGCGGCGGCGCCGTGCTCGATCCCGAGACCCGGGCGCTGCTGGCCGAGCACCGCGTGGTCTTCCTGCGGGTCGGTCTGACCGACGCCGTCAAGCGGGTCGGGCTGGGCGTCGGACGCCCCCTGCTGCTCGGCAACGTCCGAGCCCGGGTGAAGCAGCTGCTCGACGAACGCACGCCGGTCTACGAGGGCCTCGCCCGGATCTCGGTCGACACCGACGGCCGGACGCCGCAGGAGGTGGCGACCGAGATCGCCGCCCGGATTGAGAGCGAGGTCCGATGACCGACACCGTCCTGCCCGTGGGAGGCGCGTCGCCGTACGACGTCGTGATCGGCCGCGGACTCGCGGACCGGCTGCCCGCCGTCCTGGGCGCCGGGGTGCAACGCGTCGCGTTCCTGTACGCCGCGGAGCTCGACGAGCTCGCAGAGCCGGTGCTCGACGCGCTGCGCGAGCAGTACGACGTCCTTGCGCTCGGGCTGCCGACCGGTGAGTCGACCAAGGCGGCCGGCGTCGCGTTCCAGTGCTGGGACGCGCTCGGGGAGGCCGGTTTCACCCGGTCCGACGCGGTGGTGACGTTCGGGGGCGGGGCAACCACCGACCTCGGCGGTTTCGTGGCGGCGACCTGGTTGCGGGGAGTGCGGGTCGTGCACGTCCCGACCACGCTGCTCGCGATGGTCGACGCGGCAGTGGGCGGGAAGACCGGCATCAACACCGCGGCGGGCAAGAACCTGGTCGGCTCGTTCCATGAGCCGGCCGGAGTGCTCGTCGACCTCGACACCCTGCTCACGCTGCCGCGCGAGGAGCTGGTCGCCGGCATGGGCGAGGTGATCAAGTGCGGCTTCATCGCCGACCCGGCGATCCTCGACCTGGTCGAGGCCGACCCGGACGCGGCGACCGACCCGGCCGGGCAGTTGCTCCCGGACCTGGTCGAGCGCGCGATCCGGGTCAAGATCGAGGTCGTGGTGGCTGACCTCAAGGAGACCGGGGTATCGACCGGCTCAACCACCGGAAGCGGCATCGGTCGGGAGGTGCTCAATTACGGCCACACGATGGCGCACGCGATCGAGCGCGCCGAGGGCTACACGATGCGCCACGGCGAGGCGGTCGCGATCGGCTGCTGCTACGTCGCCGAGCTGGCCCGGCTCGAGGGTCACCTGGACGACCAGACCGCGGCCCGGCACACGACCGCGTTCGCGGCCGTCGGCCTGCCGACCAGCTACGCGGGGACCGAGTTCGACGAGCTGCTGGCCGGGATGCGGGTCGACAAGAAGGCGCGTGGCAACACGTTGAGGTTCGTCGTGCTCGACGGTCTGGCGAAGCCGGTCGTCCTGTCCGGTCCGTCCGAGGCCAACCTGCGGGCGGCGTACGACCAGATGACGGGCGGTGCCGCGTGACCAAGGTCCTGGTCCTCAACGGCCCCAACCTCGGCCGGCTCGGCCGACGCGAGCCGGAGATCTACGGCACGACCACCCACCGCGAGCTCGCCGACCTCTGCGGCGAGTGGGGCAAGCAGTACGGCGTCGAGGCGATCGTCCGGCAGACCAACCATGAAGGTGAGTTGCTCGACTGGCTCAACAACGCCGCCGACACCGAGACGCCTGTGATCCTCAATGCGGCGGCTTGGTCGCACTACTCCTACGCGATCTTCGACGCGTGTGCGCAGCTCACTGCGCCGCTGGTCGAAGTGCACATCTCCGACCCGTCGCAGCGCCCCGAGGTCTTCCGACACACGTCGGTGGTGACGCCGCACGCCGTGAAGGTGATCGCCGGGCAGGGGATCGACGGCTACCGACAGGCTCTCGAATTCATCGCAGCCGAGGGCGGCGACTAGACTTCCCCGCTGGCCCGAAGTGGCCACATCTACCCCCGTTGAACTTGACATCTGCATCGAAGAAGGCTGGCGCATGGCAACGACGAACGACCTGAAGAACGGCATGGTTCTCAAGCTGGAAAACCAGCTCTGGCAGGTGGTCGAGTTCCAGCACGTGAAGCCCGGCAAGGGCCCCGCCTTCGTGCGCACCAAGCTCAAGCACGTCGAGACGGGCAAGAACGTCGACAAGACCTTCAACGCCGGCACCAAGGTCGAGACCGCCACGGTCGACCGCCGCACCATGCAGTATCTCTACAACGACGGCACGAACTACGTCTTCATGGACACCGGCACCTACGAGCAGACCGAGGTCGATCCCGACATCATCGGCGACGCCAAGAACTTCCTCCTCGAGAACATGGAGGCGGTCGTCGCCACCAACGAGGGCCGGGTCCTGTTCATCGAGCTCCCCGCCTCGGTCGAGCTGACCATCACCTACACCGAGCCCGGCGTCGTCGGCGACTCCGCGACGGGCCGCACCAAGCCGGCCACCGTCGAGACCGGTGCCGAGATCCAGGTGCCGCTTTTCATCGAGCAGGGCGAGAAGATCAAGGTCGACACCCGCGAGGGCGGCTCCTACCTCAGCCGCGTGAAGTCCTAGTGGCAGCAGGAGGCGCGCGCTCCAAGGCCCGCAAACGGGCGCTCGATCTGCTCTTCGCCGCCGACCTGCGGCGGGAGTCGGCCGGCGAGACCCTGGACCGGTCGATCGAGGAGGGCGCGGCCCCGGCCAACCCCTATACCGAGACGCTCGTGCGGGGCGTCGTCGAGCACCAGTCCCGGATCGACGAGGTGCTCGCCACCTACGCGCAGGGCTGGACGCTCGACCGGATGCCGGCCGTCGACCGCAACGTGCTGCGCATCGGCGTCTACGAGATGCTCTACCTCGATGACGTCCCCGACGCGGTCGCGGTCACCGAGGCGATGGCACTGGTGCGGGACCTGTCCACGGACGAGTCCCCGTCGTTCGTCAACGGCCTGCTGGGCGCGATCCTCAAGAACAAGCCGACGTTGGTCTGACCCACCGGTCGTCGAGCAGGAGAGAGCGCAGCGAGCGACGTATCCAGACGCCCGCACACGTACGCCGACCACCCCCCAGGTGGGCGGGCACGTAGCTGCGTCTCGATAGGCCGCTCGCTCGTCCCTCGCGAACGGCTACTCGACGACCGGTGCCTCGAGGTAGTTTCCAGCCAGTGAACCTCGTGCAAGGCTGTCGCCATGAGCGAGAGCATCGACGTTGCCGTCATCGGTCTCGGCCCGGGCGGGGAGCACGTCGCTGCGCAGCTCGCGCAGGCCGGCCTGTCCGTGCTGGGTGTGGAGAAGCACCTGGTGGGCGGTGAGTGTCCCTACTACGGGTGCATCCCCTCGAAGATGATGATCCGCGCGGCCGACGCGCTCGCCGAGGCGAGACGGGTGCCGACCTTGGGCGGCACGGTCGAGGTGAAGCCCGACTGGGCGACGGTCGCGAGGCGGATCTCCGACGAGGCCACCGACGCCTGGAATGACCAGGTCGCGGTCGACCGGCTGATCGACAACGGTGCCAAGTTCGCCCGCGGACACGGCCGGCTGGCCGGACCCGGCAAGCTGGTGGTCGATACCGACGACGGCCCGCAGGACTACGACGTACGACGTGGCGTCGTGCTCAACGTCGGCACGTCGCCCGCCGTACCCCCGGTCGAGGGGCTCGCGGACACGCCGTACTGGACCAACCGCGACGCAGTGCAGGTCAAGGACCTTCCCGAGAGCATGATCGTGCTCGGTGGCGGAGCCATCGGCTGCGAGATCGCGCAGGCGTTCGCACGGTTCGGGGTGCAGGTCACCATCCTCGAGGTCGCGGATCGGATCCTCGGACCCGAGGAGCCGGAGGCCAGCGCGGTGGTCGCTGATGCGATGGCCGACGAGGGCATCGAAGTCCGCGCCGGTGTGCAGGTCGAGCGGGTCGGGCACGACTCCGGGACCGGGTTCACGGTGTCGCTCGGGGGTGGCGAGCAGCTGACCGCGGCCGCGCTGCTGGTGGCGGCCGGCCGGCGTACCAACCTGTCCGACCTGGGACTGGACACCGTCGGTCTCGACCCGTCCGCGCGGTTCCTCGACACCGACGAGCAGCTGCGGGCGACCGACGACCTGTGGGCCGTCGGTGACATCACCGGCAAGGGACTCTTCACGCACATGTCGATGTACCAGGCGGACATCGCAGTGCGCTCGATCCTCGGCAAGGACGGGCCGTGGGCCGACTACACAGCGGTCAGCCGGGCGACGTTCACCGACCCCGAGGTCGGCTCGGTCGGCCTCACCGAGGCGCAGGCGCGTGAGGCGGGCATCCGGGTCACGACCGGGAGCTACTCGCTGCCGAGCTCGAGTCGCGGCTGGATGCACAAGACCGGCAACCACGGGGTGATCAAGGTCGTCGCCGACGCCGACCGCGGCGTCCTGGTCGGGGGTACGACGGTGGGCCCGTCCGGTGGCGAGATGATCGGGTTCATCGCCACCGCGGTTCACGCCGCGGTGCCCGTTGCGAAGCTGCGCACCATGCACTACGCCTACCCGACCTTCTGGCGCGCCATCGAGAACGCCATCAACGAGCTCGAGGTCTGACCCGCCACGCCTCCGGGGATGCTGTTGGGGCAGTCGGCCTGCGGGTTAGGGTCTGGCCAGTCGTTCCGCCTCATCTCGGGAGGTAACCGTGAGCCAGCCCACCAGTCCGCCGCCGTTGGGCCCGCCGCCGTCGGCACCGCCGTCGGCCAGGCCGTCGGTTCCGAGGGCGGCGCCCCCACGGACAGCGCAGCCGCCCTCGGCGCCTCAGCACCTGGCCGAGCCGCGCCGGTTCATGACCGCGACGGACTTCCTCGACCGCCGCGCGCACGACGCCCCTCAGGGGCCGGCCACGTGGGGCTGGCGCGGTCGGGTCCGGCGCGCGAGCGGGGGCATCGTCAAGCCGAGGATGAGCGCCAGCGAACGGGCGTTCCATGCCGATCGGCAGTCGATCCAGAAGGACTTCACCGGGCCCCGGACGATCGCGTTCATCAACCCCAAGGGCGGCGCCGCCAAGACCACCGGCGTGCTCGGCGCCGGCTACACGTTCGGCACCGTGCGTGGTGGCGGGGTGGTCGCGTGGGACAACAACGAGACCCGCGGCACGCTCGGCATCCGCGGCCAGCGCGGGAGCCACCGCAACACCACCCGCGAGCTGCTCGAGGACCTCGGGCGGTTCAAGGACGCCTACCAGTCGCGGATCGGTGACCTGGGCGCCTTCGTCCGCTCCCAGGGCGACGCCCACTTCGATGTGCTGGCGTCCGACGAGCGGCCGGACGTGACGGGCATCATCCACGCCGCGGACTTCGCCGACGTGCACGCCCTGCTGGAGCGCTTCTACCGGGTGATCCTGATCGACACGGGCAACAACATGCGGGCGGAGAACTGGCTCGCGGCCGCGGAGGCCGCCGACCTGCTGGTGGTCACCAGCACGGTGCGCGAGGACACCGGCTACAGCGGGCTGTGGATGCTCGACGCGCTGCAGGACGCCGGTTACGCCAACCTGAAGCACAAGACGATCACCGTCCTGTCCGACCCCAGCGACAAGGTCGACGCGCGGCTCGCGAGCGACCTGGTCCAGGTCTACGAGCAGCGCACCCGCGGCGTCTACCGGGTGCCGTACGACCCGGTGCTGGTTTCGGGATCCGTGGTTCCCTACCGGCAGCTCAGCGAGGGGACCAGACGGTCGTGGCTGGCGGCCTGCGCGGCTATGGCCCGGGCACTCTGAGCTTCGCCGGCTCCGGAGCCAGGCGCTACAGGATGGCGCCGGGGTTGAGGATGCCGTCCGGGTCGAGGGCGTCCTTGACGCGACGGGTCAGCGCCATCACGTCCGCTCCGAGCTGGTCGGGCAGCGCCGCCTTCTTGGCGCGTCCCACGCCGTGCTCGCCGGTGATGGTGCCGCCGAGCTCGATGGCGAGCGCCATCACCTGGTCGAACGCCTGACGGGCGCCGGCGACGGCGGCGGGACTGCTGGCGTCGTACACGACGATCGGGTGGGTGTTGCCGTCGCCGGCATGCGCGACAAGGGCGATCTCGACGCCGCAGCGGGCCGAGATGTCAGCGATCCCGTCGACCAGGTCGGGGAGGACCGGGACGGGCACGCCGACGTCCTCGAACAGCACGCTGCCGCGGCTCTCAAGGGCCAGGAACGCGTTGCGGCGGGCCGCCACCAACATCGCGGCCTCGTCCGCGTCGGTGGTCGTGAAGACGTCGGCGGCACCTTCCTTCTCACAGGACTCGCGGATCAGGTCGATCTCCGTCTCACAGGCGGCGCCGACGGCGTCGGACTGGGCGAGCAGGAGAGCACCGGTCGACCGGTCGAGTCCGTGGGACCGCCAGTCCTCGACCGCGTTGATGGTGGTGTTGTCCATCAGCTCCAGCATCGAGCAGCGCACCCGGCTGCGGATCGCGACCACGGCTCGTGAGGCCTCCGTCATCGTGGAGAAGGCGCCGACCAGGGTCGCGCCGGCCGTCTGCGCGGGGATCAGTCGAAGGATTGCCCGGGTGATGATGCCGAGGGTGCCCTCGCTGCCGACGAACAGCTTCAGCAGCGAGAGGCCGGCCACGTCCTTGATCTGCTTGCCGCCCAGCCGGACGAGGGTGCCGTCGGCCAGCACGACATCCATGCCGAGGACGTAGTCCGACGTGACGCCGTACTTCACGCAGCACAGGCCGCCCGCGTTGGTCGCGAGGTTGCCGCCGATGGAGCAGATCTCGTACGACGAGGGGTCCGGCGGGTACCAGAGTCCGTGCTCCGCGGCGGCGCGCTTGACCTCGACGTTGAGCGCACCCGGCTCGACGATGGCGACCTGGCAGGCCGGATCGATCTCGATCGCCCGCATCCGGTCCAGCGAGATGGTGATCCCGCCGTCGACGGCCGACGACCCGCCCGACAGGCCGGTGCCGGCGCCGCGGGGGACCACCGGCACGCGGTGCTCGGCCGCCCAGCGCATCGCCTGTTGGACCTGCTCGGCGGTCTCGGCCCGGACCACTGCGATCGGCGTACCTGCCGACCCGTCCCGGGCGAAGTCCTCGCGGTACTTGTCGGTCTCGGCCGCGCCGGTCACGACCACCCCGTCGGGGAGGTCGGCGACCAGTCGGGCGAGGGCGTCCACGGCCGCAGCCTACGATGACGAAACAGGCAGTGAACTGCTTCCCGACCCGTAGAGACTGGGAGAGAGATGCCTCCGATCGAGGACCCGAAGGACGATCTGTCCGTCACCCGCGCCCAAGACTTGGGCGGCTGGCGTGCCCGGCGTCAAGCCACGCCATGCAGTACTCGCTCGTCGCAGACCTCGACGCGTCGGACGGCGCTGACGCTCCTCAACCTCAACCAGGCGAAGGGCATCGACTGCCCGGGGTGCGCCTGGCCCGAGCCGGACCCGGGCACCGGCACAAGAACGAGTACTGCGAGAACGGCGCCAAGCACGTCACGACGAGGCGACGTCGCGCCGGGTCACCGCGCGAGTTCTTCGCCGAGCACTCCGTCGCCGAGCTGGAGCAGATGTCCGACTACTGGCTCAACCAGCAGGGCCGGCTGACCGAGCCGATGGTCAAGCGTGCCGAGCTGCGACGCACTACGAGCCGATCAGCTGGGACGACGCCATCGGCCTGCTGGCCGGGGAGCTCAACGCGCTCGACTCCCCGGACGAGGCGATGTTCTACACCTCCGGGCGGCTCAACAACGAGGGCGCGTTCCTGCTGCAGCTCTTCGCCCGGGTCTTCGGCACCAACAACCTGCCGGACTGCTCCAACATGTGCCACGAGTCGAGCGGATCGGCTCTGCGGCGAGACCCTCGGCGTCGGCAAGGGCACGGTGTCGCTCGACGACATCTACGAGGCCGACCTGGTGCTCGTCGTCGGGCAGAACCCCGGCACCAACCACCCGCGGATGCTCACCGCGCTGGAGGAGACCAAGCACAACGGCGGCCAGGTGGTCGCGGTCAACCCGCTGCCCGAGGCCGGCCTGATGCGGTTCAAGAACCCGCAGAAGCCGCGCGGCGTCGTCGGGCCGGGGTACGGCGATCGCCGACCAGTTCCTCCAGATCCGCCCCGGCGGCGACCTCGCGCTGTTCCAGATGCTCAACCGGCTGCTGCTGGAGGCCGAGGACGCGGCGCCCGGGACCGTGCTGGACCACGGACTTCATCGAGCGCGACACCACCGGCTTCGAGGCCTTCGCCGCAAGCACGTCCGGAGGACCGACTGGGACGACGTGCTCGAGGCGACCGGTCTGACGCGTGCGGAGATCGAGGAGCTGCACGAGCGGGTCCTGGGCGAGCGACAAGGTCATCGTGTGCTGGGCGATGGGGCTGACCCAGCACCGGCACGGCGTGCCGACGATCCGCGAGATCGTCAACTTCCTGCTGCTGCGCGGCAGCATCGGCCGGCCGCGGGACCGGCGTGTGTCCGGTGCGCGGACACAGCAACGTGCAGGGCGACCGCACCATGGGCATCTGGGAGCAGATGCCGGAGCCGTTCCGGGTCGGCCTCGAGAAGGAGTTCGGCTTCAGTCCGCCGACCGAGCCCGGCTACGACTCGGTCCGCGGCGTCCGGGCGATGCGGGACGGCGAGGCGAAGGTCTTCGTCGGCGTCGCCGGCAACTTCGTCCGCGCGATGTCGGACAGTGCCGTCACCGAGGACGCGCTGCGGCGCTGCCGACTGACGGTCCAGGTCTCCACGAAGCTGAACCGGTCGCACACCGTGGGCGGCGAGACCGCGCTGATCCTGCCGACGCTCGGGCGCAGCGACCGCGACGTCCAGGCGACGGGGGAGCAGTTCGTCACCGTCGAGGACTCGATGAGCGAGGTGCACGCCTCGCGCGGCCGGCTGGCGCCGGCCTCGCCGCACCTGCTCAGCGAGGTCGCGATCATCTGCCGGCTGGCCCGGCGCACGCTCGGTGAGGGCGGGTCGATCCCGTGGGAGGACTTCGAGGCCGACTACGGCCTGATCCGGGACCGGATCGCGCGGGTCGTGCCCGGGCTTCGAGGACTTCAACGAGCGGGTCGTTGTCCCCGGGGGCTTCCGGCTGCCGAGCCCGGTCAACGAGGGGGTCTACCGGACGCCCAGCGGCAAGGCCGAGTTCACCTGCAACGACTTCACCTCGATCGCCGCGCCGGCGGGTCACCTGGTGCTGCAGACGATGCGCTCCCACGACCAGTGGAACACCATCCCGTACGCGATGAACGACCGGTACCGCGGTATCCACGACGCGCGGCACGTGGTGTTCGTCAACCCCGAGGACCTGGCAGAGCTGGGGGTCGCGGACCAGTCGCTGGTCGACGTCGTCAGCGTCTGGGAAGACGGCACCGAGCGTCGGTTGGAGGGGTTCCGGACGGTGTCCTACCCGACCGCGCGCGGGTCGGCGGCCGCGTACTACCCCGAGGCGAACTGCCTGGTGCCGCTCGACAGCGTGGCCGAGGCGAGCAACACCCCCACCTACAAGGGCATCATCGTCCGGCTGGAACCCCTCGCGGACGGCGGAGGCTGAGATGGGCCGCGTCACCTCCCGCCGACCCGTGCTGCGCATCCAGGACGGGGACGCGACCCGGCGTCCGGACGCGCTCGCCGTCGAGGAGCCGATGGAGATCCGCGTCAACGGTCGTCCGCTCACCGTCACCATGCGGACGCCCGGCGACGACTTCGACCTGGCCATCGGGTTCCTCGTCAGCGAAGGGGTCGTGCAGGGCGCAGACCATGTCGTCGCCGCGCGGTACTGCGCCGGCACGACCGACGAAGGGACGAACACCTACAACGTCGTCGACGTACAACTGGACCCCGCAGTGCCGGCGCCGAGCGCCTCGCTGGAGCGCAACTTCTACACGACGTCGTCGTGCGGGGTGTGCGGCAAGGCCAGCCTCGACGCCGTCCGCACCTCCTCGACCTGGAAGGTGGCGGACGACCCGCTCCGGGTGACCCCGGCGCTGCTCGCCACGCTTCCGGACCAGCTCCGTGCAGCTCAACAGGTCTTCGACCGCACTGGCGGCCTGCACGCGGCGGGTCTGTTCTCGGCAGCCGGCGAGCTGGTGGTGGTCAAGGAGGACGTCGGCCGCCACAACGCCGTCGACAAGGTCGTCGGGCACGCGCTGCGGGAGGGGCTCCTCCCGCTGCGCGAGACGATTCTCGTCGTGAGCGGGCGCGCCTCCTTCGAGCTGGTGCAGAAGGCCATGATGGCCGGGATTCCGATGCTTGCTGCGGTCTCCGCACCGTCCTCGCTCGCCGTCGACCTCGCCGAGGAGAGCGGCCTGACCCTGGTCGGTTTCCTCCGCGGCGCCACCATGAACGTCTACGCCGGAGCGCACCGGGTACCGCTCGGGTGAACGCACACCCGAGCGAAAGGAACCTCATGGGCAACCAGGACAAGCTCGAAAACGCTGCCAGCGACAAGGTCGGCCAGGCCAAGGAAGCCCTGGGCAAGGCCTCGGGCGACGAGGATCTCGAGGGCGAAGGCAAGGTCGACCAGACCAAGGCCAACCTCAAGCAGGCCGGCGAAAAGGTGAAGGACGCCTTCCGCTGATCAGCGCACAGTTCTGACGAGAGGCCCGGACACGCTCCGGGCCTCTCGCCATGTCTGTCCGCCCCCTGAGAACCCGGTGAGCCGCCGGTGAGCCGGTCCCTCGGGCGCGGTAGGGTGAGCCCCTGTTCGACATCCTTTAACGAGCCGTCCCGTGAGGCGGAGAAGGAGGTCAAGCGCACTCGTGTGTGCCCAGCCTGTACCCGTGACCCAGCCCTCCAGCGGCAGAGTGGTCCTCGACGCCCGTGACATCACCCGGGCCCTCACCCGGATCGCCCATGAGATCCTCGAACGCAACAAGGGTGCGGACGATCTCGTGCTCCTCGGCATCCCGCGGCGCGGCGTACCGCTCGCGCACCGGATCGCCAGTCGGATGTCCACCGTCGAGGAGTACGACGTACCGGTCGGGTCCCTGGACATCACGATGTATCGCGACGACCTGCGCCTGAAGCCCGCCCGCACCCTGATGCACACCGAGATCCCGGGCGACGGGATCGACGGAAAGGTCGTGGTCCTCGTCGACGACGTGCTGTTCTCCGGCCGCACCATCCGCGCCGCTCTGGACGCCCTCAACGACGTCGGACGCCCGCGGGCCGTCCAGCTCGCGGTCCTCGTCGACCGGGGCCACCGCGAGCTGCCGATCCGGGCCGACTTCGTCGGCAAGAACCTGCCGACCTCGCTCGTCGAACGGGTGAGCGTCCGGTTGTCTGACATCGACGACGACGGCGGCATCGACGCGGTGTCGATCGAGTCGCAGACGGAGGGCACCGTATGAAGCGGCACCTGCTGAGCGCGGCCGACCTGAGCCGCGACGATGCCGAGCTGGTCCTGACCACCGCGGCCGAGATGCGCTCGCTCGCGGACCGGCCGATCAAGAAGCTGCCGGCGCTCCGCGGCCGGACCGTGGTCAACCTGTTCTTCGAGGACTCCACCCGCACCCGGATCTCCTTCGAGGCAGCGGCCAAGCGGCTGTCGGCCGACGTCATCAACTTCGCGGCCAAGGGTTCTAGCGTCAGCAAGGGCGAGAGCCTCAAGGACACGGCGCTCACCCTCGAGGCGATGGGCGCCGACGCGGTCGTCATCCGCCACAGCGCGAGCGGTGCACCGCACCGGCTCGCCCACTCGGGCTGGGTGCGGTCGAGCGTCGTCAACGCGGGTGACGGCACCCACGAGCACCCCACACAGGCGCTGCTGGACGCGTTCACTCTCTGGCGGCACCTCGGTGAGTCGAAGCCGGGTGGCCTGGAGGGCCGGCGGGTCGCGATCGTCGGCGACGTGCTGCACAGCCGGGTCGCCCGCTCCAATGCCCTGCTGCTCCAGACGCTGGGCGCCGAGGTGACGCTGGTCGGCCCGCCGACGCTGCTGCCGGTGGGGGTCGAGGGCTGGGGGGTCGACACGTCGTACGACCTCGACTCGGTCATCCCGAAGGCCGACGCGGTGATGATGCTGCGCGTCCAGCGCGAGCGGATGCAGGGCGGGTTCTTCCCGACGCCGCGCGAGTACTCCCGCCGCTACGGCCTCGACGGCCGTCGGATGTCGACCCTGCAGGACCACACGATCGTCATGCACCCCGGCCCGATGGTGCGCGGGATGGAGATCACCGCGGACGTCGCCGACTCCGACCGGTCGGTCATCGTCGAGCAGGTGACCAACGGTGTGGCCGTCCGGATGGCCGTCCTCTACCTCCTCCTCGGGGGATCCGAAAGCGAGAGCCCTGAATGACCGGCGTGAGCAGTCCGATGTTTCTGATCAGGAACGCCCGGATCCTGGGTGGCGAGCCGACCGACATCCGCATCGCAGACGGCACGATCGCGGAGATCTCACCGGGTCTCGATACGTCCTCGCCTAGCGGCTCGGACTACTCGACCACCGAAGGCACGGTCATCGAGGCCGAGGGCCTGATCGCGCTTCCCGGCCTGGTCGACCTGCACACGCATCTGCGGGAGCCGGGCCGTGAGGACGCCGAGACGGTCGAGACCGGCACCCGGGCGGCCGCGATGGGCGGCTTCACCGCCGTGCATGCGATGGCCAACACCGAGCCGGTCGCCGACACCGCGGGCGTCGTCGAGCAGGTGTGGCGGCTCGGTCGCGAGGCGGGCTACTGCGACGTCTACCCGATCGGCGCGGTCACCGTCGGGCTCCAGGGCGAGCGGCTCGCCGAGCTCGGCGCGATGGCCGACTCGGCCGCGCGGGTGCGGGTCTTCTCCGACGACGGTCACTGCGTGAGCGACCCCCTGCTGATGCGAAGGGCGCTGGAGTACGTCAAGGCCTTCGACGGGGTCATCGCCCAGCACGCGCAGGACCCCCGGCTCACCGAGGGCGCCCAGATGAACGAGAGCGAGCTCTCGGGTCGGCTAGGACTGGCCGGCTGGCCGGCAGTCGCGGAGGAGGCGATCATCGCCCGCGACTGCCTGCTCACCGCCCACGTCGGCTCCCGGCTGCACGTGTGCCACGTGTCGACCGCTGGCTCGGTCGAGATCGTCCGCGACGCCAAGCGCAAGGGCTGGAACGTCACGGCCGAGGCCTGCCCCCACCACCTGTTGCTGACCGACGAGCTGGCGGCGACGTACAACCCGATCTACAAGGTCAACCCACCGCTGCGCTCGACCTCCGACGTCGAGGCGCTGCGGACCGGCCTGGCCGACGGGACGATCGACATCGTCGCCACCGACCACGCGCCGCACCCGCACGAGGACAAGGACTGCGAGTGGGCGGCCGCCGCGTTCGGGATGCTCGGGCTCGAGACCGCGCTGTCGATCGTGCAGCACACGATGGTCGACAGCGGTCTGCTCGACTGGGCGGGTGTTGCCGAGCGGATGTCGTACGCACCGGCGCGGATCGGCCAGGTTGCTGACCACGGCCGCCCGATCGAGGTCGGCGCTCCGGCCAACCTCGCGCTGTTCGACCCAGCGGCTACCAGAACGATCGATGCCGCCGAGTCGGCGTCTCTCTCACGGAACACCCCGTACGCCGGCATGGAGCTGCCTGGAAGGATCGAGGCGACGTTCCTCCGGGGACGTCCCACGGTTCTGGACGGAAAGCTGGTCTGATGGCGATCTTGGTGCTCGAGGACGGGCGCACCTTCCACGGCGACAACTACGGCGCCGAAGGGGAGACGTACGGCGAAGCGGTGTTCAACACCGGAATGACCGGCTACCAGGAGACACTGACCGACCCGTCGTACCACCGTCAGGTCGTCGTGATGACGGCTCCGCACATCGGCAACACCGGCATCAACGACGAGGACCAGGAGTCCCGCCGGATCTGGGTGGCCGGGTACGTCGTCCGCGACCCTGCGCGCCGTGCCAGCAACTGGCGGTCGCGCCGCTCCCTCGACGACGAGCTACGCGCCCAGGGCGTGGTCGGGATCAGCGGCATCGACACCCGGGCGCTGACCCGCCACCTGCGCGAGCGCGGTGCGATGCGTTGCGGGATCTCCACGACCGAGACCGATCCGGACGCGCTGCTCGAGCGGGTGCGCGAGCAGCCCGAGATGACGGGCGCCGACCTGGCCGGTGAGGTCAGTGTCGACGAGGCCCACGTCGTGCCAGCGGTGGGGGAGAAGCGGTTCACCGTCGCTGCCGTGGACCTCGGCATCAAGGGCATGACTCCCGCGTTGATGGCGGCGCGGGGGATCGAGGTCCACGTGCTGCCGGCGGCGGCGACCATCGCCGATGTCGAAGCGGTCGCGCCCGACGGCGTGTTCTTCTCCAACGGCCCCGGCGACCCGGCCACGGCCGACGTCTCCACGCTGCAGGCGGTGCTCGAGCGCGGCATCCCCTACTTCGGGATCTGCTTCGGCAACCAGCTGTTCGGCCGCGCCCTCGGGCTCGGCACCTACAAGCTCACCTACGGCCACCGGGGCATCAACCAGCCGGTCATGGACCGGACGACAGGCAAGGTCGAGGTGACGGCTCACAACCACGGGTTCGCGGTCCAATGGCCGGATGCTGTGCCGCTCGACGATGGCGTCCAGACGCCGTACGGCACGGCCACGGTGAGCCACGTCTGCCTCAACGACGACGTGGTCGAGGGCCTCGAGCTGCGGTCCGCGGACGGGACGCTCACGGCGTTCTCGGTGCAGTACCACCCCGAGGCCGCCGCCGGCCCGCACGACGCGGCCTACCTGTTCGACAGATTCTGCGACCTGATGGTCTCGACAAGCTCGACCACCGAGGAGGTCTGATGCCGAAGCGCGAAGACATCAAGTCCGTCCTCGTGATCGGCTCCGGGCCGATCATCATCGGGCAGGCCTGCGAGTTCGACTACTCCGGCACCCAGGCGTGCCGGGTCCTCAAGGCCGAAGGCATCCGCGTGGTGCTGGTCAACAGCAACCCGGCGACGATCATGACCGACCCGGAGTTCGCCGACGCGACCTACGTCGAGCCGATCACCCCGGAGTTCGTCGAGAAGGTCATCGCTTTTGAAGCAGAGCGCGGCCGGCCGATTGATGCGGTTCTCCCGACCCTGGGCGGCCAGACCGCCCTCAACACCGCGATCGCACTGCACGAGAACGGCGTCCTGGAGAAGTATGGCGTCGAGATGATCGGCGCCAGCTTCGAGGCGATCCACCGCGGCGAGAACCGTGAGCAGTTCAACGCGATCGTCGAGAAGGTGGGTGGCGAGGTTGCCCGCAGCTTCGTCTGCCACAACCTCGACGACTGCGAGAAGGCCGTGCTCGAGCTCGGCTACCCGGTCGTCGTGCGCCCGTCCTTCACCATGGGCGGCACCGGGTCGGGCATCGCCTACGACGCTGACGACCTCACGCGGATCGCCGGCTCCGGACTCGACGCCAGCCCGACGACCGAGGTCCTCATCGAGGAGTCGATCATCGGCTGGAAGGAGTACGAGCTGGAGGTGATGCGTGACCGGGCCGACAACGTTGTCATCATCTGCTCGATCGAGAACCTCGACCCGATGGGCGTCCACACCGGCGACTCGATCACGGTCGCGCCGGCGATGACGCTCACTGACCGCGAGTACCAACACCTGCGCGACCTGGCGATCGGCATCATCCGTGAGGTCGGGGTCGACACCGGTGGGTGCAACATCCAGTACGCCGTCAACCCGCACGACGGCCGGGTCATCGTGATCGAGATGAACCCGCGGGTGTCGCGGTCCAGCGCCCTCGCGTCGAAGGCGACCGGCTTCCCGATCGCCAAGATCGCGGCCAAGGTCGCGATCGGCTACACGCTCGACGAGCTACCAAACGATATTGCCGTCCGTAAGAACGGATCGAGCACGACGGCGGCCTTTGAACCCACGTTGGACTACGTGGTGGTCAAGGTGCCCCGCTTTGCGTTCGAGAAGTTCCCGGGTGCCGACCCGACGCTGACCACCCACATGAAGTCCGTCGGCGAGGCGATGGCGATCGGCCGCAACTTCACCGAGGCGCTGCAGAAGGCGCTGCGCTCGCTCGAGGACAAGAAGGCGCCCTTCGACTGGCACAAGGAGCTCGTGGACCTCGACAAGGACGGCCTGCTCGAGGAGATTGCGAAGCCCCACGACGGCCGGCTCAAGAAGGTCATGGACGCGATTCGCGCCGGGGCCACGCCGGACGAGGTCTTCGACGCCACCGGGATCGACCCATGGTTCGTCGACCAGCTGCTGCTGATCAACGAGACCGCACAGGAGCTGATCGAAGCCGACGAGCTGACCCCGGGGCTGCTGCGCAACGCCAAGCGGCACGGGTTCTCCGATGTCCAGATCGGCAAGATCCGCGGCATGACGCCCGACGTCGTCCGCGGCGTCCGGCACGCGCTCGGCATCCGGCCGGTCTACAAGACCGTCGACACCTGCGCCGCCGAGTTCGCCGCGCGCACGCCGTACCACTACTCGTCGTACGACGAGGAGACCGAGGTCTCGGCGCGGGAGAAGCCGGCCGTGATCATCCTCGGCAGCGGACCCAACCGGATCGGCCAGGGCATCGAGTTCGACTACTCGTGCGTCCACGCCTGCATGGCGCTGAGCGAGGTCGGCTACGAGACGGTGATGGTCAACTGCAACCCCGAGACCGTGTCGACCGACTACGACACCTCCGACCGGCTCTACTTCGAGCCGCTCACGCTCGAGGACGTGCTCGAGATCGTGCACGCCGAGGAGCAGGCCGGGCCGGTCGCGGGCGTGATCTGCCAGCTTGGCGGACAGACGCCGCTCGGGCTCGCGCAGGGCCTCAAGGACAACGGCGTCACGATCGTCGGCACCAGCCCGGAGGCGATCCACCTCGCCGAGGAGCGTGGCGCGTTCGGCCGGGTGCTCGCCGAGGCGAAGCTGATCGCCCCCCAGCACGGGATGGCGACCAGCTTCGAGGAGGCCCGCGCGATCGCGGACCGGATCGGCTACCCGGTGCTGGTGCGGCCGTCGTACGTCCTCGGCGGCCGCGGCATGGAGATCGTCTACGACGAGAGCTCCCTGGCCAGCTACATCTCCCGGGCGACCGAGGTGACGCCGGAGCACCCGGTGCTCGTCGACCGGTTCATCGACGACGCGGTCGAGATCGACGTCGACGCCCTCTACGACGGCGAGGAGCTCTTCCTCGGCGGCGTCATGGAGCACATCGAGGAGGCCGGCATCCACTCCGGTGACTCCTCGTGCGCGCTGCCGCCGATCACGCTCGGCGACTCGGAGATCCAGCGGATCCGGGAGGCCACGCACGCGATCGCCAGGGGCGTCGGCGTGCGCGGTTTGATCAACATCCAGTTCGCGCTGGGTTCCGACGTCCTCTACGTGCTCGAGGCCAACCCGCGGGCCAGCCGCACGGTGCCGTTCGTCTCGAAGGCGACCGGCACCCCGCTGGCGAAGGCCTGCGCGCGGGTGATGATGGGCACCACGATCGCCGAGCTGCGCAAGGACGGCGTACTCCCTGCCGAGGGCGACGGCGGCAACCTGCCGCCGGACCAGCCGATCGCGGTCAAGGAGGCGGTGATGCCGTTCAACCGGTTCCGCACGCCGGACGGCCGCCAGGTCGACACGGTGCTCGGACCGGAGATGAAGTCGACCGGCGAGGTGATGGGTCTCGACGCCGACTTCGGCACCGCGTTCGCGAAGGCGCAGGCCGGTGCGTTCGGGTCGCTGCCCCAGCCCGGGATGCACGAGGGCCGGCCGACCCGGGTGTTCGTGAGCATGGCCAACCGGGACAAACGCCACATGATCTTCCCGATCAAGGTGCTCGCCGACCACGGCTTCGAGATCCTGGCGACGAAGGGCACCGCGGACGTGCTGCGACGCAACGGGGTCGAGACCACGATCGTCCGCAAGCACTTCGAGGGCGAGGGACCGGCGGGGGAGCAGACCACCGTCCAGCTGATCCTCGCCGGCGAGATCGACCTGGTCATCAACACCCCGCACGGCACGACCGGCGGTGGCTCGGCCCGGCTCGACGGCTACGAGATCCGCACCGCCGCCGTCCGCGCGAACATCCCGTGCATCACCACGGTGCAGGGGCTGGGGGCAGCGGTTCACGGCATCGAGGCGCTCCACCGCGGCGACGTGGGCGTCAAGCCGCTGCAGGAGTGGGCGGCCGAGAAGCACGGTGGTTGAGGTGCGAGCGAAGGGAGCCTCGAGACCCGTGTACGACACCCTCTTCAAGCACGGCCTGGCGCGACTCGACGCCGAGGTCGCCCATCACCGCACCTTCGACGCCCTGAAGGCGGCGGGCCCGGTGCTGCGCCGCGCCGGGAAGCCGCACGGACGCCCGGTCCGGACGATGGGTCTGACCTTCCCGAACCCGCTCGGCCTGGCGGCCGGCTTCGACAAGACCGCGGAGGCGTTCGAGGAGCTCGGGGCGTTCGGCTTCGGTCACGTCGAGGTCGGCACCGTCACGGCCTTGGCGCAGCCCGGCAACCCGAAGCCGCGCCTGGTGCGCCTGGTCGACGACCGCGCAGTGGTCAACCGGATGGGCTTCAACAACGACGGCGCGGCAGCGGTCGCCCAGCGGCTCTCCCGGCGGCGGCGGCGCCGCGGCGGACCGGTGCTCGGCATCAACATCGGCAAGTCGAAGGTCGTTCCCGACGACGACCAGGCGGCCGTCGAGGCCGACTACGAGACGTCGACGAGGCTGCTGGCGCCGTATGCCGACTACCTGGTCGTCAACGTGAGCTCGCCCAACACCCCGGGGCTGCGCAACCTGCAGGCGGTGGAGAAGCTCGCCCCGTTGCTCGACCACGTACGCCGGGTCGCGGACCAGGCGACCGACGACGCGTCCCGGGAGCCGATCCCGCTGCTCGTGAAGATCGCCCCTGACCTGGCCGACGAGGACGTGCTCGACGTGGCCGACCTGGCGCGGGCCCAGGACCTGTCCGGAATTATCGCCACCAACACCACGATCAGTCGGGCCGGGTTGCGGTCGACGCCGGAGCAGGTAGCGGCAGCCGGTGCCGGAGGGCTCTCCGGGGCTCCGCTCCGGGACCGGGCCACCGAGGTCGTCGCGCTGCTGCGCGGGAAGGTCGGCCCGGACCTGACCCTGATCGGCGTCGGTGGCATCTCGACACCCGACGACGCGCGCGAGCGGCTCGCCGCCGGCGCGGACCTGGTCCAGGCCTACACCGGTCTCATCTACGGCGGCCCGCTGTGGCCGCGGCGCATTCTGAGGGGGCTCTAGGTGTCCACTGGCTTCACCGAGGCGTTCGGCGCTCGATTCGCGGCCGCGCTGGCGAAGCGCGGCCAGTTCTGCGTGGGCATCGACCCCCACGCCGGCCTGCTCCACGAGTGGGGTCTCGACGACACGGTCGAGGGGCTGGAGCGGTTCGCGCTCACGGCGGTCGAGGCGGTGGCGCCGTACTGCTCCGTCGTGAAGCCGCAGTCGGCCTTCTACGAGCGGTTCGGCAGCAGAGGCGTTGCGGTGCTCGAGCGGGTGATCTCCGACGCGCGAGCGGCCGGTGCGCTGGTGCTGCTCGACGTCAAGCGCGGCGACATCGGCTCGACCTCGCAGGCGTACGCCGAGGCCTACCTCGACCCCGCCTCGCCCCTCGCGTCCGACGCGATCACGATCAGTCCCTACCTGGGGTTCGGGTCGTTGGCGCCGTTCGTGGAGGTTGCCCGGCTGCACGGCGCCGGCCTGTTCGTGCTCGCAGCCACCTCCAACAAGGAAGGTCCGGAGGTGCAGGAGGCGGTCACCAACGACGACTTCGGTGGCCGGACCGTCGCGTCGGCGATGTTGGCCCATCTTCGTGACCTCAACGGCGGCGCAGAGCCGGTCGGCTCGTTCGGCGCCGTCGTCGGCGCCACCATCGACGGGGCCCACCTGGACTTCGCGATCAACGGTCCGATCCTGGCCCCCGGGTACGGCGAGCAGGGCGGCACCGCCGCTGACATCGTCCGCATCTTCGGCACCTCTGCGCAGCACGTCGTGGCCAGCTCGTCCCGCGGCGTGCTCCGCCTCGGTCCCGACGCCGCCGCGATGCGCGGGGCGGTCGAGCGGGCCAACGACGACCTCCGGAGCCTGCTCGCGTGACGAGGCGCACGACGGTCCGCTCCGCTCTCGCAGCGGGTGCCGTCTTGGCTCTCGTGGGGGTCGCGGGGTGCGACCGCGCCGACGATGACGACCCGAACGCGATCCCGGAGCGGTTCCAGGACTACTGCGAGGAGGTCGAGGCGCGTCAGGTGCAGATCAGCGACGATCTCGCGGCCGGTGGGCAGACGAGCGGCCTGATCCTGGCGCTGCCGAGCTTCGAGGCGCTGGCCGCAAAGGCTCCCGACGACATCTCCGACGAGTGGGAGATCGTCATCGAACGGATCAACGACCTGGTCGACGCGCTCGACGCGGCCGGCGTCGATCCGGAGAGCTACGACCGCCGGGACCCGCCAGCCGGGGTCGACGCCGAGGAGAGGGCCGCCATCGACGCCGCCGCGAGGGCCCTGGTGTCCGCGACGACGGGTCGCGCGATGAGTGGTGTCCAGCAGCAGGCCCGTGACGTCTGCAAGACCCGGCTGGCAGTTCTCTGAACTGCCCGCAGGTTCGGTCGTTTCGAGGATTCGGTGACCGGACCGCGTTGCCCGTCCGTCGACGACGTGACTAGGGTGGCGGCTTGGCGGCTGCTCACTCCGCCGCCGGCGCTCGACAAAAGGATCTGTGCACGTGGCTCTGCCCCCTCTGACCCCTGAACAGCGTCAGGCCGCCCTCGTCAAGGCGGCTGCTGCGCGTCGAGAGCGGGCCGAGATCAAGAACCGGTTGAAGAACTCCGGCGCGTCGATCGCCGAGGTGCTCACCGAGGGTCAGACCAACGAGGTCGTCGGCAAGATGAAGGTCCTCGACCTCCTGCAGGCAGTGCCCGGCCTCGGCAAGATCCGGGCCGGACAGCTCATGGAACGGATCGGGATCGCCGAGTCCCGTCGAGTCCGCGGGCTCGGCGCGAAGCAGGTCGCCGCGCTGAAGCGGGAGTTCGCCCAGGGTGAGTGACTCGACGAGCGCACCGAGCCGTCTCGTCGTACTCGCCGGGCCCACTGCGGTCGGCAAGGGCACCGTTGCGGCGGCGGTCCGGGAGGACCACCCCGAGGTGTGGATCTCGGTGTCGGCCACGACCCGGTCGCCGCGGCCCGGGGAGATCGACGGCGTGCACTACCTCTTCGTCGGCGACGACGAGTTCGACCGACTGGTCGCCGAAGACCGGCTCCTCGAGTGGGCGGTCGTGCACGGACAGCACCGCTACGGCACTCCCCGGGGACCGGTCGAGGAGGCGCTCGCCGCTGGGCGACCGGCGATGCTGGAGATCGACCTCCAGGGCGCGCGGCAGGTTCGACGTACCATGCCGGAGGCGCTTTTCGTCTTCCTGAAGCCTCCGTCGTGGGACGAGCTGGTCCGCCGGCTGGTCGGACGGGGCACCGAGAACCACGACGAACGCGAGCGCAGGCTCGCAACCGCCGTCGAGGAGCTGGCCGCCGAGACGGAGTTCGACGTCACCATCGTCAATCACGAAGTTCACGATGCGGCGGCCGAGTTGGTAACCTTGATGAGTATCGCGTCCAACGAACAGTCGGACGACTAACTGGCCAGCAGCGTGTCGCGGCGAAGCGCCGTTTCACGACACGCTCGGCTCAACCCAACACTGTGAGGCCAACCGCGTGTCTGCCCCGAACATCGACGCCGTGGGTGTGACCAACCCGCCGATCGACGACCTGCTCAGCAAGACCGACAGCAAGTACAAGCTGGTCCTCTACAGCGCCAAGCGCGCCCGGCAGATCAACGCCTACTACTCGCAGCTCGGCGAGGGTCTCCTCGAGTACGTCGGCCCGCTCGTGGACACCCACGTGCAGGAGAAGCCGCTGTCGATCGCGCTCCGTGAGATCAACGCCGACCTGCTGACGTGCGAGGACATCGACCCGGCCGAGCTCGCCGCCGAAGAGGCCGCCGCCGCCGTCGGCAGCACCTCGCGCAGCAAGCCCTCCGAGTGATCTGAGTTTGTTCGATGACGCGGCCTCGCGTGGTGCTCGGGGTCTCCGGTGGCATTGCCGCCTACAAGGCCTGTGAGCTGCTGCGTCGACTCATGGAGTCGGGCCGGGGTGCCGATTTCGACGTGACTGTCGTCCCGACCGCGGCCGCTCTGGAGTTCGTCGGAGCCCCGACCTGGGCCGCGCTGTCCGGCAAGCCGGTCGCAACCGACGTCTGGACCGGCGTGCACGAGGTGCCCCACGTCCGGATCGGCCAGGAGGCCGACCTGGTCGTGGTCGCGCCCGCGACCGCCGACCTGATGGCGAAGGCCGCCCACGGGCTCGCCGACGACCTGCTGACCAACGTCCTCCTGACCGCGCGCTGCCCGGTCGTGATGGCGCCCGCGATGCACACGGAGATGTGGGAGCACGCCGCCACGACCGCCAACGTCGCCACCCTGCGCTCCCGTGGGGTGCTCGTGGTCGAGCCCGCAGAGGGCCGGCTCACCGGGGCCGACACCGGCAAGGGCCGGCTCCCCGACCCGGAGGAGATCTTCGAGCTCTGCCGCGACGTGCTCGAGCGGGCTGCCATGGGCGCGAGCGCTGGGACCCTCGACCTGGCGGGCCGCCGGGTCGTCGTGTCCGCCGGCGGCACCCGCGAGAAGCTCGATCCCGTGCGCTTCCTCGGCAACCGCTCCTCGGGGAGGCAGGGCTACGCGCTGGCGCGGGTGGCCGCCGCCCGAGGGGCCGAGGTCACCCTCGTCGCCGCCAACGTGACGCTCCCGGAACCGGCAGGCGTCAAGATCGTCCGCGTCGAGTCGACGGCCGAGCTGCGCGACGCCGTACTCACGGCTGCCGCAGGCTCCGACGCCGTCGTCATGGCTGCCGCACCCGCCGACTTCCGACCCGTGCACAGCTCGGACACGAAGATCAAGAAGTCCGACGACGGGTCGGCCCCGGTCATCTCGCTCGAGCAGAACCCCGACATCCTCAAGGAGCTGTCGGCCCACCGGCCAGGCGCCGGCACTGTCGTGGTCGGGTTCGCCGCGGAGACCGGGGACACGACCGGGTCCGTGCTCGACCTGGCCCGCGCCAAGCTCGCGCGCAAGGGATGCGACCTGCTGGTGGTCAACGACGTGAGCGGCGGCGCGGTCTTCGGTGCCGCCGACAACGAGGCAGTTATCCTGGCCGCAGACGGCACCGCGGTCGACGTACCGCGGGGGAGCAAGGGAGCTCTCGCGCACGTGATCTGGGACCAGGTGGTCGCCCGGCTGTCTCCTGCGTGAGACTGCCGCGCATCACCTGTCGGTCCTCGTATCGTTGGACCCGGCGACATTCTGACTTGATAGCCCCCCATCAAGACGCCTAATGCGAAAGCGAGACACAACGTGGCTGGACGCCTCTTCACCTCCGAGTCAGTGACCGAGGGGCACCCCGACAAGATCGCTGACCAGATCAGCGACACCGTGCTCGACTACCTGATCGAGCACGATCCGAAGAGCCGGGTTGCCGTCGAGACGCTCCTGACCACGGGTCTGGTCGTCGTCGCCGGCGAGGTCACCACCGCTGCGTACGCCCCTGTCGCCCAGCTGGTGCGGCAGAAGATCCTGGAGATCGGCTACGACTCGTCCGAGAAGGGCTTCGACGGCAACTCCTGTGGCGTCATGGTCGCGATCGGCGCCCAGTCGGCCGACATCGCGCAGGGCGTCGACGACGCGTTCGAGGAGCGCGTCGGTGGTTCGGGCGACGAGCTCGACCGCCAGGGCGCGGGCGACCAGGGCCTGATGTTCGGCTACGCCTGCGACGACACCCCGGAGCTGTTCCCGCTGCCGATCAAGATCGCGCAGACTCTGGCCGAGCGCCTGACCGCGGTGCGCAAGGACGGCACGCTGCCGTACCTGCGTCCCGACGGCAAGACCCAGGTCACCATCGAGTACGACGAGGACGACCGCCCGGTCCGCATCGACGCGGTCGTGGTGTCCTCGCAGCACGCCGAGGACGTCAGCCAGGACCAGCTGCAGAAGGACATCGAGGTCAACGTCATCGAGCCGGTGCTCGAGCAGTTCAAGAGCCTGGTGCCCTCCGACGGCTACAAGCTCTACATCAACCCGACCGGCCGCTTCGTCGTCGGTGGCCCGATGGGCGACGCGGGCGTCACCGGCCGCAAGATCATCGTCGACACCTACGGCGGCATGGCGCGCCACGGTGGCGGCGCGTTCTCGGGCAAGGACCCCTCGAAGGTCGACCGTTCCGGTGCCTACGCCATGCGCTGGGTCGCCAAGAACGTCGTGGCTGCCGGTCTCGCCCGCCGCTGTGAGGCGCAGGTCGCCTACGCCATCGGCAAGGCAGCTCCGGTCGGTGTCTTCATCGAGACCTTCGGCACCGGTGTGATCCCGGACGAGAAGATCCAGGAGGCGGTGCTCTCGGTGTTCGACCTCCGCCCGGCCGCGATCCTCCGCGACCTCGACCTGCTGCGCCCGATCTACGCGAAGACTGCTGCCTACGGCCACTTCGGCCGCGAGCTGCCCGAGTTCACGTGGGAGAAGACCGACCGTGCCGAGGCCCTCAAGGCCGCCGCCGGCGTCTGATCAGTCGTTGTCGCCGAGTCGGCTCATCTGGGGATGAGCCGACTCGGCGCATTTTCGACCCCGAGATGAGCCGACTCGCGCAACTTTTTGGGCCCCAGATGAGCCGACTCGGCGAGTCGTCGGGCGTCGCTGGTAGACAACGGACGTGACTGCTGACGAGCGCGACGATGCCCTACCGGGGCTCGCGCGCGCGGCGGCGCGGAAGTCCGGGGCTGCCGCCCGCGCTCGTCGCGCGAAGCAGGCGGCGCCGGTCGAGCTCGCCGAGGTCGATCCGGTCGCCCGGGTGGTGGTCGACCTGCCGCTCGCCCACCTCGACCGGACCTTCGACTACGCCGTGCCGGCGTCGATGACCGAGCAGGCCCTCCCCGGCGTCCGCGTGAAGGTGCGGTTCGCCGGTCAGGACGTCGACGGCTTCGTGGTGGAGCGGGTGAGCGCCAGCGAGCACGACGGGAGGCTGGCGCCGCTGCGTCGCACGGTGGGCGCCGAGCCCGTGCTGACCCCAGCCATCGCCGAGCTCTGCGGCCGGATCGCCGAGCGTTACGCAGGCGTGAGCTCCGACGTACGACGCCTCGCGGTGCCGCCGCGCCACGCCACGATCGAGAAGCAGCCCTCGCCGCCCGCCGCCGCGGTCGGGACCCTCGACATGCCGGATGGGGAATGGGCCGCCTATCCCGCTGCCCCGGCATACCTCCGGCACCTGCGCACGGGTGGGCGCCCCCGTGCCGTCTGGGCCGCCGCGCCGGGGGAGGACTGGCCGCGGCTGCTCGCGCAGCTGGCGGCAGCCGCCCTGGCCGGTGGCCGGGGCACCGTCATCTGCGTGCCCGACCACCGGGACGTGGCCAGGGTCGACGCCGCACTGCTCGAGGTCCTCGGTCCCGACCAGCACGTCACGCTGCAGGCCGACGCCGGACCCGGCCCGCGCTACCGCGAGTTCCTGCTGGTGAGTCGGGGCGCCCGTCGGATCGTCGTCGGGACGCGGTCTGCCGCGTTCGCCCCGGTCCACGACCTCGGCCTGGTCGCGATCTGGGACGACGGCGACGACCTCCACGCCGAGCCGCGGGCGCCCTATCCCCACACCCGCGAGGTGCTCGTGGAGCGAGCCGGCATCGAGGACTGCGCCGTGCTGGTCGGCAGCTTCTCGCGCAGCGTCGAGGCCGATCAGCTGCTGCAGACGGGGTGGGCCAAGGAGATCTCGGCGCCGCGCCCCACCGTGCGCGATCGCGCGCTCATCGGGGTGGCCGGTGCCGGACACCGCAACGATCCCTACTCCGGCGCCGCGCGGGTGCCCACCGAGGCCCATGATGCGGTCCGCTGGGGCCTCGAGCGCGGTCCGGTGCTGGTGCAGACCCCGCGGGCCGGTTACGTCCTGCGGCTGGCCTGCGAACGGTGCCGCACCCCCGCCCGGTGCTCGGCCTGCACCGGCCCGCTCCAGCTCACCGGTCCGACGACGTCGCCCCGCTGTCGCTGGTGCGGCACCGAGGCACCCGGTTGGGCCTGCGCCGAGTGCGGTGGGCGCGGGCTGCGGGCACCGGTGATCGGCGACGCCCGCACCGCCGACGAGCTCGGCCGGGCGTTCGCGCCGGTCCCGGTGGTCACCTCCAGCGGCGACCGGGTGCGCGCCGGGGTCGACGGTGAGCGCCGGATCGTCGTCGCGACGCCCGGCGCCGAGCCGGTCGCGACGGAGGGGTACGCCGTCGTCGTACTCCTCGACACCTGGCTGCTGCTCGCCCGCGACAGTCTGCGGGTGGCAGAGGAGGCGTTGCGCCGCTGGTCAAACGCGGTCGCGCTGCTGCGCCCCGGCGGCCGGGCACTCGCCGTCGGTGAGCCGGCCGCCCCCGCGCTGCAGGCGCTGGTGCGCTGGGACCAGGCCGGGTTCGCCGCACGCGAGGCCGACGAACGCCGCGACGCCCGACTGCCGCCGGCGACCCGGGTCGCGACGCTCCGCGGTGCCCCGGGCGCCCTCGACGACGCGCTGACGCTGCTCGAGCTGCCCGCGGATGCCGACGTGCTCGGTCCGCTGGCGCCGTTGCCGGGTGCCGCCGACGACGAGGAACGGGCCGTGGTTCGGGTGCCGATCGCGCAGGGCGCGGCGCTGTCCGCGGCGCTCGGCGAGCTGCAGCGGGTCCGGTCGGCCCGCAAGCTCGATCCGGTCCGGATCCAGATCGACCCCATCGAGCTGTTCTAGATTGCGCAAGCGTGTCGCCGACAGTTGCGGCAGCGTGGCGGCCGACGGCGTCGGCTCCAAGAAGGCGATGTCAGCCCCACTAGACTCGCGGCGTGGCCATCCGACCCATCCGCCTGTTCGGCGATCCCGTCCTCCGCCGCCGGGCGATCGAGGTGGTCGACTTCGACACCGAGCTCCGGCAGCTGGTCACCGACCTCACTGACACCATGCTCGAGGCACCCGGCGCCGGCCTCGCCGCGCCGCAGATCGGCGTCGGCCTGCGCGTCTTCACCTGGAACGTCGACGGCGAGGTCGGTCACCTGATCAACCCATCCTTGGACATGTCCGCGGAGCTCCAGGACGGCCCGGAGGGATGCCTGTCCCTCCCCGAGCTGACCTACGACTGCATCCGGGCGCTCTCGGTGGTTGCCTCCGGCTTCAACATGTACGGCGACCCGGTGCGGATCGAGGGCTCCGAGCTGCTCGCCCGGGCGATCCAGCACGAGACCGACCACCTCGACGGCGTGCTCTTCATCGACCGGCTCGACGACGTCGCCCGGAAGGCCGCGATGCGGGAGATCCGGGAGTCGGAGTGGTTCGGGCTCGAACGGCCCGCCGTGAAGGTCTCACCGCACAACACTGGCGGCTTTGCTTTATGACCACGATCCCCGCCACCGCGACCTGCTGCGCGCCGCCCCGGACGCACGCTGGCGACGTTGCCGTCGCTCGGAAGACGGTCCCGGCATGCCATCGCACCGGCGCCTTGCCATCGCACGCCCTGAACGGCGCTCGCGACGGCCGCGGGACGGACATCGTGGTCAAGTGAGGCTGGTCTTCGCCGGCACGCCCGAGGTCGCTCTTCCCGCCCTGGACGCCGTCGCCGGGTCCGAGCACGAGCTGGTCGGCGTCGTGACCCGCCCCGACGCACCGGCGGGCCGCGGTCGTCGCCTTGCGGAGAGCCCGGTCGCGGCCCGGGCGGCCGAGCTCGGCGTACCCGTCCTCAAGCCCGACCATCCTCGCGACCCCGCCTTCCAGGCGGCGCTGCGCGACCTGGCACCGGACTGCTGCCCGGTCGTCGCGTACGGGGCCCTGATCCCGCAGAGCGCGCTCGACCTCCCGGAGCACGGCTGGGTCAACCTCCACTTCTCGCTGTTGCCCGCGTGGCGCGGGGCGGCCCCGGTCCAGCACTCGATCTGGGCCGGCGACGAGATCACCGGCGCCACGACCTTCCGCATCGTCCGGGAGCTCGACGCCGGCCCGACGTACGGGGTGATGACCGAGGCCGTGCGTCCGACCGACACCGCCGGCGACCTGCTCCAGCGCCTCGCTGAGGGCGGTGCCGGACTGCTGGTCGCGACCCTCGACGGGATCGCCATCGGCTCGCTGGACGCCCGCGAGCAGTCCGGCGACGGCGTCAGCCTCGCGCCCAAGATCACCGTGGACGACGCCCGCGTGGAGTGGAGCGAGACGGCCGTCGCGACCGACCGCCGGATCCGTGCTTGCACGCCGGGACCGGGCGCCTGGACGACGTTCGAGGGCGATCGGGTCAAGCTCGGCCCGGTGACGCCGATCGCCAACGGACCCGACCTGCCGCCCGGCGTCCTCGCCGTCGGCAAGTCCGAGGCGCTCGTCGGCACCGCGACCGTGCCGGTGCGGCTGGGTGAGGTCAAGGCGTTCGGGAAGAAGCAGATGTCCGCGGCCGACTGGGCGCGCGGTGCCCGGCTCGCCGACGGCGCGAAGTTCTCGTGAACCGACGACAGCCTGATCCCGCGCGCGGCGCGGCGCTCGAGGTGCTGCGACTGGTCCGGACCGAGGACGCCTACACGAACCTGGTGCTCCCGTCGGTCGTCGCCAAGGCCGGCCTCGACACGCGCGACGCGGCGTTCGCCACCGAGCTCGCCGCTGGCACGATCCGCCGGCAGGGGACGTACGACGCGATCCTCGCCGCCTGCATCGACCGGCCGCTGCGCCGCGTGGAGCTCGGGATCCTCGACATCCTCCGGCTCGGCTGCCACCAGCTGCTCGGCATGCGGGTGCCCGCCCACGCCGCGATCAGCAGCACCGTCGACCTCGCGCACGCCAAGTCGGGACCTGGTGCCGCGGGGTTCGTCAATGCGGTCCTTCGTGCAACGTCGCGCCGCGACCTCGACGCGTGGATCACCGAGGTCGCACCCGATCCCGCAGGGACGAAGAACGCGCGGATGGATCACCTCGCGGTCAAGCACAGCCACCCGCGCTGGGTGGTCGATCTGCTCGCCGCCGCCGCTCCGGACGACGACATCGACGCCCTGCTCGCGGCCAACAACGTGCCGCCGAAGGTCACCCTCGTCGCCCGGCCCGGCCGGGCGGAGGTCGCCGAGCTGCCCGGCACGCCGACGCCGTACTCGCCGTATGGCGTGATCCTGGAGGGCGGCGACCCGGGCGGCATCCGTGCGGTGGCCGAGGGCCGGACGGGCGTCCAGGACGAGGGCTCGCAGCTGGTCGCGCTCGCGCTGGCCAACGCCGTCGTCGAGGGCACGGACGAGCTATGGGTCGACCTCTGCGCCGGCCCGGGCGGCAAGGCGGCGCTGCTCGCGGCGCTGGCGGCCGAGCGCGGTGCCGGCGTACTCGCGATCGAGCAGCACGTGCACCGGGCCGGGCTGGTGCGACGCGCGCTCGGAGGATCCGGAAGGCTCCCTGGGGTGTACGGCGTGGTGGCCGCGGACGGCACCAAGCCGCCGCTCGTGACAGCGTGCGCGGACCGGGTGCTGGTCGACGCTCCCTGCACGGGCCTGGGCGCGCTCCGTCGCCGCCCCGAAGCGCGGTGGCGCCGCAGTCCCGACGATCTGACGGCCCTGGTGCCGCTGCAGCGGCGGCTGCTCGCCAGCGCCCTCCAGCTGGTCCGGCCGGGTGGGGTCGTGCTCTACGCGACCTGCTCGCCGGTGCGCGCCGAGACGAGCGACGTCGTCTCGTCGATGCTGGGCGCCTCAGCCGCCGTCGAGGACGTGCTGCCGCTGCTCCCCGGCGTGACCGGCGCCGACGGCCCGATGCCCGGCACGGCGCAGCTGTGGCCGCACCGGCACGGCACAGACGCGATGTTCCTTGCGCTGCTGCGGAAGACCTGAGTCAGTCGCCCCAGACCAGGCCTGCGCCGAGCTCCTGGATCTCGGCGTTGGCGGTCCCCTGACCGCCCTGGACGGTGATGAAGATCCCGTCGTGGGCCTCGGTCGTGTAGACGGCCGGGTCGTCGCCCTTGTCGGGGTCTGCGACCCACGCCGCCCGGTCCGCCGCATCGCGGATCACCAGCCCGGCGACCCCACCGTCGGCTGAGGCGCAGGCGGCCTTGTCGTCGACCAGGTACCACTCGCAGGTCCACCCGGCGGGTGCGATGACCGGTCCCTCGTCGGGAGTGTTGAGCGCGTCGATCGCGGCCTTCTTCGCCTTGGTGATGACGACGGTGATGTCCGGGTAGGTCGCGCCCAACAGGCCGAATCCGTGAGCCCACCAGGAGCTGAGCCTCGGCGCGGGGCCATCCACCAGCACGACGAAGCCGGCGCCCGGGCCGTCGAAGTCGCTGAAGCCCAGGATCTCGAGGCCAGCCGTGGACTCCACGATGGTGCCGTTCAAGCCGCGACCCACGTCGATCACCTGGCCCACCCGCAGCTCGGGGCCATCGGGTGCTCCGGCGACAAGGCTGTCGTCCCTGACCACTGCGGGCCCGACGTCGCTGCCGGTGACCAGGACGCCGAAGACGCCGACGCCGGCGACGGCGCCGATCCCGACGAGGGCGATGCCCGCGCGGCGGACGTGACGCCGGCGGCGACCCGAGGCGAGCGACCCCCGGGCGAGCCGGCCGAGGTCGGGCGAGAAGTGCTGAAGTTCGGTGCGCAGCTGGGTGGAGAGTCGGTCGTTCATCAGGGAACCCTTTCGACGAGGTAGGGCCGCAGCCGCTCCAGCGCTCGCTTCGAGCGGGTGCGCACGTTGGTCTCGGTCAGACCGGTGGCGGCTGCGGTCTCGCTGATCGATCGATCCCCCCAGTAGCGCGCGACCACGATCGCCCGGTCGACTGGCGACAGCCGCGCGATGGCGGCAAGCAGGTCGAGGCGCAGGCTGGGGTCGGCATCGGTGCTTCCCGGGTCGGGAAGCACCTCGGTCGGGGTCTCGCCGCTGCGACGCAGCCGGCGATGGGAGAGGAACGTGTTCAGCAGGATGGTGTGGGTGTAGCCGACGGGATTGTCGGCACGCTGCACCCGGCGCCAGGACACGTACGCCTTCGCCAGCGCGGTTTGGGCGAGGTCCTCGGCCAGGTGGTGGTCACCGGTCAGCAGCAGCGCGCTCCGGTAGAGCTGCGTGCCGCAGCTGTGCACGAAGTCGGTGAACTCGCTGTCCAGTGTGCTCACATCCCTACGACGCCCCAACCGGTCAGAAGGTGACACTAATCTTCAGGGGTGTCCGACGCCGTGGAGATCGAGGTCGACAACCGCGTCGTGCGGATCAGCAACCCCGACCGGGTCTACTTCCCGCCGCAGGGCGCAGGCGCCGGGTCGACCAAGCTGGACGTGGTCGAGTACTACATTGCCGTCGGTCCGGGCATCGTCAACGCGCTGTGGGAGCGGCCATGCATGCTGCACCGCTTCCCCAAAGGCCTGGCGGGGGACAAGGTGCACCAGAAGCGTCTCCCTGCTGGCGCGCCGCCGTGGGTGGAGACGGTCCAGCTCTTCTTCCCGCGCTGGAGCCGGACCGCCGACGAGCTGTGCGTGACCGAGCTCGGCGCCGTGATCTGGGCGGTCCAGATGTCCACGGTCGAGTTCCATCCCTGGAACAGCCGGCGCGGCCAGACCGAGCAGCCGGATGAATGGCGGATCGACCTGGACCCGGGCCCGGAGTCGTCGTACGACGACGTCCGCCGGGTCGCGCACGTCGCGCACGAGGTGCTCGACGAGCTCGGTGCCGTCGGCTTCCCCAAGACCAGCGGCAGCAAGGGGATCCACATCTACGTGCGGATCCGGCCCGACGGCGACCACAAGGTCGTACGACGCGGCGCGCTCGCGTTCGCCCGCGAGGTCGAGCGGCGCGCTCCTGACCTGGTCACCACGACCTGGTGGAAGAAGGACCGCGACCCGGAGCACGTGTTCGTCGACTACAACCAGAACGCCCGGGACCACACCATCGCGGCGGCGTACTCCCTGCGCGGCCTGCCCGACGCCCGCGCCTCGACGCCGATCCGGTGGGACGAGATCGACGACGCCGACCCGCGGGACTTCACGATCCACACGGTGCCCCAGCGGTTCGCCGAGATCGGCGACCTGCACCAGGACATCGATGGTCACGTGTTCGACATCGCGCCGCTGCTGGAGTGGGCGGACCGCGACGACGCCGAGGGCAAGGCCGACGAGGGCGCGGACGGGGAAGGTCCCACCGCCTGAACACCGGGTCCGGCGCTTGCTCGCCTGAGCTCTGCGCGGCCATTGGCGCCGCGCAGGCGACGATCACTTGCAGGTCGCCGAGCGCTGCTTCCAGATCGGCTTCTGGCTCGTCATTGCCGGCGTCGATCCGGTAGGGAGATCCGAAGGCTGGTGTCGGTGAGTGGCCTCACCCAGCGGGACTTCGCCAACAGGACGGCAGATGACTGATGCGGGCGGACACGGGTAGCCGCGCCGACCCTCACTAGACTCCCGGACCGTGGGCCACATCCAGATCACCCCGTCGATCCTCAATGCCGACTTCGGCAAGCTCTCCGACGAGGTGGCGCGGATCCCCGGTGCCGACTGGATCCATGTCGACGTCATGGACAACCACTTCGTCCCGAACCTGACCTTCGGCCCGACCATGGTCGAGGCGCTCGCGCGATCGACGGACACGCCGCTCGACGCACACCTGATGATCGCCGACGCCGATCACAACGCGATGGCCTACGTCGATGCCGGCTGCGGGTCGGTGACCTTCCACGTCGAGGCCGCAGCGGCGCCGGTCCGCCTGGCGCGCGAGATCCGGTCCGCCGGCGCGCGGGCGTCGATGGCGTTGAAGCCCGCGACGCCCATCGAGCCCTACGAGGATCTGCTCCCCGAGCTCGACATGCTGCTGATCATGACGGTCGAGCCCGGCTTCGGCGGCCAGAAGTTCCTCGACCTCTGCCTCCCGAAGATCCGTCGAGCGCGCGCGCTGATGGACAAGCACGGCATCGAGACCTGGCTCCAGGTCGACGGCGGCGTATCGCTCGAGACCATCGAGCGCTGCTCCGAAGCGGGCGCTGACGTGTTCGTCGCCGGCAGCGCGGTCTTCTCCGCCGCCGACCCGGACGCGATGGTTGCAGCGCTCCGGGCGAGGGCTGAGAACGCCATTACCGGCTGAGGTCCGGTCGCTCGATCATCCGTTCGACCAGCAACAGCTCCCCGTCGGGAGCGGTCACCTCTCCCGCGGCGACTCCGATCGTCCGAGACGAGGGACACGTTGCGGGAATACCCCCTGACTGTGCCACCATTGACCCCAAGAGCTCGCGTGCTCTGGGGTCGGTGAAAATCCGAGCCGGCGGTGATCTGAGCAAAGCGTCGTTCGCCTCGCTCAGAAGTCCGCGACCCGATCGCAGCCAGCGATCGGTTGACCAGGTGAGATTCCTGGACCGACGGTCAAAGTCCGGATGGGAAGTGCACGCACGAGTGGAAGACGTCGTTGGTGCTGCCACGGCGTCTACCGCCCCTGAACCCCGGAGTCCGAGTACAGGACGACCGAGAGGACCACGGTGGCGGAGACCTTCGCCCAGGAGTACGACGCGATGGAGCGCGCGCTGCAGCTCGCGGCGTCGCCCGGCGTGCCGCGACAGCCCAACCCAAGGGTCGGCTGCGTGCTGCTCGCACCGGACGGGACGATCGTCGGCGAGGGCCACCACCACGGGGCCGGCAACCCGCACGCAGAGATCGAGGCGCTGAAGGCAGCCGGTGACCTCGCGCGCGGCGCGGCCGCGTTCGTGACCCTCGAGCCGTGCAACCACACCGGCCGGACCGGTCCCTGCGCCGAGGCGCTGATCGAGGCAGGTGTCGTGAAGGTCGTGGTCGCCCAACGCGACCCCAACCCGATCGCACAGGGCGGGCTGGAGACCCTCGCGGCCGCCGGCATCGAGGTGGAGCACGGACTGCTCGCCGACGACGCCCGAGCGCTCAACCCGACGTGGACCTTCGCCCACGAGCACGGCCGTCCCTTCGTCACCTGGAAGTTCGCGACCACGCTCGACGGCCGGAGTGCCGCCGCGGACGGCACGTCGCGGTGGGTCTCGTCGCAGCCGGCCATTCAGGACACCCACCTGCTGCGTGCGCGCTGCGACACGATGCTGGTCGGCACCAACACCGTCGCGCTGGACGACCCCCGACTCACCGTGCGCGACGCCGACGACCAGCCGCTCCCGGACCAGCCACTCCGCGTGGTGATGGGGGAGCGCGACCTCGATCCCGGCCGCCGGATCTTCGATGACGCCGCCGAGACCGTGCACCTGCGCACCCGCGACCCGCTCGAGGCGCTCACGAGCCTCTATCGCGACCACGACCGCCAGCACGTGTTCTTCGAGGGCGGACCGACCCTCGCCGCGGCGTTCCTCAAGGCCGGCGTGGTCGACGAGGTGGTCACCTACGTCGCGCCGCTGCTGCTCGGCCGGGGCCTGTCTGCCGTCGGCAACCTGCGCATCCGGACGATGAGCAAGGCGCTGCGGTTGCACATCACCGACGTCACCGTCGTCGGCGAGGGTAGCGAGGCGAACGTCCGGATCACGCTGACCGCGGGCAGGAAGGGAACCTGATGTTCACCGGCATCGTCGAGGAGCTCGGCACCGTCGTCCGGCTCGACGAGCACAGCGACGCGGTCCGACTCACGATTGACGGGTCGCTGGCCACCGTCGACGCGGAGCTCGGCGACTCCATCTCCGTCAACGGCTGCTGCCTGACCGTCGCCACCCTCGGTGACGGGACGTTCACCGCCGACGTCATGAAGATGACGCTCGACAAGACGTCGCTCGGAGCGCTGGCGGTGGGCCACCGGGTCAACCTCGAACGTGCCTGCACGCCTCAGACCCGACTCGGCGGCCACATCGTCCAGGGTCACGTGGACACGACCGGCACCGTCCTCTCCCGGACACCGGGGGAGCGGTGGGAGCTGGTCGAGATCGCGCTCCCGGAGCAGATCAGGCGCTACGTAGTGCTCCACGGGTCCATCACCGTCGACGGCATCTCGCTCACCCTGGCCGCGCTCAACGACGAGAGCTTCGTCGTCTCCCTGATCCCTGAGACCCTCGCCCGCACCACGCTCGGCTTCAAGCAGCCGGGCGATCCCGTGAACCTCGAGGTGGACATCATCGCCAAACACGTCGAGAGGCTGCTGCAACAGCCGACTGCGGCCACGACCTCCAGATCGGAGACAGACAAATGAGTGACCCCAGCAGCTCTGTGCGGCTCGACCCGGTCGAGCGCGCGATCGCCGACATCGCCGCAGGCAAGGCCGTCGTCGTCGTCGATGACGAGGACCGCGAGAACGAGGGCGACATCATCTTCGCCGCCGCCAAGGCGACGCCCGACCTGATGGCGTTCACCATCCGGCACAGCAGCGGCGTGATCTGCGTGCCGATGCCGGGCGCGATGCTCGACCGGCTCGAGATCCCGCTGATGACGCCGCACAACAAGGACAAGATGCGGACGGCGTACACGATCTCGGTCGACGCCCGCGACGGCGTCTCCACCGGCATCTCCGCCGCCGACCGTTCGCACACCGCGCGGGTGCTGGCGGACTCGGCGACCGAGCCTTGGGAGATCACCCGGCCCGGCCACGTCTTCCCGCTGCGGTACCGAGAGGGCGGCGTCCTGGCGCGGCGCGGTCACACCGAGGCCGCCGTCGACCTGGCGAAGCTGGCCGGGCTCACGCCCGCGGGTGTGCTGGTCGAGGTGGTCAACGACGACGGCACCATGAAGCGGGCGCCGGAACTGCGGGCGTTCGCCGACGAGCACGACCTCGCGATGATCTCGATCGAGGAGCTGGTCAAGTACCGCCGTCGTACCGAGATCCACGTCATCCGTGAGGCGGAGACCCAGCTGCCCACCAGCCACGGCGACTTCACGGCGTACGGCTACACCATCACCGTCGACGGAAGCGAGCACGTCGCCCTCGTGTACGGCGACCCGGCGACCCTGTCCGACGGCGAGCCGGTCCTCACCCGGGTGCATTCGGAGTGCCTCACCGGTGACGTCTTCGGCAGCAGCCGCTGCGACTGCGGTCCCCAGCTCAACGAGGCGATGGACCGGATCGTGGCCGAGGGTCGCGGTGTCGTGGTCTACCTGCGGGGCCACGAGGGCCGGGGCATCGGCCTGGTGGCCAAGCTGCAGGCGTACCAGCTCCAGGAGGGCGGACGCGACACTGTGGACGCCAACCTCGACCTCGGCCTGCCGGCCGACGCGCGGCACTACGGTGCGGCGACCCAGATCCTCCGGGACCTCGGCGTCGGCCAGGTGCGGTTGTTGACCAACAACCCGGACAAGGTCAGCAACCTCGAGGACTACGGCATCAAGGTGACGGAGCGGGTGCCGCTCACGCCGCACCCCAATGACCACAACCTGGCGTACTTGCTGACCAAGCGAGACCGGATGGGGCACCATCTCCCCGACCTGGAGACACCCAGCGCCCCGGGCGACCTGAGCGCGGGAGCGATCTGACATGGCCGGACACGGCGCCCCCGCCGCCCAGCCGACCGACTGCCACGACCTTCGCGTCGCGGTCGTCGCCGCGAGCTGGCACACCCAGGTGATGGACGGGCTGCTCGCCGGCGCCGAGCGGGCTTGCAAGGACCACCAGGTCGAGGCTCCGGTCGTCGTCCGGGTGCCCGGAGCGTTCGAGCTGCCGGTGGTCGCCGCTGCCCTCGCGTCGCAGCAGTACGACGCCGTGGTCGCGCTCGGTGTCGTCGTCCGGGGCGGCACGCCGCACTTCGAGTACGTGTGCAACGCCGCGACGGACGGACTCACCCGCGTCGCGCTGGACCACCAGGTCGCGATCGGCTTCGGCGTGCTCACCTGCGACACCGAGCAGCAGGCGCTCGACCGGGCCGGGATCGTGGGGTCGCAGGAGGACAAGGGCTACGAGGCCACCACCGCGGCGCTGCTCACGGCGCAGACCCTGCGCAAGGTCAAGCGCCGCAGCACGTAGCCTTAGCGCCTGTGAAGACGTTCGACGAGCTCTGGGCCGAGCTGAGCGAGAAGGCGCAGACCCGGCCCGCCGGTTCCGGCACGGTCGCGGCGCTGGACGCCGGCGTGCACCAGATCGGCAAGAAGCTGGTCGAGGAGGCCGCCGAGTCCTGGATGGCCGCCGAGCATGAGGGCAAGGACCGGGCCGCCGAGGAGATCAGCCAGCTGATCTACCACGCCCAGGTCCTGATGCTCGCCCTCGGCCTCGAGCCGGCCGACGTCTACGCACACCTCTGAGAGAGACTCATGACCCGCCTCAAGATCGCGATCCCCAACAAGGGAGCGCTCTCCGTCGCCGCTACCGACATCCTCAGGGAGTCGGGCTACCGGCAGCGCACGGACTCCAAGGAGCTCCGGCTCGTCGACGTCGAGAACGACGTCGAGTTCTTCTACCTGCGGCCGCGCGACATCGCGCTGTACGTCGGCGAGGGCACCCTCGACGTCGGCATCACCGGTCGTGACCTGCTGCACGACTCCGGCGCCAAGGCCGAGGAGGTCATGCCCCTCGAGTTCGGCCGCAGTACGTTCCGGTTCGCCGGCCCCAAGGGTGAGTACGACGATCTCGCTCAGCTCGCCGGCAAGCGGATCGCGACGTCGTACACCGGGATCGTCCAGACCTTCCTCGACACCCACGGGATCCAGGCCCAGGTCGTGCGGCTCGACGGCGCAGTGGAGTCGAGCATCCAGCTCGGCGTCGCCGATGTCATCGCCGACGTCGTGGAGACCGGGAGCACCCTGCGCCAGGCCGGGCTCGAGGTGTTCGGGGACGAGGTCCTCCGGTCCGAGGCCGTTCTCATCACGCGCGCCGGCAACGGGTCTCCGTCGTTCGAGGTCTTCAAGCGCCGGGTCGAGGGCGTCCTCGTGGCCCGCGGATACGTGATGATGGACTACGACATCGCTACGGCCGATGTCGACGCGGCCCTCGCGAAGACGCCGGGCATCGAAGGACCGACGATCTCTCCCCTTCAGCGCGACGGGTGGGTCGCCGTCCGGGCGATGGTGCCGCGAGCCGGCTCCCAGCGACTGATGGACGAGCTCTATGACCTCGGCGCTCGCGCGATCCTGCTCACCGACATCCACGCCTGCCGCCTGTGACGGTCCCCGACCTTCCCAAGACCTGGCGGCCGCTCGGTCCCCGGATCGCCGCGCTGGTGTTCGGGATCGTGCTGGTCGGTGCGTTCGCCATGCTGTGGATCACCTTCCCGCAGGAGACGAGGGACGCGATCAGCCCTCTGCAGCGCGCCACCGTGATCGGCTTCATCTGCCTCGGCCTCGGGCTGCTCAACGGCCTGGCCCGGTCGCGGGTGACCGCGGCGGCAGACGGCCTGGTCGTGGTCAACGGCTACCGCAAGCGGGAACTGGAGTGGGCCCAGGTCGTCGCCGTCCGGATGCCGCCGGGTGCGCCTTGGCCGACGATGGACCTCGACGACACCACCACGGTCTCGGTAATGGGCATCCACGGGTCCGATGGTGCCCGGGCCAGAACTGCGGTCGCCGAGCTACGTGCGCTCGTCGACGGGCTCTGACGAGCACGCTCGAACGACCTCCGTGGCGCGCTCGATGAGGCCCTCGTAGGACAAGGCGAGCCCACCAGCCTCTGACTGGCTGATCTCGACCGCTGTCAATCGCGTTCGGGACTCCGCGAAGCCGTCGTTCCAGGACTGGAAGAAGCCGCGATGTTCTGAGCCGGTGCGGCTGCGGTAGATCGCGTCGACTGCAGTGCGAAGCTCGAGCGACCGAGCGTCCTCGCGGCGCAGCACGAGGAGCCAGGACAATGCCTTGACCGTGTTGAGGACGGAGTAGAGCTGGTCCGGCGGATAGGTCTCCAGCGCGTGCCGCATCCAGTGCGTCGCCGAAGGGAGGTCGCCGTCGCGGAGCGCGGTGTGGTAACGCTGACTCGTCGACATCGCGGCGAAACCGCCGGTGCCGGGCCCGAGTTCGGCAGTGATTCGATCCAGCAGGTCGAGACTTGCGCTGTCGGTCCACCCCACCGCATTCAGGCGGGACACCTCCGCGTGCCAGCGCGGATCGGTGATCTGCTGGGCGGCCTTGAGCTGAGCGGAGCACCGCTCGGGCACACCCTTCGAAACGCCGCCTGCCTCGAGCGCGCACAGGGCGCCGAAGATCGCGACAACCGCCGCTCGGGCGTCGCCGCAGGCCAGGAACCCACGCTCGGCCGCGTCGAAGTGACCGACCTCGCCGGCGGTGTCGGTCGACCAGCGCATCGCGTGGAGCAACCCGTGCGCGTAGCTGATCGCGGCGTCCTCGACGGTGCCGGGCTCGGCCGGTGACGCGAACGAGTCGAGGTCGTCGGCGACGAGCGCGAGTTCTCCGGTTGCCGCGAGGGCGGGCGCGATGCGGCTCACCAGACTTCGACAGGCGTCCGGCGCGTGCTCGCGGATCCAGGACAGCGCGTGCCGCGCCTCGGGCAGCAGGTCGGCGATGTTCGCCAGCATCCGTCGGTAGTCCACGAACATCTCCAGGTGGAGCTCGCGCAGCTCGAGCCCGATCACCTCGGCATGCCGACGTCTGTTGCCATCTCCCGTGGGCGCCGACGCCAGCAGCTGTGCCGCGTGCTGCCGCACCCGCTGCGGCATGGCGAACCGCCCGTCACCACGGATCACGACGAGGGAGGCGTCCAGGAGCCGGTTCAGTGCTTCCCACACCTCAGTCTCGTCGAGCTCGCCCGCGAGGAGCTGCTCGGCCTCCTCCAACGACCACGACGCGGCGAACGCGCCCAAAGAGACGAACACGTCGCGCTCCGACGGGGTCAGCAGTCCCAGCGTCCAGGCCAACGCCGCGTCAAGGGACCGTTGGCGGGACGGCAGGTCGCGACCACCGGTCCCGAGCGCGGCGAGGCCGCCCTGGAGCGTGTCGAGGAGTCGGTGCACTCCGAGGACCCTGACCCGCGCGGATGCGAGCTGGATCGCGAGCGGCAGGCCGTCGAGCAGATCACACAGCTGCTCGATCTGCTCCAGCTCACCTTCGCTCGGCTGGAACGATCGGTCCCGGGCTCGGGCGCGCTCGACGAACATCTCGGCTCCAGTGATCAGGGGTGGGAGCCGGTGGACGGTCTCGGCCGACAGATCGAGCGGGAGCTGCGCGGTGGCCAACAGATCGACGTCGGGACAGCGATCGAGGATCGATGTTGCGAACGCCGCGGCTGTCTCGACGAGGTGCTCACAGTTGTCGAGGATCACCAGCATCCGCCGACGCTTGAGGTGGTCCAGGACACCCACCTCCGCCTCGCCGCCCCGCGGGGCTCCGGTGGCGTCGCCGACTGCAGCCGCGACGCCGGTGCCGTCGGCGGCGGCGAGAGCGACGAAGGCAACGCCGTCGGCGTACCGCTCCGCCAGCCGCTCGCCGAGTTCGATCGCGACCCGGGTCTTGCCCATGCCGCCGGCCCCGGTCAGCGTGACGAGCCGTCGACCCTCTGAAAAGTCGGCCGACAGGTCGGTGAGGACGTCCTCACGGCCGATCAGCCGGGTACTGATCGACGGCAGGTTGGAGCGGAAGGTAGACAGGGTGCGCGGCGCCGGGAACTTCTCGGGCTCCTCGCCGATGGCGACCAGCTGGAACAGCTCGCGCGGGGTAGGGAAGTCCTTGAGCCCGTGGTGGCCGAGGCTGATCGCCTGATCCGTCGGGACGGTCGCCCGCATCGCGGCGCTCATGATCACCTGGCCGCCGTGGGCGGCGCCGCTGATCCGCGCCGCGAAGTGCACGTCCTCGCCCCAGTAGTCGTGTCCGCGGACCTTCGGCTCGCCTTGGTGGACGCCGATCCGGACCCGCACCTGCTCATCTCCGGGCCAGGTCGACGCGGCCATCCCTCGCTGGATCGCGAGCGCCGCCTCGACCGCGGCCACCGGGTCGGCGAAGGTGGCGCCGAAGGAGTCGCCCTCGTTGGAGAACTCGTAGCCGTCGTGCTCGGCCAGCGCATTCCGGACGATCCGGTCGTGCTCGTCGAGCACGTCGGCGAAGCGCTCGCCCAGCCTGTTCAGCAGCGCGGTCGAGCCCTGGATGTCGCTGAAGAGCAGCGCAACCCTCCCGGACGGGAGCACGCCGCGGCTCATAGCGCCCACGCGGGCAGGGAACCGAGCAGGTCGTCAGTCGCGGGCCACGCGACGCGCGGGCAGGTTCGCCGGCGGGTCTCTTCGTTCACTTCTGACCCCCGGCGGCCACGGTGCCCTGCTGCTGGGCCAGCTCGAGCGCCCTTGCGAGGAGATCGTCGAACGACATGGCGGCGCCGCGTGACCTGGCGGCCGCTAGCCGATCGGGGTCCAGGCGGGCGGCCGATGCCGCGAAGTCCTCGCTCCAACCTGGGGCATGGTGTCCGAAATCCGCGCCAGTCAACGACCGATAGACCGAGTCGACCGCCGTCTCTAGCTCTTGCGAGTCCTCGTCCCTCCCAACCAGGGCAAGGACTCGCGCGAAGGCCTGCGCGACGGCGATGATGGTGTTCAGGGCGTTGGCCGGTGTCTCCTGGAGCGCGCGCCCGAACAACGCGGTCGCAAGCCCGAGATCCCCGTCGTCGATGGCTGCGCAAGCCCGCCAGAACGCGTGGTGGACACTGAAGAGGCCGGTTCCCAACCCATAGGTGCGCTCGACATGCTCGAGGCCGGGGGTGTTGGCGTCACCGCCGACCTCGACGTGCCTGAGCACCTCGGTGTGCCAGCGTTCGTCCGCGATCTGCGCGGCTGCCGCCGTCCACGCCTGGACCAGGTCTTCGACCTCCCTGTCCCGGCCAGCCTCCTCGAGAGCCCAGATCGCGCGGTGCCGGGCGACCAGCGCCTCTCGCGGGTCGCCGTGCCGTTCGAAGCCCGCGCGGGCGCGATTGAAAAATCGGTACACGATGTCCATGTCGGTCGACCGCTGCATCGCGTGGACCAGTCCCAGAGCGATGAGGTGCGCGTCGTCGTCGTAGCTCGCTGCCGAGAGAGGAGGTTCGGGGAAGGCGAGGACGTCGTCGACGACGAGAGGGAGCTCACCGGCGTGATGCAGCGCGGGCGCGCACAGTCCGACAACGTGACGGAGGTTGTCCGGGTCGTGAGCTCGCGACCAGGCGATCGCCTGCTTGGCCTCGGGCAGGAGGTCGACGATGTTGGCGAACTGGCGGCGGTGGTCAACGAAAAGCTCGAGTGCGAGGTGGCGGAGCTCGCCTCCGATCACGTCGGCATGCCGACGTCGGTGCTGGTCACCGGCCGGGGAGGATCTCAGGAGCTCGGTCGCGAACTGCCGTACGCGTTGCGGCATGGCGAACCGCCCGTCCCCGCGGACGACCACGAGGGAGGCGTCCATGAGACGGGTCATCGCCTCCCAGACGGCTGTCTCGTCGGTGTCGTCTGCCAACAGCTGCTCTGCTTCCTCCAGTGTCCAGGCCAGCGCGAATGCGCCGAGAGCGGTGAAGACCTCACGTTCGGTGTCGGACAGCAGTGACAGGGTCCAAGTGAGAGCGGCAGTGAGCGAGCGGTGTCGCTCAGGGAGGTCGCGCCCTCCACTGCCGAGCGCGCCCAGATCGTGCTGGAGAGCCCTGATCAAACGGTCCAACCCCAGAAGGCGCACCCGGGCGGCCGCGAGCTCGATAGCGAGTGGGAAGCCCTCGAGGAGCGCACACAGCTCCTCGATCCGCTGGCGGTCGTCGTCGCCGACGACGAACTGGTCGTCGCGCGCTCGGGCGCGGTCGATGAACATCGCGGCGCCCTTGACCAGGGGAGGAAGCCGGCGGACGGTCTCCGCGCTGAGGTCGAGCGGGATCTGGGCGGTCGCGAGGATCTCGACGCGCGGGCTGCGCCGGAGGATCTCGGTCGCGGCGGCGCCTGCTGCCTCGGCCACGTGCTCACAGTTGTCGAGAATCACGAGCATCCGCCGTCGTTCGAGGTGCTCGAGCACGGCGAGCTCGACATCGCCACCGCGCGGAGCGCCGGACGCGTCGGCCACCGCGGCGAGGACGCGGTCGCCGTCCACGCCCGCAAGGGCTACGAACGCGACGCCGTCGGGGAAGCGGTCCGCGAGGAGCTCTCCGAGCCGGATGGCGACGCGGGTCTTGCCCATGCCGCCGGCACCCACCAGCGTCACCAACCGGTGCCCCGAGGCGAACAGACCAGCCAGGTCGGCGAGGACCTCCTCGCGCCCGATCAGGCGGGTGCTGATGGAGGGGAGATTGGAGCGGAAGGCGGACAACGTCCTCGGCGCGGGGAACGCTTCCGGCCGGGTGCCGGGCTCGATCAGCTGGAAGATCTCCCGTGGTGTGGGGAAGTCCTTGAGCCCATGGTGGCCGAGACTGATCACGTCGTCGGAACCGACGGTCGCCCGCATCGCAGCGCTGAGGATGACCTGACCGCCGTGGGCTGCAGCGCAGACCCTCGCGGCGAAGTGGACGTCCTCGCCCCAGTAGTCGTCACCGCGAAGCTTGGGCTCACCGTAGTGAAGCCCCATCCGGACCCGCACCTGCTCGTCGGCGGGCCAGGGTTGCCGCGCGACCTGCTCCTGGACCTCGCGCGCGGCCGTGACCGCTTCGACGGGGTCGGCGAAGGCCGCTCCGAACCCGTCGCCCTCGTTGGAGAACTCATACCCGTCGTGGCGCTCGAAGGCGTCGCGCATGATCCGGTCGTGCTCGTCGAGCACGTCGGCGTAGTCATCGCCCAGCCGGTTCAGGAGCGCGGTCGAGCCCTGGATGTCGGAGAACAGCAGCGCGACCCGTCCGGACGGGAGCACCGTGGAGGGAGCGCCCACGGACGAAGGCTAATCGCGGGCGGTCCGGCGGACCGCGGTTTCGCCGGTGCCGTCAACGAGTACGTCGGCACGCTCCGCCGTACGTTGGCTCGCGAAGTGCTCGTCCTCCTGGCGCATCCACCCGTCCCACTGGGGCGCGAAGTCGGCGCCGTCCCGGGACAGGCCGCGCTCCCGGCGAAGCGCGCGAGGCGCGGTGACCCAGACGAGGACCGTGATCAGCGTGCCGAGCTCGGCCCTCCCGGAACCGACGCCCTCGAGCACGAGCAGGGGAGGAGGCTCGACGTCCACCGTCTCGACGAACTCCGCACGGTGCCAGTCGTAGCGCCGGTAGAAACCGGGTTTCCCCACGACGAGCGGGCGGACCAGGGTGCTGAGCTGGCGGGTGACGTTCACGAGGCCGGTCCAGCCGTCGTACAGGTCGTCCATGTGGACGACGTGCGCGGTCGGATCGAGCTCTGCAATGGTCGCCGCCAAGGTGGTCTTGCCGGACCCGGCCGGGCCGTCGATCGACACCAGTCGGGTCTCGCCCAGCGTCGGACGGCGGCCCGAGGCGAGGTCGAGGATCAGCCGCGCCGCCTCCTGCGGCGAGCCCAGGTTCGTCGCGTCGGCCGGCACGTCGGCATCGTGTCACGCAGGCGACGGGGATGCGGGGACCCGACGGGGGCGGTGGGACGATGGTGGCGTGACCGAAGGGCACCCGAAGCAGCGCCTCATCCAGGGCTCGCCGTACGTCGACGATGACGGCGCTGCCCACCAGGAGCTGCTCGCCTCGCTCCGTGCCTACGCGGGCGGTGACGCCGAGTATCCCGGGGTGCTGGCCGCGCTGACCGGGTCTCGGTTGCTCGTCCCGGTAGTGGCCCTCCTCGGCGAGGTGGAGCACGACGAAGCGGGGCTGGCCCGCGACAAGTCCAGCGACATGGCGACGGTCCTGCTGACGGCGCCCGATGGTCGACGAGCGCTGCTCGCGTTCTCCGGCACCGACGCGATGCGCGCGTGGGACCCGGAGGCGCGTCCGGTGCCGGTGGCCGCTCACCTGGCCGCCGCGACGGCCGTGCAGGAGGGCGCCGACGCCCTGCTCGTGGACGTCGGGAGCGAGCACACGTTCACCGTGAGCGGTGACGACCTCCGTCGACTCGCGTCCGGCTGGCGTCCGGTGCGCCTGGTCGGCGGCGGCTGGGCGTGGGCGCAGGTCGAGGCTGGGATTCGCCCGCCGGGGAACAACTCGGGTAACATTGCTCGTTGACCGATCTGCCATCGCTGCTCCAACTGGAAATGGGATGGCTAGATCTACAAGCGGGGACCAGCAGCATCCACGTCTCCCACCCGCATCGGCCGCCACAGCCCTGAAATTCTGGGGACACAAAGGTCGTCGGGTCCGGTCCGTTTACCTGGTCGTGCGCGTGAGCGCTCGGTGACGAGGTTGCGACTGGCTTCCGCTTGCACGAGCGGGAGCTTTCTTGCTTTTCGAAACAGGAGTGTTCCCGACAACCACGACACTGGAGGACACATCAGCACTGAGCTTCGTATCAACGAGCGGATCCGGGTACCCGAGGTCCGGCTCGTGGGCCCCAACGGTGAGACCGTCGGGATCGTCCCGACCGACCAGGCACTCAAGCTGGCCCAGGAGGCCGACCTGGATCTCGTCGAGATCGCTCCGATGGGCAAGCCGCCCGTCTGCAAGCTCATGGACTACGGGAAGTTCAAGTACGAGAACGCCCAGAAGGCCCGTGAGGCACGTCGGAACCAGACCAACGTCATCATCAAGGAGATGAAGCTCCGGCCGAAGATCGACCAGCACGACTACGAGACCAAGAAGGGTCACGTCGTGCGGTTCCTCAAGGCGGGCGACAAGGTCAAGATCACCATCATGTTCCGCGGTCGCGAGCAGCACCGCCCCGAGCTCGGGTTCCGGCTGCTGCAGAAGCTCGCGGAGGACGTCGAGGAACTGGGCTTCGTGGAGTCGTCGCCCAAGCAGGACGGCCGCAACATGATCATGGTCCTGGGTCCGAACAAGAAGAAGGCCGAGGCCAAGGCCGAGGTGAAGGCCGCCAAGCAGGAGGCCGCCGCCGAGCGCGATGCCGAGAAGGCAGCCGAGCACGCGGAGCGCGTCTCGCACCAGCCGGCGACGCCCGACCAGAAGAAGCCGAAGCGTGCCAACGAGGCGCTCGACCCCGACATCGACCTTTAAGAAGAAGAAGAGAGCGAACAGATGCCGAAGAACAAGACGCACTCCGGTGCCAGCAAGCGGTTCCGGGTGACCGGCAGCGGCAAGATCCTGCGGGAGAAGGCCGGCAAGCGCCACAACCTGGAGAAGAAGTCCTCCAAGGTGACCCGGCGCATGACCGGCACCGTCGAGGTCGCCAAGAACGACGTCCCGCGCGCGAAGAAGATGCTCGGTCTCTGACCGGCCACTCGCACCTGAGCATTCGAAACAAGGAGTAGAAGATGGCACGCGTCAAACGCGCAGTGAACGCGGCGAAGAAGCGCCGGACGACCCTCGAGCGCGCCAGCGGCTACCGCGGCCAGCGTTCGCGGCTGTACCGCAAGGCCAAGGAGCAGGTCACCCACTCCCTGGTCTACAGCTATAACGACCGCAAGAAGAACAAGGGCAACTTCCGTCGCCTCTGGATCCAGCGGATCAACGCCGCGGCTCGCGCCGAGGGCATGACCTACAACCGGTTCATCCAGGGACTCAACCTGGCTGGCATCGAGGTCGACCGCAAGATCCTCGCCGATCTCGCGGTCAACGACCCGGCCGCCTTCTCGGCGATCGTCGCCCAGGCGAAGGCCGCCCTCCCGGAGGACGTCAACGCCCCCGCCCAGGCGTCGGCCTGAGCCACCCTGTGGCGCTCCTGACCGCGAGCAACGCTCGCGTGAAGGACGCAAGGAAGTTGAGCCGTCGCTCGGTGCGAACCGAGCGACGGCTCTTCCTCGCTGACGGCCCGAAGGCAGTCGAGGCTGCCCTCGAGGTGGCTGACCGGGTCGTCGAAGTCTTCGCCACCACCGCGGCGGTGGCGCAGTACGACGCACTCCTGGCCGGCGCCGACGTCACGTTGGTCGACGACCGTGCGTTGGCGTCGCTCTCCGATGCCGTGAACCCCGCCGGTGTCGTCGCCGTCGTACGCCACTTCGACGAGCCGCTGGACGCGTTGGTCTCGAGGCTCGTTCCGCTCGCACCTCAACCAGCGGCGGGCCTTCTCGCCATCTGCGCCGACGTCCGCGATCCCGGCAACGCCGGCACCGTCATCCGGTGTGCCGACGCCGCGGGCGCCGACGGCGTCGTCCTCGCCGGCGACTCGGTGGACGCCTACAACCAGAAGACCGTCCGGGCGAGTGTGGGCAGCCTGTTCCACGTGCCGTTCGCGGTCGAGCGTGATCCCGCGGCCGCCGTACGCGCTGCACGCGAAGCGGGGCTGACCGTCCTCGCCGCCGACGGCGGGGGAGAGGTCGACCTGTTCGAGGCAGACGACCTACTGGCCGCGCCGACCGCCTGGCTGTTCGGCAACGAGGCGTGGGGGCTCCCGGCCGAGCTCGCCGAGCTGGCCGACCACCGGGTCCGGATCCCGATCCGCGGCCGGGCCGAGAGCCTCAACCTGGCCACCGCCGCCGCGGTCTGCCTCTATGCCAGCGCAAGGAATCAGAGGGAATCAGCGGGCTGACCCGGGTGTCGGTGGCGGCTGAGAGGCTTTCGCCATGACCTCAGACCGCGCCGCCACAACGGTGGACGACCCGCGACGCTGGAAGGCTCTCGGCGTTCTCGGCCTGATCCAGTTCATGCTGATCCTCGACATCACGGTCGTCAACGTCGCGCTCCCCGACATCCAGTCCGACCTCGACTTCAGCGATCCTGGCCTGGCGTGGGTCGTCAACGGCTACGTCCTGATGGCCGGCGGACTGCTGCTGCTCGGCGGTCGGCTTGCCGACATGATCGGGCGCAAACGGGTCTTCCTCGCCGGCGTCGTGCTGTTCGGCATTGCGTCGGCAGCCTGCGGAGCGGCCGTCAACGCCGAGATGCTGGTCATCGCCCGATTCGTCCAGGGCATCGGCGAGGCCCTCGCCGCTCCGGCGTCGCTCGGCCTGATCGCCCTGATGTTCACCGACCCCCACGAGCGGATCAAGGCACTGGGCTTGTGGGGCGGCATCGCCGGCCTCGGCGGCACCAGCGGCACGGTGATCTCGGGCTTCCTGACCGAACTGGCCGACTGGCGCTGGATCTTCTTCATCAACCTGCCGGTAGCGGTGTTCGCGCTCGTCGTAGTTCCCGGGCTGGTGTCCGAGAGTCGGATGCAGCGCTCTTCGCACCGCCCCGACGTCGCCGGTGCGTTCACGGGCACCGCGGGTCTGATCGCCGTGGTCTACGGCCTGCTCGCTGCGGTCGACCACGACTGGAGCTCGGGGCGGGTGCTGGTCCCGCTGGTCGGAGGGCTGGCGCTGCTGGGCCTGATGGTCTGGATCGAGTCGCGCTCCAGCGACCCGCTGATCCCGCTGTCCTTCTTCCGCAACCGCACCCGGGTCGTGACCAACGGCGTCACGCTCTTCTTCGCGGCCGGGTTCTTCTCCTACTTCTTCCTGCTCACCCTCTTCGAGCAGCACGTCCTCGGCTACTCGCCGATCAAGAGCGGCCTCTCCTACCTCCCCTTCGGCCTGACGATCGGTGCCGGCATCGGGATCGCGACGGCTCTGATGCCGCGACTGGGGGTGAAGCGGATCCTCGGCGCGGGTTTCGGGTTCTGCGCCGTCGGGCTCGCCCTCACGAGCATGCTCGAGACCGACTCCGGCTATGCCACCGGCATCCTGCCCGGCATGTTGCTCCTTGCCTTCGGGTCGGGCATCAGCTTCCCGGCGTTCGGCAACGCGTCGCTCCATGAGGTGACCGGCCAGGACTCGTCCCTCGCCTCGGGAGTGCAGAACGCGATGCAGCAGATCGGTGGGGCGCTCGGACTCGCGACGATCGTGACCATCGCCCTTCGTCACGCCGAGGACAAGATCGCCGACGGGGTGCCGGTGCCGGAGGCGATCACCGACGGATACACGCTCGGGTGGCGAGTGGCAGTCGGCCTGCTGATCATCGGCGCGATCCTCGTCGTCCTGCTGCTCGAGCACGTGCTGGCCGAGCCACGGAACCCATTGCTCGAGGAGGCTGCCGCCGGGGCTGGCGAGCCCGAGCCTGAACCCGCCTGAGGCCCCACTAGCATCCAGGGCATGCCGCACGACGCCCTCGACGCGCTCCCCGACGGCGTCGTGCTCGCGGGTCCCGACGGCCAGGTCCTGGTCACCAACGTCACGGCGCGGCGGATGCTCGGGATCACCGAGGACCTGACGGGGATGCCGCTCGTCGCGGTGCTGGCGCTCAGCGACCACGACGGCAACGGGTGGGTGGAGCGCAACGCGCCGTACGCCGGGCTACCGTCCCGGACCGCGGTGCCCGAACAGTCCTGGCTGCTGCCCGACGGCACCGAGGTGCTGGTTGCGGCGAGGCTGCACCGCGCAGTGCGGGGCGGACCGGTGGAGACCGTCGCCGTGAGCCTCAGGTCGGGACGGGGCCGGGCCCGACTCGACCGGGAACGGTCCGACCTGGTGGCCACCGTCGCCCACGAGCTCCGTTCGCCGCTCACCGGCGTCCGCGGCTTCGTCCACGCGCTCCTCAACCGCTGGGACAAGCTCAACGACGATCAGAAGAAGCTGATGCTCAACACGGTCGCCTCCGACGCCGACCGGTTGAGCCGGCTGATCGCCGACCTGCTCGATGTCGCGCGGATCGACACCGGACGGCTCCAGATGCACACCCGACCCTGCGACGTCGTGGTGCTCTGTGAGCGGGTCGTGGCCTCGGTCCAGCACGCGACGGCGACCAGGATCACGATCGACGCCCACGAGGTCCCGATGGTGGCGGCCGATCCCGACAAGGTCACCCAGGTGGTCACCAACCTGGTCGAGAACGCCGTCCGGCACGGCGCGGGCGACGTCGCGGTCACCATCGAGCCGGACCCGGCCGATCCGGCGTACGTCGCGATCACGGTGGTCGACGAGGGCGACGGCATCCCGGAGAAGCTCCGGCAGCGGGTGTTCACGAAGTTCTGGACGGCGAGCTCGGGAGGCGGCTCCGGGCTCGGCCTCTACATCGTCAACGGCCTGGTCCGTGCCCACGGCGGCACCGTCACGATCGCCGACCGGACCGGCGGCGGCGCCTCCCTCCGGGTGACCTGGCCCGTCCACCGGGGCTAACCCGTTCGCCGCGGGGGAGCAGCGGTTCCTAGACTGACGCCCGTGTCCGGACCCAATACCGATTACGACCCCGTGGAGGTTGCTGCCGTGCAGCCGGAAGAGGTCGATGCGGCACGGGACGCGGCCCTGGCCGCCATCGCTGCTGCGGCCGACCTGGAGGCCCTGAAGCGGGTCCGGTCCGAGCACGCCGGCGATCGTTCGCCGCTCGCGCTCGCCAACCGCGAGATCGGCGCGCTCCCGCCGCAGGCCCGCAAGGACGCCGGTCAGCGCGTCGGGCGGGCCCGGGGCTACGTCAACCAGGCGCTCGCCGCCCGGCAGAAGGTGCTCGAGGCCGAGCACGAGGCGCGGATCCTGGTCGAGGAGACGGTCGACGTCACACTGCCGACCGACCGGCTGCCCGTCGGCGCGAGACACCCGATCACGACCGGTGCCGAGCTGATCGCCGACATCTTCGTGGCGATGGGCTGGGAGGTCGCCGAAGGCCCGGTCATCGAGGCCGAGTGGCTCAACTTCGACGCGCTCAACCTGGACGCGGACCACCCCGCCCGCACCATGCAGGACACGTTCTGGACCGCCCCCGAGGGCGCCATGGCCGACTCCGACGATGTTCACGGCGCCGGAACGGGCGTCGTGCTGCGCACCCAGACCTCGCCGGTGCAGGCGCGGACGATGCTCGCGCAGGATCCGCCGATCTACATCGTCGCTCCGGGCCGGGTGTTCCGCACCGACGAGTACGACGCCACGCACAGCCCGATGTTCCACCAGGTCGAGGGGCTGGCTGTCGACGAGGGCATCACCATGGCGCACCTGAAGGGCACGCTGGACCACTTCGCCACCCAGATGTTCGGCGAGGGCGTCACGACCCGGTTCCGGCCGTCGTACTTCCCCTTCACCGAGCCCTCGGCCGAGGTCGACCTCAAGTGCTTCGTCTGCAGGGGCGTGGACTCGTCCTCGTGCCGCACCTGCAAGGGCGAGGGCTGGATCGAGTGGGGCGGCTGCGGCATCGTGAACCCGCGGGTGCTGACCGCATGCGGTGTGGACGCCGCGCGCTACACGGGCTTCGCCTTCGGCATGGGCATCGACCGGACCCTGATGTTCCGGCACGGCCTCGCGGACCTGCGCGCACTGTTCGAGGGCGACGTCCGCTTCACCACTGCATTCGGAACGGAGCTCTAGCGCCGTGAAGGCACCTCTCTCCTGGATCAAGGAGTACGTCGACCTCCCGGCCGATGCCACGACCGAGCTGCTCACCGACCGGCTGACCGATCTCGGGCTCAAGCTCGAGGCGATCCACAGCGCAGCCCAGGGCATTACCGGCCCGCTCGTGGTCGGCCGCGTCCTCACCATGGACGCCGAGCCGCAGAAGAACGGCAAGACCATCAACTGGTGCACCGTCGACGTCGCGGAGGCGAACGCCACCGGAGAGCCGCAGGGCATCGTCTGCGGCGCACACAACTTCCAACCCGGCGACCTCGTTGTCGTCGTGCTGCCCGGCGGGGTGCTGCCCGGCGGTTTCGAGATCTCGGCGCGGAAGACCTACGGCCACGTCTCGGCCGGGATGATCTGCTCCAGCCGCGAGCTCGGTATCGGCGACGATCACGACGGCATCATCGTGCTGCCGGCGGACGCCGGCGAGCCGGGGGACGACGCTTTCGACGTACTCGGCCTCAGTGAGGAAGTCATCGAGTTCGAGATCAACCCCGACCGGGCCTACGCGCTGTCCCTGCGGGGCCTCGCTCGGGAGGCGGCGCTGGCGTTCGGGTCGCCGTTCCACGACCCGGTGCTCCGCGAGACGCCTGCGCCGAACGGCGACGGCTATCCGGTCGTGGTCGACGACCCGGTGGGCTGTCCGGTCTTCGTGGCCCGCACCGTCACCGGCTTCGACCCGTCGGCGCGGACCCCCGCCTGGTTGGCCGAGCGGATCACCCAGGCCGGCATGCGGCCGATCTCGCTGGCGGTCGACGTCACCAACTACGTGATGCTCGAGACCGGCCGGCCGATCCACGGCTACGACCTCGACAAGCTGCAGGGCTCGATCCGCGTCCGCCGCGCGGTCGAGGGGGAGCAGATGACGACCCTCGACAGCGCCCAGCGGACGCTGTCCTCCGAGGACCTGGTGGTCACCGACGACTCGGGGATCATCGGCCTCGGCGGCGTCATGGGCGGCGAGACGACCGAGATGTCCGAGTCGACCGCCAACGTCCTGATCGAAGCCGCGCACTGGGACGCGGTCTCCATGTTCCGCACCGGCAAGCGGCACAAGATCAGCTCCGAGGCCGGCAAGCGCAACGAGCGCGGGGTCGACCCCACCATCTGCCCGGCCGCGGCCGACCGGGTGGTCGAGCTTCTCGTCCAGCTCGGCGGCGGCACGCCGGGAGCCGGGGTGACCGTCGTCGGCGCGCCGCCCGCGCAGGGGTCGATCCGGATCGGCTATGACCTCCCGGCCAGGGTGAGCGGCATCGACATCGGGTCGGAGACCGTCGTGACCAACCTGCTGGCGATCGGCGCGACCGTCGACGCCGATGCCGACGGCGTCACCGTGACCCCGCCGCCGTGGCGCCCCGACGTCATCGACCCGTTCGACCTGGTCGAGGAGGTCGTCCGGATCGTCGGCTACGACCAGGTGCCGTCGGTGCTGCCGCGCGAGGCCGCCGGTCGTGGACTGACCCGGCAGCAGCAGCTCCGCCGCCGGATCGGTCGCACGCTGGCCGGCGCCGGCTGCGTCGAGGTGGTCAGCTTCCCGTTCGTCGGTGACGCGACCTTCGACGCGCTCGGGCTGCCCGCGGACGACGTGCTCCGCAACACCGTGCCGCTCGCCAACCCGCTGTCCGCCGAGGAACCGGCGTACACGACGACCCTGCTTCCCGGTGTCCTCAAGGCTGCCGGACGCAACCTCGGTAGGGGCGTCCCGGGCGTGGCCCTGTTCGAGACCGGGACCGTCGCGTTCCCCGTCGACCGCGGTCCGGCGCCGATCTACGGCGTCGACCGGCGACCGGACGACGCCGACCTGCAGAAGCTGTTCGACGCGCTGCCGCTGCAGCCACTCCACCTGGCGGTTGCCCTGGCCGGCGAGCGGGAGCGAGCGGGCTGGTGGGGCGACGGCCGCACTGCCGGATGGTCCGACGCGGTCGGGCTGGTGCGCCGGCTCGCCAGCGAGCTCGGGGTCACCATCGACGTCAGTCAGGGCACCCGGCTGCCGTGGCACCCCGGTCGCTGTGCGGTCTTCTCCCTCGGCGATGCCGAGCTCGGGCACGCCGGCGAGCTCCACCCCCAGGTGTGTGACGAGTTCGGGCTCCCGGAGCGGAGCGCGGCTGTCGAGATCGACCTCGACCTGCTGATGGCGCACGCCGTCGTGGTGGCGCCGGGACCGGCGTTCTCGTCGTTCCCGCTGGCCAAGGAGGACGTCGCACTGGTGGTGGCCGACGACGTGCCGGCCGCGACGGTCGAGGTCGCCCTTCGGGAAGGGGCGGGGGAGCTGCTGGAGTCGGTGCGGCTCTTCGACGTCTACACCGGAGAGCAGATCGGCGACGGAAAGAAGTCGCTCGCCTTCGCGCTGAGGTTCCGCGCTCCCGACCGCACTCTCACCGAGGCCGAGACCAGTGCCGCGCGCGACGCGGCGGTGGCCAGAGCCGCCGAGGTGGCCGGAGCCGTGCAGCGCTGAGTCAAGGGGCGCCCGCACACCGTTTGCGCCCGACCTCCCGGCCGTCGATACTCCGCCGGTCGATCGATGACGATGCTTCCCGGGCCTGACAGGATGTGGCCCATGGCGCTCCACCACTCCCTACGCGAGCTGATCGCTGCTCGCGGCACGGGGGTGACCGACGATCCTGCCGAGTTCCGCGGTGCTTTGGACGACTTCCTCGCGGAGGACGAGGCAAGCCTCGGTGAGGTGAACCTCCTCGTGGACGCCGTCCGGCTGGGCGCCCTCGCCCGGCTGACCATGCTGCTCGACCGGCACGCCGAGCCCGGAGCGGCGCTGGACGAGACGGCCGCCGGGCTGGCCCGGGACCGCGGCACCGACGACGTGCGTCGCTCGCGCTGGGCGCTGGCCGCCCTTGGCTACGCGCTCGGCCGGGTCGACGTCGCGTTCACCGAGATGCCAGACACGGCGGCTGCCGCGGCCGCACCCGAGCCGGCGTCTCCGCCGGTCGCGCCGGCGACACCCGCAGTTGCCCCCACCCGCCTGATCACCGACGCGGGCCCGGCGTCCGCCTCGGTCCCGCCTCCGCCGGCCCAACCGCCGGCCCGATCGACGTCGCGGCCGACGTCGCGGCCGACGTCGCAGCCGATCTCCCAGCCGACCGCCCAGCCCACCGCCCAGCCCACCGCCCAGCCCACCGCCCAGCCCGCGGCCCAGCCCGGGGCCTCGAACCCGTCAGCGCCCCCGACCGCCTACGTGGCTCCCCAACCCGCCGCCCCCTACGGCGCACCGCACGCCGCGCCCGCCGGTCCTTCGGGGCCACCCGCGCGTCGGCGTACCGGACGGGTGCTGGCCATCGTCGCCGTCGTGATCCTGCTCCTCGGCGTGGCCGCGGGCGTCGCCTGGACCTTGCGCGACGACGACAGATCGGGCGACGACACCGATGACTCCGCGGAGACCGACCCGACCCGCCCCACCGACGCGACCGGACCCACCGACGCGACGGGACCCACCGACGCGACCGGACCCACCGACGCGACCGACCCGGGTGGAGGCGCCACCCTCGGACTCGACGAGATCGTGGTGCCGCTCGAGATCGAGGGCGCGACGACCATCTTCGGTGTCGATGCGGACAGCGGCGCGACACGTCAGCTGACGACCGGCGTCGCCGACATGCTGCCGTCGATGTCGCCGGACCGCAGCCGGTTCACCTACCTCCGGGGTCCGAAACCCTTCACGGTCTGGACCCAGGACGTCGCGGCAACGAACCCCACACCCGTCTACGCCGACAACGCCGACTGCGCGCACGCTTCCCGCCCGGCCTGGAGCCCCGACGGCGACCGGGTCGCGATCGTGTGCTCGGGTGATGACGACGTGCCGGAAGGGATCTACGTCGCCGGCCGTGGCTTCGGGGATCCCGAGCGGGTGGTGAGCGGCCAAGGCTTCAGCGGGTCTCCGACCTGGGTCGACGAAGACCGGTTCATCTACACGGTCAAGAACGAGCTGTCACTCGGGCAGCTCTGGCTCTACGACACGAGCACCACCAGCGACAGTGCGCTCGATCTCGGCACCGATCCTGCTGCGCGACTCTCCCACCCGGACTGGTCCGACGATCAGCAGCAGCTCCTGTTCGTCGTGCACGACGACCCCACGAGCGAGTACGGCGCGTTGTGGACGGTCGGCGGGGACTTCACGGGGGCGGTCTCGCGCGGCGGGTCGATCGCCCACCCCGCGTGGGCGCCGGAGGGTGACCGGCTCGTCGTCACGGTGCAGGATCCCGACGACCCGGCCATCGAGCACCTCGCGGTCGTGAGCTCCGCCGACCCGGCCGACCCGGCTGTCATCGACCTGCAGGACGTGCCCGAGGACGTCGTTGTGGGCGTCCCGGCCTGGGGAGTGCGCTGACATGGCGCTCCACCACTCCCTGCGCGACCTCGTGTCCGTCCGTGGCGTCGGCGTTGTCGAGGAGGCCGAGGAGTTTCGTGGCGTCCTCGACGACTTCCTGGCCGAGGACGAGGCGACGCTGGGCGAGCTGAACCTGCTGGTCGACGCCGTGCGGCTCGGAGCGCTGCGCCGGGTGCTCGACGTCATGGCCCACGGCGCCGCGCCCCAGGCCGCCATCCGCGAGGCGGGCGCCGCGCTGGCTCGCGACCGCGGCACCGACGACCCGACGCGTTCGTGCTGGGCGCTGGCGAGCCTCGGGTTCGCGCTCGGCAGGGTCGACGAGCCGTTGGTCCAGATGTTCCTGGGCGAGACCGGCACCATGTCCGCGCCCGGCCGGCCGGTCGCGCCGAACGGATCGGTGCCCGCTCCCGGGTCCGGTCCCACCACCGCTGAGCGCCCGACGACCGCGGCGCTCCCCGACGAGGCACCCGGCTCGGTCTCGCCGCCCCTACCCGGCACCGCGGTCGGTGCGGCGTCCGCCCCGCCGATCCCGATCCCGATCCCGAGTCCGACGCCGTACGCCGGTCCCGTGCCGCCGGTCATCCCGGAGAAGCGGTCGAGTCGCGCCGGGGTCTACCTGCTGGTCATCCTCGTTGCGCTGCTGCTCGGTGGCCTGGTCGCGACCGGCCTCATCCTGCTGCGGTCCGAAGGCGACGACGACCCGACCGCCAACGACAACCCGACCGACAGCCCGACCGACGGCCGGACTGGAGGCGGCGACGAGAAGAGCTCCGGTCCGGACGAGGGAAGGGGGCTCGCCGACACCGAGATGCTGGTGCCCTACAAGGTCGGCGAGGGCGACGCCGCGACATCGATGATCTACGCGGTCGACATCGACGGTTCCGTCCGGCCGATCACCGGGGGTCCGTTGGACGTCCTCCCGACGATCTCGCCCGATCGGCGGACCATGACCTACGGCTCCGGCCCGGCCCCGTTCGAGCAGATCCGGTGGGACCTCCCGTCCGCCGGCTACCAGCCGTTCTTCAAGGAGCCCGGGCCGTGCGAGCACGCGTTGCGTCCCGGGTGGAGCCTCGACGGCGAGCGGGTCGCCCTGATCTGCACCGGCGACGACGAGCTTCCTGACGGGATCTACGTCGCCGACGCCGACGGATCCGACCCGCAACTGGCGGTCGGGGACACGCTGGTGCGCGGATCGCCCACCTGGGTGTCGGACACCGAGTTCATCTTCGGGCGGCAGGACAACGAGGAAGAGGACGCTCCGCTGACGTTCTGGCGCGGGTACGCCGACGGCAGCCCGGCCGAGCAGCTCGAGGTGGACCTCGACGGACTTCAGCTGACCCACATCGATTGGTCGCCCGAGGCCGGGAAGCTGCTCTTCCTGGTCAGCCCGCGCGGAACCCCCGAGGTCGGCGACGTGTGGACCATGGATGCCGACGGCCGCGACCCCGAGCTCGTCGCCGACGGGCTCTACGCGCACCCGGTCTGGTCGCCGGACGGGGCGTCGATCGGGCTGACGGTCGTCGACCTCGAGGCGGAGACCGAGGTGCTCGGCTACGTCGAGCTCGAGGACCCGGACGCGCCGGACGTCGTCCCGCACATCATCGAGAACCCGCCGCCGGGCGAGGTCGGCATCCCGGTGTGGGCGGCCCGTTAGACGCCCGGCGCACGCGAACCGTCCAACGACTTCCGACGCGCGCCACTCGCCAGGTCAGCCGAGCTGTGCGGTCAGGCCGGCGAGAGCGGAGTCGAGATCGGATGCGACCACGAGCCCGTCGACCGTGCTGCGGTCCATGAACCCCTGGTCGGCGAGCCGGTCGAGGGTCTCGATCACCGGATCCCAGAAGCCGTCGGTGTTGAGCAGCCCGACCGGCTTGCGGTGCAGCGCGAGGGTCTGCCAGGTCCAGACCTCGAAGAGCTCTTCCAAGGTGCCGAGGCCGCCCGGCAGGGTCAGGAACGCGTCGGCGCGTTCGGCCATCATCGCCTTCCGCTCGTGCATCGTCTCCACGACGTGCATCTGGATGCCGGGCTCGTGCAGGCGGCCCCACTCCCGCTCGACCATGAACCGCGGGATCACGCCGTAGACCCGCCCGCCCCCGTCGAGCACACCTTGGGAGAGCCGGCCCATCAGCCCGCTGCCACCACCGCCGTAGACCAGCTCGACGCCGCGTGCAGCGAGCTGGGAGCCGACGTCGTAGGCCTGTTCTGCGAAGCAGGGATCGGAGCCGTCGCGGGAGCCGAGAAAGATCGCAAGTCGCTGGATCACGCGAGCGACCGTACCGAGCCTCGGTCTCAGTCGACCGGTTGGTCCAGCACTTCCCGCGCGTGGTCCCAGACCGCGCTGTCGCCAGCAACGTCGATCCCTGCGTCGTCCCGGCGGTGCCAGAGCCAGGCGTCCAGGGTCGCGGCCGGCCCCGACACCACGACGTCGGCCGCCCGGCCGGGGTCGGGTACGACGTGCATGTCCTTCTCGTCCGCGTAGACCGTGCCGTCGGGCGCCGTCCCGGCGAAGATGCCGGGCTGGGCCCAGACCGACGTACCGGCGTCCGTCACCCGGAACTCGACGTACTGGGGGAGCGGGTCGAAGCTGCCCCACTCGGGAAGGTTGCCGTACATCCAGTCGAGCGCCTCGTCGACGCCGTCCGCTGCCAGTGCGGTGTCGAGCGGCGTCACGGCCCCGGCCGCGAGCTCGGCGTCGAGCCGGTGGATGAGTGCCTCGTGGGCCTGGCGCCGGTACGTGAACCCGACCTTGTGGTTCGCCGGGTCGCCCGACCAGGAGTGGGCGGGCTCGGCGGGGTCGGCGGCGCCGAGCGCCGCGACGAACGCGGTGTGGGTGTCGTCGTACGCAGCGAGAAGGGCGTCGTAGCCCTCCGGACGGTCCGCCTCGACGTAGCCCATCTCGTCGGCGGACTGCGGCCGGTTGCTGATCATCGCGCACCACCAGTGCTGAACGGTGGTGAGGTGCCAGAGCAGGTCGGCGGCCGACCACTCGGGGCACGTCGGGACCTGGGCACCGGGGTCGCAGGTCGCGAGCACCTCGCGGAACCGGGCGGATTCGCGCCGGATATGGTCGAGGTACTCCGAGAACGCTAGTCGGGTCACGTCGACGGACGCTACGCAAGGGTGCCGACCGCGGCGACTGGTTTTCGGACCCGGGCTGCGAGGAACATACAGAGTTCTGTATAGTCATGCACATGGATCGGACCAGGGTCGCCGTCGCCGGTGCCAGCGGGTACGCCGGGGGCGAGGTGCTGCGCCTCCTGCTCGGGCATCCCTACGTGGAGATCGGCGCACTCACCGCGGGCAGCAACGCGGGCGAGGCGCTCGGATCCCTGCAGCCCCATCTGACTCCGCTCGCCGACCGGGTCCTCGACGACACCAGCCTCGACACCCTGGCCGGCCACGACGTCGTCGTACTCGCGCTGCCGCACGGACAGTCCGGCCCCCTGGCCGCCCAGCTCGGCGACGACGTGCTGGTCATCGACTGCGGCGCCGACTTCAGGCTGACCGACCCGGCGGACTGGGAGCGGTTCTACGGCAGCCCGCACGCCGGCACCTGGCCCTACGGCCTGCCCGAGCTTCCCGGCCAGCGCGAGCTGCTCGTCGGCGCCAAGCGGGTGGCCGTCCCGGGTTGCTACCCGACCGTCTCGACGCTCGGCCTCGCGCCGGCAGTGGCGGCCGGGCTGGTCGTCCCCGACGTGGTCGTGGTCGCCGCCTCGGGCACCAGCGGCGCCGGCAAGGCCGCGAAGACCAACCTGCTCGGCAGCGAGGTGATGGGCAGCGTTTCGGCGTACGGCGTCGGCGGCGTCCACCGGCACACCCCGGAGATCACCCAGAACCTCGGTGCCCTCACCGATGCACCCGTGCGGGTCAGCTTCACCCCGCTGCTGGTACCGATGCCGAGAGGCATCCTGGCGACCTGCAGCGCGCCGCTGGCCGGTCCGGTCACGGCGGCGGAGGCCTACGACGTCTACGCGAAGGCGTACGCCGATGAGCCGTTCGTCCACCTGCTCCCGCCGGGTCAGTGGCCGCAGACCAAGTCGGTCGTCGGGTCCAACGCCGTGCACCTGCAGGTGACCGTCGACGAGGCGGCCGGCCGGCTCGTCGCGGTCGGCGCGGTCGACAACCTGGCCAAGGGCACGGGTGGTGCGGCCGTCCAGTGCCTCAACCTCGCGCTCGGGTACGACGAGACCACGGGCCTCTCTGCGGTAGGACTAGCCCCGTGACTACCTACACATTGGCTCGCTTCCCCGAGACCCTCGCGGTCGTCCAGCTCGGCCCGGGTGCCGAGATCCCGGAGTGGGCGGAGTCCTCGTCGATCTTCTCGGTGACCGCCACGGCGTCCGAGACCTCGATCATCTGTGCGGCCCGGAGCGTCCCGGCGAAGGCCCGGCACCACAAGCCCTACACGGCGTTCGCCGTGGAGCCCGAGGCCGGCTCTGCCGACTTCGACCTCTCGTCCGGGGTCACCGGCGTGCTGGTGGCGCTACTGGCACCCCTGGCAGAGGCCGGCGTGAGCGCGTTCGCCCTCTCCACCTTCGGCACCGACTGGATCCTGGTCCCGAAGAATGACGCTGACAAGTCCGAGGACGCGTGGCGACGATCGGGGCACGCCGTTGCCCCCGCCGTCCCCGCCTAGTCAGTCACCTCGAAGGAACTCCGAACATGAGCGTCACCACCCCCGCCGGCTTCACCGCCGCCGGTGTCCATTGCGGCCTGAAGGCCAACGACAAGCTGGACCTGGCCCTGGTGGTCAACCAAGGTCCGCACTTCGACTCCGCCACCGTCTTCACCGCCAACCGGTGCAAGGCCAACCCGGTGCTCTGGAGCGAGCAGGTCGTCAAGGACGGGGTCGTCAAGGCCGTCGTCCTCAACTCCGGCGGCGCCAACTGCTACACCGGACCCGAGGGCTTCCAGACCACTCATGAGGTGGCGGAGCGGGTGGCCTCCCACCTCGGGACCGGCGCGATCGACGTCGTCGTCTGCTCGACCGGCCTGATCGGGCTCCGCAACGACCGGCCGACGCTGCTCGCCGGCGTCGACGCGGTCCACGCCGTGCTCTCGGCAGACGGTGGCGACGACGCCGCGCACGCGATCATGACCACCGACTCGGTCAGCAAGCAGGTCGTGGTCGAGCGGGACGGCTGGTCGATCGGCGGCATGGCCAAGGGCGCCGGCATGCTCGCGCCCCAGCTCGCCACCATGCTGGTCGTCATCACCACCGATGCCGTCGTACCGGCTGCCGAGCTCGATGCCGCGCTGCGGGCCGCTACCCGGGTCAGCTTCGACCGGCTCGACTCCGACGGCTGCATGTCGACGAACGACACGGTCACGGTGATGGCGAGCGGTGCCAGCGGCGTCACACCCGGCGTCGAGGAGTTCACCGCCGCGCTCACCGAGCTGTGCAGCTCTCTGGCGATGCGGCTGCTCGCCGACGCGGAGGGCGCCGACCACGAGATCGCGATCACGACCGTCAACGCCGCATCGGAGGACGACGCGGTCGCGGCCGGCCGGAGCGTCGCTCGGAGCAACCTCTTCAAGGCGGCCATCTTCGGCAACGACCCGAACTGGGGCCGGGTGCTGGCTTCCATCGGTACGACGGACGCCGCGTTCGACCCCGCCGACCTCGACGTCGCGTTGAACGGCGTCTGGGTCTGCCGCAACTCCGGACCGGGGGAGGACCCCGCGTCGGTCGACCTCAAGCCGCGACAGGTCACCGTGACCATCGACCTCAAGGCGGGTGCCGCCGAGGCGACCGTCTGGACCAACGACCTGACCCACGCCTACGTCCACGAGAACAGTGCGTACTCCTCATGACCGACAATCACGCCGACGAGTCGGTCTTCGAGTCCGTGTTGCACGACCCTGGGCGGCCAGACCCCAAGAAGGCGGCCACCCTGGCCGCGGCGCTGCCGTGGCTGAAGAAGTACCACGGCAAGATCGTGGTGGTGAAGTATGGCGGCAACGCCATGACCGACCCCGACCTGAAGAAGGCGTTCGCTGAGGACATCGCCTTCCTCCGGTTCGCCGGCTTCAAGCCGGTCGTGGTCCACGGCGGTGGCCCGCAGATCTCCCAGATGCTCGACCGGCTCGGCATCAAGTCGGAGTTCCGCGGCGGGCTGCGGGTCACGACCCCCGAGGCGATGGAAGTAGTCCGGATGGTGCTGGTCGGCCAGGTCCAGCGCGAGCTGGTCGGCCTGATCAACGAGCACGGACCGCTCGCGGTCGGCCTCTCGGGCGAGGACGCCGGGCTGTTCACGGCCGAGACCACCAACACCATCGTCGACGGCGAGGAGGTCGACCTCGGGTTGGTGGGTGAAGTGGCGCAGGTGCGCCCGGAGTCCGTCCTCGACCTCATCGAGGCCGGCCGGATCCCCGTCGTCTCGAGCGTCGCACCCGACGCGTTCGGCATCGTCCACAACGTCAACGCCGACTCCGCGGCGGCATCGCTGGCCGTCGCGCTCGGCGCGGAGAAGCTGCTCGTCCTTACCGACGTCGAAGGTCTTTACCTCGACTGGCCGGACCCCGAGGAGGTCATCGGCGAGATCGCCCCGGAGGCGCTCGAGGAGATCCTGCCGACCCTCGCCAGCGGGATGATCCCGAAGATGGCCGCCTGCCTGCAGGCGGTGAAGGGTGGCGTGCAGCGGGCCACCGTCGTCGACGGGCGGCAGGAGCACGCCGTACTCCTCGAGCTGTTCACCGACGAGGGCGTCGGCACCCAGGTGCTACCGGGCGTGAGCACCAAGACCCGCAAGGCCCGGGAGATCGGCGCATGAGCTCTCTGACATCCAGCGACTGGACCGAGCGCTACGCCGGCGCCCTGATGAACACCTTCGGCCCCCCGAAGCTGGTGCTCACCCGCGGTGAGGGCGCGCACGTGTGGGACGCCGACGGCAGGGAGTACGTCGACCTGCTCGGCGGGATCGCCGTCAACGCGCTGGGCCACGGCCATCCGCGCCTGGTCGCTGCCGTGACCGAGCAGCTCAGCACGCTCGGCCACATCTCCAACTTCTTCGCCAGCGCTCCTCAGATCGAGCTCGCCGAGCGGTTGGCCGATCAGCTCGGCACCGAGGCCCGGGTGTTCTTCACCAACTCCGGCGCCGAGGCCAACGAGGCGGCGTTCAAGCTGACCCGGCGCACCGGACGCACGAAGATCGTGGCGACCGAGGGTTCGTTCCACGGACGGACCATGGGCGCGCTCGCGCTGACCTCGAAGCTCGCCTACCGCGAACCGTTCGAGCCGCTGCCGGGCGACGTCGTCTTCGTCCCGTACGGCGACGTCGCCGCTCTCGAGGCTGTGGTGGACGACGCGACCGCCGCCGTTCTCGTCGAGCCGATCCAAGGGGAGGCCGGCGTCGTCGTACCGCCGATCGACTACCTGCCGTCAGCCCTGTGGATCGCCCACCAGCACGGCGCCCTGCTCTGGCTCGACGAGATCCAGACGGGTGTCGGCCGGACTGGCACGTGGTTCGCCCATCAGAACCCGATGCTCGTGTCTGCGCCGGTCGTCCCTGACGTCGTCACCCTGGCCAAGGGGCTCGCGGGCGGGATCCCGATCGGCGCCTGCATCGCGACCGGCGGCTCGGGCAAGCTCTTCGACCCCGGCAACCACGGCACCACGTTCGGTGGCAACCCGGTCGCGGCCGCGGCCGCGCTCGCCGTGCTCGACACCATCGAGGCCGACGGGCTTCTCGACCACGTCAGCGGGCTGGGAGCCCGGATCCGCGACGGTCTGGCCTCAGACTCACGCATCACCGAGGTGCGCGGTGCCGGCCTGCTGATCGGCCTCGACCTGACCGAGCCCAAGGCGGCTGAGGTCGTCGTCGCGGCCCAGGACGCCGGTTTCATCGTCAACGCCCCGACCCCTGACCGAATCCGGCTCGCGCCGCCCCTGGTGCTGACCGACGCGGACGCCGACGACTTCCTCGCCGCCTGGCCCGCCATTCTCGACGCGGCCGGCGTGGGAAAGGACACGCCGTGAGGCACTTCCTGCGCGACGACGACCTCAGCCCGGCCGAGCAGGCCGAGGTGCTCGCGCTTGCGGCGACGATGAAGGCGAAGCCGTTCGAGAACCAGCCTTTCGCCGGTCCGCACACCGTGGCGATGATCTTCGACAAGCCGACCCTGCGCACGCAGGCGTCCTTCGCGGCCGGGATCGCCGAGCTCGGCGGCCACCCGCTGCTGGTCGAGGGCAAGCTCGCCGGCATCGGCGACCGCGAGTCGATCGCCGACGTGGCGCGGGTACTCGGCCGTCAGGCGTCGGCCATCGTGTGGCGCACCTACGAGCAGAGCCGGATCGACGAGATGGCGGCGTATGCCGGCGTTCCGGTGGTCAACGCGCTGACCGACGAGTTCCATCCGTGCCAGCTCTTGGCCGACCTGCTGACGGTGCAGGAGCACAAGGGCCGACTCGCCGGGCTGCGCGTCGCGTTCGTCGGTGATGCCGCCTGCAACATGGGCAACTCGTGGGCGCTGGCCGGCGCTATCGCGGGTATGCAGGTGACGTTCGGCTGCCCGGACGGCTACGCGCCGACCTACGGAAGCGCCGCGGTGACCGACGACCCGGTCGCAGCGGTCGCGAACGCCGACGTCGTCGTCACCGACACCTGGGTGTCGATGGGCAAGGAGGAGGAGGCCGATGCCCGGCGGGCGATCTTCGCGCCGTACTCGGTCACCTCCGCGCTCCTCGCCCACGCGAAGCCCGACGCGATCGTGCTGCACTGCCTGCCGGCCTACCGCGGCTCGGAGATCGCCGCCGAGGTGATCGACGGCCCCCAGAGCGTCGTGTGGGACGAGGCCGAGAACCGCCGCCACGTCCAGAAGGCGATCCTGGCCTGGCTCGACGGGCGGCGAACATGAGTGAGCACGCCCTGACCCCGCTGACCAAGAACGCACGTCAGCAGCTCATCACCGACCTGCTGGGCAGCCACGAGGTCCGGTCGCAGACCGAGCTCGCCGAGCTCCTTGGCCTCAGGGGGTTGCATGTCACCCAGGCCACCCTCAGCCGCGACCTGGTCGACCTGGACGCGGTCAAGATCCGGCTCTCGTCCGGCGCGCTGGTCTACGCCGTACCGGCCGAGGGCGGCGACCGCACTCCCGTCCACGGCGAGAGCGCCGCGTCGTACCACCGGCTGGCCCGGCTCTGTGCCGAGCTGCTCGCGAGCGCCGAGGCCAGCGCCAACCTGGTCGTCCTGCGCACGCCACCAGGCGCGGCGCAGTTCCTGGCCAGCGCGATCGACAAGGTCGAGCTGCCCGACGTGCTCGGCTGCATCGCCGGTGACGACACCGTCCTGGTGATCGGTCGCGACCCCGCCGGGGGACATGCCCTGGCCCAGAAGTTCACCGCATTTGCCGAAAGGAACCACTGAGTTGTCCAAGGTCCTCACCACCCTCCCCAAGGGTGAGCGCGTCGGTATCGCCTTCTCCGGCGGCCTCGACACGTCCGTCGCCGTGGCCTGGATGCGCGACAAGGGCGCGGTCCCGTGCACCTATACCGCCGACATCGGGCAGTACGACGAGCCCGACATCTCCGGCGTCCCCGCCCGGGCAGTGGAGTACGGCGCCGAGATCGCCCGCGCCGTGGACTGCCGACGCGAGCTCGTCGAGGAGGGCCTCGCCGCAATGGCGTGCGGCGCGTTCCACATCCGCTCCGGCGGCCGTGCCTACTTCAACACCACGCCGCTGGGACGCGCGGTCACCGGCACCGTGCTGGTACGCGCCATGCACGAGGACGGCGTCGACATCTGGGGCGACGGGTCGACGTTCAAGGGCAACGACATCGAGCGGTTCTACCGCTACGGCTTGCTGGCCAACCCGGAGCTGCGGATCTACAAGCCGTGGCTCGACCCCGAGTTCGTCCACGAGCTCGGCGGACGCGCCGAGATGAGCCAGTGGCTGACCGAGCACGACCTGCCCTACCGGGACAGCAAGGAGAAGGCGTACTCCACGGACGCCAACATCTGGGGCGCCACCCACGAGGCGAAGACCCTCGAGCACCTCGACGTGTCGTTGGAGGTCGTCGAGCCGATCATGGGCGTGAAGTTCTGGGACCCCTCGGTCGAGATCGCGCCCGAGGACGTCACCGTCGCCTTCGAGGAAGGTCGGCCGGTCGCGATCAACGGCGTCCGGTACGACGACGCGGTCGCCCTGGTCCTTGAGGCCAACGCCGTTGGTGGCCGGCACGGCCTCGGCATGTCCGACCAGATCGAGAACCGGATCATCGAGGCCAAGTCGCGCGGTGTCTACGAGGCGCCGGGCATGGCGCTGCTCTGGATCGCCTACGAGCGGCTGCTCAACGCCATCCACAACGAGGACACGATCGAGAACTATCACGGCAGCGGACGGCGGCTCGGCCGGCTCCTCTACGAGGGCCGTTGGCTCGACCCGCAGGCGTTCATGCTGCGCGAGTCCATCCAGCGCTGGATCGCGTCGTTGGTGACCGGCGAGGTGACGCTGCGGCTCCGCCGGGGCGAGGACTACACGCTCCTCCGCACCGAGGGCCCCGCGTTCTCCTACCACCCCGACAAGCTGTCGATGGAGCGGACCGAGAACGCCGTGTTCGGCCCCACCGACCGGATCGGCCAGCTCACCATGCGCAACCTGGACATCGCCGACTCCCGCGCGAAGCTGGAGCAGTACGCCGACCAGCCCATCCATCAGGGCCTGGTCGCCGTCGAGAACGGCGTCCTCTACGGCGACATCGAAGCCGGCGGTGCCGAGCGGATCGCCTCCAACCCGGACCTCACCGGCGAGGAGGAGGCCCTCCTCGAGGATGCCGCGATGGAGCTCGGGACCGACTGATGACGTCCCTTGGATCGCCTGAGTCGCCCGAGCCCATCCACCGGGTCGCTGCTCGCGTGCTGCCCGTGAACACGGTGGGGGAGGTCCTGCTCCTGCAGGGCCAGGATCCCGCCCTGCCCGGCGACCTGCACTGGGTCAGTGTCGGCGGCGCTGTCGACCTGGGTGAGACGCTCGCGGCAGCGGGGGTCCGGGAGATGTTCGAGGAGACGGGCGTCGTACTCGCTGAAGACGCGCTCGTCGGCCCGGTCCACCGGGCCACCCACCCGTTCTCGTGGGACGGCGTCGCCTATCTCAGCGACAACCACTTCTTCGCGGTGCCGTTGGCCGGGCCGGTCGACGTCCACTTCGGCGGCCTCGAGCCGGGCGAGGTCGGCAACATCCTGCAAGCCGGGTGGTGGACGCCCGAGGCACTCCGCGCCGACGGCACCGCCGCGTCGCCCGACCTGCCGGACATCATGGTGTCCGCGATCGATGCGGTCGCGGGAGGAGTCGTATGAACACCGGGACCAACGTGGGGAAGCTCTGGGGCGGCCGGTTCGCCGGCGGACCGTCGCCGGAGCTCGAGGCGCTGTCGCGCTCGACCCACTTCGACTGGCGACTCGCCCATTACGACCTCGCGGGCTCGCACGCACATGCCAAGGCGCTCGCCGCCGCCGGCCTGCTCACCCCGGCGGAGGAGGGCGAGCTGCATCGGGGGCTCGATGTGCTCTCCGACGGCATCGCGGCGGGCACCGTCGTACCGGACCCGTCCGACGAGGACGTGCACGGCGCGCTCGAACGCCTGCTGATCGAGGAGGTGGGCGCCGACGTCGGCGGCAAGATCCGCGCGGGACGGTCCCGCAACGACCAGATCGCGACCCTGTTCCGGTGCTACCTGCTCGACCGCTCGCTCACCGTCGGCGCCCTGCTGCTCGATCTGGTCGACGCGTTGGCCGGCCAGGCGGAGACCCACCTGGGCACCCCGGGGATCGGCACCGTCATGCCGGGTCGCACCCATCTCCAGCACGCGCAGCCGGTGCTCCTGTCGCACCACCTGCTGGCGCACGCCTGGGCGCTGCTGCGCGACGTCGACCGGCTGGCCGACTGGCGGCGCCGGGTCGAGTCGGACTCGCCGTACGGATCCGGTGCGCTCGCCGGGCAGAGCCTCGGTCTTGACCCCGAGCTGGTCGCGCGCGAGCTCAACTTCACCGGGTCGACCGCCAACTCGATCGACGGTACGGCGTCGCGCGACTTCGTTGCGGAGTTCGCGTTCGTCGCCGCCCAGGCGGGCGTGGACATCAGCCGGATCGCCGAGGAGGTGATCCTGTGGGCGACCAGGGAGTTCGGCTTCGTGACGCTGCACGACTCGTGGTCGACCGGGTCGAGCATCATGCCGCAGAAGAAGAACCCCGACATCTCCGAGCTCGCCCGGGGCAAGGCGGGGCGGCTGATCGGCAACCTGACCGGGCTGCTGACGACGTTGAAGGCGCTGCCGCTGGCTTACAACCGCGACCTGCAGGAGGACAAGGAGCCGGTCTTCGACTCGGTCGACACCCTCGAGGTGCTGCTGCCGGCCTTCAGCGGGCAGATCGCGACGCTGGTGTTCAACACGACGCGGATGGCTGAGCTGGCGCCCCAGGGCTTCTCGCTGGCAACCGACATCGCCGAGTGGCTGGTGCGGCAGGGGGTGCCGTTCCGGATCGCCCATGAGGTCGCCGGCGCGTGTGTGCGCGAGTGCGAGCAGCGGGGCATCGAGCTGCACGAGCTCACCGACGAGCAGTTCGCTGCGATCTCGCCCGCGCTCACGCCCGAGGTGCGCTCCGTGCTCACCGCCGAAGGGTCGGTGGCCTCGCGCGACGGTCGGGGCGGTACCGCGCCGGAGCGGGTCGTCGAGCAGCTGGTCGAGCTGCAGTCGCGGGTCGCGGAGGCGCGCGCCGTCCTGGAGAGAGTCCGTGAGCGCGCTCGGTGACCTGCTCGAGGGCCCCGTGGAGCAGGTCGCGCCGCGGCTGCTCGGCGCGGTGCTGCGGCATGGCCCGGTCGCCGTAAGGCTGACCGAGGTCGAGGCCTACGCCGGCCCTGACGACCCCGGCTCGCACTCGTTCCGCGGCCCGACCGCGCGCAACCAGGTCATGTTCGGACCGCCCGGCCATCTCTACTGCTACCTGAGCCACGGCATCCACGTCTGTGCCAACGTCAGCGTCGGGCGGGACGGGACACCCAGCGGGGTGCTGATGCGTGCCGGCGAGGTGGTCGACGGGATCGAGGCGGCACGGACGTTCCGGCCGGGCGCCTCGGATCGCGACCTCGCCCGCGGCCCCGGACGACTCGGCCGGGCGCTCGGGATCCGGCTCGACCACTACGGCACCGACCTGACGCGCGGCGCGATCACACTGACGCCCGGTGAGGCCGGTGGAGAGATCGGGAGCGGTCCGCGGACCGGCCTGCGCCGGGCCGCCGGCCGGCCGTGGCGGTACTGGATCGAGGGCGATCCGAGCGTGTCGCCGTACCGCCGTCACCCCCGTGCAGAGGGCGTCTGACGCACCGATCGACGTCGGCGACGGCGCCGATTTGCAACGGCCCCCCTGCCCCCTGCTAACTTCCTCCCCGTCGCAGCACGCGGCTCCCAAACCCGCCGAGAGGCAACAGGTCCCTGGTCCGTCGTGTGCCTGGACATCGGTCAGGATTCCTGGGCCGACAACCCCCGCAACACAGTGGTGTCGCGGAGTTGACGGCCCTAACCGACACCGGTAAAGTTTCACAGGTTGCCCCGAAGGGCCGGCGTGAGCCGGACTCCGAGCGCGTGTGATGTTTGAGAACTCAACAGTGTGTCATGCAATTTATGTCGTTGTGATTTGTTTTGGCAGTGTCTGCATCTTTGGGTGTGGGTGTTGTTTGTTTTTGGCAAGTCGATGAATGATTCTGGCGATAGCTGGTTTGTTTGTTGTTTGTCTGGTTTCAAGCTTTTTATGGAGAGTTTGATCCTGGCTCAGGACGAACGCTGGCGGCGTGCTTAACACATGCAAGTCGAGCGGTAAGGCTCCTTCGGGGGTACACGAGCGGCGAACGGGTGAGTAACACGTGAGTAATCTGCCCCTGGCTCTGGGATAAGCACTCGAAAGGGTGTCTAATACCGGATATTACGAACCTCCGCATGGGGTGTTTGTGGAAAGTTTTTTCGGCTGGGGATGTGCTCGCGGCCTATCAGCTTGTTGGTGGGGTAATGGCCTACCAAGGCTTTGACGGGTAGCCGGCCTGAGAGGGTGACCGGTCACACTGGGACTGAGACACGGCCCAGACTCCTACGGGAGGCAGCAGTGGGGAATATTGGACAATGGGCGGAAGCCTGATCCAGCAACGCCGCGTGAGGGATGACGGCCTTCGGGTTGTAAACCTCTTTCAGTACCGACGAAGCTGCTCTTTTGGGGTGGTGACGGTAGGTACAGAAGAAGCACCGGCCAACTACGTGCCAGCAGCCGCGGTAATACGTAGGGTGCGAGCGTTGTCCGGAATTATTGGGCGTAAAGGGCTCGTAGGCGGTTTGTCGCGTCGGGAGTGAAAACATCGGGCTTAACTCGATGCTTGCTTTCGATACGGGCAGACTTGAGGTATGCAGGGGAGAATGGAATTCCTGGTGTAGCGGTGAAATGCGCAGATATCAGGAGGAACACCGGTGGCGAAGGCGGTTCTCTGGGCATTACCTGACGCTGAGGAGCGAAAGTGTGGGGAGCGAACAGGATTAGATACCCTGGTAGTCCACACCGTAAACGTTGGGCGCTAGGTGTGGGACCTATTCCATGGGTTCCGTGCCGTAGCTAACGCATTAAGCGCCCCGCCTGGGGAGTACGGCCGCAAGGCTAAAACTCAAAGGAATTGACGGGGGCCCGCACAAGCGGCGGAGCATGCGGATTAATTCGATGCAACGCGAAGAACCTTACCTGGGTTTGACATACACTAGAAGCCCCTAGAGATAGGGGTCTCTTTGATACTGGTGTACAGGTGGTGCATGGCTGTCGTCAGCTCGTGTCGTGAGATGTTGGGTTAAGTCCCGCAACGAGCGCAACCCTCGTTCCATGTTGCCAGCACGTCCTTCGGGATGGTGGGGACTCATGGGAGACTGCCGGGGTCAACTCGGAGGAAGGTGGGGATGACGTCAAGTCATCATGCCCCTTATGTCCAGGGCTTCACGCATGCTACAATGGCCGGTACAAAGGGCTGCGATCCCGTGAGGGGGAGCGAATCCCAAAAAGCCGGTCTCAGTTCGGATTGGGGTCTGCAACTCGACCCCATGAAGTCGGAGTCGCTAGTAATCGCAGATCAGCAACGCTGCGGTGAATACGTTCCCGGGCCTTGTACACACCGCCCGTCACGTCACGAAAGTCGGCAACACCCGAAGCCGGTGGCCTAACCCTTGTGGGGGGAGCCGTCGAAGGTGGGGCTGGCGATTGGGACGAAGTCGTAACAAGGTAGCCGTACCGGAAGGTGCGGCTGGATCACCTCCTTTCTAAGGAGCACACCCCGTGACAGTCCACGAATGTTGGGCTGCGGTTGGGGGTGTTCACTAGTGGAACACTGCGACAGCTCTTGAGTGAGTGAGTATTTGTGCATGATGCGCTGTTGGGTGTCTGAGGCATCAGACGCCGGCTGCCTGTGATGGGTGGTTGGGGCTGGTTTGGCTTCTTGTTGTTTGATTATTGGATAGTGGACGCGAGCATCACACACTTCATGGTGCCCTGGCTGGCCGTGCCCTTTGTGGGGTGGTTGGTTGGGGCATGGTTTATGTGGGTGTGTGACGTTTGTAGTGTTGTATATCGTTTTGTGTCTTGATCATTTTATTGCATAGGCCTCCTTCGTCATGTTTGTTGTGTGTGTTGGTGGTTTGTGTGGCAAGTTGGTAAGGGCGCATGGTGGATGCCTTGGCATCGAGAGCCGATGAAGGACGTGGGAGCCTGCGATATGCCCTGGGGAGTTGGCAACCGAGCGTTGATCCGGGGATGTCCGAATGGGGAAACCCAGCTGGAGTTATGTCCAGTTACCTGCACCTGAATGAAATAGGGTGTGTGGAGGGAACGTCGGGAAGTGAAACATCTCAGTACCGACAGGAAGAGAAAACAATAGTGATTCCGAGAGTAGTGGCGAGCGAAATCGGATCAGGCTAAACCTCATGTGTGTGATACCTGGCAGGGGTTGCATGTGGGGGGTCGTGGGAGTGTTTGTGCATGCGCTGCTGAGTGTGCGCGGAGTTAGAAATCATCATTGAGGTCGAAGTCCGTTGGAAAGCGGTGCCGGAGCGGGTGATAGCCCCGTAGACGTAAGTTGGTGACTCCGTATGATATTTCCCAAGTAACACGCCACTCCTGGAATGGTGTGTGAATCTGGCGGGACCACCCGTTAAGCCTAAATACTTCTCGATGACCGATAGCGGACCAGTACCGTGAGGGAAAGGTGAAAAGTACCCCTGGCGGGGAGTGAAATAGTACCTGAAACCATGCGCCTACAATCCGTCAGAGCCGAGCCCTGTCCTTGTGGTGGGGTGGTGATGGCGTGCCTTTTGAAGAATGAGCCTGCGAGTTAGCGGTGTGTGGCGAGGTTAACCCGTGTGGGGTAGCCGTAGCGAAAGCGAGTCCTAATAGGGCGTACTGATCTGGCCTTGTGTCGGGTTGGGTAGTCGCATGCTCTAGACCCGAAGCGGAGTGATCTATCCATGGGCAGGTTGAAGCGCCGGTAAGACGGCGTGGAGGACCGAACCCACTTCAGTTGAAAATGGAGGGGATGACCTGTGGATAGGGGTGAAAGGCCAATCAAACTCCGTGATAGCTGGTTCTCCCCGAAATGCATTTAGGTGCAGCGTTGCGTGTTTCTTGCCGGAGGTAGAGCACTGGATAGCCGATGGGCCCGACCAGGTTACTGACGTTAGCCAAACTCCGAATGCCGGTAAGTGAGAGCGTGGCAGTGAGACTGCGGGCGATAAGGTTCGTAGTCGAGAGGGAAACAGCCCAGACCATCGGCTAAGGCCCCTAAGGGGCGGCTAAGTGGAAAAGGATGTGGAGTCGCAGTGACAACCAGGAGGTTGGCTTGGAAGCAGCCACCCTTGAAAGAGTGCGTAATAGCTCACTGGTCAAGTGATTCCGCGCCGACAATGTAGCGGGGCTCAAGCCGTCCGCCGAAGCCATGGCACTCACACGTTACCCAAGCCGGCGCCCTCGTGGTGCTTGGTTCAGGGGTGTGGGTGGGTAGGGGAGCGTCGTGTCACGGGCGAAGCGTCGGAGTGATCCAGGCGTGGATGTGACACGAGTGAGAATGCAGGCATGAGTAGCGAATCACGGGTGAGAAACCCGTGCGCCGAATGATCAAGGGTTCCAGGGTCAAGCTAATCTGCCCTGGGTAAGTCGGGACCTAAGGCGAGGCCGACAGGCGTAGTCGATGGACAACGGGTTGATATTCCCGTACCGGCGAAGTGGCGTCCATGACGAGCCCGGTGATGCTAACCACCCAAAACCCTAGTTACCAATCCCTTCGGGGTGCGGGGCTGGGGCGGAGCGTGGGATCCGATCCGGTAGTAGTCAAGCGATGGGGTGACACAGGAAGGTAGCCCAACCACGCCGATGGTAGAGCGTGGGTAAGCATGTAGGACGTGACCTAGGCAAATCCGGGTCGCAGCCGCGAGGCAAGTCTGAGATGTGATGCCGACCCCTGATGGGGGAAGTGGGTAATCCTATGCTGTCGAGAAAAACCTCTAGCGAGCCACGAGCCGCCCGTACCCCAAACCGACTCAGGTGATCAGGTAGAGAATACCAAGGCGATCGAGACAACCATGGTTAAGGAACTCGGCAAAATGCCCCCGTAACTTCGGGAGAAGGGGGACCCGATCCGTCAACCCACTAGCTGGGGGACGCGGGGAGGGTCGCAGAGACCAGGCCCAAGCGACTGTTTACTAAAAACACAGGTCCGTGCGAAGTCGTAAGACGATGTATACGGACTGACTCCTGCCCGGTGCTGGAAGGTTAAGAGGACCGGTTAGCCCGTAAGGGCGAAGCTGAGAATTTAAGCCCCAGTAAACGGCGGTGGTAACTATAACCATCCTAAGGTAGCGAAATTCCTTGTCGGGTAAGTTCCGACCTGCACGAATGGAGTAACGACTTGGGCGCTGTCTCAACCATGGACTCGGCGAAATTGCACTACGAGTAAAGATGCTCGTTACGCGCGGCAGGACGGAAAGACCCCGGGACCTTTACTATAGTTTGGCATTGGTGTTTGGTTCGGCTTGTGTAGGATAGGTGGGAGACTTTGAAGCGGCCACGCCAGTGGTTGTGGAGTCAACGTTGAAATACCACTCTGGTCGTACTAGATGTCTAACCTAGGGCCATGATCTGGTTCAGGAACAGTGCCTGATGGGTAGTTTAACTGGGGCGGTTGCCTCCTAAAATGTAACGGAGGCGCTCAAAGGTTCCCTCAGCCTGGTTGGCAATCAGGTGACGAGTGTAAGTGCACAAGGGAGCTTGACTGTGAGACAGACATGTCGAGCAGGGACGAAAGTCGGAACTAGTGATCCGGCACCACCATGTGGAAGGGGTGTCGCTCAACGGATAAAAGGTACCCCGGGGATAACAGGCTGATCTTCCCCAAGAGTCCATATCGACGGGATGGTTTGGCACCTCGATGTCGGCTCGTCGCATCCTGGGGCTGGAGTAGGTCCCAAGGGTTGGGCTGTTCGCCCATTAAAGCGGCACGCGAGCTGGGTTTAGAACGTCGTGAGACAGTTCGGTCCCTATCCGCCGCGCGCGTAGGAAACTTGAGAAAGGCTGTCCCTAGTACGAGAGGACCGGGATGGACGAACCTCTGGTGTGCCAGTTGTACCGCCAGGTGCAGGGCTGGTTAGCTACGTTCGGAAGTGATAACCGCTGAACGCATCTAAGCGGGAAGCACGTTTCAAGATGAGGTTTCCCCACCCCTTTGAGGGTGTAAGGCCCCCAACAGACTATTGGGTTGATAGGCCGGAGGTGTACAGCAGCAATGCCCAGCCGACCGGTACTAATAGGCCGAACACTTGCCACACAAACCCCCAACACAACCAACAAACAATGTTGAACGTGACCCGGGGCATGTGAAACACGCAAGACACAAACAAACCCTGCACACAAACACGCGTCCACAAATCCAACCCCAACCACCACACCCACCAAACACGGGCAGTGAAACAGGGGTTCATAAAGTTACGGCGGCCACAGCGACAGGGAAACACCCGGACCCATCCCGAACCCGGAAGTTAAGCCTGCCAGCGCCGATGGTACTGCAACCGAGAGGCTGTGGGAGAGTAGGACGCCGCCGGACATACATTGCCAACGGGCGACCAGTTATCTGGTCGCCCGTTGTGCTTTTTCTAGTGTGATGCCCGTTCGTCATCCACAGGCCCTGCGTGGCGTGCGGTGTTTCCACAGGTAGGCCCGAGCGCCCGGCCGGTTTGTCGGCAGCCCTCCGTTTGCTGGTCGGCAAAGGAGGTGCCGGATGAGCACGAACAAGAAGGCCGTCAAGGGACTGGAACGAGCCAATGAGGTGCGTCTCGCGGGCACGGTGTCGGGAGATCCCGAGCGCCGCGTGCTGCCGAGTGGCGACGAGCTGTGTGTGGTCCGCGTGGTGGTGCCCAGGGTGACGGTGCGGGCGCGAGCCGATGGCGGCCGCGGGCAGAGCGTCGACGTCCTCGACTGCTGCGCGTGGGAGGCGCGACCGCGGCGAGCGGTCGGCGGCTGGCGGCCGGGTGACCAGGTGGAGGTGAGCGGCGCGTTGCGGCGTCGGTTCTACCGGGCCGGCGGCACCACGGCGTCCCGGGTGGAGGTGGAGATCAGCTCGGCGCGTCTGATTCGTCGCGCAGCGACCGGATGAGGACACCGAGGCTGGGCTTGGGCTGAAACGATGTCGCCTTCTCCGGGAGCAGCCGATCGTCTTCCGCGATGCGCTGGACGAGGTCCACCGCCGGCGCCGGCATGAGCACCGCGATGGTCGAGCGGTCGGCGCTGGCGAGCGCGTCATCGACCGTGTGGTGGTAGCCGATGCTGGACGGACCGTGGGGGAGCGCCGGGACCAGCTGGAGATGCAGCATCTCCACGGCGGCGCGATCCGCCGGCACGGCTAGGTCGACGACGATCCACTTCTTGCCGTCGGTGGCGGCGAGCGCGCTCGGTCCGAGTGCGGCGACCGCCTCCGGCCGGGAACGGGTGGTGCAGACCATGCCGAGGCTCTCGGCGGCGCTGCGGACGTCGTCGAGTGACGTGCCGGCCAGGCTCCGGTGGATCGGTCCGAGAAAGAGCGGCGTCACGGTCTGGTCGACGAGCATCGCCAGACCCAGATCGCAGGGCCCGCCGGGCTCGCGCCGCTGGAGACGCAGGTAGGCGGCATACCGGTGGTGGCCGTCGGCGATCAGCGCCCGGGTGTTGCGGAGCTCGTCACCGATCTCGGCGAGTGCTGCCGGTTCGCGGATGGCCCAGACCCGGTGCTGCTGCTGGGAGCGATCGGTGAACGCGTGGTCGGGCGCCGCAGCAAGCACCCTGGCCAGCAGCTCACCCAGGCGCGGGGTCCCGCTGTGGACGAGCAGGATCGGTGCCGGGTTGAGACCCATCTCCGCCATCCTGTCGGCGAGATCGTCGGCCTGGGCCGGGTGGATGCCCTCGTGCGGGAGCACCGCGCGATCCTCCGCGCGGGTGGCGCGCCGCGAGACGTCCAGGGCGCCGACGAGCCCGCGGATCGTGATGCCGGCGGAGGTGTACTCGTGGAGGTAGAGCGCGGGCTCGTCGTCGCGACGGACGAGTCCCCGCCCCTGCCAGCGGAGCAGCCGGGCGGCGACCCCGCGGTAGGGCCGCGCGAACGCCCGGCCGGTGGACGGGTCACCCACGCGGTGCGGCGCCAGCATGAGACCTCGGAACGGACGGAGCGTGAACGGGCCGGCGACGTACGGCGGCGTCACCACCTGTCCAGCGTCCATCAGGGCATCGTACGGAGGATTGCCCGACCGACCTGAGAGGCTGGCCCCGTGTTGGCCGCATCGACAAGTCCCCTGACTGTCGCCTACGACCTGGCGATGCTCGACCTCGATGGCGTCGTCTACGTGGGTCGCGATGCGGTCCCGGGTGCCGCCGAGCACCTGCGCGCGACCCGGGCGACGGGCATGCGGATCGCGTTCATCACGAACAACGCCGCCCGGCCACCGGAGGCGGTCTCGGCGCACCTGAATGAGCTGGGCGTGCCGGCCGAGGCCGAGGACGTCGTGACCTCGGCCCAGGCAGCTGCCCACCTGCTGCAGGAGCGGTACGGCGAAGGCGCGCGGGTGGTGCTCCTCGGAGGTCCCGGCCTCGAGGCGGCGCTGGTCGAGGTCGGACTGGTGCCGGTCAATGCGGACGACGACGCCACCGCCGTCGTCAGCGGCTACGGACCGGACGTGCTGTGGCGCGACATCATGCGCGTCGCGGTCCGGGTGCGTGACGGGCTGCCGTGGTTGGCGAGCAACGCGGACCTGACCATTCCCACGGGGTTCGGCGTGGCTCCCGGGCACGGCGTGCTCGTGGAGACCCTGGCACGGTTCACCGGGGTCACGCCGGTCGTGGCCGGCAAGCCGGAGCGCCCGTTGCTCGACGAGACCGTACGACGCGTGGGCGGCGAGCGACCGCTCATGGTGGGCGACCGGCTCGACACCGACATCGAGGGTGCGCACAACGCAGGGCTGGACTCGCTCCTGGTCATGACGGGCGTGACCGGCCTCGCGGAGCTGGTCGCAGCGCCGCGCGCGCAGCGGCCGACGTACCTGTCTGCGGATCTCGGCGGACTGCGTACGCCTCACCCGGCGCTGGAGGAGACCCAGGCCGGCTGGTCGGCGGGCGACTGGCAGGCGACGGTGCAGGACGGGCGGCTGGCGGTGGCCGGGGAGGGATCGCTCGATGACTGGTGGCGGGCGGTCGCGGCGGCCGGCTGGGCCTACCTGGACGCCACCGGATCGGTGTCCGACATCACCGCGCTGGGGGTCCCTGATGCGGGCTCGGTCGGACGGTAGGGTCACTGCCATGACCGAGGAACCTGTGGTCGCGGGAGGCGTTCCGGCGCCGACCGGCTTCGCCTCCATCGACACCGTTCTCGACCTCGTCGCGGGTCTCGACGCCCGGCCGCTCGACGAGCACGCCTCGGCCTTCGAGACCGCTCACCAGCAGCTGCGACAGGCGCTTGACGAAGCACCGGAGTAGTGAGGAGTGCCGCCGCGCCGACTGAGACTCGACGCGGAGCTCGTCCGCCGCGGGCTCGCACCGTCCCGTGAGCGGGCCGCCCAGCTGATCGCGGACGGCCGGGTCCGGGTGTCCGGTGCGGCCGCGACCAAGCCGGCGACCGGCGTCACCACCGACGTCGCGATCGTGGTCAAGGAGAGCGAGCACGGACCGGACTACGTGTCGCGAGGTGCGCACAAGCTTGTCGGTGCGCTGGCGGCATTCGCGCCCGACGGGCTCGTGGTGACCGGACGCCGATGTCTCGACGCAGGTGCGTCGACGGGCGGGTTCACCGACGTACTGCTGCGTGCGGGTGCGGCCGAGGTGGTGGCGGTCGACGTGGGCTACGGCCAGCTCGACTGGTCGCTGCAGCAGGACCCGCGCGTGGTCGTGCACGACCGTCAGAACGTGCGCGCGCTCACGACCGACCTGATCGGTGGTCCGGTCGACCTGGTCGTCGGAGACCTGTCCTTCATCTCGCTCGCGCTCGTGCTCGACGCGCTGCTCGGGGTGACCCGCCCGGACGGCGACCTGGCGTTGATGGTGAAGCCGCAGTTCGAGGTCGGGAAGGACCGGGTCGGCAAGGGTGGCGTGGTCCGCGACCCGGGATTGCGGAGCTCGGCAGTCCTCGGCATCGCCAGCGCGGCGGCCGATCGCGGTTGGGGCACGCGCGGCGTGTCCGTCAGCCCGCTGCCGGGGCCGTCCGGCAACGTCGAGTTCTTCCTCTGGCTGCGGCGCGGGCCGGCGACGGTCGACGAGGACCAGATCACCGCTGTGGTCCACCGCGGCACCACTCCCGAGCCACGGTGACGGTGGGATAGGTCAGACTGATCCTGTGACCATGCCAGCCGGCTACGAAACCGACACGCCCCGCCGGGTATTGGTGCTCGCCCACACCAGGCGCACCGACGCTCGCGACGTCGCGCGTGCATTCGTCAAGGAACTCACGGCGCACGGGATCGTGGTCCGGCTGCTGCGATCGGAGGCGGCGGACCTCGACGTCGAGCCGACGGCCTACGACCCCGCCGTCGAGCTCACCGACTCCGAGACCGACGCGAGCCGCGGCTGCGAGCTCACCGTCGTGATCGGTGGCGACGGGAGCATCCTGCGCGCGGCCGAGGTCACCCACAAGCGGCTGACCCCGGTGCTGGGCGTCAACCTCGGCCACGTCGGTTTCCTGGCCGAGGCCGAGCACGAGGACGTCGCCGCCACGATCGAAGCGATCGTCCAGCAGAAGTACACGACCGAGGACCGGCTCACCCTCGACGTCCGCGCGTTCCACGACGGCGCGCTGGTCTACTCGACCTTCGCGGTCAACGAGGCCAGCGTCGAGAAGGCGGCTCGCGAGCGGATGTTGGAGGTCGTGGTCGAGATCGACGACCGGCCGTTGTCGCGATGGGGGTGCGACGGCGTCGTCCTGTCCACGCCCACCGGATCGACGGCCTACAACTTCAGCGCCGGGGGACCGATCGTGTGGCCGCAGGTCGAGGCGCTCTGCATCGTCCCACTCAGCGCCCACGCGCTGTTCGCCCGCCCGATGGTCGTGGCACCGTCGTCGGTGATCGCGATCGAGGTCCTCGCCGGCAACCAGGGTGCGGGCGTGCTGTGGTGCGACGGCCGGCGCAGCGTCGACCTGCCGCCGGGTGCGCGGATCGAGGTCAGTCGTGGGCTCCGGCCGGTGCGGCTGGTGCGCCTCCACCAGGCACCGTTCGCCGACCGGCTGGTGGCGAAGTTCGGGCTGTCGGTCGCCGGTTGGCGCGGCGGCGCGGAGCAGCGACGCGAGCATCGCACCACGGGAGACGATCCCGCATGATCGAAGAGCTCCGGATCAGCTCGCTCGGTGTCATCGACGCCTCCACCCTCGAGCTCGGTCCCGGGTTCACTGTCGTGACCGGCGAGACCGGTGCCGGCAAGACCATGGTCGTGACCGCGCTCGGGCTGCTGCTCGGCGGGCGGGCCGACAGCGGCGCGGTCCGGGTGGGTGCCCGGCAGGCGCGGGTCGAGGGCGTCGTCCGGGCCGACCGGGTCGCGGGCCTGGAGGCAGCCGTCGAGGATGCGGGCGGCGAGGTCGAGGACCACGTGGTCGTGCTGGCGCGCAACGTCACCGCCGAGGGCCGGTCACGGGCGTACGTCGGCGGGGCCGGTGTGCCGGTGGCGACCCTGGCCACCATCGCCGAGCCGCTCGTCGCCGTCCACGGGCAGTCGGACCAGCACCGGCTGGTGAAGGCGAGCACCCAGCGCGCCGCGCTCGACGTCTTCGCCGGCGCCGGCGTCTCTCGCCAGCTCGAGTGCTACGCGGAGCTCTACGAGCGCCTGGTCGCGACCGAGCGCGAGCTGGTCGAGGTCGTGGCCACCGCCCGCGAACGCGCCCGCGAGGCCGACCTGCTCAGGTTCGGGGTCGACGAGATCGAAGCGGTCGCCCCACAGCCGGGTGAGGACGTCGAGCTGGCGGCCGAGGAGGCCCGGCTCGGCCACGCCGACACCCTGCGCACTGCCGCCGAACACGCTCGCGAGGCGCTGTCCAGCGACCAGGACTCGACGGACGCCCTCGGAGCCGTCGCCGCTGCCCGCGGACACCTCGACAGCGTCCGCGAGCACGACGCGGAGGCCGGTGCGCTCGCCGACCGGGTCGCCGAGGTCACCTACCTGCTGTCCGACCTGGCGGCCGACGTGGCGTCGTACGCCTCCGGCATCGACACCGACCCGGCCCGGCTCGCTGGCGTCTCCGAGCGGCGGGCGGCGCTGGTCTCGCTGACCCGCAAGTACGGCGACAGCGTCGACGCAGTCCTCGCCTGGGGCGATCAAGCGTCGAGCCGGCTGCTCGAGCTCGACGCGACCGACGAGACGATCGAGCGCCTCTCGGCCGCGCGGGTCGCCCTGCGCGCCGAGCTGGCCGACGCGGCGGCATCGCTGACCGCCGGCCGTCGTGAGGCGGCCGAGCGACTCTCCGTCGCGGTGACCGAGGAGCTCACCCTGCTCGCGATGCCGGACGCCCGCATCGACATCCGGGTCGGAGAGCGCGAGACGCCCGCTCCCCCCGACTCCGACAACCCGCCGGCCGACGCGCTGCGAGTCGGCGACCGTTGGCTCCGGTTCCACAGCCACGGGGTGGACGAGGTCGAGCTGCTCCTCACCGCCAACACCGGCTCCGAGCCGCGACCGCTGCACAAGGGAGCGTCGGGCGGTGAGCTGTCCCGGGTGATGCTGGCGGTCGAGGTCTGCCTCGCCGACACTCACCCGGTGCCGACGTTCGTCTTCGACGAGGTCGACGCCGGCGTCGGGGGAGCGGCGGCGGTCGAGATCGGCCGGCGCCTCGCGGCGTTGGCGAGGCACGCCCAGGTGCTGGTCGTGACGCACCTGCCGCAGGTGGCCGCGTTCGCCGACCGGCACGTGGTCGTCGAGAAGTCCTCGGACGGCTCCGTCACCAGCTCCGGGCTGACGACCCTCGACGACGCCGGTCGTGAGCAGGAGCTCTCCCGGATGCTCGCGGGCATGGCCGGATCCGACTCGGCCATCGCCCACGCGCGGGAGCTTCTCGAGATGGCACGTTCGCGCCCTCAGGGCTGATAGGCTCGAATCCCGTGAAGATGGCGCCACCGAGTGGGACGACAAAGCATCTGTTCGTGACCGGAGGCGTCGCCTCCTCCCTCGGGAAGGGACTCACGGCCTCGAGCCTCGGTCGGCTGCTGCGCAGCCGCGGGTTGCGGGTCACCATGCAGAAGCTGGATCCCTACCTCAACGTGGATCCCGGCACCATGAACCCGTTCCAGCACGGCGAGGTCTTCGTGACCAACGACGGGGCCGAGACCGACCTCGACATCGGTCACTACGAGCGGTTCCTCGACACCGACCTCGGCCAGATCGCGAACGTGACGACCGGGCAGGTCTACTCCGAGGTGATCGCCAAGGAGCGCAAGGGCGAGTACCTCGGTGACACGGTTCAGGTGATCCCGCACATCACCAACGAGATCAAGGACCGGATCCTCGCGATGGGGCGGCAGGCCAACGAGCCGGTCGACATCGTCATCACCGAGATCGGTGGCACCGTCGGCGACATCGAGTCGCTCCCCTTCCTCGAAGCAGCCCGTCAGGTGCGGCACGACATCGGTCGCGACAACTGCTTCTTCCTCCACGTGTCGCTGGTGCCCTACATCGGCCCGTCCGGTGAGCTGAAGACGAAGCCCACGCAGCACTCCGTTGCGGCCCTGCGCCAGGTCGGCATCCAGCCCGACGCGGTGGTCTGCCGGGCCGACCGGGAGCTGCCCGACTCGATCAAGCGCAAGATCTCGCTCATGTGCGACGTCGACGAGGAGGCCGTCGTCACGGCAGCCGATGCGCCGTCGATCTACGACATCCCGAAGGTTCTGCACCGCGAGGGCCTCGACGCCTACGTCGTACGACGCCTCAACCTGCCGTTCCGCGACGTCGACTGGACAGACTGGGACGACCTGCTCCGCCGGGTGCACCACCCCAAGGAGGAGGTCTCGGTCGCCCTCGTCGGCAAGTACGTCGACCTCCACGACGCCTACTTGTCGGTCGCGGAGGCGCTCCGGGCCGGCGGGTTCGCGCACGAGACCAAGATCGACCTCCGGTGGATCCCGTCGGACGAGTGCGAGACACCGGCCGGTGCCGCGAAGCACCTCCAGGACGTCGACGCCGTGTGCGTCCCGGGCGGGTTCGGCGTGCGCGGACTCGAGGGCAAGCTCGGTGCGCTCACCTACGCGCGGACCCACGGCATCCCGACGCTGGGTCTGTGCCTCGGGCTCCAGTGCATGGTGATCGAGTACAGCCGCAGCATGCTCGGCCTCGAGAAGGCCGACTCGACCGAGTTCAACATCGACGCAGTGGATCCGGTGATCTCCACCATGGCGGAGCAGAAGGAGATCGTCGACGGTGACGGCGATCTCGGCGGCACGATGCGGCTCGGCCTCTATTCGGCCCGGCTCGCCGAGGGCTCGCTCGTCGCCGAGGCCTACGGCGCGCGCGAGATCGAGGAGCGTCACCGGCACCGCTACGAGGTCAACAACTCCTACCGCGACAAGCTCGAGGACGCCGGGCTCGTCTTCTCCGGCATCAACCCCGACCTCGACCTGGTCGAGTTCGTGGAGCTCCCGCGCGACGTACACCCCTACTACGTCGCAACCCAGGCGCACCCCGAGCTCCGGTCCCGGCCGACCCGGCCGCATCCGCTCTTCGCCGGCCTGATCGGCGCCGCCCTCGAGCGGCAGCGCGAGCTCCGGATCCCACTGGACGAGACCGGCCTGCGTCCCGAGCCGGCCGAGGCGTGAGCGACCCGCTCGCTGATTCCCCGGGTTCCTGGCCCGTCGTCTTGTCGACCGACCTGCACCGTGACGGCTGGGTGGTCGCCCTGCGTCGCGACCTGATCCATCCGCCTGGCCAGGATCAGGGCACGGAGAGCGGCGAGCCCTTCGGCCGCCTCGTCGTGGAGCATCCCGGTGCAGCGATGGCACTGGCGATCGACGTCCGCGACGGGGTCGAGCACGTCTGCCTGATCCGGCAGTACCGCCACCCCGGTGGCGGAGTCTTCGTCGAGATCCCGGCCGGCATCTGCGACGTGCCGGGCGAGGACCCGGTCGAGACCGCCCGGCGCGAGCTGCGCGAGGAGGTCTCGCTGGAGGCGTCGAAGTGGCAGCACCTGATCACGACGTACCCCTCAGCCGGCATCACCAGCGAGGTCCACCACATCTACGTCGCGCGCGAGCTGCGTGAGGTCGAGTCCGGGTATGTCGCCGAGCACGAGGAAGCGCACCTCGAGATGTTCTGGGCGCCGTTCGACGACCTGCTCGCCGCCGTTCGCGACGGCCGGATCCGGGAAGGGCCGATGGTGATCGCGGTCCTCGCGTACGCCGCGACTCGGCAATAGTCGCGCCGACATTGCGCGAGGCGGCCTCGGGTATATCGTCGCGCTCGTGAGAGTCGGCGTCCCCAAGGAAGTCAAGAACCACGAGTACCGCGTCGCGATCACCCCGATCGGGGTGCATGAGCTGGTCGCGCACGGTCATGAGGTGGTGATCCAGCGCGATGCCGGTGTCGGTTCGCAGATCAGCGACGAGGAGTTCGTCGGTGCCGGCGCGACGATCGTCGACACGGCCGAGGAGGCTTGGGGCACCGACGGCGGTGTCGACATGGTGCTCAAGGTCAAGGAGCCGGTGGCCGAGGAGTACGACCGGATGCGCGAGGGGTTGACCCTCTTCACCTACCTCCACCTGGCCGCGGACAAGCCGCTGACCGAGGAGCTGTTGAGCCGCAAGGTCACCGGGATCGCCTACGAGACCGTCCAGCTGCCCTCGGGTGGGTTGCCGCTTCTCTACCCGATGTCGGAGGTGGCCGGCTGCCTGGCACCGCAGGTCGGTGCCTACTCGCTGATGAAGGCACAGGGCGGCCGCGGTGTGCTCATGGGTGGCGTCGGCGGCGTGGCGAACGCGAAGGTCGTCATCATCGGCGCCGGCGTCTCGGGCCAGAACGCCGCCAACATCGCGCTCGGCATGGGTGCCGACGTGACCCTGCTCGACACCGATCTCGACAAGCTGCGGATGTCGTTCTGGCGCTACAACAACCGCGTGCACGGCCTCGCGTCGTCGAAGCTCGCCATCGAGCAGCAGGTCATGGAGGCCGACCTGGTGATCGGCGCGGTGCTGATCCCGGGCGCGGCCGCGCCCAAGCTGGTCACCAACGACCTGGTGTCGCGGATGAAGCCGGGCTCGGTGCTCGTCGACATCGCGATCGACCAGGGTGGCTGCTTCGAGGACAGCCACGCGACCACGCACGCGGACCCGACCTACGAGGTGCACGGCTCGATCTTCTACTGCGTGGCGAACATGCCGGGCGCCGTGCCGAACACGTCGACTTATGCGCTGACGAACGCGACCATGCCCTACGCCGTCGCACTGGCCGACAAGGGCTGGCAGCAGGCCTGCCGCGACGACCACAGTCTCGCGCTCGGGCTCAACACCCACGCCGGCAACCTGACGAACCAACCGGTCGCGGACGCCGTGGGGATCGAAGCCGCCTCCCTCGACGACGCGATCGGAGCCTGACCGTGACGGCAGGGCCGTGACGGCGGGACCGATCGATCGGGCGATTCGGACCTACCTCGACCACCTGAGCATCGAGAAGGGTCTCGCGGCCAACACCCTGTCGTCGTACCGCCGGGACCTGCGCCGCTACCGCGAGTTCCTGGAGGAGAAGGCGGTCGGGGAGCTCGCCGCCATCACCGAGGCGACGGTGACCGCCTTCCTGGTGCGGCTCCGCGAGGGCGATCAGGTGCACCCGCCGCTCAGCGCGTCGTCGGCAGCACGGACCGTGGTGGCCGTGCGCGGGTTCCACAAGTTCGCGGTGGCCGACGGACTGGCCGCCCTCGACCCGGCCGCGGCCGTGAAGCCGCCCAGCCCCGCCAAGCGGCTGCCGAAGGCCCTCCCGTTGGCCGACGTGGAGGCGATCCTGGAGGCGGCCGGTGCCCCCGGTACGCCGTTGGCCCTGCGCGACCGGGCGCTCCTCGAGGTGCTCTACGGCACCGGCGCCCGGATCTCCGAGGCGGTCGGGCTCGATGTCGACGACCTCGACCTCGACGACCCGACGGCCGAGGACGACGCCGGCGTCGTCCTGCTCCGCGGCAAGGGCGGGAAGGAGCGGATGGTCCCGGTCGGGTCCTACGCGCTGGAGGCGGTCTCGGCCTACCTCGTCCGCGGCCGCCCAGTCCTCCTGGCCGAGGGGAAGGGCGTCCCGGCGCTGTTCCTCAACGCTCGCGGAGGCCGGCTCTCCCGTCAGTCGGCGTGGGCGGTGCTGGTGAAGACCGCGGAGCGGGCCGGCGTCACCAGGGACGTCTCACCGCACACGCTGCGGCACTCGTTCGCCACTCACCTGCTCGACGGCGGCGCCGACGTACGTGTGGTGCAGGAGCTGCTCGGGCACGCCTCGGTCACGACGACCCAGGTCTACACGCTGGTCACCGTCGACAACCTGCGCGAGGTCTTCGCGACCGCGCACCCACGGGCAAGAAATGGGTGACGCGACCGACGCGGCGTACGACCGGGTGCTCGCCCACGCCACCGAGCGTGGCCTCGAGCTCTACCCGCACCAGGAGGAGGCGGTCCTCGAGCTGCTGGCCGGCAACAACGTGATCCTGGCGACGCCGACGGGGTCGGGGAAGTCGCTGGTCGCGCTCGCCGCGCACATGTTCGCGATGGAAGGGGACGACCGGGGGTCCGGCGATGCCCCCGGTGGGGGTTCACGGCGGCGGAGCCCCCGGGTGTCGTTCTACACCGCGCCGATCAAGGCGCTGGTGAGCGAGAAGTTCTTCGACCTGTGCGAGGTCTTCGGCGCCGAGGACGTCGGCATGCTGACCGGCGACGTCGCGGTCAACCCGGATGCGCCGATCATCTGCTGCACCGCCGAGGTGCTCGCCAACATCGCGCTCCGCGAGGGCGCGGACGCCGACGTCGGGCTGGTCGTGATGGACGAGTTCCACTTCTACGGCGAGCCCGGCCGCGGCTGGGCCTGGCAGGTGCCGCTGATCGAGCTGCCGCAGGCGCAGCACCTGCTGATGTCGGCGACGCTCGGTGACGTCACCGAGCTCGCCGCCGATGTCACGCGTCGCAACGGGCGGGAGACGGCGATCGTGGACGACGCCGTCCGACCGGTCCCGCTGACGTTCACCTGGTCGCTGACGCCGTTGGAGGAGACCCTCGAGGAGCTGGTGTCGACCGGCCAGGGGCCCGTCTACGTCGTGCACTTCAGCCAGGCCGAGGCGATCGCGCACGCCGAGGCGATCCTGCGTGGATTCGCGGCTCGCGAGAGCCGGTTCGCGCTGTCCTCGACCAACGGCCGCGCCATCGCCGAGCGCCTCGAGGAGGTGCGGTTCGCCGCAGGCTTCGGGAAGACATTGTCCAAGCTGCTGCGGCGGGGGATCGGGGTCCACCACGCCGGGATGCTGCCCCGCTACCGGCGGTTGGTCGAGCAGCTCGCCCAGGCAGGTCTGCTCACCGTCATCTGCGGGACCGACACGCTGGGGGTCGGCATCAACGTGCCGATCCGGACGGTGCTGTTCAGCGGGCTGGCGAAGTACGACGGTCAGCGCCAGCGGGTGCTGAAGTCACGGGAGTTCCTCCAGATCGCGGGACGGGCCGGCCGGGCGGGCTTCGACACGGTGGGCTACGTCGTCGTGCAGGCGCCGGAGCACGTGATCGACAACGAGCGCGCCAAGGCGAAGGCCGCGGCCAAGAACGCCGCCATGAGCGAGGAGAAGCGGGCCAAGCGCGGGTCCAAGGCGCAGCTGAAGAAGCCGCCGGCGGGCACCATCGTGTGGACCGAGCAGACCTTCGACAAGCTGGTCGAGGGCCGCCCCGAGCCGCTCAAGTCGCAGATGAAGGTCGACAACGCGGTGCTCGTCAACGTGCTGGCGCGCGAAGCGGACGCGTTCCCGGTGCTGCGGCGGCTGACGATGGACAATCACGAGGACCGGCGCAGCCAGCTGCGGCTCGCCGGCCGGGCGGTCCGGCTCACCAAGAGCTTGCTGGCGTCCGACGTACTCACCCGGCTCGACGAGCCCGACGAGTTCGGCCGCCGCTACGTCCTCACCGAAGCACTGCCGGCGGACTTCGCCCTCAACCAGCCGCTCAGCCACTTCGCGCTCGCCGCGCTCGACGTCCTGGACCTGGAGTCCGAGACGTTCACCCTCGACGCCCTGTCGGTGGTCGAGGCGGTGCTGGAGGCGCCGCGTCCGCTGCTGTACGCGCAACAGCACGCCGCCCGCGGCGAGGCGATCGCCGCGCTCAAGGCCGAGGGCGTGGAGTACGACGAGCGAATGGCTCTGATCGAGGACGTGACCTGGCCCCAGCCCCTCGCCGAGCTGCTCGAACCGCTCTACGAGACCTACCGTGAACGGCACCCGTGGCTCTCTCCCGACGCGCTGGCGCCGAAGTCGGTCGTGCGGGAGATGTGGGAGCAGGGCATGGGCTTCACCGACCTGGTCGGCCGCTACCAGGTCGCCCGGTCGGAGGGCCTCGTGCTGCGCTACCTGACCGACGCCTACCGGGCACTCCGGCAGACGGTCCCGGCATCCCATCGCACCGAGGAGCTCGAGCTGCTCGTGGACTGGCTGGGGGAGACCGTGCGTCAGGTCGACTCCTCGCTGCTCGACGAGTGGGAGGCGCTGACCGACCCGGACCACGCGTCGCGGGCGGTGCTGGACCACGCCCCGCCACCGCCGCCCCGACCGCTCAGCCAGCAGGGGCGGGTGTTCGACGTGATGGTCCGCAACGCGATGTGGCGCCGGGTCGACCTGGTGGCCCGCGACGACCTCGACGGGCTCGAGGCGCTGGAAGCCGGCCAACCAGCAGCCGAGTTCACCCGGGATGCCTGGGACCGCGCGATCGAGGACTACTACGACGAGCACGACCGGGTGCTGACCGACGGCGACGCCCGCGGCCCCGACCTGCTCGCGGTCGAGCGCGGCAGTGCCACCTGGCAGGTCACGCAGACCATCCACGACCCGGCCGGCCACCACGACTGGGTGATCGAGGCCGAGATCGATCTGGCTGCCTCGGACGAAGCCGGCGAGGCGGTCGTGCGCACCGTCACCTTCCGGCGGCTCGGCGGCTGATCGCTACGCGTCGACCGCCATTCCAGGCGTTCTTCGGGAGGCGTGCTACGCGTCGGCGCCGATGCGACGACAGCCCCTCGAGCCATACCGTCGCCGACGTACAGAGTCGAATCGACTGGTCGCAAATCTGGACTAGGCGCGTGCAGCAGAACAGTCGACGCTGAGCGCACCACCGAATCTTGGAGGAAGCATGCTCGCGAACCGCCGCACCGGCCCGGCCCGACAGTAGGCGCGGATGCTCGCCCTGGTGCTGGTCGCCGCAGCGTGCTCACCTCACGACGGGGCCTGGCAACGACCGGGTGCACGACGGCCTCGGCGCTGACGAGGTCGACGCCGAGGCGGGAGCCGACACCATCGTCCAGGAGGCGGTGCCGGACCCGAACGATGGGCTCGACGGCGGAGAAGGTCGCGACATGCTCACCTACGACGCCAGGACGGACAAGGTGATCATCCAGCAGGAGGGAAGCTTCGGTACGAGCAGCGAGGACTTCATCCACGACTTCGAGAACGTCATCGGTGGCAGCGGCAACGACTTCTTCTTCGGCGGCCCCGGTCCGTACACGCTGACCGGCGGCCCGGGATTCGACTCGATCTGGGGGAGTCCCGCCGGCGACACCTTCGTCGAGGATCCGTCGGACCTGGCGCACGACGAGTTCCACGGGCTCGGCGGGAAGGACACAGTCACCTATGCGTCCCGAAGCACCGACCTGGACGTCACCATCGACGACCTCTACAACGACGGCGCACCCGGCGAGGGGGACAACATCTACGCGGATGTCGAGTGTGTCGTGGGAGGAAGCGGCGACGACACCCTGACCGGGTCGGCTGCAGCCAACTGTCTGTACGGCGGCCCGGGGGACGACGGGCTGGTCGGAGGGGACGGAAGTGACCGCTTCTTCGGCAACGGCGGGTCGGACGCGATCTTCGCGCGCGACGGCGTGGCAGACATCGTCCTCGACGCGGGGTCCGGCGTCGACCACCGGCCCCGGCGGGACGGGGTGGACCCTGACCCGCGGAAGTATCCCTAGGACCCGCCGCCGCGTGTCTCCCCAAAGTCGCCGTGTCGACATTGTTGACTGGGGTCACATCAGTTCAGGGCGGTGGGGAAGCCGCCCGTGACGCATCCGAGGTGACGAGTTTCATGATGGGTGGGTTCAATTCAGGGTCCAGCGCACCGGACATGCCACCTCGGGCAAGAGTCCCCGAGAGGAACGACGTGTCCGACCTGCTTCCCTTTGCCAGGCCCGAGATCGAGGCCCAGCCCGAGATGGCGCCCGGCGCGCCGGTCGAGCCGGTCGCCGATGACCGGCCACTCGGCCCCACCGGCCGACCGATGCCGCTGTTCCCCGACCCCAAGCCGCTCACCGAGCACGGGCCGGCCCGGGTCATCTCCATGTGCAACCAGAAGGGCGGCGTCGGCAAGACGACCACCACGATCAACCTCGGTGCGGCACTGGCGGAGTTCGGCCGCCGGGTGCTGCTGGTGGACTTCGACCCGCAGGGCTCGCTGTCGGTCGGTCTCGGCCTGAACCCGCACGAGATGGACAAGTCCATCTACAACCTGCTGATGGACCGCACCACGCGCCTCGAGGACGTCGTCGTGCCGTCCGGGGTTCCGGGCATGCACCTGCTGCCGTCCAACATCGACCTGTCGGCCGCCGAGGTGCAGCTGGTGCACGAGGTGGCGCGCGAGCAGACCCTGCAGCGGGTGCTGGCGCCGGCGATCGCTGCGTACGACGTCATCCTCATCGACTGCCAGCCGTCGCTCGGCCTGCTCACGGTCAACGCGCTGACGGCGTCCGACGGCGTGATCGTTCCGCTGGAGTGCGAGTACTTCGCGCTGCGCGGGGTCGCACTGCTCAAGAACACGATCGACAAGGTCCAGGAGCGGCTCAACCCCAAGCTCGAGATCGACGGCGTGCTCGGCACCATGTTCGACGGCCGCACCCTGCACGGGCGCGAGGTGCTCGACCGGCTGGTCCAGGCCTGGGGCGACATGGTCTTCCACACCGTCATCCGGCGGACGGTGAAGTTCAGCGACTCCACCGTCGCGGGTGAGCCGATCACGTCGTACGCGTCGGAGTCGACCGGGGCCGAGGCCTATCGGCAGCTGGCGAGGGAGGTGGCGCTGCGGTGTCTCGACGCGTGACCCTGCCTGCCGCCGACGACCTCTTCCGACCCACCGCAGACGCTGACGACACGGCTGCGCCGACCAAGCCGAAGGCGCCCGTGCGCGCCGTACCGGACGCTCCGGAGGACCCGACGTCGGACAAGCGGCCATCCGGCCGCGTCCGGCACGACGAGAAGATGACGGTCTACGTCACCTCCGAGGAGCTGATCGAGATCGAGCACGTCCGCCTGCAGCTGCGAGGCGGGATGGCTCTGGCCGTCGACCGCGGCCGCCTGGTGCGCGAGGCCGTGAGCCTGGTGCTGGCCGACTTCGAGGCTCATGGGGAGGACTCCGCGCTGGTCAGGCGACTGCGTGGGGAATGATGCGTCGGTGACGACTGCAGATCGAGGTTCGTTCGAGGTACGCCTCGACAACTTCGAGGGCCCCTTCGACCTGCTGCTCAGCCTGATCTCCAAGCACAAGCTGGACGTCACCGAGATCGCCCTCTCGCAGGTCACCGACGAGTTCATCGCGCACATCAAGCGGCTCCCGGACGACGATCTCGAGGAGACCACGTCGTTCCTCCTCGTCGCCGCGACCCTGCTCGACCTCAAAGCGGCACGGCTGCTCCCGCAGGGTGACGTCGAGGACGAGGAGGACCTCGCCCTCCTCGAGGCCCGCGACCTGCTCTTCGCCCGGCTGCTGCAGTACAAGGCTTACAAGCTGATCGCCGGCGTCTTGGCCGAGCGCCTTGCGGGGGAGTCCCGGCGCTTCCCCCGCGCGGTCGGTCTCGAGGACCGGTTCGCCAGCCTGCTGCCCGAGGTGCTGATCGGCATCGGCCTCGAGCAGTTCGCCGGACTCGCCGCCCGCGCGCTGGAGCCGAAGCCCGAGCTGGAGCTGACCCTCCACCACATCCACGCGCCCGCGGTGAGCGTCCGCGAGCAGGCGGCGATCGTCGTGGAGCGGTTGCGCCGGACCGGGACGATGACGTTCCGGGCGCTGTGCGGCGACTCACCGGACACCCTGACGACCGTTGCGCGGTTCCTGTCGTTGCTCGAGCTCTTCCGCGAGGGAGCGGTGGCCTTCGAACAGGTCACCGCGCTCGGTGAGCTGAGCGTGCGGTGGACTGGGAGCGACGATGCCGACGTGGACGAGCTGATCACCGACGAGTTCGACGGAACGTCCCCGTCCGATGATCAGCCTGACGGCCAGCCCGACGACCAGCCCGACGACCAGCCCGAGGAGAAGACCGATGACGACTGACGAGGCCCTCGCCATCCCCGTCGCCGAGCTGCGCCCCGCGCTCGAGGCCGTGCTCATGGTCGCCGACGAGCCGCTCGACCAGCGCGCCCTCGCCTCCGCAGTCGGCTATCCCGAGGGTGAGGTCGCCGCCGCGCTTGCCGCACTCGCCGATGAGTACGACGAGCAGGGCCGCGGGTTCGAGCTGCGCAACGTCGCCGGCGGCTGGCGCTTCTACACGCGGGAGGAGTACGCCGCCGTCGTGGAGGCGTTCGTGCTCGACGGCCAGCAGGCCCGGCTCACCCAGGCCGCTCTCGAGACCCTGTCCGTCGTCGCCTACCAGCAGCCGGTGTCCCGGGCACGGGTGTCGGCGATCCGCGGCGTCAACGTCGACGGCGTGATGCGGACCCTGGTCAACCGAGGGCTGGTCGAGGAGGCCGGGCAGGACGGCGAGCACGGCTCGATCCTCTATCGCACCACCTCGTACTTCCTCGAGCGGATCGGTGTGGTCTCCCTCGACGAGCTCCCGGAGCTGGCGCCGTACCTCCCGGAGATGTCCGACATGGAGGACGAGCTCTCGACGCGGGCGGATCCCGCAAACGACGAAGCCGGGCCGCCCGAGCCGCCCGAAGGCGACTCGTGACGCGGGAGATCGAGACCGACGAGGAGGGCCTGGTCCGGCTGCAGAAGCTGCTGGCCCAGTCCGGGGTCGCCTCCCGCCGCAAGTGCGAGGAGCTGATGCTCGACGGCGAGGTCGAGGTCGACGGCGAGGTCGTCACCCGGCTCGGCACCAAGGTCGACCCGCGCGTCGCCGTCATCAAGGTCTCCGGCCACCGGCTGCCCCCGATCAGTGATCACGTCTACCTGGTGCTCAACAAGCCGCGGGGCGTGGTCTCGACGATGTCCGACCCGGAGGGCCGGCGCACGATCACCGACGTCGTCGCCGACCTGCTCGAGGAGGACCCGGCGCTCCGGCTCTTCCACGTGGGTCGTCTCGACACCGACACGTCCGGGCTGCTGCTGCTGACCAACGACGGAGACTTCGCGCACCGGATGGCGCACCCGTCGTACGAGGTCGAGAAGACGTACGTCGCCGAGGTCGAGGGCCGGATCGCCCGCGGCACGATCGCCGACCTGCTGGCGGGCGTGACCCTCGACGACGGACCGGTGCAGGTACGCCGCGCGCGGGTCATCGATGCCGCCGCGAACAAGTCGATCGTGGAGCTGGTCATCCACGAGGGTCGCAACCGGATCGTGCGCCGGCTGCTCGACCACGTCGGCCATCCGGTGCGGAAGCTGACCCGCACCCGGTTCGGGCCGGTCGACCTCGGGTCGCTGACATCCGGAGCAACCCGCGAGCTCACCAACGACGAGCTCGGCGAGCTGCTCGACTCGGTCGGGCTCTGACCGCAAGCAAAGAGTTCGAGGTTCGACGCACAGGGTGCGAACCCTGACCTACCGTCGGACGATGCTCCAAGCTCGCGTACTGGGAGGGTCGCGGCGGCGGATCGCTTCCCCCTTTCTGATCTTCGTCTCTGTCGTGCTCACGGTGACTGCCACCGTTGTGCCCACGTCTGGTCAGGCCACAGCCGCGGCCGACACCACGCCGCCGAATCCTGTGAAGACCGTGACGACGTCGGACCTCGCGCACGACCACGTGACGCTGAGCTGGACAAATCCTGGGTCCACCGACTTCGCCGGGGTAATGATCCGGCGCCGGCCCGGCACCACTCCGCCGACGAAGACCAGCGGCACGCTGGTCGGCACCACCGACGCGTTCACGACCTCTTTGCCGGACTACGGACTGGCACCGAGCAGGACCTACACCTACGGTTTGTTCGCCTTCGACGAGGTGCCGAACTACAGCGTCGCCGCGACCAGGACCGTGACCACGCCACGCAACGACGTGCAGGCACCGGGGCCGGTGACCGACCTCCGGGCGACGACCGCGACCACCACGTCCATCAGGCTCGCCTGGACGAACCCGGACGACGCCGACTACGACGGCGTCGAGATCCGGCGACTGCGCGGGGCGGTTGCTCCGGCCGACCGGACCGAGGGCACGCCGGTCCGTGACACCGGTCCGGCAACGACCGCATTCAACGACACCGAGTTGCTGACGGGCGTGACCTACTCCTACGCGCTCTTCCCGCACGACGACGCGGGCAACTTCGGTCCCCCCAGCACGCTGACCGCGGTCACCGACAACGGCGACCCCGTGAGCACGGCGGACTGGCCGCAGGGGCGGCAGGGCGCCGAGCGGAGGGCATGGTCGCGCAACGAGACGGTGATCCGGCCGACGAACGTCGGGCTGGTCGACCAGGAGTGGAGCCTCGCCGAGACGGGTGTGCCCGTGATCGACGGATCGACGCTGTATGTGTCGGGTCCTGACGAGAACGGAGTCGGACAGCTCGCTGCCTACGACCTGGACACCGGAGACCTGCTGTGGAGGAAGGGCACGGACACCTGCTTCGGGCAGCTGGCGCTCGTCTCGACGTTCATCGTTGTCGGCTGCACACACTCGGGGTCCAACGGCTCGATCCGGGCGTATCGCCGGAGCGGCACGCACGCAGAGGTGTGGGACACCGCTGATACGGATCCCGAACAGATCTACCACGACGTCCTGGTCGTCGGCGCCACCGTCGTTGCCTACAGCGCCACTCGAGTCACGGCCTACCAGTCGAGCGACGGTCAGCGGATCTGGCAGCAGCTGGCGCTCGCACCTCAGCCCAGGGTGTGGGACGTCGCCGCGTCCGGCGACCGGGTGCTCGTCGCGTACGACGACCGGCTCCGAGCGTTGTCCCTCAGCAACGGGACCCAGCTGTGGTCGCAGCCGGGAAATGCGCTCGACGTCGTCGTCGCCGATGGCTGGGCGTACACCCAGGGAAACCAAACCGTCCGACGCTATGCGCTGGCGAACGGCGACCCGGGGTGGAGCGTGACCCCGGAGCACGGCGCCGATGGCCTGTTCGCGGCGGACAACGGCACCATCTACGTCTGGAATGCCGAGTTCGAGTCCGGTGGCCTGACGTATTCGGAGCTCAGTGCGTTGCGCGTCAGCGATGGCGCCCAGCGGTGGTTCTACAACGTGCCGGCGCGGGTCGGCAGTGTCTCGGTCGCCGGGTCGGTGGTCTGGCTCACCTCATCCAGCATCTCCAACCAGGGACAGTTCAGCTCCCTGATCGCGCTCCATCGACCCGACGGCGCCCTCCTCCAACGGCGTGACTTCAGCTCCAACATCCCCACCATCACCGACCGTGCGCCGGCCATCGCGGTCGGCGGGGGCAAAGTCGTGCTCAACCAGGGCGGGACCGGCGGCCCAGAGCCGCGCAGGATGCGTGTCTTCGGACTCGACGGAGCACGCCCCAGGATCACCAGCGCAGTGCTACCCCTCGGTCGGGTCGGGTTGCCGTACTCGCACCAGCTGACGTCCGAGGACGCCCCTGGCCCCACCGGGTGGTCGATCACTGCCGGCACCCTGCCGGCCGGCCTCACGCTCACCCCGGCGGGTGTCCTGTCGGGCACGCCTACCGTGGTCGGGACGACCCAGGTGACGATCCGTGCGACGAGCAGCAACGGGCGCAGCGACGAGCAGTCGTTCCCGATCCAGGTGGTTCCGTCATCCTCGTCGACCGACTGGAGGATCGGAGGATCCTCACCATCGCGCAACCCGTTCTCGCCGGGCATCGGTACCCTCGACATCACCGCAGCGCCCACGTTCGCCTTCCGGTGGCAGACTGCGCAAACGACGCAGCCGGGCTACCACGCCGCCAATGTCGTGATCAACGGTGAGAGGTTCTACACGGTGGCCGGCGACGGCATGCTGAAGGCCTACCGCACCACCGGTGGGTCGGCGAACCGGGCACCGCTGTGGTCGGCACCGGTTCCTGCGGCACCCACCAACAAGTTCCGGGGCTTTGTCAGCCTCGCAAGCGGGTTGCTCATCGTCGCCGACGCAGACGAGCGCCGCCTGCACGCCGTCCAAGCCAGTAACGGGGATCCCGTCTGGAAGACCGACCAGAACGCGGCGCACGCCTCCTTCGACCCACTGATCGTCGGCGACACCCTCGTGGCGGTGGACAACTTCGGCGAGCTCAAGGCGTATGCGATGTCCAACGGGGACGAGCTCTGGGAAGAGACCGCCACCGCTCGCATCGGGTTCGGGGAGCTCTCGTCGGACGGCACCCGGATCTACGGGATGGCGGAGTGCGTCCTGTACGCGATCGACCCTGGGACCGGGGCCGAGCTCTGGAGCACCCCCACGCTGACGTCCGAGGAGGACTGCGCGACGACAACCGTGCAGCCCGCTCCGATCGTGGTCGGTGGTCGCGTCTACGCGACGGAGATGCAGAGCAAGCTGGTGGCGAACGCCGCTACTGGCGCACCGCTGTTCAGGTTCAAGTTCAGTAACGAGTACGGCGCAGCGGGTGTCGTCGTCGGAGGAACGTGGGTCTTCAGCACCCCGACGGACATCATCGCGGTCGACGTCTACACCGGTCGCCGGGTTTGGACAGTGCCCCCTCCGTCACCCCTCTACGGAAGGATCTCGATCGCCGCGACCGGCGACCTGCTGATCCTGAGCACGTACCTGGGTATCGCCGGGCTCGACCGCCTCACGGGTCTGCCGGTGTGGGACGGCGGCTCCATCGACGGGGACGGCTTCGTGTCGAGGGAACCCCTTGCCATCGGAAACAACCGGATCCTGGTGCCGACCTTGAAGGGTGTCCGTGCCTACGGCCCGCTCTGAGCGGCCGACGTCGTCGGTCGGGTCTACCGTGGAAGGGTGATCCCGGCCCCTCCGATACCTCGCGCTCTCGAGCCGTACGTCGTCGCGCGGGTGGCCTACGACGTCGAATTCGGCGCGCCCGGCGTGCACCGGGGCCTGCCGGGCACCTCGCTGACCTTCGTGCTGCCTCTCGACGACCCGCTTCGGGTCTCCTGGGGCGCCCCGTCGTCCGCCCACTCCGCGTGGTCCTCGCTGGCCGGTCTCCACGCCGCACCCGCCGCGATCCACCACGACGGCACCCAGCGCGGCATGCAGCTCGCCCTGACCATCGCGGGCGCGCGCGCCGTCCTCGGCGTTCCGGCGGCTGAGCTGTCCGGGAGCCTCACCGACCTCGACGAGGCCGCCGTACCCAGGCCGTTGCGTGAGCTGCCCGACCGCCTCCACGAGGCTGCCACCTGGCAGCAGCGGATCGCGATCGTCGACCGGACGCTCGCGTCCCTCGTCGCGCGTGGCGACCCACCGGGTCCGCGGGCCGAGGTGGGGCGAGCGCTGGCGCGGCTGACCGGCGGTGCCCGGGTCGCCGACGTCGCCGACGAGGTGGGATACAGCCGGCGCCGGCTGTCGACGCTGGTGCGGGACGAGTGCGGCGTCACGCCGAAGGAGTTCCAGCGGGTGGCGCGCTTCCAGCGGGCGCGGGGCATGCTCGGCCGACGGCCGCTCGCGGAGGTGGCCGCTCGCTGCGGCTACAGCGACCAGGCGCACCTCAGCCGGGAGTGGGCGGCGCTCGCGGGCTGCTCGCCGACGACCTGGCTGCGGGAGGAGTTCCCGTTCGTCCAAGACGACCGGCCCGCCGGTGAGCCACCCTGGGCGCATGACTGAGACGAACCAGAAGAGCCAGACCGCGACCACAGCCTCGTCCGTCCGCCTGTGGGCATCCCTCTCCTTCCACGACGCCGACCGGATGATCGACTGGCTCCGCGCCATCGGCTTCACCGAACACTCGACCTACCGCGACGAGGCCGACCGGGTCATGCACGCCGAGTGGTTGTGGCCAGGCGGCGGCGGGATCATGTTCGGCTCCGCGCGCGACGACAGCCCGCTGCACGAGCCCGGCAAGGCCGGCATCTACCTGGTCCTCGACGAGCCGGACACGGTCTTCGACGCGGCGGTCGCGGCGGGGGCGACGGTGCAGCGTCCGATGGTGGACCAGGAGTACGGCGGCCGGGGCGGCAGCGTGCTCGACCCGGAGGGCAACCACTGGTCCTTCGGGTCCTACCAGCCGTCCTGAGACCGGGATCGCTAGCGGTGCCCACTAGCCTTGTCGCGTGTCAGATCTCCTTACCGGCCCGGTCGAGGTCGTCGGCGCCGGGCTGATCGGCACCTCGATCGCGCTGGCCTGCACGCGGGCCGGCGTCGACGTACTCCTGTCCGACACGTCGGCGGAGCACCTGCGCACCGCGTCGGGGCTGGGTGCCGGTCGCGCGAAGGCGCCGGAGGACCGGGCGGCGCTGGTCGTGGTCGCGGTCCCGCCCGACCACCTCGGCGACGCGATCTCCGCTGCGCTCGACGCGGCCGGGGACGACACGGTGGTCACCGACGTGGGCAGCGTGAAGGCGGCCCCGCTCGCGGAGGTCGCCGCGCACCCGGCCGCGGCGCGGTACGTCGGCAGCCACCCGATGGCGGGTAGCGAACGATCCGGGCCGCTCGCGGCGTCGGCAGACCTGTTCACCGGGCGCCCGTGGGCGATCTGCAGCCACGACGGCGCCTCGGCCACGGCCGTACGACGCGTCGCGGCGCTGGTCGAGGTCTGCGGCGCCGTCCCCGTCATGCTGACGCCGGCGGAGCACGACAAGGCAGTGGCCCGGACGTCACACGTGCCGCACCTGCTGGCGTCGCTGGTCGCCGGGACGCTCACCGGCGCCGCTCCGGAACACCTGGCGCTCACCGGGCAGGGCGTCCGCGACGTCACCCGCGTCGCGGCGGGAGACCCGGCCCTCTACAGCCAGATCATCGGCGGCAACAGCGAGGCGGTCGCCGGGCTGCTCCGTGAGGTCCGCGACCGGCTCGACCTGGCGCTGGACGCGGTCGCCGACGGCGACCGCGCCGGACTCGAGTCCCTGCTCGCTCACGGGCTCGCCGGGACCCGCGCGATCCCGGGCAAGCACGGCGGTCCGGTCCAGGCCGTCTCGGCGGTCCACGTCGCCGTACCCGACCACCCGGGCGAGCTGGCGCGGCTGTTCGCCGACGTCGGCGCCAGCGAGGTCAACATCGAGGACGTCCGGATCGACCACGACCCGGGTCGCCCGGTCGGACTGGTCGAGCTGGACGTCGCGGAGGGCCGGGCCGACCACCTGATGGCCGCTCTGGAAGCAAAGGGTTGGGTGACTCACCGGTAGCATGGTCGCCCGTGAATGCCGGTGATCTCAGCTCGCTCGTCGTAGCCGTCGACGGCACGTCGGGCTCGGGCAAGTCGAGCACCTGCCGGGCCGTCGCCGACCGGCTCGGCCTGCGCTACCTCGACACCGGTGCGATGTATCGCGCGATGGCGTGGTGGATGCTGCAGCACAACGTCAACATCTACGACGTGCACGAGGTGGCCGCGCACGCCGACGCCCAGAAGCTGGAGTCCGGCACCGACCCGCTGCGGCCCACGATCACCCTCGACGGCGTCGACGTTTCGGTCGAGATCCGCACCGATGCCGTTAACGCCGCGGTCTCGCCGGTGAGCACGGTGCCGGCGGTCCGCGCCCGGCTGGTCGAGCTGCAGCGAGAGGTCATCGGCTCCGGCGGCATCGTGGTCGAGGGCCGCGACATCGGATCCGTCGTCTGGCCGGCCGCCGGGTTGAAGGTCTTCCTCACCGCCGACCCGACCGCCAGGGCCGCGCGCCGCGCCGCCGAGGACGGCACGACGGACGTCACCGCGACCCAGGAGTCCCTGCTCAACCGCGACCGGATCGACTCCGGCCGGGCGGTGGCGCCGCTCACGATGGCCGACGGCGCGGTCCACGTCGACACCACCGACCTGACTCTCGACGAGGTCGTCGACCTGGTGGTCGGCCTCGCGACGGCGCCGGCGGACGTCGTGCCATGACCGGCGCGTCCGCTCATCCCCGATGAACAAGTCCAAGGGCTCGCACGCTGCGCGCCGCTCACCACGCACGCTGGCTGCGTTGCCGTCGCTCGAAAGCCGATAGGGGATGCCTTCACTCCGACGCCTTGCCAGCGCACGCGTTGAGCGGCGCTCGCTTGCGCGACCCCTTGAACTCGTTCATCTGGAGCGGCCGCGCAGCGATGTCGTCCGACACCCGCACCGATGGCTGCTCCGCGGAGGCCGCCCGACCGCGCGGTGGATCATCCGGCGGCGGTACGACGTCCGCGTCCTCCATCCCGAGCGCTTCCCCGGGCGCGGTCCCGTCGTCGTGACCGGCAACCACATCGGCATCATCGACGGCCCGCTGATGGCCATCTTCGCGCCGCGACCCGTGCACGCGCTGACCAAGGTCGAGATGTTCAGCGGCCGGGTCGGCCGGTTCCTGACCTTCTCGGGCCAGGTCCCGCTGGACCGCTTCCGGACCGACCCGAATGCCGTGCGGATCGCGCTCCGGGTGCTGCGCGACGGCGGCGCCGTCGGAGTGTTCCCCGAAGGCACTCGTGGCAACGGTGAGCTGGACAGATTCCAGCGCGGCGCGGCCTACCTCGCGATGGTGACGGGTGCGCCCGTCGTACCCCTGACCTTCATCGGCAGCCGGGAGCCCGGCGGCCACACCAACTCGCTCCCGCCGAAGCGGGCACGGATCGACATCGTCGTCGGGCAGCCGATGCCGGTCGACGCCGTACCGTGGCCGAGGCTGAGCACGGAGGTCGCCGCACTGACCGACGACCTGCACCAGCGAATGCTGACCGGGCTGAAGGACGCGCTGGCTGACACCGGCCGCGACCTGCCCGGACCCTTACCCCCAGGAGAGACGTCATGAGTGACCCAGTGACCGACAGCGGACCGGTGCCGGTCCTAGCGGTCGTCGGACGGCCGAACGTCGGCAAGTCCACGCTCGTCAACCGGATCCTGGGACGACGCGAGGCGGTCGTCGAGGACGTCCCGGGCGTGACCCGCGACCGGGTCTCCTACGACGCCGAGTGGAACGGCCGCGCGTTCACCGTGGTCGACACCGGCGGCTGGGACCCCGACGCCCGCGGCCTGGCCGAGCGGATCGCTGCCCAGGCCGAGATCGCGGTGTCGCTCGCCGACGCGACCCTGTTCGTCGTCGACGCGACGGTCGGCATCACGGACGCCGACGAGGAGGTCGTCAAGATCCTGCGTCGCTCCGGCAAGCCGGTGATCCTCGCGGCCAACAAGGTCGACGACGAGCGTACCGAGGCCGAGGCCTACGGCTTGTGGAACCTTGGCCTGGGGGAGCCGTACTCCGTCTCGGCGCTGCACGGTCGCGGCTCGGGCGACATGCTGGACGCCGTGCTCGCGGTGCTGCCGGAGCCGCCACCCGTCACCGACAAGGAGCTCGGCGGTCCGCGCCGGGTCGCCATCGTCGGCCGGCCCAACGTCGGGAAGTCGTCGCTGCTCAACAAGCTCGCGGGCGAGGAACGGGTCGTCGTCGACAACGTCGCGGGCACCACCGTCGACCCGGTCGACGAGCTGGTCGAGCTGGGTGGGCGGCAGTGGCGCTTCGTCGACACGGCGGGCATCCGGAAGCGGATCAAGGAGGCGTCCGGGCACGAGTACTACGCGTGGCTGCGGACGTCGACCGCGATCGAGCGGGCAGAGGTGTGCGTGCTGGTGCTCGACGGGCAGGAGTCGATCGCCGAGCAGGACGTCCGGATCCTCCAGGCGGTGCGCGAGTCGGGACGGGCGCTGGTGATCGCGTTCAACAAGTGGGACCTGGTCGACGACGAGCGTCGCTACTACCTGGACCGCGAGATCGACCGCGACCTGGTGCAGGTGCAGTGGGCTCCGCGGATCAACATCACGGCGAAGACCGGGTGGCACATCGACCGGCTGGTGCCGGCGCTCGACAAGGCGCTGGCGGGCTGGGAGACCCGGATCGGGACCGGTGCGCTCAACGCCTTCCTCGGCCGGCTGGTGGCCGAGCACCCGCACCCGGTGCGAAGCGGCAAGCAGCCGAAGGTGCTGTTCGGAACCCAGGCTGCGTCGGCGCCGCCCACGTTCGCGCTCTTCACCTCGGGCAAGCTGGACGCGGGCTACGAGCGGTTCATCGAGCGCCGGCTGCGCGAGGAGTTCGGGTTCGTCGGGACGCCGATCGTGATCAACGTGAAGCCACGCGAGAAGCGGCGGCGCTAGCACTTGATTTGTTCGAACAAGTGTTCGAACATGGGTGAGTGAGTGCACAGCCCCTTGAAGTGGTCCGCCGACCGGACGAGGTGGTGGCTGCGCTCCAGCAGCGGATCGAGTCCCTCCAGGGTGCCCCGAACAGGCTGACGGTCCCGATGCACCCGGCTCTCGAGGGGCTGGTGCAGCTGCGGACGGGGGGAGCTATGCCGTCGACTCGGCGTCACTGGCGCTCGGGATGGCGGCAGGGGCGTCCCGCTCGGGGGAGTGGGTGGGGTTCGCCGGCTGGGGAGACTTCGGGGCAGAGGCAGCGACCCAGTGGGGCATCGACCTGCGGCGGACCGTCCTGGTGCCGGAGCCCGGTGAGCTGTGGCTCGAGGTGGTCGCCGCGCTCGTTGACGTGCTCAAGGTCGTCGTCCTCAAGCCGACGACGCTCGTCGACCACAAGTCGGCGTCGGTGATCGACGCCCGGCTCAGGGCCAGGTCCTCCACCCTGGTCGTCTGGGGGGAGTGGCCGCGGGTCGAGGCACGACTGTGCGCGGAGCGGGTCGTCTGGGACGGCGTCGGACGCGGGCGAGGCCGGCTCGACAGCCGGGCGCTGAGGGTCGCCGTCACCCGGGGTGGCCAGCGGTCCGCACGCGACCTCGTCCTGCCATGAGGGTCCAGTCATGAGGGTCCTGGTCGCCTGGTGTCCCGACTGGTCGGTCACTGCCGGGCTGTTCGAGCTCGCCGAGGCGGGTGAGACCACCCCGACGAGCAACCAGCCCGCCGCCGTGCTCAGCAACAACGTGGTCGAGGTGTGCAACACGGCTGCCCGGTCCGACGGCGTACGACGCGGCCAGCGCCGTCGAGACGCGCAGTCGCGATGTCCGGAGCTGGTGCTGCTCGCCGACAACCCCGAGCGGGACGCCCGCTACTTCGAGCCGGTCCTGGCGATGGTCGAGGAGCTGCGACCCGGGGTGGCGCCGATCCGGCCGGGGCTGCTCGCGGTTCCCGCTCCGGGACGCTACTTCGGTGGTGAGCCGCACGCCGCCGCCCTCGTCGCCCAGCACCTGGTCGACACCGGTGTGTGGGACTGCCGGCTGGGTGTCGCGGACGACCTGTTCACCGCCGAGCAGGCCGCCCGCCAGGCCATGGTCCAGGACTGCGTGGTGGTGGCCCCGGGGACGTCGGCGACCTTCCTACGGTCGCTCCCTGTGCAGGTGCTGGCCACCGACAGCAACGAGGTCGAGGGACGCGAGCTGGCCGACCTGCTCCGCCGGCTGGGACTGACCACGCTCGGCGACTTCACCCGGCTCTCGGCCTCGGAGGTGGGCAACCGGTTCGGCGGCTTCGGGCTGAGCGTCTGGCAGCGTGCGCAGGGCGCGGCACCGACCACGCTCGGCTCCCGGACGCCCCCGCCTGACCTCGCCTGCGAGATCGGCTTCGAGCCGCCGCTGGAGTCGGCGGAGGCGGTCTGCTTCAGTGTCCGCACCACGGCTGAACGGTTCGTGCAGGGGCTTGCCGAGCGGCAGCTGGTCGCGGTCGCCGTACGCATCGAGGCGGAGGCCGACGGTGTCGTGACGTCGGCACGGACCTGGCTGCATCCACGCTGCTTCACCTCGCGCGACCTCGTCGACCGGGTGCACTGGCAGCTCCAGGCAGGCACCGCGGGATCCGGCCTCCGCTCCCGGCGCGACTCCGGGTCCGTGAGAGGTGCCATCGAGCGGGTGCGTTTCCTGCCCGAGGCCATCGAGCCGGCCGCCGACCACGCCGACGGGCTGTGGGGCGGTGGTGCCGATGAGCAGGTGACGCGGGGGGTGGCACGGGTGCAGGCGATGATCGGCTTCGACGCTGTGCGGACTCCGGTGTTGCAGGGTGGACGAAGTGTCGCCGACCGGCAGGCGAGCATCCCGTGGGGTGAGCGTCCGGTCGGGCTGAGACCGCTGGACCGGCCGTGGCCGGGCAGGATCCCGGGCCCTGCCCCGGCTCGGGTCTTCGCCAGCCCGTTGCCCGCCGAGGTCGTGGATGAGGCGGGTCGGACGGTCGCGGTGACCGAGCGGGGCGCGGTGACCGGTGAGCCGTGGCGCTACCGGATCGATGCCTCGCCCGACGTCGCCGTACGACGCTGGACTCCTGTCTCGTCCTGGGCCGGTCCGTGGCCGGTCGACGACAACTGGTGGCTGGCGTCGGCGGAGGGTGACCGTGGCCGGTCGGCCAGGTTCCAGGTCGTTGGGGTGGATGGGCGCGCCTGGCTGCTGGTCTGGCGACGAGACGGCTGGTCGGTCGAGGCCGGTTACGATTAGCCAACTCCCAGGAGGAATCTGATGGCTCCGAAGACCCCGTCCGTGGACGTCACCATCGTGACGAAGAACCTCAGGGCCTTGCAGGGTGCCCTCGAGCACAGCCTGACCATCCAGCGGACCCGGCTCCAGGAGATCGTCGACGACCTGGTGTCCCGTGGTTCCCTCAGTCGCGCGGACGCGGACGGTCTCCTCAACCAGCTCCTGACCAGCAGCAAGGACTACTCGCAGGCACTGCTGAAGGTGTTGGACTCCGTCACCGCCGACACCCGCAAGGGCATCAGCGCCGGCATCGCGCCCGTGATGGCGACCGCGGGCAAGCTGGCCGACACCGTCCGCAAGGCGCCCGGCATGCCACGCAGACCGCCGGTGCGCGCTCCGAAGGCGGCGCCCAAGCCGGCAGCCGTCGCCGATGCGCCCGCGGCCGAGCCGATCCCCGGCTACGCCGGCATGACCGTCGCCCAGCTCAGGCCCCAGCTTCCCGGCCTGAGTGCCGGCGCGCTGCGCAAGGTGCGCGACCGCGAGCTGGCCGGCAAGGCACGCAAGACCGTGCTCGAGCAGATCGACCAGCTGCTCGGTCCCAAGTCCGAGTGAACCTTCACGCTGTCCTCTGGCCCATCGATGACTGGCCGGCGATGGCCCGCACCTGGGAGCGCGCGGAGGAGCTCGGCTTCACCGGCGGCTGGGTCTACGACCATCTCGCCTGGCGCGGGCACACGCCGTGGGACGACGCCTACGCGAGCCTGGCCGCTGCCGCCGCCGTCACCTCGCGGATCCGGCTCGGCACCCTGGTCACGACGGCGAACTTCCGGACTCCGATCCCCACCGCCTCGTCGATCCGCACGATCGACCGGATCTCGGGCGGCCGGCTGACCCTCGGTATCGGCGCCGGCGGCGACACGCACGCCTCCGACGGCGACGTCCTCGACCGCGACTGGACGCCGCGCGAGCGGGCCGACCGGTTCGAGGAGTGGGTGTCCCAGCTCGACGCCCTGCTGACAGGAGAGTCGGTGACGGTGACGGGGGAATACTGGTCCGCCAGGGACGTCACCATCGCCCCTGGCCTGGTGCAGCAGCGGCCACCGTTCTGGATCGCCGGCAACGGCCCGCGCGGCCTGCGGCTGGCGGCGCGGCTCGGGCAGGGATGGGTCGCCAGCCCGGGCACCACGACGCCGTACGACGAGACGCGGACGCACCTCGCGCGGCTGCACGAGGCGTGCGCGGCCGCCGGCCGTGACTTCGCGGCGATGCCGCGGCTGCTGCTGACCGGCTTCACCGATGAGCCGTGGTTGGCGTCCGCATCGGCGTACGACGACCTCGCCGGCCGTTATGGCGAGCTCGGGATCACGGACGTGGCGATCCACTGGCCGCGTCCGGGCACGGAGTGGGACGCGGACATGGATGTATTCGAGGCGATCGCGGCGAACGCCGGTTGATCAGCCGAACGCCGCCATCACGTGGCCGTGCAGGTCCGGGTAGCGCATCAGGTGGGCGCCACCGTTGAGGTCGAGGACCTCGCCGGTCATCCACTCGGCCCGGCTGAGGTAGACCGCGGCGTCCCCGATCTCCCCGGGCCGTCCGGAGCGACCGAGTGGGGTGTTGGCCAGGTAGTCGTCCTCGACTCCGGCGATGTCCATCGCGGGCGCGGTCAGCGGCGTCACGACCAGTCCGGGCGCGATCGCGTTGACCCTGATGCCGCGCGCACCGAGCTCGAGGGCGGCGACCTGGGTCAGCATGTTGACCCCCGCCTTGGCCGCGCAGTACGGCGCGAGCGCCGCGCCGGGCTGCCGGCCGTTGAGGCTCGACACCAGGACGATCGATCCGCCGCGCTCGAGGTGCGGCGCCGCGTGCTTGACGACGAGGAACGACCCGGTGAGGTTCACGTCGACGACGGTGCGGAACTCCTCGACGGCCAGGTCGGCGATCAGCCCGAACGTGCTCACCCCGGCGCTGTTGACCACGACGTCGAGACGGCCGTGCTCGGCGAGGATCCCCGCGAACATCCCCTCGACCGACGCCTCGTCGGTGACGTCCACCTCGACCACGCCGTCCGCTGCGGTGCGGTCGGCCACGACGACGGTGCACCCGTCCGCCTCCAGGGCACGGGCGGTGGCCGCGCCGATCCCTGACGCGCCACCGACGACGACGGCGATCCTGGCTGAGGTGGTCATCGGTCCGGCACGGTCTCGAAGTTGGCACGTCTCTGGTCCACGAACCTCGCCGACGCCTTCTGCACGAGGCCGGGGAGCGAGCCGGCCGACCCGCCAGGCGATGCGGGCGCTGCGCGGCGTGACCAGCAGGCCGCGGTTGTGCTCGACGGCAGCGAGGGTCTCGGCGGCCAGCGTCTCGGGCGGGAGCGGTCGTCGTAGGCCCTGGCCGGTCAGGAAGTAGTCACGGCCGTTGAAGCCACCGATCGCGCCCTTGTCGAGGATCGGGGTGTCGACCGCCGACGGGCAGATCGCCGTCACGCCGACGCCCTTCGACGCGCCCTCGGCACGCAGCGCCAGGGAGAGGCCGACGACGGCGTGCTTGGTGGCGATGTAGCTGGTGATGAGGCCGCTCGCCATCAGGCCGCCCATCGAGGCCGTGTTGACGATGTGGCCTGATCCCTGCCGGACCATGAGCGGGTACGCCGCGGCGACGCCGTGCACCACCCCGCGGATGTTGACGTCGATGATCGCGTTCCAGTGGTCGAGGGTGAGTTCCTCGGTCTCGCCCCCGAACACGATCCCGGCGTTGTTGAACATCAGGTCCAGCGATCCGTGTTCGCCGGCCACCTCGTCCACGAGTGCCTGGACCGCGGCCGCGTCGGTGACGTCGAGCCGGGCCGCCCTGGCCGAGCCCGGCCCGTTGGTCGAGGTGGCGACGCCGGTCGCCGCCGCCAGATCGATGTCGGAGCAGACCACGTCGGCGCCAGCGGCAACCAGTGCCCGGGTGAGCGCCGCGCCGATGCCCGAGCCGCCGCCGGTGACGATGGTCCTCGCGCCGACGTACCGGCTGCTCATGCGCGCACCTCGTACGACGTGCCGCGCTCCTCGCGCATCCACAGCAGGCCGTCGCCGCCTTCGACGCCCTGGGCGACCAGCTCGCGCTTGATCACCTTGTTGGTGGCGGTCGCGGGCAGGGTCGAGGTGATCCGGACGTAACGCGGCCACGCCTTGGGGGAGAGGTCGGCCTGGGCGGCCAGGAACTGCTCGAGCTCGTCCGGCGAGAGCGTCGACTCGTCGCGGAGCACGAGGGCGGCCATCACCTGGTCGCCGACGTTGTCGTCCGGTACGGCGTAGACGGCGACCCGGCTCGCCGCAGGGAGTCGCATCAGCACCCGCTCGATCGGTCCCGCCGCGAGGTTCTCGCCGTCGACCCGCATCCAGTCGGCGGTGCGACCCGCGAGATAGACCCAGCCGTCGTCGTCGCGGTAGGCCAGGTCGCCGGACCAGTACATCCCGTGCCGCATCCGCTCCTGATCGGCACCCGGATCGTTGTAGTAGCCGGAGAAGTAGCCGGCTCCGGTGGTGTTGACCAGCTCGCCGATCGCCTCGTCGGCGTTGACCAGCGCACCGTTCTCGTCGAACACCGCGCGCGGGCACTCCTCGACTGTCTCGCTGTTGTAGACCGCGACCTCGTCGCCGCCGCGGCCGACCGAGCCGGGCGGCGTGCCCTCGTCGCGGGTGATGATGATCGCGAGCTCGGTCGACCCGAAGCCGTCGACGACCTGACAGCCGAAGCGCCGTCCGAACTCGTCGATGTCGCGATCGCTGGCCTCGTTGCCGAACGCGATCCGCAACGGGTTGTCGGCGTCGTCCGGCTTCTGCGGGGTGGCGAGGACGTAGGCGAGCGGCTTGCCGACGTAGTTCATGTACGTCGCGCCGTACCTGCGGATGTCGGCAAGGAAACCCGACGCGCTGAACTGTGCCGGGACCATCGCCGCGCCGCTGCACGCCGCGAGCGCCCAGCCGGCCGCGACCGCGTTGGAGTGGAAGAGCGGCATCGAGATGTAGCAGACGTCGGCGGCGGTGACTTCGACCTTCGTCATCAGGTGCATGCCGGAGAAGAGCGGCAGCAGGTGGGTCACCTGGACCGCCTTCGGGTCGCCGCTCGTGCCGGAGGTGAAGATCATCATGAAGGTGTCCATCGCCCCGACTTCACGGTACGGCGTCAGCGCGCCGGCGCCGTCCAGCAGGTCGGACCATTCTGCTGCGTCGGCGTTGATGACCCGCACCTTCGCCGCGGCGAGCTCATCGGCGATGGTCTCGACGAGGGGCAGGTGCTCGTCGTCGGTGAGCAGCACCTGGCACTCGGCGCGCAGGATGTCGGCTGACAACCCGGCGCCGCGCCGGGTCGTGTTGACGCCGCAGAGGACGTAGCCGCCCAGCGCGGCCGCGGCCATCGAGCACAGCATCTGCGGGCCGTTGGCCAGGAGGGTGCCGACGTGCACGGGCTGCTGGCGGTCGACGATGCCGAGCAGCGCGGCCGCCTCGGTCTCGGCCGCGGCGACGTAGTCGCGCCACGACAGCACCAGGTCGTCGTGAAGGATCGCCGGCTGGTCCTCGGCGGCGCGCTCGCGCAGGACTTGTTGCATGGTCTCGGGCATGGTCGTCCTCGATGGAGCGGCGGTCAGTGGGTGGTGGGTGCGAGCGTGGGCGCGAGCTTGCGCTGCAGGAAGTAGACGGCGTGCTCGACGGCGGGCCGATGCCATTCCTTGCCCGGCCAGACGTCGAAGTGGTCGCACGGGTAGCGACGTACCTCGGCGCGGGCGGCGAAGGCGACCTTCGCGGAAGCCTGCGGTGGCGCGCTGCGATCGAGGTCGGCGATCTGGACCAGGACCGGGCAGCGGACCTCGCGCGCACTCTTGCCCACCCGGGCCTTGCCGAGCTCCATCACGACGCTCGCGTCGACCTCGTTGCGCCAGGTCGGGCCCGCGATCGCCAGGTAGTCCTCCAGTGCGCCCGGCAGCGTGAACGCCCCACGTTCACCGGGCGGTGCGACCACGGGGATCATCACCGGTCCGGCGCCGACGGCCGACGAGACCCTGCTTCGGATGCCGGTGCCGGTCGAGCGGAGCAGCTGCCCCGGCGAGTGGTGCCGGAGGGCGTGCCGGCCCGCGGCGAGGCCGTCGACGAGCGGAGTCAGCGCGACCACGGCCGCCACGTCGGGGCGGAGCGCGGCGGTCTCGAGCACGTGGCCGCCCGCCATCGACACTCCCCAGAGCACCAGCCGGCTCGGGTCGGCGCCCGGCAGGGTCGCAGCGGTGTCGAGAGCCGCGAGATAGTCCTCGACCTGGGCGCGGACCGACACGACCTGGCGCGGATGACCGCCGCTGGCGCCGAAGCCCCGGTAGTCGAACGCGAGCACGTCGAGCCCCACGGCGGCGAACGCTTCGGCGAACGGCGCGAGTCCGGAGTCCTTGGTGCCGGCCATGCCGTGCGCCATCACGACGACCGGTCGGCCGGCATCGGTCGCCAGGCCGTCGTGCCCTGCGGTGAAGTGCCATGCCTCGCAGGTGATGCCCCCGGAGACGAAGGTCAGCGTGTCCGGTGTCATGTCGTGCTTCCCTTGTCCGTCGCGGTGCCGTAGATGGTGCGTAGCCAGACGCAGGCCAGGGCTTCGATGTGCTGGTCGCGGGGTGGCCCGGACCCGAGCGCGTGCCGCTCCAGCCCGTGGTTGTTGAGGTCGAGCAGGACCGCAGCCACGGCACCGGCGTCGGGACCGTCGGGCGCCCTCCCGGCGGCTCGCTCGGTGTCGATCATCGCGGCGATGACACCCGCGAAGTCGGCGAGGCCCGCGTCCCACATCTGCCGGACGTCCGGGTTGGAACTCCGGGCGGCGAGCAGTGCGCGATAGGTGTGCGGGCTGATGTCGACGGAGTCGAAGAGCATCGCGATTGCGGCCCCGATCCGCTCTCCGGGCTCGCCCTCGGCCTTGACCAGCAGCTCGTTGGCGTCGGCCGCGGCGTCGTACAGGTCCTGCATGAGGGCCATGACCGCGAGTGCCTTGTTCTCGAAGTAGAAGTAGAACGCCGAGCGGGTCACCCCTGCGCGACGCGAGATCTCGGCGACGTTGATGTTGTCGAGCGACTGCTCCCGCAGGAGCTGGTCGAAGGCGTCCAGCAGGGCGTCGCGACGGGCGTCGCCGCGGTTGGGTCCGCGCCGGTCGACCAGCCGGTTCCAAGCGCCGTCGACGGTATTCATCGCCCGACGACCTGCGCAGCCAGGACCCGATCGCGTCCGGCCGGGATCTCGCGGGCCCGGATGTCGTGCTCGTAGATGAAGTAGTCGACCTGCTGGGTGTGCCGCGGGGTCTTCAGCACGTGGCCGATGTACTTCGCCTCGTCCTCGAGGATCACCCGCTCCATCTCGGCCACGTCGGGCAGCGCGTAGGCCCCCACGAGGTGCGCCGCCAGCAGCCGGGCCTGCGACTCCACGAACGGGAACAGCGTCGGCGTCGACTGGGCGAAGCCGACGAACGTCAGGTCGTCGATGCCGGGCTGGTACATCCGCTTGTAGAGCGGCAGGTGGTTGTCCGGCGCGCTGATGAAGGCGGGGTCGAAGAACGGGAAAGTGATGTTGTAGCCCGTCGCCCACACGATGATGTCGAAGTCGTCGCTGGAGCCGTCCTCGAAGTGCACGGCGGACCCGTCGAGCCGGCTGATGTCGGGCTTGGGCACGACGTCGCCGGACCCGAGACGCAGCGGCAGCTCGACCGACTGGGTGGGGTGGGCCTCGAAGAACTTGTGGTTGGGCTCGCGCAGGCCGTAGAGGGCGCCGTTGGAGCCGTTCATCGGCTGGGCCATCTGCATGATCTTGCGCTGCCAGGACAGCGGGAGGTACGGCGTGGTGCGGTACATCGTGTCCGCCGGCCGGCCGTAGACGTACTTCGGCACGATCCACGCACCGGAGCGCGTCGAGAGCGTCACCTGGGTCTGCAGCGCTTTCGACGAGAGCTCGACCGCGATGTCGGCTGCACTGTTGCCGAGCCCGACGACGAGGATCCGCGCTCCGAAGAATTCGAACGGCGTCCGCGGGTCGATGTAGTGGTGCGAGTGGAGCGTGCGACCGGTGAACTCACCCGGGAAGTTCGGACAACGCGGGTCCCAGTGGTGCCCGTTGGCGACGACGAGGTGGTCGAACCGTCGTACGGCGCCCGCCTGGTCGGTGATCTCCCAGCCGCCCCCGTCGAGCCGGCGGGCGTGGTCGACGCCGTTCTCGAACTCGATGTTGCGCTTGAGGTCGAACGCCTCGGCGTAGGACTCGAGGTAGTCCTTGATCTGGGTGTGGTGGGGGAAGTCCGGATAGTGCTCAGGCATGGGGAAGTCGCGGAAGGACAACCGTTCCTTCGACGTGTCGATGTGCAGCGAGCGGTAGGCGCTGCTGTGCCCGTTCGGGTTGCCGAACGCCCAGTTCCCCCCGATCCGGTCCGAGGCCTCGAAGCAGGTGTGGTCGATGCCGTAGTCGCTCAGCATCTTGCTGCTGGTGAGGCCACTGATGCCTGCGCCGATGACGGCAGTGGTGGGACCGGTCATGGTGCATGACCGTAGAACCTGATTTGACACGTGTCAACGAAAACTGACTAGCGTCTAGAAACGCGCCTCCCAACGATGCACACTGCCTCGGTAGGCGACGCCAAGGCGAGCGAGCGGCCTACGCCGTCGGCTCCTTCTCGGCTTCGTGCTCGTCGCCGCCCTTGGTGGCCTCGGTGTCGGTGTCCTCGGCCTCGGTCGTCTCCTCCGGGACCTCGTTGGTCTCGGGGTTGCTCCTCGGATCGAGGTCGCGCGGGACCCGTGAGTACGGCCCGTCACCGCCGACGCCGGGTACGGCGTTGGGGCCACCCGGAGACGGCTCCTGGGGCTCGGCGGTAGGCTCCGGTCGCCTGAATTCCTTGGTGCTGTCGTTCATGGTTTCTCTCCCTCTCGCCCTGTCGGACTCCGGGGAGGAGGTATCCAGTCGGGGCTGATTCATTCCGGGAGGGGACGCAGCGTCGCCAGGACTTCCGGCTCGGCGACGACGAGACGGGCGAGCTCGGTCAGCTTCGTCCGGTTGCTGCGCGCGTTGGCACGAAGGACCTCGAAGGCCTGCTCGACCCCGATCCCCAGGCCTCGAGCCACCGCACCCTTGGCCTGTTCGATAACGACCCGGCTGTTCAACGCGAACTGCAGCTGCTCGCTGAGCGTCTCGGCCCGTGCGAGAGCGCGCTCTTGCACGATGGCGATCGTCGCCAGGTCGGCGAGGGACTGCACGAGCCGCGAGTCGTCGGCCTCCAGCACCTCTTCTGCACGCCCGAAGACGTTGAGGGCGCCGATGACCTCATCCCGCAACCGCATGGGGAAGGCGTGGACCTGAGTGATTCCGGAGGCGAGCGCGCGTGGTGAGAAGTTCGGCCACCGATCGACGGTGTCGGCGAGGTTCGCGACGGTCACGGGTCGACCGGTCGCGTGACACTCGACGCACGGTCCCTCGGCATGCTGGAGCTGGAACAGCTCGAGGATCTTCGCGTCGTCGCTGGACGCCGCCACGTGGCTGAGGCCTCCCGAGGGGTCGGTCAGTAGCAGGCCGACCGCCGGCGAACCGGTGACCTCGGTGGTGTGGAGGGTGAGGCTGTGCAGGAAGTCGATCAGGTCGAACTCCCCGACGAGGGTGTCAGCGACCGCGACGAACACCTCCGCCATCCGGTTCCTGCTGATCATGCCAACCACATCCCTGTCATCTCGTTGAATCCATGTCCTCGACGCGCCCGTCATCCACCGGGAGCTGATATCCGGCGATCACCTTGCCGGCCAGATCGCTCATGGTCAGGCCGATCGCGAACGAGTGCGCCCGCAGTCGCGTGATCGCCTCCACCAGGCTCACACCGAGATCGACCATCACCATGCCCTGCGCCTGAGCGATGTCGGCGCGGTGCTCGAACGCCGGCTCGAATCCCGGTGCCAGGCCTCCGTCGGGGCCGGTGAGGTGCCCGTCGAGGAGGACGACCACCGCCACCTCGGTGAAGGTCTGAGCGAGACTCATCTGTTCTGCCGTCAGCGACCCAGGTCGGGACGAGAACAGCTCGAGAGTGCCGAACGACACCGCTCCGAGGTGCAGCGGGAAGGCGAAGACGGCCGCGACGCCGTGCTCCACCGCGGAGAGCCGGAAGCCCGGCCAGTCGTCTCCCTCCGGCCCCACAAGGTCGGGGACGAGCACGGGCCGGTTCAGGGCATAGCTCGTCGCGCCGGGTCCCTCGCCGACGTCGAACTCGATGTCCCCGAGAGCCGCGGGTGTGTCCCTAGCGGCCACGGTCACGCCGGCAGCCCCGTCGGGTGGCAGCAGACGGACTGCGGCGCCGAGGACTCCGAGGCTGGCAACGGCCGCACTGCAGAGCCGCTCCAGGTGCTGAGCCGGTCCATCGAGCTGCGTGGAGGGCGCGACCGAGGTGATCATCGCAAGGGCGGCGAGGTAGCGCTCCGCGCCAGACTCGGCGCGAAGATCGGCCACAGGATCTCCTGACTGCCGACGGACGGAAGGCGGCGTTGCCTCACCCGCTCGAGAATACACCGCTTCATCGTGGTGCCCGGATGCGTTACACCGGGGGAACAGTTGTCTTTTCGAACAGATGTTCGATAAGATCGGTTGATGGGCTGGAGCAACCCACCCGTCCCCTGGCGGGAGATCGAGCGGCGGCTGTCCGGACGGGTGCCGGGGGTCGAGGACGCACCCGTGTCCCGCCGCAAGAGGCCATCGGCCGAGCCGCTGGAGATCGTCCGCCCCGAGTCGGTCACGCCGTACGCCGAGCTGCACTGCCACAGCCACTTCAGCTTCCTCGACGGTGCCAGCAGCCCCGCCGATCTCGTCGTCGAGGGGAGTCGGCTTGGCTTGAGCGCGCTTGCCCTCACTGACCACGACAACTTCGCCGGAGCGCCGCTCTTCGCCGAGGCCAGCACCGCCTACGGCCTCCCCAGCATCTACGGCGCCGAGCTCAGTCTCGGGCTGAGCGGACCTCAAAACGGCATGCCCGACCCTGAAGGATCACATCTGCTGGTCCTGGCCAGGGGAGTGGAGGGATACCACCGGCTTGCCTCGGCGATGACCGAGGCGCACCTGGCGGGCGACGAGAAGGGCAGGCCGTCCTACGACCTCGACGACCTCGCCGAGATCGGTCGTGGCCACTGGATCATTCTCACCGGCTGCCGCAAGGGGATGCGGTCGCCGAAGGAGATCGACGACCTCGTCGACCGCTTCGGACGCGACCACGTCGTCGTCGAGCTCAGTAGTCACGGCAAGCCCGGCGACGACGAGACCAACGACCTGCTCGCGGCGCTCGCCCGTGAACGCCACCTCCCGGTCGTCGCCACCGGGAACGTCCACCACGCGACGCCGGACAAACGCCGGCTCGCGGCGGCGATGGCTGCGATCCGTGCCCGACGTAGCATCGCCGAGCTCGACGGGTGGCTGGATCTCTCGGGGTCCGCACACCTGCGCAGCGGGGCGGAGATGGAGCAGCTCTTCGGGCGCTACCCGGGTGCCGTCGGACGCACCGTCGCCCTGGCCGACGAGCTCGCCTTCGACCTGCACAAGGCATCGCCGCGGCTGCCCAAGCAGGGCATCCCCGAGGGCGAGACGCCGGGCTCCTGGCTGCGGATCCTCACCGAGCGAGGGTTCGAGGCGAGGTACGCCGGCACACCGCTCGAGCGGCAAGCCAGGGCACGGGTCGACGCCGAGCTCGAGGTAATCCTCCGCAAGGACTTCGCCGGATACTTCGTCATCGTCCACGACATCGTCGCGTTCGCGCGGAGTCGAGGCATCCTGTGCCAGGGGAGAGGGTCAGCAGCAAGCTCCGCGGTGTGCTTCGCACTCGGGATCACCGCGATCGACTCGGTCTACTACCGGCTGCCGTTCGAGCGGTTCATCTCCGAGCACCGCGAGGAGGAGCCCGACATCGACGTCGACTTCGACTCCGACCGGCGGGAAGAGGTCATCCAGTGGGTCTACGAGACCTACGGACGGCGCAACGCTGCTCAGGTCTGCAACGTGGTGAGCTACCGCCCGCGGATGGCGGTCCGGGACGCCGCCAAGGCGCTCGGCTTCTCCACCGGCCAGCAGGACGCATGGTCCAAGTCGGTCGACGGGTGGGCGAGCGCGGTCGAGGCGGAGTCGGAGATCCCGCGGCCCGTGGTGGCGCTCGCCGAGGAGCTCCTGTCTGCGCCTCGGCACCTCGGCATCCACTCGGGGGGCATGGTGCTCACCGAACGTCCGATCGGCGAGGTCTGCCCGATCGAACGAGCCCGGATGCCCGGCCGCACCGTCCTTCAGTGGGACAAGGACGGCTGCGAGTCGATGGGGTTGGTCAAGTTCGACCTGCTCGGTCTCGGCATGCTCGGCGCGCTCGACCACATGATCCGGTTGATCGAGGAGCACCTCGGCAAGCGCTGGGAGCTGGAGACGATCCCCAAGGAGGAGCCCGAGGTCTACGACATGCTCTGCCGCGCGGACTCCATCGGGGTGTTCCAGGTCGAGAGCCGCGCCCAGATCGGGACCTTGCCGAGGCTCAAGCCGCGCAGCTTCTACGACCTCGCCATTGAGATAGCCCTGATCCGTCCAGGGCCGATCCAGGGCGGTGCCGTCCACCCCTACATCCGCCGCGCCACCGGCAAGGAGCCGGTCAACTACGACCACCCGTCTCTCGAGCCGGTGCTCGGGCGCACCCTCGGTGTCCCGCTCTTCCAGGAGCAGCTGATGGCGATGGCGGTGACCCTCGGCGACTGTTCACGGGACGACGCCGACCTGCTTCGCCGTGCGATGGGCTCCAAACGCGGTGTCGAGCGGATCGAGAAGGTCAAGGAGAAGCTCTATGCAGGCATGGCACGTCGCGGCATCACCGGAGACCAGGCCGACGGCATCTACGTGAAGATCCTGTCGTTCGCCAACTTCGGCTTCGCCGAGTCTCACGCACTCAGCTTCGCGCTACTCGTCTACGCGTCGTCGTGGTTCAAGCTCCACTACCCGGCCGTCTTCCTCGCGGGGCTCCTGCGCAACCAGCCGATGGGCTTCTACTCACCGCAGTCGCTGGTCGCCGATGCCAGGAGGCACGGAGTGAGCGTGCTTCGTCCGGACATCCAGCTCTCCGGCGCACAAGCCGGTCTCGAGCCGTCGGATCCTGCCGGCGGTCATCTTCGGTACGACGGCGCGATGGCCGTGCGGCTCGGGCTCGACTCGGTCCGGGGCATCGGCACGGAGCTGGCTGAGCGGATCGCAGCGGAGAGGGAGGCGGCGCCGTACTCCGACATCACCGACCTGTCGCGGAGAGCTGGGCTGAGCTCCTCCCAGCTCGAGGCGCTGGCCACCGCGGGTGCCTTCGACGGGTTCGGTCTCGACCGCCGGCAGGCGCTCTGGATGTCCGGCTACGCCGAGACCGACGGCCATCTCCCCGGCAGCACTCCGGCGCCGCCACCGCCGACACTGCCGGGGATGAGCGACGAGGAGATCACCCTCGCCGATCTCTGGGCGACGAAGATCTCGCCGGAGCGGCACCCGATCGAGCACCTCCGGACCGACCTCGACAACGCGGGGATCCTCCCGATCACCGCGCTCTGGCAGACCGAACCCGGACGTCGGGTCAGAGTCGCGGGCCTGATCACCCACCGCCAACGGCCGGGCACGGCGCTGGGCATCACCTTCCTCAACCTCGAGGACGAGACCGGCATGCTCAACGTGATCTGTTCCCAGGGTGTGATGCGGGCGCACCGGCAGGCTGCCCGCAACCGGGTCGCCGTCATCATCCGCGGCAAGGTGGAGCGCAATGACGGGGTGGTCAACCTGGTCGCCGACCAGATCCTCCCGCTCGACGTGCTCGTCCCCGGTGCCGGCTCTGCGCTCCAGGTGCGGCAGGCGTCACGAGATTTCCGATGACGGGTCGTTGAGGTCGCTGCGGTCGAAGTCGTCGCAGCTCACCAACCACGCGCCGTCGACCTGCGTCAGCTCGTAGGTAACGGTGATGTCGGCGATCGCCGAGCCGACGACCGCTTCTCAGCGGTTCATGCCGCAACCTGAGGGTCAGGCAGTGAGGAACCAGGGGTTGCGCAGGTCGTAGAACGTCGCGTCCTGCATGGCGTACTCCATGTCGTCGCTCATCTCCTCCGGTGGCGCCACCTGTTCCCCGGAACGGGCCGCTTCCTCGGAGGTGAACGCCACCGTCTCGGTGAACGTGCCGTCCGGCTCGACAGCGAGGCTCGCTCCGACGATGTCGGGCCGCGCCTCCCGGAGACCGTCTGTGTTTGAGAGGATGGACTTCAGCCGCGCAGGGTCGTCGACCTTGCCGCGGATCACCTGGACGAACCCGGCGTCGTCGGAGCCGCCGTCGAGGAGCAACATCACGTCGTCGCTGTCGTGGAACTCCACTTGGCCGTCCATGAGCGCGCCCATGCGCTCGGCGAACTCGCCCTGCTCAGGACGCTCGGAGTTTGCCATCGCGGCGTCGCGGGAGTCGAAGCGGATCACCCCGATGAACAGGTCGTCATCCGTGAAGCCGTAGGTGCCGCCGAGCCAGCCGGTCGCACCGGGCGACAGGTCACGAATCCACTCATCGTTGAGCGCTCGGAGCTCGTCCTGCCGTGTGCACTTGCCCTGAATGATCTGGATGAACATGCGATCGACGCTACTCCCGCTGCAGGTCTGCGGCCATAGCCAGTTGAGGGCATGTTGTGCGGTCAGTTTGTCCGTTCCGCCGACACTGCCTCGACCAGGCCGACGAGGTCCATCCCGACGCCTTTCTCGACGAACCGTGCCGCACCGGCCGCCAGCACGCGGTCCGCCATCAGGCCGTTGGCGAAGCCCGAAACGACGATCACCTTCGACTGGGGCGAGGTCTCGCGGAGGGTCGGCAGTGCCTGGAGCCCGTCCATGTTCGGCATCGCCAGGTCGAGCACGATCACGTCCGGCGCGAGCGCCTTGGCCATGTCGACGGCCTCCCGCCCGTCGGTCGCCTCGCCGATCACGACAAAACCTGCCCGCTCGAGCTGGAAGCGCATCAGCTCCCGCAGGTCGGGATAGTCGTCGGCCAGCAGCACGCGGATCTTCTGCGGTTCCGCGAGGTGCAGGATCTCGGCGGGGGCGTCGCCGGCGGCCGCGGCAGTCGAACGCACCATGCTGCCTGCTTCCGGGGTGTCCTCGGGACGGTCGAGCAACAGGTCGCCCATCATCCCGCGGGCCGCACGGATCGTGCGGTCGAGGTACGACGCCACCGCTTCCAGGTCGCCCATCTGGAGGGACAGCGCGGCGGCGCTGATCCCCTGAACGACGTTGTCGTTGATCTCGAAGGCGTGCCGGCGTCGTACCTGCCACTCGCGCAGGCTCGCGGCGAGCTCCTCGCTCGCGGCCTCGGCGCGCACCCGCTCGGTGATGTCGACGCACGTCCCGCGCATCCGCACCGGCGTACCGCTGTCGTCCTTCACCAGGACTCCGTTCGTGGCGAGATGGCGCACGTCGCCGTCGGGCCGCACGATCCGCTCGACCATCGTCCACTCTCCGCCGTCCTCATATACCTGGCGGTGCGTGGCCGTCACCGTGTCGCGGTCGTCCGGGTGCACCATCGACAGGAACCGGTCGTACGACGCGTTGAACTCCTGCGGCTCGTAGCCGTAGATGCGGTACAGGTGGTCGGACCACGAGTTCTCGTCGGTCTCGATGTGCCAGTCGTAGTCGCCCATGTTGGCGAGCTGCTGGGCACTGTCGACTCGTGACCGGAGGTCGGCCAGCTGCTGGCGGGTCTCCTCCAGCTCCTGGCGAAGCCGCTCGTTGTTCCTTCTCATGGGTCACTCCTCGGTCTCATGCAAATGCCAGGGCTTGGGGGAGGTCGAACTCGAAGACGGAGCCGGGTCCGTCCTCGCGGGGGAGCGCCCGCATCGAGCCGCCGTGGCGCTCGACGATGCGGCGGCAGGTGCTCAGGCCGAGACCGGAGCCCGGGTAGGCGCCTTCGTGCGCGCGGCGGAACGGCTCGAAGATCCACTCGTGCGCTCCGGCAGGGATCCCGACGCCGTTGTCGATCACGCGTACGACGACCCGGCCCCTCGCCTGCTGAGTCTCGATCCTGATGGCGGGCTGCTCACCCGGGCGGACGTACTTGAGCGCGTTGGCGACCAGGTTGTCGACCAGCTGGCGCAGCAGCACCGGGTCGCCCACCACGCACGGGTTGCCGACGATCCGGACCTGCCCGGCGGCGCCGTACTCCGCAGCAACCTCGGCGACCAGCTGCGGGAGGTCGATCGGGACGTGCGCGGTCTCCCGGTCGCGCGCCGCGGCGTCCGCGAGGAGTGCGTCGACGAGGGTGCGCATGCGGGCAGTCGCCTGCTCGATCCCGGCGATCATCGTGCGCGAACCGGTCGGCTGGTGGTGCGGATCCGACGCGAGCGCTGAGGCCAGCTCGCCGGTCCACGACTCAATCACCGACAGCGGGTTGCGCAGGTCGTGGGCGGCACGCTGGGCGAAGGTCGTCAGCTCCTGGCTCAGTGACGCCCTCGCCTCCCGGGCTGCGGCGAGGATCAGGCCGATCGTGAGCGTCATCGCGATGAAAAGCTGCGCGAGCAGGATGTTGAGGCGTTCGGCGCTGAGGTCGGCGAACGGCCCCTCGCCGACGAAGGTCAGCCAGAGGACGCCGGCGCCGCCGAACAGGGCGTGGACCGCCACCGGAAGCGCCGCGAACCGGCTGCCCGCCCAGACCGCTGCCGCGGGCAGCAGGAAGCTCACCGGCAGCACGCTCAGCCGGTCGACCAGGACGAGTGCGCCCGTCGAGGCGAAGAGCAGCGTCAGCTCCGGCCACCGGCCGGAGGTCACCGTCGTACGGCGCTCTGGTCGGCCGACCTCCCTACGCTCGAGCCGGTCCAGGATCAGCAGGGAGGTCACGCCGACCAATGCCATGCCGCAGAGGTTGCGCCCGAACCACACCACGACGCCGACCGCGGAGAGGTCGCGCCCGACCAGCAGGTAACCGACCGCGCCGATCGCGACGCCGACGAACGCGCCGGCCGCGGTCGCCGCGAGGAAGCTCATCACGTCCCGGGGACTGCTGGTCGGGGGAGCGCCCCGACGTCCTGTCGTCGGGTTCCACCAGCGCAGCGCCAGGACGACAGTCATCACCGCGACAATGTTGGAAACCGCGAGGACCACGGTCACGACTGCGCCGAGCCCGGTGACGAGCGACGCGGTCACCCCGACCCCGATCAGCAGCGGGATATCGATGACCCACTCGCGCGCCGACGGCCGCGTCACCAACCAGGCAACGGCGAGGCCTCCGGCCGGCCACACCAGTGCCATGGGGTCGCCGTCGACCACGCTGGCACGCCCGAACGCCCCTGCGAGCAGGTACAGCACGACGAGACCGGCACGCTTGCCGACCGCCTCCGTGATTCCCCTCCGCATCGTCTCGCCTCCCTCCACACGGAACATAGGGTGGCTGTGCGCCGAGCGTCAGCCGATCGGCCGAGTTTTAGGCGATCGTCACGGGACCTAGTACCTATGGGCTATCGGGACCGGATTCGGGCCGTGTCTTACCCCTGCGGTAGTGTTCCCCCCGCTTCGGACGGCGATCCCGGACGAAGTTTCGGGCTGTGGCGCAGCTTGGTAGCGCACTTGACTGGGGGTCAAGGGGTCGCAGGTTCAAATCCTGTCAGCCCGACCGAAAAGCTGCAGGTCAGAGGCCGTTTCCGCGTTCTGCGGAGGCGGCCTCTTCGCCTTCTCTCACGGCTTGTGGGTGCACTGTGGGCACAGGCACCCTCCGCTGCGGCACGAGCGACGCCGCGGCGTTGGCGGCGTCGTGCTCGGTCGACTCGAGCAGGTGGGAGTAGATGTCAGCGGTCACCGACAGGCTCGAGTGGCCAAGGCGCTTCGACACGATCGCCAGGGGAGTGCCGGCCGACAGCTGCAGCGAGGCCTGCTGGTGCCGCAATCCGTGGAACGTCATCCGGGGGAGGCCGGCCTTCACGCGGAGCTTGTCGAAGAGCCGGGTCACGTACTGCAGCTTGAGCGGCCCACCGTTCTCGTAGGTGAACACAAACCCACCGTCGTCGTACGCCGCGTCCCACGCTTCGCGCTCGGCGGCTTGGGTGATCTGCCACGCGACCAGCGCGCCGACCGCCCGATCGTCGAGGGCAACCCGCCGGCGGCCGGCGTCGGTCTTGGTGGTGTCGCGTCGTACGCGCAGCGACGGCTGCGCCAGGTCGACGTCGTCCCACCGGAGGCCGCAGATCTCGGCGCGACGGAGTCCGGTGAAGACGGCCACCTCGAAGAGAGCGCCGAGTCGGTGCTCGCCGGCGACGTCGAGGAACGTGCCGACCTGGGCAGCCTCCCATGGGCGGAACTCCCGGGTCTCGGCGCGGGGGAGCTCGAGGTAGCGCGCCGGCGTCTCGTCGATGAGGTCCTCGCGGACGGCAGAAGAGAGCGAGCCCTGGATGACGGCCACGACGCGGCGGACGGTGATGGCCCCGCGGTCGCGCTCGGTGAGGTCATCGATGAACGCCTGGACGTGGCCACGGCGGATGTCTCGCAACTTCATCGCGCCGAGGCGCGAGGGGATGATGTCCTGCTCGGCGTACCGGCGGTAGTTCTCCAGCGTCGTCGCAGCGAGGGGTCCTCGAGCTGGGTGGCCTGGGTGGCCTGGGCCGTTGCGTCGGAGCAATCCGGCGACAACGCCACGCTCGTGCAGATCGTGAGCCTGGGTGTCGCCGGGATCGGTTCGGCTCTGCTGTTCGTCGGGCTCGTTGGCTTCGGCGTGCTGTTCGCGTTGCGCGTTCATGCCGAGGAGCAGGCTGTCGACCAGACCTGAGAACGGCGAACGCCCTGGCCACGCCCCACCGGTCACGAGGATGGGCCTACAGGTCGTAGAAGTCCCACAACGTGAGGCCGAGCAACCTCACCGCCAACTGGTCGGCAGCATGAATCGTCAGAGTGCCCTCATGCCGGGCACGCTCGATCGCAGCCTGCTCAGCATCGCCGAGACGATGCACCAGCCGACCATCCCCGCGATCCAGCTCGATCTGCCGCAGCAGCGGGCCAGCCGGCACCCGCTCGCGGAGCAGGTTGCCGCACTCCGGATCGTCGTCGTGCTCAACTGCCAGCGCTGCGCGAGTGGCGCCTGCCGGCACCAGCGCCAGCTCCGCCACCGCGCGAGGCAGCGCGGTGACCCACCGGTGCGGATGCTCCGCCCCGTAGGTGACGAGCGAGGCGCCGTCGATGAGCCACTGTGGCCACGGCTGATCATCCACCTGCACGGCGTCGAGCACGCCGGTGCGGGCGAGGTTCATCACGTGAGCCCTACCCAGCCCCAGGATTCGCGCGGCCTCAGCCGCCGTGTAGGTCAGGGCCTGGCCCTCCGCGACCGCGAGAGCGGCCTCAGCGAGCTCAGTGAGCACGAACGGGGCAGAGTAGTCGACTCCGTGGTCGACCGCCTGGGCGTTCATCAGATCGCCTCCTCGATCAGGTCGAGGATCCGCTGCCGAGCGTCATCGCCCGGGTCGGTCGACGCGCCGGCCAGGGTGACCTGCAACAGGTCCCTCGCAGCCGCCGCGTCGAGCTCCAGCTCGTGGGCATGGCCGTACACCTCGGCCTCGATGTCTACGACCAACCACAAGGCTTCATCGGTGCGCCTCTCCACCACGTACGCCGCGGCGGCCGCCGGCGCTGAGGGGTCCTTGCTGTCGACCAGGTCGTAGAGCATGCTCGCGTGGTACTCAGCGTGCTCGGGGATGCCCGCTAAGCCGCGGCACCAACTGCGGTCGGGGCAGACGCCTAGGATCTCGGAGACGACCGGGGCGGCCTCGGCTTCGATGCGATTCCTGAGCAGCTTCCAGCGTTCGTTGGTGATGCCGGCAGGCCGCTGGACGGTCAGGCTGTACTCGTCGTGGGGTGTTGCAGGGGTAGCGTTGTTCATGGGTTCGAGCCCTCTCTCGCAGGGTGTTCGGATCAAGGCCTCGTCGGGTGTTCGTATCACCTGGCGGGGCCGCTCTTACGTGACGTAAGTGCTGGCACGAGTGTGCGTCTCGCTCTTACGTGAGTCAAGGCCTAATCTGTGGCGCGTGGACCTCAACCTGATGGGTGGCACTGAGATCGCCGAACTGCTCGGCGTCTCAACCCAGCGCGTCAGCCAGCTCGCCGGCGGGCCGACCTTCCCGAAGCCTGTCGCCGAACTCGCCGCCGGGAAGATCTGGCTCCGTGAGGACGTCGAGCGGTGGGCCCGGGAACACAGGCCACCCCGGTCGTGAGGCCTCGTCTGCCGTTCGCCGGACACCCGTCGGCGCTCGGCGTAGCGTGCGGACCGTGACCGCCTCGCCACCACCGCCCGGCCCGCCAGCTGGCTGGTACGCGGACCCACAAATGGCCGGCACCCAGCGCTACTGGAACGGTGCCGGGTGGTCAGAACATGTCGCGCCGGCCGTCCACCCGATCCAGCCACTCCAGCAGCAGGGCGGAGTCAGCAGCACGGTGATCGGCCTCGGCTACGTCGGCGCGATCTTTTTCGCCGATCGTTGGCTTCGTGATCGGCATCGTGGTCCTGGTGAAGGACAAGAACGAGCAGACCCACGGCGTCATTATGATGGTCATCTCAGTTGTCGTGACGGCGATCGCGTTCAACAGCCTGGCTGACTCGTACAGCTACTAGGTCTAGCGTGCTCTAGCGTGCCCAGATGGGCTTGGACGACGACGCCGACTGCGTCGAGCACGACTGGGTGCTGACTGGGCTGCGTCTGTCGCTCGCGGATGGGCTCGTGACAACCGAAACGTGCGCGCGGTGCCGGGCAGTCCGGCACGTCACTGACCCGGCCCGGACCGACAAGCGTCGCCAGCCGCTGGAGCCGACGCGACGCCTGCTCGGCGAGGACTGAGGTCGGCCAGCTGAACTACGTCGGGTCGGGCTACGGTCGAAGCCACCGAGCGGCGCTGTGCTGCTCCCGACGGAAGGGCCCCCGCCATGCCGAGTCCCTCGACCAACACGCAGCAGGCGCTCTACGCCCAGATCGAAGAGATCGCCACGAACGCGGTGCCCAAGCTGGGCAACGCGATCGTGCAGGCGCAGGCACTTCGCGACCTCGCCCTCGCCTACCGTTTCGCAGCTGGCGGCCCGCAGCCGGGCTCCCCTGGCGCCTAGGGAAGCATCTCCGTGGACGAGGCCGACGACGACCTCACCCGCCTCGCCGTCTCGCAGGCACTGGACATCGACCACCAGTACCTCGAGACGGTGGAGACCTGGGACCAGGCGCGCGTTGACCAGCTGAGACGGATCGGTCGCTCAGTGGCCCGTGAGTTCGGCTGGAAGGTCCGCACGGGCACGGTCGACATGGAGGGCGACCGGCTGAAGGTGTGGATCATCATCGTGGAGTCGACGCCCGAGGACAGGCAGCGGCTCGACGAGCGCGCGGCGCTGCTGATGGAGCGGATGTTCGAGAACGAGTAGCGGCTGCCCCGAAATGGGCGAGGCCCGGACGGCACCGCGGATTACGGTGGCGCGGTGCACGACTACGCCGAGCAACTGCGGTACGCCAACGAGACCATCGCCCACATCGAGCGCGCGCAGCGCCAGGAGCGACGCCTCCAGCGCGCCTACCGACGGATGATGGACAAGCACGAGGCGATCGATCTGAAAGCGACCGGCTCGAAGTTCGCCCCACCGGAGTGGGTCAAGCCGATCACCAAATTCGACGATGAGCTGTACTTCTTCATCGTCGAACTGCGGCAGGTCCTGCGAGGTCGCGAGGTCATGAAGCACTTGGGGTTCGACATGCCGGAGGTCCGGCAGGCCGGCCTCGTCGAGGCGTGGCGGAACGTCGCGGAGCACTGGGATGACCCACCGAAGGGCACGCCGATCAGAGCGATGGAGCACTGGCTGACGGAGTCAGACGACGACGAGCCCGGACTCTCATACTCCGGCGACAACAAGTTGCGCGAGGTGTCCGGCCTTCGCTTGAAGCGGGTACGTAAGGATCTTCGAGCCCTGCGAGCGGCGGTAGGTGAAGTCTCCGAACGCGAGTGGCTTCACTGCTACATCACCCCTGCGGAGGCAGCGGAGATCCTGGCGATCAGCACGGACGACCTCGCGGCGATGGAGCATCCTCCGAAACACCTCGACTTCGAGGACGAGGGGGGAGTGCGGTACTGGCGCGAGGCAGTGGAGGCCCGCAAGGAGGGGTGGCTCTTGCCCCCTCGGTGGACCTCGTAGCGCTCGTCGCGACCTGGCGAAGTGGGCACAGATGTGGGTGCACACTGCCCGTCACGGCCCGAAACAGGGCGTCACGAGCACGCCTGAGCTCATGACACAGCGACACGGAGTGACACGGGGGAGCACGGCCTGTCACGGGGGCTGATTGCTGGGGGTCAAGGGGTCGCAGCGTCGTCGACACGGGGACGAGGGCTGAGAGCATGGAGTCGTGAGCGCTCGTCTCTTGGTCGTGGTCTCGGGATTGGCCGCGAGCGGGAAGACGACTGTTGGTCAGCTGCTCAGTGAACGGCTTTCGATGACGTTGATCGACAAGGACACGATTCTCGAGGCCATGTTCGACATTTTGGGCTGCAAATATCGAGACCACCGCTATCGCTTGAGCCGTGCCAGCGATGAAGTCCTCTACGCGGTTGCCCAGGCGTCGGAGAAGGCGGTGCTGGTGAACTGGTGGAACCACGACTCTGCACCAACGAGGTTGCGCGCAATCTCCACCTCCCTCGTGGAAGTGTTTTGCGACTGCCCGGTCGAAATCGCAGCATCACGGTTCGCCGCGCGCCGCCGCCATCCCGGACATCTGGATCAGCTCGGTTCCGCCGAAGAGCACGACGATGGGATCAGGCGTATGAGGGAGACATTTCGCGGGCCGCTCGGGCTCTCCGAGCCACTCGTCATGGTCGACACCAGCCGGCCTCTCGACTCAGACGATTTGGTGGAACGCGTCCGGTCGACGATCACCGCCGTCCAGCTTCGTGCCCAACCGGCAGACGGCATACTCCCCGCATGACGAACGAGTCCTATCAAGCAGCCCCTGCGGCGTTCCTTCGCGCACTTCTCGGCACAGTCCTGCTCGCGATTGGCGGCATGCTCTTCGTCAACGTCAACGAAGATCCTGAGCTCTTCATGGTGTTCACCGTCGTCTTCTCGGCGCCGGGCTTGTACTTGCTCATCACCGGTGCGGTCGCCCGGGGAATCGTGCTGGCGCGGATGTAGCCCTTCTTTCTGCCGGTCGCGGCTCGACCCTGGCTGGATGCCGCGCGATCATCCGCATCGGGGGTGCGTCCTTTCGCCGCGTACCGACCATGGTGGCGGAGCCACTGTGCGCCCGATCATGCGGCGCGGAACCGGGTCTCGAAGTGCCAGGCAAGTGCGTCGCGGTTGGGCCTGTGATCGGCTGCGCTGGGCGCAGCGATAACGAAGCCGGCAGCCTCACGATCGTAGAACTCCGCGCCGTTCCAACCATGGTCGCGCAACTGAGGCGAGACCCTCAGCCGAAGATCGGCATCGACGCTGAGGTACCCGCGGTCGTACAGGCGATGGACGTCGGTGCGCAGCAGGAGCCCGTTGGAGACGGCGTGCTCGCCGCCCTCCGCGAACGGCCGTATGTGTGCCGCCTCGAGGCTCGGGAAAGTCGCACTCCTCGTGACAGCACATCGGTGCTGGTACGCAGCTGCGACGGCATGCTTGAAGTGGCCTTGCCCCATCCTTGGCCTGACAAGGACCGGCTGCCCGTAGCGCGGCCCTTCCCACTCAAGGTCTGACTCCACGGAGATCGGGTTCCCAGGCGTAGTCGATGCGCGCACGATGTTGCAGTGCGGCGAAGGCGTGCTCGACGTACTCCGTGTCCAGGCGCGCGTCGACCCTCAGTGGATTCGTATCCGGTGTGGGTCACGATGTTTCTCGCCCAGTTGGGAGGCCAGCCATCTCTCCACCTCGCTCCGCGAAGAAGATGTTGCGAAGGACCACGCAGCCGATCGTTGGGTCAGGATCGATCGCGGAAGCCGCCCTAGCCCGGTAGGCCGGAGCGCGCGACAGCAACTCAGCCTCGCTGGACACGCCGTTGGCCGGTCCCCAGATCGTCCATGCCTCGCTAACCTTCAGCTCGACGTACTCGTCGAAGAAACCGCCGCCGACGAGGTGATATCCGGGGATGTCGAGGCCCTTGAACTTCTTTGGGTCCTTGGTCTTGAACAGAAACGGTTCACCTGGTGACAGGGCCTTGAAGCCGTGCGGCGAAGGCTGCCAAAAGTTGGCCTCGGTGATGTCGTCGTGGTCGCGGAGGAAGGCCGTCCATCGGTTGTCTGTGACTCCGACGACGTTCCTCATGAGGCCAGCATAGAAGTGGCGCTACGGGTGGCCCCCCGACCGCCGACCGCGTCACTTCTCCGCGAACGAGTACTTACCGTTTGCCAAGCGGGGGCATCCACTGCATCGGCCGACACCAGCTACGTCACTTAGGCCGCATCAGGGACGCTCTGCGCGTCGCCCGGATCGCAGCTATGGGCGGACACCGTCAGGAGCAAGCGTGGCACCCGGAAGAGGAGCGTTCATGGACAGTTCGAGGACTGTCGGTTTGCACACCATTTTCGCACACCATTTGCTCTCGTCCGCCGAAATCCGCCACTGTCCAGAACCCCGTGGTTGAGCGTGAAACGCACGATCGTGGACCTCGAGAGACCCGCGGCCGACGCCTGGGGGTCAAGGGGTCGCAGGTTCAAATCCTGTCAGCCCGACCGACAAACCTGGTGAGTTTCCCCAGGTCAGACGAGGTGTGAGGCCCTTCCGGAGCACTACCCGGAGGGGCCTCACTTCGTCGCCTCTCACGTCTCTCTCACAGGCGGTACCGGCAGCGGGCACTACTCCGCCGCGGCAGCCCGTCCGAGAGCCGTCGCCGCCGCCAAGATCCCCGAGGTTCCCGAGTGCGGCAGGTGGGGCCGCCGCCACCGGAGCCGGCTCGGAAGGTGCGCGCCGATGCGCTGGACCGCGCCGAGAAGATTTGGGCGTTGCGGATCGGTGGTGCCACCTGGGACCAGCGCGCCAAGGCGGTCGGGCTGACGACCCGTCAGAACGCGATTCGGTGCGTCCGCGAGGCCTACGGCGAGGTGCCACAAGTCGACCGGGAGGAACTGCGGCACCTGTGGCGCGAGCGCAACGAGATGGTGTGGCGGCAGGCCCTGAGGGACGTGCTCGACCGCCGTCAGGGAGCAGTGGTCGCGGCGACAAAGTCGCCTCGCTCGCGGCGTTCCTCGATGGTTGCTCGGAGCACCTCAGGGGGGTGGACGTCGGCATCGTGGCCGTACTCGCCGACCTCGACGTGCTGATGCGGGATGAGGGGCTGTGGTGATCGAGGCCAGCGACCCCGAGGTGGAGCGGTACATCCACCGGCTTGTCCACTTCCGCACCAGGAAGGGCATCGACGACCACCACGAGGCCCGCATGGTCAGCGACTCCTGCTGGAACGTCCTCGACGCGCCGCTCACGTGGGCGGTCGACCTCGCGGAAGCGGGGGAGCCGGGATCCCGGTGGTGCCCCATCATCACCCCGGAGTTACGCGCCGAGTCCGACTAGAGGCAGATTTGCCTGACGATTGCCAACCAGGACGGCGAGGATGGAGTCGGGTGTCCATACCCGACCGATATCGCTCTCGTCCTTGAGCCGACCCGAGTAGACGCCCACCAGCCGGATAGTGACGGCGTTCTTGCCAAGCACTTGCCGACCCACACCTTTGAGCACCATCCCACCCTCCGTCCACCTCGTGCCCGAACCTTTGTGCTCGAACCTTAGGTGCCGCGCTCGGCCTTTGGCTTGTCTTCTTCGACCGGGATGCGGTGGGCGTTGGCATAGGCGTCTTGGCGAATGCCGGTGACCTGCCAGGAGACCTCGACGCCCGGTCTGTCCGTGGCGATGGTGAACTTGTTGTTCTTGACCTTGCTGGCGATGCGGGCCTGGGCGAAGTCGTCGTCGTCGATGATGGTGAGCTGGTAGCGGTAGTCGCGGTTCAGTGCGCCGAAGTAGTCGGGCAGCTCGACGGTGGCCCTGCCTTTGCTGTCGGTGGTGACGTTGCCGTTGTAGACGTTCATCATGTCCGGGGACTCCACGAACGAGTGCGACAGGTACTTCGTCTCCGGGTGCACCGGGTGGTCGATCTTGAAGGACCCCGCGCTCTTCGACAGCGTCCCTGCGATGTGCAAATCGCCATTGATGCGCACAAAGCCCTCAAAATATCCCGCGAAGCCATGAGCGCTCGCACCCCAAATCGCCTTGGAGCTCTGGTTGTGGGCGATGCCACGGATTGCGTAGCCAGAGGAAGGGTGGTTGTTCTCTGCCATGACCCCGCCGCGGTAGCCCACGGCGTATACGCCCACGTCCGAGAGGGACGTGAAGTGGCCGCCGTAAATGCCTCCGTCGCCTCGCACCCCCGTGTTGCCTCCGTCCCCGAACACGCCCACCCTGCCCTTGCCCTTGACTCCGTAGCTGTACTTATCACTACCGATCGCGGCCGTACCTTGGACTCCGATGCCATCGGTCGCGCTGGCGGTGCCTTGGACCGCGATGCCATTGGTCGCGCTGGCCAGGCCGTGGCAGCCGAGGCTCTGGCCTTCGGCCACAGCACCGACGGCGCCCTTTCCGTAGACGCCGGTCCCCAACGTGGCGATGCCCTGGACTCCGAAGCTCTGTACGTCCGTGCTGCCGCGCACCCCGGGGCCGCGCTCGGAGACCGCATCGACTCCGATACCGCCGGCGGCTCGCGCATAGCCGGAAAGACCGAAGAGGTGGCCATCGCCGAACACCCCCTTGTTGCCAGTCGCATACACGGCGGTGCCGTCGGTAGCGGTGGCCTTGAGTCCGATGCCGTCGCTGGCACGGGCGAGGCCGTGGCAGCCGAGGCTCTGGCCTTCGGCGACAGCGCCGACCTGTCCGGCGCCGTAGACCCCGGTGCCGGTGGCGCAGGCACCCCACACGCCGATGCCTTGCGCGGCGTTGGTGCCTTTCACACCTGCGGAGTTGGAGGGCGCGGTGGTGCTGGAAATGCTGCCGGAGACGCCGACGGCACCCGCGGTGTTGGCGGTGGTGGTGCCTTGGATGCCGCGCGGATTGGAGCCGGTGACGTCGAGGCGCGCGGCAGGGGCTGCGGTGCCGATGCCGACCCGGCCGTTGGGTTGGATCCGCATCCGTTCCACCGGTGCCGAGGCAGCGGTGGGGGTGGTCTTGAACACCAAGGGGGCGACGTTCGTCGGACCCAGGTAGTTGCTGCCGGCGCCGTTGACACCCGCGTTACCGCCCAGCAGCCACGCATCGGCCAACGGTGCAGCTGACGCAGAGGTCGCAACGGCGGACTGCACACCCAATACCGCAGCAGCTGCAACGGGCGCACCGAACAAGAGACGGCGGTCCAGGCGTGCGGGCTTGTTGGGCGCGATGGGGGTGGCAGGTGTCTCAGAGTTGGTCATGGCTGCGATTCTCGATTCTGTGGTCGATCCCTACCCGCTGGTCACTCAACTAGACGACGCGGCCGACCTGCGAGGAATCGCACAGATTTGACTCATGGCGCGCATCACATGGATGCCGCGCCACCGCTCCGCCACGAGCGCGGGAGGTCAGTCGCGGTGTGTCCCGATCCGCTCGCGAATCTTGTCGGCCGCTGCGAAGCGGTCGGCGTTGACGCTTCTCGTGGCCAGGCTTGCCGTGGATCTCTGCGGCGCACGAGATGGCGCGCAGTCCAGCTCCGCAACCCAATCCAGGGCCGGGCCTACTACGACCGCAAGAAGACATCCGGGAAGACCTCGGCCGAAGCCATGCGCTGCTAGTCACCCGGTCGGGCACGATCCCTTCCGACGACCTGCCCCGGGAAGCTCCAGCAGCTGGTCAAGACCAAGTTCGCCGCACACGCCTACCCACGGACCGTGCACTACGCCGAGACGCTTCTCAATACGCCCAGCGGCAAGATCCAGCGTGTAGGAGTTGCGTCTGGTGGAGTCGCTGAGCCCCTTGCGGCGGAGCTCGGCCAGCCACCCGGCGACCGCGCGGTCGCCAGCACCAGTCGAGAGCTGTATGCAGCCTGAGGCGCCGGCGTCGGCGCTGATCTGGACGCCAGACGAGCAGCAGGTCGCGTCCTCGAGTTCGTGGCGGGTCGGAGCTGGGACGCCTACCGACCGGTCGACGGGGGGGTCGTAGTCCGCCCAGAAAGATGCGGCAACCGGAACCCTTCTTCATCGTGGTGCGAGCACACACGCGAAACCGATCGCTGGTGCTGCGCGCATGGGGCAAGGTGTCGGTATGACATTCCATGATCTGACCGCCGCGATGAGGAGCTTCGACGACGCGGTGCAGCAACGCGACCACGCCTTGGCCGAACGGGTCCTGGGCGAGGATTTCGCCCTCGTCTTGGTGCATCCTGCGCCCGCCACGATGCCGAGAGCCCGCTGGTTGGAAGTTCTCGAGCACTACGTCGTGCACTCCTGGAGCCTCGAGGAGCAGCGCGTCGACCGGTCCGGTGATGTCGCCGCTGCCCTCAGCAGAGTTCGCATGCGAGCCACTGTTCTCGGTGAAGACCGGAGCGGGTTATTCGTGATGAGTGACTTCTGGCGAGACGGAGAGGACGGCTGGAGGGTCTGGCTCCGCCACTCGTCCCCGCTAACGGCTGGCGAACTGCCGGGCGCTTGACCGCGCTCGTGGGAATGACTCCGGGCGCGTCGAACCGCCGCTTCGTGGTCGAGGCTCGAACACGCTGCGGTCGCTGATACCCACCGCGAGGATCTCCTCGTAGGTTGGCTCGTCGCCGCGGAAGATCGACATGTCGAACCTCATCTCGTCGGCAACGGGTGAAGATCTGGCCGATCTCGACTTGGATGGTCTCCACTCGCTGCTTGCCGAGCCGCTTGTGATCCAGGGCCTGCGCCGAGCGCTCGAAGTCGGCGTAGGGCAGGAAGGTCTGCACCGCCCCAGTGCGCCCCGCGGATCGAGAGTCCAGTCGGGAACCGAAGAGGCACCGAGCATCTCAGGAGTTCGGCAGGACGTCCTTGACTGCGTCGACCACCTTGGCCAGCGCGGGGCGGTCGTCACCGCCGCTGGCCCAGGCCGGGTCCTGCGGCAAGGGCCCCATCGGGTCGGAGTCCTCGGGCACGGACGCCCGAGGAGCCAGGGCGCGGCGGAAGGCCTCGTCCAGTCCCACCAAGCGGTGTCCCTCCGACAGCAGCATCTCCAGGAAGTCGTCGTCCGCCGCCACCATGTCGTGGTGGAGGCTCTCGACCAGCGCCTCGACTGTCGGGCGGGGCACGTCGGTGAGGCTGCCGACCAGGGTGCCGACCAGCGCTGTCGGCAACAGTGGCACGTGGACCTGCGGCCGCTCGAGACCAGCGTGCTCGGTGTAGGCCTCGAGCAGCGCGCCATAGCGCAGCTGGTCCGGTCCGCCCACGTCGAAGTGCCGCGAGGGGCCGGCGTACTCCAGCGCGCCGACCAGCGCCTCGAGCACGTCGACGACAGCGATCGGCTGCACCATGGAGTCCATCCATGACGGCACGGTGTGCACGGGCATCCGCTCGCTGACCTGCCGGATGATCTCGAACGAGGTGGACCCGCTGCCCAGGAGCACCGCCGCGCGCAGCACGACCACGGTCGCGGGGACCTCGCTGAGGATCTGCTCGACCTCCCGTCGGGACGTGATGTGCTCGGAGAGCTCGGAGTCCGCGACATCCGGAACGAGCCCGGACAGGTAGACGATCCGGTCGACGCCGTGGGTTCGCGCCCCCTCGGCGAGGTTGGTCGCCGCCTTGCGGTCGGTCTCGGCGAAGTCGTCGCCGCTCATCCCGTGGATCAGGTAGTAGACCGCGTCCATGCCTTCGCAGGCGGCTGTGACCTGGTCGGGGTCGAGGGCGTCCATGACGACGGTCTCTACTCGGTCGCCCCACCACGGTTGCTCGCGGTCGGGGTCGGACGTGGTGGTGCGCACGTCGTGGCCGCGTTCGAGCAGCAAAGGCACCAGCCGACCGCCGACATAGCCGGTCGCACCTGTCACCAGGATCTTCAACTCGTCCTCAGCTCTCGCATGCGAAGTTGTCGGCCCCGGGCCAGGTGCGGGACGTGGCGTCCGGCACACAGCCGCCGCGGATGTAGACGAGAGCGTACTGCTGCGTCTGGCACCCGGAGCCAGACGCCGTGATCACTCAACCGGGACGGCGAGACCCGGCGCTGCGGCCGACCCCCGAGCGGGACCTAGAAGTCGTCCGTGCGTCGTAGCCGACGCGGCCGTCCGTCGGGGTCGTGCAGGAGTGCGTACGGCACCGAGGCGACCGCACGAGTCAGCAGCCCGAGCTCAGGGGGCTCGATCCTACGAAGGCGCCCCGCCGGTCGCGGACCGGTCTGGCCACCATCCCACCACGCGTCCAGGCGGGCCGCACTTGCTGCGTAGGTGGCGAACATGTCCGCTGGCTCCAGGCAGTCGGCCATCGCATCAGCCAGATCGCCGGGGTCTCGGTCCAGGTGCTCGGCGGCCAAGGTGAGTCGGAGTCGGCGGGCGTACTCGCCCTCCCGGTCGATGACGACCGCGGAGAGCTCGGAGTCGTGGGTCCACGAGCGCCGGTTGAAGTTGTCGGAGCCGATCGTGGTCCAGGTGTCGTCGATGACGCAGGCCTTGGCGTGCACGTAGACAGGGGTGCCCGCATGATTCTCCAGGCCGTAGATCGCGACCCTGTCGGGAGCTTTCCGCAGCAGGTCTTGCATCGCTCGGCGCCGGCCCTCCAGCTGCGGCAGCCGACCCAGCACGCCTTCCAGGTCGGGGTACAGGGGCACCACCCCGATGACGAACAGGTCAGGGTGCTGGTCCAGGACCGCGCTGAACATCTGGGCGACATGACGCCCCCACAGGTACTGGTCCTCCACGTAGACCAGCCGACGGGCGCGCTCGATCGCCTTCGTGTACCCGCGCGCCACACTTCTCTCCCCGCCCCTGGCGAAGGGGTAGTCCCTGCTGGACGGCAGGTCGGGGTAGGTCCTCAGCAGCTGCACCACGTGCGTACCACCGGGGACGGGAGGCGGCGGAGGCGACTGTGCCGGCAGCAGGCTCGGCGTCGGGCTCGGGGCGGCAGGTGTGCTGCGCCGCCGCAGTCCCCGCCAGCGACGGGGACTGCCGTCCAGCGGAGCCGGATCCTCCCAGCGCTCCCGGAAGACTGTCTCCACATCGTGCACGGCCGGACCGGAGATCTCGACCTGTACGTCGTGCCACGGCGGGGTGGCGCCGTACTCCTCGGCCATCCCGTCGGACTGCGGGTCGCCGCCGTGGGTGGCGTCGTCGCGGCGGGAGTGGCACAGGTCGATCCCACCCACGTATGCCACGTCGCGCGTGGGGTCGTCCCGGTGCCGCAGCACGACCAGCTTCTGGTGGTGCGAGCCTCGATTCCGCACCCGCATGTCGAGCCACGCCTCGACGCCGAGCGCCCGCAACCGCGCACCGAACTCCGCGTTGTCGCCCTCGGCGTCGGCCACGGCTGCGGCGCGGGAGTGCCACACGAGACCCCGCACCTCGACCCCGCGGGCGGCGGCCCGACCCAGCACGGCCAGGACCTCGCTGCCCGGCTCGCCGGTGAGTCGCTCGTCGGCGTCGCCCTGCCAGTCGGCGAAGACGATGAAATCTCCAGCCCCGGTGGCCTCGATCCGCTCGTAGAGCTCGGCGAAGTAGGTCGCGCCGTGGATCAGCGGCCGCACCAGGTTTCCCTCAGACCACGCCCGGCCCTGGTGAGCATCATCAAGCCTTGTCTGCCCGTTGCCGCGCTCAGCGGGAGTCAGCAGCCAGCCGACGTCGTCATCCGGATAGGGCACGGCACACACCATCGCACAAGCGGCGTGCCGGGCGATCGGCCACGAAGGCTGCGATGGGCTGTCCGACTCACCGGAGCTCCGGATTCGTCGACCAGGCTCTCGGCGGGTCTTGCCAGCCGGCTCGCCGAGCCCTATCCGGCGAATGATCCGCGGAATGTCCACGGCACCGTGGGGAGGCTGACGGATCCACCTCCGCGGTGCCGACATCTGCCATCATGTGACCGGGAAAAACCTGATCAGATCACCTCACCGAGGACCGAACCTCGACGGACCGCCAGTACCAACGTTCCAGCGACAGAAATGAGCCCTCGATGCTGTCTGAGCTCAGGGCTTGGGGCGACCGACTGCGCAGCAGCCTCTTCTTCATCCCCATGCTCTGCGTGATCGGCGGTGTCATCCTCGGGGAAGCGATGCTCGGGGTCGATGCCCTCGTCACCGGCATCAGTCCACGCCTGACTGCCACGGTGGACAGCGCCCGCACGGTGCTCACCACCGTGGCCAGCGCGACTCTCACCTTCGCCGGTATCGCGTTCTCGGTCAGCCTGTTGCTCATCTCGCTGGCGTCGAGCCAGTACTCGCCGCGCGTCGTGCATGGCATGTTCCGCGACCCGTTCAACAAGCGGGTCATGGGGTTGGTCATCGGGACATTCACGTACTGCCTGGTGGTGCTGCGTGCCGTTCGAACGGCGGTGGAGGGGACCGGCGACGCGATCGTCCCGAGTGTCTCGATCCTGCTCGCGGTTGCACTGGGAATCGCCTCGATCCTGGCAATCGTCGCCTTCATCAACCATGCGGCACACTCCATGGACGTCTCCAACATTCTTCGTCGCGTGACCGAAGAGGTGCTGACCCAGGCACGCTCGGCCTGGCCAGAATCGGATTCGGGAGCGCCTCCCGGCGCCGAGCATGGAGAAGCGCCGGGGCCGCCCGAGGGTGCGGTCGCGGTGCGCTTCTCCGCCTATGGCTGGGTGCAGAACGTGGACTACCACGCGCTCCTGGCCGGGTTGCCGCCAGGAGCGAGGGTGCGATTGGAGACCTTCGCCGGGCAGTACGCCATGCAGAACACGCCGATCTGCCACATCTCTCCGGCACCCGAGGGCATGAAGGACATGGCTGACGCGGTCCGAGCGGCTGTGATGGTGGGGGAGACCCGGACGTTGCAGCAGGACATGGCCTACGGCGTGCGCCAGCTCTCCGATGTGGCTTTGAAGGCCATGTCGCCCGGCATCAATGACCCCACCACGGCTCACGACGCGATCTCCCACCTCGGCACGGTCCTGGCCGACCTGCTGGGTCGTCAGCCACCGGCTCGCCGGTTGTCCGGCCAGGAAGGCCAGGTGCTCCTGGTCCCGCACGCCACGACGCACGAGCAGCTCGTCGGGCTCGCGTTCGACGAGGTGAGAATCGCATCGGCGGAGCAGCCGACCGTCCTGATCTATCTGCTCGACGTACTGCACCACATCGAGCAATCGCTCGACGAGCTCCATAGCCCCAGTGCCGTGCTGGCCCTCCGCAGTCAGGCCGACCTGATCCGAGCCATGAACGAAACGGCCGACGTGCCGGAGCCGGACCGTGAGCGCGTCAGAGTCGCCTACGCTCGTCGATACCGAGCTGACCCTGACACGGGCGGAAGTCAGGCCAGCCGCACCGCACGCCAGGTCCACCCAGATGGGCGAGATGAAGACGGAGCTTGAGAACGGTCGGCGTCGCCAGCGACGACGACCCTCGCTCGGGACGACTGGACACTTACCGATCGTCAAGCAGGCATAAGCGGGCCGAACGGGGGCGGCTGCATGCGCTGCCCTTCAAGGCCATCGCGCTGAGCGGCTGACGTTGTCGGAGCGCACAGTGGAGAATCACGTGAGCCGCATCCTCCTCAAGCTCGGCCTGAGCTCGCGTACTGCGCTGGCCGTCTGGCAGACCCGTAGGGTCAGGGCTTGATCGAATCCTTGGTTCGCACCAGCACCCGGGGGCCGAGCCGATGGGCGAGCTCGAGGGCGAGGGCGAGGGCGAGCCGCCGCTCGCCGACCTCGTGGCCGAGCAGCTCGGTCGCGCGCGCGACGCGATAGAGGATCGTGTTGCGGTGCGTGTGCAGCCGGGCGGCCGATCGCGGTGCGTGCTCGGCCTCCTCGAGGTAGACGCGCAGCGTCTCGCGGAGCCGAGCGGCGTTGGCGTCGTTGGCAGCGAGCTGGCCGAGGGTCGCGGCGACGAACTCGGCTGCGCGAAGCTCGTCCTGCGCGGCCAGCGTGGTGACCTCGAGGTCGCTGTACGTCGCGAGGCGATCGCCCTCCGAATGACCGGCCAGGATCCGGTGGACCGCGAGTGCAGCTTCGTGCGAACGACGGAACCCGCGCATCCCGCGCTCGGTGGGTCCGACAGCGGCCCGCACGGCTGAGTGCGCGTCAGCAAGTGCGGCGCGGAGGTCCGCGGGCGACGGGTCCTCGTCCTTGCTGCCGATCCAGACCCACAGCGTGGACGCCCCAGCCGCGATCGTCAGCGGCCGTCGAGAACCTGCCGCCTGGGCGAGAACGCCTGCTGCTGACTCGAGCGCACCCTGGGGCAGACGGTTGGTCTCCGTCCACAGGACGATCGCCGTGTGCCGGCGGGCGAGCTCGTAGCCGAGCCGTTGGCTGGCGGTCTGCACGTCGAGCGGCGCATCCTCGAGGATCAGCCGCGCGGTCTCGGCCCGGCGGGCCAGCGCTCCGCCCAGGATCTCCTCACGTTCCTTCTGCGCCTCGGCGATCACTCGACTCAGCACGTCGTCGACGTACTGGAAGAGCAGTGCCAGCGAGCCCTCTAGTACGGCGGCGAACTCGGGCCCCGGCTCGACGGTCCTCGCGGCGGTGTCCAGCCAGCGCTGCCAGGCCACCTGTTGTCCTCGGCGGTAGCCCTGGAAGATCGCGTCGGTCCCGATGCCACGGCGGACCACGGTGCGCGCGATGTCGTAGGCCTCTGGAGGCACGTCGGCCGGTGGCGGCTCGTCGGCATGTCGGGCGACCGTGAGGAAGCGGTGCAGGTTGGCGCGGTTGCTCGCCTCGACCTCGGCAGCGATCGCGGCGTCGGCCCCGAACAGCGGCACCAACGCGATGACTGCCGCGGTCATTGCCGCGACGACGTCGTCCTCCTCGGCGATCATCCGGTCCGCGACGGTGCGGATCAGATCCGCGATGGGCCGTTCCATCACCATCTGTGGAGTGTGCCACAGCACAGCAATGAGGGCGATCGCTAGGCGAGGCCACAGGTGCGCTGGCGTCGCTGGTTCGTACCTTCGACCCATCGCAGTTCAACGACAAGGAGCACGAGCGGACTATGAGTGACACGCACTTCGACGTACTGATCATCGGCGCTGGTCTCTCGGGGATCGGCACGGCTTGCCAGATCACTGCGGCGTTCCCGGAAAGGACGATCGCGGTCCTCGAGCGGCGAGAGCGTCTCGGGGGGACCTGGGACCTGTTCCGCTACCCCGGCATCCGCTCGGACTCGGACATGTTCACGTTCGGCTACCAGTGGCGCCCGTGGACAGACACCAAGGTGCTCGCGCCCGGAGCGTCGATCCGTGAGTACATCGCCGAGACCGCCGAGGAGTACGGCGTCGACGAGAAGATCCATTACGGCCTGAAGATCGTGTCGGCGGACTGGTCGAGCGAGAGCAGCCACTGGACGGTCACCGCGCAGCACGAGACGACCGGTGAGGTGCGCGAGTACACCTGCGGCTTCCTGGTCAACTGCGCCGGCTACTACAACTACGACAGCGGATACCTGCCCCACTTTCCTGGAGTCGACCGGTTCCAGGGCCAGACCGTGCATCCGCAGCAGTGGCCCGAAGACCTCGACTACGCCGGCAAGAAGGTCGTCGTGATCGGGAGCGGTGCGACAGCAGTCACGCTGGTGCCGTCGATGGCAGGGACTGCGAGCCACGTGACGATGCTCCAGCGGTCGCCGTCGTACGTGATGTCGGTTCCTGCGCTGGACAAGATCTCTCCGGCCCTCGCCAAGGTGCTCCCGTCGTCGTGGGTGTCCCGGCTCGCCCGCCAGCGCAACATCGGGATCCAGCGTGGCCTTTACCAGGCCTGCGCTCGTTGGCCGCGGCTGATGCGCCGCGTCCTCCTGGCGCAGGTCCGGCGCAACGTCGGACCAGACTTCGACATGGCCCACTTCACCCCGAGCTACAACCCCTGGGACGAGCGGCTGTGCGCCGTCCCCGACGGAGACCTGTTCAAGGCCCTCCGGTCAGGTGAGGCCTCCGTCGTCACCGACCACATCGAGACGTTCACCGAGACGGGCATCCTGCTCAAGTCGGGCGAGGAGCTGGAGGCGGACATCATCGTCACGGCTACCGGCCTCGACGTGAAGGTGATGGGCGGCATCGAGTTCACCGTCGACGGCGAAGCTCGTCGGGTGAGCGACCAGATGACCTACAAGGCCGTCCTGGTCGAGGACCTGCCCAACCTGGCGTGGGTGTTCGGCTACACCAATGCTCCGTGGACCCTGAAGTCCGACCTCGTGGCGCAGTACCTCGTCCGGTTGTTCCAGCACATGAAGGACAACGGCCACGCCGTCGTCGTCCCGGTCGACCGGGACGGGTCGAGGCTCGAGGCCGGTATCCTGGACTCGCTGCAGTCCGGCTACGTCCAGCGCGCCAAGGGCGACCTTCCGCGCCAGGGATCTCACGGCGTGTGGAAGGTCCGGATGCACTACGGGCTCGACACGAAGATGCTGCTCGAAGATCCGATTGACGACGGACTGGTCGAGTTCAGGTCCGCGCAGCGCCCGACCCGTGCGCAGCTCGTCACGCAAGGGGTGTAGCCATGCGTGAGATCACCTTCCTGAGCGCGGGTGTCCACTGCCGGGCCTGGCACCTCCCCGCCCGGGACGACGCCTTCGTGAACGACAAGGGCCTGCCCTGCGTCGTCATGGCCCACGGCTTCGGCGGTACCCGCGACACCGGACTCCTCGCCTACGCCGAGGGCTTCGCCGATGCCGGCCTCGACGTCCTGGTCTTCGACTACCGCGGCTTCGGTACGTCGGACGGCAGTCCCCGGCAGCGGGTGGCCTTCCGGCACCAACGCGCGGACTACCGCGCGGCGGTCGACGCGGCCCGGCGTCTTGACGGAGTCGATCCGGATCGCGTCGTCCTCTGGGGCACGTCCTACTCCGGCGGCCACGTCCTCGCCGTCGCCGCCGAGGACCGGCGGATCGCGGCTGTCGTGTCGATGACGCCGGCCACTGACGGTCTCGCCGCCCTGATCGCGATCGCGAAGCACGGGGGAGTGCGGCGCCTCGCTCCGCTGGTCGGCAACGGCCTGCGGGACGCCGGCCGTGCCCTGACCGGGCGGGCGCCCCACGTCATCCCGGTGGTCGGCGAGCCGGGGTCGGTCGCCGTCATCACCGCACCGGGCGCGCTCGCGGGCTATCTCGCGCTGGCCGGGCCAACGTGGCGCAACGAGGTCTGTGCGCGCACCGCCCTCGAGGTCGGGCTCAACCGTCCGACCCGGTACGCCGGTGGGGTGGCTGCCCCGCTCCTGGTGCAGGTCGGCACGAACGACTCCGTCGCGCCGCCCGACGCAGCGCGCCGTACTGCTGCCAAGGCCGGTGCCCAGCTCTGCGAATACCCGGTCGACCACTTCGACGTCTATGACGGCCATTGGCAGGAGCAGGCGCTCGCTGACCAGATCACCTTCCTCTCCCGGCACCTCACGCGTGCCACCTCCCAGAAAGCGGTGCAGTCATGAGCTCCTACTCCCTCGAGAACAAGGTCGCCATCGTGACCGGTGCCGCGCGCGGCATCGGGTTCGAGACCGCGACGCTGCTGACCGAGCGCGGCGCTCGTGTCGCCCTGATCGACCTCGACGCGACGGCTGCGGCCGAAGCCGCCGCCGGCCTGGGTGGCCGGGCGATCGGCCTCGCGGCCGACGTCACCGACGCCGACTCGATGCGGGACGTCGTCGACACCGTGGTCGCGCGGTTCGGTCGACTCGACATCGTCGTCGCCAACGCCGGCATCGCCCCGCGGATGGCCACCTCGCGGGTGATGCCGAGCGACGTCTTCGAGCGGGTCATCGACGTCAACCTGCTGGGCGTCTACCGGACCGTCCAGCCGGCGTTGTCGCACATCATCGCCAACCAGGGGCACGTCGTCGTGGTGGCCTCGGTCTACGCGTTCGTCAACGGCGTGCTGCTGGCGCCGTACGCCATGGCCAAGGCCGGGGTCGAGCAGTACGGCCGCGCGTTGCGGGCCGAGCTCGCTCCGCACGGCGCTTCCGCAGGCGTTGCCTACTTCGGATTCATCGACACCGAGATGGTGCGTGAGGGCTTCGCCGACCCGGTCGCGCAGCGCTTCGAGGCGACGTTCCCGTCGATCCTGCGCCGGCGGCTGCCGGCGTCCGCAGCCGGGCACTCCATCGTCAGTGGCGTCGAGCGTCGTGCCGCACGGACCATCGCACCGAAGCGATGGAACGTGCTGTCCGTCCTTCGCGGCATCCTCAACCCGCTGCTCGACCGTCGCGCCGAGCGCAACGAGGGGATCCAGGCCGTCGTGCGAGAGGCCGACGTCGACCAACAGCCGGGGATCGTGCCGAGCGCCGCCGAGCACGCCGGGTCCCGCTAGCGTCGCGTCCGCGCTCGATCAGTGCCGGATCGGCGCAAGACCGTGCGTCAGAAGACCCCGATCCGCTGGACCGTGCGGACGACGTCCTCGGTCGGGACGCCGCGGCTGTAGTAGAAGCCCTGCATCTCGTCGCAGCCCCGGTCGCGAAGGTAGCGCTCCTGCTCGGCGGTCTCGACACCTTCGGCCACGACGGTCATGTTGAGCTGGTGGGCCAGCACGATGATGGCGTCGATCACGGGCGCGTGCTGGCTGTCGGCCGCCAGCTCCTGGACGAACTTACGGTCGATCTTGATCTTGTCGATCGGCAGCCGGCTCAGGTACGCGAGGCTTGAGTAGCCCCGCCCGAAGTCGTCGACCACGATCGAGACCCCGTGGCGCCGGATGGCGTGCAGGATGTCGGTGGCGTCGGACCGCTCGTCCATCAGGACGCTCTCGGTGATCTCGAGCTCCAGCTGCGAGGGCTCCAGGCCCGCGTCGTGAAGGGCGCCGACGATCTCGCCGAGCCAGCTCGCGCTGCAGAACTGGTGCGGGGAGACGTTGACCGCAACCCGCAGCGGCCTCCCGAGGGCCCGCTGGATCGATGCGACGTCGCGACACGCCTTTCGCAGGATCCAGCCGCCGAGCTGGACGATCATGCCGTCGTCCTCGGCGATCGGGATGAACCGGGTCGGCGAGACCTCGCCGAGCTCCGGGTGCGTCCATCGGGCGAGTGCCTCGATGCCTACTACCCGGCCGGTGCGGACGTCGACCTGGGCCTGGTAGGCGATGGAGAGGCCGCCGTCGCGCAGGGTCTGGCGCAGCGCGGACGCCAACGTCAGCGCATCGTCGCCGACTTCGATCATGTCGTCGCGGAACCACTGGAAGTTGTTGCGCCCGGACGCCTTGGCGTGCTCCATCGCGAGGTCGGCGCGCTTGAGCAGCTCGGCCGGATCCGGCCCGCCGGGCGGATGCACAGCGCCGCCGATGCTCACCGTCACCGCCAGTGAGTGGCCGCCGATCGTGACCGTGGACAGCAGGTCTTCGAGCAGCACGTCGACCCGCGACGTGATCGACTCCGCCTGGCGGAGCCCGGACAGCACGATGGCGAACTCGTCACCGCCGAGCCGGGCGACCACGTCGGTGCTGCGGACCCATTTCCGGAGCCGTTCTGCGATGCGCACGAGCAGCTCGTCGCCGGCAGACAGACCGAGCGCGTCGTTGACCCGCTTGAGGTGGTCGAGATCGACCACCAGGACGGCCACCTCGGTGCCGTCCTTCTGAGCGGACTCGATCGCGTCCCCGAGCTGATGCAGCAACTGGCCTCGCGTAGGGAGCTTCGTCAACGGGTCGTGGGTCTCGAGGAACTGGACCTCGGCCTGCGCCTGCTTGCGCTGGGTGATGTCGTAGGCCACCACCAGATACCCGACCGGACGAGCGTCCCGATCGTCGCCGTCCAGCGGAGTGACGGCTTCGCTGACCGGGACCAGCCCGCCGTCCTTGCGACGGTAGGCCCGTTCCCGTTCGGCTTTGGACGCCGCGCTGAGGATGAGGTCCCAGTCACCGTCGATGGTGCTCGGCTCGGCGTCGATGGTGTCGAGCGAGTCGCCGACCAGCTCTGAGGCGGTGTACCCCAGCAACCGCTCGGCTGCTGCGTTGACACTGACGATCCGGCCACTCGCGTCCGTCGAGAGGATGCTGAAGGGAATGCTGTCGAGCACGGGAGCAGCGTCGGCCACGAGCCGGAGCAGACGCTCGTGCTCGTTGCCCATGATTGGTGTCCTCGTTCCCGCGGCCCGACTCACGTGGACGTGCGCCAGCACCCGAGTGTAGGAGCCGAGGCACAGGGCCGTCCTGGTTTCGCGGATCCGATCAGACGTCCTAGACACCTGGTCAAAGAACACTGGACAGATGGTCAAAGAATTGTCAGTTCGGATGACACGGGTCCGACGTCCGCCCTACCCTCGACGCGGAGGGAGTACGAGATGGGGAGTTCTTGGCAGATCCTGGCGGAGGTGTACGCGCCGGTCGTGATCACGGTCGTGTCCGGTCTCGGCTTGCTGATCTTCTGCGCCTGGGCGGTGCTTTTCCTCGACGGGCACCGGTGACGCGACTCGGAGCGCTCGCGCTCGCGATTGCGCTCGGCGCATGCACGGCCGCTGGGCCTGACGGGTCCGCGGCCGCACCGGAGCACGCGCCGGCTCCCGTCGCAGGTTGCCCGGTCTTCCCCGCGGACAACTGGTGGCACGCGGACGTCTCCGACCTACCGGTGCACGCGCAGAGCGGAGCGTGGCTACGGCGCATGTCGCCGGCGAGCGAGCTGCACCCCGACTTCGGTCCGTCGTACGGCGACGGTCCGAACTACGGGATCCCCGTGACCGTCGTCGGCAGTGACCATCGCAGAGTGCGGGTCCGGTTCGGCTACGCCGGTGAGAGCGATCGGGTGCGCTACCCGCTCGGCCGGGACACCCGGATCGAGGGCGGTCGCCGGAGCGACGGCGACCGGCACGCCATCGTGGTCGATCGCGACGAGTGCCGGCTCTACGAGACCTGGCTGACCCGGTTGCGGGACGGCCAGTGGCGCGCCGGTTCGGGCGCGGTCTGGAGCCTGCGGTCCAACCGGCTGCGTCACCGCGGCTGGACGTCTGCCGACGCCGCCGGCCTTCCGATCCTGCCCGGTCTGCTGCGGTGGACCGAGGTCCGCGACGACACCATCGACCACGCCATCCGGTTCACCACCGACGAGACCAGCACCCACCATCTCTGGCCGGCCCGCCACGACGCCGGCTCGCACGCGTCCTGGGACTACCCGCCGATGGGTGCCCGGTTCCGGCTGGATCCCGGCTTCGACACCACCGGGTACGGCCGTTACGCCCGCCGGGTGATCCGGGCACTGCAGGTCTACGGCCTGGTCCTCGCCGACAACGGCAGCCCGTGGTTCTTCCAGGGCGAGCAGCACCGACACTGGCCCGAAAGCCTGATCGAGGACCTCAAGCAGATCCCGGCCCGCGCGTTCGAGGCGGTCGACACGTCCGGTCTCCAGGTCGACCCGGACAGCGGCGCGGTCGACTGATCGACCCCTTCATGGGTGTTATCGCCCATTCGACGGTAGTAAGGAGCCATTCTGGGGGCCTAGCATGACGGCGGCCGCTCGGGCGCCGTTCGAGCCCGACGCTCCTCAGGAGGCGAAATTCCGATGAGCCTGCCCGGATTCTTCGATGCGCTCTCCGGAGAGCACAGGGAAACCGTCGCGAAGCTGCTGACCGTGGTCGAGTTCGAGCCCGGCACCACCATCTTCACCGAGGGCGACGAAGGCGATGCGGCGTACTTCATCGATGAGGGTGACGTACGGATCGAGCTCGAGCTGCCCGAGGTCGACACCGAGTCGGTGCTGCGGTACGAGGGCCCCGGCTCGACGCTGGGCGAGGTCGCCCTCCTCGACCGCCTCCCTCGGTCGGCAACCGCGATCGCGGACACGCTGGTCCGCGGTCGGACCATCACCACGGCGAGTCTCGACGAGCTCGCCCTGCGTGATCCCGGCGCCGCGCTCGCCCTGACCTTGGAGCTCGCGCGTGACGCGACGGCCAAGCTGCGACGGCTCACTGAGCAGACCTCCGACTTGATGTTCGCCGCCGCGCCCGACCCGGTGGTCGACGACCTGGTGGGTCGCGCCGCGGCCGCACAGGCGCAGTTCGCGGACTGGCCGGAGGACCGGGTGGACGCACTGCTCGGCCGGCTGACTGCCGTCTTCCTCGAGCACGCGGCACCGTTGGCCGAGGCGACGGTCGAGGAGACGCACGTCGGCAACGCCACGGACAAGACGCTCAAGAACATGGTCGCCGCCCAGGGCGTCTACGACTCGCTCGTCGGCCAGGTCGGCGCCGGGACGCTCGGCACCGACGACACGACCCAGGTCACCGAGATCGCCGAGGCGGTGGGCGTGATCTTCGGCCTGGTGCCGGTCACGAACCCGGTGGCGACGGCGTACTTCAAGACGCTCGTCGGCCTCAAGTCGCGCAACGCGGTCATCCTCAGCTTCCATCACGCGGTCCTCGGCGTCGGCAACCGCGTGGGCGAGATGATCCACGAGGTACTGAGGGAGGAGGGCGCTCCCGAGGACCTGGTGCTCTGGATCGAGAAGCGGGGGAGCCGCAAGCTGACCCAGCAGTTCATGAGCCACCCCGACGTCGGACTCGTCCTGGCGACCGGGGGCGCCGCGATGGTGCAGGCGGCCTACAGCTCCGGTACGCCGGCGCTCGGGGTCGGCCCCGGCAACGCTCCGTGCTGGATCGCGCCCGACGCCGACCTCGCCGCGGCGGCAGGCTCGATCGTGATGTCCAAGTCGTTCGACAACGGCGTCATCTGCGGCGCCGAGCACAACCTGGTGGTCGACCGGTCGGTCCGCGACGACTTCGTGGCCGAGCTGGAGAGCCAGGGCGCCGCCGTACTCACCCCTGAGGAGTCGGCGACGTTCCTCGCGCTCGCGGTCGATCCGGCGACCAACCGGTTCCGCGGCGAGACCGTCGGCCAGTCCGCGGCCACGATCGCGGGGTTCACGGAGATCACCCGGCCGTTCGAGATCAAGGTGATCGTCGTCCCGGCGACCTGGGACGGCGAGGACACCCCGCTGGCCGGGGAGAAGATGACCCCGGTGCTGTCCCTCTTCGACGTCACCGGCGACGACGAGGCGATCGCCTTGTCGCGCCGGCTGCTGGCCTTCATGGGCAGCGGCCACACCTCGATCGTGCACAGTGCCGATCCCGACCGGATCGCCCGGTTCGGTGCGGCGATGCCGACCAGCCGGATCCTGGCCAACTCGCCCGGAGCGCACGGCGTCTTCGGACTCACCACCGGCCTGGTGCCGTCGCTCACCCTGGGGTGCGGCACCTTCGGAGGCAACTCGACCACCGACAACGTGAGCTTCAAGAACCTCCGCAACGTCAAACGTCTCGCCCGACTGGTTCAGCCCGGAGGTGGGAGTGCGGACCATCCGGGCTGAGCCCCGCCACGCGGTCGGTGTCCTGGCCGGATGTGCGGTCTTCCAGGGCATGCCGACGGAGCGTCTCGAAGAGCTGGCCCGGACCATGGAGTGGACCGTTCTGGACCGGGGCGAGGTGCTGATGCGGACGGGCGACCCGGGGGACGACCTCTTCGTGGTGGCGGGCGGCCGGCTCAACGTCGCCGTCCCCGGAGCGGACGGTGTGGAGACGGTCGTCCGTGAGATCGGGCGCGGCTCCACCGTGGGGGAGGTCGCCCTGCTCACGGGGTCCCGCCGGACCGCGACGGTCCGGGCAGTACGCGACACCCTCGTCGGCCGGCTCTCGCGGACCTCGTTCGAGCGGCTGATGGAGGAGGACCCGCGCGGCGCGCTCCAACTCACCCGGGTCGTGGCCGGCTGGCTGCTTCCGGGCAGTCCGCCGCGTCGCAACAGCGCTCCGGCGACGGTCGCGCTGGTCCCGGCCGCGGGCATCGACGTCGCCGACGTCGCGGCGCGGATCGGCGCGGCCATCCCGCTCCGCGCGCTCGACGCGGCGGCCGTGGACCGGGCCCTCGGCGAGGGCGTGGCTCGGTCCCCGGCCGGGTCACCGGCCGAGAGGGCCCTCGCCGACTACTTCGACACGGCCGAGGTCGAGCACTCGCTGATCATCCTGGTCGCGGACCCCGATGCGGACTCGCGGTGGACCGAGCGCGTGCTCCGGCGGGCCGACCGGGTGCTGGTCGCCGCACCTGGGGGAGCACGCCCCGACCGACCGACCCGGGCACTGCTGGCTCGGATCGCCAGGACCGCACCAGAGGTCCCGCGGGAACTGGTGCTCGTCCGCCGGGCTGGACACCCGTCGCCGGGGGTCACGGCGATCTGGCTTGAGGCCGGCGACTTCACCCGCCAGTCGCACCTCCTCGCCGGCGCCGATGCGGACTGGCGGCGGCTGGGCCGGCACCTCACCGGCAAGGCCACCGGCGTGGTGCTGGGTGGCGGCGGCGCACGCGGGTTCGCCCACATCGGCGTGCTGCGCGCCCTGATCGAGTCGGGCGTGGAGATCGACAGGGTCGGCGGCAGCAGCATGGGCGCGCTCGTCGGAGGACTGTGGTCGATCGGGCTCACCCCCGAGGAGATCGTGGAGGCCAACCGCGAGATCTGGCACGAGGTCCGGCCGCTGAAGGGCTTCACGTTCCCCTTCGTCGCCCTCCACGGCTCGCACCGCAGTCGTACGGCGATGGCCGGGTGCTTCGGCGACCGGCGGATCGAGGACCAGGCCCGCGACTTCTTCTGCACCTCGACGAACCTGACCCGCAACCGCAGCATGGTCCACACCAGCGGCCCGTTGGCCCGCTACGTGCTCGCCAGCGTGTCGATCCCGGGCATCGTGGCACCGGTCATCGACCGCGGCGAGCTGCTCGTCGACGGCGGCGTCCTCGACAACCTGCCGGTCGACCCGATGAGCCGCACCGGCGCCGGCACGATCTATGCGAGCGACGTCTCACCGCCGCGCACGTTCTCCGTCGGCCTGCACTGGGAGCACCCCCCCGGCATCATCGACGTGATCCGCCACCGGCTCCGCCGGGGGGCGGGTACGGCGTTCCCCAGCATCGTCCGGATCCTCGAGCGCACCGCCACCCTCGCCAGCGACCGGGCGGCATCGACGCAGCGGATGCGCGAGGACGTGCGGTTCATCGCGCCGCCGGTCGCGCCGTACGACACCTTGGACATGCGACACCTGGACGAGATCGTCGAGGTCGGCTACCGGTCGGCGCTGGAGGCGATCCCCCAGTGGACGGAGGAGAACGATGACCGCAACTGACCATGGTCCGGTTCGAGTGGTGTGCCTCGGCGGGGGATACGCCGCGATCTACCTCGCCCGCGCGTTGAAGCGCGCCATCAATCGCGGCGACGTCGAGCTGACCATCATCAGCCGCGACAACTTCCACACCTTCCACGGCTTCGTCGCCGAGATGCTGACCGGCAAGGTCGGCCCTGGAAACATTGCGAGCCCGGCGCGAAGGCTCTTCCCACCGGCCCGCTTCCACAACGCCGAGATCAAGTCGGTCGACGTCAGGGCCAAGACGGTGACGACGTCGCGACTGCTCGACGGCAAGGAGCAGGTCCTCGAGTATGACCACCTGGTCGTCGCGCTCGGCTCGACCGACGACCTGTCCCGCTACCCCGGCATCGCTCAGCACGCGATGCAGCTGAAGAGCTTCTCCGACAACTTCAAGGTCCGTAACCACCTGCTGGCAATGCTGGAGATGGCCGAGATCGAGACCGACCCCGCCGAGCGTCAGCGGCTGCTGACGTTCACGATCGTCGGCGGCGGGTTCGGAGGCGTCGAAGTCGCGACGGAGCTGATGGACTACTTCCGGCGGCTCGCCCGCAAGGAGTACCCAGGGATCGACGCCGGCGAGGTCCGGGTGCTGCTCGTGCACTCGGGCGAGCGGATCCTGCCCGAGCTCGGCACCCGGCAGCCGAAGCTGATCGGCTACGCCGAGCGAACGATCGAGAAGGCGGGCATCGAGGTGCTGACGGACACCCGGATCGCGGCGGCGACGCGGGACGAGGCGATCCTCTCCGACGGGACCGTGGTGCCGACCCGGTCGATCATCAGCTGTTCCGGGACCGCGTTGTCTCCGTTGCTGGACTTGATGCCTTTCGAGCGGGACGACCGTGGGCGCGTGGTCACCGACGTGAATGTCCAGGTGCCGGGGTCGGACCACGTCTGGGCTGCCGGCGACTGCGCCGCCGTACCCCACCCCCGGGGCGAGACGTGCCCAGCCGTGGCGATCTACGCCATGTACGCCGGCCGGCAGATCGGCCGCAACATCCTGCTGCAGATGGAGGGCAAGGCTCTCAAGCCGTTCACGTTCGCAGGACTGGGCGACGCCTGCTCATTGGGACGCCGCAAGGCCGTCTCGCATATCAAGGGCATGCGCTTCTACGGGCTGCCGGCGTGGATCTTGTGGAGGTTGTTCTTCTGGTGGTTCGTGCCGACCTGGGAGCGCAAGGCGGACATCGCTTTCGACTGGATGATGGCGCCGGTGTTCGGTCGGGACATCGTGAACATCCAGGTCACCTCGCCGTACGGACTGCGCCGCGAGCACTACGAGATCGGACAGGCTGTGGTGCGGCAGGGTGAGGTGGGCCAGCAGATCTACGTGATCGCGAGCGGCACGGCCGACATCATCCGCGAGACGCCGGAGGGGGAGGTGCTCGTCACGACCCTGGGCTCCGGTGACCACTTCGGTGAGAAGGCCGTCTTCGAGCAGACCCGCCGGACCGCCACGGTCCGGGCGACCTCTCCGCTCGAGGTGCTCTCGCTCGGTCAGGCCGAGGCGCGCGCGCTCGCGGAGACGATCCAAACGTTCGGGGCAGCCGTGCGGGAGCTCCCGAACGAGCCGGAGGACAACCCGGCGCCGCTCGGCTCGGGCGCCGAGCCGGTCATCCCGGCTGGCTGAACCGGATCTTCGTCTCGCCGATCACCAGCTCGTCCCCGTCGCCGAGCGGTCGAGCGATCGTCAGCCGTTCGCCATTGACGGTGGTGCCATGGGTGGACTGGAGATCTGTGAGCACGAACCCCGCAGGCGTACCGGTGATCGCGCAGTGGTGGCGGCTCACCAGGTTGTCGTCGATGACGAAGTCGTTGTCGGGCATCCGGCCGATCCGCAGGCCGTGCTCGTCGAGGACGATCGTCCGGCCGTCCGGCATGACCAGCTCCGCGGCAGCGACCGCCGCGGGCCGGTAGAGCGTGCGGGCGACGGCAGCGGCCGCGGCGCCCGACGTCCCGAGCGACTTGATCCGCGGGAAGGAGGTCAGCATCCCTTCGGCGCGGATCTGGAAGAGCCGCTCCTCCTCGGCAAGGTCCTTGAGCGGGTGGGCACCGAGGTCGGTGATCTCAATTCCGTCCGGACGGGAGGCGAAATCCTCCACCACGGCTTGCGATGCGACCACCTGTCCGCCGGCGGCGGTGCCCATGATCCGCGCCGCCCGGTGCACGTCGTACCCGACGAAGCTGCCGTCGTACGACGACACGACGCCCACGTGCAGGCCGGTCCGGGACCGGATCGGGCGCCCGCCGGGCCAGGTCGCTGCGGTCAGCTCGCGCTGCGCCTGGATCGCGGCGCCGACCGCGTCGGGCACCTTCGGGAACACGACGAAGAAGCCGTCGCCGGCCGTGTCGACCTCGTGACCGCTGTGGTCCGCCCACGCCCGCCGGCAGGTCTCGCGGTGCAGGCGGAGGACGTCCTTCCACTGATCAGCGAGCCTGTTGGCGTGCAACGTCGAGCCCTCGATGTCCGAGAACAACATGGCCAGGCGCTGCTGTGACAGCTCATTCACCCGGGCAGTCTAGAGCGACGCCCACGCACTAGGCTTCTATGACCATGACACTTGGTCGACATCCATGACGACAGCCGTGCTCCTGCTCGCACTCGCCCTCCTGCTGGTGCTCGCCTGCGGGATGTTCGTCGCCGCTGAGTTCGCGTTCGTCACGGTCGACCGCTCGCAGGTCGACAAGGCCGCCGCCGCGGGCGACGCCAAAGCCGCCGGCGTGCAACGCGCCCTTCGATCATTGTCGACCCAGCTCTCGGGAGCGCAGGTCGGCATCACCGCGACCAATCTCAGCATCGGCTTCCTGGCCGAGCCGGCGGTCGCGGAGCTGCTCCGGGACCCGCTCGAGGGCGCTGGAATCTCCGAGGGAGCGGTCGGGCCGATCGCGCTCACGACCAGTCTGGTGCTCAGCACCATCCTGACCATGCTCATCGGCGAGCTGGTGCCGAAGAACATCGCGCTCGCGCTCCCGATGGCAACCGCTCGCGCCACCCAAGGCCCGATGCGCGCGTTCACCACGGCCATCCGGCTGCCGATCCGGGTTCTCAACGGCGCGGCCAACGCGATCGTCCGATGGTTCGGCATCGAGCCCCAGGAGGAACTGCGGTCGGCGCGCAGCTCGACCGAGCTGGCCTCGCTGATCCAGCGCAGCGCCGACGTCGGGACGCTCGATGCGGACACGGCGGAGCTGATGGAGAAATCGGTCGAGTTCGGCACCCGGACCGCCGGTGAGATCATGACGCCGCGGGTGCGTACCCGCTCGCTCGAGGAGAGCGACCGGGCGAGCGCGATCATCGACCTGGCCCGGGAGACGGGGCACTCCCGGTTCCCGGTCCTCGACGACGGGGACGTCGTGGTCGGCACCGTGCATGTCAAGAACGCCGTGGCGCTGCCGGTGGCAGAGCGCGCGACGACCAGGGTCAAGCACCTGATGGCCAAGCCGATCGTTGTTCCAGACAGCCTGCGCCTCGACCCGTTGATGGGGCTGCTGCGCAAGGACGGCTTCCAGATGGCCGTCGTCCTCGACGAGTACGGCGGGCACGCGGGCATCGTCACGCTCGAGGACGTGGTCGAGGAGATCGTCGGTGACATCGCCGACGAGCACGACCGACTCGGCGCGCGGGGCAGGCTTCGCCGCGACGGCACGTGGTCGATCTCGGGACTCCTGCGGCCGGACGAGGTCGAGGACCTCACGGGCATCGAGCTACCCGAGGGGGAGGACTACGACACCGTGGCCGGCCTGGTGCTGAAGGGCCTGGGCAGGATCCCCGCGCCGGGGGAGCAGGTCGTCGTACCACTGGCGGAGCCGCGCGACGAGGAGGACCCGCCCGCGCGCAACGCCCGACTGACGGTCGAGTACATGGACGGCCTGCGGATCGACCGGCTGACGCTGCGGGTCGAAGAGGCGGAGGTCCGCGATGAGTAACGTCGCCGCCCTCCTCCTGACGGTCGTGCTGCTCGCGGGCAACGCGTTCTTCGTTGCGACCGAGTTCGCCCTGATCTCCGCCCGGCGCAGCCAGATCGAGCCCCGCGCCCAGGCCGGATCGCGGCTCGCCCGCACCACGCTTCGGGCTCTCGGCCAGATGCCGCAGATGATCGCCGGCATCCAGCTGGGCGTCACGGTGTGTTCGCTGGTGCTCGGCGCCATCTCCGAGCCGGCGATCGCCCACCTGATCGAGCCGTTGTTCGAAGCCGCCCAACTGCCGGACAACCTGCTGCACCCGGTCGGCTTCGCCATCGCGCTGAGCATCGTCGCGTTCCTGCACGTGGTGCTCGGCGAGATGGTGCCGAAGAACATCACCCTCGCCGGCCCCGACCGTGCCGTCCTGCTGCTCGCGCCGCCGATGCTCGCGCTCGTGACCGTGCTCAGGCCGGTGATCGTCGCGCTCGACGCGATGGCGAGGGCGATCCTGCGGATGCTGCGGGTCGAGCCCAAGGACGAGCTGGGCTCCACCTTTACCCGCGAGGAGGTGGCGGCACTGGTCGAGGAGTCGCGCGGCGAGGGGCTTCTCGCCAAGGACGAGTACGACCGGCTGGCCGGTGCGCTGGGCTTCACGGAGAAGACGGTGGCCGGCGTCATGATGCGGCCGGAGTCGCTCACCACGGTGCGGAGGGGTTCCAGCGGCGCGGATGTCGAGGCGCTCTGCGCCGCGACCGGCTTCAGTCGGTTCCCCGTGATCGACGACACCGAGGGCGCCGGCGAGCTGATCGGCTACCTCCACATCAAGGACGTCCTCGAGCCCGATGAGGAACGGCGCGGGCGACCGGTCGCCGACCGCTGGGTGCGGCCGTTCGCGACAGTGGGGGAGGACGCCCTGCTTCACGACGTGCTCGAGCACCTGCAGCGCCGGGGTGCCCACATGGCACGCGTCGTGACCGCCGCCGGGGCCACGCTCGGCGTCGCCGCGCTGGAAGACGTGATCGAGGAGCTGGTCGGCGAGATCAGGGACGCCGCCCACTCCGACGAGTCGGGTTATGACGCCGACCGGAGGTAACTAGGGTGTCGTCCGTGGCCGGTGCGACGACGCGCGACGAGGAGGGCTCGAGTGCCGTTCTCACCGTGCCCAACCTGCTGAGCGGGCTGCGTCTCGCGGGCGTCCCGCTGTTCCTGTGGTTGGTGCTCGGGCCGGAGGAGGACGCCTGGGCACTGGTCGTGCTGATGGTCTCCGGCGTCACGGACTTCCTCGACGGCTGGCTCGCCCGCAAGCTCAACCAGCAGTCCACGCTCGGCCAGATCCTCGATCCGGTCGCCGACCGGCTCTACATCCTCGCGGTCGTCGTAGGCCTCGCGCTGCGCGACATCATCCCGTGGTGGCTCGCGGTCTCGCTGCCGCTGCGTGACCTCCTGCTCTGGGGCCTGGTCCCGTTGCTGCGGACCCGTGGCTACAGCGCGCTGCCCGTCCACTTCCTCGGCAAAGCCGCCACGTTCAACCTGCTCTACGCCTTCCCGTTGCTGCTGCTGGGCGACGGCGATGGGGCGGTCGCGACCCTGGCCCAGCTGTTCGGGTGGGCGCTCGCGTTGTGGGGGATCGGGTTGTACTGGTGGGCCGGCGTCCTCTACGCCTGGCAGGTGCGCAAGCTCCTCGCGACCACGGAGCGCCGCTGATGGCGGACGATGCGCAGGACCCCGCCGCGCGAGTGCGCACTCCACTGCTGGCGCTGATCACCGCCGAGGCGCTCGAACGGGACTACCAGATGGTCGCGCAGCGGCGGGTCGCGCGTGGTGGCCAACCGGACAGCCGCTCCCGCGCCTCCGGACGCGCGGGCGTGATCGCGGTCGTCGCCATCTTCGGCGTGCTGCTGACGATCGCGGCAGTGCAGACCTCCGCGAACGCGGACATCGAGTCCGCGGGTCGGGAGTCGCTGATCGACCGGATCGAGGCTCGCCGGAGCGCGGTGCAGGACCTGCAACGCCAGATCTCGGAGCTGCGCGAGAGCAATGCCCGTGACGAGACCGCTCTGCTCGACCTCGGTGACGGGGTCAATGCGGTGGAGGGCGACGCGACCAGCCTGGGAGCGACCACCGGCTTCACGCCGGTCACCGGTCAGGGCATCCGGATCGAGCTCGACAACGCTGCCAACAGTGATCCCGACACCGAGCACATCCGCGACTCAGACCTGGCCCTGCTCGTCAACGCCCTGTGGACCGCCGGGGCGGAGGCAGTCGCGATCAACGGCCAACGGATCTCCCCGCGCACCGCGATCCGCAACTCCGGCACGGCGATCGAGGTGAACTCGACGGGCATCGCTCCGCCGTACTCTGTGCAGGCGATCGGCGACAACGACACGCTCTCGTCCCGGCTCCTCGAGACCAGCAGCGGCGCGGGGTTCGCCGTACTGGCCGGGGACTACGGCTGGTTCTACGACACGGACAATGTCGACGACATGCGGCTACCGGCTGCGCCGGCTCGACTGCGGCAGCTACGGTCGGCCTCGCAGGAGACCAACGGCGGAAGACTTCCGGAAGGAGACGGGTAGGTGGTGGCGTGATCGCAGTTCTCGGTCTGCTCGTAGGTGTCCTGCTCGGGTTCGTCGTCCAGCCTGACGTGCCCCTCGGTCTGGAGCCGTACCTCCCGATCGCGGTCGTCGCCGCGCTCGATGCGGTCTTCGGCGCGTTGCGTGCCTACCTCGACGGCATCTTCGACGACAAGGTCTTCGTCGTCTCCTTCATCAGCAACGTGATCATCGCCTCCGGCATCGTCTACCTCGGCGACCGCCTCGGCGTCGGCGGCCAGCTCTCGACCGGCGTCATCGTCGTGCTCGGCATCCGGATCTTCACCAACGTCGCGGCGATCCGGAGGCACGTGTTCCATGCCTGACGATCCTGACGCCACCCCGCCGGACGCCGCAGGGCCTGTGCAAGACGGGCCGCGTCAACGGATCATCGCCGGCCTGCGCAAGCCGTCGCGCAGCCAGATCGTCGTCGGCCTGCTGCTCGGGGTGCTCGGCTTCGCTGCCGTGACGCAGGTGCGGGTCAACGAGACGGACGACACCTTCTCCGCGCTACGGGAGCAGGAGCTCATCGACATCCTGTCCGCGCTCGCCGGCACGCGGCAGCGCGCCGAGGACGAGATCAACAACCTGGAGGAAACCCGCGACGAGCTGCGCGACGACTCCAGCCGGCGGCGGGCAGCGCTCGAGCAGGCGCAGGCCGACGTCAACGAGCTCAACGTCCTGGCCGGGCTGGTGCCGGTCACCGGACCCGGGATCCGGATCACGATCGTGGAGGAGACCGGCCGGGTCACTCTCTCGTCGCTCCTGGACACGATCCAGGAGCTCCGCACGGTGGGTGCGGAAGCGATGCAGCTCAACGGCTCCATCCGGATCGTCGCCCAGACGTCGTTCGAGGAGACCGAGGGGGGGTTCGTGGTCGAGGGCGAGCTGGTCGAGGGGCCGTACGTCCTCGACGTCATCGGCGAACCGTCCGTCCTGGCGCCGGCGCTCGAGTTCCTGCTCGGTCCGAAGGCGCAGCTCGTCGAGGACGGCGCGACGGTGGACGTCGACGAGCTGAGCTCGATCGACATCGAGGCCGTGCACGAGCCGGAGGAGCCTGACTTCTCTGCTCCCGACCCCGGTTAGTAGCCTTCGCCCCATGACGCCTGACGACCTCAAGTACACCGCCGAGCACGAGTGGCTGCGCACGCCAGGAGAGCAGCCGGGCTCGGTCCGGGTGGGCATCACCGACTATGCGCAGGACGCGCTCGGCGACATCGTCTACGTGTCCCTCCCCGAGGTCGGCGTCTCGCTCACCTCCGGCAGCGCGTGCGGCGAGCTCGAGTCGACCAAGTCGGTGAGCGACGTCTACGCACCGGTGGGGGGCGAGGTCGTCGCTCGCAACGAGGCCCTCGACGCCACCCCCGAGCTGGTCAACAGCGACCCGTACGGCGACGGTTGGCTGTTCGAGATCGTGCCGGCCGACGCCGCGGAGCTCGACCAGCTCCTCGACGCTGCCGGCTACCAGACGCAGATCAGCAGCTGACCGGCCGATTGCGCCGATCGGGTAGGACGCGCGTGTTCCGTCCCACCCGGCCTGTTTCGTGAGGTGTAGGTTCGAACCATCGACCTCATCCTCACCCTGAGGGAACGCTCGAGGAGAACTGATGCCTTTCTGCACCGCTTGCGGACGGCAGAACCCGGATGACGCCCGGTTCTGCTCCCAGTGCGGGACCCGCTTGGTCGCACCGGAGCCGACGATCGATCCGAACGACGCCACCGCGACGATCAGCTTCGTCGGCGGCGACAAGGTCGAGACCTCCGACCGCCAGCTCAGCCCCGTCGACGCGGCCGCGGTCGACGCGCTGCCCGTCGGGTCCGCGCTGTTGGTCGTCCAGAAGGGCCCGGGTGCGGGCAGTCGCTTCCTCCTCGACCAGGACGTCGTCAACGCCGGACGCCACCCCGACAGCGAGATCTTCCTCGACGACGTCACCGTGTCCCGTCGGCACGCGATCTTCAACCGCTCCGGAGACGGCTACACGGTGAGCGACGTCGGGAGCCTCAACGGCACCTACGTCAACCGCGACCGGATCGAGACGATCGCGCTGACCGACAGTGACGAGGTCCAGATCGGCAAGTACCGGTTGGTCTTCTTCGCCGGTCACCAGGACGTGTAGCGCTCGTGGGGGCATCGTCCATCGAGCGCCACGACGCGCTCCTGAACATCGGCCAGGTCCTCGACCTGTTGCGCCCGGACTTCCCCGACATCACGATCCCCAAGATCCGCTTCTGGGAGGGGGAGGGGCTGATCAAGCCCCAGCGCACGCCCGCCGGCTACCGCAAGTTCTCCGACCACGACGTGGAGCGGCTGCGCTACGTCCTGCGGATGAAGCGCGACCACTACCTGCCGCTCGGCGTGATCCGCGAGCACCTCGACGCGATCGACCGCGGCCTCGAGCCGCCGCAGATCGATGCGGTGGTCCCGACCGTCCCCAAGGTGGCGCTGACCGCCGACGGCCTCCCGGCCGCGGAGTCGTTCCGACGTTCGGACAACTTCCGACTGTCACGCAAGGAGCTGGTGAAGATCGCGGAGATCGGTGACGACCTGCTGACCCAGCTCGAGTCCTTCGGCCTGATCACGCCGCTGCCGACGGGCCACTACGACACCGACGCGTTGGTGATCGCGCAGGCCGCACGAGAGCTCGCCCACTTCGGTCTCGAGCCCCGTCACCTCCGGGCCTTCAAGACCGCCGCCGACCGCGAGGTCGGCCTGGTCGAGCAGGTCGTCGCACCCGTCCGCCGGGGCCGCGACGCGTCTGCCTCTGCCCGCGCGGAGGAGGCGATCAGCGAGATCGCCGCGCTCTCGGTCCGCCTGCACGCGACCTTGGTCAAGGCCGGTCTGCGCCGCCTCTGAGGGTCTGCCTCCGATGCTTCTCGCGCGGAGTACGCTGACTGCATGCGCGAGGTCGACGTGATGGGCGTAAGAGTGGAGATGCCCTCCAACCAGCCGATCGTGCTGCTTCGGGAGGTGTCGGGTGAGCGCTACCTGCCGATCTGGATCGGTGCGGTCGAGGCCACCGCGATCGCGTTCGCCCAGCAGGGCGTCGTGCCTCCCCGGCCGCTCACGCACGACCTGATGAAGGACATCCTCTCGGCCACGGGCAGCGAGCTCGCCCAGGTGCAGATCACCGACGTGAAGGACGGCGTCTTCTACGCGACGCTGGTCTTCGGGTCGGGTGCCGAGGTGAGCGCCCGGCCGTCCGACTCGATTGCTCTCGCACTGCGCACCGGCACCACGATCTACTGCTCCGAAGACGTCCTCGACGAGGCCGGGCTCGCCGTACCGGCCGAGCAGGAGGACGAGGTCGAGAAGTTCCGGGAGTTCCTCGACCACGTTTCACCCGAGGACTTCGAGGCTCCGAGCGGTCCCTAACTCTCAAGTAGAGGGTGAGAGTTGCGACACGCCGGGCCGACGTCTTGGACATTGCCTGCTCCAGCGCCGTACCTTGAAGAGTCCCTTTCCGCAACGGACACCACGACTCGACGGAGGACCGCGTGAACGAGCACCAGCCCGACGCAGGCAGCCAGGCTGCCGACGTCGCCGCCGGCGTCGCCGAGGAGCAGGGTCTGCTCTTCACGGACGACGTGTCGCCGCTCCCGCACGACCTCGGCTACCGCGGTCCGACCGCCTGCAACGCGGCCGGCATCACCTACCGCCAGCTCGACTACTGGGCGCGCACCGGTCTGATCGAGCCGAGCGTCCGGGGCGCCAGCGGCAGCGGCTCGCAGCGGCTCTACAGCTTCCGCGACATCTTGATCCTCAAGGTGATCAAGCGGCTCCTCGACGCGGGCATCTCGCTCCAGCAGATCCGCACCGCGGTCACCCATCTGCGCGAGCGCGGCACCGACGACCTCACCCAGGTCACCCTGATGAGCGACGGTGCGTCTGTCTACTACTGCACCAGCAACGACGAGGTCATCGACCTGCTCCAAGGCGGTCAGGGCGTCTTCGGGATCGCCATCGGCGGCGTCTGGCGCGAGATCGAGGGCACCCTCGCCAACCTGCCGAGCGAGCACGCCGCGCAGGAGCCGTCCGAGCCGGCCGCCGGTGACGAACTCGCCGTCCGACGGGCGGCGCGGACCGCGGGTTGAGCCTGCCCGGCTGATAGTCTCGGCCTGCTGATCCCGCGCGGGAGAGTCTGGGTTCGACCCAGCGCCGAAGGGGCAAATCCTCCCCGGAACCTCTCAGGCACCAGGACCGCGCGGCCGGGCAACTGTGGAACCGCGACGCCGCGGTGACAGAGGGGGAGGGCGACGAGATCGACCGATCCCGAGGAGCCCCCGTTGTCCGACCTTCCCACGCTTCCTGAGCTCGACGGCGCGCTGCCGTTCGTGAGCCGTCACCTCGGGCCCGACCAGGCCCAGGTCGACACGATGCTCGAGCGGCTCGGCTTCGCGTCCATCGACGCGCTGATGGACGCAGCCGTGCCGGCTGGCATCCGTACGACGGCGCCGCTCGATCTCCCCGCCCCCCTCAGCGAGGCCGCGGTCGCCGCGGAGCTCCGCGTGCTCGCCGGGTCCAACACTCCGGGTGAGCCGATGATCGGTCTGGGTTACCACGCGACGATCACTCCGCCCGTCGTACGCCGCAACGTGCTCGAGGACCCGAGCTGGTACACCGCCTACACGCCTTACCAGCCGGAGATCTCGCAGGGCCGGCTCGAGGCGCTGCTCAACTTCCAGACGATGATCAGCGACCTGACGGGCCTGCCCACGTCGGGTTCGTCGCTCCTCGACGAGGGCACCGCGGCCGCCGAGGCGTTGGCCCTCGTCCACCGGGCCCGCCGCAACCTGGCCGGCCCGTTCGTGCTCGACGCCGATGCGCTGCCGCAGACGATCGACGTCGTCCTTACCCGGGCCGAGGCGCTCGGCTTGGAGGTCGTCGTCGCCGACCTCGCAAAGGGCCTGCCCGAGGGTGAGGTCGCCGGAGTCCTGATCCAGTACCCCGGCTCCTCGGGCCGGATCCTCGACCCGCGTCCGGTGGTGGACGAGATCCACCGGCGCGGGGGACTGGCCGTCGTCGCCGCCGACCTGCTGGCGCTGGCTCTTCTCGAGGCGCCCGGCTCCTTCGGCGCCGACGTCGTCGTCGGGTCGAGCCAGCGTTTCGGCGTGCCGCTCTTCTACGGCGGTCCGCATGCCGGTTTCATGAGCGTGAGTGCCGGTCTCGAGCGGCAGCTTCCTGGCCGCCTGGTCGGTGTCTCGCTGGATGTCGAAGGGCGCCCCGCCTACCGGCTGGCCCTGCAGACCCGTGAGCAGCACATCCGTCGCGACAAGGCGACCTCGAACATCTGCACTGCCCAGGTCCTGCTGGCAGTCGCCGCTTCGATGTACGCCGTCTACCACGGCCCCGAGGGTCTGCGGCAGATCGCGACCCGCACCCATCGCTACGCCGCGGTCCTTGCCCAGTCGCTGGCCGCAGGCGGCTTCGCGCCGGCGCACGAGCGGTTCTTCGACACGTTGACGGTGTCGGTGCCCGGCCGCGCGGCGGATGTCGTCGCCGGGGCGCGCAGCTTGGGGGTGCACCTGCGGCAGGTCGACGCCGACGCCGTCGCGCTGTCGACCTCGGAGTGCACGACGCGTGCCACGGTGTCGAAGGTGCTGGAGGCGTTCGGCATCGAGGGCACGGATATCGACAGTGTCGACCGCTCGACCAGCGACGCGCTCCCTCCGGAGCTGCGCCGTACGACGGACTTCCTCGAGCACCCCGTCTTCAACACCCACCACAACGAGACGTCGATGCTGCGGTACCTGCACCGACTGTCGAGCCGCGACTACGCGCTCGATCGCGGCATGATCCCACTGGGCTCCTGCACCATGAAGCTCAACGCGACCACCGAGATGGAGCCGATCTCATTGCCCGGCTTCGCAGACCTCCACCCGTTCGTGCCCGCTGCGGACGCGACCGGCTACCAGCAGCTGGTCGGCCAGCTCGAGGGCTGGCTGGCCGAGGTCACCGGCTACGACACGGTGTCGATCCAGCCGAACGCGGGGTCGCAAGGCGAGTTCGCGGGGATGCTCGCGATCCGCGCCTACCACGACGCCAACGGTGACCACGCGCGCCGGGTCTGCCTGATCCCGTCCTCGGCCCACGGCACCAACCCCGCGTCCGCCGTGATGGCCGGGATGACCGTCGTCGTCGTCAAGGCAGACGAGGACGGCACCGTCGACCTCGCCGATCTGCGGGCCAAGTGCGAGCAGCACGCCGACACGCTCGCTGCGATCATGGTGACCTACCCGTCGACACACGGCGTCTACGAGGCGGACATCTCCGAGCTGTGCGAGGTCGTGCACGATCACGGCGGTCAGGTCTACATCGACGGCGCCAACTTCAACGCGCTCCTCGGCTACGCCAAGCCGGGTCAGTTCGGCGGCGACGTCTCCCACCTCAACCTGCACAAGACGTTCTGCATCCCGCACGGCGGCGGGGGGCCGGGTGTGGGTCCGATCGCGGTGCGCGCCCACCTGGCGCCGTACCTCCCCTCGCACCCGCTGCACCCGGAGGAGTCGAAGCGCGAGGGTGTCGGCGCGATCAGCGCGGCGCCGTACGGCTCCACCGGGATCCTGCCGATCTCCTGGGCCTACATCCGGATGATGGGCGCCGACGGCCTCGCCCAGGCGACCGCGGTTGCGGTGCTGTCGGCCAACTACGTCGCGGCCCGGCTCGGGGAGCACTACCCAGTGCTCTTCCGCGGCGACTCCGGCCTGGTCGCCCACGAGTCCATCCTCGACCTGCGCGAGATCACCAGGCAGACCGGCGTCACCGTCGACGACGTCGCCAAGCGCCTGATCGACTACGGCTTCCACGCACCGACGATGTCGTTCCCGGTGGCCGGCACGCTGATGGTCGAGCCGACCGAGTCGGAGGACCTCGCCGAGCTCGACCGGTTCTGCGACGCGATGATCGCGATCAAGGGCGAGATCGACCGGGTCGCATCCGGCGAGTGGAACCTCGATGACTCTCCACTGCACCACGCGCCGCACACTGCGCGCGCGCTGGTGGGGGAGTGGGATCGCGTCTACTCGCGTGAGGAAGCGGTCTTCCCGTCCGGCCTTGCCGGGCCGAACGCGACCGGGGACAAGTACTGGCCCCCGGTCGCGCGCATCGATCAGGCATACGGCGACCGCAACTTGGTGTGCTCGTGCCCGCCGGTCGACGCCTACTCGGATTGAGGGTTACCTCACGGAACGACCAGGTCGCTCGAGTCACCCGTCACGAAGATGTAGAACCGCTTGCGGGCGGTCGGCATCGTGACCGTGCCGTCGCTGTTGCGGGGGCTCACGACCAGGTGGGTCGTGGCGTTGGTCCCCAGCGGCGCACAGGCGACGACGGTGGCCAGGCCACACACGGTGGTCGAGATCTCGCCGGAGAACTCCGGGTTGTTGTCGGCACCCGGCGCGCGGCCGTTCGTGATGGTGTCGCCGTTCTGGTCGACCTGGTTCTGCAGCGCGACGACCGCGTAGACCCCGTTGTCGAGAAGGTCCTCGTTGGCGTTGATGTAGACGTTGCCCGCGGCGCGCTGCGAGTTGTCGCCACCGTTCGGGTCCGTGTTCGGCAGCGTCACGTAGGCCGCCGCGACGCTGAAGCCGCCCGACTGGGCCTCGATCTTCCCGGCGGCATTGATCAGCGCCCAACGGCCAACGCCGGCGGCGTTCGGCGCCAGGTCGGCGGCCCGCACCTGGCCGTCACGGATGTCGACGGAACGGACCGAGTTGTCCCGGATATCGCCCGAGCCGATCTGGCCGACGGCGTACGACGTGCCGCCGAGCGACACGACGAGGGCGGCGACAGCGACTGCGAACGCGGGACTGGGCTTGCGGATCTGCATGGTGACCTCCGGGATCGGACTGATGACCTGCCTTCGGAGACAGGTGCCGTTCCGGATTGGCCGGACCGAGAGTCGAGGCCGACACGCCGGTGGGGTCACATCGCTTGCGACACGCTCGACATGTTGAAGTCGGGGATCCGAAGCGCGGGGGTGGCGGTCCGCGGGAAGTGGTCGGCGCCCCACTCGCGGCTGAAGCTGCGCGTCGTGACCGAGGCGTGGCTGAACCGTCCGAGCAGGTCGATCGGGCTCTCGTTCCAACGGAAGTTGTTGACGGCGCCGGTGATCTCGCCGTTGTCGACGAGGTAGACGCCGTCGCGGGTCAGCCCGGTGAGCAGCAGGCTCTGCGGGTCGACCAGCCGGATGTACCAGAGCGAGGTCACCAGCAGGCCGCGCTCGGTGTCGGCGATCAGCTCGTCGACGGTGCCGCTGCCGCTGTCGACCTCGAGCGCCAGGTTGTCGATGTACGGCGTCGCCGGCTCGCCGGTCATCGCTGCGGTGTGGCGGGTCTGGACGAGGGAGGTGAGTTCTCCGTCGCGGATCCAGTCGGTGTGAGCCAGGGGGAGGCCGTTGTCGAAGACCGAGTTCTCGGAGGTGGACGAGCCGACGACCGCGAACGGAGCGCACGCGACGTCGGGACGGCGGGGGTCGGACCTGAGGTGGACGCCCGGCGCGGTGATCCGCTCGCCGATCCGGGTGCCGGTCGGGCGCTGGCTGTAGACCGACTGGCCCTCCCACGCGTCCCGTGCGCCGGCGTACCAGTAGGTGTCGACCATCAGGTCGGCGACCGCGGTGGGCGGCAGGATCGTGTCGTAGCGCCCGGCCGGCAGGTCGACGCGGCGCTGCGCCCAGGCCAGCCGCCGGGCGAGCTCGTCATCGATCGCCAGCGGGTCGACGTCGGTGAAGTCGGTGGTGGCCGCGCCCAGCCAGGCGCTCGTCGTCAGCGCTGAGTCCTTGGCGGTGCAGGCGACGTGCCCGGTCGGCTGCACGTGGCGGAGCCGGAGGCCGGTGCTCGAGCCGAGGTACGTCGTCGCCACCTCGTGGTCGACGAACCCGTAGAGCAGCCGGCCGGCGGCACCGGCGCGGCGGAACGCCTCGCCCAGCGCGGGCGCCACGGCGTCGTAGACAGTGATGTCGGTGGGTACGGCGGGTTCGTCCCAATCGGCGGTCGTGCGGTCCCGGACCAGCGGGTTGGCGTCTTCCGCGACCTCGGCCAGCCGGGCGGCGGCATCGGCGGCGCGGACGATCTCGGCGATCTCTTCGGCGGTGGTGGCGATGCCGCTCGTTGACGCGGCGGCGGTGCCTTCGCCCGAGGCCACGAACGACACAACGGTTGCGCTGCGGCTGCTCATCTGGCCGTTGGTCGTGAGGGTGTTGTTGGCCCAGCGGAGGTTGGCGCTGGTCGTGTCCCGGACGATGACGACACAGTCATCGGCGGTGGAGGCGGCAAGCCCGTGCTCCACGAGTTCCTGCGGGGTCGCGCTCACTGGCCGCCCTCCTCGGTCGTGTTCAGGATCCGTACGTCGCGGAAGAGCGCGGTCGGGGCGCCATGACTGACCGCGGCGACCTGCCCCGGTTGGGCCTTTCCACAGTTGAAGGCACCGTGGAGCAGCCACGTGTCGGGACCACCGACCGCCTCCATGGAGCCCCAGAAGTCCGTGGTCGTCGCCTGGTAGGCCACGTCGCGCACTTGCCCGGCGAGTCGGCCGTCGACGATCCGGTAGAACCGCTGTCCGGTGAACTGGAAGTTGAACCGCTGCATGTCGATGGACCAGGACTTGTCGCCGACGACGTAGAGACCGCGTTCGACCCTCCCGATCAACTCCTCGGTGCTCGGTCCGTCCGGCGCCGCCTGGAGCGAGACGTTGGCCATCCGCTGGATCGGGATGTGGCCGGGGGAGTCGGCGTACGCGCATCCGTTGGACCGGCCGTCGTTGAGCTCCGGCATCAGCGCGGCCATCGGCCGGTCGAGCTGGAAGCCGACCAGGGTGCCGTCACGCACGATGTCCCACTGCTGTGTGGCCACCCCGTCGTCGTCGTAGCCGATGGTGGCGAGGCCGTGCTCGATCGTCCGGTCGCCGGTGACCTGCATGACCGGACTGCCGTAGCGCAGCCGTCCGACCTGGTCGGGCGTCGCGAAGCTGGTGCCTGCGTAGTTGGCCTCGTAGCCGAGAGCACGGTCCAGCTCGGTGGCGTGGCCGATCGACTCGTGAATGGTGAGCCACAGGTTGGACGGGTGGATCACCAGGTCGTAGCGGCCGGCCTCGACGGTGGGTGCCTTGAGCTTGTCGGTCAGGAGATCGGGGACCTCGTCGAGCTCGGCGTCCCAGTCCCACGCGCCGTCGGAGGGAGTACCGACGATGTACTCCCAGCCGCGCGCGACCGGTGGCGCGATGCTCGACATCGAGTCGAACACCTCAGAGGTGCCGCCCATCGCCTCGAACTCCGGCTGCATCCGGACCCTCTGCTGGGTGACGCGGGTGCCGGCGAGGTCGGTGTAGTACTTGTTCTCGAGCACCGCGTAGAGCGATGCGGTGGCGTGGTCGACCGCACTGCCGCGACGCAGCCGCGTCGTCCAGTCGGCGAGGACTGTGGTCTTGTCGGTGGTGGCGACGCCGAACGGATCGACGTCGTACGACGACACCCACGTCACGTCGTCGTAGACCGGCTCGGGGGCGAGCTGGACCGGAGTGGTGGTCATCGCGGCTGCGACCTTCGCGACCGAGACCGCCGTCTCGGCGGCCCTGGCCGCTTCGGCGTCGGTCAGCACCACTCCGGCGGCGAAGCCCCACGCACCGCCGTGGATCACCCGGACGGCGAACCCGACGACGTCAGCGTCGGCCGCGCCCTGGAGCGCACCGTCGCGGACCAGGATCCGTTGAGAACGGATCCGCTCGAACCGGAAGTCGGCGTGCGTGGCGCCGAGATCGGCTGCTCGGGCGAGCGCGATCTCGCCTAGGCGTCGGAAGGGGAGCGCGAGAAAGCTCGGGTCGACCTCGGGCATGACCTGACGCTAACGCAGGGTCAACCCGCGTCGCGCTCGTCCTCCACGATCTCGGCGTCGATCGCACCCTCGCCGGTCAGCAGGTCGAGCGGGAGCTCCTCGCGGTCCAGATCGGCGAGTACGGCGAAGTCCCCGCTGGTCAGGGCGCGCGGTGCCTCATCGATCTGCTTCGGCTCCGGCAGCTTGCTCAGCGGTTCGGCCGCGCTCAGCTTCCGGGCGGCCGGCAGGACCGAACGCTCCAGCGAACCGCTGAACGTGTTGTAGTCCTTGACGCTGCGCTCGATGGACCGGCCGAGCTTGTCGACGTGCTCCGCGAGCTTGACGATGCGCCGATAGAGCACCTGGCCGGTCTCGAAGAGCGCCTGCGCGTCCTCGGTCAGCGCCTCCTGTTTCCAGGTGAACGCGACCGTCTTGAGGATGCTCCAGAGGTTGGTCGGTGTGGCGAGGACGACGCCCTGCTGGAACGCGTGCTCCATCAGCGACGGGTCGACGTCGAGCGCCGCGTTGAGCAGCTGCTCGTTGGGGATGAATGCCACCGTGAACTCGGGGCTGATCGACAAGCCCGTCCAATAGCCCTTGCGGGCGAGCGTGTCGACGTGGCCGCGCACCTTCTTGGCGTGGTCGGCGAGCAGCCGAACCCGCGTCTCGGGCTCGAGGCCCTCGCGCTGGGCGTCCATGAAGGAGTTGTAGGGCGCCTTGGCGTCGATGGCCATCTGCTTGCCGCCCGGCAGGTAGATCACCATGTCGGGGCGTCGCTCGCCGGAGTCGGCGCCGACGGTGGCCTGTAGCTCGAAGTCGACGCGGTTGAGCAGACCCGCGGTCTCCACGAGGGTCCGCAGCTGGGTCTCGCCCCACGCTCCACGGACCGAGTTGTTCTTGAGTACTGACGCCAAGGTGTCAGCCGCCTTCCTGGATTCTTCGACCGATCGCTGGGTGTGGCGGATCTGGGTGGCGAGCTCCGCATGTTGGGCGACCCGGGACTTCTCCAGGTCGTCGACCTTGCGCTGCATCGACCGAAGGTGCTCGACCACGGGGGTCAGGGTCTTCAGCACCTGGGTCTGTCCGCTCTCGCCACGCTCGCGCTCCTGCTGCTGCGCCCGGTGCTCCCGCTCGCGCTCCGCCTGTTGGGAGCGCAGGTCGATGAGCGCCTGCCGCAGCTCGTCGACGCTCGCCAGCGCACCGGCGAGGTCGGCCTGGACCTCTGCGCGTGCGGCCGCCTCCTGCCGCCGCACCTCGGCCACCGCCGCCTCGTGGCGGGCGACGAGCACCTCCGCGGACTCACCGGTCGCCGACGGCGGCGTCATCCGGGCGCGGAACGCCCAGCCGACGACGACGCCGATCACCAGCCCGAGGAGGAGCAGACCGAGGGTTTCCATGATGAGGTCAGTCTCTCAGCAGGGTCCGACCTAAACCGGGAACGCCACGGCAACCGCGCGCCGTCTTTCGAGTTCGTCCACCTGGTCCTGCAGTCGGCGCAGCACGGTTGGCGGCAGGTCGAGGTCGAGCGCGGCCCTGGCCTGCGCGAGCGTGTCGTCGTCGAGGTGGGTGATGGGGAAGAAGGCGTCCACGGCAACGGCCTGCACCCAGCCCTGGTGGTGGGCGACGACCGCCGGCAGGCCCTCGAAGTACGACGCGACGTAGGGCTCCGTCACCTCCTGCTGGCCCGGCCGCCAGAGACCGTGGCCGGCGGCCTCGATCTCGTACATGGCAACCGAGACCCGCCCGAGCAGCCGGTCCCAGGCGAACTCCTTGCCCTCCGCCGTCGGCATCGCCGCGACCGCCCGCGCGTGGGACACGAGCGCATGACCCGAGCGCGCCTCCGCGAGGGCCGCGTCGAGATCGGCGCGGCCGATCGCACCCAGCTCCGCCTGCCGGCACCGGATCCGCCAGCGCAGGTCGTCGTCGACGTCGACGCCCTCGGGCATCGCGTGGCCGGCGGCCCAGCCTGCCAGCGCCTCGGTATCGGGCTCCGTGGCGACGACCGCTCGGAATGCCGAGAGCCGCAGCTCCGAGCCCGGCTCGGTCCGGTGGACAGCAGCCCGGAGCCCGGCGTGCAGCCGGTCGAGGGCCCCGGGCGGCGCCAGCGGGACGACGGTCTCGATCGCCCACGGCATCAGGTGCCGCTCGTTGTCGGCGGTGTCCTCGATCGGTGGCGCGACTGCCATGAGGTCGGCGACGTGTGCCGGGTCGACCAGCGCGTTGAAGACGCCCAGCCGCACGCTGTTCCACATCGTCGCCCGGAGCTGGGGGTCGAGCGTCGGCATCAACCGGGGCAGCGCGACCATCGTCACCAGGTCGGGCGGCGTCGCCGCCCACGTCGACTCATCGGCGTCGAGCAACACTGGTGCAGCCGGGTCGGCGAGGGACAACGGCGTCTCCGGGCCGTCGAGCTCGAGAGGTGTCCGCTGCCAGCCGTCGGGGCCGTGCGTGGCGACCACGAGCCGGTGCCGGCGGTCCGCCGGAAAGGCGGCGGGCGACGTCCGGCGGACGACTCCTGCCCCACGGTCGAGGGTCAGTACGTCCGGACCCGGCGTCAGGAGCCAGCCCTTGATGAAGCCGTCGAGGTCGCCGGCGCCGGCCCGGGACCAGCAGGCGAACAGGTCGTGCATGGTCGCGTTGCCGAACCGGTGTCGCTCGAAGAGATCGCGCACGCCACCGAAGAAGACGTCGTCGCCGAGGCGGTCGGCGAGCTGCCGCAGCACGTTGGACCCGCGGGCGTAGGAGATGCCGTCGAAGTCCTGCAGGGCGGCGAGCGCATCGAACGCGCCGTTGCCGGCGACCGGGTGGGTGGTCGGCCGCTGGTCGGCGGTCAGGCCCCACGTCCGGCGGGAGTAGGACTGGTCGACCCATGCGTCGTGGTAGGACGTCGCGTCCGCGGCGACGCGGTAGCCGACGTACTCGGCGAACGACTCGTTGAGCCAGAGGTCGTCCCACCACTGCGGCGTCACCAGGTTGCCGAACCACTGGTGCGCCATCTCGTGCGCGATCAGCACTGCGCGGTAGGACCGCTCGGCGCGGGTGCTGGCCCGGTCGAAGAGCAGGGGGTCCCGGATGGTGACGCAGCCCGGGTTCTCCATCGCGCCCGCGTTGAACTCGGGGACGAACGCCTGGTGGTAGTCGCCGAAGGCGTACCGACTGCCGAACAGCCGGTGCAGTTCGTCGAAGCTCTGGCGGGTCACCTCGAACAGCTCTTCTGCCTCGCGGTCGAGAGTCGGCCCGAGGCTCTGCCGGGCGCTGAGGGAGAGCCGGATCCCGTCGTGCTCGTCGGCGAGGTGGTGGTAGGGCCCCGCGACCAGGGTGACGAAGTACGTCGAGAGCGGGGGAGTGGGGCCCAGCCGCCACTGCCGTGCCCCGTCCGCGCCGCCGACCTCCTCGGCCGGGGCGTTGCCGACCACCAGCCAGTCAGCGGGCGCCGTCACGTGCATCGTGTACGGCGCCTTGAGGTCGGGCTGGTCGAAACACGCGAACACCGTCGGCGCCGCATCCATGAACGACATGCCGTAGACGTAGGCCCGCCCGTCCGCGGGGTCCACGCTCCGGTGCAGGCCCTCGCCGTCGTTGCGGAACGGCATGGTCGCATCGACGACCAGCTCGTGGCTGCCGGGGGAGAGGTGGAGCGGCAGCCGACCCTCGGCGAGCCTTCCCGGGTCGAGGTCGGCGCCGTCGAGCGTGGCTCGGTGCAGTGCGGTCGGCTTGACCTCGACGAAGGTCTCGCCGGCGCCAGTACTGCTCGCCTCGAACCGGAGGGTCGTGATCGACCGGAACGTCGCGTCGTCGGTGGCGAGATCCAGCCGTACGTCGTAGGACGTCACCGCGAGCAGCGCCTTCCGCTGGATCGCTTCGTCCCTGGCCAGGCTCCGCCACCTCGTCACAGAGATGCACCCTAGTGCCGAGACAACCCCTAGCCTTGCGCCATGCGACCGTGGACTGCCGTGCCGCCCCAGCAGGGGCGCCGGTTCGTGATCACCGGCGCCAACGGTGGCGTCGGCTTCCAGGCCGCCCGGATCCTCGGGTCGCGGGGCGCCGAGCTGGTGCTCGCGTGCCGCAACCTCGAGAAGGGTGACGCGGCCGCCCGGCAGGTGCCCGGGTACGACGCCGGCCGGGTCGTCGTACGCCGGCTCGACGTGGCGGATCTCGCGTCCGTGCGGTCGTTCGCCGAGGCGTTCCTGGCGGAGTACGACGGGCTCGACGTGCTCGTGAACAACGCCGGCGTGCTGGGCGCGCCGTACGGACTCACTACCGATGGGGTCGAGACCCACTTCGCGACCAACCACCTCGGCCACTTCGCCCTGACCAACCTGCTCCTCCCCGGGATCCGCGACCGGGTGGTGGTGACCAGCTCCCGCGAGCACCGCCGCGGCAGCGACATCGACCTCGGCGACCTCGCCTGGGAGGGCCGGCCGTACAAGGCGTTCTCGGCCTATGCCCAGTCCAAGCTCGCCGACCTGCTGTTCATGTCCGAGCTCCAGCGGCGGCTCACCGCGGCCGGGTCCGGCGTGCGCGCGGTCGGCGCCCATCCCGGCGCGTCGTCCACCAACATCACCGGCGGCACCGGCAACCCGGTCCTCACCTGGATCGGCTACCACGGGCAGCGACTCGTCGCGATGCCCGCCTGGCGGGGCGCGCTCTGCACGGTCTACGCAGCGACCATGGACATCCCTGGCGACACCTACATCGGCCCGCACGGCCGGCTCGAGCTGCACGGTTGGCCGGCGGCGGCGCGGCGCAGCAGCACTGCCCGAGACGAGGCGCTCGCCCAGCGACTCTGGGAGATCTCGGAGAAGCTGAGCGGGGTCACCTTCCCCGGCTAGGGGTCAGTCGACGGTGGCGGTCTCGAAGGTGATCTCGGTCTTGGGCGTGCCGTCCTCCGGACCCATCACCGGCGTCACGCCGGCCTTGGCCGCCTCCGCGATGGCGTCGATGGTCGCCTGGTCGACGGTCCCGAACACCGTGTACTCCGGCGCGAGCACGGTCTCGCCGAAGCAGATGAAGAACTGCGAACCGCCGCTGTTGGGATCGGCCGCACGGGCCATCGCGAGGGTGCCCGCCGGGTAGGTCTCGGTGCCGTCGTACTCCGCCGGGATCGTGTAGCCGGGCCCACCACTGCCCGTGCCGGTCGGGTCACCGCACTGGAGCACCTCGAAGCCGGCGCTGACCGTCATCCGGTGGCAGGTCGTGCCGTCGTAGAAGCCCTGCTCGACCAATGACTTGATCGAGTTGGTCGTGCACGGCGTGCGCTCACCGTCGAGCGCGAGATTGAACTCGCCGATCGACGTGGCGATGGTGACGTCGACCGCGCCGGTGACGGCGGGCGACGACGGGGGCAGCTCGACGTCGCCACCGGTGCCGTCGGGCACGTAGGTGCAGGCGTCCGCGCTCGTCTCGGTCACCGTGGCCGTGGGGTCGTCGGTGGTCTGTGAGGTCGAGGTGTCGTCGCTCGCCTCCTCGTCCGGGTCGTCCTCACCGCACGCGGCGACTCCGAGAGCAAGGACGAGGGCAGTGGCCACCAGGGCCGGGCGGGTGAACGAGCGCATGACGGGCATCGTAGACAGGGTCAGGTTGCCACCCTGCGTACGGTAGGCGCTGTGCAGCTCGGCGTTCACTACGCGAACCTCTCCTTTCCCGGCTGGGAAGCCCGGCTGACGGCTCAGCTGGTCGGCACCGCCCAGGCCGCAGAGGCCGGTGGCGCGGAGCTCTTCACCGTCATGGACCACTGGTTCCAGATGGAGAACCTCGGCGGCCCGCCCGAGCCGATGCTGGAGGCCTACCTGACCCTCGCGCACGTCGCCGCCCTCACCGAGACCATCCGGCTGAGCGCGCTGGTGACGGGTGCGACGTACCGCTATCCCGGCCTGCTGGCCAAGACGGTGACGACGCTGGACCGGCTCTCGGGTGGCCGGGCGCTGCTCGGGATCGGCGCAGGCTGGTACGAGCGGGAGCACCTCGGGCTCGGCGTGCCTTTCCCGCCCATGGCGGAGCGGTTCGAGCGGCTCGAGGAGACGTTGCAGATCTGCCTCCAGATGTGGAGCGAGGACGACGGCCCGTACGACGGGGCGCACTTCCAGCTCACGGAGACCGCCTGCGTGCCGCCGCCGCTGGCCCAGCCGCATCCGCCGATCCTGATCGGGGGAGCGGGGGAGAAGAAGACGCTGCGGATGGTCGCTGAGTACGCGCAGTGGTGCAACATCTTCGGAGAGTCGCCGGGGCTCATGAAGCACAAGCTGTCCGTGCTCCGGGGGCACTGCGAGACGGCCGGCACCGACTACGACGCGATCCGGAAGACCATGATCAGCGCGGTAGACCCGCTGCCCGACGTCGACGGATTTGTCACGTCGATGGGGGAGTACGCCGCCCTCGGCGTCGATCTGGTCACGCTGACCGCGCACGGCGACGATCCGGTGCAGTGGACCGAGCAGGTCTGTGCCGAGGTGCTGCCGGCCCTTCGCGACCTCTGAGCGCCAGGGGAGCGGGGCTGACGTTATGTCAGTCTTGAGCCGCGGGCTGGAAGAGCTCGATCAGATTGCCTGAGGGGTCGACCAGCAGGATCTGGCTGCCGCCCGGACCCGTGACGTAACGGACGCTGGCGTAGTCGTTGGTGTTCACGAGGATGACCTCCAGGCAGTCGTCGTCCAACCTAGATCAACCACGCCATCGTTCCTACGAACGATCTTTCGTCGTGGCGCGGTTGGACTCCGCTCGGCGGATGGAAGGATCCGGGGGTCCCGCTGAACTGGAGGTCCCTGTGAACAACGTCCCGACCCGCAACCGACGCCTGGCTTCGGTCGGCTCCCTGGCCCTGATCGCTCTGCTCGCCGCCGGCTGCGGCGACGATGAGGGAGAACCGGAGGCGCAGGAGACCGAGACCGTGGTCGTCGACGCCGACGGCAACGTCATCGAGGACCAGACCGACGGCGGCGACACCGATGTGGCGGACGACTCCGGGCCGGCCCTGACGCAGGAGCAGCTCGAGGTCGTCGTCCTCACGCCGGAGAACGTGGGCGAGGGCTGGACCGGGGGTCCGGTCGAGTCCGACGACGACAGTGTCGCGCCCGGTTGCTTCGGCCAGATCTCGGCGATCAGCGACAGCCTCGACCCACTGGAAGTGGCCGAGCAGGACGTCGAGTACGACTACGGCGACTCCGGCGCGCCCGAGGTCAGCAGCGGCGCGTCGTCGTACCAGGACGGAAACGCCGTGGCGGATGCGTTCGCCCAGCTCAGCACGGTGCTCGGCGCCTGTACGTCGGTGACCGGATCCGACAGCGACGGGAACACCTGGGACGTGACGGTCAGCACCGACGAGACCGCGGTCAGCGACGCCACCGACGACCAGATCAACGTCACCGCGTCCGGCACCCTTGTCGACACGTCCGGGACCTCCTACGAGCTGACCTTTCACCAGACCTACGTGCGGATCGGCAAAAATGTGATCACGATCGGTGTCACTGACCTGACTGACCAGTCGGCACTCCATGCCGGCTACACCCAGATCGCCATCGACCGGCTGATCGACGTGATCATCGACTCCGAGCCGGACGTGACGACCGGGCCTCAGCCTGCCTGAGGTGTTCGCTCAGCAACCGAATCCCAAACTGGTACCATAGTGGGATGTCAACCCAGATTGCGGTGCGGCTCCCCGATGAGCTGGTGGCGTACGTCGACAGCCTGGTGACGCAGGGCGCCGGCTCCCGCGCGGCTGTGGTTGCCCGCGCCCTGAACCTCTATCAGCAGCAACTCCGAGGGGAGCAGGACGCGCGGATCCTGGAGGAGTCAGGGGACTACGACGACTTCGACGATCTGGTCGACCACACAGCGATCGAGGACTGATGCGCGACATCCACATCGCTCATCTCGACAAGGCCAGGCCGGTCGTCGTGCTGACGCGCGAGCCGGTGCGAGGCGCGATGCGCCGGGTGACGGTCGCGCCGATCACGTCCACCGCGAAGGGACTCAGCACCGAGGTGACGGTGGGCCCGGCCAACGGGCTCGACCAGAGTTGCGTCATCAGCTGCGACAACATCATCACGATCGACAAGCGCGCACTCGGACGTCACATCGGCTTCCTGTTCGAACGCCAGGAGCGCGACCTCACCGCGGCGATCATCAGCGCGTTCGCGTTGCGCACCGACGACGTCTCCTGAGCCAGCAGCAGGGGAGGGCCTCCGGCGGCGGCGGCCGAGTTCCCGCCTGTTCCAGATGACATAATGTCACTTATCGGCGATATCCAACCAGGAGGGGCATTCACCGCCAGATGCAGGGCCTCTCCGGCGGATCAACAGCACGACGACTAACTCAGGCTGGGTCGGCACCAAGTGCCGGTGGAGAACGAGCCAACGCACCACCCGCCGGGCTAGCAGCGCCGAACGAGCTCCTCCACTTACAACGTATAGCGCCTCGGGGGGCTTGCCGCAAGACCCTGGTCGTGCCGGAGAATCGCCCGCCGTGAGCTCCTTGTCGACCGCTGTCTTTGCCCTTCCCGACCATCTGTCACCCAAGGCCGACCCCGCACTGGTCGCCACCGACGAGCAGCACTTCGCTGCCATCGCACAGAATCTCGACCGGACGATCGCCGACCTGCGCGAGCGGCTCGACGCCGAGCGGAAGTCGCCCGGCGGAACCGGTCAGGAAGCGATGGACCGCGACAACGAGATCCATCGGCTGACGGCGCGGCTGCGCACGTTGCGACGGTTCAGTCTGGACCTCTGCCTGGGCCGCGTCGTGAGTGCAGCCGACGGCAGCGCCGTGTACGTCGGACGCCTCGGCCTCACCGACCACGACGGCCGCCGGTTGCTGGTCGACTGGCGCTCCCCCGCTGCCGAGCCGTTCTTCGCGGCGACCCATGCCAACCCGATGGGCCTCGCCAGCCGCCGGCGGTACCGCTGGACCCAGGGCCGGATCAGCGACTACTGGGACGAGGTGTTCACCCCGGACGGGCTCGACGGGCACGCCGCCCTCGACGACCAGTCCGCGTTCATCGCCAGCCTCGGCGGCAGTCGGTCGGCGCGGATGCGCGACGTGCTCGGCACGCTCCAGGCCGACCAGGACGCCATCATCCGAGCGGGCTCCCGCGGGGCCCTCGTCGTCGACGGCGGTCCGGGAACCGGCAAGACGGTCGTCGCGCTGCACCGTGCGGCGTACCTCCTCTACGCCGACCCGCGCCTGGGCCACCGCCGAGGTGGCGTGCTGTTCGTCGGGCCGCACCAGCCCTATCTGGCGTACGTCGCCGACGTGCTCCCGAGCCTCGGCGAGGACGGCGTGCAGACCTGCACGGTCCGCGACCTGGTCGCTGAGGGTCCGTCCGCCGCCATCGAGACGGATCCGGAGGTCGCGCGCCTCAAGGCGTCGGCCGAGATGGTGGGCGCGATCGAGCCCGCCGTGCGGCTGTACGAGGAGGCGCCCACGAAGGGCATGCTCGTGGAGTCGCAATGGTCCGAGGTCTGGCTCAGTGCGACCGACTGGGCAGAGGCGTTCGAATCGGCCGACCCCGGCACGCCGCACAACGAGGCGCGCGACCAGGTCTGGGAGGAGCTGGTCACCATCCTGGTCGACAAGCACGACGACGAGGAGGTGTCACCCGACCTGCTCCGCCGATCGCTCGAGCGCAGCCGTGACCTGGCCGAGGCCTTCAACCGGGGGTGGCCGCTGATCGAGCCGACCGACCTGGTCGGCGACCTCTGGGAGGTGCCTGCCTACCTTCGCAGGTGCGCGCCCTGGCTCTCCCCCGACGAGGTCAGGCTGCTGCAGCGCCCCGATGGCCAGGCCTGGACGGTGTCCGACCTGCCGTTGCTGGACGCCGCACGGCAACGGCTCGGTGACCCGGAGGCCGCGCGACGCCGGCGTCGTCACGAGGCGGCTGTGGCGGCCCGACGGGAGCAGATGAACGAGGTCGTCGCACACCTGATCGCGACCGACGACAGCGAGATGAAGGTGATGTCGATGCTGCGCGTCGAGGACGCGCAAAGCATCATCGTGGACGAGGCCGCACTGTCCGAGACGGACTCCGACCTCCTCGCCGGGCCCTTCGCCCACATCGTCGTGGACGAGGCGCAGGAACTGACGGACGCGGAGTGGCAGATGCTGCTCGGCCGCTGCCCGTCCCGGAGCCTCACCATCGTCGGCGACCGCGCCCAGGCCCGGCACGGGTTCACCGAGTCCTGGGAGGAACGGCTGGGCCGGATCGGGTTGGACCACGTCAACCTGGCGTCGTTGAGCATCAACTACCGGACGCCGGAGGAGGTGATGGCCGAGGCGGAGCCGGTCATCCGCGCCGCGCTACCGGACGCCAACGTGCCGACGTCCATCCGCAGCACCGGCGTACCCGTCGTCCACGGATCACTTTCGGAGCGGGACACCATCATCGCCGAGTGGCTGGCCTCGCACGCCGACGGCATCGCGTGCGTCATCGGTGACCCGTCGTTCGCCGAGACCGCTCGGGCGCGCTCGCTGAGCCCGGAGAACGTCAAGGGGCTCGAGTTCGACCTGGTCGTCCTGCTCGACCCCGAGACGTTCGGGACCGGGATCGAAGGTGCCGTCGACCGCTACGTCGCCATGACGCGGGCGACCCAACGGCTCGTCATCCTGACCAGCTCGTGATCAGGCCGCAGGCCGGGCATGGCGCTGCAGCGCAGCGCCGAGTCGCGGAAGCGCTGCCTGGACGTGGCCGTCCGCCTTGCCGCGAAGGGCCTTGTAGACCTTCTTGATCGGCTCACGGCCGCTCCCCGCGACCTTCGCGTCGGTCACGGCGAGGAGCGAGGCGGAGACCTCCGCGCCACGGCCCGCCAGGTAGCGCCCGAAGTCCGTGCCACCAGACCCCTCGAAGTCAATCCAGTAGGGGTCGAGGGCACGAGCGAAGTCGGGGAAGAGCTTCCGGAGGGCGCGCTCGGTGAGGTTGGGCACCACGCGGGAGGCGGCGCCGTACCCGGCCTTGATGGCGGCACCGGACACGCCCTTCTTGGACGCGACCTCCTGCTGGACCACCTCGACCAGGTCCTTGATCACGCCGGGACGGACCTTCTTGGTCAGGAGCTGCTTCGACAACGTCATGGGACCGAACCGTAGCGACCGAAGGCGAACAAGGGATGACCGAGGGGTCGTCGGGTACCTGATGATCCTGGGTCGACACGAGGTCGACACGAGGGAACGGAGAAGGAACAGATGGTCATCCTCGGAGTCATTTTGCTCGTGATCGGGCTGCTTGCGAGCATCCCGGTCCTCACCACGATCGGCGCGATCCTGATCGTGGTCGGCCTGATCCTCAACCTGGTGCCGATCGGCGGCCAGCGCCGCCTGTACTACTAGCGCCAACGCCGTCCAACGCCGTCGAGCACGCTGTTGCGGTGCTCGACGGCGTTGGTGCGCCCAGGGTGCTAGATGACTAAGTCCACTAGTCGAGGCAGAACTCGTTGCCCTCGGGGTCCTGCATCACGATGAAGCCGGCGCTCATCGGCGGCTCCGGCTCGAACCGCTTGATCCGCCCGGCGCCGAGACCGACGAGCCGGTCGCACTCCGCCTCGAGCGCGGTCATCCGTTCGTCGCCCACGAGTCCTGGCGCCGCCCGGACATCGAGGTGGACCCGGTTCTTGGCAACCTTGTCCTCCGGGACCTGTTGGAAGAAGAGTCGCGGCCCGTGGCCGTCGGGGTCCTCGACGGCGGAGGCCGCGTTGCGTCGTCCCTCGGGCACACCTGAACGCTCGAGGAACTCGTCCCAGGCGGCCAACGGGTCGGCGTCGGCCGCCAGTTCGACGCCGGGCGGTCCCGGATGGACGTAGCCGAGGACGTCGCGCCAGAAGGACGACAGGGCCCGAGGATCGCGTGCGTCGAAGGTGATCTGGATCTGACGGCTCATGACGCCGATCTTGACGCGCGCCACCGACAGTGCCCTCAACCCCGGTACGGCGGCTTCAGCCCTCGGATCGTGTGCGCCCAGTCGAGCCGGTCCAGGATGCCGGCGGTCTCGGCAGGCGTGGCGGCGTGGGTGATCCGGTCGGCGGTGGACACTCCGACGACACCGAACCGGAAGTTGACGTCCAGCTCGGGGAGGCCGGCCGCCTCGATCAGATGCGTGCAGTCGGTCATCGCCTGGCACTGCTCGCCGAGGGCGAGCCAGTCCTCCAGCTGCGGCTGGTCCGGGACCGTGAGCTGGATCTTGATGGCGGCGGCGCGGGTGACTTCGGCGTCTCCCTGCTGGTCGAACATGAAGTTGCCCATCGAGTAGAAGATGGGCCGGCCCCGGTACGCCTCGCTGTTCTGGACCCAGTGCGCGTGATCACCGAGAACCACGTCGGCGCCCGCGTCGATCAGGCTGCGGTACAGGTCGACCTTGATGCCGGTCTCCCGCGCGACGTACTCCAGCCCGCTGTGCGGGAGCGCCAGCACGGGCACCTTGTCCGACAGCCGTCCCATCCGCGCGATCGCCGCCGGGGGCGGGATCTCGAAGACGCCGTGGAACCCGCACAGGCCGACCGGGAGGTGGCCCGTCGTCGTCGCGCCCGCGGTGTCGGTCACCTCGACCTTCAGGCCCAGCACCGAGCAGACCCGGTCGAGCTTGCCGGGATCCGGGTCCCCGAAGTAGCCGATGCCGGCCTTGCGGAGCTCCTCGCGTGTGGTGGTGGTGCCGGCAGCACCCTGGTTGTCGGTGTGGTTGTTCGCCAGGGAGAACACCGAGAACCACTTGCTCGCCTCAGCGAGGTACGCCGGGTCGCAGTTGAAGACCAGCAGCCGCTCCTGTTCGGCGATGCTCGTGCGGACGCCGGGGACGGTCGGGCACTCGAGCCCGGAGATCCACTCGTCGTACTCGCTGCGACGCAGCTCGTGCAGGCGGCTGAACGGGTACGCGTAGCCCTGCCCGCTGCTCCGCGCCCACTGGTCGACGTACCTCCCCCAGAAGGTGTTGCCGCTCACCAGCAGCCGGCTCTTGGCTCCGGTCGGCTCCGGCCGCGGCGACGGCGCCCGGGAATCCTGCACCGCCTCGGTGCGGCGGACATCGTCAGCGCGATCCACCGGCGAGCCCGAGCAGGCCGTCAGGGTCGCCGCGATCGCGACGAAAGTCACCGAGAGGAACGAAGCCCGCACACTCTCTCGACGCTTGACGGGCCCGCGTGGTTGCGGCGATCAGCCGGCGACGTACTCCGCCAGGTGCTCGCCGGTGAGCGTGGACCGGGCGGTGATCAGGTCCGCCGGCGTGCCTTCGAAGACGACCTTCCCGCCGTCGTGGCCGGCACCCGGCCCGAGGTCGATGATCCAGTCCGCGTGGGCCATGACTGCTTGGTGGTGCTCGATCACGATCACCGACTTGCCCGAGTCGACCAGACGGTCCAGCAGCCCCAGCAGGTTGTCGACGTCGGCGAGGTGGAGTCCGCTCGTCGGCTCGTCGAGGACGTAGACGCCGCCCTTGTCCGACAGGTGCGTCGCCAGCTTGAGGCGCTGCCGCTCTCCCCCGGACAGGGTGTTGAGCGGCTGGCCCAGCTTGACATAACCAAGTCCCACGTCCTCCAGTCGCCCGAGGATCGTCGCCGCTGCGGGAGTCTTGGCCTCACCCTCCGCGAAGAACGCGTGCGCCTCCGCCACGGGCAGGTCGAGCACCTCGGCGATGTTGAGCCCGCCGAACCTCAGTTCCAGCACCTCCGCCTGGAACCGCTTGCCGCCGCAGTCCTCGCACACGGTCGCAACGGTCTCCATGAAGCTCAGCTCGGTGTAGATCATCCCGTTGCCGTTGCACGACTCGCACGCGCCCTCGGAGTTCGAGGAGAACAGGGCCGGCTTGACGTCGTTGGCCTTGGCGAACGCCTTGCGGATCGGCTCCAGCAGCCCCGTGTACGTCGCCGGGTTGCTGCGGCGGGAGCCCTTGATCGCCGACTGGTCCACGACCACGACGCCGGCGTCCTTGGCCCCACCGCCGTGGGACAGGGAGCCGTGGATCAGCGAGCTCTTGCCGGAGCCGGCCACGCCCGTGACCACGCACAGGACCCCGAGCGGAACGTCGACGTCGACGTCCTGGAGGTTGTGGGTGTTCGCGCCGCGGATCTCGACGGCCCCCGTCGCGGTACGGACGGCTTCCTTGAGACGGGCCCGGTGGTCGAGGTGGAGACCGGTCAGGGTGCCACTCCCCCGCAGCCCCTTGACGGTGCCCTCGAAGCACACCGAGCCGCCCGCCGTACCGGCCTCCGGACCCAGGTCGACCACGTGGTCGGCGATCTCGATCGTCTCGGGCTTGTGCTCGACGACCAGCACCGTGTTGCCCTTGTCCCGCAGGCTCAGCAGCAGCTTGTTCATCCGCTGGATGTCGTGCGGGTGCAGGCCGACGGTGGGCTCGTCGAAGACGTAGGTGACGTCGGTCAGGGCCGATCCCAGATGGCGGATCATCTTGGTGCGCTGGGCCTCGCCGCCCGACAGGCTGCCCGACGGCCGGTCGAGTGACAGGTAGCCGAGGCCGATCTCCACGAACGAGTCGAACAGGTGGAGCAGGTTGGCGACCAGCGGCGCGACGCCAAGGTCGTCGACGCTGCGGATCCACTCCGCGGCGTCGTTGATCTGCATCGCGCAGACGTCGGCGATGTTGATGCCCTTGATCGTCGACGACCGGGCGGACTCGTTGAGGCGGGTGCCGTCGCAGTTCGGGCAGTCGGCGAACACCGCAGCCCGCTCGACGAACGCCCTGATGTGGGGCTGGAGAGAGTCGACGTCCTTGCTGAACATCGACTTACGGATCTTCGGGATCAGCCCCTCGTAGGTGATGTTGATCTTCTCGACCTTCACCTTGCGGGTGTCGCCGTACAGCAGGTCGTTGCGCTGCGCTTCCGTGAGGTCCTTGACCGGTACGTCGGCCGGCACGACCACCTTGTACGGCGCCACCATCCACCCGTCCGCGGTGTAGCCCGGCACCAGGATCGCGCCCTCGACCAGCGACTTGGACTCGTCGATGATCTGGGTGAGGTCGAGGTCGGACGTGGTGCCGCGGCCCTCGCACTCAGCACACATGCCGCCGAGGTAGATCGCCTGGCGGACAACGTTCTTCTCAACCTTCCCGCCGGCCTTCTCGGTCGACATGACACCGCTCGCCTTGCGGGTGGGCACGTTGAAGGAGAACGCCGTCGGCGGCCCGATGTACGGCGTACCGAGCCTGCTGAACAGCACCCGGAGCATCGCGTTGGCGTCGGTCACGGTGCCGACCGTCGACCGCGCGTTGGCGCCCATCCGCTCCTGGTCGACGACGATCGCCGGCGTGATGCCTTCGAGCACGTCGTAGTCCGCGCGGTTGAGCGACGGCATGAACCCCTGGACGAACGTCGAGTAGGTCTCGTTGATCAGCCGCTGGGACTCGGCCGCGATGGTGCCGAAGACCAGCGAGCTCTTGCCCGAGCCCGAGACGCCGGTGAAGACGGTGAGCCGACGTTTCGGGAGCTCGACGGTGACGTCCTTGAGGTTGTTCTCGCGGGCGCCTTGGACGCGGATCAGGTCATGGTTGTCGGCCGAGGGGGTCGCCATGGGGTCAATCCCTATCAGGAGGTCGGGCGGGTCAGTTCGCCTGCTGGATCCGGAGCTCGTTGCCGGCCGGGTCACGGAACGCGCAGTCGCGCACGCCGTACGGCTGGTCCATCGGCTCCTGGATGACCTCGGCCCCGCGACCCTGGAGGGTGTCGAAGGTGTCGTTGACGTCGGTCGTCGCCAGGTTGACCCCGAAGTAGGTGCCCTTGGCCATCAGCTCGAGCAGCATCCGGCGCTCGTCGTCGGTCAGGCCGGGGGTGGCGGCCGGCGGGTGCAGCACGATGTTGGTGTCCGGCTGGCCGGCGGGACCGACGGTGATCCAGCGCATCCCTTCATAGCCGACGTCGTTGCGCACCTCGAAGCCGAGGACGTCGCGGAAGAACGCGAGGGACTCGTCCGGGTTCGAGTGCGGGAGGAAGCTGGCGTTGATCTTGATTTCCATGGGCGTCACGTTAGTGGCGCCTCAGCAGCCGCTGCTTCTCGATTCCTGATCAGTGCTTGCGCACGCCCACGATGACCAACGCGACGCCCAGGCCGGCGATGACCGGACCAGCGATCGCCCAGAAGTCGACACCGGACATCGCGCTGCCGCCGACGTAGCCCAGCCCTTGCAGGGTGAACAGCGAGCCGGCCAGGACCATCACGATGCCGACGATCACGGCGACAGGTGTGCGCATGGGTCGAGTCAACCACGGTGCCGGTGCGCCGCCGTACGGCATCATGCGCGGGTGGCCAACTTCGCGGACCTTAACCTGGGCATCTACTCAACGGGCTGAGCGGCACGAAGCCCGACCTCCCGATGACCTACGACGAGCTCGAGGCCAAGGCCGGCGCCGGCATGGACCCGGTGCTGCGCGACTACGTCGCCGGCGGCGCGGGCGACGAGCACAGGTCAACTACTTCAGCGACCCGGTCTTCCGCAGCCGGCTCGGGCCTCAACGGCTATCGCTCGGTGTCGGACCTCGCCCCCGAGATGCTGGTCCGGCTTCCTTGATCCAGGCCTCGCTCCGCTTCCACAGCTCTGCGGCCAGTTCGGGCGTGACCACCTTCGACGGCTTCTTCTCGCGTTGGTTGTCGTAGTAGAGGCCGCTCTGGTCGGCCACATCGGGCGAGGTCGCGCAGTAGAGCGACGTGCGAGCACCCTGCTCGGTCGACTTCATGAACAGCTTCATCGCCTGGCGCAGCCCGAACGGCACCTCGCGCCACACGTCCGACGCGATCGTGCCCGGGTGGAGGGAGTACGTGGTCACACCGGTCCCCTCGAGCCGGCGGCCGAGCTCTTGCGCGTGCAGCACGTTGGCCAGCTTCGACACGAAGTACTCGTCGAGGGCCGTGCGGGTGACCGTCGTCCGACGTACGGCGTCCCAGTCGATGCCCTTCGGCCGGAAGTGGCCGGTGCTGGCGACGTTGACGATCCGGCCCGGTCCGCTCGCGACGATGTGGTCGCGCAGGAGCTCGGTGAGGTAGAACGTCCCGACGTGGTTGGTGCCGAAGGCCAGCTCGAACCCACTCTTGGTCATCCCCCGCCCGCCCGCGAGACCCGCGTTGTTGATCAGCACGTGCAGCGCCTCACCGCTGGCGAGGAAGGTCTCGGCAGCAGTGCGCACGGACCCCAGATCAGCCAGGTCGAGGGCGACGAAGTCGAGGTCGGCATTGCCGGTGCTGTCGGCGATGTCCTTCATCGCGGCACGCGTCTTCTCCTCCGAACGGCCCGCCACCACGACGCGCGCACCGCGGGCGGCGAGGCCACGCGCGGTCTCTTTGCCGATGCCGGAGTTGGCGCCGGTCACCAGGAAGGTGCGTCCGTTGAGGTCAGTCATGCAGGCCATCGTCGCAGCGCAGTCGTCCGATGTCGTCCGACCACGGTCGGACGCCCGCCGTGAGTCAGGCCACGCCCGGGTCCCGCTGGGCCGCGACGGGATTGCGGACAGGGCGGGTCACCTTCTTCGCCACGCACGCGATCATCCCCTCCGTCGACCGGTCAGGATCACTGCGGTAGACGCTCGGCGACACCCCGACCAGCTCGGTGAACCGGGTGCTGAAGGTGCCTAGGGACGAGCAGCCGACGGTGAAGCAGACCTCGGTCACGCTCAGGTCCCCGCGGCGCAGCAGGGTCATCGCGCGCTCGATGCGCCGGGTCATCAGGTAGGAGTATGGCGGCTCCCCGTAGGCCTCCCGGAACTGCCGGCTGAGGTGCCCGGCCGACATCCCCACACCCGCCGCGAGCGCGGCGACGTCGAGCGGCTGGTCGTAGTCGCGGTCCATCCGGTCCTTGACCCGCCGCAGCAGCGCGAGATCGCGCAGGCGTTGCTCGTCGGCCGGTCGGCTGCTCATGGCAGAGATCGTGCCACGCACCCCCGCGTCAGTCGACGAGGTACTGGTCCGCCCACGCCGAGATGATCCGGCCGGCGCGCTGCCCCTGACCGCGCTTCGTGAGCAGGTGGTCGGAGCCCTCGAGCGACACGAAGCTGCGCGGATGGCGAGCGGTGCGGAAGATCTCGCTCGCGTTGGCGATCCCCACCGTGTTGTCGGTCGGCGAGTGCATCACCAGCAACGGTCGATGGAGCGACCGGATCGCCTCGCGGAGGTCGGCTTGACGCATGTCCTCGACGAACGAGCGCCGCAATGTGAGCGCCCGGCCGCCGACCAGCCACTCGGCATGCCCCTCCTTGAGCACGCGGTCGACGAGGGCGTCGTACTGGTTCTCGGCATGCCCGGGCTCGATGGGCGCACCGATGCTCACGACCGCCCGTACGTCGGTGGCCCCGGCCGTGGCCAGCACCGCGGCGCCGCCGAGCGAGTGGCCGACCAACAGGTCCACGGGGGTGCCGCGCTCCGCCATGAACCGGATCCCCTCGATGGTGTCGGCCACCTTCTGGGTGAACGAGCCGTCGCCCCAGTCGCCGTCGGAGTCCGCCAGGCCGAGGTTGTCGTAACGCAGCATCCCGATGCCGTCGCTCGCCAGCTGCTTGCAGATCCGCGCCGCCGCCGGGCAGTCCTTGCCGAGCGTGAGGCCGTGGACGAACAACCCCCAGCCGCGGACCGGCTCCGCCGGCTCGTCGATGAGTCCGGCGAGCAACGGACCGGTGCTGCTGGGGAACCGGACACGAGTTGCCATGCCCGAACGTTAGGTCAACTTGCCTCGAGCCAGGACCCGGTTCGCGAGATCACCACGCGCCGGTGCATATCGCACATCCCGTGATCGGTGACCGACTCGCGGTCACAGGTCGGGAAACCGCAGCCGGCTGTCAGTCCGTTCGGGCCTCCGGCCGGCCCTGCGTCGTACAACGATCCTGCCCCCATGATTGCCTCCCCGCTGTTGGTGAATTCATGCTCGCTGATGGCGGTCCCAAACCTCGACGGACGCTCGTCCACAGTTGGCTGGTCACGATGGGCTAGTCGAGCAGTGGTCACGCCACTTCGACGGCCACCACGTTGGTGCGGTTCCGCCCGCGGCGCTTGCAGGGCCGCGCGCTGGGTGAGCAGGTAGACCGGCCCGAGCAGGAGCACGAACCAGCCGCCCCCGGTCCAGATCGCGGTGGACAGCCCGGCGAGCACCACGAAGCCCACGCCGCCGGCGTGGACGTGGGTCAGTGCGACACGGGCAGCAGCCACCAGGTGGGCAGCAGCGTGCTGGCGAAGGCCCGGCCGGTGCTGCCGGCCGCCGACACCGACCACGGTCGCGCGCTGGTCAATTCGGGCCATGCAGGAAACCCCGACAGTGCGGACTCCCCGCGTTCCCCCTGTGGGTGCAGGACACAAGACCTAACGTCGGTGGGACCAGGAAAGCTCAAGGTTCAGCGATGACTCGGAACCTCGTGACTGGTCTTCCTGAGCACGACGTCGTATCACCAGCACCGAGAAGAGATCCGTAGGACAGGAGGTGCCGAAAATGTGGACCGAAACACGCACGATGACCGACGTGGCTCACCTGTCGCACGACCTGCCGTGCTTGAGCTGCGGACACGGCATCCACACCTTCCTCCCGTGCGGTGACGGTTGCGACTGCCCGCCCGTCGTGCTGCCCGGCCAGGCCGCCTGAGTCCGACGGCTCACCGCGGAACCGCTGTCGGCGGTGCGACCTAGGTTGACCGCATGACGACAACACCGATCGTGCTGGTCCCTGGATTCTGGCTCGGCGCCTGGGCGTGGGACGAGGTCGCCGCCCAGCTCCGACAGGCAGGCCACGACGTGCACGCTGTCACGCTGCCCGGCCTCGACTCCCCGTCCACCGACCGCTCCGCGGTCACGTTCGCCGACCACGTCGACGCCATCTGCGACGCGGTCGCAGCTGCCGGTCCGCCGGTGGTCCTCGCGGTCCACAGCGGCGCCGGCATGCCCGGTTACGCCGTGACCGACAAGATTCCCGAGCAGATCGCGGCGATGGTCTACGTCGACACCGCACCCGGCAAGGGCTCGATCAATCCCGAGTTCGAGGGTGACGAGATGCCCCTCCCCCCGACGTGGGAGGAGCTCGACGAAAATCTCGACGGCATCGCCGAGGAGCAGCTCGCCGAGTTCCGCGAGCGGGCCGTGCCGGAGCCGGCGGGAGCACTCCGGGGCGAGTGGCCCTTCGCCAACGACGACCGGCTGGCCGTGCCGTCGACGGTCATCTGCACGGCCTTCACGGCGGAGCAGTACCGGGAGTACGCCGCGGCGGGCTACAACATCCTCGCCGGGCTGGGCGAGCTGACCGACATCACCTGGGTCGAGCTGCCGACCAGCCACTGGCCTATGTGGTCGAAGCCCGCCGACCTGGCCGAGATCCTCGGCGCTGTGTCGCGAGGCGAGCGCCGAGGTGTGGGAACCTGACGAGGTGACGCAACGTCTCATCGGCATGAAAATCATCCTGCTGGCTACGGCCGCACTCCTTGCGGTCACTCTCGCCGGCTGCGGCGACGAGGACCCCACCACCATGGCCAACGACGACCCCACCGGACTCTCCGCCAAGGACCTGAACGGCCGCGCGTTCGCGTCCGTGCGGGTCGACGGTCGTCAGCTGGTCAACGGCACCCAGGTCCGCATCAATTTCGCCGATGACGAGGTGCGAGCCAATGCCGGCTGCAACCACCTCTTCGGCACGATGGCGCTCTCCGGCGACACCCTGACCGCCAGCAATGTCGGCGGCACCGAGATGGGCTGCCCCGACGGGCTCAACGACCAGGACGTCTGGCTGTCCGAGTTCCTGTCGGCCGGTCCCGCAGTCGTCCTCGACGGCGACACGCTCACCCTCACGAAGGACGGCGTCGTCATCGAGCTGGTCGAACAGGACGTCCCCGCCGGCGACGGCGGCGGCGACGAAGAGCCGACGTCGAACGACGGCGACAGCGTCGTCGGCAGCGGCTGACTCCTCACCCCTGGTCAGCCGGCTCGGGCGTGTCTAAGGCTGCAGCAGCACCTTGATCGCACGCCGCTCGTCCATCGCCCGGTAGGCCTCCGGCGCTTCCGCGAGCGGGAGGGTCAGGTCGAAGACCAGGCCGGGCTCGATCCGTCCGGAGACGACGAGGTCCAGGAGGTCCGGGAGGTAGCGTCGTACCGGGGCAATGCCTCCGCGCAGACCGACGTTCTTCTGGAACATCTTCCCGACGGGCAGGTCGACCCCGTGTGGGACACCCACGAACCCCACCACCGCCCCCGGGCGGGCCACCGCGAACGCCGTTCCCATCGAGTCGTCGGTACCGACGCACTCGAGGACGGCGTCCGCCCCCACTCCCCCGGTGATCTCCTTCACCGCCTGGGCTCCTTCACGACCGCGCTCGGCGACGATGTGGGTCGCACCGAACGCGGTGGCGAGTTGCTGCCGGCTCTCGTGCCGGGACATGGCGATGATCGTCTCGGCGCCCATCACCGACGCGGCGAGCACGCCGCACAGGCCGACCGCGCCGTCGCCGACCACGACGACCGATCCGCCGGCCGTGACACCCGCCGACACCGCGGCGTGCCACCCGGTCGGCATCACGTCGGACAGCGCGAGCAGCGACGGGATGAGCGCCGGGTCGGGTACGCCGTCGGTGGCGACCAGGCTGCCGTCGGCCTGGCCGACCCGGGCGTACTCGCCCTGGCCACTGGACGTCATCCCGAGGTTGTCGCACGCGGACTGCACACCGGCCAGGCAGTGCGGACACGTGTTGTCGCAGGTGCAGAACGGGACGATCACGAAGTCGCCGGGCCGGAAGTTCTTGACCTCGGCACCCACCTCCTCCACGACGCCGATGCACTCGTGGCCGATGGTGGATCCGGCATGGATCGGGTTCTCCCCGCGGTAAGGCCACAGGTCGGACCCGCAGACGCAGCCCGCGGCCACCTTGACGATGGCGTCCGTGGGGCGCTTGATCGAGGGATCGGGCACCTCCTCGACGCGGATGTCACCGGGGCCGTGGATGGTGGTGGCACGCATGACGGCCATCCTGCCGTACTGCCGAAACGCCTCGCGGAGGCCGCGGTGGTTGGCGTTATCTCACATGTGAGTTACCGTCGTAGCCATGATGGCCTCCCCTCATGTCGAGAGCGAATCCGACCACGGCGCCGATCCCGGCGCCGACTACAAGGGTCGGATCGGGAACCTGATCCGTGACGCACGCAAGCACCGTGGTCTCACCCAGGCCCAGCTCGCCGAGCGCCTGGCGACGAGCCAGAGCGCGATCAACCGGATCGAGAAGGGGCACCAGAACCTCTCCCTCGAGATGCTGGCTCGGATCGGCTCGGCCCTCGACTCCGAGATCGTCGCCCTGGGCGCCGGCCCGACCCACCTCCGGGTGAAGGGCCCCACGACCCTGTCCGGGACCATCGACGTCAAGACCTCGAAGAACGCCGGCGTCGCCCTGCTCTGTGCGTCCCTCCTCAACCGCGGTCGCACCACGCTCCGCAAGGTCGCCCGGATCGAGGAGGTCAACCGGCTGCTCGAGGTGCTCGGCAGTCTGGGCGTGCAGACCCGGTGGATCAACGCCGAGAACGACCTCGAGATCATTCCGCCGAAGGAGCTCGACCTCACCCGGATCGACGAGGTGGCTGCGCGCCGTACCCGCTCGGTGCTGATGTTCCTCGGCCCGCTTCTCCACCGCGCCGAGACGTTCGAGCTCCCCTACGCCGGCGGCTGCAACCTCGGCACCCGGACGGTCGAGCCGCACATGTCGGCATTGCGGCCGTTCGGCCTCGAGGTCAAGGCGACCGACGGCTGGTACCACGGCCAGGTCAACCGGGCGATCGTCCCCAGCCGTCCGATCGTGCTCACCGAGCGCGGCGACACGGTCACCGAGAACGCGCTGATGGCCGCGGCTCTGCACCCCGGCACCACCGTCATCCGCAACGCGTCGTCCAACTACATGGTCCAGGACCTGTGCTTCTACTTGCAGGAGCTGGGCGTGGGCGTCGAGGGCATCGGTACGACGACGCTGACCATCACCGGACAGTCGGTCATCGACGTCGACGTCGACTACGCGCCGAGCGAGGACCCGATCGAGGCGATGTCCCTGCTTGCTGCGGCGATCGTCACGAAGTCGGAGATCACCGTACGGCGCGCGCCGATCGAGTTCCTTGAGATCGAGCTGGCCATGCTCGAAGAGATGGGCTTCCGCTACGAGCGCTCCGAGGAGTACCTCGCCGCCAACGGCCACACCCGGTTGGTCGACCTGCGCACCCTTCCCTCCGAGCTGGTCGCTCCCCGGGACAAGATCCACCCGATGCCCTTCCCCGGCCTCAACATCGACAACCTGCCGTTCTTCGCCGTCATCGCGGCCGTCGCGGAGGGCCAGACCTACATCCACGACTGGGTCTACGACAATCGGGCGATCTACCTCACCGACCTCAACAAGCTCGGTGGCCGGGTGACCCTGCTCGACCCGCACCGGGTGATGATCGAGGGCCCCACGTCGTGGACCGGAGCCGAGCTGATGTGTCCGCCCGCGCTCCGGCCGGCCGTGGTCGTGCTGCTGGCGATGCTGGCGAGCAAGGGCACGTCGGTCCTGCGCGGGACCTACGTGATCCACCGCGGCTACGAGGATCTCGCCGAGCGGCTCAGCTCGCTCGGAGCCGACATCGAGACCTTCCGCGACATCTGATCGGACCGGGATGTACCTCGAGCCGGGCCGCGTCCTGGCGTTCGCCCACCGCGGTGGTGCCTACCACCCGGAGATCGAGGGCCTGGAGAACACCATGGCTGCGTTCCGGCACGCCGTGCAGCTCGGCTATGACTATCTCGAGACCGACGTCCACGTCACGAAGGACGCCGTGCTGCTGGCCTTCCACGACGACGTGCTCGACCGGGTGACCGACCGGGTCGGGGCGATCGTCGACCTGACCCTCGCGGAGATCCGCCGGGCCCGCATCGGTCAGAGCGAGACGATCCCGACGTTCGGGGAGCTGCTCGACGCGTTCCCCCACGCCCGCTTCAACATCGACCTCAAGTCAGACGGGGCCGCGGCAGCGCTGGCCGAGATGGTGCGCGAGCGCGAGCTGTGGGACCGGGTGCTCGTCGGCTCCTTCTCACCCGCCCGGATCCGGGAGTTCCGCCGGCTCACGGAGGGCCGGGTCCCGACCGCGGCCCATCCGTGGGAGATCGTCGCGTTCCGGCTGCTGCCGAGCGCCCGCCTCGCCGACCGGCTCGCCGGGCGTGGCTTCGCCGCGTTCCAGGTCCCCTACCGGCGCCACCGGATTCGCGTCGTCACCCCCGGCCTGGTGCGCCGCGCCCACGCCGCCGGCAAGCACGTGCACGTCTGGACCGTCGACGACCCGGACGAGATGCGGTTGCTGCTCGACCGCGGGGTCGACGGTCTCTTCACGGACCGGACCGACCTGCTCAAGGATGTCCTCGTGGCCAGGGGTCAGTGGCAGTAGTCTCCGGGCGGGAGGGAGCCCCATGGACAGTAGGGACAGCACGCCATCGGTCGCCGATCTCGGGCCGTTGAACCGCGCCCGCGAGCAGAAGGCCTGGTTCTTCTACGACTGGGCGAACTCGGCGTTCGCGACCACGATCGCCGGCGTCCTGTTCGCGCCGTACCTGATCACCATCGCGGAGCGCTCGGCCTGCGGGTTCGTCGGCGACGACGACCGCGAGTGCAACGCGACCGTCGCGTTGCTCGGCATCGACATGGCACCGGGCTCGCTGCCGTCGTACGTCATCGCGTTCTCGACGATCCTCGGCGCCGTCCTGTACCCGCTGATCGGCGCAATGGCCGATCGGACGGCCCGCAAGACCGACATGCTCGGCGCCTTCGCCTGGATCGGGGCGGGCGCGGCTGCCCTGCTGTTCTTCCTCAGCGGAGACCATTGGCTGTTCGGCAGCATCGTGTTCATCGTCGCCAACCTCGCGTTCGGTGCGTCGATCGTGGTCAGCGACTCGCTCCTCAACCTGATCTCCACCGAGCAGGAGCGCGACCGGGTGTCGTCGGTCGGCTGGGCCTACGGGTACGCCGGCGGCGGCTTGCTCCTGGCGCTGAACTTCGGACTGGTGACGTTCCACGATTCCATCGGCCTCAGCACCGAGATGGCCGTCCGGATCAGCCTGCTGTCCGGTGCGGTGTGGTGGGCGGCGTTCACCTTGATCCCCGTGCGCGGCATCCGCGACAAGCCGCCGAGGGCGGTCGAGGAGGCCTCCGGAGGGCTGCTGGCCAGCTCGTTCGGCCAGCTCCTGGCGACCCTCAGGGAGCTGCGCGGCTACCCGGTCGCGCTCACCTTCCTGCTCGCCTACCTCTTCTTCAACGACGGCATCCAGACGGTCATCGCGTCCGCCGCGGTCTTCGGCGAGAAGGAGCTCGGCTTCGAGACGGGCACCGTCCTCGGGACGTACCTGCTGGTGCAGTTCGTCGCGGTCGGCGGCGCCATCGCGTTCGGCCGGGCGGCCGCGAAGGTCGGAGCGAAGCGGGTGATCCTGACCGGGCTGGGGATCTGGATGGTGATCGTGACCGTCGCGCTGGTCGTGCCGGAGGAGAACCTGATCGCCTTCCTGCTCCTGGCGACCGCGATCGGGATCGTCCTCGGCGGCACCCAGGCCCTCGCGAGGTCGTACTTCTCACTCTTCATCCCGCGCGGCAAGGAGGCGGAGTACTTCAGCCTCTACCACGCGATGGACCGTGGTACGTCGTGGTTCGGCGCCGTGACCTTCGGCCTCGTTTACCAGTTCAGCGGGTCCTACCGGCCCGCCATCTTCGCGCTCATCGTGTTCTTCGCCGTCGGCGCGCTGCTGCTGCTCCGGGTCGACACCGAGCGTGGCATTCGCGACGCGGGGAACGACCGCCCCGCGATTGTCTGATTTCATCGCCGATGCCCGAGGATTGTGCCGAGGATGAAACCTTTTCGCTCCGGGTAGCGTTGAAGTAGTAGCGGTCGCGTCGGTCATCAGCGCTCGGGGAGATCCCCCGGCGACCACGCACCGGACCCCGGCCAGCAGCAGGGTCAGGACATGGAGGAACAACATGGCGGAGCGCACCTTGCGAGGCGCACGACTGGGTGGCCAGTCGTTCGAGGACGAGCGTGGGATCGAGTTCGCAGCTCGCCAGCAGGTCGGTTACCTCTGCCCCCATGGGCACGGCTTCGAGATCACGATGTCGATCGAGGCTGACGTCCCGGCTGTCTGGGAGTGCCCGCGCTGCGGCGCGGAGGGCGAGAGCACTTCCGGCATCGAGAAGGTCGTGAAGGTCGAGAAGCCCCAGCGCACCCACTGGGACATGCTGCTCGAACGACGCTCCGAGAAGGAGCTCGAGGACATCCTGACCGAGCGGCTCGAACTGCTCCGCGGTGGCGAGATCGGCCCGGCCCACCTGCACCGCACGGGGCGCAAGCGCAAGGCCGCCAGCGCCTGAGCTGAGGACTTCACTCCTCGACGACTTCACCCCTGACGACGGTGTCCCCCGCCGTCGGCCCTGCGCCGCGCGGTGCCCGTCCGGCTGCGGCGACGGTCAGTCGTGAGGCGACGTACGCCGACAGCACCCGCCGGAAGATGGGCCGCGTGAACGGCAGCACCAGCAAGAAGCCGACGACGTCAGTGGCGAAGCCCGGCGTGAGCAGCAGCGTGCCGCCGATGAGGATCAGGGTGCCGTCGGCGAGCTCCTTGGCGGGTGGGCGATAGCTGTTGAGCGCGCTGCGCAGTGCCTGCCAGGCCCGACGACCCTCCCGCTTGACCAGCCAGGCGCCGATCATGCTGTCGAGGATCAGCAGCCCGACCGTCCACCACGCGCCGATGGCCTTGCCCACCTGGATCACGGCATAGATCTCGATCAGCGGCACGACCACGAACGCGACGAGCAGCATCAGCGGCAACCAACGGCGCCGGCGCCTCGTCGTACTCACGGCCTCGAGGCTACCCGGCGCTTCCGCACCTGCTGCCAGCGCTCGCGGACGCCCCACTGGGTGATCCGCTCGAGCGACTCGAGGGCGACCTGCCCGCTCATCTTCGACTCGCCGCGGACCCGCTCGATGAACTCGATCGGCACCTCGCGTACGACGAGACCGGCGCGCAGGCACCGGGTGACCAGGTCGGTCTGGAAGACGTAGCCGGTCGATCGCACGGACGCCAGGTCGATCTTCTCGAGGGCCTCGCGCCGGAACACGCGGAAGCCCGCGGTGGCGTCGCGGACGTCGATCCCGAGCAGCAGTCGCACGTAGAGGTTGCCGCCGCGGGAGAGCGCCTCGCGACGCCGGGGCCAGTTGACGACGCTCCCTCCGCGCACCCAGCGCGAGCCGATGACGAGGTCGGCCGAGGGCAGGGCGTCCAGCAACCGGTGGAGCTGCTCGGGCTGGTGGGACCCGTCTGCGTCCATCTCGCCGATCACGTCGTACCCGGCCGCGAGCGCCCACGCGAAGCCCGCCAGGTAGGCCGCACCGAGGCCGCCCTTCGCGGTCCGGTGCAGAACGTGGACGTGGGCGTCCTCGGCCGCCAGACCGTCGGCGAGGTCGCCGGTGCCGTCGGGCGAGTTGTCGTCGACGACGAGGACGTCGACAGTCGGCTGCGCACGCCGCATCCGGCCGACGATCCAGGCCAGGTTGGCCGCTTCGTCGTACGTCGGGATCACGACGACCACCCGGCCCAGTCCGGCGATCCGGTCGCCGTTCGTGGTCTCTACCTCAGCCAACTGGAGCCTCACTCGGACTCGGGTACGTCGCGGGCTCCGCCGGGTCGTCGGCCGCGCGAGCTGACCCGGTATGGCCCCGCCCACGACGGTACGCGATCCCGCCCAGCAGGAAGCCGACAATCGACAGGCCGGTGAACACCCGCGACGGCCACGCCCCCAACCGGACAGCGGGCGTCAGTTCGGTGCTGAGCCCGACCCGCTCGACGAGCACCGCCGTCGTCCGCGGGTCGGCGGACGCCACGACGGTCCCGTCAGGGGCGATCACGCCGGTGATGCCGTTCGTGGCCGCCACCACGAGCCACCGTCCCGACTCGATCGCCCGGAGCCGCGTGATGGCGAACTGCTGGTCGATCTGGTCGGTGAAGATGAAGCTCGCGTTGCTGGTCTGCACGGTCATCAGCTCGGCGCCCTCCCGCAGCTGTTCGCGCGCCACGTCGTCGTAGGCGACGTCGAAGCAGATCGCGTCGGCGACCTCGATCCCGGCCACCTGGATCGGGCTGGTGCGGGTGCCGCTCTTCATGTCCCGGCCGATCGCACGGAGGGCACCGAAGTTGGGGTCCCAGTAGCGGCGGAACGGGATGTACTCGCCGTACGCTACGGGGTGCTGCTTGGTGTAGCGGTCCCCCGGCCCGGTGCCGGGCTCCCACACGATCCCCTGGTTGAGAACGTGCTCGTCGCCGTCGTCGACCAGTCCCCCGACCATCACCGGAACGCCGATCGCGGCCACCGCCTCGCGGATGCCGGCGTTGACCTCGCTGTCGCGGAACGGGTCGACCGCGGTGGAGTTCTCCGGCCAGAGCACGAAGTCGGGGTGGACTCCGTCGTCCGCCAGCCCGATGGTCGCATCGATGTGGTTGCGGGTGACGCCGCGATGGTCGTAGAGGATGTCGTTGGCGGGACCGGGGAGGTTGCCCTGCACCGCGGCCACGACGGCTGAGCCCGTCGAGTCGGCCTCGAACGGCGCTACGGCGGGGACCACGAGCACCGCGAGGACGGCGACCGCTCCCCCGAACGCGAGCCGTCGCGAGCGCCGCCGGGCCGGGCCGGTGGGTGGCAGCCAGGCCTCGACGCCGACCGCCAGCAGGCACCCGACCAGCGCGAGCAGGAAGGACAGGCCGGTCATGCCGACGTACGCGAGGGCCGGCGCGACCGGGGTGTCCACCACCGCGAACGCCAGCCGCCCCCAGGGCATGCCGCTGAACGGCCACCCGCTCCGCAGCCCGTCCACGGCCGTCCACGTCGCTGCTAGCCAGAGCGGCCAACCCGGCAGCCGGCGGACGAGGGGTACGGCGAGCCCCACCAGCCCGTAGAACAGCGCCTCGATCGTGGACAGCGCCACCCACGCGTCGGTCCCGATCGAGGTCCGCATCCAGTAGATGTGGGTGAAGTAGAACGCCACGCCGAACCCCAGGCCCACCAGGCCGGACCGCCAGAAGGGGAGATCCCGGGTCGCGAGCGCGTAGGCCGCGACGCCGATCGGGACGAGGTAGCCGATGGCGATCGGCTCGAAGGAGGCCGCAAGGGCCAAGCCGCCCGCGACGGCGATCAGCAGGCGGACGAGCACGAACACAGCCTAGTGACCAAGGGTGAGCCGCCGGGCAGCCGCAACCTAAAACCACGTCGTCCGAGAAACGCCGGCCCATCAGAAACGGAAGGGTCGCCGTCGCCTTCGGACCATCCTGATGTCCGACTGGCTGCCGGGAACGGGAGTTTTCTAGGGGGAGGGCGACCCTTCCGTGTCGCTCTCGGGGAGCGAACCGACCTCCGCGAACCGGCGACGGGAGGTGTTGGCGCTACACCCCCGAGTGCCGGCCACTCGGACGTCGGTCCACCTACCTCGACCTGCACGAGCAACGGTCACGTACTTTGGCGACACCGGCCGGGAGTGTCAACCGTCCGCTGACCTGCGCGGACGCGCGAACGCGCAGGTCAGAGCGGGGGTCCGCCGGGCGAGATTTTCCCAGAAATCTCAAGGAGTGTCGGCGTGTCGTGGTCAACGCGCCGACGGATCCGATGCTAGGGAACGACGACGGTGCCGGTCGCCGTCGTCGCGACCAACGGCGGGTCGAGGACGACGGCGGCGCCGGGCTGGTCGGCCGTCGCCGCGCCCCGCGCCACCACGGTCAGCATGAACGCCATGACGCGCGACCGGGTGCCGACCCTGACCAGCTCCGCGGTCGCCTCGACGACGTCGCCCGCACGCACCGGGGCGCGGAACTGCACGTCGTCGTACGAAGCGAACAGGCCTTCGTCGCCGTCGGTCTGGATGCAGAGCTCGGTCGCGACGTCGCCGAACAGGCCAAGGCCGTAGGCGCCGTCGACGAGGCTGCCGGCGTAGTGGGCGTGGGAGTAGGGCACGTAGCGACGCTGGGTCACCCGGGCACCGACGGCGGCGGTCACGACGCGATCTTATGAGTCAGGAAGCTGGCGACCTCGCCGGGAGTCGTGCCCCTACCGAAGATCCGGTCGACGCCGAGCTCGCCGGCCATCGCCTCGTCGAACCGCGGGCCGCCGACGACGAGAAGGGGGCGCTTCTCCGCAGGGAAAGCTTCGCCGAACGCGGCCGACATCTCCCGGGTGTTGAGCAGGTGCGCGTCGCGCTGGGTGACCACCTGCGAAACGAGTACGGCGTCGGCCTGCTCGGCGACCGCGCGGTCCACGAGCTGCGGCACGGAGACCTGCGCGCCCATGTTGACGACCTTGATCTCCCGGTAGTACTCGAGCCCCTTCTCGCCCGCGAAGCCCTTGATGTTGAGGATGGCGTCGATCCCGACGGTGTGCGCGTCGGTGCCGATGCACGCGCCGAGCACGACGAGCCTGCGGCGCAGGCTGCGCTTGATCGCCGCGTTCACCTCCTTCGGGGTCAGCAGCGGGTAGTCGCGCTCGATCACCTCGACCGCATCGACGTCGACCAGGTGGCTGACCCGGCCGTAGACGACGAAGAAGGTGAAGCCCTCACCCATCGGCTTGGCGTGGACGACCAGGGCGGGATCGAGGCCCATCTTCGTCGCGAGCTGCTGCGCCGCACCCTCGGCCCGCTTCGAGTGCGGGATCGGCAGGGTGAAGCTGATCTGCACCATGCCGTCACCGGTGGTGTCGCCGTAGGGGCGGACGATCGTGCTCACTTCTCCTCCAGGATCTCGGAGGCCGGGTTGTAGTAGCCGTCCGCCTTGCGGGCGACGCCGTCGAGCCCCCTGCCTCCGTCGGCGGGGCGGCGCATCAGGCCGAAGGTGCCGTCAGCGATGGCGTCGAGGAGCCCCTCGTCGGCGATCCGCTCCAGCAGGTCGATGGTCTCCCCCAGCACCTGGCGGGCGCGGGTGGCGATCAGCCCGTCGGGTGCGGGATGGAAGTCCTCGCCCAGACCGCCGGCGGCATCGAGCACGTAGCGGACGTTCTGCAGGGCCAGGTCGCGGTCGGAGATCCACGGCGTCACGACGGCCTCGGTCATCATGCCGACGAGCAAGATGCCCTGGCCGGTCATCGCGCCGACCAGGTTGAAGAATCCGTCGAGCAAGTAGCCCCGGAAGACGTCGCCGGTCATGTGCCGGGTCGGCGGCATCCACTTCAGCGGCGCCTTGGGGAACAGCTCGCGGGCCAGCAGGGCGTGGGCGAGCTCGAGACGGAACGACTCCGGCACTGCCGGGTCGATCTCGAACGCGTGGCCGAGGCCGAGCTGCCAGTCCTCGAGGCCGGCCTCCTTGGCGAAGTACTCGTTGAGGAGCTGGCTGGTGGTGACGGTGTGGGCGGCGTCGACCGCGTCGGCGGTGGTGAGGTAGTTGTCCTCGCCGGTGTTGATGATGATGCCGGCGCGGGCGTGCACCTGCCGGCTGAACCGCTGGTCGACGAATGTGCGGACCGGGTTGATGTCGCGGAAGAGGATCCCGTACATCGAGTCGTTGAGCATCATGTCGAGGCGCTCGAGGCCGGCGAGCGCGGCGATCTCCGGCATGCACAGCCCGCTGGCGTAGTTGGTCAGCCTGACGTAGCGGCCCAGCTCCTTGCCGGTCTCGTCGAGCGCGGCCCGCATCAGCCGGAAGTTCTCCTGCGTCGCATACGTGCCGGCGAAGCCCTCCCGGGTCGCACCCTCGGGCACGAAGTCGAGCAGGCTCTGGCCCGTGGACCGGATCACCGCGATCACGTCGGCGCCTTCGCGGGCGGCCGCCTGCGCCTGCGGGATGTCCTCGTAGATGTCGCCGGTCGCGACGATCAGGTAGATCCACGGCTGTCGCGGCGCGTCGCCCTGCCGCTTGATCAGCCGGTCCCTCTCGGCGCGGCGACGATCGATCTGCTGGATCCCGGCGCCGACCTGGCGGCGGCTCGCCGTACGAGCCTTCTTGGCGCGGGCGCCCTCCGGGATCTCGAACCGTACCGATCCGGCCGAGGCCTTCTGGGCGAGGGTGGTCAGGTCCTCGGCCTCACCCCTGGCCAGGGCGTCCCACACCGGCAGCGCGATCCCGTGGTCGAGGCCGACGTCGGCGCGGACGGCGTCGAGCAGCCGGTTGGCCCAGGGCGTGCCCTCGGCGTCGGCTCCGCTCAGCCCGGCGAGCCGCAGCGTGGCGCGCTCGACAGAGACGGTCGTGTGCTGGTGGGCCAGCCGCACGATCGGCCGGCCGGCCTTGCGGGCCAGCGACCTCGCCTTCCGGACGGTGACCGGGTCGAGGTCGAGCTTCGTGCCCTTCTTCGTCGTCACGCGATTCGCTCCTCGAAGAGGCGGCGGACGCCCTCGTTGGTGCGGAGCAGGTCGAGAGCGAGCGCCGCGTGGCCGGGGACATAGCCGTTGCCGACCAGCATCGTGACGTCGGCGGCGACGCCCTCCGCGCCGAGCGCGGCAGCAGAGAACGAGGTCGCCATCGAGAAGAAGATGACGGTGCCCCCGTCGGCGGTGGAGAGTACGGCGCCACCTTCGCAGCCCGGCACATCCACGCACACCACGGTGACATCGGCGGGGCCGCCCGCCGCGGCGACCGAGTCGCGCAGCGAGATCGGGTCGCGGGCGTCGGTGATCACGACCTCGTCGGCCAGACCCGCTTCTTCGAGCGAGGCGGCTTCCCGTTCGGTCGGCACGATCCCGATCAGGCGTCCGGCCCCGGCTGCGCGGCCAGCGGCCAGCGCGAGCGAGCCGGACTTGCCGCCGCCGCCGATGACCGCCACGCACGGCGCCGACCCGCGGCCGACGTACTCGCTCACGACGCGGGACGTCAGTGCGGGAGCGCCGCAGACGTCCATGACGGCAAGGCTGAGGCCGGTCGGCAGGTCGTCGGGCAGCACCGCGGCAATCGACCGGCCGAAGAGCACGGCGTAGCCGGCGCACGGCACCTGCTCCGAGCGGCCGTCCCAGTCGGCCAGTCCGTCGGTGATGACCAGCGGCGTCAGCGTGAGCGAGACCAGGGTGGCGACCCGCTGCCCCACGACCAGGCCGAGCGGCGACTCGGGGCCGACCTCCTCGACGGTGCCGATGAGCATCCCGCCCGAGCCGGTGACCGGGTTCTGCATCTTGCCGCGGTCGGCCACGATCGCGAGCACGGCGGCACGCACCGCTCCCCCGTCGCCGCCGTGTTCCTGCTTCAGCTGGCGGAACGACGCGGCGTCCAGGTTGAGCCGCTCGACCCGGATCCGGACCTCGTCCGGCCACAGCTCGGGACGGGTGTCCAGGCGGCGGGCCGCCTGCGGAAGCACCCGTACGTCATCCCGGACCCGGTGCAACCCGGTCGGGTCGCTCTGCTGCATCACCGTCGACACTTACCCTCCATAACGAACTTGACCGCAAATCGTCCGGCATGGCGATATTGCGACCGGACGATCTTCACGTATTCTGGCATATATGAGCATCGAGACCTCGATCGCGGCCGGCATCCGCGAGCCCGCCGGCCAGCCCTATCCCTACAGCCGGGTCGAGCTGACCGAACCGGACTGGACGCGCTTTCCGGGCTGGAAGGACGTCACTGCGGAGGACTGGGCGTCGGTGCAGTGGCAGCGCGCACATTGCGTCAAGAACCTCAAGCAGCTCCGCGAGCTGCTCGGCGACCTCGTCGACGAGCGTTTCTACGCCGACCTCGAGCGCGACCAGGCCGAGCGCGCGACCATGTCGATGCTGGTGCCGCCCCAGATGCTCAACACGATGGTCCCGCACGTCACGCCCTCCGGCCCCGGGTCGTTGACCGACGCGTTCTACGCCGACCCGATCCGTCACTACATGCTGCCCGTCTTCTCCGACCGGCGCACGGACTGGCCGTCCCACCCGCACGCCACGCGCGACTCGCTCCACGAGCACGACATGTGGGTCGCCGAGGGGCTCACGCACCGCTACCCCACCAAGGTCCTCGCCGAGCTGCTGCCGACCTGCCCGCAGTACTGCGGTCACTGCACCCGGATGGACCTGGTCGGCAACTCCACCCCGACCGTCGAGAAGCTCAAGTTCGTGACCAAGCCGAACGACCGGCTGACCTCGATGCTCGACTACCTCCGTCGTACGCCGTCGGTCCGCGACGTCGTCGTCTCCGGCGGCGACGTGGCCAACATGCCGTGGCCGCGCCTCGAGTCCTTCCTCGACTCGCTGCTCGAGATCGACAACATCCGCGACATCCGGCTGGCGACCAAGGCGCTGATCGGACTGCCGCAGCACTGGGCCCAGCCGGACGTGGTCGAGGGTGTAGCGCGGGTCGCCGCCACCGCTCGCCAGCGGGGCGCGTCGATCGCGATCCACACGCACGCCAACCACGCGCAGTCGATCACGCCCGCAGTGGCGGACGCGGCGGCCCTGCTGCTCCAGGCCGGCGTGCGCGACGTCCGCAACCAGGGCGTCATCCTCAACGGCGTCAACGCCGACCCGCACGCGCTGCTCGACCTGTGCTTCGCGCTGCTCGATGGCGCGCAGATCATGCCCTACTACTTCTACATGTGCGACCTGATCCCTTACAGCGAGCACTGGCGGATCTCTCTCGCCCAGGCGCAGTACCTGCAGCACCAGGTCATGGGCTACCTGCCCGGCTTCGCGACGCCGCGGATCGTCTGCGACGTCCCGTTCGTCGGGAAGCGGTGGGTCCACCAGATCGCCGACTACGATGTCGAGCGCGGCATCAGCCACTGGACCAAGAACTACCTCACGTCTATCGAGGCCGGACACCCGGAGGCGCTGGAGCGCACCTACGAGTACTACGACCCGATCCACACGCTCCCGGCGAGCGGCCAGGCGTGGTGGGCCAACCACGCCGACCTCGACGAGTCCGCGCTGCGGGCGGCCGAGGTGGCCGAGGCGTCACGCCGGACGGCGGCCCTCCAGGCTCACTGAATCAGCCGGTGACCGGCCGATTCTCGTAGTACGTGGAGAGCACGATCGTGGTGCGGGTCGAGACGTTCGCGGCCGAGCGGATCCGGGCCAGGAGCTCCTCGAGCTCGGCCGGCGAGTGCGAGCGCACCTTGATGACGTAGGACTCCTCGCCGGCGACCGACCAGCAGGACTCGATCTCGGGCAGGTGCTGGAGCCGCTCGGGGCAGTCGTCGGGCTGGGACGGGTCGAACGGTGCGATCGCGATGAAGGCAGTGAGCGGCAGCCCGATCTCTGCGTGGTTGACCGTCGCGCCGTACCCCAGGATGAGTCCACGCTGCTCGAGCCGCTTGACCCGCTGGTGCACTGCGGAGGTCGAGAGCCCGGTTGCCTTGCCGAGGTCGGTGTAGGACATCCGGCCGTCCTTGGCCAGCAGTTCGAGGATCTGCCGGTCGATGACCTCCACGGAGGAGGAACTACCGCTCTGGCTCACGTCGGCCACCCTAGGACATCGGCGGCGCGACGGGCCTTACGATCGGCGTGATGGACACTTCTCCTGCTCCCGGGCGCCTGATGCTGCTCGACACCGCCTCCATGTACTTTCGCGCCTTCTTCGGAGCCCCCGAGGCACTGGCGCCGGACGGCACCAACGTGAATGCCGTCCGCGGCATGGTCGGCTACATCGCCTTCCTGGTCGAGCAGTACCGACCCACCCACCTGGTGTGCTGCTGGGACGACGACTGGCGCCCTGAGTGGCGCGTCGACCTGATCCCGACCTACAAGTCGCACCGGGTGGTCGAGCCGGTGGCCGGCGCGCCGGACATCGAGGAGGTCCCCGACCCGCTCGAGGTCCAGGTGCCGATCATCCGCGAGGTGCTCGGCGCGTTCGGCATCGCGGTCGTGGGTGCCCCCGGCTACGAGGCGGACGACATCATCGGCACGCTCGCGACCGGGGCGGGCCAACCGGTGGACGTCGTGACCGGCGACCGCGACCTGTTCCAGCTCGTCGACGACGCGGCCGACGTACGCGTGCTCTACATCGGGAAGGGCGTGGGCAAGCACGAGCGGGTCGACGAAGCCTGGATCCTCGAGAAGTACGCCGTGACCGCCCGCCAGTACGCCGACTTCGCCACGCTGCGCGGTGACGCGTCCGACGGCCTGCCGGGGGTCAAGGGCGTGGGCGAGAAGACCGCGGCGACCCTCCTCCAGCGGTTCGACGACATCGACGGGATCGTCGCCGCCGCCGCCGATCCTGCCAGCGACCTCGCGCCCGGTCCCCGGCTCAAGATCAGGGACGCCGCCGACTACCTCGCCGTCGCACCCACCGTCGTCGCCGTCGCGCGCGACATCGACCTCCCCCGCGGCGACGCGCTGGCACTGCCGCCCGCTCCCGCGGACCCGGACCGAGTCGCCGCCTTGGCCGAGCAATGGGGTCTCGACTCCCCGACCGCGCGGCTGATCGACGTGCTGGCGGATCGTTAACCTCGAATTAACACCATCTGGAAATAGTTCGAAATGCCCTCTCCCTAGCGTCTGTGGGCATGCACCTGACGCCCGCGGACACGGAGAAGCTGTTGCTGGCGGTCGCCGGAATGGTCGCCCGTGACCGTCGTGCTCGCGGGATCAGGCTCAACTACCCCGAGACCGTCGCGCTCCTCAGCTGCTGGGTGGTCGAGGAGGCACGGGCCGGAGCATCGGTCGTCGACCTGATGTCGACGGGCCGGGAGGTCCTGTCCCGCGACGAGGTGATGACCGGTGTCGCGGACATGGTCGCCGACGTCCAGGTCGAGGCGACCTTTCCCGACGGTCGCAAGCTCGTGACCCTTCATCACCCGATCGCGTAGGAGACACCGTGGCTCATGTGACCTCCGGACCCGGAGCGATCCGGGTCGCCGACGGCACGATCGTGCTCAACGGCGACCGCACCGACGCCGAACGCCGTCGGCTCGTCGTCACCAACACGGGCGACCGGCCGATCCAGATCGGCTCGCACATCCATCTCGCCGACGCCAACGCGGCGCTCGCCCTCGACCGCGGCGCCGCGACGGGCTTCCGCCTGGACATCCCGTCCGGCACGTCCCGGCGGTTCGAGCCCGGTGCCTCGCAGGAGGTCGACCTCGTCGCCCTGCGCGGTCGTCGACGCGTACCCGGCATCCAGATCAAGTCGGGGGCGCGCGATGGTTGAGATCAGCCGGGCGTCGTACGCCGCGCTGTACGGACCCACGGTCGGCGACCAGATCCGGCTGGGTGACACCGACCTGTGGATCGAGGTGACGGAGGACCGCACCGTCGGTGGAGAGGAGGCGGTCTTCGGGGGCGGCAAGTCGATCCGCGAGTCGATGGCGCAATCCACCGCCACCTCGGACGACGGGGCTCTCGACACGGTGATCACCAACGCCGTGGTGCTCGACCACTGGGGTGTCGTGCGCGCGGATGTCGGCATCAGGAACGGTCGGGTCGTGGGCCTCGGCCGCGCCGGCAACCCGGACATCGCCGATGCGGTGCACCCCGACCTGGTGATCGGCCCCGGCACCGACGTCATCTCCGGCGAGGGCAAGATCCTCACCGCCGGCGCGGTCGACGTGCACGTCCACCTGCTCTCGCGCTCGCAGATCTTGGAGGCACTCGCCACCGGGACCACCACGATCGGTGGCGGCGGCACGGGGCCGTCGGAGGGCTCGAAGGCCACGACCGTCACCCCGGGCAGGTGGCACCTGACCGCGGTGCACCGAGCCCTCGACGACCTGCCGGTCAACGTGCTGCTGATGGGCAAGGGCAACACGGTCAGCGCAGCAGGTCTGGCCGAGCAGGCGCTGGCCGGAGCAGCCGCCTACAAGGTGCACGAGGACTGGGGGTCGACCCCTGCCGCAATCGACGCGGCGCTCCGGGCCGCCGACGATCACGGCCTGCAGGTCGCCCTTCACTCGGACAGCCTCAACGAGGCGGGTTACGTCGAGTCCACGATCGCGGCCATCGCAGGCCGCGGCGTCCATGCTTTCCACGCCGAGGGCGCCGGCGGCGGGCACGCACCCGACATCCTGACGGTCGCCTCGCTCCCCCACGTCATCCCGGGATCCACCAACCCCACGCTGCCGCACACGGTCAATACCGTGGCGGAACACCTCGACATGCTGATGGTCTGTCACCACCTCAACCCGCAGGTGCCCGAGGACCTCGCGTTCGCAGAGTCCCGGATCCGGGCCACGACGATCGCCGCCGAGGACGTGCTCCACGACATCGGCGCCCTCTCGATCACGTCGTCGGACGCGCAGGCGATGGGACGCATCGGGGAGGTGGTGTGCCGCACCTGGCAGGTCGCGCACGTGATGAAGGCACGGTACGGCGACCACGCCGATCTCGGCGGCGGCCCGGCGGACAACGCGCGCGCCGTCCGGTACGTCGCGAAGTACACGATCAACCCGGCGATCGCCCACGGGATCGATCACGAGGTCGGATCGGTCGAGGTGGGCAAGCTGGCCGACCTGGTGCTGTGGGACCCCCGGTTCTTCGGCATCCGGCCGTCGGTCGTCCTCAAGGGCGGCGCCCTCGTGTGGGGAGCGCTCGGTGACCCGAACGCTTCGATTCCAACCCCCCAGCCCGTGCTCATGCGTCCCGCGTTGATGAGTGACGGGAGTCCCCACGCGGTCACCTTCGTCGCCCAGGCGGCCCTCGACGACGGGCTTCCCGAACGGTTGGGACTTCGTCGCCGGCTGCTCGCGGTCGCACCGACCCGGGACGTCACCAAGGCGTCCATGGTCAACAACGACGCCCTCCCGCGGATCGACATCGACGCCGAGACGTTCGAGATCGAGATCGAGGGCGAGCGGGTCGTGCCGGCTCCGGCAGAGACGCTTCCCCTCGCCCAGCTCTACGCCATGTTCTGATGCACCCCGACCTCATCCTCATGCTGCTCGCCGACGCCCGGCTGCCGGTCGCGGGTCACACCCAGTCCGGCACCGTCGAGGCGGCGCTGGCGCACGGGCTGACGGCGGCGGAGGTTCCGGCGTACGTCCGAACGCGCCTCAGCAGCGTGACGATGGTCGAGGCCGGTACCGCAGTCGTCGCCCGGCACGCTGCAGCGACCGGAAGCGGAATGGGCGAGGTCGACGTCGCTTGGGCGGCGCGCACGCCCAGCGCCGCGCTGCGGGCGGCGTCGCGGGGGCAGGGCCGGGCCCTGCGCCACCTGGTCGGCCGGCTCTGGCCCGACGCGCTCGCGCCGGTCACCGCCATCCCTGCGCCGTCGCGCGCGACAGTGCTCGGCGGCCTCGCCGGCCATCTCGGCCTCGGCCCGGGCGCGCTCGCGCGTTTGGTGGGGTACGACGACCTCCAGACCGTCTGCGCAGCGGTGCTCAAGCTCGCGCCTGTCGATCCCGCGGTCACCACAGGCTGGGTGGCCGCGGCTCTTCCCGACGTCGCAGCGATGGCCGACAGGGTGGCCGGGTTGACCGAACCAGACCAGATCCCCGCCGTGGGGTGCCCTCAGATCGAGGTGTGGGCGGAGGCCCATGCCGTCACCAGCAGGAGGCTGTTCCGTGCCTGAACACTCACACCTCTCCGACGCTCCGGGCGACTCGCCCCCGCGCCGGCCCCTGCGCCGGCCTCTGCGACTGGGCGTCTGTGGTCCGGTCGGCACCGGCAAGAGCTCGCTCATCGCCCTCCTCTGCCGCGAGCTCGCCGCAACCCTCGAGCTGGCCGTGGTGACCAACGACATCTACACCGACGAGGACGCGCGGTTCCTGCGCGCGGCCGGCGTGCTCGACCCCGCACGGATCCGCGCGGTGGAGACGGGCGCCTGTCCGCACACCGCGATCCGCGACGACATCACCGCGAACCTGTTGACGGTCGAAGAGCTCGAGGAAACCTACGTCGGGCTCGACATCGTGCTCATCGAGTCCGGTGGCGACAACCTCACCGCCACCTTTTCGCCGGCACTGGTCGATGCCCAGGTCTTCGTCCTCGACGTGGCCGGCGGCGGTGACGTCGCGCGCAAGGGCGGACCCGGTATCGAACGTGCTGACCTCCTCGTCATCAACAAGACCGACCTCGCGCCGCACGTCGATGTCGACGTCGGGCTGATGATCGCCGACGCCTCGGCTGTTCGTGCCGGACGGCCGGTCATCGGACTGTCCCGCAGTGATCGGATGAGCATCGACGACCTTCTCGGCTGGGTGCACGCCATCCGGCGCTCGCATCGCACAGGCGATCTGGTGCCGAGCGACCCGGGCCCGATGGCGCGCCACGTCCATGCTCACGAGCACTGAGCGAGTGGGCCGCACCCGGATCCGGGTGACGGCGGACCCGCACGGCGGCCGCTGCCGCGTACGTACCGCGATGACGGGTTCGGACCCCACCGTGGCGCTGCTGCGCCCGATGGTGGTCCACCACGACTCGGCCACGGCAAAGATCTGCCTGGTGCCCGAGGGAGCGCTGCTGCTCGCGGGCGACGCCGTCGAGGTCGACCTGACCGTCGACGCCGGGGCCTGTCTGGACGTCATCGAGCCGGGCGGCACCGTTGCCTTCGACATGCGGGGGCAACGGGCTCGCTGGGACGTCCGTATCCGGCTGAGGGCCGGCGCCCGGCTGACCTGGGCGGGAGAGCCCTTCGTCGTCGCGTCCGGAGCAGACGTGACCCGTCGTCTCGACGTGGCCCTCGCCGCCGACGCCGCACTCGCGATCCGCGAGACCCTGGTCCTCGGGCGCCACGGCGAGCCACCGGGTCGCATTCGGCAACACACCACAGCCTCGATCGGGGGCACGCCCGTGCTCGTCGAGGAGCTGCCTCTCGACGGATCCGCGCCAGGGCTGCTGGGCGTCCATCGGATCCTCTCATCGGTGCTGCTCCTCGGTACGACGACGCCCGTGGCGCCCGCATCGCATCGGCACCGCTACGACCTCGAGCGCGGGGGCCAGCTGTGGCGACGCCTCGGCGTCGAGGCGCATGAGTCCGACCTCGGCGACGCGTGGGTGGCCGCGACGCGTGCGGTCGGGTGACGGACGACGGCAGTGACCGAGCTCGGAAGCGCCGGGACATCGACGAGCCTGGCCGTCCGTCTCCGGCGGGAGGAGGCCGCGCTCCGCGCCCGGCTGCTCCCCGTGTTGCTCGCCACCGGCCTGTCCATGGAGCAGTGGCGGATCATCGCCGTGATCGCCGACAACCCTGGTGTCGGGATGACCGCTGCGGCGTCGGCTGCCGTCGTGCCCGGCGCGACGCTCACGCGCCACATGGATCACCTGGTCCAGCATGGTGTCGTCGTACGCCGGGCTGACCGCGCCGATCGGCGCCGGGTGGTCCTCGCACTGTCGGCCCGCGGGCAGGAGGTGGCAGCTCACCTCCGCCGCGCGGAGCGTGACGCCGGTCCCCCGGTGCTCAGCTGACGTGCGGGGGCCTCAGTCCGGCGAGACGATGCCCCGCCGCAGCAGGTCGATCGCAGCGCGCGCGGTCTTCCGCACCGGTGCGTCCCCGGCCGCGTCGGCGATCTGGCCGGCGAAGTCCATGAGCTGCTTCATCTGGCGCACGAAGTCCCCCGCGGTCAGATCGGCGCGGGTGAGCACCTCGTCGAGCTCATCGCCCTCGGCCCAGCGATAGGCGGTCCACGCGAAACCCGCGTCCGGGGCGCGGAGGAACGCGAGCTTGTGGTCCTTCTCGAGCCGCTCGAGCTCGCCCCACAGACGCTGCATCCCGTCGATCGTCGCCGCGACCGCGCCGCCCGGGACCCGCGGCGCCGACTCGTCCGGGCGACGTGCCTCGTAGACCAGCACCGACAGCACCGCAGCGAGCTGCGCCGGCGAGAGGTCGTCCCACATGCCTTCGCGCAGCGCCTCTGCGGCGACCAGGTCGAGATCGGAGTAGATCCGCATCAGGCCGCGCCCGCGATCGGTCACCCGGTCCCCGTCGAGGTAGTCGAGGGCGTCGAGCACCTCGCAGACGCGGTCGAACTCCCGGGCGACGGTGTTGGTACGACGCTCCACCCGCCGGGCGAGGGTCTCGGTGTCGCGCTGCAGCTTGAAGTAGCGATCGGTCCAGCGCGCGTGGTCCTCGCGGTCCGGGCAGCTGTGACACGGGTGCGCGCGCACCTCTGCCCGCAGATCCGCGACCCGGTCCACCACTGCGGGATCGGTCGGCCCCTTCTCCAGCTTGGGACGGGTGACCGAGAGCGGGAGGTCCGCGACGGCCTCCCGGACCGCTTGGGCGACCTGCTTGCGCATGTGCGGGTTGCGCGCCTCGAACTTCTTCGGGAGCCGGATCCGCCCGACCGGCTCGACCGGCACCGGGAAGTCGATCATGGCAAGCCGCTTGGCCTGTCGGCCGGCGGTGACGACCAGCGGGCGGTGGCCGTGCTCGGAGAGTCCGGGGTCGACCACGGCCGCGGGCCCCGTGAACCGGCCGACCGGGACCACGATGACATCGCCGGGCTTGAGCCGCTCCAGCGACTGCTCGGCGTCGCCCCGGCGGTCGGCCTTGCGCGCCTTGCTGGCGTCCTTCTCGAGCACGCCGATCTGCCGGCGCAGGTCGGCGTACTCCAGGAAGTCACCGAGGTGGCACCGGGCCGCCTCGGCGTACCCCGCCAGCGCGTCCTCGGCCTTGCGCAGCTGGCGGGCGAGCCCGACCACCGCGCGGTCGGCCTGGAACTGGGCGAACGACTGCTCGAGGAGCTCTCGCGACCGGTGCCGACCGTACTGGTGCACCAAGTTGACCGCCATGTTGTACGACGGCCGGAACGACGACCGCAGCGGATAGGTGCGGGTCGATGCCAGACCGGCCAGCTCGCGGGGATTCATGCCCGGCTGCCAGAGGACGACCGCGTGGCCCTCGATGTCGAGGCCGCGGCGGCCGGCCCGGCCGGTGAGCTGGGTGTACTCCCCCGGCGTGATGTCGGCGTGGGTCTCGCCGTTCCACTTCGTCAGCTTCTCGAGTACGACGGTCCGCGCCGGCATGTTGATCCCCAGGGCGAGAGTCTCGGTCGCGAACACCACCTTCACCAGGCCCCGCAGGTAGAGCGACTCGACGCACACCTTGAACGCCGGCAGCATGCCCGCGTGGTGAGCGGCGATCCCACGACTCAGGGCGTCGAGGAAGTCGTGGTAGCCGAGCACCTCGAGGTCGGCTCCCGGGAGCGCGCCCACGGTCTGCTCGACGTAGGAGAAGACCTCGTCCCGCTCGGCCGGGGTGTTGAGCCGGAGGTTCGCGTCGAGGCACTGCTGGACGGCGGCGTCACATCCGGCGCGGCTGAAGATGAAGACGATCGCAGGGAGCAGCAGCTCCCGCTCCAGGCGTTCGATCACGTCGATGCGCCCGGGGATCCAGACCCGGCGGCCGTTGCCGACGCTCCGGGGGTTCTTCGACGACCCCGGCTTGCCCTTGCGGGGCGACCGCCGGTCGCGCATCAACCGGGTGCTGGCCCAGTCGTCCCGCGCGATCTGCATGAGCTCGTCGTTGACCGGTGCTCCCTCCCGCACGAAACCGGCCGACGCGTCGACGTCGGACGAAGCGAACAGGTCGAGGAGCCGACGGCCCACCATGACGTGCTGGTAGAGCGGCACGGGTCGCCGCTCGGCGACGATCGTCCGGGTCTCGCCCCGGACCGTCTCGAGCCACTCGCCAAACTCCTCGGCGTTCGACACGGTGGCCGACAGCGACGCCACGGTCACCGACTCGGGGAGGTGGATGATCACCTCCTCCCACACGGCGCCGCGGGCCCGGTCGGCGAGGTAGTGGACCTCGTCCATGACCACGAACCCGAGCCCGATCAGGGTCCGCGACCCGGCGTAGAGCATGTTGCGGAGCACTTCGGTGGTCATCACGACCACGGGCGCCTCTCCGTTGACGCTCGTGTCGCCGGTGAGGAGGCCGACACGTTCGGGCCCGTAACGGGTCACGAGGTCGTGGTACTTCTGGTTGGACAGTGCCTTGATCGGCGTCGTGTAGAAGCACTTCCGGCCGGTCTCGATCGCCAGCTGTACGGCGAACTCCCCCACCACGGTCTTGCCGGCGCCGGTCGGCGCGGCGACGAGCACCCCGTGGCCGGCTTCCAGCGCCTCGCACGCCGCGACCTGGAACTCGTCGAGCTCGAAGCCGAACGTCGCCGCGAAGTCGTCGAGGTGGGTCTCGCTTCGGGGAGTCATGCCAGCACCTGAAGTGCCTGCGGGACGCACTCCACCGTGAGCGGCAGCGCGCCGTACCTCTCGCCGTCGGCGTAGCCGACGATTCCGGGACAGGCCACGGTGACCCGCTTCACCCGGTGCCGGGAGAACATCGGGTGGTCGGTGTGGGTGCCGCGGAACAGCTTCGGGTAGGTGCGGATCAGCTCGGGTTTGCTCATCGGGCCGATGACCACGACGTCGAGCAGGCCGTCGTCCAGGATCGCGCCCTCGGCTATCCGCAGACCACCGCCGAACGACGGTCCGTTGGCCACCGCGACCAGCATCGCCTCGAGCTGGACCTGTTCTCCGTCGAGATCGATCTCGTAGTGGAGCGGCTCGAACGTGCGCAGCTCGGCGATGGTGGCCAGGTTGTAGCGCATCTGGCCGCGCGGCCAGGTCATCTTGTTGGCGCGCTCGTTGACGACCGCGTCGAACCCGGCCGCGAGCACGGCCACGAACCAGCGGTCGCCGGATCGAGCCAGGTCGATCCGCCGCGGCTCCCACGCCAGCAGTCGAGCGACAGCGCCCGCCGGGTCCTTGAGCGGGATGCCGACCGAACGCGCGGCGTCGTTGCCGGTGCCGGCCGGCAGGACCCCGAGGGGTACGTCGGTGCCGCCGACCACCTGGAGCGCGAGGTGGACCAGCCCGTCGCCACCGCACACGACCAACGCCTCGACGCCGTCAGCGACGGCCTTGCGCGCGAGGTCGGTCGCCTCGTCGGCGTCGCGGCCCTCGAGGGACCGGATCTTCCAGCCGGCTCCGTGGAGGAGCGGCATCGCCGCGTCTCGCACCCGGCGGGCGCGACCCTTGCCCGCGGTCGGGTTGGTGAGCAGGGCGATCTCGCGGGTCACGGTGCCCAACCTATCGACGGCTCGCTAACCACCACCCCGGTCCCACCCCGATCCGTCGCGGGCAACGCGGAGCCGGACGGCGAAGTGACCGGGAGGCGCCCCGACCGCCTTGGCGAGCCGCCCCACGGCGTCCAGGACCCGCGGGGCCGTGAAGTCGGTGCCGGGTGCGCCGAGGGTGAGCCGGCCGGCGCGGCGGATGATGTGCACCTGCCCGTGCCGCCACGACTGATGGATCAGGATCCGGGTCTGCTCGTCGACGACCGCCACCGGATCGGCGACGTCGCCTGCCAGCAGGTCGCACGGGAGCTGGACGCCGCTGGTGTCGCTGCGGAGCTCGCCCGGCACGATGCCGAGGCGCAGCGGGCCGACCGCGGACCAGGTCACCGGGTGGGTGCCGAGCCACTCCGGTAGGTCGAACGCGTCGACCTCGCTGCACTCGGTGCGCGAATCCGGGTCGCTCACAGCGGCGAGGCCTGGTCCGGGTCGAGGCCTGCGTTGATGTTGCGGCTGGCGCGGCGGCGGTCGTTGAACCGGGCGATCACCTCGGAGACCAGGAACAGCACCACCATCGGTACCGCCATGAAAGTCATCGTGAAGGGGTCACCCGACGGCGTCGCGATGGCCGCGAACAGGAAGCAGCCGATGATGATCCACGGCCGGTGCGCGCCCAGCGACTTGCCCTTGACCACACCTGCCATGTTGAGCAGCACGACGAAGACCGGGATCTCGAACGCGATGCCGAACACGAGGAGGCTCCGGGTGAAGAAGACCAGGTAGTCGTTGAACTCGACCAGGTTCGTGAGGTCGGCCGGCGTGAAGCCGATCAGGATCTCCAGCCCGAGGGGCAGGGTCACGTAGCCCAGTACGACGCCGGCCATGAACAGCGGTCCGGCGATGGCACCGAAGATCGCGGTCCACTTCTTCTCGCTGGAGCGGAGCCCGGGGAGGATGAACGCCCAGATCTGGTAGAGCCAGAACGGGCTCGAACCGACCAGCGCGGCCAGTCCGCAGAGCTTGAGGTAGAGCAGGAACCCGCCGGCGGCACCGGCGGTGGTGGCTTGGGTGCGGCCGTCGGGCAGCGTCTCCTGTGCTTCGAGATAGGGGTCGAGCACCAGCTGGAACAGCGGGTCGAAGAAGAACAGCGCGACCACGAACGCCGTGACGATGACGAAAGCAGCCTTGAGGATCCGGGCGCGCAGCTCGCGCAGGTGGTCGGAGAGGGCCATCCTCCCGTCCGGACCGACAGGGTGGACCGGCCTGCCAACGAAAAGCTGGAGGACTCCGGTGAGCGACAAGTGCGGCTCAGGCGTTGTTCTTGCGCTCGTCGACGATCTCGCCCTCGGCGACCTCGTCGTCGGCAGCGTTCAGCTCAGCCGCCGGCGTGGGCGACGGGCTCGGCTTGTCGTCCTCGTCGTCATCACGCAGACCCTTGGTCTCGGCCTTGAAGATCCGCAGCGCCTGGCCCGTGCCACGCGCGAGCTCGGGCAGCTTCGCGGCACCGAAGACCAGGATCACGATCGCGAGGATCACGAGCCACTCAGCGCCCTGCGGCGTCCAGATCATCGGAAGCACGTCAACCAACTCTCATCGTCGCTGTGGCAGCGGTGTGCTGCCGTGTTCAATAGTACGCCGACCTCAGCGATACAGCGTGAGGGTCTCCTGTGCGGTCGCTGTGAAAGTCTCGGAGAACTCCTCAGGAGCGACCACGGCGGCGTACGGCGCCAACCGCAGGAGCAACCGCATCAGCCACCTCGGGTCGGCGACGGGCAGGTCGACCTCGAGGACGCCGTCGGCCTGCGGCCGGACCTCCTGCATCGGGTAGTAATGCGGCACCCAGTCGGCCTGCGGCTGCAGGACCAGCGTCGCCAGGGTGCCGTCCGGGGGCGCCTCCCCGGTCAGCAGGCCCTCGCTGACCTCGCGGGCCGGCCGCGCCTCGGTCGCGATCGGTGCGTCGAGCACGGTCGCCTCGGTGATCCGGTCGAGGCGGAACAGCCGGTCGCTCCCGGCGACGTGGCACCACGCGTCGAGGTAGTGGAACCGACCGTGCGGTACGACGCCGTGCGGGTCGACCACGCGTTCGGAGAGCTCGTCGCGGGCCGGCACGTGATAGGTCAGCCGGACCTGGCGCTGCTCCTCGGCGGCGCCGCTGGAGCGTGTCGGACAGTGCGATCAGCGCCACCTCGCCGGATCGGGCGTCCACCGCGATCCGGCGCGTGGCGGCAGCCGTGCTTGCCGCGGCCTCGAGCTTGGCCAGGACCGTGTCGATGATCGCCTGGGTGTCGCCGGGCGAGACGTCTCGCAGCGTGTGCAGCGCGACCATCACCGCCGACGCCTCGGTCGGGCTCAGCCGCAGCGGCCGGGCCAGGTAGTCGGCGTTCTCGATCCGGATCACGCCGTCGCTGACCGGGCCTCCGTCGGACTCGATCGCATCGAGGTCGACGTCGATCAGGTCGTCGGGCAGCCCGCCCGGGAGGCCGCACATGAACAGGACCTTGAGGTCACCGAGCACCTGCGCCGGTGACGTGCCGAGCAGGTCGGCGGCCTCGGCGAGCCGGACCTCGTCACGGTGGTGGAGGAACGGCACCAGGGTCAGCAGCCGGGCGACCTGGTCGCGGGCGCCCGGCGCGGCGGCGGTCGTGGTCATCCGGCGACCGCCTCCAGCCGCCCGACGACCTGGGCGCGCAGACCCGCCGGCTCGAGGAGTACGACGTCCGGACCGTGGTAGAGCACCTCGTCGACGAAGCCGCGGGCGGGACGGTCCAGCTCCACGCGGTCCCACGTCGTACGGGTGTCCGGTCCGGTGACGCCCTCCTCGACCCGGGCGGCGCGCCGGCGGAAGCTGTGTCCGGTCCCCCGCCGCACCATCAGCACGGCGCGCTCGGCAGCCGGGACCGGCGCCAGCCGGTCGATCACCTCGCGCAGGTCGGTGTCGGGCGGTACGTCGTAGGCGTGCGGCGGCCCGACCTTGCGCACGGTGCCGCTCACCCGGTCGAGGCGGAACACCCGCTCCGCGTCGCGGTCGGCGTCAAAGCCGACGAGGTACCAGCGACCGGACGTCCGCACCATGCCCCACGGCTGCAGGTGGCGCCGGCGGGGCGTCTCCTCGTCGGGCCGCCGATAGTCGAACTCGATGCAGGTGCGGTCGCAGACCGCTTCCCAGCAGATCGCGAACGCCGGCTCGTCGGCCGTCAGCCGCGGCTGGGCGATCTCCAGCGCGGTGAGGTCGACGTCGATGCCGGCGGCGTTGAGCTTGCGCACGGCATCCGTGGTGGCCTGCGCCATCGTCGCCTGTTGCCAGACCCGCGACGCGAGGCTGACGACCGCCGCCTCCTCCGGCGTCAGCGAGACGTCCGGCAGCGCGAACTGGTCGGGCGGGATCCGGTAGCCGATCTCGTCGTCGAAGAGCGGGTCGAGCTGGGCGACCTCGACGGGTACGCCGAGGCTGCGCAGCTCGTCCTTGTCGCGCTCGAACATCTTCTCGAACGCGTCGGGACGCGAGTCCGGGTAGAGCAGCTCCCGGATCCGGGCCTTGGCGATCGGGCGCCGCTGGACCAGCAGCATGATGAGCAGGTTGAGCAGGCGCTCGCTCTTCGGGGCCGGCATGGACCTAGTCTGCCTTGGTTTCGAGGCTCGCTGACGCTCGCAACTCAACCAGCGGCTCAGGCCGCGGCCAGGACGTCGATCACGAAGTAGAGGATGTCGTCGCCCTTGATGTCCTCGCCCTGGCCTGCTTTGCCGTAGCCCTTCTTCGGCGGGATCTCCAGGATGATCCGGCTGCCCACCGGCACCCCGACCAGGCCGTCGGACCAGCCCTCGATGACCGAGAGACCGGGACCCTCGGCGCCGGCGACGTTGACCTTGAGCGGCTCGCGCTTCTTGTCGAAGCTGCCATCGAACGGCTTGTCGCCACCCCACGTCTGGCCGAGGTAGTTGACGATCGCGAGATCGCCCTTCTCCACCTCTGGGCCGGTCCCCTCGATCACGACGGTGGAACGGATCTCCGTGCCCTTCACGTCCGGCTTCTCGAGCCCGCGCGAGGTGAGTGCGGTCGGCACGCCGTCCTCCGAGACGACCGTCGGCGCCCACGCGGCAGCCTGCTTCTTGGCGCCCTCGGGACCCTCCAGCGTGGTGGCCTCGAGGTCCGCCACCAGCACGAACCCGTCCTCGTTGCCGATGCCGAGGGTCGCGAGGTTCAGGGCGAGGTCGCCGAACTCCTCCTTGGCGTCGACCGCGAGCGCGATCCTGGTGCCGACCGTCATCCCGGGCTCGATCTGCTCGGCGATCAGGTTGGTCAGCAGATCGATGATCTGGGTCGGCTCGACGGGCTCGGCGCCGACCTCCAGCGCCACCGAGGTGCGGTCCTCGCCGTAGGTCTCGATCGCGATCTCCTGGCTGACGTCGTCGGACACCGCCAGGTTCACGAGCACCTCCTGGCCCTCCTCGAGCTCGGCCCCGTCGCCCTCCTCGACCACCTCGGCCACGGTCTTGTCGGACTCGAGCAGCGCCTTCCACTCGACGTCGGGCACCTCGCCGACCGGACCCGACACCTCGACGGCGTCGAACCCGGCCGCAGTCCTCTCGTCGGGCCCGTCGTTGCCGCAGGCCGTGAGCGCGGCGAGGGCGCACAGAGAGACGGTGGCGAGCGCGGCGGGGCGGGTCAGTCGGCTGAGCACGCCGAAACCTTACAAGCCAGGCTCTTCACGCCGTCGATGAGGCGCTCTACATCCCGTCGATGAGGCGCTGCACGCGCTCGTCGTACGCCCGGAACGGGTCCTTGCAGAGCACCGTCCGCTGCGCCTGGTCGTTGAGCTTGAGGTGCACCCAGTCGACCGTGAAGTCGCGGCGCCGCTCCTGAGCCTTGCGGATGAACTCGCCCCGCAGGCGGGCCCGGGTGTTCTGGGGCGGCACCGACTTCGCCTCGAAGATGCGCAGATCGCTGGAGACACGGGCGACGGCGCCGCGCTTCTCGAGCAGGTAGTAGAGGCCGCGGCTGCGGTGGATGTCGTGGTAGGCGAGGTCGAGCTGAGCGACCCGCGGGTGGCTCAGCGGCAGTCCGTGCTTCGCGCGGTAGCGGTCGATGAGCTTCCACTTGATGACCCAGTCGATCTCGCGGTCGACCAGGCCGAGGTCGTCGGACTCGACCGCCTTGAGGCCCCGCTCCCACAGGTCGAGGGTGCGCTCGATCACCGGCGTGCTGATGCCGCGCCTGTCGACGAAGTCGCGGGCCTTCGAGAGGTACTCGCCCTGGATGTCGAGCGCGCTGGCCTCCCGGCCGTTGGCGAGCCGGACCTTGCGCCGGCCGGTGACGTCGTGGGAGATCTCCCGGATCGCCCGGATCGGGTTCTCCATCGTGAGGTCGCGCATCACCACGCCCTCCTCGATCATCCGCAGCACCAGGTCGCAGGACGCCACCTTGAGCATGGTGGTGGTCTCGCTCATGTTGCTGTCGCCGACGATCACGTGGAGACGGCGGTACTTCTCCGCGTCGGCGTGCGGCTCGTCACGGGTGTTGATGATCGGCCGGCTGCGGGTCGTCGCGCTCGAGACGCCCTCCCAGATGTGCTCGGCCCGCTGACTGACGGAGTACGACGTGCCCCTGGGCGTCTGGGTGATCTTGCCCGCCCCGACGATGATCTGCCGGGTGACCAGGAACGGGATCAGCACGTCGGCGAGGCGACTGAACTCGCCTGCCCGGCTGACCAGGTAGTTCTCGTGGCAGCCGTAGGAGTTGCCGGCCGAGTCGGTGTTGTTCTTGAACAGGTAGATCTCGCCCGCGATGCCCTCGTCGTGCAGCCGCTGCTCGGCGTCGAGCAGCAGCCCCTCGAGGACCCGCTCCCCCGCCTTGTCGTGGGTGACCAGCTCGACGATGTCGTCGCACTCCGGGGTGGCGTACTCCGGGTGGCTGCCGACGTCGAGGTAGAGCCGGGCTCCGTTGCGCAGGAACACGTTGCTGGACCGACCCCAGGACACGACCTTGCGGAACAGGTAGCGGGCCACCTCGTCGGGGCTCAGCCGACGCTGGCCCTTGAACGTGCAGGTGACGCCGTACTCGTTCTCGATCCCGAAGATCCGGCGGTCCATGTGATGAGCCTACGGGGCGCGGCCCGGGACTGGGGGATGTAACCATCGGGTACCGCATCGCCATGACGATGACTCCGGTGTGGCTGGACCGACCGCGCGCGACCCACCCGACCCTGACCGAGCCGGAGTCGTACGACGTGGTGGTGGCAGGTGCCGGCATCGTCGGCCTGCTGACCGGCCTGCTCCTGGCCCGCGCCGGGCGACGAGTCGCCGTGCTGGAGGCCCGCCAGGTCGGCGACGGCACCACCGGGCACACGACGGCGAAGGTGAGCGTGCTGCAGGGCACCCGCCTCAGCCGCATCCTGCGCACCAACGGCCCGGCGAGGTGCGCCACTACGTCACGGCCAACCAGGAGGGCCAGGCCTGGCTGCGCCAGTTCTGCGACACGCACGAGGTCGCCTACCAGGACCGTCCCGCCTTCACCTACGCCACGACCCGGCCGGGCGAGCTCCGCGCCCGGGCCGAGCTGCCGTCGCCGAGCTCGCCGGCCTCGACGCGACCTGGGAGGACACGACCGAGCTGCCCTACCCGGTGCTCGGGGCGGTACGCCTCGCCGACCAGATGCAGCTGCACCCCCTGGAGCTGATGGACGCGCTGGTCGCGCGAGCTGCTGGCTCGACGGCGGCGACCTGTTCGAGCACACCCGGCTGACCGACGCGAGGGAGCGGGACGGCAAAGTCACCGTCACGACCGACCAGGTCACCCTCACCGCCGACCACGTCGTGCTCGCGACCGGGCAGCCGGTGCTCCGGCGGCACGGTTTCTTCGCGCGCCTGCACCCCCAACGCTCCTACGCTGCCGCGCTCCGGTCCCCCTGGGTCCCGGACGGCATGTACCTCTCGGCCGACAATCCGAGCGATCGGTGCGGTCGCTCCCGGTGGCCGGTGGCGAGGAGCTGCTCCTGGTCGGCGGCAACGGCCACATCACCGGACGGGCGGCGTCCGAGGCGGCGCGCGTCGAGGACCTCGTGGCTTGGGCGCGCGAGCACCTTCGGCGGCGAGGTCACCCACACCTGGTCCGCCCAGGACCACGCGACCGTGACCGGCCTGCCCTATGTGGGACCGATGCTGCCCGGCGGCAGCCGGATCTGGGTGGCGACTGGCTTCGACAAGTGGGGCCTGGCTGCCGCGCCGGCCGCAGCCCTGATGCTGACCAAGTCTCTGCTCGCAGACGAGGGCGCCGGCGAGGAGGCGCCGTGGCACCGTGCCTTCAGCAGCTGGACACCGCGTGACGCCGCGGGCGCGGGACGGGCCGCGCAGTTCACCGCCGGCGTCGGCTACGAGATGACCAAGGACGTCGTCCGCCGTCAGTGGCGCGACGCCGAGCAGGCCGATCCCGCGCTCCGCGGCATCTGCACCCACCTCGGGGGCGCGGTCCGTTGGAACGACGCCGAGCGGTCGTGGGACTGCCCGCTGCACGGGTCCCGGTTCGACGCCGACGGCTCGGTCCTCGAGGGTCCGGCGGTGTGCGGTCTCCGGAAGCTGAGGCTAGAGCGGCGGTGCGATCGGGGGTTCGCCCGACTCCGGGTCCTCGAGGGGTGGTACGTCGCCGCTGACCTGGTCCGTCGGGTCGGCGGGGTCGTCGGTCGCGGGCGACGGGGGCGGCGGTGGTGCGGCGTCGGCGTGTCGGGCGCGTGCCTCGGGTGCTGCGTGCTCGCTCGGACCTCGGTCACCGAGCAGCTCCTGGATCCGGGCCGGCCGGATCCGCGCGAACTTCCGAGGCTGCGCGCGGAGCCGGTCGAGCACGGCGACCTCGAGGTCGGTCACCGGGATCGACCCGATCCGTGGTCTGCCCGCCCTCGGTCGAGTGACCGAGGGACAGCGACCGCCACTGCCAGCGCGTCGCCGAGCGAGGCCCCCTCGGTGTAGTGCTCGGCGAGGTAGGACGCCACCGTCTCGGCATCGCCCCCCATGACCGCGTAGCCGTGCTCGTCGGCGACCCGGCCTTCGTAGGTGAGCCGGTAGATCGGTGTCCTCGTCGGCGGTCGCCGCCGACCTCGGCCACGAAGATCTCCACCTCGTAGGGCTTCTCGCCACCGCTGGAGAAGATGGTGCCGAGGGTCTGCGCATACGCGTTGGCCAGGCCGCGGCCGGTGACGTCGCGCCGGTCGTAGGAGTAGCCGCGCATGTCCGCGAGCCGGACCCCGGCGATCCGGAGGTTCTCGAACTCGTTGTAGCGACCCACGGCTGCGAACGCGATCCGGTCGTAGATCTCGGAGACCTTGTGCAGCGCCTGCGAGGGGTTCTCGGTCACGAAGAGGACGCCGTCGGCGTACTGCATCGCGACGAGGGAGCGACCGCGGGCGATGCCCTTGCGGGCGAAGTCGGCCCGGTCCTTCATCAGCTGCTCGGGCGAGACGTAGAACGGCATGCTCATCGGATCGCCTCCCCACCAGGCAGGTCGAGCGGTGCGACCGGGCCGTCGGGCCGGTTCATCCGGGCGCCGACCACACGGTCGGCGAGCTCGGCGATCTCGTCCTCGGGCAGCTTGCGGCCGCCGTCGGCCGTCACGACGTGGATGATCGGGAAGATCCGCCGGGTCAGGTCTGGTCCGCCGGTCGCCGAGTCGTCGTCGGCGGCGTCGTACAACGCCTGGAGCGCGAGGGTCACACACTCGAGTCTCGCTCAGGTCGTCGCGGTAGAGCTTCTTCATCGCACCCCGGGCGAACAGCGAGCCGGAGCCGACAGTGAAGAAGCTGGTTCTCCTCGTGCCGACCGCCGGTCACGTCGTAGCCGAAGATCCGGCCCGTGCCGCGGTCGAGGTCGAAGCCGGCGAACATGGGTACGACGGCCAGCCCCTGCATCGCCATGCCCAGGTTGGCGCGGATCAGGGCCGACAGCCGGTTGGCCTTGCCGTCGAGGGAGAGGATGCTGCCCTCGATCTTCTCGTAGTGCTCGAGCTCGACCTGGAAGAGCCGGACCATCTCGACCGCGAGCCCGCGGTGCCGGCGATGCCGACCACGGAGTACTCGTCGGCGGGGAACACCTTGTCGATGTCGCGCTGGGCGATGACGTTGCCCATGGTGGCGCGGCGGTCACCGGCCATCACCAGCCCGCCGGGGAAGGTCGCCGCGACGATCGTGGTGCCGTGCGGCGCGAGGTCCGCGTGGCAGTGCCGGCCGGGAGCGAACGGCGCGCCGGCAGCAGGTCCGGTGCGTGCACGCTCAGGAAGTCGCTGAACGACGAAGTGCCCGGCTGCATGTAGTCGCGGATCCGGCGACGCGCATACTCGCTTCGCTCCGTGCGCGCATGAGGCACCCAGTCGGCTGCGTTCGATGCGGGCTCGCTTCGTCGCTCATTCGCCACCCTTCTGGATGAACGACTTCACGAAGTCCTCGGCGTTCGACTCGAGCACGTCGTCGATCTCGTCGAGGATCGCGTCGACGTCGTCGTCCATCGCCTCCTTGCGCTCGGCGACGTCGGACTCAGGGGCGACCTCGGTCGACTCCTGCTCCTCACCGCTCTTCCGCGGCTGCTTCTGCTCCTGGGCCATGCTCAGAGACTATCCAGAAGCCGGTCATGAGCGGGGTACTCACCGACTGAGCGCGGCGACCAGCGCCTCGGCGGTGTCGCAGGCGTCGATCAGGCCGCCGACGTGGGCCTTGCTGCCCCGCAGCGGGTCCATCGTGGGGACGCGCTGCAGCGACTCGCGGCCGGGCAGGTCGAAGATCACCGAGTCCCAGGACGCGGCGGCGACGTGGGCGGCGTACTTCTCGAGGCAACGGCCGCGGAAGTAGGCCCGGGTCTGCTCCGGCGGCTCGGTCATCGCCCGCTCCACCTCGGCGTCGCCGAGGAGCCGCTGGATCCGGCCAGCCTTGAGCAGCCGGTGGTAGAGGCCCTTCTCCGGGCGCACGTCGGAGTACTGGTAGTCGATCAGCTGGAGCTTGGCGTCGTCCCACTCGAGGCCGTCGCGGGAGCGGTACTGCTCGAGCAGCTTGAGCTTCGCGACCCAGTCGAGCTGGTCGGCCAGCGACATCGGGTCACGCTCGAGCCGGTCGAGCACGTCCTCCCAGCGGGCGAGCACGTCGAGCGTCTGCTCGTCGGCGTCGGCGCCGAGCCGGTCCTCGACGTACTTCTTCGCCAGGTCGAGGTACTCCATCTGGAGCTGGACGCCGGTCAGCCGACGGCCGTCCGACAACGTGATGGTCTGCTGGAGCGTCGGGTCGTGGGAGACCGCGCGCAGGGACGCGACGGCCGTGTCGACGGTGAGGTCGCGGCCGATGAAGCGCTCCTCGATCATCGACAGCACCAGCGCGGTCGTGCCGACCTTGAGGTAGGTCGCGATCTCGGACAGGTTGGCGTCGCCGATGATCACGTGCAGCCGGCGGTACTTCTCCGGGTCCGCGTGCGGCTCGTCGCGGGTGTTGATGATCGGTCGCTTGAGCGTGGTCTCGAGCCCCACCTCGACCTCGAAGAAGTCGGCCCGCTGACTGATCTGGTAGCCGTCCTCGCGGCCGTCCTGCCCCTTGCCGACCCGGCCGGCACCGCAGATCACCTGGCGACTCACGAAGAACGGAGTCAGGTGCCGCACGATGTCGGCGAACGGCGTCGACCGTCGCATCAGGTAGTTCTCGTGCGCGCCGTACGACGCTCCCTTGTTGTCGGTGTTGTTCTTGTAGAGCACGATCGACGGGTTGCCGGGCAGCTGCTGGGCGAGCCGGGCCGCGTCGAGCATCACCTGCTCGCCCGCCTTGTCCCACCGGACGATGTCGAGCGGCGAGACGACCTCGGGCGTGGAGTACTCCGGGTGCGCATGGTCGACGTAGAGACGGGCGCCGTTGGTGAGGATGACGTTCGCCAGGCCGAGGTCCTCGTCGGTGAGCTGCGTGGGGTCGGCGACCTGCCGCGACATGTCGAACCCGCGGGCGTCGCGGAGCGGCGACTCCTCCTCGAAGTCCCACCGGGCGCGGCGGGCCCGCACCGTCGCCGAGGCATAGGCGTTGACGACCTGCGAGGAGGCGACCATCGGGTTCGCGGTGGGCATGCCTTGGACCGAGATGCCGTACTCCACCTCGGTGCCCATCACCCGCCTGACGCTCATACGGCCAGACTACGCGGACGCGACTCACGCGAGTGGGCGGATGCTGGGCGTGGCAAGCGGGTATCGAGGGACCGGGAGGACAGATGACTACTCAGGGTGCGACCGGAAATTCGGTCGAGGGCGCGGCAGAGCAGGCGAGGAACCATCCGGCGCTCGAGTGGCTGGCGAAGATCGGGACCGCGGTCTACGGCGTCATGTACGTCGTCGTGGGCTGGCTCGCGCTCCAGATCGCCTTCGGCGAAGCAGCCGGCAAGGCCTCGGGCTCGGGTGCGCTGCAGGAGATCGCCCAGCAGCCCTTCGGTGAGGTGCTGCTGTGGGTCGCCTGCGTCGGATTCGCGGCCCTGGTCGTCTGGAAGGCCTTCGAAGCGGTCGCGGGTCACGACGAGAAGGACGGCGCCAAGCTGGTCGTCGCCCGCGTCGGATCCGCCGCCAAGGCGATCGTGTTCGTCCTGCTCGCCGTGCTCGCGTTCAAGACCGTCACCGGCTCGTCCGGCGGCGGCAGCAGCGAGGAGGGCTACACCGCCAAGCTCATGCAGCTGCCGCTCGGCCCCGCGCTCGTCGTGGTCCTGGGCCTCGCGATCATCGGCTACGGCGTCTACAGCATCTACAAGGGCGTGTCGGACAAGTGGAAGAAGAGCCTCGAGTCCGACGGCGCACACCGGTGACATCGGGACGGCCGTCACCTTCCTGGCAAGGGTCGGCTACTCGCAGTCGCGGCTTCGCGTTCGGCGTGATCGGCGGCCTCTTCGTCTGGGCCGGCTTCACCCACGACGCGGAGAAGTCCGGCGGGCTCGACCAGGCCCTGCTCAAGCTCCGGGACGCCCCGTTCGGCCAGGTGCTGCTCGTCGTCGTCGCGCTCGGGCTCGCCTGCTACGGCGTCTTCAACGTCGCGAAGGCCTGGTACCTGCGCCAGCGCTGACGGCCAGGGAGCCGCCCTGCTGCCTGTACGGCCGACTCGATCTGCGACACGCTCGGGCAGTGTTTCGAGGTACTGACCGGTGTTGGAGACGGTGTCGATCGAGCGGCCCGGCTCGGTGCCCTGCTTGCCGGTGACGAGCGTGCGGATGAAGACGATCCGCTCGCCCTTCTTGCCGGAGATCCGCGCCCAGTCGTCGGGGTTGGTCGTGTTGGGCAGGTCCTCGTTCTCCTTGAACTCGTCGACGCACGCCTGGAGCAGGTGCGAGATCCGCAGCCCCTTCTGGTCGTGGTCGATGAAGTCCTTGATCGCCATCTTCTTGGACCGGTCGACGATGTTCTGGATCATCGCGCCCGAGTTGAAGTCCTTGAAGTAGAGGACCTCCTTGTCGCCGTTGGCGTAGGTCACCTCGAGGAACCGGTTCTCCTCGGTCTCGGAGTACATCCGCTCCACGGCGGCCCGGATCATCCCGGTGACGGTGGCCTGCCGGTCGTTGCCGAACTCGGCCAGGTCGTCGGCGTGCAGCGGCAGCGACGTGGTGAGGTACTTGGTGAAGATGTCGCGCGCCGACTCGGCGTCGGGCCGCTCGATCTTGATCTTCACGTCGAGCCGGCCGGGGCGCAGGATCGCGGGGTCGATCATGTCCTCGCGGTTGGAGGCACCGATGACCAGCACGTTCTCCAGCAGCTCGACGCCGTCGATCTCGCTCAGGAGCTGGGGGACGATGGTGTTCTCGACGTCGGAGGAGACGCCCGAACCGCGGGTCCGGAACAGCGAGTCCATCTCGTCGAAGAACACGATGACCGGCGTACCGGCGCTCGCCTTCTCCCGCGCCCGCTGGAAGACCAGTCGGATGTGCCGCTCGGTCTCGCCGACGTACTTGTTGAGGAGCTCAGGGCCCTTGATGTTGAGGAAGTAGGACTTGCCCTCGGCGCCGGTCTTCGCCGCGACCTTCTTGGCCAGCGAGTTGGCGACGGCCTTGGCGATCAGCGTCTTGCCGCAGCCCGGCGGGCCGTAGAGCAGGATGCCCTTCGGCGGCTTCAGCTCGTGCTCGGCGAACAGCTCGGGGTAGAGGTAGGGCAGCTCGACGGCGTCCTGGATCATCTCGATCTGGTCGCCGAGGCCGCCGATCGTCTCGTAGGTGATGTCGGGAACCTCCTCGAGGACCAGCTCCTCGACCTCCGACTTCGGCACCCGCTCGTAGACATAGCCGGCCCGGGCATCGAGCAGCAGCGAGTCACCGGCGCGGAGCGTCTGGTCGCGCAGCGGCTCTGCGAGGCGTACGACGCGCTCCTCGTCGGCGTTGGCGATGACCAGCACCCGGTCGCCGTCGGCGAGCAGCTCCTTGAACATCACGACCTCGCCGACCGTCTCGTAGTCGAACGCGGCGACGACGTTGAGGGCCTCGTTGAGCATGACCTCCTGGCCGCGGCGCAGCTGGTCGAGGTCGACGTTGGGGCTCACGCTGACTCGCAGCTTGCGGCCACCGGTGTGCACGTCGACGGAGTCGTCCTCGTTGCGCTGCAGGAAAGTGCCGAATCCGGCCGGCGGCTGGGCGAGCCGGTCGACCTCCTCCTTCAGCTTCAGGATCTGGTCGCGCGCTTCCCGCAGCGTGTCGGCCATGCGTTCGTTCTGGGCAGTGACTGCCGCGAGCGAACGCTGGGCATCGGCGCAGCCGGAGCTCCAGCGATCGCGGGCCCCCGCCCGGAGCCTCCGTCAGACGATGGCGCAGGTCGTGGATCTCGGCCTCGAGGTAGCGGACCTGCTCCTCGAGCTCCTCGCGGCTCTGACGACGACCATCGGACCCCATGCTCGACATCGGCGCACCTCCTTCACGTCTGCAACGACCCTACTCGGCAACATGTTGCAGGGAAGGACATCTATGCGGGGCGTCGGTCACGATTGGATTGCGTCACCTTGGCGGCACCGCGACTGCGAAGTTGCGCAGGATCGTCATCGGGTGGGTCACCGTCACGGCCGCCGCAGCCGCGCCCAGGGCCTCCTGCTCGGAGGGATCGAAGTAGCCGTGGTGTGCGTAGACCGCGATCCGGGTGAGGATGCCGTCGAGATCGAGCTCGGGGTGGAACTGGGTCGCGTAGACGTGCTTGCCGACCCGGAACGCCTGGACGGGCGCAGCCCCCGAGGTCGCGAGCGAGACGGCGTGCTCGGGCAGCCGGCTGATCGCCTCCTTGTGGCCGCCGTACGCGCGGAAGGCCCGCGGCAGGCCGGCGAACAGCGGATCCGCCAGGCCCGCGTCGGTCAGCTCGACACTGACCGGCCCGACGGCCTCGGGGAAGCTCCGGTCCACGACCGCGCCCTGGTGCCGACCAATGCTTCCGATGCCGTAGCAGGCGCCGAGGAAGTGAAAGTCGCGGGCGATCACCTCGTCGAGCAACCGGCCGAGGTCGCGCTCGGCGAGCGTCTGCGCCTCGGACTTCGTCTCCTCGGGGTCGGACGCGTTGAACGCACCGCCGCCGAGGATGATCCCGGCCCAGTCGTCGAGATCGATCGGGGGCAGCGGGCCGGCGCCGAGCTCGAGCCGGCGCAGCTCGTCGGCGTCGACACCGAGGCAGCGGGCGAACGCCGCGTGCTCGTCGAGTGCGGCGGCCTCCTCGGTCCGGATCGACAGCAGCAGGAACGGCAGCGTCGTGGCGCCGGGGGCCATCATTCCTCCGGCGGCTCGTCCGCCAGGTCGCCCGACCGCGGCCCCGCGTAGTCCGGCCCGTAGGCACCGGGCGCCGGCCGGCGGGTCTTGCGGGGCGCCCGCTCCCCCGGCGCCATCCGCCGCGCGGTGACGAGGAACGCGGTGTGGCCGATCATCTTGTGGCCCGGCCGTACGGCGAGGCCCTCCACGTGCCAGTCGCGTACCAGCGACTCCCATGCCGTCGGCTCCGTGAACCCGCCGTGGACACGCACGGTCTCGACGAACCGCGACAGCTGGGTGGTCGTGGCGACGTACGCACAGACGATGCCGCCCGGCCGGAGCGCGCCGCCCGCCGCGTCGAGGCAGTCCCAGGGGGCCAGCATGTCGAGGATGATCCGGTCGCAGGCCTCACCGGATGCCGGCAGCTCCTCGGCGAGGTCGCCGATCGTCAGGTGCCAGGCGGGGTGGGAGTCGCCCTCAGCCGCACCGAAGAACTGGCTGACGTTGCGCCGTGCGACGTCGGCGAACTCCTCCCGGCGCTCGTACGACGACACCCGGCCGTGCGGCCCGACCGCACGCAGCAGCGAACAGGTCAGGGCGCCGGAGCCGACACCGGCCTCGACGACGTGTGCGCCCGGGAAGATGTCGGCCATCGCCACGATCTGGGCCGCGTCCTTCGGGTAGACGACGGCCGCTCCGCGCGGCATCGAGACGACGAATTCCGACAGCAGCGGGCGGAACACGAGGTACTCCCCGCCCGCGGAGGAGGTGACCGTGAAGCCCTCCTCACGTCCGATCAGGTCGTCGTGGTCGAGGTGACCGCGGTTGGAGAAGAAGCGCTTGCCGTCCTCCAGACAGAAGTTGTGCTTGCGACCCTTGCCGTCGACCAGGCGCACCCACTCGCCGACGCGCAGCGGTCCGCGGTGCACGCCGGACCAGGCTTCGGCGGCGACGTCACCGAGGTCGCGCGCATCGGGTTGGTTCACGATCGGCGAGCCTAGACGACGCCTTCTATCCAGCCCCGACCGCACGCTCCACATCGACGGTGGCGAGCACGCCGAAGACCGAGCCGTCGGCCTCGACCAGGAGGTACTCGCTCGCCGGCGTCCGCCGGATCGCGTGCAGGAGCTCCGCACCGGTGATCGAGACTGGCAGCCGCAGCCCCTCTTCGAGCGTCCGGGTCACCGTGGAGACCGCGACCCACGGGCGCCGGTCCTCGGGCATCGCCTGCATCGCGGACTCGTCGACGACGCCCAGCGGGCTCCCGGCGGCCGATACCGTCACGATGCTGCCGGCCTGGGCCTCCCGCGCACGGCGGATCGCCTCGGCCAGTGGCAGGTCGTCAGGGACGGCGAGGGTACGGCGCGCGAGCTCCCGAGCCACCACCTCGCCGAGCCGGCTGCGGATCCGTGCGGCCGCGATCGACTGCGACGCGCCGGTCCACAGGAACACCGCGATCACGAACGAGAGCACCAGGTCGAGCGCGGTGATCTCGTAGCCGGTGATCCGCCCGAGGACGACGGGCAGGAGCAGCACCACGACCGCGGTGACTCGGCCTCCCCATCCCGCTGCGATGACCCCGGTGTCGACCCGGCCGGTCAGTCGCCACACGGCGGCCTTGAGAACACGGCCGCCGTCAAGCGGCAGGCCGGGGACCAGGTTGAGCACGCCGATCAGGAGGTTGGCGCCGGCGAGCCCCTCGACCGTGAGCAGCAGCAGCCCGTCGGGCGTGACGAACCACAGTGCGACCGCCACCACGCCGACACCGAGCGACGTGATCGGTCCGACCACGGCTATCCAGAACTCCTGGCGTGGGGTGCGCGCCTCGCCCTCGATCGCCGTCACTCCACCGAGGAAGTGGAGGGTGATCGAGTGCACCTCGAACCCGTAGTGGCGCGCGGCGAGGGCGTGCGACGCCTCGTGCAGCAGCACCGCAAGGTAGAGGACGACTGCGAACACCACGCCGACGACGTACTTCCACCCGCCGAGGCCCGGCTCGATCTGCTCCACCCGGGGCGCCATCACGAACGCGATCAGTGCGGCGACGAGGAACCAGGACGACGACACCAGTACGTCGCTGCCGGCGATGCTGCCGATCCGGAACGTGCCGGGAGGACGCGACGCCCGCGGTGGCGTCGGCGAACCATGTTCCGGGTCGGTGGGGGGCACGTGTCGAGGCTATCCAAAGGGTCCGATCCGGCCCGCTTCGGCGACGAGGTCTCGATCCAACCGCTCCGGCCTCGCAATCTCAGCCGGGCGGGTGTCGGTGGTCTGTCCTACCGTCAGGACATGAGCACACCGACCGTTCCGACCGGCGTCGCGCCGGTCGACCCCGCCGAGCGGGTCGGCACCCGCGTCGACGGCGTCGACGTGCTCGGGGCGCTCTCGCCGTCGCGGGCCGGGGACTTCCTGTCCTGCGCACTCCTCTACCGCTTCCGGACCATCGACCGGCTCCCGGAGGAGCCGTCGGTCGACGCCGTCCGCGGCACCGTCGTGCACAAGGTGCTGGAGGACCTCTTCGACCTGCCGGCGCCCGACCGCACGCCCGACCGGGCGGCCGCGATGGTCGTCCCCGCCTGGGAGGCGGTGCTCCAGACCGAGCCCGCACTGGCCACACTGTTCCCCGACCACGACGAGGGCGCGGCGATCGGCTCGTGGCTGGCGTCGTGCCGGTCCGTGCTCGCTAGCTACTTCACGCTGGAGGACCCCCGGCTGCTCGAGCCGGCGGACCGCGAGCTCTACGTCGAGACGCTCACCGACACCAAGCTCCTGCTGCGGGGCGTCATCGACCGCGTCGACGTGGCCGCCGACGGCGCGATCAGACTGGTGGACTACAAGAGCAGCCGCTCCCCGAGCGCGGATTTCGAGGGCCGGGCGTTGTTCCAGCTCAAGTTCTACGCGCTCGTCATCTGGCGGATGCGCGGAGTAGTCCCCAAGCGACTCCAGCTGATCTACCTCGCCAACGCGGAGATCCTCAGCTACGACCCCGACGAGCAGGATCTGATCGCGACCGAGCGCAAGGTGCAGGCGATCTGGGAGGCGGTCCGGCGTGCGCAGGAGTCGGGTGACTGGCAGCCGAGCCCGGGCCCGCTGTGCCGCTGGTGCTCCCACCAGGCCCTGTGCCCCGCCTACGGCGGCACCCCGCCGCCGCTGCCGGTCGCTCAGGACTCGTCGGACGCGCCGTCCGATTCGTCCGGATAGAGCACGCACGCCACTTCGACCCCGCCCGCGCGGCGCAGCGCCGGGTCGATGCCTTCGTGGAAGTGGATCCGCACTCCCGACCCGTCGTCGGTGATGGAGTCGACGCCGCTCCACAGCGGCTCGTCGGGCACCTCGGCCCGGACCCGGTCGAGGAACTGCCGGGTCTCCTCGGCACCGCGGGCCCCGATGGTCGCCTCCGTCGCGGCCTTGTCGAGGTGGTCGAGATCACCGACCGTGGCCCGCTCCGCGTCGTACTCCTCGGGCGTGCGCCGGGTCCAGTGCGCCTCGACCAGCGCGCGCAGGTCCCGCGACTCCCATCCGCAGGTCGCGGTTGCCTCCTTGCAGCGAGGGTGGAACGCGCAGCCGAGTGGCGGGTCCGCGGCATCGGGCACTTCGCCGCGGGGCAGGTCGCGGGTCATCTGGCGACCCGGGTCCGGGTCGGGGATGGCTCGCAGCAGCGCCTTCGTGTACGGGTGCCGGGGGTTGGCGAAGATCTCCTCGGTCGACCCGATCTCGACGATCCGGCCGAGGTACATGATCGCGATCCGGTCGCAGAAGTACTTCGCGCTGGCCAGGTCGTGGGTGATGTAGACGTAGGTCAGTCCGAGATCCTGCTGGAGATCGAGCATCAGCTGCAGGATCTTCGCGCGTACTGACATGTCGAGCATCGAGATCGGCTCGTCCGCGACGAGCACACTCGGGCCGGTGATGATCGCGCGAGCGATGACGACGCGCTGTTTCTGTCCGCCGGACAGATCGCGGGGATACTTCTCCAGGAACAGCTCGACCGGCGACAACCCGACGCGCTCGAGCGCGTCGATGACCTTCGCGCGGCGTTCGCTCGCGGAGCGCATCCCGTGCACGCGCAACGCGTCACCGACCGCCTCCTCCACGGTCATCGCCGGGTTGAGGGCGGCATTCGGGTCCTGGAACACCATCTGGATGTGCCGCCGGAGCTCTCGCAGACGGCGCCGGCTCAGTTGGGCGAGGTTCTCGTTCTCGAACGTGATCGAGCCGGCGGTGGCCGGGGCGAGTCCGAGGAGCGCCCGGCCCAGGGTCGACTTCCCGCTACCGCTCTCCCCGACCAGGCCCACGACCTCGCCGCGCCGCAGCTGCAGGTTGATCCCGTCAACCGCCTTGATGGTGCCGGTGTCGCTGCCGAGCAGCCGCGCGAGCGAACCCCCGCGGAGCGCGAAGTGCACGGCGAGGTCCCGGATGTCGATGATGAGGTCGGACCCGGTCGTCGAGACCGGCGCGGCCTCAGGCTTCGTCGGCAAGGGCCAGCTCCTCCCGCTTCAGCGGCTCGGTGCCCCCGGGTGGGATCTCGTCCTGCGGGCCTACCAGCCAACACTCGACGCGGCCGCCGCCCGAACGCTCGATGTTGACCGGGTTCTTGGTGGCGCAGACGGCCATCGCCACCGGACACCGAGGATGGAAACGGCAGCCGTCCGGCGGGTCGACCAGGTCCGGCGGGGAGCCGGGGATGAAGTTGAGTCCGGTCGTGCGCAACGAGATCGTCGAGCGCAGCAGCTCCCGGGTGTAGGGGTGCTGCGGGTTCTCGAAGACGTCGGTCACCCGGCCCTCCTCGACGATCCGGCCGGCGTACATGACGGCGACCCGGTCGCACGCCTCGGCGACGATCCCGACGTTGTGGGTGATCAGCAGCAAGGAGGTCTGGAAGTTGCGACGCAGGTCGTTGAGGATCTGCACGATCTGCGCCTCCACGAGCACGTCGAGGGCAGTTGTCGGCTCGTCCGCCACGACGAACGCCGGCTGGAGCACCAGCGCCAGCGCGATCATCAGCCGCTGCCGCATCCCGCCCGAGAACTCGTGCGGGTAGGACCGGTAGCGGGTCGGTGGAATGCCCATCTGCCGCAGCGCATCGAGGGCGCGCTGCTTGATCTGGTCCTTCGCGAGGCCGGGTTCGTGCTGCTTGATGGTCTCCTCGAAGTGCTGGGAGATCCGCATCAGCGGGTTCAACCGGGTGAGCGGCTCCTGGAAGATCATCCCGAGCTGGTAGCCGCGGAGCCCGTAGGCGTCCTTCGCCCGCATCGACAAGATGTCCTTGCCGTCGAACCACACCTCGCCGTCCCGCTTCGCGCCGGGCGGCAGCAGGCCCATCAGCCCGCGTCCCAGGGTCGACTTGCCGCACCCGGACTCGCCCACCAGGCCGAGGGTCTCTCCCGGGGCGAGGTCGAAGCTGACCCCGTCGACCGCACGGATCGCGCCCCGCGTCGTGCCGTACCAGACGCGGACGTCCCGGGCAGAGATGACGGCCTCGGTGCTCACGGGAGTGCTCACCGCTCCTCACTCTCCTGTCGCGGCGTCATGACAACCGGCAGCAGTCGTCGGCGTCGCAGCGTCGGGTTGATGGTCTCGTTCATGCCCTCGCCGACCAGGGTCAGCCCGGTCACCAGCAGCACGATGGCCAGCCCCGGATACAGACCCGTCCACCACACGCCGGAGCCGGCGTCGGAGAGGGCGCGGTTGAGGTCGTGCCCCCACTCGGCCGCGTCGGTCGACTGGATGCCCAGGCCGAGGAACCCGAGCCCGGCCAGCGTGAGGATCGCGTCGGCCGCGTTCAGCGTCCCGATCACCGGCACGCTCTGAACGACGTTCTGGAACAGGTAGCGGCGCATGATGACGAAGTCGCTCGCCCCGATGGCCCGGGCCGCCTCGACGTACGCCGCCTCCTTGGCACTCACGGTCGTGTTGCGCACGACCCGGAAGTACTGAGGGATGTAGATCGCTGACAGCGAGAGCGCCACGGCAAGAACGCTGCCCCCCAACAGGTCGGTGAGCAGGAACGAGAACACGATGGCCAGCAGGAAGGACGGGAACGCGAACAACGCGTCCATGACCAGCAGCAGGATCCGGTCGGCCCAGCCGCCGTAGTAGCCCGAGACGAGTCCGAGCGGGACACCCACGACGACGCAGATCAGGATCGACAGCAAGACCACCTGGATCGCCGTCCGTGCTCCCCAGATGGTGCGGGAGAACACGTCGAAGAAGAGGCGGTCGGTTCCGAACCAGTGGTCGCCGCTCGGCGCGCCCGCTTTGGGGAACCGCACGCCGTCGGCCGACGCCTGGGCGAATCCGTAGGGCGCCAGCAGCGGGGCGAAGATCGCGCAGATGACGAAGATCGCCGTGAGGACGATCCCCGCGACGAGCATCCACCGCGCCATCCCGGTGGTGTCGGTGAACGGCTTCGCCAGTGCGCGGAGGATCTTGCGCATCAGTACCTCACCCGCGGGTCGATGAGGGCGTTGACGACGTCGACGAGCACGCTGATCATCACCACTGCCACCGCGAAGACGGTGACGATGCCCTGCACCGCCACGTAGTCGCGTTCGTTGATGTAGCCGACCAGCTTGTCGCCGAGGCCGGGCCAGTTGAAGGTCGACTCGGTCAGCACCGCGCCGCCCAGCAGCAGGGCGAACTGGAGCCCGATCACCGTGATCACGGGCACCAGCGCGTTGCGGAACGCGTGCCGCCAGGTGACCTTGCCCCGAGAGATGCCGCGTGCTTCCGCAGCCTCGACGTAGTCGCTCTGCATGGTCTGCAGGATGTTGACCCGCACCAGGCGGATGAACACTCCACAGATCAGTAGCCCGAGCGTCACCGCTGGCAGGAACAGGTGCTTGAGGACGTCCTCTACGTAGTAGCTGTTGCCACTGAGGAAGACGTCGAACAGCAGGATGTGGGTGTGGTTGAGCCCGTCCCGGTCCATGTAGAAGACCGTCTCGACGCTCGCCGCTCCGGAGGTCGGGAGCCCGAGCGGCTTCGCGACGTACGCCTGGAGCAGGTAGCCGACGAAGAAGATCGGCGCGGCGTAGCTCAGGATGCCGAACATGCGGATCAGCACGTCCGGGACGGTGTCGCGGTATCGCCCCGCGATCAGTCCCAGCGGGATGCCGACGAGCAGCGCGATCAAGAACGCTGCCAGGGTCAGGCTGAGCGTCGCTCCGCCGTTGTCCCGCACGATCTCGAGGACGTCCTGGTTGTCGCTGAACGTGGTGCCGAAGTCGAGGCGGGCCACCGATGTGAGGTAGTCCCAGTACTGGACCAGGATCGGGTCGTTGAAACCGAGCGCCTCACGCCGCTGGTCGAGGGCTTCGGCGTCGAGTCGGTCGCCGAGCGCCGCGGACACGGGGTCGCCGGGTGCGACTCTCAGCACGATGAACACCAGGGTCAGGATCACCCAGATCATCGGGAGGACGAGCAACACCCGCTGCAGGATGTAGCGCGGCAGCGAGCCGGATGCGAAGCGAGTCATGGCATGCGCCTTCGCGCCGGCTGCGCGGGGAGGAACCTCGCGGTTCTCTCCCCACGCAGCCGCGCTCGAGCGATCAGGAGCTCTTGCTCACCAACCAGAACCGGAAGATGAACGACGGGTCGAGGGTGTCTTCCACGCCCTCCATGTCGGGGCCGTAGATGCCGATGTTCTGGCCCACCCACGACGGCATGAACGGCACGTCGTCAGCGATGATCTGCTGCAGCTCGCCGAACGCCGCCTCGCGTGCTGCCGCGTCGGACGCGCCCTGCTCCGCCGCGACCAGCTCGTTGGCCGCCGGGTTGCTGTAGCCGTTCTGGAAGAAGCCGCCATCGACGACGAACGGCGACAGGTAGGTGTCAGCGTCCGGGTAGTCCGGGAACCAGCCGAGCGCGAAGAGGTCGTAAGCGCCCTCCTTGTAGATCGTCTGGTACTGCTCCCACTCGGTGCTCTTCAGGTCGACGTCGAACAGACCGCTGTCCTCGAGCTGCCGCTCGAGCTCGTTGGCCTCGTCCTCGAGCGCGGGGCCGTAGTGGGTCGGCGTCCAACCCACGGTCAGCTTGACCGGGGTCTTGATGCCGGCGTCTTGGAGAATCTGCGCCGCGGCCTCGGTGTTCGGCTCGCCATAGGTGTCCTGGAACGCGTCGACCTGGCCGCCGAAGCCGGGCGGGACGATCGAGTACAGCGGGTCCACGGTGCCGTCGTACGCGTTCTCAGCGATGGCCTCGCGGTCGAAGACCTGCGCGGCCGCCTGACGGATCGCCGCCTGCTTGCCGATCGCGCTGTCGACCTTCCACACCCAGTAGCGGATCTCGGCGCCGTTGCCGGTCGCCACCTCGACGTCGGGGTTCTCCTCGAGGTCGGCGATGTCGGTCGGGCTCAGGCTGCGCCAGGCCACGTCGACCTCACCGGCCTCGGCGGCCAGCTTCAGCGCCGACGCCTCGGAGAAGTACTTGACGAACACGGTCGGCGCGAGCGCCTCGTTCTCGCCGGTGTACTCGTCATTGGCCTCCAGCGTCGCCTGGACGCCGGACTCGTACTGGCTGAGCTTGTAGGGGCCGGACCCGATGATCTCCTCGTCGGCGAGCTTCACGTCGGCCGGGAAGGTGTCCTCGTCGACGATCGCGCCCGCACCCGGGTAGGTGAGGATGTACTGGAACGTCGTGTCCGGCTTGTCGAGGTGGAAGATCACCGTAGTGTCGTCAGGGGTCTCGATCGCATCCGCGTTGAGCGTGACCGTGCCGTCGTCGGCGGTGTCGCTGATGCTGCCGAGGAGGTAGATCGCGGCGCCATTGGGGTCCTGGATCGCGATCGAGCGCTCGAAGCTGTACTTCACGTCGGACGACGTGAGGTCGTTGCCGTTGGAGAACTTCAGTCCCTCGTTGAGGGTGCAGGTGAGCGTCTGGGGGTCGTCGTAGGTGCACTCCGTCGCCGCGTCGCCGACGATCTCCGTGGAGTTCGCCGGGACGGTCAACAGGGTCTGGTAGAGGTTGTACTCCAGCGTGCTGGAACCCAGGTCGTACGACCCCGCCGGGTCCAGTGCGGTCACGGTGTCGGTCGTGCCGAGGGTCCACGGCACCCCGGTGTCGCCGCCCGCACCGCCCGGTCCGCCGTTGCCTCCGCCGGGCTCGTCCTCACCACAGGCCGCGAGGGATACCGCCAGGGCTCCCGCTCCCACGAGTGCGAAGAACTTCTTCCGCTTCACGAGTGTCACCTCAGAATCGCTTTAGGCGGGCACCGCTGGTCGGACCCGGACTCCCGCGGAACATACTCCGGGGAGCAGGCGGCGGCTAGGGAAGATCCCTCGCGGCGGTGTTTCGATCCGGCAACGTTTTCAGCACGGAAGGCGTGATCCCGACGAGCGAGGCGACGAACGTACGGCGCTCCCCCTGCGGCACGGCGACATGGTTCGGCACCACGACGACCTGGCAGCCGGCAGCCGCCGCCGACGTCGCACCCGTCGGCGAGTCCTCGATCGCGATGCAGTCCTCCGCCTCGATGCCGAGTGCGGCGGCGGCGGTCAGGTAGGGCTCGGGGTGGGGCTTGCCCCGGTCGACCTGATCACCCGTCACGACCACGCGGAACGTCTCCGGGGGCAGGTGCGCGAGGATCGGCGCGACGAACCGTTGGTAGGACATCGTCACCAGCCCGCACGGCACGCCGGCGTCCTTGAGACCGAGCAGCAGCTCTCGGGCCCCCGGGCACCAGGGCACCGCGTGCTGGACCCGCGCGACGACGCCGTCCAGCAGCCGCTCGACGATCTCCTCGGGGCTCAGCGGGATGCCCATCTTGTCGCGGATGTAGGCGCCCGACGCCGGCAGGCTGTTGCCGACCAGCAGTTGTGCGTCCTCAGTCGTCCAGGTGCCGCCGAATTCCTCGGCCAGCTCCATCTCCGTCGCCATCCAGTAGGGCTCGGTGTCGACCAGGGTTCCGTCCATGTCCCACAGGACGGCTTTCACTGCGGCATCAGTCCTCCGGGTTGTAGCCGAGGTTGGGCCCGAGCCAGCGCTCGGCTTCCTTCAGCGTCCAGCCCTTGCGGGTGGCGTAGTCGGCGACCTGGTCCTGGGCCAGGCGACCCACGACGAAGTACTGCGACTGCGGGTGGGAGAAGTACCAGCCGCTCACGGCAGCACCGGGCCACATCGCCATCGATTCGGTGAGCTCGATGCCGGTGTTCGCGGTGACGTCGAGCAGCTCCCACAACGTCTGCTTCTCGGTGTGCTCCGGGCACGCCGGGTAGCCGGGTGCCGGCCGGATGCCGACGTACTTCTCGCCGATGAGGGCCTCGTTGCTGAGGTCCTCATCGGGCTGGTAGCCCCAGAACTCCTTGCGGACCCGCTCGTGCATCCGCTCGGCGAAGGATTCCGCGAGGCGATCCGCCAGCGACTCCAGCAAGATGGCGCTGTAGTCGTCGAGCGCCTCCTTGAACTCCACGATCTTGGCTTGGCTACCGAGCCCGGCCGTGACCGCGAAGGCGCCGATGTAGTCATGGAGAGCCGTCGACCTGGGCGCGACGAAGTCGCCCAGCGAGCGGTTCGGGACGCCCGGACGGTGCTCGCCTTGTTGCCGCAGGTTGCGGAGCACGTGGCAGACCTCGGTGCGCTCCTCGTCGGTATAGACCTCGATGTCGTCGCCGACCGCGTTGGCCGGGAAGAAGCCGATGACGCCGTTGGCGGTCAGCCACTTCTCCTTGATCAACCGGTCCAGCATGTCCTGGCCGTCCTCGTACAGCTTGCGGGCCGCCTCGCCCGACGCCGGGTTGTTGAGGATGTCAGGGAACTTGCCCTTCATCTCCCAGGCGTTGAAGAACGGCTGCCAGTCGATGTACTCGCGCAGCTCGGAGATGTCGTAGTCGGTGAAGACCCGGACCCCGTGCTGCGGCGGGACGGGCGGTGCGTAGCCTTCCCAGTCGATCGGGGTCCGGTTAGCCCGCGCCTTCTCGAGCGTGACGGTCGGACGTTCGTTCTTCTGCGCATGCCGCTCTCGCAGGCTGGCGTAGTCGGCCTCGGTCGCCTCGAGCAGGGCGGGGCGCTGCTTGTCATCGAGAAGCGCCGCAGCGACGGGGACGGAACGCGAGGCGTCCTTGACCCACACGACCGGTCCGGTGCGCCGCGGAGAGACCTTCACCGCAGTGTGCGCGCGCGACGTGGTTGCGCCGCCGATCAGCAGCGGGATCTCCAGGCCCTGGCGGTCCATCTCGGCCGCGAAGTTGACCATCTCGTCGAGTGACGGGGTAATCAAGCCGGAGAGCCCGATGATGTCGGCCCGGTGCTCCTTGGCGGCATCGAGGATCTTCTGGGCGGGAACCATCACCCCGAGGTCGATCACGGTGTAGTTGTTGCACTGCAGGACCACACCGACGATGTTCTTGCCGATGTCGTGGACGTCACCCTTGACGGTCGCCATCACGATGGTGCCGTTGGTGGTCTCGGCATCGCCCGGTTGCTTCTCGGCCTCGATGAACGGGAGCAGGTAGGCGACGGCCTTCTTCATGACCCGGGCCGACTTCACGACCTGTGGCAGGAACATCTTGCCGGCGCCGAACAGGTCGCCGACGACGTTCATGCCGTCCATGAGCGGCCCCTCGATCACCTCGATCGGGCGACCGCCGGCCGCGAAGATCTCCGCGCGGAGCTCCTCCGTGTCGGCCTCGACGTCGGCGTCGATGCCCTTGACCAGGGCGTGTGTGATCCGCTCCCTGACCGGCAGGCTGCGCCACTCGGCAGCGCTCGCCTCCTCCTTGGCGTCACCGGCTTTGTTGAAACGCTCGGCGATCTCCAGCAGTCGCTCGGCCGCGTCCTCGCGGCGGTTGAGGACGACGTCCTCGATCCGCTCGCGGAGATCGGGGTCGATCGAGTCGTAGGGCACCAACGCGCCTGCGTTCACGATGCCCATGTCCAGGCCCGCGTTGATGGCGTGGAACAGGAAGACAGCGTGAATGGCCTCGCGGACCGGGTTGTTGCCCCGGAACGAGAACGAGACGTTCGAGATGCCGCCGGAGATGTGTACGCCCGGCAGGTTCTCCTTGATCCAGGCGCACGCGTCGATGAAGTCGATGCCGTAGGTCGCGTGCTCCTCGATGCCGGTCGCGAGCGCGAAGCAGTTCGGGTCGAAGATGATGTCTTCGGCCGGGAACCCGACCTCCTCGGTCAGGATCCGGTACGCGCGGCCGCAGATGTCCTTGCGACGCTCCAGGTTGTCGGCCTGGCCCTGCTCATCGAAGGCCATCACGACCACGGCGGCGCCGTACTTGCGGCAGAGCCGGGCCTCGCGGATGAACTTCTCCTCGCCCTCTTTCATCGAGATCGAGTTGACGATCGGCTTGCCCTGGACGTTCCTCAGGCCCGCCTCGATGACCTCCCACTTGGAGGAGTCGATCATCACCGGGACCCGGCTGATGTCGGGCTCGGCGGCGATGAGCTTCGTGAACCGGTCCATCGCGGCGACGCCGTCGATCATGCCTTCGTCCATGTTGATGTCGATGACCTGCGCCCCGACCTCGACCTGCTGCAACGCCACGGAGAGGGCCGTGTCGTAGTCCTCGGCCTTGATCAGGTTGCGGAAGCGCGCGGAGCCGGTGATGTTGGTGCGTTCGCCGATGTTGACGAAGAGGGAGTCCTCGGAAATGTTCAACGGCTCGAGTCCCGACAACCGGGTGGCCACCTCGATCTCGGGAAGCACGCGCTGCGGCTTGCCCTCGACGACCTTGGCGATCTCAGCAATATGAGCCGGCGTCGTGCCGCAACAGCCGCCGACGATGTTCAGGAGCCCGGCCTCGGCGAACTCGGCAAGATAGCTCGCCTGCCGCTCCGGGGACTCGTCGTACTCGCCGAAGGCGTTCGGGAGGCCGGCGTTCGGGTAGCAGGACACGTAGGTGTCCGCGATACGGGCAATCTCGGCGATGTACGGCCGCATCTCGGGAGCACCCAAGGCGCAGTTCAGGCCGACCGCGATGGGCTTGGCATGTCGGACGGCGTTCCAGAACGCCTCGGTCACCTGGCCCGACAGGGTCCGACCAGAGGCGTCGGTGATGGTGCCGGAGATGACGACGGGCCAACGTCGGCCGGTCTCCTCGAACAGGGTCTCGACCGCGAAGATCGCCGCCTTGGCGTTGAGCGAGTCGAAGATCGTCTCGATCATGATCAGGTCCGAGCCACCGTCGACCAAGCCACGCGCGGCGACGAGGTAGGCGTCGGCGAGCTGCTCGTAGGAGACGTTGCGGGCGCCGGGGTCGTTGACGTCGGGGCTGATCGACGCGGTGCGGGTGGTCGGACCGAGCGCGCCGGCGACGTAGCGGGGGCGGCCGGTCGTTTCGGTCACCTCGTCACAGACCCGGCGCGCCAGCCGGGCGGCCTCGAAGTTGAGCTCGTAGTCGAGGTCGGCCATGCCGTAGTCGGCCAGGGAGACCGCGTTGGAACTGAACGTGTTGGTCTCGATGATGTCGGCGCCGGCCTCGAGGTACTCCCGGTGGATGTCGCCGATGATGTCGGGCTGCGTGATCGTCAGCAGGTCGTTGTTGCCCTGGAGGTCGGACGGCCAGTCGGCAAACCGCTCACCGCGGTAGCCGGCCTCGTCGGGCCGGTCGCGCTGGATGGCAGTGCCCATGGCGCCGTCGAGGATCACGATCCGCTCCCGCAGCAACGCGGTGAGCTCCTCGACCGCGTCCGGCTGCCAGTGGTGGGTCTCCGCCGCCATGCCATATCCCTTCCATCACGGAAGGCGCCCTTGGAGATCTGCCGAGCGTGGCGGGCCGCCTGATGGGGTCTGGCCCGTTGCAACGCCTCTCGACACCCACAATCCTAACCGTCGTCACCGACCCGCCCACGATTTCCCGCATGCTGGCCGGACTGTGCCCGACTGGGCCCGACTAGGCCCGACTAGGCTCAGCGGGTGATGGAGATCGAGGACACGCCCGCGCTGGTCCGGCCCGTGGTGATCGCAGCGTTCGAGGGCTGGAACGACGCCGCCGAGGCCGCCTCGGCCGTTGTCGACCATCTGCTCATGGTGTGGAACGCGCGGGTCGTGGCGGCCATCGATCCCGAGGACTACTACGACTTCCAGGTCAACCGGCCGACGGTCGGGGTCGACGACAACGGCTTCCGCAAGCTCACCTGGCCCAGCACCCACGTCGCGGTGGCCTCTCCCCCGGACCTCGACCACGACGTGATCCTGATCCGGGGCATCGAGCCGAACATGCGGTGGCGCGGCTTCTGCGCCGAGCTCCTCGCGTGCATCGACGATCTCGGCGGCGAGCTCGTGGTCACCCTCGGCGCGCTCCTCGCTGACACGCCGCACACCCGCCCGATCCCTGTCACCGGTACGGCGACCGAGCCCGACCTGGTCGACCGGATGAAGCTCGAGCAGTCCACCTACGAGGGCCCCACCGGGATCGTCGGCGTGCTCCAGGACTCCTGCGTGAAGCTCGACATCCCGGCGGCGTCGTACTGGGCCGCCGTACCGCACTACGTGGCGCAGCCGCCGTGCCCCAAGGCCACCCTCGCTCTGCTCGGCCAGATCGAGGACCTGCTCGAGGTGAGCATCCCGCTCGGCGACCTGCCCGAGGACTCCCGCGCGTGGGAGCGCGGCGTCGACGAGCTCGCCGAGGAGGACGAGGACATCGCCGACTACGTCCGGTCGCTGGAGGAGACGCGCGACACCGCCGAGCTGCCCGAGGCGTCGGGCGAGGCGATCGCGCGCGAGTTCGAGCGCTACCTCAAGCGCCGCGGCGAGACGGACTGATCCAACGGCGCCGAGCGCGTCTTCGGCGTGTCTGAAGAGGCAGCGGAGCTGCCGGTGCGCTGCCGGCCGACCGACCGGGTGGTCAGAGCAACAGGCCCATAGCCGCGTCGAGCACGGGCAGCAGCGTTGTCGCCGCATCCGGGTCGCTGGTGTCCGCCAGGCCGTCGGTGCCGAGCGTCGCTGCGACCCAGGTGTCGATCGCCGCGGTGGCGCGCGGGGCGTCGAGGTCGTCCGCCAACGCGGCGAGCACCTCGGTCACCACCGGACCGGCCGACGCACCAGCACCGAGCGCTACGGCCCGCCGCCAGCGGGCGATGTCGTCGACGGCGACCCACAGCACGTCGTCGGTCCACTCCCAGTCCTCGCGGTAGTGGTGCCGCAGCAGCGCGAGCCGGATCGCCATCGGGTCGATGTCGCTGTTGCGCAGCGCGGAGACGAAGACCAGGTTGCCCCGGGACTTCGACATCTTCTCGCCGTCGTAACCCACCATGCCGGCGTGCGCGTAGGCACGGGCGTACGGCGCCCCGGTCGCGACCTGCGCGTGGCCGGCGCACATCTCGTGGTGCGGGAACACCAGGTCGCTGCCGCCGGCCTGCACGTCGATCGTCGTGCCGAGGTGCTCGAGGGCGATCGCAGCGCACTCGATGTGCCAGCCCGGACGACCGCGGCCGAACGGGCTCTCCCACGAAGGCTCGCCCGGCCGCTCGCCGCGCCAGACCACGCAGTCGAGCGGGTCGGCCTTGCCCTCGCGCTCCGGGTCGCCCCCACGCTCGCCGAAGAAGCGCAGCATGGTCTCGCGGTCGTAGCCAGACTCTTTGCCGAACGCAGGGTCCGCGGCCACCGAGTAATAGAGGTCGTCCTGGAGGCGGTAGACCGCTCCGACGGCCTGGAGCCGTTCGATGAGGTCGATCGCGAGCGGGATCGACTCCACGGCCCCGACGTACGCGTCGGGCGGCAGCACCCGCAGCGCCTGCATGTCCTGCCGGTAAAGCTCGGTCTCGCGCTCGGCGAGCTCGACCCAGTCGACACCGACCTTCGCGGCTCGTTCGAGCAGCGGGTCGTCGACGTCCGTCACGTTCTGGACGTAGCTGACGACGTGGCCGGCCGACCGCCAGGCGCGGTTGAGCAGGTCGAACGCGATGTAGGTGTTGGCGTGGCCGAGGTGCGTCGCGTCGTACGGCGTGATCCCGCAGACGTAGAGCGTGGCGGCGCCGTCGGGCGCCGTGGTGATCCGTTCACCGCTGGCCGTGTCGTGGATCGCCACCGGAGGTCCGACCACGGACGGGGTCGGCATCTCCGGAGAGGTCCAGGCACGCATGCGGCGATGGTATCGGCGTTGACCGTACGCGCCCGCTCCGGGCCGGGTCCGGCCGGCAGCGCGGCGCACGCGGCGAAGCCGCACGGCGCGAAGCCCCTGGGCCGAGCCTGCGATGGCCCGGGCGGCGAGCGCCGTCTTGCGACGCGCTCGGCCAATTCAACTAGAACGGTGGCCACGGGATCGCCGGCCAGCCGTGGTGCGGCCCCGGCAGGTGCCCGCGCGCGAGCAGCCGTTCGGCGCGCACCTCGAGCGCGTCGATCTCCAGCTCGGTGAGGTGCTCGCCGAGCCGCTCCCCCAGCTCGCCCCGCACGGCCGTGAGTACGGCGCCCACACCGACGCGCTCCTCGTCGGTGAGGGGCGCGCCGGCCCATCCCCAGAGCACGGTGCGGAGCTTGGCCTCGTGGTGGAACGAGACTCCGTGGTCGACGCCGTACCGGTGTCCGTCCGGCATCGGCAGCACATGGCCTCCCTTGCGGTCGGCGTTGTTGGCGAGGACGTCGAACACCGCCATCCGGCGGAGCGCCGCGGTGTCCTCGTGGACCAGGGTGACGTCGCGGTCGCGGTCGTCGAGGCCGTCGAAGACAGCGAACCAGCCGTCGGGCACGCGACCCGACCGCACGAGCGTGACGGCGTCCTGGTCGGGATCGACGGTCTGCCAGTCCTGGAGCATCCCGGGGCCGTGCGGTCCTTCGCCGTACCAGGTCGGTGGCACCACGTCCCAGCCGAGTGTCTCGCTCACCAGGTACGCCGCAACCTCGCGGTCGGCCAAGGTCCCGTCGGGGAAGTCCCACAGCGGCCGCTCGCCCGCGATCGGCTTGTAGACGACCTCTCGGCCGTCGAGCTCGGCGAGGAAGGTCGCGTTCGACGCCGGCATGATCCGCCCGCGGAGCTCAAGCGCGCGGCTCGACGTCGCGTCCATCACCCCGTGCTCACTCCTCGGGGCGGCGCTTGAAGCCGTTGGCCCGCACGCAGAGATGCCCGTCGGGATCGATCGGCTGGCCACAGAACGGGCAGTCGGGGCGGCCCGCGCCCAGCACCCGTTCAGTGCGCTGGACGAACGCACGGGCGTGCCCCGCGTCGAGCCGGACAACGAAGACCTCCGTCGGCTCGGCCTCGTCGAGCACGATCTCCTCGACGTCCTCGGCATCGGAGAGTCCGACCAGCTCCTCGCCGACGGGGAACACCTCGATCACGACGCGTTCGGCCTGCGGGTCCCAGGACAGCGTCATCGTGCCCGCGCGGAACTCCTCAGTGATCGGCAGGTCCAGCGGACCCTCGTCGGCGAGGTCGACCGGTGCGACGGCAGGGATCACCGCTACGGTGCGGGCCTCGGTCATCACCTCGTCGAGCAGGTCGTCGACCCGCTCGGCGAGCGCGGCGACCTGCTGCTTCTCCAGGGCAACGCTGACCACCCGGGCGCCTTCCCGCGCCTGCAGGAAGAACGTGCGCGCGCCCGGTTCGCCGACAGTGCCGGCGACGAAGCGCTCCGGCGGGTCGAACCCGTGGACGATCGGTGGCATGGATCCCAGCCTACGAGGGACCCTTAAGGGCCCTCGGTGCTCGGGTCCGGACCGGCGCCGCCGCCGACCGTCGCGCCGGACCGGCGGGTCCGCTTGCGGGCCGGCCGGACCAGCCACGACAGGTCGCCCGCGTGCGTGTTGGACGCCAGCACGTAAGGGCGATCGGCGGTGTACTGCACGATCGAGACGGACGCCGGGTCGACGTTGATCCGCTGGAAGAGGTCAAGGTGCATCCCTAGCGCGTCGGCTAGCACCGCCTTGATGATGTCGCCGTGGCTCACCGCGACCCACACGGCGCCCGGACCGTGCTCGGCCTCGACAGCTGCGTCGTGGCGGCGTACGGCCTCGACGGCGCGGTGCCGCATCGCCACCATCGACTCGCCGCCCGGGAACGCCGCGGCCGACGGATGCCGCTGAACCGTGGTCCAGAGCTTCTCCTTCGCGAGCTCTCGGATCTTGCGTCCCTGCCACTCGCCGTAGTCGCACTCGGCCAGCCCGCGATCGGTCACGGGCCCCGGACTGCCCGGCCGGGCGACCGCGATCGCCTTCGCCGTCTGCCGGCACCGTTCCTGCGGGCTGGTCACCAGCGCGGCGATCGGGACCACCGCGATCCGTTCGGCGGCGGCCCGCGCCTGCTGCTCGCCGGTCTCGTCGAGCCGGACTCCCGCCATCCGCCCTGCGAGGACGCCTGAGGTGTTGGCGGTGGTGCGGCCGTGCCGCACCAGGAGAACCGTGGCCACAGCAGCGAGAGTAGCCACTACCGTGGCCTCGTGATCGTCGACAGCGCCGTCTACCGACAGGGCGAACGCCTGCCCGTCGAGTGCACCCTGCACGATTACGAGGCGCTCCGGACCGCGGCGCGAGGCGGAGAGCACGACTTCGTCTGGGTGGGTCTCTACGAGCCGAGCCATGACGAGCTGGGCGACATCGCGGAGTCTTTCGGGTTGCACCCGCTTGCCGTCGAGGACGCGGTCAAGGCGCACCAGCGACCGAAGCTCGAGCTCTACGAGGGCAACCTCTTCCTGACCCTCAAGACGCTCTGGTACGTCGACGAGGACGACGCCGTCGAGACCGGCGAGATCAACCTCTTCGTCGGTGACGACTTCGTGATCACGGTGCGCCACGGCCGAGGGTCGCAGCTCAAGGACGCCCGTCACGCGCTCGAGGCCCAGCAGTCCGTCCTGAGCCACGGTCCGTCGGCCGTCGTCTACGCAGTCTCCGACACCGTCGTGGACGGCTACCTAGGGGTCATGGAGGAGCTCCAGGTCGATGTCGACGAGGTCGAGTCGTCGGTGTTCTCGGAGAAGCGGACCAACGACTCGGCGCGGATCTACACGTTGAAGCGCGAGCTGGCCGAGGTGCGGCGGGCGGTCCTGCCGCTCAGGGAGCCGATGCGGCGCTTCACCGTCGGCGCCGTACCCGGGATCTTGCCGGAGGCCGGACCGTTCTTCCGCGACGTCGGCGACCACCTCAATGTTGCCGCGGAGGCGGTCGATACCCTCGAGTCGTTGCTGTCGTCCGCGTTCGAGGCGCACCTGGCGCGGATCCAGGTGCAGCAGAACGAGGACATGCGCAAGATCTCGGCCGGCGCCGCCCTGCTGCTGCTCCCCACCCTGATCGCCGGCGTCTACGGCATGAACTACGACCACATGCCCGAGCTGCACTGGCAGTACGGCTACCTGTGGGCGCTGTTCCTGATGATCGGCAGCTCGGTCGGCCTGTGGGCGTGGTTCAAGAAGTCCGGCTGGATGTAGCTGTCGGGCCGGTCACGCACTGAGCACGCCCGCGGCGAGAAGGGCGATCACGCCGCCGCCAAGGAGCACCCGGTAGACCACGAACGGCGCAAGGGTGTGGTGGCTCACGAACTTCAACAGCCACGCGATGGCGGCGTACCCCACCACGAAGGACACGACGGTCGCGACCAGCGTCGGCGCCCAGCCGTACATGTTGTCGCCGTCCGGAATCTCCTGCAACTGAAAGATGCCGGCGCCGACGACCGCGGGGATGGCCAGCAGGAAGGAGTAGCGCGTGACGGCCGCGCGCTCGTAGCCGAGGAACCGCCCCATCGACAGCGTCGCGCCCGAGCGGGACACACCGGGGACGAGGGCCATGGCCTGCGCAGCACCCATGAGGATCGCGTCGCGCATGTTCATCTGTTTGATCCGCTTCTCGTTGCCGCCGATCTTGTCCGCGAGACCCAGCACGAGTCCCATCACGATCAGCAGCGTCGCGATGAGCCACAGGTTCCGGAACTGGTCCTCGATCGTGTCCTTGAGGAACAGGCCGAGGATGACGATCGGCAGCGAGCCGATGATGACGAACCACCCCATCCGGGCGTCGAGGTGGCCGCGATACTCCGGCTTGAAGAGCGATAGCGACCAGGTCTTGGCGATGTTCCAGATGTCCTTGCGGAAGTAGACCAGCACCGCGAGCTCGGTGCCGATCTGGATCACGGCGGTGAAGGCCGCGCCGGGATCGCCCCAGCCGAAGAGCTCGGGAAAGATCCGCAGATGCGCGCTGCTGGAGATGGGCAGGAACTCCGTCAGACCCTGCAGCGTGCCGAGGACCAGGGCTTGCAGGAAGTCCGCCACGGAGACGGATCCTACGGACAAGTCATCGGAGTGCCGTCATCCACCTTGCTGGCACGAGGGACTACCTTGGCCCCCATGCAGCAGCGGTACGTCGGAAGCAGTGGTCTCCGGGTGTCGCGGCTGGGTCTCGGCACGATGACCTGGGGCAAGGACACCGACGAGCACGAGGCTCGGGACCAGCTCATCGCGTTCTGCGAGGCCGGCGGGACGTTGGTCGACACCGCCGCGGGCTACACGGACGGCCGCTCCGAGGAGCTGATCGGAACCCTGATCGGCGACGTCGTACGCCGCGACGACGTGGTGCTCGCGACCAAGGCCGGCATCTGGCGCCGTGGCGGCGAGCGCACCACCGACACGTCGCGGCGGGCGCTCCTCGGCGGGCTCGACACCTCGCTCGAACGGCTCGGCGTCGACCACGTCGACCTGTGGCAGATCCACATCTGGAGCGACGAGGTGCCGCTCGACGAGACGTTGGCGGCGCTCGACCAGGCGGTGTCGTCCGGCCGCGCGACCTATGTCGGCATCTCCAACTACACCGGCTGGCAGACCGCCCAGGCCGCCACCTGGCAGCGCGCGGCACCGGGCCGGGCGCCGATCGTGTCGACCCAGGTCGAGTACTCCCTCGTCAACCGTGACATCGAGCGCGAGGTCGCCCCGGCGAGTGCCGCGCTCGGGCTCGGGATGCTGCCGTGGTCTCCACTGGGACGCGGCGTCCTCACCGGCAAGTACCGCACCGGCGTCCCCGGCGACTCCCGCGCCGCCTCCCCCGTCTTCGCGTCGTTCGTCGAGCGCTATCTCGACCAACGCAGCCGCGGCATCGTTGAGGCGGTGATCGCCGCGGCCGACGGCCTCGACTGGACTCCCCTGGAAGTGGCACTGGCCTGGGTCCGCGACCGACCCGGCGTCACGGCGCCGATCGTCGGCGCCCGCACCGCTGCCCAGCTGAAGGGCGCCCTCGGCGCCGAGGCCAAGGACCTCCCACCGGAGATCCGAGGTGCCCTCGACGACGTGTCGGATCCGGGCTGATGAGCACCGGCGCGGTCGAGTGGCAGTTCGAGAAGGTCACCTTCTCGCGGGAGTACTCACGCAACGTGGTCACCCGGCTGCTCGTCGATCGCGCCGAGCAGGGTGGCTGGGAGCTGGTCCGGGTCCGGGTCACCCCCGACGGCACCCGGCGGGTGGTCCTGCGGCGCAAGATCATCCGGGCCGTCCGGACAGGGTGAGGCCGATCAAGCTAGATCTGGTCGAGGAAGCGGTCCAACACCCGTGCGCCGAATCGCAGCGCGTCCACCGGGACCCGCTCGTCGACGCCGTGGAAGAGCGCGGTGAAGTCGAGGTCGTCGGGCAGCCGCAACGGCGTGAAGCCGTAGCTGCGCATGCCGAGGTTGCGGAAGTGCTTGGCGTCGGTCCCGCCACTCATGAGGAACGGCGCAACCAGCGCGTCCGGGTCCTCCGCCAGCAGGCTCCGGGTCATCGCGTCGACCAGCGGGCCGTCGTACGGCGTCTCCCAGGCGGGCTGGTTGGAGACGTAGTCGATGCTGACGTCCTCGCCGCACAGCTCGGCCAGGGTGCGGAAGAACTCGTCCTCGTAGCCGGGGAGGAATCTGCCGTCGACGTGCGCTGACGCCTCAGTCGGGACGACGTTGACCTTGTAGCCGGCCGACAGCATGGTCGGGTTGGTGGTGTTGCTGATGACTGCACCGAGCATCCGGACGGCCTCACCGAACTCCTCGACGATGTCGCGGGCGTTGTCGGGCGTGAGATCGGTGCCGGCGAGGGCGCCGACGGTGCCGAGCAGGGTCCGCATCGTCGGCGTCAGCCGCACCGGCCACTCGTAGGCGCCGATCCGCGCCACCGCGGCCGCGATCTCGGTGACCGCGTTGTCGGGGTTGATCATCGATCCGTGCCCAGCGGTGCCCCGTGCTGTGAGGCGCATCCAGGCCATGCCCTTCTCCGCCGCCTCGACCAGGTAGAGACGGCGGCCGCGGACCGTCGTGCTGAAGCCGCCGACCTCGCCCACGGCGTCCGTGCAGCCCTCGAACACGTCCGGATGGTCGCGGACCAGGACCTCGGCGCCGTGGTGCCCGCCGGCCTCCTCGTCGGCGGTGAAGCAGAGCACCGTCGGTCGCGACGGCACCCGACCGGTCCGCTGGCGCTCGCGGACGACTGCAAGCAGCATCGCGTCGAAGTCCTTCATGTCGACCGCGCCCCGGCCCCAGACGCTGAGCCCACCTTGCTGGCAGTCCTGGACCTCACCGCTGAACGGGTGGACGGTCCAGTCCTCTGCGGCCGCGGGGACGACGTCGAGGTGCCCGTGCAGCAGGAGCGCGTCGGTCCGCGTCCCGTCGCCGCCCCAGCGGGCGACAAGGTTCGTGCGACCCGGAGCGGTCTCGATGACACGAGTCTCGATCCCGACCTCCTCGAGCAGGCCGGCGACGTGCTCGGCCGCCTTGCGCTCCCCTGGTCCGTCATCCGACCCGTAGTTAGTCGTGTCGATGCGGATCAGGTCGCGGCAGATCTCAACGACCTCGTCCATGCCGCCATCCTGTCACCCGCAGCTGATCGGCCCCGGGTCGACGCCGTCCCGCTCCGCCGTCGGGTCGGCACCGGCACCGCAATCGATCCTGCGGTCCCGCGTTCCGTCCTTGGCGGCGAGCTTGTCGCCGCCGGCGTCGCCGTACATCCGGTCGGCCCCGGTGCCCCCGCAGATCAGGTCCGAACCGCCGCGACCGTGGATGGTGTCGTTGCCGCCGAGTCCGGCGATCACGTCGGCCCCGCCGGTGCCCTCGAGCTCGTCGGGGCCGGAGGTGCCGAACACGGTCGCTGTCTGGCCCTTGCAGGTGGGTGGCGGCACGTACCGTCGGCCCATGAGGAATGCCCAGATCCGGCCCTCCTGGCCGTCGATGACGTGGCCGCCTCGATCGACCAGGATCAGCTGGTAGCGGGCGCAGGTCGAGCCGTGGCCGGTCAGGTCGTAGACGCGGGCCGGGTTGCCGTCGACCTGGTAGGTCTCCTTCAGCACGCCGTTGTTGGGACCGCCGATCTGATCGGTCCAGCACCCATGCTGCTGGGCCCAGAGCTTCATCGGGTTGAAGACCCGCCAGTCGACGTCCCAGTCGACCGGGTTGTGGTACCGCGCGGTCGGGGATGGCGCGACCGAGCTGTCGTTGGTCCCGTGCAGGTGAAGGATCCGCGCGTCCGCGCCGTGGAGCTCTGGGTGCGAAGCATCGGCAGCGCAGGCATCCCCCGCCTGGCAGTACAACAGCCCCGCGTTCACCGCGACCGCGGCGATCTTGTCGCGGGTACCGGAGCGCTGGAGGAGGTAGTAGGGCATGAAGGCGCCTCGTGACGAGCCGCCGACGAAGATGCGCCGCTCATCGACCGAGTCGCAGGCGATGAGCAGGTTGATGAGCCGCTGGAGGAACTGGCTGTCGAGTGGCCCGGGGCCGTCAGCGGCCCGGTGGTTCCAGGTCTCGTTGGTGCCGTTGGGCGTCACGACGATCGCCCCGTCGGGATCGGTGAACGGCCAGAACTTCGGCGCCTTCGCGGAGCCGTTACCGCCGTCACCGTGCAGCCAGATCAGCACCGGCCGCCCGGCAGCAGGAGCCGGGGTCGCCGGCACCCGCCAGTAGTAGCGGTGGTTCCGGTCGTCACTCGTCGCGAGGAGACTGTCGCCCGTCGCCGGTCCAGCGCCGCAGACGTCGGCCGCTCCGAGCGCCGGTGCCGGCGGAATCGCCAGGGCAGGGTCGGCCGGTCCCGGCACCGCCAGGCCGACCAGCACAACGGCGGCCGCAACCGCCTTCGTAGCGAATCGCACGGTGCGACGTTAACGACGCCGACGACGCCGGTGCCGGAAATCGCTTTTCCTTAACCCGGATACTGACGTGCATGGTCGAGACGGTGACTCCCCATGACGACGACGGGCTGGCCGCGGCCGCGTTGTTGCTGCACGACTTCAACCAGGAGTACGACGAGCCGTCGCCCGAGCCCGAGAAGCTGGCCGACCTGCTGTCCCACCGGGTCGCCGACGGGAACGCGACCGTGCTGCTGGCGCGGGACGACGCGCGGGTGGCCGTCGGGATCGGCGTCGTACGCCTCCAGCCGTCACTGTGGAGCGACGCCCTGGAGGCGTACCTGGCCGAGCTGTACGTCGTACCGTCCCGGCGTGGTCAGGGCTTCGGGCGCGCGCTGCTGACCGCCGTCCTCGACACGTCCCGGGCCGCGGGCGCCGACTATGCCTTCCTGATCACCAGCGAGGACGACCGTCTGGCACAGCGCGCCTACGAAGCCGCCGGCTTCCGCCGCAACGAGGGCGAGGGCGGCCCGATCATGTGGGCATACGAGCAGGACTTGTAGCCCGATAGCGGATGGAGAGGCGCTGGATCATGCCATTCTGCCGTCGTGGTGGTGGTGCTTCCTTCTGGCACGGTGACGTTCGCGTTCGTCGACGTCGTCGGTAGCACGGCTGCGTTCACCGACCACGGCGAGGCGTTCGTGACCGCCGTCGACCGGTTGCACCAGGCGATCTCGGACTGCACGTACGCCCATGACGGCGTGGTGGTGAAGACCGAGGGCGATGGTGCGTTCCTGGCGTTCGGGACTGCGGACTCGGCTGTGCGGGCACTGGTCGCCCTCCAAGCACACGTCGAGGCAGTCGCGAAGGCCACGGCGACCCCTGGGCCCCGGCTCCGGGTCCGCGCCGGCGCGCATACCGGGGCGGCCATGCCGGTGGCCGGTGACTACGTCGCGCTCCCGGTCAATATCGCTGCCCGGGTCACCTCGGCTGCCGGTGCGGGCCAGGTGTTGGTGTCCTCCTCTGTCGTCGAGGCCCTGGCCGACGCGGCGCTGGTCGATATCGCGGGCGACCCGGTCGGTGAGTACGCACTCAAGGACGTCCGCGGACCGATGCCGCTCCACCGGGTCGCGGGTGGCGCGGAGCCGCCGCGTGCGTCGCCGTACCAGCGGACCAACGTTGCCATCCCGATGACCTCCTTCGTCGGGCGTACGGCGGAGGTGGCCGAGCTCCAGGAACTGGTCGGTGCGCATCGATTGGTGACCGTGGTCGGGCCGGGCGGGATGGGCAAGACCCGGATCACCTCACAGTTGCTGCTGGACATCGCCGATTCCTATGACGCCGGGGCGTGGCTGGTCGAGCTCGCCTCGATCACGATGTCCGAGCAGGTGCCCGCACAGGTCGCGGCTGCGGTCGGGTCGACCGCGACCGCGATCGACGACCTGGTCGCCGAGTTGGCCGCCCGCGGGCCGATCCTGCTGCTCATGGACAACTGCGAGCACGTCATCGACGCCGCCGCCGATGCCGCCGCGCAGCTGATCGCCCGGGTCCCGACCCTGCGGGTCCTCGCCACCAGCCGCGAGTCGCTCCAGGTCGAGGGCGAAGTGGTGTGGCGGATCCCCTCGCTGAGCGACCACGACACCCTGTGCGACCTGTTCGAGCAGCGCCTCCGCACCGCGACCGCCGGCAGAGCCCCGACACCGGACCGGACCCAGATCTCACTGCTGTGCGCGGAACTGGACGGCTCACCGCTCGCGATCGAGCTCGCCGCCGTACACGCCCTCGACGTCCCGATCACCGACCTGATCGCGATGGTCCGCGACGGCACCGACCCCCTGGCCCGCCGAGGATCAGATCGCCAATCCAGCCTCGACACCGTCGTCGCCTGGAGCATGGACCGCCTCGACACCGCCCACCGCGAAGCGCTCCTGGTGCTGTCCCTAGCACCCGGCCGGCTCACCGCCGAGGAAGCCGGCCTCCTGCTGCGCGACCTCGCCGCCCAACACCACACCACCACCGCCGCCCTGCTCCGCAGCCTGGTGCGGGTCAGCCTCCTCGACCTCGACGGCCACCGCTACCGGCTCCTCGACACCATCCGCGCCGCCGCCCGACGCGCCCTCCACGCCAACGCCGACCTCCATGCCCAGGCCCGCGCAATGCTGCACGCAGCGGCCGCAGCAATGGTCGACGTCGACCGGGACTTCAGCCTCATCCAGGGCGACGACCCGCAGGCTGACCGGCTGCTGCTCTTGGAAGAAGCCCTCCTCGACGCCTGGCGCGACCGGATTCCCGGCCTCGGCGAGGTCTGGGCGACCCTCGGCGCAGCAGGCATCTGGCTGCCGCTCAGCCAACGGCTCCACAACGCGGCCCTGGAGGTTCTCGACGAGACGCCTCGGGCCGATTCGATCGGAGCCGACGACGCCTACCGCGTGGCCGGCGCCTTCAATGTGGTCGACAACTGCGGCCCCGCTCCGATCTCCTGGGAGTTCGAGAGAATCACCCAACATGCCGCGGCCGTCGCCGCAGGAAGCCCACCTGTCGTCGCGAGTCGCGCTGTGCTCGCAATTGCGCTCCACCTCCTGGGCACGTGCTCCCGCCCCGATCAAGCCGTTCCCTTGGTCAGGCTCGGCGCCGTCCTGGCTGAAGAGTCCGGTGAGGCGAACCAGCAGGTTGGAGCAGCCGTGGTCGAAGGGCTCCTCGCCCACGCGTTGGGCGAGAAGGAAGAAGTGGTCCGACACACCGAGCGCGCACGTGCGTTGGTGCCTCGCAACAGCGTCGACCACAGCGTGGTGATCAACAACTACGCAGACGCACTCAACGGCGTCGGTCGCCGTCGAGAGGCGCTCGAGCAGTTGCGTCGCGAGCTGGACCGGCGCCCGCTCCGCCGTGACCGGTGGTGGCTCACTACGACCTTGGCGGAAGTGCTCAAGGACTCCGGAGCGCGCCAGGACGGCCTCCTCATCGCGCGCCAACTCCGCGACGAACTCGCGCTCGAGCCACAGGACGGGCCCGCTGGGCCGATCATGCGGAGAACGGTCGAGGTCTTCCCAGAGCTGGAAGCGGAAACATGACGGTGGCGCCAACCTCTGGCTCGGTGACGTTCGCGTTCGTCGACGGCGTCGGGAGCACGTCGGCGTTCTCCGATCGCGGCGACACGTGCGTGGCGGCTGGTCGCGCTCGCCTCGATCACGATGCCCGACCAGGTGCCCGCACAGGTCGCGGCCGCGGTCGGGTCGACCGCGACCTCGATCGACGACCTGAGCGCCCGAGCTCAGCACCGCGAAATGAGACCGGCCCCGAGTCTCTGGCGAGAGAGGTTCGGGACCGATTCCGTGTCCGAGGGGGGACTTGAACCCCCACGCCCTAATACGGGCACTAGCACCTCAAGCTAGCGCGTCTGCCAATTCCGCCACCCGGACGAGTGCGGGCTGACATTAGCAAATACTGGCCCCCGTTCCCGCATCGGGAGGGCCCTTCCGGGAGCCGAACTTGAACCATCCGGATCGGCCTGCAACGGTTGAGATGCCCTTGCACTCAACTCAGAAAGCATTTCATGCTCACCCTGACCGAGAACGCATGCAGCATCGTGAAGCGCTACACCGATCACCCGGAGACCCCGGACGACGCAGGTCTCCGGATCACCAGCACCGCCGAGGCGCAGCTCGCCGTGACGACCGCGGACGAACCCGTGGCGGGTGACGAGCTCGTCGAGCAGGACGGCGCCCGGGTCTACCTCGACGCCGAGGCCGCGCAGCAGCTCGACGACAAGGTGCTCGACGCCGGGATCGACGAGACCGGCAACATCCAGTTCGGGCTGGTCGCCCAAGCCTGAGCGCGGATCAGGGGTTGATGCCCCAGTCCGCGAGCGCGAGCGCGGGGTCGATCGGCTCGTCGTTGACACGCACCTCGAGATGGAGGTGCGGGCCGGTGGTGTTGCCGGTCGAACCCACGGCACCCACGAGGTCGCCGGCGGCCACCTGGTCGCCGACTGACACCGTTTGGCTCGACTGGTGGCAGTACCAGAGCTCGGTGCCGTCCTCGAGCGTGATGACCGTCTTGTTGCCATACGCGCCGTCGTAGCCGACCTCGGTCACGACGCCAGCGCGGGTGGCGACCAGCGGCGTCCCCTCGGGGGCGGCGAAGTCCAGTCCAGTGTGGTCACTGGACCAGAGGCTGCCGGCGTTGCCGAAGGTGGCGGTCAGCCGGTAGCCCTGCAGCGGAAGCACGTTGACGTCCGGCTCCGGCCGGACGGTGAGACCACGGACGATCTTGACGGGCTGCGCGGGCAGTTCACCGGCGGTGACGAGCCAGGCGGGCGACGAGGAGTCGGCAGCGGCAGCGTCCGGGACGAATGCGGAGCACGCGATCGCGCCGATCAGTGCGGGCGCGGTCACGGCCTGACGGACTCGACGGGCGGTGTTCGGGTTCACGGCGCTTCCTCTGGTTTGCGGATGCTTGCTTTTGCAAGCACTTGCCCACCAGTGAGCCAAAACCGCGCTCAGAAACTCAAGTCGAGCGGAGCCGCGCTGTGGCCCCGATCACTAGAACAGGCTTCCGTTACCGCTCAGACACCCCCCGTTCAGCGACCGACGTCACACGCGCGGATCGGCCGGTTCAACCGACGCGTCAGCGCCGGTGAACCCACGCCGTGACCTCGATCCGGGTCGGGATCCACGGGTCGAAATGGAGCCGCATCCCGGCCTCCCGCGGGGTGCGGTTGCCCTTCCGGCTGTTGCACCGACCACAGGCCGCGACCGTGTTGAGCCAGGTCCAGGTGCCGCCGCGTGATCGCGGCACCAGATGGTCGATCGTGTTCGCGTGCGCCCCGCAGTAGGCGCAGCGGTGCTGGTCGCGGCGTAGCACTGCCTCCCGGCCGTAGGCCGCGGGGCGGTACATCCACGAAGCGACGACGTAGCGCACCAGCCGCAGCACCTTCGGCCACGGGTGCGGGCCGATGCGCTTGTCCTCCTCGGCCTCGTGCACCACGGCGACACCGCGGAAGAGCATCCGCACCGCGTGCGGGAAGGAAACGACGTCGTGCGGCTCGTAGGAGGCGTTGAGCAGTACGACGGGACCGTGGACCGCCATGGCAATCGCCTCCTTCCGTTGCCGCACCCTAAGCATGACCTACGCCGCGGCAAAGAGAGTTTCGTTCGCGTTCACCAATATTGTGGCTGCGTGCACCGGCTCCGCATCGCTTTCGTGCCCGGCGTGACACCCGACAAGTGGGCGAAGGTGTGGCGCGAACGGCATCCCGAGATCCGGCTAGAGCTGCTGCCGGTCGAGGAGGTTGCACAGCGCGCCGTCCTCGACGACGGTACGGCGGACCTCGTGCTGGCCCGGCTACCCGTGGATCGGGAGCGGCCGACGCCGGTCCATTGCGTGGTTCTCTACGAGGAGCTCCCGGTCGTGGTCGTCGGCGCCGACCACTTCGTGGCGGCTGCGGACGAGGTGACGACCGAAGACCTGGCCGACGAGCAGCTCGTGCTCCCGGAGCGATCCGGGTGGCGGCCGACGGCCGACCAGCTCGACTTCCCGCCGATGAGCGCGAAGGAGGCGGTCGAGGTGGCGGCGGCGGGGACCGGCGTCGTCGTACTGCCGATGGCACTGGCGCGGCTCCACCACCGCAAGGACGTGGTGCACCGGCCCGTCGCCGACCTGCCACCCACCCGGATCGGGCTGGTGTGGCGGGTGGCGGACGACGGGCCGGTGCACCAGGACTTCGTCGGGGTCACCCGGGGCCGGCGGCCAAGCAGCGGCCGCGGGTCGTGATCTGGCGCGGGCCCGCGCGATCCGCGACCGCACCGTGCCGTCACCAGCTGGTGGCGAGCGGGCGACCCTCGTGGAATCCGGCGGCGGACTGGACGCCGACCACTGCCCTCTCGTGGAGCTCGGCGAGGGTTGCCGCGCCGGCGTAGGTGCAGGCGGACCGCACCCCGGCGGAGATCTGGTCGAGCAGGTCCTCCACGCCGGGTCGGGCGCGATCGAGGTACATCCGGGACGAGGAGATGCCCTCTTCGTAGAGGCCTTTCCGGGCCCGGTCGAAGGCGGACTCCGACGAGGTTCGGCTGGCGACCGCACGCGCTGACGCCATGCCGAACGACACCTTGAACGGCCGCCCGTCGGCGTCCTGGAGCAGGTCACCGGGCGACTCGTGGGTGCCGGCGAACCAGGAGCCGATCATCACCGATGACGCGCCGGCGGCCAGGGCGAGTGCCACGTCGCGCGGGTGCCGCACTCCCCCGTCGGCCCAGACGTGCGCCCCGAGGTCGCGGGCGGCAGCGGCACACTCGCGGACCGCTGAGAACTGCGGGCGTCCGACGCCGGTCATCATCCGGGTGGTGCACATGGCACCCGGCCCGACACCGACCTTGATGATGTCGGCCCCCGCTTCGGCCAGCGTGCGGGTGCCGTCGGCGTCGACGACGTTGCCGGCCGCCACGGGCACGGCGGGATCGAGCGAGCGGACGGCCTGGAGAGCTTCGATCATCCGGTCCTGGTGGCCGTGCGCGGTGTCGACCACCAGGCAGTCGACACCCGCGTCGAGCAACGCGCGCGCCTTGGCGCCGACGTCGCCGTTGACGCCGACCGCGGCCGCGATCCGGAGCGATCCGACCTCGTCCACGGCCGGCCGGTAGAGCGTCGCGCGGAGCGCGCCGGTCCGGGTCAGCACGCCGACCAGCTGACCGTCGCTGTCGACACCGACGGCGATCGCCGCCCGGGCGTCGTCGAGCGCGTCGAACGCCTTGCGGGGCTCGGTGTCCTCGTCGATGAGCACCTCGACCGGCCGCATCACCTGGTGCGCCTGGGCGAACCGGTCCACCTCGGCGCAGTCGTCCTCGAGCACGACGCCCACGGGACGGTGCTGGTCGTCGACGACGACGGCCGCCCGGTGCGAGCGCTTGGGGATGAGTGACAGCGCCTCGGCGACCGTCTGGTCCGGTCGGAGCTGGATCGGCGTATCGAGCACCAGGTGCCGGGTCTTCACGAACGCGACGACGTCGGCAACGACCTGGGACGGGATGTCCTGCGGGATCACGACCAGGCCGCCACGGCGGGCCACCGTCTCGGCCATCCGCTTGCCGGCGATGGCCGTCATGTTGGCCACGACGATCGGGATCGTGGCACCCGTGCCGTCGTCGGTCGCGAGGTCGACGTCGTACCGGCTGCCCACGGACGACCGCCGCGGAACCATGAACACGTCGTCGTAGGTGAGGTCGTGGGGAGGCACCCGGTCGTCGAGGAATCGCACGGCCCGAATCTACCCGTGGGACCGGGGTCGGCCGGTGCGGGCAAAGGAGCGCGGGTAAAGATGGAGGGGTGACGTCCGTGACCGCACGTGCCCCCGGCCGGGTCAATCTGATCGGCGACCACACCGACTACAACGGTGGGTTGTGCCTGCCGTTCGCGGTCCCGTTGGCCACGACCGCGACCGCTCGCACCCGGGGTGACGACCGGTTGCGGATCCGGTCCACCGCGTTCCCCGACCAGTGGACGGGTCGTCTGGATGGACCTCACGCTCGAGGGGCGCGGGGCAATCCCGGAATGGGTGCGCCACGTCGCCGGCGTGCTGTGGGCGGCGCGCGAGGACGGCTGGCCGCTCACCGGTCTCGACCTGGTCATCGACAGCGAGCTCCCGCTCGGATCGGGGTTGTCGAGCTCGGCCGCGCTCGAGTGCTCGGTCGCAATGGCCGTCGGCACCCTGGTCGACCGACCGCTCGACCCGGGGAGCCGGCTGGCTCTCGCCGACCTCTGCCGGCGCGCCGAGACGGAGTACGTCGGCGCCCCGACCGGCGGCATGGATCAGCTGGTGTCCCTCCTCGGCAAGCCGGACCACGCCGTCCTCATCGACTTCGCGGACATCAGCGTGCGACAGGTCCCGCTCGCGCTCCACGAGGCCGGGCTCGTCGTACTCGTCACGGACACGGGTACGGCGCACGACCTGGCAGACGCCGAGGGTGGCTACGCCCAGCGACGGGCGGAGTGCGACGCCGCTGCCGCCGCACTCGACCTTCCCCGGATCGGCTTGGCCTGGGCCGACGACCTGAGCCGGCTCGACGACGACGTCCATCAGTCGCGGGCTCGCCACGTGCTGTCGGAGAGCGCGCGCGTCGAGGACGTCCTTGCCGCCCTAGCGGCCGGCGACTGGACGGCCGTCGGCGACATCCTCGCTGCCTCGCACGCGTCACTGCGCGGCGACTTCGACGCCTCCACGCCGGCGTTGGACCTGGCCGTCGATACCGCCATGGACGCCGGCGCTCTCGGCGCGCGGCTGACCGGCGGTGGGTTCGGCGGCTCGACGATCGCGCTCGTCGAGGAGGAGCGTGTGGACGCCGTACGCCGGGCCATCGACGCGGCCTTCGCCGACGCCGACCTCAAGGCGCCGACCCACCTGCGGGTGCTGCCGTCCGCCGGCGCCACCGTCACCCGCGGCTAGCACCGGCCCGTCACGAAACGGTGCCAGACTGCTGCCATGCGGTTGCCCGACCCGGCGCTGGTCGTCCTCGTCGGCGCGTCCGGTTCCGGCAAGTCGACCTGGGCCACCGGGCGCTACCGCACCCAGGAGATCGTCTCGTCCGATGCGCTCCGCGGGATCGTCGGCAGCGGCGACCACGACCTCGATGCGTCGACCGACGCGTTCGCGATCCTCGAGCAGGTCGTCGCCGCGCGGATCGGCCGGGGGCTCTGCACCGTGGTCGACACCCTCGGTCTCGACGCCGTACGTCGGGCCGGCTGGCGCGCGCTCGCACGGCAGGCCGGGCTCCCCGCGGTCGCCGTGGTGTTCGAGACTCCCGACGCTGAGTGCCGGCGCCGCAACGCGGCGCGCGACGTACCCGTGCCGGCACCGGCCCTCGCCGGTCAGCTCCAGCGGATGGCGGCGGTCGCCGAGGTGCTGACGGCCGAGGGCTGGGACGTCGTGATCGTCGAGCACGAGGCGGCGGCCGCTTCACCAGCGGACCAATCCGCCGACCCGGCGCCACGTCGGCGACGGGTCGGCGACCGCCGTACGTCGGCCGGCGTCGAGGTCGTGCTCCAGGTGTCGCGGTTCCCCTGGGGCGACGACCCGGCGCTCTGGCTGACCGACGTGGCGATGGAGGCGGACCGGCTCGGCTTCGCGGGCATCGCCGTGATGGACCACCTGATCCAGATCCCGCAGGTCGGCCGGGCGTGGGAGTCGATCCCGGAGCCGTACGTCACGCTCGGGCTGCTCGCCGGGCTCGACACCGGCCTGCGCCTCGGCACCCTGGTCACGCCGATGACGCTGCGGCCGCCCGGCGTCGTGGCCAAGGCGGTGGCCACCCTCGACGCGCTGAGCGGCGGGCGGGCGTTCGTCGGCGTGGGTGCCGGCTGGTGGGAGCGCGAGCATGCCGGCTTCGGCGTACCGTTCCCGGGCGCCCGGGCCCGTCTCGACCTGCTCGAGGACGGCATCGAGACGATGCGCGCGCTCTGGTCGCCGGGCACGAAGGCGTGGCAGGGCACCCGGGTGGGGCTGCCGGAGACCACCAGTTACCCCCGGCCGGTCGAACCGGTTCCGGTGATCGTCGGCGGCTCCGGCGAGCGGCGGACGCTCCGGATCGCGGCCCGGCTCGGCGACGCGTGCAACCTGTCGTCGGATCCCGCGGTGCTGGCAGCCAAGGTCGCCGTCCTGCACGCCCACTGTGCCGACGTCGGCCGCGATCCCCCAGACGTCGCGATCACGGTGCTGGACCTGCCGGTGATCGGCCAGGATCGCGACGACGCCTGGCGACGGGTCGAGCGGTTGCGCGGCCGGACGGCCGCGGCGACGTACGCCGCCCGGCACCACGCCGGACCTGCGGGCGACCATGTCGAGCGGTACGCCGCCCTGGCCGGTCAGGGCGTCGACACGGTGTTCCTCGGGCTGCCGGACCTGACCGGAGCCGAGGACCTCGAACGGCTCGCTCCCCTGCTGGCCTGATCCGGCCTTCGTTCGTCCTACTTCAGCTCGGCGCTCGAAAGTCCCAGGAGCCGGCGAGCCACGATCAGCTGTTGGATCTGCTGCGTGCCCTCGAAGATGTCGAGGATCTTGGAGTCGCGCGCCCACTTCTCGAGCAGCTCGGTCTCGGCGTACCCCACCGATGCGCACAGCTCCACACAGCTGAGCGTGACGTCCGAGCCGACCCGGCCGGCCTTCGCCTTGGCCATCGACGCCTCGAGCGAGTTCGGCTTGCGGTTGTCCGCCATCCACGCCGCCTGCAGCGTGAGCAGCCGGCCAGCCTCCCAGTCGGCCTCGAGCTGCAGGAACTTCGCTGCCGCGGCGGACTGCAGGTAGGCCGGCTTGTCGTAGTCGACCTCGACGCCGGCGTCCTTGAGCAGGTCTCGCGTCAGGTCGAGCGACGCGCGGGCGCAGCCGACGGCCATCGCGGCCACCAGCGGCCGGGTGTTGTCGAACGTCGCCATCGCCCCGGCGAAGCCCTGCTCCACGTTGACCTCGGGCGAGCCCAGGAGGTTGTCCTTGGGTACCCGCGCGTCGGTGAACGTGATGACCGCCGTGTCGGAGGCGCGGATACCGAGCTTTTCCTCGAGCCGCTCGACCTTGACGCCGGGCGTGTCCTTCTCGACCACGAACGACTTGATCGCCGCACGTCCGAGGGACTTGTCGAGGGTCGCCCAGACCACGATGCAGTCGGACCGCTCGCCGGACGTCACGAAGATCTTCTCGCCGTTGATGACGTACTCGTCGCCGTCGAGGACCGCCGTGGTCGAGATCGCGGCCGAGTCCGAGCCGAAGCTCGGCTCGGTGATCGCCATCGACGCCCACTTGCCCTTGAACCGCTCGAGCTGTTCGTCATTGGCGACCGACGCGATCGCGGAGTTGCCGAGGCCCTGGCGCGGCATGCTGAGCAGCAGGCCGGTGTCGCCCCAACACATCTCTGCGACCGAGGTCACCGACGCGAGGTTGGAGCCGTTCTTGACATTGCTGTCGCCGTCGTCCTCCTCGCGCCGGACGCCGGTCGCGCCGGCACCCTCGCTCGCGCCGGACTCGGCGAGCCCGTCGATCATCGCCGCGAGCATGTCGAGCTCCTTGGGGTACTCGTGCTCGGCGATGTCGTACTTGCGGGAGATCGGTCGCAGCATGTTCATCGCGACCTGGTGCGCCTGGTCGATCAGCACCCGGTGCTTCTTGGGGATTTCCAGATTGATGGCCATCAGACGAGCACCGTTCCTTCCATGATCCCGATGGCACGCAGATCGCGGTACCACCGCTCCACCGGATGTTCCTTGACGTAGCCGTGGCCACCGAGGAGCTGCACTCCGTCGTTGCCGATCTGCATGCCGCGTTCGGCGCACAGCTTGCGGGCCAGCGCCACCTGCTTGCTGAAGTCCTTGCCGGCGGCGGCACGCGCGGCCGCGCGGTAGGTCAGCAGTCGCATCGACTGCAGCTCGATCGCGATGTTGGCGACCATGAACGCCACCGACTGACGGTTGGCGATCGGCTCACCGAACGCCTCGCGCTCCTTGACATAGGGCGTGACGTAGTCGAGCACAGCCTGGCCCGTGCCGACCGCGAGGGCGCACCAGGCGAGCCGCGACAGGCGGACGCACTCGAGGTACGTCGATCCGTCGGTCTCGCCGAGCACCGCGTCCGCGGGCACCTTGACGTCCTTCAGGTCCAGCGTGGTCATGCCGGCGGCCCGAACGCCCATGCCAGGGTCGCCCTCGAGGGTGAGCCCCTCGGTCGACGACTCGAGGAGGAACAGGACCGGCTTGCCGTCGAGCGATGCGCCCACGACGAACAGCTCGGCCTCGGCGCCGCGGGCGACCATGCTCTTGCGGCCGTTGAGGACGTAGCCGTCCGCCTGCTTCTTGGCGGTGGTCGACGGGGTCGTGACGTCGAAGAGCACCGTGGGCTCGTTCAGCGCGAGGGCCGCGGCGGGCACCTCTGCGCCGGTGAACGCCGGTAGGTAGGTCTGCTGCTGGGCGTCGGTGCCCCACAGGCCGATGGCCGTCGCGACGGATCCCGGCGCGAGGGTGGCCACGGCGAGGCCCATGTCGCCCTTGGCGAGCGCCTCGGCGACGAGGGTGCCGGCCATGGCCGAGCGCTCCTCGGAGATGCCACCGAGCGCCTCGGGCACGCCGAGGATCGGCAGTCCGATCTCGAGGCTGGCCTTGAGCAGCGCGTCGGGAGCGGCGCAGGCGGCGTCAGCCTCCGCAGCGGCGGGTCGGACGACCTCCTCGGCGAACTCGCTCACGACGTCGACGAGCATCTGCTCGTCCTCGGTCGGGGTCAGGTCGAAGACGCCCTTGGACGCAGCGCTCGCCACTCTGACGCCGGGCTTGTCCTTCTTGCCGGCCCTCGCGAAGGTGCGACTGGCATTGGTGATGGTCTTGAACCCGCTGCGGGTCACGGAGAACACGACCTGCTCGGTCTGCTTGCGCAGCCCCATCTTGTCGATGAGGTCGCTCTGGGCGAGCCTGCTGAGTCCGGCGACGAGGATCCCGATGGGATCCCGGCTGGCGTTGCTCGGGACGCCGTGCTTGCCGCCCGGCTTGAGGTTGCTGATCAAGGACATGCCAACAAATGTAACTGTGAGTTACACACAGCGCTACAGCTGGGCTCCAATTGGTTGGCAAATGCCGCGTGCGACGCGTCACAGCGCTGCCTCTAGGATCCGTGCCCATGTCAGACAAGGCGCCCGACGGGCTCGCGCACGCGCCGTACGGCCCGCTCCCGCGCGGCGGCACCGTCCGCCCGATCACCCGTTGGGGCACGCCGGTGATGCACCGACCCCAACAGCAGGTGGTCTCGTACGACGACGAGCTGCGCGCCCTCGCCGCGGACATGGTCGCCACCATGTACGCCGCCGACGGGGTCGGTCTCGCGGCGTGCCAGATCGGCGTGGACCTGGCCGTCTTCGTCTTCGACTGCCTGGACGAGAGCGGCGAGCGCTACGTCGGCGTCGTCTGCAACCCGACCGTGACCGTGCCCGAGGACCGCGGCCGCAAGCTCGACGACGGTGACGAGGGCTGCCTCTCGTTCCCCGGCGCCTTCTGTCCGTGCGCCCGCCCGGCGTTCGCCACCGTCGAGGGCTTCGGTCTGGGCGGCGAGCCGGTCCGCTTCGAAGGCGACGGCCTGCTCGCGCGCTGTCTCCAGCACGAGACCGACCACACCCTCGGCAAGGTCTTCGGCGACCGGGTGTCGGCGCGGGCGCGGAAGAAGCTCACGAAGCTGCACGACGCCGCTGCGTCCGACTACCCGCCCGATTGGCCGACCTGACCCCGCTGCAACGACGGCACGTTCCGCGTCTCCGCACCGATCAACAGGCCGGACGCCGAACTTCAAGGTCATCGTCCCGAACTGGTGCCGCGCCTCGGACACTAGTGCCGAGCCGGCACCCAGCCCGCGACCGTCGTACCGCGACCCGTACCGGATCGCACCGTGAGGTCGCCGCCGACCGCCCGGATCCGGTCGCGCATGTTCTCCAGCCCCCGACCGTGCGCATCAGCACCGATCCCGCGCCCGTCGTCGACCACCTCGAACGTCAGGCGACCGAGCTCGCGCCCCAAGGTGACCGTCGAGCTGGCTCCGTCGCCCGCGTGCTTCGAGACGTTCTGGAGAGCCTCGTTGCAACAGAAGTAGACCGCTGACTCGCAGGCGTCATCGAGCCGACCGACGCCCGGGCTGCGCACGACCGAGGGCGCCGACATCCGGTCGGCCGCCGCTGCCAGCGCCGCCTCGAGACCAGACTCGGTGAGCTCGGCCGGGTAGACGCCCCGCGCCAACCGTCGGATCTCCACCTCGGCATCGGCGACGCTCCGTCTCACCAGGGTGCAGAGGCGGTGCAGATCGGGCTGGTCGGTCAGCTCGGCCTCGACGAGGCCGACCTCCGCACCGACTCGGTGCAGCCGCGCCAGCACCCGCCGGCGCAGGTCTCGCTCCATCCGCATCCGCTCGCCGTCCGCGATCGACGCGAGCCGGGCGCGCGACGCCCGCTGCGCGGCGTCGTCGGCCTCCAGACGCTCGGCCATCCGGTTCAGGCTGACTGCTGCGTCGTCGAGCTCATCGCCGGCTCGGACCGCGACCCGTACGCCGTAGTCGCGGTCGCCGAGCCTGACGAGTGCCAGCTTCAGGTCGGACACCCGGGTGAAGATCGAGTGCGACACCAGGCCGGTGATCAGCCCGCCGAAGGTCGCGGCCGAACCGATCGTCGCGAGCACCGCGATCGCCATGGCGAGCTCGCGATCCTCGGTGGCGGCGACCAGGCTCGCGACGGCGGCGCCGGTGTACGCCATCGCCGACGCCGATGCGAGCGCGCTGCGCCGGCTCAGGGTCAACCAGTTCTTCTTCGGGTCGAAGTCGGGTGGAAGAAGCGGCTGGATCTCCCGCAGCACCGGGCGGAACGCAACCTCCCAGATCAGCACGAAGAAGAAGCCTGCCGTGGCCGTGATCAGGCAGGCGACCAGCCAGCCGGACACGTAGTCGACGGCGGTGAAGTCCCGTGGTGCTCCCACCAGCAGCAGGAAGGGAATGTTGCCGGCCGTGCAGTACGTCGCGGTGCAGACCGCGGTGACCCACGGGCTCCGCCGGACCGCCGCGTGCCAGACCTCCTCGGGATCGACCGACGCACCGCGCAGGTAGCGGACGATCGGCCGGAACGGGCGCCCTGCTGCCCAGGGCATCAGCGCGACCGTGGCGGCGACGCCGCACAGCATCGTCAGGAGGAACGCCCGGCCGTCGCCGTCGCCGGGCCCCCAGAGCGGATGCAGGGTCCAGAACTGGGCCGGCCAGGCCACCAGCACGATCCCTGCGCCACTGGCGGCCAGCCAGGTCTCGACGTACCTCCTCCGGTTCCGCTCGTAGGCGCGCTGGAACACGGCATCGAGGTACGGCGGGGAGTCGCTCGCCTCCGTCACCACGTCGGCACCTCCCCGCGGTAGACGAGGTCGCAGCCCTGCGCCGAGGTCGTGAGGCTCCCACCGACGGCACCGAGCCGGTCCTGAAGGAACTGCGTCAGGTCGGCGGCCTGCTCCGCAGCGAGCGCCGGCTGCAGCACGACCGCGACGAGCCCGGTCCCGTCGTGCTCGTGCAGCCCGATCCGGACCGTCGTCTCTCGTGGGTCCGCGAGCCCGGCCCGCTGGAGCACCTCCCAGCAGCAGAAGTACACCGCGGACTCGACCGCTTGGCTCCACCGCGACTCGACCGCGATGTCAAAGGTGACCATGACCTTGGACTCCCGCGCCGCCGCGCGGAGCGCGGAGGCGACGCCCTCGGCCTCCAGGCTGGCCGGATAGATCCCGTGCGCCAGCGCCCGCATCTCCGCCACGACCGCGCCGAGCTCGCTCCGGATCTCGTGCACCCGCGGCCCGACGGGCAGCGCTGCGCAACCCGACTCCAGCTGGCCGAGCTGCATGCTGACGAGCGCCAGGTTCTGCTGGGCGCCGTCGTGGAGGTCACGCTCGATGACCCGACGGGTCCCGTCCGCCACCTCGACCAGCCGTGCCCGCGAGCGGCGCAGCTCAGCTGCGTGGTCGTCGAGAAGGTCCACCATCCGGTTGTACGCGCGCCCGACCGTGTCGAACTCGTCGCCCGAGGTGGGCAGGATCCGCATCGGTTCGAGTCCGCTGGCGACGCCGTTGAGGGCGTTGGACAGCTCGTCGACGCGGCGAGACACGCTGGACGCGACCAGGCTCAGCAGGACGCCGACGTACGTCGACACCAGGCCGAGCGTCACCAGCACGACGACCCAGGCCCGCCCCTGGTGGGCGAAGCCCGCCGAGAGCCCGGCGGCCTCCGACCCGACCGTGAACGTGATCGCGGTGTTGAGCAGCATCAGCCGACGACGTCCGGTCACCCGCGACGTCTCGGCGAAGCCCGCAGGCAGCCGTTCCGCCAGCTCCCGCGCGATCGGCAGCAGCGCGAGCTCCCACACCATCAGGTAGAACGCCCCGACGCCGACGAGGATCAGCGCGTGGCTCGCGTAGGCGCCGATGTACGTCGCGACGCCGAAGTCCTCGCGCCGCCCGACCACGACCACGCCGACACCCACGACGACGGTGCCCCACGCCAGCGTCGTCAGCGCTGCCGTCGCCGGCAGCCGTGTGACGCACTCGCGCCAGACATCGGCCGGGTCGACGTCTCTCCCGCGGAGGTAGGCGATCACCGCGCGATGGCGTGGTACGACGATCAGCCCGAGCACGAACGGTGCGGCGGCGGCCGCGATGCCGGCGAAGATGAAGACGTACCACCACTCGCCGTAGCCGTCCGTCCAGAACGGGATCTGGGTGATGTTCTGGAACGGCACGGTGACGGCGACGACGAGGATCGCGGTCGCCAGGACGAGACCGTGGAAGTACCACCGCCCGAGCCGGGCGCGCGCGCGATCGACCAGCGCGTCCAACCGCACCTTCACCCGGCGGGACGCCCCGGCGTACGGCGCCGCGGTGGTCGACATCTCCGGGATTCTCCCCGGAGTCCGCCCCTGACGACAATGCGTGCATCCACGGATCCGGTGCCGGCCACGGGCGTGGCAGGCTGAGCCTCGTGACCGTGCTCATCGTCGACGACCACGCACCGTTCCGGGAGTACCTGCGTTCGGTCCTCGAGGACGACGGCTTCGATGTCGTCGGCGACGTCGGCGACGGTGCGCAGGCGGTCGCTGCCGCGGTTGCTACCCACGCGGACCTGGTGCTCCTCGACGTCCACCTCGGCGACGGTCCGGACGGCTTCGAGGTCGCGCGGCTGCTCGCCGACCTCCCGTCGCCGCCGGCCGTGATCGTGACGTCCAGCCGGAGCCAGTCCGCCTACAGCGACCGGATCATGGCAGCACCGGTGCTCGGGTTCGTTCCTAAGGACGAGCTGAGTCCCGCCGCCATCCGGCGGTTGGTCGCCCCACCGACCGACGTCACCGTGGCGATCGCCGAGGACTCCGTGCTGTTCCGTGAGGGCATGGTCCGGCTTCTCGGCGACCTGGGTTTCACCGTCTCGGCCCAGGTCTCCAACGGCGCCGAGCTGCTCCAGCTCCTCGACGCGGAGCTCGTCGACGCGGTCATCGTCGACATCCGGATGCCACCGACCTTCACGACCGAGGGCATCACCACCGCACACGCGATCGCCGACCGTTACCCGTCGGTCGGCGTCATGGTGCTCTCCCAGTACCTCGAGCCGGACTATGCGGTGCGGCTGCTGGAGAACGACTCGACCGGCCGCGGCTACCTTCTCAAGGACCGCGTCGGGGACCTCAAGAGCTTCGCCGACGCGCTGCACCGGGTCGCCGCCGGTGGCCTCGCCGTCGACCCCGGGGTGGTGAGCATGCTGATGGACGGTGCCACCGATCCGCTGCGATCACTGACCGACCGGGAGAACGACGTACTCCGGCTGATGGCGCAGGGGTTCTCCAACGACGGCATCGCCACCGAGCTGTTCGTCAGCCACCGGACCGTCGAGGCGCACGTCGGACGGATCCTCGACAAGCTGGGCATCGATCGCGACACCAGCCACAACCCGCGCGTCGCGGCGGTGCTGCACTTCCTCAACCAGCAGCCCGGCCTGCGCGCCTGAGCCCCCGCGGGGTCACTCCACGGTGGCGGTCTTCGGCACCTCTCGCCCGATCCGCATCGGCACCTGCAGGAACCTGGCGACCTCGGGATAGATCACCGCCTTGCCGGTCGTGATCATGGCCGCGGACAGCGCTCGGGCCGGGTCGGTCCAGCTGAGGATGTTGATCCAGCCCAGGTGACCGAACGCCCCGACGGTGTCGGGCCCGAACAGGCTGGCCCGCCGACCGCCCAGCATGAAGCCCGTGCTGAAGCCGATCGGCAGTCCCAGGGTGTAGTCGACCTCGAGGTGTGACTGCTCGACGGTGGCGCGGCGGAGCGTCCGGGGATCCATGACGCGGACGCCGTCCAGCTCTCCTCCGTTGCGCAGCAGCTCGTAGAAGCGGCTGAGCTCGTTGGCCGTGCTGACCCCGTTCGCCGCCGGCATCACTGCCTGCAGGAACCGGGGGTCGTTCGAGACCCGGGTGGCCTCGTCGGGGTGCAGGCCCAACGCTCGGGTGAGCGCGGTGGAGACCGGCGGGACGAGCACCGGACCCGTCGGGTAGTTCATCGCGACCTGGTCGAGGTCCTCCTCGGCGACGCCGTAGTTGGTCCATCGGAACCCGAGGGGGTCGAGGATCTCGGCGGCGAGGACGTCGCGGATGCTCCTGCCCGTGATCTCGCGGACCACCTCACCGAGGAGGTTGCCGCCGCTGACCGCGTGGTAGGCCTGACGTTTCCCCGGCCGGTGGGTCGGCTTGGCGTCGTACATCAGCTCCCGGACGAACTCCCAATCGTCCACCCGGTCCAGGTCGAGAGCGTCGGGCGGCAGGTTCGGGATGCCCGCCCGGTGCGACAGCACCTGGGCGATGGTGATGCCGTCCTTGCCGTTGCGGGCGAACTCCGGGAGGTACTCGGCGACCCGGTCGCCGACGTGCAACAGGTTGCGCTCGTCGAGAAGGTGGATGAGGGCAGCGGTGATCCCCTTGGTGGCCGAGAAGATGCAGATCGGCGTCTCCGGCGTGACCACTACTTTCTCCACGTCGGGCCGGTCCTTGGGCCCGTTGCCGCTGGCGTGCCCGATGGCACGGTCGAGTACGACGGCGCCCTCCCGTCGTACGCACAAGGTCAGGGCGGGATGGATCCCGGACCGGTACAGGCTGCGAGCGCTCTCCCAGATCCGCTCGACCCCGTCGGTCGTCAATCCGACGTCGGCCGGGTCGACCTCCGTGCCGACGGTGGTCACCGAGTCGAGGTCGCGAGGCACCCGGGACCGGCGCAGCGGGTCAGGCACTCCGGGCAGGCGCGGCGTCTGCATGCGCGTCACCCGTCGTTCCGCGGCGGACGCACCGAGCCCGGATCGTCGTCGAGCAGGTCGCGCCAGCCGTCGTCCTGCGGCTGGTGCTTGTGCGGGCGCGGGCCGACGACCGTCGCCGTGCCCTCTCCGCAGCCGAATCCGAACACGACGCCTCCTCGAGCCGGCCCCATCCTGGCACCGCTCACCGCCGCGCGGTGACGTAACACGCGACCGCGGAGGCGGCCGCGACGTTGAGCGAGTCGATCTCGGCTGCCATCGGGATGATCGCGCGGCGGTCGGCGGCCTGCTCCCAGCGGGCCGACAGCCCATGACCCTCCGAGCCGAGCACGAGAGCGACCTTGTCGAGTCCGGCGACCGCGTCCTCGATGGGTACGGCGTCGTCGGCGAGCGTGAGCGCAACCGTCGTGAAGCCCGCGGCCGACAGCGCGGGAAGCGCGTCGTACCAGTCGACCAGCCGGGTCCACGGCAGGCTGAACACGGCGCCCATCGCGACCTTGATCGAGCGCCGGTAGAGCGGGTCGGCGCAGCGCGGCGCCAACAGCGCCGCGTCGAACCCGAGGGCCGCGCCGCTGCGGAAGATCGCGCCGACGTTGGTGTGGTCGACGAGATCCTCCAGGACCAGCACCGACCGCGCACCGTCCAGCACGTCGGCGACCGGCGGCAGCGGTCGTCGTACCAGGGAAGCCAACGCACCGCGGTGTACGTGGAACCCGGTGACCTCCTCGGCGAGCGCCTCCGAGACCACGTAGCAGGGCGCCGCGGTGGTGGCGAGCACGTCGGCAAGCCCGTCGAGCCACCGTGGCGCCATCAGGAACGAGCGCACCGGGAAGCCGCCCTCGACCGCGCGGCGGACGACCTTCTCGCCCTCGGCGAGGAACAGCCCGTGCTCCGCCTCGAGGTTCTTGCGCAGCTGTACGTCGCGCAGGTCGCGGTAGTCGGCCAGCCGCGGGTCGTCGGCCGTCGCGACCTCGACCAGCTCAGCCATCAGCGGGGAAGGCCTCGGGAAAGGCCACCCGGACCACCTCGCCGACGACGATGATCGCGGGCGGCTGGACCTTCTCGTCCGTGAGGGACGCGCCGAGGGTGCCGAGGGTGGTGAGCACGGTGCGTTGGGTCGGCATCGTCCCGTCGCACACGACGGCGACCGGTGTGCCGGGCTTGCGGCCACCGGTGACGAGTGCCTCAGCGATCGTCGGTGCGTTCTCCACCGCCATCATCAAGATGACGGTGCCGCGCATCCGCGCGAGCGCGCCGAAATCCACGAGGGACTCCGGATGGCCCGGTGGCAGATGGCCCGAGACGATCGTGAACTCGTGGGTGACACCGCGGTGGGTGACGGGGATGCCGGCGATGGCCGGTACGGCGACCGGGCTGGTCAGGCCAGGGATCACGGTCACCGGGACGCCTGCTTCGCGGCACGCGATGACCTCCTCGTAGCCACGCCCGAAGACGAAGTTGTCACCGCCTTTGAACCGGACGACCCGTTTGCCAGCGAGGGCCCGCTCGACGATCACCCGGTTGATCTCGGCCTGCTGGGCGCTCCGCCCGCGCGGCAGCTTGGCCACGTCGATCAGCTCGACGTCGGCGGGCAGCTCGCCCAGGAGCTCCCGGGGTGCGAGTCGGTCAGCGACCACTACGTCGGCCTCCATCAGCGCCCGGCGGCCGGCGATCGACATCAGCTCCGGGTCGCCCGGACCGCCACCGACGAGGGTGACGCCCGGCGTCTTGTCGCGGTGGTGCGGCGCTGCGATCCGACCCTCGCGCAGTGCCTCGAGGATCTCGTCGCGCAGCGCCGCGGACCGCCGGGGCTCCCGGTTGCCGAGCACCGCGACGGTGACCCCGGCGTGCCGGCCCACCGCGGGGGTCCAGGCACTCCCCTGGGTGGCGTCGTCGGACCGGACGCAGAAGATCCGCTGCTGCTCGGCCAGGACGCTGACGCGGTCATTGACCGCGAGGTCATCGGTGACGGCGATGACGTACCAGGCAGCGTCGAGGTCGGAGTCCTCGAAAGGCCGCCGGTGCCAGGTGATCTCACCGGACCCCACCAACCCCTCGATCGCCGGCGTCACGTCCGGCGACACGACGTGCACGTCGGCGCCGACCGCGATCAGCTGCGGCACCCGGCGCTGTGCGACCGTGCCGCCACCCACGACCAACACGCGCCTGCCCGCGAGGCGAAGTCCCGAGGGGTAGGGAGGAAACTCCATGGAGACATCATCGACGGGGTGGGTTGCGCCCCTGTCCACTACTCACCTGCCGGACTAGATTTGCAGCCATGTCTATCGAACGACCGGTCGCGCCCGATCCCTACGAGCTGCTCCCCGCCGTACCGTCGTTCGGCGTGAGTAGCGCCGACGTCACCGACGGCCAGCCGCTGAACGACAGCCAGGTCGCTGCGGAGGGAAACACGTCGCCACAGCTGTCCTGGGAGCCCGGCCCCGACGGTACGTCGAGCTACACGGTCACCTGCTTCGACCCGGACGCACCGACGCCCAGCGGGTTCTGGCACTGGGTGCTCGTCGACCTGCCGGCCGACGTCACGAGCCTGGACGCGGACGCGGGAGCCGAGGGCGCCTCGCTCCCGGGCAGTGCGTTCATGTGCCGCAATGACGGCGGCCCGAAGGCATTCATGGGAGCAGCGCCGCCGGAGGGCGACCAGGTGCACCGCTACTTCTTCGTCGTCCACGCGGTGAAGGAGGAGAGCCTGGGAGTCGACTCCGACGCCTCGCCAGCGGTGGTCTCCTTCAACCTGGCGTTCAAGACGCTGGCCCGCGGCATGGTGGTCGGCACCTACCAGCACTGATACCGGTCCTCTGCGTTCGCGCAGCGCGTCCGACGCACGACATTAGCCTGGAACCGTGCGGGTCATCGTCGGTCGTGTTGCGCTGGTGCTCGGCGTGGTCGTCGTCGCTGCAATGGCCTGGTACGGCGCCACCGCGCTCTTCGACATGGGGAAGTCGGACGGCGACGCTGACAGCCCCGAGGAACGCGCGTGCAGTGCGGCGAGCAAGGACCAGGCGGAGGGCGCCCGGCGTGCCTTCCTCCAGGTGCACAAGAAGGCTCGGTGGCTGTCGGGCGTCGGAACGACCCGCACCCGGGTCCTCGACGAGCTGCCGAACGGCGGACCGGTGCCGCCGGTCGAGGGCAACGGCTGGGTGCTGCTGGTGACGCACCGAGCCGACCGCGACAGCCCCGAGCTGCCCACCTGCCTCGATCGGGTCCCCGTCGTCACGGTCCAGGCCGGTCCGTTCCGGACAGACTGAGCCAGATCCGGCCGCATCGCCTCTTGTGGACCGCGGCACATCGGAGTTACGTAGGCCCATGGCCGCAAAGTCACCCCGAAAGGCCAGTGACCAGGAACTAGCGGCGCCCGGGCCCGACCGGATCCGCAACGTTGTGCTGGTCGGGCCCACTCAGTCAGGGAAGACCGCCCTGGTCGAGGCACTCGCAAAGGTGTCCCTCGGTCAGCACCGGTCCGTCTCCCTCGCCGTCGCCCCGGTCGTGTTCGAGGGCACCAAGGTCAATCTCATCGACACCCCCGGCTACGCCGACTTCGTCGGTGAGGTGCGGGCGGGGCTCCGCGCCGCCGATTGCGCGCTGTTCGTGATCGCCGCCAACGAGGGCGTCGACGACGGCACCCGCGAGCTGTGGCGGGAGTGCGCCGCCGTCGGCATGCCCCGCGCCGTCGTCGTCACCAAGCTCGACCATCCGCGAGCCGACCACGACGGCGTCGTGCGCTCGGCACAGGCGGCGTTCGGCGAGAAGGTGCTGCCCGTCCACGTCCTGCGCGACGGCGTCGTCGAGAGCCTGATCGGCACCGGTTCCGACGACCCGCGCCGCGGCGACCTGATCGAGGCGATCATCGAGGAGTCCGAGGACGAGACGCTGATGGACCGCTACCTCGGCGGCGAGCAGATCGACGAGAAGTTGCTCATCGAGGACCTGGAGACGGCAATCGCCCGGGCCGGCTTCTTCCCCGTGGTGCCAGTGTGCGCGCAGACCGGCACCGGTCTGCCCGAGCTGCTCGACCTGTGCGTGCGCGCTTTCCCGCCGCCCCCCGAGCACGTCCCGCCGGACGTCTTCACGCCGGAGGGGAAGGCCGCGGCTCCGGTCACCTGCGACCCGGCCGGTCCCCTGGTCGCCGAGGTCGTGAAGACGACGAGCGACCCCTACCTCGGCCGGGTCAGCCTGGTCCGCGTCTTCTCCGGCACCCTCAACCCCGATGCTTCGGTCCACGTGTCCGGGCACTTCTCCAGCTTCGGCACCGACGGGCACGACGACCACGACGAGGACGAACGGATCGGCGCCCTGGCTTTCCCGTCCGGCAGCCAGCAGGTGCTCGCCCCGCGGGTGCTCGCCGGCGACGTCGCGATCGTCGGCCGGCTGTCGCGCGCCGAGACCGGGGACACGCTGTCCTCCCCCGACGAGCCGCGCGTGCTCCGTCCCTGGTCCCTGCCCGACCCGCTGCTGCCGATCGCGATCGAGGCCGCGACCAGGTCCGACGAGGACAAGCTGTCCGCCGCCTTGTCCCGACTCGCGGCTGAGGACCCGAGCCTGCGAGTCCACAACAACCCCGAGACCAACCAGCTCGTGATCTGGGTGATGGGCGAGGCGCACGCCGACGTCGCCCTCGAACGGCTGCACGAGCGCTACGGCGTCTCGGTCGAGCAGCGCGAGCTGGTCATCCCGCTGCGGGAGTGCTTCGCGGCGTCGGCCAAGGGCCACGGCCGCCACGTGAAGCAGTCCGGTGGCCACGGCCAGTACGCCGTCTGCGACATCGAGGTGGAGCCGCTGCCCGAGGGTTCGGGGTTCGATTTCATCGACAAGGTAGTGGGCGGCTCCGTGCCGCGGCAGTTCATCCCCTCTGTCGAGAAGGGCATCCGCTCCCAGATGGAGCGCGGCTGCCGGCTCGGCTATCCGGTCGTCGACATCCGGGTGACGCTCACCGACGGCAAGTCGCACAGCGTGGACTCGTCCGACATGGCGTTCCAGGCGGCGGGCGCGCTCGCACTCCGCGAGGCCGCGGACGCGGCCGGCATCTCCCTGCTGGAGCCGTACGACGAGGTGTCGGTCATGGTCGCCGACGACTTGGTCGGCAGTGTGATGAGCGACCTGTCGTCGCGGCGCGGGCGCCTTCTCGGCACCGACCAGGTCGCTGACCGGGCGCTGGTGAAGGCGCACGTGCCCCAGCGGGAGCTGGCGCGCTACGCCATCGATCTCCGGGCGGCGTCGCACGGCGCCGGCACCTTCAGCCGGAAGTTCGCGCACTACGAGCCGATGCCGGACGACCTCGCGAAGCAGGTCACGCCCCGTCGCTGAGCCTTACCGGACGGAGTCGCCGCCGGCCTCGCGCAGGAGCTGCTCGAACGGCGTGACGGGCCCGACAGCGGGAGCGGCCGGCGTCGTCGTACTGCTGACGCCGACGGCCACGAGTGCCGCCAGCTCCGTCGCGGCCCGCTCGATCCGCTTCTGGAGCGCGCCGTCGGCACCGAAGTCGTCGGTCGCGGCGAAGACGCCGGTGGGGACGATGACCGCGTGCAGGTAGGAGAACAGCGGTCGGAGCGCGTGCTCCACCACCAGCGAGTGCCGGGCCGTTCCGGCGGTCGCGGCGATCAGCACGGGCTTGCCGTCGAGCGCGTCCTTGTCGAGCACGTCGAAGAACGTCTTGAACAGCCCTGAGTACGACGCCGCGAACACCGGCGTGACGACCACGAGCCCGTCCGCGCGACGGACCTGGTCGATCGCCGTGGCGAGGTCGCCGCTCGGGAAGCCGGTCAGCAGCTGGTCGGCCAGCGCGTGCGCGAGCGGCCGGAGCTCGATGGTCTCGACCTCGACCTCCGCGCCGCGCGCCTCGACCGAGCGCTCGACGGCGTCGCCGAGCAGGTCGGCGAGCAGCCGCGTCGACGACGGCACGCTCAGGCCGGCCGCGATGACGACGATCCGTTTCATGCCGGCACCTCCTCCGACTTCTGGGCGACGAGGGACGCGTGGGTCGGCGCGTCCGGGATGTGATCCGGGCGACCCTCGGCGAAGCCCTTCCTCAGGTCGGGCAGGATCTCGCCGAGCAGGTCGAGCTGCTCGAGCACGGTCTTGAGTGGCAGACCCGCGTGATCGACGAGGAACAGCTGGCGCTGGTAGTGGCCGGCGTACTCCCGGAAGGTCAGCGTGCGCTCGAGCACCTGCTGCGGCGAACCCACCGTCAGCGGGGTGCCCTCCATGAAGTCCTCGAGGGACGGGCCGTGCCCGTAGACGGGGGCGTTGTCGAAGTACGGCCGGAACTCGTTGATCGCGTCCTGGCTGTTCTTCCGCATGAAGATCTGTCCGCCCAGGCCGACGATCGCCGTGTCCGCCGGACCGTGGCCGTAGTGCTCGTAGCGCTCCCGGTAGAGGTTCACCAGCTGCGCCGCGTGCGCGGGCGGCCAGAAGATGTGGTTGTGGAAGAACCCGTCGCCGTAGTAGGCGGCCTGCTCCGCGATCTCGGGGCTGCGGATCGATCCGTGCCAGACGAACGGCGGGGTGCCGTCGAGCGGGCGCGGGGTCGACGTGAAGCCCTGCAACGGCGTGCGGAACCGGCCCTCCCAGTCGACGACATCCTCGCGCCAGAGGCGGTGCAGCAGCGCGTAGTTCTCGATCGCCAGGTTGATGCCCTGGCGGATGTCCTTGCCGAACCAGGGGTAGACCGGGCCGGTGTTGCCGCGTCCCATCATCAGGTCGACGCGACCGTCGGTGAGGTGCTGGAGCTTGGCGTAGTCCTCCGCGATGAGCACCGGGTCGTCCGTCGTGATCAGCGTGGTCGCGGTCGACAGGATGATCTTCTCGGTCTGAGCGCCGATGTAGGCCAGCGTCGTCGTCGGGGCCGAGGCGATGAACGGCGGGTTGTGGTGCTCACCGGTGGCGAACACGTCGAGGCCGACCTCCTCGGCCTTCTTCGCGATCGCGACGGTCGCCTTGATCCGCTCGTTCTCCGTCGGCGTCCGCCCCGTCGTGGGGTCGACCGTCAGGTCACCAACGGTGAAGATGCCGATCTGCATGGGTTCACTCTCCTCGATTCTGGTTGACATGGCAACTACTCATCCCAACCGAGGGTCCCACAGCGCTATTCCCGGGCAAGCAACAGGACGGCGCGGTCGTCGTCGCCGCGGGTGACGAGCTCCATGATCCGGGCCGGGACGGCGGGAAGTCCCGCACTCTGCGCCGCCGTACGCGCCGCCGATCGGAGCCAGTCGATCCCCGCGTCGATGTCGGATCCGGGCCGCTCGATAACCCCGTCGGTGTAGAAGAGCAGTCCCTCCCCCGGCGCGAGCGCACCCTGGCTCACGGAGAAATCGGGATCGTCGACGACACCGAGAGCGGTCCCCCGCGCGTTGTCGACCGTCCATTCCTCGGCGTCGATGTGCCAGTGCAGGACCGGCGGGTGGCCGGCACTGCGGATCTCGTAGCGTCCGGTCACGAGGTCGACGACCACGTGGGCCGCGGTCGCGATGCTCTCGTCCGACGGCTGCCGCATCAGGTAGGTGTTGGCCGCAGCCATCAGCTGGCCCTCCCCCACCCCGACGATCAGGCCGTGGAGAGCACCGGCGAACTGCACGGCATCCGGTACGGCGGACGCGCCCTTCCCGCACACGTCGACGAGCACCATCGACAGGCGCGAGCCGCCTTCGGGTGTCTCGACCAGGTCGGCGACGAAGAAGTCGCCGCCGTACTCGAATCCGTGCGCGGAGAGCATCGCCGACGAGCTCACCCAACCGTCGGGCAGCGGTGGCACGCGGCACTGCTCCTGGAGCAGGTCGCGCAACCCACTCAGGAAAGCCTCGTCCACCCCGTCACCCTAGACCGCACAGGGAACTCTGCTGCCTTCCGGAGCGGCGCGGCCGTAGCCGAACGGACCCAGGTCGCCGGAGGCCAGCCAGGAGCCACCTCTGGCGCACCACCAGTCACACGGATCCCGACCGGTCCGTTCGGCTACGAAGAACGGCAGCTCTCGATCACAAAGGCGCTCGCCCGCCGCGGCTGGTGCACACTTTCCTCATGACCGACGAGATCCTCGCGCCCCCGGTCGCAGCCGAGACGAAGATCGACGTACTCGGTCAGCCGTGGCAGGCCGAGACGATCGCCCTCCCTCCCGATGCCGAGGGCGAGGTCGTCGCCACCCTCGTCAGCCGGAGTGCGGCAGAGCCCACCGAGCGGGCGGTCCTGCACGTCCACGGATTCGCGGACTACTTCTTCCAGACCGAGTACGGCGAGTGGTGGCTCGAGCGCGACCACGACATGTATGCGATGGACCTGCGCAAGTACGGCCGCTCGATCCGGCCGCACCACACGGCGACCTACATCGCCGACCTCGAGGAGTACTTCGCCGAGCTCGACCACGCTTGGCAGCGGATCGTGGAGCGCGACGGGCACACGCAGGTGATCCTGTCGGGCCACTCGACGGGCGGGCTGGTCGTCGCGTTGTGGGCCGACGCACGGAAGCCGAAGGAGCTGGCGGGCATCTTCCTCAACTCACCCTGGCTCGACCTGCAGGGCAAGGCGTGGATGCGCACGCCGCCCGCCACCGCGGTCATCGACCGGATCGGGCGGATCCAACCGATGCGGGTCTTCCCCCGGACGGTGAGCGGGGTCTACGCCCAGAGCCTGCACCACCAGCACGCGGGCGAGTGGGAGTTCGACCTCACCTGGAAGCCGCTGGAGTCCTTCCCCGTGCGGTTCGGCTGGCTCCGGGCGATCCGGTCGGGCCACGCCCGGGTGCACCGCGGGCTCCACATCCAGCGTCCGATCCTGGTGCTGTCCTCGGACCGCAGCGTCTTCACCACCTCCCTCGACGAGGACGCGCAAACGACCGACATCGTCCTCGACGTCGCCCAGATCCGGCGGTGGGCCGGCTCCCTCGGGCACAACGTCACCTCGATCGCCGTACCGGGCGCCGTCCACGACGTCGTGCTCTCCCGTCCGAAGGCCCGCGAGCGGGCCTACGCCGAGCTCGAGCGGTGGCTGACGACGTACGTGCTCTAGGCAGGTGCTCTAGTCTCGCGGCCATGGACCCTGTGCTCGGCCTCTCCCTCGGCCGCATCGCCATCGGCGTCGGCTCGATCGCCTCCCCCACCGCGACCGCGAGGTTCTTCGGGCTCTCGCCGGACGACAATCCGCAGATGGGATTCATGACCCGGATGTTCGGCGTCCGCGAGATCGCGCTCGGCAGCCTCACCCTGCTCGCCAAGGGCAGGACCCGGCGGTCCATGGTGCTCGCGGGCATGGCCGTCGACGGCGCCGACGCCGCGACCGGGGCGATCGCCCTGGCCCGCAAGGAGGTCCCCCTGCTCGCGAGCGCCGGCCTGATCGCCATCGCTCTCGGCGCGGTCGCCTCGGGTGGTGCCTCGCTCGTGCAGGGCCGCGGTCAGTTGCAGACGTAGGTGCCGTTGTCGTTGTAGTAGCAGTCGTCGACGGACTCCGCCCACACGCCGAGGATGACGATCGCCACGACGTAGAAGACCGCCAGCGCCATCCCCAGGCCGAACGCGATCCAGCCGACGATGATCCCGCCGAGCGCGATGCCCTCTCCGGACTGTCCCTGCTCGCGGATCTGCTTGCGGGCGACGTGACCGAGGATCGCCCCGACGATGGCGGGCAGTCCGCAGCAGAAGACCAGGCTGCCGATGCTGACGATGAGCGACGCGATCGCCAAGCCGTTGGTCTGTGGCGTCGGCTGGAAGGTGCCGTACGGCGACGGCGCCGCGCCGTAGGGCAGGTACGGCGACTGCTGTCCCCCAGGGGCGGTGGAGGCGGCGTGGTCGGGGGTTCGGGCTCCTGCCCCCACGGCGGCGTGCTCATCGGCTCCCTCTCATGGCGCGCAGTCTGTCAGTTGAGACTTTCAGGTGATCAGGATGGTGACGACGGCGACCAGTCCCACGACGACGATCACGGCGCGAAGCACGGCGGGCGGCAGCCGTCGCCCGACGGACGCACCGAGGATGCCGCCGACGACCGCACCGAGCCCGAGGACGAGCACGATCTGCCAGTCGATCTCGGCGTCGATCCCGAACAGACCGAGCTCGATGACAATCACGAAGAGCAGGCCGGCCATGGCGTTGACCGCGGCGGCCAGCACGTTCTTCGCGCCGTTGAGGCGCTGGAGCGACTCGTTGATCCCGATGCCGAGCACCGCCATCAGCAGCACGCCTTGCGCGGCTCCGAAGTAGCCGCCGTAGACGCCGGTCAGGAGCACTCCTGGCCACACCCACCAGGCGCCGTCCCGGGCGGGCACATCTCCGGCGGCCTCGCGGGCCTCGGTTCGAGCCGTCACCTTCTTGGAAAGCCAGGGCTGGAGGATCACCAGCACCACGCCGAGCAGGATCAGGACAGGGACGATGGCCTCGAACGCGTCCGGCGGGAGCACGAGGAGCAACCCGGCTCCGATCAGGCCGCCGCAGACCGACGCGACGAGCAAGCGCGTGATCCGGGCACGTTGACCCTCGAGCTCGCGCCGGTAGCCGACCGCGCCCGCGACCGAGCCCGGCACCAGTCCGATGTTGTTGCTGATGTTGGCCGTCACCGGCGGCACGCCGATGGCGAGCAGGGTCGGGAAGGTGATCAGGGTCCCGGAGCCGACGATGGTGTTGATCGCGCCGGCCCAGACGCCGGCCATGGCGACGGCCGCGATCTCGAGTGGAGACAAGCGTCAACCCCGGTGCAGGCGCCGTCGGGCCGCGTAGCGCCCGTCGTGGTGCTCGAGCACCAGAGGCATCCCGAACGTCGCGGACAGTGCCTCCGGCGTCAGCGCCTCCTCGATGGGCCCCTGGGCGACCACACCGCCCTCGCGCAGCATCAGCACATGGGTGAAGCCGGGCGGGATCTCCTCGACGTGGTGGGACACCAGCACCGTCGCCGGAGAGTCCGGGTCGTAGGCGAGGACCGACAGCGTCGACACCAGGTCCTCACGACCGCCGAGGTCGAGGCCTGCAGCCGGCTCGTCGAGCAGCAGCAGCTCCGGGTCGGTCATCAGCGCCCGTGCGATCTGGACGCGTTTGCGCTCGCCCTCGCTGAGGGTGCCGAAGGTCCGGTCAGCGAGCTTGTCGGCCCGCACCTCGCGGAGCAGGGCCCGAGCCCGGTTGTGGTCGAGGTCGTCGTACTGCTCGCGCCAGCGGCCGACGACGGCGTACGACGCCGACACCACGACGTCGCTGACCTTCTCGTCGCGCGGGATCCGCTCGGCCAGCGCCGCGCTGGTCAGCCCGATCCGGGGGCGCAGGTCGAACACGTCGACCGTGCCGATCAGCTCGCCCAGGACGCCGACCGCGCCCGACGTGGGATAGAGCTGTGCGGCCGCAACCTGGAGCAGCGTGGTCTTGCCGGCACCGTTGGACCCCAGCACCACCCAGCGCTGGCCGTCCTTGACGACCCACGTCACCCGATCCAGCAGCGTCGCTTCGCCTCGACGGATGGTGACCTCGGCAAGCTCAAGGACGGCGGGCATGATCTCCACCCTATCGACCAGCCGCGCGCCGTCCGATGCCGATATCGTCGCCGGTCGTGGTGATCGAGATGCCGGCAGCGGGCCGGGTGGCGTGGTGGGGTACGGCGTTCCTCCGCGGTCTCGTGAGCCCCGACGAGTACGTCGACTCCGTGCTGGCCGACGACACCCGCCATGTCTTCGGCGACGCCAACGGGACGAGGTCCCTGCTCGAGGCGACGGCATCGGTGCGGCAGGCCGGCGCGACGGCGCTCGGCGCTGCGTTCCCGGCACCGGGCGACCCGTGGGGACTGGCGGGCCCGGCGGAGTTCTCGGTGGCGGCGACCGAGGCCGGCGAGGCGGTGATCGCGCTCGGCGTCCGCACCGAGCCCGGGATCGGCTGGGTCCCGGAACTGGTCGGCCACGCCGTCGAGTGGACGTCGTACGACGCCCGCCGGCGGATGCCGCTCGACCTCGGCGATGCCGACCGGACGCTCCGCCGCACCCTGCTCGACGCCGCCAACGACCTCGCCCGGCTCGACGTGGCCCGGTGGCGGCCCGAGGTGGCCGACGCGTTGCACGACCTGCGGGCCGGCGATCCGGTCGTCGCGCCCCCGGGCGTTCCTGCCCGAGCCGTGGACCTTGCCCGGCGCGCACTGCACCTCGAGGACGTCGTCGACCTGGCGCTCGACAGTGAGGGCGCCGCCCTCAGCGCCGGCGAGATCGCCGCCCGCCGCGCCGTGCTCCTGCCGCTCGGCACGGCCGCCCGGCACGCCCTGACGGCGGCCTGCTCACCGGACGCCTGGCCGGAGGAGTGACCGGGAGGGACTAGCCTCGACGCCGACATGACCAGACCTGCCGACACCCTGCTGATCACGCTCACGGGCAAGGACCGACCCGGGGTCACCTCGGCGATCTTCGGCGCGCTCGCCCAGGCGGGCGTCAATGTCGTCGACCTCGAGCAGATCCTGCTGCGGCGACGTCTCATCCTCGGCGTTCTCGTCACTGCACCGCGCGACGTCAAGCGACTCCGGCAGTCGATCGAGAAGGTGGCCGCCGATCTCGGCATGACGGTCGACATCGACAAGGGAGTCGGCGACAACAAGTCCCGCCGCGAGGGTCGTTCGCACGTCACGGTCATCGGGTCGCCTCTCAAGGCGTCCGACATGGCCGCGATCGCCGGCCGGATCGCCGACCTCGGCGGCAACATCGACCGGATCGAGCGGATGGCCCGCTACCCGGTCACCGCGATCGAGCTGGACGTCTCCGGCGCCGATCCGGCCACGCTGCGCAGCCAGCTGGCACGCGAGGCGGCCGCGCTCGCGATCGACATCGCGGTCCAGCCGGCGTCGCTGCTCCGCCACACCGTCCGGCTGATCGTGATGGACGTCGACTCGACCCTGATCCAGGGCGAGGTCATCGAGATGCTGGCGGCGTACGCCGGCTTCGAGGCCGAGGTCGCCATCGTCACCGAGGCCGCGATGCGCGGCGAGATCGACTTCGAGGAGTCGCTGCGCGCGCGGGTCCGGCTGCTCGCCGGCCTCGACGCTTCGGTGATCGACGCCGTCTACGCCTCCATCGTCGTCAACCCCGGCGCGCGGACACTGGTCCGGACCCTGCGGCGGCTGGGCTACCGGTTCGCGATCGTCTCGGGTGGGTTCAGCCAGATCACCGACCGGCTCGCCGAGGACCTCGGGATCCACCGCTCCCGCGCCAACACCCTCGAGATCGTCGACGGAAAGCTCACCGGCAACCTTCTCGGCGACGTGGTCGACCGCGCCGGCAAGGCGGGTGCTCTGCGCGAGTTCGCGGCCGACCTCGGGGTGCCCGAGGCTGCGACGATCGCGATCGGAGACGGCGCCAACGACCTCGACATGCTGGAGGCCGCCGGCCTGGGCATCGCCTACAACGCACGGCCGGTCGTCCGCGAGCTGGCCGACACCACCCTCAACGTCCCCTACCTCGACGCGATCCTGTACCTGCTCGGCATCAGCCGCGAGGAGATCGAGGCGGCCGACGCCGCGGACGGAATCGTCACCCCCGCTCCGCCGGTCTAGTTATCTGCGCGGCTCACGTTGAACATCGTCAGCCGCGCTCGGCCCATCGCGATGCGCGACCACGTCGCGGGAATCTCGAAGACCGCGGTCGCGCTGGTCGGGTAGCCGCGCATCAGCCGGTCGACGGCATCCGGCGGGCCGTCCCCGTCGTCGAGGAGCTGGGCGAGCATGCCGACCGTCGGGTTGTGCCCGATGACGACCAGGGTGGCGACGGCCTCGTCGGTCATCGCGACCAGGTCGAGCACCCCGTCCTCGTCGGCGCCGTAGAGCGCCCGGTCGAAGCTGGCCTCGGCCGACCAGCCGGCCGCCTTCGCGATGATCTCCCAGGTCTGCCGGGTGCGCTCCGCGGCCGACACCAGGGCACCGTCGGCAGCCACGCCCTGGTCGGCGAGCCAGGCGCCCGCGGCAGCCGCGTCGTCCCGCCCGCGCTGGGACAGCTCACGCTCGAAGTCGCTGGGCCCGTAGCCCTCCGCCTTCGCGTGCCGGATCACGACGAGCCGGTGCGGGCTGCTGACCATGAGGGAAGCGTAGGGGGAGGATGAACGGGTGTCGTCGTACGGGCCAACTCATCTAGTGCCCTTGGTGCTCTTCGTCATCGGGATCTTCGCCGCCGGCTACCTCGGGCGGCGGCACCGGGCGGTCGACGGGCCGTCCACCTTCAGCCGTACGGCGGCGCTGCTGATCCCCGCGGTCACGGTGCCGTTCCAGGTGATCGACCTGGTGTTCAACTTCGACATCGACATCACGCTGCCGCTCCACCTGTGCGACCTGGCATGGATCGCGGCGACCTGGGCGCTCTGGACCCACCACCCGTTCCCGATCGCGCTGACCTTCTTCTGGGGACTGACCCTCACCATCCAAGGCGTGATCACCCCGGCGCTCGGCGAGGACCTCCCTCACCCCCGCTACTTCGCGTTCTGGGCGCTCCACCTGCTGATCATCTGGGCTGCCGTCTACCTGGTGATCGGTCTCGGCAAGGTGCCGCGCTGGCGGGACTACGCCGCGACGGTCGCGACCACGCTCGGCGTGGGCGGTGGCGACGTACGGCTTCAATGTCGTCGCCGACACCAACTACGGCTACTTGCTGCGCAAGCCGAGCGGGTCGATCCTCGACTTCTTCGGGCCGTGGCCCTGGTACGTCGTGCAGGAGATCGCTGTCGTCGTGGCGGCATGGGCCCTGATGACGTGGATCGCGCAGAAGCTGGCTACGCACCCATCGCGTGGAAGCCGCCGTCCACGTGCACGATCTCTCCCGTCGTAGCCGGGAACAGGTCGGACAGCAGCGCACCGACGGCGCGGGCGGTCGGCTCGGTGTCCGCGTTGTCCCAGCCGAGCGGGGCCCGGGTCGTCCACATGTCCTCGAGGTCGCCGAAGCCGGGGATCGCCTTGGCGGCCAGCGTCCGGAGCGGACCGGCCGACACCAGGTTGACCCGGATGCCCTGCGGACCGAGGTCGCGGGCGAGGTAGCGCGAGCAGGACTCGAGCGCGGCCTTGGCCACGCCCATCCAGTCGTACGCCGGCCAGGCCACTGTTGCGTCGAAGGTGAGCCCGACGATCGAACCCCCGGTCGGCATCAACGGCTGGCAGGCAACGGCGAGCGACTTCAAGGAGTACGCCGACACCTGCACCGCCTGCGCGACGTCCTCCCACGGTCCGTCGAGGAAGTTGCCACCGAGCAGCGTCTCCGGGTTGCCGTAGGCGATCGAGTGCACGACGCCGTCGAGAGTGGCGTCCTCGCCGAGGTGCTCGCGCACCATTGCCGGCAGCGCCGCCAGGTGGTCGGCGTCCGTGACATCGAGCTCCAGCACCGGAGGCAGCTCGGGCAGTCGCTTGGCGATCCGCTTGGTGATGCCCAGCGCCCGCCCGAAGTTGGAGATCAGCACCGTCGCGCCCTGCTCCTGGGCGAACCGGGCGACCGCGAAGCCGATGGAGGTGTTGTGGGTGACGCCGGTGACCAGGATGTTCTTGCCCTCGAGCAGGTTCCCATTTTCGGTTGCCATCTCAGTGCCCCATCCCGAGTCCGCCGTCGACCGGGATCACCGCGCCGGTGACGTAGCCCGACGCTGGGTCGGCCAACCACGTCACCGCCGCGGCGACCTCCTCGGGGCGTGCGTAACGCCCGAGGGGGATCTGGTTGCGGATGGCGTCCTTCTGGTCGTCGCTCAGCACCGAGGTCATGTCGGTCTCGACATAGCCGGGGGCGACGACGTTGGCCGTGATCGACCGGGACCCGAGCTCGCGGGCGAGCGACCGTGCCATGCCGACGAGGCCGGCCTTGGACGCGGCGTAGTTGACCTGGCCCGGCGACCCGAGCAGTCCGACCACGCTGGAGATGAAGATGATCCGGCCGCGCTTCAGCCGCAGCATGCCCTTGGACGCGCGCTTGGCCAGCCGGAACGAGCCGGTGAGGTTGGTGTCGATGACCGACGACCAGTCCTCCTCCGACATCCGCAGCACGAGGGTGTCGGCCGTGATCCCGGCGTTCGCGACGAGGACCTCGACCGGGCCGTGGGCCTTCTCGGCCGCGGCGAACGCCGCGTCGACGTCGGCCTGGTTGGTGATGTCGCACTTGAGCTCGAGCGCGCCGTCGGGCGCTCCCCCACTGCGGGTGGTCACGGCGACCCGGTCGCCCTGGGCGAGGAACGCCTCGGCGATCGCGCGGCCGATGCCGCGATTGCCACCAGTGATCAGGACAGAGCGCGGCTCGGGGCCGGTCGCGGAGTTCACGCCTACAACGCTAGCCGTCAGGTGCGCAGCGGTCGCAGCCAGGAGCGCAGCAACTTCGTCAGGTTCTTTTGTAGGGACCCGACAAAAGCGGGTCGGTCAGTCGTCTTCCAGGCGGAAGCCGACCTTCATCGTGACCTGGAAGTGCTCGACCTGGCCGTCCTTGATCTGACCACGGGTTCCGATCACCTCGAACCAGTCGAGGTGACGCAGCGTCAGGCCGGCGCGCTCGATGCCGTTGCGGACTGCCTGGTCGATGCCGTCGGGCGACGTGCCGACGATCTCGGTGACCCGGTAGGTGCGGTTGCTCATGAGTTCACCCTAGCCCTGCTCCGGTGGTCGTGGCGGCGTACGCTGCAGGTATGGCCGACGCCCCGATCCGGATCACCACGGCCGGGTCGAGCCCGGAGGCCGACCTGGCCCGACGGCAGCGGCGCTACATCATCTCGATGTCGATCCGCACCCTGTGCTTCATCGGCGCGGCTATCGCCGGCATGGCTGGACTGAACTGGTTGTGGCCGTTCCTGATCCTGGCCGCTCTGGTGCTTCCCTACGTCGCGGTGGTCAACGCCAACGCCGCCAACTCCCGCACCGACGGCCTGCCCCTGACGGACGGTGGTCGTAGCGACCGCCAGCTGGGCTCGTCGGACCCGCCCTCGTGACGGGCGACCCCGACTACTGCTCCGCGAGGGGCTGCCGCGCCGACGCGACCTGGCAGCTGCTCTGGAACAACCCGCGGATCCACACGCCGGACCGCCGCAAGGTATGGCTCGCCTGCGACGAGCACCGGGAGTCGCTCGAAGCGTTCCTCGGCGCCCGGCAGTTCCTCAAGGAGACGGTGCCGCACGACTCCTGAGCGGAGTCAGCCGCCGATCGCCGACATCGGCCGGTCGGGCTGGAGGAACGTCGGGTCGTCGATGCCGTGACCGGCGGCCTTGCCGGCCATCGCGACCAGCCAACGCTCGGCAAGGTCCTCGTCGGTGGCCCCGCTGCGCATCGCGCTCCGCAGGTCGGACTCCTGGCGGGCGAAGAGACAGTTGCGGACCTGGCCGTCGGCGGTGAGCCGGACCCGGTCGCAGTCACCGCAGAACGGCCGGGTCACCGACGCGATCACGCCGACCGTGGCCGGGCCGCCGTCGACGAGGAACAGCTCCGCCGGAGCGCTCCCCCGCGGCTCGGTGGCCGGCGTCAGCGCGAACTCACCGTCGAGGTGGGCGAAGATCTCGTCCGCGGTGACCATCCCCTCGCGTGACCAGCCGTGTTGGGCGTCGAGCGGCATCTGCTCGATGAAGCGCAGCTGGTAGCCGCGCTCGAGGCACCAGCGGAGCAGCTCGGGCGCCTGGTCGTCGTTGGTGCCGCGGAGCAGGACGGCGTTGACCTTCACCGGTCCCAGACCGGCGGCCTCGGCCGCAGCGAGTCCATCGACGACGTCGTCGAAGCGGTCGCGCCGGGTGATCTCGAGGAACGTGTCTGGCCGGACCGTGTCGAGGCTGACGTTGACCCGGTCGAGCCCGGCCTCCGCGAGCGCTCCGGCCGTGCGGGCGAGTCCGATGCCGTTGGTCGTGATGGACAGCTCGACGTCCGGGCCGACGGCGCGGGTACGGCGTACGACGTCGACCAGCCCGCGTCGTACGAGCGGCTCGCCACCGGTGAACCGGACCTCCCGCACCCCGAGTCGCTCGATCGCGATCGCGATGAGCCGGACGACCTCGTCGTCGGTGAGCTGGTCGTCGCCGGGCAGCCAGTCGAGACCCTCGGCCGGCATGCAGTAGGAGCAGCGCAGGTTGCAGCGGTCGGTCAGCGAGACCCGGAGGTCCGACGCCACCCGACCGTAGCGGTCGACAAGGGGCTGCACCCCCCCAGGATAGGGCCGCCACCTGAGAGCCCCCGGCCGGAGCCCGGTCGGCCCGCACTACGGTGGTGCCGTGCGTGAGTGGCTGGCCTCGTGGCGATTCCTGCTCAGCCGCCGCTGGCTCCTCTTCTTCCTCGCGGTCATCGTCCTCGGCTGCGGCACGTGGTGGCTCGGCGAGTGGCAGTTCGGCCGGCTCGACGACAAGCGCGACAGCAACGCGGTGATCGAGGCCAACGCGCACGAGGACCCGCTGCCCGTGGGCGACGTACTGGCCGCGGGCGAACCGGTCGCGGAGACCGAGGAGTACACGGTGGTCGAGGCGACCGGCACCTACGCCGTCGAGGACACCCTCATCGTGCGCTACCGCACCCGGGACCGCGCGCCGGGAGTCGACGTCGTCGTACCCCTGGTGACCGACGACGGGACCGCGCTGGTCGTCGACCGGGGGTGGCTGGCGTACGACGGACCCGTCGCCGACGCGCTCGACGAGGTGCCGGCGCCGCCGGCCGGCGAGGTGACCATCACCGCCTGGGTGCGGACCGACGGCGAGGGCGGGAGCACCGAGGTGTCCGACGGCGGGATGCGCGCGATCTCCAGCACCGCCGTCGGCGACGCCCTCGATCTCGAGGTGTACGGCGGCTTCGTCGAGCTGTTGTCCGAGGACCCGGAGCCCGCGGAGCCGCTCGAAGCCGCCGAGGAGCCCGACACCGGGGAGGGTCCGCACTTCTTCTACGGCCTGCAGTGGTGGTTCTTCGGGCTGCTCGCGATCGGCGGCTGCGGCTACCTGGCGTGGGACGAGCGGCAGCACGGCCCGCGCGGCGAGCGACGGCGCACCCGCCCGGACGACGCGGGCAATACGTAGAAAACCTGACGCGTTGGTGGCGGACCGCGCATGCTGGGACAGCCCGGCGCGCGCGCCGTCTCCAGGTCATCGACGACGCGGCCGGTGACGCGACCTCGCTCGAGGGCTGGACGCTTCGGTTCGAGACGCGACGACCTGCGAAGTTGTCAGGTCGGTGCCATAGCGGTCAGAGCGAGCGGCCGATCCCGCCGTCGACCGGGACCATGGTGCCGGTCACGTAGGACGAGGCGGGCGACAGCAGGAACGCTGCGACCCGCCCGAACTCGGCGGGCGCGCCGTACCTCCGGAGCGGGATCTGCTGCTTCCACCGCTCGCGGGCCGCGTCCTCGTCCCCGGTCGCGGCGTCGAGCTCGGCGACCCGCTCGGTGTTGACCCGGCCCGGCAGCAGCCCGTTGACGCGGACCCCGCGCGGGCCGAGGTCGTCGGCGAGGTCCTTGGCGACCATGGCCAGGCCGGGCCGGAAGCCGTTGGACACCGTGAGGCCCGGCACCGGCTGGCGGACGCTGGTGGAGAGGACCAGCGCGAGCGAGCCGTCCTCGCCGAGCGCAGCGCCGATCTCGCGGGCCAGGCGGATGCTGCCGAGGAAGACCGACTCGAACGCCGCGGTCCACTGCTCGTCGGTGATCGCGTCGAGCCGTCCCGGTGGCGGCCCGCCGACGCTGACAAGAGCGCCGTCGAGGCGTCCCCACCGACCCTGCGCGGCCGCGATCAACCGACCGGGAGTGGCGGGGTCCGCGTTGTCGGCCGCCACTCCGAGCGCCCGGTTCTCACCCAGGACGTCCAGCGCAGTAACCGCTGCGTCGACGTTCCCCTGCGAGCGGCCCGACACGACCACGCGCGCGCCCTCGGCTGCCAGCGCCTCCGCGGTGGCGCGGCCAAGACCCCGCGTGCCGCCGGTGACGATGAAGACGCGGTCCTGGAGATTGAGGTCCATCCGGCCAGATTAGAACGTAGGGTGACCGCCATGTCCCGCAGGCTTCTGCCCGGCCGGGGGTCGTTCTCGGGCGTCGCTCTCGCGCTGGCGCTGCTGATCTCGTTGTTCCCTGCCGTCGCTGTCGGCCCGCCTGCGCACGCTGCCGGCGGCACCCTGAGTGGCACCCTCACCTGGCCCGGCGGCTCCCGGGTCGACTACTTCCAGGTCGAGGTCTACCAGCCCGCGGGTCCCGACGCCTGGGCGCTGGCGATCCCGCCGCGCACCATCACCATGGACACCACGGGCCTTCCGAAGGGCCAGTTCGCGATCGCACTCCCGGCAGGCACCTACCGTGCATGCTTCGAGAAGCTCAGCTTCGGCGATGACACCGGCCGACGGTGCTGGTCCGACGGCTACGACGTCTTCGGGGGCGCCGACATCGTCGTCACCGAGGGCGGTACGACGACCATCACGCCGCGGCTCCCCCGCGACGCCCAGGTGCGAGGCCGGATCGTGGGCGCCGGCGGTGCAGGCGTCTCCGCGTACGTCGTGCCGTACCGCCGGGCGCCGGACGGGACGTGGACCTCGGTCTTCGGCGAGCAGAGCATGGCCGACGGCTCATTCGTGATCCCCCATCTCGATCCCGGCACCTTCCGCTTCTGTCTTGCCGACGTACCCCGTGAGTACCTTCCGGAGTGCTGGGAGAACGTCGCCGTCGTAGCCGACGCCGACGAAGTGGCTGTGGCACCGGGCAGCAACCGCCCCCTCAACTTCCGGCTGGCCCGGCGGGCCAACATCTCCGGCACCGTCACCCGGCCGCCCGGGTCGACGGCCCAGATCAGCCTGATTGCGTATCGCTTCCGACTGAGCCGCTGGGAGCCGGTTGCCTTCGCGTCGACCGGTCCCGACGGCGGCTACCGGATCACCGGCCTCGACGCGGACACCTACCGGGTCTGCGCCTACGGGTACGACGTCCTCCAGACCTGCTGGCGGACCGGCTCGCAGGCCGACGACGCCACCGACATCGTGCTCGCCGCCGGCCAGTACCGCAGGCAAGTCGACCTCGCGCCGGGTCCGGCCGGGTTCGTCAGCGGCACACTGCCCGACGTCTACCTCGGCGCCGAGGGCTACCCGAACGTCACCGCATTCCGTCAGGTCGCCGGCGGGTGGCAGGCCGTCGCGAGCGGCGAATCCGTCCCGACCGGAATCGGCAACGACTGGACCTACGAGGTCGGGTCGCTCCCAACGGGGACCTACGTGGCCTGCGTGGAGCACCTCGATCCTGAGTTCGTCACCGCGTTCCCCTTCACCTGCAACGGCGGCAGCCCGTCCCCGCAGGGCGGCGTCCCGTTCGAGGTGGTGGCCGGTGCGACGACCACCGGGATCGACATCGCGACGGGACAGGCCGGTGAGATCCGCGGGGCCGTCTCCGGTGCGACGGGGCGGGTGCAGGTCGACCTCCACGCGCCGACTGGACGGCTGGCGCTGAGCCAGTGGACCGGGCCGGACGGCCGGTACCGGTTCCGCGAGCTCCCCCCGGGCGACTACCGCGTCGGGTTCCACCGCGCGCCCGCCCGGACAACACTCGCCGCCGAGTGGTGGCACAACCGAGGCGACGGCGCTGGACTTGCGGGCGCGACACCGGTGACGGTCAACGGGAACAGCATCGCCGGGATCCGGGCCACCCTCGACCCCGGCGGCACCGTCGCCGGCCGGCTGCTCGACGAGGCCGGCAACCCGCTCGCGGGATGCGTCGTCCAGGCCCGGGCCCGGGACAACTCGCTCGCGGTCCGCTCGACGATCAGTGACGCCACGGGTGACTTCTCGATCGGCGGGCTCAGCACCGCGTCGTACGTCGTGCTCGTCCCGAAGGCCTGCAGCGGCGAGCCGAGCGGCATCTACTACGACGCCGGCTCCGCCGACGGCACCACATCCCGGCTTCGGGACGCAGACGACGTCGCAGTGACCCGAGGCCAGACCACGACGCTGACGGACGACCTGCACGCCAGCAGCTGAGGCACCCTCAACTGACGGGGTCGTCGATGGAGTCGGCGTGCGACACCGGCACCACGTCGGGAGCGCCCTTCCGCGCCGCGTCGGCCGTGTGGTCGTCGGGTTGCCGCTGGCTCTCCCGCTCGGCCTCGACCCGCTTGACGTAGTGCTCGACCTCGCGGGCGCGCTGCTCCGAGTCCCAGCCGAGATAGCCACGGGCCAGGTCGGCGACGTACGGCGCGGCGGCGACCCCGCGGTCGAAGGTCTCGATGGACACGCGCAGCCGCCGGGTCAACACGTCGTCGAGGTGGCGGGCGCCCTCGTGCGTGACCGCGTAGACGGCCTCCGCCTGGAGATAGTCCTCGGCACCCGGCAACGGCTCGGCGAGGTCGGGCTCCGCCGCGATCAGGTCGAGCACCTCGAGCACGAGTGAGCCGTACCGCTCCAGCAGGTGCTCGATCCGGTTGATCGCCAGCCCGGACTGGGTGGCGAGGCTGCGACGCTGGTTCCAGAGCGCGTGGTAGCCGTCGGCACCGACGAGCGGGATCTGCTCGGTGACACAGGGGCCGACCGTCTTGCCCTGCGAGATCTCGAGACCGCGCACGGCCTCGTCGACCGCATCGGCGGCCATCACCCGGTAGGTCGTGTACTTGCCGCCGGCCACGACCACCAGACCGGGAACGGAGTGCGCAACGGCGTGCTCGCGGGAAAGCTTGGACGTCGCCGCGTCCTCACCGGCGAGCAGCGGCCGGAGCCCCGCGTAGACGCCCTCGACGTCATCGCGCGTCAACGGCACCTCGAGCACGCGGTTGACGTGCTCGAGGAGGTAGTCGATGTCCTTGGAACTGGCAGCCGGGTGGTCTTTCGAGAGCTCCCAGTCGGTGTCGGTGGTGCCGATGATCCAGTGCCGCTTCCACGGGATGACGAAGAGCACCGAGCTCTCGGTGCGCAGGATCAGCCCGGTCTCGCCGCGGATCCGGTCCCGCGGCACGACCAGGTGGATCCCCTTGCTCGCCCGCACCTGGAACTGGCCGCGCTCGCGCGCCATCGCCTGCGTCTCGTCGGTCCACACCCCGGTGGCGTTGATGACCTGCGACGCCCGGATCTCGAAACGGTGGCCGGTCTCCAGGTCGATCACCTCGGCGCCGACGACTCGCTCGCTCTCCTTGATCAGTCCCAGGACGCGGGTGCGGCTGGCGACCGCGGCGCCGTACGTCACCGCGGTGCGGGCGAGGAACATGGTGTGACGCGCGTCGTCGACCTGCGCGTCGTAGTACTTGATCGCACCGACGAGCGCGTCCTTGCGCAGCGACGGGAACGCCTTGCGGGCGCCGTGCCGGGTCAGGTGGCGGTGGACCGGCGTGCCGGCGCCGTACCCACTGGCCTTGGTGAGGGCGTCGTACAGGGCGACGCCGGACCCGGCGTACCAACGCTCCCAGCCGCGCCCGGTCAGCGGATACAGGAAGGGCACCGGCCGGACCAGGTGTGGCGCCAGCCGCCGCATCAGGAGGCCGCGCTCCTTCAGCGCCTCGGCCACCAGCCGGAAGTCGAGCATCTCCAGGTAGCGCAGCCCGCCGTGGATCAGCTTGGAGCTCCGGCTGGACGTGCCGGAAGCGAAGTCGCGGGCCTCGACGAGGCCGACCTTGAGGCCGCGGGTCGCGGCGTCGAGGGCGCAACCGGAGCCGACGACGCCACCACCGATGACGAGCACGTCGAACTGCTGGCTCGAGAGTCGCTTCAACGCAGCCGAACGGGCGCGGGGCGAGAGTGCGGCCGGCGTCATGTGTCCTCCACGGTTCTGGTGGGTCCGGTCAGTCTTCCTGATCGCGCGCGCGGATCCATGCGCCCATGCCGGGGGTGATGAAGTGAAGAGCACCACCGGCCTCGCGATAGATGGTGCCCTTGCGGAGCAAGCGCGCGCGCAGGTACGACACGCTGGTCACCGGTTCGCCCAGCTCGGCGGCGACCGACCCCCCTTTGGGGACCTCGTGGCGTCCGGCCACCGCGGCCACCGCCCGGAGGTACTCCTGCTCACGCGGGCTGGCATCGTCCCACCGCGATCGGAACAGCTGGGCGAGGTCGGTCTCGATCTTCGGTACGGCGCTCCGCGCGTGGTCGACACCGACGGCGCGACTGCCGTGCGACGCCCGCCAGGCGAAGTGACCCGCGACCTGGATCGCGTAGGGGTAGCCGCCCGCGTGGTCGAGAAGAACATCAGCAGCCGCTGGCGTCATCGGCCGTCCCGCTTGCTGCGCCGGACCCACGAGAGCCCGACGCGCCTCGGTGGGCGGCAGGATGTCGAGGTCGTGCCACTCGGCTCGCTCCAAGTAGGTCGGGAGCCGCCTGCGGCCCCGGCTCTCCCGCAAGGTCGGGAGTGCGGCGAGGGCGAGGACAAGCGGCCAGCCGTTGGGCACGTACTCCTGGATCACCCCGAACAGCATCGAGATGTCACCCGGCTCCGCGTTCTGCAGCTCGTCGATGGTGAGCACCAGACCCAGGGAACGTCCCGTCGCGACCTGCATCGTCTCGGCAAGCGTCGCGCCGAGGCGCGGCTCCTGCTCGCCGAGCGTCTCCTTGTCGAACTGGAGCTCACCGCCGACACCGAAGGCTCGTGCCTCGACCTTCCCGCCGGTCACCCGGATCCGGCTCCCGCGCTCGGTGAGGTCGTCACCGGCGAGGAGCCGACCGGCTCCGCGGAGCCCGGCGATCAGGTCGGCCAGGAACGGTCCCGAAACCTTCGCCTCGATGTGGACCGACGGCCAACCGTGCCGCTGGGCGGCCAGATCGGCGATCTCGCCGAGCGTCACCGTCTTACCGACCCCGCGCGGTCCGAGGAGGATCAGCGGCCGTGGCGTGCGGCCGTCGTACGCCGCGATGGCCAGCGCCTCCTCCGCGCCGTCGAGGACGTCGGCGCGGCCGGCGAACACCAGTGGTGGCTGGTTGAAGCCCGGGCGGTAGGGGTTCTCAGCACGCTCCACCACGTCGTTGCCTCCCGCTTCTCAACCGGCACGTTCGAGCGCCTATAGCACCAAGAGCGAGTTATAGCACTTTATAGCGACTCATTCCACGTCGACCCAGTCGAGGGTGCGCTCCACAGCCTTCTTCCACCGCGCGTAGCCCTCCGCCCGGTGCGCCTCGTCCCAGGTCGGCTCCCAGCGGGTGTCCTCGGCCCAGTTGGCGCGCAGCTCGTCGGTGTCGCGCCAGAAGCCGACGGACAGGCCGGCGGCGTACGCCGCCCCCAGCGCGGTCGTCTCGGGTACGACGGGCCGGCTCACCGGCACTCCGAGGACGTCGGCCTGGATCTGCATGCAGAGGCTGTTGAGGGTCACTCCGCCGTCCACCTTGAGCACCTCGAGCTGGACGCCGGAGTCCTGACACATCGCCTCGACGACGTCGCGGGACTGGTAGCAGATCGCCTCGAGCGTGGCCCTGGCCAGGTGGGCGTTGGTGTTGAACCGCGAGAGCCCGACGATCGCGCCGCGGGCGTCCGAGCGCCAGTACGGCGCGAACAGGCCCGAGAACGCCGGCACGAAGTAGACGCCCCCGTTGTCGTCGACCTGCCGGGCCAGCGACTCGGACTCGGCCGCACCGCTGATGATGCCGAGCTGGTCGCGGAGCCACTGGACCGCGGAGCCGGTGACGGCGATCGAGCCCTCGAGCGCGTAGACGCACGGCTCGTCGCCGAACCGGTAGGCCGGCGTCGTGAGCAGTCCGGCCTGGGAACGGACGATCTCGGTGCCGGTGTTGAGCAGCATGAAGTTGCCGGTGCCGTAGGTGTTCTTGGCCTCCCCGGGTGCGAAGCACACCTGGCCGACCGTGGCGGCCTGCTGGTCGCCGAGGATCCCGGTCAGCGGCACCTCGCCACCGAACGGCCCGTTGGTCCGGGTCTCCCCGAACGGTCCGCCGGCCGCCGAGGCCGAGGACTCGCGGATCTGCGGGAGCATCTCCCGCGGCACGCCGAAGAAGCCGAGCAGCTCGTCGTCCCAGTCGAGGGTCTCGAGGTCCATCAGCATGGTGCGGCTGGCGTTGGTCACGTCCGTGACGTGCGCTCCGCCGTCAGGACCTCCGGTGAGGTGCCACAGCAGCCAGGTGTCCGCCGTACCGAAAAGGGCGTCGCCGCGCTCGGCGGCCGCCCGGGCACCGTCCACGTGGTCGAGGATCCACTGGAGCTTGCCGCCGGAGAAGTACGTCGCCGGTGGCAGCCCGGCGCGGTGCCGGATCGTGTCGCCGCGCCCGTCCCGGTCCAGCGCGGCAGCGATCCCGTCGGTGCGGGTGTCCTGCCAGACGATCGCGTTGTGCAGCGGCCGGCCGGTTCGGCGGTCCCAGACGAAGGTGGTCTCCCGCTGGTTGGTGATGCCGACGGCCGCGAGGTCGCCGGCGTCGATGCGGGCCTTGCCGAGCGCGGTCTGGACGACGGCCGACGTCCGCTCCCAGATCTCGACCGGGTTGTGCTCGACCCAGCCGGCGCGCGGGAGCACCTGGTCGTGCTCGAGCTGGTGGCGCACGACCTCGGTCCCTGCATGGTCGAACACCATGAACCGGGTGCTCGTCGTGCCCTGGTCGATGGCCCCCACGTATTCCGCCACGGGGCCACCCTGCCACGTCAGTCCGGCGAGATCAGCGCGAAGTGCAGCGCGGCGGGCGCGGAGTAGCCGATCCCGACCTCGTTCATCACGTAGTCGTCGGCCAGGTCGCGGTAGGTCTGCTGACGGGTGTCGAACCGGCCCAGGGTCAGGTCGTTCCCCCGGTTGGCGTTGATGTCCGCCAACGGCGCCGGGCCGCCGACCACCGCGCCCAGGAGGTCGAGGTCCACGGCCTGCACCCAGTGGTAGGGGCGCTCGATCCCCCCGGCCACTGCCTGCCAACGCAGCCCCCAGGGGTTGACGCCGAGGAACCAGCCGGTCGCGCGGGCCAGCGCCGGCTCGGCACCGTCGAGGCCGGCCCGGGCCGCCAGGGCGAGCACCACCGCGCCCGCCGCGTTCTGGCGCACCGAGCCCCACTGGGCCCAGCCGGCTCGGCCGAACGCCGTCTCGGAGCCGACCACGTAGATCCACGCCTCGCCCCCGGCGCGCAGGATCCGGCAGGCAGGGCGTCGTACGTCGCGAGGGGCCGGGGTGTCGTCCGGACGCAGCACCCCGCACAGCTCGGCCGCGGCGATGGCGGACATCTCGTAGCTGTCGGCGCCCACCAGCCAGTTCTTGTCACCGTTCGCGGTCGCGCGCCGCAGTGACGCGAGCGCGTCGACGGCGTACGACCGCTGCCCGGTCGCGCGCCACAGGGCGGCCTGCGCGACCGCGAGGTCGTCCCGCCAGCTGTCCTGCTGGTAGCAGCAGTTGTGCCACACGTCGCCGAGCTCCGTCGCCTCCGCGAGCCAGGCGCGAGCCCGTCGGACCAGCCGGGCCTGCCGCTGGGGCGCCGCGCGGACCGCCACGTTCGCGAGCGCCGCGGCCGTGATCGCTGCGACGTCCGAGCCACCTGTCGCCTCGGTCAGGACGTACGACGGCCGCCGGCTCCGCCGGGGATCGTCACTGGTGTCGTCCACGGCCGGATCGCGGAACCCGGCGTTGTGGTCCGCGTTCGTGTTGCCGACCTGGGCGACGAAGACCCCGCGCCGCGGATGCGCCTTCCGGAGCCACCGGACCCCGATCGCGGCCGCCTCGGCGATCTCGTCGGCCTGGGCCGGCTGGTTGGCTGCAGCGATCTCCAGCATCAGCGTCGAGTACCCGGTCGTGACGGTGAACTTGAGCTGGTCGCCGGCGTCCATCCAGCCGCCCTCGACATCGATCCGCTCCCCGCGGAGCGGGCCGTTCGCGATCGGCGAACGCCGGTCGTGCAGGTGGCTCGGCTCGTGATAGCCCGACGGCTCGTCCCCGTCCGCGTTGGAATCGAAGATGGCCAAGGTCGTCCCGAGGACACCGCGGTAGTGGTGCGCGTGCGCCTCGATCGACTTCGACTCCGTCGCTCCGACCTCCACCCGGTAGACGCCCGGGTCGGTGATCGCCGACAGGTCCGCGAGCCCGGCGTACGTCCACGGTTTCGCCGGACCGGCCAGTGGCTGGACCTGGCCGGTGTCGATGGTGTCGCCGCCGTTCACGTCGACGACCGAGTAGTCCGTTCCGACGAGGGGCGAGTTCGACGCCACGACTGCGGGCGGCACTGCCCCCGGCTCGACGAACACCGGCACCCGGATCGCCGGCCCCGCCGGGACTGTCGCCGCCGACGTCGACGGCGAGACGGGCGCGACGACCGGATGCGGGGTCGCGGGCTCGGAGCAGCCGATGAACACCAGGACGGCCGCTCCGAGCGTGATGGTCGTGCGCCGTCGCCGCGTCATGCACCCCATCGTGCTCTGTCGGACGGGCTCGTGCCAGAAAATCAGGTTCATCGGCGTCTTGGCCTTGACCTCAAGTTCACTTGAAGTTCCACCATGGGTGACATGACTACGAAGACTGCACTCATCACCGGCGGCAGCGCCGGACTCGGCCGCGCACTGGTGGCCGCTCTCAGCGACCAGGGCTGGCACGTCGTCACCGACGGTCGCGATGCCGCCCGGCTCGACACCCTCCGCAACCTCCCCGCCGCCGACCGCATCAGCGCGATCCCCGGTGACGTCACGGACGCGGACCACCGCGACGCCCTGCTGGCCGCGGTCGACGGCCGCCTCGACCTGCTCGTCCACAACGCCAGCGCGCTCGGCCCGATCAGCGGCGACACCCGGCACCGGCTTCTCGTGGACACCACCCCCGAGGACCTCCAGCACGTCTGGCGGCACAACGTCGGGGCGCCGCTGGTGCTGACGTCGCTGCTGCTCCCCGTGCTGGCCGGGTCCCGGGGCGTGCTGCTCTCGATCTCCTCCGACGCCGCCGTCGAGCACTACGCAGGCTGGGGTCTCTACAGCGCGTCCAAGGCAGGTCTCGACCACATCACGCTCACCTTTGCCGCCGAGAACCCCGACATCACGGCCTACGCCGTCGACCCCGGGGACATGCGGACGCAGATGCACCAGGACTGGTTCCCCGGCGAGGACATCTCCGACCGGCCGCTCCCCGAGACCGTGGTGCCGCACCTGCTGGCACTGCTCGCGAGCCGACCGCCGTCGGGCCGCTACCGCGCCGCCGACTTCCCCGCGCTGCGCCTCGCCGAGCGAGCGGGGGCCTGATATGCCGCTGCTCGACGAGCGCCCGGCAACCAGCTTCAGTGCACCGCGCAGTGCGTTCGCTCCGGCACCCGCCGAACGACGGGGCGTCGCCCGCGACCGGGTGCGCCTGCTGGTCGCCGACGGCGACCGCGGGCTCACCCACACCCGCTTCGCCCACCTGGCCGAGCATCTCCGCCCCGGGGACATGGTCGTCGTCAACGACTCCGCGACCGTCGCGGCGCAGCTCGATGCCCAGTTGACCGGTGCGGCGGACCGGCAGGGTCCGGTCGTCGTCCACCTCGCGGCACCGCTGCCCGACGGCACCTGGGTCGTGGAGATACGACGCGCGCCCGACGCCGAACGGTCGGTGCTCGACGCGGAGCCCGACGACCTGCTCGAGATCGCTGCGGGCGCAGCCCGGCTCCGCCTGGTGGCGCCGTACCCCGAGCCGGGGTCCTCCCCGACCGGAGCCGGCAACCGGCTCTGGCGGGCCGACGTCGACGGCGACCTGGCCGCGGTCGCCCGCCGCTACGGGCGCCCGATCTCCTACGGCTACCTCGCCGACCGCTATCCGCTGAGCGACTACCAGACGGTGTTCGGGCGCCGACCCGGCAGCGCCGAGATCCCATCGGCAGGACGGCCGTTCACGACCGAGCTGGTCACCCGGCTGGTCGCCGGCGGCGTCATGGTCGCGCCCGTCACCCTGCACACCGGGGTGTCCTCGCAAGAGGCCGGCGAGGCACCGCAGCCGGAACGGTTCGAGGTGCCGGCAGCGACCGCCGCGGTCGTCAACGCCGCGCGCGCCGGCGGCGGACGGGTGATCGCGGTCGGCACCACCGTGACCCGCGCCCTGGAGTCAGCGGTGGAACCCGCCCGGGACGGCAGCCGGTTGGTGGCAGCCCGCGGCTGGACGTCACGTGTGGTGACGCCGGCCGACCCGCCACGCATCGTCGACGGCCTGGTCACCGGGTGGCACGATCCCGACGCGTCGCACCTGCTGCTGGTCGAGGCAGTGGCCGGCCGGGACCTGACCCAACGTGCGTACGCCGCGGCCGTCGAAGCCCGCTACCACTGGCACGAGTTCGGCGATTCGGCACTGTTGATTCCTGCCCTCGGCGGATGAGCCCCAGGGGCCGCTCAGGGGATTTCCCGATGCGGGCTCTACCAAAGATCGGGCAAGGTGGGCGCATGACCAGCGACTCCCCCGACCCGACCGTCGCTGCCCGAGCCGTGGATCTCCGCAAGATCTACGGCTCCGGCGAGTCCGAGGTGCACGCCCTCGCCGGCGTCACCGTCGACCTCGAGGCCGGAAGGTTCACCGCGATCATGGGCCCCTCCGGCTCAGGTAAGTCGACGCTGATGCACTGCCTCGCCGCCCTCGACAACCCGACGGGGGGTTCGATCGAGGTCGACGGCACCTCCTTGTCCGGACTCAGCGACAAAGCGCTCACCGCGTTGCGCCGGGACCGGGTCGGGTTCGTCTTCCAGGCGTTCAACCTGATCCCGACGCTGACGGCCAAGGAGAACATTCTTCTCCCCCTCGACCTGGCCGGCAGGAAGCCCGACCAGGCATGGTTCGACACCGTCGTCGACGCGGTCGGGTTGCGGGACCGGCTCGGCCACCGGCCGAGCGAGATGTCCGGCGGCCAGCAGCAGCGGGTCGCCTGCGCACGGGCGCTCGCGACCAAGCCATCGATCGTCTTCGCGGACGAGCCGACCGGCAACCTCGACAGCACGTCGGGCGCCGAGGTGCTGTCCTTCCTCCGCCGCAGCGTCGACGAGTTCGGTCAGACCGTGGTGATGGTGACGCACGACGCCGTGGCGGCGTCGTACTGCGACCGGGTCATCTTCCTCGCCGACGGCCTGGTCGTCGACGAGATCAGGGACCCCGACCGCGAGCAGATCCTGGAGCACATGACCGCGCTCCAGACGCTGGCCGCCGCCAAGACCGCCTGACATGTTCCGGCTCACCCTGCGCAACCTGCTGGCGCGCAAGCTCCGGCTCGTCATGAGCGGGCTGGCGATCGTGCTCGGCGTCGCCTTCCTCTCGGGCGTACTGGTCTTCAACCACGGTCTATCCGCCACCTTCGACGGCATCATCTACGGCACCACTCCCGACGGGGTCGTGCGTGCGCAGGACTCGGCCGAGTTCGACGCCGGCTACTCCGGCACTCCCACGGCCGTGCTCACGCCCGACACCGTTGCCGACCTCGAGGCGCTGCCTGAGGTCGACCGCGCCGACGGCGACGTGACCGGCTTCGGCATGAACCTGTTGTCATCAGACGGCACGGTCGTCGGCAGCACCGGCGCGCCGACGCTGGCCTTCAACTACCACGACGGCCCCAACATGGCCGGTAGGTCGATCCTCCACCTCGAGGACGGCGACTGGCCGGAGGGCTTCGACCAGATCGTGCTCGACAAGGGCGCCGCCGAGGCCGGCGACTACCGGCTGGGCGACGAGGTCAAGCTGCTGGCGCCGTACGGCGAGGTCGAGCGCAGCGCGACGCTCGTCGGTATCGCCGACTTCAACAGCGGCGGTACCGCCGGTGCGACGCTCCTGATCTTGTCCACGGAGGCTGCCCAGGAGATCTTCCTCGGCGGCCAGGACGCCTTCAACCGGATCAGCCTGACTGCGGCCGACGGCGTCTCCCAGCGGGAGCTGGCCGATGCCGCGCAGGAGGTCGTGCCCGACGGCTTCGAGGCGGCGACCGGCGACAAGGTCGCCGATGAGCAGCAGACCCAGGTAGGCGAGTTCCTCGGCATCATCACGGTTTTCCTGCTGATCTTCGCCGGCATCGCGGTGCTCGTCGGTGCCTTCATCATCCTCAACACGTTCTCGATCCTGGTCGCCCAGCGCGCACGCGAGATGGCGCTCCTCCGCGCTCTGGGCGCCAACCGCAAACAGGTCACCCGGTCCGTGCTGCTCGAGGCGCTGGTGCTCTCGGTCGTCGCAGCCACGCTCGGCATCGGCCTCGGCTGGCTGCTGGCCCGGGGACTTGCCGCGATCTTCCGCGGGATCGGGCTCGACATCGCCGGCAACGCACTCGACCTGACGCCGGCCGCGATCATCGCCAGCTACGTGGTCGGCATCGTCGTCACGATGGTCGCGGCGTACTTCCCGTCCCGCCGGGCCGGTCGGGTCGCCCCGGTGGCGGCCATGCGCGCCGAAGAGCCCCACGCCAACGCGTCGCTCGGGCGCCGGACCGCCATCGGCGTAGCGCTGCTGGTCGTCGGTGCGGTGCTGGCCGTCGCGGGCGTCACCGGCGCGCGCGGCAACGACGCACTGTGGGTCGGTACCGGCGCCGTCATCTGGATCATCACCGTCGCCGTCATCAGCCCGATCATCGGCAAACCGGTCCTCGTCGCGGCCCGCGGGATCTTCGGCCGGCTCTTCGGCAATCCGGGCCGGCTGGCCGGGGAGAACGCGCTGCGTGATCCGAGACGGACCGGCGCCACAGCCTCCGCGCTGATGATCGGCCTCGCGCTGGTCTCGACGATCGGTGTCCTCGCGGCGTCGCTCAACGCGTCGATCGACGACGTCGTGGACGAGGAGTTCACCGCCGACTTCTTGGTCCAGACCACGACGTTCATGCCGTTCTCGACGTCGGTCGGCGACGCGATCGAGGACGTCGAGGGCGTGTCCGTCGTGAGCCGCCAGCAGTGGGTCGAGGCCAAGGTCGACGACGAGAACGAGTCCGTTGCCGGCAACGACGCAGCGTTCCCCGACGTCTACGACCTCGACGTCGTCGAAGGCACGATCGACCTCAGCGGCCGACAGGCGTTCGTCTATGACGACTACGCCGAGGATCACGACCTGGCGCTGGGCGACCCGCTCGACCTGACCTTCCCGGGTGGCCGCGAGCTCGAGGTCGAGATCGTCGGCATCATCGAGTCGTCGGAGGTGACCGCCCCGATCAGCATCTCGCTCGACCAGCTCGAGGACGCGGGACTGGCGCGCCAGGACACCGGCATCAGCGTGCTACTCGACTCAGGCGCGGACGCCGCGACCGTGAAGGACGACCTGGAGAAGGCCGCTTCGGAGGTGCCGATCGTCGCTGTCTACGACAAGGAGGGGTTCAGCGACTCGATCCGCGAACAGGTCAACCAGCTCCTCTACATCATCTACGGACTGTTGGCGCTCGCCATCGTGATCGCGGTCTTCGGCATCGTGAACACCCTGGGTCTGAGTGTGATCGAACGGACCCGTGAAGTGGGCCTGCTCCGAGCGATCGGGATGAGCCGCGCCCAGCTCCGCCGGATGATCACCCTCGAGTCAGTCGCGATCGCCGTGCTCGGCGCCGTCCTCGGGCTCGGGCTGGGGCTCGTGATCGGCGTGACCCTGCGCGAGACTCTCAAGAACGACCTGACCAGTCTCGGCCTGCCGATCAGTCAGCTCATCGTGTTCCTCGCGATCGCCGTTGTGGTCGGCGTGCTCGCCGCCGTGGTCCCTTCGATCCGGGCCTCCCGGATGAACGTGCTCGAGGCGATCGCCGAAGAGTGACCGGACCCGCGTCGACGGCTACGGCTGGATCAGTCGTCGGGCGGGAGGCCCTCGGCCAGCGGGTTGTCCTCGCTCGGCACCAGGTCCTCCGGGAGCTGGTCGTCGAAGATGCCGACGCTGCTCTCATCCTTGGCCTCGTCCTTGGCCTCGTCCTTCGTCTCAACCTTCGTCTCGTCCTCGTGCTTGTTCTCGCTCATGGACGAGCAGTACCCAGAGCCCCTGTCTCAAGCCGGGATGCCGCTTGGCCAGCAACGACGCGAGGATCCGGTTGGGGGTGCCGGTCGAGACGAGCGCGCCCGCCTTGTTGCCGAGACCGGGGATGACCAGGAGCTGTCCGCGTCGACCGGCCCCGGGCACAGCACGCTGACACTCACGCCCGTCCCCTTCAGCTCGGCCCAGAGGCTCTCGGTGTAGGACCGCACGAAGGCTTTGCTTGCCCCGTGAGAAGCCTGCCCGGGAAGGGGCTGGAAGGCTGCGGTCCCGCTCGCTCAACGCAACCGAGCGAGATCCCGTCGGACGTAGCGCAGGTGCGCCCACTCCTCCTCCAGGATCACGCGAATGCAGTCACCGACGCTCGGGCGCCAGTCTCCGCCGCCCCATGGGTTCTCGCGCTCCTCCGCGAGCAGCTCCGACGTCGCCGTGGCCAGGAAGTCGGTCACCAGCCCCTGCCGCTCGGCACGCACCGCGAGGACCTCCTCGTAGGCCGGCTCGTCGCCGCGGAAGATCGACATGTCGAAGCTCATCTCGGCTGCACCAGTGAAGATCTGGCCGATCTCGTGGAACGGCTGATGCATCCGCAGGATCCCGCCGCGGAGCCAGGCGTCGGTCGCCAAGATGAGGTGCCTCAAGGTCTGGGACATGGACCACTCGTCCTCGACGTGGGCGTCCACCAGGTCCGACGGGGTGCCCGTCACCGTTGTGTGCCACGCGGACTGCACAGCGACCCAACCCTCACGCAGCCCTTCGGGCGTCTGCGCCTTCTGCAGCGCGCGACCCGGGAACTGCCGGTTGAGCTCGGCATCAACGAATGGCACCACGTCGACCCCGTTGACGAAGAGGCTGCCGAAGAAGAGGTCGTGGCTGTCGATGTCGAGCCCGTCCACGTCGACGCTTCGCATCGTCACGCCGCTGACATCGGAGAATCGGAAGGTGGCGCCCTTGAGACTCGCCCTGACGAAGGACGCGCCCTCGAACTCCTTGGTCCCGGAATACGTTGTCATCGCGCCATCATCACCGACGTCACCGACAGTCCTGAACGGCCGGATCGCGAGGCGTGCCGACGCCACCAGCGCGTATTGCCGGTCGCAGTCGCCCGACCGAGTGGTCATGACGTCCTGCGGTGGGCGCGATATACGGCCCGCACCAGAACGCTACGAGCTGACCGGACCGGCAACCGTTGCGACGGCTCAGGCGAGCGCGACCAGGTCGGCGTACTCGACGTTCCAGAGGTCCTCGACGCCGTCGGGGAGGATCAGGACCCGGTCCGGCTCGAGGGCGTGGACGGCGCCCTCGTCGTGGGTGACGAGCACGATCGCGCCCTCGTAGGAGCGGATCGCGGCCAGCACCTCCTCGCGGGACGCGGGGTCGAGGTTGTTGGTCGGCTCGTCGAGCAGCAGGACGTTGGCCTGTGACACGACCAGGCTGGCGAGCGCAAGCCGGGTCTTCTCGCCACCCGACAGGACGCCGGCCGGCTTGTGCGCGTCCTCGCCCGAGAAGAGGAACGAGCCCAGCACCGAGCGCGCCTCCGTGTCGGTCAGCTGCGGCGCCGCCGACTGCATGTTCTCGAGCACGGTGCGGTTGATGTCGAGGGTCTCGTGCTCCTGCGCGTAGTAGCCGAGCTTGAGACCATGGCCCGGCACGACCGCGCCGGTGTCGGCCTGGTCGACCCCGGCGAGGATCCGCAGCAGGGTGGTCTTGCCGGCACCGTTGAGGCCGAGGATCACGACGCGCGACCCCTTGTCGATCGCGAGGTCGACGTCGGTGAAGACCTCGAGCGAGCCGTAGGACTTCGAGAGCTCGGCCGCCGTGATCGGCGTCTTGCCACACGGCGCGGGCTTGGGGAACGCGATCCGCGCCACCTTGTCGGCCTGTCGCTCGCCCTCGAGGCCGGCGAGCATCCGCTCGGCGCGCTTGAGCATCGACTGCGCCGCCTGGGCCTTGGTGGCCTTGGCGCGCATCTTGTTGGCCTGGTCGGTGAGGGTCTTCGCCTTCGCCTCGGCGTTGGACCGCTCGCGCTTGCGCCGCTTCTCGTCGGTCTCGCGCTGCTGGAGGTAGGCCTTCCAGCCGATGTTGTAGGTGTCGATGACCGCGCGGTTGGCGTCGAGGTGGAGCACCCGGTTGACGGTCGCCTCGAGCAGCTCGGTGTCGTGGCTGATCACGACCAGGCCACCGGGGAACGCCTTGAGGAAGTCGCGCAGCCACACGATCGAGTCGGCGTCGAGGTGGTTGGTGGGCTCGTCGAGGAGCAGCGTCTCCGCGTCCGAGAACAGGATCCGGGCCAGCTCGACGCGGCGCCGCTGACCACCGGAGAGGGTCTTGAGCTGCTGACCGAGGAGCCGGTCGGTGATCCCGAGGCTGTGGGCGATCGTCGCGGCCTCCGACTCGGCGGCGTAACCCCCACCCGCGTGCAGCTCGGCGTCGGCCCGCTCGTAGCGCCGCATCGCCCGCTCCCGGACGGCTGTGTCGTCACTGCCCATCTCGACCTCAGCCGCGCGCAGGCGTCGTACGACGTCATCGAGGCCACGCGCGGACAGGATCCGTTCGCGGGCGAGCTGGTCGGGGTCACCCGAGCGCGGGTCCTGCGGCAGGTAGCCGACCTCGCCGGACCCGGTCACCGAGCCGCCGGCAGGCAGTGCTTCGCCGGCAAGGATCTTGGTGAGGGTGGTCTTTCCGGCGCCGTTGCGGCCCACCAGGCCGACCTTGTCCCCCGCGGCCACTCGGAAGGTGACGTCCTCCATGAGGAGCCGGGCACCGGCTCTGACCTCGAGCTGATGAACCGTGATCATGACGTGGCTGATTCTCCCACGGCCCGGACTCACCGGCCCAAACGGCACGGTGCCCTAGGGTGCTGCCCGTGGTGCGATTCAACCCGAAGGCTCGGCTCGACAGGTCTCGCGTCCGCGACGTCGGCGGCAACGGCGGCGGTCTCGGCGGCGGCTCCGGCATGCGCCTGCCCATCCCCGGCGGGATCGGCGGGAAGGGCGGTATCGGCGGACTCCTCCTCGTGATCGCGCTGTTGGTGCTCGCCAAGTGCACGGGCGTCGACATCCTCGGCGGCGGCGGGGGCACGGGCCTCGACTCCGTCTACTCCCCGAGCCGGCTGAGCGACGCGCAGGACAGCGGTCGCTACGACGACTGCGAGACTGGCGAGGATGCCAACGAGAGCCAGGACTGCGCCCGCGTCGCGGTCGAGAACTCGTTGACTGACTACTGGGACTCCGAGCTCGGCGGCAAGTTCCGCGCGGAGGACGCGCTGATCACCTTCACCGGGTCGGTCAGCACCGGCTGCGGCGGCGCCGACTCCTCGGTCGGCCCGTTCTACTGCCCCGGTGACGAGACCATCTACCTCGACACCACCTTCTTCGACCAGGTGCTCGAGCGCCAGCTCGGTGGACCCGATGGCGGGTTCGTCGAGTTCTATGTGCTCGCCCACGAGTACGGCCACCACATCTCGAACCTGCTCGGTTTCATGGGTCAGGTCCGCAGCCAGGAGACCGGTCCGACGTCACCCGGTGTCCGGCTCGAGCTCCAGGCCGATTGCTATGCGGGCCTGTGGGCCAACCACGCGACCACCACCGAGGACGCCTCGGGCGAGGTGCTGATCCTCGATCTGACGCAGGAGGACATCGACCTCGCGCTCGAGGCGGCGGCTGCGGTCGGCGACGACTTCATCCAGCGCAAGACGCAGGGGCAGGTGACCGAGGAGTCCTGGACGCACGGCTCGTCGGCTCAGCGCAAGCACTGGTTCATGATCGGCTACGAGACCGGCGAGCTCGACGAGTGCGACAGCTTCTCGGCCTCCGAGGACGAGGTCCGCGGCGAGAGCTGACCGGCGCGGTCAGCGGTCGTACCAGCGGATCCGCGCAACCGCTGCCGCCGTCCGTCGCCCTCACTCGCAGCGTCCGATAGTCCGCCCTGCTGGTCTCCTGCCAACCGATGACGTCGACCTGGTCCCCGCTGGTCAGCCGCAGCGCGTCCGTCATCGCCTCCTTGCGGGGCAGGTGGCGGTAGACATTGAACGACGCCACGCCGAGCGTGTCGATGACCGAGCCCGGCAGCCGACCCGCAGGGGCGGGCTGCGGGAGCGCGGCCGGCTCGGGGTCGTCATCGTCTGCCGGCGAGCATGCCGCCAGCAGGCCGACCACCAGCAGCGCGGCCACCAGCAGGATCGGGACGGTTCGACGAGTCACGGCGGCGAACCTAGGTCACAGCTGCAACAGCACTTCGATGTGGGGGAACTGCCGCTGCAGGGCGCGCAGGTGCGGGGCGACGGCCGGGTGGCGGTACTTCGAGGCCAGCGCGCCCTCCCCCGTCGCAGCCCGGGCCAGTGCCCACTCGGCGCGGCTGAGCGCGGTGTAGACGGCCACGATCTGCCCTCCGAGCACGACCTGGTCGCGGTCGGCCTCCGGGAGCCCGAGCAGGTAGGCGTCGAGCAGCGGCTCGAACCCTTCCCGCGCCGACAGCGAGAGATAGCCGAGGTCGCCGCCGACGGGGCCGGTGCCGACCGTGCCCCAGTCGATGGCGATCGCGTCGTCGCCGGTCCGGCCGGGAAGGTTCGCGCCGGTGGGGTCGCCGTGCTGGGGTACCTGCGGCAGCCCGTCGAGCAGGTCGAGCATCGCGCCCCGGTGGCGCCAGAGGTGGTCGGCGACGTCGGCGACGGTGGTCCGGTCGAGCGTGGGCCAGCCGCCGCGATGGGCGACCCGGTCCATCCGGTCGCGCATCAGGTTGCGCGCGAGGAACCGCGGCCGCGGCAGGTCGGCGGCCGCGAACCGGCCCATGCACAGGGCTAGGAACAGACCACTGGACGAGGCGTCCTCGACCCAGTCCCGGACGATGGTGACGCCGTCGGGGTCCTCCTCCACCGATGCGGTGGGGCTGCGCAGGCCGGGCGTCCCCTCGGTGATCCCGGTGACGATGACGTCCGCCTCGCGACGCCAGTAGCCGATGTGGCCGGGCTCGCCGAGCGCGTTCGGGTCTCCGGGCCGGGGCGCCGCCAGCCGTTTGATGACGACCGGGCGGCCCGCTAGCGCCGTACGCCACACACCGACGGTGGAGGTCCCGGAGCCACCCGGGAGCACCACCCAGTCGGGCTCCGGCTGCCACATGACACGGACGCTAGCCGATGTCGCGGCCCCGGGATGGGAGGCTTGGACCCATGCTGATCGGCATCGACGACCCGCTGCGGGACGACGTCCTCCGCCTGCTCCAGGGACACCTCGCCGACATGCGGGCGACGTCGCCGCCCGAGAGCGTGCACGCGCTCGACCCGACGGCACTCGTCGGACCAGGGTTGTCTTTCTGGACGCTGCGGGAGGACGGCGTCCTCCTCGGGTGCGCAGCCCTCAAGGAGCTCGACCCTGGCCACGCCGAGATCAAGTCGATGCGTACGGCGCCCGCGGCCAGGCGCCGCGGGGTCGCCAGCCGACTGCTCGACCATGTGCTCGCCACCGCACGCGAGCGTGGATACGCGAGGATCAGCCTCGAGACCGGCACCCAGGACTTCTTCGCGCCCGCCCGCGCGATGTACGAATCCCGGGGGTTCGTGGAGTGCGGCCCGTTCGCGTCGTACGTCCTGGATCCGCACAGCGCGTTCTTCTCAAGAGCGCTTCCCTGACGCTTCCGATCCCAGTAGCGTCCGACACATGCGCACTTCTCGCATTGCGGCTGTCGCGACCCTGCTTGCCCTGTCCGTCCTGACTGCCTGTGGTGGCGACGGGGACGACGAGTCCGACTCCTCCGACGACAAGACGACGGTGACCGTCACCGAGACGCCCACGGAGACCACCTCCGCGCCGACGGAGACGACGCCCACGATCGAGACCTCCGTGACCCCGATGGACCCGACCGAGGGCGACGTCACCCAGGAGCAGATCGAGGCTGCGCTGCTCACACCGGAGGAGGTCTCCCCCGACTTCGTCCTCGGTGCCTACACCGACGAGTCCTCCCCGCCGCTCTGCGACCCGGACGGCACGCCGGTCGACGAGGCCTTCCCCCCGTCGGTCCAGGGTGGCACTCAGATCGACCATGCCGACGGCATCGCCGCGCTTCAGGAGGAGATCGTGATCTACGCCTCCGAGGCCGAGGCCGCCGAGGCGTTCGCGTTCGCGGTCGCCGGACTCGCGTGCGCCGAGGGCTCCGTCGACGGAACTCCGGTCACGATCGGAGCCCCGCAGGACGTGACCGCCCAGGTCAACAGCAGCAGCGGGATCGGCGCCTCGACCGCGTGGGAGGTCTCTACCGACGGCTTCAACGGCGTGATCGTCGCAACGCTCGCCGGGCAGATCATCCTTGCGACCCAGTTCGCGTCCGCCCCCGACGCCGACACCTCTGCCTTCCCGGCTCCGCTCGACGTCGCCGCCGCGGCGTTCGCCAAGGCCCTGGCCAACTAAGGAATTCTGCGATGACCGACTGGGACTTCAGCGACCTGAAGGCGATCTACATCAACTGCACCCTGAAGAAGAGCCCGGAGCCCAGCCACACCCAAGGGCTGATCGACTCCAGCTCGGCGATCATGATGAAGCACGGGGTGACGGTCGAGGAGGTCCGCGCGGTCGACCACCCGATCGCCACTGGCGTCTACCCCGACATGACCGAGCACGGCTGGGAGGTCGACGCCTGGCCGGACATCTACCCGCAGATCCTCGACAGCGACATCCTGGTGATCGCCGGCCCGATCTGGCTCGGCGACAACTCCTCGATCACCAAGCAGGTCATCGAGCGGATCTACTCGTTGAGCAGCGAGCTCAACGACAAGGGCCAGTACCTCTTCTACGGCCGGGTCGCCGGCTGCCTGATCACCGGCAACGAGGACGGCATCAAGCACTGCGCGCAGAACGTCCTCTACTCGCTGCAGCACGTCGGCTACACGATCCCGCCCAACGCCGACGCAGGCTGGATCGGCGAGGCCGGCCCGGGTCCGTCGTACCTCGATCCCGGCAGCGGCGGTCCCGAGAACGACTTCACCAACCGCAACACCACGTTCATGACGTGGAACCTGATGCACCTGGCGAAGATGCTCAAGGACGCCGGCGGCGTCCCTGGCTACGGCAACCAACGCTCGGAGTGGAGCGCCGGGACCCGGTTCGACTGGGAGAACCCCGAGTACCGGAGCTAACCGCGGCCGAGCCCGGCGTCGCGGGCTTTGATGATCGCCTGGTTGCGATCGGCCACCCGCAGCTTGGCGAAGACGTTCGAGACGTGGTTTCGGACGGTCTTGAGGCTCAGCACGAGCTCGCTGGCGATGGCCTGGTTGTTCCTGCCCGACGCCACCAGCTCGAGCACCTCCCGCTCACGCTCGGTCAGCTCCGGGAACGACGTCGCGGGCGGCGCCGCGAAGTAGCCGAGCAGGCGGGATGCGACAGCGGCGCCGAACACCGCCTCCCCGGCGGCCACGCTGCGGATCGCGCGTTCGACATCGTCCTGATCGGCTCCCTTGAGCAGGTACCCCCGCGCGCCCGCCCGCATCGCGGCGAACACCGAGTCGTCGTCCTCGAACATGGTGAGGACCAGGACATTCACCTCGGGCGCCCGACTCGAGATCTCCCGCGTGGCCTCGATGCCGCTCCGTCCCGGCATCTGCAGGTCCATCAGCACGACGTCGGGCCGCAGCTCGACGGTGAGCGCGACGGCCAGGTCTCCATCCGCCGCCTCACCCACGAGCTCGATGTCGGCGAACTCGGTGAGGGAGTTGACGATCCCGTTGCGGAACAGCGGGTGGTCGTCGGCCACGAGCACACGGATCGTCATCACGAACCACCTCCGACGGGCAGCCGAGCCAGCACCCGGGTGCCTCCGCCGTCGCGATCGCCGATCGCGATCGTTCCGCCGAGCTCCCGTGCGCGTTCTTGCATCGACTGCATGCCTACCCCCGACTTTGTCCCGGCCGCGACGCCCGTGCCGTCGTCGGCGATCTCGAGCTCGATTCCGTCGTGGAGCTCGAGCTGCACGGTGCACCGCCGCGCGCTCGCATGGCGCTGGACGTTGTTGATCGCCTCCATGGCGATCCGGTAGGCCGCCACCTCGACCGCGGCCGAGAGCAGAGGCAGCGCGTCCGGTGCGTCGACCGCGACCGTGAGGCCGCCGTTGTCGTCGGAGATCCGCGCGGCGTGCTCGCGGAGCGCACCCACCAGGCCGAGCTGGTCGAGGGCCGGCGGACGGAGCTCGTGGACGAGGCGCCGAACGTCGGCGATCGCGTCCTGCATCTGCGTACGGAGGTCGACAAGGAGCCGCTCGGCGCGCTCCGGGTCGTCGGCGACGGCACGGCGCGACGTGTCCAGGCCGAGGACGGCGGCCGCGAGCGTCGGCCCGAGACCGTCGTGAAGGTCGCGCCGGACCCGACGGCGCTCCTCCTCGCGGGCAGTGACCAGTCGCTCCCGCGAGTGCTGCAGGTCGGCGGTCAGTCGTACGGCGTGCACCGCGACGCCGGCCTGGACCGCGAGGTCGTCGAGCAGGCGGCGGTCGGCGGCGGTGAGCTCGCGACCGGCCGGGACACCGACCACCAGCTCCGCGACGACCGCGTCCCGGTAGAGCAGCGCCCGGCGCTCGGGCGTCGTACGGCCCAGCATCCCGTGGGCTGCCGCGGTCTCCGCCTCGTCCCCGCGGGTGAAGGTCACGGCCACGTACGGAACACGCAGCGCCTCCGCGACGGAGCTGACGATGGTCTGCAGGACCTGGTCCGGAGCGAGCGTGGCCTGCAGGCGGTCACCCAGCAGGTGCAGCGCCTGGTAGGGGTCGGACCGATAGCCGTAGAGCCACCGGTCCACGCCGCGCTGGAGCCGCTCGCGGACCGGCTGGACGGCAACCGCGACCGTGCCCGCAGCGATGACGCCGGCCCAGCCCCGCGATCCCAGCAGTACGTCGAGCCCGGCCACCAGTCCCACGTACCCTGCCACCACCACCAGCGTCAGGGATCCGTAGACGACCGCGCGGTTGATCACGACGTCGATGTCGTAGAGGCGGTAGCGCAGCACCGCTATTGCGATCGCGCAGCAGAAGCCCGCGATCGCCAGGCCGAGCATGACCTGGGTGACGACGGCCGGTGAGCCCGAAGGACCGACGGCGCTCTCGATCGCCCAGGCCGCGAGCGCCACCGGGAACAGCGCGGCCGCTAGGGCGACCCACTTGAGCTGGGCCCGCACCTCCCTGGTGGCGTGGCGGAACCGGGTCACCATCGCGACGACGATGAGAACCAGGACCACGGTCATGCCGACGAGCCCCACGGCGAGCATCACCTCGGTGACGCTCGACGGGAGGAGCCCGAACGGCTCGATGTCCTGCAGGACAACGACCCGCTGCTCGTGTCCGAGAAAGCCGCCGGTCAGCGCCAGCACGACCGCGGCGATCCCTGCGCCCGCGACCGGCCGCCACCGCCGCGACGGGAGCCGGCCGTCCGGCAGGAGGAAGAGGATCGCGCCCAGGATGCCGAACCAGAGCGGCCACCAGGAGCTAGCCCAGGCGGCAGCGAGGCGAATTCCGGGCAGGTCGGCGCTTTCGGCCACCGAGTACCCGGCGTAGGCGCCGCCGAGACCGTCGAGCACCATCCCGAACGCCAGGCCCAGCAGCAGCCAGCCGATCGGATTCCTCGGGACCCTCGTCGCGAGGGTGAGCGCAACCGCGAGGACCATGACGATCGCACTGAAATTCCAGACGATCGTCACCGTGTCGTAGCCGTAGTCCCCGGCGCTCGACTCGAGGAGAAGGATGCCGGGGAGGGCGAGGACGATCGCCGTCCCGCTGCACCAGGCCAGGGCCTTCGGTCGGCTCGCCATGATCGTGATTGTCGCCCCCCGCACCGGCGCTGTCTGTAGCGAGCCAGGTTTTCCCGACTGGACCGGACGAGATTCCCGACCGGTCAGGACCCGGTGCCGTTGTGACCCGGGACGGCGGCAGCGGAGGGTCATCACTGGGACAGCTGGCGAACGACCGTCACTCTCGGGGTCTCACTCTCGCAGCACAGGAGCCACGCCGTGGACCACCAGGAACTCATCGAGAAGGTCGACCGCCTCCAAGCCGAGGTCACCCGACTCAGCGAGGAGCGTCTCCCCCACGTCGACCGGTCCAGCCGGCGGCGCGACCAGCGCCTCGGCGGCGCGTTCACGCTGTTGGCGGTCGCCGCCCTGGGCCTCGCCGGCCTCGGCTCGGCCTCTGCTCTCGACGGCACCAACACCGTCTTCACCGACGACCTCGTCGCCAACGCGGTGACCTCCAGCAAGATCGCCGACGGCACCATCGGCGGCGTGGACATCAGGGACGCCAGCATCGCCAGCGTCGACATCAAAGACGCCGGCATCGCCAGCGTCGACATCAAAGACGGCAACGTCGGCAGCGGCGACATCCTCGACAGCTCGGTCAACAGCGTCGACGTCACGAACGAGTCCCTTACCGGCGCTGACCTGGCCGACGGCACGGTCGACGGCCTCGACATCAAGAACCACAGCATCGCCGGCAACGACGTAGCCGACGCAAGTCTCACCAGCGCCGATATCGACGAAAGCCTCAACAGCGGCGACATCTACAACGGAAGCCTCACCGGCAACGACGTCCATGACGGAAGCCTCACCGGCGCCGACGTGGCGGATGGAAGCCTCACGGGGTGGGACGTCAACCTGTTCAACGACGACCACTGCAGCGGTGAGACCGTGCAGGGGACGGCTGCGATCAACGGGGACCCCCTCGTGCCCTCCACCTTCAACTCCGACTGGGTGGGGTGGGCCCACTCCTGCTCGGGCGCGCAGGTTGAGGTCGCCCGGTTCGGCGTGGGCGAATACGTCGTGGACTTCGACAATCCCGCACGGCTCGCCGTGGCCACGCCTTCCGTTCTCAACAACCAATCCGTGGGCATCTCCATCGAGAACTTCGGCGTCGGCTCGTTCAGGGTGCGCCTGTGGGACGGCTACACCGGGTACGCGGTCGACTCCGACTTCTCGATCCTGGCGTATTAGTCATGGCCGTCCGTCGCACGCTTGCGGTGCTCGTCACCCTCGTGTGCAGCGCCGTTCTCAGCTTCGCGTCGATCGGCTCGGCACCACAGACCGCAGCCGTCGGCGTGGCCGCCCAGCCGGATCGGTCGATCACTGCCGCGCCGGTAGACACGGTCGCGGCCACCCTGGAGGCGGGCGCCGCCTTCACTTGCGGCATCCGCACCAACGGCACCGCGAGCTGCTGGGGGAGCCTCGCACCCCCACCCACCGGCACCATTACGGCCCTCTCCGCCGGAAACTTTCACGCCTGCGGACTCCGTGCCAACGGCGTTGCCATTTGCTGGGGCAACAACGACTTAGGCCGGGCCACGCCACCCACCGGCACCTTCACCGCTCTGGCCGCGGGGGGATCGCACACCTGCGGAATCCGCGCCAGCGGCACGGCGACCTGCTGGGGCGACAACTCCTACGGCCAATCCAACGTCTATTACCCGACCGCGACGTTCACCACCCTCACTGCGGGCGCCTACCACACCTGCGGGATCCGCACCGACGGCACCGGCACCTGCTGGGGCAACAACTCCTACGGACAATCCAGCGTCCCTGCCGGGACGTTCACGACCCTGACCGCAGGATTCAACAGCACCTGCGGACTGCGCACCAACGGCTTCGTCGACTGTTGGGGCCTGTACAACACCGAACCCACCGGGACCTTCACCATGATCAAGGCCGGAGACATCCACACCTGCGGACTGCGCAGCAACGGCGCCGCCGCCTGCTGGGGCAACAACAGCAACGGGCAGACGGCTGCACCCACCGGCATTTTCACCACCCTCGCTTCCGGAGCCTTGCACACCTGTGCGGTCCGCACGAATGGCGCTGCCACCTGTTGGGGAAGGGACTCGAACGGGCAGGCGACGCCCCCGGACGAGGACACCTTCACCGTGCCCGTTCCAAGCGCAGGGGTCGACAGCACCTGCGGCATCCAGGTGACGAGCACCCTGGTGTGCTGGGGCGGCGACAGCAATCCCATTGTCGCCGACTCCCCGAGCGGCACCTTCGCGTCGGTCAGCGTCGGTGGCGGCCACGCCTGCGCGATCCGCACCTCCGGCATGGCGCGCTGCTGGGGCGCCAACCCCAACGGCGAGGCAACTCCACCGAGCAGCACCTTCACCTCCGTCAGCGCCGGCGGCGACCACACCTGCGCCGTCCGCACGGCCGGCACCCTCGCCTGCTGGGGTCTCAACACCAACAGCCAGGCCGCGCCGCCAGCCGGCTCGACGTACGTCCAGGTCAGCGCCGGCGCTGCCCACAGCTGCGCGCTGAAAGTGACAGGCGGGGTCGTTTGCTGGGGCCACAGCGGGTTCGGACGGACGACCGTCCCCCCAGGGACCTACACGACGGTCAGCGCCGGCACCGCCCACACGTGCGGCCTCCGCACGGGCGGGATCCTGCGGTGCTGGGGCGCCGACAACGTCGAACAGGCCGACGCCCCGGACGGCACGTTCACCCAGCTCAGTTCGCGCGCCAACCACGGCTGCGCGATCGAGACCTTCGGCACGCTCGTGTGCTGGGGTTCCGGCGGGTTCGGGAAGGCATCACAGCCTTCCGGCCGGTTCCGATCGGTCAGCGTCGGCAACAACCACACCTGCGGCATCCGCGTGACCGGACTCGCCGTCTGCTGGGGCCGCAACCACGTCGGCCAGACGTCGGTGCCGCCGGCGTTCAACGAGTTCGGCTGATCCCGATGTCGCAGGAACGCCACCAGAAGGAGTCATCATGATCGGCCGTCGAACGACCGGGGTGCTCGTCAGCTTGGGGTGCGGCGCTCTGCTCGCCTCACGCCGATCGGGGCCAGTCCGTCCGCGAACGCCACCTGGGCGAGCGGAGGTGCTGGTCAATCGACAGCAACGGCCAGCCCCGAGGCAACCGTCGGCACCATCACCGCCGGCGGTGCTCACACCTGCGCACTCCGGGCCGACGGCATCGCTGACTGCTGGGGCAGCGAGAACACCTACGGGCAATCGATCGTTCCCTCCGGGAACTTCGCCACCCTGACCGCCGGCGGTGACCACACCTGCGGAATCCGGACCAACGGCGCCATCACGCTGAGCGCCGGCGCCGACCACACCTGCGGCCTCCGCACCATCGGCACCGTCATGTGCTGGGGCAGCAACAGCAACGGTCAGCGCACGGTTCCAGCCGGCACGTTTACCGTCGTCTCGGCCGGGGGCACCCACATCTGCGCCGTTCGCAGCAACAGCACGCTCGCGTGTTGGGGAAACAACGCATCCGGTCAGAGCAGCGCTCCAGGCGGCCACTTCGCCAACGTTGCTGCGGGCGGCGCGTTCACCTGCGGTCTACGGACGGATGGCGCGCTCTCCTGCTGGGGCAGCAACGACAAGGGACAGTCCACGCCGCCCGCAGGCACCTTCGCCAGCATCACCAGCGGCGCCAACCACGCCTGCGCCCTCGCCACCGACGGCACCATCCGGTGCTGGGGCGCTGGGGGCTGGGGCAAGGCATCCCCACCGTCCGGCAGGTTCAGGTCCGTCGAGGCCGGCGGCGACCACAGCTGCGGCGTACGGGTCAACGGGAAGCTCGCGTGCTGGGGTCGCAACCACGCCAGCCAGACATCGGTGCCTCACGACTTCGGCTGACCGAGGTCGCGTCACCCGGCGTTCTCGACCTCGATCGCCACCGACTGGGCGTCGCTGACGGCGGCTTCGAGGATCGCTCGCCGCGGGTCCGGTACGGCGAGCCAGGGCCCGACTACGTCCCATTGAGCCAGGCGCGGGTCGGCCAGGACGGCGTCGACCGCCGACCGGTCGCCGCCGGTCACCAGCGGTCCGCCGAGACCGGTCAGGATCCGCGCGGCGTGATCGGCCGCCGCCGCATACGCGTCGCGTGCCTGGTTGTCACGGCGTCGGGCGAACCGCTGTTGCGACTGGCCTCCGGCCTTGGTCCGTCCCTGGACGTGGCGCTGGCCGACCTTCGACTCGACGACCTGCTCCCCCGCCAGCCGGGCCACCGCGAACCCGCCCTTGCGCACCAGCAGCACACCCCAGGCCGGCGGCGGTCCCGCCGCCGCGACGAAGGCAGCGACCTCGGGCGGGCCGTCGTACGCACGCTCGAACGGGAGCCGGGCCGTGAAGGTGGATCCGTCCTCCGCCGTGCCCGCGAGCCCGCCGTCACCCACGACCAGCCCGCTCGCGCCGTGGCGGCCGACGAAGTTGTCCACCCACCGCGCCAGCCGCTGGCGCGGGACGAGGATCCGGGTCACGAGACCCGACGTTACCGACGAGAACGTGTTCTAGTCTCGTCGCATGCCTGACATGCATCCCTGCCAGCTCGTCGACGCCGACTTCGTCGACACCGCGCGCTACCGCTACGCCAACAGCGTCGATCTCGCGATCATGCCGGAGCAGCTGTTCGAGGTGCTCGAGGACGCCGACGCCTGGCCGCACTGGGCCAAGGTCATCACCAAGGTCACCTGGACCACTCCGGAGCCCCGCGGCGTCGGCACCCGCCGCGTGGTCGACATGCGCGGCGGGCTCATCGGCGACGAGGAGTTCCTGCTCTGGGAGCCGCCCACCCGAATGGCGTTCCGCTTCAACGAGTCGTCGGAGAGGACTGTGCAGGCGTTCGCCGAGCGGTACGACGTCCTCCGCACGCCCGGCGGCTGCCGGCTCACCTGGACGCTCGCACTAGAAGTGGCGGGCCCGTCACGCCACTTCCTGCCGCTCGGCAAGCCGGTGATGAACCTGACCTTCCGCTGGTTCCTCAAGAAGCTGCGCCGCTACACCGACGAGAAGTACGGGGTCGGTCGGGTAGCCACGTGAGCGTCCGTAGGTTTCGACACGGCGGTCGCTCCCGCTCGTTCCTCGCGGAAGCGCGCCTGCTCAACCTCTTCGGCTGGCGCAGCCACCTCGCGAGCTCGGTGCCTACTGGCCTCAGACGTTGAAGCCGAGCGCGCGCAGCTGCTCGCGGCCGTCGGGTGTGATCTTGTCGGGACCCCACGGCGGCATCCAGACCCAGTTGATCGCGACGTCGTTGACCAGACCCTCGAGCGCGGAATTGGTCTGGTCGGTGATCACGTCGGTCAGCGGGCACGCCGCCGAGGTGAGCGTCATGTCGAGCACGAGGTTCGTCTCGTCGTCGAGGTGGACGTCGTAGACGAGGCCCAGGTCGACCACGTTGATCCCGAGCTCGGGGTCGACGACGTCCTTCATCGCCTCGGTGACGTCGTCGACGGTCGTGGTGGTGCCGACGCCGCCGCTCGCTGCTTGTGCCTCGGGGACCTCGGGCAGGTCGCCATGGTCGATCTGGCTCTGCTGGGTCTGGTCAGTCATTGCTGATTCCTTTCGACGACTGCAAGGTCGCGTCCTTCCAGGCCATCCACGACAAGAGCGCGCACTTCACGCGCGCCGGGAACTTTGCGACACCGGCGAAGGCGATGCCGTCTTCCAGCACGTCCTCGTCGGGCTCCACCTCGCCCTTGCCCTGCATCAGGGCCAGGAACTCCTCGTGCACGGCCATCGCCTCGTCCACGCTCTTGCCGACCACCAGGTCGTAGAGCACCGAGGCCGACGCCTGCGAGATGGAGCAGCCGACGGCGGCGTACGAGACGTCCTCGACGACCCCGTCGTTGAGGTGGACCCGCAGGGTCACCTCGTCGCCACAGGTGGGGTTGACGTGGTGGACCTCGGCCTCGAACTCGTCACGCAGTCCCTTGCCGTGCGGGTTCTTGTAATGATCGAGGATGATCTCTTGGTAGAGGGAATCCAGGTTCTGTGCAGTCATCATCAACCCAACTTGAAGTACGAGCGGGTGTATTCCAGGCCATCGACGAGCGCGTCGATCTCGGCCGGCGTCGTGTAGAGGTACGACGACATCCGGGTCGAGCTCTGGACACCGAACCGGGCGTGGGCGGGCTTGGCGCAGTGGTGACCGGCGCGTACGGCGATGCCGCGCGAGTCGAGCACCTGCGCGACGTCGTGCGGGTGCACGCCGTCGATCTCGAACGCGATCGCACCGCCGCGCAGCGTCGCGTCGGTCGGCCCGAGGATCGTGAGTCCCGGCACGGTGGCGAGTCCGTCGAGCGCGTAGCCCGTGATCGCCTGCTCGTGCGCGTGCACGGCGTCCATGCCGAGGTGGCCGAGGTACTCGACCGCAGCGCCGAGCCCGATCGCCTCGACGATCGGCGGGGTGCCGGCCTCGAAGCGGTGGGGCGCCTTCGCGTAGGTCGAGCGCGCCATCGTGACGGTCTCGATCATCTCGCCACCACCGTGGAACGGCGGCAGCTCGTTGAGCAGCTCCTCGCGACCCCACAGCACGCCGATGCCGGTCGGACCACAGACCTTGTGTCCCGTGAACACCAGGAAGTCGCAGTCGACTGCCCGGACGTCCACGGACAGCTGCGGTGCGGCCTGCGAGGCGTCGATCACCGACAACGCGCCGGCGGCCTTGGCCCGCGCTGCCAGGTCGGCCACCGGGTTGATGGTGCCCACCATGTTGGAGACCCACGTGAACGCGACCACCTTGGTGTTCTCGTCCACCAGCTGGTCGGCGTTGCTCAGGTCGAGGTGGCCATCGTCGGTCAGGCCGAACCAGCGCAGCTCCGCGCCCGAGCGCTCGCACGCCAGCTGCCACGGCACGATGTTGGAGTGGTGCTCCATCTCCGTGATCACGACGTTGTCGCCCGGAGCCAGCTCGATCGTGCGAGCGAGCAGGTTCAACGCCTCGGTGGCGTTCTTGGTGAAGACGACCTCGTTGCGCGACCGAGCGTTGATGAACCCGGCCACCTTGTCGCGCGCGGCCTCGAACGCCACCGTCGACTCCGCACCGAGCTGGTGCATCGCTCGCGCGATGTTGGCGTTGTGCCGCTCGAGGTGGTCGACCATCGCGTCGATCACCACCTGCGGCTTCTGCGACGTGTTGGCGCTGTCGAGGTAGACCAGCGGCTGCCCGCCCGCGAGGACGCGCTCGAGGATCGGGAAGTCCTTGCGGACCACCTCGAGCTCCGGGAGCAGGCCCACGAGATTGGACGCAACCATGATCAGACCGCCGCGGCCTTGACGTACTTGTCGTAGCCGCTGGCCTCGAGCTCGTCGGCGAGCTCCGGACCGCCCTCGTCGGCCACCCGGCCGTTGACGAAGACGTGCACGTAGTCGGGCTTGATGTAGCGCAGGATCCGCGTGTAGTGCGTGATCAGCAGGACACCCTTGCCGTCGCGCTCGGCGAACCGGTTGACCCCGTCGGCCACGACCTTGAGTGCGTCGATGTCGAGACCGGAGTCGGTCTCGTCGAGGATCGCGACCTTGGGGTCGAGCAGGTCGAGCTGGGCGATCTCGTGCCGCTTCTTCTCACCGCCGGAGAAGCCCTCGTTGACCGAGCGCTGCGAGAACGTCGCGTCGAGGTTCATCCGGTCCATGACGGCGTTGACGTCCTTGACCCACGTGCGCAGCTTCGGAGCCTCGCCGTCGATGGCGGTCTTCGCGGTACGCAGGAAGTTCGCGACCGAGACACCGGGGACCTCGACGGGATACTGCATTGCGAGGAAGAGCCCCGCGCGGGCGCGCTCGTCGACAGACATCGCCAGCACGTCCTCGCCATCGAGCAGGACGGTGCCCTTGGTGATCTCGTAGCGCGGGTGACCGGCGATCGAGTAGGCCAGCGTGGACTTGCCCGAGCCGTTGGGGCCCATGATCGCGTGGGTCTCGCCGTCCTTGATCGTCAGCGTGACGCCCTTCAGGATCTCCTTCGGGCCGTCCTCGGTGTTGACCTGGACGTGCAGGTCCTTGATCTCGAGGGTGCTCATGCGGGGGTGACTCCGTTCAACGTGGTGGTGACATCGACATAGAGCTCGTCACCGCGGATCTCGACAGGGAAGGTGGCGACGGACTCGGTCGCGGGAAAGTGGGTGGGTTTGCCGGTGCGGAGCTCGAAGCACGAGCCATGCAGCCAGCATTCAATGACGCCGCCGGTGCCGTCGTTGGAAACTTCTCCCTCGGACAGCTGGACGGCGGCGTGCGAGCACTGGTCCTGCAGCGCATAGAAGTCAACGGCACCGTCACTGTGCTCGATCTTGGCGACGGCGACGTCGTACTCCCCGATCGTGACCGCGAGGGCCTCGTCCTTGGGTACGTCGGACAGTGCGCACGCGCGCTCGAACGTCACACCAGCTCCTTCAAAACGTTCTTCGCGAGCTCGTCCTCGACGGTCGCGAGCAGCTTCTCCTCGAGCTCGGGTACGCCGACGCGGCGGATGAGGTCGTTGAAGAAGCCGTGCACCACCAGGCGCCGGGCCTCGGGCTCGGAGATCCCGCGCGAGCGCAGGTAGAACAGCTGCTCGTCGTCGAAGCGACCCACCGCGGACGCGTGACCCGCTCCGGCGATCTCGCCGGTCTCGATCTCGAGGTTGGGCACCGAGTCGGCGTGGCAGCCGTCGGTGAGGACGAGGTTGCGGTTCTCCTCGAACGTCTCGATGTCCTCGGCGACCTTGCGGATCAGCACGTTGCCGATCCAGACCGTGTGCGCCTTGGCGCCCTGCAGGGCGCCCTTGTAGACGACGTGGCTCTTGGTCTTGGGCGCGTTGTGGTCGACGAACAGCCGGTGCTCGAAGTGCTGGCCGGCGTCTGCGAAGTAAAGGCCGAACAGCTCGGCGGACCCACCCGGACCGGCATAGTCGACATTGGTGCTGGTGCGGACGAGGTCGCCACCGAGGGTGAACTCGAACTGTCGCAGCGTCGCGTCGCGGCCGACCCGGATGTTGATCTGCTCGGCGTGCACGGCGTCGTCGGCCCAGTCGTTGACGTGGACCAGGTCAAGCTGGGCGCCGTCGCCCACGAGCACGGTGGTGAACCCGTCGTAGGTCGTGCTGCCGGAGTGGTCGACGAGCACCGTCGCACGAGCGTGGGCGCCCACCCGGATGACCACGTGGCCCCAGACGACGTCGTCGACGGAGGTGCCGTGCAGCTGGATGCGGACCGGACTGTCGAGGTCGGCCTCGGCCGGCACGTCGAGGAGTACGGCGCCGCGGGCGTGCGCGACCGCAAGCGCACCGAGGCGGTCGAACGGTGCGGTGCCGCCGAGGGCGACCGCCTCTTCGGTGCTGATCGTCGACAGCGTCACGCCGGCCGGGAGCTCCTGCTTCAGCTCCAGCTGCGCGTCGGAGGTCGGTCCGTCGATCAACCCGCGGAGCCGTTTGATCGGCGTGAACCGCCAGATCTCCTCGCGGCCCGTCGGCACCGGGTGCGCCTCGAGGTCGTAGGTCGGCTCCGGGTGGAGGTGGCTCTCGACGTGCCCTTGCTCGAGCGCGTCGTTCAGTACGGCCGCGGTCACTTCTTGGGGTCCCCGTTCGAAGCGGAGCGAAGCGAGCATTCGAATGGGGTAATCACCCAACGGCTCCTTCCATTTGCAGCTCGATGAGCCGGTTCAGCTCGAGGGCGTACTCCATCGGGAGCTCCTTGGCGATCGGCTCGACGAAGCCGCGCACGATCATCGCCATCGCCTCGTCCTCGGCCATGCCGCGGGACATGAGGTAGAAGAGCTGGTCGTCGGAGACCTTCGAGACCGAGGCCTCGTGGCCCATCGACACGTCGTCCTCGCGGATGTCGACGTAGGGGTAGGTGTCGGAGCGGCTGATCTGGTCGACCAGCAGCGCGTCGCACAGCACGTTGGACTTCGAGCCGTGCGCGCCCTCGTTGATCTGGATCAGACCGCGGTACGACGTACGTCCGCCGCCGCGGGCCACCGACTTGCTCAGGATCGAGCTCGACGTGTTCGGGGCCGCGTGCACCATCTTGGCGCCGGCGTCCTGGTGCTGGCCCTCGCCGGCGAACGCGATCGAGAGCGTCTCGCCCTTGGCGTGCTCGCCCATGAGGTAGATGGCGGGGTACTTCATCGTCACCTTGGAGCCGATGTTGCCGTCGACCCATTCCATGGTCGCGCCGGCCTCGCAGACGGCGCGCTTGGTCACCAGGTTGTAGACGTTGTTGGACCAGTTCTGGATGGTCGTGTAGCGGCAGCGGCCGCCCTTCTTGACGATGATCTCCACGACCGCGGAGTGCAGCGAGTCGGACGAGTAGATGGGCGCGGTGCAGCCCTCGACGTAGTGAACGTAGGCGTCCTCGTCGACGATGATCAGGGTTCGCTCGAACTGGCCCATGTTCTCGGTGTTGATCCGGAAGTAAGCCTGCAGCGGGATGTCCACGTGGACGCCCTTGGGCACGTAGATGAACGAGCCACCCGACCACACCGAGGTGTTCAGCGCGGCGAACTTGTTGTCGCCGACCGGGATCACGGTGCCGAAGTACTCCCGGAACAGCTCCGGCTGCTCCTTGAGCGCGGTGTCGGTGTCGAGGAACAGCACGCCCTGCGCCTCGAGGTCCTCACGAATGGAGTGGTAGACGACCTCGGACTCGTACTGCGCGGCGACGCCGGAGACCAGGCGCTGCTTCTCGGCCTCGGGGATGCCGAGCTTGTCGTAGGTGTTCTTGATGTCCTCGGGGAGGTCGTCCCAGGTCGCAGCCTGCTTCTCCGACGACCGGACGAAGTACTTGATGTTGTCGAAGTCGATCGCCGACAGGTCCGATCCCCAGGTGGGCATGGGCTTGCGGCCGAAGAGCTTGAGGCCCTTCAGCCGGAGGTCGAGCATCCACTGCGGCTCGGACTTCAGCGAGGAGATGTTGCGGACGACGTCCTCGTTGAGGCCGCGCTTCGCGTCGGCGCCGACGTCGTTCTTGTCGGACCAGCCGAACTCGTAGCGACCGATGCCTTTCAGCTCAGGGTTGAGGTCTTCGATGGAGGTCATGAGGTGACCTGCTCCTTCTCTCTGTCGGTCGAGGGGGTGGCCGGGATGCATGTGGTGCAGACGCCATCGCCGTGGGCGATGGTCGCGAGACGCTGGACATGGGTGCCGAGCACGCGGCTGATCGCCTCGGTCTCGGCTTCGCAGAGCTGCGGGAACTCGTGGGCGACGTGGGAGACCGGGCAGTGCTGCTGGCACAGCTGCTCCCCCACGACGGGCAACTGACGGACGGAGGCCGCGTAGCCCTCGTCGGTGAACACGTGGGCGAGCACCTCGGCCGGTGTCGCCTCCGGGTGTTCGGCCGCGACCTGCGGGAACCGCTCCTCGATGAAGGACGCACGCCGCTCCGCGAACGCCTTGACGGCGTCGGGTCCGGCGGTCTCGGCGAGGAAGCGGAGCGCCTCGGCGGCGAGGTCGTCGTACTGCTGGTCGAAGCCGTCGCGTCCGTGCTCGGTGAGCGCGAACACCTTGGCCGGGCGCCCGCGACCGCGCTGGCCCGCGTTGCGCGGGTCGCGCGGCTCGACCGCGCCCTCCTCGACCAGGTGGTCGAGGTGACGTCGTACGGCGGCCGGGGTCAGGTCGAGACGCTCAGCGAGAGCCGCCGCGGTGGAGGGTCCGTCGACCAGGATCGACCGCGCGACGCGCTGGCGCGTCGGCGCATCGATGACCGGGTCCATGTTTTCCACAACAACATTGTGACGTTAATGCTTCCGGCCCTTCAAGCAAGGCGACCCTAAGTGCGGCGCGGGGGCGTCCGGAACCAGTCGGAGAACTCCGAACCCCGGGTCGTCGGGCACGAGGCTGATCACGAGGTCGTCGCCGACCTTGGCGTCGTAGACCACCTCCGAATCGAATCCGGGAGCGTTGACGACGACTCCGATCAGATCGGCCGGGTGGGCCGCGCAGGCGACGGTCGGCGAGCAACGACGTTACGCCCGAGCGCGGTGCCCCTCTCAGAACTGATGATTCCTTTACCCGCCGTCACCTGCGCACGCGGATCGTGCGCCACGGCCGCGGCCCATCGTTGCGGTTCCCCGCGTCGTCAACGACCACGAGCGAGACGCCGTACCGGCCCGGCCGGACCCGCTTGGTCAGCCACCAGCCGGTCCGCGGCTCACCCGGCTTCGTCATCCTGACGACGTGCCGCTGGTAACGACCCCAACTGCCGTTCAGCCGGAGCCACCGCCCGGTGTCGCGGTTGCGGATCGCGACCGTCACCTTGGCAACGGCGATGTCGTCGTACGCCCAGCCGCTGACCTTGAGCCGGCCCTGGCCGCTGGTTGTCGTGATGGCGCCACCGGGAGGCTTGTTCATAGGGTCGGGCGGAGCCCGGAAGTCATGAGTGAGATCACCCTCCGTGGCGAAGAACACGTACTCGTCGCCCCAGCCACCGAGTTGCACGTAAACCGTGTAACGCACTCCGGGATATAGATCGTCGACGCGGTACTGCCCGCTCGCATCGGCATTGAAGTACTCATACGCCCCGGCGCCAGGAACGTCCCAGACGAACGTCATCTCAGCACCTGCCGCCGGCGCCCCGCGCCCGTCGTAGACGGTGCCCGAGATGGAGCCCCGGGTCGCATATGCCCGGAAGACGACGTCGTCGTACACGCCGGGCTCGAACGTTCTCCATCCTGCGAACTCGCCCGACGGCAGCTTCGCCTCGACCCACGGGAACTGTGCGGTGCACGTGAACGAGAACCGCCCGTCCGCGCCGGTCGTGGCGAGCACGACCGGGTACTGGCTCTGGTCGGCCTCCGGGCAGCCGTCGGTGTCCGGGTCGAGGACGAGCTCGATCGTGGCTCCCTGCACCGGCTGGCCGTCGTGTCCGAGCACGACCCCACTGACCGTGACCGTGTCCACGGCGTACGTCGGCGCGGCCGCGGCACCGAGCCCGATCACCATAAGAACGGCGACAAGGCAGAGCCGCCGGAATCCGAGCATGTCCACTCCCCTGTGTCCGCCACAGGCGCAGCCGGACATCTGCCAGTCAACGTCGCGCCGAGACCTTCAGGAAGGACTTTGGTGGGCAATGCGCTCAGATCGGATAACTCGCTCGGGTCCGGGTGTGCCGGAGCCAGGCCAGCCCGGCGAACGGCAGCACCAGCGGGAGGAAGCCGTAGCCCTGGCCGAAATGGGACCAGACGGTCTTGTCGGGGAAGAGGTCGCTCGCTGCGTAGCTGAGAGTTCCGACCGCCAAGACCCCCAGCGACTCGACGGACACCGCGGCTGCCGCCACTCGCCACCCGGTCGTCCCGCCGAGGAGGAGCGCGGTGGTGGCAATCAGGTAGACGGCTGCAGCCAACAGGGAGAGGCCGTACGCCAGCGGTGCCTTGTCGAAGTCCGTGCTGATCTGCAGCGCCGACCGACCGGTGGCGGCGACCGCGAAGACGCCGTACGCGAAGACGAGCGCCCGGCCCCAGCCGATGGCGAGGGCGTTCGGCGCCTCGGTACCGATCCGGCTCACGCAGTGCCTGCCCAGATCGCGTCCAGCCGCACCTCGAGCGCGGCCACCGTCAGCACGGCGAGGAGTACGACGGCGGTGCCGGATCGGGTGCGCTCGGCCAGGGACCAGAACGCGCCGATCGGCAGCACCAGGACGATGCCGACGAGGTAGCTCACGAAGAGAGTGCCCTCGACGTCACGCTCGGTGCCGCCGAGCGCGATGCATCCGCCCACCAGCTGTCCGAGCAGGACCAGCTCGGTGACGCCGAGGAACACGAACATGCCGTCCTCGGCCGCCCTGTCCCGGATCAGGTGGACGACCAGGACGATCGCGGTGAGCCCGCAGAGCGCGAGAACCGCGCCGAGAACCCAGGAACTCACGGTCGCGAGCCTAGGGCCTACTAGGGCGTCTCGCGTTGCCGCACCTGACAATCGGCTGACATCGTCCGCAAAGTTCCGTACGATCCGAGCACCATGCCGCCTCCCGATTACGCCCCATCGGCTGCGAGCACCTCGGGCAGCTTCGCCGAGGAGCTTCGCTCCCTCTATGAGATGCGCCAGCGCGCCGAGTCCGAGATCGCCGACGCGCTCTCCACCCGCCGGGCGGCGCTCACCGAGGCGGACCAGATCGTCGCCCGTGCCCAGGAGGCGGCTGGCGTCGTCCAGTCGGAGGCGGCCTCGCAGGCGTCGCTGAGCTCTGCTGAGGCACGCGGACGTGCCGAGGAGATCATCTCCGAGGCCAAGGGCGCCGCGCGGTCGATCCTGGCCGAGGCCGAGATGGACGCCGACCGGATCCGCCGCGACGCGTCGGCGGCCTCCGCCCGCGCCGAGGAGCTGGAGGCTTCGGCCACGGAGCTGATCGAGACCGCGCGCCGGATGGCGGAGTTCGAGCGCGAGGCATCGGCTCGCGAGACGGCCGAGCTCAGGGCCGCGGCGCTCTCGACCGTCACCTCCGAGAGCCACAGCGCGCTCAACCAGCTCGATCAGGTCGCCGCCGGCCTCAACGAGGCGATCGTCGCCGCGGCCGCTCGCCTGTCCGACATCCTCGCTGCCCTGTCCGGGGCGCGCGAGTCGATCCCCTCAGTGGATGGCGACGAAACCGCCGAAGACTGACCCCGGTGTGGGTACCCTTGCTCCCGTGACCACACCCTTGGGCGGCGGGACCGCCGATCTCGTTGCCGAGCTTCGGGCTCAGGCCGAGGCCGCCGTCACCCGCGCGGCCGAGACCAAGGACCAGGTCGCCCGCGAGGTGGTCGAGGTCCGCGCGCAGGCCGACGCGGTTGCCGCGGCGCTCGAGGGCGGAGCACGTCAGGCCGCCGAAGCGGTAACGGCCGAGGCCGCGCGGACTGACGTGACCGTCCTCGCCGAAGCACGTGCCCAGGCAGCGTCCGCGATCGCCGAGGCCGAGGCCAAGGCTGCGAGCATCCGGGTCTCCGCTGCCGAGGCAGCGGACGACGCGACAGCAGCGCTCGCCCGAGCAGAGGTACGACACGATTCTGCCGCCGTCCAGGCCGACGCACTCCGGCTGACCACGCGCCGCGGGGCGACGATGGACCGCCGGCATCGGCTCGACGAGACCCATCAGGTGGCCCACGGGCAGCTGAACGCCGCTTCCGACGTCGTCTCCCGCCTCGGCGTCACGCTCGAGGACCTGTCGAAGGCGCTGACCGAGATCGGCCCCGCGACGGCCAGGCTGCATGCCGACCTGGATGCCTCCAGCCGGGCCGCGGAGACCGACGCTGACTCGTCTTCCGCGCGTGAGTCGGCCGACGACTCCGACTCGGAGTCCGACGTACCACCGACCTTGCTCAACCGGCACCAGACTGCCGCCGACCGGCTCCGCCGGGTCCGCCACCGCTGACGGAGTGCCGGCGTTCGCAGCCGGGTGATCGGTCCCGTAACCACGCCGCGCAGGATCAGTTTCTTATGTGATAACGCGAAATTCTGCGGTGCACGCGATTGTGTACGAGAATATCGAGGTTAGGCACGCCAGACTCCCTGCGCGTGTCGCTCCATAACACCCTTTCTACTGCTTCGCTGGGGGACCAATGACAACCGATACCGGCTCGGGCCCGGACCCAACCGCGCACGAGATGCGCGAGGTATTTGACCTGAAGAGCCGCGCCGAGCAGGAACTTGCCAAGGCAGCCGAGATCCGTCGGGCCGCGCTCACCGAGGCCGACGCGATCGTGCTGCAAGCACAGCAGATCGCCGACGGCGTGTCCGGCGATGCCGAGAACCGCAAGTCGCTCGCCGCCGCCGAGGCCAAGGGCCGTGCCGAGCAGATCCTGGCCGACGCCCGCGCCCGCGCCGATGAGATCGCGGCCGCTGCCGAGCGGGGCGCAGAGGAAGCTGCGGCGGATGCTGCAGCCTCCCGCGCCGAGGCCGAGCGGGCCAAGGCCTCGGCCGAGGCGGTGCTGGCCGAGTCCCGCCGGGCCGCCGAGACCGACCGGGCCGCTGCGCAGCAGGAGACCCGCGCACTCATCGAGGAAGCAACCGCCGATGCGGCGTCGCAGGCCGACACCGCGCTCCGTGACCTCGTGGCCATCGCTTCCGCGTTGCGCGACTCCATGGCAGCCGCCTCGATCCGGCTCGGCGACATCCTCGACCAGCTCGGAGATGTGACCGACAAGTTCGCTTCCGCGCGGCAAGGCGACTCCTCGGGATCCTCCCGCTTCCGGCGGTGACCCCGCCCGTGACCGCTGCTCGGGGCACCGTGCTCGACGTCGCCGTCTACTCCGACACGACGGCCGACGAGTCCGTCGACGGTGTCGAGGGCTTCAACTTCCGCGCGCTCAGCGGGGGGATCACGCCCGAGGACCGCCGGCGGATCCGTGAGGAGCTGCTCCACCGGGTGCATCCGACGTGGAACCACGACCACGACGAGCTCGCCCACCCGCCGACGTGTGCCTACAGCCGGTACGACGGCCGCCACTACCTCGCACGGGGGCACTCCACCGGGCTCACTCTCAGCGGCCGCCCCGGCAACCTGGTCACCCAGGTCGTCGTGACCGACGACGTCACCGGCTTCGGGAGCTTCCGCCCCGCCCAGCTCTACGCGGCGACGACCTGGAGCCTCGCCGAAACCCCGAGCGGCGACCTCGAGCCGTGGGGAGTACCCACGTCGGTTCGTCCCGACTTCGAGGCGGAAGCGCTGCTGACGATGCTGAGCCAGGACCCGTGGGCCGCCCGGGTGCTCCCTCACTACCTGACGATGCTGGAGGCCGCCGCCAGCGACGTACCGCGCCGGCTGGTGCTCATCCATCGCGACCTCGACGTCGTGATGCGGTGGATCGCGGCCGGTTCCCTCCTGCTCAACGACGAGAGTGCAGCGCGGCTGACGTTCCGCGCCCTCATGGACGACCCTTCTCGGACCGAGGCCGCCGTCGTCGGCGTCAGCCCCGAGTTCGAGCTCGAGCCGATCGTCGGCGTGCACGTCATCGACCTCGAGCGACGGACGGTGAGCGACGTCCAGCCGAGCGACCGCAGCCTGGCGCGGGTCGCCGAGCTCCTCCGGGACCGCCCGGCGACGGAGCGTGCGGCGTTCGACCTCGCATCGCGTTGGGAGGCCCCGGCCGGGGCCGAGCTGGCCGCCCGGGCCGCGTCGGCGTTGCAGGGCGACATTCCGACGGCGGACGCGTGGACGCTCGCCCTGGAGCTGGTCGAGGCACTCGATGCCACCCAGGCCGACGCGCTGACCCAGCCCGAGCCGTCGATCGTCGCCGCGCTCGCGGACTGGTCCCCGCGCACGGCCGACGAGATCAGGACCGCGCGCGACACCCGTGACCGGATGCGCGTGATCGGCGCGACCGAGATCGCCGACGTGCTCGAACGCGTGTCTCGCGACGGCCTGCAGCGGCTGGTGACCGGACTCGCCGCGGACCTCGAGGCCCACGACCGGGCCGCGGAGCTCGCCGTCGTCAACGGGACCTGGGACTGGCTGGCCGACGAGACCGACGCGGCCTCCGTCCACCCGTGGCTCGAGGCCGCGGTCATCGGCCAGCTCCCGCGCGAGCAGCGTGCCGACGCGCTGAAGAACGTCAAGTTGAAGACCAGGACCTGGCCGATCGCCATCGGTCGGCCCATCCTTCCCCGCGACAACCTGCTGGTCGCGGCCTGGCTGCGGCACCAGGGCGTCGACGTCCGGCTGGCAGCCCTCGTCCGCAAGGCGGTGCAGGCACTCCGCAACGGGCAGGGGTCCACCGACGCGTCGTACGACGAGCTCCTCGACGCCGTGCTGCACGCCCCCTACTACGGCGCCGACTTCCCCGACGAGGAGCTCGCGGACCTCGCGATGGACTACGCCGCTGTCCACGAGCGCATCGAGGCGGCCCGTGCCCAGGTGAGCGACCGCGCCAACCCCACGCTCAAGCCGCTGCTCGGCGACTTGACCGCCTGGGGACCGGCCGTCGCTCCCCACCTCGGCGACTGCCTGCTCGACGCGGTCGACGTCCGCGCTGTCGAGTACGTCGCGGGCGAGGCCGGCAACTGGGCCGGCGAAGGCGTCCGGATCGCACTCCGGCGAAGGTTCGCGACCGACGGCAAGTCCGACGTCGTCCTCCGGGCCGTCAACGTGGCCGGCGGCCAGCCCGCTGCGATGGCCACCGGTGCGCTCGAGTTCCTGACCGAGGACGTGAAGTCGACCACGCTGACCAGGGTCCGCGGAGAATGGGAGCGTCCGGAACGCGATCGACTGGATGCGCTGCTCCGCACCGCTCGCCCCACCCGGCGGCGTGGTCGCGGCGGACGCTTCGGCAAAGCAAAGGGAGCCTGACGTGCTGTTCGAAAGTATCGCCACCTGGTGGGCAGCCTCGGCGCTCATCGCCCTCGCTGCCGGAGCCTTTGTCGGCGTCGCCCTTCCCGTCCTCAGCTACACGGGCCGCTACTCTCGGCCCGAGATCACCACGCCCGACGCCGTGGCCGAGGGCCGCGTGCTCAAGTCTGTCTCCGGATCGGACAACCGTTTCGGTTGGGACCGCGCGTGGCCGCTCTACCTGCCGCACCAGGCACTGCGCGACGCCGTCGCGGTCCGCTCGGGCGCACTCGACCTCGGAAACCGCGGCATCACCTTCGCCCGATCACTCTGGTGGCGTCCAGGCAGCGGCGGAGTCAGTACTGCGATCTCCGTCGTCACCGCCGTGGTGTGGGTGATCGTGGTCCTTCCCGTGGTGATCGGCGCGCTGGTCGGCCTCGCGGTCGCGGTCGGGGCGTGGCTCCTCATGCTCGCCGTGGTCGGCGGCGTACTCACCGCCGGCCAGTCGGTGGTGATCGGAATCCGCCGGACGATCGAGTCGACCCTCCGGGCGCAGCGGCGGACGACTTCGCGGTGCCCGCGCTGCTACGCGGTCGACCCGACCCCCAGCTACCTCTGCACCAACACGGGCTGCCTGGTCATCCATCGGGACCTGAGCCCGGGACCGCTCGGTGTCTTCCACCGACGTTGCGCGTGCCAGACCACCATCCCGGCGACCGTCCGCAGCGGCGGTCAGCACCTGGTCGCGGTGTGCCCGACCTGCCGGCGCGAGCTGCCGAAGGGCAGCGGCACCCGGCAGGTGATGTTTCTGCCGGTCATCGGCGCTGTCGCGTCCGGCAAGACCCAGTTCCTGTCCGCGGCCGTCATCAGCATCGCCGACCGGGTCAAGGCCCACCACGGAGAGTTCAGTGCGATCTCCCCGACGTCACGCGCGTTCCTCAAGGCCGCCGAGGCTGCGGTCACCACCGCTCGACGCGTCGCCAAGACGCCGTGGGACGACCGTCCCGAGGGTCTCCCGTTCCGGCTGACCCAAGGCGCCGTCGACAAGGAGGTGCAGCTGATGGACGCCGCCGGTGAGGCCTTCGCCGACGAGGACCGCTCGCGCGCCCTGGTCTACTTCGACACCTCCGACGTCATCCTGCTCATGCTCGACCCGCTCGCACTGCCCAAGGTGATGCCCCTCTACGACGCGTCCGACCTCGCGGGTTCGGTGTCCGTCGCCGACGGCGACCCGACCCGGGCCTACCGCAGCGTGGTCGAGCGGCTGAAGGCCGAGCACGTCGATCTGGCGAACAAGCACCTCGGCGTCGTGGTGACCAAGGCCGACATCATCCACGAGCTGATGGGCGAAGACGTCCTCGACGCCGGCGACGGCGGCGCCGTACGCCGCTGGCTCTCCAGTCGCGGTCTCGAAGACTTCGTCGCGATGATCGAGAGCGACTTCGGCACCGTCGGCTACTTCGCGGTCGACTCCTACGGGCAACGTGACCAGGACGACGCCCTGCACCCGTTCAACGTCCTCGACTGGGCGTTCCACGAGGCCGGCTTCTGGGTCGAGGCGATGGCTCGGCCCGAGGCCGACAACGAGCTGGAAGGCGTCCTGAAGTGAGTACTCCTCGAGACAGGGTGCCTCCGCACTACCACGCGCTCCGGGTGATGTGGACCGCGCTCCAGGTCATGCTGCTGCTGGTCGTGTTCGTGCTGCTGGCCCAAGCGGTTCCACCCGGCGAGCTGGTCGGCGACGTAGGCGACTGGGCGCGGGATCTGTAACGACAGGCCGGTCCGCGGGCAGCGGCCTCGCTCCGTAGACTGACGCCCGTGCCGGCCGTCGTTGAGATCACCGATCTCCGCATGTCGTACGGCGGGAAGGTCGCTGTCGACGGGCTCTCGCTCGAGGTCGCGGCCCACACGATCACCGCCGTGCTCGGTCCGAACGGAGCCGGCAAGACGACGACCCTGGAGACCTGCGAGGGCTACCGCCGGCCGCACGAGGGCAGGGTCCGGGTGCTCGGGCTCGACCCTGTCGCCGACCACCGCGCGCTGATGCCGCGGATCGGCGTGATGCTGCAGGCAGGGGGCGCGTGGAGCGGCGTCCACGCCGAGGAGATGCTGCGCCACGTCGCGCGCCTGCACGCCCGCCCGCTCGACACCGCGCTGCTCATGGACCGGCTTGCCCTCCACGAGTGCGGGCGGACGCCGTACCGCCGGCTGTCGGGTGGCCAGCAGCAGCGGTTGGGCCTCGCCATGGCGCTCGTCGGTCGCCCCGATCTGGTTTTCGTCGACGAGCCGACCGCCGGGCTCGACCCGCAGATCCGGCGCACCGTCTGGGAGCTGCTCGAGGAACTGCGGTCCGACGGCGTGACCGTGGTACTGACGACGCACTACCTCGAGGAGGCCGAGCGGCTCGCCGACCAGGTGCACATCCTCGACAAGGGCCGGTTGGTCGCGAGCGGCTCACCGCTCGAGCTCACGCGTGGCGGCACGGTTGCGACCATCCGGCTGGTCGTCACCCAGCCGTTCCCGCCGGGTGCGCCCGAATCGCTCGCCTCCGCCCTCGGTCCGAGCACCGAGCTCGTGGTGCTCGACCAGCACAGCCTCCAGGTCTCCGGGCCGGCCGACGGCTCGACGCTGGCCGTGGTGTCCCGGTGGTGCGAGGAGCACGGCGTGCTCCCCGAGTCGCTGACGCTGGGGCAGCGCAACCTCGAGGACGTGTTCCTCGACCTCACCGGGCGGGAGACGACATCGTGAACACCGGGACGTTCGCTCCGGCGCCAGGCGCCGCTCCCCTGGTCCGGCAGGTCATGGCGCAGACGGCCATGGAAGCCCGGCTCCTGCTGCGCAACGGCGAGCAGCTGCTGCTCGCGGTCGTGATCCCGCTGCTCGTCCTCATCGGGGCGGTGCGGGGTGCCCCGCAGCTGAACCTCGACTCCCCCCACACGTCGGTCGACGTGCTGACGCCCGGCGTGCTCGCCCTGGCCGTGATGTCGACGGCGTTCACGTCGCTGGCGATCGCGACCGGCTTCGAGCGGCGGTACGGCGTCCTGAAACGGCTCGGCACCTCTCCCCTGTCCCGCGGCGCACTCCTCGGCGGCAAGATCGGCGCGCTGCTGTGCGTGGAGGTGCTGCAGTTCGTCGTCATCGGCTTCGCCGGAGTGCTGCTCGGCTGGTCGCCCGCCATCGACGTGATCGGGCTGGTCCTCGCCGTCCTGCTCGGCACCGCGGCGTTCGCGGGTCTCGGCATGCTGCTCGCCGGGACGCTGCGGGCCGAGGCGACCCTGGCGGCCGCCAACCTGGTCTACCTCCTGCTGCTGGCGGGCGGCGCCGTCGTCCTCCCTGCGACGGCGTACGGCGGCTTCGGCGACGTCGTGTCCTGGCTCCCCTCGGGCGCGCTCGGCGAGGCGATGCGGACCGCGTGCGAGGGCGAGGTCCCCGGCCGTGATCTGCTGGTGCTCGCCGCGTGGGCCGTCGTCGGCAGTGCCGCGGCGGCGCGGTGGTTCCGATGGGAGTGACCACTGCGGTGCGCACCGCGCCCTCCCCGCTGCTGGTCAAGCTGTCCTGGGCCAACCTGGTCGCGAACATCGCGATCGTCGTCACCGGAGGCGCCGTCCGGCTGACCGGCTCTGGCCTCGGCTGCCCGACCTGGCCCCGCTGCACCGACGAGTCGTACGTCGTCCACGACGAGCTCGGCCTCCACGGTGCGATCGAGTTCGGCAACCGCTCGCTGACCTTCGTGCTGGTCGCGATCGCCATCGCGTGCTGGGTGGCGGCACTGCTCCCGGTCCTGCGGGAGCGCGAGGACGCCGATCGGCGGCCGCTGGTCATGGCGACCGTGATCGCCCTCGGGATACCGGCCCAGGCGGTCATCGGCGGGATCACGGTGCACACGGACCTGAACCCGTGGGTGGTCGCCCTGCACCTGTTGGTGTCGATGGCGATCATCGGCGCGTGCGTCGTGCTGCTCGACCGGCTGGTGGGGCGGCCCCGGGCGTGGGCGCTGCCCTGGGCGCGCCGCGCCGGGCTGGCCACCTTCCTGGTCGGGTGGGTCGTCCTCTACCTCGGCACGGTGGTGACCGGCTCCGGTCCGCACAGCGGTGACGAGGACTCACGCCGTACCGGCCTCGATCCCGGCACCATGTCCCACGTCCACGCCTGGGTCGTCTACGCGCTGGTCGCGCTGACCCTCGCGACCTTCGTCCTGGCCCGCCGCGACGGCAACCTGCCGTTGCGGGCCGCCGCGCTGACGTTGCTGGCGGCCGAGGGGTGCCAGGCCGTCATCGGCTACACGCAGTACTTCCTCGACCTGCCGACCGCATTGGTGCTGCTGCACATGCTCGGCGCTGCGTTCACCGCCGCCGCACTGGCGTGGGTCGCGATCTCCACCCGGGCACACCGGCCGACTCGCTGAGGGGCGGGTCGAGGGCGGCTCCCCACCTCGAGACGTCGGCGTTGGAGCGCGCCGACGTCTCGAGGATCAATGGTCGTCCGAGGAGCGGCTCGGCGGGCGGATGGGGACACCGATCCACCAGCCGAGCGGGTGATCCGCTAAGAGCACCTGCAGAAGATGGAACCAGCATTTTCGGAACCGGTCACGCCCTTTGCCGTCCGTCGCGACCACATCCGATATCGGAAGTTTTGCAATCCCCGGAAGTGCGAATCCATCCGTGGCCGGCGGGTCGGCTAACGAAGCAGCGGGTCGATCGCGACCGCGACGAACAGCAATGACAGGTAGAGGTTGCTGCTGTGGAACAGGTGCATGGGGCGGATGACGGAGAGGTCCTCGGTGCCGCGGGTACGCCGCTCCATCTGGTGCGCCTGCACCAGGAACACCCCGCCGAGCACGGCCGCGGCGATCGGGTAGAGCAGCCCGGTGTCGGCGACCGGCCAGAGCACCAGGCTGGTCGCGACCATGACCCAGCTGTAGATGACGATCTGCCGAGCCACGTCCCGCGCCGAGCGGACGACCGGCAGCATCGGTACGTCGACCTGCTTGTAGTCCTCCCGGTAGCGCAGCGCGAGGGCCCAGGTGTGGGGCGGTGTCCAGAAGAACACCACGCCGAACAGGACGACCGGCGCCCAGGCGAGCTCGTTGGTGACCGCGGTCCAGCCGATCAGGGCCGGGAAGCAGCCCGCGATGCCGCCCCAGACGATGTTCTGGGTCGTGCGCCGCTTGAGCAGCATGGTGTAGCCGAAGACGTAGAAGGCGTTCGCGGCCACCGCCAGCCCGGCCGACAGCGGGTTGACCCACGCCCAGAGGATCACCGTGGACAGGATCCCCAGCACGAAGCCGAACACCAGCGCCGCGCGCGGGGTGATGATGTGGCGCGGCAGCGCTCGCCGGCGGGTACGACGCATCTGCTCGTCGATGTCGCGGTCGTAGACGCAGTTGAAGACTGATGCCGAACCCGCCGACAGCGCGCCACCGGCGACGGTGGCGACGACCAGCCCGAGGTCGGGCACCCCCCCTGCGGCGAAGAACATGACGGGCACCGTCGTGAGCAGCAGCAGCTCGATCACGCGGGGCTTGGTGAGGCCGACGTACGCCATGACGACGTCACGTGCGGACGCCCGCTCCTGGTTGTCGCCCGGCTCGACGACACCGTTCACTCCGTCGACCAGCCGAGCGGCTGGGCGGTCAGGGTCGACGGTCGTCACTGGGAACCTCACGGCGAGGGGTAAGAGCGGCCCGAGTCTATCGGTGTTCACGCTCGGTTCCGCTATCCGGTCCCTGTTGGGTCGCGGCGATCGCTGGGTAGGCTCGGCGTCATGATCCCGGAGCTGGAGTGGACCGATCTCGACCGCAAGGCGGTCGACACCGCACGGGTGCTGGCGATGGACGCCGTCCAGAAGGTCGGCAACGGCCACCCCGGCACGGCGATGAGCCTCGCACCGGCGGCGTACCTCCTCTTCCAGAAGGTGATGCGGCACGACCCCGCCGACCCCAACTGGATGTCGCGCGACCGGTTCGTGCTGAGTGCCGGCCACAGCTCGATCACGCTCTACACCCAGCTGTTCCTCGGCGGCTTCGGCCTCGAGCTCGACGACCTCAAGTCGTTGCGGACGTGGGGATCCAAGACCCCGGGCCACCCCGAGTTCGGCCACACGGCCGGCGTCGAGGTCACGACCGGCCCGCTCGGCCAGGGCCTCGCCAACGCGGTCGGCATGGCGATGGCGGCCCGGCGCGAGCGCGGCCTGTTCGACCCGGACCCGGCGCCCGGCGGGTCGCTGTTCGACCACCGCATCTACGCGATCGCCTCCGACGGGGACCTCCAGGAGGGGGTGAGCAGCGAGGCGTCCTCGATCGCCGGGACCCAGGAGCTCGGCAATCTCACCGTCATCTACGACGCCAACCGGATCTCGATCGAGGGCGACACCGACATCGCGTTCAACGAGGACGTCGCCAAGCGCTACGAGGCGTACGGGTGGCACGTCCAGACCGTCGACTGGACCAAGGGCGGCGACCACACCAAGGGTGCCGACTACGTCGAGGACGTCCCCGCGCTCTACGAGGCGATCAAGGCTGCCGACGCGGTCACCGACAAGCCGTCGATGATCGTGCTGCGGACGATCATCGCCTGGCCCTCGCCCAACGCGCAGAACACCGAGGCCGCGCACGGCTCGGCGCTCGGCGACGACGAGGTGGCCGCCACCAAGGAGCTCCTCGGCTTCGACCCGGCGCGGAAGTTCGAGGTGCCGGACGACGTCCTCGAGCACACCCGGTCTCTGCTCGATCGCGGGAAGGTGTGGGGCGCCGAGTGGGATCGGCAGTACGACGCCTGGGCCCACGACCACGCCGAGCAGGCCGGACTGCTCTTCCGGATGAAGGGACGCGAGCTGCCGGAGGGGCTGGAGGACGCGCTGCCGACCTTCCCGGCCGATGCCAAGGGGGTGGCGACCCGCGCCGCGTCCGGCCAGGTGATCAACGCGATCGCTCCCCTCATGCCCGAGCTGTGGGGCGGTTCGGCCGACCTTGCCGGGTCCAACAACACGACCATCAAGGGCGCCCCGTCCTTCCTGCCCGAGGACCGCTCCGTCGAGGACTGGAAGGCCGATCCCCTCCAGGGCCGCGTCCTCCACTTCGGCATCCGCGAGCACGGCATGGGCGCGATCATGAACGGCATCGCGGCCCACGGCGGCACCCGCGTCTTCGGTGGCACCTTCCTGACGTTCTCCGACTACATGCGCGGCTCGGTCCGGGTGGCGGCGCTGATGCAGGCGCCGGTCACCTACGTCTGGACCCACGACTCGATCGGCCTCGGCGAGGACGGGCCGACCCACCAGCCGGTCGAGCACCTCTGGGCGCTCCGCGGCATCCCCGGTCTCGACATCGTCCGTCCGGCAGACGCCAACGAGACCGCGGCTGCGTGGCTGCAGATCCTCAAGAACACCGACCGGCCCGCCGGTCTGATCCTCACCCGGCAGAACGTCCCGACGTTCCCGCGGGGTGAAGGCGGGTTCGCCACCACGGACCACGTCGGCAAGGGCGGCTACGTCCTGGTCGAGGCCGACGGCGGCCAGCCCGACGTGATCCTCATCGGCACCGGCTCCGAGGTGCAGCTGGCGGTGGAGGCGCGCGAGCTGCTCGCCGCCGACGGCATCAACGCCCGGGTGGTCTCGATGCCCTCGATCGAGTGGTTCGAGCAGCAGACCCAGGCCTACCGCGACGAGATCATCCCGCCGACCGTGAAGGCGCGGGTCAGCGTCGAGGCCGGTATCCGCCAGGGCTGGCGGGAGTACGTCGGCGACGCCGGCCAGATGGTGAGCCTGGAGCGCTTCGGCGCCTCCGCCGAGGGCGCCCGGATCTTCAAGGAGCTCGGATTCACCCCCGAGGCGGTCGCCCAGGCCGCCAAGGACAGCATCGAGGCTGCCACCCGCTAGCTACCCAACAGTTCAACGATCCACGAAGGAGATCCCATGAGCGATCGTCTGAAGGCACTGGCCGACGCCGGTGTGTCCATCTGGCTCGACGACCTGTCGCGCGAACGGATCGAGACCGGCAACCTGGCCGAACTCGTGACCGAGAAGTCGGTCGTCGGGGTGACGACCAACCCGACCATCTTCGCGGCTGCGATCGCCGACGGCGAGCGCTACGACGAGCAGGTGCGCTCCCTCGTCGCGGACGGAGCCGACGTCGACAAGGTGGTCTTCGAGCTGACCACCGAGGACGTCCGGAACGCCTGCGACGTGCTCGCCCCGGTGGCCGACGGGTCGTCCTCGGACGGCCGGGTGTCCATCGAGGTCGAGCCGACACTGGCGAACGACACCGACGGCACGATCGGCTCCGCGAAGGCGCTCTGGTCCGCGGTCGACCGGCCGAACGCGCTCATCAAGATCCCCGCGACGCTCGAGGGACTGCCTGCGATCACCGCCGCCGTCGCCGAGGGCATCAGCGTCAACGTCACCCTGATCTTCTCGACCGAGCGTTACCGCTTGGTGATGGACGCCTACCTCTCGGGGCTGGAGCAGGCGAAGGACAACGGGCTGGACCTGGCCCAGATCCAGTCCGTGGCGTCGTTCTTCGTGTCCCGCGTCGACACCGAGATCGACAAGCGGCTCGACGGAATCGGCACCGACGAGGCGCTGGCCCTTCGCGGCAAGGCGGCGGTGGCGAACGCCCGGTTGGCCTATGCGGCTTTCGAGGAGGTCGTCGCCTCAGAGCGCTGGCAGACGCTGGCCGCCGCGGGGGCGAACCTGCAGCGCCCGCTGTGGGCGTCGACCGGCGTGAAGAACCCCGACTACTCCGACACCCTGTACGTCACCGACCTCGTGGTCGCCGGCACCGTCAACACGATGCCGGAGAAGACAATGGAGGCCTTCGCGGACCACGGCGATGTCAAGGGCGACCAGGTCACCGGCCGGGCAGAGGAGGCGCAGGCGCTCTTCGACCAGCTCAGCAAGGTCGGGGTCGACCTCGACGACGTCTTCCTGGTCCTGGAGACCGAGGGCGTCGACAAGTTCAAGAAGTCGTGGATCGAGCTGGTGGAGACCGTCCAGGGCCAGATGGGCTGACGGTGGACCCGACGACGACCCCGGCGTGGGCACGGCTGACCGAGCTCGCGGCCGCAGGTACGCCGGACCTGCGGACCGCGTTCGACGACGACCCTGGCCGGGTCGAACGGCTCACCTTCGCCGCCGGCGAGCTCCACGTCGACCTGTCCAAGAACCTCGTCGACGACGAGGTGCTCCGCGCTCTCCTCGACCTGGCGCGTGAGGTCGGGCTCGAGGAGCGCCGCGACGCCATGTTCGCGGGGGAGCACATCAACGTGACCGAGGACCGCGCAGTCCTGCACACCGCGCTGCGGCAGCCGGCTGGCACGCAGCTCGAGGTGGACGGGCAGGACACGGTGGCCGACGTGCACGACGTGCTCGAGCGGATCTACGGCTTCGCCGAGAAGGTGCGTTCGGGTGAATGGGTCGGAGCCACCGGCCAGCGGATCCGCACGGTGGTCAACATCGGGATAGGCGGGTCGGACCTGGGGCCGGTGATGGCCTACGAGGCGCTCAAGCCGTACCGCCAGGACGGCATCGAGTGCCGCTTCATCAGCAACATCGACCCCACCGACGCGGCCGAGAAGCTGTCCGGTCTCGACCCGGCAACGACCCTCTTCATCGTGGCGAGCAAGACCTTCGGCACGCTCGAGACGCTCACCAACGCGCGCCTGTGCCGCACCTGGCTGCTCGACGGGCTCGGCGGAGCGCCGGAGGCCGTCGCGAAGCACTTCGTCGCCGTGTCCACCGCCCTCGACAAGGTGGAGGCGTTCGGCATCGACCCGGCCAACGCGTTCGGCTTCTGGGACTGGGTCGGCGGTCGCTACTCGGTCGACTCCGCCATCGGCACCTCGCTCGTGATCGCGATCGGTCCGGAACGGTTCGCCGAGCTCCTGGCCGGGTTCCATGCGATCGACGAACACTTCCGCGACCAGCCGCTCGAACGCAACGTGCCGGCTCTCATGGGCCTGCTGAACATCTGGTACGTCAACTTCCTGGGAGCGCAGACGCACGCCGTACTGCCCTATGCGCAGTCCCTGCACCGGTTCGCGGCGTACCTCCAGCAGCTGACGATGGAGAGCAACGGCAAGAGCGTGCGCTGGGACGGCTCCCCCGTGACCACCGACACCGGTGAGGTGTTCTGGGGCGAGCCGGGCACCAACGGCCAGCACGCGTTCTACCAGCTCATCCACCAGGGCACCCGGCTGATCCCGTGCGACTTCATCGCGGTGGCCAACCCCGCGTACCCGCTCGAGGACGGCGACGTCGACGTCCACGAGCTGCTCCTCGCCAACTTCTTCGCGCAGACCAAGGCGCTGGCGTTCGGCAAGACCGCGGACGAGGTTCGGGCCGAGGGTACGGCGGAGGCGATCGTCCCCGCCCGCGTGTTCACCGGCAACCGCCCGACGACCTCGATCCTGGCGCCGGAGCTGTCGCCCTCGGTCCTGGGGCAGCTGATCGCGCTCTACGAGCACATCACCTTCACCCAGGGCGTCGTGTGGGGCATCGACAGCTTCGACCAGTGGGGGGTGGAGCTCGGCAAGCAGCTCGCCCAGCAGATCACCCCCGCGGTAGCCGGGGATGACTCGGCGATCGCGGAGCAGGACCCGTCGACCCGCGCGCTGATCGACTACTACCGGAGGCACCGACGCTGATGGACGACGACCGCCCGGCTCCCCTGATCGAGGTCCAGCCCGACCCGGCGACCCTGGCCACGGCCGTGGCCGGCGAGCTGCTCAACCGCATTGCCGATGCGCAGGCGGCCGGGCACGTCCCGCACGTCGGCCTGACCGGCGGCTCGATCGCCGACTCCGTCCACCGCGAGGTCGCCCGGATGGCGCCGGCGTCCGGTGTCGACTGGGGTGCGGTGCACTTCTGGTACGGCGACGAGCGGTTCGTCCCCGCCGACTCCCCCGACCGCAACGCCGTCCAGGCCCGAGCGGCGTTCCTCGACGAGGTCGGCGCGACCCGGGTCCACGAGGTGCCCGCAGCCGATCAGGTGCCGGACGCGGAGACCGCCGCGGCGTCGTACTCCGACGTCGTGCGGGCGGAAGGCGGCGGTGCCTTCGACATCCTCATGTTCGGCGTCGGTCCGGACGGTCACATCGCCTCGCTCTTCCCCGGCCATCCCGGCCTCGACGTCACCGGCGCCATCGCGACCGCGGTCCACGACTCCCCCAAGCCACCTCCGGACCGGGTGACGCTGACGTTCGAGGCCTTCGACCGGTCGCACGCAGTGTGGTTCCTCGTCTCCGGGGAGGCCAAGGCCGGTGCGGTCGCCCGCGCGCTCGCCGACGACGGCACCGTGGCCGAGACTCCGGCCCGCGGCGTCCGCGGCATCACCGAGACGACGTGGTTCCTCGACCACGACGCGGCGTCGCAGCTCTGACGCCGGTCGGCGTCAGAAGACGATCTCGCCGGACTTGCGGCGGGAGCGGAGCAACTGGATCGCCTCGTCGAGGATGACCTCGGCCTCCTTGTCGGAGCGGCGCTCCTTCACGTAGGCGAGGTGGGTCTTGTACGGCTCGATCTTCGGCGCCGGCGGGGCGTTGTCGGAGTCGAGGCCGGCCGGCAGGCCGCACTTCGGGCAGTCCCAGGAGTCGGGCACGACGGCCTCGACGGAGAAGGCGATCACCGAACGGTGCCCGTGTGCACAGAAGTAGGTCACCGCCTGGCGCGGCGCGGCCTCGCCACGCTCGGCCTCACCCATCGGGCCTGCGCCGACACGACTACCGCGGATCGCGTTGCCACCACCAGCCAACGGACACTCTCCTCAGTTCGATCCGGGGGGACCGGAAGCGTTGTTCAGTGTCGGGGGATCACTGATAGGCAAGCAGGAGGCCGAGTGCGATGACGCACGCGAACCAGATGACACCAATGCCGATCGTAAATCGGTCAAGGTTGCGCTCCGCGACCGACGAACCGCCCAGGGAGCTGGAGACGCCGCCGCCGAACATGTCCGAGAGGCCGCCGCCACGACCCTTGTGCAGCAGCACCAGGAGGATCATCACTAGGCTCGTGAGCACGAGTAGAACGGTGAAAGCGGTTTCCAACACGTCAGGGATCCTACGTCAGCCTCGAGCGCGTCTCGTACCCGGGACACGCGTGTGGACAGGGCATTCGGCGGGCCGCCCCGATCAGCTCCAGCCCGGTCGGGCTCAGCCTCCCGGCGTGCCGGCCGAGTTGGTGAAGGTCATGGTCAGGCTGACCTGGTTCCCGGCGGGGCCTGCCCAGTTGTGCACCTCGATCCGGTACTGCCCCTGACCCAGCCGACCACCGTTCAGCGACTCACTGTCCAGGGCACCGGAGGTGCCGGCGGCGATGTCCTGCCAGCTCGTGCCGTCGAACCACTGCAGGTAGAGGTCGATGTCGGCTGGGAGCGGATAGCTCGCCTGCAGCGAGGACGAGGCGTTGTCCACACCCTCGGGCACCGTGAGCTCGAGGTACTGGCTGGTGACTCCCTCGATGCGCTCGCCCTGGCCTGGAGCGAGCGTGGTCACCGTGCCGGTGACCGGCGCCTGGGCCGGCCCTGCGACGGGGTCGTCGTTCGGCGGCGGCCCACCCGGCTTCGCGGCGGTCAGCGTGACGGCTCCGCTGCCGGCGACCGGCCGCACCGCGACGACGTACACCTGCTGGCCCTTCTTCGGACGGACGGTGACGTAGTTCGCGCTGATCGGTGTCACCACGACCTTGGCACTGCTCTGGGCGATGGTGAACAGCGCCTCGTCGGCACCGGCGTTCATCGTTACCCGAGTCGGCGAGGTGATGCGGTGGCCCATCAGGCCGCCGCCACCGAGGTACCGTGTGGACGTCGCCCCCACGGTAAGGTCGGTCGGCTGCCACCGCTCGGTCAGGGAGCCCCAGTCGTAGGTCGCGCTGCCGCTCCACGTCGACCAGGTGCGGCCCTGGCCGGTGATCACCGAGGCGGCGAAGGCGGCCAGCTGGTCTGCGACGGGCACTCCGGTCGCGTCGATCAGCGCAGGTGCGATCTCTGCGAATCCGTCCTCACGGTCGGCATAGGCCGGCAGGCCCTCGGTCACGAGCTTGACGAACGCGCTCTTGCCGTAGGTGGCGAACCAAGGTCCCCAGAAGAAGCAGGCGTTGTAGGTCTTTTCGGAGCCGAACGGTCCGGTCGCCATCGCACCGTCCATCGTGCCCTCGTCGTCGAACCCGTTGCACCCGTTGGCGTCGTTCGCGGTCCCGAGCGTGTTGGGTGCGAACGTGGTGCCCGCGTACCCGTGCAGGCTCTCCTGGAACCGCGCTGTGCCCTCGGAGTAGGAGTCGTGGGTGAACCGTTCGCTGCTGAGGTTGTCCGGCAGGACGCCAGGCTTGATGTAGCGGTTCTGGAAGTTGTGGAACATCTCGTGACCGATGATCAGCTGGTAGGCCTGGGTGGCGTCCGTGTAGCCGTCGTAGCCCAGCGCCGTCAATGCGGTCTGCACCTCGGAGATGATGTGGATGTTGAAGTTGTCAGCGGTCAGGACACAGGCGAGGCAGTACAGCGACAGTGCGTCGTTGACGTAGATGTAGCCAGTGTCCGAGTCCAGGGGGGCCGGGGCCTCCCAACCCTTGGTGAAGCCCCACGAGCGGAACTCGTGGTAGTTCAGCTTGGCGGCGTCGAGCGTGCGCCGCACGATGTCGACGCTGTGGACACCGGTGTCGACCCCCGGGTCGATCCCCGCCTGGGTGTCGCCGACCGAGACGGTGATCGTGAAGCCGTCGTCGAAGCTGTGGGAGCTGAGCCCGGGCGATCCGTCCTCGTCGGTCGACGAAGCGACCCCGTCGGACGTGGGCAGGCCACGGGCGTCGTCGATGAGGCCGTCGGAGAGACGCGTGTAGCTCTCTGTGGCGTTCGGCAGGGCGGTCAGACCCTCCCACCCGGCCACGAACGGCTTCTGCGCGAACGCTGTGGCGACCCACCGGGCGGTGGCGATCCCGGAGGAGTCGGTGACCACCGTCCAGTTCGCGTCGACCCCGTTGGTGAGCGCGTGGGTCGAGATCGCCCAGGTGCCGGCGGCGCCGGTGCTACGGGTGACGGCGACGCGGTCGAAGTACGGAGCCGCGGCCAGCCGGGTGTAGGCCCCGGCAATCGCCTTCCCGCCACCCACCCTCCGACCGTTGGCCCGCCATGCCGTGTTGAACGCAGTCGTCGCGTCGCACCACTGTTCCCCTGCCTGCACCATGCGGTGTCGGACCCCGGGCTCGACGCCAGGCGCCATCGCGAGCGCGGTGGACAGGCCGGCGACGGAGTCCGTGCCGGCGACCGACGTGCCTGGACCGTACAGCGCTCGGGCAGCGACCGACGCGCCGCCCGTCGCACATCCAGCGGACGTGGCCGCAGGTTCAGCGTCGGCGCCGCTGAGCGTGATTCCCGTCGGGGCCACGGCGATGGCCGCAATGGCGACGATTGCCTTCCAGCGGGTGGTCAGTCGAGCCATTGAAGCCTCCGAGAAATCGACTTGATCTGTCTCTGCCAACGACGCAGGCGTCGACGAGTGATGTGTCTCACTGAAGTTTCCTGCATCGCGGTTCGGCTGGCGCTACGCGGACCGCGGGCCTCCCGTGCGGCGCACGACGCCCTCCTGGCCGGCCAGCGGTGCGCGCCCTCGGTCGAGTAGGTGCGAGCGCGGCGCCGAGGCGATGGAGTCTGCGCCGCAGTCGTCAGGTCAGCGCCGGCGCGGCTCGGAACGAGGTGTAGGCGGCGACGCCGAGCACGAGCAAGGTGAAGGCGGGTTCCAGTCGGTTGGTGCCGACCCGGTCGCTGATCTTGGCGCCGGCGACGGCGGCGAGCGACGAGGCGATGGTGAGGGCGAGCACGACGGTCCAGTCGGGGCTGGTGCCGGAGCCTGCTCGGACGGCGAGGGCTGCTGCGCTGGTGATGGTGATGACGACGAGCGAGGTGCCGACGGCTTGGTGCATGGGCAGTGCGAGTGCGAGCAGCAGGGCGGGTACGACGAGGAACCCGCCGCCCACGCCGAGGAAGCCGGTCAGTCCACCGACGATGGTGGCGGCGATGAGAACTTTGAGCGCGCGCGGGCACTGGCAGGCGAAGGTGGGGCTGAACGTGATGATGGGGTCGTCCAGGGTAGGTCGCGCTGCGTGCTGCGGAACTCGGCGCCGATGTCCGAGCTGGCGCCAGGCCATGACCCCGCCGACAAGGAGCATCAGCGCAGCGAACGCCGCGAGCAAGATGTCTTCGGGGACCCGTGTCGACGCGGCTGCCCCGAGGGCCGCCCCGCCGATGGCGACGACGCCGAAGGAGATACCCCGCCCGAGCAGCACGTTGTCTTCGCGGCGGGCGGAGGCGGCTCCGACCAGCGAGGTGACGCCGACGACGACCAGCGACCCGGTGGTCGCCTCGGTGGGTGACTGGTCGAGCAGGTAGACCAGCACGGGGACGGCGAGGATGGACCCGCCGCCGCCGAGCGCCCCGAGGGACAAGCCGATGAGGAGGCCGGCGGCGACGGCGAGGAGCAGCGTCATCTCAGTCTTGCGCCGCTTCCTCGGCGCCGACGAGGTGCAGGTTGACCTTCTCAGCGTTCTCGAAGGAGTCGTCGACCGCGACGAGAGTGCGGCCGGCGGCGTCGAGGAACGACGCAGCGATGGAGGCGCGGTAGCCGCTGGCGCAGTGCACCCAGACTTCACCGGGCGGAACCTCGGAGACGCGACGGGGGAGCTCGTGGATCGGGATGTTGATGGCTCCCGCGATCGCGGTCTTCTCGTGCTCGTCGGCGCGGCGCACGTCGAGGACGACCACTTCGCGGTGGTGATTGACCTGGGCGAGGTCGGCAAAGGTGCCGGTGGGGAACCGGGCCTGCTCATCATCGGTCCACGCACTAGGACCGCCGTTGGCCTGCGCCGCGGGCCGGTCGATGCCGATGCGCACCAGTTCGCGCTGGGCGGTGGCAACGTCCTCGGCGGTCTCGCCGAGGAGGGTCACCGGGGTGCCCCACTCGATCAGCCAGCCGAGGTAGGTCGAGAAGGCCCCGTCGAGCCCGAAGTTGAGCGTGCCCGGGGCGTGCCCGGCGGCGAACGCGGTGCGGTTGCGCAGATCGACGACCCACTCACCGCTCTCGATCCGGCGCCGCAGCTCACCGGCATCGGCCTCCTGAACCGGCGAGAGGTCGGGCGCCTGCGGGCCCTCGGCGTTGGCCGGGCCCATGTGGACGTAATACGCGGGCCAGGCACCCAGGCCGTCGAGGAGCTCACGCACGTAGGTCTCCTCGTCCTGGGTCAGCACCGGGTTAGACCCCTTCTCCTCACCGATGGTCGAGGAGGTGGCGTCGGACTTGGTGGCGGCGCAGAACGAACCGAAGCCGTGGGTCGGGTAGACCTCAGCGGCGTCGGGGAGCGTCTCGGCGAGATGCCGCGCCGAGGCGTGCTGGTGCCGCACCAGCGCGTCGGTGTGCTCATCGCCGAGCAGGTCGGGCCGACCCGTGGCGCCGTACAGCAACGACCCGCCGGTGAACACCGCGTACGGCTCGTCGCCGTCGCTGAGCGCGTAGGACAGGTGGGTGAACGTATGACCGGGCGTCGAGATCGCGCGGACCTTCATCCGCTCGCCCACCTCGACCACCTCGCCGTCCGCGACCGGTGTGCGGTCGAAGGACACCTCGTCGGCTGCGTTGACCAGGTACTCCGCGCCGGTGGCCTGGGCCAGGGCGAGCCCACCGGTGACGTAGTCGTTGTGGATGTGGGTCTCGAAGACATGGGTCAGGCTCACGTCGTCGGCCTCGAGGACTTCGAGCACCCGGTCGATGTCGCGCTGGGGGTCGACCACGAAAGCGACCTCGCCGTCGTGCACCACGTAGGTGCGGTCGCCCAGCGAGGGGGTTTCCAACGTCCGCACCGTCAGCGTGGTGCCGGCGGGGTGCTGCTCGGACTCCTCGGTCGCGGACGCGGGTGCCGTGGACTGGGTCTTGGAGTTGTCGGTCATCTTGTCCTCACTTCTCGATCGGACGCCCGGAGCGGATCCAGGCAGTGCACGGCGGTCTCCTGGTCAGACGCTGCCGCGAGCTGGTCGACGGTGACCTCACGCATGGGCTCTCCTTCTCGACGGTGGCGGACCGCGGCATCTGGAACCCCCCGGGGGAATACGAATCGAAGTGAGCAGATCCCCCCGGGGGGATGTAAAGTTGGTGGCAGGTTCGTCAGGCAGTACCCACACGAGGGAGATCAACATGGCGCAGTACACGATCAAGGCGACGGTCGGTCGCCCCTACGAAGAGACCGTCGAGGCCGTCCGCGGGCGGCTGGCGGAGGTGGGTTTCGGTGTGCTGACCGAGATCGACCTCAAGGCGACCTTCAAGAAGAAGCTGGGTGTCGATGTCAGTCCGCAGGTGATCCTCGGTGCCTGCCGGCCGCAGCTGGCTCGCCGAGCGGTCGAGGCGGAGCCCTCGATCGCCGCCCTGTTGCCCTGCAACGTGGTGGTGCGCTCGATCGACGAGGGAACGACGGTCGTCGAGGCGCTGGACCCCGACCTGCTGCTCTCGGTGACCGAGGGCGGCGCGGGCGAGGCGCTGAGTGTGGTAGCCACGGACGCGCGCGAACGATTGACCGCGGCGTTGGACGGCTTGGAGGGGAGGATCTGATGGACCTGGAACCGACCGAGATCAAGGCGATCATCACGCGCATGAAGCGCGCCCACGGTCACCTCGGCAGCGTCATCAAGATGATGGAGAAGGGCTCCGACTGCGAGTCCGTGCTCACCCAGCTCGCCGCGGTCAACAAAGCGTTGTCACGAGCCGGCTACGCCATCGTGGCCACCGGGCTCCAGCAGTGCCTGAGCCAGAACGACGGCGACCTCGACGGCGTGGACGTCAAGACGATGGAGAAGCTCTTCCTCTCCCTAGCCTGAGCCGAGGGCGCCGAGGGCGTTCTCACCCACATCGATGCCGGTGACGGTGCCGTCCGCGATGTCGCCTCCGGCGATCGTGCCGTCCAGGACCTTGGCGCTGCGTACCGAGTTCTTCGCGAGATCAGGAGGCTTCACCTCGGGATCTCCTTCTTTCAGAGCGTGGTCAGATGCGACGACGCTCGGCACGACGACGACTCGGCGCCTCCGTGCGCCTCACCTAGGTTTGCCCTCCGCCTCGCCTAGGCGAGCCGGTCCCGGCCGACCACACCACGTCTGCGAAGGACCGCGGACACATGGTGCTCGACCGAGAACGCATTGCCATTGGTGGCACGAAGCACCTCGACAGGGTCGAGGCCGGAGGCCTGCGTCAACGTCGACACCGCCGACGGCGACAGAGCACCTACTTCAATGCGACGGATGTGGTCGCCCTGGCGAGCCAAGTCCCCGAGAACGCTCAGTGAGTTCCTACAGCTGCGGCATGTCGTAGAACCGGCAGATGCCACCGAACTCGTCGGCCTGCAGGCTCGCTCCGCCGACCAGGCAGCCGTCGATGTCGGGCTGAGCCATGATCCCGCCGACATTGGCGGCCTTGACCGAACCGCCGTACTGGATCCGCACGGCGTCGGCAACGTCCGCGCCGTATGACTCCTTGATCTGCCCGCGGATGGCGGCACAGACTTCCTGCGCATCGTCGGGGGTCGCGACCTCGCCGGTGCCGATCGCCCACACGGGCTCGTAGGCGATGACGAGCCCGGCGACCTGCTGCGCCGTCAGACCCGCGAGCGACCCGATCACCTGGGCGGTGTTGTAGGGCACGTGCGTGCCCTCCTGACGGATGTGCAGGCCCTCGCCGACGCAGACGATCGGCGTGATCTTCGCGCCGAGCGCAGCCTTGGCCTTCGCCGCGACGAGCTCGTCGGTCTCCGCGTGGTACTGCCTCCGCTCGGAGTGGCCGACGGTCACGTAGGAGCAGCCCAGCTTGGCGAGCTGACCGGCCGAGATCTCGCCGGTGTAGGCACCGGAGTCGTGCGCGGAGACGTCCTGGGCGCCGTAGTTGATCGACAGCCGGTCGCCGTCGACCAGCGTCTGGACGGATCGGATGTCGGTGAACGGCGGCAGGACGACGACGTCGACCTTGCCGTAGTCGTGTTTTTTGTCCGCGAGCGTGAACGCGAGCTTCTGAACCAGCATCACCGCTTCTTGGTGATTCAGGTTCATCTTCCAGTTGCCCGCCATGATCGGCGTGCGGGTGCTTGCCATGTTTCAGTCCTCCAGGACCGTGATGCCGGGGAGCTCCTTGCCCTCGAGGTACTCGAGGCTGGCACCGCCTCCGGTGGAGATGTGGCCGAACGCGGCCTCGTCGAACCCGAGCGTGCGCACCGCGGCCGCGGAGTCGCCGCCGCCGACGACGGTCAGGCCGTCGACCTTGGTCAGTGCGTCGGCGACGGCCTTGGTGCCGGCCGCGAACGCGTCGACCTCGAACACACCCATCGGCCCGTTCCAGAAGACGGTCCGGGCGTCGGACAGCGCCCGCGCGTAGGCGACCGCGGTGTCCGGGCCGATGTCGAGACCGAGGCAGTCGGCCGGGATCTCGGAGGACGGTACGACGCCCGGTGCCGGTGTGCGGTCGCCCGACGGGAACTCGGTGTCGACGACGATGTCGGACGGCAGCAGCAGCTCCACCCCGGCCTCGCGGGCCCGGCGCAGGTAGTCGCGGCAGATGTCGAGCTGGTCCTCCTCCAGCAGGCTCTTCCCGACCTCGTGCCCCTGGGCGGCGAGGAAGGTGAAGACCATGCCGCCACCGATGAGCAGCTTGTCGGCCTTGCCGAGCAGGTTGTCGATCACGCCCAGCTTGTCGGACACCTTCGATCCACCGAGCACGACCACGTAGGGGCGCTCGGGGTCGACCGTGAGCCGCCGGAGGACGTTGATCTCAGCCGCGACCAGTCCGCCCATCGCGTGCGGGAGCCGCTGCGCGACCTCGAACACGCTGGCCTGCTTGCGGTGCACGACGCCGAAGCCGTCGGAGACGAAGGCGTCGGCCAGCGCTGCGAGCCGGTCGGCGAACGCTCCGCGCTCGGCGTCGTCCTTGCTGGTCTCGCCCGCGTTGAACCGCACGTTCTCGAGCACGGCGACCTGGCCGTCCTCGAGTGCGGCCACGGTCGCCTGCGCGGACTCGCCGACGGTGTCGGTCGCGAACGCGACGTCCTGGCCGAGCAGCTCGCCGAGCCGCGTCGCGACCGGTCCGAGCGAGTACGCCGGGTCGGGCTCGCCCTTGGGCCGACCCAGGTGCGCCGTCACGACCACCCGGGCACCGGCCTCGACCAGCGCCCGGATCGTCGGCACGCTGGCCCGGATCCGGCCGTCGTCAGTGATCGTCGTGCCGTCCAGGGGCACGTTGAGGTCCGACCGGACGAGGACGCGCTTGCCGCTCACCTCGCCGAGTCCGGCGTACTCGCTCACCGTCAGAGGGTGGCGCCGACGTGGACGATCAGGTCAGCGAGGCGGTTGGAGTAGCCCCACTCGTTGTCGTACCAACCGGCGACCTTGACCTGATCGCCGATGACCTTGGTCAGCGGCGCGTCGAAGATGCAGGACGCCGGGTCGGTGACGATGTCCGAGGACACGATCGGGTCAGTGGAGTAGCGCAGGATCCTGCCATCCGCGGCAGCCTTCACGATCTCGTTGACCTCCTCGACGCTGGTCTCGCGCGCGGCCTCGAAGGTGAGGTCGGTGAGCGATCCGGTCGGCGTGGGGACGCGGAGGGCGTAGCCGTCGAGCTTGCCCTTGAGCTCGGGCAGCACCAGGCCGATCGCCTTCGCGGCGCCGGTCGAGGTGGGCACAATGTTGAGGGCAGCGGCGCGGGCACGACGCGGATCCTTGTGGATGTTGTCGTGCAGGTTCTGGTCGGCGGTGTAGGCGTGGATGGTGGTCATCAGGCCCTTGTTGATGCCGAGACCGTCGTTGAGCGCCTTGGCCATCGGGCCCAGGCAGTTGGTGGTGCACGACGCGTTGGAGATCACGGTGTGCTGTGCGGGGTCGTAGAGCCCGTCGTTGACGCCCATCACGACGGTGATGTCTTCGTTGGAGGCGGGCGCGGAGATGATGACCTTCTTGGCACCGCCGCCGTCGACGTGGGCACGTGCCTTGGTGGCGTCGGTGAAGAAGCCCGTGGACTCGACGACCACGTCGACGCCCAGGTCTGCCCACTTGAGCATGGCCGGGTCGCGCTCGGCGAACGCCTTGATCTCGGTGTCGCCGACGACGATCGCGTCGTTGGTCGAGCTCACGTCCGCGTCGAGGCGGCCGAGGATCGAGTCGTACTTGAGAAGGTGCGCCAGGGTGGCGTTGTCGGTCAGGTCGTTGACGCCGACGATCTCGATGTCGAGGCCACTGGCGCGGACTGCGCGGAAGAAGTTGCGGCCGATCCGGCCGAAGCCGTTGATGCCTACGCGTACGGTCACAGCGTTGTGCTCCTTGTCTCGGTGGTGGGCGTTCGGTCACCCGCCTTGACTGGATTGCGGGCGTTCAGTCACCCGCGTCCTCACCCTACAAGCGGCCTCGCTCGCCCTACCTGCCAGTCCCGCCGTACGTGCAGGTAACAACGATCCCGGGTGCCGAGCGGTCGTCAGGACGCCGGCAGGACGTGCGCGTCGGCGCCCGGGAAGGTCAGCGCCTCGTGGCCGTCCTCCCACCGCACGAGATACGGCGGGCCGCCGTCCTCACCGCGCACCTCGAGCACCTCGGCCTCGCGCCTGTGCATCGAGTCGGTCCGACCCTCCACGACCAGTCGGTCGCCCACGTTCGCATGCATGTCCCCACGATGCTCCGCGCAGCGCTGGGAGGCAAGGGCGCCCAGCTGCTCAGGCGTCGCCGGCGAGCATCTCGGCCGTCAGCGACGCCTCGGTGTCGGGCACGCCCAGCTCCTCGGCCCGCTTGTCGGCCATCGCGAGCAGCCGGCGGATCCGGCCGGCGATGGCGTCCTTGGTGAGCACCGGGTCGTGCAGCTGGCCCAGCTCCTCCAGCGACGCCTGCTTGTGCTCGAGACGGAGACGTCCGGCCATCCGCAGGTGGTCGGGCACCTCGTCGCCGAGGATCTCCATCGCCCGGTCGACCCGGGCACCGGCCGTCACGGCGGCTCGCGCCGAGCGGCGCAGGTTGGCGTCGTCGAAGTTCGCGAGCCGGTTGGCAGTCGCCCGGACCTCGCGCCGCATCCGGCGCTCTTCCCAGGCCATCAGCGTCTCGTGGGCGCCGAGCCGGGTCAGCAGCTGGCCGATCGCGTCGCCGTCGCGGATGACGACCCGGTCGATGCCGCGCACCTCGCGGGCCTTGGCCTGGATCCCGAGGCGACGGGCGACGCCGACAAGGGCGAGCGCGGCCTCGGAGCCCGGGCAGGTGACCTCCAGCGAGGAGGACCGTCCGGGCTCGGTGAGCGAGCCGTGGGCGAGGAACGCCCCCCGCCAGGCGGCGACCGCGTCACAGCCACCACCGGAGACGACAGCCGGCGGCAGTCCGCGCACCGGACGGCCCCGCTGGTCGAGGAGACCGGTCTGGCGAGCCAGCGCCTCGCCGTCCTTGACGACGCGCACGATGTAGCGGCTCCCCTTGCGGATCCCGTTGCCCTGCACCATCACCACGTCGGACGACTGGCCGTACATCTCCGCGATGTCGCGACGGAGCCGGCGGGCGGCCGCGCCCGTGTCCAGCTCGGCCTCGACGACGATCCGGCCGGCGACGATGTGCAAGCCCCCCGCGAACCGCAGCGTCGAAGCGACCTCTGCTTTGCGACAACATGCCTTGGTGACCGGGGTAGAGGCCAGTTCCGCCTTGACCTGAGCCGTCATCGCCATGGCCCTGATCCTGCCACGGGGGTCAACTACCCCGTCACCGAATCAGATGCTGTGGACTGCATGACCCGCTCGTAGGCCGCCGCGAGCAGCGCAGGGTCGTGCCGAGCCGTCCCGTCACCCATCGCGACGTCGTCGATGACCAGCCGGGCGCCGAGTGCCTTCACCATCAACAACAGCTCGTCCGCGTCGGCACCCACGCTCTCCCGATCGGCCAGCACGGTGTGGACGACGAGGTCCGGCGCGTGCTCAGCGAGCACGGCCAGGTGGTCGGCCGGGCCGAACCCTCCCGTCTCCCCCAGCTGCTCGGCGAGGTTGAGGACGACGAGCAGCCGGGCGTCGGTAGCGACCAGGGCGTCGCGCAGCTGCGGGACGAGCAGGTGCGGGATCACCGAGGAGAACCACGAGCCGGGGCCCAGCACCGCCCAGTCCGCCTCGGCGATCGCGGTCAGCGCGGCCGGGCTGACCCCTGGATCGGGCGGCTCGAGTGCAACGGTCGTGATCACGCCGTCGGTCGTGGCGACCTCGACCTGGCCCCGGACCACGGTCAGCTCGTCCGGGTCGCTCGCAAGTCCGCGTACCTCGGCCGTGATGTCCATCGGCGAGAGCGCCATCGGGAGCACCCGCCCCTTCGCGCCGAGCAGCCTGCCGACCCAGTCGAGGGCGTCGACGTGACCGTGTCCGTCCTTGGCGAGCAGCTCCCACAGGCCCACGATGAGCAGGTTGCCGACGACGTGGCCGCGCATCTCGCCGTCACCCTCGAACCGGTGCTGGAGCACGCGCGCCCAGGTGGCTCCCCACTCGTCGTCGCCGCACAGTGCGGCGAGCGCCATCCGCAGGTCACCGGGAGGGAGTACGCCGAACTCGCCCCTGAGCCGCCCCGACGAACCACCGTTGTCGGCCACCGTCACCACCGCGGTGAGCTCGTCGACCGTCAGGTCGTCGACGAGAATCCGCAGCGCGGTCAGCGACGCGTGCAGGCCGTGACCACCTCCGAGCGCGACCACCGCCTGCGCCCGGTCGTGCGGCCGGTTCGGGCGGGGAGTCATTCACGCCCCAGGTCGCGGTGGAGGGCTCGGGCCACATAGCCGCGTTCCCGCATCCGGCGGGTGATCTCCTCGCTCATCGCGACGCTGCGGTGCTTCCCGCCGGTGCAGCCGATGGCGACTCGCAGGAAGCGCTTGCCCTCGCGGAGGTAGCCCTCGGCGACGCCCGCGAGGAGCGGCACGTACTGATCGAGGAACTCTGCGGCACCTGGCCGGCCGAGCACGTAGTCGGCCACGTCCTGGTCGCGGCCGGTGTGCGCCCGCAGCTCCGGCACCCAGTAGGGGTTCGGCAGGAAGCGCATGTCGGCCACGTAGTCGGCATCGGCCGGGATGCCGTACTTGAAGCCGAAGCTGATCGTGGTCACCCGCAGCCGGGTGGTCTCCGGGGTGCCGAACGACTCGGCGATCCGGTCGGTGAGCTGGTGCACGTTGAGGTTGCTGGTGTCGATGACGAGGTCCGCGTCGCCGCGGAGGTCAGCCAGCACGACGCGCTCGCGGACCAGGCCGTCGAGCAGCCGGCCACCCTCTTGCAGCGGGTGCGGTCGGCGTACGGCCTCCTGGCGGCGGACGAGCACCTCGTCGGTGGCGTCGAGGAAGACCAGGGTGGCGTCGCGGCCGGTCACGCCGTGCGCGAGGGCCGCGCGCAGGCCCTGGAAGAACGAGCCGGACCGTACGTCGACGACGACCGCGATCCGCTGGCTCCGCCCCTGGCTCTCGTCGACGAGCTTGACGACGTCGGGCAGCAGGCTGGGCGGCAGGTTGTCGACGACGTAGAAGCCGAGGTCCTCCAGCTCCTTCGCCGCGGTGCTGCGCCCCGCACCGGTCATGCCGGTCACCACGACCAGCTCGCCCGCCGGCTGCGCTCTCAGGTCACTCATGTCGCCGTACTCTTCCGCGTCCGGGTCGGCGCTGTCGCCCCACCCGCCGCGACGGCGTCCTTGATCGCGGACGCCGTACGCGGTCCGATACCGGGTACGGCGGCGATCTCGTCGACCTCGGCCTCGCGCAGCTTCTTCAGCGACCCGAAGTGCCGCAGCAACGTCTTGCGGCGTACCTCCCCCAGTCCGGGGACGTCGTCGAGCACGCTCTCGACCATCGACTTCGAGCGTCGTCCTCGGTGGTGGGCGATCGCGAACCGGTGTGCCTCGTCGCGAACCCGCTGCAGGAGGTAGAGCCCCTCGGACGACCGCCGCAGGATGACCGGGTCGGCCTCGCCGGGCAGCCACACCTCCTCCAGCCGCTTCGCCAGCCCGCAGACCGGGATGTCGTCGATGCCGAGCTCGTCGAGAGCGCGCTGGGCAGCGGCCACCTGGGGGGCGCCGCCGTCGACCACGACCAGCCCGGGCGCGTAGGCGAACTTCCGGGGTCGCCCGGTGTCGGGGTCGACCAGCATCGGTCCGTCCTCGCTCATCCGCTCCTCGCTCCGCGCCTGCTCGTCGAGGAGCCGTCGGAAGCGTCGGGTGATCACCTCGTGCATCGCGGCGGTGTCATCGATGTTGTCCGACCCCGCCGCGCCGTCCAGACCGCGGATGACGAACCGGCGGTACTCCCCCTTGCGCGCGAGCCCGTCCTCGAACACCACCATCGACGCCACGATCTCGGTGCCCTGGATGTGGGACACGTCGTAGCACTCGATCCGCAGCGGCGCCTCGTCGAGCCCGAGCCCGTCGGCGATCTCGGCCAGCGCCTGGTTGCGGGTGGTCAGGTCGCTCGCCCGCTTGGTCTTGTGCAGGGCGAGCGACTCCTTCGCGTTGCGTGCGACGTTCTCCTGCAGCAGCTTCTTGTCGCCGCGCTGGGGCACCCGGATCGCGATCTTCGAGCCCCTCAGATCGCCGAGCAGCTGCTCGAAGGTGGCCGTGTCCGGCGGCAGCCGCGGGACCAGGATCTCCTTCGGCACGGACTCGGGCTCGCCGGCGTAGAGCTGCAGCAGGAACGTCTCCACCAGCTCGGACGTGTCGGCGTCGTCGGTGCGGTCGGCGACCCAGCCGCGCTGGCCGCGGACCCGGCCGCCGCGCACGTAGAACACCTGGACGGCGACCTCCAACGGGTCCTCCGCCAGCGCGATCACGTCGGCGTCGGCGCCGTCGCCGAGCACCACCGCCTGCTTCTCGAGCGCCTTCTGCATCGCGCCCAGGTCGTCGCGGAGCCGGGCCGCCCGCTCGAAGTCCTCCGCCTCGCTGGCGGCGTACATCTCGTTCTCGATGCGCTTGATGAACGGCTTCGTGCGGCCGGCCATGAACTCGCAGAAGTCGTCGACGATCGCGCGGTGCTCGTCGGCGGACACGTTGCCGACGCACGGCGCCGCGCACTTGTCGATGTAGCCCAGCAGGCACGGCCGCCCGATCTGCTGCGACCGCTTGAAGACGCCGTTGCTGCACGACCGCATCGGGAAGACGCGGAGCAGGATGTCGACGGTCTCCCGGATCGCCCACGCATGGCTGTAGGGGCCGAAGTAGCGGGTGCCCTTGCGCTTCGCGCCCCGCCCCACCATCACCCGCGGGAACTCGTCGCCCACCGTGACCGCGAGCCAGGGGTAGGACTTGTCATCGCGGTACTTCACGTTGAAGCGCGGGTCGAACTCCTTGATCCAGGAGTACTCCAGCTGCAGCGCCTCGACCTCCGTCTTGACGACCGTCCACTCGACGGAGGCGGCAGTCGACACCATGGACGCGGTGCGCTGGTGCAGGTTGCCGATGTCCTGGAAGTACGACGACAGCCGGGACCGGAGGTTCTTGGCCTTGCCGACGTAGATCACCCGTCGCTGCTTGTCGCGGAAGCGGTAGACCCCGGGCTCCGTGGGGATCTCGCCCGGCTTCGGGCGGTAGCTCTGCGACACGCCTCCACCCTACGGACCCGCACCGACCGCAGAGCCCGGCAACGTTCTCCTAGCGCTTGAGGATCTTGTCGCCCTCGACCTTGATCTCGACGGCGGCCAGCGCGGACGGGGCCGGCCCGCGGGTCACGTCACCGGTCGCGGCGTCGTACTCACTGCCATGGTTGGCGCAGTGGATGACGCCGTCCTCGACCGAGGTGACCAGCAGCTGCTGGTGGGTGCAGACGGCGGTGTAAGCCTTGAACTCGCCCTCGGCCGGCTGCGTGACCACGACCTTCTGGTCGGTGAGCACGATCCCGCCCCCGACGGGCACCTCGCCCGTGGTCGTCAGCTCCGCGCCCGATACGACCTCCTCGTCGTCGCCGTCGGCCCCGTCGTCGCCGGCGCAGCCCGCGAGCGCGACCGCGACCCCGAGAGCGCCCAGGCCGTGGAACACGATCCGCCGGTTCGCCCGCACACCACCAAGACCCGTCATCCGGGTCATGCGAGCGTGATCTGGTTGCCGTCGACAGTGAAGTCGACGGCGGCCAGCGGAGCGGGAGCCGGCCCGCCCACGACGGATCCGTCCTCGATCGCGTACTGACTCCCGTGGCACGGGCAGTTGATGGTGCCGTCAGTGACGCCCGTCACCAGGCACTGCGCGTGGGTGCAGACCGCGGTGAACGCGCGGAACTCGCCCTCCGTCGGTTGGGTGATGACGACCTGTTCGTCGCTCATCACAAGGCCGCCACCGACCGGCACGTCCGCGGTCGGGATCCCGTCATCGGCCGGCTCCGACTCCGACGACTCGTTCGCTGCCGGTTTGTCCGACTTCCCGGTGGAGGGGGACGGGGACGAGGTTGCCGACGAGGTCGGGTCTCCGGCCGTCGACTCACCCCCGTCATCAGCGCAGGCCGCCAGCAGGGGCAGCCCGAGTCCTGCGGTCGCTGCCCCGCTGAGCGCCCGACGCCTGCTGATCGTTGATCTTTCTCCGGTCATGTCTGGGTCAACGTAGTAGGCGACCATCTGGTTCAGACCGGCTGCGATTCACAGGCAACGCTCAGCGTCGGGCCGTGCTCCTAGGCTTCGACGTTCGGGCGGCGGACGCGGCCGCGGCCCGCTTGCGCTTCGGCTGGACGGCCTCACGGCCGTCGAGCAGCGGGGCGAGGAACTCGCCCGTGAAGCTGCCCGGGGTCGCTGCGATCTGCTCGGGCGTCCCCTCGGCGACCACCGTGCCCCCGCGCGAGCCGCCCTCGGGTCCCATGTCGACGATCCAGTCGGCGGTCTTGATGACGTCCAGGTTGTGCTCGATCACGAGCACCGTGTTGCCCTTGTCGACCAGCGACGACAGCACCCCGAGCAGCTTTCGGATGTCCTCGAAGTGCAGACCCGTGGTTGGTTCGTCGAGGACGTAGACGGTGCGACCCGTGGACCGCTTCTGGAGCTCGGTGGACAGCTTGACGCGCTGCGCCTCGCCGCCGGAAAGGGTGGTCGCCGGCTGGCCGAGCCGGACGTAGCCGAGGCCGACCTCGACCAGCGTCTTCATGTGCCGCGCGATCGCCGGGACCGCGCCGAAGAACTCCAGCGCCTCCTCGATCGGCATGTCGAGGACCTCGGCGATGGTCTTGCCCTTGTAGTGGACCTCGAGCGTCTCGCGGTTGTAGCGGGCGCCGTGGCAGACCTCGCACGGGACGTAGACGTCCGGGAGGAAGTTCATCTCGATCTTGATCGTGCCGTCGCCGGCGCACGCCTCGCAGCGCCCGCCCTTGACGTTGAACGAGAACCGGCCCTGCTGGTAGCCGCGGATCTTCGCCTCCGGGGTGGAGGCGAACAGCTTGCGGATGTGATCGAAGACCCCGGTGTACGTCGCCGGGTTGGATCGTGGCGTCCGGCCGATCGGGCCCTGGTCGACGTGGATCACCTTGTCGACGTTGTCGATGCCGGTGATCTTCTGGTGCCGGCCCGGGATCGACCGCGCGCGGTGGAGCTCCTTGGCGAGGGAGGTGTAGAGGATGTCGTTGACCAGGGTCGACTTGCCGGACCCCGAGACGCCGGTGATCGCGACGAACATCCCGAGCGGGAAGCTGACGTCGAGGTCCTGGAGGTTGTGCTCGCGGGCCCCGTGGACCCTGAGCTCGCGGCCGACCGTTCGCGGGCGCCGGATGGCGGGCACCGGGATCTCGCGACGGCCCGAGAGGTACTCCCCCGTCATCGAGTCGGGGTGCTCCAGCAGGCCCTTGACGGTGCCGGAGTGGACGACCTGGCCGCCGTGCTCGCCGGCGCCCGGGCCGATGTCGACCACCCAGTCGGCGACCCGGATGGTGTCCTCGTCGTGCTCGACGACGATCAGGGTGTTGCCGAGGTCCTTGAGCCGGAGCAGGGTCTCGATCAGCTTCTTGTTGTCGCGCTGGTGCAGCCCGATGGACGGCTCGTCGAGGACGTAGAGGACGCCGACCAGGCCGGCACCGATCTGGGTGGCGAGCCGGATCCGCTGCGCCTCTCCACCGGACAGCGACCCGGACGGCCGGTCGAGACTCAGGTAGTCGAGGCCGACGTCGAGCAGGAACTGCAGGCGCTCCTGGATCTCCTTGAGGACCCGCTCCCCGATCTGCCGCTCGCGGGCGGACAGGTCGAGGTTGCGGAGGTGGTCGGCGGCCTCGTTGATCGGCAGCGCGCACACGTCCGCGATGTTCATGCCGCCCGCGCCGCCGTTGGACGCAGTCTTGGGACCGAGGGTGACCGACATCGACACCGGCTTGAGCCGGGATCCCGCGCAGACCGGGCACGGCACCTCGCGCATGAAGCCCTCGAACCGCTCGCGACTCACGTCGCTCTCGGCCTCGCGGTGGCGGCGCTCGACGTACGACCGCACACCCTCGAAGTCGGCGTAGTAGGACCGCTCGCGGCCGTAACGGTTCTTGGTGACGACGTGCACCTTGGTCGGGTGGCCGTCAAGGACCGCCTTCTGTGCCTTCGCCGGGAGCCGCTCCCAGGGCGTGTCCATGTCGAAACCCAGCTCCTCGCCGAGCGCCTGCACCAGCTTGCCGAAGTAGTCGGCCACGTGGGCATGGCTCCACGGCTGGAGCGCGCCCTCCGCCAGGGTCGCGGACGGGTCGGGCACGACCAGCTCGGGGTCGACCTCCATCCGGGTCCCGAGGCCCGTGCACGAGGGGCAGGCACCGAACGGCGAGTTGAACGAGAACGACCTCGGCTCGAGCTCGTCGGTGTCGATCGCGTGCTCGTTGGGGCACGCCATCTTCTCGCTGAACCGCATCTCCCGGCCCGGGTCCTTCTCGGGCAGGTCGACGAAGTCGAGGACGACCAGCCCGCTGGCCAGGTTGAGCGCGGTCTCGACCGAGTCGGTCAGCCGGCGCTTGGCCGACTCCTTGACCGCGAGCCGGTCGACGACGACCTCGATGCTGTGCTTGATCTTCTTGTCGAGCTTGGGCGGGTCGTCGAGGTTGTGGATCGCGCCGTCGACGCGAGCGCGGCTGAAACCCTGCGTCTGGAGCTGCCGGAGCAGGTCGACGAACTCGCCCTTGCGACCGCGGACCACCGGCGCCAGCACCTGGAACTTGCGACCCTCCTCCAGCGCGAGCACCCGATCGACGATCTGCTGCGGCGTCTGCCGTTCGATCGGGGCGCCGCAGGTCGGGCAGTGGGGTCGCCCGGCGCGGGCGTAGAGCAGCCGGAGGTAGTCGTAGACCTCGGTGATCGTGCCGACGGTCGACCGCGGGTTCTTGGACGTGGACTTCTGGTCGATCGAGACAGCCGGCGACAGGCCCTCGATGAAGTCGACGTCGGGCTTGTCCATCTGACCCAGGAACTGACGCGCATAGGCCGATAGCGACTCCACGTAGCGGCGTTGGCCCTCGGCGAAGATGGTGTCGAACGCCAAGCTCGACTTCCCCGAGCCCGACAGCCCGGTGAAGACGATGAGGGAGTCGCGGGGCAGGTCGAGCGAGACGTCCTTGAGGTTGTGCTCGCGCGCACCGCGGATGATGAGCTGGTCCGCCACTAACGTTCCGTTCGTTTCTGGTGGTCGAGCCTGTCGAGACCCTTTCGAACAAGTGTTCGCCATAGTACGACGTGCCGGCAACTCCGCCACGCCGCGATCGACGACATCGGCACGATCTCACGCGGCACCGACAACCGCAGTTTCCGGAGAGGATGATGGGCACCGTGACCGCACTGATCCCCGCCGCGACGGAGCGGCTCGTGACGACCGTGGACCGGCTCGCCGACGACGACTGGGCAGCGCCCAGCGCCTGCGTCGGCTGGTCACGCGCGCACGTCGTGGCCCACGTCGCGCTCAACGCCGAGGGGCTCGGCGGCGCCGTACGCGGCCTGCTCGAAGGCAGGCCGACCCCGATGTACAGCTCCGACGACGACCGCGACGCCGACATCGCCGCACTCGGTGCCGCACCGCCGGGCGAGATCCGGGAGCGGCTCCGCAGCGCGGCCGCACTGTTCGACGACGCCGTCAGTCGGGTGGGCTCGCTCCCGGACGGCGCCACCTTCGACCGCACCCCTGGCGGGATCGTGATGCCGGCCGCCGCCGTACCGACCCTGCGTCTGCGCGAGGTGGAGATCCACCACGCCGACCTGCAGGCGGGCTACGGGCATGCCGACTGGCCGTCGGAGACCGTCGTCGCCTTCCTCGACCGCGACGCAGGGAGGCACGACGGCGCCGGGTTCGTCGCGCACGCCACCGATCTCGGCCGTGACTGGACGTTCGGCTCGCCGGGTGCCGACGCTCCTGTGGTCTCGGGTCCCGCTTCGGCGCTGGCCTGGTGGGTCACCGGCCGCGACCCTGGCGCCGTACTGTCGAGCTCGACCGGCACCCTGCCGACCCAGGAGGGACGATGACCTACACCGGAGCCGTCACACCCGGCGGCGCACCCGACGTCCGCGAGCTGGCGCACCTGACCATCACGAAGGTCGCGGTCGACGAGCAGATGTCCAACAACGCCTACCTGCTGCGCTGCTCCGAGACGGGCGGCCAGGTGCTGATCGACGCCGCGGCCGAGTCGACGACCCTGCTGCCGCTGGTGGGCGACTCCGGGCTGGCGGCGGTGGTCACGACGCACCAGCACTGGGACCACCACCGGGCGCTGGCCGACGTGGTCGCAGCGACGGACGCGGCGGTCGTCGCCGGCGCACCGGACGCCGACGCCATCACCGAGCAGACCGGGGTCGACGTCGGCCGCCGGGTCGCCGACGGAGACACGGTCGCGGTCGGGGCGTGCGAGCTGGAGGTCATCCGGATCACCGGCCACACCCCGGGCTCGATCTGCCTGCTCTACCGCGACCCCGCGGGCCACCCGCACCTGTTCACCGGGGACTCGCTGTTCCCGGGCGGCGTCGGCAACACCTTCGGCGACAGCGACGCCTTCGCGACGCTCATCGACGACGTCGAGACCAAGCTCTTCGGCGCCCTCCCCGACGACACCTGGTTCTACCCCGGGCACGGCAACGACTCGACGCTGGGCGCCGAGCGACCACACCTGGCGGAGTGGCGCGACCGCGGCTGGTAGAGGCTCAGGCGGTCAGCGCGACCGCGGAGGCCTCGTCCTTCGCCGCGGCGCGCTCGGCCTGCTCGCGGTCCCATGCCTTCCGAGCCACGGCACCGGTGATGGTGATCGCGCCCAGGATGAGCCCGACGTCCGCCCAGCCGGGGATCCCACCGAGTGCGGTGACGATCGTGACTGCGTTGACGATGACGACCAGGCCGCCGACCATCGTGCCCATCGGGGCGTGCGGGAGCCGACCGGCGAGGCGCGCGGCGATCGGCGCCATGATCACGCCGCCGATGACCAGCCCGATCACGGGCAACCACGGGATGCCGTGCTGAGCGGCGCCGGTCAGGAACCCGAAGGACACCGAGACCGCGACCAGGAATTCCGCGGCGTTGACCGTGCCGACGACCTTGCGCGGCTCGTGGCTCGTGACGGTCATCAAGGAAGGCGTCGCGACGGGTCCCCAGCCTCCCCCGCCGGTGGCGTCCACGAAGCCGCCGAGCAGACCGATCGGCGCCAGCCAGCGAACCTTGTGGCCGTTCTTCGGGGTCGGGATCAGCCGGAGGCCGAGCCCGAACCGCGCGAAGATGACGAGGCCGAAGAAGATCAGCAGGCCGGCCATCCACCCCTTGGCCGCCTCGAGGCTGATGTTGGTCAGCACGACCGCGCCGAGGAAGCCGCCGATCACACCGGGAATGGCGATGCGCAGCAGGATCGCCTTGTCGATGTTGCCCTCACGCCAGTGCGCGAGACCACTGATCAAAGTCGTCGGGAGCTTGGCCGCGTGCGTCGCGGCACTCGCCGTGACCGGCGCGACGCCCATGAAGAGCAGCACCGAGGCCGACGTGACGCCGAAGCCCATGCCAAGCGTGCCGTCGACGAGCTGGGCCAGACCGCCGGCGAGGGCGAAGACAAGAACAATCCACACAGTGACCTACCTCGGTAATGTCTATCAGTGTGGTAAAGATAGCAGATAACTTGAGTTTGGCGAGTTGGCGGACTATGACCTTCGGTCGGCGCCGGGGACAGCGAAAAGCACGAACGGCCCTACCCGGAGGTAGGGCCGTTCGCGACGTACGTCGCTCAGATGGCGCGGACGTTCTCGGCCTGAAGGCCCTTGGGTCCGCGGGTCACGTCGAACTCGACCTTCTGGTCCTCAGCGAGCGTCTTGAAGCCGGTGCCGGCGATGCCCGTGTGGTGCACGAAGACGTCGCTGTCACCGCCGTCCTGCGCGATGAAGCCGAAGCCCTTGGTCTCGTTGAACCACTTGACGGTTCCGGTTGCCATTCGTTTTCTCCTTGATGGTTACTGCTGTCGAGACGCGCAGACGATTGGTGCCTGCCGCGCGGATGAACACACCTGCACCGCAACCTCGACGGCAGCCCAACGACAGGCCGCAAGGAATTCATGTAGATGAACCGACGCCCCAACAGTCCGGGCGCCGGGGGAGCTCATGCGTGACGAGCCCCTTCAACTGAGACCACGGTATCAGCGTCCGCGGCGCATCCCCTCTTCCTGGCGACGACACGCCTGCGCGATACTCGCTACACCGTGTACCGCAGATCGGACGAGGTCCCTTGACCGCGTCCTCGGCGGGCCGAGACAATCCGAGCGAACGGAGTGACTCATGAGCACGTTGGTGGCAGCGGAGACTCCCCCGGCAGCCGGCGCGGCCTTCAGCGAGATCCTGATCGCCGGCGGGATGGCAGGCGTCGTCATCTTGTTCTTCGGCTGGGTGATCCTGCGTGAACGCATGGACAAGCCGACCTTCGTCAGCCGGCTCGCCGACTGGGTGGCCGAGCTCGTGCAGCTGCCCCGCTGGGTCGCCCTACCCGCCGGGCTCGGTCTGGTCTCGGTGCTCGTGGCCGGTTGGGGCGTGTGGTGGGACGTCCCGATCCACATGCAGAACGGCCGCGACGAGGGCCCGCTCGCCAACCCGAGCCACTACCCGATCTTCCTGGGCATCCTCGGCTTCTGCCACGCCGGCCTGCTCAGCATGGGACTGGCCCGCGCCCCCCTCCCGCGACACACGGTCAAGCTCTCGCGGACCTGGCGGGTGCCGCTCGGCTCGCTCATCATCACCGGCGCCGGCCTGATCGCTCTCGTCGGCTTCCCGGCCGACGACCTGTGGCACCGGCTGTTCGGCCAGGACGTCACGGAGTGGGGGCCGACCCACGTGATGATGATCGGCGGTGCCGTCACCTTCGTCCTCGGCATCCCGCTGCTGCTGGCCGAGGCGGCCCAGGTCAGCGCGCCGCGCACCTCGGGCATCATCGGCCGATTCCTGGGCGCACTCGCGATCACCGTGTGCGGCATCCCGTTCGCGTTCCTCATGGAGTTCGACCTCGGCGTCCCCCAGTTCCCGGCGGTCACCCAGTTCATCATCTTCGCGTTCCTCGCCGCCTGGGTCGGCTGCGCCGTACGACTGTGGCTCGGGCCGGGTGGTGCTCTCCTGGTTGCCGGCGGGTTCTGGGTCGCCCACGTCTTCCTCTGGGCCACCATCTGGGCACTTCCCGACGTGCTGACCGCGCGCTGGCTGCTGCTCGTCCCCTCGGCGGTGATCATCGAGGTCGTCGCGGCCCTGATGCAGCCGAAGCGCAAGGACCGCGCTGTGCCGTTCGTCGCGGTCTCCGGCCTGCTGGTCGGTTCACTCGGGATGTACGGCGAATGGCTGTGGTCGAAGATCTTCATGCCGCTGCCGCAGCCGTTCAACGCCGACGCCCTGCCGTTCCTCCTCGGCGTCAGCACGATCGCCGGGCTCGGCGGTGGCTTGATGGCGGTGTGGATGCTGAGCCGGTTGACCCTCACCGGCAGCCGCACTCCGCCGGCCGAGGGCCCGCTCCCCCGCCGCTGGCTCGGGCTGGCCGGCCTGATGATCTTCGTCGTCCTCATGGGCGCGTTCGGCGTACCGAGGGCACCGAGACCTACCGGGGCGTGGTGGCCTTCAGCGACGTGACCGATGGCGGCAGGTCCTGCCCCGGCAGCGACACCACGTGCCTGGCCACGATCACGATCCAGCTCGAGGACGAGGGCGTCGCCGAGGACGCCGTGTGGTTCTACGCGCTGGCCTGGCAGGGTCGGCCCGGGGGTGACTCCGAAGGCGTTCCGCGCGACCCGCTGTCGGACGCACCGGGCATCGTCCGGACCGCGCTCGAGCCGACCGGGACGCCCGGCGAGTACCGCACCGAGGACCCGGTCCCGCTCTACGGCAACTGGAAGACGCTGCTGCGGCTCCACGTCGCCCCCAGCGAGATGGTGTCCTTCCCGATGTATGCGCCGGACGACCCGGCCATCGAGGGCTCGCAGGGTCGCGCGGTCGTGGTCGAGAACGGCGCAACGGTCGAGACCGTCCTGGAGAGCAAGTTCCTCCAACGGGAGAAGCGCGAGGACGTGCCCACCTGGTGGTGGACCGTCGGATACCTTCTCGTCATCGCGTCGTGGTTGGCGCTCCTGCTCTTCTACGGCTGGTGCTACAACCGCGCCGCCCAGCCGTTCGCCGGCGCGCCCGCCAAGACCAAGGAGCCCGTATGAGCATCGCCGGCACCGTCGTCCTCATCACCGGAGGCGCGCGCGGCATCGGCGCGGAGACCGCCAAGGCGCTGGCCGCCCAGGGAGCGAAGCTGATCCTGACCGACCTCGACCGGGCCGCGCTCGACGAGACAGCGGCGGCGATCGGGAGCGACCGCTGCCTCGCCGTCGTCGCCGACGTCTGCGACCTTCCCTCGATGGAGGCCGCCGTGGCTTCCGGCATCGACCGTTTCGGACGTCTCGACGCCGCCGTCGCCAACGCCGGGATCGCGTCGTACGGCTCAGTGATGAACACCGACCCCGCAGCGTTCAAGCGGGTGCTCGACATCAACGTACTGGGCGTGTTCCACACCGCTCGAGCGACGCTGCCGGCGCTGGTCGAGAGCCGGGGCTACTTCCTCGTCGTCTCGTCGCTCGCGGCGTTCGCCGCCGCGCCGGGGCTTGCCGCCTACAACGCGAGCAAGGCAGGGGCTGAGCACTTCGCCAACGCGCTGCGCCTCGAGATGCATCACCAGGGTGTGGCAGTCGGCTGCGCGCACATGTCGTGGATCGACACCCCGCTGGTGCGCGACGCCAAGAAGGACCTGTCCACGTTCGGCGAGCTGGTGTCGAAGCTGCCCTATCCGCTGAGCAGGACGACGTCGGTCGACGCGTGCGTCAAGGCATTCGTGAAGGGCATCGAGAAGCGGTCCCGGCACGTCTACTGCCCGGGCTGGGTCCGCGGCGTCGGACTCAACCGCAACGTCGTCAACTCCGCGGCCGGCTCCCGGGCCGTGCTCTCGCACGTCCCCGACCTCCTGCCACGGATGGATGCGGAGGTGGCCGCGCTCGGGCGATCCACCAGTGCCCGCAACCTCGCCAACGACACCGACCCCGCCGCCACCCTCGAGCCCAAGGAGTGACCATGTCCGGGGCCACCCACCACGAAGTGCTCATCGTCGGCGCCGGCCTCTCCGGGATCGATGCGGCGGTCCACATCAGCAAGGCGTTCCCGAAGAAGAGCTACGCCGTCCTCGAGCAGCGCGGCGAGCTCGGCGGCACGTGGAGCCTGTTCAAGTACCCCGGCATCCGGTCGGACTCGGACATGTACACCCTCGGCTTCGGCTTCCGGCCGTGGGACGGAAAGCACGCGATCGGGGACGGCGCCGACATCCTGCGCTACCTGAAGGAGACCGCGGCGGAGTACGGCGTCGACGAGCACATCCGCTTCCACCGCAGGGCCACCAAGTACGACTGGTCGTCCGACGACAAGTTCTGGACGGTGACGGTCGACAACATCGAGAGCGGCGAGACCGAGACGCTGACCTGCGACTTCCTGTTCGCGACGAGCGGCTACTACAACTACGAGGCCGGCTACACCCCTGACTGGCCGGGCTTCGACGAGTTCGAGGGGCAGGTGATCCACCCGCAGCACTGGCCGGAGGACCTGGCCTACGCGGACAAGAAGATCGTCGTGATCGGCTCGGGCGCCACCGCGGTGACGCTCATCCCGTCGATGGCGGAGCTGGCCGGGCACATCACGATGCTGCAGCGAACCCCGACCTACATCGTCAGCCAGCCCAAGACCGATCCGGTCGCGGAGACCATCAAGCGGCTCGCGCCCAGCAAGCAGGTCGCCAAGCTGATCCACGCACGCTATGCCGCCATGACGATCGGCTTCTACGAGTTCTGCCGTCGCAACCCGACGGCCGCGAAGGTCATTCTCAAGCGCTGGGCCAAGATGCACCTGCCCAAGGACTTCGACTACGACAAGCACCTGACGCCGCCGTACAACCCGTGGGACCAGCGGCTCTGCGTGGTGCCGAACGCCGACCTGTTCCGGGCGATCCACAGCCACAAGGTGGACATCGTGACCGACCGCATCGACCGGTTCTCGGCCGACCGCATCCTGCTCGAGTCAGGGGACGAGCTCAAGGCAGACATCGTCGTGACGGCGACCGGCCTCGAGGTCGTCGCCATGGGGCAGGCCGACTTCGTGGTCGACGGGGAGAAGATCGACCTGGGCAGCACCTTCACCTACAAAGCGCTGATGCTGAGCGGCATCCCCAACTTCGCCTTCGTCATCGGCTACTCCAACGCGTCGTGGACGCTCAAGGCCGATCTGGTCTGCGAGTACGTCGTCCGGTTGCTCAAGTTCATGGACAAGCACGACCACAGGGTCGTCGTGCCCCAGATCCAGGAGGGCTTGCACCCGGAGCCGGTCTTCGACCTCACCTCCGGTTACCTGCAACGCGCGGCCGGGAAGCTGCCCGTCGCCGGCGACAAGGACCCGTGGCGGCTGAAGCACAACTGGTACTTCGACAAGAAGTTCCTGCGCTCGAGCAAGCTCGACGACGGCGTCGTCGAGTTCAGTGCGTGACTGACATGACCTTCACGCCCCGTGAACGTGAGGCGATGCGCCTCATCTGCGACACCTTCGCGCCGGGAGACGGCGTCGGCGTGCCGTCGGCCAGCGAGTCCGGCTCGGTCGACCTCACGCTCGAGGTGGCGGCGGCCAACCCACGGCGGCCCGATCTCCGGCAGCTACGGATGCTGTTGCGCGCCTGGGACACCCGTGGGCTCGCGCTCGCGGTCACCGGGCGGTCTCGGCGGTTCTCGAGCCTCGACCAGGCCGGCCGCGAGCAGTTCCTGCTCGCGCTCTCCGACTCCGGCACCGGAGCCAAGCGGGCCCTCTTCGGCGCGCTCAAGGGCGCCGCCCTGCTGCCCTACTACCTGCGGGGTGGTGAGGCGCTCTGGGAGCCGATGGGCTACTCCGGTCCGCTGGGCCGGCGCGACGACGTACCTCCTCCTGTCCTGAGGCCGCGGCGGGCGACCACGGACACCGCCCTGACCTGCGATGTCGTCGTGGTCGGCTCCGGCGCAGGCGGCGGTACGGCGGCCGGTGTCCTGGCGGCCGCGGGGCTCGACGTCGTCGTCCTCGAGGCCGGCGACTACCACGACGAGCGACACTTCGACGGCGGCGAGGAGGCGGGGTTCCTCAACCTCTACGCGCTCGCGCCGCAGGCGACCGCGGAGGGCCAGATCGCCCTGCTGGCCGGGCGCGGCCTCGGCGGCGGCACGGTCGTCAACTACACGACGTCGTTCCGCACACCCGACCACGTGCGGCAGGAGTGGGCAGACCTCGGCACCCGGCAGTTCGCGACCGACGAGTACGACAAGGCGCTGGACGCCGTCTGCGCCAGACTGGGCGTCAACACCGACCACGACAAGGCGGCTCCTCGCGACGCGATCCTCGAGCGAGGCGCCCGCGCCCTCGGATGGGACGTCGCAGCGATGCCCCGCAACGTGGTCGGCTGCGACCAGGATGTCGAGTGCGGCCGGTGCGGCATGGGCTGCCGGCTCGGAGCCAAGCAGTCGGTCACCAAGACCTGGCTCGTCGACGCCGCCGACGCGGGAGCCCGGATCTACACCGGCGTCACCGTGCGCCGCGTGACCCAGGTGAACGGCCGGGCGACCGGCGTCGAGGCGGTCAGCGCCGAGGGGCACCGCGTCACCGTCCGGTCCCGGGCCGTGGTCTCAGCCGCCGGAGCGATCCAGACGCCGGCGCTGCTGCACCGCAGCGGCCTCCGCAACTCGAACGTCGGCAGCCACCTGCGACTCCACCCCGCTACCGCGGTCTGGGGCTTGATGGACGAGGTGGTGGAGCCCTGGGTCGGCGCGATGCAGAGCCGCTACGTGGACGCGATGACCGATCTCGACGGCGACGGCTACGGCGTCCTCTACGAGACCGCGCCTACCACGCCCGGTCTCGCCACCGGCTTCGTCAACTGGCGGAGCGCCGACCACTTCCGGCAGCGGATGGTCGATCTCCGGCGCAGCCTCGCCGTCGCGATGATCGTGCGCGACCGCGACTCGGTCGGCACCGTGCGCACCCGCGGCCGCGATGGCGAGCCGGTCGTGCGCTACCAGCTGTCCGCGCACGACGGTGAGCACGCCGTCCAGGGCATGGTGGGCGCCGCACGGATCGCCGAGGCGGCCGGAGCGACGCTGATCACCTCGCCCCACCACCGGACCGTGTCGTACGAGCCCGGCAAGCGTGGCTCGCTGACGACGTTCGAGGCCGACGTCCGACGCGAGGGCACCGACCCGGCGCGGCTCGCTCTGGCCGCTCTCCACATCATGGGCTCGGCCCGGATGGGCGGCTCACCGGCGACCTCGGCCGTCGATCCCGACGGCCAGACCTGGGACCTGCCGGGCCTCTACGTCGCCGATGCCTCGTGCTTCCCGACCGCGTCCGGGGTCAACCCGATGATCTCGATCGAGTCGATCGCCTACATGAACGCGACCCGCCTCGCGGCCCGGCTCAGCTGACGCCCGATTGCTAGCTGTAGGTGACCCGGACAGTGTCGGTGGCGGGGACTGACTGGCAGCCGAGGCGGATGCCGTCAGCAAGGTCCTCGTCGTCGAGCACGTCGTTGTGGAGCATCCGGACCTCGCCGTCGAGCACCCGGATGGCACACGCCGAGCACTCCCCCTCACGGCAGGAGTACGGCGCCTTCACGCCCTTGCTCTCGAGGAACTCGAGCAGCTTGACCTTCGGGTCCCAGTCGTCGAACGTGTGGTCGGTCCCGTCGAGCTCGACCTCGAGCTTGACGGGTCCGGCCGGGCCGGTGACCTCGGCAGTGGACGCGTCGTCGCCCTCGGTGGCGTCGTCGGCGTCCGCGATCTCGCGCTCGGCCTCTCGCATCTCCTCGATGTCACCGAAGGGATTGCCGCCGAGCGAGACGAACTTCTCCTGGTGCCGCCGGTCGCGGGGGAACTCGAGCTCCCGCAGGACGGTCGTGACCATCTTCATGTACGGCGCGGGGCCGCACACGAAGGCTTCGTAGGCGAGATAGGGCTCGATGAACGCCTTGATCTGCTCAGGTGACGGGATGCCCTGCACCGACTCGAGCCAGTGGACCACCTGGAGCCGCTCCGGGTTCTCGGCGGCCAGGCGGGTGAACTCCTCGGCGAAGATCACCGAGCCCTCGTCCCGGTTGGCGTAGAAGACGACGATCTTGCCCTTGCCGCGGTCGAGCGCGGTGCGGGTGATCGACATGATCGGCGTGACCCCGCTGCCACCCGCGAAGAGCAACAGGTCGACGTCGATGGACGCGGGGCTGAAGATGCCCGACGGCGGGAGCGCCCGCATCGAGTCGCCGACCTTCAGGTTGTCGCAGATCCAGTTCGAGGCGTAGCCCTCGACCGTCCGCTTCACGGTGACCGTCAGCGGCCCTCCGTCGTGGGGGCTGCTGGAGAGCGAGTAACAGCGCGCCGCGATGCCGGTCTGGTCGCTCGGCACCGCCACGGTGAGGAACTGCCCGGGCTTGTAGACGAACTTCTCGGGCGCGTCCGGCGGCACCCTGAAGCTGATGGAGCGGGCGTCGGCGGTCTCATCGACCACGTCCACGACCTGCAGGAAGAAGGACTCGATGTCCACGAAGGGGGGTTCTCTCTTCTCAGTAGCCGTCTTCGGCGCCGACCGGGATCTGTCCGTCCCGCACGGCGGCGTCGATGCTAGCCAGCAGCCGCGAGCAGCTCCGGTGCGCGTCCCGACCACCGGATGCTCCGCCGCGCCGGCTCAGCTCAGGGCAGGCTCCGCCCGCTGCTGCTGTCCACTGGATCGACGTGTGGTGGTCGCTGTTCTTCTTCACCGCGACCTTCGCCAGGCAGTCGAGGCAGGCGATTTCGACCATCCGGGCGTGCGTGTAGAGCCGCTCTTCTTCGAGGGTGTCGGCGTTGGTCGGGACGAAGGAAGCCATCAGTGGCTCACGGACTCGGCTTCTTCGGCGGCCCGCTTGGCGAGGTTGGCGGCCACCTCGGCCTGCCAGTACTCGTTGGCCTTGGTCGTGTCGACCTCGAACTCGAAACGGTCGGTCATCTCCGGCTTGATGTCGGCCGCGTCGGTGTAGAACTGCTCGTACCAGCGCCGCAGCTGGTAGACCGGACCGTCCTCCTCGCACAGCAGGGGGTTCTGGACCGGAACCTTGTTCTGCCAGATGTGCACGTCCTGGAGGAAGCCGCCGCCGAACATCTCGGCGTACTTCTTCGAGATGAAGTCGGCCGTCTTGTCGTCGATGCCCTCGGGCTTCTTGACCGTGATGCCGTACTGCAGCGTGAACGAGTCAGGCCCGGTCGGGATGTGACAGTTGACGAGGATGACCTCGGTCTGGAATCCCTTGTAGTCGACATCGAGCCAGTTGATCATGTACGACGGCCCGTAGTAGGTCGCCTCCGACTTCAGGAAGAGCTCGGCGTCGCTGTAGCCGGCGCTCTTGTCGGGACGCCCCTTCGACTCCATCACCTGGGTCGCCTGGGTGCCCTCGAAGACGTTGTGGAAGCTGGTCGGGAAGGAGAAGTGCACGTAGTAGAAGTGCGCCATGTCCGCAACGTTGTCGATCAGCTCACGGCAGTGCGACCCCTCGATCGGGACGACCTCCCATCGCCAGTCGGTGTAGGTGTCGTTGTTCCCGCCCAGCTCCTGGGCGATGCCCGGCAGCTCCGGGGGCAGGATGTCGTGGTCGGCGGCCGAGCCCTCAGGGTCGTTCCAGATCAGCAGCTGGCCGTTGCGGATCGTGGCCTCGTAACGGTGCGTCCGGGCACGCAGCGGCACCCGGCGGGCGTACGGGATCTCCTTGCACTTACCGTCGCCGCCCCAACGCCAGTCGTGGAACGGACACGCGACGTGGTCGCCCTTGACCTCACCCTGGGTCAGGTCACCGCCCATGTGCCGGCAGTAGCCGTCGAGAACGTTGAGCTGGCCCGCGCTGTCCTGCCAGACCACGAGCTTGGTGCCGAATCCCTGGATCGCGTGCGGCTTGCCGTCCGCGAACGTTGCGGCGAGCCCGAGGCAGTGCCAACCGCGCGCAAAGCGGATCGGCGTCGTCCCGGGGTCGAGGCTGCGCACATCGGGTCTGGGGGTGTCACTCATGTAGAACACGTTACAGTTTTGCCGGTAGTCTGACAACGAACACCCCGCATGACCCGTCCCACATGGAGGCCGCGTGCACGTCGAACTGGAGCCGCAGCAAGTCGCGCTGCGCGAAGAGCTGCGCGAGTACTTCGTCAACCTCGTGACCCCGGAGATCCGTGCCGGCCTGTCGTCGGCCACCAACGAGTTCGGCGGGGGCGGCGAGTTCGGCGACGCGGGCGTCTACAAGAGCGTCATCCGCCAGGTCGGCAAGGACGGTTGGCTGGGCATCGGCTGGCCCAAGGAGTACGGCGGCCAGGACCGCTCCATGATCGAGCAGCTGATCTTCACCGACACCGCTGCCATCGCGGGCGTGCCCATCCCTTACCTCACGCTCAACACCGTGGGGCCGACGATCATGCGCTACGGCACCGAGGAGCAGAAGGAGTACTTCCTTCCGAAGATCCTTGCCGGTGAGCTCCACTTCTCCATCGGCTACTCCGAGCCCGGCTCCGGGACCGACCTCGCGTCGCTGCAGACCAAGGCGATCCTCGACGAGTCGGCCGGAGAATGGGTGATCAACGGCCAGAAGATGTGGACGTCGCTCATTCAATACGCCGACTGGATCTGGCTCGCGTGCCGCACCGAGCCGGACCAGGCGCGACACAAGGGACTCTCGATGATCCTGGTGCCGGCTGACGCCGACGGCGTGACCTACACCCCGGTGCACACCGTCGCCGGCGTGGGGACGAGCGCGACCTACTACTCCGACGTCAGGGTCCCCGCCACGAACCTGATCAGCGAGCGGGGTGGCGGCTGGGCGCTGATGACCAACCAGCTCAACCACGAGCGCGTCTCCCTCACCTCGGCGGCGCCGCTGGTCCACTCCCTGCAGCTGGTGCGCGCGTGGGCGAACGAGACCCTCAACCCGGACGGCCGACGGGTGATCGACTCCGAGCTGGTCCAGGCTGCACTGGGCCGTGCCCACGCCCGGGTCGAGGCGCTGTCCCTGATCAACTGGAAGCTCGCCGCCGACGCCGATCACGGTGTGGCGCTCTCCCCCGCCGAGGCCTCCGCCACCAAGGTCTACGGCTCCGAGCTCGCGACCGAGGTCTACCGCAGCCTGATGGAGATCGTCGGCCCACACGCCACCATCACCGCTGACTCACCCGGTGCCGCGGTCGCGGGCCGGCTCGAGCGCTTCTACCGCTCGTCACTGGTGATGACCTTCGGCGGCGGCACCAACGAGATCCAGCGCGACATCATCGGCTACGTGGGCCTCGGGCTCCCGGCCGCCAAGCGGTAAAGGACACCCACCATGGACTTCCTCTTCACGCCGGAGCAGGACGAGGCAGCAGCCCTTGCGGCCGAGATCCTCGCTGACAAGGCGACGGTCGAGCGGATGAAGGCGGTCGAGGCCGCCGGCGACCGGTTCGACCGCGACCTGTGGGCGACCCTGGGCGATGCCTTCGACTGGGCCGAGCTCGACCTGATCGAGCTGGCCCGGGTCCTCGTCGAGGTCGGGCGCGCGGTCGCACCGATCCCGCTGGCCGTTCACGGCGCGTGCCTGACCTTCCTCGCCGGCACCGGCAGGGACACCGATCAGGGCGTGTACGCAGCGGCGGTCGCCGAGGAGCGGGACCACCTGCCGACGTCACCGACCGTGACCGCGGATGCGGACGGTCGGCTGACCGGCACCAAGACGCTGGTGCGAGCCGGCATCGCCGCGGACGCACTCCTGGTCACGGCGACCGGCCCGGCCGGCGTCGGCGTCTACCTGCTCGCCCCGGCTGCGACCGGCGTCGAGCGACAGGTCCAGCGCACCAGCGACGGCGACCGGGCCGCTCTCGTCACTCTCACGGACGCAGCCGCGGAGCTGGTCTCGACCGATGTGGCCCGCCTGCACGCGCTGCTGATCGCGTGCGCCGCCGCCGAGCAGCTCGGTGTGACCGAGGGCGCGCTGGCACTCACGTCGTCGTACGCGAAGTCGCGCGAGCAGTTCGGGCGCCCGATCGGCACCTTCCAGGCGGTCTCCCAGCGGCTGGCGGACGGCTTCATCGACGTCCTCGCGCAGCGCCTCACCCTCTGGCAGGCCGTGTGGCGGCTCCACGAGGGCCTCCCCGCTGCCACCGAGGTCGCGGTCGCGAAGCTATGGGCCGCCGATGCCGGGCACCGGATCGCCCACACGACGGTCCACGTGCATGGCGGTGTCGGCATCGACCTCGACGGCGACGCCCACCGCTACTTCACGACGGCCAAGCGCTTCGAGTTCCTCTTCGGCGGCGCCACGGACCAGGCGCTGACCGTGGGTCGCGCTCTGGCTGACCAGAACTGATACCGGCGCCACTATCGCCCCCGCCCGGCCGGGGGGATCATGACCAGCATGTCGGCACGTGGTCGTCTGCGCACGCTCGTCGGAGCGCTCACGATCGGACTCGCGGCAACGCTCGGCTTGGCGTACCCGGCGGAGACGAGTGTGTCGCCGGCGCCGACCAAGACCGCCGGTCTTTCAGGCGAAGCGGTGTTCGACCTCGTCGTGCTCGACGGCGGGCGGGTCATCCTGGGCGGACGGTTCAACGGCATCGGCGCGCACTCTCGCGCGAATCTCGGCGCAGTGCTTGCCAACGGAAAACCGGACCTGGCCTTCGGCCCGACCACGAACGGCGAGGTCCGAGCGGTCGCCGTCTCCGAGGACGGCAAGCGCGTCTTCATCGGCGGCACGTTCACCGAGGTCAACGGCGTGGCGCGGAACAACCTCGCCGCGGTCGACGCGGTGACGGGCGACCTGATCAGCAGGTGGCGAGCCGACACGTCGGGCGCGGCGCCGATGGTGAGGTCTCTCACCGTCGACGGCAACCGGCTCTACGTGGGTGGCAGGTTCGACGCGATCGGCGGCAGCTCCACCCCCAAGCTCGCCGCGGTCAAAGTGTCCACAGGCGACCTGGTCGCGTGGAGACCGTCGGTCAACGGCAACGTCAACGAGGTCAGGGTCGCACCCGACGGCAACACCGTCTGGATTGGCGGTTCCTTCACCAAGATCCGAGGCGTGCGGCGGTCCGGACTCGGTGGCATCGATGCCGACACCGGAGTCCCGATCGCCTTCAACCGGCCCGCCAGCACGAGCATGGTCATCACCCTCGCGCTCAGCGCCGACGGCACCTGGCTCTACGCCAGCACGCACACCAACAACGTTCATGCGTACCGCCCGGCCGTCTCCAACAACCCGGTATGGACGACAAGGACGAACGGCAACGTGCAGGCGATCGCGATCTCGCCGACCGAGATCTACATCGGCGGACACTTCACACAATTCGCCAGCGGGCTCGCGCGTCGCTCCCTGGCGAGCGTCAACCCCGCGACCGGTGCACCGACGACTTGGAACCCCAAGGCGACCGGCCTCCTCGGCGGCGGCTGGGCACTCGTCATCAAGGGCAACAACCTGCACGCCGGCGGTCAGTTCACCCACTTCGACGGGGTCCAGCAGCGCCTCTACGCCCGCTTCCCAGGGGCGACGCCCTGACCACTGATCTTTTGGCCGCTGCGCCGCCGCTGATCTACGGCAGCAACAGGGCGCGTGCGGGCCTCGCGCAGGCGTACGACGGAGAAGCCACTGGTGGCGCCGGAGTACCAGACGGTGCCGTTGTTGAGGTAGCCGATCTCGTGGGGGCTCAGTTCCCGGAGATTCCGTCGAGCTTCTTGACGGTCGCCTCAAACTCGGCGACCAGGTCGGCCATCACCTCGGCGACGGGGCGCACCTCGTTCATTCGGCCGACGATCTGGCCGACCGGCATCGAGATGACGTCGGGATCGCCGGAGGCGTTGATCCGGTTGTGCGCGTCGGAGACCAAGAGGTTCTGGAGCGGCATCGGCAACGGCGTCGGCGCGTCCTCGTCGGCCCAGGCCTCGGTCCACTTGGTCTTGAGCAGCCGGGCGGGCTTGCCGGTGTAGATCCTGGTCCGGACGGTGTCCGACGAGGTGGCCCGCAGGAAGGCGGTCTCCCAGCCGTTGTTGCTGGCGAGGTTGCGGTACTCCTCGGTGCCGAGCCAGATCGATCCCGTCCAGACGCCCTGCGAGCCGAGCGCGAGCGAGGCCGCGATCTGCCGGCCGGAACCGATGCCGCCGGCACCCAGCACCGGCACGTCCGGACCGACGGCGTCGACGATGTCGGGAGTGAGCACCATCGACGCGATCTCGCCGGTGTGGCCGCCGGCCTCGTAGCCCTGGGCGACGATGATGTCGACGCCGTTGGCGACGTGGCTCACCGCGTGCTTCGGCGCACCTGCGAGCGCGGCGACCTTGAGGCCGGCCGCGTGGCACTGCTCGATCACGTCGTTCGGCGGGGTGCCGAGCGCGTTGGCGATGAGCACCGGGCGGTGCTGCAGCGCGACGTCGACGTGTGAGCGCGCCATCGAGTGCAGCCAGCCGAGGACTCCCTCCCGGCCCTCGCCTTCCGGCAGCGGCGGCACGCCCAGCTTCAGTAGGGTCTCGTCGACCCACTTCTTGTGGTCGTCCGGGATGTACGTCGACAGGTCCGTCGACGTGCCCTCGGTGGGGATCTTCATCGGCATGACCACGTCGACGCCGTACGGCTTGCCGTCGGTGTTCTCGTCCATGAACGTCAGTGCGTTCTCGAGCTCGTCCGTGTCATTGAAGCGGACACAGCCGAGCACACCGAGGCCGCCGGCGCGCGACACCGCGGCGGCGACGTGCTCGGACGGCGTGAACGCGAAGATCGGGTACTCGATGCCGAAGGCATCGCAGAGAGCAGTGCGCATCAGGCTGACGCTCCGTTCGCGGCTGGCCGGTCTGGGCGGTCCCAGCGTTCTGCGCACTCAACGCCATGTCCTTGGCAGCGGGGTACTGCGCCTTGCCGGTCGCGTTGCGTGGGATCTCGTCCACGAGCGTGAGCACCCGCGGCAGCTTGTAGCCCGACAGGTGCGAGCGAAGGAAGGTGCGCAGCTCGTCGAGCTCGACCTTCTGGCCCGCACGGGGCTGTACGACGGCCGCCACGGTCTGGCCGTACTTCTCGTCGGGGAGGCCGACCACCAGCACGTCGTAGACCGCGGGGTGGCCCTTGATGGCCATCTCGACCTCTTCGGGGTAGACCTTCTCGCCGCCGGTGTTGACGCAGTTGGAACCGCGGCCGAGCAGCGTCATCCGGTTGCCCTCCTCCAGCCGGGCGAAGTCGCCCGGGACGGAGTAGCGCACGCCGTCGACCTCGTAGAACGTCCGTGCGGACTTCTCGGGGTCCTTGTAGTAGCCGACCGGGACGTTGCCGGCCCGCGCCGTGCGGCCGACCTTGCCGACGTCGGCCACCGGGTCGAGCACGTGGCCCTCGTCGGAGATGACCGCGGTGTTCGCGCCGATCGAGACGACCGGGCCATCCGTGGACAGGGTGCTTGCGTCCTGGAGGCCGGTGCCCTGGAAGCCGGTCTCGGACGACCCGATCGAGTCGGTGAAGATGGCGTTGGGGAACTGGGCCATCCAGCGCTCCTTGACGGCCTTGCTGAAGATGGCGGCGCTGCTGGCGATCGCGAACAGCGACTGTCCGCTGAAGCTGTGCTCGGTTCCTTGGGCGGCTTCGTAGGCCTCGATCAGCGGCCGCGCCATCGCGTCGCCGGTCATGAACATCATGTGGCACTGCTCGCGGTCGATGATCTCCCACGTGCGCACCGGGTCGAACTTGGGCTCGAGGATGGTGAGCTGGCCGGCGAACAGGTGCATGAGCAGGCTGGCCTGGGCGCCGCCATGCATGAGCGGGCTGAGCGGGAAGGTGATCAGGCCGGGCTCGCTGGCCTTCTTCGACTGGTCGAACTCGCTGAGCGGCTCGCCGGTCATGAAGTCGATGCCGCCGCCGAGCACCCGCCAGAAGTCCTCGTGGCGCCACATGACGCCCTTGGGATAGCCGGTGGTGCCGCCGGTGTAGATGATGTGGATGTCGTCCGGGCTGCGCTCGCCGAAGTCGCGGGTGGCGCTCTGGTCGGCGACAGCGTCCGCGAGGGCGACGCCGCCGTACGACGAGATGTCGCTGTCGTCGTCCGGCTCGATCGGGTCCGGAAGCACGACGAAGGTCTGCAGCTGCTCGTGCTTCGGGGACACCTCGGCGACCAGGTCGCTGTAGACCCGGTCGAGCACCAGACCCTTCAGGTCGGCGTTGCCGAAGATGTAGTCGAGCTCACCGGCGACGTACCGGTAGTTCACGTTGATCGCGACGGCGCGCACCTTCAGGATCGCCAGCAGCGCGATCACGTGCTCGACGCTGTTCTTGGCGTAGAGGCCGACGTGATCGCCCGTGCCGATCCCGCGCGAGGAGAGGAAGTGCGCGAGCTTGTTGCTCTCGGACTCCAGCTCGGCGTACGTGATCGTGCGCTCACCCACCTTCACGGCAGGCTTGTCGGGAGCCGCGTCGACGGCATGTTCGAAGAGGTCGGCGATGTTCAAGGCCACGCCCGCAAGACTAGAACACGTTCCAGTTTTTCGCTAGCGTGGCTCACATGACGACGACGGATGTCCCGGTGCCCGCAACGGACGCGGAGCCGCACTGCCTGGTCGAGCTGGTCGGGCACACGCTGGTGGTCACCATGAACCGCCCGGAGGTCCGCAACGCCTTGTCGGGCGAGATGCTCGCGATCATGGAGCAGGCGTGGGACCGCGTGAACTCCGACCCGGAGGTCCGCGTTTGCATCCTCACCGGCGCGGGCGGCGCCTTCTGTGCCGGCGCCGACCTCAAGTCGATGAACAAGAAGCCGCCGTCGGAGAGCTTCGAGTCCGGGGAGTACGACCCCTCGGTCATCAAGGGCCTGCTCAAGGGCTTCCGGCTCACCAAGCCGCTGATCGCGGCGGTCGAGGGCCCGGCAATCGCCGGCGGCACGGAGATCCTCCAAGGCACCGACATCCGGGTGGCCGGCGAGTCCGCGAAGTTCGGCGTGTCCGAGGCTCGCTGGAGCCTCTATCCGATGGGCGGCTCCGCCGTCCGGCTCCCCCGCCAGATCCCCTACACGGTCGCTGCCGAGCTGTTGCTCACCGGTCGCCACGTGAAGGCGCCCGAGGCCAAGGAGCTGGGCCTCATCGGTCATGTCGTCCCCGACGGAGAGGCCCTCGCCAAGGCGCACGAGCTCGCCGACCTGATCTCCGCCAACGGCCCACTCGCCGTACAAGCGATCCTGCGGACGATGCGCGACTCCGAGGGCAGGCACGAGGACGACTGCTGGGCCGACGACGCCCGCGTCGGCGCCGCGGTGTTCGCATCCGAGGACGCCAAGGAGGGGCCGCGCGCCTTCATGGAGAAGCGGAAGCCCGAGTTCAACGGTCGATAGCGGCCCGTCGCCGTACGCTCCCAGTGTGGATCTCCTGGAGCGGCCACAATACCTTGCTGCCCTCGATGAGTACGCCGGCGCCGCCGCGGCGGGTAGCGGGCGCTTGGTCCTGCTGTCCGGGGACCCCGGGATAGGCAAGACCGCACTGGTCGATGCCTTCCGCGACCAGCATCCCGAGCTCACCTGGCTGTGGGGCGCGTGCGACGCGAGCTTCACCCCGCGACCACTGGGACCACTGTTCGAGATCGCGACCGCGGCGGGCGGAGAGCTCGCCGACCTGGCGCGACGAGAGCCCTCCCGCAACGAGCTGTTCGCGGCGTCGGTGACACACCTGGGTGCCACCGAACCGGTGGTGATCGTCGTCGAGGACCTCCACTGGGCCGACGAGGCGACGCTCGACTGGCTGTCCTACCTCGGCCGACGCGTCGGGCGCACCCGGGCGCTCGTGATCGTGACCTACCGGCACACAGAGGCCGCCCGCGACCCGATCCTCACCGCGGTCATCGGTCGGATCGCCACCCACGGGTCGACCCGGCGGATGCTTCTCCCGCCGTTGTCGGCCGCCGCCACGGGGCGACTGGCAGCGGAGCAGGGGCTGGATCCCGAGCAGGTCTTCCGCATCAGCGGCGGCAACCCGTTCTACGTGCGCGAACTCCTATCGGATCCCGGACGGAGCGTCCCGGCCTCGGTGTCGGACGTGGTGCGGGCTCGGGTCGGCCGGCACTCCGCCGCTGCCCAGCGACTACTCGCGGCCGCCGCGGTCATGGGACGCCCGGCTCCCGCCGACCTCCTGGCACGGGTCGCCGGCGTCGAGAGCGCGACGATCGGTGAGTGCGCCGCCTCCGGGACATTGGTGGCCGAGGACGGTCGCTATGCGTTCGACCACGAGCTGACCAGACTCGCGGTCGTCCAGGAACTGCCGGAGCACCAGGCGACCGAGCTCCACCGGGCGGCTTTCGCGCTACTGTCGCAGGAGGCCGGCGACCACGCCGAGCTGGCCTACCACGCCGAGCGCACGGGCGACGCCCGAGCCACCTTCGACCACGCCATCGCCGCGGCAGAGGAGGCGAAGCGCTTCCACTCCGTGCGTGAGGCCGCCGCCCAGCTTCAACGCGCGCTCGCGGTCGGGGACGCGGTCGACGTCGCGCCTGGCGCACGCGCCGACATCCTCGACGACCTCACCCGCCTCCTCTGTCTGTCGGACCATGCCGAGGCTGCACTCTCGGCGAACGTGGAGGCGGTCCGCATCCGTCAGCGGGCCGGCGACGTCCGGGCCCTGGTCGCCACGCTGACGAACCGCGTCTCGTGCTTGCGGCAGCTCACGCGTCCTCGCGAGACCCGCGCGGCCGCGAGCGAGCTGCTGGCCCTGACCACCGACCTGCCCGGGTCGGCCGAGCGGGGTTGGGCACTGGCCCACCACGGCTACGTCGGCGGCGGCGACCTCGACGCCCGCCTCGAGGAGCTCGACGAAGCTGTCCAGCTGGGCCACGACATCGGCGATGCCGACATCGTCGCGCACGCCCTCCAGACCCGCGGCGCGCTGCTCGAGTCACGCGGGGACGCCGGCATCGCAGACGTGGAGCGGGCCCTGCGTATCGCCCGCGGTTCCGGCAGCGATGCCCAGGCCGCCCGGGCCTTCGCCACCCTGTACGAGCTTGCCGTGGCCCGCCTGCAGCACAACGCCTACGAGTGGGCCTGGGCAGAGGGCATGCGCTGGTGCGAGGAGAACCAGATGCGCACCTGGGGCCTGCGCCTCTCGGCGACCCGGAGCCAGGTGCTGTTGCGGCGTGGCCGCCTCGACGAGGCCGTCGCCCTCGCCCGCCGGCTGCTTACCCAGGAGATCTCGGCGAGCAACCGGATCCACCTGCTGGCGCCCTACCTCGCGAGTCGGGTACGGCGCGGGCACGCCGGCGTACTCGAGGACCTGGTCGCCGCCCGGGCCCTCGCCGGCGGGTCAGAAGAGGCCCGCCTGCAGCTACCACTGGAGACCGCTCTGTGCGAGCTGGCCTGGCTAGGCGGCGACCCGAGCCTCGTGGACGAGAGCGTCCTCAACATCTTCATCGACACCGACGGAACCGAGCCCTGGTTGCGGGCCGAGCTGGCGGTCGGCTTGGCGCGGCTGGGCCTGCTCGACGACGCGCCGGCGAACCCGCCCTCGCCGTACCGTGAGGAGATCGAGGGCGAGCACCGAGGCGCGGCCGACGCGTGGCGGAAGCTCGGCTGCCCTTATGAGGCGGCTCTGGCCCTCGCCGGGGCGGACGATCCGACCTTGCTTGAGGAAGCGCTCGCGACGTTCGAGGAGCTGCGGGCCGAGCCGGCTGCCGCGGCTGTGCGGCGTCGGCTGCGCGAGGCCGGCGGCCCGGTCGTCCGTGGCCCCCGACGGTCGACCCGATCGCACCCCGCGGGACTGACGCCGCGCGAGGCCGAGGTACTGGAACTCGTCGCCGAGGGCCTTACGAACGCCCAGATCGCGGAGCGGCTGGTGCTGTCGCAACGGACGGTCGACCACCACGTCAGCGCGGTGCTGGCGAAGTTCGGGGTCGACAACCGCGCGGACGCTGTACGCCGAGCAGCGGACGCAAGCCCCACAACCTGGGCATCCGCGCCGCCAACCTAGGTGTCCGTCGCCGATGCTGCGCCCGGCCGAACGCATCTAGCGTCAGAGCGACAGTTCATCCCTCCCAGAAACCAAGGAGCACACCATGGCTCTCTTCATGGACGTCCACACCATCGAAAGCGGCGTCGGCATCGACGACGTCGTGAAGGCCCACCAGGCCGACCTCGCCACCCAGGGCAGCTACGACGTGCAGTACCTGCGGTACTGGGTCGACGAGTCCGCCGGCAAGATCTTCTGCCTCGTCGACGCCCCCGATGCCGAGGCGGCCAACACCGTGCACCGCGAGGCGCACGGGCTGGTTGCCCAGGAGATCTACCCGGTCCAGGAAGGCGTCTGACCGACGCCCAGAAGGCCCGAGGGCCGCGCCGTCAGCCGACGGTGCGGCCCTGGCCCTCCCAGTACTGCGCGCGCAGCGCCTTCTTGTCCGGCTTGCCGAGCGCGGTCAGCGGCAGCGCGTCGGCGATGATGACGTCCTTGGGGACGTGCACCGAACCCTTGCGTTCCTTGACCGACGCCTTGATCTCCTCGGTCATCCTCGCGATCGTGTCGTCGTCGCGTGCCGCGTCCGCCCGGAGTACGACGATCGCGGTCACCGCCTCACCGAACTTCTCGTGGGGCGTCCCGATGACGCCGACCTGCGCGACCATCGGGTGCTCGGCGACGACGTCCTCGACCTCGCGCGGGAACACGTTGAACCCACCGGTGACGATCATGTCCTTGGTGCGGTCGACGATGTACCAGAATCCGTCCTCGTCCTCCCGGGCCACGTCGCCGGTGTGCATCCAGCCGTCGCGGAAGGTCTCCGCGGTCTGCTCGGGCAGCTGCCAGTAGCCACCCGCGAGCAGCGGGCCGGCCACGCAGATCTCACCCGGCTCACCCTGCGGCACCGGCTGGCCGTCCTCGCCGATCAGCGCGGCCCGCAGGAACGCGGCCGGGCGGCCGCAGGACGTCAACCGTTTCTCGATGGGCTTGCCGTCGGCGTCGACGTGGTCGCCCTTCGGGAAGTAGGTGATGGCCATCGGCGCCTCGGACTGGCCGTAGTACTGCGCGAAGATCGGCCCGAACCGCTCGATCGCCTCCTTGAGCCGCACCGGGTTGATCGCCGACGCTCCGTAGTAGACGGTCTCGAGCGACGACAGGTCGCGGGTCCGCGAGTCCGGGTGGTCCATCAGCGCGTAGAGCATGGTCGGCACCAGCATCAACGAGTCGATCTTCTTCTCCTCGATCGTTGCCAGCACCTCGGCCGGGTCGAACCGGGCTGAGACGAAGAGCGTTCCGCCCTTGATGACGGTCGGCACGAAGAACGCCGCCCCGGCGTGCGACAGCGGCGTGCACATGAGGAACCGCGGGTTCTCGGGCCACTCCCACTCGGCGAGCTGGATCTGGCTCATGGTGTTCATCGCCTGGACGGTGCCGATCACTCCCTTCGGCTTGCCCGTCGTACCGCCGGTGTAGACCAGCGAGACGATGTGGTCCGGGGGCAGGGTGCGGGCGTGGAGGGGCTGCGGCTCGAACGTCGCGGCCACGGCGGTGAGGTCGGACCCCACCGCGGCCAGCGACTCGGGCACCGGCCCGACCGTCAGGACCTGCTTGAGGCCGGGGCACTTGTCGAGCAGCTCGAGCGCCCGCGCCTCGAAGTACGGGTCGATGATCAGGGTGGTGATCCCGGCGTCGTTGATGACGTAGGCGTGGTCGTCGGCGGAGCCGAGCGGGTGCAGCGACGTGCGCTGGTAGCCCTGGGTCTGGCCGGCACCGAGGATGAACAGCACCTCCGGGCGGTTGAGCGCGAGCAAGGCGCCGGGAGCGCCGGTGCCGGCGCCCAGCGACTCGAAAGCCTGGACGTACTGGCTGATCCGCTCCGAGACCTGGCCGCCGGTGAGGGTCACGTCGCCGAGGTGAATGACGGGGCGGTCCTTGTGCCGTTTGAGGGCGGCCACCATCAGGTGACCGTTGTGGGCGCCGATCCGCAGGGTGTCGTCCATGTGAGCAAGACTAGAACCTGTTCTAGTCTGGATCAACCATCAGCCCGTGGCTTCGAGCGGCACCTGGAGGGGACGGACCCCACCGAGCCGGCGCTGGTACCGCACGTGCGCACCGTGCGCCTCCAGCGTCCGCCACAGTGTCTGGTGGGCAGCCCACGGCAGCGGGTCAGCGCCGAAGTACCAGCTCTCGCCGAAGCTGATCCACACGGGCGTCCACTCGGCGGCGACATCCCAGGCACCCTGATGCCTCATGACAAGCGACCGCCGGATCTGGAACGCCCGGCGCGGACCGTCCGCGCAGATGGGCGCTGTCGCGACCGGCCACACCCGGAGGTCGAGCTCCATCAGCTCGAGCTCCAGGTCCTCGAGCGCACGCGGGTCCACCAGGACCGTGGCGACGTTCTCGTGCGGCAGCCGCATGCCCGCACGTTAATACCTGCCGGGGACGTTCGTCAGGCAAGTAGCTCGGCTACCTGTCGCACCTCGCCGGCACTGCGGCAGCTGAGCAGCAGGGTGGTCACGCCGGTCTCCTCCCAGGCAGCGACCCGGTCCTTCACGTAGCCGGCGTCGCCGATGATGTGCATCTCCTCGACCAGCTCGTCAGGGATCAGCGCCGTCGCCTCGTCGCGCTTCTGGGAGAGGAACAGCTCCTGGACCTGGTCGGTGATCGCCGCGTACCCCATCCGCTCGAACACGTTCTTGTGGAAGTTCTGGTCCTTCGCGCCCATGCCGCCCATGTACAGCGCGATCACCGGCTTGATCCCGTCGATGACGGCGCGGCGCTCGTCGTCGCTCTCGGTGACCTGGAGGTGGCAGGTCGCGGCGATCTCGAAGTCGGCACGGGTACGGCGGGCGCCCTCCCGCGCGAAGCCCTCGTCCAGCCACGGCTGATACATGCCTGCACTCTTCGGCGTGTAGAAGATCGGGATCCAGCCGTCGGCGATCTCCGCGGTCTGCGCGACGTTCTTCGGCCCCTCGGCGCCGAGCCAGATCGGGATGTCGGCTCGCAACGGGTGAACGATCGGCTTGAGCGGCTTGCCGAGGCCGACCGAGCCCGGGCCGTTGTAGGGCAGGGGGTAGTGCGGCCCGTCATTGGTCACCGGACCTTCGCGCGCGAGCACCTTGCGGATGATGTCGACCACCTCGCGGGTGCGGGCGAGCGGCTTCTGGAACGGCTGGCCGTACCAGCCCTCGACGACCTGGGGACCACTCACGCCCATGCCGAGGATCACCCGGCCGCCGGTGAGATGGTCGAGGGTCAGCGCGTGCATCGCGATCGACGTCGGAGCGCGGCCGGACATCTGCACGATCGACGTGCCGAGCCGGACCCGGGAGGTCTCCCGACCCCACCAGGCCAGCGGCGTGAACGCGTCGCTACCCCATGCCTCCGCAGTGAAGATCGCGTCGAAACCGGCGTCCTCCGCGGCCGCCACCAGCTCCCCGACCCCCTGCGGGGGCTGCGCGCCCCAGTAGCCCAGCTGCAGTCCCAACTTCATGCGACACATCATGCCGTACTTGATGCGGAAACTAGAACGTGTTTCACTTTCGCCCATGAGCCGGACCCTGCAGGCGCCCGTGACGGTCGCTTTCGACTACACCCGTTCTACCGGTCACGTGATCGGTCGCTTCCTCTCCGGCCTTCGCGACGGCGTGATCGTCGGCGGCAGGACCTCGTCCGGAGCGGTCGTCGTACCGCCTCTCGAGTTCGACCCGGTGACTCACGAGGCGACGACCGAGTTCGTCGAGGTCTCCGCCGTCGGGACCGTCACGTCGTGGACGTGGGTGCCTGAGCCGGTCAAGGACCAGCCCTTCGACCGTCCCTTCGCGTTCGCACTCGTCACCCTCGACGGCGCCGACGTCCCCTTCCTCCACGCGCTTGACGTCGCGTCGCCTGCCGAGGTCAGCACCGGCATGCGGGTCCGGGTGCGGTGGGCGTCCGAACGCACCGGCCACATCAACGACATCGCGGCGTTCGAGCCGCTCGCGCCCGGCGAGGCCGGAGCCGAGCCCGCGGCGGCGGGGACGACCGCCCCTGTCACCGGCGTCGTCACCCGGGTCTCGCTCGACTACAACTACGCCGCCTCTCCGGAGGAGTCGCTGTTCTACCGCGGCCTCAACGAGGGCCGGATCATGGGCCAGCGCTGCCCCACCTGCCAGAAGGTCTACATCCCGCCGCGCAGTGCCTGCCCGGCCGACGGCACGCCGACCGAGGAGGAGGTCGAGCTCTCGCAGACCGGGACGGTGACGACGTTCTGCATCGTCAACGTGCCGTTCCTCGGACAGAAGATCGCCCCGCCCTATGTCTCGGCGTACGTGTTGCTGGACGGCGCCGACATCGCCGTCCTGCACCTGATCCTCGGCGTTCCCGCAGACGAGGTCCGGATGGGCATGCGCGTGAAGGCCGTGTGGAAGCCGGAGGACGAGTGGACCTTCTCACTCGAGAACATCGACCACTTCGCACCCACCGGCGATCCGGACGCCGACTACGACACCTACAAGCAACACCTCTGAGGGAGAACGTTCGATGAGAGACGTCGCCGTCGTCGGGTTCGCCCAGCGACAGATGCCCGAGTTCGACGGGTCGCCGACCTGTGTCGAACTGCTCGTTCCTGTCTTCAAGGAGTGCTACGAGCAGACCGGCTGGACCCGGAAGGACGTCGGGTTCTGGTGCTCCGGTTCGTCCGACTACCTTGCCGGCCGCTCGTTCTCGTTCGTGCAGGCGGTCGACGCGATCGGCGTCATCCCGCCGGTCAACGAGTCGCACGTCGAGATGGACCTCGCCTGGGCGATGTACGAGGCCTGGATCAAGATCCAGACAGGCGAGGTCGACACGGCACTGGTCTACGCCTTCGGAAAGAGCTCGGCCGGCGTGCTCCGTCGTACCCTCGCGCTGCAGCTCGACCCCTACACGATGACTCCGCTGTGGCCGGACACCGTCTCCCTCGCGGGACTCCAGGCCCGGGTCGGCATCGACGCCGGCCTGTGGGACGAGCGGGCCATGGCGGAGGTGGCCAACCGGTCGCTGACCGACGCGGAGAAGAACGAGTACGCGATCCGGAAGGGCGGCTCGTCGGTCGACGAGCTGCTCGCACGCCCGATGTACGCCGACCCGCTGCGCAAGCACGACTGCTCGCCGGTCACCGACGGTGCGGCAGCACTCGTGCTCGCCGCCGGCGACCGCGCCCGGGAGGTGCACCAGCGACCGGCCTGGCTGACCGGGATCTCCCACTACGTCGACCCGATGGGCATGGGCGTGCGCGACCTGACCCGGTCGCCGTCCGCCCAGCGCGCGGGCGCGGCCCTCGACCTCGCCGGGGTCGAGGTAGCCGAGTTGCACGCACCCTTCAGCCACCAGGAGCTGATCCTGCGCCGCGAGCTCGGCCTGGCCGACGACGTTGCGATCAACCCGTCGGGCGGGGCTCTCGCGAGCAACCCGATGTTCTCCGCCGGCGGCATCCGGGTGGGCGAGGCGGCCAAGCGGGTGTGGTCCGGGGAGGCCACCAAGGTGCTGGCCCACGCGACGTCGGGACCGGCACTGCAGCAGAACCTCGTGTGCACGCTGGAAGGAAGCATCTGATGGGCAAGCAACCTGCGGCGATCATCGGCATCGGCCAGACGCACCACCGCGCCAAGCGGGAGGACGTCTCGATGGCCGGCCTGTGCAGGGAGGCCATCGACCGCGCACTTGCCGATGCGAACATGTCGCTGGACGACATCGACGCGATCGTGGTCGGCAAGGCACCGGACCTGTTCGAGGGCGTGATGATGCCCGAGCTGTTCCTGGCGGAGGCGCTCGGCGCCGCGGGCAAGCCGCTGCTGCGGGTGCACACGGCCGGCTCGGTGGGTGGCTCGACAGCGATCGTCGCCTCCTCCTTGGTCCAGGCCGGCGTCCACCGGAGGGTGCTCACCGTCGCCTACGAGAAGCAGTCGGAGTCCAACGCGATGTGGGCACTGTCGGTGCCCCTGCCGTTCAACATGCCGGTGCACGCCGGAGCCGGCGGCTACTTCGCCCCCCACGTCCGCTCCTACATCCGCCGCTCCGGCGCTCCGACCCACATCGGCGCGATCGTGGCGGCCAAGGACCGCAACAACGCGCTGAAGAACCCCTACGCCCACCTGCACAACGAAGGTACGACGGTCGAGTCGGTGCTGGCCTCCCAGATGCTGTGGGACCCGATCAGGTACGACGAGACCTGCCCGTCCAGCGACGGCGCGTGCGCCCTGGTGATCGTCGACGAGGACACCGCCGCATCCTCACCGAACCCAGCCTGGATCCACGGCACCGTCATGCGGTCGGAGGCGACGACGGCCGCCGAACGTGACCAGGTCAACCCCCAGGCCGGTCGCGACGCGGCCGCTGCCCTGTGGAAGCAGGCCGGCATCACCAACCCGCTCGAGGAGATCGACGCCGCGGAGATCTACGTTCCGTTCTCGTGGTTCGAGCCGATGTGGCTGGAGAACCTCGGCTTCACCGCCGAGGGCGAGGGCTGGAAGCTCACGGAGGCGGGCGAGACCGCGATGGACGGCAAGCTCCCGGTCAACTGCTCGGGAGGCGTGCTCTCGTCCAACCCGATCGGCGCGTCCGGCATGCTCCGCTTCGGCGAGGCCGCTCTCCAGGTCCGTGGCGCGGCCGGCGAGCACCAGGTCGACGGCGCGCGGCGGGCACTCGGCCACGCGTACGGCGGCGGGTCGCAGTTCTTCGCGATGTGGGTCGTCGGCTCGGAACGGCCCCAAAATTGAGAATGGCGGGCAACTGATGAGCTTCGTCGAGGTCGAACGTCGGGGCGACGTCGCAGTCGTCACGCTCAACCGGCCGGAGCGGATGAACTCGATGGCGTTCGACGTCATGGTGCCGTTCCGCGACGAGCTGCGGCGGCTCGGTGACGACAACGACGTTCGGGTGGTCGTGCTGACCGGCGCCGGGCGCGGGTTCTGCTCCGGCGCCGACCAGAGCGGCGAGCGCGGCGGGATGCCGAACATCGACGGCCTCACCGCCGTCACCATCGCGCTACGTGCGATGGAGCTGCTCGACGACATCATCGTCACCCTCCGGCGGCTCCATCAGCCGGTGATCGCCGCCGTCAACGGACCGGCCATCGGCGGCGGGCTGTGTCTCGCGCTGGCCTGCGACGTCCGGGTCGCCGCGGAGTCGGCGTACTTCCGTGCCGCCGGCATCAACAACGGCCTCACCGCCAGCGAGCTGGGCCTGAGCTACCTGCTCCCCCGCGCCATCGGGTCCTCGCGGGCGGCCGAGATCATGCTCACCGGACGCGATGTCGCGGCCGCCGAGGCCGCGACCATCGGCTTGGTCTCGCGCGTCGTCCCGGACGACCAACTGCTCGACAGCTGCCTCGAGACCGCCGCCGACATCACCCGGTGGAGTCGTCCGGGAGTGGAGCTCACCAAGCGCACCCTCCGGGACAGCCTCGAAGCCGCCAGCCTCGAGCAGCACATGCACGCCGAGGGCGTCGGCCAGCTGCTCGTGCGGCTGCTCACGAAGAACTTCGAGGAGGCAATCGTGGCCCGGAAGGAGAAGCGGTCGCCGCGGTTCCTCGACTAGCCCACGACGCCCGTACTCTTGGCCCCGTGATCGAGCTCCGCACCCCGACCCAGATCGAACAGATGCGTCCCGCGGGTCGCTTCGTGGCATCGGTGATCGGCGCACTCGCCGAGAAGGCCGACGTCGGGGTCAACCTGCTCGAGCTCGACGAGCTGGCGCACCGGATGATCAAGGACGCCGGCGCGACCTCCTGCTACATCGACTACCACCCGTCGTTCGGCGCGATGCCGTTCGGCAAGGTGCTCTGCACGTCGGTCAACGACGCCGTGCTGCACGGACTGCCGTTCGACTACACGCTCCAGGACGGCGACCTGTTGTCGGTCGACTTCGCTGCGTCGGTCGACGGCTGGGTGTCCGACTCGGCCCTCTCGGTCGCCGTCGGAAGTCCTCGCGACGAGGACCTGAGGCTGATCGACGTGACCCAGAAGGCGCTGGACGCCGGGATCGCAGCCGCCCGCTCGGGCAACCGCCTCGGCGACATCTCCCACGCGATCGGCTCGGTCGCCCGCGACGCCGGGCTCAAGGTCAACCTGCAGTTCGGCGGCCACGGCGTCGGGCGCACCATGCACGGCGACCCGCACGTCGCCAACGACGGCCAGGCCGGCCGCGGCCTCAAGCTCCGCGCTGGCCTCGTCATCGCCATCGAGCCGTGGTTCCTGCACACCACCGACGAGATCCGGTTCGACCCCGACGGCTGGACGATCCGCAGCGCCGATGGTTCCCGCGGCGCCCACGTCGAGCACACGGTCGCCATCACCGACGGCGAGCCGATCGTGCTGACCGCTCGCGACTGAAGGTCGGATCGATCCGGTCAGGCTTGGACACGTGTCGTATGGGCGAATTTCTGCGTCCTTGCGCCCACTGTGCGGCGGGTGGTCGTGGAAGGGAGAGCCGTAGGACACCGACGTACCAAACCCAGGAATCACGCACTTCGTCCGGCGTGGGCCGATCGCTGGAACCGACTTTGGTACGTCCGTGTGCTGCTGCATTCGGCCGCCTGTCGGCGCTGCCGCACCCGCATAATGCCGATGCGCGCGTGGTCAGGAAGGTCGACGGCACCCTCAAACTCTGCGGCGTGTCGTCGGGCAGCGACACGTCGACTTCGATCTCGCGATACTCGGCGGTGCAGTGCAACGCCCAACCCTTCCACGAACGGCGAAGACCGCAATGGGCTCGACCGGTTCGGGGAGGCGGTGGCGTTCGACGCTGGTGGACGGGGCGAGGTCACGCAGGTGCGCCGAGAGGCGGGTGCTCGAGCACGCGGGGCTCGTACTCGACCAGCTGGATGCGGCCGTCGAAGTTGCGGTGCTCGATCATGTCGAGGGCGACGTCCGGATAGCCGTCGTAGATGCGTTCTGCGCCGGTGGCCCCGGTGATCACCGGAAACATCACGACTCGGTAGCGGTCGACGAGTCCGGCTCGTAGCAGGGACCGGCACAGGCTGAGGCTGCCGATCGTGCTCAGGAGCGCCGAGCCGCTCGACTTCATGGCGCGGACCGCTTCGACGGCGTCGTCGCGGACGAGCGTGCAGTTGGCCCACGTCAGTGGCTCCTCGAGCGAGGAGGAGAACACCACTTTGGACGCTTGCGTGAGTTCGTCGACGGACTCCTGCTCCTCGGCCCGGAACTCGTCTTGGCCGTTCGGGACCTTACCTGCGGCGAACCCCGACATCTGGCGGTAAGTGTTTGCTCCCATCAGGAAGGTTGCCTCGGGCTGCTCGCCGAGCCATGCGAGGTACTCCGGGCCCTCGAGGCCCCAGAACCCGGGCCATCCCTCTCCCGACGCGTTGCCGTCGAGGGAGGTAATGAAGTCGACCAGAAGCTCTGACATGACCGTGTCCTTTCCTAGGTTGCACCAACTTGGACCGGCCGGGAGCCACGAACTCATCGGCCGCGCCGTGGGGTCGTCGTCAGCGCGAACTGGGACCAGGAACCGCGAGAATGCGGGCGAAATGTGCGGTTCTGCCGCGCCGCACGTGCGTCATGGCGCCGCCTGTCGCGCGGCGACCCGTCCCGGAATTGGGCCGTGGCGCGAGCCTGGTTCACGCGGCACCGCTGTGTCGCCTCGGGCGGCTCAGCCGTTGGTAACGGCATATCGGAGCAGCACCACGCCGGACCGCAACGGACGCGACTCGATCAGCTCGAGATGGGGAATCGAGGTGCCCTCGGCGGTCAGGCTCTTTCCGCGGCCTTGGACGACGGGAAACATGAGCATACGGATCTCGTCGACGAGCCCGGCCGCGAGCACTGCGTGCGCCAAGGTGATACTTCCGCACAGCGTCAGGCCGCCGCCGTCGGAGTCCTTGAGCCGACGCACCTCTTCGACCGGGTCCCCGGAGAGGATCGCCGAGTTGCGCCACTCCGGATCGGTCATCGACGAGGAGACGATGTACTTCTCCACCTGATCGAGATATGCACCCGCGGGCTCGTCGGTGTGCTGAGGCCAGTACCCCCTGAAGTCCTCGAAGGTCTGCCGACCCAGCACCACCGCGTTGGAGGACGCGCCCGCGCACTCCATCCCTTCCAACCAGTCCTGGATGCCGCCGTCACGAGCCGGGTTGAACCACTCGTCAAGCATCTCGATCCGTCCGTCGGCAGTGATGTTCTCCGTGATCATCAAACGGCGCATGACACCGGTCTATCACCACCCGCCGCAGGGCGCCGCGAAGGTCGATGACCGGCAGCACGACCAGGTCACGGCCGTCGAAGAGGTCGCTGAGCTTGTCCAGCAGCACCGGACCGATCCCCTCGACCCGTGCCACACCCGACTGGCCGCACAACACTCGATCAGTCAGGTGGACCATGATCGTCGCCGGCCGCGGCTTGCGCTTCGGCTTGCCGCAGGTCCAGCACCGCCGCCCAGAGCAGGGGCATCCGGTGCTTCAGGTCCAGCGCGTCCGCGGCCAGGTTGGAGGTTGACATCTCGCCGGTGCCACGGGCGATCGCGAGCTCGGCGAAGCACAGGTCCGCGACCTCCGGGTGCCATCGCCGCCGATCCGCCGCAGGTAGTTGCCGCCACGGCTCTTGGCCACTACTCCGGGCTGGCCCTGGGGGTCCGCAGCAGCATTGAAGGCGGTCAGGTCGGCGGGTTCCACTCTCGCATTCTATTCGAACATCAGTTCGAATAGAAGAGTGGTACTCAGTTCAGGCCGACCACGAACCCGTAGATGCCGAAGGCGACGCCGATGCCGACGATCAGCCAGAGCGAGATCCAGGCATACGTGTGCATGGTGTGCTGGTAGCCGTTCTCCGAGTACCCCGGGAACTGCTCGCCGTCCGTGTCACTCATGACAGCACGTTAGCGCCACCAGCCGCCTACTTGTAGGCGACTTGCAGTTCCTTGATCCCGTTGATCCACCCGTGGCGGAGCCGCCTCGGCTCGGCGAGCTTGCTGATGTCCGGGGCATGGTCGGCGAGCGCGTCGAAAATCAGGCGGATCTCGTGGCGGGTCGTCTCGTTGCCGGCCACCGCGAGGATGATGACGAAGTAGCCGAACTCGTGGCGTTGAGCCCGCGCCCGTCCTTGTCGGCCTCGACCGCCTCCGTAACGATCCGGTGCGCGCGGTCCCGCATGATCTGCTCGAGCTGCGCGATCGATCGCGGCGCGAACGCGCGCGACACGATGTGCCGCATCGCCGCGTGCTCGGGCGGGTCCTGGTTGAGGATCATCACCCGCTGCATCTCGACCATCTCGCGCTCCATCCCCTCCGGGAGCGGATGATCGCGCCGTTCTCGGAGTTCGAGAAGCGCTTACCGTCCTTGGAGACGGCAGCAACGTCGCCATGAAGTCCGAGATCGACTGGTCGTGGCCATCACGCTCCTACTTGTAGGCGACCTGCAGATCCTTGATGCCGTGGATCCAGCCATGGCGCAGGCGACGCGGCTCCGCGAGCCTGGTGATGTCCGGGACGTGGTCGGCCAGGGCGTTGAACATGAAGCTGACCTCCTTGCGAGCCAGGTTCGCGCCGATGCAGTAGTGGGCGCCGTGGCCCCCGAAGGACAGGTGCGGGTTCGGGTCGCGCAGGACGTTGAACGAGAACGGGTCCTCGAAGACTTCCTCGTCGAAGTTGCCGCTGGAGTAGAAGATCCCGACCCGCTCGCCCTTCTTCACCGCTGCACCACCGAGCTCGACGTCCTCGAGTGCGGTGCGCTGGAAGCAGAGCACGGGGGTTGCCCAACGGATGATCTCGTCGATCGCCGTCTCCGGCCGCTCCCGCTTGAAGAGCTCCCACTGGTCCGGGTGGTCGAAGAAGGCGTTCATGCCGTGCGTGATCGCGTTGCGGGTCGTCTCGTTGCCCGCGACCGCCAACATGATCACGAAGTAGCCGAACTCATCGTCCGTCAGGCCGCGCCCGTCCTGGTCGGCGGTAATCAGCTTGGTGATGATGTCGTCGCGGGGCGTTGCCTTCCGCTCCGCGGCCAGGCCCATGGCGTAGCCGAGGATCTCGGCGGCAGCCACATCCGGCTCGCCGTCCACCTCGGGGTCGTCGTAGGACATCATCTGGTTGGACCAGTGGAAGAGCTTGTGCCGGTCCTCCTGCGGAACGCCGATGAAGTCGGCGATCGCCTGGAGCGGTAGCTCGGCCGCCACCTCGTCGACGAAGTTGCCGGTGCCGCGCTCGCTGGCGTCCTTGACGATCTGCACGGCGCGCTGCTGCATGAGCTCGTCGAGCCCGCCGATCGCGCGCGGGGTGAACCCTCGGCTGATGATGCGGCGGAACACGCCGTGGTCGGGGTCGTCCTGGTTGATGAGCATGACGCGCTGCAGCTCGACCTGGTCGCGCTCCATGCCCTCCGCGAAGCGGATGATCGCGCCGTTCTCCATGTTGGAGAAGCGCTTGGAGTCCTTCGACACCGCTGACACGTCGGCGTGCTTCGTCACGGCCCAATAGCCGGTTCCGGACGCCGACGACATGCCGTCGCGGGAGCCCTGCGGCTGCTCCACCCACCGCACCGGCTCGCTCTGGCGGGCCGCTTCGAACTGCTCGTGCGGGATGCCGCCAGCCATGATCAAGTCGGGCGAGGTGAAGTCGAGGTCGGTGGGCAGGGAGTTGACAGCGGTCACGTCAGTGGAACCTTTCGATCGCTCGGGCAGCATGGGGCGGACCCGGGTGTAACACGTTCTAGCGCGAGACTACAGACCATCGGACAAATACGAAAGCGTTTCGTATCGATGATTCCTTGGTCTTTGCCGCACAACAAGAACGTGTTCTAGTTTCCGCTATGATGGCCCCATGGGCAACCCCGTGATCATCGATGCCGTCCGTACACCGCTCGGCAAGCGCAAGGGCTGGCTCGCCGGGCTGCACCCGGCCCAGCTGCTCGGTTTCGTGCAGCAGGAGGTGCTCCGCCGCGCGGGCATCGACCCGGCGCTCGTCGAGCAGGTCGTCGGCGGCTGCGTCACCCAGGCGGGCGAGCAGTCCAACGACATGGTGCGCCGGGCATGGCTCTACCAGGGTCTCCCCCAGCACACCGGCGGCACCGTCATCGACGCCCAGTGCGGCTCGGGCCAGCAGGCGGCGCACCTCGTCCACGACATGATCGCCGCCGGCAGTATCGACGTCGGCATCGCGTGTGGTGTCGAGGCGATGTCACGCATCCCGCTCGGCGGCAACGTGCCGACCGGCCTCGGTGACCCGCGCCCCGACGACTGGGCGATCGACATGCCCAACCAGTTTCAGGGGGCCGACCGGATCGCAGCGAACCGCGGAATCACCCGAGCCGACCTCGAGGCCTTCGGCCTCGCCTCCCAGCAGAAGGCGCGGGTCGCCGTCGACGAGGGCCGGTTCAAGCGCGAGATCGCCACGATCGAGGCGCCCGTGCTGGACGAGGCGGGCAAGCCGACCGGCGAGACCCGCGTCGTCGACACCGATCAGGGACTCCGCGAGACGACGCTCGAAGGCCTCGCGGGCCTCAAATCCGTGCTGCCCGACGGCCTGCACACCGCCGGCACGTCGTCCCAGATCTCCGACGGCGCGGCCGCACTGCTGATCATGGACGAGGACCAGGCCACGGCCCTCGGCCTCAAGCCGCGGGCCCGGATCAAGTACCACTGCCTGGTCGGCTCGGACCCCTACTACCACCTCGACGGCCCGGTCGACGCCACCAAGCGAGTGCTCGACAAGACCGGCATGGCGATCAGCGACTTCGACCTGTTCGAGGTCAACGAGGCCTTCGCCTCCGTCGTCCTGTCCTGGGCCGGCGTCCACGGTGTCGACATGGACAAGGTCAACGTCAACGGCGGCGCGATCGCACTCGGTCACCCGGTCGGCGCGACCGGCGTCCGGCTCATCACGACCGCGCTCCACGAGCTCGAGCGCCGCGACCAGTCGACGGCGCTCATCTCGATGTGCGCCGGCGGCGCGATGGCAACCGGAACCGTGCTCGAACGGATCTAGCTCAGCTCTACGACCGCCCAGCGCCTCCCGAGGGGAACGAGCGCGCGGTCGCCGTCGAGCGCCCGGATGAAGTCCGGCCCCCTCGTTTCGAAGAGTCGCAGGAGCTGTCCCGTCCTCGTGTCGTATGCGAACGAGCTGGCCAGGACCCAGCGGTTGCCGACCGTCGGCTGCTCGTAGGTCAGGCGGAGATCGACGACCGGCCGCGCTTCGGCGTCGACCACGACCTGGCGCTCCTGGTTCGGACACGCCACGACCACCAGGTCGGCGGAGGCGACCAGGGCAGCAATCACGCAGAGGCCGCCCACGGCGTACCGGTGTGTCCCACCGCCGGAGAGGTCGCGGACGTGGATGACCCCTGTGGCCGCGTCGTCGGTCCACGCGAGAAGATCGTCACTCACCACGAAGCGCACCGCTGCCATCTCGCGTCGGGGCACTCGGTCCCCGGGCGCGAACGACCAGACCCGCCCGCCCCGCGGCGAAGAGCACTCGCCGTCGCCGCACAGTTGCCGGCCGGTCTGGAAGTACAGCCGGCCGTCGCCGGCCGGCATCGGCGCCGTGAGCACCTTCGCCCCGTCCTCGAGCGGTGGCGCCGGCAGGTCGAACTCCTCTCGATCGCCGCTCGCCAGGTCGAGCACCATCACGCGGTCCTGCCGGGCACCACGCTCGCGATCACTCCAGGAGAACAGCAGCCGGTCGTCCGCCAGGACGGCCAGGGCCGGGAAGGTCTCAGGTCCGGCCTCGATCCATGGCGCCGGCAGCGCCTCGCGCTCGCCCGAGACGGGATCCACCAGGTCGAGGTAGTAGTAGGTCGAGAAGTCCTTCTCCGCCTCCCGGTAGACCACCAGTCGGCCGTCGGGCAGGAGCTCAATCGCGGCCTCGCCGTCCCTCGGTGCCACCTCCTGGACGATATTGAAGTCGCCGCCCTCGACTGCGGCTGACGCGTCGGCCTGCTCCAGGACGCGGTACGGCGGCCGTTCGGCCCGGTTCGTTGCATCCGTGTCGTCGTCGCCTCCCCGGACGAAGATGACCAGTCCGATCACGACGACCGCGACGAGTCCCACCACGACCGCGACCCTCACCCGCATCCCGCGATCATCCACCAGGCAGGCGACCGTCGTCCGCTCACACGCGGTGACGGACTTCGTCAGCTTCGCGCGCGCCGCGCCTCGGTGAGGACCCGCGCGACGTCGTCTCCGTCGAAGTCGCCCGCACCCGGTTCGCCGAGCCGGACGACGACGGTCCCGGAGCGCGGGTCGACCATCAGCACCTGGCCACCGAAGCCGAGGGCGGCGTACACGTCGCGGTGCGCGCCCGGTGCCAGCGATCCGTCGCCGTTCAGCCACGTGCGGTCCTCGGCCAGGATCAGGCCCGCGTAGTCGGTCTCCCGCGACCACTCGCGGCCGCTGTCGTTGCTGAGCAGGTCGCGCACCGTGACCGCCGCGGCCGGGGTGCCCCGCCATTCCCGGACGTACTTCGCTGCACGGTCGTCGATGTCCAGGGCGCCCTCGGCCTCGGCGATGCCGACCAGGGTGCTGGTCACCGACTTGGTGACGGAGAACCCCGCAACCGCTTCACCCGCGGTCCCGCCGTGCCAGTACCACTCTCCCCCGATCCGGTCGCCGCGGGCGACGAGCAGGCAGGTGCTCCCGGCACGCCGAGCGTCCCGGGCGATGAGGCGGAGCGCGTCCGGGTCGAGCCCCGCTGCGTCCGGCCGGACCGTGCGCCAGACGAACCCGTCGTTCTGCGCACGATCCTCGGCGCGTGGATCGCCCTCGGACGACCCCGCTCCGCCGTCGGCGCAGGCGGCGACGAGCACCGTCACAGCAGCGGCCAGCAGGGCCGCCGCGCCCCGTCGCGAGATCACGCGACGAAAGGGTCGTCGCGCCCCTCAGCCGGCGCCGTACACGGGCTCCGGCGTCGGCGCCTCGGCGAAACAGCCCCCGCAGCGCCGTTCCGACCTCGGACGCCTCCCAGCGCCGCCCGATGTCCTGAGACGGGCCGTGCGCCCAGCCGTTCTCCACTGTCAGCTTGCTGCCGTCGATCTCGATCACGCGGCCGGTGACGTCGCCGGCCTCGTCGGAGGCAAGCCACGCGACGATGGGCGAGTTGTCCTCGGGAAGCGCCATCGCGGAGGTGTCGAACGCGCCCTCGGTCATCCGGGTCTTCGCCACCGGCGCGATCGCGTTGACGGTCACCCCGTAGCGGCCCATCTCCTGCGCGGCGACCAGGGTGAGGCCGGCGATGCCCGCCTTCGCGGCAGAGTACGTCGCCTGGCCCACCGAGCCCTGGAGGCCGGCGCCGGACGAGGTATTGATCACGCGAGCAACGCGCTGCCGACCCTCCTTGGCCTCCGCCCGCCAGTAGGCGCCGGCATGCTTCAGCGGCGCGAAGTGCCCCTTCAGGTGCACCCGGATCACCGCGTCCCACTCCTCCTCGGAGGTGTTGACGAGCATCCGGTCGCGCACGAACCCGGCGTTGTTGACGAGGATGTCGAGCCCGCCGTAGGTGTCGATCGCCTGCTGCACCATCGCAGCGGCTGCGTCGAAGTCGGCGACGTCGGCGCCGTTGACGACCGCCTCGCCTCCCATCGCCTCGATCTCGGCGACGACCTGGTGGGCCGGTGACTCGCCGACGTCCTCACCCGCGAGCGAGACGCCGTAGTCGTTGACGACGACCTTGGCGCCGTGCCGGGCCAGCTCCAGCGCGTGCGCGCGGCCGATCCCTCGTCCGGCGCCGGTCACGATGGCGACCCGGCCCTCCAGCAGACGACTCACAGTCCTTCTCCGTTCGATCGTTGGGCTATGTAGAGGAAGACCGGCTGCTCGCCGCCGCCGTGGCAGGCGACGCGGGCGCCGGAGACGTACGACGCGAGGTCGCTGGCCAGGAACGCGACGACCTGGCCGATCTCGGCGAGGTCGGCCATCCGGCCGAGCGGGATGGTGCGCTCGATCTCGGCGACCGTGGCGTCGCCCCCGTAGTGGTCGGCGGTGTCAGCGGTCCGCACCAGTCCGACATCGATCGCGTTCACCCGGACCTTGGGGCCCCACTCCATCGCGAGCGACCCGGTCAGCGCGTCGAGGCCGGCCTTGGCAGCGCCGTACGCCGCGGTGCCCGGAGAGGGCCGTTCTGCCGAAACGGACGAGATGTTGACGATGGCACCGCCGCCGTCCTGTGCCTGCATCACCCGGTTGGCGGCCTGGCTCACGTGCAGCGCCGAGTGCAGGTTGAGGCCGAGGATCTTGTCGTGGAAGCGCGGCGAGGCCTCCGCCGCGAGCGCGTACGGCGCGCCGCCGGCGTTGTTGACCACGATGTCCAGCCGCCCGTGATCGGCGACGATGCTGTCGACGAGCGCCGCGACCGAGTCGGGCTCGCGGACGTCGCAGAGCCGGTGCTGGGCGCCCTCGGGAGGCTTGGCATCGGAGCGGCCACACGTCACGACGGTGGCACCGGCCTCGAGGAGCACCTCGCTGATGCCACGACCGATGCCCTTCGAACCGCCGGTGACGAGCGCGACCCGGTCGGTCAGGTCGATCATGAGTGCCATGCGGGCACCCTACCAAGCATTTGCTTGGTAGGGTTCGGACATGACGATCACCAGTGAGCTGCGCGACGACGGGATCCGCGTCGTCACCATGAACGCTCCCCCGGTCAACGCGCTCACCGTGCAGGGCTGGTTCGACGTCGCCGCGACGCTCGACGAGGCGAGCCGCGACCTGAGCACGAAGGTCGTCGTCCTGCGCGCCGAGGGCAAGGGCTTCAACGCCGGCGTCGACATCAAGGAGATGCAGAACACGACCGGGTTCGACGCCCTCCTCGGCGCCAACAAGGGCTGCTACGCCGCCTTCAAGGCCGTCTACGAGTGCAGCGTCCCGGTGATCGCCGTCGTCAACGGCTTCTGCGTGGGCGGCGGGGTGGGCCTGGTCGGCAACGCCGACATCGTGATCGCCAGCGACGACGCCTACTTCGGCGTACCGGAGGTCAACCAGGGCGCTCTCGGCGCCGCGACCCACATGGCCCGACTGGTGCCGCAGCAGATGATGCGCGCGCTCTACTTCACCGCGGCGACGATCCCCGCCACCGAGCTGCACAGGTTCGGCTCGGTCTACCGGCTGGTCCCCCGCGCCGAGCTGGACGCCGCCGCACTCGAGGTGGCGGCGGACATCGCGGCTAAGGACACCCGGGTCATCCGGGCCGCCAAGGAAGCGCTGAACGGTATCGAGCCGGTCGACGTGAACAAGAGCTACCGGTTCGAGCAGGGGTTCACGTTCGAGCTCAATCTCGCAGGCGTCTCCGACGAGCTGCGCGATGACTTCGCTGGCACTGACAAGGCAGGTAAGAAGGCGTGACCAAGCCCCGCGACAAGCAGATGACGATCGACGAGGTCGTCGCCCAGCTCTCCGACGGTATGACGATCGGCATCGGCGGCTGGGGCCCGCGGCGCAAGCCGATGGCGCTGGTCCGCGCGATCTTGCGATCGGACCTGAAGGACCTGACCATCGTGTCGCTGGGGCGGCGCCGACGTCGGCCTGCTCGCCCGGGCCGGCAAGATCCGCAAGCTGGTCTACGCGTTCGTCTCGCTGGACTCGATCCCGCTGGAGCCGAACTTCCAGCGGGCCCGCCAGAACGGCACCATCCCCGAGATCGTCGAGCTCGACGAGGGCATGTTCCAGACCGGCCTGTACGCCGCGGCCCAGCGGCTGCCGTTCCTGCCGATGCGCGCCGGCCTGGGCTCCGACGTACTCGTCAACAACGCGTGGATCAAGACCGTCACCAGCCCCTACGCCGTGACGCCGACGAGAACGGTGACTTCGAGGAGCTCACCGCGGTCCCGGCGCTCAAGCTCGACGTGGCCCTGGTGCACCTGAACCGCGCCGACGTGCACGGCAACGCGACCTACCTCGGTCCGGATCCGTACTTCGACGACCTCTTCGTCCAGGCCGCCGACAAGGCGTTCCTGTCCGTGCGAGCAGATCGTCGACACCGCCGGGCTCACGGTCGACACCCCCGTCCAGCGGCTGCTGATCAGCCGGATGATGGTCGACGGCGTCGTCGAGACGCCGAACGGCGCGCACTTCACCGTCTGCACACCGGACTACGAGCGCGACGAGAAGTTCCAGAAGGCGTACGCCGCCGCAGCCGGCGGGTCCGACGAGGACTGGGCCGCCTTCGAAGCACGATTCCTGAGTGGCGACGAGGCCGCCTACCAGGCCGCCGTCGCTGCCTTCGCCGCCGAGGAGGCAGCCAAGTGACCGACGGTTCAGTCGCGCAGAGGTCTGCGCCGCCGCCATCGCCGACGCGTTCAAGGACGACGGCGAGATCTTCGCCAGCCCGATGGGCATGCTGCCGATGCTGGGTGTCCGGCTCGCGAAGCTGACGTCCAACCCCGACCTGGTGATCTCCGACGGCGAGTCGCTGTTCCTCGGCGGCACTCCCCCGCTGTTCGCGAAGGCCGACGTGGTCGAGGGCTGGATCCCGTTCCGCCGCGTCTTCGACGTCGTCGCCTACGGCAAGCGGCACGTGATGATGGGCGCGACGCAGGTCGACAAGCACGGCAACCAGAACATCTCTGCGATCGGTGACTTCGCGCAGCCGAAGCGTCAGCTGCTCGGCTCGCGTGGCGCCCCGGGCAACACGGTCAACAACCGGACGTCGTACTGGGTGCCGAAGCACAGCACCCGAGTCTTCGTCGAGGACGTCGACATCGTCTCCGGCGTCGGCCCGACTCGCGCCAAGGCCGCCGGTCCTGGCGCCTCGAAGTACAACGACATCCACCGGGTCGTCTCGAACCTCGGCGTCTTCGACGTCAAGGGTGCGGGCGACACCGTCCGGCTGCTCGTCGCTGCACCCGGGCGTGACGGTGGACGAGGTCGTCGAGGCGACCGGCTTCGATCTCGAGCATCCCGGCAGAGGTCCCCGTGACCCGCGAGCCGACCGAGTCCGAGCTGATGATCATCCGCAACGTGCTGGACCCGAAGACCCTGCGCGACCGCGAGGTCCCGCCCGTCACGGCGGAGGCCATCCAGTGATCGAGCAGCTGCTCAAGACCCCGTTGACCGAGCTCGTCGGGGTCAAGCACCCGGTCGTGCAGACCGGCATGGGCTGGGTCTCCGGACCGCGCCTGGTGTCGGCCACCGCCAACGCCGGCGGTCTCGGCATCCTGGCGTCGGCGACGATGACCCACGAAGAGCTCGAGAAGGCGATCGTCGAGGTCAAGGGCCGCACCGACCAGCCGTTCGGCGTCAATCTGCGGGCCGACGCCGCCGACGCCCCGGCCCGCTGCGACCTGCTGATCGAGTACGGCGTGAAGGTCGCCTCGTTCGCGCTGGCTCCCAAGCCCGAGCTGATCGCCAAGCTCAAGGAGCACGACATCGTCGTGATGCCGTCGATCGGCGCCGCCAAGCACGCGATCAAGGTCGCGGCCTGGGGTGCCGACGCGGTGATGGTGCAGGGCGGAGAGGGCGGCGGCCACACCGGGCCGGTGCCGACCACGCTGCTACTGCCGACGGTGCTCGACGCCGTCGACATCCCGGTGATCGCGGCGGGTGGCTTCTACGACGGCCGCGGCCTCGCCGCCGCGCTGTCGTACGGCGCAGCCGGCGTCGGCATGGGCACCCGCTTCCTGCTGACCTCCGACTCCGCGGTCCCCGACGCGGTGAAGCAGCTCTACCTCGAGCGCGGTCTCACCGACACAGTCGTCACCGCGAAGGTCGACGGCATGCCGCACCGGATGCTGCGCACGGCCCTGGTCGAGGAGCTCGAGCAGACCAGCGCCGTCAAGCGGATGGGGCCGACCGCTGCGCCGTACCCTCGAGTTCAAGCGTGACTCCGGGATGTCGTGGTGGGGGCTGGCCAAGGACGGCCGGGAGATGAAGAAGCAGCAGGGGCGCACCCTCGGCCAGATGGCACTGGCCGCGAACACCCCCACGATGCTCAAGGCCGGACTGGTCGAGGGCGACACCGCCGCCGGCGTGCTCGCCAGCGGCCAGGTCGTCGGTGTGATCGACGACCTGCCCTCGTGCGAGGTGCTCATCGACCGGATCGTGACCCGGGCCGCCGACGAGCTGCGCCGCACCTCGTCGTACGCCGTGTGAGTCAGTTCAGTAGCTGAAGCTGGTGGCGCCCTCATCCCCGATCCACTGCCACATGGGGACGGTGCCACCGATCTCGGCACCCTTGATCAGGTTCTCCGGGTCCAGCGCCCTGGCGTTGAAGCACAGCGGGCACACGAGGTAGCTGCCGCCGGCAGCGAGGTAGCGCTCCAGCAGCTCGGGCAGCGGCGGGCATCCGTCGCACGCAGTGCCGACCGCCACGCCGGGGGTGGCCAGGCGCACGGCCTCCTTGGTGAGGAACATCAGGGTGGGTCGGCCCTGCTCGGCCGCGCCGACGGCGACCAGGAACGCGACGGTGACGCGCTCCGGGTCCTCGAGGCCGGTGGTGAGACTGACGACTGCCTTGTTCGACATGGTTTCTCCTTCATCGGTACGGCGTGGTCGCCGGGTGTGATGAAGGTAGGAACCAACGGGGGTACGGCTCATCCGCGTCGACGCGTAACCGGGGAGACTCGGCCACGGCGGTTTGGCGGCTGACGCGTACGCGTCGGTCAGGCGAGCACCCGCGCCACGGCGGCGGCGCGGGCGGTGCGGCCGGACAGGCCGAGCTTGAGGTAGACGTTCTGGAAGTGCCGCTCGACGGTGCGCACGCTCAGGGTGAGCCGGTCCGCGATCTCGGTGTTGTCCAGCCCGTCGGCGGCGAGCAGCAGGATCTCGCGCTCCCGGTCGGAGAGGTGGTCGACCGGCACCGAGACCCGCTCGGGCTCGATGAAATCGGCCACCTCGCGACGGAACACCTGCCACGCCGGCTCGTCGGAGAGCAGGACGTGGTTGCGGGAGTCGAGCAACACCAGGCGGGCGTCGGGGATCCCGGCAGCGAGCTTGATCCCCCACTCGGGTGCGACCCGGTCGTCGTCGGCGTGCAGCACCAGCGTCGGTGCGGCGATGTCGGGCAGCAGGTCGGACACATCGGTCTGGTGCCGGGCGATCCGGCTGCAGACCGCGTTGTCGGTGTTGGTCGAGGTGCGCTGCAGCTCGTCCATCCACTCCATCTGCTGCTCGCTCGCGTCCGGGATGAAGGCGTTGGTGAACACCCGCCGGAACAGCGGGTCGGGACGCGCCCAGCCGGCGCGGATCATGGCCAGGAACGCCGCTTCCTCGTCCGAGTTCTCCTGGGTCAGGCCACCCGCGGCCATGGCGCCGTAGAGCACCATCCGGGTGACCCGCTCCGGATGCGCGTGGGCGTAGGCGAGTGCGACCGGCGCACCGCCCGACATCCCGAGCACGGAGAACCGGCTCAGCCCGGTGGCGTCGACCAGCGCCTCGAGATCAGCGAGACGCCGTTCGAGCGAGAAGTCCTCGACGGCCCAGTCGGACATTCCGAAGCCACGCTCGTCGTACCGCACGACGGTCGCGATGTCGCCGAGGTCGTCGAGGAAGTGCCGCCAGACCGGGCTCTGCCAGTCGTGCTGGAGGTGACTCAGCCAGCACGAGACGATCAGCAGGGGCGGACCGGAGCCGTGTCGCGCCCACGCCAGCCGGACACCGTCGTCGGCACGGCAGAACCGGACCTCCTGGTTGCCGCCCGACGTGGTGCCCACGCCGAAAGGCTACTTCGCCGGGCCGCCGGCCTCGACTTGCAGTGACTTCTGGTACGAGAGCTCGCGGCCCATGATCCGGTAGCCGAGGAGCTCGTTGACGCCGATCATGTGGTCGTTTGACTCCGCGTTCCAGGTGTCGATGAACTCGAGCTGCGGCTCGTCCTCGGCCAGCCAGCGGACCATCTCGGCCTTGAGCAGCAGACCGAGCCGGTGGCCGCGGTGGGCACCGACGACGGAGGTGTCGTGCTGGTCTCCCGCTGTCGGGTTGCTGGAGTCGACGACCACCACCGTCTGCCCGGCGAGCTGGCCCGACGGGACGTGCCGGGCCACGACTCGATAGGCGCGCTCCTGACGGAACGCGCACGCGTCCTCGTAGGCCTTCATCCGCTTGCCGGTGAACACCTCGTCCTCGATCTCGAGGTCGTCGGTGGGTGCGTCGTTGATCGCGGAGGCCATCTCGGCGAGCTCGGCGAGCTCGGCGTCCGGAGTCGGGAACCGGCGGCGCTCGAGCACGTAGTCGGTCGCGGCGACGAGCGCCCCGTCATACCGCCTGTCGAGCTCGGCGCGGTCGACGTCGGCGAGGTGCTGACGGCGGTTGATGGACTGGTGCTTCTTGTCGAAGCCGCGCTGGGCGGCGAACCCCCGGGTCGCGTCGGACTCCCAGCCGTCCATGCCGACGCTGGTGCGCCCGAGCCGGCGCGCCTCGTCCTCGAGGAACGCCACGATCGCGCTGCCGTAGCCCTGCCGGCGGTGTTCGGGATGCACGACGACGCCGAGCCAGGCGAGGTGCAGGTTGTCGTACTCACTGATCGAGATGGCGCCGCCGCCGACGACGGTGCCGTCGACCGTGGCGAGGTACGGCACCGACGGCTCGCCGTCCCAGCCGACGCGGAACCGCGCCTCGACCCGGAGCAGCGTCACTTCCGTCTCCCAGGGCGAGTCCGCGAGCCGCACCGCGTTGGCGAGCTCGACCCACTCCTTGAGCGCGGCCACGTCGTCGGGGCCGAACCGTGTGATGTCCATAGCGGTCAAGCATTCATCGCCGACGACCACTTCGCCACCGGTTTATCTGGAGCGGGTGACGCGCGGATACCCTGCGAGCGTGAGCCAACAGTCGACGCCGCCCCGCCGTCGTCACCTGATGGACCCCAACGCGCCGCGCAAAGCCGCCGACCCGAAGGATCTCGAGCGCCTGCACAAGGTGCAGCGGCGCGTGACGTCGGTGCTGATCATCACCACGCTCGTCCACCTGACGGCCGGCCTGATCCTCGCCGCCGACTCGATCGACAACGACCGGCGTTACGCGCAGGTCATCCTGATCCTGATCGGTGCGGCCTTCTTCGTGATCGGGATCGCAGCCGTGCGCGCGATCAACAAGAAGCCGCTGCTGACGTGGTGGATGCTCACCGGCCTGGTGCCGGTGGCCGCGGGCCTCTGGTGGGTCGTCCTCCGCTGACGGGCGGACCACAATCGGGTCATGCCCGAGGCAGCGGCGCTGCTGGACGGCTGCGCCGCCTTTTACCGGGGAGCGCCGGGAGGACGCCTTCCGGCTCCTCTCCGACGCCGACGCCGACGATTCGCTCGGAGGCGACGACCTCGATCGGATGGGGCGTGCCGTCTACATGCTCGGCCGCGACGAGGACTACGTGGCCGCGCTGGAACGGGCGTACCAGGCGTACGTCGACGCGGACCTGACACCTGCGGCGGCCCGGTGCACCTGGTGGATCGGACACAGCTATCTCTTCCGCGGCCAACCCGCCCGAGCCGAGGGCTGGTTCGCGACCGGGAAGGGACGACCAGGCGCGGGCGCTGGTCCGGCTCGATCGCCTCAAGCGACGCATCCCCTTGGTCGACGACGGCTGTCCGCCTGACCCGAGGACGGCCCTCCTGAGGCTGGCCGAGGGTTGCGTCGACACCGCGGCAGCCACGCCAGCATGACCGCGCCGGCCGCCGTTGCCACCCGCCGGTCCAAGGTCCGCCGTACGGGGTCTCGTGACGCTCGCTGCGCGAGCTCCTCGACCAACGACGCGCGCGCCCGGGACGCTACCGACCCGCTATGTCGTCGCTAGGGCCGCGCGCGAGCGTGGCGGTTCGTCACATCCACCGACACTCACAGGCTCAACCCCAAGCTCCTGGAGGAATGATGCTCTCGAATCTCTTTGCTTCCCTTGCCCGACAAGGAGCAGGACTGCTCGCCCTGATCCTCGTCCTGACCAGCGGCACGGCCTACGCGCTCGCCGGCACGGTCTTCAGCGACGACATCGTCGACGGCGAGGTCGGCAGCCCCGACGTCGCCGACGACGACACCAACCGCGCCTTGCGCGGCGTCGACATCAAGAACGCGTCGCTGACGGGGGCGGACTTCGCGTCCGACTCGGTGACCGGCGCCCGGATCATGGAGTCGTCCCTGAGCACGGTGCCGTTGGCAGCGCAGGGTGGCACCGGACGCTACGGCTACGACGGTGCCTGCAATCCCGAGAACACGACCTGGCTGAACTGCTCGCTCGTCTTCATCTCACTCGCACGACCCGGTCGCATCCTGCTCCTCGGTCAGGTGACCGCCGTGGTCGAGGCGGAGAACGAGTGGGGGAACGGCGGCTGCCGGTTGCACGACGGCAACCAGGTGGTCCAGGGCTCCACCACGTCCGTCCATTGGGACGAGGAGGACGTCGAAGCGGGCCGCAACAACTTCACGATGACGGCCGTGACGGACGTGCTGCCTGCTGGAGCGCGCGTGGTCTCGATCGAATGCTTCGATCAGACCGGTGCGACGACCTATCCGCTCGCCCGCATCTCGGCCGTCACCCTCTCGGGGCAGTGATGAGCGGCAAGGCACTGCGGCGCATCGCCCGACCGCTCCGAGCCCAGTGGGCCGGTGTTCTCACGATCGTCCTCCTCCTGACCGCCGGGACCGCCTCCGCGCTGCCCGGGACGAACACGATCCTCAGGGAAGACATCGTCGACGGCGAGGTAGCTTCCGCCGACGTTGCCGATGGCTCCCTCACCGGCAGGGACGTCCGCACGGTGGCAGGCGGCGACCTGGGTCGCGACGCGTTGGACACCGGGCAGGTCGGCGAGTCCAGCCTCGAGACCGTCCCGGTTGCGAGCCAGGCCGGATCCGGCCGCGCCGACTCGGGATCTTGCAAGGAGTCGTTGACGTACGTCGACTGCGGCAGCGCCCCGGTGGCCCTCGCGAAGCCCGGACGGCTGCTGATCATCGCCTCCGTGGACACGTACACCTCGTGGTACGCCGAGACCATCTGGGGTCCTTGCCGCCTGGAGATCAACGGCGCGCCCCTGCACGCGTCGCAAACCAACTTCAGGTACGACGACGAGGGCGAGCGGACACCGATCTGGGATGCTGTCGAAGGGGCCGGTCAGCACGCGACGCTGGCCGCCGTCACCGACGTGTATCCGGCCGGCAGACCGGTGGTCGGCGTCGAGTGCGCCCTGGTCGCCTCGGGCGAGGCCTACAACGGCGACGACGCCACCGTCACTGCGGAGGTCGGCATCTCGGTCGTCGCGCTGTCAGCCGGGTGAGGAGGCGGCGGTCCAGAATCTAGACCGGGTAGGTCGCGAACCTGGACTATGGGCCGCGACCGACCCGGCCGACGCTGAGGGCATCACCATCCGACTCCTGGAGGAAAGATGCTCGCGAACCTCGGCAAGTCCCTTGCTCGACAAGGTGCGGGGCTGCTCGCCCTGTTCCTCGTGCTGACCAGCGGCACGGCGTACGCCGTGGCCGGCAACGTCTTCAGCGACGACATCGTCGACGGCGAGGTCAGGAGCGTCGACGTCGCCGACGATGACACGACCCGTGCCCTGCGCGGTGTCGACATCCTCAACGGGTCGCTGACGGACGCGGACTTCGCGGCCGACACCATCACCGGCGCCAGGATCCTGGAGTCGTCCCTGGGCACCGTGCCGTTGGCGGCGCAGGGCGGCACCGGACGCTACGGGTACGAAGGCGCCTGCAACCCTGAGCACACGACCTGGATCCGCTGCTCGACCGTCGTCATGCCCCTCGACAAGCCCGGCCGGATCCTGATCGTCGCGCAGGTGACGGCGATGGTCGAGCCCGCCAACGAGTGGGGCGACGGCGGGTGCCGGCTGCACGACGGCACCGAAGTGATCGAAGCGTCTCTCACGGAGGTCCAGTGGGACGAGGAGAATGTCGAGCAGGGACGCAACAACTTCACGATGACCGCCGTGACGAACGTGCTCCCTGCGGGCGTCCGGGCGGTCGCGGTCGACTGCTACGACCAGACCGGCGCGACCACCTACCCGTTGATCCGCATCTCCGCAGTCACGCTCTCGGGGCAGTGATCATGAACCAGACGCTGCGGCGCATCGGTCGCAACCTGCGGGCCCAGTGGGCCGGCTTCCTGACGATCAGCCTCTTCCTCGGTCTCGGGACCGCCCACGCGCTGCCAGGCAAGAACACGATCTACAGCGGCGACCTCGTCGACGGGGAGGTCACCAGTGCCGACGTGTCCGACAACTCGCTCAACGGCGCCAGGGACCTTCGCGCACTGACCGGCAGCGACATCACCACGGATACCCTGCGCGCCGATCGGGTCAACGAGTCCACCGTCGGAGTGGTCCCGGTGGCGGGACAGGCAGGAACCGGACGTGCCGGGTCGGCATTCTGCAGGGAGTCGTCGACCTACGTCGACTGCGGCACCGCGGTGATCACCCTCGCCAAGCCGGGACGACTGCTGATCATCGCTGCTGTTCGGACCAAGACCGGGCTCTTCGTGGACGACGTCCGCGGCCCGTGCCGTCTCGAGGTCAACGGCGCTCCCATCGAGGCCTCGGAGACCCGGTTCAGGTACGACGACGAAGGTGAGATAAGCCCCACCACGACGCCGCGCGAGGGCGCCGGTCAGAATGCGACGCTGACCGCCGTGTCGCACGTGTACCCAACAGGTCGTCAGACGGTGGGCGTCGAGTGTGCCGTCTACGCCTCAGACCGGTTCGGCGACGGGGGCTCCCTCTTCGCGTACGTCGACATCTCCGTCGTCGCCCTCTCGGACAGGTGAGCGCCTTGGTTTCGAGGCTCGCTGCGCTCGCACCTCAACCAGCGGCGCCCACCCGCTCGATGATCGTGACGTTGGCCTGACCGCCGCCCTCGCACATCGTCTGAAGACCGAAACGGCCGCCGGTGCGCTCGAGCTCGTTCAGGAGGGTGGTCATCAGCCGGGTGCCGGTCGCGCCGATCGGGTGACCGAGGGCGATGCCGCCGCCGTTGACGTTGACCTTGTCGTGCGGCGCGCCGGTCTCCTTCATCCACGCGAGCACGACGGACGCGAACGCCTCGTTGCACTCGAACAGGTCGATGTCGTCGATGCTCATGCCGGTCTTCTCCAGCGCGTGCTTGGTGGCGTTGATGGGGCCGGTGAGCATCCACACCGGGTCGTCGCCGCGCACCGAGAGGTGGTGGATCCGGGCCCGCGGGGTCAGCCCGTGAGCCCCGACCGCGGCCTCCGAGGCGATGAGCATCGCCGAGGAGGCGTCGCAGATCTGCGACGCGACCGCGGCGGTGATCCGGCCGCCGGGGGCAAGGGGCTCCAGCCCGGCCATCTTCTCCAGGGAGGTCTCGCGCGGGCACTGGTCGGTCATGAAGACCGACCCGTCATCGAGGGCGATCGGCACGATCTCGCGACCGAACCGTCCCTCCGCGATCGCGGTGCGCGCCCGGTCGTGCGAGGCGAGCGCGTAGGCCTCCATGTCCTCCCGGGAGATGTCCCACTTCTCCGCGATCATCTCGGCGGAGCGGAACTGGCTGACCTCCTGGTCGCCGTACCTCTTCACCCAGCCGGGCGACTCGGCGAACGGCGTCGAGAAGCCGTACTGCTGCGCGACCAGCATCGCGGCCGAGATCGGGATCGCGCTCATGTTCTGCACGCCGCCGGCGACGACCAGGTCTTGGGTGCCGGACATGACACCCTGCGCTGCGAAGTGCACCGCCTGCTGCGATGAGCCGCACTGCCGGTCGATGGTCACGCCCGGCACGTGGTCGGGAAGGCCGGCCACGAGCCAGGCAGTGCGGGCTACGTCGCCCGCCTGCGAGCCGATGGTGTCGCAGCAGCCGAGGATGACGTCGTCGACGGCGCCGGGGTCGACGCCGGTGCGGTCCATCAGTGCAGCGATCGGGTGAGCGGCGAGATCGGCTGAGTGCACGGCGGCGAGGGCGCCGCCGCGCTTGCCGACCGGGGTGCGGACGGCGTCGACGATGAAGGCTTCGGTCATGAGGAGATCCCGTCGAGGAGGATGCGGACGTACTGGTCGGCAACGTCGGTGTGGGTGTGACCGCGGCCGGGGCGGTACCACCGGACGGCGACCCACACGGTGTCGCGGATGAAGCGGTAGGTCAGGGTGACGTCGAGGTCCTTGCGGAGCACGCCGGTGCGCACGCCCTCCTCGATCAGCGTGACCCACACCTGGCGGTTCTGGGTGTTGCGGTCGGCGAGGTAGCCGAAGCGCTCGAACGTGCCGAGGTAGTCGGCCTCGTTCTGGTAGATCGCCACCTCGGCGCCGTGCTGCTCGATCGCCTCGAAGGACACCCGGACGGCGCGCTCGAGCTTGGTGCGGGCGTCGTCGGCACTGGCCAGGATCTCGTCGTACTGCGCGAACAGGCCCTCTTGGAAGGTCGAGAGGATTTCGTCGACCATCGACTCCTTGGAGTCGAAGTGGTGGTAGAGGCTGCCGGACAGGATGCCGGCGGCGTCGGCGATGTCGCGGACCGTGGTGTTCTTGAAGCCCTTCTCTGCGAACTGGCGGGCCGCGATCGCGAGCAGCTGGTCGCGGCGGCTCGGTTCGGTGGACTGGGGCTCAGGCGTGCTGACTGCTGACACTGATCACCTCACCGGTCAGATAGGACGAGTAGTCACTGGCGAGGAACACCATCACGTTGGCGACCTCCCAGGGCGCGGCGGCGCGTCCGAATGCTTCCCGCTGTTTGAGCTCGACGAGCAGCTCGGGCGACGTCACCTTCTCCAGGAACGGGTGCATGGCCAGGCTCGGGGAGACCGCGTTGACGCGGATCCCGTGCGGAGCGAGGTCGATCGCGGCGCATCGGGTCAGCGCCATCACGCCGGCCTTCGCCGCCGCGTAGTGCGCCTGCCCCTCCTGCGCCCGCCAGCCGATCACCGACGCGTTGTTGACGATCACGCCCTTCTTCCCTGCGGCAACCATCCGCCGGCCGGCCGCGCGAACGCAGCGGAAGGTGCCGGTGAGGGTGATGTCGAGGACCTTCGACCACTGGTCGTCGGTCATCTCCAGCACGCTCGCAGTGCCGCCCAGGCCGGCGTTGTTGACCATCACGTCGACCCCACCGAACTCCTCGGCTGCGTCGAGGAGCGCGGCCACCTGGCCCTCGTCGGTGACGTCGCAGACCAGCTGCCGGACCCGGTCGGCGCCGAACTCCTCGGCAAGGGCCTCCTCGGCCTCCGCGAGCCGCCGCTCGTGGGTGTCGCTGAAGACGACCGCCTTCGCGCTCTCCTCGAGCGCGCGTCGTACGACGGCCGCGCCGATGCCGGCGCCCGCGGCAGCGGTCACGACGACCACCTGGTCACGGAGCAGGCCGTGACCCGGCACGTAGTCCGGCGTCGGCTGCTCGATGCGGGTCGTGGTCATTCAGGCTCCCTTGGGTTCGCGCGGCAGTCCGAGCACCCGCTCGGCGAGGATGTTCTTCTGGACCTCGTCGCTGCCGCCGTAGATCGTGTCGGAGCGCGAGAAGAGGAAGAGCCGCTGGTGCTCGTCGAGGTCGTACGCGCCCCGTGATGCAGCCGTGCCCTTGGTGAGCAGCCCCGACGCGCCGGCGACGTCCATCGCCACCTCGCCCAGCTGCCGGTGCCAGTTGGCCCAGGCGAGCTTGAAGATCGATCCAGCTCCCCCGCCGGCCGAAGAGTCTGCGCCACCTTCGACCAGCGCCAGGGCCCGGAGCGCAAAGCTACGGATGGCGCTGAGCTCGACCTTGAGCTGCGCGAGCCGGTCGCGGACGATCGGGTCGTCGATGCTGCCGTTGGCCCTGGCCCGCTCGACGACGTCGTCGAGCTCGCGGGCGAAGCCGACCGTCTGGCCGAGGGTCGAGACGCCGCGCTCGAACCCGAGCAGCCCCATCGCGACTCCCCAACCCTGACCCGGCTCGCCGACGACGAGATCGGCGGCGGTGCGGGCGTCGGTGAAGAAGACCTCGTTGAACTCCGAGCCGCTGGTGAGCTGCTCGATCGGCCGGATCTCGACGCCGTCCTGCTGGAGCGGCACGAGCAGAAACGTAAGTCCGTGGTGGCGCGACGACCCCGGCTCAGTGCGGCAGATCACGAAGCACCACTCGCTGAGATGGGCGTTGGACGTCCACACCTTCTGCCCGTCGATCACCCACTGGTCCTGCCCAGAATCTGACGCAGTGAGCCGGGCCTTGGTCTGGACGTTGGCGAGGTCGGAGCCGGCGTTCGGCTCGGAGTAGCCCTGCGCCCACAGTTCCTCGACCGCGCGGATCGGGGGAAGGAACCGCTCCTTCTGGGCGTCGCTGCCGAACGCGATCAACGTCGGCCCGAGCAGCGTCTCGCCCAGGTGGTTGACGCCGTGCGGGGCGTCGGCGCGGGCGTACTCCTCGTGGAAGATCACCTGTTGCCACAACGAGAGCCCACGGCCGCCGTACGCCTCCGGCCAGCCGACGCAGGTCCAGCCGTGCTCGGCGAGCAGCCGGTTCCAGGCCAGTCGCCCGTCGAACGCCTCGTGGTCACGGCCGGGCCCGCCGAAGCCGATCAGGTCGCGCCACTCGCCGACCAGGTGCTCGGCCAGCCAGGTGCGCACCTCCTCGCGGAAGCCGGTGTCGTCGGCGCTCTCGGTCAGGTCCACACCTGCAGCATACCAAGCAAATGCTTGGTAGGGTGTGTTCGTGGACACGATTCCGGCGATCCTGCGCGCCGCCGCAGAGAGGTACGGCGACAAGCCGGCCTTCGTCGAGGCCGGCCGGACCCTCAGCTACGCCGACCTCCACGACCGGGTGCGCGAGCTCGCCCGGCGCTACGTCGGCCACGGCCTGGGCGCGGGTGAACGCGTCGTGGTGTGGGGTCCCAACAGCATCGAGTGGGTGATCGCGGCGCTCGCGACTACGTACGCCGGCGCGACCCTCGTGCCGGCGAACTCCCGCTACACCGGGCACGAGGTGGCCGACCTGGTCGACCGCACCGGCGCGACCACCGTGATGGTGGCCGACGGCTTCCTCGGTCGCAGCCAGGCCCAGGAACTGCGGACCGCGAGCGACATCGCGAGCGTGCGCGCGCTCGGGCGGCTGCCCCAGCTCTCGCTGGACCACCGCGGCGAGGAGCGCCAGGTCCACGAGGCGACGATCGACGAGGTCGAGGCCCGCGCCGACGCGGTGACCCCCGACGACGTGGCCGACATCCTCTTCACCTCCGGCACGACCGGCCGGCCGAAGGGCGCGATGAGCGCGCACCGGCAGAGCATCGGCGTCGCGCGGGCGTGGGCCGAGCTCGGTGGGGTCAGCGCCGACGACCGCTACCTGGTGGTCAACCCGTTCTTCCACTCCTTCGGCTACAAGATCGGCATCATTGTCGGTCTGCTGACCGGCGCCACCCTCTATCCCGTCGCGACCTTCGACATCGACCAGACCATGGCGCTCATCGAGTCCGAGCGGATCACCCTGCTGCCGGGTGCGCCGACGATCTACCAGTCGCTGCTCGCCGCGCCGGGCCGGGGCGAGCGCGACCTCTCCTCGCTGCGGCTGGCCGTGACCGGCGCGGCCGTCGTACCGGTCGTGCTCATCGAGCGGATGCGCGATGAGCTCGCCATCGACAACGTGGTGACCGCCTTCGGTATGACCGAGGCCGTCGTCGTGACCATGTGCCGCGAGGGAGACACGGCCGAGACGGTCGCCACCACCTGCGGGCGTGCGATCCCTGGCATGGAGACCCGCATCGCCGACGATGGCGAGCTCCTGGTCAAGGGCGACTTCGTGATGCTCGGCTACCTCGACGACCCCGCTGCCACGGCAGAAGCGATCGACGCCGACGGCTGGCTGCACACGGGCGACGTCGGCGTGCTCGACGACGAGGGCAACCTCCGGATCACCGACCGGCTCAAGGACATGTACATCTCGGGCGGCTTCAACGTCTATCCCGCCGAGGTCGAGCAGACCCTGATGCGGATGGACGGGATCCAGGACGTCGCCGTCGTGGGCGTTTCCGACGAGCGACTGGGCGAGGTCGGCAAGGCGTACGTCGTTGGCACGGCGAGCGCCGACGAGGTCATCGCGTTCGCCAAGGAGCGGCTCGCGAACTTCAAGGTGCCGCGGATGGTCGAGGCGATCGAGCTGCTCCCGCGGAACCTGTCCGGCAAGGTGCTCAAGAACGAGCTGAGGAAGTAGATGGACCTGGAACTCTCCGACAGCGAGGTCGCCTTCCGCGACGAGGCGCGGGCCTGGCTGGCGGCCAACGTGCCTGCCGAGCCGCTGCCCTCGATGGACACGGCCGAGGGCTGGGCGCTCCACCAGGAGTGGGAGGCGCGGCTGGCAGCCGAACGCTGGTCAGTCGTGTCCTGGCCCCGCGGCTACCACGGTCGCGAGGCGTCGCTGGTCGAGTGGGTGATCTTCGAGGAGGAGTACTACCGCGCCGGCGCGCCCGGCCGGGTGTCCCAGAACGGCATCTTCCTGCTCGCGCCGATCATCTTCGAGCACGGGACCAAGGAGCAGCAGGACCGCTACCTGCCGTCCATGGCGACCGGCGAGCAGATCTGGGCGCAGTGCTGGTCCGAGCCCGAGGCGGGCTCCGACCTGGCCTCGCTCAAGTCGACCGCCCGCCGGGTCTCGACAGGCTCGACCACCGGAGAGAGCGGCTGGGTGCTCAACGGCCAGAAGACCTGGTCGTCGCGCGCGACGTACGCAACCTGGGGCTTCGGGCTGTTCCGCTCCGACCCCGAGGCGGCGCGGCACAACGGGCTGACCTACTTCCTGTTCCCCCTCGATGCGGATGGCGTCACCGTCCGGCCGATCGCACAGCTCGACGGCGAGGCCGGCTTCGCCGAGGTCTTCTTCGACGAGGTCTTCGTGCCGGACGCCGACGTGCTCGGCGCGCCGGGCGACGGCTGGCGCGTCGCGATGAGTACGGCGGGCAACGAGCGCGGGCTCTCCCTCCGCTCCCCCGGGCGGTTCTGTGCGGCTGCCGACCGTCTCGTCGCGCTCTATCGCGAGCGACCCGACACCCGGATCGGTGATCGCGTCGTCGACGCCTGGCTCAAGGCCGAGGCCTACCGGCTCTACACGTGGGGCACGGTGACCCGGCTCGCCGACGGTGGCGAGATGGGCGCCGCCGGCTCGGTCAACAAGGTGTGGTGGAGCGAGCTCGACATCGCGCTCCACGAGACTGCGCTCGACCTGCTCGGGCCCGAGTCCGAGCTCGACTCGACCTGGCTCGACGGCTACACGTTCGCGCTCTCGGGCCCGATCTACGCCGGCACCAACGAAATTCAACGCAACATCATCGCCGAGCGGATCCTCGGCCTCCCCCGCGAGCCCAAGGGGGCCCAGAAGTGAAGACACCCCAATGAAGTTCTCGCTCACCACCGACCAGCGTGACTTCGCCGCATCCCTCGAGTCGCTGCTGGCGTCGGCCGACACCGTTGGAGCTGCCCGGGCCTGGGCGGACGGCGACCACGCGCCGGGCCTCAAGCTCTGGGAGCGACTTGCCGAGCAGGGCCTGGCCATGCTCGCCACCGAGGCCTCGCCGGTCGAGGTGGTCATCGCGTTCGAGGCGCTCGGCCGGCACGCCGTGCCCGGGCCCTGGGTCGAGTCGGCCGCCTACCTGCCGGTCGCACTCGGCCGTGAGGTCGCGGGCGTCGCCACGGTCGCGGCTCCGCCGCACGCGTCGTACGCGCTCGACGCCGACGTTGCCGACCTCGTCTACCTCGCCGGTCCGGACGGGCTGACCGAGGCAGAAGTCGGCGAGCGGCACGGGTCCGTCGACCGGACCCGCCACCTGTTCTCGGTCGAAGCAGCGGGCGAGGCGCCCGAGGATGCGGCGTTCGAGCTGGCCGCGCTGGCAACGGCCGCGCAGCTCCTCGGCCTCGGCGAGCGGGTGCTTGCGGACACCGTCACCTACGCGAAGCAGCGGCGGCAGTTCGGGCGCGAGATCGGGTCCTACCAGGCGATCAAACACCAGCTGGCCGACGTACGGATCGCGCTCGACTTCGCACGACCGCTGGTGCACGGGGCCGCTCTCGACCCGAGCCCGCGAGCCGCCTCGGCGGCGAAGGTGATGTGCGCGGACGCGGCGTACCTCGCCTCCCGCACCGGCCTTCAAGTGCACGGCGCGATCGGCTACACGCAGGAGTTCGACCTCAGCATCTGGATCACCAAGATCCGCGCACTGGTGACGGCCTGGGGCACGCCGGCGTTCCACCGGGCCCGGATCCTTTCCGCGCTGACGGCGTCGACGGGGGCCTGAGATGGAGTTCGCGCTCAGCGAGGAGCAAGGCGAGCTGGCCTCCACCGTCCGCGCGGTGCTGACCAAGCAGGCCGACTCGACGGCCGTGCGCGCGGCGATCGCGACCGAGGAGGGCTACGACCAGGCGCTCTGGTCCACGCTGTGCGAACAGGTCGGCGTCGCCGCCCTCGCCATCCCGGAGGAGTACGACGGCGCCGGGGCCACCTTCTTCGAGACGGCGATCGTGCTCGAGGCGCTCGGGCGCTCCCTCGCTCCCACCCCGCTGCTCGCCTCCGTGATCGCCGCCGAAGCACTGTTCGTCGGCGGCTCCGACGAGGCCAAGGCACGGCTGCTCCCCCGCATCGCAGCCGGTGAGATCGCCACCCTCGCCCTCGGTGACGGACCGGTCCTCGACGCCGACCGCGCGGCGATCGTGCTCGCCGTCGACGGCGACGACCTGGTCGAGGTCACGGGAGCGAACGCGACCTGGGCCGAGTCGATGGACCAGACGATCCGGCTCGCCGACCTGGACCGCTCCGGCGCCACCAGCACGCCGATCGGCGACGGAGCGGCCGCCCGCGCCCGCGCCGAGCTCGTCGGACGAGCGGCGGCAGCGGCGCTCGCGGTCGGCCTCTGCGACCGGGCGCTCCGGATGACGGTCGACTACAGCAAGGAGCGGGTCCAGTTCGGCAGGCCGATCGGCTCGTTCCAGGCCCTCAAGCACCGGATGGCCGACATGCTCGCCCGGCTCGAGATCGGCCGGTCCGCGTCCTGGGCCGCCTCCTACGCGCTCGCGAACGGGACGGCCGACGCCGACGAGCTCACCCGCACCGCGGCGTCGTACTGCCTCGAGGCCGCCGCCTACCTGGCTGGCGAGTGCGTCCAGCTGCACGGCGGCATCGCGATCACCTGGGAGCACGACGCCCACCTGGTGTTCAAGCGCGCCCACGCCCTCGGACAGCTCTTCGGAGCGCCGCACCACCACCGAGCAGCGCTCGCGCTGTGAGCTGACCACCGCGGCAGCAGCGCTCGGTTCAGCAAACGCAGGATCCGCGGCGCGTCGTCGCCCGACTGCGACGACCGCGCGACGATCAGCAGCATCCGTTCGCTCGCGCGCGGGTGCTCGCACACAGCACGAGGAACCGGCGCACCAGCTGGATGGCGAAGTCCTCGGTCGGGTCCAGCCTGCGCACGACGGGTCAGCGGTTGGCGGTGCGGATCATCTGACGGATCGCCCGGGGGATCGGTACCGCGAGCAGGACCGGACGTTCCAACAGCCGGCGGGAGGTGACCGCCCAGATCCGCCCGGAGTCCTTCGTCCGGCCGCGCGGCAGGAACCACGGCCCCCCGCTCGCCCCACCGTTCAGGCGACAGTGTTGCATCGCCGCGTCGGCGGTGTCCTGGAACGCAACCGTCCGTCCGTTGCAGCGGCGGGGGGTCTGCCCTGTGAATGGCGACTCCGCGGGCCAACCCCAGATCGTGACGCCCCACCGCCGCTGCGGCTTGCCCCACACGACGTCGTTGCCCCCCACGGCCTTGACCAGCTTGCGCCCGTTGCGCTTCTTGAACGCGATGATCGCCTGGTCGTGGCGGAACGACTCGTTCTCGATCCAACCGGTGAACGCCCACGCACTCCTGCCCACCCACTTGCCTTCGGGCGCCCGGCCCCGGTGGTAGCGGGGCACGAACACCCAGTTCCGGAAGAAGTGCGGCTGCTCGAGGAGACCGACATTGGGCCCGGTGTGCACGCAGTGCCCGGCGGTGATCACCTGGTCGCGCTTCCGCGTGCTGATCGCGGCTGCGGAGCACACGTAGTCGCCGCCGCCGTCGGAGAAGAAGAGCTTGCCAACCGTCCGCGGCACCCGTCGCGGCGGGATGGGGCCGCTGGTCCCGCTCCGCTCACGCGCGTCGTCGTGCGACGTCGACACCGTGAGGCTCGGCAGGACCTGCTCGATGGGTACGGCGGCCGCCATCCGCGCAGCAGTCCAGTAGTCCCTTACCTCGCGGGCCGAGCCCGTCGGCTGCGGAGCGGCCACCACGGTGGCGGGCGACGACGTGACCGCGGCGCTCGACGGCGCGCCGGCGGCGGCGGACGTCGGCGTCACTCCGGCCAGTGTCGCCAAGACGAGCGCACCGAGAACGAGCAGTGCAGATCCACGATGTTCCCCCATGAGCGCGACCCTACCTGCCCCGCCGGCGCAGCCAGTCCCCGATCAGGTCCAGCACCTCCGGCCGCTCCAGCCAGGTGAAGTGGCCGGCTCGGTCGATGACGGCCAGATCCGAGTCGGCAACCCGCCGGGCGATCCGCTCGTGCTGCTGCACCGAGCAGAAGTCGTCGTACCGCCCGGCGACGAGGAGGGTCGGACACGTGATCCGGCCCAGCCGGTCGACCGTGCTCCATCGGGAGAGGGCGTCGAAGACCCTCCGACATGAGTCTACGGACGCGAGGTTCGGGTCGATCGCGTCCCGCAGCGCCGAGGGGTCCGCGGTGCGGGTGAAGTACGGCGCTAGCGCCGCGTACATCTCGACCAGCCCGGCATCGGTCTCCGGGAGGTCGCCGAGCAGCGCCGCCAGTTCGGCGGGAGGGGGCGGGCCCTGGTCGTCGTCGGCCGACTCGGTGACGCCGAGCTGTCCCGGTGTCGTCCCGGCGAGTACTACGGCGGCGATCCGGTCGGTGTGTCGAAGCGCAACCTCCTGGGCGACCCAACCGCCGAAGGAGTGCCCGAACACGGCGAACCGATCGATGCCGAGCCCGTCGGCCACGGCAACGACGTCGTCGGCGAACAACGACATCGAGACCGGCCCGTCGGGCAGGGGCGCCGACCGTCCGTGTCCCCGGTGGTCCCAGAAGACCAGCTGACGGCCCGCTCCCAGGGGATCGAGGCTGCGGTAGAGGTCGTGACTCATGCCGGGGCCGCCGTGAGCCACCAGGAGAGGTGCGCCGGTCCCGACGGTCACGACGTGCAGGCCGGCGATGCGGGCGGTCAGAGCCGTGGCCGCGCTCATGGCTGAACCTCGGCGCCCTTCGTCGCCACGGGTCGGAAACCCGTGCACACGCCGTCCAGTGCCACGACGTACCCGTTGGCCACCGTCACGACCTCCTGGTGCTCCAAGTGGTAGCGACTGCCACCGACGTCCAGCACGATGCGCGCTCGGGTCACGAACTTGTCGCCGATCACCGCCACCGACGACGAGTGCGGTCGCACGGCGTCGACGTGAGCAACCGCTGTCGCGAGCTCATCGAGGAACGCCGGTGCACCATGCAGGGTGCGCAGGTCGCCAGGCATCAGCAGTCGGGACACCAGATCAGGGGCGAGGAGGCTGTGCAGCGCCTCGAGGTCGGCGCTCGCATACGCCGCTGCGTACGCAGCAGCGATCTCTTCATCGTTGCCCGGCGGGATCAACCGGGTCGGGTTCGCGACCGTCATCAGGTCGGTCATCGGTTCTTCCTCTCTTCGACGACCCGGGCGGTCCGGGCTCTCGTACCAGTGGCGCGAGGCCAGGCCTGGCGTCCGCCAGACGAGATCTGGCGCCCCGTGGTCGAACGGCCGATCCGCGGCCGGTGGCAGAGGAGGCAGCGATGACGGCGACGGACGAACGGACCCCGGTCGACCAGCAGGAAGTCGAGGCGGCGATGGCGCGGGTGATGGAGGACTACGCGGCGGGGATCGCCGTGACCACGGTGACACTGGGAATCACCTCGGGCGCCTGGAAGGCGATGGCGAGCTCCGGTCCGATCACGCCGGCCGACCTGGCTGCACGGATGGGGACCATCGAGGCCTACACCCGCGAGTGGCTCGCCACGCAGGCAGCAGGAGGCTACGTCACCTACGACCCCGTGACGGCGCGGTTCACCCTGCCCGACGCAATGGCATCGGTCCTCGCCGACGACGACCAGGCGGCGGTCTTCGCGGCGCTAGGGAAAGCGATGAAGGTGATGAGCGCCGACCTGGATCGGTTCGAGCCCCGTTTCGCCTCCGGTCGCGGCTTCGGCTGGCACGAGCGCTCCCCCGACCACTGGGACGCGACGGCCGACATCAGCGCCGCCTCGGTGCTGCCGTTCCTGGAGGGCTGGCTGGCCGAGATCGAAGGCCTCGACGAGCGGCTCGCCGCCGGCGGGAAGGTCGCCGACGTGGGGTGTGGGTACGGCGCCGCCGCGGTGTTGATCGCGGAGCGCTGTCCGGCGGCCCGGGTCTACGGGTTCGACTACCACGACGGCTCGGTCGGACACGCACGCGCTGCCGCCAGAACGGCAGGCGTGACCGACCGGGCACGGTTCGAGGTCGCGACCGCGAAGGACTATCCGGGCACCGACTACGACCTGATCCTGTTCGTCGACAGCCTCCACGATCTCGGGGACCCGGTCGGCGCACTCGAGCACGCCCGCGACGCTCTCGCCCCCGGCGGCTCGGTCCTGCTGGTCGAGCCGGCGGGCGCCGACCGACTCGAGGACAACCTGCATCCGATCGGCCGGCTCTGGTACGCCGTCTCCACGACGGTCTGCACACCCAACGGGGTGGCGCAGGAAGGTCACCCCCTCGGAACGGTGGCGGGCGAAGCCCGGCTGCGCGCGACGGCTGAGCGTGCCGGATTCACCCGGGCGCGCCGGCTCGCGGCTGCCGCGCCTCTGAACATCCTGCTCGAACTGCTCCCCTGAGCACGCGGACCTGGAGCAGAATCCATGTCCGTGAGCGGTCGGCTTGTCGGACGGGATGCGGCGCTGGCGATGGTCGGTAGCGCACTCTCGGGCGCGATTGCCGGCTCCGGTCGGCTGCTGCTCGTCGGCGGCGAGCCGGGAATCGGCAAGACCGCGCTCGCCCGGGCCGTCGCCGACGAAGCCAGGCGGGCCGGGGCGCGGGTGGCGTGGAGTGCGTGCCCACCCACGGGAGGTCCGGCGTACTGGCTCTGGACCCAGGTGCTGCGTGACGTCGCCGGGAGCCATCCAGTGCCCGCAGCCGCCCAGCGACTACTCGGACGGGCGAGCGGGCGACCGGCCACCTACGACGACATCGAGCGGTTCGAAGCTCCACGACGCCGTCACCCAGGTGGTCGGCGACGCGGCCGGCGACCTGCCACTCGTGATCGTCCTCGACGACCTGCACTGGGCCGACGAACCCTCTCTCGGCCTGCTGGACGCGGTCGCCCGTGGCGTCGGGGGGCGACGGGTGCTGCTGCTCGGCACGTATCGCGAGCCTCGAGGCAGCGGGCCCGCTCCACCGGCTCGCGGCGTCCGCGGACGGGCTCACGCTCGGCGGGCTCGACACGGCGGCCGTCGTCGGCCTGGTCACGACCATCACCGGGACCGCTCCCGCCGTCGACGAAGCAGAGACACTCCGTACCCGGACCGGCGGCAACCCTCTGTTCGTCCGCGAGATCGCCCGGTTGCTCGTCGCGCACGGAAGCGGAGGAGACTGGCCGCGCCGGCTGCCGGAGACCGTTGCCGAGACACTGCGTCGCCGCCTGGCCAGCCTCGACGAACGGTGCCGCGAACTCCTGGAACGTAGTGGCGGTGGCCGACGACGGCGACCCGGCGCTGATGGCGGCTGTGACGGGGCACGACCGGGAGATGCTGGCCGTACTGGTCGACCAGGCGGTCATGGCGCGCGTCCTCATGCCACCGGGACAGCTCGTCCATCAACGTCCCTTCGTCCACGACCTGTTCCGGGACGCAGTCCTGACGGGCATCGGTACCGAGCGAAGGCGGACGCTGGACGCGGCGATCGGCCGGGCGCTGACGGCTCTGTCGGCGCAGGGCAGGTCCGTCCCGGCGGGCCGGGTCGCCGCGCACCTGGTCGCGGCAGATCCCGACCGCCCCGACACCACCGCCGAGGCTCGTGCGTGGGCCGTTCGGGCAGCGGAGGAAGCGACCTCGGCGTTGGGTCACGAGGAGGCGATCCGCTGGTATCGGTACGCGCGCCAGCTCGCGGAGCGGCCCGACCCGGTCCTCACCGTCGCCCAGGCCGAGGCACAGCTCCGAGCCGGGGCTCCGGAAGCCAGGGCGACCTTCCTGGCCGCGGCGGCGGAGGCGCGGTCTTGTGGCGACGTCGAGACGTTCGCGCAGGCGGCGCTCGGGTTGCACCACGTCGGGTCGCGCGGCGGCCACGACGAGCAGCTGGCGCTGCTGCAGGAGGCGATCGCCCGAGTGCCCCGCGGTTCCGCCGAACGCGCCCGGCTGCTGGCCGCGGTCGCCCGGGATCGCCGTCACTCCCGATTGTCGGCGGACGATGCCCGGGCTACGGCCGACGAGGCCGTGGCCGACGCCCGCGCCCATGGCGATCCGAAACTGGTGGCCGAGTGTCTCCTCGCGCTGCACGACGCCCTGTGGGAGCCCGGTTCGTCCAGCCGGCGGCTGCCCGTCGTCGAGCAGATGGCGGCCGCCGCGACCGAAGCCGGTGACGCGGAGCTCGTCGCCCTTGCCACGGTGCTCCGCGCCGCGTGCCTGATCGACGCGAACGACTCCCGCGGCCTGGCCGAGCTGGCTCGCTACTGCGAGCTCGCGGAGGCCTTGGGGAATGCCCGCGGGCGGTGGGAGGCGCTGAGCCGTCGCGCCACCCTCGCGCTCATCACCGGCGCCACCGCGGAGGCAGCGGCGCGGGCAGAGGTGGCCCGCGACCTCGGCCTGCGGATCGGCATCCCCGACGCCCTCGGCGTTCACGGCACGCTGACCTGGCCGCTGTCCCTCTTCGACGGGCGCCGCGGCGCGCTGGGAGTCGAGTGGGCGGCCATTGACATCATCCCGATGCGAAGCGCCTTCTACGCGATCAGCGCTCGTGCGAGGGGCGACCACGACGAGGCACGGCGGCACGCGCTCATGCTCGACATCGACGGCGTCCGGAACTCCACCGACCTGGAGTTCGCGGCCCTTGCTGCCGACGCGCTGGTCGCAGCAGGGCCCACCGAGACCGCCCGCGCGGCGTACCAGTCCCTGCTGCCGTACGCCGGCACCAACGTGCTGGTCGGCGGGTGCGCTTCCTACTGGGGACCGGTCGATCTCTACCTCGGTCAGCTGGCCTCGTCCCTCGGTGACCTGGCAGCGGCCATCGCCCATTTGGAGTCCGCCGCGTCGATGGCCAGGGCGCTGGGTGCGCCGCTTTGGGCAGAGCACGCCGTGGTGCTTGCAAAGAACCTCGCGCCGGACCCGGCCCGACCACGCCTCGCTCGAGAGGGTGGTGTGTGGACCGTGACGTGGGGCGGTGCGGTGGGACATCTCCCCGACTCCAAGGGTCTCCGCGACCTCCAGCAGCTCGTCTCGGCACCGGCGACCGAGATCGCCGCCACCGAGCTGATGTCCGGGCGGCCGACCGCAGGTGCCGACCCGATGCTCGACGAGCAGGCGAAACGCGCCTACCGGCAGCGGCTCGACGAGCTGGCGGAGGAGATCGACCACGCGCTGGCGACCGCGGACGCCGGTCGGGCCGAGCGCGCTCAGGACGAGCGGGACGCACTCGTCGACGCCCTCGCGTCGGCCGTCGGACTCGGTGGCCGTGACCGCCGGCTCGGCGACGACGCCGAGCGGGCGCGCAAGGCCGTGACCGCACGGATCCGCGACGCGATCGGGCGGATCGGGGAGGTGCACCCCGAACTCGGCGCCCACCTGGACGCGGCGGTGCAGACCGGCACCTGGTGCTCCTACCGACCGACCGCAGGGGCGCGGTGAGTCAGTCGGTCGTACGGTAGCGGCCGCGGTAGTACAGCAGCGGCTCGCTCACCTCGGTGTCCGTCGTCTCGAGGTGCTCCACCCGGCCGACGACGACGTAGTGGTCGCCGCCCTCGTGCACCGTGTGGATCGTGCAGTCGAGGTGAGCGAGCGAGCCGTCGATGACCGGCGATCCGGTCACCTCCGCCGGACGCCAGCCGATGTCGGCGAACTTGTCGACGCCCTTGGTCGCCATCTGCCCCGACACGTGCTCCTGGTCGGCGGCGAGGATGTTGACGCAGAACCGGCCGGTCCGCTGGATGACAGGCCACGCGCGGGACGACCGCGCCGGCACGAACAGCACCAGCGGCGGGTCGAGGGAGACGCTGGAGAAGGATTGGCAGGTCATGCCGATCGGCTCGCCGTTGCTCACCGTCGTGATGATGGTGATGCCCGACGCAAACGTGCCGAGCACGTCACGGAACCGGCGCGCAGCGGCCCTGGCCTCCGGGTCGTCCGAGACGGCGACGTCCTCGCCGGGACGGAACTCGAAGTCGATCTCGGCATCGCCGAGCCAGGAGTCGATCAGCGCCGGGTGCGGCCAGGTCTCCCGTGCGTCGTGGCTCATCCCGTCCGGGATCTCGCCGTCCGGCACCTGGTGGGACGACTCCGTGGGCATGCTGGTCACCGTAGCGATCTCAGTTCGCACCACCGAAGTCGTGCCCCCAGTACGAGACGGCGGTCGACTCGCGCGCGACCCACCTGCTGTCCTCGACGCGCAGGCCCTCGGTACCGAACTCGATGTCGAAACCGCCGGGCGAGCGCACGTAGAACGAGACCATCTCGTCGTTCATGTGCCGTCCCAGCGTGGCCGACAGCTTGGCGCCGTGCTTGCGGACCCGCTCGAGGGCACGCCCGACGTGGTCGAGCTCGTTCACCTCCAGCATGATGTGCACGCACTTCGACGAGTTGGGCATCGGCAGGAACGCCAGCGAGTGGTGGCGCGGGTTGACGCCGAGGAACCGCAGCCAGACCTTGCTGCCCGGCTCCTTGCCGACGAACTCGCCCGGCATGCTCATCGAGTCGCGCAGCCGGAAGCCGAGCACCTCGGTGTAGAAGCGCAGCGCCTCGACGTCGTCAAGCACGGGCAGGACGATGTGGCCCATGCCCTGGTCGGCGGTGACGAACCTGGCGGCGTACGGCGTCACGATCGGTCGCGACTCGTAGGTGATGCCGTGGAACAGCTCGAAGACGTTGTCCCACGGGTCGCGGAAACGAACCAGCTCCTGGACCCGGCGTTCGTCGAGCTCTTCCTTGGTGCCCTCCTCGAACTCGACGCCGGCCTTCTGCAGGTGCTCGCGGGCGGCCTGGAGGGCCTGGTGGTCGGCGACCTCCCAGCCGCAGCACGCGAGCTGGTCCGCGTCGGACGGGAAGACGACCAAGCGAGCGGAGACCTCGTCGATCCGCCAGTACTGGTTGTCGGGGTTAGGCCCGCGACCCTCGGCCAGACCGAGGACCTTGCCGGCGAACGTCTTCCACTGGGCCAGGTCGGTGCTGGCGACCCGGACGTACCCCATGGACTTGATGTCGATCGTCACTTCACACGCTCCTGGTGACGGTTGAGGAACTGCACAGCGACCTCGCGGAACTCGTCAGCCGCCTCGATCTGCGCCCAGTGACCGCAGCGGGGGAAGACGTGCAGCTGCGCTTTCGGGATCAGCTTGAGCGCCACCATCGCGCCGTCGAGCGGGTTGACCCGGTCCTCGCGGCCCCAGGTGAGCAAGGTGTGGTGCCGCACCCGGTGCGCCTCCCGCCAGAGCATCCCGTCCTCCGCCGTCTCGGGGTTCCAGAACGACATGCCCATCGAGCGCATCGCGTCCTGGGCACCGGGCGCGGTTGCGTCGGCGAACCGCTCCTCGACGAGCGCGTCGGTGACCAGGTCCTGGTTGACGACCATCGTCGAGATGAAGGCGCGCAGCTTCTCGCGCGTCGGGTCCGCGCCGAAGTCCATCAGCCGCTGGACGCCCTCGGTCGGGTCGGCGTGGAACAGGTTGAGCGACAGGCCGCCCGGACCCATCATGATCAGCCGGCCGACCCGGTCGGGGTGGGACAGCGCCAGCCGCATCGCCGTACCGCCGCCGAGGCTGTTGCCGAGCAGGTGCACCTTCTCGAGGCCGAGCTCGTCGAGCAGCGCGACCACGGTGTCGGCGGAGAACCGGTAGTAGTTGCCGACCACCGCCGGCTTGTCCGAGCCGCCGAACCCGGGCTGGTCGACCAGCAGCGTGCGGAAGTCCGCGGCGAAGCCCGGCAGCGCGGTGCCGAAGTTCGACCACGACGACGCTCCTGGCCCACCCCCGTGCAGCATCACCAGAGGCAGGCGCCCCTCTCCTGCGCCCGCCTCGTGGTAGGTGAGCGTGATCTCGCCCGCCGCCTCGGTCTTCACCTGGGCGGTACGGCGGGTGCTCTCCTTGGTGTTGTCAGCCACTGCGTCATTCACGGGATCAGTACATCCCCGGGTCGACCTTGTGCCCGAACTGCTGGGCGCCGTACATCTGGAGCGCCCGTTCCGGGTCGTTGGCGGCATGCACCCGGCCGGCGTGCGCGTCGCGCCACGCCCGCTGCAGGTAGGTGCCCTCCGCGAGCGCCCGGCCGCCGGACGCCTCGAACAGGGAGTCGATCGCCTCGATGGCGCGAGTCGTGCCGAGCACCTGGTCACGCCGGACACGGAGCCGCAGCTCGAGCGGGATGGTCTCTCCGCGGGCGACGAGGTCCTGCTCCTCTCGAATGTTGTTCATCAGCAGCGCCCACGCGGCGTCGATCTCGGACGACGACCGCGCGATCCGCACCGCTGCGAACGGGTCGAGGGAGGCCTTCTCGCCGAGATACGCGGCCCGTACCCGCTTCTGCTGCATCTCGACGTGCTCGGCGTACGCGCCCTTGGCCATGCCGATGATCGGCGTGGCGATGGTGCTGGTGAAGATCGAGTGGAACGGGAGCTTGTAGAGGTCGCTGGTGTTGACCGCCTGGCCCGGACCCTTGCACTGGCCGGTCTCGCCCATCGACAGCGTGAACGCCTCGGGGATGAAGGTCTCCTCCACGACGATGTCGTTGGAGCCGGTGCCGCGGAGGCCGACGACGTTCCAGACGTCGACGATCTGGTACTTCTCCCGCGGGACCATGAAGGTCCGGAAGTCGACGACCTGTCCCTCCTCGTTGAAGACCAGGCCACCGAGCAGCACCCAGCTGCAGTGGTCGCAGCCGGAGGAGAAGCTCCACTTGCCGGACAGCTTGAAGCCGCCCTCGGCGAGCACCGCCTTGCCCGTCGGGGCGTACGACGAGCTCAGCCGGACGCCCTGGTCGTCACCCCACACCGCCTGCTGGGCCTCGTCGTCGAACAGCGCCACCTGCCACGGGTGGACCCCGACCACGCTGGAGACCCAGCCGGTCGAGCCGTCGGCGGACGCGATGTCTCGCACGGCGGTGTAGAAGTCCACCGGGTCGGCCTCGAGCCCGCCGTACCGCTTCGGCTGCAGCAGCCGGAAGAAGCCGGTCTCCTCGAGCTCCTTGATCGAGGCCTCGGGTACGACGCGCAGCCGCTCGCCCTCGTCGGAGCGCTCGCGGAACGTGGGGAGCAGGTCGCGCACGCCGTCGAGGACGGACTGGACCTCCGCAGATCGGTTCATGGACCCAATACTAGAACACGTTCTTGTTTTGGTGAAGCGGCTGGCGCGAACAGCACATCGAGCCCCGTTTAGACATCTGCGCGGGGCTGGGTCCAGATCAGGGACCGACAGACCTTGGGGTCGCTGCGAGATGACGCTACGTTCCGCCTGCAGGCTGTCTCCGGCAGCCGCGCAGACCACGGGAGGGGTCGATGTTTTGAACAGCCAGGTGACGAGTTCCGACACGGGCACCGACGCGAGCGAGGCAGCTCAAGATTTTCAGACCACTCTCGACCACCGACGGGACGCCGAGGACGTCATGGCCGTCGCCCTCGCAGCACGGCAGCAGGCCGCGGCCTACGCCGGCGACATCGTCCGCCGGTCGGAGGAACTGGCCAGCGAGATCGAGGAGGGAGCGCGGGCAGCGGCCCGGACAACCACCCTCGAAGCCCACGCGAAGGCGGAGAAGATCGTCGCGGACGCTCGCGAGGAGGCCGCGCGCATCGCTGCCACCTCCGCAGCCGGGGTCGCCGAGGCCCGCCGCCAGGAGTCCGAGGCTCATGCTGTCGCCGACGCTGTCCGGGTACAGGCCGAAGCGGACCTGGAACAGGCGAAGCTCGAGACCGAGACGCGCCGCGAGGCCGCGCGGGTGGAGATTGCCGCCCAACGGAGCATGGCGCGCACCGCCATCGACGACCAGGCGGCCCAGACCATGCGGCGTCTCGAGTCCTTGACCCAGCAGGTGCAGATGGCGCTGGAACGCGCAAACGCAGACTTCTCGGGCACGGCCGCCAACCTCGCCGAGTTCCACGCTCCGTCGACCGGCAGGCGGGCAGCAACGCCCGAGGTCGACGACCTCTTGAGCCCGATCACGCCCGCCGAGGACCGACGCCGAAAGCCGTTCCGCTCGGTGCAGTAACCGGCCACCACATCTGACAACACTGCCCTTGGTCCTCACTCCGAGGCCCGTTAACGTCCTGAGGACGATGGCGGCGTCCTCGGGGGGCTGGCCGCAGTTCGTCCATCCAGCGCACCGAGACGATGACGTCGCCGCACCTCGATCGACGACGGAGTCTCGATGACCGACAGCGACACGACGCCGGGCCCTGCCCGCGAGGCGAGTCGTGCTGCCGACCTGTTCCGCGCTTCGATCGAGCGCCGCCGCGAGACCGAGGACCTGCTGTCCGAGGCCCGCGCCGCTCGCCAGGCGGCGATGGCCGAGGCCGTCGAGATCGTCCGCGTCGCCGAGGCGATGGCTCGCGTTGTCGAGGATGCGGCGCGCGCCGCGGCGCATGCCACCCTCGCCGACGCCACTGCCCGCTCCGAACAGGTCGTCGCACGGGCTCGCGAGGAGGTCGCCCGGCTCCTCGTAGGCCTCGACCCGGGGGCCGAACGGTCGGCGCCGGTCGTCCCTAGGGGACCGACTCCCGAGGCGGAGCTGGAGCGCGCGCGGCGCGGCATCGAGGAGCTCCAGGAGACCGCACTCGCCGAGGTGGCCACCCAGCAGCGGCACGCCCAGACCGCGTTCAACGAGCAGATCGGGTTCACGATCGGTCGGCTCGAGTCGATGGCGAGCGAGGTGCAGATGGTGCTCGACCGCGCGATGACCGAGCTCACCGAGTCGCTCACCCCGCTGGCCGAGGTGCAGACGAGCTGGGCGACCGAGCCCCTCTCGACCGACGGCGACGACGCGCGACCGTCCGCGCCCTGGCACGAACGCTGGCGCAACGTGTTCCGGGCTCCGCGCAGATCCTCCGGAGACCTCACGGCCGACGCTCTTCCATGAGAAGTGAGCGGATTGTCGGATGTGGGACTACCCTACGAGATGTCGGCGCTGCTCCAAGCGCCGGTTGAGCAGGGGGAAGTGCCATGGGGACAGTACGGCCGACGAGGACGACGCACCGGCTGCGCCGACTTTGCTGTGCCGCTGCGCTGACGCTCGGCGGCGTCGTGGCCGTGACGGCAACCCCGACACCCGCCCTGGCCGCTGAGGGTGACGGCGAGGTCGTGGTCAAGGTCTCGCCCAACGCCGGGTGCAGCATCGGCGGGCTCGTCGCGAAGTACGCGATCGAGCAGGTCTCGACGGTGCTGGCGAGCCGGAGCATTGTGCTCGTGCGCTGGCGGGACCCACTGAAGTGGACCACTAAGAAGGCCAACAAGCTGGCCGATAAGCTCGGTCGTGACTCATGCGTCGTCTACGCCGAGCGCAACCGTGTGATCAGGGTGACCGACAAGCGCTACCACGCGTGGCCCACCGGCCAGAGCATCCCGTCGTCCGAGGCGGACTGGCGAGCCCAGAGCGCGGCCATGAGGCTCAAGCTGCCGGATGTGGCCGCCCTGTCCACCGGGGCGGGGGTCAAGGTTGCGATTCTCGACACCGGCATCGACGCCACCCATCCGACCCTGTCCGGTGCCGTCATCAACGGCTGGGACTACGTCGACGACGACTCCACGCCCGGGGACGTCCTCGGGGGCACGGTCAGCGGTCACGGCACCTTCATCGCAGGCTTGGTCCACCTAGTCGCACCGAACGCGAAGGTCATCGGGATGCGTGTTCTGGACCCTGATGGGTTCGGCGACGGCTACGCGATCGCCGAAGCGATCCACGACGCGGTCATGATGGGCGCCCGCGTGGTGAACCTCAGCCTCGGCACCTCCCAGAAGATCGAGTCGGAGGTGCTCACGGACATGATCAGGTGGGCTCGCGGCAGGGGGGTGCTGACTACCGCCGCTGCCGGAAACGACGGCTCCATCGCCCAGCAGTGGCCGGCCGCGCAGACCGAGGTCATCAGCGTGGCCGCGATGGCGGCTGACAACACGGCCCTCGCGCCGTACTCCAACCGTGGCTCGTGGATCGACTTCGCGGCACTGGGCACCGACCTCATCAGCCTGAGGTCAGGCGGAGGGTACGACGCCTGGTCCGGCACGTCGATGGCGACGCCCGTGGTCTCGGGTCAGCTCGCGCTGATCATCGCCGCCGACCCGGGTGTCCGCTACTACGACTTAGAGGACCACCTGAAGCGCACCACGAGACGCGTGAGCGGCGTCAGCCTGCGCTACGGCAGGATCGACATCCTGAGGAGTGTGCAGCGCGCGCTGGACACTCCGGATGACGACTGACCGACGTCTAGCGCTGATCCGCGATGCCGGGCGACTGCGCTGTCAGTCCGCGTGCCACCCCGGCGGATCGGTAGATCTCCAGCAGCCGTGGGGCCAGCTCCTCCCACTCCGGTCGGGCCAGCGCATGTCGGCGCGCCGCCCGGCCACGTCGCGCCAGGGCGGGCCGGTCGCGCAGCGAACCCACGAGGGCGCTCCGCAGGGCTTCGTTGTCTGCGCGGGCCACGATGACGCCCTCGGAACCGAGGGCCTCGGCCATGCCCGCGACGTCGGTGGCGATCACCGCGCGGCCGCTGGCCTGCGCCTCGAGCGGCACCATGGCCATCGCCTCCCAGCGGGACGGCGCCACGACGACGTCGGCAACCGCGAACCAGGATGCGACGTTGCCGGTGTGGCCGACGACGCGGATGCCCTCCCCCAGACCCGCCGCCTGACCCACGATCCGATCCCGATCGGGGCCGTCGCCCACCAGGACCAGCGTGGCGTCAGGCACGGCGGCCCGGACGTCGTGCCAGACCCGGACCAGATCGACCTGTCCCTTCTGCTCGCACAGCCGACCGGCGCACACTGCCACGGGTACGTCGAGCGGGACCCCGGCCGCCAACCGTGCCTCTGTCTGATCCCGGGGAACCCAGCGGGTGGTGTCGACGCCGTTGCGCACCACCGCGAGATTCCCTCGAACGCCGTTGCGCCGTCCGATCTCCCGCTCAGCATCGCTGACGCAGACGGTGACATTGCTCCACCGGGACCCGCGCACCTCCCACGCGATGGAGGCAGCGCGCACGACGCCCGCGGCAGCCTCGAACGACCACGCGTGCGGCTGAAACACGGTGGGGAGCCGGCCACGCAGCGCAAGTCGGCCAGCGAGGCCCGCCTTGGCGCTGTGCAGATGGACCACGTCCGGGGCCCAGTCCCGGACCAGCCGCCCCAAGCGCCGGGTCTCCCCGACCACGCCCGAGTCGGGCTGCCGGCCGGCTACCCATGGCAACCAGGGAACGCCGAGGTCGACCAACCCATCGGCGAGCGGGCCGGACGGGCAAGCCACCGCGACGTCGACCTCGGCACGGCTGAGCTGCTCGACGTAGTCGCCTATCACGGTCGGCACCCCCCCCTCGACCGGTTGGCTCACGTGCAGGACTCGAGTCACGGACGACGCCCCCGCCCCGCGTAGTGGCCGGCCAGGACGAGGAGGACGGCCGCGACCAGGAGGCCGCCGAAGTAGAGGGATCGCGGCGGACCCTGATCCGCCCCACCCTCGGTAGCCTCCGCGATGATGAGGATCCGCGCGTCGTCGTCCTGCTCGCCCTGACTGACCGCCAGTGCGGCGAGGTTGTTCGCCAGCTCGACGGCATCCCGCCGATCTCCGGACTCGACATTGATCCTGATCGTCGCCGTCTGCGTGTCCTGCGAGGCCGTCACGGAGGCGTCGTCGGCACCGGCCGAGTCGATAGTTTGGGATGACCCGAGGTAGACGACGAACTCGTGGGCGATCAGCCCGAGGACTTCAGCGTCGAGATTCCCCTCGACCTCCGGTCGCACGGCGATCGCACTCTCTGCGCTGTAGTTGGCGGGCTGGAGAAGGATCACGAGACCCCCGACCCCGACGATTGCCAGAGCGGCCACGAGCAGCCGCCAATCAGGGATCCACCGCGAGCGAGGCCAGGAACGGCCCAAGCCTGAAGGAACGATCACGAGAGCTGCCTCCTCGGCGTGCCTGGCGTGGGGACGACGACGCCGTCCTCTCGGTTGCAGGGTGTCATTGCATGGGGTCGACCAGCCTCCGACACGGCCGCGTAGCCGAGCAATGTCCATGTCAGTGCCGCGACGATGGGATTGCGCAGGGGCATGTCGACGAGCCCGTGGGCCGCGATGGCCACCAGCCCAGACATCGCCGCGATGCGCCAGGCGGAGTCGAGTCCGAGGCCGCGGGCGTACCACTGCCAGGCCCTCACCATCACCAGGATGCAGCCCGTGACGACCAACCCCGCCGCCGCCAGCCCGACCACCCCGCGTTCGGCGAGGATCGTGAGCAGCAGGTTGTGGGGATGCAGTGGCGGTTGGAGAGAGACGCTGCTGGCGGCCTCCCGGGATGTCGTGAGGAAACCGCCTGGCCCGACGCCGAGCCAGGGGTGCTCGCCGGCCTGCCGCCACGCCTCCGCCCAGATCGCTGGGCGGTCGTCGTACGGATTTTCCGATGCACTCGAGAACGAGCGCAACCGAGCGCCCAGGACTCCGAGGATTCCGGCGGACGGCGACGCCGCGAGCGCCGCCGTGACCGTTCCGATCGCACCCAGGAGCGCGAGCGCCAGCCACTTCCGCGTGGTGGGAGAGAAGACCGCGACGACCAGCAGCGCCAGGCACCCACCGATCCAAGCGCCGCGCGACATGCTCATGACCCATGCGGCGCCGATCGCGACGGTCGAGACGAGCTGGATCGTGAATCCGATCCGGGTTGACGCCGTCACCACCGCGATCACACCGATCGGCAGCATCGCTGCGCAGAACACACCCAGCTCGTTAGGTTGCGCGAACGGCCCCTGCAACCTCCCGGTCACTACGCCACCGGCGGCCGTCGTCGTGATCGATTCGGCGGACGACAATGCCCACAATGCGATCGCCCCGCCGATCGGGGCGACGAGCGGAAGCCAGCCACCCACCTCGCTGACGTCGGACTCGGCAAGGACGATGGCCGTGGCGTAACCGAGGGCCAGCACGGCAAGGAGCGAAAGTCTCAAGGATGCGGACCGGTCAGCGGACCCGATGGTGGACAGGATCGAACTGAGGACGCAGAGGAACATGCCGGTGAGCAGCACCGAGCGACGCGGGCGCAGGTCGCCGAGGAGGATCGCGATCACCGCAGCACCTGCCGGGACGATCATGGCGGCGAGCACGACGGAGATGCCGATCCCGGGGACGTCGATCCCCCCGAAAGGCAGGAGGACGATCACCGCCGCGATCGAGCCGCGTAGGAACGAGGTACTCACGAGCGCTGCGCCGCCCTGGCCCCAGCCGGAAGCAGCGAGCGCAGTTCCGCGACTGCTGCCCGGTCGCTCACCGGCTGGCTCGTCCAGGTTGGTCTGGCCTTGTTGGCGCGGACGCCACCGTTTCACTACCCCCCCGTGCCACGAAGCACCTGACCGAACGTCCGGACGATGATCTTGATGTCGAGCCACAAGGACCAGTTCTCGATGTAGAGGTTGTCGAAAACTGCGCGGTCGGCGATCGATGTGTCGCCGCGCAGCCCGTGCACGGCTGCGTAGCCGGTCATTCCCACCGGAACGCGGTGCCGTTGCGCGTAGAGAGGCACCGCAGTGGCGTAGTAGTCAACGAAGTGAGGACGCTCCGGCCGAGGTCCTACCAGGCTCATTTCACCCTTGAGCACGTTGACCAGTTGCGGCAGCTCGTCTATCGACGTTTTCCTGATGAATCGCCCGACGGGTCCGATCCGGGGATCTCCGGCGACGCTCCAGGCCGTGGCCGCCTCGATCGACGTGGCCGGACTCAGCGATCGGAACTTGTACACAGTGAAGAAACGACCGGCGCGACCCACGCGCACTTGCTTGAAGATGACACCGGGTCCGCCCTCGAACCGGACGGCGGCAGCCGTCGCCAACAACAGCGGGGCGAGGAACACGATCGCGGTGCCTGCCACCACGACGTCCATGAGCCGCTTGAGCATCCGGGCGACCAGTTCAGGGCGCTTCGGACGGACGAGACGGATCGGAATGCCCCAGATCTGGTCCTGAACCGAGGCCGCGGACCAGCGCAGGTTCGCGAGGCCGGTGACCTCGTAGACGTCGATCTCACGTCGGCCGCACGAGGCCAGCACCTTCGCCATGCGCTCAGGGGGAATGTTGGTCGCTGCCACGATCAGATCAGTGAATCGGTGGCGATCGGCGAGGGTCCCGACCTGGGCCAGCGACCCGAGCACGCGGTAGCGGACCGACGGTCCCGCGTCCAGGAACCCCACCAGCTCAGCGCCGAGCACGGGATGCTCGCCGATCCGTCGGGCGAGCTCGACCGCGACCTGCTCGTCTCCAAGGATCGCGATCCGTCGCGTCCCGAAGAGCCCGCGTCGGCGGGCCGCGAGTTCGATCCGATACACGATCCCGCGGGTCGTGAGGAGCGTCGCCGCCGCCCCGAGCGCGAGCGTTGGACTGGCCGCAACGTCAAGCAACGGCGCGAGAGCCAGGGCCGCCCCCAGGCCGGCCGCCAGTCCGAGCAGGATGCGCGGCAGATCGTCGAGCGCGGACAGTGCGAACCGCCGCTGGTAGAGCCCGGAAGCCCGCCAGACGGCGACAGCGACCAGGGTCGCCAGCCCCACCGGCAGCACCAATGCGGGGTTGGTGACCACGGCCACGGTCGGCGTCAGCAGATCTGTCGCCACCAGCGCGCCGACGAAGCCGTACGATCTGCGCTGGGCTGCCCGCAGGTGGGAGACCGGCGATTCCAGACGAGTCGCTTCGACGGTCCCTGCGGCATAGTCGCCAATCCCGGAGCGGCCTTCAAGCGCAGGCGCGCTCACGTCGCAACTCCGCTGCTGCCGCCGAGCCGTCCGACAGCAACGCTAGTCCCCTCGTCACTGCTGTCGGTTCCCCTGCTGCCCGCTCGAAACGCCGTCCCGTCGTCGTCCATAAGGTAACCACGCCACACTTCTTCTGGAGCCACCCGCATCAAGCGAGGTGACCATTGCAGCCCGGACTCGCTGGAGCGGTGGCCGATGAGCCACCGCGAGCCCGGGACAGGTTGAGGCAAGGGTCCCTGGGGGCTCTCATCGCAGCCTGATCAACCCACAAGTGGGCGGGCGAACTTGCTTTGATCCACGGGGTCTCACCGACGTTCTCAGTTCCGACAACTGATCGCCGAAGTCTGATGTGACATCGGATTTTCTCGCTATCATCATCGGACAGCAGGACAGCTCCAGTCCTTGCAGGGGGTAGTTGGCATGGCGACAATCGACACCGGTCTGGGCGCCTCGGCGCAGCCGTCCAGGATCACTGGCGCGCATGATCCGATCGGCGAGTTCCGAGTTGAGCTCGAGACGCGGCGCGCGGCCGAGGACGTGATCGCCGACGCGATCGCCACCCGCAAACAGGCAGCGGCATACGCCGAGGAGATCATTCGGCATTCGGAGGCGCTGTCCCGCGAGATCGAGGGGCGGGCGCGCGCGGCGGCTCAGATCGCCACGGACGAGGCGAAGGCGCGTGCCGAACAGATTCTCGCCGACGCCGAGACCGATGCCGCACGCATCACCACCGACGCCGAGCTCGGCGTCGCGCGCGCCCGGCGAGAGGAGGCCCAGCACCTTGCCGAGATCAGCCAGCGCGCCAAGACGGCGATCGGACGGCTGGAGGAAATGGCCAGCCAGGCGCAGGCCACGCTCGAACAGGCCGAGGCCGACCTGGCTCCGCTGGCCGAGCTCGGTGCGGACCGCGCCGCCGCTGCGTCGCTGGCCGAGGACAACCAGCCCCGCGGAGGCCAAGACGACCGGCGGCGCAACCCGTTCCGCTCGCTCCACTGAGTCGAGCGCACATCGTCCGATCCGTCGTCAGCCGGTTCCGGCGTCGGCGTCCTGCTTCGCCTTGAGCATGAGCGCGATGTCGATCAACTGGTCCTCCTGGCCGCCGATCAGCTTGCGGTGGCCGGCTTCGAGCAAGATCTGGGCGCCGGAGACGCCGTACCGCTCGGCCGCGTTGCCGGCGTGCTTGAGGAACGAGGAGTAGACGCCGGCGTAGCCCATCATCAGCGTCATCCGGTCGAGCTGGCACTCCTCGGGCATGGCCGGCTTGATGACGTCCTCCGAGGCGTCGACGATCTTGAGGAAGTCGACCCCGGTGGTCCAGCCGACCTTGTCGCAGACGCCGATGAACGCCTCGAGCGGGGTGTTGCCGGCGCCGGCGCCGAACCGTCGGACCGAGCCGTCGATCTGGGTCGCACCCGCGCGGGCCGCGATGACGGTGTTGGCGACGCCGAGTCCGAGGTTCTCGTGGCCGTGGAAGCCGACGTCGGCCTGGTCGCCGATCTCGGCGACCACGGCGGAGACGCGGTCGGCGGTCTGCTCCATGATCAGGGCGCCGGCGGAGTCGACGACGTAGACGCACTGGCAGCCGGCGTCGACCATGATCCGGGCCTGCTTGGCCAGCACCTCCGGCGGCTGGGTGTGGCTCATCATCAAGAACCCGACCGTTTCCAGGCCCAGCTCGCGCGCCAGCCCGAAGTGCTGGATCGAGACGTCGGCCTCGGTGCAGTGGGTCGCGATCCGGCAGATCTGCCCGCCGTTGTCCTGGGCGGCTCGGATGTCGTCCTTGGTGCCGACGCCAGGGAGCATCAGGAAGGCGATCTTCGCGCGCTTGGCGGTCTCGGCCGCGATCTTGATGAGCTCCTGCTCCGGCGTCTTGGAGAAGCCGTAGTTGAAGCTGCTGCCGCCGAGTCCGTCGCCATGGGTCACCTCGATGACGGGGATGCCCGACTCGTCGAGGGCCTCGACGATGTCGTGCACCTCCTGGGCGGTGAACTGGTGCCGTTTGTGGTGCGACCCGTCGCGGAGGCAGGTGTCGGTGAGGCGCAGGTCGAGCTTGCCGAACGGCTCGTCGCCGTGGGTGGCGGACCAGGTGCGGTCGAGGGAGTTGATGTCGGTCATCAGGTTGCCTTTCGGGTCACGGTGGTCTCGATACGCCGTCGCTCGTCCCTCGCGACGGCTACTCGACCACCGAGGAGGCGAGGATCGATCGGGCGATGTGCTGGCCGACCTGCGTCGCCGCGGCGGTCATGATGTCGAGGTTGCCGGAGTACGGCGGCAGGTAGTCGCCGGCGCCCTCGACCTCGACGAAGATCGAGACCCGGCGCATCCCCGAGGTGGCGTCGTTCGGGCCGTCGAACTGGGGCTCCTGGAGCAGCCGGTAGCCCGGGACGTACTCCTGGACGGACCGCTCCATCTCGTGGATCGACGCGGCGATCGCGTCGGTGTCGGCTTCGGGGTCGACCGCGCAGAAGATCGTGTCGCGCATGATCATCGGCGGCTCGGCCGGGTTGAGGATGATGATCGCCTTGCCGCGCTCGGCGCCGCCGATCGTCTCCACGCCCGCGGCCGTGGTGCGGGTGAACTCGTCGATGTTGGCGCGAGTGCCCGGTCCGGCGCTGACGCTTGCGACCGAGGCAACGATCTCGGCGTACGGCACCGGCGTGACCCGGGAGACGGCCGCCACCATCGGAATGGTGGCCTGTCCCCCGCAGGTGATCATGTTCACGTTGGGCGCGCCGACGTGTTCCTCACCGTTGACCGGCGGGATCACCGCCGGGCCCACGGACGCGGGCGTCAGGTCGATCGCGCGGATGCCGGCGTCGGCGTAACGCGGCGCGTACTCCTTGTGTACGTAGGCGGAGGTGGCTTCGAACAGCAGGTCCGGCAGCTCGTCCTGCTCGAGCAGCCAGTCGACGCCTTCGTGGGTGGACACGAGTCCCTGGTCGGCGGCGAGCTTGAGCCCCTCGCTGGCCGGGTCGACGCCGATCATCCAGCGCGGCTCGATCACCTCGGAGCGCAGCAGCTTGTACATCAGGTCGGTCCCGATGTTGCCCGGGCCGACGATCGCGGCGGTGGCCTTCTTGCTCATGAGTACTACTCCTCGAACTCGACTGCGAGCGGCTCGAATCCGCTGATGGATGCCGTCACCCGGTCACCCGGGCTGAACGGCACGAAGGGGCCGAGAGCCCCGGAAAGGATCAGGTTGCCCGCGCGCAACGGGTCGCCGAAGCGACGGGCCTGGATCGCCAACCACCGCAATGCCTCGAGGGGATCACCGAGGCAGGCGGCGCCGGTGCCGGCCGACCGTTCCTCGCCGTTGATGGAGAGTGACATCTCGACGTGGCGCGGCTCGAGCTCGTCGATGGAGCGACCCTCGCGGCCGATGACGTAGAGGCCGCTGGAGGCGTTGTCCGCGACGGTGTCGGTGAACCCGATCTTCCACTCGGCGATCCGGGAGTCGACGATCTCCAGCGCCGGCAGGGCGACGTCGACCGCCGCGCGGACACTGTCGATGGTGATCTGGTCCTCGAAGCCGGGGTCGATGTCGTGTGCGAGCACGAAGGCGACCTCCGCCTCGACCCGCGGCTGCAGGAGCGTCCGCATCGAGATCGGGTCCCCGTCCACGCCGTCACTGACGTCCATGTCGCTCAGCAGGTAGCCGAAGTCGGGCTGGTCCACCCCGAGCTGCTTCTGGACGGCCTCTGACGTGGCGCCGATCTTGCGGCCGACTACCGTTGCCCCTGCGGCGAGGCGGCGCTGCACGAGGCCCTGCTGGACCGCGTAGGCAGCGGGGAGGTCGTCGGTCCCGATGAGGTCGCGGACCGGAGCGCACGGAATCCGGGTCTCCTGGGCGACGGCGAGGCGCTCCACGGCTGCCGAGATCGCGTCCTGAGAGGTCACGAGGCCCATACTAGAACCTGTTACAGTTTTGTGCCATGACGGGTGGGATGACGGACGCTCCGAGCGAGCTTCCGGCCGAGGTGGACGTGGTGGTCGTCGGCGCGGGTGGCGCCGGGATGAGCGCTGCCCTCGCGGCCGGGCGGAAGGGCCTCGACACGATCCTCGTCGAGAAGAGCGCCTACTTCGGCGGCTCGACCGCCCGCAGCGGCGGCGGCGTCTGGATCCCGGGCAACTCAGCCCTCGTCGCGGCGAAGCAGGTCGACGCGGACGACGACGAGCGGGCGCGCGAGTACCTCGACTCGATCGTCGGCGACGTCGTGCCGAAGACCCGACGTGACACCTACCTGGCCCGCGGACCGGAGGTCCTCGACTTCATCACGGCCAACACCCCGGTTCGGTTCCGCTGGGTTCCCGAGTACGCCGACTACCACCCCGAGGCGCCCGGGGGCCGGGCGCGCGGCCGCACGATCGAGCCGGTGCCACTCGACGCTCGCTTCCTCGGCGACGAGCTCGATCGACTGCACCCGCCGTACACGAAGGCGCCGGCCAACTTGATCGTCACCCAGAAGGACTACCGCAAGATCAGCCTCGGCATGCGGACCATCAAGGGGCCGATCACGATGGTGCTGGTGCTGATGCGCCGGATCTGGTCGATCCTGCTGGGTCGCAAGATGTTCGCCATGGGCAACGCGATCGCGATCGGCCTTCGCAAGGGTCTGGTCGACGCCGGTGTGCCGGTGCACTACGAGACCGAGCTCTCCGACCTGGTCATCGAGGACGGCCGGGTCGTGGGTGTCCGAGTCCTTCGAAACGGCTCCGAGCACGTCATCCGCGCCCGCAAGGGCGTGATCGTCGGCTCGGGTGGTTTCGAGCGCAACCTCGAGATGCGGGAGAAGTACCAGCCCCAGCCGACGTCGGTCGAGTGGACCACCGGCTCCGAGTTCAACACCGGCGGCGGCATCCTCGCCGGCATCGCGGCAGGCGCCGAGGTCGACCTGATGGACGACGCCTGGTGGGGTCCGACCATCCCGCTGCCGAACCGCTCGTGGTTCTGCCTCGCGGAGCGCAACCTGCCGGGTTCGATCATCGTCAACCAGGCCGGCGAGCGGTTCATGAACGAGGCGCTCCCCTATGTCGAGGCGACCCACGAGATCTACAAGGGCGAGGCTACGGGCGTCGGCCACGTGCCGAGCTGGATGATCCTCGACCAGCGCTACCGCAACCGCTACCTGTTCGCGGGTCTCGGCCCGCGGCAGCCGTTCCCCGGCAGCTGGCTGAAGGCCGGCGTGGTTCGCAAGGCCGCAACCCTCGCCGACCTGGCCGAGAAGATCGAGGTGCCGGTCGATGCCCTGACCGTGACCGTCGACCGCTTCAACGGATTCGCCGAGTCGGGCGTCGACGCGGACTTCCATCGCGGCGAGTCGGCCTACGACAAGTACTACTCCGATCCCAGGGTGAAGCCGAACCCGTCCCTCCACATGATCGACCAAGCGCCGTTCTACGCCGTCAAGATCGTGCCCGGCGACCTCGGCACGAAGGGCGGTCTGGTCACCGACGAGTCGGCACGCGTGCTGCGGGCGGACGGCTCGGTCATCCCCGGCCTCTACGCCGCGGGCAACGCGTCGTCGGCGGTCATGGGCCGCACCTACGCGGGTCCGGGCGCCACCATCGGTCCGGCCCTGGTGTTCGGCTACCTGGCCGTCGAGGACGTCGAGGAGAACAACAGTGCCGATTGACCCGTCCGTCGCCATCGGGGCCGACCTCGGCTCCCGCACGTTCTCCTGGACCGAGAGCGACGTGCTGCTCTACCACCTCGGCATCGGGGCCGGTGCCCGCCCGGGCGACAACCTGTCCCCCGCCGCGTTGCGCCTCACCCTCGACGGCCCCGCGCTCCAGGTGCTGCCGTCGTTCGGTGTCGTGGTGCCGACGTTCCACGAGACCGATCCGCCGCCGCTCGACCTGCCCGGCTGCGACATCAACCTCGCGCAGGTTGTGCACGGGTCTCAGTCGATCTCGGTGTCCGGCCCGCTGCCCACCTCCGGTACCGCGACGCTGTCGACGACGCTCACCGACATCTGGGACAAGGGCAAGGCCGCCGTCATCTGGCAGGAGGGCATCGCCCGCGCGGAATCTGGCGAGGAGCTGTGGCGGGTGCGCTCCTCGATCTTCGTCAAGGGAGAGGGCGGTTGGGGAGGCGACCGCGGCACGGCGGAGCCCGTGGCCCTCCCGGAGCGCGAGCCCGACCTGCTGACGTCGTACGACGTGACGCCGCATCAGGCGCTGCTCTACCGCCTCTGCGGTGACCGCAACCCGCTGCACGCCGACCCGGACTTCGCCAAGACGGCCGGTTTCCCGGCACCGATCCTGCACGGCCTGTGCTCCTACGGAATCGTCCTGCGCGAGCTCACGGACGGGCTGCTCGGCGGTGACGCGGCGGTCGTCCGCGGGTTCGGCGGTCGGTTCACCGGGGTGGTCTTCCCCGGCGAGACGATCGAGGTGGCCGGCTGGCACGAGGACGGGCGGATCGTGGCGTCGGCGACCGTCGCCGGCGGCGACCGGGACGGCTCCTCCGTGCTGGCCGACTGCGTGCTCACGACCTGAGTTCGTCGATCGGCCACCCCGCGCCGCGCGACGGCCCTAGACTCCTGCGCTCGTGGGGATCTTTCGTCAGCAGTTCGCTGGTCTGAGGTGGGGCGCCGGGTTCGTGACCGGTGTGATCACCGTTGCGATCGCCAACGCCATCGCCATCGCGATCGGCTTCATCGGCAAGGCGCTGCAGGGGCCGATCGACGAGCCGATCTTCGAGAAGATCGACGCCGCCGGAACCACTGACTGGACCGACGTCCTCGAGACGCTCACCCAGATGGGCAACGTCCCTCAGACCCAGAAGCTCGGTGCCGCGCTCGCCGTGGTGTTCGCGATCGGGTTCGCAGTCAGGGGCTGGCGCTGGTGGATCCCGATCTTCCTGTTCCCCGTCGCCTGGTGGCTGGCCCGGCTGTGCCAGCTCACCATCGCCGCGATCGTCGACCGCGACCGTGACCTGGTCAGCCTGGTCGGCACCCCGATCGGTGCCTTTCCTTCCGGCGGGTGCGCCCGGATCGTCCTGATCTCCGGCACCGCCGTGGTCCTGCTCGCCCACTACGGCGGCCTGTCCCGGAAGGCCACCCAGTGGTTGCTGGGCGTCCCGCTCGTGCTCGGACTGGCAGAGGCCTACTTCCGCACCCGGCTCAACCAGCACTGGTTCACCGATGTGGTGGCCGGAGTGCTCTACGGCGGGCTGCTGCTGGCCGCGCTGTGGAAGACGCTGCGCGCATTCGATCCCGATCCCGCCGGCTCAGGCGTCGGGCGGCGCGGAGACGACGACAGCGTTCCCGACGGCGATGACCCCGCCCTCGAGGACCCGGTACACGGTTCCGGCGCGCCGGCGTAGGGCTTCCTGGGCGCCGGCGCCGATCGTGTCGTCGAGCAGCTTGCACGGCGCCGCGACCCGCACTGCTTCGAGCACCACGTCACCGATCTGCAGCCGGGTGCCGGGCTCACGCGGGATGACGCCGTGGCTGACGGTGATGTTGCGCCGGGTCAGGTGGGACGGCACGTCGGCGCCGTACGCGCGCGCCGCTTCGTCGAGGCTCTCCCGGCTCTGCACCGTGACGTGCCGGTGCTTGGTGCCGTGGTAGCGGTCGCCGACGATCCCCTTGCCGGCCTCGACCTCGACCGAGTCCTTGGCCTGCATCGGCAGCCGGGCGGCCTTGGCGACGTGGAGGGCAACGACGAGCATGACAGCTACTGGACCGACTGCCGCGCCTCGCGCGACACGTCGGGCAGCTCCTGACGTACCCGTGTCAGCTCGGCCGTCACCTGCTCCGGCGAGCGGCCGGAGGAGAGGAGCTCGATCTCGATCTCGATCTCCCGCAGGGTCGCCAGGGCGGCGGCGTCGCCGATCCACGGCTTCAACCCAACCCACCCCGGACCGGGCACGGTCACCAGCCGCCGCTCGAGAGCGCCTCGAGCAACCCCACGGTCCCGAGGTCGCGGATGGCCTCGACCGAGCGAGAGATCATCGCGGCGAACATCCGGTCGCCGCGCTCGGTCGCCGTGCTGCTGTAGGCGCAGCCGAACACGGCGATCAGCGGGCCCTGGACCATCGCGAAGCGGTAGTCGTCCCAGCACTCCTCGGCCGGGTAGTCATCGACGCCGAGCGCCGTCAGTCGCTGGTGATAGGCGTCGACCAGGTCTCGTTCGTGCTCCCTCCTCGCGTCGGGCGCCAGCCCGGTCGAGAGGAAGAAGGAGACGTCGCGGATCGGGAGTCCGAGCGAGAGCGTCTGCCAGTCGACGGCCCAGAGGCGACCGTCCGGGTGGAACATCAGGTTGTCGAGCCGGTAGTCGCCGTGCACGAGACCGAAGTGCGTCGCCCGGGCGACCGACCAGCGACCGGCGTACGGCGCGACGGTGCGCAGCGTCTCCACGTCGCGGTCGTCGAGAAGCCCGCCGAGCCGGGCGATGACGGTCTCGACGGCATCAGGGAAGAGCGAGTCCAGCGTCGTCGCGTCCTCCGAGCCGGCGAGACTCAGGCCGTCGACGTCGAGCAGCGCCCGATCCGACCAACGGGGACCGTGCAAGCCGGCGACGTTCCTGACCGCGGCCGCGGCCGCGGCCGGCGGGCAGCCGATGAGCTGGTCGCCCTGCTCGGCTGGTGCCAGGTCCTCGAGCAGCAGGGTGAACGTCCCGCGCTGCTCGGGGTCGTCCGAGATCGCGGCGTAGTAGGCCGTCGGCGCTCTCACCTCCAAGGACGGGAGCAGGGTTCGGTAGAACGTCACCTCGATGGCGTACGAGCCGTGGAGGAAGCTGCGAGAGGCGGCATCCGGGGTCGGCAGCTTGGCCAGCACCGTTGCCGGAAGACCGGGGTCGCCACGCAGCTCGAGGCGGTGGCACACCCCCATCTGGCCAGTGCCCACCGGCGCTGTCGCAACGTCCGTCACGGTGAGGCCGAGGGCAGCGCTGAGCCACTCGGGTGTCAGCTCGGCGAGGTGGCCGACGGGCGGAGTCAAGCCATCCGCCCCGGGTTGGCGGGCAGCGCCCGCAGACCAGCGGGGCGCACCGAGGCGTAGGCACCGACAACGGGCGTCAGCTGGCCGGGCGTGGAGCCGTGCAGGATCACGCTGTCGACGCCGGTGGTCCCGAACGAGTCGGCGACCTGCTGGGCGCAGGACGTCGCACTTCCGGTGATCGCACAGTCGAGCCAGGCCTGCGGGATCACGCGGTCCGCGAGGTACTCCAGCTGGTCCGGCGTCGCGGCCGCGTCGAAGGCGCCCGAGAACCCGGACACCAGAGGGTCGTCGCGGAAGCGCCGGAGGGCGGCCGGGTCCCAGTCGTTGATCCGCACGAGCAGGTCGCCGTACCCCTGGAGGTACGTCGCGAGCCGGCCCACCGTCTTCTTCAGGACCAGGTCGGCGGGGAGCGAGTCCTCGACGACACCCGTGCACGCCCAGACCCGGACAGCCCCCGGGTCCCGTCCGGCCGCGTCGGCCGCGGTGCGGACGGTCGCGACGCTCCGCGCCACCGCCTCGTCGCTCATGAACGTGTGCAGCACGACGGCGTCCGCCACCCCGCCCGCGAGCGCGAGTGCCTTCGGGCCGAGCGCGACCATGAGCACCGGGATGTCCTCGGCGATGTCATCGTCCATCAGGAACAGGTAGGGGAAGGTGCCCGACGGCCCGTCATGGTCGAAGCGCTCCCCCCGCCAAAGGCGCCGCTGGACGGCGATCGCGTCGCGCAGCTGGGCGTTGGTGATCCGGGGCACGCCCATGAGGTCGAACAGCATGTCGAACCCGCGGCCGAGACCGAGGGCGAACCGACCGCCCGACATCCGGTGCGCCGTCGTCGCCATCGTGGCGGTGACCAGCGGGTGGCGGGTGTTGTGGTTCGTCGCCGCCGTCGCGATGCCCAAGGTGGTGGAGGTCGCCGCGGCCGCTCCCGACAGGACCGCAGCGTCCTTGAAGTTGAAGCGCTCGGACAAGAAGACAGCCCCCAGACCGATCCGCTCCGCCTCGCGCACCTCCTCTATCAACGCTCCGGGGTCAGCGGCGTGGCCGGCCAGGCCGTAGAAGCCGAGCTCCGGGAAATGGTTCGTCGGGTCCACGGTCGGAAGCTATCCGCCGCTCCGAGCGGCGGTCGATAGTTCATCTGCATCTGTTCAGATATTCGAATTCCGAGATTAGGGTCACGCGCATGACCGAGCCTTCTCCCCCGACCACCCGCGTGATCGACGTCGTCGAACTGGTGGCGGCGAGGGACGAGCAGACCGTCCGTGCCGCCGACCTCGCGCGCGACCTCGGGATGTCCAAGGCCACGACGCACGCGATCGTCCAGACCCTGTGCGACCGGGGTTGGCTGGTCCGCTCGGCAGGCAAGCGGCTGGCGCTCGGTCCGGGCCTCGCGCCGGTCGCACACGCGGCGCTCGAGCAGCGGAGCACGAGCCGACGTGCTCTCGAAGCCGCTCGCGGGTTGTCCGGCGCGTCCGGTTACACCGCGTCGGTCGTCGAGCTGGTGGGCCGCACGATGTACGTCACCAGTATCGACCCTGCGCAGCCCCGCGGACCTGCGCTCTCGCAGCGGGTCGGCTACGCCGCGCCGTTCGGCAGTCTGTTCGCGGCGTGGGCCACTGCCGACGAGCGGGCCGAGTGGTTCCGGCGCGGGCTGGTCACCGGGCCCGCCGCTACGTCGTACGACGCCTTCCTCGACCGTGCCCGGAGCGACGGAGTCCTGGTCGAACGCATGAGCCCGGTCGTCGAGCATGTCGCACCACTGCTCGCGGCGACCGAGACCGGCGGCGTCTCCGACGACCTGCGGACGATGGTGCGGGCGGTGGTGGACGAGGTCGTCCGCACCGGACTCCCGCTCCGCAGCGGGTCCGTTGAACCGCAGCCCGTGACCTCGGTGGCCGCACCGATCCCGGGGCCGGACGGCGCGGTCGCGACCGCCCTCGTCCTCCACCCGTTGCAAGCGATCGGCGCTCGCGAGCTGCACCGCGCCAAGAACCTGGTGAGGAGCGCAGCCGAGGTCGTCGTCCGGGCCGACCCCGCCAAGAGCGGACCCCGGATGAGCATGCCCGGTTCATGGCCGAGCACGACAACTACTGGACCGGATCCGACCTAGTGCCGCGTGAGCAAAGTCCTCGACTCAGAGCGGCCGGCGCATCACGACGAGGGCGACGTCGTCCTCGACACTGTCATCACCCAACCCGGACGCGATGATCCGGCTGCACACCGTCTCCGCGTTGTGGCCGGCGGTAAATGCCCGCCGGACGAGGTCGAGGCGCTCGCCGTACTGGTCCGGGCGGCCGTCGGGTCCCTGACGGCGCTCAACAAGGCCGTCGGTGTAGAGCGCAAGGGCAGTGCCCGGCGGGAGAGCGATCCTTTCGCTCTGGCGCACGCGCTCCGGGTCGAGACCGAGCAACAATCCCGGCGCGATGTCGGCAACCTCGGCCAGGTCCTGCCCCTCGTGAGCGATCAGTGGCGCCGGGTGGCCCGCGCTGCAGATCACCACCTGGTCGAACGGCGGCTCAGTGACGGCGTAGAGAATGGTGGCCGAGATCTCGGCCTCGAAGTGGCAGAGCTTGCGGTCGAGCCGCCGCAGCACCTCCGCCGGGTCGTCGTGATCGAGGGCATAGGCCCGCAACGCGCTGCGCAGCCGACCCATGACGATCGCCGCACGGAGGCCGTGGCCTTCGACATCGCCCATCACCAACCCGGTCTTGCCACCGGGCAGCGTGAAGACGTCGTACCAGTCCCCCCCGAGGTCACCTTCTGCCGGCAGGTAGCGCACCGCGATGTCGAGTCCCTCGATCGTCGGTGGGGCCGCCGGCAGCAAACTGCGCTGCAGGACCATCGCCGCGAGGTGTGCGTCGTCCTCGGTCCGCTCGGACAGCCGCTGGCCGATCTCTGCCGCTGTCAACTCCAGCCGTTCGGCATCGCTCGATGTGAACGGCCGGGAAGCGAAGCTTCCGACGTGCAAGACCCCCACCAAGCGGTTCTGGCCGAAGACCGGCACGCCGAGAAGGCGTTGTACACCGACCTCACGGAGGATCGGGTTGAGGACGGAGACTTCGTTGACCTCGTTGACGAAGACCGGTCGGCGGCGCTCGGCGACGCGTCCGGCGAAACCGGCTCCGACCCGCAGGTGCGGCGCACCACGCCACCGGCGCCCGAGGCCCGCCGACGCCGCCGGCTCGAGGACGCTGCCGGTCGCGTCCAGCAGGAGCAGGGTCGCCGTGTCCGAGCCCATCCGGATCCGGACGTTCTCGATCAGGTCCTGGACTGAGACAAGGTCCACGGTCACAGCTGTGTCGCCTCCACCGCCGTCAATACACCGAGGACCGGCTTTCTTAGGCCCTTTGGCGCGAATCCTCGCACAGCCGAGCCGGAGCCCGGGTGGCAATCCCTCGGAGAGCTCGGGATCGAGTAGATCCGCTCGCCTCGGATCAAATGTTGGTGGGGATGTGCATCACCGTGCCGCCGTCGACGACGAACTCGGACCCGGTGGTGAAGGACGACTCGTCGCTGGCGAGGAACACCACGAACGCCGCCACCTCCTCCGGCTGACCCGGCCGACCGAGCGGGATGGGGATCAGGTCCGCGGGCATCTGGTCGGTCGCGGGCGTGCTGATCCGGCCCGGGTGCAAGGAGTTGACCCGGATCCCGTGCGGCGCAAGCTCCATGGCCACCGACTTGGTGAGCCCGGTCAGGCCCCACTTGGAGGCCACGTAGCCGTGCGCCCACGGGGTCCCGCGAAGTCCCTCGATCGAGGACGTGTTGATGATCGAGCCGCCACCCGTCGCGATCAGGGCGTCAGCAGCGGCGCGGATGCCGAGGAACGCGCCGGTCAGGTTGACGTCCAGCATCTGCTGCCACTGCTCGCGCTGGTAGCGCTGAAGCTGGCCGCCGTTGAAGATGCCGGCGTTGTTGAAGAGGACGTCGAGCCTGCCGAACTCGGCGACGGTGAATTCGACCGCGCTCTTCCAGTCCTCGTCCTCGGTCACGTCGAGGTGGAGATAGCGGGCCGCTTCGTCTCCGAACTCGTGGCAGAGCTCGTCAGCGAGCGCCTTGCCCTCGTCGTCGAGCAGGTCGCCGATGACGACCGTCGCGCCCTCCGCAGCCAGCATCCGGGCGCTGGCGCCGCCGATGTTGCGCGCGCCGCCGCTGATGAGCACGACCTTGCCGTCTACACGTCCCATGACGCGAAGATAGCCGATGAACTAGAACACGTTCCACTTTTCCCCGTACAGTTCCGGCCATGACGATTCGTGTCGCCCAGGTCGCCACCGGCAACGCCGGCATGCTGACCCTGCGCCAGCTGATCAGCGACGACCGGTTCGACCTCGTCGCCGTGAGTACGTCGACGCCCGGCAAGGTCGGCACGGACGCGGGCGAGCTCGCCGGGCTCGAGGTGGTCACCGGCATCGCCGCGGTCGGAGACTTGGACGCCCTGATCGCCACCGGACCGGAGTGCGTCGTCTACTGCGCGATGGGCGACACCCGGCCGGTCGAGGCCACCAACGACGTTCGCAAGCTGCTCGAGGCCGGCATCAACGTGGTGGGCTCCGCGCCCGGCACCCTCCAGTTCCCGTGGGGCACCATGCCCGAGAGAGTGATCGACAAGGTCGAAGCGTCGGCGCAGGCCGGACGTGTCTCGCTCTACATCACCGGCGTCGACCCCGGTTTCGCGAGCGACCTGGTGCCGTTGACTCTCGCCAGCACCTGCCAGCGGATCGAGCAGATCAAGTGCTACGAGCTGGCCGACTACGCGACCTACGACGGCGCCGAGGTGATGTTCGACCTGATGGGCTTCGGGCACCCGGTCGACTCCACTCCGATGCTGTTCCTGCCGGGGATCCTCGCCATGGCCTGGGGCACCGCGATCCGGATGATGGCGACGGCGCTCGGCATCGAGGTCGACGAGATCGTGGAGCACTGGGAGGCGGAACCGGCTCCCGAGTCCTATGACATCGCGGCCGGTCGCATCGAGAAGGGCACCATCGCGGCGCTGAAGTTCTCGATCTCCGGCCTGGTGGACGGCCACCCGGCGATCGTCGTCGAGCACGTCACCCGCACCCGCGACGACCTGCGGCCGGACTGGGCCCGGCCCGCCGCGGGGGGCGGCTCCTACCGGATCGAGATCACCGGGGAGCCGAACTACGTCGTCGACGTGGTGCCGAGCAGCGAGCACGGCGACCACAACCACGCCGCGATCGTGGCCGCCTGCGGACGGATCGTGAACGCCATCCCTGATGTCCTGGCCGCGGATCCTGGCATCCGCACCACCCTCGACCTCCCGCTGCCCACCGGGCGTGGGGCCTATGTCGCGCCGGAAGGGGTCAGTCGCTCCGCGCAGCAATGACCTGCTCACGCAGGATGTCGCCCTGGCCTGCGTGGCGGGCGAGCTCCTCGATCATGTGGGCATACATCCAGCGCATGCTCACCGGGCCGCGCCGGGCGTGCTTGCCCGTGTCGTCGAGGTCGTGGTCGAAGGCGATCCGGTCGGACTCCTCGCAGACGCTCCGGAAGTTCTTGCCGATCGAGGCGATCGTGTCGTCCGGCGCCAGCCGGAAGCTGTCGTCGATGTCGTCGGGCACACCGATCTCGGCACGAGTGCGCCCCGTCAGGGTGACGTGGAACCACACCTGCTCGGCGAACGCGGCGTGCTTGACGATGCCGAGGAGCGTGGTCAGCGACGGCACCAGGCTCCGGCGCGCCTCCTCCTCGGTGAGGCCGTCGAGGAGCTCGAGGATCTCGGCACGGTTGGCCGCCAGCATCTCGACGAGGGTCTTGCGCTCGGGGCCCGTGAAGTCGGGGTGGTCGCTGCTCACCGGGTCAGGTTACGGGCGGCGGTGGTACGGCGGGCGCATGGTCCACACCCGGGTCACCGAGCCAAGTTCGGTGCTCGCTGGTGCAACTGCTTGAGCTCGGCCCGGATCTGTTCCTGCGACCGACCGGAGGCGTCCAGCTCGGTCTCGATCTCCTTCATGGTCAGCGCCGCGGCTTCGCCGTCTCCGACTCCTGACTGGGCGCGAGCAAGGGTGAAAAGCAGACTGCGCCGTTGCGGCCCCACGACCCGGCACAGCCGCACTGCGTTGACGGCGTGCGGAAGTGCTTCCGCTGGCCGACCTACGTCGAGCAGTGCGTCGGCGACGTTGGCCTCGCTCGATTCGAGGTCCAGGTCGATCTCCATCAGCTTCACCTCCCGCAGGTTCTGCTCGTAGTGCTTCAGAACCTCTTCGTGGGCGCCGGCGGCGTAGGCGACCAGCCCCCGCAGGGTATGGATCGCCTGTGCCTCGAGCGGGTGCGCGCCAGGGCTCTGGGCGTAGGGCAGGTAGGCCTCGGCGTGCCGGCTGGCCGACGCCACCTCGCCGCGTCCGGCGTAGTGGAACACCAGGTTGTAGTGCAGGTTCGCCGCTGCGAAGTAGATCCCGTGGCTGTCGGCGGCGGCGCTGAACTCCTCTAGTCGATCGTCGGAGAGTGGCATCTGTCCGATCAGCCCGACGATGGTCAGAGCGCTCGTCATGCACAGGGCCCCGTCGGCGTCCGCGGGCACGGGAGCGGCCAGGACACGGTCCGCGAGCGCAATTACCCGAGCGCTCGGCTCGTGGTAGAAGGAGAGCGCTCTGACGTACTCCCACAGCTCGCCGAGGCCAGCGACACCGTCGTCCACCGCGTGCTCGAGCGCCGTCTCGATTGCCAGCACCTCGTCGGTCGGGACGTCGATCCATCGCCGCGGCACCCGGAACCGCTCCGCCGCCCGGCCGAGCGCCCACGCGCGAAGGCCCGTCCGGGCGGCGGCGGCGAGCTCCGGGTCGCCCGTCAGGCGCCGATGCGCGGCGTGCCGGATGGTGTCCAGGATGCGGTACTCCTCGCCGTCGAGGTCGACCAGGCTGGCGCGAGCCAGAGAACGCACGGCGTCGGTCTCGCACGCGTCGATAGCACCGAGGATCGCGGTGGCCATGCCGGTGTCGAACCTGCCGGGAACGACAGACAGCGCCAGCAACGAGGCACGACGGGGGCCGGGCAGGCGGTCCAGGCTCCACTGCAGCACGGCGTCCAGGCTGCGCTGACGCGGCTGACCGCCGCGGCGGGCGAGCTCATCGGTGCCGTGTTCGGCGATCCGAACCAGTTCCTCCAGCGTGGTCGACCCGGACTGCGTCGCGGCGAGCTCGATCGCGAGCGGCAGTCCGTCCAGCGCGCTGCACAACCGGTCGACCAGCTCGGCGGACTCGTCCTGAACCACGACCCCGCTGGCCCACGCCCGTTGCGTGAACAGCTCGACCCGCGCGGCCCGTCCTTCGAAAGGGCGCAGCCGCCACACCTGCTCCCCGAGCACCTGGAGGGCCTCGCGACTTGTGCACACGATCCGGAGCTCCGGGCATGTGTCGCTTAGCGCGACCACCAGGTCCGCGACTGCATCGAGCAGGTGCTCGCAGTTGTCCAGCACCAGCAGCACCTCACCGCGGCGGCGCAGCTCGGCGCCGACCGCGCCGGCGTCGCCCGCAGGAAGGCCAAGGACCTGAGCGACCGCGCCGGCGACCTGGTCGCCGGTGCTCAGGGAGGCGAGCTCGACCAACCAAGCGCCACCCGGCACGCCGCTCGCGATCTCCAGCAGCAGCTCCGAGACCAGCCGCGTCTTGCCCAAGCCACCCGCGCCGTGAATCGTCACCAGCCGCCGCTCGCCAACGAGAGCCCGTAGCTCTGCCAGCTCCTGGCCACGACCCACGAACCCCGTCACCGGAACCCGCACGTTGGTGCGACGGGACGGGGATCCGCGCAACGGCGTCGCGTCGCCACGCACTCGCCACAGCTTCATCGGGTCGGCGACGTCCTTCAGGTCATAGTCACCGACACAGACGCCGACCTCCTCGGCCAGCTCCAGCTCGGTCGCTGCCGAGACCACCACCTGGCCGGGGCCGACGGCCGCCGTCACCCGGGCCGCGACGTTCACTGCGAGCGCTACGTAGTCGTCGGCCACCGGCACCGCGTCCCCGGTGTGTGCCCCGGCACGCACCCGCAGTCGGGGCACGGCGTCAACCGGCACCTCATCCAGCTCGTCCTGCAGTCCGATGAGTGCATCGATCGCGCTGCGGGCCGTGGGGAACGCGAGGAATGCCCCGTCGCCTTCGGTCTTGACCACCACGCCACCGCCCACCGACGTGTGTCGTGCCACCCGCTCCTGCAGCACGGCCAAGGCCTGCACGAACGCGTCGCCGTGTTCAGTGAACGCCTTCGTGCTCTCGATGACATCCACGAATGCGAAGGTCACCCGGCCACGAGGGAGCTGGCGGGACATGCCTCAGTGCACAGCACCCGGCCGGACCCGAGGAAGAGGGGTAGCCCCCAATTGTCGCCTAGGAGGCAGAGAGGATGAGCCCGCTCGTCGGGACGCCGGTGCCCGCTGTCACCAGCACGTGGTGCGCGTCATCGACCGGGTTGACCGACGTGCCGCGGATCTGACGGACGCCCTCGGCGATGCCGTTCATGCCGTGGATGTAGGCCTCGCCGAGCTGACCGCCGTGGGTGTTGAGCGGCAGCCGTCCGCCCACCTCGATCGCGCCGTCGGCGATGAACGCCGGCGCCTCTCCCCGGCCGCAGAAGCCGAGCTCCTCGAGCTGCATGAGGACGTACGGCGTGAAGTGGTCGTAGAGGATGGCCATGGGGATGTCGTCCGGGGTCAGTCCCGACTGGCGCCAGAGCTCTCGCCCCACCACGCCCATCTCGGGGATCCCGATGTCGTCGCGGTAGTACGACGTCATCACGAACTGGTCGCGGCCACTCCCCTGCGCTGCCGCCGCCAGGTAGGCCGGCGTCTGCGCCAGGTCGCGCGCCCGCTCCGCGGACGTGATCACCAGCGCCACCGCGCCGTCGCTCTCCTGGCAGCAGTCGAGCAGGTGCAGCGGGTCGACGATCATCCGGGACGCCTGGTGGTCCTCGAGCGTGATCGGCTTGCCGTAGAAGAACGCGTTGGGGTTGGTCGCGGCGTGCCGGCGATCGGCGACCGCGACGCGGCCGAAGTCCGCCGAGGTGGCGCCGTACTCGTGGAGGTAGCGACGGGCCTGCATCGCCACCGTCGCGGCCGGCGTGCCGAGACCCATCGGGTAGGTCCACGCGTTGTCGAGACCGTTGGTGTTGACCTGGGTCGCCGCGGCGACGGAGACCTGGCCGAACCGTGACTCCGAACGCTCGTTGAAGCCGCGGTAGGCGACGACCACGTCGGCGACACCGGTCGCGACCGCCATCGCGGCCTGCTGCACCGTGGCGCACGCGGCTCCGCCGCCGTAGTTGATCCGGCTGAAGAAGCGCAGCTCCTCGATGCCGAGCTCGCGGGCGAGCGCGATCTCCGAGGACGTGTCCATCGTGAAGGTGGTCAACCCGTCGACGTCCGCGACGGTCAGGCCGCAGTCGGCAAGCGCATGCTGGACGGCCTCGACCGACAGCTGCAGCTCGGACCGGCCGGACTCCTTGGAGAACTCGGTCGCGCCGATGCCGACGACGGCGGCCTTGCCGCTCAACGTCCTCATGCGACGACCTTCACGGTGCCGGTCACGTGGTCACCGAGCGAGACCCGGCCGACGACATCGATGGTCGCGATCCCGTCCGCCACCTCGGTGACCGTGCCGCTGAAGGTGAGCGTGTCGTAGGGGTGGGCGGGCGCGCCGAGCCGGATCGCGATGCCCTTGAGCTCGCAGTCGTGGCCGACCCAGTCGGCGACGAACTTCTCGACCAGCCCGTTGGTCGTCAGGATGTTCATGAAGATGTCCTTGGACCCGGCGCCCTGCGCGACGTCGCGGTCGTGGTGGACGTCCTGCCAGTCGCGAGTGGCGATCGCCGTGCTGACGATCGTCGTCGGTGTCATCGGCAGGCTCCACTCGGGGATCGCCTGGCCGGCCTCGAGCTTCTTCATGCCAGCCTCCAGATCGGCAGCGTCAGGTCGTCGTCGACCGCGTTGAAGTCGACGCGGAGCCGCATGCCGATTTCGATCTCGTCGTCTGCGACGTCGGCCACCTCGCCCACCATCCGCACGCCCTCGTCGAGGTCGATCAGCGCGATCACGATGGGCAGCTCCTTGCCGGGGACCGGCGGGTGCCGGTGCACGACGTAGGAGAAGACGGTGCCGGTGCCGGACGCGACGACGTAGCCGCGGTCGAGGGCACCGCAGGAGGGACAGGCGGGACCGGGTGGGTGCCGGAGCACGCCGCACGCGTTGCAGCTCTGGACGCGCAGCTCGCCCTTCTGGGTGCCTTCCCAGAAGTACGCCGAGTCGCGGTTGATCATCGGGCGGATCACGACGACTTCTCCCTCGGGATGAACTTCAGCACCCGGAACAGCATGGTCGCGACGAGCTCGTCGCCGACGTACCACCGGTTGCGCGACGTAACGAAGTAGCCGACCCCCATCGCGGTGTTCTTCGGACCGGCGACCGAGTCGAGCGCCGTCGTCACCCGCAGCTGCTCGCCGACCTTGAGGTAGCGCTCGTAGCTCTGCTCGGTGTTGGTGCCCAGCACGGCGGTGTATCCCTCGGCGGTGAGGAGCTCCATCATCGAGTGCAGCGGGTCGTCGTCGGCCCGCCTGCGGCCCAGGCCGGGCATCGTCCACACCTGGGCCATCGACGGCGGCGCCTCGCCGCCGCGGAAGCGCTCGTTGTCGTAGCCCATCGCGTCCAGCCAGGTGCCGATCGTGGGCTGGTTGACCGGGTACGGCGCGACCGTCTCGGACGCCTCGCCGAGCGCCTTGATCCGCTCGGCCTCGGCCATGATCCGCTCGTGCCGCTGGTCGGGCTCGGGCACGGCGGTCTCCGCCGTCACCGTGGCACCCGCGGCAGCTTGAGCCCGAACATCGCGATCAGCTCGCGCTGCACCTCCTGCACGCCGCCACCGAAGGTCAGCACCAGGTTGCGCTTGGCCTGGGAGTCCAGGTAGTCGAGCAGCATCTTGGTCTCCGGCTCACCCGCGTCGCCGTGCCGATGGACGGCGGCGATCAGGTCGGCGATCAGGTGCTGCACGTGGTCGGAAGCGAACACCTTCGAGGACGAGGCGTCGGCAACCGAGATGGACCCACCCGCGGCCGCGCGCGCGACCTCCCAGTTGAGCAGCTCGTTGACCCGGAAGATCGCCGTGGCCTCGCCGAGCAGGTCGACCACGTCCGGCTCGTCTCGGACATCCGCGGCCTCGGCCCACCGGACCACTCGGTCGCGGAGCCCCTCGATCCGGCCGGCCGGACCGAGCATGACCCGCTCGTGGTTGAGCTGGGTGGTGATCAGCCGCCAGCCCTCGTTCTCCTCGCCGACCAGCATGTCGACGGGCACCCGGACGTCGTTGAAGTAGGTCGCGTTGACGTGGTGGGAGCCGTCGGCGGTGATGATCGGGGTCCAGCTGTAGCCGGGATCCAAGGTGTCGACGATGAGGATCGAGATGCCCTTGTGCTTGGGGGCGTCCGTGTCGGTGCGGACCGCGAGCCAGAGGTAGTCGGCCTGGTGACCGCCCGTTGTCCACATCTTCTGACCGTTGACGATGTAGTGGTCGCCGTCCCGCTTGGCCGTCGTGCGCAGCGAGGCGAGGTCGGTGCCGGCGTCCGGCTCGCTGTAGCCGATGGCGAAGTGGACGTCGCCGGCCAGGATCCGCGGCAGGAACATCTGCTTCTGCTTCTCGGTGCCGTAGCGGATCAGCGTCGGCCCGACCGTCTGCAGGGTCACGGCCGGGAGGTGCACGTCGTGGTACTGCGCCTCGTTGGCGAAGATCGTCTGCTCGACCTCGCCGAGGCCGTGCCCGCCGTACTCCTTGGGCCAGCCGACGCCCATCCAGCCGTCCGCGCCCATCCGCTTGATCAGCCGCTCGTACGACGGACCGTGGCGGTCCCACGCCCCGTCGACCGCACCGGGGTCGGCCGGGTGGCCGAACTCCGCCGACAGCCCGGCGAACCACTCCCGGAGCTCGCTCTTGAGGGCGCGCTGGCTGTCGCTCAGCTCGAGGTTCTTGCTCGCCGGGTCCTCTACCGGCACCTGGCCGGGCAGGGTGTCGAGCGCGTAGGCCAGGTCGGTGCCCCAGCTCGTGTAGCCGATGAGCGGATAGGTGACGTCGACGCCCATGCCGCCGTGCAGGTGGTGGCAGGTCCGGAACGACGCCGGCACCACCCGGCTCACCCAATAGCCCGCGACCGCGAGGTCGTCGGCGGCCGGTAGGCCGTTGGCGACCCGCCAAACGGCGTTGTCCGCGGCCAGGTCGAGGGTGCGGCTCGCGACGTAGACGTCGGCCATCTGCAGCGAGACCGCCTGGAACTCGGCCAGGGAGCGACCGAACTGCTCGCGTCCCTTCACGTAGTCGGCGGTCAGGTCGCGGGCGCCGACGAGCACACCTGCGGCGGTCACGGCCAGACCGGCGGCCGCCACGTCGCGGAGGTACGGCGCGGCGTCCCCCTCAAGCAGCTCGGCGGGGGCGTCGTCGAGCACCACGCTGAAGGTGGGTGTCCCGGCCGACGAGCTCGCCGGCAGCAGGGTGACGCTCGGATCCTTCGGATCGACGAGGGCCACGACGTCGGTGTCACCGTCGCGGGCGATGACGAGCATCGCAGCGGCAGTGTCGGCGTAGGTGACCGCGACCTTCCGGCCCGTCACCCGTCCGCTCGCACAGCTGGTGACCGTGCCCGGCGCGTCCGTGAGCGCCGGTGTCAGGACCGCCCCCTCCGCGATCGCCGCCAGCTGCTCCTTGCGCTGCGCCTCGGTGCCGTGGGCGCCGAGGGTCAGGGCGGAGCAGCACAGCGTCTCCCAGGCCGGCACCCGCTGCGCGTGCCGGCCGGACTCCCGGAGCAGCACCGCGACCGCCTCGAGTCCGAGCCCGTCGCCGCCGTACTCCTCCGGGAGCGGGAGCGCCGTCAGCCCGGCAGCCTGCCAGGCAGCCCAGTCTCCGCGATGGTCGGCGGAGCGCTCGAGCACCTCGGTCACGACCGCTCGTACGGCACTGATCTCATCAGGGTCCACACGCAGAACTGTAACGTGTTCTACTTCCGGATGCATGTGGCGCAGGCAACAATGGTCAGGTGCCGTCCACTCTCGATCATCGCCTCACCGCACATGTCGACCGACTCGCGGACGAGCACCCTCCGCTGCGCATCGAGGACGTCGACTTCACCGTCAAGGATCCGGCCGGGTTCGAGCGCCACTACGGGCACGTCCTCGACTACATGGCGCGGGTCGAGCTCGAGGTCGACCGCAACGTCCTCGAGCTGACCACGATGCTGCCCAACCCGTCGGAGGTCGACCGCTACTTCTACGCCGACGTGTGGCAGCCGCAGGAGATCCAGCACGGCCTGATCCTCGACCGGCTCCAGGTCGAGCTCGGGCGGGCGCCCGCGGTCACGGACACGGACACGGTCAGCGCCAAGCTCCGGCTGCTCGGCGCCCTCGCGCACGTGCCGGCGTTCCAGGACGTCTGCCGAATGCTCTACTACCTGACCGGCATGTCCACGGAGCGGTCCGCCGTCCTCGCCTACAACCTGCTCCACGACGGCACCGTCGCGATGGGCGAGGCGGCAGTGGCGCAGACGGTCATCGCGCCGATCAAGCGCCAGGAGCCCGGTCACTTCGTCTTCTACCAGCTCTCCGCGCGGGGCCTGTGGGACCAGCTGGCCGGCTGGCAGCGCTGGCTGGTGCGGCGGCTGCGGTCGGTCTCGTTCGGCCCTGTGGGCGCCAACGACGACAGGCAGCGGGCGGACTTCGGCGAGGTCATGCTGACCCTGGGGATCAGCGAGGACGCCGCGTTCGCCGCGCAGGCGGTGCGGGTGGAGCGAGAGCTGCTCTGGGCGCACCAGCAGGGCTTGGCCGTGCCGCCCTACGTGCTGCGGGCATTCGAGCGTGCGGTCGAGCTCGCCCGAGCCCGTGCCGCCGATCGGGACGCCTGACCTGATTCGGGCGGAACCTGTTCTAGGGTGACCCGCATGGGGGTCTCTCCGCTCGCCGTCGTCCGCACCCGGGTGTACCTGCCGTGGGCCCCGATCCCGGAGGGGCGGACGGTCGAGCTCCCCGGCAGGGGCGGGTCGACGTACGTCACCGACACGCCGGGGCCGGCTCCCGAGTCCCCCACGATCGTGCTCCTCCACGCCCTGGGGTGCACGGGGCTGCTGACCTGGTTCCCGGCGATCCGCCCGCTGTCGAAGCGGTTCCGGGTCGTGACGCTGGACCAGCGCTGGCACGGCCAGGGCATCCGCAGCGAGGAGTTCTCGCTCGCCGACTGCGCCGACGACGTCGCCGCGCTGGTCGACCTGCTCGGTCTCGAAGACGTGATCGTCGCTGGCTACTCGATGGGGTCGATCGTCGCCCAGCGGGTGTGGCGACAGCACCCCGAGAAGGTCAGCGGACTGGTCCTGGGCGCGACCACCGACCGGTTCCAGCTGAGCCTGGCCGAGCGCGCCTTCTTCTCCGGGATGGGCGCGAGCATGGTCGCCACCCGCGGCATCTCCCGCAGTCGTACGGCGCTGCGGGCCGCTCGCATGGCCCACGACCGGCTCGACCTCGACCCCACTGACATGCACGGCTGGGCGCTGCGCGAGTTCCGGTCCACCAGTCCGTGGGCCGTGGGCCAGGCGCTGGCAGCACTCGGCCGGCACCACTCGCGGCCGTGGATCGGGCGGATCGACGTACCGACCGCGGTCGTCGTCAACACCAAGGACAAGGTGATCCCCGCCGAGCGTCAGGTTCGCCTGGCGCGGTCCATCCCCGGCACCACGATCCACGAGGTCAGCGCGGGCCACGCCTCGTGCGTGCTCAGCGCCGAGCGGTTCGTGCCCGCGTTGCTGGAAGCCGCGTTCACCGTCAACGCCCGCCGGAGGGACTTCCAGCGACGGATTTCCTGAGCCGCTCCAGCTCGCCCGGGAAGTGCTGCACCAGCGCGTCCCCGTCAGGGACCGACTCCCGGCAGGCGATGGCGCCGACGTGGACCATGCCGGCGTTCGACATCACCGTGATGTTGAGCCCGGCTCCGTGGAAGACCGGCCCGAGCGGGTAGAGCGCCTCGATCCGCGCACCCATGAAGTAGAGCGGGACCGGCGGCCCGGGAACGTTGGAGATCACCAGGTTGTGGACCACCGGGTGCTTCTCGGCGAGGCGCAGGTTGGCATACGTGCGCACCGCGAGGCCGAAGACCCGCGGCGCGGCGAACTCGGCCCAGTCCTGGAGCGCATCGGCACTGATCGCGTTGTGGTGGTCCTTCGCGTTGCGGTTGCGCTCCGCGAGCATCTCGAGCCGCTCGAGCGGGTCCTCGATGTCGGTGCCGAGCTTGGTGAAGAAGGCCGACACCTTGTTGGCGCCCTGGGACCGCTTCGAGGTCTCGCGGACGCTCACCGGCACGCTCGCCATCAGCGACGTCTCGGGCAGCTCGCCGCGCTCCTCGAGGTAGGAGCGGAGGGCGCCGCCGCAGAGGGTCAGCACGACGTCGTTGACGGTGCTGCCGGTCGCCTTCTTGATCTCACGGATGTCGTCGAGGTCGATGTCGGCGAGGGCGATCGTGCGGTGGGCGGTGATGGTGCCGTTGAACGACGTCCGCGGCGCTGAGAACGGCGCCGCCATGGCGGTGCCCTCGCGAGCGCGACCGATGCTCTTGGTGATCAGCCCCGCGGACGGACCGATCACCTTGAACAGGGTGACCGGCTTGGTGGCGACGCCGACCACGGCTCGGGCAAGGAGCTCCGGCCGGCCGGGGTCGTGCGGACGGGTCGGCTTCTCCGACGCCAGTGGCGCCGCCTCCGGCTCGAGCGAGCACAGGTGCGAGATCAGGTTCGAGCCGGACACGCCGTCGACGGTGGCGTGGTGCATCTTGGAGAAGACCACGACCTTCTCGTCGCCCTGCTCCCCGTCGGGGCGATAGCCCTCGATGACCCACATCTCCCACAGCGGCCGGGACCGGTCGAGCGGGAGGGCGGCGAGGTGGGCGCACAGGTCCATCAGCTCGCGGTAGCCCCCCGGGCTCGGCACGGCCAGCCGGTGCACGTGCCGCTCGATGTCGAACTGCTGGTCGCGCACCCAGACCGGGTGGTCGAGCCCCATCGGGACGCCACGGATCTTGCGCGTGAACGCCGGTACGTCGTGCACGTTCTTGTCGATGTGCGCCATCAGCGCGGCAAAGGTGTAAGGCGCCGGCATGGTGCTCTGGTCGAGCACCATCACCGCGCACACGTGCATCAGCTGCGCGGGAGTCTCGAGGTAAAGGAAGCTCGCGTCGAGCCCTGACAAGCGATCCATGCTGCCTCCCTAGAACAGGTTCCAATTTAACCCACTCACCCCTGTAGGCTCGAATCATGGGTTTCGTACGCCGCCAGGTGGTGACCGCGGCGCTGACCGCCAACGCGATCCGGCCCCTCCCCGGCTTCCGGGCCGGAGTCCCAGCGTTCTTCGCCGGCTGGGTGACAGGTGAGCTGGCTCCGCACGTCCTCACCCTGACCGCGGTCGACACAGCGAACCAGCTGCGCCGAGGTCGCCGCGACCCGGTCGGCCTGGCCCTGGCCGGGGCGAGCGCTGCGGGCCTGACCTACCTCATCGTGCAGAGCCGGCGCGCGATGCACGTCGCGGAGGACGCGCTGGTCGAGGGCCTCGGGGTCGACTACGTCCAGCAGCTCGACGAGGCGCCGACTCCTGCCGACCTCGCGACGCCCTGGGGGCGGGTGGCCAACCCGTTCGCCTTCGGTCGGGCGCGCCGCGCGGCCGGGGTACGGGTGCAGCGCGACGTGCCGTTCGCGCCGTACGGCAAGCGCGGCATGCTCGACGTCTACACCTCGAGCAACACCCCGGAGTCCGGAGCGCCGGTGCTGCTCCACGTCCATGGCGGAGCGTGGGTCATCGGCAAGAAGGAGGAGCAGGGCCTGGCCCTGATGGAGCACCTGGCGGCCAAGGGCTGGGTGTGCGTATCGGTCAACTACCGACTCGCGCCGCGCGACCGCTGGCCCGCCCAGATCGTCGACGTGAAGCAGGCGATCGCCTGGATCCGCGACAATGTCGCCGACTACGGCGGCGACCCCGACTACATCGCGATCACCGGCGGGTCCGCCGGCGGTCACCTCACGTCCCTCGCGGCGCTGACGGCCAACGATCCGGACTTCCAACCCGGCTTCGAGGACAAGGACACCACCGTGCAGGTCGCGGTGCCGCACTACGGCGTCTACGACATCGCCGGCGTGGGCGGACATCGCAACGTCGAGCTGATGCGCGACCAGTTCCTCGCCAAGCGGGTCTTCGCCCAGTCCTACGCCGAGGCGCCCGAGGTCTACGAGGCCGCGACGCCGTTGCTGCGAGTCACCCCCGACGCTCCCGACTTCTTCGTCGTGCACGGCCGCAACGACACGCTGGTCGGCGTCGACCAGGCGCGCCAGCTCGTTGACCGGCTCCGCGAGACCTCGAAGCGGTCCGTGGTCTACGCCGAGCTCCCCCACGCCCAGCACGCGTTCGACGTGTTTCCGTCGATCCGGTCGCAGCACATCGTGCGAGCCATCGACCGCTACCTCCACTGGCACTGGAACATGTGGCGCGTGGAGCGCGAGCGCAGCTAACGGGGCAGGCCGAGGATCCGCTCGCCCACGACGTTGCGCAGGATCTGCGTCGTACCGCCGGCGATGGACAGGCAGCGGGTGTTGAGCATCTCCCACACGTCGGCGGCCACCCCGTCGGCGTCACGGTCGATCGGACCGACTGCGGCGACCGCGTCGCCCTGCAGCTCGACGACGAGAGCCGAGGACGACTGACGGCTGCGGACGCCGAGCAGCTTGGCCACGCTCGACTCGGCACCCGGTCCGTGGCCACCGATCGCGCGTAGCGTCGTGCGCACCCCGAGCAAGCCGCACACGGTCGCCAGCGCGACGGCGTGCCCGATCCGAGCTGCCTCGACCGGGCCGACGCCCGCAGCGGCCAGCACGACGGCCCGCTCGACGCTCTTGCCGAGCCGGGCACTGGCCATCGCCACTCGCTCGTTGGCGAGCGTCGTCCGCGCGAGTCGCCAGCCGTCTCCGGGCTCGGCCACCACGCACTCGTCGGGGACGAACACCTCGTCGAGGAACACCTCGTTGAAGAGTGCCTCCCCCGTGATCTCCCGCAGCGGACGCACGTCGATGCCCGCCGCCAACATGTCGACGAGGAAGTAGGTGATGCCCTTGTGCTGCGGCACCTCCTGGTCGGTCCGGGCCAGGCAGATGCCCCAGTCCGCCCGCTCGGCGACCGACGTCCAGACCTTCTGTCCGGTCAGCAGCCAGCCGCCGTCGACCCGGGTGGCCTTCGTGCGGAGCGAGGCGAGGTCGGAGCCGGAACCGGGCTCGGAGAACAGCTGGCACCAGGTGAGCTCGCCGAGCAGCGACGGGCGCACGAACCGTTCGCGCTGCACATCGGTGCCGTGCTGCAGGATCGTGGGTACCGCCCAGCCGGCGATCACCAGGTCCGGCCGGGTCACGCCGGCGCGGGCCAGCTCCTGGTCGATCACGACCTGGGTGACCGGGTCGGCAGCCAGTCCGTACGGCGTCGGCCAGTGCGGGGTGAGATAGCCGGTCTCGACCAGGGCCGGGCGCCGCTCGGCAGCTGGGAGCGCGGCGATCCGCTCGGCGGTGGCTCGCGCTGCGGGCCGGGTCGGCTCGTCGAGGCCGGCGAGGTCGACGTCCACGCGGCGTCGTACGCCGGTGACGGCGGCGGCGGTCAGCCGTGCCGCTGCTTCGTCCGCCGGACCCACCAGCGCGCGGAGCGACACTGCGCGCCGCAGGTAGAAGTGGGCATCGTGCTCGTAGGTGAAGCCGATCCCGCCGAGCACCTGGATGCACGACTTCGCGACCTCGACGGCTCCGGCGAAGCAGATCGCCTGCGCGACGTCGACCGCGAAGCCCCACTGCTCCCACTGCTCGTCGTCGCCGTCCGCGGCGCACGCCGCGTCCCACGCCGCCGCGGTGACCGCCTCTGCGGTCTCCAGCATCTCGGCGCAGAGGTGCTTGATCGCCTGGAAGGACCCGATCGGCTTACCGAACTGCTCCCGGACCTTCGCGTACTCCACCGCAGTTTCGAGGCACCAGCGGGCTACTCCGGACGCCTCGGCGGCCGCGAGGGTCACCGCCGTCCGGCGAAGCCGCTCATCGATCTCCCCCGCGTTCATGGGTGCGCCGTGGCGAGCGCTGAGGTCGACGCCGTCGACGGGAGTCGCGGACCTAGCGGTGCCGCCGTCCCAGACGACCCCGCCCGGTCGCACCTGGACGCCGTGTCGGCCCGGGACGCCGGTCAGCGTGGCGCCGATGGCGGCGCCGAGCAGCCCGCCCGGCACCAGCTCGTAGGCGCAGGCCTCGAGCGCGACCGCCTGGTCGAGAATCGTGCCGCCCCCACCGCCCGCGGACTCCGGGACCGCGATCGCCGTCACGCCCATCTCCTCGACGGCGCCCCACACTCCGTCGAAGCGTTCGTCGAGGCCGCCCTCGCCGCCGCGGATTGCCTCGATCGCACCGAGACTGGCGGCCCACTTGCGCAGGCTTGCTGCCAGCTCCTCGTGCTCGTCGGTGACACCGATGGACATGGCACCCCTCTGCCGTCGAAAACTAGAACGTGTTCTAAGAGTACTAGAGTCGGGCCGTGACCGACACGATGCCGCCGGACCTGCTCGAGCATGCGCTCGCCGCCAAGGGGTTCATGCCGCCCGACGAGGGCGCTCTCCTGCATCGGGTGGCCCGCGAGCGGCTCCCCCACGGACCAGCCCTCGAGGTCGGCACCTACTGCGGCAAGTCGGCGGTCTACCTCGGTGCGGCAGCCCGCGAGGTCGGCGGAATCGTGTTCACGGTCGACCACCACCGCGGGTCCGAGGAGAACCAGGCGGGGTGGGAGCACCACGACCCGACCGTCGTCGATCCGGAGCTCGGGCTGATGGACACGCTGCCGACCTTCCGCCGCACGATCGCCCGCGCCGGCCTCGAGGACCTGATCGTCGCCGTCGTCGGCCGGTCGACCGCTGTGGCCACCCACTGGCGTACGCCGCTGTCGCTGCTGTTCATCGACGGAGGGCACGGCGAGCAGCCGGCCCGCGACGACTTCGAGTCCTGGGCCCACTGGGTGTTGCCGGGTGGGTTGTTCGCAATCCACGACGTCTTCCCGGATCCCGCGGACGGCGGGCGGCCGCCGTACGAGCAGATCTACCTGCCCGCCCTCGAGACCGGCGCCTTCGATGAGGTCGACGTGGTCGGGTCGATGCGAGTGCTGCGCCGCACGTCAGGAACGGCGGGCCACCCGCTCGGCGGGTGAGGTGCAGTCGCACTCGAGCGCGATCTCCTCGAAGTGCGGCGCCAGCGACGTGCCGCGCATGATGCCGGAACCCGGGCTGCTGTGGCCGGAGGTCTCCCCCAGGGCGTCCGCAGCGAGGATCACGGCAGCGGCCGTGTACGTCGTGTGCTCGTCCGGCCAGTGCACGTTGCGCGGCTCGACCTCGCCCGCGTCGTTGGTGAGCTCGACCTGGCCGGCCTCGCCGTAGACCCACCCGGTCCAGTACCTGCCGGCGTCACTGCGGAGGTGCTGCATGTCGGCGAACAGGCGCAGCGCGCGGCGGTTGTCACCCAGCATGTCCAGCGCCATCGCGAGCTCGCAGGTCTCGGCGCCCGTGACCCACGGGTTCGTGTCGACGCAGCGGATGCCGAGATCGGGAACGACGAAGTCGTCCCACCGCGACTCGAGCAGCTCGAACGCGTCGCGTCCGCGCACCGGTCCGCCCAGGACCGGGTAGTACCAGTCCATCGAGAAGGTGCTCTTGTCGGCGAACAGGTCGCGGTGACTGCGGACCGCATGACCCAGCCGGCCGCCGGCGAGCTCCCACTCGGGCTGAGGGTCGTCCATCAGGTCGGCAAGTGCCACACCCGCGCGCAGCGAGTGGTAGATCGACGAGTTGCCCGTGAGCAGGCAGAAGTCGTCGACCGGCGTCCAGCGGATGCCGCCGAACGAGACCTGCATCGACACGACCCAGTCGAGGGCCGCCCGGACCGTCGGCCAGTAGCGCTCCACGAACCGGATGTCGCGGCGCACCAGCCAGTGGTGCCAGAGACCGACGGCGAAGTAGGCGGACATGTTGACCTCGCCGCGCTCGTCCTCGGCCTCGCCGTTGACGATCTTCATCGGGAACGAGCCGTCGGCGCGCTGGATCGTCGGGATCCACGCGTACGCGCGCTCCGCGGCGGCCACCTGGCCCCCGACCAGCATCGCCATCGCGCCCTCGACGTGGTTCCAGACGTCGACGTGCTCGCCGACCGTCCACGGGATGGCTCCGCACGGCTCCTGCATGGCCGCGATCGACGCCGCGGTCTCCGCGATGTCGACGGCGCTCAGCACGCCCTCGACGTACGGAAGCCGGGCGAGGGGGATCTCGGAGACGTCAGGCACTCTGCCGTGCCTCCGGCTTGCGGAAGTACAGCACCATGCTCTTGCCGATCGTCGGGTCGAGCACCTTGCCGGCCAGCTTGAGCGCGGTGGGCTGCTTCATGATCTCCCAAACGAGGAGCTTGTGGTACGCCTTCGCAAGCGGGTGGTCGTCGTTGTTGACCCCGACGGCGCACTTGATCCACCAGTACGGCGCGTGCAACCCGTGGGCATATCCCTTGCCCTCGAAGATCATCGCGTCGCCAGGCGTGCCGTCGTTGGACCGACCGGCCTTGGTGACCTTGTCGATCAGCTCGTGGTCGGTATAGATGCGGATGTGGCCGCCCTCGGCGTTGTGATAATCGGCCGACAGCTGCCAGTTGATGACCTCGGGCAGCCAGCGCGGCACCGAGATGGCGAGCGTGCCCCCCGGGCGCAGCACCCGGACCAGCTCCCTGATCGCGTCGACGTCATGGTGGATGTGCTCGAGCACCTCGGCCGCGACGATGCGGTCGAACTCGCCGTTCCCGAAGGGCAGCGCGAGGGCGTCGCCCTGCTTGACGTCGGCCTCGGCACCCTCGGGCACCTCGCCGGCCTCGCGCATGGCGACGAAGAGGTTCTGGACGCTCTCGAGCTCGTCGGCGTCCATGTCGAACGCGATCACGTCGGCGCCGCGGCGGTACATCTCGAAGCTGTGGCGACCGGCACCGGCGCCCATGTCGAGCACCCGGTCCCCTGGCTGGAGGCCGAGCCGGTCGAAGTCAACGGTCAACATGTTGTTGCTCCTCGTGGTACTGCGTGATCACGTCGGAGAGCACGTCGGCGGTCTTCACCGCGACCGCGCTCCAGCTGAAGAGTTCCTTGACCCGCTCCCGTCCGGCAGCGCCCAGCCGCGCCCGCCGTTCCGGGTCGTCGAGCAGGGTGGCGACCGCGTGCACCAGCGCTCCGACGTCTCCGGGCTCGACCACGTCCGCGCAGAGACCGTCGGGGCCGACGACCTCCGGGATGGCGCCCGCCCGGGACACGACCAGCGGGGTCTCGCACGCCATCAGCTCCGCGGTCGGCAGCGAGAAGCCCTCGTAGAGGGACGGGACGCACGCGAGCTCGGCCGAGCCCATGAGTGCGACCAGCTCGTCGTCGGTGAGCCCGTTGGCAAAGCTGACGTTGCCGGAAATGCCGAGCTTGTCGATGAGCTTCTCGGTCACGCCACCTTCCTTCGGCTTGGTCACCAGGACCAGCTCGAGGTCGCGCTCGGTGAGCAGCTTGGCGAACGCCTCCAACAGGATGTGGATGCCCTTCAGGGGAGCATCGGCACTCGCCATCGCGAGGATCCGACCAGGCACCCGCGGCTCCGTCGGCGGGCGGAACCTCTCGTCGACGCCGAGCAGGATCGTCTCGATGCGCGCCACGTCGACGCCGAACTCACGCACGATGTCTCGCTTGGAGGACTCCGACGGCACGATGACCTGACGGAGTCGAGGCGCGGTGCGCTTCTGCTCCTTGAGGAACGAGTACCAGCGCCAGACGCCGATCTTGGGGAACTCGAGGGGAATGCTGAACCTCTTCCCCTGCGACTTGCTCCGCACCCATGGCGCCACTTCGAGCTCGATGGCGCGGTCCATGGTGATCGGGTGGTGGATGGTCGACGCCAGCGGCAGTCCGTAGCGCTCGACCTCGAGGATCGGCGTCGCCAGGGTCTGGTTGTCGAGGACGACGTCGAAGTCGTCGCGGCGGGCCCGCAGCAGCTTGACGACGCGCTTGGCGAACGTGAGCGGCTCGGGGAAGGCGCCGCTGCGCATCCGGAACCATTCCTCGACGTCGACGAGGTCGCGGAACTCGCGCGGGCGCGGGTTGCGGAACTCGTCGCCGGGCCGGTAGAGGTCGAGGCTCGGGACCTTGGTGAGGACGACGCCCTCGTCGAGCTCGGGGTACGGCTGCCCCGAGAAGACTTCGACCGTGTGCCCGAGGGCGACCAGCTCACGGCTCAGCCGTCGGATGTAGATGCCCTGCCCGCCCACGTGGGGCTTGCTGCGGTACGACAGCATCGCGATCCGCATGCTGACTCCTCTTCACTCAGTCTCGGCGCGACGAGCTCGGTGGAGCGGGGCCGACAAACCTAGAACGTGTTCCTATTATGGGCTACGTACGGGTAGCCTATCTGCGAGGGTCCACGCGTAAGGAATGCTGAAGACGCCTCAAGGAACCCAACATTCAGGCTCGGATGCGTCATTCCAGTGATGTGAGGCACACCCGGGCTCGCCGACGTCGCATGGGAGACCGTCGTGACCACCACCAACTCGCTCTCGACCGACGACCGCGCCGGCGCCGACAGCGCCGGCAGCGCCGCTCAGCGCGACCGGCGGAAACGGATCCTCGACGCCACCTACGAGCTGGCGAAGGAGGGCGGCTTCGACGCCGTCCAGATGCGCGCCGTCGCCGAGCAGGCTGACGTCGCCCTGGGCACCCTCTACCGCTACTTCCCGTCCAAGATCCACCTGCTCGTGTCGGCGCTGGACCGTCAGTTCGAGGACGCCCAGGAGCGGCTCCAGGCGCGTGAGATCCCCGGCGACACTCCGGGTGACCGGGTCCTCTACGTGCTCAAGCGGCTGACCCGCGGCATGCAGGGCGACCCCAAGCTGACCGAGGCGCTGACCCGGGCGTTCATGTTCGCCGACGCCAGCGTCGCCAACGAGATCCACGCGGTCGGCATGTCGATGACGACGATCGTCACCCACGCCATGCACGGTTCGGAGCCCCACGGCGACACGATCACCGATGACGACGTCACCCTTGCCCGCGTGATCGGCGACGTGTGGCTCTCGGCTCTGATGGCCTGGGTCACCGGCCGCTCGACCGCTCCCGAGACCGCCGCGCACATGGAGACGGCCGTCCGGCTGATCCTGCGCTGAGCTCCGCGCTACGGCGGCACCACGTCGTCCGGGCCGAGCTCGGCGGCGATCTCGCACGCGTACGTGCGGAGAGAGCAGCGCACCCACGCGCGATCGCCATCCCGGTCGGTCGCGTCGACGAGCACGGTCCAGCGACGGCGCATCGAGTCCGAAGAACGCTCGTCGACGACGCCCTGGACCTCGAGCCCGTCGGGTAGCGCGAACGCGGTGCGTCGGCCTGTCAGCGTCCGCCACCCGCGGCTGTCGCGGTAGCGGTGCTCCGCGCTCAGGACGACAAGTCGTCCCGTGACCTCGCGCGCGACGATCGCTCGCGAGGTCAGCCAGACCTGGCGCGCGGACAGCCGTTCTTGCTCGTCGTACCGCACCGGACCGTCGCGGGACGGATCGCGAGGACCGTCGACGTACCCCCAGCCCCACTCGTGGCCGGGGTAGTCGATAAGGACCTCGGACCCGGCTCCGGTGCCGACCAGCTCCCCCGCCCCCAGACCGCCGACCGGCCAGAAGAAGTCCTCGGAGTCGGGTGGTGTGTCCGCCCGCCCCTCTCCGCCTTCGTAGGTGTCCCACATCCACGATCCCTCGGCCGCCGTGACGAAGAGGTCCACGTCGATGTCGAAGTCGTAGCCGACCACGCGGGCTCCGTCGCAGCAGCCGTCCGGCAGCGGCTGGTGTGCACGACCCCGATACTGCTGCTGGACGATCTCGTTGCCGCGCTCGATCCAGGCCACGTTGCCACCGAGGACGGGCGCCGACGTAGCATCCCGGCTCACCAGCCTGGTGCCGGCCGGCCCGAGCCGGTGAATCATCCCGTCGTCCGCGTCGTAGACCAGGTCACCCTCGATCGCCTCGACCTCCCACGAGAGGTCGACGGGCCCGCCCTCGAGGACGACGGACGTCCCAGAGACGACGTACGACAACCGGGGCGGGCGCCCGGTCGGCAGGTCGGCCAGCGACGAAAGAGACCGCGTCGATGCGTCATCAGCCGGCGTCTGCGATGAGTCGGTCGGTCCGTCGTCTGGCGCGGTGCACCCGAGCAGCGCGACAACAAGCGCTGCGCCGACCACGACAGACTTCATGCAGTTGGTACGCCTCAGGAGCCTGTGGAGTTGCGTTCTGCATACCGATGTCCCCGCCGGCCGGTGTCCAGCCCCCGCTCGACCAGGGTGGCGGCTGAGGCTTCGTCGTCCACCACGTGCTCGGCCGCCCACTCCGCAACCGCCCGCACGGTCGCGATCTCCTGCTCGGCGACCACCGCACGCCGCTCCCGGATCTCGGCCAGCAGCTCCTGCGACCGCCTGACCCCAACCGGCTTCTCAACCTCGTCCGCCGCGGGGGCGGTGAGGTCGAAGAGGGGTGCGGTCCCGAGATCCATGACACCCATTCAATATGGAACATGCGACGCGACCAAGAACCCAGCACCGGCCTGTGGACAGCTGAATCTCCAGGACCCGGTTGTGGACGGAAGGTGGTCGCAACTCTGTCGACCACCACCCAAGCGAGCACCTCCAGCAACGCCGAGCCCGGGCAGGGCCCGGGCCTACATCGCCGTGACCAACAACGGCGCCCAGCCATGTTCTTCGACCACTGAGGACCCGGCCCAGGAGCGGACTCGCCAGCCCTGCACTCGCACCTCAACCAGCGGCGGCGCACTGCTTCGCAGGTCAACCAGTGGCGTCAGGTGTGCTTCGACTTGGCGATCGTGTCCTCGACGATCGAGTTGAGCCGGGCGCCGTTCGGCCAGCCGACGTAGTGGCTGAGGAACACGACGACCTCGCGCAGCGCGTCGTCGTCGAGCTCGCCGTTGGTGTGCGCGGCGGGCACTTGGATCCCGAGCACATCGGCGGCTCCCTGGCCGGCAAGCACGCCGATCAGCAACAGCCGGCGATCGCGGTCGGAGAGCCCCGGACGCTGCCAGATGTCGCCGAACAGGTGGTCGACCGTGATTCTGAGGAAGTCGCCGCCCGCGTCACCAGGATCGGACATGTCGAAGCCATAGACCTCTTCCATCTTCCGCAACCCCTTCGCGCGGGTCTCGGGGAGGTCCGCGAACTTGTCGTCACTCATCAGGACTCCTTCTCCGGAAGGCCCAGGCCGGGGCCGAGGCGGTCGATGGCCAGCCTGGCCAGGGGTACGTCGACGCCGAGCTCGTCGGCGAGCGCGATGGCGAAGGAGAGATCCTTCTCCCCGAGCGCCCGGACGTGGCCGAAGACGCCGTGCCAGAAGTCGTCCGGCGCCAGCGGAGCGGTCCTGTCGCGGTGCATGATCGCGCCCGGTCCCCCGGTGATGGCGTCGGTGTGCCGGACGACCTCGCCGAGATCGCGCAGGCTGAGCCCAGCCGCTTCCGCGAGGCGCTGAGCCTCGGTGACCGCGGTGAACGCGACGAAGTGGATCAGGTTGCGCGCCAGCTTCATCCGGGTGCCGGCGCCGATCGGGCCGGCGTGCACGACCTTCGAACCCATCACCTCCAGTGCCGGACGGGCGACGGCGAACGCCTCGTCGGGGCCGCCGACCATGATCGCCAGCGAGCCATCGGCAGCGCCCATCGGGCCGCCGCTGACCGGTGCGTCGAGGACCGTTAGTCCACGCGCCTCCAGCTCGGCCGGGGTGCCCGGCGCGACGGTCGAGTGGATCACCAGCACGGTTCCTGGACCGACGGCAGCTGCCACCGACCGCACCTGGTCGTCGTCGCGGACCATCACGCAGACCACGTCGGCAACCGACGCCAGCTCGCCGACGCTGCCGGCGGCCTTCGCCCCCGTGGCGACCAGCTCGGCGACCGGACCCGGCGTGACGTCGTACACCGTGAGCTCGACTTCGCCCGATGACGCTGCGGCGGCGAGGCGCAGCGCCATCGGCTTCCCGATGTTGCCGAGCCCGACGAACCCAACTCTGGTCATGCTCACAGCCGGAACGTCTGGCCGCCGTCGACGGCCAGGATCTGGCCGGTGACCCACGACGACTCGTCGGAGAGCAGGAACAGGCACGCGCCGACCATGTCGGACGTCTCACCCATCCGCTTGATCGCGAGGGAGTTGCGGACGATGTCGTGGGCCGCGGTGCCGGCTTGGGTGCGGGTGGCCTCGGTGTCGACCGGACCCGGCGCGATGGCGTTGACCCGGATGCCCTGACCGCCGAGCTCGTGCGCGAGCTGCTGGGTCAGGCTGTTGGTGGCGGCCTTCGCCAGGCCGTAGAAGCCGGAGTAGAGGTACGCCGCCGTCGAGCTCTGGTTGACGATCGCACCGCCGCCGCGCTTGGCGATCTCCGGGTAGACCGCCCGCGTCATCACCAGCGCCCCGTCGAGGTTCACCGACATGAACTTCTTGTAGTAGTCCCAGTCGACGGAGATGAGGAGGTTGAACTCCATCGCGCCGTAGATGGCCGCGTTGTTGACCAGGTGGTCGATGCCCCCCAGCTCCTCGACGGTGCGGGCGACCAACGCCTCCGCGGACTCCGCGGACGAGACGTCGCACGGCACGAAGATCGCCCGGCCGCCCTGCCCATCGATCGACTCAGTGTTGATGGAGGCCACCACCTTGGCGCCCGACTCCTCGTTGAGGTCTGCGACCACGACGGCCGCGCCCTCGGCGGCGAGCGCCCGTGCGTAGGCCTCGCCGATGCCCTGCGCCGCGCCGGTGACGACGACGACCTTGTCCTGAAATCTCATTGGCTTCCTGTTCCTTTTCCTCTCACCGGGTTTCGAGACGCATCGCGCAGTCCGTCGCTTCGCTCCGGTCTGCGCCGAACGCTCCTCAACCTTCGCCCTTCATCCTGAGTGCTCGCAGGCTCGCACTCAGGCGGGCTCCGCCATGGTCTTCATCTCGAGGTACTCCTCGAATCCCGCGACGCCCATCTCGCGACCGAGTCCGGACTGCTTGTAGCCGCCGAACGGCGCGTCGGGGCTGAACCACACGCCGCCGTTGACAGCGAGGGTGCCGGTGCGGATCCGCCGGGCGACGCTCTTGGCGCGCTCGAGGTCCGCGGAGTCGACCGAGCCGGACAGGCCGTACTCGCTGTCGTTGGCGATGCGGACGGCGTCGTCGTCGCCGTCGTGCGGGATGACGACGAGCACCGGGCCGAAGATCTCCTCCTGTGCGAGCCGCGACGTGTTGTCGAGTCCGGCGACCACCGTCGGCTCGACCCAGAAGCCGGCCTTGTCGATCACCTTGCCGCCAGTGACGATCCGGCCGCCCTCCTCCTCGGCGAGACGGAGATATGCCTCGACCCGGTCGCGCTGGACCTGGCTGATCACGGGCCCACAGATCGCGTTCGGGTCGGCAGGGTCGTTGATGCCGATCGACGCCATGGTGGCCGCGGCGACCTCGACCGCTTCGTCGTACTTCTCCCTGGGTACGACGAGGCGCGTGGTCAGCGCGCAGCCCTGGCCGGCGTGGATGCACGCGGCGAACGCCGTGGCACCGGCCGAGGCGGCGACGTCGGCGTCGTCGAGCACGATCGCGGCGGACTTGCCGCCGAGCTCGAGAAACACCTTCTTCAGCGTGGGCGCTGCAGCGGCCATGATCGCCCGACCGGTGTTGGTCGAGCCGGTGAACGACACCATGTCGATCCGCGGATCGGACGACAGGACGGCGGCGACCTCGTTGGAACGCGGCGTCACCACGTTGAAGACCCCGGCCGGGATGTCGGTGTGCTCGGCGACGAACCGCCCCAGCTCACAGGCAACCCATGGCGTGTCCGGCGCCGGCTTGAGCACGACGGTGCAGCCGGCCGCCAGCGCCGGGCCGATCTTGGCCAGGTTGATCTGGTTGGGCACGTTCCACGGCGTGATCGCGGCTACGACGCCGACCGGCTCGCGGACGACCGTCCGGCGGGTCGGGATCCCCATCGGCTGGGCGACGCCGAGGTCGGACTCCCACTCGTAGGTCTCCAGCAGGTCGGTGACCCACTTGAGCCCCTCGACCGGGACGTCGAAGCCGGCGGCGCCCATCATGAAGCCGGGCATGCCGACCTCGGCAGTGGTGAGCGCACGGAACTCGTCGGCGTGGTCGAGCAGCGCCTGGTGGAGCTGCCGGAGGCAGCGCACCCGGAGCTCGACGTCCGTCGACCAGTCGGTCTCGTCGAACGCCCGGCGAGCGGCCGCGATCGCGGCATCGACGTCGGCGGCGGTGCTGTCGGGTGCGAGGCCGATCTGCTCCCCCGTCGCCGGGTTGAGAATTGGATAGGTCGCACCGGCTGCATCGCCGGACGCACCGGTCAGCTTGCCGTCGACCAGCTGCTGGGCCGGTGGGTTCGTGAGACTCATGCCTCCGCCTCCACGGGCTGCTGGGTGAGGAAGTCGCCGCGCTCGACCGGCGGCGGCCAGACGGGAGCGGGGATGTCCTTGAGGTGGTAGTGGCCGGGCACGCCGTGCCCGGTGACCTTCATCCGCTCGAGCAGCCGCTCGGTCGCCTTGCCGGCCTTGAGGATCTCCATGAAGGTGTGCGCCGTCGACGGCATGTCGAACCAGTCCCGCTGCCAGGCGAACTTGAGCCTGCCTGCGTCGGCACCGCTCGGCTGCCGCTCGACGCCGAACCACGAGCCCCCGATGCCGAGGATCTCGTACTCCTCGCCGGTCTCATCGTCGGTGATCCCGGCCCGCTGCTTCCAGAAGCCGACGACCATCGCGTTCTTGTCGTCGATCAACGTCGCTTGGTAGTCGTAGTGCCAGCCGTCGAAGCCGTCCATCTCGATCCCGATCGCCCACTCACGGATCTGCTCGCGACCGACGGCCATGAAGTGCTCGTCGACGGAGTACATCCAGCCGTAGGTGGCGTCCTCGGCGTACCAGTCGGCCATCACCCGCCAGTCGCCGGTGCGCTCGGCCTGGCGGTTGATCGCCAGCCAGGAGTCCCAGAACTCCTCGATCTCGGCCCTGGTGAGAGGGGTGGTCAGGTCACTCATGGTCAATCCTCTTCAATCGATAGGGCGAAGGCCGGGCAGTACCTCACGGCCGTGGTCACGTCTGTGCGACGGGACTCGTCGGGGTGCTCGTCGAGCAGGTGTACGACGTCGGCGTCCTCGTCGAACCCGAAGACGTCGGGCGCCTCGCCCTGGCAGAGCTGGTGTCCCTGGCAGATGCCGGTGTCGGCGACGACCTTCATTTCGACCGCCGCCGGTAGCGGACCCGGCACGGCTGCTCGAGCTGGATCACCATCTTGGAGGTGTCATCGCGGTAGGAGTCGAGCGGCTGCGCGGCCTCGAACTCGTAGTCGCGGAGGATCACCGAGAAGATCGCCTTCATCTGCATCATCGCGAACGCGTTGCCCACGCACCGGTGCTTGCCGGCTCCGAACGGGATCCAGGTCCATCGGTTCTGCAGGTCCTCCTGGCGCGGGTCGACGTAGCGAGCGGGGTCGAAATCGTCGGCCTTCGGGAAGTCCTCCTCGATCCGGTTCGACACCTTCGGCGATGCCGAGATCACCGTGCCGGCGGGGATCGTGTGGCCCAGCAGCTCGAAGTCCTCCTGGACCAGACGCATCAGGATGATCAGCGGCGGATGCAGCCGCAGCGTCTCCTTGAGTGCGGACTCGAGCACAGGGATCGACCGGAGCGCCTGGAACGAGACCTCGGAGCCATCCGCGTAGAGGTCGTCGAGCTCGGCGACCACGTCGGACAGCACGTCGGGGTGGCGGAGCAGCTCGATCATCGCCCAGGAGGCCGTGCCCGAGGACGTGTGATGGCCGGCGAACATCATCGAGATGAAGATGCCCGTGATGTAGTCGGCCGACATGTCGATCGAGATGAGGACGTCGAGCAGGTCGCGGTCCTCCTTCGCGACGGTCCCCCGTGCCTTCCGGCGGTCGATGATGTCCTGGACCAGCGCGACAAGCGTCTCCCGCGCGGCATCGCGCTGCGCGAACGACTCGATGTCGGCGTACGGGTCGACGTACGCGATCGCGTCGGTGCCCTGCTCCAGCTGGTGGTAGGTGTGGGCGAAGGTCGCGTTGAGCTCCTCGCGGAACGGCTTGCCGATCAGGCACGACGACGTCGTGTAGATGGTGAGCTCGGCGAAGAAGTCGAGCAGGTCGATCTCGCCCTCGTCGCCCCAGTCCGTGACCATCCGCCGGATCTCGGCCTCGATCGTCTGGGCGTGGCCCCGCATCATGTCGCCGCGCAGCGCCTGGTTCTTCAGCATCTGCTGGCGCTCCTCGGGCGAGGCGTCGAAGACGACACCCTTGCCGAAGATCGGGGTCATGAAGGGGTACGCCGCCGCCTGGTCGAGCACGTCGTCCGGCGCGCGGAAGAACGCCTCGTTGGCCTCGGCGCCGGTCACGAGCACGACGTCCTTGTCGGCCAGCCGGAACCGACCGATGTCGCCGCACTCCTCCCGGACCCGGCTGAACAGGCCGATGGGATCGACGCGCATCTCGGGCAGGTGCCCGGTGCCGCGGATGATCTCCGGCACCTCGGGGCTCTGGTCGTCGAGGACGGTTGAGACCTCGGGGATGGCGGTCAGTTGGTCGGTCGTGGTCACGGCTTCTCCACCGGGGCTTCCGGGTTGACGTCGACAGGGCTGAGGTGGACGCCGCGCGGGGCGCTGACGACGGTGGTGATCGCGTCCGCGATGGCGCGGGCCTTGAGGAAGTGCGAGTGCCGGGCGTGGCCCCACTTGACCCACTCGTTGAGCACGAAGGCCGCCTCCTCGGCGTCCCAGTCCATGCCCATCTCGCTCCAGGTGGGGCCGGGTCGGACGACCGACGCCCGGACGCCGGTGCCCTCCAGCTCCATCTGCAGCGAGGCCACGAGACCTTCGAGACCGGACTTCGTCGCGCTGTAACCGCCCATGAACGGCCGGGCCCGGAGGGCCACGTCGGAGGAGATGAACACGATGTCGCCGCGCTGCCGTTCGACCATCGACGGCACGAAGGCGCGGACCAGCCGGTGCGGGCCGAGCAGGTTGACCTCGACCTCGTTGCGCAGCCGCTCGGAGGTGGTCTCCAGGAGCGATCCCGGCCCGATCAGGGCGGCGTTGCTGATCACGACCTCGATGTCGCCGAGGTCGGCGGCCGCCTTGGCGGCGAAGTCGGCAACGGAGGCGTCGTCGGCCACGTCGAGCACGTGGGCGACCGCTTCGCCACCGTCGGCACGGATCGCGGCCGCCAGCTCCTCGCAGCGATCCCTCCGCCGCGCGCCGAGCGCCACCGGATGACCGGCGGCCGCGAGGGCCTGGGCCGTCTCGGCGCCGATGCCGGACGACGCTCCCGCGACCGCCGCGGGGCGCCGGGTGGGCTGCGCGTACTTGCCCATCAGGCGCTCCGCTCGACGAAGGTGACCGGCAGCTGGGCGAAGCCGCGCACGCTGACCGAGTGCACCCGGACCGCCCGGTCGGCGTGCACCTCGAAGTGCTCGACGCGGCGGACCAGCTCGGCGAGAACGGCGCGGGCCTCGAGGCGCGCCAGGTTGGCACCGAGGCAGAAGTGGCGGCCGGTGCCGAAGGCCAGGTTGTCGCCGAGCTCGTCCTTGGACCGGTGGATGTCGTAGGCCGACGGCTCGGTGAACACCCGCTCGTCCCGGTTGGCCGCGCCGATCAGCAGCAGCAGCTTCGAACCGGCCGGCATGGTCCGACCGTGCAGCTCGACGTCCGCGGTGACGTAGCGGGCCAGCATCTGGGTCGAGTTGTCGAACCGCAGGGTCTCCTCGACCCACGGAGCCACCAGGTCCGGTCCTTCGAGGTCGAGTACGGCGGCGCGCTGGTCCGGGTGCGCGGACAGGTGATAGAGCGCGTTGCCGAGCAGCTTCGTGGTCGTCTCGTTGCCGGCGACGACCATCAGGGTGAGGAACGCCATGATCTCCTGGTCGGTGAGTCGGTCGCCCTCGAGCTCGGCCTCGACCAGCGCCGAGGTCAGGTCGTCGGTCGGCGCTGCGCGCCGCTGCTTCACCATGTCGCCGTAGTAGGAGAACAGCTCGATCGCCGCTGCCATCCCTGCCGGAGGCACGTCCCGAACTCCAGCCTCGCGGTGGACCAGCAGGTCGGCGAGTCGTCGTACCTCGTCGCGATCGGCCACCGGGACGCCCATCAGCTCGGAGATGACGTCCATCGGGAGCCGGCCGGCCAGCTCGGCGATCCAGTCGGCCGCCCCCTGCTCGGCGTTCGTCGCGAACATGCGCTCGAGGTAGTGCTCGGTGAGGCGTTGGACCTGAGGCTCCAGCTCGCGGACCCGCCGCGGGGTGAACGCGGCCGAGACCAGCTTGCGGATCCGGCTCTGCGCGGCGCCGTCGAGGGCGAGGAACGACATCACCCGGTGCGCCTCGGGGCTCCACGCACTGGCGTCGAGGGTGACGCCCATCTGGTTGGAGTAGGTGATGTCGTCGCGGAAGGCTGCGAACACGTCCGCGTGTCGCGACAGCGCCCAGAAGTCGTCCCGATCGCTGTAGTAGAGCGGCGCCTCGTCCCGCAGCCGCGCGTACAGCGGGTAGGGATCCTCGTGGAAGTCGTAGTCGTAGGGGTCGAACGCCAACGGAGCGGTGACTGCGCCTGTCGGACGGGTCATCGGGTGGCTCCTAGGATCGTGGCGACGACCGTGTCGAGGCGGTCACCGAGCTCGGTGTAGGTGATCAGGCCCATGCCGGCCTGGAGCAACGCGCCCGAGAAGGCCAGGACCAGGACGTCGACGAGCTCGGGGGTGCTGCTCTCGCCGAGCGCCTCGTCGAACCTGGTGATGAACTCTCCACCGATCCTGAGTCGAAGCCGCTCGACGTCCGGGTCGGATCCCAGCAGTGCGACGTTGGCTCCCGCCGCGACGTGCGGGTTGCGCTCGCACAGGTCGCTCAACGCCCTGGTGACGGCCTGCACGCGCTCGGTGGCGCTGGCAGCTCCCGACACGGGAGGCGTCTGGTCGACGATCGCGCGGTGGAAGAGCTCGGCCAGCAGGTGGTTCTTCGACGAGAAGTAGGTGTACGCCGTTGCCGGCGACACCCCGGCTCTCTCGGCCACCTGCCGGACCGTCAGTGCTTCCGGTCCGACCTCGGCCAGCTGGGCGAGACCGGCGTCGAGCAGCCGTTGCACGGTGGCGGCCTGACGCTCGTTGAGCTGCTGGCGCGGCATGCTGGTCACCTGACTGGACACGTGTCCAACATAGGAGACGTTCTCGTCGTACGCAAGCACATTTCTGAAACACGTTCTATGTTTCATGTCATGCGCAACGGCATCGTTCTCTTCACCTCCGACCGCGGCATCAGGCCGGCCCAGCTCGCGAAGGCCGCCGAGGACCGCGGCTTCGACACCATCTACGTGCCGGAGCACACCCACATCCCGGTGCGCCGCGACGCCCTGCACCCGACCGGAGGCGAAGAGCTGCCGGACGACCGCTACCTGCGCACGCTCGACCCCTGGGTCTCGCTGGCCACCTGCGCCGCCGTCACCGAGCGGATCGGCCTCTCGACCGCCGTGTGCCTCCCGGTGGAGTCCGACCCGATCACGCTCGCCAAGACGATCGCCACGCTCGACCACCTCTCCGGCGGGCGAGTCACCATCGGCGCCGGCTTCGGTTGGAACACCGACGAGCTCACCGACCACCACGTCCCCGCCGCGAAGCGCCGCACGGTGCTCAAGGAGTACCTCGAGGCGATGCGCGCGCTCTGGACCGAGGAGGAGGCGTCGTACGACGGGGAGTTCGTGAAGTTCGGTGCGTCGTGGGCTTATCCCAAGCCCCCGCAGGGCCGGATCCCGGTCATCATCGGGGCCGGCGCCGGACCGAAGACGTTCGAGTGGATCGCCTGCAACGCTGACGGCTGGATGACGACCCCGGCCTCGACCGACGTCGCCACCAACGCCGACAAGCTGCGGAAGGCCTGGGCCGACGCGGGCCGCGAGGGTCAACCGGACGTGCGGATCCTGGTGGCCAGACGGCCGACGGAGGAAGACTTCGCGGACTGGATGGCTGCCGGCGCGTCCGAGCTCATCTGGGGCGTTCCCGACTCCGACGAGGACGCAGTGCTCGCGTATCTGGACAAGATGGCGGGCCGGCTGGGGCTGACTGCCCCATGACACCGAGCCGGTACGCCGATCTCTCCCGCGAGGACCTCGCCGTCCTCGTGCCGGAGCTGCTGCTCATGGGCCAGCTGATCGACCGGTCCGGGATGGCGTGGTGCATCTCCGAGCTCGGTCGCGACGAGATGCTGCAGATCGCGATCGAGGAGTGGGCTGCCGCCAGCCCGATCTACACCCGCCGGATGCAGCAGGCCCTCGGGTACGCACCGGCCGTGGCCGGGCAGGGCGATGTGATCACGATCTTCAAGGGGCTCCAGCTCGACATCGGCGCTCCCCCGCAGTTCATGGACTTCCGCTACACCGTCCACGACCCGCAGCACGGCGAGTTCCAGCTCGACCACTGCGGAGCGCTGATGGACGTGGAGCCGATGGGCCCGGACTACGTGAAGGGCATGTGCCACGACATCGAGGACCCGACGTTCGACGCGACCGCGATCGCGTCGAACCCGAGGGCGCAGGTCCGGCCGATCCACCGGCCACCGCGCAGCACCGAGGACATGGCCGCCGACCGCAGCCCGCACTGCGCCTGGACCGTGATCATCGACGACTCCTACCCCGAGGCGCAGGGCATCCCGGCGCTCGCGGTCAACGAGCAGTCACGCGCCGCGGCCATCGAGCTCGCCCCCATCGACCCGAGCGACGACGGCGCCTCCGACTACTCCGGGCCGCTCGTCAGCGACCTCGACTTCACCGCCTTCTCGCACTCGGCGCTGGTCCGGATCGCCGACGAGGTCTGCCTCCAGATGCACCTGCTCGACCGGGCCTTCACGCTGGCGCTGGAGAAGCGTTGCGCCGACGACGAGCAGCTCACCCGGATCCGGCGGCAGCAGCTCACCGGCGTCGCCGGGGTCGGGGCGATGCGGATCGCCCGCGCGCTCGGCATCAGCCGCGACGAGAACGGCGCGCGCAGGCTGCTCGCCCTCCACCCGCTGCTCAACCCGGCGGCGTACGTCGACACCGGCCTGGCCCACGAGGACGGCGCCTGGATCACGCTCTGCGATGCGGAGTGGACCGACGCGCTCGCCGCGATCGTCCAGGCGCTCGACCCGCACCTGGACGTCCAGGTCGGACCCGACGGCGACGCGCGAGCGGTGACCGTCGTACGACGCTCCGAGCCCGCCGCGGAGCTCAAGGAGGTCGCCGTCACCCGATTCAGCACCGGGACCGACTTCGCGTTCGAGTCGCGCACCTCGTTGCCGATCACCCCCGTGTGAGGAAGGCTCGCGCCATGACCGACGCCCGTCCGTTCGAGACGATCCTGCGCAACGGCCGCTACTTCGACGGCACCGGCGCTCCTGCGCCCGTCCGCGACGTCGGCATCCGGGACGGCCGGATCGCCGCGGTGTCGGCCGAGCCGTTGGACGCCACCGGGTGTGAGCGGGTCATCGACGCCAGCGGTCGCTGGGTGATGCCGGGGATGGTCGACATCCACACCCACTACGACGTCGAGGTGCTGCAGGCACCTGCGTTGGCCGAGTCGCTCCGGCACGGGGTCACCACGATCCTGATCGGCTCCTGCTCGCTCTCCACGGTGCACGTCGACCCCGTCGACGCGGGCGACCTGTTCGGCCGCGTGGAGGCGATCCCCCGCCGCCACGTCATCGAGCACGTCGAGGCGGCCAAGGACTGGGCGACCGCGTCCGACTACGTCGCCGCACTGGAGCGGCTGCCGCTCGGCCCCAACCTGGCGGCGTTCCTCGGCCACTCCGACATCCGCACGGCGACCATGGGCATGGACCGCGCGACCCGCAAGGAGGTGCGCCCGTCGCCGGCCGAGCAGCGGCGGATGGAGCGGATGCTGGTCGACGCGCTCGACGCCGGGTTCGTCGGGATGTCTGCCCAGCAGCTGCTCTTCGACAAGCTGGACGGTGACCTGTGCCGGTCCCGCACCTTGCCGTCGACGTACGCCAAGGGTCGGGAGATGCGGGGGCTGCGGCGGATCCTGCGCGACCGGGACCGGGTGCTCCAGGCCGGTCCCGACGCCTCGCACCCGCACACGATCCTGGTGCAGGCGCTGGCGTCGATCGGCGGCCCGCGCCGCAAGGCCCTCAAGACCAGCCTCCTTTCCGCCGCCGACATCAAGGCGATCCCGTTCGTGATCCACCTCATGCGCGGTCTGGCCGGCGCCGTCAACCGGCTCGGCGCCGACTTCCGGTGGCAGCACCTGCCGGTGCCGTTCGAGGTCTACGCCGACGGCATCGACCTGGTGATCTTCGAGGAGTTCGGCGCAGGCGCCCAGGCCTTGCACCTCCAGGAGAAGCTCGCGCGCGACGAGCTGATGCGTGACCCCGCCTATCGCGCCCGCTTCCGCAAGGACTACGAGTCGAAGTACGGCCCCCGGGTGTGGCACCGCGACTTCTTCGACGCCGAGATCGTGGCCTGCCCCGACACTTCGGTGATCGGCAAGTCGTTCGGCCAGGTCGGCGTCGAACGCGGCGGCGCGCACCCGGTCGACGCGTTCCTCGACCTGGTCCTCGAGCACGGCACCGCGATCCGCTGGCGGACGACGATCTCGGGCCACCGGCCGAAGGTGCTGCGCAAGATCGCCCAGGAGAAGGGCGTCCAGATGGGGTTCTCCGACGCCGGCGCCCACCTGCGCAACATGGCGTTCTACAACTTCGGGCTACGCCTGCTCAAGCACGTCGTTGACGCCGAGCGCGCCGGCGCGCCCTTCCTCACCGTCGAGCAGGCAGTGCACCGGCTCACCGGCGAGCTCGCCGAGTGGTACGACCTCGACGCGGGCCGGATCCGCGAGGGTGACCGCGCCGACCTGATGGTGCTGGACCCCGAGCGGCTCGACGGTTCGCTCGAGGACTACCACGAGGCCGAGGTCGAGACGTACGACGGGATGTCGCGGATGGTCAACCGCAACGACGCGACCGTCAGCGCTGTCCTGGTCGGCGGCGAGCCGGTCTTCCTGGACGGTGCTCGGACCGACGTGCTCGGCCGGGAGCGGACCGGCGTCTTCCTCCGGGCCGGCCGACGCAACCCGGTCGCGGCGCGATCGCGAAGCGTCGTTCAGGACCCGGCAGGTTAGACCAGCTCGGCGAGCCGGGCGAGGCCGGCCGGCCCATGCGCGGCGAGCCGCTCACGGGCGAGGTCCAGAGCGCTGGACCCCGGATGCCCTGGCGGGATCCTGGCCGGGTTGAGCGCCACGCGGCTCGACCACTCCGCGATGTCAGGCTCCGACGAGAAGGACTTCGCGGCCCGGGCGCCGACGACGTTCATCCGCGCCCACTCCGCCCTCGAGTTCGGGTAGGGCGTGGGCGGGCAGAGCCGGTTCTTCTCCGCGTCGTCGTCGCGGGTCGCCTCGACGTAGCCGACCAGAGACGCTCCGAAGCAAGGGAACCCGGATCGGATCGGCTGCAGCGTGATCACGTCCGGGCGCCACACCGGGACGAGGGGCGGGTACTTGAGGCCGTCCGCGGCGCAGTGCACGACAACGGCGTCGCTCGCGACGGCCACCGAGCCGTCGCCGAAGACCAGCCGGCCGGGTCCCACGGCCTCGAGGTGCCCCCGCCGGACGACGTTCTGAACCGTTCGCAGCTGGTCGAGCTCCCACGTGGCCAGAGTCGGGGCCTTGGCCATCGTCGGCGTCACCGTACGGTCGATGCGCAGCATGATGCCGGCGTCCTCCAGCCTGAGGAACAGGTCCTCGAGGGAATGGGCCCGCTCAGCGGCGTGCATGGTGTCGGCGACCATGCCGAGAAAGATCGCTGGATCCGGCTGGACCACCGCGCGGTTCATCATCCACGGCTCCCTCGGCCTGACCGAGCAGATGGCGTCCGGATCGACCCCGCGGGAGAGCAGCCAGATGCAGGCGTCCGTAGCCGTCTTGCCCGAGCCGACGACGACGTACTCGCGGGGGAAGTCCTCGGCCCGGGCGAGCGCGTTGACCGGCACCACCCGGGCACCCGTCTCGACGACGAACGGCGGCGGCGTCTCCGCCGGGATGCTCGGCGCCAGGTAGTGCGCGTCGACGATCCGGCAGTGCTCGGCCACGTCGTACCGTTGACCGGAGACGTGCGAGACCACGCTGCGATCGCCGGTGTACTCGGCATTCGGGTAGAACTCCACCTTCCCCGACTCCACCATCCGGTCGAGCGCCCGCGCGTAGTACTCGCAGATCGCCGCCTGCGAGGCGCGCTCCTGGAGGCCTTCCTCCGGTCCGCGCTGCTGCAGCTGTCCGCCGCCCAGCAAGGTGGACGGGACACCGTAGAAGGCGGACGCCTGGTGCAGCCGGACGAAGGGGTATGCCTCCAGCCAGTGTCCGCCGACGCCGTGCCGCCGGTCGACGATGGCGACGCGGACATCGGCGTGGTCGATCAGGGCGTCGGTGAACGCCATCCCCATCGCGCCGGCCCCCACCACGAGGTAGTCGGCGTCCATCGTGCGCGTCATCCGGACACGGTGACACCACCTACCGCCCAGGCGCTAGGCCCCGAACGCGTGGGTCGAGGTCACTCCCCCGTCGACGGCGATCTCGGCGCCGTTGATGTAGCTGGACTCGTCGCTTGCGAGGAACACGTAGACCGGCGCGACGTCGTCGGGCGTGCCGACCCGGCGGAGCGGCACCTTGCTGGCGCCGAACTCCATCGCAGCGTCGCCGCCGTGCACCCGGGTCATCGGGGTGTCGATCATGCCGGGGTGGACCGAGTTGACCCGGATCCCCTTCGGTCCCATCTCCATCGCCGCGCACTTCGTCATGCCGCGGATCGCCCACTTCGTGGCGGCGTACGCGGTGCAGGACGGCATGCCGGCCAGCCCCTCGACCGACGAGGCATTGATGATCGAGCCGCCGCCGTTCTTGCGCATGGTGCGCCCGACGGCCTGCATGCCGAGGAACACGCCGACCTGGTTGACGTTCACCAGCAGCATGAACTCCTCGAGGGGCATCTCCTCGATGCGGCCGAACCGGAGCAGGCCCGCGTTGTTGGCCAGCACGTTGACCGGACCGAACCTCAGGTTCGTGTCCTCGACCAGCGTCGCCCAAGCTGCCGCGTCGCTGACGTCGTGGGCGACGAAGTGCGCGCTCCCGCCGAGCTCGTCGGCGAGCTCCTGGCCCGCTTCCTTGGCGATGTCGGCGATGACGACCTTGGCGCCCTCGGCCACGTAAGCGCGCACGATCGCTTCGCCCTGCCCCATCGCGCCACCGGTGACGATGGCGACCTTGTTGTCGAGACGACCCACTTCAGACTCCTAGCTGCATGATGGAGTCGGCGGCGAAGCCGACCGCGGGATCGCGGTCGGCGAAGAACCCGCCGAGCTGCTTGTCGAGGTCGTCGCTCGTCCACGCGTCGGCGGACGCGTCGAACCGCTGCGCGACGACCGGCGCGGCTACGACGGCCACCATGCCGCCGTAGACGACGAAGACCTGGCCGGTGATCCGCTCGGCCGCGGGCGATGCGAGGTAGGCGACGAGCGGCGCGACGTGGTCGGCCGAGTAGGGGTCGACGGTGCGTCCCGACGTGTCCTCGCCGAAGACCTCCGCGGTCATCGCGGTGCGGGCGCGCGGGCAGATCGCGTTGGCGCGGACGCCGATCCGGGAGAGGCCCCGGGCGGTCGACATCGTCAGGGCGGCGATGCCGGCCTTGGCGGCGGCGTAGTTGGGCTGTCCCGGCGAGCCGCCGAGGAACGCCTCGGAGGCTGTGTTGACGACGCTGCCGTAGACCGGGGCGCCGGACTCCTTCGACTTGCCGCGCCAGTACGACGCCGCGTTGCGGCTCAGCAGGAAGTGGCCGCGGAGGTGCACCGCGATCACCGCGTCCCACTCCTCGTCGGCCATGTTGAAGAGCATCCGGTCCCGCGTCATGCCGGCGTTGTTGACGACCACGTCGAGCCCGCCGTACCCGTCGACCGCGGCCGCGACCATCGCGTCGGCCGTCGCCCGCTCGCTGACGTCGCCGGCCACGACGGTGGCGTCGCCACCGCGGCTGCGGATCTCCTCCGCCGCCTCGTCGCCCGCGCCCGGCAGGTCGTTGATGACGACCCGGGCTCCGGCATCGGCGAGGGCCAGCGCCTCGGCGCGACCCAGCCCGGCGCCGGCACCGGTGACGATGGCCACCTTGCCGTCGAGACTCGTGCTCACTCGGAGTCCTCCACGATGCTGATCGCGGCTCGCGGGCACGCTGCAGCGGCTTGTCGCACCCGTTGCTCGTTCTCCGGCGTCACCTCGTCGGTGTTGAGCTGCAGGAAGTCGTCGTCGTCGAGCTCGAACACGTCCGGGGCGAGTGCCTCGCACATCGCGTTCGACTCGCACAGGTCGAAGTCGACCTTGATCTTCATGGTCACTCTCCTCACACCATCTTCCGGTGGTCCCAGGTGGCGACGTGCTCCGGATGGATGATCACGCCGACGCGCTTCTGCGCCTGTTTCTCGACTGTCTCGCGTCCGAAGTCGCCGAGCGCCTCGAAGGACTCCGCAGCCACCATCCGGGTGGCGACCTCGGAGCCGATGGAGTAGATCGCGTCGTAGTCGCGGATGATCTCGGCCCGGCCGGTGATCGACACCCCGCGCAGCTCGAAGTAGTCGACGCCGTCCTCGACCAGCGCAGTCACCCGCGGATCACGCTCGAGGTTGAGGATCTTCTGGCTGCGGCCGTAGGTCCAGAACACGATCTTGCCGTCGCGCACGATGTAGAACAGGGTCGTCAGGTGCGGCACGCCGTCGTGACCGTTGCTCGCGACCTGCACCTTCAGGTTCTCGGCCAGCAGGTCCTGGACCTCCTGGTCGCTCAGCTTGACCGCGTCGCGTCCGCTCGCCATCGCTCAGGTCCCTTCCGAGGAGTGGCCGGGGAAGACGTGCGCGCTGGGGTCGATCACGACGGCGGCGTTGTTGACGGCCGTCGCGGCCTCGCCGAAGCCGACCGCGATCAGCCGCACCTTGCCGGGGTAGTCGGTGATGTCGCCGGCCGCGAAGACCCGCGCCAGGTTGGTGCGCATGGAGGAGTCGACGACCAGGTGCCGCTTCTGCGTCTCGATGCCCCACTGCTGGAGCGGACCCAGGTCGGCGATGAAGCCCAGCGCGGCGACGACGGCCTGCGCCTTGCGGGTGATCGCCTCGCCGTCGACGTCGAGCTCGATCTCGGCGAGGGTGCCGGCGCTGCCTCCGGAGGCGTCGCGCATTGCGGTGACCTGGGCCTTGGTGATGATCTCGACCGACGACGCCCGGACCTGCTCGACCGTGCGCGCGTGTGCGCGGAAGGCGTCGCGCCGGTGCACGAGTGCGACCGAGCTGGCGATCGGCTCGAGGTGGAGGGCCCAGTCGAAGGCACTGTCGCCGCCGCCGACGATCACCACGTCCTTGCCGATGTACGGCTCGAAGCTCGGCACGAAGAACTCCATGCCGCGCCCCAGCCAGCCCTCGCCGGCAGGCAGTGCGCGCGGGCTGAACTTGCCGATGCCGGCGGTGATGATCATGACCTTCGCCCGCACCGCCGCGCCGTCGTCGAGGACGAGTGTGACGCCGTCGACGTCCTGCTCGAGGGTGGTGGCGGTGCGGTCGAGGAGGTACGTCGGCGACGCGGTGGCGGCCTGCTCGACGAGTCCGGCGACCAGCTCGCGGCCCTTGACCGTCGGGAAGCCGGCGACGTCGAGGATGGCCTTCTCGGGGTACATCGCGGTGATCTGGCCGCCCAGCTCGGGCAGCGAGTCGACCACGGCGACACTCATGCCACGGAAGCCCGCGTAGTAGGCAGCGAACAGCCCGGTCGGGCCGGCGCCCACGATCACCAGGTCATGCTCCACGGAAGAAACTGTAACGTGTTCTACTTCGTCGTGGGGCATGACCCCTCCTCTACTTCGTGTCGACGTCCTCGACCAGCCAGCCGGCGTCGGTGTGCACCATCGTCACCAGCGCACGGTAGGGCGTGTAGGTCGACTTGGCGTCCTCACCCTCGCCACGGAAGACGTACTGGTTGAGGAAGACGAGGGCCTCCAGCTCGGTCTCGTTGGCGCGGACGACGCTCTGTGCGACCACCCGCACCTCCACCTCGGTCTTCTTCCGGACGAACTCCTGCTTGACGTCCTGGGTGGTCTCGCGGAACTCCTCGGCGAACCTGTCGGTCATCAGCGCGACGGCGTTGTCGACGCCTTCGTCGTAGTTCTCCCAGTTGCGGGCGAACATCACCTGCGCAGCAGCGGCGGCGGCTTCGACGCCCTCCTGGACCGCGAGCTGGCTCAGCACGACCGGTCTGCCCGACGGCACGGCGATCGGCGCGTCGCCCTCGTCCTCGCCGTCGGCAGACGCGGAGGTGGCGGCGACCTCGACGTCGCGGAAGGCGTTCCAGACGAACCACCCGCACTGGAGCGTCAGCACCAGGACCAGCACTCCGACCACCGCGAGCAGCGTCGAAGTCGTGCCGGTGCCGGACGGGTCGTTGTCGTCGTCGGGCGGCTTCGCCACCGGCCGCCGCGGCGGCTTCGGAGGCGCCGGGGGTGCGGCAGCAGGCTCTTCCTCGGCCGCAGCGGGGGTGGCCGGGGTCCGGGCAGGGGGCGAGGTCTCGGCCGGGGCGTCGTCCCGGCCGGCGATCTTCCGGGGCCGTGGGGTCGTCGTCCGGGACGGGCGTCGGGGGGTGGGTTTGCTCATGGGCTCGTCACCTGACGTACTGGAGGTCACTGGTCAGCCACTGGCCGTCGACGAGGACGACCTCGAGCTGGAGCCGGTAGGTCCGCGCGACCGGCTCGAACTCGGTGAGCTTGTTCGCGACGGTGCCCGAGGTGGCGACGATCACCGTGGCGCTGTCGTTGTCGCTGTAGACCAGCCCGGCCCACTCCACCTTGCCGGTCTGCGTAGCCTGCGCGCGCCGGGTCAGCTTCACCAGGTCGTTCGACGCCCGGGTGTACTGCCGGAGGAAGGGTCCGGTCGCGAGCGCCTTGACCGCCTCGAGGTTGGCCTCGATGGTCTCGTGGTCGAGGTTGAGGAAGGCGTTGGCCATCTTGGTCGCCGCCTCGAGCTGGTCGGCGGTGCGGACCTGCTCGGCCTGCGGCGCGGCCTCCATCGCCTCGACGACGCCGCCGCCGACGTCCTCGCCGGCCCGGCCCGTCTTGCCGGACTGCCGATCGATGGTGAGCACCGCCGTCAGACCACCATCGTCCACCGCGTCGGCCCGGTTGTCGTAGGTGCGGTTCATCAACCAGGCTCCACCGCCCGCGGCTGCGAGGCAGACCACGATCGCAAGGGCAAGCATGGAGTTCAGACGAGATCCGCCGCGACTTCCCTCATCCCCGGACGAGCCAGGCGTCAACGGGTCACCGGACCCACGAGCAGCCACTTCCACGCATCCCCTCCAAGGACGGACAGGTTCCCCGGCTGACGGAACAGCATCTGGCGGCCCTCGTCGTCGCGGACGCCCGGGACCTCCCCTGTCACCGGGTCGTAGGCGCCACTGTAGACGCGCGCCGGGGAGGCATTGCCCCGACGGGCCGGGACGTACTTCGGACCGCGCATCACATAGGGCGCCGGGGAGTCGCACTTGGCTGGGAAGTAGGGCTTGTCCGTGAGGTCGTGCGGGCTGCGCCACCGGCTCGGCGGGAGGTACCCCTCGGTGCACGGCGGGACGCTGTAGTCGAACTGGAGGTTGATGTGGCCGTACCCGTCGCGGGTGCTGCCGGTCGGCCCCCCGGCCATCAGGGTCGGATAGGTCACCAGCAGCTGCTCGAGCCCGGCAAGGTTCGCCAGCATGATCTGGTCGATGGTGATCAGGTCGCCGAAGAGCACCGGCAGGGTGGGCTCGACCTCCTCCAGGAGCTTCTGCAGCTCCCGAGCGGCGCCGGGGGTGCTGCTCAGCACCCTCCTCAGGTCGTCGTCGCTCCCGCGCAGCGCCGCCGTGATCGTCGAGAGGTCGCGGGCGAAGGACCGGATGTTCTCCCTCTGACCCTGCTGGGTGCGCAGCACGGTGAGGCCGTTGCGCAGCAGCGCAACGGTCTCGTCGGTGTGCGCTGAGGCTTCATCGATGAACACCGCTCCGTTGTCGAGCAGCGCCTGCAGCTCGCGGCCGGTGTCGCCGAACAGGATGCCGAGCTCCTCGACGGTCACTTGGAGGCTCTTCTTGTCGACGGAGGACACGAAGTCGTCGAGGTCCACCAGCAGGTCCGCCTCGTCGACCGGGAGCGACGACTCGTCGCCGCGGAAGACCGTGCCGTCCTCGGCGTACGGCCCGTCCTCGTCGTCCGGCTGGAAGTCGAGGTACTGCTCGCCGACCGCCGACAGGTTGTGGACGTAGATCGCCGAATCGACCGGCAGCTCCACCTCCTCCTCGATCGCCATCTCGACCTCGACGCCCTCGGTCGTCGGGGTCATCTTGGTGACCTTGCCGATCTTGACGCCGCGGTAGGTGACCTCGCTGCCCTCGAACAGTCCGCCGGATCCCGGCAGCGTCGCGGTCACGGTGTGCCCGCTCCCGGTGAGCCTGTCCACGATTCCCAGGTAGGTGGCGGTGATGTAGGTGATGCCGACCGCGCTCAGGACGACGAACGCGGCCAGCCGGACCCGGACTCCACGGCTCATGTCGTCACCCCCAACAGGTCGGACGGGTCGTCGGAGGGATCCGGTCCGACGCCACGGATCAGCTCCTCGGACAACCCCGGGACGCCGTCGGTCGATCCGTTCAGCGAGTCGTTGAACAGCCCACGATCGAGCAGGCCGCCGAGATCGAGGTCCGGCAGGGAGTTGAGGAGCTGGCAGACCGGACTGTCGGCGAGCGGGGCCCGTCGGCACTGCCGGCGCAGGTCGGCGAGCAGGTTGGCGCTCTGCAGCACCTTGGCGCACGCGGCGCTGGTCAGGCTGCCGCTGCGAAGGCACCGCTCCACGGCGCTGAGCACCTGACCGGGATCGGGCAGGTCGATGTTGGGAAGGCCGATCCCGCGGAGCAGGTTGTCGAAGTTGAGGTCGACCGTCATCGTCGTGTCGGCGAAGTCGCCCTGGACGATGTCGTTGGCGGCCTTCGGGAACGGGAAGCTCACCAGCAGGTTGAGGCCGGGACCGAGCTCGTGGCCGGCCTTGTGGAGCCCGTCGAGCACCGGGTAGAGGTGCTCGAGCATCTTGAGGATGTCCTCCTTGCTGGCGTTGATCACGCGGGTCCCGACCCGGCCCAGCTCTTCCAGCGCGCCGAGCATGTCGATCAGCTCGTCGTGCTGGTCGGCGAGCACGTCGATCGCCGGGCCGATCGCGTCGAGCGCGTCGCCGATCGTCTTCTTCTCGGCGTTCAGGGTCGCGGCCAGGTTGTTCATCGAGTCCAGCGCGTTGATGATGTCGGCCTTCTGGTCGTCGAGCGTACCGATCACACCCTCGAGCGAGCCCAGGAGTGCCTTGAGCCTGTCCTCCCGTCCGCTCATCACCAGGTTGGCCTCCCGGGTGATCGAGCCGAGCTGGGCCACACCACCGCCGCTCAGCAGGAACGAGAGGGCGCCGAGCACCTCCTCGACCTCCGGGTTGCGGCCGGTGACCGACAGCGGGATGTCGTCGCCCTCCTCGAGTCGGCCGGTCGGCTCCTGCTCGGTCGGCTCCTCGAGGGAGACGTACTTCTCACCGAGCAGCGACACCTGCTGGATGTCGGCGATCGTGTTGTCGGGCAGCACCACGTCGTCCCTGATCCGCAGCACCACCTCGGCGTGCCAGCCCGATCGCTCGACCTCGGTCACCTCGCCGACGACGACGTCGTCCACCATCACCGGCGACCGCGGCACGACGTTGAGCACGTCGCGGAACTCGGCGGTGACCTCGAACGCGTCGTCGGCGTCGACCGGAGAACCAGGCAACGGGAGGTCGTACGCGCCGTCGAAGTCGCACCCGGTGAGCAGCGTGGCGCCCAGCGCCGACGCGAGCAGCCAGCGGAGGACCCGCATCCTGGGAGTCATGACCCACCTCCGAGGAGTCCGGTGAGCGACGGGTCGTCGGCAGGCGCGTAGGTCAGGTCGGGCCCGGCCGGCACGTTGATGCGACCGTTCGTTGCCACCGCAGGACTCTCGCCGGACTTCTCGTAGCCGGGTGGCAGCGGCGGTAGGTTGTCGACGATCGGGCTCAGCAGCTGGGCGACGAGGTCGCACGCAGCGTCCTTCAGGGCTGCCGGCACGCCGGGCCGCTGCTGGAGCAGGCCGCAGATGAGGCCGTCGGCGGTCCAGATGTTGCCGGAGATGCCGACCCGGGAGTTCTGCGAGCCGGTGGTGTGGTCGAAACCGAGGTGGAGCGAGTCCATCGCGGTCGGCGCGATCTCCAGCGCGGACCTGAGGTTGTCCTTCTCCGACGCGATCGCCGACATCACCGACGAGAGCTGCCGGATCGACTTGGCCAGCCCGTCCCGGTTGTCACGCACGAACGTCTGGACGGTGCCGACAGCGCTCGCGACCGCAGCCACCGCCGCCTGGAGCTCGTCGCCCTCGGTTGCCAGCGTCCTCGACACGCCGGCGAGGTCCATCATGAAGGCCCGCACGAGCGCGTCGTTCTCGGCCAACGTGCCGGTGAAGGCTGCCAGGTTGGTCACCGTCTCGAACAACGGGCCGGCGCTGTCACCGAAGGTCTCAGCGGCCAGGGCCAGCTCGCGGATCATCTCGTTGCCGGCTGCACCCTGGCCCTCCAACGCGTTCCGACCGGCCTTCAGCAGGTGGTTGAGCGACCCGTCCTTGTTGACGCCGTTGGGACCGAGTGCCCGGGTCAGCTCCTGGAGGCTGCTGTAGATGCGGTCCAGCTCGACGGGGACCCCGGTGTCGGGCAGCTCGATCGTCGCGCCGTTGGCGAGGGTCGGACCCTCCTCGTAGACCGGGGTCAGCTGGACGAACCGGTCGGCGACCAGGGTCGGGGTCACGATGACCGCCTGTGCGTCGGCCGGCACGTCGTACTCAGCGTCGTACTCCATCTCGACGCGCACCGCGTTGCCGGCCGGGGTGACCGACGTGACCTCGCCGACGTTGACGCCGAGGATCCGGACGTCGGTGCCCTTGTAGACGCTCACGGCTCGCGGGAACATCGCCGTCACCGACTTCGTCTCGCGCTCGTCCACGGCCACGCTGAGCACCGCTCCGACAGCGAGCAGGAGCACTACCAGGAGGACGATCCTCCGGTCGATGCGCTGCCAGACCTTCGTCACCATCGTCATCACTCCACCGGCGCCGGGAGGAACTCGCCGGTCGGGAACGAGGCGATATTGATGGCCAGCGCGTCGAACCACGGACCCGTCCCGATGATGTTGCTGAGGATCTCGACGTACGGGCCGACCTGGTGCAGCGTCGCCTTCAGCTGGTCACGCCTCTCGACGAGCATGGTCAGCAGCTCGTCGACCTCCGCGAGGGCCGGCCCGATCTGCTCCTCGTTGTCCTCGGCCACCCCACGCAGCTCGATCGCGAGCACCCGTGCGTTCACGAGCAACCGGTGGATGGCCCTCTTCCGGCTCTGGAGCTCCTTGAAGACCAGGTCGCTGCTCCCCATCAGGTCGATGATGTCGGCGCTGCGCCGCTCGAGAACCTCCGTCACCTGCTGCGAGCTCTCGAAGAGGGTCTGGATCTGCTCGTCGCGCTGGGAGACGCTCCGCGAGAGCCGGGCGATGCCGTCGAACGCCGCGGCGATCTCGGGCGCGGAGTCGTTCATCGTCTGCGAGACGACGTCGAGCGCCTCGGACAGCCGGCTGGTGTCGATGTCCTCGGTAGTGGTCGTCAGGTCCCCGAACACACCGACGATGTCGTAGGCCGCCTCGGTGTTGTCGAGTGGGATGGTGCCGTTGCTCTCGAGTTGGCCCTCCGAAGACGGCTGAAGGTCGAGGAACTTCTCGCCGAGCAGGTTGAGGACCTCGATCGAGGCCGTCGAGTCCGGTCCGAAATCGACGTCGTCGTCGTCGATCTCGAACTTCACCAACACCCGGTCCTCATCGAGGGTGACTTCGCTGACCCGGCCGACCCGGAGCCCGCCGACCTGGACCATGTTGCCCTTGTGGATGCCGCTGGCGTCGCTGAACTCGGCGTAGTACGTGGTGCCGCGGAAGCCCGGGAACTTGCTCAGGTTGAAGGTCGCGGCAGAGATCAGGGCCATCAACACCAGGGTGGTGACACCTAAGCGCAGGACGCGCGCGTCGTTGGTTTTCATCGGTCCTGGCACCTCGGAGCCGAGGAGGCGAACTCGTAGCTGGAGAACGCGTCCTCGATCTGATTGATGATGGGGATGTCAGGGAGAACGGGCAGGTCGATCTTCACCGAGCTGGCGCAGACGTAGTACTGGTACCAGGACCCGTAGGTTCCCGTGCGGATCTGGTCCGACATGACCTCGGGCATCCGCTCGAGCAGGTCGACGACCTCGGCGCGCTGGCTCGGGTCGTTGAGGAGCTTGGCCAGGTCGTGCAGGGCCGCGACGTCTCGCTTCAGCAACGGGCGGCCTCGCCTCAGCAGGTCGGCGACGGTGACGGTCAGGTCGGAGATGTTGTCGAGCGATCCACCGATGGTCGTGCGGTCGCGAGCCAGATCCCGCATCCAGTCCTTGAGCTCGATGACCAGCGTGCTGAGCTGCTCGCGGCGACGGTTGACCGTGTCCAGGGTCTCGCTGAGGTTGGTCACCACCTCGCCGATCAGCTGGTCTCGGTCCGCCAGGGTCGTCGTCAGGGACGCCGTGTGCTCCAACAGGCCGCGGACGGTGCCGCCCTCGCCCTGGAGCACCTGCACCAGGTTCATGCTCAGCTCGTTGACCTGATCCGGCGCCAGCGCCTGAAAGAGTGGCTTGAAGCCGTTGAAGAGCACGGTGAGGTCGAGTGAGGGTCGGGTGTTCTCGACCGGGATCGTGTCGCCCTCGTCGAGCGGCTCGGCGTCGTCCTCGCCCCTCCCCTGTTCGAGCGCCATGTAGCGATCGCCGACCAGGTTGAGGAAACGGATCTCGGCTGTCGAGGCCGTGGTGAGGTCGATGTCGGCATCGACCCGAAACGTCACCTTCGCCATCGCCCGCTCGTGGTGCTCCACCTTTTTGACCTCGCCGACGCTGACGCCCGCGACGCGGACGTCATCGCCCTTCTCCAGCGTGCTCGCGGTGGTGAAGATCGCCTCGTAGGTCTTGCCGGCGCCGAGACCGATGTTGCCCATGATCACCACGAGCAGCCCTGTCGTCAGCAAGGAGATGACGCTGAAGATGGCGAGCTTGATTCCGGCGGCGGCGAACACCCTGTTGCGGCTGTGCGAGGAGGTCATCTTGCTCGCTCCCCCTTGCGCACGACCGGGCCGTAGAGCAGCGACCCGAGCGCGCCGTACTCCTCCGGCAGCCTGCCGGTGCGAGTCGCGAGCAGCGCGTTGACGACCTCCTGGTCGCCCTCGCTGCCGGCCAAGCCGCTGGTGAGGTCGATGTCGGGAAGCACGCCGAAGTTGGGGAGGACGCTGGACGGGGGGTTCTCGTCGATGTCGCTGCCATTCTCCAGCGGCACCCGGTCGCCGGGGACCTTGAACTTGGGGAGGCCGAGGCACCACGGCCCGTGGCCGACCTCGCCGTACTCCATGAAGTCGGACTCGTCGAAGTGGCGGTACTGGGCTTGACCGAACTCCATGTACTGCTTGACGACGTTGCCCTCGAAGGTCTTCGAGAGGATCGGCGCGTAGGCCGCGGCGCCCTTGAGCAGGCAGGGGAGTCCCGGCGAGTAGGTGGCCAGCAGCGCGAGCACCGGCTCGGTCACCCGGCCGACCTCGATCATGTTCTGCTCGTTGGCGCGCAGGATCCGGGTCGAGGTCTTCGCAAGACCGGCCAGGTCGGCGAAGAAGACGTCGAGGTCGTCGGCCTTCTCGCTGATGGTCCGGCTGGTCACCGTGATGTTGGCGAGGGTGTCGAGGAGATCGGGCGCGGCCAGGTCGTAGGTGTCGGCGACGTCGGCGAGGGCGATCAGGTCCTGCCGCAGCGTCGGAAGGTGACCGTCGATGACCGCGAGGTAGGCGCCCAGCTCGTCCATCGTCTGCCCGATCTGCTCACCGCGGCCCTGCAGCGCCGTGGCCAGCGCGTTCAGCGTCGCGTTGAGGTCCGCAGGCCGCACCGCGCGGAGCAACGGGAACAGGTCGGCGAGGATCTGGCTCAGCTCGACGTTGGTGTTGACCCGATCCGCGGGGATCACGTCACCGTCGCTGAGCGACTCCGAGGAGGGATCGGCCGGCCGTTTGAGGGCGATGTACTTCTGGCCGAAGAGCGTGGTCGGGAGGATCTCGACGGTGATGTTCGCGGGGATCTTCTTCGCGGCGTCGGGGTCGAGCGCGATGTGGATCTCCGCCTCCTCACCGTCCTGGGTGACCTTGCGTACCTGGCCGACCAGCGCCCCGTGAATCCGGACGTCGCCGAACTTGGCGAGCTGCAGACCGGCACGATCGGCCTTGACCGTGATCGTCGTCACCCGGTCGAATTCCTTGTTGTAGATCGCGATGGAGAGCCAGACCAGCAGGGCGATCGACACGATGAAGGCGACGCCGGCGACGAGCAGCCGGTTGTGCTCCTTGGCGGAGTCGTGGTGGATATTGACGAGCATCTACCCGATCACCCCGTGATCCGCACGGTGGTGGTCGATCCCCAGATCGCGAAGCTGAGGAAGAAGTCGGCCACCACGATGGTGACGATGCTGGTCCGGATCGCCCGGCCGACGGCGCGACCGACGCCCGCGGGGCCGCCCGACGCGGTGTAGCCGTAGTAGCAGTGGATCAGGATCACCGCGACCGCGAGGAAGAGCAGCTTGAAGAACGACCAGAGCATGTCGATGGGTGGCAGGAACTGCAGGAAGTAATGGTCGTAGGTGCCGGCGGACTGGCCGTAGATGTAGACGACGATCAGGCGTGGGGAGAGGTACGAGGCACACAGGGCGACGATGTAGAGGGGGATGACCGCGATGAACGCCGCGATGATCCGGGTCGTCACCAGGAACGGCAGCGAGGGGATCGCCATCACCTCGAGCGCGTCGATCTCCTCCGAGATCCGCATCGCGCCGAGGCGGGCCGTGTACCCGCAGCCGACCGTCGCGGCGAGCGCGATCGCGGAGACGAGCGGCGCCACCTCACGGGTGTTGAAGTACGCCGAGATGAAGGCGCTGAACTTCGCGACACCGATCTGGCTCAGCGATGCGTAGCCCTGGAGGCCGACCTCCGTGCCGGCGAAGAACGACATGAACGCGATGACGCCGACCGAACCGGCGATGACGCTCAGGCCGCCGGCACCGAACGCGACCTCGGCCAGGGTGTTCCAGATCTCGCGCGGGTATCGCTTGATCGCCGCCGGCACCCAGAGGATGGCTTTGACGTAGAAGAGCAGCTGGTCGCCGTACTCCTCCAGCGAGCGGCGGCGCTCCTGGACGACGTCGGTGGCGAGCTCGGTGATCGCGGCCATGTCAGAGCCCCACCGGAGGGACGACCTGGAAGTAGATCGCCGAGATGACCGCGTTCAGGAAGAACAGCAGCATGAAGGCGACGATGACCGCCTCGTTCACGGCCCGCCCGACGCCCAGCGGACCGCCGCCAGCGTTGAGACCCTTGTAGGCACCCACGATCGCGGCCAGCCAGCCGAAGATGAGGGCCTTGACCATCGCGATGTAGAGGTCGGGCAGGGACGCGAGGGCGGTGAACGACGACAGGAACGCGCCGGCCGAGCCCCCCTGGACGATGACAGTGAAGAAGTACCCACCGCAGGATGCCGGCACTGATCACGATGCCGTTGATCATGAAGGCGACGAACATGGTGGCCACCACGCGGGGGGCGACCAGGCGCTCGAGCGGATCGATGCCGAGCACCTCCATCGCGTCGATCTCCTCGCGGATCTTGCGCGCGCCGAGGTCGGAGCAGATGGCCGAGCCGGCAGCGCCCGGCGATGATCATGGCCGCGGCGATCGGCGCGGCCTCACGGACGGTGGCGAGCACCGCCGTGGCGCCGGCGAAGGACTGCGCGCCGAGCTGGCCGGTCAGGTTGCCGACCTGGAGCGAGATGACCGCGCCGAACGGGATCGACACCAGGATCGTCGGCATCAGGGTCACGCTGGTGATGAACCAGGCCTGCTCGACGAACTCACGGAACTGGAACGGCCGGGTGAAGATCCGCTTGGTGACCTCGACGGTCATCAGCGCCAGCTCACCGGGACCACGGATGACCGACGCAGCGTTGAACGCCAACCCGGTCACCTCCCCCGTACGACTGCGACGGTCCCAATAGTAGAACGTGTTCTCGTTACGTGCTCAACGAACCATACTGTGACCCGTTACACAATCGCTAACGAGCCCGGATCAGCGCGCGTCACGCTACCGGTCCAGGTGACCTGAGACAGCGGATCCCGGGAACCGGATGTGATCACCGTTAGCATCACCGAACGTGAGCACTCCGACGACAGACGGACTACGAACCCTCGGGCCGGCACCCCTCCGCGATCCTGCTCGCCGCGCAGCTCCTCGTGGTGCTGATCTACCCCTTCCTCGAGGACTCCACCGCAGGTCGCGCGGTGGTCGGCGTGGTCCAGATGGGCGTCGTGTTCATCGCCGCCTGGGCGGTCCGGGCCACCCCCGTGCTGAGCTGGGTCGCCGTCGTCCTCGGGATCCCCGCGATGGTGTTCGCGGTCCTCGAGGCGGTCAGCCGGCACTCCGACTGGATCGTGCTGACCTCGGCCGTCTTCCACGTGCCCTTCTACCTCTTCGTCTCCTACGCGATGATCCGCTACCTGTTCCACGACGACGTCGTCACCCGCGACGAGCTGTACGCCGTCGGCGCGGCCTTCACCGTCGTCGCCTGGGCCTTCGCCTACCTGTACGCCGCCGCGCAGGTCCTCTGGCCGGGTTCGTTCGTCGCGTACGGCGTCGAGGCCGGCGCGGACGTCGACTGGTTCGAGCTGCTCTTCCTGTCCTTCACCACGCTCACCAGCGTGGGTCTGTCGGACGTCTACCCGGTCCTCGACAACGCCCGGTCTCTGGTCATGGTCGAGCAGGTGGCGGGCGTGCTCTACGTCGCGCTGGTGATCGCCCGGCTGGTCGGGCTGAGCCACCTGCGGAAAATCAATCGGTAGGCCCTCGTCTACTTCGTTGCCTCGACCATCTGCCGGAGCTCCTTGCGGAGGTCGGAGATCTCGTCGCGGAGCCGGGCGGCGAGCTCGAACTGGAGCTCCGCGGCCGCGCCCTTCATCTGGTCGGTGAGGTCCTGGATCAGCGCCGCGAGGTCGCGAGCTCGGTAGGCCGGCGAGCTCGCCGGCGTGCTGGCTCAGCGCGCCCTCGCCTAGGGTCGGCACCGGCGCCCGGCGGCCCTTCACCCCGCCGGCGCGGCCCTTCACGCCGGCATCGGCCCAGGTCTGGAGCAGCTCCTGGGTGGTCTCGTCCTCGCGCGCCAGCATCTCGGTGATGTCGGCGATCTTCTTGCGCAGCGGCTGCGGGTCGACGCCGTTGGCCTCGTTGTAGGCGACCTGCTTGGCCCGGCGCCGGTTGGTCTCGTCGATCGCTGACGCCATCGACGGAGTGATCTTGTCGGCGTACATGTGCACCTGGCCCGACACGTTGCGGGCGGCCCGGCCGATCGTCTGGATGAGCGACTTGTCGGATCGCAGGAAGCCCTCCTTGTCGGCGTCGAGGATCGCCACCAGGGAGACCTCGGGGAGGTCGAGGCCCTCGCGAAGCAGGTTGATGCCGACCAGCACGTCGTAGGCGCCGAGGCGCAGGTCGCGCAGCAGCTCGATCCGCTTGAGCGTGTCGACCTCGGAGTGCAGGTAGCGGGTTCGGACGCCCGCGTCGAGCAGGTAGTCGGTGAGGTCCTCGGACATCTTCTTGGTCAGCGTCGTCACCAGCACCCGCTCGTTGCGCTCGGTGCGCTGCCGGATCTCGCTGATGAGGTCGTCGATCTGACCCTTGGTCGGCTTGATGACGACTTCGGGGTCGATCAGGCCGGTGGGCCGGATGATCTGCTCGACGACGTCGCCCTGGACCTTGTCGAGCTCGTAGTTGCCGGGGGTCGCGGAGAGGTAGATGGTCTGGCCGATCCGGTCGAGGAACTCCTCCCACCGCAGCGGCCGGTTGTCCATCGCGCTCGGCAACCGGAAGCCGTGCTCGACCAGGTTGCGCTTGCGGGACATGTCGCCTTCGTACATCCCGCCGACCTGCGGCACGGCGACGTGGGACTCGTCGATGACGAGCAGGAAGTCCTCCGGGAAGTAGTCGAGCAGGCAGTTGGGCGCCGAACCGCGGCTGCGGCCGTCGATGTGCATCGAGTAGTTCTCGATGCCGGAGCAGGTGCCGATCTGGCGCATCATCTCGATGTCGTAGGTCGTGCGCATCCGGAGCCGCTGCGCCTCCAGCATCTTGCCCTGTCGCTCGAACGTGGCCAGCTGGTCGGTGAGCTCGGCCTCGATGCCGTTGATCGCCCGTTCCATCCGCTGCGGACCCGCGACGTAGTGACTCGCCGGGAAGATGTAGAGCTCGCGTGTCCTCGGTCAGCACCTCACCCGTGACCGGGTGGAGCGTCATCAGCCGCTCGACCTCGTCACCGAAGAACTCGACCCGGACCGCCATCTCCTCGTAGACCGGGAAGATCTCGAGGGTGTCACCCCGCACCCGGAACGTGCCGCGGGTGAACGAGAGGTCGTTGCGGGTGTACTGGATGTCGACCAGGCGCCGGAGCACCGAGTCGCGGTCGTGCTCGTCCCCGACCCGCAGCCGCACCATGCGGTCGACGTACTCCTGCGGGGTGCCGAGGCCGTAGATGCACGACACCGTCGACACCACGATCACGTCGCGCCGCGTGAGCAGGCTGTTGGTGGACGAGTGGCGCAGCCGCTCGACCTCCTCGTTGATCGAGCTGTCCTTCTCGATGTAGGTGTCGGTCTGCGGGAGGTAGGCCTCGGGCTGGTAGTAGTCGTAGTAGGAGACGAAGTACTCGATCGCGTTGCGCGGGAACAGCTGGCGCAGCTCGTTGGCGAACTGGGCGGCCAGGGTCTTGTTGGGCTGGAGCACGAGCAGCGGTCGCTGCACCTGCTCGGCGACCCAGGCGACGGTCGCGGTCTTGCCGGTGCCGGTGGCACCGAGGAGTACGACGTCCTGCGTGCCGGCCTCGATCCGGCGGGTGATCTCGGCGATCGCCGCGGGCTGGTCGCCGGACGGTTGGTAGTCGGACTCCACCTTGAACGGGGCGACGCGACGCTCGAGGTCGGTGATCGGGCGCATGGCTACGAGCGTACGGCGGGGCGGGGACAGTGCCCGGTCTGGGACTCAGCGACGGGGGCGGTCCGGTCGGATGCGGAGGGTGTGCAGGGCGGTCGCGAGCATCCGGTAGTGCCCGACCAGCATCAGGATCTCGATGGCGACCCGCTCGTCGTGCTCCTCGCGCAGCGCGGCCCAGGTCTCGTCGGAGACGTCCTCGGTCGCGAGCAGCTCGTCAGTGGTGGCGAGCAGCACCCGGTCCGACCCGGTCCAACCCTCCAGGCCGCCTGCCTCGATCCGGGCGATCTGCTCCGCGCTCAGGCCGGACCGGCGGCCGATCCGGCGATGCTGGGTGAGCTCGTACTCCGACCCGCAGGTGGCCGCGACCCGCAGGATGACCAGCTCGGTCTGGCGGCGCGGCAGGCGACCGCCGGGCATCAGCCGACCGGCGAAGTGCAGCCAGCCCCAGAACAGGCGCCGGTTGCGACCGAGGGTGAGGAACACCGCCGGCGGCTCGGTACCGGACACCCGGCCGAAGATCCGGGACAGCACAGCGATGTCGGGGCCGACCTCCCGCCACCCACCCGGCTTGATCCGGGGCTCGCCGCCACTCATGCCAGGTCCGAGCGCCGGGCCTGGTCGACCGCCGGCAACACGCGGTGTGCGCCCCAGCTGAACGCGCGCATCGCGAGCGCGTAGCCCGGCGGGAAGTAGCGCTGCAACCAGTGCACCAGGCGGATGTCGACCGACGTGTAGACCCAGTACTTGTTGCGGCGGACGCCCTTCCAAATCGCCTCGGCGGCCTTCTCGGGCGACACCGCGTGCGCCTGGAACCGTTTCCGTGCGCGTCGGAACCGGCGGTCGTCGGAGTCCACACCGGCGATCCGGATGGTCTGCACGAGCCCCGTGTCGACACCGCCCGGAGCCACCAGGGTGACGCCGATCTTGTGCCGCCGGAGGTCGTAGCGCAGCACCTCCGAGATGCCCCTCAGGCCGAACTTGGTCGCGCTGTAGGCGGCGTGCCACGGCATCGCGATGATGCCCGCGGCCGACGACACGTTGACCAGCTGACCGCCACGTCCCGCGTCGATCATCGGCGGCAGGAACTCCTCGATCACGTGGATCGGGCCCATCAGGTTGACCTCGACCAGCGAGCGCCAGTGGTCGTGCTCGAGGCCGCGCACGGTGCCCCAGATCGCGATGCCGGCGACGTTGAGGACCACGTCCATCGGTCCCGATGCCTCCGTCACCTGCGCCGCCAGGCGTCGTACGGCGTCGTGGTCGGTGATGTCCGCCGGCTCCGCGAGCGCCACCCGACCGCCCGCGGCGGTCGCCTCATCGGCAACCTTCGCGAGCAGCTCCGCCTGGATGTCGGTGAGGTGGAGCACCGCTCCCTCGGCGGCCGCCTGCAGCGCGACCGCGCGGCCGATGCCGCTGGCGGCCCCGGTGACGAAGACGTTCTTGCCGGCCAGGTCGCGCACGGGGGGCCTGATCATCGGGAGCACCGGCTCACAGTAGTGGCCGCAGCGGCTTCAGGAATGCCTCGGTGAACTTGCGGTGGAGGTCTCGCGCCTCCCACTCGCCGCTGGTGAGCTCGAGGCAGTTCGACTGGTCGACGAGGAAGATGTCCTCGAGCTGCTTGGCGAGGTCCTGGTCGATCGCCTCGAGGTTGATCTCGTAGTTGCCCTGGAGACTGAGCCGGTCGATGTTCGCCGTACCGACGGTGCACCACTCCCCGTCGACGGTCGCGGTCTTCGCGTGCACCATCGCGTCGCGGAAGCGGAGGACGCGCACGCCGGCGTCGAGGAGCTGGCTGAAGTAGCCGCGGGAGATCCAGTCCGCGACGATGTGGTTGGACTTGAGCGGGAGCAGCAGTCGTACGTCGACGCCGCGGCGGGAAGCGTCCTTGAGGGCGTCGACGAAGTCCTGGTCGGGCAGGAAGTAGGCCTGGGTCAGCCAGATGTTGCGGCTGGCGCGGTTGATCGCCTCGAGGTACATACCGCGGATCGGGAACACCCACAGCCGCGGCACGTTGCGCTGGACCCGGATCAGCGGTTCCCACGTGGAGGCGGTCTCCAGCAGCAGCGGACGCTCCGAGGCCCGGAGCCGGCGTCGCCGGTTGAGGTTCCAGAAGTCCGCGAACGCCCGCTTGAGGTCCCACACGGCCGGCCCGGTGACCCGCACGTGCGTGTCGCGCCACTCCGTCTCGTAGGCGGACCCGATGTTGTAGCCGCCGATGAAGCCGGTGTGGTCGTCGACCACCAGGATCTTGCGGTGGTCACGGCCGTAGCGACGCAGGTCGAAGAACCGCCAGCCGGCGGAGTAGACGGGGTAGCGCAGCACCTTCATCGACGGCGGGAACCGCTTGAACGGCGGTGCCACCACGAGGTTGGCGAACCCGTCGTAGATGCAGAAGACCTCGACCCCCCGGTCCGCCGCGGCGGCGAGGGCGCGCTTGAACCGCTCCCCCGTCGCGTCGCCCTTCCAGATGTAGGTCTCGAAGAGGATCTGCCGCTCGGCGCCGTCGATCGCCGCGAGCATGTCGTCGTACAGATCACGACCGAACGTGTACGTCGTCACTTCGCCGTCGCCGACGGTGACCGTCGAGGGCGGCCGGGTCGGGAACGGCTTGGGCTTCTTGCCGCGCCGCCGGTAGGAGTCGACCAGCGACATCGTGACGGCGAGGCCGACCTGGATCCCGAGGATCGTCAACAGGAGTCGGCGAACCGTTCGAGAGATCCCCACGCCGTCGCGCCTGTCCCGCCTGCCCACACGCGTCAATCTAACGGGCAGACGGTCGCGCCGCGCCTGCGACCCGCGACTCACTTGGGAGGCGGGACGTCGTACGGACGGACCTCCTCGACCAGCCAGTCGTCGCCGTCGCGCACCATGCTGAGGGAGAACCACTCCGCGTCGAGCACTCCCTTGGGGTCGTCCTTGCTCTTGATCCGCTGGCGGACGAAGGCGAGGACGTTGACGTGGTCCTCATCGACGAGGTTGTACGCCGAGCTCTCGACCTCGCCGACCGCAACGGTCTTCGTGAGCTTGACCGCCTTCACCAGGTCGGGGATGAGCTCGCTCTCGTACTGCTTCTTCAAGTCCTCGTTGGCGATGTACTTCGTCCACCGGTCGGCGAGGTCATCGGTCTTGCGGTAGTCGTAGGTGGTCATCACGCCGAGGATCTCCTCCGCCGCGGCCTGGGCATCGGGGCCCGCGGAGTACGACGCCAGGTCCTCCTCGGCCTTGTCCAGCTCGTCCTGGGTGGAGTTCTTGCCCTGGACCAGCCAGACCACGGCGACCAAGGTCGCGATCAGCGCGGCGACGAGCGCGATGACGATCAGACGGAAGACCTTCTCGCGCTGCTCCTGGTCGTCGAGAGAGCCGGCCTTCTCGGCGCTGATCAGGCTCATCGAACCGGGCCGGGCGCGTGGGCTGCGCCCCGCTGGAGGCGGGCGAACGAGGCGGGGCAGGAGCCGTCGGTCTGGAACGCATAGCGCTCCACGTCGTAGCCACGGTGCCTGGTCGAGCCGTAGTCGCACCGCGCCGTGCGAACGGGGATGAGGTGAAGATTGATGCGCTCGTTCCGGATGGCCGAGGCCAACGCTCCGATGCCGGGCGCGTACTCCCTGAGCAGCGTGCGCAGGTGCGGCTCGTAGGCCATCGCCACGTCGGTGAAGCTCACGCCGGCGTCGAGGAAGCCGGGCAGCACCTCTTCGGCGTCGCGGATCAGTGCCTTCAGGTCGTCGATCTGGCCAGGGGTCCGGTCGAGCACCTGCTGCCACTCCGGCTCGTAGCTCCGCAGGAATGCCGCGAACTGCTTGGCCCGGTTGCCGAGGACGCGCAGGTTGTCGGCGTTGTCGCTGACGATCCGGAGGACGGTGCCGCCGTTGGTGATGATCCGGTCGGTCTCGGGCCACACCGCGTCGAGAGTGGCGAGGAGGTCGGTGCCCTGGTCGAGGATCCGGCCGATGTCGTCGCCGGTGCCGGCCATCGCGGTGCTGAGCTCACGGAGCAGGATGTGGAGCTTCCGGTCGTCGATCTGGCGGAGAACGGCGTTGACCGCGACCACCGTCTCGCTCAGGCTCTCCGGCAGGTCCGTGGACTCGGCGCCGACCGTGTCGCCGCTCTCCAGGAACGGGCCGTCGGCCGAGTCGGGCTGGAAGTCGAGGTACTGCTCGCCAACCGGCGACAGGCTGCGCACCTTGACCAGCGAGTCCTCCGGGATCTTTGTGCCCGCGCTGATGCGGGCGGTGGCGAGGACGCCGTCCTCGGTCGGCACGATCGTCGTGACCTTGCCGACCTTGATGCCGCGGTAGGTGACGGCGGAGCCCTCGAACAGGCCGCCCGTCTGCTCGAGCTCGACGTCCACGGTGACGGGGCGCGAGGTCAGTGGCTGGTCGAGCACGGCCGCGAACAGGTAGGAGATCGCGATCAGGAACACCGCGACGATGCCCACCGCGCTCAGGTAGAGCCGGTCCGTGAGAATGTTGCGCACGCTCGGCATGTCAGTTCCCTCCCCCGAGCAACCCGCTCAGCAGGCCGTCGAGCGACAGCGGGTTGGTGGGGCCGTCGCCGGCCGGTCCGCCGGGTGGGGTGGTGACCTTCGGAGGCGAAGACGGGTCCGCGGCGTCGCGGTGCGGGAGCCCGCCGAGCCCGAGGAGGTCGCCGAGACCGAGCTGGTCGATCACGTCCGCGATCGGGGCGGTGATGCCGATCAGGTCGAGAAGTCCCTGGAGGGCCGGCAGGTTGCCGGCCTGGATTCGGTCGAAGTGCAGGTCGATGGAGATCGACGCGTAGTCGCCGGGGACGGTCTCACGCAATGCCGCGGCGGCCTTGACGAGTCGCTGCATCATGTAGCTGAACCGACCCCGGTTGGACGCGAGCTCCGCGAGCACCGGCTCCGTCTCGGCGAGCAGCGCGAACAACTGCTGCCGGGTCGCGATGACCGTGTCGTTGGCGGCGGAGGAGAAGCGCTCGACCGCGTTGAGCAGGGCCGTCAGCTCCGGGGTCGCCCGGCGGAGGACGGCGGCGGCCGGCCGGATCTCCTTCATCGCCCGGTTGATGATGCGCTCCCGGGCGTTCAGCGTCCCTGACAGTGAGTTCAGCGAGGTGAGGACGGCGTCGATGCTCGACGTCGTGGCGCTCGCCTGGGTCAGGAAGGTCGTCGCCTGGTTGAGCAGGAGTCGTACGTCGTCCTCGTTGCCGCCGAGCGCGGTGTTGAGCTCCTCGGTGATCGTCTGCAGCTGGTCGAGCCCGCCGCCGTTGATGAGGAGCGACGCCTGCGCCAGGGCGTCCTCGACCGTCGGCGCGGTCTCGGTGTCCTTGAGCGTCAGGGTCGCGCCGTCCTCGAGCTTCTCGCCGTCCGCCGGGTTGGTGACGTCGACGAAGAGCTCGCCGAGCGGCGTCGTGTAGCGGAGCCGGGCCGCGGCGCCGTCGCGCAGCTGGGCGTCGCTGCGGACGTCCATCTTCACGACCGCGGTGTAGTCGTCGATCGTGATCGAGGTGACCTTGCCACTGTCGACTCCATTGACCTTGACCGGTGCTCCGTCGGCGAGGTTGAGCGCCTCTTTGAACTTCGCCTCGATCTCGATCGTGTCGCCCGAGACACCCGTGCCGGGGATCGGCAGGTCGCGCATCGTTGTCGAGCATCCCGACGCGAGCAGCACCGCGGCGGCGGCAGCGGCTGCCGCGGCGGTCCGCAACGTACGCCGGCTCATCAGTTGCCCCCGAGCGGGTCGGTGCCGAACAGCTGACAGATCGCCGGCGGCAGCTGGTCGCAGATGTCGTTGATGATCCCGCCGAGCGGGGTGAGGACCACGGGGTCGAAGGTCACCGGGATCCGATCACCGATCCGAGCGCGCTGGAGGTTCTGGAGGGTGAGTGGCATGACCCTGAGGATCTCGGTCAGGTTCCGCTGCTTCTCGAGGATGGTCCTCATCAACCGGGTCGACCCGTCGAGTGCTTCGACGATCTGCTCCCGGTTGTCGACGGCGAACCTCGCGACGACGGTCACCGCATCGTCGAGCGAGCGGAGCGCGGTGGCGAAGTTCTCCCGCTCGTCCGCCAGCAGGTCGGCTGCATCGGTCACCTGGCGGATGAACTCCCGTGCCGTGGACTCGTTGGCAGAGACCGCGGCCAGCAACACGTCGAGGGAGCGCAGGGTGGACGCGATGTTGTCGCGCTGCCCGTGGATGCCGTTGACGCCCTCCTGCAGCGCGTGGATCGTCTGGTTGATCAGCGGACCGTTGCCCTTGAGCGCCGCGGTGCCCTGGTCGATGAACCGAGCGATCGCCCTCGTTGCCTTCTTGGATCCGGCGATCCCGGTCGCAAACTCGTTGAGCGAGGCCAGCACCTGGTCGAAGTCGACCGGAGCGCGGGTGCGCTCGATCGCGATCTCGTCGCCGTCCTCGAGGGTCGGACCCTTGGAGTACACGGGCGTCAGCTCGACGTAGCGGTCGGTGGCCACCGACCGGGCGACGACCACGGCACCGGCGTCGGCCGGCACCTTGTAGTCGTCGTCGACCTCCATGGTGACCTTGACCTGCTCGCCGTCGGGCTCGATCGACTTGATCTTGCCGACGACGACCCCGAGGATGCCGACGTCGTTGCCGACGAACAGCCCGGCGGAGTCCTCGAAGTAGGCGACGACCTCCATCTTGTCGCCCGAGCCGGGGATCGAGCTGCACGCTGCCGTCAGCAGCAGCACCACGCCGAGCAGCGCGAGGCGCACCGACCGGGCGAACCCGGCCGGGCCAGGACGCCGTGCGTCGTCGACGACCGTCACGGTCATCCTCTTGTTGGTCTGCGCGCTCACTGGCAGTCACCCCGCAGCTGGCACCCGACGTCGTCGGCAGGGAGCGCGGACTCGGTGAAGAGGTCGACCCACGGCCCGTTGCCGGTGGCGTTGGCGACGTAACGGACCGCCGGGGCCATCACCTCGAGCACGTGCTGCAGCTGGTCGTCCTGCTGGTTGAGGAAGGTGATCACGTCGTTGAGGTCGCGAAGCCCCGGGGCGAGCTTGCCCTGGGTCGACTCGACGATCGCCCGGAGGGCCAGCGAGAGCTCGGTCGTCTCGACCAGCAGCCGGTGGATCGCCTGCCGCCGTGAGGTGACCTCGGTGATCACCAGGTTGGTCTGCTTCATCAACGCGATGATGTCGCTGCTGCTCGCCGCCAACTGGTCGGTCACGCTCCGCGCAGCCGTCAGGAGCTCGCCCGTCTGGTCCGAGCGGGCCGCAATGATGCCCGAGAGCCTGGCCACGCCCTCGAGGGCCGGCCGGATCTCCTCCTTGGTCGCACCGAGGGTGCCCGCCACCTGGGTCAGTGACTCGGCGAGCAGCTCGGGATCGAGCTCGTCGAGCGCCTTGGCGCCGCTCTCCAGGACGTCCTGCAGGTTGTAGGGCACCGCCGTGCGCTCGATCGGGATCGTTGCGTCGGCGAGCGCCCCCGCGCCCGACGGGTCGACCTCGAGGTAGTGGGTGCCGAGGAGCGTGGCGACCTTGACGGTCGCCTCCGTGCGGGAGCCGAGGTCGATGTCGCTGTCGAGCACGAAGCTCACGATCACCCGGTCGTCCTCGAGCTCGATACCGGTGACCTCGCCCTTGGAGACCCCGTGCACCTGCACGTCCTCTCCACTGCGCAGGCCGCCGGTGTGCTCGAGCACGGCGGTGTAGCTCTTGGTCCCGAAGCTCGCGACGCTGAGGTAGAGCACGGCGGCCCCGACCAATCCCATGATCACGATGGCGACGAGCCCGGTCTTGAACGGGTCGCGTGCACTCATCGGCTTCATCGGCACACCTCCGACCAGGGGCCGTCGCCGCCGGCGGGATTGATCACGGAGTCGCCGATGGCGAGCGCGAACGTGCATGCGTAGACGTTGAGAGCGTTCTCGTAGGAACCCGCCCGGCCCAGGGACTCGAAGATCGTGCCGAACGCCTCCAGCGAGTCCTCGAGGTCTCCCCGGGACTCCTTGAACATCGCGGCGACCGCAGCGAGCCGGTCGCTGGTGCGCGTCAGCGGTGTCTTGGCGTCACGCAGGAGGTCGCTGGTCGCACCGACCAGCTGGCTGATGCCGTCGATCGAGGCGCCGATGGACTTGCGGTCACGCGCCAGCCCGGTCATCAGGTCCTTGAGCTCGACCACGGTGGCCCGAAGCTCGCCGCCCTGACCCGCGAGGTTCTCGAGGACCGGCGTGAGGTTCGTCATCACCTCACCGATCACCTGGTCGCGGTCGGCGACGAAGTTCGTGAGCTCGGACGTCTGCTGCATCAGTCCCTCGATCGTGCCGCCCTCGCCCTGGAGGACCTTGATCATGGAGGTCGCCAGCTGGTTGACGTCGCTCGGCTGGAGGATCTCGAACAGCGGCCGGAACCCGTTGAGCAGCTCGGTCAGGTCGAAGCCGGGGTCCGTGCGCCACCGGTCGTTCGCAGGGCCGGTCTCGACAGCCATCGGGATCGTCGTACCGTTCTTCAGCTCGTCACCCCGCTGGCCTTCCTGGCGGAGCTGGAGGTAGCGCTGCCCCAGGAGGTTCTGGTAGCGCATGATGATCTTGGTCGTGTCGTAGATCTTCTGCTCGTCGACCAGCACGAAGCCGACCATCGCGCCGTCGTCGGTCGTCTCGATGCCGGTCACCCGGCCGACCCGGACTCCTGCGGCCTTGACGTCGTCGCCGACCCGGAGGCCGCTGACGTCCGCGAACTCCGCCTCGAACTCGTTCGTGTCGCCGCTGACGCCGTTCTGCATCGTGTTGACGAGCAGGATCAGCAACAGGATCGATGCCACGACGAACGCGGCGACCTTGGCTGCGACGATCTTGAGCCCGGTCACCCGTCGGCCCCCACCATCGCGCCGAAGCTGGTTTGGTACGACGGCCGGTCGCCGCCGCCGTAGTACGGCGGGAGGTCGGTGTTGAGGAGCGAGTCGGCCTGAAGAAATCCCTCCTTGACGATCGTCGGGAGCTTGTTGCCGAGCGCGATGTTGATCGTCATCGCGTCGGTGATGCCCGCCCGGCGGTTGTCGTAGAGGATGTCGATGAAGCCGCCCATGCCGCGGATCCACCGGACCAGGCGCTGCTCGTTGCGCGTCAGGAACGCGGTCGAGTTGTCGGCGAGCTCGGTGCCACCGGAGATCAGCTCGGTGAGTGCCGCCTCCTGGTTGATCAGGCTGTTGGTGAACACGAGGGCGTCCTCGGTCGCGTCGAGCAGGTCGGGTGTCACGTCGTTGACGACATCGACGGTCGTCGCCAGCGCCTGCAGGTCCTCGCGCACGGCGGGCATTCGCGGGTTGAGCCGGCCGAGGTAGGAGTTCAGCGTGCTCACGGTCGAGGCCAGCTGGTCTCCGCGACCCTCCAGCGCCTGTGAGGCCGAGCCGATCGCCGAGGCCAGCTCGCCGGGACCGAGCGCCTTGACCAACCGATCGATGTCGTCGAGCGCCTGCTGGAACTCCAGCGTCTCCTGGGTCTCGTCGGCCTCCACCTCGGCACCCGCCTCGAGGCTGTCGTCCGCCGGCTTCCCGTGCACGATCAGGTCGACGAACGTCGTTCCGAACACCGTCGCCGGCAGGATCCGGGCGACCACGTTGTCAGGGACGTACTCGAGGTCCTCCTCCGACATCTCCATGTCGATGAGGACGCCACCGGACTCATCGCGCTCGACCGAGCTGACCTTGCCGACCAGGACGCCGCCCATCTTGACGTCCGAGCCCTTGCGCAGTGCGCCACCGGCGTCGATCACCACGGCGGACACGTGCGGCTTGGACCCGAAGGTGCCGTTGCTCTTCAACGAGAGCAGCGCGCCGATGACAGCCAGTGCGACGAGCACGATCACCCCGCGCCGGGCGAGGGTGTGACGAGGAAGATCCCTAGGCATCGCTCACCTCACCCCGAGATCCGGAAGCCGGGGTCGCCGCCCCAGAAGACCAGGGTCAGGACCATGTCGAGGATGACGATCGAGACGATGCTGGCGCGGATGGCTGCACCGGTGGCCTCACCCACCGCCTGCGGGCCGCCCGCGACCTTCAAGCCGTACCAGCAGTGGATGAGGGCGATCGCGAACGCGAAGATCAGGATCTTGACCACCGACAAGAACACGTCGCGTCCTTGGATGAACGTCGAGAAGTAGTGGTCGTACTGCCCTGGTGACTGGTTGAAGAGGACGACGACCGACATCTGCGATGCGGCGTAGCTGCCGATCAGGCCGATCAGGTAGAGCGGCAGGATCGCGAGCATGCAGGCGATCACCCGGGTGGTGACGACGTAGCGCATCGGGTTGACCGCCATCACCTCCAGCGCGTCGATCTCCTCGTAGATCTTCATCGACCCGATCTGCGCCGTGAACCGGCAGCCGACCTGAGCGGCGAGCGCCAGTGCCGCGATCAGGGGCGCCAGCTCCCGGGTGTTGGCGCTGGCCGAGATGAAGCCGGTCAACGGGGCGAGACCGACGATCTCGAGGCCGTTGAAGCCCTCGATGCCGATCGAGGTGCCGGCCGCGACGGAAAGCAGGACCATGACTCCGACCGTGCCGCCACCGACCAGGATCGCGCCGCTGCCCCAGGCGATGTCCTTGAGCTGCCGGAGCATCTCCTTGGGATAGAGAGCCAACGTGGACGGGATGTTCTTGAGGACATCGAGGGAGAACGACGCGAAGTGGCCGATCACCGCGAGGCTCTTCAGCAGCGAGTCCGTGACGCCGACCATGCCGTCGGAGAACCGCTCGCCGGCTCCCCGGGCGCGTGGCTGGACGTTAGCCATCGGTCACACCATCCCTTGCGGGACGAGCATCACGTAGGCCTGCGTGATGCCGACATTGACGACGGCGAGCAGGATGACGCTGAGGACAACGGCCTGGTTGACGGCGTCGGCGACCGCCTTCGGGCCGCCGCGCGCCTGGAGGCCCTTGTGCGAGGCGACGACCACCGCGATGAACCCGAAGATCACTGCTTTCAGCTCGGCTAGGTAGAGATCGGTTGGTTGAGCCAGCCCGACGAAGGAGTCGAGGTAGGTGCCGGACGAGATCTGGCCGGTGCCGACCACCAGCGCGAAAGCAGTGGTCATGGCGGACATCGCGACGACCACGGTGAGCAGCATCGAGACCAGCAGCGCCGCCAGCACCCGCGGGGCGACCAGGCGCTGGATCGGCGAGATACCCATGACCATCAGCGCGTCGGTCTCCTCCCGCACCGTCCGGGCGCCGAGGTCGGAGCAGATCGCGGACCCGACGGCGCCGGCGATCATCAGCGACGTCACCAGTGGAGCACCCTGGCGGAGGATGCCGATGCCGTTGACGGCACCAATGAACGACTGGGCGCCGATCTGGTTTGCGGCTGCGCCGATCTGGACCGACGTGATGACGCCGAACGGGATCGACACCAGGATCGTCGGCAGCAGCGACACCCGGGTCATGAACCATGCCTGGAGCAGGAACTCGGACCACGAGAACCGGCGGGCGACGATGTCGGTGGCGATGAACCTCGCCGACTCGACCGAGAGGATCACGAGATCGCCGGTGGTCTTGATGCCCTCCCTCGCCCGGCCGAGGACGTTGTCGAGGACCGACCGGCCGGGCAGCGTCATCGCCGTCATCGCGGCCCCTCAGCAACCGAGCCGTGATTGGGCGCGGCAAGCCTCACCGGTCCCATGCGCCACCCCTGTCGCTCGGTCGATGCTCCAGGCTCAGTGCCTGTTGCTCGGTGTAACAGATATCACGAGAAAACGTCACACGATCGGCAAGTGTCCACGAAGCGACACCCGGGGACCACGTCTTGGACGTCGTAGCCGGGCGACCCCCAGCAGCAACGGGACCCGGCCCCGATGCGGTCGCCAAGGCTCGAGAACCGCTTGCAGCTCGCGGTCATCCATCTCTCGACCGCTCAACGCCCAACCGACGTCCTTGGCTACGTGGTAGTCGCCGAATGACACCGCATCCGGGTCGCCCAGGGCGCGCTGCCGTACCTCGGCGCTCGTCCACACCCCAAGACCGGGCAGGCTCCGGATCGCGCGATCCAGGTCCGCGGCCCGGTCGCCCGCCCCGAGGACGATCCGCTCCAGGGCGTCGGCATGGCGAGCCACGGTGACCACGGCACGAGACCGGGCGGGGTCGATGTGGAGGCCGAGCCAGGCCCACGACGGGATGCTCGCCAAAGTGCCGGCGTCGGGTTGGAGGCGCAGGCCGACCGACGGCCCCGGCGCGGGCTCGCCGTACTTGAGCACGAGCGAGCGGTAGCCGGTGAACGCCTCCTTGCCGGTGACCTTCTGCTCGATGATCGTCGGCACCAGCGCCTCCAGCGGACGCCCGGTGCGACCGAGGCGGACGTGCGGATGGCGACGCCACGCCTCCTCGACCACCGGGTGGCGAGCCTCGAAGCCGGTCCAGTCGTCCGCGGCGCCGAGCAGGTCGGGCAGCTGGTCGAGCGCCCAGTCCGCGCCCGGCCCCCAGGCTTGCGCGCTGACGTCGCCGGCCGCGTCACGGGAGTCGATCGCGAGGGTGGCCGGGCCCTCCGGCGTACGGCTCGCGCGCCAGTGGGGCCCGCGCTCCCCCGGCGCGGCCAGCCGCATCGTCGGGTCGCCGGCTCCGCGCCGCTGCTGCGCCAGCACGCTGCGCACAGCGCAGGGCCAGTCAGGACGCCACGTTCGCGTCAGGTCCGGCCGATCCACGACAGGAACACTAGGCTGTTGTCCCGACACGAAACCTATTCGCTGTTCGACGACAGACTTCCGGGAGGAGGCAAGGTGAGTTCGGCTTCTGACACCCGCCGTCCCCGCCTCGACCAGGAGGCGGTGCTCCAGGCGGCCGAGGTGCTCGTCGACAGGGACGGGTACGACGCGCTCACGATGACCCTGCTCGCCGGCGAGCTCGACACCCGCGTCTCGTCCCTCTACAACCACGTCGCCAACCTCGAGGACCTCCGCGCCACCATCCAGCTGCGCGCGATGCGGTTGCTGGGCGAGCACGTGCGGCGCGCGGCGATGGGGCACGCAGGCGCCGACGGACTGCGGGTGCTCAGCCACGAGCTCCGGGCGTTCGCCCGCTCCAACCCGCAGCGCTACGCGGCGATCACCCGTCCCCCGATCGTCCCCGAGGCGTTCTTCGCCGCGGCCGCCGACACGATCGAGGCCCTCGGCGTCATGGTGCGCTCGGCCGGGCTGCCGGAGGAGCGACTGCTGCCGACCGGCATGGCCGTCTTCGCCGCGCTGCACGGCTTCGTGTCGCTCGAGGTGGCCGGCTACTTCGGTGAGGTCGACGACGACCTCGACGAGGTCTACGAGATGGTGATTCGCGGCGCCGTGACAGCGGCGGTGTTGGAAGCGACCCACGACTGACGGTGGTCCCGGCTAGCGTCTGTCGGGTGTTGCTGCACGAGATCGTCGACCTCTCCGCCGGGCTGGCCGCGACCCGGTCGCGCAAGGAGAAGACAGCGCTGATCGCCGACCTGCTGGCCCGCACCGAGCCCGCGCAGCGAGAGCTCGTCGCCTACTACGTCAGCGGCCGGCTCCGGCAGCGCCGCACCGGTCTCGGCTGGCGGGGTCTGCAGACGCTCCCGCCGCCGGCGGAGTCACCGTCGCTCGCCGTCGACGAGGTCGACGCCGCGTTCGAGCATCTCGGATCGCTGGGCGGGCCGGGATCCGTGGCCGCGCGGACGGCGGCGGTCACCGACCTGTTCGGGCGGGCGACCGCCGCCGAGCAGGAGTGGCTGCGAGCGGTGGCGCTCGGCAACGTCCGGCAGGGAGCGCTGGAGGCCGTCATGACCGAGGGCGTCGCCAAGGCCGCGGACGCGCCGGTCGCCGACGTCCGGCGGGCCGCGATGCTCGCCGGTGGTGCGACGTACGTCGTCGACGCGGCCTTCGCCGGGCCGGACGCGCTGGCCGCGATCGGCCTGACGGTGGGGCGGCCGATCCAGCCGATGCTGGCGTCGTCCGCGCCCGACCTCGACGCGGCTCTAGCCAAGATCGACGGCCCGCTGGCGGTCGACGCCAAGCTCGACGGCATCCGGATCCAGGTGCACCGCCGCGGCGACGAGGTGCTGGTGGCGACCCGCAGCCTCGACGACATCACCCACCGGCTGCCCGAGGTGGTCGACGTGGTGCGGTCCTTGGCGGCCGACGAGCTCGTGCTCGACGGCGAGGCGCTCGCGCTCGACGCCACCGGGCGGCCGCGGCCGTTCCAGGAGACGGCGGCCCGCACGGCATCCGCCGCCGACAGGATCACGGCCGTGACGCCGTACTTCTTCGACGTGCTGCACCTCGACGGGCGCGACCTGCTCGACCTGCCGGCCACCGAGCGCTGGGAGGCGCTCGAGGCGCTGGTGCCCGAGGCACACCGGGTGCCCCGCTGGCGCGGCACCGACCCCGGGGCCGCAGCCGAGTTCGCCAGGCTGGTCCTCGCCGACGGCCACGAGGGCGTGGTCGTCAAGGCCGCGTCGGCGCCGTACGCCGCCGGCCGGCGCGGCGCCGCCTGGGTCAAGGTCAAGCCGGTGCACACGCTCGACCTGGTCGTGCTCGCGGTCGAGTGGGGCTCGGGCCGGCGACGCGGCACGCTCTCGAACATCCACCTCGGCGCCCGCGACGAGGACGATCCGGACCGCTTCGTGATGCTGGGCAAGACCTTCAAGGGCATGACCGACGAGATGCTCGCCTGGCAGACCGAGCGGTTCCAGGAGCTCAAGACGAACGAGGACAACTGGACCGTGCACGTCCGGCCGGAGCAGGTCGTCGAGATCGCCTTCGACGGAGTGCAGCGCTCGTCGCGCTACCCCGGTGGCGTCGCCCTCCGCTTCGCACGGGTCGTCCGCTACCGCGGTGACAAGGGCGCTGACGCGGCGGACACCATCAGCACGATCCGCGCCCTTCTTCCCTGACCCGCACCGCCGAGGACAGGTGTCGCCGCCCTCCCTCTGAGAGACGGCAGGCAAAGGATTCCGCATTCTCCTGCGCACCTCAGCACCCGCTGTTACTTTCCGAAAATCGCTCCCAGCACGGAAGAAGCTCCTTATGCGGACTGTCCGGACTGCCCGTTTCATCCCCGTTGCTTTGCTGTCGACGCTCCTCGCGGTGACAGGGTCGGCAACCCTGACCGCGCAGGGAGCGGCGCCTGACCGCCGCGCCAGCAACAACCAGGCAGCGGCGTCGGACACCCAGGAGGGGCCGGACAGCCCACACCGCGGTGGTGACGGTGACACGAAGGGCAGGGACGGGAAGAAGCCCGCAGTTCCGGCGGACGAGGCGTTCGCCGAGCCTTCCGGTGACCTCGGGCCCGACGTTCCTGGCGAGAGGTCCGCCGCACCCGAAGAGCCCCTCATCCCGCTCGTCGACCCGGACGGCGTCTCGAAGCGCGAGGTCGCCAGGATCCGCGAGACCATCGCTGCCAACGGGTGGGCACGGGTCAACGTGACGGTGACCCCACCGCGCGGTCTCACCACGCGCGCCGGCAAGGCCCAGCAGGCCGACGTGGCCAGGACACTCGACGCGCTTGCGCAGAGGGTGGCCGGTCGCGGTGCCCGCGAGCTCAGCCGGATCAAGGTCTACCCGTTCGCGACCTACCGGGTGACCGGCGCCGGCCTCCACCGACTGGTCGCCGACCCCCGGGTGACCTCGGTCGCCGAGGACGGGTTCGCCACCGCGACCCTCGACGGCTCGACCGGGGTCATCGACTCCGACCTGCTCAACGCCGCCGGCACCGGTGGCGACGGATGGAGTGGGAGCCCGGTCGGAGCACAGGAGGTCGCGATCATCGACAGTGGCGTGGACAACGACCACGCCGCGTTCGCCGGCCGCGTGGTAGCCGAAGCCTGCCGATCTGTGAACTCCAACTGTCCCAACGGGACCACCACGCAGAACGGCGCAAACGCCGGTGAGAACTGCACCCACTCGACCGACTGCGACCACGGCACCCACGTGGCGTCGATCGCCGCAGGCACGTCGTTCACCGGTGGTCACGAGGGCGTCGCCCGCGGTGCTCGCATCATCGCGGTCAACGTCGCCTCGGACGGCTCCGGCTCCCTGTGGACGGCCTCCTTCTCCGACATCATCGCCGGTCTGCAGTTCGTGCTCGACCGTCGCAACGGGGGGCGAACGTGGTCTCGGCCAACATCAGCATCGGGATCAACGGCTTCGCCCAGGAGGCGGTCTGCGACGCCAACAACGCCAACTTCACCGCGACTCAGGCGGTCGCCGCGAACCTCCAGAACGCTGGCGTCGCGGTCATCGCCGCGGCTGGGAACAACAACCTGGTCGGCTCCAGCTACCCCGCCTGCCTCTCCAGCGTGTACTCGGTCAGCGCGGCGAACGACTCCGACGTGCCCGCCGGCTTCACCAACTCCGGCACGTCCACCGACTGGTGGGCACCCGGGGTGGACATCGACGCTGCGGTCCCCGGCACGAACACCCACGCCAACAAGTCGGGCACGTCGATGTCCGCCCCGCACGTGGCGGGCGCCTTCGCGCTGCTGCGTGAGTGCGTGGACGGCAACGGTGTCCAGATCACCAGAGCCAGCGCGGTCGCCCGGCTCAACGCCACGGGCGTGGACGTGACGGACAACGGCGCCACCCGGAGGCGGATCAACGTCCTCGACGCGGCGACCGGCCTGGTCAACAACAACGACTTCGCCGGTGCCGAGACCTTGTCGGCCACCGGGTTCAACGACTTCGACTTCAACATCTGCTCCGACGCCGAGCCGGGAGAGCCCGGCCCGTTCAGCATCGACAACGGGGTCTGGTGGAACTGGACGCCCTCCACGACCGGCCTGGCCACGGTCTCCACGGAGGACGGCGGCGGCAAGGTCACCACCTTCGACACGACGCTGACGGTCTACACGGGCAACAGCTTGGGGACCCTGGACGTCATCGACTTCGACGACGACAGCGGGACGGGGGCCCGCAGCCTGGTCACCTTCCTCGCGAACGCCGGTACGACCTACCGGATCAAGGTGGACGGGTTCGCCGCCGCAACCGGGCTGCTGAACCTGCACGGGGAGATCAACCCTGCCACCTGCCAGGGCGCCACACCCACGGTGTTCGGCACCGCGCACGACGACACGATCACCGGCACTGCGGGCGACGACGTCATCGTCGCCGGCGAGGGTGAGGACGTCATCAACTCCCGCGGCGGCAACGACCGGATTTGCGCGGACGAGGGCAACGACACCGTCAACGGCGGCACCGGCAACGACACGGTGTTCGGTGGCCCCGAGTCCGACACCATCCTGGGCGGCGCGGGCGAGGACCTGCTGCTCGGCAACCAGGGTGGCGGTGACCTCGACGACGTCGGCGACACGATCAACGGTGGGGCGGGCGACGACCATATCGACGGCTGGGTCGGGAACGACCGGCTGATCGGCGGTGAGGACAACGACTTCCTCATCGGCGCGGCCGGCATCGACATCGCCGAGTACGGCAGCTCGCCCTCGGCCGTGGTCGTGAACCTGAACGGCAGCTCCAGCAGCGGCGGGCACGGCCGCGACAACTTCTCCGAAGTCGAAAACCTGCTCGGATCCGCGTTCGACGACGCGCTCACCGGAGACGCCGGCCCCAACCAGCTCTACGGCCAGGTAGGGGACGACACGCTCCGCGGACTCGGCGGCAACGATGAGCTGGTCGGTGGGGCGGACGCCGACACCCTGGTCCCGGGCCTGGGCGACGACATCGTCAACGGCGGGCCTCAGGTCGACCTGGTCGGGTACGCGACCTCGCCCGCCGGCGTGGTGGTGAACCTGGCCACTGGCACGGCCACCGGGGAGGGCACCGACGCCCTGACCGCGGTCGAGGACGTCAACGGGTCGCCGCACGACGACCAAATCGACGGGAACGTGCGCGTCAACGTCCTGGCCGGCGGCGCCGGCGAAGACATCATCCTCGGAAAGGGTCAGGACGACCGGTTGGTCGGAGGCTCGGGCAATGACTTGGTGCGGGGCGGCCCCGGCGACGACTTCTTGCAGGGCAGCGAGCACAACGACCAGCTGTTCGGCGACGGCGGGCAAGACATCTGCCACGGGAGCACCGGCACCGACACGGCGACCACCTGCGAGACGGTGACCGGCGTGCCGTAGGCCCGGTCGGACTGCACAACGCACTCGCCGCGATCGGTCAGCGATGACCGGTCGCGGCGCGTCGCTCGCATCACACTTGTTGCAACACCGAGTTGCACATCGCGTACAGTCCGCGTCATGGCTAACCGGGCACCCGAGACCGACGGCCGACGCAGGGCAGCGGCCGCACGTCGCCGCGCACGCAAGGAGCAGATCATCGCGGCGACGCGCGAGCTGTTCGACTCCAGGGGCGTGCGCGACGTCCAGATCGAGGAGATCGCCGGCGCGGTCGGCATCAACCGGGCGATCGTCTACCGGCACTTCACCGGCAAGGAGGAACTGTTCGCGCTCACCCTCGTCGGCTACCTCGACGAGCTGCACGACGCCATGCAGGCGGCCGCGGCGTCGAGCACCGCGGCGCCCGACCGCCTGTCGGCGGTCGTCGGCGCCTTCATCGACTACGGCGTCGCCCATCCGGCTTTCGTCGACTGCGCTCAGTCGCTGATGGTCCGGCCCGGAGACGAGCTGCTGGACGACATCTCCGACGGAGCGCTGTTCCGTCTCGGGCGCGGCATCACCTCGTGCATGACGATCCTGTCGCAGGTGCTGGCCGAGGGCTGCGAGTCCGGAGACTTCACGATGACCACTGACCCGGTGGTGATGGCGAACACGATGTACGCGAGCGGTCTCGGCGCCCTTCACCTGGCTCGTCTCGGCATCCTGGTCAGCGAGTCGTCGCCCGGCATCCCGGTGGTCAGCCAGATCTCGGCCGAGCAGGTCCGCGACTACGTCGTGTCCTCGGCGTTGGCCGTGGTGACGCGAGGCGCTGTCAGCGCTCCATGATCGCCACGACGCCCTGACCACCAGCGGCGCAGACCGAGATCAGCGCCCGGCCGGAGCCCTTCTCGGCGAGCAGCTTCGCGGTGTTGGCCACGATCCGGCCACCGGTGGCGGCGAACGGGTGACCCGCGGCGAGCGAGGAGCCCTTCACGTTGAGCTTGCTGCGGTCGATCGACCCGAGCGGCGCGTCGAGGCCGAGGCGCTCCTTGCAGAACACCGGGCTCTCCCACGCGGCGAGGGTCGACAGCACCTGCGACGCGAAGGCCTCGTGGATCTCGTAGTAGTCGAAGTCCTGGAGGGTGAGACCGTGCCGGGCGAGCATCCGCGGCACGGCGTACGCCGGCGCCATCAGCAGGCCCTCGTGCCCGTTGACGAAGTCGACCGCAGCGACCTCGGAGTCGACGAAGTAGGCCAGCGGCGCCAGGCCGTGCTCCTCGGCCCACTCGTCGGACGCGAGCAGCACCGCCGAGGCACCGTCGGTCAGCGGCGTGGAGTTGCCGGCCGTCATGGTGGCGGCCTCGCCCTTGCCGAAGACCGGCTTAAGGGTGGAGAGCTTCTCGAACGAGGAGTCGGCGCGCAGGTTGTTGTCGCGCTCGAGACCGCGGAACGGCGTGATCAGGTCGTCCTGCCAGCCCTCGTCGTAGGACCGGGCCATGTTGTGGTGGGACGTCACGGCGAGCTCGTCCTGCGCCTCGCGGGCGATCTGCCACTCGAGCGCGGTCAGGGCCTGGTGGTCGCCCATCGACAGCTTGGTGCGGGGCTCACCGTTGGACGGGATGGCCAGGCCGATGTCGCCCGGGCGGATGGTGGCGAGCACCGCGAGCCGGTCCTTGGTCGACCGGGCGTTGTTGAGCTGGATCAGCTTCTTGCGAAGCTTCTCGGAGATCGCGATCGGCGCGTCGGACGTGGTGTCCACGCCGCCGCCGATGCCGGATTCGAGCTGACCCAGCTTGATCTTGTTGGCGATGTAGTTGATCGCCTGGAGGCCGGTGCCGCAGGCCTGCTGGAGGTCGATGGCCGCGCTCTCGGGAGCGAGCTTGGTGCCGAGCACCGACTCGCGGACCAGGTTGAAGTCGCGGCTGTGCTTGAGCACGGCGCCACCGGCGACCTCGCCGATGCGTTCACCCTCGAGCCCGAAGCGCGTCACCAGGCCGTCGAGCGCGGCGGTCAGCATCTCCTGGTTGGAGGCGGTGGCATAGGCACCGTTGGAGCGGGCGAAGGGGATGCGGTTGCCGCCGATGACCGCAGCGCGGCGTACGGACGAATTACCAGAGTCAGCCATGTTTCCTATCCTCTTCCATAGGGCCCGGTCAGAGAACAGATTGAGGGCCAAGTCACGAAATGTGGACTCAGAGTTACACATCGGGTTACATAAGCAACGAGCGGGCCCGGCCCGTGGACCTCGAATCATGCGCGAGCGTGGCAACGCCCGCGCGCCGACCCCATCTGCGGAGGCACAGCACCATTATGAGCGACAAGTACCAGGGCTTCGTCTCGTCCCCGATCGGCAAGCTGCTGGTCAACAACCTCGGGCTCCCCAGCCCCACCAAGCTCGACCGCTACACAGGGGGCGACCCGCTGGTCGACGGCACCGTGCTCGTCGGCGGCACCGGCCGGCTCTCCGAGTCGCTGCCCGGCCTGCTCGACCTGCTCGGCATCGCAACGGCCACCGCCGGTGACGCAGCCGGCGACGGTGAGCGGTTCAAGGGCGTCGTGTTCGACGCGACCGGCCTCAAGGACTCCGCCGCGCTGATCGCGCTCCGCGACTTCTTCACCCCGATCCTGCGCAGCCTCGACGAGTGCGCCCGGGTCGTGGTCGTCGGCACCCCGCCGGAGCTCACCAGCGGCTCGGAGCGTGTCGCGCAGCGTGCGCTTGAGGGCTTCACCCGCAGCCTCGGCAAGGAGATCGGCAAGGGCAGCACCGTCCAGCTGGTCTACGTCGCCGAGGGTGCGGAGGCCGGGGTCACCAGCACGCTCGCCTTCCTCCTCTCGCCCAAGTCCGCCTACGTCTCGGGCCAGGTCGTCCGGATCGGCGCTCACGCGCCCGACAAGAGGGCGAAGGCCGTCGAGGTCGCCGACTACACCCAGCCGCTGGCCGGCAAGGTCGCCCTCGTCACCGGCGCCAGCCGCGGCATCGGCGAGGCGATCGCCCGCGTCCTGCACCGCGACGGTGCGACCGTCGTCGGTCTCGACGTGCCCCAGGCCGCGAGCGAGCTCCAGAGCCTGATGAAGGAGGTCGGCGGCGACTGGCTGACGCTCGACATCAGCGGCGACGACGCACCACAGCGGATCGCCCACCACCTCAAGGAGAAGCACGGCGGCGTCGACGTCGTCGTCCACAACGCCGGCATCACCCGCGACCGCAAGCTCGCCAACATGGGAGCCAGCGACAAGGGCGACCGATGGGCGCAGGTCATCGGCGTCAACCTCACCGCTCCCGAGCGGATCACCCGTGAGCTGCTCGACCAGGGCATCGTCAACAAGGGCGGCTCGATCATCGGGGTCGCGAGCATCGCCGGGATCGCCGGCAACGTGGGCCAGACCAACTACGCGGCATCGAAGGCCGGGGTCATCGGCCTCGTCGACTCGCTCGCCGACGAGCTCAAGGACGGCATCACGATCAACGCCGTCGCTCCGGGGTTCATCATCACCCAGATGACCGCGGCAGTACCGTTCGCGACCCGCGAGGTGGGCCAGCGGCTCAACGCGATGTCGCAGGGCGGCCTTCCCGTCGACGTCGCCGAGACCATCGCCTGGTACGCCAACCCGGCGTCCAGCCTGGTCAACGGCAACGTGGTCCGGGTGTGCGGCCAGATGATGCTGGGTGCCTGACATGGCTCTCCCCGTGATGTTGAAGGCCGCGCTGCCGGCGATCCCGGGTGTCAACCAGCTGCCCGGCATCAAGAAGACCGGCGGCGCCCTGCCGGACCTGACGCTCGAGCGCAATGACGTCGTCGTGGAGCGGGCCGAGGTCGATCGCTATGCGGCGGTCTGCGGGTTCCCGACCAAGGACGTCGCGCCGGTCCCCTACCTCCACATGTTGGCGTTCCCCCTGCACATGGCGCTGATGACCGACGCGGCGTTCCCGTTCCCGGCGATCGGGTCGGTGCACCTCGAGAACTCCATCACCCAGCACCGCCCGGTCGCCATCGGCGAGACCGTGTCGCTGTCGCTCAAGGCCGACAAGCTGCGCGACAGCACCAAGGGCCGGGCTTGGGACATGAACGTCCTCGGCACGGTCGGTGACGAGGTCGTGTGGGAGTCGGTCTCGACGTACCTACGGGTCGGCAAGGGTGACAAGGACAACGGCGACCCCGGCAGCTCGTTCGCCGCCATCGACGCCAAGGGACCGGTCTGGAGCATCCCGGAGAACATGGGGCGCACGTACGGCGCGGTCTCCGGCGACCGCAACCCGATCCACCTCTATCCGCTGACCGCGAAGGCGCTCGGCTTCCGGCGCCACATCGCGCACGGCATGTGGAGCAAGGCTCGCTGCATCGCGGCGCTCGAGAACCGGCTGCCCGATCACGTGACGGTGGAGGTCGCTTTCAAGAAGCCGATCTTCCTCCCGGGCAAGGCGCGGTTCGGCGCCGAGGCCAACGCGGCCGGCTGGGACTTCGCACTCGTCAACCCGAAGTCGGGTGCACCGCACCTGCTGGGACGTACGACCGCACGAGCCTAGCCGCGGCGGGCGCGTCGCACGGCCTTCCCGACCCGTTCCAGCCAGGCCCGGCGGGACCCGTCGTCGAGGAGGTCGGCGTACTGCTTCTCCGCCTCGTCCAGCAGGTCGGAGGCGCCGTCGCCGTCGCCCTTCGCCGCCACCAACCGGACCCGCGACAGGGCGAGTCGGAGCTGCCACTCGCGCCCGACGGCGGCGACGTCCCCGGCGGAGGCGTCGTGGTAACGCAGGCACTCCTCGAGTGTCGCCTCGCTGAAGGGGTCGTACGACGCGACGTCGGCGGGCACGGCAGTGGTGCTGCGGTAGACGGCCGACGCCCGGACCTGTCCCTCCCAACGGAGGCGGTCGGCGAGGAAGCCCATCGTCACGTTGAGCCAGGGCAGCTGGTCGGAGTAGACGTCGCGGACGACCACTGTCGAGGTACCGCCGATCAGCGCCGGGTAGAACGACGCGGCGATCTTGGCGTTCGCCGAGGCGGTCGCCGCCGCGTCGACGAAGGCGAGCTCGATCGGCGACCCGATCCAACCCTGCTCCTCGAGGTCGCCGACATGCAGCTCGACGAGGTCGCCGTACGGCGCGATCGCGCGGGTGAGGCGCGGCACGAAGCTGTCGCCGAGCTGGATGGTGACCTCGCCGATGATCCGTTCGCGCTTCGCGGACGGCTTCGTGGGCGCGGGCAGGAACCCGCGGTCGAACCCGTGGATCGGGGCGCCGGCAAGCGGCCGGTCACCGGAGGCGAGCGCGGAGTTGAGGCGCACGCCCTCCGCGGCGGCGACGAGAGACGCCCCGAGGAAGCTGCCGACGTCGACGATCGCGCCCTCGCCCCGCCAGCGCTTGGCCGCGAGCTCCTCGAGCAGTGCCAGCTCGGGCACGGAGGTCGAACCCGGCACCGTCGGCCGCGCGCGCACCCGGGCCGTGGCGGCCGTCAGGTCGATGTCGCGCAGCGCCGAGGTGCCGACCGCGGCGTCGCCGAGAAGGGGCAGCGCGTCGTCAACCATGGTCGTCCGTCTTCGGCGAGGCGACGGCGAGCACGACGTTGATGCAGAGGTCGCGCTCGGTCAGGTCGGGGACCGTCTGCCGCACCCGATCGAGGATCTCCGGCGTCAGCCGGTCGAGCGTCGCGGGTGAGGACGGGATCTCCTCCCAGTGCTCGATGTCGAAGTACTTCTCCGTGATCGTCCGCAGCTCGTCGAGCCGGACTCTGTTGAGGTCAGTCAGGTACAGGTGGTACGCCGGCAGGCCTGGCACCAGGTCGATGTGGCGCCAGTCCGCGATCTGGCGGTGGATCCAGAGCGACTCGTCGAGCTGCTCGGGCTGGTTCGGTGCGTCGTGGTGGCCGTTCCAGCAGTAGAAGTTGTGGTGGTGGAAGACCAGCTTGGTGCTCGGCTTGCACAGCGGCAGCAGGCCGGCGAACACCCGGTCGAGCTCCTGCAGGTGCTCGGTGACGTTGTGCAACGAGATGGTGTCGAATTTCTCGTCGAAGGACAGGTCTTCCGACTTCCCGCGGACCAGCCGGATCGCGGGCAGGGTCTCCTCGATCTCGCGCGGCGTGGTGCCCATGTCCGACCAGGCGCGGATCCGCTTGTTCTTGGCGTCCGACGTCTCGAGGTCCATCGCCGGGTCGAGGCCGAGGTACGACGTCGCGCCCGCGATGAGGAACCCCATCCCGAACCCGCCGAAGCCGCAGCCGACGTCGATCACGCTCCGACCACGGACGTGCTCCTGGATCCGGCGCGGCCAGGTGATGTAGCCGAACTCCGCCGAGACCTGGATCAGGTGGGCGTCGTAGTTGCGGAGGGCGTCATCGACGTCGGTGGCGTTGGCGAAGAACGCGACTTTGGCGTGCTCCGGATCGGCGGTCCAGTCGCCGGTGAGCTCCAGCTCGGCGAGGGCCTGCGCCGCCTTTCGGAGCTCGTCCGTGGGCCCCGACTGCCGGGCCTCGAGATAGCCCGCGTCCACGATCGCGAGCAGCGGCCGCGCGGCCGCCATCACGTCCGCGTCACGAGTGCCGGCTCGAGCCTTGTCGATCGTGACCAGCAGCCGGGCGGCGGCCGCCGGGTCGCCCATCAGCGGTGTCGCCGTCTCCGCGTCGAGCCGGGCGCCGCGGTAGTCGCCCGTCGCCAGCTTCGCCCGGGCCCTCAGCAGGATCGCGCCGCGGTGCTGCGGGCGCGCGTCGAGGAAGGTGTCGAGCAGCGTCACCGCCACGTCGGGCCGGCCGGCGTGCAGCTCGACGCGGGCGAGGACGACCGTCGCCCGCCCCGCCGGGCTCTCCTCGACGAGCGGCGTCAGCGCCCGGCGCGCCTCGTCGTGGTCGCCGCGACGGAGTGCGTCGCGACCGTCGCGCGGGTTCACCGCGTCCGAGGGCGGATCAGGCCCTCCTGGGCGGTCGTCGCGACGAGCGTGCCGTCCAGCGTGAACACCCGACCGAGCGAGAGCCCGCGGGCGCCCCCGGCCGACGGCGACCACTGGTCGTAGAGCCACCACTCGTCGGCGCGGAACGGCCGGTGAAACCAGATCGTGTGGTCGAGGGACGCCATCTGCACCTCGGTCGCATCGACGTCGTGCGCCGCCAGGGTGGCGCCGAGGAGGGACACGTCGCTGGCGTAGGTGAAGGCTGCGAGATGCTCGATCGGGTCGTCGGACAGCCGGCCGTCGATGCGGATCCAGACCTGTGCCTTCGAGGGATGCAACGGATCGGGCTCGAGACCGTAGCGGGAGCTGCCGAGCCAGCGCACGTCGAGAGCCGCCCACTCCTTGCCGAGCCCGTCGTCGGAGCCGCGCTCCTGCATCAGCTCGACCAGGTTGAGACCCTCGTCCGGAGTCTTGACCTCCGGCATCACGTCCTGGTGGTCGAGGCCCTCTTCGCGGACCTGGAAGTTGAGTGACTGGTAGTAGATCGGCCGGCCGTGCTGCCGCGCCAGCACCCGTCGGGTGGCAAAAGACTTCCCGTCCCGGATCCGCTCGACGTCGTAGATGATCGGGACGTTGTAGTCGCCGGGCAGCAGGAAGTAGGAGTGCAGCGAGTGCACGTGGAACTCGGGACCGACCGAACGGGTCGCCGCGATCAGCGCCTGGGCAGCGACCTGCCCACCGTAGACGCGCTGCCGGATGGTGTCGGGCTGCTTGCCGCGGAACAGGTCGGTGTCGAGCTGCTCGAGGTCCAGCAGCGAGACCAGCTGCCGGGTCGCGTCGCTTCCCCCGGCCTCGGGCCCGGCGTCGCTGTCCTCCTGCGGGGTCAACTGCCACCTCCGGGGTCGTCCGGCCGCTCCAGGCCGGCCAGGAACTGCTCGAACTGCTGGCCGATCTCTTCTCCCGTGGGGAGGGGCTGGTCGTCGGCGAGCAGGCTGTTGCCGCTCTCCTCGGCCCGGGCGAACGCGTCGTACTGCTGCTCCAGCGCGGTGACCACCTGGTCGACCTCGCTGTTGGCGGCGAGGTAGCGGGCGATCTCCTCCTCGCGCTCGTCGGCCTCCGTGCCGAGGTCGGTGAGGTCGATCGTCAGCCGGGCCGCGAGCTCGACCTGCTCCAACAGCGCGACGGACGCGCGGGGGTAGTCGAGCTGGGCGAGGTAGTGCGGCACGTGCGCAACGAACCCGAGCGCGTCGCGGTCCCACTCCCCCAGGCGCACCTCGAGCAGTGCCTGGGCGCTGCTCGGGATCCGCAGCTCGCCCTGCCACGGGCTGGTGCCGGTGAGCAGGTCGGTGTTGTTGGCGTGGTGGGTGATCGCGATCGGACGGGTGTGCGGCACCGCCATCGGCACCGAGCCCAACCCGATCACCAGCGAGACCGAGAACCGCTCGATGACCTCGAGCACGCCCCGGCAGAACGCCTCCCAACGGGTGTCGGGCTCGGGACCGTGCAGCAGGAGGTACGGCGTGGCGCCCGCGTCGTGCAACAGCCGGACCACGAGCCGCGGGGCGTCGTAGCCCTCGTAGTGGTCGCGGACGAAGGACATCGGTGGCCGGCGAGCGCGATAGTCGTGGAGCTGGTCGACGTCGAAGGTCGCGACGACCACGCCACCACCGTCCGCGCCCTCGGCCACCAGGTGGCGGCTCGCGATCGCGCCGGCGTTGCCGGCGTCGAGGAAGCCGTCGAGCGCGACGACCATCCGCAGCTCCTCCACCCCGGCCAGCTCCGGCACATCGTCGACGATGTGCACGAGGCGAGGTGTGGGGGTCACAGGGGAACGATACTGACCGCGCTCCGGGGCACGCTCACCCGTAGGTGCGGCGCATCAGGTCGATGCCCGCCTGGACCAGCTCAGACGTGGTGATCCCCAGCTGGTCGTACACCACCATCTGCTGGTCGCTGTTCTCGGCGAGCACGTCGAGCAGCATCCACAGCGTGGCCTCGCCGTAGGTCGTCGCGATGTACTCGCACACCCACCACGAGATGGCGTACCAGCCCTCGGCGCGGCTGCCGGTGAACTCGCTGTCGGACGGGACGTCGGTCACGCCGGCCGCCGCCAGGTTGAGGGCGTCGGTCTGCAGCCGTCGCTCGGCGGGTGCGATCGGCTGCACGGAGACGTACTCGGCGACGCCCTCGGCCAGCCACAACGGGACGCCGCGCGCGTGCTCGCCGAGCGCGACGTGGGTGAGCTCGTGCCGTACCAGTCGGTCGAGCACCACGTCGCTCTCGTCGAGGACGTGCGGGCTCAGCACCATCCGGTACGACGACACCGGCCCGCCGGGCTTCTGCGCGTCCTGGGCCACCGGGACGGTCACCCCGTCGAGCAGGTCCGGGTCGGCGACGGGAAGGCCGTCGATCGACTCGACGAAGGCCGGATCGGAGAGGACGTAGACGACCACACCACCGGGGTCCTCGATGTGCGGCGGCAGCACGGACCGCACCGCGAACCTCGCCTCCGACACGGACGCGAGCACCGCGTCCGCTCGCAGTACGGTGGTGGAGTCGAAGATCCCGAGCACGCCCGCGCCGTCGCGGGCCTCGATCTCGACGAGGTCCCACGGCTGCGGGTCGGAGCCGGATTCCGCCTCCCAGGCAGCGTCCGTCGTTGAGGTCAGCAGGTACCGGCGCTCGCCGCGGGTGGGCGCGAACCGCCAACGGTCGCGGGTGACGACGGGTGCGACGTCGTACCTCAGGAGCTGGAGGCGGACGGTGACCTCGGCCCAGTAGCCGTCGCCGTCCGGCTCGATCGTCTGCTCCTTGACGTCGAAGCGCACCGTGCCGAGCGGCAGCTGGCCGAGGTTCTCGTAGTAGCCGTGCTGCTCGGCGAGGAAGCCGCGATCGCGCTGCCTCAGGGTGCGCTCGAAGGCCGCCGGGTCGCGGTCGACGAGGGCGCGTGCCCGCTGCCGCAGCGTGCGCTGGATCGCCTCCGCGACCCCGGCGTCCGGATCGGAGGGCGTCGCCGGCGAGTCGTCGCCGCAGGCGGTCAGCAGGGAGATCAGCAGGGAGATCAGGAGGACGGGGAGCAGGAGTGCGGAGCGGACCCGGCGGCGGTCCGCGCGGTCAGCCGTTCCTGTCGGCATCGAGGAGTGTCCGGTCGCCTGTCGCGTCCGCGTCGGCAGTGTCGGCCGCCTCCTTGCCGGTCATCTCGTGCACGATGTCGAGCGCGATGGTCTGGGCCGACAGGCCCACCCGCTCGAGGATCACGGCCCGCTTCGCGTGGTCGAGGAAGTCCTGAGGGATCCCGTGGACCCGCACGGGCGTGTCGATGCCGGCGGCGGAGAGCGTCTGCAACAGGACGGCTCCGACGCCGCCGATGACCCCGTTGTCCTCGATCGTGACGACCAGCCGGTGGTCGGCGGCCAGCTGCACCAGCGCCGGGTCGACCGGCTTGACCCAGCGCGGGTCGACGACGGTGACGCCGATGCCTTGAGCGGTCAGCCGCTCTGCCACGTCGACGCCGGTGCCGGCCATCGCGCCGACGGCGACGACGAGTACGTCGCGCAACCCGTCGCGCACCAGCACGTCGACGCCACCGATGCGGTCGATCGCCTCGATGTCGGCGGGCGGAGGTCCCTTCGGGAAGCGGACGACCGTGGGGGCGTCCGCCACCTCGACCGCCTCGTCGAGCAGGTCGCGCATCCGGATGACGTCACGGGGCGCGGCGAGCCGGAGGCCCGGGACGACCTGGAGGACGGACATGTCCCACATGCCGTTGTGGCTCGCGCCGTCGTCACCGGTGACCCCGGACCGGTCGAGCACGAACGTGACGCCGCACTTGTGCAGCGCGACGTCCATCAGCACCTGGTCGAAGGCCCGGTTGAGGAACGTCGCGTAGACCGCGACGACCGGGTGCAGCCCGCCGAGCGCGAGCCCGGCCGCCGACGTCGCGGCGTGCTGCTCGGCGATGCCGACGTCGAAGGTGCGCTCGGGGAAGAGGGTCTGGAACTTGTCGAGTCCGACCGGGTGCATCATCGCGGCGGTGATCGCGACCACGTCGGGGCGCCGGGCGCCGATCTGCACGATGTGGTCGGCGAAGTGGTCGGTCCAGATGAGACCCTTCGGCTTCTCGGCGCCGGTCTGGACGTCGAACGGACCCGGGGCGTGGAACTGGTCGGCCTCGTGCCGCTCCGCCGGGTCGTAGCCGAAGCCCTTCCGGGTGATCGCGTGCACGATCACCGGGCCGCCGAACTTCTTCGCCTGCTGGAGGGCCTGCTCCATCGCGGCGCGGTCATGGCCGTCGACGGGTCCGACGTACTTGAGCCCGAGGTCCTCGAAGAGGCCCTGCGGCGCGAGCGCGTCCTTGAGGCCCTTCTTGACGGCGTGGAGCGCGTCGTAGGCGGCCGGTCCGACCGCGGGGACGGCGTTGACCCGCTTCTTGACCAGGTCGAGCACCTGCTCGTAGCGCGGGTTGGTGCGCAGCCCGGTGAGCGCGTTGGCGAGCCCACCGATCGTGGGCGTGTAGGAGCGGCCGTTGTCGTTGACGACCATCACGAGCCGCGAGTCGCGGGCGATGGCGATGTTGTTGAGTGCCTCCCAGGCCATGCCGCCGGTGAGCGCGCCGTCGCCGATCACCGCGACGACGTGGCGGTCCTCGCCCCGGATCGCGTAGGCCTTGGCGATGCCGTCGGCATAGCTGAGCGCCGTCGACGCGTGGGAGTTCTCGACGATGTCGTGCTCGGACTCGGCCTGGCTCGGGTAGCCACTCATCCCGCCTTCACGGCGCAGCGTGCCGAACTCTGCCACCCGCCCGGTGACGAGCTTGTGGACGTAGGCCTGGTGCCCGGTGTCGAAGACGACCCGGTCGCGCGGGCTGTCGAACACCCGGTGGATGGCCAGGGTCAGCTCGACCACGCCGAGGTTGGGCCCGAGGTGACCGGTGTTGGTGGCGACCGTCCGGATCAACAGGTCGCGGATCTCGCTCGCGAGCGTCGTCAGCTCGTCCTCCGACAGGTCCCGCAGGTCGCGGGGCGAGGAGATGCGCTCGAGAAGGGACATGAGAGCGAGTTTAGGCGGTCACAGGTCGAGGACCGCGATCGACGGGGCAGCGATGCTGCTCACGGAAGCAGGCTCCGGTAGCGGTCGGAGGTGAGGAACTCCGGGAGGATCCGGTTCGCCGACGCGGACAGGGTCAGCTCGTCGAGAGTTGCCGGCTCGACGAACACGATCTGCCGGCCCTCGCCCAAGACGATGTCGTCGTCGGTCGCCGTCGTCCTCGCCGTGTAGACGAACACGTCGTCGAAGGACTCGTACGCCGAGTGGTAGATCGACATCTCCCGCCACAGCTCCAGCCCAGGCGGATCGACATGGAGGCCGGTCTCCTCGAGGAGCTCGCGATAGGCAGCGGCGTCCGGCTCCTCGCCGCGATCGACGTGGCCGCCGACGAAGCCCCAACAACCGGGGTCGATCACCGGGTGCTCGTCGCGCTCCTGCAACAGCACCCACCCACGCGGGTCGACGAGCAAGATCGAGGCGAACCGGCGCACCCGGCCACGGTAGCCGCATCGGGGTCGGCGCCTGCCTATGGGTCGTCGGGGATCACGAACCGTCGCGGCTCACGACTTCAGGCCACCATGGGTGGTCGTGGTCGGGGTGGGGTGTAGGTGAGTCTGCCGTGGTCGTCGATGGGTGGTGGTGGGGTCCAGACGGGGCGCCGCGTTTGCTGGTCGATGCGTAGTTGCCAGGGTGTTTGGTGGGTGATGTGGTGGGCGTCGCAGGCGAGGGGGAGCCGGGTGCAGCCGGGGAAGGCGCAGTGGTGGTCGCGCAGGACCAGGGCGTTCCAGATGCCGGGGGTGACCAGGCGTTGGGTGCGGCCGACGTCGAGGACCTGGGACCCAGCGACCGAGGATGGCGGGGATGATGTCGGCGTCACAGGCGAGCCGGCGGACCACGGCGGCGGAGAGGGTGTCGCCGGTGGGGAGCAGGCCTTGGGTGTCGAGCTGGTCGCGGAGGTCTTCGATCGACATGGTCACCGTGATCCGGGCCGAAGCGCTGTGGGCGTGGGGCAGGGTGTCGCTGTGTGCAGCCGGCGGCAGGCTTCGACCAGGGCGTCCCACATCCGGACTCCGTGGTCGCGGGTGTCGCGGCCGTCGTGGGCGCACATCGGGTCGGGGCAGTCGTGGCGGAGTCGGCGGCCTTGGTTGTCGAACCGGATCTGGCCGACGGTGGTGGGGTCCCCGCCACACGCACCGGGGGTGGTGGCGACGGGTGCGGCCAGGGGCATCAGGGTGGTTTTGACGAGCTCGGCTTCCTCGAGGCTGGCGTAGCCCTTGATCCGGACTCCGCCGAGGGTGTCGGGGGTCAGGGAGAGGTAGCGGGCGGTGTGGGCGCCGCGTTCTTGGAGGTCCTTGGACTCCTCGGTGGCCAGGAGCAGTCCGTGGGTGTCGAGGTCTTTGGCGACCTGGGTGAAGCACCGGTCCAGGTCACCGGCGTCATAGCCGTGGTCCTCGACCAGACCGAGGAGCGTGGTGGCGACCTGGCCGCGGTACTCCGGGTCACGCGGCAGCGCTGCGATCCGGCCGCCGATCACTCCGGCCTGGGCCAGGGAGATCTCACCGGCACTCAACGCGGCCCGGACTGCGGGGAGGTCGGCGGTGTGCTTGCCGACTCGGACCAGGGCGGCGCCGGCGCCTTTGCGGCCGCCGGTGAGGTGGGTGAGGAAGTCCTTGGTGCAGGCCCAGCCGAGGGCTTCGGCGCTACGGGTCTCCTCGAGTCGTTCGGCCACGCACACCAGGGCGCCGTCCACGATGGCCTTCAGCCGGCCGAGCGCGACGGAGGCTTCGAGCAGGTCCCCACCGCCAACCGTGGCCCACTCCACACCGGCGAGAGCCGCTGTAGCGGTGTCGAGGCCGGTGGTGGGGGACATGCCATCATTGTATCGAACAACAGTTCGAATTGGAACAGTCTGGGTCGAGGAGTTTGCCCGAGTTGCGGGGGTCTCGATACGTCCTCGCGCAGAGCGCTCGGACTACTCGACCAGCCGATGAGCCCCGGCGGCCGGCGGCGGCGCGCAACGCCGTACGGCCGCCGAGTTGCGGGTCTCCGTCCTCGCGCAGAGCGCTCGGACTACTCGACCACCGGAGAGCCCGGCGGCCGGCGGCGGCGCGCAACGCCGTACGGCCGCCGAGTTGCGGGGGTCTCGATACGTCCTCGCGCAGAGCGCTCGGACTACTCGACCAGCGGAGAGCCCGGCGGGGATGTGGAATCGGGTCACGCCTGTTCAGCCGGCGAGGAAGCTGAGCCGGACCTCGCGGTCGTGGTTGTCGACGTTGAGGTCGACCAGGCAGATGCTCTGCCAGGTGCCGAGTGCGAGCCGACCTGCGAGCACCGGCACCGAGGCGTACGGCGGCACCAGCGCAGGCATCACGTGGGAGCGCCCGTGGCCGGGTGACCCGTGCCGGTGCCGCCACCGGTCGTCGGCGGGCAGCAGGTCCGCCAGCGCGGCCAGCAGGTCGTCGTCGCTTCCTGCGCCGGTCTCGATGATCGCGATGCCCGCGGTGGCGTGCGGCACGAAGACATGAAGCAGTCCGTCGCCGCGCCCGGAGGAGAATCCGGCGCAGTCCCGGGTGATGTCGAGGACGCACTCCTCGCCGCCGGTCTGGAAGATGAAGGTCTCGCTGTCCATGGTCCTCTCCTCAGACGGTGGTGCCGGGAGCCGTCGTGCCGGGGTCGGTGGTGCCGCCTGCGCACGAGGCGAACGACTCCGGCGCGGTGTCGCCGGCGCCGTACTTGTCGATGAACATGTCGATCCGCGGGTCGTCCGGCCCGACGAGGTCGAGCTGGCGGCCCCACGCCGTGATCACGACCGGTGCCTCCTGGTCGGCATACGGCGACATGATCCCGTTGTCGGGCAAGTGGTCGGCGAGCTCGGCGACCCCTTCGGGGTCGACCAGGTCGGTGCGATAGGTCAGCCAGATGGTGCCGTGCTCGAGGTCGTGCACGGCGTACTCGTTGCGCACCGGCACGTCGTAGACGCCGCACTCGAGGTAAGGATCCCAGTGGTCGCCGCCGACGGGCGGTGACTGCGAGTAGTCGACGTCTTCGCGGACGTGGACGTACGGCGGCACGTCGTACTCCCGGACGAGAGCGAGGTCGCTGGTGTCCACGGTCGAGGTCCCGCCCGTGGCTGCATTGCCCGCGTCACCGTCGCCTGCGTCGTCGTCGTTGCCGAGGAGCAGCGGCAGCACGACGGCCGCGAGCACCACCAACACCCCGGCCACCACCGCGACCACGATCGGCAGTGCCCTGTTCGACGGGGGCGCCGGGTCGGGCGCCGGGTCGGGCGCCGGATCGGGCTCGGTCATGCCTCGAGGGCCCTCTCGATCCGCTCCACCTTCGCGGTCAGCTGCTCGGTGTGGCCGGGCCGGATGTCGGCCTTGAGCACCAGCCCGACGCGCGGCGAGACCTTGGCGACGACGTCCACGGCACGCTTGACCACCGCCATCACCTCGTCCCACTCCCCCTCGATGTTGGTGAACATCGCGTTGGTCTCGTTGGGGAGCCCGGACTCACGGACGACGCGGACCGCGGCGGCCACTGCCTCGGTGACGCCACCGGTCTCGTCGGCGGCGGCACCGGACGGGGAGATGCTGAAGGCGACGAGCATGTCCTCACGCTAGTTCGCGCGGGAGAAGACGTGGTACTCGCCCTTCCCGATGAAGAACCCCGCTCCGGCCACGCGGTCGATGCAGGTCACACCGAACGACTCCACCCCGCAGCTGACGTCGCCGCCGACGGCGGCCGCGACCGGGCTGATCACCTTCGCACCGGGCTCCCGGATCGTGTCGGTGTTGCACACCGGACGGGGGCGACCGTCGATCGTCTCGATCCGACCTACCCGGTCCGACGAGCCGGCGCCGCAGACGTCCGTGTCGGTGATGAACCCGTTGCCCAGCTCGCAGCTCGGCCCGATGACAGGGTCGTCCATCAGGCAGTAGACGTCGTCGCCGGGCGTGACGAAACGCGTCGCGGACACGGTCTTGCCCTCGGCGGCGACGGAGTTGATCCGGTCGATGGCATCGTCGTACGTCGTCGGCCCGTTGGGCTGGTCCGGCGGCGGCGCGGAGGTGGGCGGCGCCACCGTGCTGCTCTCGGTCGGCGGCGGCTCGCTGGTCTCGGCCGGCGATGGCTCGGATGTCTCTGAAGTGGGCGACGTCGCCGACGTCGCTGGTGTGGTCGTCGTGCTGGTCGCGGACGTCGACGGCCGCGTCGTGATGGTCGGTACGTCGTCCGCGTCACCGCCGTCGGACCCGCACCCGGTGAGCACCGGGGCGAGTCCGACAGCGAGTGCGATCGATCCGACCAGTGCGCGGAGGCTCATGCCGCCATCGTGGCAACTCGCCCGCGCGATCTGGTGTCAGCCGCGCCGCAGGTTGCGCAGGACGTACTGCATGATGCCGCCGTTGCGGTAGTAGTTCGCCTCACCCGGGGTGTCGATCCGGACCACGGCGTCGAACTCGACGTCGTCCGCCTTGACCTTCACCGTCCGCGGCGTGTCACCGTCGTTGAGCTGGGTGATGCCGGTGATCGTGAACGTCTCCTCGCCGGACAACCCCAGGGACTCGGCAGTCTCGCCCTCGGGGAACTGCAACGGGATGACGCCCATGCCGATCAGGTTGGAACGGTGGATCCGCTCGTACGACTCGGCGATGACCGCCTTGACGCCGAGCAGCGAGGTGCCCTTGGCCGCCCAGTCGCGCGACGATCCGGAGCCGTACTCCTTGCCGGCCAGGACGACGAGCGGGGTGCCGCCGGCGATGTAGTGCTCGGATGCCTCGAACACCGAGGTCACCTCGCCCCCGGCCGTGAAGTCGCGCGTCACGCCGCCCTCGGTGCCCGGCGCCAGCTGGTTGCGCAGCCGGATGTTGGCGAACGTGCCGCGGATCATGATCTCGTGGTTTCCGCGGCGCGAGCCGTAGGAGTTGAAGTCCCGCTGCTCGACGCCGTGGTCGGCGAGGTACGTGCCCGCGGGCGAGTCCTTCTTGATCGCACCGGCCGGGCTGATGTGGTCGGTGGTGACCGAGTCGCCCAGCTTGAGCAGCACCCGGGCGCCCTCGATGTCGGTGACCGGGGTCGGCTCGTCCGGCATGCCGTCGAAGTACGGCGGCCGCCGGACGTAGGTCGAGTCCGGATCCCAGTCGAAGGTGTCGCCCTCGGGGGTCGGCAGCGACTGCCAGGCCTCGTCGCCCGCGAAGACGTCCTTGTAGCTCTCGTCGAACATGTCGGAGTTGATCGCGGCGGCGATGACCTCCTCGATCTCCGACGGCGTCGGCCAGATGTCCTTCATGAAGACTTCGTTGCCGTCGTTGTCCTTGCCCAGGGGCTCGTTGAACAGGTCGACATCCATCGAGCCGGCCAGCGCGTAGGCCACGACCAACGGCGGGGACGCCAGGTAGTTCATCTTGATGTCCGGGTTGATCCGGCCCTCGAAGTTCCGGTTGCCCGACAGGACCGAGACGACCGCCAGGTCGTTCTCCTGGACCGCGGCCGAGACCTCGGGGATGAGCGGGCCGGAGTTGCCGATGCAGGTGGTGCAGCCGTAGCCGACCAGGTTGAAGCCGAGCTTGTCGAGGTACGGCGTCAGACCGGACTTCTCGTAGTAGTCCGAGACGACCTTCGATCCCGGCGCCAACGTGGTCTTGACCCACGGCTTGCGCTGCAGCCCCTTCTCGACCGCCTTCTTGGCCAGCAGCGCAGCGCCGATCATGACCGATGGGTTCGAGGTGTTGGTGCAGGACGTGATCGCAGCGATCGTGACCGCGCCGTGGTCGAGCTCGAACTTGGTGCCGTCGGCGAGCTCCACCGATGCTGGGTTGCTCGGTCGACCCGAGACGGTGTGGTCGACCGAGCCGTGGTTGCGGGGAGCCGGCGAGCCGTCGGTCTGGGCGCCGTTGTGGGACGGCGCGTCCGATGCCGGGAAGGACTCGGCAACGGCCTGGTCGTACCCGTGCTGGTCTCCCGAGTCGTCGACGTACTCATCCAGGGCGTCGCGGAACGCCCCCTTGGCGTCGGACAGCGATACCCGGTCCTGGGGCCGCTTCGGCCCGGCGAGCGAGGGTACGACGGTGGCCAGGTCGAGCTCGAGCTTCTCCGAGAACCGCGGCTCGGCGTCGGGGTCGTGCCAGAGGCCCTGCTCCTTCGCATAAGCCTCGACGAGCGCCAGCTGGTCCGTCGGCCGACCGGTGAGCTCGAGGTACTTGATGGTCTCCTCGTCGATCGGGAAGACCGCGATCGTGGAGCCGAACTCGGGGCTCATGTTGCCGATGGTCGCGCGGTTCGCCAGTGGCAGCACCGAGACGCCGGGTCCGTAGAACTCGACGAACTTGCCGACGACACCGTGCTTGCGGAGCATCTCGGTGATGGTGAGCACGAGGTCGGTCGCGGTGGCGCCCTCGGGGAGGTCGCCGTTGAGCTTGAAGCCGACGACGCGCGGGATCAGCATCGACACCGGCTGGCCGAGCATCGCGGCCTCGGCCTCGATGCCGCCGACGCCCCATCCGACGACGCCGATGCCGTTGACCATGGTCGTGTGCGAGTCGGTGCCGACACAGGTGTCGGGGTAGGCCTGCAGGACCCCGTCGACCTCGCGGGTGAACGCGACCCGGGCCAGGTGCTCGATGTTGACCTGGTGGACGATCCCCGTGCCCGGCGGCACGACCTTGAAGTCGGAGAACGCGGTCTGGCCCCAGCGGAGGAACTGGTAGCGCTCGCGGTTGCGCTCGTACTCGATCTCGACGTTGCGCTGGAAGGCCTCGGGCGTGCCGAAGACGTCGGCGATCACGGAGTGGTCGATGACCATCTCGGCCGGGGCGAGCGGGTTGATCTTGGTCGCGTCACCGCCGAGCTCGGCCATCGCCTCGCGCATCGTGGCGAGGTCGACCACGCACGGCACGCCGGTGAAGTCCTGCATGATCACCCGCGCCGGGGTGAACTGGATCTCCTTGTCGGGCTGGGCGGTCTCGTCCCAGCCGGCCAGCGCCTTGATGTCGTCGGCCGTGATGTCCGCGCCGTCCTCGGTGCGGAGCAGGTTCTCGAGAAGCACCTTGAGCGAGAACGGCAGCGACGCCTGGTCGAGTCCCTCCCCGGTCACCGCGCCGAGGCGGAAGATCTCGTAGGACTTCCCGTCAACATCCAGGGTGCCCTTGGCGCCGAAACTGTCCTTGCTGGCCATCCGCGTCTCCGTCCTCGTCGACATCAGTGTGTCGGGCTAGGTCTGCCTTCACATCCTGCCGCCGCCACTGGTCGGACGCATAGTGAGGCTGACCTAAGTCCCTTGGACATCGGAAGCTCCCGATATCTCTTGATGTCAAGATACATGACACTGGGGGGAATCTCCACCGCGGTCCCGATCTCGGCCAGACTGCAGGTGTGTCCTCCACTGGCGGCGAGGGAGATCGCTGTGGCGCTCGAGACCGACTACCTCGTCGTGGGTGCCGGTGACGGCGGCACCATCCCGACGGCGCCCGAGCACATCCACGTCCACTGCGCCGGGTCAGGGCTGACCTACAACCCGGCGGTGCCGATCTTCGCCCCGGGCCGGATCACCGTCCAGATGGTCACGAGGACGAACATCCCGCTGAGCAGTGCGGCGATCGCCCGGGTGGAGGGCCTCGACCTCACCATCGAGGAGAAGAACGCGCTCTGCCGGCCGAGCCCGCCGTACCAGACCCCGCTCGGCTCGCTGCAGATGCTCCTCGGCGGGATCCGCAACGAGGCGGGCTGGCGCAAACACACGGTCCTGGGTCCGTGGCTGGGCGGGCACCGCCTCAATCTCACGCGGGACGCCGGTGCCGCCCTCGGTGACAACGCCGGCCACTGGTACGGGCGGTTGGCTGCCGCGCTCACGTCGGCCTACGAAAACCTGGCCCGGCTTTCGCCGTAAGGGCGTCTCAGATCGGTATCACGTTCCCTGGGTCCGCTGCGCGCACCAAGGTGTCTCCCTAACCTCGCCAGAGTGAGCGAACCGCAGTACACCGCAACGGCGGCTGCCCCCCGCCATCTCCAGGTGGTGCGGCAGCCGCTCGCCGCAGCCCCGCCGGCACCACTGGCCACCGTCGGGTGGACCGCGCGCCTGTCCCGGCGGGAGGCCGACGTGCTCCGGCTGCTCGCCGACGGCCAGTCGACCGTCGAGATCGGTCAGACCCTCTTCATCTCCCCCGCCACCGTGAAGTGCCACGTCGCGCGCCTGATCGCCAAGGTCGGCGTCCGCGACCGGGTGCAGCTGGTCATCGCCGCCTACCGCAGCGGCTTCGTCCGGGTCGACTGACACCCGCACCGCTCACTCAGGCAGGCACGCCGTCGTCGGTCTCGGCGAACTGGGTGCGGTAGAGCTCCTCGTAGCGGCCGCCGGCCGCCAGCAGCTCGATGTGAGTTCCCTGCTCGACGATCTGTCCGTCCTCGACCACCAGGATGCGGTCGGCGGTACGGATCGTCGACAGCCGGTGCGCGATGACGAGTGCCGTTCGTCCGGCGAGCACCTCGGTGAGTGCCGCCTGCACCGCCGCCTCGGAGGTGGAGTCGAGGGACGCCGTCGCCTCGTCGAGGACGACCACTCGCGGACGCTTGAGCAGCAGCCGGGCGATGGTCAACCGCTGCCGCTCGCCTCCGGAGAGCCGGTAGCCGCGCTCACCCACGACGGTGGCGAGCCCGTCCGGCAGCGATCGCACGAGGTCGGCGAGGCGGGCCCGCTCCAGTGCGTCCCACACCTCCTCCTCCGTCGCATCCGGCCGTGCGAACAACAGGTTGCCGCGGATCGAGTCGTGGAAGAGGTGCCCGTCCTGGGTCACCATGCCGACCGCGTCCCGGATCGCCACCGCGGAAAGGTCCCGCACGTCCACGCCGGCGAGGCGGACGGCGCCCGCGTCGACGTCGTACAGCCGAGACACCAGCTGCGCGATCGTGGACTTCCCGGCGCCGGACGAGCCGACGAGCGCGATCACCTGGCCCGGCTCCGCCTGCAGGGACACCCCGTGGAGGACCTCCTCGCCGCCGCGCGCATCGAGCGTCGCCACGTCCTCCAGGGACGCGAGCGAGACCCGGTCGGCGGACGGGTAGGAGAAGCGCACGTCGTCGAGCTGCACGGACACCGGTCCCGCCGGCACGTCCCGGGCACCCGGTCGGTCCTGGATGAGCGGCTCGAGGTCGAGCACCTCGAAGACCCGCTCGAAGCTCACCAGCGCCGCCATCACCTCGACCCGTGCGCTGGCGAGGGCGGTGAGCGGAGCGTAGAGCCGGGTCAGCAGCAGCGACAGCGCGACGACGTCCCCGGCGTCGAGTCCACCGGTCAGGGCGTAGTAGCCGCCGAGGCCGTAGACAAGGGCCACCGCGAGGGCGGAGACCAGGGTGAGGGCGGTCACGAAGGTCGTCTGCACCAGGGCGGTCCGGACGCCGATCTGCGCCACCCGCCCGGCCCGGGCCGCGAACTCTGCGGACTCCTGGTCGGGCCGACCGAACAGCTTGACCAGAGTCGCGCCGGGCGCGGAGAAGCGCTCGGTCATCTGGTTGCCCATGGCGGCGTTGTGATCGGCCGCCTCGCGCTGGATGCCGGCGAGCCGGTTGCCCATCCGCCGCGCCGGCAGCACGAAGACGGGGAGCAGCACCAGCGCCAGGAGCGTGACCCGCCACGAGATGCCGAGCATCACCGCCAGGGTGAGGACGAGCATCACGAGGTTCCCGACCACGCCGGACAGGGTGCTGCTGAAGGCGCGCTGGGCGCCGATCACGTCGTTGTTGAGGCGACTGACCAGCGCACCGGTCCGGGTGCGGGTGAAGAAGGCGACGGGCATCCGCTGGACGTGGTCGAAGACGGCCGTCCGCAGGTCCAGGATGAGCGCCTCACCGATGCTCGACGAGAGCCACCGGGTCACCAGTCCCATCGCCGCGTCCAGCACGGCGACGCCCGCGATCACGAGGGCCAGCAGCGCCACGACCCGCGGCGCGGACCCGTCGACGATCGCATCGACCACCCGGCCGGCCAGGACCGGCGTCGCCACCGCGAGCGCCGCGCCCGCCACGCTGAGGACGATGAAGCCGATCAGCTTGCGCCGGTGCGGCCGCGCGAACTCGAGGATCCGGCGCGCCGTCGCGGCGGTGAAGGCGCGCCGCTCGTCCGGTGCGCTCATCCGCCGGTACAGCTGGTTCCACGCGACCGATTCCATGCTCATGCCATCGACAGTAGGACTTCAAGTCGGCTTGAAGGCAAGTCGGCGCTCGATTGGCACGGGCCGTCGAGCAGCCATAGGTTGCTGTTCCTCATGCGTGCCACGATTCGGGTCTACTGGCGCATCCTCGTCGCCGGATTCCGGCGGCAGTCCGCCTACCTCCTCGCCGCGTTCGGAGGCCTGGTCGCCAACACCACGTTCGGCCTCCTCAAGGTGGCGATCCTCTTCGCGACCGTGCGGGCGGCCGGCGGCGAGCTGCAGGGGTACGACGTCGCGTTGATGAGCACCTACATCTGGGTCTCGCAGGGACTGCTCGGGTCCGTCAACCTCTTCGGCCGGATCGACATCGCCGACCGGATCAAGGACGGCGATGTCGCGGTCGACTTCCTGCGGCCGCTCGATGTCCAGGCCGCCGCCATCACGACCGAGGTCGGCAAGTCGCTCTTCAACCTGATCCCTCGAGGCATCCCGTCGGTGCTGATCGGCGGACTCGTGGTCGGGATGGCGCTGCCGGACGATCCGCTGGCCTACGTCTTCGGTGCCGTCAGCATCGTGCTCGGCATCGTCCTCGCGGCCGCGACCGTCTACCTGGTGGTGGCCGCGCCGGGCTTCTGGCTGGTCGAGACTCGCGGCCTGCAGATCCTCTACATGGTCGTGTCGGGCTTCCTCGCGGGACTCTTCGTCCCGATCTGGATCTTCCCGCAGTGGCTGGAGATCGTCGCCCAGGCGACGCCGTTCCCGTCGATGATGATGTATCCGGTGGACATCATCTCCGGCCGCGTCGACGGCCTGGAGTCGCTCACGCTGCTCGCGGTCCAGGTCGCGTGGCTGGCGGGGGTCGCCGCGCTCGGGCAGCTGCTGACGCGGGCCGGCCGTCGACACCTGGAGGTGCAGGGTGGCTGACATCGGCGTCGCCGGAGCCCTCCGCACGCGACTGCGCCCCTACCGCGCGGTGCTCGCGTCCCGTGCGCGCTCGCAGAGCTCCTACCGGGCCAGCTTCGCGCTCGACCTCGTCAGCTCGATGCTGGTCGGCATCATCGAGCTCGCCGAGATCTGGGTGCTCTTCCACAACGTCGTCGAGCTGGGCGGCCTGGACTTCGCCGCGATCCTGCTGGTGTTCGGGCTGGCCGACCTGACCTTCTCCCTCGCCGACATGTCGTTCGGGCACTGCGACAACCTGCCGACGTACCTCCGTGCCGGCACCCTCGAGGTCTTCTACCTCCGCCCGCAGCCGTTGCTGCTCCAGCTCGTCACCAGCGACATCTCGCTGCGCCGGCTCGCCCGGGCCGCGGTCGGCGCGGTCGCGTTGGCGGCCGGCCTCGCTCTCAACGACATCGCGTGGAGCCCTGCCCACGTGCTGATGCTGGTGCTCGCGATCGGCAGCGGCTACGCCATGTTCGCCGGGATGTTCGTGTGGGCGGGGGGCGCGCAGTTCTTCCTCATCGAGGGCTTCGAGACGACCAACGCGTTCGTGTACGGCGGCCGCTACGCGGCGACCCAGCCCGCCTCGGTCTGGAACCGGCCGTTGTGGGCGGTCTTCGGATTCTTCTTCCCCATGGCGTTCACCGGCTTCCTGCCGGCGCTGTGGCTGCTGGGCATCGAGCCGCCGTACGGGCTGCCCGACTGGATCGGCTGGTGCGCGCCCGTCGCCGCCATGTGGACCTGGCTGTTGGCACTCGTGAGCTGGCACCTCGGTGTCCGGCACTACCAAGGAGGCGGCGGATGACCGATCCCATCATCGAGACCACTGGCCTGACCCGGGAGTTCCGCGTCCGTGACGGCCTGCGCCGACGCACGGTCGTTGCCGTCGACGACCTGGCGGTGCGGATCGAGCCCGGCGAGGCGGTCGGCTACATCGGTGCCAACGGCGCCGGGAAGTCGACGACGATCAAGATGCTGACCGGGATCCTGGTGCCGACCCGCGGCTCGGTGACGACCTGCGGGCTGCGGCCGGTGCAGGACCGCCGGCGCCTCGCCCGGCAGGTCGGCGTGGTGTTCGGCCAGCGGTCCCAGCTGTGGTGGGACCTGCCGGTCCGGGAGTCCTTCCGGATCCTCGCAGCGATCCACGACCTCTCGTCCGACGTGGAGAAGGCGCGCACCGACGAGCTCGTCGAGCGGCTGGAGATGGCGGAGTTCCTGGCGACACCGGTGCGACAGCTCTCCCTCGGGCAACGGATGCGCGCCGAGGTCGCAGCGGCTCTGCTCCACTCCCCGCGCCTGGTCATCCTGGACGAGCCGACGATCGGTCTGGATGTGCTGTCGAAGCAGCGGCTCCGCGAGTTCCTCGTGACCGAGCGCCAGACCCACGGCACCACCCTGCTGCTCACCACCCACGACATGGGCGACGTCGAGCGCCTGTGCGACCGGATCCTCGTCATCGACCGCGGCCGGCTCGCCTACGACGGCGACCTTCCAGGCCTCTCCCGGACCGTCGGGGCCGAGCGGGTCCTGGTCGTCGACCTGGCCGAGGCCGTCGACGACCTGACCGGCATCGAGGGCACCCACCACCTCGGCTCCGAGGGCCACGGGCTGCGCCAGCGGCTCGCGTTCGACGCCGAGGCGACCACGGCCGCCAAGGTGCTGGCCGCGGTGAGCGAACGAGCAGAGGTGCTGGACCTCACCGTCGAGGAGCCCGACATCGAGGACGTCGTACGCCGGATCTACGCGGCGCGCCGCTGACGTCGCACCGGAGCCCCGCGCAGTCGCTTGCCGCCGCGGGCCTGGTCGACCGCTACCACCTGCTGGTCGCCGAAGCTCATCTACGCGGTCGTCCGCTGACCGGTGGCGCCGGCTGCGCACCCTGATCTGTGGTCGTCGGGTGTAGACCAGTGATAGCCACCGACGACCGGAGACCACCGTGCTCGACCTCGACCAGCCACCCCCGACGCCGTCGCCCGGCCCACCGGCCCGGCAACGGCGCCGCGACCGGGTCGCCGCCGCGGCGACGACGGTCGTGGTGCTGGTCGTCGGCGCCGGGTACTTCGGCAGCCAGTCCGTCGGCTCCGACTCCGATGACGAATCCGGCTGGCTGTCGTCGGCGGTGTCGCTCGCGCCGAACCTGTGCGGTCGCGGCGACCTCGTCGCGGGTGGGCAGGAGACAGCCGTGGCGGCCGGTACGACGTACCTGACCGCGACCCTGGAGCTCGCGCCTGGCGCCGAGCCGTGCTCGGTCGAGGGCTACCCCGGCGTCATCGTGCTCACGGACGGCCGACCCGCAGGCGTCGCCACCGCGCCGGACGACGGCCTCGGGAACCCGCAGGAGCTCACCGTCCTGCCGGACCGGACGGTGCGGGTGACCCTCGGCTGGGCCGTCTCGCACTACTGCGGTCCGACCGACAACGACGCCCTCCGACTCCTGGTCGGACCCGGTCTGACGATCGAGATCGACGGCTTCGGGGTGACTTCCTGCAGCCCGGGCGACGACCGGCCCGCAGTGCGGTTCGGGCCGTTCACGTATGTCGACCCGAGAGCCGAGCTCGGCACGGTCAGCGGCATCGTCACGCTGAACGACGGCCCGGACCTGGGGACCGGCCAGTTCGTCACCTCCGGGGAGATCGAGTTCGTCGGCGAGCCCGACGACTACCGCGCGCCGATCGGCGAGGACGGCAGCTACGAGATCGAGCTCCCCGCCGGGCGCTACGAGGTGGTGGTCTCGACCCATCAGTGGCACGGAGGCGAGCCGTACTCCGCGGGCTCCTTCGACGTCGTTGACAGCGAGCTCACTCCGCGCAACATCACGCTCCCGCTGCGCTGACTCGGTGCGCGACTAAGCGGAACGGGCGGCTCCCGGTGTAGACCCATCGTGGACGCACCCACGGCCGGAGGACTCATGGCGAGGAGCGGGGAGACCCCCGACGACTTCGACGCCTGGGCGCGCCCGCACGTCACCGTGCTGCACCGGTACGCCATCCGCCTCGTCGGACCCGCCGACGCCGACGACGTGGTCCAGGAGTCGCTGGTGCGCGCCTGGCGGCGCTGGTCGACGTACGACGAGAGGCGCGGCGCTCCCCTGCCCTGGCTGATCGCCATCGTGCGCGACCGCGGCAGCCGCCATCGGACCCGCCGGCGCGAGCACCTCGAGCTGGCGGCCGTCGACGGCGCAGCTCGCCAGCACGACCCCGACGTGGACCTCGAGCGCGCGATCCGCGCGCTGCCGCCGCGGCAGCGGGAGGCGGTCGACCTCTACTACTTCGTGGACCTCGACGTGGCCGCGATCGCCGAGGCCATGGGCTGCGCGCCGGGCACGGTCCGCGCCACCCTCCACCAGGCCCGGGCCGCGCTGCGCGCCCAGATCGGAGACGACAATGACTGATTCATCGGACAGGGACCTGCTCGACGCGCGGATGGACGAGCGTCTCCAGGAGTACGGCGCCCGCTGGCGGGATGCGCTGGCGGCACCCGTCCAGCCCGACACCGCCTCAGCGCCCCGTCGCCGCTGGCTGGTTCCGGTCGCGGCGGCGGCCGCCGTCGCCGTCGTTTCGGGCGGGGCCTTCGCCCTGACTGCTGGCGACTCTGCGGACGACATTGCGTCCGCCGACAACCCGACAACGAGCGGTCCGGCCTCGGTCGTTTCGCCGGAACCGGCTCCGTGCGGCGCGAACGACCTCGTCGCCGGCGAACGCAGGCTGTCGGCCGCCCTCGGCACTACCTACCTCAGAGCGACTCTCGCGCTGGCGCCCGACGCAGCGCCCTGCGTAGTCAAGGGGTTCCCGCTGGTCACGCTGCTCGACCACGGGGAGGTCGCTCCTGTCGAGACGGTCGACGACACGACCGACGGTCACGGGAAACGGCACCTGGTCGTCCAGGACGGTCATCCGATCCAGGTCACGCTCGCGTGGGCCCTCGCCCACCACTGCGGCGACATCGACAACGACGCGATCCTGCTCAAGGTCAGTGACGCGACCGTGGTCGAGGTCGAGGGCTTCGGGCAGACCAGCTGCAGCGCCGGCGAGGGCGAGCAGCGCGTACGGGTCAGCCCACTCACCCAGATCAGCCCCGCCGTGGAGGCCGGCACCGTGACGGGCACCGTCACGATGGATGGCGGGCCGGCCATCGGCGCCAGCATCCCGGTGACCTCCGGCGGAGTGACGTTCATCGCCGACACCGACGACGGCGACTCGGCCGGTGCCGGCGTCGGGATCGCATCCGACGGGACCTACGAGATCGACCTTGCGGACGGCATCTACGACATCGAGGTGACCAGTCCCGAGCTCGGCCGCCAGGTGTGCCACCGGGGCGTGCGCGTCACCGGCGGCACCGTCAACCAGATCGACATCAGCTGCCCGATCGAGTGACCGGCTCCAGCAGCGCCACGCACTCGACGTGGTGCGTCATCGGGAACAGGTCGAACGCCCGGAGGCTGGTCAGCCCGTAGCCGTGCTCCGCGAAGATCGCCACGTCGCGGGCGAGCGCGGCGGGGTCGCAGGCGACGTACGCCACGGCACGCGGCCGGCGGTCGACGACCTGCTCGACGACCTTCCGCTTCGCGCCGGCCCGGGGCGGGTCGAGCACGACGAGGTCGAACGGTGCGTCGTACTCCGCCGCCAGCACGGCGCCGACGTCGCCGGCCGTCGTGCGGAGGCCGGGACAGTTGCGCTTGGCGAGCCGGAGGGCGGCCGCGTCTCCCTCGACCGCGCAGACCCGGCCGCGCGGACCGACCGCGTCGAGCAGGAACCTGCTGAACAGTCCGACGCCGGCGTAGAGGTCGAGCGCCGACTCCCCCTGCTGAGGTGCGAGAGCCTCGAGCACGGCCGAGACCAAGGCCTCCGGCGCACCCGGATGCACCTGCCAGAAGCCACCGTCGGAGACCGCGAACGAGGCGCCACGGACCTCGTAAGACGGACCTGCCGCGGCTTCGAGCAGGCAGCGCTCCACCGGGATCACGTCGTGCGACCGGTGCTTGCGCATGCCCTGCCGCCCGCCGGGCAGCGGTACGTAGCGCTGCCGGGTCCGCCAGCCCAGGCCGTCCCGGTCGCCCGGCACCGGCTCGACCACGACGTCGACGTCCAGCCGCGCCAGCCGGCTCAGCTGCTCACGCACGACCTGCGCCTTGAGCCCGCGCTGTGCGGCCGACGAGACGTGCTGGAAGTCGCAGCCGCCGCAGAGCCCGGGCCCGGCGTACGGGCACGGTGCGGCGACCCGGTCCGCCGACGCCTCGAGCACCTCCACCGCATCACCCCGCCAGAACCGGTCGCCCTCGGTGCCCTCGGTGATCTCGACCACGACCCGCTCCCCCGGCAGCGCGTGCCGCACGAAGACGACCCGGTCGCCCTCCGGCAACGGAAGGCGTACGACGCAGTGCCCGCCGTGCGCGACCGGCCCCACTGCGGCCTCGTACTGCTCGCCGACGTAGGACTGGCCACGCTCTTGCCGGACCCGCGGGCGGCGCGGCGGGCTCACTGGACCTGCCGGTCCTTGCGCTTGCTCCTGCCCTGGCGCTCCCGGGCCTCCTCGCGCTCCTCGCGCTCGCGCGCGATCTGCGAGGACCGGAGCTGGTAGGGCACCGACGTGACCATGACGCCCGGCGTGAAGAGCAGCCGGCCCTTGAGCCGCAGGGCGGTCTGGTTGTGGAGCAGCTGCTCCCACCAGCGCCCGACGACGTACTCCGGGATGTAGACGGCGACGACCGAGCGCGGGTTGGCCCCCCGGATGGCGATGGCGTACTCGACGATCGGCTTGACCACCTCGCGGTACGGCGAGTGCAAGACCTTGAGCGGGACACCGGTGATGCGCTGGTCCCACTCCTCCAACAGTCGTGCGGTGTCGGCGTTGTCGATCGAGACGTAGACGCCCTCCAGCGAGTTGGGCCGGCTGGCCTTGGCGAACGCCAGCGCCCGCAAGGTCGGCTTGTGCAGCTTGGAGACCAGCACGATGGCGTGCACCCGGGTCGGGAGTGCGTTGTCGGTCTCGTCGGCCGCCAGCTCCAGCTCGACCGAGTTGTAGTGGCTCTTGATGGCCCGCATGATCACGAAGAAGAACGCCATCGCCAGGATCGTGATCCAGGCGCCGTGCGTGAACTTTGTGATCAGGACGACGACCAGCACCACCGCGGTGAAGGTCAGCCCGATCGCGTTGATGATCCGGGAGCGGAACATCCGCCGGCGCAGCGCCGGGTTGCGCTCGGTCGCCAGGGCCCGGGTCCAATGCCGGATCATGCCGATCTGGCTGAGGTTGAACGACACGAACACCCCGACGATGTAGAGCTGGATCAGCTTCGTCGTCTCGGCGTCGAAGGCCACGATCAGCGCGATCGCCATCACCGCCAGGAACACGATGCCGTTGCTATAAGCGAGCCGGTCGCCGCGGGACCCGAGCGCGCGCGGCGCGTAGCCGTCCTTGGCCAGGATCGACCCAAGCACCGGGAAGCCGTTGAACGCCGTGTTGGCCGCGAGCACCAGAATCACCCCGGTGACCGTGACGACGAAGTAGAAGCCGGGACTGAAGTCGAGGAAGACCGCGCGCGCGATCTGGGCGATCACTGTGTGCTGGTCGTAGTTGCCGGGCAGCGCTTCGCCGTTGCGGGTCAGCTTGTCGAGGTCGTCGGGGTCGACGTACTTGATGCCCATCTGCTTCGCCAGCACGATGACGCTCACCATCATCGTGATCGCGATCATCCCGAGCAACAGGAGGGTGGTCGCAGCGTTCTTGCTCTTCGGCCGCTGGAACGCCGGCACCCCGTTGGAGATCGCCTCGACGCCGGTCAACGCCGCACACCCGGAGGAAAAGGCACGAGCCAGCAGGAAGAGCAGGCCAAGGGTCGTCAGCGGCTGGTCCCAGCCCTGGTCCGGTGCGATCTCGAGGCTGGCGCTCTCCACGTCGGGCAGGGTCCCACTGATCAGCTGGATGAAGGCCCAGGCGAACATGGCGAACATGGCGAGGATGAACAGGTACGTCGGCACCGCGAAGAAGCCGCCTGACTCCCGGATGCCGCGCAGGTTCATGGCCGTCAGCAGGACGACCATGACGACCGCCACGGTCGCCTCGTGGTCGAGGAAGGCCGGGATCGCCGCGGCGGCGTACTGGGCGCCCGACGAGATCGACACCGCCACCGTGAGCACGTAGTCGACCAGCAAGGCGCTCGCGACCGTCGAGCCCGCCGCGCGCCCGAGGTTGACGGTGGCGACCTCGTAGTCGCCGCCGCCGGACGGATAGGCGTGGACCGTCTGGCGGTACGACGCAATGACGGCCGCCATCACCAGGGCGACGGCGATCGCGATCTTCCAGGACCAGGCGTACGCCGACGCCCCGGCGATCGCCAGCATGATGAACACCTCGTCCGGGGCGTAGGCCACGGAGGAGAGGGCGTCGCTGGCGAACACCGGCAGGGCGATTCGCTTGGGGAGGAGCGTCTCCCCCAGCTGTGCGCTCCTGAGCTTGCGCCCGAGCAGAATCCGCTTCGAGACGTCGCCGACACCCACGTGCGCCAACGTTAGGGCATCGGAGGTCGTTCAGAGTGTCTGGTGCACCACGACGTCGAGCACGATCGGATCGACGTGACGAACCAGTTGCTGCTGCGAGAGCGGGGTCGCCCAGATCTTCTGCAGGGCACCGCGGAAGTCGATGGCCGCCGCGGCGTCGTCAAAGTCGAGATCGACGAGCACCCGCTGGGGGTCGGTCGCGTCGCGTGCGATCCGGTGGGACCGGACGCCGCGCGCTTTCCGGAAGTCCTCGTAGCGGTCGAACGCCTCCCCCCAGGTGTCGTAGTCGTGGACGGTGTTGTCGATATGCAAGATGGTCACGGGGGTCATGGCGTCAGCGTGGTCGCCGCCGGTCCTGGCGAACATCGCGATCTCGATCGCGCCGTCGACCGCGGACGAGCGCACCGACCTGTTTGCCCGTGTCCACGGACTGTCCCCACGCGAGACCGAGGTGCTCGACCTCGCCGTCCACGGTCTCGACACCCGGCAGATCGCCGAGCTGCTCTTCATCGCCCGGACCACGACCGAGGACCACCTCGAGGCGCTGCTCGCGAAGACCGGTACCCCGACCCGACAGGTACTCGTCGCCAGGGCGTTGGGCGGGTAACCGGCCGACCCACCCGCCGCTGCTATAGCGTTCAACTGTGCACGTCGTGATCATGGGCTGCGGCCGCGTCGGATCGACCCTCGCCCGCAGCCTGGAGGACCGCAACCACACGGTGGCCGTGATCGACAGCGAGCCCGACTCGTTCCGCCGGCTCGGACCCGGCTTCAACGGCGACAAGATCGCCGGCATGGGCTTCGACCAGCAGGTGCTGGAGAAGGCCGGCATCCGACGGGCGGACGCCTTCGCCGCCGTGTCCAGCGGTGACAACTCCAACATCATCGCGGCCCGCGTGGCCCGCGAGACGTTCGGCATCCAGCAGGTCGTGGCCCGGATCTACGACCCCGGCCGCGCCGAGGTCTACCAGCGGCTCGGCATCACGACGGTGGCCACGGTCAAGTGGACGGCGGACCAGGTCCTCCGCCGGTTGCTGCCGGCGGGAGCCGAGCCCGACTTCCGCGACCCGTCCGGCACCGTCCGGATGGACCACATGATGGTGCCCGAGGCCTGGGTCGGCTCGACGGTCGGCGCGTTCCAGGACCAGGCGCGCGCCCGGGTCGCCTGGATCGACCGCCTCGGCGAGGGCATGCTGCCCACCCGCGACAGCGTCGTCCAGGAGGGCGACCTGCTCCACGTCGTCATCCGCGAGGAGAACGCCGGCCACGCCTACGACGTGCTCGAGGCCGGCCCGGAGCACAGGGACTAGGGGCGGGACCGGGACATGTGCGGGAAGGGACTGACATGAGGGTCGCCATCGCCGGCGCCGGCGCCGTGGGCCGATCGATCGCGGCCGAGCTGATCGAGAACGGCCACGAGGTGCTGCTCATCGACAAGTCGCCCACGTCGATCCGCCCGGAGCGGGTGCCGGACGCCGAGTGGCTCCTGGCCGACAGCTGCGAGCTCTCCTCGCTCGAGGAGGCCCGGCTCGACAAGTGCGACGTCGTCATCGCCGCGACCGGTGACGACAAGGCCAACCTGGTCACGTCGCTGCTCGCCAAGACCGAGTTCGGTGTGCCGCGCACGGTCGGCCGCGTCAACCATCCCAACAACGAGTGGCTCTTCACCGAGGCGTGGGGCGTCGACGTCAACGTGTCGACCCCGCGGATCATCACGGCCCTGGTCGAGGAGGCGGTCACCGTCGGCGACCTGGTGCGGCTGTTCACGTTCCGCCAGGGCAACGCCAACCTGGTCGAGATGACGTTGCCGGCGGACTCGCCGTACGTCGGCAAGGCCGCCGGGCTGATCCCGCTCCCCGACAACTGCGCGCTGGTCACCATCCTGCGCGACGGGCAGGTCTACGTGCCGACGCCCGAGCAGCCGGTCGAGGCGGGCGACGAGCTGCTGCTCGTCGTACCCGCCGAGGCCGAGGACGAGCTCGAGCACCTGCTCGCGCCGACCAACCACCCAACCTGACGATCAGGTCGGACCAGGTCGGACCAGGTCGGACCAGGTCGGATCAGGTCGGCTCCGGTTCCGGCGCCTCGATCGGGGTCGCGTTGCGGGCAAGCAGCCAGATCATCAGCGCCCACGACCCGATGCGGAGCGCCCAGCCGAGGCCGGTGCGGAGAACCAGGATGATCACCACGGCGACATCCGCGTCGATCCTGTCGTAGTGGCCGAGCAACCAGATCGGGCCCTGGCCGAGGACCCCGATCGCGCCCGGGATCAGCATCACCCAGGTGAGGCGGGTGCAGAGCTTCACGACCTGCTTGTTCTTGTGCCAGCCGATCGGGTCCTCGGTCGCGGCGCCGAGCATGAACCCGAGCACCGGCCAGCCGAGCAGGCACGACGTGCCGAACACCACGGTGTAGCCGAGGCTGAGCAGGATGCCGGGCAGGAAGAACGCCAGCGCCTGGTCGGACTCCGACCCTCCCGACGACTCCGCCCACCGCACGAACACCCAGCCGATGCCGATCCCGAAGAGGGCGTTGAAGACGTACTGCATGGTGCTCTTCTGCACAAGTCGTACGACGAGCGCCAGTCCCGCGATGGCAAGGCTCGCGACCAGGGCCGCCTGGAGCTCCTTCGTCGGCAGCCAGACCGCGCTGAAAACGATCCCGGGGATCGCCGCCTCGAGCATGCCGCGCTTGCCGCCGAGCGACGATGCGAGCTGGTGCCGGATCAGCGCCTCGACCGTGTCGACGCCGATCTTCTCGGCGGCCTCGGTGGTGAGCGAGTGGTCCTCGTCCTCGCTCCCAGGGTTCGCCACCGCCTGATCCTCCTGGCTCACAAGAGCTCGTAGCGAGGGTTGTAGAGCACCCGCTGACCGTCGTGCTCACCGATCCGGCCGGCGACCTCGATCGCGCGGCCGGGCCCGATGCCGGCGATCCGCCGGCGCCCGAGCCAGATCAGGGTGAGGGTCTCGGTCCCGTCGTAGAGCTCGGCCTCGAGCGCGGGTACGCCGCCGCGCGGGCGAAGCGTCACCGTCCGCAGACGGCCACGGAGCTGGACCGGTGTCCGGCTCGGCGCGTCCGCGATGGCGACGACGCCGTCGCCGGCGAACGTCTTCCGCAGGTCGCGCGCCTCCGCCTCGGCGGGGTTGGCCCACCGGCTGATCGTGCGCCGCAACCGGCTCTTCGTCGTCACGTGCGGCCTCAGGCTCCGGACTGTTCGCCGGCCGCCGCGGCGGCCTTCGCGGCCTGCGCGGCCTGGGCCTCGCGGATGTCCTCGGGGAGGCTGAGCGGCAGCGGCTCCCCCACCGGCATTGCCTGGGCGCCACGTCGTACGGCGACGCTGGTCACCGCCGTGCTCCATTGAGCCAGGGCGTCGGGGTCACGCGCCGGCAGCCCGAGGAACGTCGCTCGCAGCAGCCACCGGGGCCCGTTGAAGCCGACGACCCGTGACGTCTGGTTGCCGACCTTGCCGTCGGCGGCCTTGACCTGGATCTCGCAGTAGAGCTCGGTGCCGAACGGTCCGTCCTGCTCGGTCGCGGTGCCACCGCGGCGCGCGGCGTCGGCCGCGATCTGCGGGCGCACCTCGCTCCACAGGTCGCCGTTGCGCGGAGCCGCGTAGGCCCGCAGCTCGACCGCGCCGTCCTTGCCGGCGAGCACCACCGATTTCACCGCGCCGGACTTCTCGTCGACCTGGACCCGCAGGTCCCGTCCCTCGGCCGGAGCCACCAGAAGTGCACCGAGGTCGACCCGGGCGACGCCGTCGTCGGGGAGCTCGTCGGCGTCGTAGGGACCCGCGTCGGACGCCTCGGGCGGTGCCTCGACGGCGTCGTCCGCGACCTCGTCGACGTCCGCCTCGGATGCGGTGTCGAGGTCGGTCGCGTCGGACTTTCGACGGAACCTCACTGGCTGCTCTCCTTCACTGCTGATTCGGAGGGCCGAAGCCTCCAGTAGAACCGTAGCCGCCGGTGCCACGAGCACTGTCGGGAAGGTCGACAACCGCGACGAACCGGGCCCGCTCGAAGCGCTGGACGACCAGCTGCGCGATCCGGTCGCCGCGGCTGAGCGCGATCGGCTCGACGGGGTCGTGGTTGATGAGCAGCACCTTGATCTCGCCGCGGTAGCCGGCGTCGATCGTCCCCGGGGTGTTGACGATCGACAGCCCGTGGCGGGCGGCGAGCCCGCTGCGCGGGTGCACCAGGGCGACGTAGCCGTCGGGGAGGGCGATCGCGACGCCGGTCGGCACCACCATCCGCTCGCCCGGGGCGAGCACGACGTCGACCGTCGACACCAGGTCGGCGCCGGCGTCGCCGGGGTGGGCGTAGGACGGGAGCGGCAGGTCGGGATCCAGCAGGGTGACCGGGATCTCCAGGCCGACAGGGTCGTCGAGGTCGTCGGGGTGGTCGGGGTCGCGTGGCACGCATCGACCCTATAGAGCCGCCCGGGGAGGTCGGGTGGGATCCTTCCTCCCGTGACCAGCGGACCGGAGTACGACGAGCGTCTCGCCGTACCCCTGCGCTGGTGGGCACAGGGCACCATGCTCGTCGCCACCCTCTGGCTGACTGTCGTCGTCGCGGTCCCGGGGCCGACCGCGTGGGTGGTGACGGCGATCGCGCTGGCGCTGCTGGCGCTCGCCCTCTTCTGGTACGGCGACGCCCGGGTGATCGTGAGCGACGGCTGGTTCCAGGCCGGGCGGGCCAGGATCGAGGCCGCGCACGTCGGCGAGGTCGCTGCCCTCGACGCCGAGCAGACCCGGCTGGTCGCCGGCCGCGACGCAGACGCGCGGGCCTTCCTGTTGCTGCGGCCCTACGTCCACCGGGCCGTCAAGGTCGAGGTGGTCGACCCGGCCGACCCGACGCCGTACTGGCTGGTCAGCTCACGGCACCCCGAGGCGCTGGCGGACGCCCTGACCGCCCTGCCCCGGTCCGGCTAGGCCGCGTGCGACACCGACTCGATAGGGTCGTCCCATGTCAAAGGGCGACAGTTCCAAGATGTGGTCGATCTTCTCGCTGGCGGCGTCGCTCGGCGGCGCGGCCGCCGCGCGGAAGGCGATCGACAAGTCCTGGCAGGTCAGCACCGGCAAGAAGCCGCCCGACAACCCCGCCGACCCGGACATCGACATCTGGGAGGCCGTGTCGTGGGCAGCCCTGACCGGCGCCGCGGTGGCACTCGCGAAGATGTACGCCCAGCGCCGCGCCGCGAACTACTACGTCAGGTCGACCGGCAACCTGCCCCCGCCGCTGCGCCGCGACGGCCAGTAACCCGACCCGGCCGACCCCTCGCTCGGCGTGCGGGCATCTCGACGACCTGGCTCGGTCGATCAGGCGCAATCGCGGCAGATCATCTTCTTGGCGTCGGCCAGCTGTGAGCGGTGGTGCACCAGGAAGCAGCTCATGCAGGTGAACTCGTCCTCCTGCTTGGGCTTCACCTCGACGGCCAGCTCTTCGTGGGAGAGGTCCGCTCCGGGCAGCTCGAACGACTCCGCGGCCTCGGCCTCGTCCTCGTCGACCTTGCCCGAGTTCTTGTCGTGGCGGCGCGCCTTGAGCTCTTCGATGCTCTCTTCGGACTGCTCGTCCTCGTTCTTGCGCGGTGCGTCGTAATCGGTCGCCATGACGCTGCCTCCTCCTCGGTCGCCGTCGATCGGTCCTCCCTGCCTCGGACCTGCAAGTTTCTGATCGGCGCGGCAGATTGTGCACTATCCCCGGGCCCAGCGATACCTCGGGTCCTTGCGAGTGGTCGGAACAGCGCGGGAACGCAGGCTATTCCCTCGTGAAACCGGAGCTCCTCGCGAGGTCGACCAGCTCGTCGAAGCCGTGATCCGGCCCACACACGACGAGGTCGGTCCCACCTGCTCCCGGGAGTACGCCGAGCCGCGCGCCGGCCAGTCGCGCGATGAGTCCGCCGGCGGCGTAGTCCCAGAGGTTCACGCCCTCCTCGAGATAGCCGTCGAGGGCGCCCTCCGCGACGTGGGAAAGCTCGAGCGCACACGAGCCGTGCCGACGGATGTCGCGCACCAGGGGCAGCAACCGGGCCGTGGCAGCCGCCTGGACGGCGCGCTTCTCGGCGCTGTAGGAGAAGCCGGTCGCGATCAGCCGCTGCCCCAGGGGCGCCGGGCCGCGCACGCTCAGCCGCCGGCCGTCCCGGGTCGCCGAGCCGCCGCCCGGCAGCGCGGGATCGACGTACCCGACGTAAGCCCGGTCCTTGGCCGCGTCCAGCACGACGCCGGCCACGACCTCGCCGTCGACCTCGGCCGCGATCGAGACCGAGAACTCCAGCAGCCCGTAGAGGAAGTTGACGGTGCCGTCGATCGGGTCGACGATCCAGCGCACGCCCGTAGAGCCGACCACGTCGTCGCCCTCCTCGCCGAGCACCGAGTCGTCGGGGCGGGCCGCGAGCAACCGGGCCCGGATCAGCTCCTCTGCCGCCCGGTCCGCGAGGGTGACGATGTCGACGTCGCTGGACTTGGTGTCGGCGACATGGACCCCGCGGGCGCCGTACTCACCGATCAGCGCAGCGGCCTCGCGGGCGACCGGCAGCGCCAGCGCGGCGAGCTCCTGCGGCGACGCCTTCATGCCGGGGTGCGCGGCAGGCAGCAGTGCGCGGGGCAGGCTTCGACCGGCCGGTCCAGCGCGAGCTCGCGCAGCGCGGCCACGAACCGCGGGTCGACGCCGGCGGTCCCGGCCCGGCGGGCCTCGATGCCCAGCCGCTCCGCGGTGGCCAGGGCCTCCGTGTCGAGGTCGTAGACGACCTCCATGTGGTCCGAGACGAACCCCACGGGGATCAGCACCACCGACCCGACCCCTTCCCCGGCGAGCTCTTCGAGCCGGTCGTTGACGTCGGGCTCCAACCACGGCGTGTGCGGCGACCCGCTGCGCGAGCAGAACACCAGCTCGTGGTCGTGTGCGTGTCCCGTCATCGCGTTGACCCGCTCGGCCACCGCCGCACCGACGTCCCGGTGCTGGGCCAGGTAGGCGCCCCCGTCGGGCCCGCTCTCGTCGTTCATGGCCGTCGGGATCGAGTGGGTGACGAAGACCAGACGGGCATCGTGCTGCAGCGCGCGTGGCAGCTCGCCGATCGCCTCGATCGTGCGATCCACGACGGCGGCGACGAAGCCGGGGTGGAACGCGAACCAGCGCACCTTGTCGATGCGCGGAGCGCCGGGCACGGCAGCGACGGCGTCCTCGATGTTGGCGAGGTACTGACGGCAGCTCGACCACGACGAGTAGCCGCTCGTAGCCACGCAAGCGACCCGGCGACGGCCGTCGGCGGCCATCTGCCGGACCGCGTCGACCAGGTAGGGCTCCCAGTTGCGATTGCCCCAGTAGACCGGCAGGTCGACGTCGGCCGCCGCGAGGTCGGCCTCCAGCGCCGCGATCAGCGCCCTGTTCTGGTCGTTGATCGGCGACCGGCCACCGAACAGGAAGTAGTGCTGACCGACCTCGGCGAGCCGCTCGGGAGGAATGCCGCGTCCGCGGGTGACGTTCTCGAGAAACGGTACGACGTCGTCGGGTCCCTCGGGTCCACCGAAGCTCAACAGCAGCAGGGCGTCGTACGGAGCGGATGACGGCGTCCGGGGATTGGTCACCTGACCATCGTAGGGAGGAGCATCGACACGTCATGTTCGCCTCTGCCCTTGCCCCCTACCGCCGGATCTTCACACCGGCCACCGCGCTGTTCAGCTTGACCGGTCTGGTCGCGCGACTGCCGATCTCCATGGTGGGCCTCGGCATCGTGCTGCTCGCCGAGCACGAGACCGGCTCCTATGCGTTCGCCGGCGCGGTCTCGGCCACCGCGCTGGTCGCCAGCGCCGTGTTCGCGGTGCCCCAGGGCCGGTTGCTCGACCGGCTCGGGCAGGCCAAGGTACTGCCGCTGCTGATCACGATCTGGGGTGCCGGCCTGGCCGCCACCATGTTGTCGCTGACGGAGCAGTGGCCGGTCTGGACGACCTACGCCCTCGCCGTCGTCGCCGGTGCCGCACTGCCTTCGGTCGGCGCGTGCTCGCGTGCCCGCTGGGCGCACTGCCTCAAGGACGACCCCAGCCGCCTGCACACCGCCTTCTCCTTCGAGGCGGTCGCGGACGAGACGGTCTTCCTGCTCGGACCGATCATCGTGACGATGCTGGCCACGGCCGTGCACCCGGTCGCCGGCCTCAGCGCGGCGCTCACGTTCGGGCTCGCCGGCACCTATGTCTTCGCCGCCCTCCGCTCCACGGAGCCGCCGCTCCACCCCGCCCCCGCCGCCGGCACCCAACGACCGGCCATGCCGTGGCTCGCCGTCGGTGCGCTCGCCGTGCTGACCTTCGCGCTCGGCGTCCTGTTCGGCGCCGCCGAAGTCAGCACCGTGGCGTTCTCCGAGGAGGAGGGCCACCAGGGCGCTGCCGGCTTCCTGCTCGCGGTGTGGGCGCTCGGCAGCCTGGTCGCCGGCCTGATCTCCGGGGCGATCTCGTGGCACCAGGGGCCGCTGGTCCGGATGCGCTGGGGTGCGCTCGGCATGGCGGCCGCGATGGCGCCGCTGGCGCTGGTGCCCTCGATCCCCCTGATGGGGCTGGTTCTGCTGGTCGGTGGCTTCGCCATCTCCCCGACACTCATCGCCGCCATGTCGCTCGCCGAACAGGTGCTGCCACCCGCCCGGCTCACCGAGGGCATGATGCTGCTCCAGACGGGGATCGCCCTCGGGCTGGCGCCCGGCGCCGCCCTCGCCGGCGTCGTGATCGAGGCGTCCGGCGCCTCGACGGCGTACCTGGTCTCGTTCGGCGGCGGAGTCCTCGCCCTAGCGGCCGCCCTCGCCACCCGGATTCCCGCCCGCGACAGCGCCACGCCCGACGTGATCCTCCCGGCCACGCCGCAGTCCACCGACGCATGACATCGGCGGCCTGCCCCCGCACTCCACCTTCCGGGGTCGACCGGACCACCAGATATCGACTTATCGGCACGCCGGGCGCGCGTCCCGATTCTGACCTGAGCCCGGGCGTAGTCTCGGGCGCACCGGAGTACATCCACCCAGGAGCATGGCGGGCCCGGCAACGGGTCCGGAAGGACGGAGCATGGCGCACCTCGATCTCGCAGGAGTCAGCGCCGACGGTCGGTGCCTCCTCCTGGTTGGTCGGCAGGGCGAGGAGTTCACCCTCGAGATCACCCCTGCTCTGCGCGCCGCGCTCCGCGGTGAGACCACCCGCATCGGCCAGTTGGAGATCAAGATGACGAGCACCCTGCGCCCCCGTGAGATCCAGACCCGGATCCGGGCCGGTGAGACGCCCGAGGCCGTGGCCGCGTCTGCGCAGACCACTGTCGAGGCGATCATGCCGTTCGTGGGGCCGGTTCTGGGCGAGCGCGAGCACGTCGCCGCGCGTGCCCAGAAGTCGTCGCTTCGTCGACCCGCCGGCGATGCCGCCTCCGGCACCCGGGTGCTGCGCGACGCCGTCAGCACGCACTTGTCGAACTTGCCGGCCAGGGCCGACGACATCTCGTGGGACGCGTTCCGTCGCGACGATGGCCGCTGGGAGGTCGCCGGAACCTTCGAGACGGGTCTGCGGTCGGGTACGGCACGGTTCACCTACGACGTGCCGGGCAACTACGTCACCACCGACAACGATGACGCGCGGTGGCTCGTCGGCGACCTCGTCGCTGACATGTCCGAGGCGGCCCAGCACCTCGACGACCTCCAGCAGGCCCGGCAGCGGCGGCTGGCGGCGGTCTCCTCCGACGAGCTGCCGCTCGGCGACGACGCGCTCGACCTGGTCGGCGACGAGCCCCCAGTCCCGACTCACGACGACCCGCTGCGCAACACGTCCGAGGTTCTCGAGCCCGAGCCGGCCGAGACGCCCGCCCAGGCCGCCCAGGCCGCCCAGGCCGGGACCCCGCACCACCGCCGTCCCGTCTCCAAGAAGCGTGGTCGGGCGTCGGTGCCCAGCTGGGACGAGATCATGTTCGGCGGCGGCGACCAGTAGTTCGAGCGAGTGAGACGGGCGAAGCCCGGGCTCACAGGAGCGAGAAGGTCGAGTAGCCCCCGCGACCGAGCCTGCGAAGTCGCGGCAGGGCGGATCGAGTCCCGGTGAGAAGACAGCCAACCGCACGCCCGGCAATCGGACTACTCTGCCCGCATGTCTTCCTTCGTGACCGGCGCCACCGGCTTCATCGGTCGTCACCTCGTCAGTGAGCTCGTCGACCACCGCGAAGGCCCGATCTTCGTGCTCGTCCGGGCTTCGTCGCTCTCCCGCATGGAGACGATGATCCAGCAGTGGACGCGCGGATCGGGCTCCGACCGGGTCGTCCCCGTCATCGGCGACCTCGGCGAGCCTGGCCTCGGCGTGGATCCCGAGTGGGCCGCCGAGCACGCCGGGAAGGTCGACCACTTCTTCCACCTCGCGGCGATCTACGACATGACCGCGGACGACGCCACCAACGACGCGATGAACGTCCAGGGCACCCGCTACGCGCTCGAGCTGGCCGACGCGCTCCAGGTGGGTCGCTTCCACCAGGTCTCCTCCGTCGCGGCGGCGGGCGACTACCACGGCCGGTTCGACGAGACCATGTTCGACGAGGGCCAGCCGCTGCCGTCGGCGTACCACCGGACGAAGTACGAGTCGGAGAAGATCGTCCGCGAGGAATCGACCGTCCCCTGGCGGGTTTACCGCCCTGCCATCGTCGTCGGTGACTCCGAGACGGGCGCGATGGACAAGATCGACGGCCCCTACTACTTCTTCCCGCTCATCAAACGGCTCCGCGACAACCTCCCCTCGTGGCTGCCGCTCGTCGGCGCCGACCTGGGCGACACCAACCTGGTCCCGGTCGACTACGTCGCGAAGGCGATGGACCACATCGCCCATCTGCCCGACCGCGACGGTGAGGCGTTCCACCTGGTCAACCCCGAGCCGCAGTCCGTGGTCGCGATGATCAACGCCTTCTGCGCAGCGGCGGGCGCGCCGAAGTTCGCGACCCCGATCGACCGCAACGTCACCGGCGGCGCGACCCGGCTGCTTCCCCGGTCGCTGCGGCCGACCAGCCTGTTCAGCGCGGTGGTGCGGACGATGCCGGCGCAGGTCCTGCTCGACCAGACCCTCGGCCGGCTCGGCATCCCCGCCGAGGTCGTCGGCCACACGTCGTTCCCCTCCGTGTTCGACTCGAAGATCACGGAGAAGGCGCTGGCAGGCAGCGGGATCGCGGTCCCGGACCTCGAGTCCTACGCACGCACGCTGTGGGGATTCTGGGAGGAGAACCTCGACGACACGACCGGCCGCGACAAGCGCACCCGCAGTGCGCTCAAGGGCAAGCACGTGGTCATCACCGGCGCCTCCTCCGGCATCGGCAAGGTCACCGCGCTCAAGGTCGCCCAGGCCGGCGGCATCCCGGTGCTCGTAGCGCGCGGCAAGGACAAGCTCGAGGAGACCAAGGCGACCATCGAGCTCCGCGGCGGCCAGGCGCACGTCTTTCCCTGCGACCTGTCCGACCTCAGGGCGATCGACGACCTCTGCGAGCGGCTCTCCACCGAGCTGCCGACGGTCGACTTCGTCGTCAACAACGCCGGCCGGTCGATCCGGCGCTCGCTCCGGCTCTCCCACGACCGGTTCCACGACTTCGAACGCACCATGCAGCTCAACTACTTCGGCGCGATCCGGCTGCTCATCGGCCTGATGCCGAAGATGCACGACCAGAAGTCCGGCCACATCGTCAACATCTCGTCGATCGGGGTCCAGACCAACCCGCCGCGGTTCTCGGCGTACGTCGCCTCCAAGGCCGCGCTCGATGCCTGGAGCAACGTCGTCGCGTCCGAGGTCGTCGGGCACGGCATCACGTTCACCAACATCCACATGCCGCTGGTGCGGACGCCGATGATCGCGCCGACCAAGATGTACGACAAGTTCCCGACCCTCTCCCCCGCCCAGGCCGCAGACCTGGTGGTCAAGGCCATGGTCGAGAAGCCGCACGAGATCAACACCCTCGCCGGCAACGCCGGCGCGGTCGCGCACACATTCGCTCCCAAGGCGGCCTTCCGGTTGCTCAACGTCGCCTACAAGGTGTTCCCGGACAGCGCGGCGGCCAAGGCCGGTGCCGGCCCGTCGGACGCCGCACCCGATGCCGCTCCGGACACAGCCGCGGTCGCCGAGACCGGTCCGATCGAGCCGGGTGGCCGGGAGTCCGAGCAGATGCTGATGGCCCGGCTGTTCCCGGGCGTGCACTGGTGAGACGAGCAGCGGACCGCGCGCCAGCGCGGGCCGCGTCGCGCGGCCAGGTCGACCGAGGGGCCGGGTGAGCTTGCGAACCCGGAACTCGCGTGTATCGAGACCCCGACGCGTAGTCCGTCAGCCGGTCTCCACCGGGCGGTCGGGGTCGACGATCCACTCACTCCAGCTGCCCGGGTAGAGCGCGGCCCTGACGCCGGCGACCTCGAGCGCCAGCACGTCGTGCGCCGCGGTCACGCCCGACCCGCAGTACGCCGCCACCGAGGCGCCGGCGACCGCGCCGACCGTCGCGTAGAGGTCACGGAGCTCTCCGGCGGGTCGGAACCGGTCGGCGTCGGTGAGGTTCAGCGCCGTCGGCACGTTGACCGCGCCGGGGATCCGGCCGGCGACCGGGTCGATCGGCTCGGTCTCGCCGCGGTAGCGCACAGCAGCGCGAGCGTCGACGACGACGTCCACCGAGCGCACGTCCGCCGCGGTCACGACCGGAAGGGCGCCGGGGGCCGCGGAGAAGGTGCCAGGGGCCACCGGCGAGCCGGAGCCGGTTTCGACGGTCAGCCCGGCTGCCGTCCAGGCCGACCAGCCGCCGTCGAGCACCCGTACGTCCTGGTGGCCGTGGTAGCGCAGCAGCCACCAACAACGCGCGGCGGCATGGCCGGCCCAGTCGTCGTAGACAGCCACCGGCCGGCCGTCGGAAACGCCGGCGGCTCGCATGGCCGCCTCGAAGACCGCGGTCTCCGGCAGCGGGTGCCGCCCACCGGCACCCGGCGGCGCCGCCAGGGCGGTGTTCATGTCGACGTACGACGCGCCCGGCAGGTGCCCGGCGGCGTACTCCTCGGGTCCCCACGGCCCGCCGGCCATCCGGTAGCGGACGTCGAGCACGGTCACCGTGCCCAGCAGCGCGGCCAGCTCGTCGACGTCGACCAGGGGGCCCGGGTCCTCTGCGCTCAACGCCGCCCCGTCTGCGGCTTGACGGTGAGCACGGGGCACGGCGCGTCGAGCAGGACCCGCTGCGCGTTCGACCCGAGGATCAGCTTGCCGACCGGCGACCGGCGCCGCAGTCCGATCACGATCAGGTCCGCGGCGATCTCCTCGGCCAGGTCGACCAGCTGGTCCGATGCGTCGTGGCCGCTCTCCAGCACCCGGAGCTCGTGGTCGACTCCCGCATCGGCGAGCCGGCTGCGCACATCGGCGAGGTAGGCCGGTTCGCCGTCCTGGTCGCTCGTCGCGTGGACCACGACAAGGAGCGCATCACGGCGGCGCGCCTCCTCGATCCCGGCCAGCAGGGCCGCGTCGCCTTCCGGCTTCGGGACGTACCCGGTCACGACGGTCGCCATGGGCGCCACCCTAGTCGACCGCTTGAACCCGACTGGGCGCCTTGCCACACTGCCGAAGGTGACACGAGCCGACGACGGACGAGGCCGAGGAATCGATCCCAGGAAGATGGTCGCGGACATGTCGAGAACGCCGACACCGCTCCGTCTCCTCCTCGACCGCGGCACCACGGCCGCACCACACCAAGGAGAAACCACGATGGCCAAGTACCTGCTGCTCAAGCACTACCAAGGCGCGCCGGACCCGATCAACAACGTGCCGATGTCGGAGTGGACGCCCGACGAGATCTCGGCCCACATCCAGTTCATGAGCGACTTCGCGAGCCGGCTCGAGACCACGGGCGAGTTCGTCGACGCCCAGGCGCTCTCCCCCGAAGGCACCTGGGTCCGGTCCGACGGCGCGGGCCGCCCACCGGTCACGGACGGCCCGTTCGCGGAGACCAAGGACCTGATCGCCGGGTGGATGGTGATCGACGTCGACAGCTACGACCGGGCCCTCGAACTGGCCGGCGAGCTGTCCGCGGCCCCGGGCGCCGGTGGCGAGCCGATCCACGAGTGGCTCGAGGTCCGCCCGTTCATGCACGAGCCGCCCACCGTGACGGAGTGAACCCCCAGGTCGACGGAGCGCTGCTCCGGTCCCTGACCCCGGCCGTCATCGGCATCCTCGTCCGCCGCGGAGCCGACTTCGCGGCGGCCGAGGACGCCGTCCAGGAGAGCCTCCTAGAAGCGATGCGAGTGTGGCCGGACGACCCGCCGCGGGACCCGAAGCCCTGGCTGGTCAAGGTCGCGTGGCGCAAGTTCATCGACGCGACCCGTGCCGACGCCTCGCGCCGACGGCGCGAGGAGCGCGTCGAGTCCGATCCGCCCCCGCACTCGGGCCCGAGCGTCGACGACACCCTCCAGCTCTACTTCCTCTGCGCCCACCCCTCACTGACTCCTGCTTCGGCCGTGGCCCTGACTCTCCGTGCGGTGGGCGGCCTGACCACCCGGCAGATCGCCGCGGCCTACCTCGTGCCCGAGGCGACGATGGGTCAACGGATCAGCCGCGCCAAGCGGACGGTCGCGAACGTCCGGTTCGACCAGACCGGCGAGGTCGCCACCGTCGTCCGGGTGCTCTACCTGGTCTTCAACGAGGGGTACTCGGGCGACATCGACCTGGCCGCCGAGGCGATCCGGCTGACCCGTGAGCTCGCCGCCCGGACCGACCACCCGGAGGTGGCCGGCCTGCTCGCCCTGATGCTGCTGCACCACGCCCGGCGACCCGCGCGGATGCGATCCGACGGCAGTCTGGTGCCCCTCGCCGAGCAGGACCGGAACCGGTGGGACACCACGCTCATCGCCGAAGGCGTCGCAGATCCTCCAGCGGGCGCTCGCCCGCGACCGGCTCGGCGAGTTCCAGGCGCAGGCCGCCATCGCGGCCCTGCACGCCGACGCGCAGCGGGCTGACGAGACCGATTGGGTCCAGATCGTCGAGTGGTACGACGAGCTGGTGCGGATCACCGACAACCCGATTGCGCACCTCAACCGGGCGGTCGCGGTCGGCGAGGCCGACGGCGCGCGCGCCGGGCTGGCGGCACTGGCCCCGCTCGACGCCTCGCTCCCGCGCTACACCGCCGTGTCGGCGTACCTCCACGAACGCGACGGCGACCCGACTGACCGCCGCCCGCCTGTACGCCGAGGCCGCCCGGTCGGCGCCGAACCTCGCTGAGCGCGACCACCTCAACCGGCAGGCAGCGCGGATCAACGCGCGCATCCGCGCCTGACCCCGGCTGTGGAGGAGCGTCGCGGGCGAGCGGCCGATCGGGCAGGCTGCCGCGCATGGGGTACGACGGCGCGGGCGGGCTGCGAGAGCCCGTGGACCGGACGGTGCAGCAGCTGCTGCGCCGAGCCGTCGTGGATCACGCGTCGGCCGAACACCGCAAGGTCTTCCCACCGGTGCTCCACGTCGGCGTACCCGGCGTCCGCGCCCGGCGTCTCGAGGTCCCGTCGCCGCTCGACCACGCGGTCCGCATCGACATCATCGAGGCCATGCTCCGGCCGGCCGTCGACAAGGGAGTGGTCCCGCTGCTGTGGCTCACCCGGCGGGGCGACACCGAGCCCCACGACGTCGACGGCGCCTGGTCCGCCGCGGTGCACGCCGCCGGCGCCGAGCTCGGGCTCGCCGTCGGGCTGGTGATCGTCACCCGCCGCAGCTGGCACGATCCGCGGACTGGCGTGTGCCGCACCTGGAAGCGGATCCGCGCCCGCTGATCGCGAGGTTCCGGCGGGCTACCAGGTGTGCACGGGAGCGTTGGCGTGCATGCCCTCCCGGTACACGGCGAGCACCTCCCGGATCGCGTCGTAGCGGTCCATGTCGCCACGCACGGCCATCTGCCTCACGAACCACTCCGCGCCGTTGGTGCCGCCCAGGCAGCGGCTCTCGATGATCCCGAGGTAGTGCTCGGCGACCGAGCGCTCGACCCCCCAGGTCGCCAGCCCTTCGTAGGCCAGCGGCAGCAGCCGACGCAGCACCAGCTCGGTGGCGCGCACCCGCCCGACTCCGGGCCAGTAGACCTCCGCGTCGATGCCGTCGCGCGCCGCCACGTGGAAGTTCTCCTCGGCCGCGCTGAACGACATCTGCGACCACAGCGGCCGATCGCTCTCGGCAAGTGACCGCACCAGCCCGAAGTAGAACGCCGCATTGGCGACGATGTCGACGACCGTCGGGCCGGCCGCGAGCGTTCGGTTCTCGACCCGGAGGTGGGGCCGGCCGCCGGCGATGTCGTAGACCGGCCGGTTCCAGCGGTAGATGGTGCCGTTGTGGAGCCGCAGCTCGGACAGGTTCGGCGTCCCTCCGGCTTCCAGCACCGTGAGCGGGTCCTCGTCAGCGGTGACCGGCAGCAGCGCCGGGAAGTAGCGGACGTTCTCCTCGAACAGGTCGAAGACCGACGTGATCCACCGCTCTCCGAACCACACCCGGGGCCGCACTCCCTGGGCCTTCAGCTCCTCGCTGCGGGTGTCGGTCGCCTGCTCGAACAGCGGGACCCGGGTCTCGCGCCACAGCTCCTTGCCCAGGAGGTACGGCGAGTTCGCACCCAACGCGAGCTGCACACCTGCGATCGCCTGCGACGCGTTCCAGTACGCCGCGAACCGCTCGGGCGGCGTCTGCACGTGGAACTGCGTGCTCGTGCACGCGGCCTCGGGAAGGATCGAGTCCGCGGTCGTGCGCAGCAGGTCGGTGCCGCCACGGATGTCGATGCTGATGTCCTCGCCCCGCGCGTTCAGCACCTGGTCGCTCAGCAGCCGGTAGCGCGGATTGCTGCTGATCGCGTCGATCGAGAGGTGGGCGTCGGTGAGGGTCGGCAGGATGCCGATCATCACGAGGTGTGCGCCGACGGCGGAGGAGCGGCGCTCAGCCTCGTTGAGGCTGCGCCGGAGCCCCTGCTCGAACCCGGTCAGGCCGCCGTCGTGCAGCGTCGCGGGCGGTGAGTTCATCTCGATGTTGAACTGCCCGAGCTCGGTCTGGAACTCCGGGTTGGCGATCGCCTCGAGCGCCTCGGCATTGCGGAGGGCCGGGTCGCCGGCGTCGTCGACCAGGTTGAGCTCGACCTCGAGCCCGGTCATCGGGTCGTCCGTGTCGAACGCCGCCTCGCCGAGCATCCGGGCGAAGACGTCGAGGTTGCGTCGCACCTTCTCACGGTGCCGTGTCCGATCAGCGCCCGTGAATTCTTGTGCGTCGACCTCCTCGCCCATGGACCGACAGTAGCCATCTTTCAGGCCGGCAACCCATCATCCCACGCGAAGTCGCACGCCACGGAGTCCGGCGGCACGCCCCGATCGAGGCAGCCGGCGAGGATCCTGGCCATGCTGTAGGCCGGGTCGACCTCCTGACAACGGTCGATCGCGATCCAGGCCAGCGCCCCGTGTCCTGCCTGCCAGGCGGCCCAGCCCAGCAACGCCGCCGGCGGCGACACCAGGGCCTCGGGCATCCGTCGCACCGCGTCGGCCCAGAACATCTGGTGCCGCTCGGCGTCCGGTCGGCGGATCAGGGCCCAGGCCGCGTCGCGGACGCGGACGTCCTGCACGCACCATCCGATCCTGGCGAGCTCGTCGTCGCTCGGGAACGTCTGGTCCTCGGTGTGCCGCCCGACGATCCGCTGCAGCCACTCGCCCCAGCTGCGTCGGTCGGCACCGGTGCGCGGCGGCCCGACCGCCGCGAGCCCGCGGTCGGCGAGCGCCGCCTCGACCGCCTCCTGTGCGCCGCGGTCGGGCGCGACGCTCGCGGCCACTGCTGCCCGGTCCTTCTCGACGACGATCCCCTGCAGCACGGCCTGGGCGGCGAACGGGTGTCCGGAGACGTCGTAGCCGATCCCCACCTCGCGGAGCACCTTGTCGCCGACCAACGGGTAATAGCGCTTGTCCTCAACGCGGACCGCGTCGATGATCCGCAGCCGCGACCGCTCGCAGCCGCGCCGCAACGCGGCCCAGACGGGCCGCACCATGCGCTCGTCCTCACTGAAGAACAGGAACACCGCGCGCCGGATGCCGTTGCGAAGGGCCGGCCCGAGCAGCTTCGCGGCGACTTCGGTCGCGGCCGTGGCCGGGTCGGCGCGGGACGGCAGGCTGGTGCGAGCATGGAAAACGTGGTCGCCTTCGGCGGTCAGCATGACGACGGAGTCGGCGGCATGGAACCCGAGCACGAGGGGAGCCGCGGCGATCAGGTCTTCGGTGCATCGGACGTGGAGGGTCATCGGGGACGAGGTCATGGCACCACCGTCGGGCGCTGCTCCGACGATCGGGCGTGCTGTCGCCGGCACCTGTGGACGGGGCGTGTCGCGTCCCCGCGCGGGGACGGTGGGTGGCGCGCGCCGCGTCGACCACAGCGCGTCGTACGGTTCACGCGTGCGCGCGCAGGCCTCGGTCCTCCACCTGGACCTCGACGCGTTCTTCGCTGCGGTCGAGCAGCGTGACAAGCCGTCGCTGCGGGGCAAGCCGGTCGTCGTGGGCGGTGTCGGCAACCGCGGCGTCGTGTCCACGGCGTCCTACGAAGCGAGGGCGTACGGCGTCCGCTCGGCGATGTCGACCCGGGAGGCCCGCGCCCGCTGTCCGCATGCCGCCTACCTGTCGGGGCGGTTCGAGGCGTACCGCTCGACCAGCGTGGCGGTCATGGGGCTGCTGCGCTCCTGCTCGCCCCTGGTCGAGCCCCTCTCGCTGGACGAGGCGTTCGTCGACCTGGCCCAGGCCCACCTCCCCGACCTCGACCTGGCGACCGTGTCCGCGTTCGCCGAGGACCTCCGTGAGCGCGTGCACGAGGTCACCGGCGGACTGACCGCATCGGTGGGTGTGGCCAGCTCGAAGTTCGTCGCCAAGGTGGCGAGCGACCTGGACAAGCCGGACGGGCTGGTGGTCGTCGCGCCCGGCACCGAACTCGACCTGCTCCGGCCGATGAAGGTGTCGGTCATCCCCGGCGTCGGTCCAGCCACCGTCGAGCGCCTGCGCCGGGTCGGAGCACATACGATCGCCGACCTCCAGCAGCTCAGCGAGGACGAGCTGGTGCGGTTGCTCGGGAAGGCGCACGGTCACGTGCTCCACGACCTCGCGTTCGCCCGCGACGACCGGCAGGTCGAGGCCGAGCGTGAGACGAAATCGGTCAGTGTCGAAGGCACCTACGAGCAGGACCTCACCGACCGCAAGCTGATGGAGAGCCTGTTGACGCGGCAGGCAGCCGACGTGGCCCGGCGGCTGCGCAAGAACGGAATGTCCGGTCGCACCGTCACGATCAAGGTCCGTCTCTACGACTTCACGACCCTCAACCGGTCGACGACCCTCCCGTCACCGACCGACAACGAGGCCGTGATCGGACGGCTGGCGCGCCGACTGCTCGAGGATCTCGACACCTCCGGCGGCGTCCGCCTGCTCGGCGTCGGCGTCTCCGGCCTGGCTGACTGGGTGCAGGAGGAGCTGTTCGGATCCCAGGACGACGACGCGAACGACGAAATCACCGGCGAGTCCGACACTTCCCCGGAGCCGGACCCGACTCGACCCGCCGTACCGCCGCCTGCCGACCCGACCGGGGGCTTCCGCCCCGGCATGGATCTCGTCCACGACGAGCACGGTCGGGGCTGGGTGTGGGGCGCCGGCAAGGGCGTGGTGACCGTGCGGTTCGAGACCGCCGAGACACCGCCCGGCCCGGTCCGCTCGTTCGCCGTCGACGACCCGGCCCTGGCCCGCTGGCGGCCCGCGACTGCCGACCCGGAGGCGGAAACGTAACCCGCGCGCAATGTGGGGGACGCGCTCACGTCATCGCGGTGCGGCATCGTGAGGCACGGCGACACGCTCGCGCAGGCAAAAAGGTGAGGGCCTCTTGATGGTATGAGCATCAGGAGGCCCTCGGTTTGACCGGCTGCAGTGGTCCCGATCGAACCGAACTTCCAACCTCTCCGCCGAACCCACCACCGCGGCCGACGCCCGCAGGTTGCCCCGCGGGTAAGAAAGGACTTCCGTCCGACTCCCCGATCCTTCTCGCCTGGCCCGGAGGCCCTGCGATCCGTTTCGGTAAGGAGAGTTCTACGTTGCGCCGGAGCACCCGCACAAGGGATTTTCCCGAAGTATTTCGACATTCTTCGAGTCCCACAGGCTCCTCCACAACATTGCCGTAGTTCCTCCACAGGAAACGGCCGAACTCCACAGAAATCCACCGGTGCCTGTGGATCGCGAACCGCCGGATACGGTGACCGACGTGAGCGCACATCACACCGATTCGTCGGCTCCGATCGCCGCCCGTCGGCCCGCGACCTCCACCCATCACGGCCGGACCCGCACCGACGACTACGAATGGCTCCGGACCAAGGACGACCCGGAGGTGATCGCCCACCTGGAGGCCGAGAACGACCACACCCAGGCCCGCACCGCGCACCTGGCCGACCTGCGGCAGCAGATCTTCGACGAGATCAAGTCGCGCACCCTCGAGACCGATCTGTCGGTGCCGACCCGGGTCCGCGGCTACTGGTACTACGGGCGCTCCTTCGAGGGCCGACAGTACGGCGCCAGCTGCCGCGTGCCCGTCGTCGACCCGGCCAGCTGGGCTCCCCCGCGCCCGGCCGAGGCGGCGCGCCCCGACGAGCCGGCGCTGCCGGGCGAGGAGGTGCTGCTCGACCTCGACGCGCTCGCGGACGGCCGCGAGTTCTTCTCCCTCGGCGGCTCGTCGATCAGCCCCGACGACCTGCTCCTCGCCTACGCCACCGACGTGGTCGGCGACGAGCGCTACACCGTGCGGGTGAAGGACCTGGCGACGGGCGACCTGCTCGACGACGAGCTGACCGGCGTCCTGGGCGGCGTCACGTGGGGCGCGACCCCCGACCACTTCTACTACTCGACCGTCGACGACGCCTGGCGCGCCGACAAGGTCTGGCGGCACCGCCTCGGCACCGAGCAGGCCGCCGACGACCTGGTCTTCCACGAACCGGACGGGCGGTTCAATGTCGGCGTCGGTCGCACCCGCAGTCGCCGCTACATCGTCGTCGCCGCAGCGTCCAAGAACACCTCTGAGTTCCACGTCCTCGACGCCGCCGACCCGACCGCGGAGCCGTGGTGCTTCGCCGAGCGCGAGGAGGGGATCGAGTACTCCCTCGAGCACGCCGTGATAGCCGATGACGACGCGTTCCTCGTCCTGCACAACGCGACCGGCCCCGAGTTCGAGCTCGCCACCGCCCCCCCGCGGCCCACCGGCCGGGCGGACTGGGTGCCGCTGCTGGCGCATGACCTCGGCGTACGGCTCGAGGACGTCGACGCCTACGCGACCCACCTCGTCGTGCACCAGCGCAGCGGTGGCCTGCCGCGGGTCCGGATCCTCGACCTCGGTCCGGACGGGGTGGCCGACGACTGGTTGGTGGAGTTCCCCGGGGAGCTCGCGACCTCCGGCGCAGGGGGCAACCCGTCGTTCGAGCAGCCCACCGTCCGGGTCGGCATGACCAGCATGATCGAACCGGCCACGGTCTACGACCTCGATGTCCGCACCCGAGAGCGCACCCTGCTCAAGCAGGCGGCGGTCCTCGGCGGCTACCAGCCGGGCGACTACGAAGAGCATCGGTTGTGGGCGGCCGCACCGGACGGCGCCGAGGTCCCGATCTCGCTGGTGGTGCGCAAGGACGCCAGGTGCGACCGCAGCCCGGTGCCGCTGCTGCTCTACGGCTACGGCGCCTACGAGGTGTCGGTCGACCCCTACTTCTCCGTCGCGCGGCTGTCCCTGCTCGACCGCGGCGCAGCGTTCGCGATCGCGCACGTCCGCGGCGGTGGCGAGCTCGGCCGGCACTGGTACGACGACGGGAAGCTCGCGCGCAAGCAGCACTCCTTCGACGACTTCGTCGCGTGCGCGCGCCACCTGGTCGAGATCGGGTGGACCACACCAGACCGGATCGTCGCCGAGGGCGCGAGCGCGGGTGGGCTGCTGGTGGGCGCGGTCGCCAACCAGGCGCCCGAGGCGTTCGGCGGGATCCTCGCCGGAGTGCCGTTCGTCGACACGCTCGGCACGATGCTCGACGCGAGTCTCCCGCTGACGGTCACCGAGTACGACGAGTGGGGCAACCCCGAGGCCGACCCGGCCGCGTACGACCTGATCGCGTCGTACGCGCCGTACGACAACGTCGTCGACCAGCCCTACCCGGCGATCCTCGCCGAGACCTCCCTCAACGACACCCGCGTCCTCTACGTCGAGCCCGCGAAATGGGTCGCCCGGCTGCGGGAGACCGCGCCGGACGCCGACGTGCTGCTCCGCACCGAGATGGCTGCCGGCCATGGAGGCGTCTCCGGGCGCTACCGCGCCTGGCACGACCGGGCCTTCTCACTGGCCTGGATCCTCGACCGGATGGGCCTGGCGGGCGCGGGTACCCCTCCATCTCCTCGGGGCTGATCACTGAGAAGTCCCTGAGAGTTGCGGATTGCGGCAACTCTCCGGCCCGCTGGGACGTCTGACAGATCGAGAGCACTCTTCGGGTGGCATCCAGGGAACACCGCAATCCGAAGATGCGTTGGAGACGAAGTACAGGTGTTGGGACGACACCCGTACACGAAGGAGGGTCGCGATGACAGTTTCAGTGGTGGCCAAGCAGGCTGGAACCGCGAGAAGGCCGGCGCGACCGAAGCCGTCGACCGGCCGTGAGATCGAGGGCCGCGACAGCGTCGGCCTCTACCTCGACGAGATCGCCCGCACCCCTCTGCTCGACGCGGCCCGTGAGGTTGAGCTCGCCAAGACCATCGAGGCCGGGCTCTTCGCCCAGCACCTCCTGAACGAGGGCCGGATCGCCCGAGCCAAGGGCGGGGCGCCCAAGCGCGCCAGCCAGCAGGAGCTCGAATGGCTGGCCGAGGAGGGCCAGCGGGCAACCCAGGAGTTCATCAACGCCAACCTGCGGCTGGTCGTCTCGATCGCCCGCAAGTACGGCCGCGCCCAGATGCCGATGCTCGACCTGATCCAGGAGGGCAACACCGGCCTGATCCGCGCGGTCGAGAAGTTCGACTACGCGAAGGGCTACAAGTTCTCCACCTACGCGACCTGGTGGGTCCGGCAGGCGATCACCCGCGGCATCGCGCAGCAGGCGCGCGTCGTACGACTGCCGGTGCACGTGGTCGAGGAGCTCAACCAGGTCGGCGGCGCCCGCCGCACCCTGGAGCGCCAGCTGGGTCGCGACCCGGAGCCCAGGGAGATCGCCGCCGAGCTCGGCATGGACCTCGACCGGGTGCTCGACCTGATGTCGTGGGGTCGCGAGCACGTCAGCCTCGACACCCCCGTCGACGAGGACGGCGACACCTCGCTGGGTGACCTGATGGCGCAGGAGACCTCTCCGGGGCCCGACCTGACGGTCCTGGACACCGAGGCCCGCGACCGGCTCAACAGCCTGGTCGGCCAGCTCGACGAGCGGGCCGCCGACATCATCCGGTCTCGCTACGGCCTGGTGGACGGACGCCAGCACAAGCTCGCCGACATCGGCGCCAAGCACGGCATCTCCGCCGAGCGGGTACGCCAGCTCGAGCGCGAGGCACTGCAGAAGCTGCGCCGTCTCGGCGACCCCGACCTGGCTGCCTAGGAACGCAGCTCGTCCCAGACCTCACGCACGCGAGCCTCCAGGTCCTCGAGCGTCCCCGTGTTGTCGATGGCGTACGTCGCGATGGCCCGCCGGTCCTCGCGGCTGGCCTGAGCGGCGATCCGGGCCTCGGCCTCCTCGCGGGTCCAGCCCCTGTCGCGGACCATCCGCTCGATCTGGACGTCGGTGGGGGCGTCGACCACGATCACCGCGTCGAACGTGTCCGCCCGACCGGACTCGGCGAGCAGCGGGATGTCGTGGACGACCACGTCGTCCTCGCTCGCCGCCTCTTCGAGCGCGACGATCCGCTCGAACACCAGCGGGTGGACGATCGACTCGAGGACGCGCCGCTGGTCCTCATCGGCGAACACGATCGCCCCGACCCTGGGCCGGTCCAGGTCGCCGTCCGCGGTGAGCACGTCCGGCCCAAATGCCTCGACCACCCGTTCCAGGCCGGGCGTTCCCTTCGCGACCACCTCGCGCGCGAGCTGGTCGGCGTCGATCACGACCGCACCGAGCTCGCGCAGGATGCCCGACACCGAGCTCTTGCCCGAGGCGACTCCCCCGGTCAGTCCGACGCGCACAACCGGACCCTATGCGATCTGCGGAATGAGACGGGTGTGAGACGACCCCGACCAGATCGACGTCCTACCATCACGGTGGCGTAACGAAGGCACCTACGGCGCAGATGGGGCTCACATGGTCGATCGGCAATTGTTCGGACGCCGGCGGGCGCGCGCGTCGGCCGTCGCGATCCTGACGCTGGGTATCGCCCTCGTCGTGCCGGGCTCCTCGATTCCGAGCGCCGACGCGTCCGGCGGCACGAACAGCCGAGTCCGCGCCGTCGCCCCGGTGGATGCGACGACAGCCGTCGTCGACGCCGGGCAGTTCCACACCTGTGGCGTGCGCACCAGCGGGACCGTGACCTGCTGGGGCAGAAACGAGAACGGCGAGAGCGCGGCGCCTCCGGGCATCTTCACCAGCGTCACCGCGGGTGGCCTCCACAGCTGTGGCATCCGCGCCAACAGCACCGTGAGCTGCTGGGGCCGCAACAGCGACGGCGAGTCCGACGCACCCCCGGGCATCTTCACCGCCGTCGCCGCGGGTCAGAGCCACAACTGCGGCATCCGCGCCAACGGCAACCTGGCCTGCTGGGGCGACGACGAGATGGGGCAGTCCAGTCCACCCCCCGGCACGTACACCGCTGTCTCCGCAGGCCCGAACTTCAGCTGTGCACTACGCACCAACGCGGTGCTCGCCTGCTGGGGCGCCGCCGGCAGCGACGCGAGTACTCCACCGTCGGGAAGCTTCATCGCGCTCACGACCGGAGGCTTCCACAGCTGCGCCCTCCGGACCGACGGCACCCTGGCCTGCTGGGGTCTCAATAATTACGGACAGACGAACGCGCCTTCCGGCACCTTCACCTCCGTGACCGCCGGCAGCAACCACACCTGTGCCATCCGCACCTCTGGGGTCCTGGCCTGCTGGGGCGACAACGGCGAAGGTCAGACCGTGACGCCCACCGCACTGTTCGCCGCCGTGACCGGGGGCAGCTACCACACCTGCGGCGTCCGAGCCGACGGTGCCCCGAGCTGCTGGGGCGACGACACCTTCCACCAGGTGGAGGCGCCCGATGACGACTCCTTCCTGGCACCGGCGGTGAGTGGTGGAGCGAGCGCAAGTTGTGGGATCCAGTCGAATTCCACCGTCATCTGCTGGGGCGGCGACAACGACCCGGTGGTTGCCAGCTCCCCCGGTGGCACGTTCGCCTCCGTCAGCGTCGGCGGCGGCCACGCGTGTTCCGTGCGGATCAGCGGGCTGGCACGCTGCTGGGGCACCAATGGCGCCGGCGAAGCGTCCCCACCGAACGCGACCTTCGCCGTCGTGTCGGCCGGGGATGACCACTCATGCGGAATCCGGACGGATGGGACGATGGCCTGTTGGGGTGCCAATGCCGACGGTCAGGCCGCCGCGCCCAGCGGAGAGTTCACCCAGGTCTCCGCCGGTCTGCGTCACACCTGCGCCCGGCGTACCAACGGCAGCATGCTGTGTTGGGGCAACAACGGCCACGGCCGTGCGACCGCCCCACCGGGCGCCCACCTGGCCGTGAGCGCCGGCGCACACCACTCCTGCGCCCTTCGGCTGGACGGCACCGCGAGGTGCTGGGGGCGCAACAACCTCGAGCAGCTCGACGTGCCGCCCGACGTCCTGACGAGCCTCAGCGCCCGCGGCAACCACACCTGCGGCACCAAGGCCTCCGGTCATCTCGTGTGCTGGGGCGACGGTGGCTACGGCAAGGCCTCGCCGCCCAACGTGCGGTTCCGCTCGGTAAGCGTCGGCACCCACCACAGTTGCGGCATCACCACTATCGGGTCCGCGGTCTGTTGGGGACGCAACAACGCCGGACAGACCGCCGTCCCAGGGACGTTCTCCTGACCGATCTGCAGATCCGCGACCGGGTGGCCCTGTTGGCCCCCGGGTCACCCGCGTACCTCGACGTCGTACTCCGTCTGTTGGCCGTGGGCGTCGTCCCGGTCCCGCTCGATCCGCGGCTCACCCCGGCCGAGCGCGACCGGATCCTGTCCGGCCTCGACGTGACGCTGGTCGTCGAGGACGAGCAGGCGCTGGCCGACCTCGCCGCGACCCTGCCTCCGCCCGGTCTCCCGCAGGCTCGGCCGATGCACTGCACCAGCGGGACCACCGGCACTCCCAAGGGAGTGTGGTCGGGCCTGCTCGACGACGACGCTGCCGCGGCTCTGGTCGCCGAGGAGCGCGATCTGTGGGGATTCCGGTCCGACGACGTCAACCTGGTGCTGAGCCCGCTCTACCACTCGGCCCCGCTCCGGTTCGCGATGGGGACCGCGCTGGCCGGCGGCCGCGTCGTGATCCCGGGTCCCTTCGACCCCGCGGCCGTGACCGCTGCGATCGAGCAGGAACGGCCGACCACCATGTTCTGCGTCCCGACCCACCTCCAGCGGCTCTTCGCGCACTGGGAGGACGCGGGTGCGCCGGACCTGTCGTCGTTCCGGCTCCTCGCCCACGCCGGCGCGCCCTGCCCGACCGACGTGAAGCGGCGGCTGATCGAGCTGTTCCCGCCGCGGACCACGTGGGAGTTCTATGGCTCGACCGAGGGGCAGTTCACCGCCTGCCGGAGCGAGGAGTGGCTCGATCGCCCCGGCACGGTCGGGCGGGCCCGCCCCGGCCGGCTGCTGTCCGCGGACCCGGACGGGACCCTGTGGTGCGTCGTGCCCGAGCACGCCCGGTTCAGCTATTACGGCGACCCGGACAAGACCGCCGCCGCGTGGCGGGAGACCGAGCAGGGGCCGGCGTTCACCGTGGGCGATCACGGCCGGATCGACCCCGACGGTTACGTGTACCTCGACGGGCGGCGCGAGGACCTCATCATCAGCGGCGGCGTCAACGTCTACCCGGCCGAGGTGGAGCAGGTGCTCGGCGCGTGCCCGGGCGTCGCCGACATCGCGGTGTACGGCGTCCCCGACCCCACCTGGGGCCAGCGCGTCTGCGCGGCGGTCGTGGGCGAGGCCGACGAGGACGCGCTGACGTCGTACGCCCGCAGCCACCTGGCACCGCCGAAGCGACCGAAGGCCTACGTCTTCCGCGACGTCCTGCCGCGCACGTTGACCGGCAAGGTCCGCCGCAGCGAGCTGGGATGACCCGTCAGGCGGTCGCCTCTGCCGCAGCCGGGCAGAAGGTGCGCCGGTACTGCAGCGGGCTCACCCCGCGCACCCGCTGGAAGTGGTGCCGGAGCGCGGCCGCGTTGCCGAAACCGACCTCGGTCGCGATCCACTCGACCGGCTGCTCGGTCGTCTCGAGTAGCTCCTCGGCCGTGGCCACCCGCTGCGCCGTCAGCCAGCTGTGCGGGGTGGTGCCGGTCTCGTCGCGGAACCGCCGGGCGAACGTGCGCGGGGACATCAGTGCCCGCCGCGCGAGCGTGTCGACGCTGTGCTCCTCGGCGAGGTTCTCGAGTATCCAGGTCAGTAGCGGCCCGAGCGTGTCGGCCTCGCAGTCGGGCACTGCTCGAGCGATGAACTGCGCCTGGCCCCCGTCGCGGTGCGGGGGTACGACGGCGCGCCGGGCCACCATGCTCGCCACGGCTGCGCCGTACTCCTGCCGCCAGATGTGCAGGCAGGCGTCGAGCCCGGCCGCCGTGCCGGCGCTGGTCACGACCTGGCCGGTGTCGACGTACAACACCTCGGGCACGACCTTGGCCAGTGGGAAGAGGCGTTGCAGCTCGTCTGTGTAGATCCAGTGGGTCGTGCACTCCCGGCCGTCGAGCAGGCCGGCCGAACCGAGCGCGAAGGCGCCACTGCAGACCGACAGGATCCGAGCTCCGCGGTCGTAGGCCTCCCGGATCGCATCGAGCACCGGCTCGGGCGGCGCCGTGCCTCGCGGCAGTGCCGGCACCGCCACCAGGTCGGCGTCACGCACTCGCTCCAGTCCTTCGTCGACCACCAGGGAGAAGCCCATCGAGGTCGGGATCGGCTCCGAGGTATCGGCGCAGACGGCGAACTCGAGCCTCGGTACACCGTGGGCGGTGCGGTCGAGACCAAAGGCCTCACACAGCACGCCGAGCTCAAAGGGGGCGACACCCTCATAGGCGAGAACCGCGACGTTGGTCAGCATGCCGCCACTCTGACATTTCGATGGCAGTAAATCAACGGACTACGGCATTTCTGCCACTGGTGGCAGGATATTGACCGAGGCAGACTTACTGCCATGACCTACTTCATCCTCCTCCTCGTGATCGTGGCCGGCGTCGCAGCCACGGTGCACGCGATCCGACGCGACGACCGCGGCCAGCTGCCGCCTCCCGGTTCCCGCCGGATGGACCCGACCTTCCTCCCTCCCGCCGTCTAGCCAGGACAACAGACAACGGCCCCCACGTCATGTCGACGTGGGGGCCGTTGTGCGTTGAGCGTGAGCTGCCTCAGGCAGAACCGCCGGTCAGCTTCTCGCGAAGCGCCTGGAGCGCCTCGTCCGAGGCGAGCGAACCGCCCGCGTCCTCGTCCACGGCCACGTCCTCGGACCCGGAGGAGTACGACGTCGCCTCGCCGGCCTCGATCTCGGCCTGCTTGGCCTCGGCCTGCTGCTTGACGTGCGCCTCCCAGCGGGCGTGCGCCTTGGCGTACTGGTCCTCCCAGACCGCGCGCTGGTCCTCGAAGCCCTCGAGCCACTCGCCCGTCTCCGGGTCGAAGCCGTCGGGGTAGACGTAGTTGCCCGACTCGTCGTAGGTCGCCGGCATGCCGTAGAGGGTCGGGTCGAACTCCTCGACGTCGACGGCCGCGGTGGTCTCGTTGGCCTGCTTCAGCGACAGCGAGATCCGGCGACGCTCGAGGTCGATGTCGATGATCTTGACCATGACGTCGTCGTTGACCTGGACGACCTGCTCCGGGATCTCCACGTGGCGCTCAGCCAGCTCGGAGATGTGAACCAGGCCCTCGATGCCCTCCTCGACCCGGACGAACGAGCCGAACGGCACCAGCTTGGTGACCTTGCCGGGCACGATCTGACCGATCTGGTGGGTGCGGGCGAAGTGCTGCCAGGGGTCCTCCTGCGTCGCCTTGAGCGACAGCGAGACCCGCTCGCGGTCCATGTCGACGTCGAGCACCTCGACGGTCACCTCGTCACCGACGGTGACCACCTCGGACGGGTGGTCGATGTGCTTCCAGGACAGCTCCGAGACGTGGACGAGGCCGTCGACGCCGCCGAGGTCGACGAACGCACCGAAGTTGACGATCGAGGACACGACGCCCTTGCGGATCTGACCCTTCTGGAGCTGGGTGAGGAAGCCGTGGCGAACCTCGGACTGGGTCTGCTCGAGCCAGGCACGGCGCGACAGGACCACGTTGTTGCGGTTCTTGTCGAGCTCGATGATCTTGGCCTCGAGGGTCTGACCGACGTACGGCTGCAGGTCGCGCACGCGGCGCATCTCCACCAGCGAGGCGGGCAGGAAGCCGCGAAGGCCGATGTCGATGATCAGCCCGCCCTTGACGACCTCGATCACGGTGCCCTCGACGACGCCGTCGGCTTCCTTGATCTCCTCGATCGTGCCCCAGGCGCGCTCGTACTGGGCGCGCTTCTTGGACAGGATCAGCCGACCCTCCTTGTCCTCCTTCTGGAGGACGAGGGCCTCGACCTTGTCGCCGACGGACACGACCTCGGACGGGTCGACGTCGTGCTTGATCGACAGCTCGCGGGAGGGGATGACGCCCTCGGTCTTGTAGCCGATGTCGAGGAGAACCTCGTCGCGGTCGACCTTCACGATGGTGCCGTCGACGATGTCACCGTCGTTGAAGTACTTGATCGTCAGGTCGATCGCGGCCAGGAAGTCCGCCTCCGAGCCGATGTCGTTGACTGCCACCTGAGGGGCGTCGTCGTCGTATCGGCTGGCCAGCGGGGTCGAGATGGTACTCGTCATAAGTAGGGACAGTCCTTGGATGGGCAGATAATCGAGGGCATGAAACGACCGCGGTCGGGAGACCGCAGACCGATCCAGAGTACGCGGGTGCGGAGGCAGGAGTCCAACTGAGGCGCGTACCCTCTCCCGCGTGGAGCACGCCGGGGACCCGAGGCAGGAACACTGGCCCCATCCCGCGGTGACCGCCCACCGGCGCTCCGTGTCCGAGGAGGAGTCTCGCAAGGCCAACGGTCCGGACTGGGACCGGTACGCCGACGAGTACCAGGCGACCCACGGGGACTTCCTCGGCGACGTCGGCTTCGTGTGGGGTCCCGAGGGGCTGACCGAGACCGAGGCCGGCATCCTCGGCCGGCTCGCCGACCGGGACGTGCTCGAGGTCGGATCCGGCGCCGGCCAGTGCTCGCGGTGGATCCGCAGCCAGGGTGGCCGCGCCTACGGGCTCGACCTCTCACACCGCCAGCTCCAGCACTCCCGGCGCATCGACGAGGCGTCCGGCATCGCGGTGCCGAGCGTGCGCGGCACCGCGACCGCGCTCCCGTACGCAGCCGCGACCTTCGACGTCGTCTTCTGCGCGTTCGGCGCCCTCCAGTTCGTGGCCGACATCGAGCAGGCCCTCACGGAGACCGCCCGGGTGCTGCGCCCCGGCGGCCGGTTCGCGTTCTCGATCACGCACCCGACGCGGTGGATGTTCCCGGACGACCCGACCGAGGAGGGGCTGACGGCGAGCCAGTCCTACTGGGACCGGACGCCGTACGTCGAGGTCGACGACTCCAACGGCGTCATCGCCTACGTCGAGCACCACCGCACCCTCGGCGACTGGGTCGGCCTGCTCGCCGCCGGCGGGTTCCGGCTGACGACCCTGCTGGAGCCGGAGTGGCCGGCTGACCACGACCGGCTGTGGGGCGGGTGGTCCGCGGTCCGCGGCCGGGTGACCCCCGGCACGGCGATCTTCGGCGCCGACCTGCTGCACCCTGGGCCCACTAGGGCCCACTAGGGCCCACTAGGGCCCACTAGAGTCGCGGGCGTGGACGACGGGGAGATCGCCAAGTCGGCGGCGCTCGAGCAACGGCACTGGTGGTACGCCGAACGCCGGGCGATGGTGCGCCGTACGGCGTCGCAGTGGCCGGCCGGCCGCGCCCTCGACGTCGGCTGTGCGGGCGGCGGCAACACCGCAGTCCTGCGCGACCTCGGGTGGTCGGTGACCGGGCTGGAGTACTCCTCCGCCGGTGCAGAGATCGCGGCCTCCCGCGACCTCGACGTGGTCCGCGGTGACGCCACGGCGCTCCCGTTCACGGACGCGACCTTCGACCTCGTCATGTCGACCGACGTGTGGGAGCACATCGAGGACGACCGCGCCGTCGCCAGCGAGACCGCCCGCGTCCTGCGACCCGGTGGCCGGGCGCTGATCGCCGTGCCGTGCAGCATGAAGCTCTGGAGCGGCCACGACGTCGCCCTCGGGCACTTCCGCCGCTACGAGCGGGAGCAGCTGGCCACCGTCGTGTCCGGCGCCGGTCTCGAGATCGTCGAGCTGTGGTCGTGGAACGTGCTGCTGCGGCCGGTGGTGCGGGCCCGCCGCCGCAAGCGGAGCGAGGCCGAGAGCGAGATGGAGCCGGTGCACCCGGTGCTCAACGCGGGGCTGCGGGCCGCGGTCGCGCTCGAACGGGTCCTGCCGCTGCGACGCCTTCCCGGGGTCAGCCTGGTGGTCTCGGCGCGGAAGCCGTGACATCCCGATGGGTCGCCGACCCGACCATCGGCTGGCGGATCCTGCTGACGGCGACGCTGCCGGACCCGCCGCCGGTCGACAGCGACGTGCGCTCCGCGGCGTCGACCGACGAGCTGCGCCGGGCGTTGGTCGCGCCCGACCCGGCGCCCGTGCTCGTCGGCGTGGCCGGCCACGACCTCGTGGTGTCGGCCCACCACAGCGCCGTCGATGGACTCGGGCTGTTGCGCATCCTGGAGCAGCGCGGTCACGGGCCGGTGACGTCATCGGCCCGCGGCGTGGCCGACCGGCCCGCCGGCCGTGGGTACGCCGGCACCGTGGCGCGCCGGCTCGCCGAGGCGGCGTTCCGAGCACCCGGCCGGATCACCGCGCAGCGGCGCGGCGGCGTGACCGGGCCGACCCCCGGCGACGTGATGGTCGAGGTTGAGCTGCCCGGCTCGTTCCGCACCGCCGAGATCGTGCACGCCGCCGCCGCAGCGCTCACCGATCTCGGCGCCGGACCGCGCGTCGCCGTTGCGGTCGGCGCCACCCGCGACCCGGACCCCGGCGGTGCCATCGCGGACCGGAGCGTCCTGCTCCGGCTGCGCGACGTCGAGCGGCTGGACCTGGCCGGTGTCGAGCGAGCACTGCGAGAAGTGCCGGTCGAGCGGCCGCCGGTCACCGGTTCGGGCGCGGTCGACCGAGCGGCTGCGGTCGCGATCCGAATGCTGGCGCGGCGACTCGGCTCCACGCTCCTCGTCTCCCACCTCGGAGAGGTGACCGCGCCACACGTGGAGCGCCTGGTGTTCCACCCGGTCACCGCCGGCGGCACCGGGATCTCGCTCGGCGCCGTCGGGCACCGCGGTAGCACCGTCCTCACCTTGCGCGCGCGGGCGGCCGACTGGAACGCCGACGACCTCGAGCGGGTGCTCGAGGCCGTCGGGGGCAGGCTGGGTTAGCTCGGGGGCGTCCAGCCCGCCCGCCCCCTCCTGGGAGGTCGGTGCGGGCGTCAGGCCGTGACCAGCGGCTCGGCCCGTTGGGTCTGGTGGTCGGTGTCGCTCGACATCCGCCGGTTGAGGACCAGCCCGAGCCCGAGCAGCCCGAGTCCGAGCAGGACGAGGATGATCGGGAACAGGGCCCGCGTCCCGCCGAGGAGCACCGCCTTGGTGGCGACGTCGTCGACGTTCTGGTCGACCTGGTCGTCGGTGTACTGCACGGTACCGACGAACGCCGGCACGCTCTGGCCGTCGTAGACCAACCTCTGGTCACGCTCCTCGATCCGGTCCAGCGGCGCGCCGGTGGCCGGCTCGATGTAGAAGGTGCGCGTCATCGCGTAGACCATCTCGGCCTCGACCGACGCCTCCTCGGACCCGAAGACCGAGCCGGGGACGTCGCGGGTCTCGATCACCGTGGGATCGATGACCTGCACGAACTTGTAGACGCGGGTGCCCTGGATCGACTCCTCACCCTCGTACGTCGCCTCGACGGCCTCGCCGGTCGAACCGTCCCACACGTCGTAGGACTTGGGCTCGGTGTTGAACGGGAACTTGTAGATCTGTCCCTCGAAGGTCGTCGGTACCTCCTCGACGGTCTCGCCGTCGGACTCGGCGATCCAGGTCTCGCAGGTGTCGCAGGCGACGCCGGTGCCGTCCGAGTCCTCGAACGCCACCCGCTCGGTGGACTGCTGGAAGTTGCCGCCGGTGGCCTTGTCGATGTTCGTGGCGTTGACCCAGACGACGACGCCGTCCGGCGCGTCAGCATCGGCATCCTCGCGGGTCTCCGACGTGATCACCAGGTCGTGGGTCTCCGCCGCGAGCACCTCGGGGTCGGAGTTGAAGATCTGGGCGCCGATGGCCTCCAGGTCGGTCGTGCTGTTGTAGCCCGCCGGCACCTTGGTGAGCGTCGGGTAGGCGTAGAACCGCACCAGGGCCGCGGCCACGATGAGGAACACCCCCAGCCCGACGAGAACCGGTCCACTCATTCGACGCATGTCGTTCCTCCCATGACGGCCACGCGTTCTTCTCGCGGGCGATGTTGTACGGCGGGCACGGTGCTCGCCGGACGAGTTGCTTCCTGGCTTGTTCCCGGGCTGATGCGCAGCTCGCTGATGACCAGGGCGAGCGCCTGCCGGCGCATCTCCGACCAGTCGAACTGCTCGGCCCAGGCCTGGCAGGCCCCGAACCGAAGGGCGCGGTCGACCGGAGTGTCGGCCTCGGCCAGTGCCTCGCGCAGCTGCGCCGTGAGCCGGCGACCGACCTCGTCGAGGTCATCACTGTCGGGCACCAGCCAGCCGGACTCGCCGGACCGGATCGAGTCGCGGAGACCGGGGACGTCGCGCGCCACGGTGGGTACGCCGTAGCCGGCGGCGTCGATCACCGCCTGCCCCCAGCCCTCGGCGTCGGACGCGCAGACGTGGACGGAGGCGCGGGTGAGCAGCGCGGCCTTGGCGCTGTCGTCGACGAAGCCGTGGAAGTTGACCCGGTGCGCAAGTCCGAGCCGGGCGGCCAGGCCCTCGAGCGCGAGCCGCTCCGGTCCCTTCCCGATGACGTCCAGCTGCAGGCGGGGGAACTCCGCGCGCAGCACGTCGACGGCGTGGATCACCAGGTCGACACGCTTGTGGGCGACGAGCCGGCCGAGCACCGCGACCCGGTCGGGGTCCTTGGCCGCCGGGTCGACGGCGCCGACGGGCGGCAGGTCCGCACCGTTGGCGAGCAGCCCGACCGGCCCGGTCCACCCGAGCTGTCGGCGCATCTCCTCGATCGTCGACGGCGAGACCGCGACGACGCGGCGCCGGCGGTAGACCAGCGGGAGCAGGACCCGCTCGAGCCACCGGCCGAACGCCGCGACGGGCGCGGGGAAGTGTGTCGTGAACTGCTCCTGGTGGACGTGGTGCATCACCAGCAGCACCGGGGTACGCCGGCGCAGGAACAGGGGTGCGAAGGACGGCAGACCGCACGACGGGTCGATCACAGCGTCGACCCGGCGCCGCCGCGCGAGCAGCCGGAGCGCGGTGTGCAGGTAGAACGAGAGCGATCCACCGCGACGTCGTACGACGATCCCGTCGCGGACCGTCGTCGCCTCCTGGCCGCGCTCGCGGGCGGTGAGGAACTCGACCTCGGCCCCGCCCGCGCGCAGCGCGCGGGCGAACTCCCACGCGTAGATCTCGGACCCGCCGGCGAGCGAGTGCTCGGGGTCGCGCCAGTTGACGACGACCACCCGCCGTCCGGCGAGTGGGGTCGATCCCGTTGTGGCGCGCGCTGTCGACATCTCAGGCCTCACCGAGCAATGACGCAACGGCCGGGACGGCCAGTGCGACCGGCAGGGCGACGGGAGCGGGCAGCGGCATGGGGGACCGCGAACGCGCCCCGACGGTCGCCCTGCCGGGGACAGGGGCGCCGAGCTGTCGCGTGCGCCACGCGATCGCGGCGAGCTCGGCGAAGGCACCAGCACCGTGACGGGCCGGCACGAAGGTGGACCCGGGCACGTCGGTCCAGGTCACGGGGATCTCGTCGATCCGGGCGCCGGCCGCGCGCAGCCGGACGAGGAGCTCGACGTCGAAGGAGAACCCAGGGGCGACGAGGTCCGCGGCGACGCTGCGAGCCAGCTCACCGCAGATCACCTTGAAGCCGCACTGGGTGTCGGCGACGCTCGGCACCAGCCGGCGAGCGAGCCGCCGGTAGCAGGCGGCACCTGCGGTGCGGGTGCGGCAGCTCCGGACGTCGGCGACGGAACCGTCGAGGCCGCGCGAGCCGATCACGACGTCCGCGCCCGAGCGGAGGCGGTGCCAGGCCGCATCGAGGGCGGCGAGGTCGGTGGCTCCGTCGGCGTCCATGAAGGCGACCAGGTCAGCGTCGCTGGCGAGCAGCCCGGCGCGGACAGCAGCGCCCTTGCCGCGGCGCTGGCAGCGGATGACGCGCACCGGCATCGCCGGACTGTCCACCGCGTGCGCGACCTCAGCGGTGCGGTCGGTGCTGTCGTTGTCGACGACCAGCACCTCGACCGCGCCGAACATGGATCGGCGGTCGGTGAGGAATCGACGCAGCGTCCGCAGCGTCCGCGGCAGCCGCAGCTCCTCGTTGTACGCAGGAATGACAATTTGAAGCATCCGGACCCTCCCAAGCCGTCAGCATCGTGGTTCGTCCCGCTCCCAGGACGTGTCGTGGAACCGGCCTCCCGCGCGCTCCCCAGCCGCGGTCGGCCGTGCTGACTACTCGCTCGAGTAGGTGTAGAGCTCGCTCTCGCTGACGGGCTTCTGGTCCGTTGCGCCCTGGTATGCCTGGACGCCGCCGACGAGCACCGCACTTGATGCCAGCGCGCCGACGATCGTGGAAATGATCATGTTCATGCGAAAGGTCCCCTCCCAAAGACCCCGACCTGGACAAAGACCCAGGTCGTCAGACGTTCGTCACTCTAGGTGACGAACGTCTCCCTCACGTCGGAGTCTGGCGTTCCCAGCAGCCAAAAGCAAAACAGCCGACACGGCGTGGCCGATAACGATCAGGACAATTGTCCCGGATCCGATATCACTGCCACCCGGGCTCGGTGCCGTAGATCTTCCGGGGGAAACCTCGACCAGGATCAGATCGTCCCCGTCGTGGACGACCTCGCCCTCCGGCAGGTCGCCGGTCCGGCCCTTCTCGACCAGCACCCAGCGCACTTCCAACGCCTCGAGGGCGGCGGCCGGATCGTCGGCGGCGAGCGCGCGCCGTACGTCCTCCACCCGGGGGTCCTCGGCCGGGACCACCACGTCGTCGAGGATGACCCGGTCGTCGACCAGCACCTCGCCGGGGAAGTAGCGGGGCGCCGGGTCGAGGACAGCGCGGCGGTGGTTCCAGTCGTAGCCGCGGTAGGTCCCTTCCCAGGGGAGTACGACGACACGGCCCGGGTCGTCGCCGAGCAGCGCGGCGACCTCGTCCCACTCGGCGGGGTACGACGAGCGCTCCAGCTCGCCGTTGGCACCCCAGGCGAGGCTGGGCAGCAGGAGCACCGGTGCTGCGATGATCAGACCGACGACCGACCACAGTGCTCCCCGGCCCGGCCGGACCCGTTCGCGGACCGCGGTCGCCGCCCCGGCCGCACCGACCGCCAGCACGACCCCGAGCGGGGCGAGGAACCGGTGCGAGTCCCGCAGCAGCGCCAGGCCGGGCACCCGCCCCGCCAGGTCCTCGAGCGCCTCGGCGCCACCCGGGATCGCCGGCACGGCCGCTACTACTAGCGCTGCAGCGCCGAGCCCGGCCAGCCGGCGCCACTCCCCCGGGTGGTCGCGCACCGCGCGCCGCAGACCGGCCACCGCGGCGACGGTGAGCAGGCACGAGAGCACGACGAGCACGGCGTCGGTGCGGGCCTCGGGCAGGATCGACGTCTTCCAGATGCCGCCGAGCGAGGCCAGGCTGGCCAGCAGGCCGGCGCCCGACTCGGCCCGCGCCGCGAACCCGTCGAACACGCCGTCGGCCGACACCTTCACCGCGTCCGCGGTCAGCGCAGGCACCAGCCAGGTCAGGTTGCCGAGGACGCCGACCACAGCGGTGGCCAGCCAGGTACGGCGCTCCCGGGTGGCGCCGAGCACGGCGAGCGCCAGCACGGCCATCACCCCGCTCGACGGGCTGCAGACCGCCGCCACGGTCACCGCGACGGCCGACTCGGCCCAGCCCCGGCGCGGCTCGTCGCGGAGCCGGCGCGCGGCGAGGACGACCCAGGGCAGAGCCAGGTAGCCGAGCAGGATCGCCCACTGGCCGATGAGCAGCCGTTCGTAGACCCAGGGGTTCCACAGCAGCAGGGTGATCCCGGCGGCGCGGGCGTACCAGGCGTGCTCGCGAACGACCCGCCCGATGCCGACGCCGCCGAGCAGGAACCCGCCGACCAGCAGCCCGCGCTGGACCCAGCTGCCCGGCACGACCTGGGTCACGACCGAGACGAGTGCGTCCATCGGGACCGCTCGGGGCAAAGCACCGTCGAGGCCGAGCCAGGCCGGCTTCCACGGCTGGTCCGGGACGAACACCATGTCGCCGAACAGCCAGTAGCCGGGCCCGACCAGCAGCGGACCGAACACGGCGAGCGCGAGCGCCGTACTCACGGCCAGGTCGGTGACCGTCGCCCGGCTGGGCCGGCTCACGGGGCCTCCGGGAGGCCGGCGGCCACGTCGGTGACACAGACCTCGGCCCGGCCGTCGCCGACCAGCTCGAGCTCGGTCAAGTCGCCCGGCAGGTCCGGGAGGACCAGCCAGACCTCGTTGGGACCGCGCCGGGCGAGGAAGTCGTCGCTCCAGTCCTCGACCCGTACCCGGACGGTGGCCTCGGCACCTGCGTAGTAGCGGACGCGGAGCAGCAGCCGGCCGTCGACCGGAAACGCGAGCTCGACGTCCTGGGGCGTCGTCGACACCGCGTAGCCGCAGTCGTCATCCGGACCGGGGAGGCTCGGCACCGAGCCGGCCAGCTCGACCGGGCGGAGCCGTCCGTCCGTCCCCACCACGCGGAGACGCGGCGACGGCTCGTCGAAGGCCGGCAGTTCCGGCAGCGGCCCGAGGATGACGGAGTAGCGGTTGTCGTCGCCGACCAGCGGTAGCACCAGCCCCTCGGGTGCCGGACCGTCGACGATGACCTGGGTCGGGTCGGCGGCCAGGTCCTCCCGGAAGTTGGTGACGAAGTCGCGGTCCTGCGTGTTCTGGAAGTGCGGCACCAGCAGCGCCGTACCGAACGCCGACGCGACGCCGTACGACGCCAGCAGGCCGCCGACCACCAGCACCCGGGCGCGCTTCGCGGTCCGTGCTGTCAGGGCCGACATGGCCGGCCAGGAAGCGCCACGGAGGCAGAGCGCGACGCACACGACGGCGGCGTGCAGTGTGTCTGAGGAGTACCGCGGGTCGAGGCCGATGATCTGCCCGAAGCCCGACCGGCCGGCGAGCAGCAGCGCGAGGTCCGCACACACATAGCCGGCCAGCACCGCGAGACCCCACCGGCGGGCGGGTCCGCCACGCCGGAGCAGCAGTCCGACCACCGCGACGACGAGCACCATGCTCGCGACCGTGACCCAGGTGGCCGGCACCACTGCGCCGCCGAGCGTGCGGCCGTCCCACGGCCCACCGACCAGCCCTGGCACCACGCTCCTGCCGACGAACGACCACGACACCTCGGCCTGCTCTCGCGCCGTGCCACCGCCGCCCTCGACATCGGTGAGCATCCCGTGGACGACCAGGAAGGCCACGACTGCACCCGCCATCCCGAGCCACAGCCAGCGGAACCTGCTGAGCGCGGCGGTGAGCCGCCGCCATCCGCGCGCCTCGTCGGCGAGCGCCACCGCGACCCCCAGGACCAGGGGCAGGATCAGCACCGCCCGCTCGTGCCACAGCAGCGCGATCGCGGTCACCAGGACGATGCCGACGGCGTTGACCCACGCGCGACCGTCGCCCTGGCGCCACCGGACGAGCAACCAGATCGCAGCGAGCGAGCAGAGCACGTGCGGCCACAGGAACATCGCGGCGCTCCACCACAGCGTCGGCATCAGGGTCATCGGCGCCCAGGCGAACACGGCGAGCAGGACCACGCGCGACCAGTGCGCGCCGAGCAGCCGGGACAGGATCAGCCACACCAGCACGGTGGCCGCGAGGTCGACCGCGAGGATCCCCGCGGCGATGACCGGCCAGTCGTACGGCGCATGGTGGGCGACCAGCCAGAGCGTCAGCTGCTGGAAAGGGTTGACGTGACCGGCGAAGTCGGAGAACAGGTAGTCCCAGGTGAGGTCGGACCGATAGGCCCGGCCGGTCATGTAGAAGTCGTCCTGGTTGAAGTACGAGCCGGCCAGCAGCCGTCCGCGCACGACCACCATCACCACGATCACCCCGATCGCGGCCGCTCCCTGGGCACCTCGCCAGCTCTTCATGCCGTGGCCCCGTCCCCCGGTGGCGCCGGCGTACGGCGACGCGGCGACCCGAGCACCAGGCCCACCAGCAGCCCGACGGCGAGCGCGGCGATGATGTCGGCGGGCGTCTCGAACGCTTCCGGCCTGCCCAGCGCGTCGAGCAGGCCCGACAGCACGATCAGCCCGCCGCCGGTGCTGAGCACCGGGACCAGCAGCCGGCGGGCCACGGATCCGCCGAGGATCCCGATCGCCGCGACCGGCCCGAGCAGCACCAGCGCGGCACCGATCGCCACGGCCCACACGACCCGGTCCGGCGGCTCGACAGCCGGCCAGACGATGTCGCGGGCCGGCGTCGGGCGCCTTCCGCGCAGCCTGGCGACGAGGCACATCAGCGCGACGACGAGCGCTCCGAGCAGCAGCGCTCCGCTCACGACCAGGCCGAGCGGCAGGATCACGTCGTACGTCGCCTGCGGGCGGTAACGCAGCTCGACGGTGGTCTGCTCCCCCGCCGGGAGCACCCAGCCCTGCTGCCAGCCGTCGACCCGCACCGGTGTGAGCTCCTCGCCGTCGACCTCGGCGACCCAGCCGTCGTTGAAGTTCTCCGGCACCGAGAGCAATGCCTCCTCACCGGCGGCGACCTCCGCGGTCCGCTCCGTCCCGCCCCAGCGCTCGATGCTGACCTCCCGCTCCGAGGGCTGGTCCAGCAACCCGGCCTCGCTGCCCAGCAGGTCGATCACCTCGAACTCCGCGGTCGGCGTCGCATGCAGCCGGTGCTCGCCCTCCCTGAGATCGATCTCGACGAGGTCGCCGGTCTCCTTGTCGCACGCGTCGAGCTCGAGCGGACTGCCGTTGACGACGTCGGCCATCGTGCCCGTCACCCGGGTCGCGACCTCCTGACCGTCGATGTAGAGCACCGGGCCGAACCCGCAGATCGTGCCGGTCGGGGTCTCCGGCAGCAGCGGCAGGGTGACGGTCGGGCCGGTGAGCAGGATCTCGGGCACGACCACGTGGGCGGCGTCGGGCGCCTTCTCGAACCGCACCGACAGGCGACGGGTCTGCACCGGCCTGAGCGCCACCGCGGTGTCGCCGGTGACCGCGACCCGCTGGGTACGCCCGTTCGCCGTCACCACGGCACCCACCGGCGCCTGCGCGCCGGAGGTGACCGTCAGACCGGTGACCGTCCGCAGCTTCCTCCACCGGAAGGTCAACGTCGGGTAGAGATCGCCGTCGTCGGAGACCCACGCCGTGGTCGGCTGCCCGTCGTACGCGAATCGCGCCGCGACCCGCGGGTCCTGACCGTACGTCGATGACGCGGTGATCGGCGGCCGGCGCTGGACCAGGTCGAGCAACCGAGCCGCCTCGGCGGTACTGCGCGCGACCACGTGCCCGGTGACGGTGACGTCCTGCGGGCCGTCGAGGACGAAGGTGCGGTCCAGGCCGGACTTCTCCTCGGAGGAGCGGATCCGTGCGACGTCGCAGTCCGGGGCCCCGACGACGACGAAGCAGGCGCGGCGGCCGGGCGTCGTGCTGAAGGCCCAGGCCGCTGAGGCGGGAAGGGTGCCGGGGAGGACCAGCGTCCGGTCCGGCGTCAGCCCGTCGACCTCGACCTCGCGCAGCCCGACCCGTGCGCCGCGGTCGGCGGTCGCGGCGGCGACCACGCGAACCTCGACGCGGTCGACCTCGCTGCCGTCGAGCCGGACCACGGCGGGAGTGCCCGAGGTGTTGACGTCGACCCGCACCCGCTGCGACCCGGCGACGACCTCGAGCGTCCGGATCGGCACCACGGCCGGGTCGTCCGCCACCGGGGTCACCGTCACCTCGTGGACCGACCGGGGCGAGTCGAAGTCGAGCCGCAGCCACTGCTCGTCGGGATCACCGGCCAGCGAGCTGACCCACGAGGTGTCGATGTCGCCGTCGATCGCTGCCGCCGGCCCGGCCTGGACCAGCACCGGTCCGTAGTTGTCCGCGTAGCCCTGGGCCGACGAAGCGGTGACCGAGACGAGGCCGTCGTACTCCGCGACGACCTGGCCACCGGGCCCGGCCGGGAAGTCGTGCGCGGACCGGTCGATCCGCCACGGCTCGGACGCCGTCATCACCGCGGACAACGACTCGTCGTTGTTGCCGAACGCCCGCTCACGTCGCTGGTTGCTGTCGGTCACCACCGACGCCACCCGGTCCCAGCCCGGCTCACCCTCGAGCACGGTCGGGACCAGCCGCCCGACGAGTCCCCCGCCCTCGACCGCGAGCACGCTCTCCGCGGCGCCACGGACGGTCAGCACGTCGTCGACCGGCGTCGCCCGCAGCAACGGCAGCTGGCCGGACACCTCGAACACCTCGACCTGCGGCGCACCGTCGATATCGCGGCCGAACCCGGCCACTCGCTCGAGTCCGGCCCGGGAGAGCGAGACCGCGGTAGCTCCGGGATGCGGGGATCCCGTCAGGCCGCGCAGCAGGTCGCGACGGAGCACGACGTGGGTGATCCCCGCGCGGGCGAGCTCACCGACCAGCGCCTCGGTGGCGCGGCCGGTCGCGATCAGCTGGTCGAGAGCGGAGAGGTAGCGGATCGACTCCCCCGGGATCAGCGGGACCTGGCTGCGACTCACCATCGGCGCGTCACCGAGGATCGCCAGCGGTTCGTCGAGCGTCCAGCCCCACTCGTGCTGGGCGAACCGAGACCCGGGAACGACCAGCGCCCGGCCGCCGTCGACGCCGCCGGGTGCGTGCTCGGTGAGGTAGGACCGGGTCTCCTGCCAGTACGTCGGGATCTCGTCCCAGCCCGGCGTCCTCGCGTCGGCCTGTAGGTAGGGCCGCCCGAGGACGAGGACCACGAGCAGCGGTGCGAGCAGGAGGAGGTGCTCCGCCGTACGCAGTCGTGGCGCGCGCACGATGAGCAGCTGCACCCCGCGAGCCACGGCACAGCCGAATCCGATCGCGATCGGCAGCCGGACCACGGGGTCGATCTTGTGCACGTTGCGGAAGATCTGGAGCGCGCCGTCGAGCAGCCCGCGGACCACGTCGGCGGCCGGCGCCCCGGCGAGGCCACCGTGCGCGACCGTCAGGCACCCGAGCCCGAGCACGACGGCCAGCATCAGCGGGCGCTTGATGGCGCTGTCGAGGAGGGCCAGGCCGACCAGGCCGACCGCAGCGACGACGGCCGCGACCGCGACCAGGACCGGGTCGGTCGCGAGGTGGAACGCCGCGGGCCACCACGGCTGGTCCCCCGACACCAGGTAGGCGATCCACGAGGAGTCGCCCCGAGCCGCCTCGGACCAGCCGACGAGCGCGGTCGTGTCCCGCGCGCTCTCGACGTACTCGTAGAACGGCGGCGCGAACCGCGCGAGCACCAGCAGCGGTAGCGCCCACCAGACGCATCCGGCGCCGACCGCTGCGAACCAGCCGGCGGCGAACCGAACGCTGGTGAGCTTCCGGCGCACTCCCCAGACGACGAGGATCATCGCCAGGGGAAGGCACGCCGCCGTCTCCACGGCGTTGACGCCGCCCATGCAGACGACGGCCGCACCGCTGAGGACGGCCGTCCGCAACGGCGAGAGCCGCCCTCGCAGGTGCAGCAGCACGGCGAGCACCAGCCACGGCATGACCGCCCCCGGCAGCGACTCGCCCGTCTGGACGGCCACGGTGCCGAGCAGGCGCGGGGAGAACGCGAACACCACACCCGCGAGCAGCGCGGGGAGGTTGGCCAACCCGATCGCGCGCGCGACCCGGCGTGCACCCTCGCACGCGACGATCAGGATCAGCGCCGACCACAGCCGCTGGCTGACCCACGGAGAGACCGACAGCGTGTCGGTGACCACGAACCAGGCGCCCTGCGGGAACAGGTAGCCGTAGGCCTGGTTCTGGAACTCGCCGAAGTTCGACTCCGGGTGCCAGAGCGTGAACGCCCCCGAGAGAAAGCTTCCCGGCCGCTCGGTCAGCTCGGCCCGGGTGTCGTACGTCGCCTTCCCGGGCTGCTGGATGAGCATGAAGAAGGCGATGACGGCATAGAGGCACGACGCGATCGCCGCCCCGGTTGCGGCGCCATCCTTCGTCTCCCCCGCCCACCCCTCCACAGCTGGTCACTGTATTGGTCACGGGGATGCCGTCTACGCTCGGAGCGTGACGAGCACCGTCGACCGAACGCAGCCCGGGGACGCCGAATCCCCCTCGGCCGGCGGCTCGCGCATGCTCAAGGTGTTGCGCAGCAGCGCCGGCATCGCGATCGCGATGGCGGTCATGAACGTCGGCACCTACGCGTTCCAGATGGTCGCGGCCCGACTGCTCGGCCCGAGCCAGTACGGCGCGGTCGCGGGCATGATGGCGCTGCTGATGGTGTTGTCGGTCGTCCAGCTCGGACTGCAGGCCACCGCCGCGCGCCGGATCGCCTCCGCTCCCGAGGACGTCGCTGCGATCGAGCAGACGGTGCTCACGACCACTTGGCGCGCAGCACTCGTCCTCGGACTGCTCGCCGTCGCCGCGTCACCGGCCGTCTACTGGTTGCTGCGCCTCGACGGACTGCTGCCCGCCGTCCTGCTCGGACTCTGCGTCGTGCCGGTCACCGTCATGGGCGGCCAGGCCGGCGTGCTCCAGGGCGAGCGCCGCTGGCTCTCCCTCAGCCTGCTGTACCTGTCGGTCGGCGTTCCCCGGGTGCTGCTCGGCGGCGCCGCGCTCGCCATCTCCCCCACCGAGACCAGCGCGATGGTCGGCGTGCTCGGCGCCTCGTGGCTGCCCGTGCTGATCGGCAGCTGGGCGCTCCGCAACCGCACCCACGACGCCATCGTCACCGAGCACGACCGCGACGTACGCCGCGACGTACGCCGCGAGACCTACGCCAGCTCGGTCGCGCTGCTCGCGTTCGTCGCCCTCTCCAACCTCGACATCGTCGTCGCCCGCAACGTCCTCGACGGCCACCAGGCCGGCCTCTACGCGGGCGGCCTGATCGTCACGAAGGCGGTCCTGTTCCTGCCGCAGTTCGCGGTCGTGATCCTGTTCCCGTCGATGTCCACCGCGGGTGAGAGCCGGGCCGCGCTGATGCGCGGCCTGGCGTTCCTGACCGGCCTCGGCGTGGCCTGCGTCGCCGGCGCGTACGTGCTCAGCGGCCTCGCGCTGGTCTTCATCGGCGGCAACGACTACGACGAGGTACAGGACCGGCTCTGGCTCTTCGCCACTCTCGGCGGCCTGCTGTCCGTGCTCCAACTGCTCGTGTACGCCGGGCTCGCCAAGCGTGGTCGCTGGACGAAGTACCTCGTCACGCTCGGCGTGATCGCCCTCATCGGCGTCGGCGCACTGGCCGGCTCGGTGACCGCCCTCGCCGTCACCGTCGCAATCATCGACGTCGTTGTCGTCGCGCTCCTCGTCGCGCTGCAAGTGTTCCGCGGCAAGCGCGGCACCGACACTCTCGCGTAGCGGCCGCTCGCGCGCGGGTCTCCGCGCTGCGCGCGGACTTCCGCGATGCGCGCGGGTTTCCGCGCTGCGCGCGGGGTTGGGGTTGGTGGGTTGTCGCCTGGGTGGGTATGGCGGGCGGTGGTGTGGCTGTCGGCGCTGGGCAAGGCCCGGGGCGGGCTGCAAACCGTGGCCCGCCGACCCGCATGTGCAGGGGCCTGATGGCTCGCCTGGGACGAAGAGCCGGTGCTGTTCGCGGGTGGAGAGTCCAGAAGCAGCCGGCGGGCCCCGACTTGCCCGCCCCGGACCTCGCCCCGCACCGGCCACACCACCGCCCGCCACCCGCACGGCTCTCGCGGGTCGGGGTGGATGGGTTACCTGTGTCCTACGGGCCGACTCGAGTGGGACCGAGCCCGCATCACAGGGGTCAACCCCATCCACCACGAACCGGACGAGCCGTGGGAGCGGTGGGGCGGCGCAACGCGTGGTGCGGGGCGTGGCCTCCGGCGGGCAAGTCGGGCCCTGCCGGCCGATCGGCGCCGATCCCGTCGCAGGAACCGCATCGCGCTCTCCCGCGACACGAGACATCCTCCCCGATGCCTGAGTCCGGCCGGCAGGGCACGGTTTGCAGCCCGCCGGAGGCCTTGCCCCGCACCGCCCACCGAAGCCGCACCCGCCGCTCCCACCAGGCGACAACCCACCGATCCCAACCCCGCGCGCAGCGCGGAAAGCCGCGCGCAGCGCGGAAACCGGAAGCGCGGAAACTAGTGAGCGGCTTCGTGCCAGCTGGCTCCCGTGCCGACAGAGACGTCGAGCGGGACCGCGAGGTCGGCGGCGCCGCCCATCCGCTCGCGGACCACGGCTTCGAGGGCTTCGCGCTCACCCGGGGCCACCTCGAACACGAGCTCGTCGTGCACCTGGAGCAGCATCCGGGACCGGAGTCCCTGATCGTCGATCGCCCGCTGGGTGTGGAGCATCGCGACCTTGATCAGGTCCGCAGCGGATCCCTGGATCGGGGCGTTGAGCGCCATCCGCTCGGCCATCTCGCGGCGCATCCGGTTGTCGCTGGTGAGGTCGGGGAGGTAGCGACGACGGCCCATGATCGTCTCGGTGAAGCCGGTGCGCCGGGCCTCGTCGACGACGCCGCCGAGGTAGTCGCGGATGCCGCCGAAGGTCTCGAAGTACTCGTCCATCAGGCCCCGCGCCTCGCCCGGCTCGATGCCGAGCTGCTGGCCCAGGCCGAACGCGGACAGGCCGTAGGCCAGTCCGTAGTTCATCGCCTTGATCTTCGCGCGCATCTCGCTGGTGACGTCGTCGGCGGGGACGTCGAAGACGCGGGAGGCGGTGATCGAGTGGAAGTCGTGCCCGGACCGGAACGCCTCGATCAGCAGCTTGTCCTCCGACAGGTGCGCCATGATCCGCATCTCGATCTGGCTGTAGTCGGCGGTCATGAGCGACTCGTAGCCGGCACCAACGACGAAACCCTCGCGGATCCGGCGGCCCTCCTCGGTGCGGACCGGGATGTTCTGCAGGTTGGGGTCGGTGCTCGACAGGCGGCCGGTCGCGGCGATCATCTGGTTGAACGTCGTGTGGATCCGGCCGTCGGGCTGGACCGTCTTGAGCAGGCCCTCGATGGTCTGGCGGAGCCGGCTCACGTCGCGGTGCCGCAGCAGGTGCAGCAGGAAGGGATGCTCGGTCTTGACGTAGAGCCCCTGCAACGCGTCGGCGTCGGTGGTGTAGCCGGTCTTGGTGCGCTTGGTCTTGGGCATGCCGAGCTCGTCGAAGAGCACGACCTGCAGCTGCTTCGGCGAGCCGAGGTTGATCTCCTTGCCGATCACGGCGAACGCCTCGTCAGCCGCGTTGCGCACCTCGTCGCCGAAGTGCTCCTCGAGCGACGTCAGGTGATCGAGGTCGACCGCGATGCCGGTCTGCTCCATCTGCGCGAGCAGCTGCACCAGTGGCAGCTCGACCTCGGTCAGCAGCCCCGATCCGCCGGCTCGCTCGAGCTCGCCCTCCAGCGCGGTCGACAGTTCGATCACCGCGCGGGCGTAGAGCATCGCCGTGGAGGCAGCGTCGGCGGCACCATCGTCGAACAAGGCGCCCTGGTCGGTGTCGGACTCGCCCTTGAGCTCGCGGCGGAGGTAACGCAGCGTCAGGTCTGCCAGGTCGTAGGAGCGCTGGTCGGGACGGGCGAGGTACGCCGTGAGGGCGGTGTCGCTCACGACCCCGGCGAGCACCCACCCATGGGCGGCGAGCGCGAGCTCGGGGCCCTTGGCATCGTGCAGGACCTTCGGGCGGGTCGGGTCGGCCAGCCAGCCGGCCAGTGCCGACTCGTCGTCGGGACCGAGGCCGGCGACGTCGACGTACGCCGCCTGGCCGTCGGCCACGGCGAACCCGATGCCATCCGTCGCCCCCGTGCCGGCCGCCCAGCTCCCACGGACGTGGAGGCCGACCACCTGGTCGCCGAGAGCGTCGAAGAACGCCGCGACCTCGCCGTCACCGAGGGTGCGGCCGGCCAGCTCGAAGCCGCCCTCCTCGATCGGCTCCTCGCCGGCGAGCGTCTCGATGGTGCGGGTGCGGAGCTCGCCGCGGAACTCGAGCTCGTCGAACAGCGCGAGCGCGGCCTGCCGGTCCCACGGTTGCAGGGCCATCTCGGACGGCCGCACACCGAGGTCGAGATCGGTCACCAGTGCGTTGAGCCGCCGGTTGCGGATCACGTCGCCGAGGTGCTCCCGCAGCGACTCGCCCTTCTTGCCGGTGATCTCGTCGGCGTGGGCGATGACGTTGTCGAGGCCGTCGTAGGTGTTGAGCCACTTGGCTGCGTAGCCCTGGCCGACGCCCGGGACACCGGGGAGGTTGTCGGACGTCTCGCCGACGATCGCCGCCAGCTCGGGATAGCGCTCGGGTGGCACGCCGTACTTGTCGAGGACGGCGGTGGGCGTCATCCGAGCCAGGTCGGACACGCCGCGCATCGGGTAGAGCACGGTCGACCGCTCGGTCACCAGCTGCAGCGAGTCGCGGTCACCGGTGAGGATGAGGACCTCCATGTCCGCGGTCTCGTCGGCGAGCGCCTGGGTGACCAGGGTCGCGATGATGTCGTCGGCCTCGAAGCCGTCCAGCTTCAGGTACGGGATCGCGAACGTGTCGAGCATCCGCTCGATGATGGGCAGCTGTCCGCTGAACTCCGTCGGCGTCTTGTTGCGCTTGGCCTTGTACTCGGAGTACTCCGCCAGGCGGAAGGTCTGCCGGGACACGTCGAACGCGACGGCCACGTGGGTCGGCTTCTCGTCGCGGAGCACGTTGACCAGCATCGAGGTGAACCCGTAGACCGCGTTCGTGTGCTGCCCGTCCGTGGTCGAGAAGTTGTCGACCGGGAGCGCGAAGAAGGCGCGGTAGGCGAGCGAGTGGCCGTCGAGGAGCAGGAGGCGCGGACGCACGGCGGGAGACTCAGGCACCCGACGACTCTAGCCATCCCCGCCGACAGCAGAATGGGGGCCATGACCGACGCGAACGTTGACATCGAGGAGTTCCTCGCCGCTCTGCCCGACGGCAACGGGAAGCTCAACGACAAGCTCGGTGTCGAGCTGGTGGAGATCTCTCCGGAGCGGGTCGTCGGGACGATGCCGGTCGAGGGCAACACCCAGCCGTACGGACTGCTCCACGGCGGTGCGTCGGTGGTGCTGGCGGAGACGCTCGGGTCGATCGGTTCCGGTCTCCATGCCCGCCAGTACGGAAAGGTCTCGGTCGGCGTCGACATCAACGCCACCCACCATCGCGCCGCGACGTCCGGAGTCGTGACCGGTACGGCGACCGCGATCCACCTCGGCCGCACCAGTGCGGCCTACGAGGTCGTGATCGTCGACGAGCGCGGCAAGCGGATGTGCACCTCGCGCATCACGTGCGCCCTCATCGATCCCCGCTGACCACTCGGCTGATCAGTCGGCTGATCAGTCGGGGAGCGACACCTCGGAGTGTGCCTGGGCCCGGGCCCGGCGCTGGTTGCGTCGCGCGACGAGGACGCGTGGGGTGCTGCGGACGGCGCCGACGGGCGCGGCCGGCGTCAGCCGGCTTCGTACGACGGAGGTCGGCGCGATCCGGAAGGTGGCTGCCGGCGCCAGGGCGATCCGCGCCATGAACCGGTTGGCGTCGCGAGCCGTCGCCGGCACCGCGGTCGTCACGTGGAGCACCCCGTTCTCCTCGGCGAAGGCCACCGCGGCCTCCATCAGGGTCCGGCCGACGCCGCGCCTCCGGTACTGGTCGAAGACCCGCGGCTGAACCGACTGCACGCACGGCTCGAGGTTGATCGGGGACACGGTCGATAGCCGCAGGAAGACGGCGCCGGCGACGTGATCGTCGTACTCGACGACGATGAAGCGCTGCTCGGGCGACGCGGCCGCGCCCTTGATGACCAGCTCGAGATCAGCGACCTGCTCGGAGCGGTCGACGCGACGTAGCACGTCGCTCCACAGCTCGGCGAGCTCGGGCGCGTCCTCACGGCGGGCGATCCTGGGCGTCAGGCCTGGGCGGCTCATGGCGTCTCCCCCTGCTAGTCGTGGGTCGTCACCCTACGCTCGGTCGCCGCCGAGGCGACAGCCCCCCGACGTACCCCCCGAGTTGCTGCCTTTGTTGCAGGACCGTTGTCGTTTTGGGGGTCGAACCCGGCTTGCGGGGGCCTAGGGTGGCTGCTGCAGCAGGGACGGTTCGGTGTGACCCGGGTCACGCTATAGTCCGCTGGTTGGACCGCCGGGAGCGCCCGGCGACGAAGCGACAGGAGAGCCCGACTTGCCCTGGACCAGGACCATGCGCCTCATCATCGCCGTGGCGCTCACGACCTTGGCTCTCCTCGGCCTGGCAGCACCGGCGCAGGCCGGCTCCCCGGCCGACGAGGAGGGCGCGACCAGGTGCGCGCTGGTCAAAGGCACCGACGACGACACCATCTCGATCCTGGGCCGGATCTGCGACCGTCGCGAACAACCTCCGGTCGCCGTCCCCGACGTCTCGGTGACGGTCGAGGACGCGGAGGGCAACGAGGTCGGCTCGGCTACGTCGGCGGAGGACGGCACCTTCGTCATCGACCTGCCCGGCACTGCGATAGAGCACCTCGGGAAGTCCTACAAGGTCATCCTCGACGAGTCGACGTTGCCGGAGGGCACGAAGCCCGAGATCACGAGCCGCACCCTCGACGTCAACATCGACAACGACCAGACCGTGATCTTCCCGATCGGGGACGCGGGCCCGAGCAAACCGGGCAAGGCCATCGAGGCACTCCAGCTCATCGTGGGCGGGCTCGTCTTCTCCGTGCTCCTGGCAATGGCCGCGCTCGGCCTGTCAATGGTCTTCGGTACGACGGGTCTCACCAACTTCGCCCACGGCGAGCTGATCACCTTCGGCGCACTGTCGGCCTTCTTCGTCGACCAGCTGCCCGGCAAGATCGCGATCGGCGGCAACGACGTCACCGTCATCATCGCGGTGATGGCGGCGTTCGTGGCCGGCGGCGTGTTCGGCTGGATGAACGACCGGGCGCTCTGGCGTCCGCTCCGCCACCGTGGCACCGGCCTGGTCGCGATGATGATCGTCAGCATCGGTCTGTCGATCTTCCTCCGCAACGTCTACCAGTACTTCGCCGGCGCGCAGGTCCGCAACTACTCGCAGTACGGCGCGGTCGAGCCGTGGGAGATCGGCCAGATCCTGCTCACGCCGAAGGAGCTGGTCGTGATCCTCGTCGGGATCACGATCCTGGTCGTTGCCACCAGCCTGCTGCAGTTCACCCGCCTCGGGAAGGCCACTCGGGCGGTGTCCGACAACCCCGGGCTGGCCGCGGCGACCGGCATCAACGTCGAGCGCGTGATCAACACCGTCTGGATCGGAGGTGCCGCGCTGGCCGGCCTCGCAGGTGCCCTCCTGGGCGTGACCCAGGGCTTCGACTTCCAGCTCGGCTTCCGGATCCTGCTGCTCACGTTCGCCGCGGTCGTGCTCGGTGGCCTGGGCACCATCTGGGGTGCCATCCTCGGCGCGTTCGTCATCGGGATCTTCACCGAGCTCTCGACGCTCTTCATCGATCCCGAGTTCAAGTTCGTCGGCGCGCTGCTCCTGCTCATCGTCATCCTGCTGATCAGGCCGCAGGGCCTGCTCGGCAGAGCGCAGAGAATCGGCTGAGGGGGGAATTCAAATGGACTGGAACGATCTGCTCACCGGCTCGCTGCAGCAGGCTCTGGGCCCGACTGCCGCGGTCTACTGCCTCGCCGCCATCGGCCTCAACATCCACTTCGGCTACACCGGCCTGCTGAACTTCGGCCAGGCCGGGTTCATGATGATCGCCGGCTACTCCATGGTCACCATGTCGACCATCTGGGGACTGAGCCTCTGGCTCGGAGTGCTCCTCGGCTTCGGGCTGACGATCGTCTTCGCGCTGCTCCTCGGCGGACCCACCCTGCGGCTCCGCGCCGACTATCTCGCCATCGTCACCATCGCGGCGGCCGAGATCGTCCGTCAGGTCATCAGCGCCGCGAAGTTCTCCGACGACCTCGGCGGCCAGGACGGCCTGACCGGCTTCATCGGACCGTTCCGCGAGGTCAATCCGTTCTCGGGGCCGGTCGGCATCGAGGGGGTCGTGATGTGGGGGGCCAACGACTTCTGGGTGATGACGGTCGGCTGGGGACTGGTCGCCGCCGCGTGCCTGATCACCTGGCTGCTGATGCGCAGCCCATGGGGCCGGGTCCTGAAGTCGATCCGCGAGGACGAGGACGCCGTCCGCTCACTCGGCAAGAACGTCTACGCGTACAAGATGCAGTCCTTGATCATCGGCGGCATGTTCGGAGCGCTGGCCGGTTTCGTGGTCGCCTTGCGGTCCGCCACGGTCGGGCCATCCTTCTTCGCCACGGACGTGACCTTCTTCGCCTACACGGTGCTGCTGATCGGCGGCGCTGCGCGCGTCTTCGGCCCCGTGGTCGGTTCGGTGATCTTCTGGTTCCTGATCACCATTCTCGACCTGTTCTTCGGCCAGGCAACCGCCGGCGCGAACCCGATCATCCCTGCATCCATCATGAACGACACCCAGGCCAGCCTGATGCGGCTGATCTTCCTGGGACTCGGCCTGATGTTGCTGATGATCTATCGACCACAAGGAATCTTCGGAGATCGAAGGGAGCTGGCGATCGATGCCCGATGAGCCCGAGAAGAACTTTGACATCGGCAGGCCGGCGGTGGACACCGAGCCGGTAGCGGACCAGCCGGCGCCGCCGGCACCGCCGGCACCTCCCACCGGCCGGACGTTCGACGTCGATGTCGCCGCATCGCTCCGTGCGCTGGCCGACGTCGAGCGCACCCCCGGAGTCGCCAAGCCCGACCCGATCCTGGTTGCCGACGGCATGATGCGGACCTTCGGCGGCCTCACGGCCGTCGACGTCCAGCACCTCGAGGTGCAGCGGGGAGTCATCACCGCCCTGATCGGCCCGAACGGCGCCGGGAAGACCACCCTGTTCAACCTGCTCACCTGCTTCGACCAACCGGACACCGGCTCTTGGGCCTTCAACGACCGGTCGCTCAAGCGAGTGCCGGCCTACAAAGTGGCCCGGATCGGCATGGTGCGCACCTTCCAGCTGACCAAGGTGCTCTCCAAGCTGACCGTCATCGAGAACATGCGCGTCGGAGCGCAGGGACAGAAAGGCGAGAGCCTGATCGCCGCCATGCTCGCGCCGTTGTGGCGCGCTCAGGAAAAAGCCAACACCACACGCGCGGACGCCCTGCTCGAGCGGTTCCTCCTGGACAAGAAGAGGGAGGACTTCGCCGGCTCGCTCTCCGGTGGACAGCGCAAGCTCCTCGAGATGGCGCGGTCGCTGATGACCGATCCAGAGCTGGTCATGCTCGACGAGCCCATGGCCGGCGTCAACCCGGCGCTCAAGCAGTCGCTGCTCGGGCACGTGAAGTCGCTGCGCGACGAGGGCCGGACCGTCCTGTTCGTCGAGCACGACATGGACATGGTGCGCGACATCTCCGACTGGGTCATCGTCATGGCCCAGGGCAAGATCGTTGCGGAAGGACCGCCCGACGCGGTGATGGCGGATCCGGCGGTGATCGACGCATACCTGGGCGCGCACCACGACACCGAGCTCACGTTCGAGGCAGAGGACCGAATCCTCGCCGAGGCGGAGGCCGAGATTCGAGCAGAAGGCGAAGCGCAATGAGCGACGCAGCCACCGACACCCCGGAGCGGACCGCCCATCTCGCGGCAGCCGAAGGCGCGGTTCTCCGCGCCGACGGTCTCATCGCCGGCTACCTGCCCGGGGTCAACATCCTCAACGGGTCCGACCTCTACTGCCAGGAGGGCGAGCTGGTCGGCATCATCGGTCCGAACGGGGCCGGCAAGTCGACGCTGCTCAAGGCCCTCTTCGGGCTGGTCACGATCGGCGAGGGCACCGTGCGGCTGCACGGCGACGACGTCACCAACATGCGGGCGGACAAGCTGGTCTCCGCCGGCATCGGCTTCGTCCCGCAGTCCAACAACGTCTTTCCCTCACTGACCATCCAGGAGAACCTCGAGATGGGTTGCTACCAGCGGCCCAGCAGCTTCAAGAAGCGGTTCGACTTCGTCGGCGACCTGTTCCCCGCACTCGTGGACCGGCGCAACCAGCGGACCGGCTCCCTCTCGGGCGGCGAGCGGCAGATGGTCGCAATGGGACGCGCCCTGATGATGGAGCCCTCGGTGCTGCTCCTCGACGAGCCTTCCGCCGGTCTCTCGCCGGTCATGCAGGACGAGGTCTTCGTGCAGACGCGACGGATCAACCGCGCGGGCGTGTCCGTGGTCATGGTCGAGCAGAACGCGCGCCGTTGCCTGCAGATCTGCGACCGCGGATACGTGCTCGACCAGGGCCGCAACGCCTACTCGGGGACCGGCCAGGACCTGGCCAAGGACCCCAAGGTGATCGAGCTGTACCTGGGCACACTCGGGGGCCACTGACCTGCAACGCTCCCGCATCCAAGACAAAGAAAGGGCCCGGCCGAAGCCGGGCCCTTTCCCTATTGCTGGGTCAGATCACTCGCCCTGCGGCACGACGCCGGAGACCGTGTCGATCTGCTCGTAGGCGTTGCCGTCGCCGTACTCGTACACGCCGTACGTGCCGGCAGCGAGGCTGCCGGTGTCGGTCATGTCCGCGGGACCGCTCTTGCCGTCGTAGTCGATGTCCTCACCCTCTTCGAGGAGCGCAGCGCAGTCCGCGAAGGTGGTGCACTTCGTCCCTTCCCGCGAGACGTCGACGATGTTGGCACCGATGGCCTCACCCGAGTCGTCGCCGGCCGCGATCGCGGCGAGCGCGCTCAGGATGACGGCGTCGTAGCTCTCGGGTCCGTAGAGAAGCGCGTCGTCGGGTCCCATCGGCGGGGTCGCCTTCAGCTTCTCCTCGAACTCGGCGTCAGGTGTCGCCGACGTCGGCGCCGTACCAACGACACCCGTGAGGTCGAAGGTCTCGTCGGGGTAGTTCGACAGGTTGCCGTCGACGAAGTACAGCTGGACGTCCTGCGGGCCAAGACCCTTGGCGATCAGCTGCGGGATCAGCGTCGTGATCTCGGCGAAGGTGACGAGCACGATGGCGTCGGGCTTGGCCGCGGCGAGCTTGTTGACCTCGGCCGTGAACGTCGTGGCGTCCTTGTTGTAGAGGATGAACTCCCCGATGGTCGCGCCCTTCTCCTCGAGGACGTCGCGCGTCCGCTCGGCAAGGCCCTCGCCGTAGAAGTCCTGGCGGCCCATGATCGCGACGTTGTCGAAGCCGTCCTCGATGACCTTGTTGGCCAGCACCTCACCCTGCAGGTAGTCCGAGGGTGCGGTGCGGAAGTACAGACGGTTCGGGTCGATCTCGTCGGTGTCGAAGCCGGCCGCGGTGTTGGCGGGCGAGAACTGCACCGCACCGGCACCGGTGATCTTGTCGATGACGGTGATCGAGACGCCCGACGACGCGGCGCCGACGATGACGTCGGAGTCGCTGCCGAGCAGCTTGTCGACCTGCGCGCCCGCGATGTCGGGCGTGCCGTCGCCCGAGTCGCCCTTGACCTGGACGACGTCCTGTCCGAGCACACCGCCGGCGGCGTTGATGTCTTCGACGGCCAAGGTCACGCCGGCGAACTCCGGGGGCCCGAGGAACGCGAGGTCACCGGTCGCCGGGAGCAGCGTGCCGAACGTCAGGGTCCCGTCGCCCTTGGGCTCCACCGTCGGCGATTCCTGGGTTCCAGTGTCCGCCTTCTTGTCATCGTCTCCCCCGTCGTCGCCACAGCCGCTGAGCGCGAGCGCGGCTAGCAGCCCGACGACGCTGAGTCGCGCCACATTTTTCGATCGGTACATCAAGCCCTCCGGTTCATGAGGTCGGTTCGGCGCGGTACGTCGTACCGTGCTCCGACACAACCTAGTGCGTGGGTCGGCCCTGACCAGTTCATTTGAGGCTCGTTGTCAACTTGTGACCAACGGTCGTCGAGGAGTTCAGACGCCGGGCGCGCCCGGCACACCGTGCGCGACGACGCCCTCGGCGACCTGCCGCATGGACATGCGGAGGTCCATCGCCGTCTTCTGGATCCACCGGAACGCCTCCGGCTCGGTCAGCGACAGCTCGTCCTGGAGGATGCTTTTGGCCCTCTCGACGGCCTTGCGAGTCTCGAGCCGGTCCTCGAGGTCGGTCACCTGCGTCTCGAGCTCGGTGATCTCGGCGAACCGGCTGACCGCCATCTCGATCGCGGGCACCAGCTCCGCCTGCGTGAACGGCTTGACCAGGTAGGACATCGCACCGGCGTCGCGGGCACGCTCGACGAGATCCCGCTGCGAGAACGCCGTCAGCATGACCACCGGCGCGATTCGCTGGCCGGCGATGGCCTCCGCCGCCGCGATGCCGTCGAGCACCGGCATCTTCACGTCGAGGATCACCAGGTCGGGACGCAGCTCCTCGGCCAGCTCGATCGCCTTGGCGCCGTCACCGGCCTGGCCGACGACGTCGTACCCCTCCTCGACCAGCATCTCGGCGAGGTCCATCCGGATCAGGGTCTCGTCCTCAGCGATGACGACGGTGCGGGGCGCGGGCGTCTCAGTCACGGGACGAAGGCTATCGGCACCTGCTGAGGCCCCGGACGTGCGCATCCGTTACGTTTTCGTGCACTTGCCCCGGTATCCCAACGGCAGAGGAAGCGGTCTCAAACACCGTCCAGTGTGGGTTCGAATCCCACCCGGGGCACTGCGGGGTTCGGGCTACGCTGCTGGGATGGGCATGCGAACCGAGGCCACCGACAAGTGGGTCCGGGGGTACGTCGGCACGACGTCCCTCGTCGACACCCGTGACGCGCTCCTGTTCTGGGAGGAGAGATTCCCGGTGCCGGGGTACGCCTTCCCACGCGCCGACGTGCGCACCGAGCTGCTCCGGCCGTCCGGGGCGGCGCCGACCGGGCGCTCGTTCTACACGGCCAAGGGCCCGGTCCTGGAGTGGTACGACGTCGTGGTCGACGACCGGGTGATCGAGCACGCCGCGTGGGTCCGCGACGACCCGGCGATCAGCGACCGGATCGTCGTGAGCTGGCAGCCTGGAGTGATCGACCGGTGGCTCGAGGAGGACGACGAGGTCATCTCGCACCCACGCGACCCGCACAAGCGGGTCGAGGCGCTGCCGAGCTCTCGCCACGTCGAGGTGTCGCTGGGGGGCACCGTCCTCGCTGACAGCCGCTCCCCCGTCCTCCTGTTCGAGACCGACCTGCCGACCCGGTTCTACCTGCCGCGCGCGGACGTGCGGCTCGACGTGCTCGTCCCGACGTCGAACAAGAGCGAGTGCCCGTACAAAGGATTCGCCGAGGAGTACTGGAGCCTGCCCGGGGTGGCCGGCGGCGAGAACGTCGCCTGGTCGTACGCCGCGCCGTACCCCGCCGTCGCCCGGATCGTCGACCGGATCGCGTTCTACAACGAGCTGGTCGACATCGTGGTCGACGGCGTGCCGCAGGAGCGCCCGATGTCGCTCTTCAGCAGGGCGGGCAACCGGCCGACCAGCTGACGTCGTGGCCGTACATTGAGGACATGCGGGGGCGTCGAGCAATCGCTGCGGGCGGCGCGGCGCTGATCGCGCTCGTGGTCGTCGTCGCGTTCGGCATCGGCCGCGGTTCGGACGAGGCGGACGACGCCCTCACCGCCGTCGACGACACCGAGGGCGAGGGCATCTCGGCACGCTGCCTGGTCACCGATGCCGAGGGTGAGCTGATCCTGCAGCCAGGATCGTTCGACGCAGACAGACGGACCCGTCTGGTGTCAGTCGCCCTGGACGGTCCGGAGAACGTGGAGGTGATCGAGGCGTCCGTCGCCGACTACCGGGGGCCCGACGACCTGCAGGGCGTCCTGCTCGAGTACCCACCACGGAGCGTCAGCTTCCTCGAGGGTCTTGCCGATTGGGAGACCCGGCGGCCGATCGCAGGGTTCGTGGCCCGTCCCACGGACGGCAGGCAGGTCGTGCTGGTCGCCATCCGGTTGGAGGACCCCGAGCAGCCCGGCCACGTCCGCGGCGTGACGATCAGGGCCAGGACCTCCGCCGGTCCACGGACCCTGGGCTGGGAGCAGCTCGTGCTGGCGCTCCCTCGTGGTCAGACGTGTACGTCGGAGGCGGTCGCCGAGACCACCGAGTGGACCGGCTGACCCCTGAGCCTCGGTCCTCTTCAGGCGCGGCGGCGGTAGGCCGGGGCGACCTCGTTGATCGCATCGCCCATCCGGTGGATGCGGAGAGCGTTGGTCGAACCGGGGATGCCCGGCGGGCTGCCGGCGACGATCACGACCAGGTCGCCCTCCGTCACCCGCCCGATGCGGAGCAGCTCCTCGTCGACCTGGCGCACCATCTCGTCGGTGTGCTCGACGGTGACGGTCTGGAAGGCCTCGACGCCCCAGGTGAGCGAGAGCTGCGAGCGGCAGCGCGACTCCGGGGTGAAGGCGAGCACGGGGATCCCGCTGCGCAGCCGGGCGAGGCGCCGGGCCGAGTCACCGGACTGGGTGAAGGCGACGATGCACTTGGCGTCGACCCGCTGCGCGACCTCCTCGGCGGCCTTGGTGACGATGCCGGCACGGGTGTGCGGGTCCCAGTCGATCCGGCCGAACCGGCTGAAGGTGTCGTCGACGAGCGCGTGGTTCTCCGTCGCGGCGATGATGCGGGCCATCGTCTCGACGGTGTGGATCGGGTGCTCTCCCACACTGGTCTCACCCGACAGCATCACCGCGTCCGCACCGTCGAGCACCGCGTTGGCGACGTCGCTCGCCTCGGCCCGCGACGGAGCAGGGTTGTTGATCATCGACTCGAGCATCTGGGTCGCGACGATCACCGGCTTGGCGTTGCGCCGTGCTGCGACGATGACCTTCTTCTGCAGGAACGGGACCTCTTCCAGCGGGCACTCCACGCCGAGGTCGCCGCGAGCCACCATGAAACCGTCGAACGCCTCGACGATCTCTTCGAGGTTGTCGATCGCCTGCGGCTTCTCGATCTTGGCGATGACGGGGAGGAAGATCCCCTCCTCGCGCATGATCGCGCGCACGTCCTCGGCGTCGGTCGCGCTGCGCACGAAGCTGAGGGCGATGTAGTCGACCCCGAGCTTCAGCGCGAACCGCAGGTCCTCGGCGTCCTTGTCGGAGAGCGCGGGGACGGACACCGCCACGCCGGGCAGGTTGATGCCCTTGTTGTTGCTCACCTGACCACCGACGAGCACCTCGGTCTCGACGTCGGTGTCGGTCACCGACACCACCCGCAGCCGGACCTTGCCGTCGTCGATGAGGATCGGGTCGCCCGGGCCGACGTCACCGGGGAGGCCCTTGTACGTCGTACCGCAGATCTCGGCATTGCCGTCGACGTCGCGCGTGGTGATGGTCCACCGCTGGCTGCGGCGCAGCTGCACCGGCCCGCCGGTGAACCGCTCCAGCCGGATCTTCGGGCCCTGGAGGTCGGCGAAGATGCCCACCCCGCGTCCGCTCGCGTCCGACGCCTCGCGCACCAGCCGGTAGACATCGGCGTGGTCGGCGTGGCTGCCGTGGCTCATGTTGAGCCGGGCGACGTCCATCCCGGCGTAGACGAGCTCACGGATCCGGCGCTCCGAATTGGTCGCTGGTCCCAGCGTGCACACGATTTTGGCTCTTCGCACCCGCTCAGCCTAGTGGGCCTGGAACGATCCAACCCGCGGTGTCCGCCGTCAGACGACGACGGGCCGCTCGGTCGGCGGGATCGGCACCGGCAGCGTGGTCGACCCGGTGAGGTACTTGTCGACGGCAGCGGCGGCGGCCCGGCCCTCGGCGATCGCCCACACGATCAGCGACTGGCCGCGACCGGCGTCACCGGCGACGAAGACGCCCGGCACCGAGGACATGTACGCCCCGTCGCGGACCACGTTGCTCCGGTTGTCGAGCTCGACGCCCAGCTGCTCGACCAGGCCTGGTCCCTCGGGTCCCAGGAAGCCCATCGCGAACAGGACCAGGTCCGCCGGGATCTCGCGCTCGGTGCCCTCGATCTCGACCAGTTTGCCGCCCTCGAACTTCACGTCGACCAGCTGCAGCGCGCGGACGTTGCCGTCGTCGTCGCCGAGGAACTGCTTGGTCGAGACCGAGTAGACCCGCTCGCCCATCTCCTCGTGGGCCGAGGAGATTCTGAAGATCATCGGGTACGTCGGCCACGGCTGGCCCTCGGGACGGTCGGTCGGCGGTTCGGGAAGGATCTCGAGCTGCGTGATCGAGGCCGCGCCCTGACGCGTCGACGTGCCGAGGCAGTCGGCGCCGGTGTCACCGCCGCCGATGATCACCACGTGCTTGCCGTCGGCGCGGATCTGGTCCACACCCGGCAACTGAGGCTCGCCGAGCGAGTCTCTGTTCGACTGCGGCAGGAACTCCATCGCCTGGTGGATGCCCTTGAGCTCACGACCGGGCACCGGCAGGTCGCGCGGCACGGTCGCGCCGATCGCGAGCACCACGGCGTCGTACCGGTCCTTGAGCGCGCGTCCCGTCAGTGCGCCGGCGCCGACCTCGACACCGGAGCGGAACACCGTGCCCTCGCGCTTCATCTGCTCGAGCCGGCGGTCGAGGTGCTGCTTCTCCATCTTGAACTCGGGGATGCCGTAGCGGAGCAGCCCGCCCGGCTTGTCGTCGCGCTCGTACACCGCGACGGTGTGGCCGGCGCGGGTCAGCTGCTGGGCGGCCGCGAGGCCCGCCGGTCCGGACCCGACGACGGCGACAGTCCGGCCCGACAACCACTCGGGCGGCTGCGGGGAGACGAAGCCCGACTCCCACGCCTTGTCGATGATGGACACCTCGACGTTCTTGATCGTCACCGCCGGCTGGTTGATGCCGAGCACGCAGGCCGTCTCGCAGGGAGCCGGGCACAGGCGACCGGTGAACTCCGGGAAGTTGTTGGTCGCGTGCAGCCGCTCGATCGCGGCCTGCCAGTCGTTGCGCCAGACCAGGTCGTTCCACTCCGGGATGATGTTGCCCAGTGGGCAGCCCTGGTGGCAGAACGGGATGCCGCAGTCCATGCAGCGACCGGCCTGCTCGACGATGATCGGCAGCAGCGCGCGACCCGCCCCACCGGGGTAGACCTCCTGCCAGTCGTTGATCCGCTCGTCGACCGGACGCCGCTCGGCGACCTCGCGGTCCGCCTTCAGGAATCCTTTCGGGTCAGCCATGCTGCGCCCCTTCCTTCATGGCCTGACGGCCGCCGCGGGCCAGGAATGGAAGGCGGCAGCTGTCATCCATGCAGACTCTCCATCATCGCGTTGGCCACGCCGTCCTCGTCGAGCCCGTCGGCCTCGGCCTTCGCCTTCGCCTCGAGCACGATCCGGAAGTCGCGTGGCATGACCTCGGTGAACCTGGTGAGCGCGGTCGGCCAGTCCGCCAGCAGCTCCTCGGCGACCTCGGAGCCGGTCTCCTCGAAGTGGCGCTTCACCATGCCGCGGAGCACGTCCTCGTGCACCTCGCCGACCGGACCGAGCTCGACCAGCTCGCGGTTGACGCGGAACTCCTTGAGGTCGAGCACCCAGGCGACACCGCCCGACATGCCGGCCGCGAAGTTGCGCCCGATCTTGCCGAGCACGGCGACCTTGCCGCCGGTCATGTACTCGCACCCGTGGTCGCCGACGCCCTCCGTGACCACCGTGGCACCCGAGTTGCGGACGCAGCAGCGCTCGCCGACCCCGCCGCGGATGAGGATCTCCCCCGAGGTGGCGCCGTAGGCGATCGTGTTGCCGGCGATGATGTGGTCGTCGGCCTTGAACGGTGCGGAGCGGTCGGGCCGGATCGCGATCCGGCCGCCGGAGAGGCCCTTGCCGACGTAGTCGTTGGCATCGCCCTCGAGCCGCAGCGTGATTCCGCGCGGGACGAACGCCCCGAACGACTGACCCGCCGACCCGACGAACGTGATGTCGATGGTGTCGTCGGGCAGGCCTTCGCCGCCGTACTTCTTGGTCACCTCGTGGCCGAGGATGGTGCCGACGGTGCGGTTGACGTTGCGGATCGGGAGCTGCGCCCGCACCGGCTCGCCACTGTCGATGGCCGCGGCCGCGATCGGGAGCAGCTCGGTGACGTCGAGCGACTTCTCCAAGCCGTGGTCCTGCGTGCCGGTGTTGCGCACGTCCTGGTCGGGGAAGTGCGTGTCGGCGACGCGGACCTCGTGCAGGATCGGCGACAGGTCGAGTCCGGAGGCCTTCCAGTGGCGCTGGGCGTCCAGGGTGTCGAGCGCCTGGACCTGACCGATCGCCTCGTCGATGGTGCGGTAGCCCAGCGACGCGAGCAGCTCACGGACCTCCTCGGCGATGAACTCGAAGAAGTTCACGACGTACTCGGCCTTGCCGGTGTAGCGCGCGCGCAGGACCGGGTTCTGGGTGGCGACGCCGACCGGGCAGGTGTCGAGGTGACAGACGCGCATCAGGATGCAGCCCGACACCACCAGCGGCGCGGTGGCGAAGCCGAACTCCTCGGCGCCCAGCAGCGCGGCGACGACGACGTCACGGCCGGTCTTGAGCTGGCCGTCGGTCTGGACGACGATCCGGTCGCGCAGCCCGTTGAGCAGCAGCGTCTGCTGCGTCTCGGCGAGGCCGAGCTCCCACGGACCGCCGGCGTGCTTGAGCGACGTCAGCGGTGATGCGCCGGTGCCGCCGTCGTGGCCGGAGATGAGTACGACGTCCGCGTGCGCCTTCGAGACGCCCGCGGCCACCGTGCCGACGCCCACCTCGGACACCAGCTTCACGTGGATGCGAGCGCTCGGGTTGGCGTTCTTGAGGTCGTGGATCAGCTGCGCCAGGTCCTCGATCGAGTAGATGTCGTGGTGCGGCGGCGGGCTGATCAGGCCCACCCCCGGCGTCGAGTGCCGGGTCTTTGCCACCCACGGGTACACCTTGTTGCCGGGCAGCTGGCCGCCCTCGCCGGGCTTCGCACCCTGCGCCATCTTGATCTGGATGTCGTCGGAGTTGGTGAGGTACTCCGAGGTCACACCGAAGCGGCCGGACGCCACCTGCTTGATCGAGCTGCGGCGATCCGGGTCGTAGAGGCGGTCGGGGTCCTCGCCGCCCTCGCCGGTGTTGGACTTCGCGCCCAGCTTGTTCATGGCGATCGCGAGGGTCTCGTGCGCCTCCCGGCTGATCGAGCCGTAGGACATCGCGCCGGTCGAGAACCGCTTGACGATCTCGGACACCGGCTCGACCTCGTCGATCGAGATCGGCGACCGGCCGAGGTCCGCCGGGTCCTTGAACCGGAAGAGCCCGCGCAGGGTCATCAGCTTCTCGGACTGGTCGTCGACCGCCTCGGTGTACTGCTTGAAGATGTCGTAGCGACCGGTGCGGGTCGCGTGCTGCAGGCGGAACACCGTCTCCGGGTTGAAGAGGTGCGGCTCACCCTCGCGACGCCACTGGTACTCGCCACCGATCTCGAGCTCGCGATGCGCCGGGGCGATGCCACCGCGGGGGTAGGCGGTGGCGTGCCGCCGGGCGACCTCCTGCGCGACCGTGTCGAGCTCGACGCCGCCGAGCTTCGACGTGGTGCCGGTGAAGTACTTGTCGACCACGGCCTGCGACAGGCCGATGCACTCGAAGATCTGGGCGCCGGTGTAGGACGCGACCGTCGATACTCCGATCTTGCTCATCACCTTCAGGACGCCCTTGCCGAGCCCCTTGATCAGGTTGGCGACGGCCGTCTCCTGGTCGACCTTGACGTAGTAGCCCTCGCGGGCGAGGTCCTCGACCGACTCCATCGCGAGGTAGGGGTTGATCGCGGCCGCGCCGTAGCCGACGAGCAGCGCGACGTGGTGCACCTCGCGGACGTCGCCGGCTTCGATCAGCAGGCCGACCTGGGTGCGGGTCTTCTCGCGCACCAGGTGGTGGTGGACCGCGCCGGTCAGCAGCAGCGAAGGGATCGGCGCCAGGTCGGCGGTCGAGTGCCGGTCGGACAGCACGATGACGCGGGCGCCGCCGGCGATCGCCTCGCTGACCTCCTGGCAGATCTCGTCGAGGCGCTGCGCCATCGCCGCTCCCCCGCCGTCGACGGGGTAGAGACCGCGCGACACGTGGGTGATGAAGCCCGGCATGTCGCCGTCACGATTGATGTGGCGGATCTTGGCGAGGTCGTCGTTGGAGATGACCGGGAACGGCAGCACGACCTGGCGGCACGACGCGGGCGTCGGCTCGAGCAGGTTGGCCTCGGGGCCGATCGTGCCGTTGAGGCTGGTCACCAGCTCCTCGCGGATCGCGTCGAGCGGCGGGTTGGTGACCTGCGCGAACAGCTGGCTGAAGTAGTCGAAGAGCAGGCGTGGCTTGTCGCTGAGTGCCGCGATGGGGGTGTCCGTGCCCATCGAGCCGAGCGCCTCACCACCGGTGTTGGCCATCGGTGTGAGCAGGATCCGCAGCTCCTCCTCGGTGTAGCCGAAGACCTGCTGGCGGCGGGTGACCGACGCGTGCGTGTGCACGATGTGCTCGCGGTCAGGGATGTCGTCGAGGTGGATCAGGCCGGCGTGCAGCCACTCGCCGTAGGGGTGCTCCTCCGCGAGCTCCGCCTTGATCTCCTCGTCCTCGATGATCCGGTGGTCGTCGGTGTCGACGAGGAACATCTTGCCGGGCTGGAGCCGTCCCTTGCGGACGACGGTCGCCGGGTCGATGTCGAGCACGCCGACCTCGGACGCCAGCACGACGAGGTCGTCGTCGGTGACCCAGAAGCGCGACGGACGAAGGCCGTTGCGGTCGAGCACGGCGCCGATCTGCGTGCCGTCGGTGAACACGACGCACGCCGGGCCGTCCCACGGCTCCATGAGGGCGGAGTGGAAGCGGTAGAAGTCGCGCCGCTTCTCCTCCATCTCGGTGTGGTTCTCCCACGCCTCGGGGATCATCATCAGCACCGCGTGGGGCAGGCTGCGGCCGCCCATGTGGAGCAGCTCGAGCACCTCGTCGAACGACGCCGAGTCGGAGGCGCCCTGGGTGCAGATCGGGAAGAGCCGCTCCAGGTCGCCAGGGATCACGTCGTTGGTGAGCAGCGCCTCACGGGCACGCATCCAGTTGCGGTTGCCCATCACCGTGTTGATCTCGCCGTTGTGCGCGATGAAGCGGAACGGGTGCGAGAGCGGCCAGCTCGGGAACGTGTTGGTCGAGAACCGCGAGTGCACCACCGCGAGGGCGGACGCCATCCGCTCGTCGACGAGGTCGGGGAAGAAGTTGTCGAGCTGGTCCGTGGTGAGCATGCCCTTGTAGACCAACGTGCGCGCTGACAAGGACGGGAAGTAGACGTCGGTCTCGTGCTCGGCGCGCTTGCGCAGGCAGAAGGCGCGGCGCTCCAGCGCCATGCCGGTCAGGCGCTGTCCAGCGCCCTGGACGACGACCTGGCTGAACGTGGGCATCACGCTGGCCGCCATGGTGCCGAGGATGCCGGGGTTGACCGGCACGTCGCGCCAGCCGACGACGTCGAGGCCCTCCTCGGTCGCGATCTCCTCGATCCGGCGGCGGGTCTTGGCGACCTGCTCCTCGTCGCCGGGCAGGAAGGCGGTCCCGACGGCGTAGCAGCGGCGCTCGGGCAGCTCGAATCCCGCCTCGCGGACGACCTCGCGCAGGAACGCGTCGGGGACCTGCATCAGGATGCCGGCGCCGTCGCCCGAATTGATCTCGGCACCAGCAGCACCCCGGTGGTCCAGGTTGCGCAGTGCGGTGAGGGCCTTGGCCACGATGTCGTGACTGGCCTCTCCCGTCATCGTCGCTACGAAGGCGACGCCGCAGGCGTCGTGCTCGTTGCGCGGGTCGTAGAGACCCTCGGGCGGCGGGAACGCGTGCGAGTAGGGCACCAGTGTTCTCCCGTCGTCTTCGGCTGGGGGTCTGCCCCGAGGCAGGTCCACAGAAGGTGGGGCGCAAGGGACGTCTCTGGCCCACGCGGCGGAGCCGTCAGGTTACCACCGGGTGACCCGACGACGACACGCGTCAGTCGTCGGTGGACACGTCCTCCGAGACGCCTTCCTTCGCGTCGTCCTCGGTTTCATGGGACACGTCCCCGGTCTCCTCGGCAGCCTCGGCAGCCTCGTCTTCCTCAGCAGCCTCACCGGCCTCCGGTTCGGGGGCCCGCCCGTCGCGGTAGACCGACTCCTCACGACCGGGGTGGCGCCGGGTCGAGACGACGAGGTAGATCGCCGCCGCGACGAACAGCACGATCGAGGTCCAGACGTTGAACCGGAGCCCGAACACGTTCTCGAGCTGGACGTCGTCGATCCGGAGGTACTCGATCCAGCCGCGACCGGCGGTGTAGGCCATCACGTAGACCGCCATCACGCGGCCGTAACCGAGCCGGAATCGGCGCTCGAGCCAGATCACGAGGACGAACGCGGCCAGGTTCCAGAGGCATTCGTAGAGGAACGTGGGGTGGAACGTCGTACCAGCCTCGAACGTGCAGGTGCCCGATCCCTTCGGGTAGTCGCACGCCGAGGGCCAGTGGTCCCTGTCGATCTCGAGACCCCAGGGCAGGTCGGTCGGGCGTCCGTACAGCTCCTGGTTGAACCAGTTGCCCCACCGGCCGATCGCCTGCGCCACCAGCACGCCCGGCGCGAGGGCGTCGGCCATCGGCAGGAACCGGATGCCCTTGGCCCGGCAGCCGAGGTAGGCGCCGAATGCGCCGAGGGCGACGCCGCCCCAGATCCCCAGGCCGCCCCGCCACACGTAGAGCGCCGTGACCGGGTTCTCACCGTCGCCGAAGTAGCGCTCCCAGTCGGTGGCCACGTGGTAGATCCGCGCGCCGACGATGCCGAACGGCACCGCCCAGATCGCGATGTCCTGGACGTCGCCCGACTTGCCGCCGCGGGCGACCCAGCGGCGCTCGCCGATCCAGATCGCGGCGACGATGCCGAGGATGATGCAGAGCGCGTAGCCGCGGATCGGCACCGGGCCGACGTTCCAGACACCGTCGGACGGGCTGGGGATCGTGAGGTTCAACAGTTCTGGGAGCACAGGTCAGTCCTCGGACAGCAGGGTGTGGATGTCGTTCGCGAACTCGACGGCGGACGTCTCCTGGTTCCAGACGACCACGGCTTCGGCCTCCTCGTCGATCCCGAGCACATAGGTCGAGTGCCCGCCGAGATCGTAGCCACCACCCGGCAGCTTCTTGCCGTCGCTCACGTAGAGGTGGAGAGGATTGCCGGCCGCGACGATGTCGTCGAGGTCACCCGTCAGGCCGATGAAGCCCTCGCCGTAACCGTCGAGGTACGTGCGCAAGGTCGCTCCGTCGTCGTTCTTGGGATCGGTCGTGACGAATACGAGGTCGACCTGCTCGCGGTCCTCGTCGTCGAGGCGGTTGAGGCCGGCGGCGACGTTGTTCATCACCATCGGACACAGGTCCGGGCAGTGCGTGTAGCCGAAGAAGACCAGCGTCATCGGCTCGTCGGTGTCCTCGGCCAGGGAGTACGGCGCTCCGTCGGTGTCGGTCAGCTCCACCGTCGGTGCGGCGTACGGCTGGTCGAGACGGGCACCGGTGAACTCCTCCGGATCGTCGCTACAGGCGGCCAGGAGGCAGAGGAGGGCGGCGACCACGCCGAGGACAACGCCACGCACGATCAGGAACGCACTCCCTGTGCCAGGTCCTCGGTCAGGGTCACCAGTGCACGGCGGCCCGCCTCGAAGTCTCCCGGGTGGTCGAGCAGCGCGCGCACGAAGGCAGAGCCGACGATCACGCCGTCGGCGTACGCCGCCACCTCCGCGGCCTGGGCCCCGTTGCTCACACCGAGGCCGACGCCGACCGGAAGCCCGGGCGCCCCCGGTGAAGCAGCCTCGATCGCCCTTTTGGTCCGCTGCACCAGAGGGCCGGCCAGGTCGCTGGTCGAGTCGCGGGCGCCCGTGACGCCCATGACGGCGGTGGCGTAGACGAAGCCCCGGCACGCGGCCGTGGTCATCGCGATCCGCTCGTCGGTCGAGGACGGCGCCACGAGGAAGACCTTGTCCAGGTCCCGGGCATCCGCTGCCGCGATCCACTCCGGCGCGAAGTCGGGCGTCAGGTCCGGCGTGATCAGGCCGGCACCGCCGGCGTCGTACAGACTCTGCGCGAAGCGCTCCACTCCGTACCGTTCGATCGGGTTCCAGTAGGTCATGACCAGCGTCGGGATGCCGGTCGCCGCGACCGCCTCGACGGTGCGGAGCACGTCGGTCGTCCGCACGCCGGCGTCGAGCGCCTGCTGCGCGGCCGCCTGGATGGTGGGGCCGTCCATGACCGGGTCGCTGTAGGGCAGCCCGATCTCGATGACGTCGCAGCCGGCCTCGACCATGGTCCGGAGCGCGGCGATGCCGCCGTCGACGGTCGGGAAGCCGGCGGGCAGGTAGCCGACCAGGGCCGCACGGCCGTCGGCACGCGCCTTCTCGTAGGCGACGCTCACGCTGGTGCTCACGCGTGGGGTTTTCATGCCTCTTCGCCCTCCTCCGACACCGGCGACGGGCCGGCGTTCCCCAGACCGAAGTAGTCGAGCGCCGTGCCCATGTCCTTGTCGCCCCGGCCGGACAGGTTGACGAGCAGCGTTTGCCCCTGCCGCTCCCTGGCGACCTGGAGCGTGCCGGCGACCGCGTGCGCCGACTCGATCGCCGGGATGATGCCCTCGGTGCGCGCGAGGAGCGCCATCGCGTCCATCGCCTCGACGTCGGTCACCGGCAGGTACGACGCCCGCCCGCTCGACGCGAGCGCAGCGTGCTGCGGTCCGACGCCCGGGTAGTCGAGGCCGGCGGAGATCGAGTGCGACTCGACCGTCTGGCCGTCGTCGTCCTGCAGCACGTAGGTGCGCGAGCCGTGCAGCACCCCGACGCTGCCGGCGAAGATCGTGGCCGCGTGGCGACCGGTCTCGACGCCGTCGCCGCCCGCCTCGAAGCCGTAGATGGCGACCTCGGGATCGTCCAGGAAGCCTGCGAACAGGCCGATCGCGTTGGACCCGCCGCCGACACAGGCCGTGATCGCGTCGGGCAGCCGGCCGGTGAGGTCGAGGCACTGGCGGCGCGCCTCGTCGCCGATGCCGCGCACGAAGCTCAGGACCAGGCTGGGGAACGGGTGCGGTCCGGCCGCCGTACCGAAGAGGTAGGCGGTGTGGTCAACGCTCGCGACCCAGTCCCGCAGCGCTTCGTTGATCGCGTCCTTGAGGGTGCGGGACCCGCTCTTGACCGGGATCACCTCGGCGCCGAGCAGCTGCATCCGGGCGACGTTGAGCGCCTGGCGTTCGGTGTCGACCTCGCCCATGTAGACGGTGCAGTCGAGCCCCAGGTAGGCCGCGGCGGTGGCCGAGGCGACGCCGTGCTGGCCGGCGCCGGTCTCGGCGATGACCCGGGTCTTGCCCATCCGCTTGGTCAGCAGCGCCTGGCCCAGCACGTTGCGGATCTTGTGCGCACCCGTGTGGTTGAGGTCCTCGCGCTTGAGCAGGATCCGTGCTCCCGCGCGCTCGGAGAGCCGGTGCGCGTCGTAGAGCATGCTCGGGACGCCGGCGTAGTTCTGCAGCAGCCCCTCGAACTCCTGGAGGAACGTCGGGTCGACCATCGCCTTCTGCCAGGCGATCTCGAGCTCGTCGAGCGCCGTGATCAGCGCCTCCGGCATGAACCGGCCGCCGAAGCTGCCGGCGCCACCGAACCATCCGTGCTGGTCGGCGTCGTATTGGCTGTTCATGGGGGCAGTCACGCCTCGACTCCTGTCATCGCGGCGACCGCTTCGCGCGGCGCCCCGTCCTTGACCAGTGCCTCGCCGACCAGCACGGCCCGCGCACCTTCGGCAACGAAGCGCTTGACGTCCGTCGGTCCGTTGATGCCCGACTCGGCCACCAGGACCCGGTCGGACGGGACCAAGGGGGCAAGCCGCCCGAATGTGCCGCTGTCGACCTCGAGCGTCTTGAGGTTGCGGGCGTTCACGCCGATCAGCTCGGCGCCGAGAGCGACCGCGCGCTCGGTCTCGTGCTCGTCGTGCACCTCGACGAGCACGGTCAGCCCGAGCTCGCGGGCGGTCTCGTGGAGGCGGCGGAGCTCGTCGTCGGACAACGCGGCGACGATGAGCAGGGCCAGATCGGCACCGGCCACCCGCGCCTCGACCAGCTGGTAGTCGGTCACGATGAAGTCCTTGCGCAGCACGGGTACGTCGACCGCGGCTCGGACGGCGCGCAGGTCGTCGAGACTGCCGCCGAACCGGCGCTGCTCGGTGAGGACGCTGATCGCGGCGGCACCACCGGCGGCGTACTCCTGCGCCAGCGCGGCGGGGTCGGGGATGTCGGCGAGGTCGCCCTTGCTCGGGCTGCGCCGCTTGACCTCGGCGATCACGCTCGACCCGCTGCGCCGGAAGTGCGGCATCGGGTCGCGAGGTGCCGGGACGTCGGCGAGCATGGCGCGCAGCCCGGCCGCCGGCACTGCCGCCTCACGGGAGGCGAGGTCCTCGCGGACGCCGGCGACGATGTCGTCGAGCACCGACATTGCGCCTCCGTGACTCACGATTTCCCGACCGGAAACCGTCCGATCAGCGGGAGTCCATTCTCCCACGCGGCCCCCGTTGCCCCGACATTGCCCGGCATCCGGCCCGAGTAGGGCTATTGTCTTTGCCCTCGCCCGGGAGGTACCCGGGCCAGTCCCGAAGGGCCACCACCTGTGAGCTACGAACCTCCCGCATACGGCAGTCCACCCCCGCCCCCGCCCGGCGGCAATGGCGGTGGGTACGGCGGTCCCCCGCCCGGTGGCGGGTACGGCGCGCCCGGCCCCGGGTTCGGCGGCCAGGCCCAGAGCACCTCGGTCATGGCGATCATCTCGCTCGTCACCGGCATCCTCAGCATCATCTGCTGCGGAAGCTTCATCTTCGGCATCGCCGCCGTGATCCTCGGCTTCCTCGGCCGCAAGGAGATCAACGAGTCCAACGGCGCCAAGAAGGGCGCCGGGCTCGCGATGGCCGGCCTGATCCTGGGCGGGGTGGGCATCGCGTTCTCGCTGCTCTACTGGATCCTCGTCATCGCCGGCGGGTTCGACGGCTACTACGGCTGATCGCAGAACAGGAACGTGCCCGGCGCGGAGCCGCTATGGCGCCAGCCAGGCTCCCGCCGGCACGTTCCTCAGCACCGTGAACACGGTGAGCACGACCACGAGCGCGAGCCCCGACAAGTTCATGGCGCGTTCTGACGGGTCCCAGGCCCGTCCGCGCCAGCGACCCAGGCTCCATCGCCCGAAGACGTAGGCGAGCACGGGGATCGCTGCGACGAAGACCAGGTTGCTCGAGATCGCGTCGACCAGCTGCAGGTTGGTCAGGTCGTTGACGGCCCGCAGGCCGCCGCAGCCGGGGCACTCGATGCCGAGGACCGACTTCGTCGGGCAGATCCCCCACGTCCCCTGGACGTGGGGATCGCGGAGGTGGAGAGCCGCCGTCGCCGTGGCCAGGGTGCCGACCACCGCAGTCGGTAGCGCGATCCGGCGCCACCGTTCAGCGCCCGCGGTGGTCACTCCGTGCGCCCGCGGTCAGTGACCGGTCTGGTGCAGGCCGGCCTTGTCCATGGCGACGAACACAGGGGCCGAAGCCACCACGATGACCACGCCGATCCAGAACACCACCATGCTGACCGGGTCGAGCATCAGGCCGATGCCACCCACGACGAAGCCGACCAGCGCCACGACGACGGTGGTCCAGGCCGCAGGGGTGTTGCCGTGGCTGTCAGACATGCAGGCGCTCCTCGGTTCGGGTTCGGCCCAATGTTAGTGGCAGCGATCCTCAGTCGTCCGTGGGGTCGTCGCCCTCGTCCATCGACTTCCAGAGGTCAAGGTTCGTGCGCTCCTCCGCCGGGACGTCGGAGGTCTTGGTCTCGTGGGCCGCCGGGGCGTCGTACCTGCTGCCCATCTCGGGCCACCCGGGCGCCAGCCGCACCGCGGCCGCGGCGGCGGCCGCCGCCACCAGGCCGGCGACCAGGGTCGCCCAGAACCAGGGTGTGGACTCGAGCGCGTACTGGTCCGCGAGCATCGGGATCCCGAGCTGGTCGGCGATCGCAGTCGCTGCGTCGTCGTCCTGGAGGAAACCGCCGATCACCGCCACGGCGACGACCCCGGTGGCAGCGACGGCCGCGAGCGCGCCGACGACCTGGCGCACCCGACCGCGGGTCACCAGCAGGACGCCCCAGCACGCGAGCGCGACCAGCGCGAGGGCGCCGGCCAGCGGGAACTCCACCTCGGCCTGGTCCTGACCCACGAACGAGATCAGCCCCAGCCGCTCGAGGTCGTCAGACGGGATCCGCAGCATCCCTTGCTGACCGGCGAAGGCGGCCAGCCCGGAGGCGGCGAGACCGACGAGGGCGACCGGGCCGAAGGTGCGGCGCTCGTTCACGCGATCGCTCCGTCGTCGAAGCAGGTCCGCGTGCCCGTGTGGCACGCCGGGCCCTCCTGGTCGACCTTGACCAGCAGGGTGTCGCCGTCGCAGTCGATCCGGATCTCCTTCACGTGCTGCCGGTTTCCCGAGGTCTCGCCCTTGACCCAGTACTCCTGCCGCGAACGGCTCCAGTACGTCGCCCGCCCGGTGCTGAGGCTGCGGTGCAGCGCCTCGTCGTCCATCCACGCGAGCATCAGCACCTCGCCGCTGTCGTGCTGCTGCACGATCGCTGGCAGCAGGCCGGCCTCGTTGCGCGAGAGCCGGGCGGCGATGGCGGGGTCGAGGGAAGTCACCCGGCCATTATCCGGGCTGGCCGGTCAGCCCTGCTGCGCCATCCAGGACGCGTGCAGTCCGGCGTAGACCGAACCGACCTCACGGACCAGCTCTGCGTGGGGACCCCGCTGCACGATCCGCCCGCGGTCGACGACGACGACCTCGTCCGCGGCCTCGGCCGTGGACATCCGGTGCGCGATGGTGACCGAGGTCCGGCCGGACATCAGCCGGTCGAGTGCCCGTCCGATGCGGGTCTCGAGCTCGGGGTCGACCGCGCTCGTCGCCTCGTCGAGCACCAGCAGGTCGGGATCGGCGAGCTGGGCGCGGAGCAGGGCCACCAGCTGCCGCTCCCCCGCCGACAAGGACTCGCCGCGCTGACCGACCCGGGTGGCCAGTCCGTCGGGAAGCCCTGCGAGCCAGTCGCCCAGGCCCAGCTCTCCGGCCGCGGCGACGATCTGGTCGTCGGTCGCGTCGAGCCGCCCGTAGCGCGCGTTGGCAGCGAGGGTGTCGTCGAAGAGGAAGCCCTCCTGCGGCACCAGCACCACGCTGGTCCGGAGCGAGGTCTCGGTGATGTCGCGGACGTCGACCCCGTCGAGCAGCACCCGACCCTCGGTGGGATCCATCAGCCGGGTCAGGAGCTTGGCCAGCGTCGACTTGCCGGAGCCCGTCTCGCCGACCACCGCCATTCGCCGGCCGGCCGGGATGTCGAGATCAACGTCGCGCAGCACCGGCGGCCCGCCCGGGTACGAGAAGCCGACGTCCTCGAACACGACGTCCAGCGCTCCCGCGGGCAGCGCCTGGCCGTCGGCACCCGGGTCGACCAGGTCGGCCGGGGTGTCGAGGATGCCGATCACGCGGCGCCAGCCGGCGATGGCGTTCTGGGCGTCGGTGAGGACCTGGGTGCCGAACTGCACCGGGCCTACGAAGAGGGTCACGATGAACGCGAACGCGAGCACCTCTCCGGCGCTGATGTCCGAAGCCCAGAGCCGGCCCTGGCCGAGCCAGATGCCGACGATCAGGACGCCGGCGTTGGCCAGGCCGGCGGAAATGCCGCCGAGCGAGAACGAGAACGCGGTGAAGCCCTGGGCCCGCGTCGATGCCGCCTGGTGGGCGGCGACAGCGGTGTCGATGCGTTCCTGGGTCCGCGCCTCGACCGCGTAGGAGCGCACCACCGCGGCTCCGACCACGGGCTCGGAGATGGCGGAGAGCAGCGCGCCGACCTGGCGTCGTACGGTCGCATAGGCGGCCGACAGCTTGCGTTGGAAGTAGCGGAGGCTGAGGAAGAGTGGTGCGAAGCAGATCCACACGACCAGCGCCAGCTGCCAGCTGTAGATCACCATCAGCACGGTCGCGACCAGGATCTGGCCGATGCTGACGATGAACAGCAGACCGCCGAACACCAGGAACTGACTGACCTGGTCGACGTCACTGGTCACGCGGGACACCAGCGCGCCGCGGCGCTCGGTGTTCTGGGTCAGCAGCGGCAGGTCGTGGACGTGGCGGAACGCCTTGACCCTCAGGGTGGCGAGGCCGCGCTCGGAGGTGGAGAACAGGCGCGCCGTCATGGCGTACGACGCCCAGCTGGTCAGGACGATCGCGGCGGCGGCCGCGATCGCCAACCAGGTGGTGAAGGTCGCGTCCGGCCCGTCGGGCCCGCGCAGGCCGCGGTCGATCGTCTGCTGCACGGCGATGGGTACGACGACCTGGCCGACCGACGCCACGACAGCGAGCGCCAGCGTCTTGCCGATGCCGTCGACCAGCTCGGGCGAGTGCCCGACGCCGCGGCGGATCGTCTCCCAGGCGCCGATGTCCTCGCCGGTCTCCATCCGCGTGCCGGCGGGGCGGGTAGGGGCCACGGCGCTCATGGCGCGACCACCTCCTCCGGCTCTCCGAGCGCGTGGTCCTGCTGCTCGTAGGCGTTGACCAACCGGGCGTAGTCGTCGTTGCGGGCCACCAGCTCGTCGTGGGGTCCGCGGTCGACGATCGCTCCCTCGGAGAGGTAGAGCACCTCGTCGGCAAGACCGATGGTCGCCTTGCGGTAGGCGACGACGACGAGCGTCGTATCTCCGGCGGCACCCCTGAGCCCCGCCAGGATCCGCGCCTCGACCTCGGGATCGACGGCGGACGTGGCATCGTCGAGGACCAGCAGCCGCGGCCGGCGTACCAGTGCCCGGGCGAGCGAGATCCGCTGGCGCTGGCCGCCGGACAGCGAGGTACCGCGCTCGCCGAGCCGCGTGTCGAGGCCGTGGGCAAGGGCGGCGACGAAGCCGTCGGCCTGGGCAGTCCGGAGCGCGGCCCACACGTCCTCGTCCGGCAGGTCCGCGCCCAGGGTGACGTTGCCGCGCACGGTGTCGTCGAACAGGAACGCGGTCTGCGGCACCACCGAGAGCACCTCGGCCAGCGCGCCGTGGGCAAGGTCGCGCAGGTCCGTGCCGTCCACCCGGATGCCTCCGTCGTCGGCGTCGACAAGGCGGCTCAGGAGGCTGGTGAGCGTGCTCTTCCCGGACGCGGTGGCTCCCACCAGCGCGACGGTCCGGCCGGGCTCGACGGCGAACGTCACCTCGCGCAGCAGGGGTCGGTCCGGCTGGTAGCCGTAGCGCAGGCCGACGACGTCGAGCCGCGCGCCGCCGGCACCGGTCGGCGCGGGTGCGTCGCCGTACTCCATCGCGCCCTTGGCGCGCAGCACCGCGTCGATGCGGCGGTAGCCGACGACGCTGCGGGGGAACTCGCCCAACAGCCAGCCGATCGACCGGATCGGGAACGAGACGATGGTCAGCAGGTAGGCGACGGTGACCACGTCGCCCGGGTCGGTGGCACCGGACGTGACACGGTGCACGCCGAGCACCAGGACGACGAGGACCGCGACGTTGGGCAGCGCTGCGAGGGTCGGGTCGAAGGCGGCGCGGATCCGGCCCACCCTGATGTTGACCTCGCGCAGGTCGTTGGCCTTGGCGCGGAACCGGGCGGTCTCCTCCGGCTCACGACCGAGTGTCTTGACCACCATCGCGCCGTCGAAGGACTCGTGGGCGATCTCGCTGAGCTGGGCGCGGAGCTCCTGGGCCCGCGTCGCCCAGCCCTGGGCGAGCCGCTGGTAGACGACGTTGGTCGCGATCACGAGCGGGAAGACCAGGAGGCCGACGACGGCGAGCACGAGATCGGAGAACAGCATCTGGACGACCGCGATCACCATCATCGCCACCGTGCCGACGGCCATCGGGAGCGGCGCGATCGGACCCCAGGCCGCCTCGACGTCGGAGTTGGCGTTGGAGAGCAGCTCACCGGTGGGGTGACGCTGGTGCCACTCCATCGGGAGCGAGAGGTACTGCCGGGTGACGGCCCGGCGGGTGCGCGCCTGCATCCGGTACTGCATGATGCCGGCGCCGAGCCGGCGGGCCACGATCCCGACCGCCCGCAGGATCGCGACGCCGAGGAAGAGGCCCAGGACGGCCCAGAGCATGTCGGCGCCGATCTCACCGTCGCGGAACGCGGGCAGCACGACGTGGTCGGTCGACCAGCCGAGCACCCAGGCGTCGGCGACGGTCAGCGCACCGAACAGCAGGCTGCCGATCGTCGAGACCCCGAAGATCCAGGGCTCGCGCTTGATGGCGATCCAGAGTACGGCGAAGCCGGCGCCCGTCGTACCGGCGCCGCTGTGCCGCTCGTCCGTCACTTCGGTCCTGCTCCTGTCCGTCCCCCTGCCAACCCGATGGGAGGGGCAGGGTATTCCCGCTGGGCGCCGCGCTGTTCCCGCGGCCGCGGCACCGCGGCGCGCCGGCGGCTCAGGTGATCGCGGCCCTGCTCGTGCTGCACCTGCTCTACACCAGCTGGTGATCAGTCCCGCAGCTTCGCGGTTGCGAGTTCGACGAGACCACGCTCGGGCAGGACCTCGGCGCGGAACCCCAGGTCGGCGGCGGCTCGTGCCGGCGAGGCGACGATGTGCCGCACGTCCCCGAGGCGGTACTCGCCGGTGATGGCGGGTTCGATCTGGCGCCCGGTCCCCTGGGCGACGAGATCGGCGACCTCGGCGATCGTGATCGGGTGCCCCGAGGCGATGTTGTAGGCCGCGACCGTTCCCTCCCGGGCATCGGCCGCGGCAGCGACCGCGACCGCGTTGGCTCGAGCCACGTCGTCGACGTGCACGAAGTCGCGGCGCTGACGACCGTCCTCGAAGACGCGGGGTGCCTCTCCCCGCTCGAGACTGGAGCGGAACATCGCCGCCACCCCCGAGTACGGCGTGTCCCGGGGCATCCCCGGACCGTAGACGTTGTGGTAGCGCAGGGCGACGGCAGCGGCGCCCGCCTGGCGCACCCACGCTGCTGCGTAGTGCTCCTGGGCGACCTTGCTGGCGGCGTAGGCGTTGCGCGGAGCGAGCGGCGCGGCCTCGTCGACGAGACAACAGGTCAGCGCGGAGTCGCACCTCGGGCACCGCACCTCGAAGTCGCCGGACGACAGCGCGTCCGGCCGACGGGGTGCCGGCTCGACCATGCCGTGCTCGGGGCAGGAGTACGCGCCCTCGCCGTACACGACCATCGACGAGGCGAGGACCAGGCGCGACACGCCTGCCGTCGACGCCGCCGCCAGCAGGGCGGCCGTGCCCACGTCGTTGTGGCTCGCGTACAACGGCAGGTCGGCAGTCGTCGTCTCTGCGCCGACGACCGCTGCCTGGTGGCACACGACGTCGACGCCCACCATCAGGTCCGACCAACTCTCGGCGTCGCGGACGTCGAGGACGTGGGTCTCCGGCCGTGGCGCGGCCTCCCGGTGCGCGGCCGGCAGCATCGCGTCGACCCGGACGACGTCGTGGCCCTCGGCGACGAGCGCACGGTCGACCGCCGTACCGATGAAGCCTTCGGAGCCGGTGAGGAGGACTCGCACGGTCAGGCCGGGACGTCGTAGGTCAGCGTGAGCTCGTCCGCCCAGGACGAGCACCGGCAGCCGGTCGGATCACCGAGGTCGCCGATCGCCGCGGTGAGCAGCGTCCCGAGGCGGTCGAGGTTGGCCTCGAACCGGGCGAACACCTCGGCCTGGCCGACCCCGGCGCCTGCCTCGACACCCGCGTCCAGGTCGGTCACCAGTGCGAGCGGCGCGTAGCACGCGCGCATCTCGCGCGCGAGCACCGCCTCCGGCTGGCCCGTCATGTTGATCAGCGTCCCGCCCGCCGCCGCGTGCTGGCGCGACTCGGCCCGGGTGGAGAACCGGGGACCGTCGATGACCACCATGGTGCCACCGCTGCGGACGTCATCTCCCGCGGCGGCGAGGGCCCGACTCACCTCGGCGCAGTAGGGGTCCGCGAAGGGTACGTGCACGGCGCCGGTCTCGACGTACGTCTGCGCACGTCCGTGGGTCCTGTCGACCAGTTGGTCCGGGACGACGATGTCGCCCGGCGTCACCTCGGGCGACAAGCCGCCGACCGCGCAGGGAGCGATGATCTGCCGCACGCCCAGCGACCGAAGGGCCCAGATGTTGGCCCGGTAGTTGATCGCGTGGGGTGGGAATCGGTGGCCGGCGCCGTGCCGGGCCAGGAACGCGACCCTGCGGCCCGCTATCTCGCCCACCGCGATCGACCCCGAGGGGTCGCCGTACGGCGTCGTCACGTCGTGTTCGACCCCGTCGGACAGAAAGGTGTAGAAGCCGGTGCCACCGATGACGGCGAGTCGGCGATGTCGGCGATGTCGGCGATGTCGGCGATGTCGGCGCCGTCTGAGAGGTCGGATTCACGTGCGGCCATGGCCCCCACCTTCGCAGCCCGCAACGTGGGGACTTCTCGCGGGCCGGTTTCGTCACCGGACGGTAAGGACCGGGCCAACTCTGCCTACCGGCCCTGCCCGGCCCTGCCCGGCCCTGCCCTGCCCGGCCCTGCCCGGCCCTGACGGCCTCGTGCCATCCTGGCCGTCATGACGTCTTTCGCGCGCGCTGAACGTAACCGGCTCTGTGATCTGGCCGTCGACACAGGTCCGGATGCACCGACCCTGTGCGGCGACTGGACCGTGCGGGACCTGATGGCGCACCTGGTCGTGCGGGAGAACAGCCCCCTCTCGGTCGGCATCGTCGTGCCGCCATTGGCGTCGATCACGGACAAGGAGACCGAGCGGCAGGCAAAGAAGCCGTTCGACAAGCTCGTGGGGAAGGTGCGGAAGGCCCGGACCCCGATGGCACTTCCCGGCGTCGACGCCGCGCTCAACACCGCCGAGTACTTCGTGCACCACGAAGACATCCGCCGCGCGGCCGAGGGCTGGACGCCGCGCACGCTCGAGAGGGACGAGCAGGATGCCTTGTGGAAGGTGGCTCGCGTCTCCGGCAAGGGCCTGATCCGGCCGGCCGGCGTACCGGTCCTGGTCCGTCGTACCGACACCGGCGCGAAGACCAACCTGCGCGCCGGCTCCGACCCGGTCGTGATCAGCGGCCTGCCGTCCGAGATCGTGCTGTTCCTGTACGGCCGGCAGGAGACCTACGGACTCACGTTCGAGGGTCCCGACGAGCGGGTGGCCCGGCTGCGGGAAGCACGGCTCGGCATCTGACGGTTGTGTCGGGGGTCGACGCCATGATTGCTGCGTGATCTCGGACGTGCTCGACCTCGACTCTGCCGCGGTGCTGGGCGCCGCGGAGGAGTTGACGCTCGAGCAGCGCGCGAGGGACGTCGACCTACTTCGCCTGGTCCTCCAGTGGGCCGACCTCCACTCCACCGATCCAGGAGAAGGACGAACGCTCGGGGCTGACCAACTGGTCGACTACGGCGGCGAGGGCTCTCCCCCGGTTCAGGAGCTGTGCTGGGCAGAGCTCGCGATCGCCCGCCACAGCGGGCTGATCGCCACCCGGCACCTGGCAGCCGACGCCCTCGACCTGCGGCACCGGCTGCCGCTGGTGTGGCAGGCCGTCCAAGACCTCCGCCTCCCCGCATGGGTCGCCCGGAAGGTCGCCTCGATGTCGCGGACGCTGGGCAAGGGCACGGTCGCCTTGGTCGACGTCGCGGTCGCGGCCGCGGCCGACCAGGCACCGGGCCGGATCCTCAGCATCGCCGAGGCCAAGGTGATCGAGGCGGACATCGAGGCTCACCGGGCGCGGTTGGCCGCGGACGCTGCCCAGGTCGGGGTCCGGATGTCCCACGCCCGGCCGGGTGAAACCCTTCACCCCGCCGACGGGGAGCCGGCGACCCTCCGGTTGACGCTGAAGCTCCCGACGGGGACCGCGCTGGGGTTCGACGCCACCGTGGACGAGGTCGCCGACGCCATCCACGATCAGTTGCCCGAAGGCGAGCGTGATCAGGTGACTCGCGGCGAGCTCGAGGCCAAGGCCGTCGAGCTGCTCAGCAACCCCCACGCGGCTGCGGCATTCCTCGACCAGGCCAACGACCCGACCACGCCTGGCGAGGATGTCCCATCCCTGCCCAAGCCGAAGAAGCGTCCGGCAACCTTGTACGTCCACCTGAGTGACCTGGTCCTCCGCGGCGCGGCCGACGGAGTGGCCCGGGTGGAGGGCATCGGACCGGTCCTGCTCGAGCAGCTCACCGACCTGCTGAAAGACCGGGAGGTCACCGTCCAGCCCGTGATCGACCTCAACCACGTCCACGCGGTCAACGGCTACGAGCACCCGACCCTGGTCAAGCACCGCACCACCCTGCGGACCCTCGGCGACGTGTTCCCTCATTCGACGAACGTCGGCTACCGGCGGCTCGACCACGACCATGCGACGCCGTACGTCCCACCTGACCGTGGTGGTCCACCCGGCCAGACCGGCGACCACAACGACGCACCGTTGACCAGGACGCACCACCGCGTGAAGACCCATGCCGGCTACGACCTGCACCAGCTTGCCCTCGGCGCCTACCGCTGGGTGACCCCGCACGGTCTCGGTCGCCTCGTCACTCCGCGCGGCACCCGGAAGATCGAGCTGATCCGCGACACCGACGGCCGAGTGATCGGCGAGGTCTACTCCGGACCACGGATCCAATATCGCCCGCGGAACTAGCCACCGCGTCATCGATGAGAAATCATCCAAAGGCGCCGTCTAATGGCGCATGTCGCGCGGCAACTGAGTGCTACTCGCGTGCGTTCGCGGGGCGCCGAGAGGCTCACCGCTGGACCTATCGACACGTGTAAGGCGGGTGCAGGACTCAGATAATCGGGATGAACCCTCGTCCCCCGGGAGGTGCGCATCCCGCCAAATGGAGGCAGAACAGGCTCTGGTCAGCGGTGATGCAGGTCCGCGTCTGGACATGACCTCGGCCGAGGATCCTGTGACTGTGTTCGGAGCAAAGGTGCCGATCAGGAGTGGGTGGGACCAAGTCAGTGAGACCCTGCGTTGGCTGGCCGCGCGGTGGTCCGACTGCACCGACTACCGCTTCGATCTTGTCGCGGCGGACGTGAGCGGGGACCTGGCGTACATCATCGGCTTTGAACACGTCGCCAACTCGGTGGTCGGCGTCCCAGTGGACCCCTACACCCTCCGCGTCACGCACATCTTCCGACGCGAGCAGGGTGTGTGGAAGATTGCTCACCGGCACGCCGACTACGTCTGTGCCGTTCCGATCGGTTCGGGCAGCGCCTGCCGACGCGTTGTGATCGTGAGGTGCCGGGTGGCGATGCGGAGGGTGGTCGACTGAAGGTCAGGATCGTGGGCATGGTCGAGGCATCCAGCAGGCTACTGGTCACGTTCTGCCGGTGGGGCCTTACGCCAGACGGCCGAGCGGCCTGTTCCTTCGGGCGTGATCCGCCCCTCGCGCTTCAATGCCTCGAGCGCGAGCCGGATGGTGGGGTCGCTGATGCCGGGGAGAGCGACCCGGATCTGGCCGATCTTGAAAATGTCGGACGCTTGGTTCAAGACGTAGTCACGAACCCGATCCTGTTTGGTCCCTACCGAACGGTCTGACGACGCGCGGCTCTCGAAGGTGTCGTAGGCAGTTGTGAGAGTGGATACGAAGTAGGTCAGCCACGGCCATGGGTCGTGGGTCTGCTCGTGCCATCCATGTGTCGATGACAGAAGCGCCTCGTAGTAGTCGTCGGCGGTGTTCGCGATGACCTGTTCCAGGGAGACGTACTTGCCCACCCCGTAGCCGGCGTCGTCGAGCAGCGCGTTCGTGACGGCGCGGACGACACGACCGTTGCCGTCGGCAAACGGGTGGATGGTGAGTAGGTCGAGAACGAAGAGCCCGATGAGCAGGATCGGGTGATGCTCCCGGCGCGCCACGGCGTCGTTGTATTGGTCGACAAGCTCCTTCGTGTACTCCGGCGTGAGCCGCGCGGGGACCGGGACGAAGCGGATCTCCGTGGTGCCGTCTGGCGAGCGGTCTACGACGAGGTTGTCGTCGTCCTTGAACTGCCCTGCGACGGCGTCGGTCTGTGCCCAGAGGAGCCGGTGAAGGTGCAGCAGAAGACCGACGTTCAGCGGTCGCCAGTCCTCGGTGAACAAGTAGTCCAAGGCTGCTCGGTAGCCGGAGAACTCCTGCTCACTGCGGTTACGCAGTGACGCTGCCCTGCCGTCGATGATCTGCTGAGCGCGTACCGGGTCGGCGATCACCACGCCCTCGAGCGCGGAGGATGCGGTGATGCTGGCCACGCGGGCGCGTGCGGCCAGTTCGGTGAGCAGTTGTGGAAGTTGGTCTCGGTAGAGCTGCTCGCGACCGCGACCGGTATCGATCCGGCTCAGTCGCATGACCAGCGAGCCGGGAACGGACCCGAGCAGCCTGTCCAAGCCGGCGAACGACAGCACGGAACCTCCCAACAGAACGCTTAAACCTACTAACGAGGACCGATCTTAGCGTCATTAGCGGATTCTTTGTGGTGTTCAACCGCCCGGTTCGGCCGCGCTATGACGGTTCGACGAGCGCCGACAGCCGCCGGGCGATCTCGGCGTCGCGGTCGGCGGCGGCGTGCTGGTAGCGCATCGCCGCACCGGGCGTGGTGTGGCCGAGGCGGCCCATGAGCTCGGCGAGGGTGGCGCCGGTCTGCGCGGCGAGGACGGCGCCGGTGTGGCGCAGGTCGTGCCAGCGGAGGTCCTTGCGGCCGGCGGCCTCGCGCGCCGGGTAGTAGACCTTGTAGAGGGTCGACGGCGCCATGTGGCGGTTGCCGTCGGCCGCCGCCGGGAAGAGCAGGGCGTCCCTACCGGGAGCGGTGTGCTTCGAGAGGTGGTCCTTCACCAGCGGCACCAGGTGGGGCGGGATCGCGACGTCGCGGACGCCGGCGTCGCTCTTCGGCGGGCCGATGATGAACTCGCCGTCGACCCGGACCACTCCGCGGCGGATCTTCACCCGATTGGTCCGCAGGTCGATGTCGCCGCGGCGCAGCTCGGCCAGCTCGCCGAAGCGCATCGCGCACCAGGCGGCCAGCAGCGCCATCAGCTTGTAGCGGTCGGGCAGCTCCTCGACGATCGTCCGCAGCTCCTCGAGCGTCGCCGGCTGCGACGTGGTGGGCGCGCTTGGTGTTGCCGGCGCCGCGGATGTGCGCCGGGTTGTACGGGATCAGCGGGTGCGGACGCTCCGAGGCCGCGCTGCGCGAAGATCGTGCGCAGCAGGCTGTAGGACTGGGCCCGGATCGTCTCGCGGCCCGGCGCGAGGGCGTCGTACCAGTCGTTGACGTCCTCGTTCGTGATCCGGTCGATGCGCTCGTCGCCGAACGTCGGGTAGATGAACTTGTCGAGCAGCATCCGGTACTGCTGACGAGTCGTCGGTCGCAGCTCGCGGCCCTTGGTCTTGCGGGTCTCGAGCCAGACGTCGGCGTAGGCCTGGAAGCGTCGGCGACCGCCCGACTGGCCGCTCCGCGGGCTGCGACCTCGGGCGCCCACACCTCGCATCTCGATCTCGGCACGCCGGGCGGACAGCCAGGCGATCGCGTCGTCCTTCGAGCCGAAGGTCATCGGCGCCCGATAGAGCTCGCCGTCGGGACCGGTGTAGGCCGCGCGGTAGCGCCCGTTCGCCCGCTGCTCGACCCGGCCGAACCCGCGCCGCGTCCTCGCTGCTTCGCGCGACATCTTTTGCACCCTCAGTATCGCCTTTCGGGGAATAGACGGGGAATATAGCCGTCATTTCGTGTCCAGAGCTGTCTTGACCTGTCCTCGGCTCAAACTGCCTCTGACCTGCGAGTTTACCGTCGAAACTGGACGTCAGACGAGGTCTCGTGGTAGCCCCGTTCTCAACAACTTCAAACCCAGTATCGCCCACCCAGCGCGAGGCGTTTCTGACCTGCGTGAGCAAGGTCAGGGCGGTTTTCGCAACTCGAAAGAATGGGCCGCTCGTGGACAGCCGCGCGGCACCCGAGACGCTGACGACCGCGGACGGATGTCGCACGACTACCGGACGACGCCCGTCGGAGCTGAGATTGCCGACTGGCTGTTGAAGCCGGCCTTGGACGCCGTGACCTTCACCCGGATCCGGTGGCCCCGGTTGACTCGGAACAGGACGTAGGTCTGCGCCCTGGCGCCTCGGATGGCGGTGCCGTCACGGAGCCACTGGTATCGGTACGTCAGGCCGGACGGCGACCAGCGTCCCACCCCCGCCGTCAGCGTTCTACCGACCCTCGCGACGCCGGCGATGGACGGCGGCGTCGCGTTGGCGATACTCCCCCTCTTGACGGCCTCCGTCTTCCCCGAGGTCGCGCTTGCCGATCGGTATCCAGACTTGGATGCCGTGACCTGGACGGAGATCTGCTTGCCGACCGTGGCCGCGGTCGGGACGTAGGTGCTGGCTGTCGCGCCGGAGATCGTCGAGCCGTTGGCCAGCCACTGATAGGCGTACGACGCTGCCGGCGACCACGAGCCCGGCGATGCTGTCAGGCGCGCACCCACCTTGGGCACGCCGCTGATCCCTGGCGGCTGCTGTGGCGCGATCTTGTGCGTCGCGACGTGGAGATAGCTGGAGACGTCGTCGACCTGGGTCGTGCCGCCATTCGGCGTCGCATAGAACTGAACCCGGATCGCCGAATGCGCCGTTGTCGCCGTCACACACGTACTCACCGGCGACCAGTTGTTCCGCGTCCCCAACCGGCTATACGCCTGCTGGCCGTTCTCGTTGTACGCGCCGCCGATCATCCAGACCGTGAACCCACCCGAGGCCGTACCACCGATCTGCGACCGCACGAACGCACTCGCACAGTAGGTGTCACCCACCCCAATCGACTGTGCCACGTCCTGATACATCCCACCGCCCTCAACACCGGTGTTGAACGCCATGTACTTCGACCCACTCCGAGCCAGCTCCGAGGGATCCAACTGACCCGAGGAGTAGTTCGCCGAGTTCGTGTTCGCCATGAACGACCAACCACCCGACTCAAACCCACCGCCTTGAACAAGGGACCGGCTCAAGTTCACGTCGTCGACCTGGGTCGTGCCGCCATTCGGCGTCGCATAGAACTGAACCCGGATCGCCGAATGCGCCGTTGTCGCCGTCACACACGTACTCACCGGCGACCAGTTGTTCCGCGTCCCCAACCGGCTATACGCCTGCTGGCCGTTCTCGTTGTACGCGCCGCCGATCATCCAGACCGTGAACCCACCCGAGGCCGTACCACCGATCTGCGACCGCACGAACGCACTCGCACAGTAGGTGTCACCCACCCCAATCGACTGTGCCACGTCCTGATACATCCCACCGCCCTCAACACCGGTGTTGAACGCCATGTACTTCGACCCACTCCGAGCCAGCTCCGAGGGATCCAACTGACCCGAGGAGTAGTTCGCCGAGTTCGTGTTCGCCATGAACGACCAACCACCCGACTCAAACCCACCGCCTTGAACAAGGGACCGGCTCAAGTTCACGTCGTCGACCTGGGTCGTGCCGCCATTCGGCGTCGCATAGAACTGAACCCGGATCGCCGAATGCGCCGTTGTCGCCGTCACACACGTACTCACCGGCGACCAGTTGTTCCGCGTCCCCAACCGGCTATACGCCTGCTGGCCGTTCTCGTTGTACGCGCCGCCGATCATCCAGACCGTGAACCCACCCGAGGCCGTACCACCGATCTGCGACCGCACGAACGCACTCGCACAGTAGGTGTCACCCACCCCAATCGACTGTGCCACGTCCTGATACATCCCACCGCCCTCAACACCGGTGTTGAACGCCATGTACTTCGACCCACTCCGAGCCAGCTCCGAGGGATCCAACTGACCCGAGGAGTAGTTCGCCGAGTTCGTGTTCGCCATGAACGACCAACCACCCGACTCAAACCCACCACTCGTCAGCAGGTCCTTACCGTACGGCTGTGGCGCTGGTCCTCCCCCGCAACCAGTTCCGTCGCTGTGGGCATACCGGGTGCCCCAAGGGATTCCCTGCCAAGAGGACAGCCCCCAATGGTTCGGATACGACACTGCTGTGCTCCCGTGGCAGGCCTTCAGTGGTCCTGGGTCGACCGCGGCGGACTGGGTGGTGCCGTTGCGTTTCTCGTAGTGCAGATGAGAGGCACAACCGAAACCGCTCAGCCCAGTGCGGCCGACGGTTCCGAGTTGGGTGTTCGAGTCCACCCACCCGTTCATTCCCACGGCGACCGTATCGAGATGGGTGTAGTAGCTGTAGGTGCCGTTGCCATGGTTGATCTGCACGGAGTTGGAGGTGGTTGAGCACCCCGTGTTGCCGGTGCGGACGTAGCTGACCTGCCCCGCGCCGGCCGCATAGACCGGGGTGCCGACCGGCGCCATCAGGTCTAGCGCCCACCAGTCGTGGTAGCCATGGGGATGAGCCGGGTCGGCGCACTCGTAACCGCCTTGGGTACCCGTCGACAAGTAGGTGCATCCGACTTTGATCTCGCCCCCACCCAGGTTCGAGCGCAGCGGGAACCACTCTGCCGGCGCGTACTGGCCCGGGCCCGCCTTGGAGCGTTGCGCTGCTGCAGCGCTGATCGACGTAGCCGCCAGACCACTGGCGACCAGCGCTAGCAGGATTAGCGGCAGGAGAGCGAGCCGCGTCGAGTGAGCTCGTGTTCGTGCAGTCGACATGCCGAGCAGCCCCCATGTTCTGGTTCGTCGCCGCGCCACGAGATTCGCCGCCGCCAACTGCTCCATGCAGCCGCTAGGTCGGGACCTTAGCGGCGGCGACCGGCGCTTGTACGAGGATCTCCAACGGACGACCGTGATCAGGGCCGACCGGGCTACAGCACCTTGGTGCCGTACATCTCCCCCAGCGGATCGGCGATGAGCTCCAGCCGCGCACCGTTCGGGTCACGGAAGTAGATCGAGGTGCCGCTCTCGCTCTGGTAGTCGACGCCGGCCTCTTCGAGGCGGGTCTTGAGCTCGGCCCACTTCTCCGGCTCGACGGAGATGGCGACGTGATGCAGGCCCCCGAGGACTTCGGCGTACGGGCCGACGTCGAGACCGGGGAAGTCGAAGAAGGCGATCAGGTTGTTGTTGCCGATGTCGAAGAAGAAGTGGTTGGAGCCCTTGTAGTCGCGGTTCTCGAAGATGTCGGTCAAGGGGAAGCCGAGCACGCCCTGGTAGAACCGCACCGTCTCCTCGACATCCTTCGCAACGATCGCGAAGTGGTGCAGGCCCCGGGCCATGGAATCGGGCCGACTGTCGGCCGGCTTCAGGTACTCCGCCCGGATGCGGTCGCGTTCGGCGTCGACGGCGGCCAGGTCGATCGACGGCTCCACTGATGCATCGCTCATGAGAGCGGCCCACCTTCCCAGTTCTCGCTACGAGTCAGGTCATCGACACTAACGCGGGTCAGCTTGGTGAGCTGCTTGACCGGCTTGCCCATCGGCACGACGCAGGCGACGGCGTACTCCTCGGGGATGCCGAAGAGCTCGCGCACCCGGGGCTCCTCCGCGACGGCCATGGTCGTGATCGTCCCGCCGAAGCCTTCGTGCCGCGCCGCCAGCAGGATGTTCCACACCAGCGGGTAGACCGACGCTCCCCCGACGATGCCGACGCGGTCCAGGTCCTGGTCGACGGCCGCCACCACCCGGAGGTCGACGACCACGACGAGCACCACCGCGGCCTCGAGCACCGGGTTCGTCCAGAAGTCCGGTACGACGGTCGCCGCGAGCTCGTCCGCCGACAGCCGGGTCGGGATCACCGCGTTCCAGGGTCCCTCCCCCGCCGCCTTCTGCGCGGTGTAGCGCCGCGCGCCCGGGATCGTCAGCTCGGCCAGCTGCCGCCTCGCGTCCATGTCCCGTACGACGAGGACCTGCGTCCCCTGCCGGTTGCCGCCGCTCGGCGCGAACCGCGCGTTGTCCAGGATCGTCCGGAGTACGTCGTCCGGCAGCGGGTCGTCGGTGAACTCGCGAACGGCGGACGTCGTCCGCATCACCTCGTACAGCTCCATCGGCGTCCTTCCGCGGTCGGTCACCGCAGACTATCGAGGGCCGCCGTGCCAGAGTTCCGGGATGGTGACCGGTCCACCCCCCACGAGGCTGGTGGGTCTCGACGTGGCCCGCTGCCTGGCGCTGCTGGGCATGGTCGCCACCCACGTGCTCCTCGACCGCACCCCTGCGGGCGACCTGACCTTCAGCCAGTGGCTGGCCGGCGGTCGGGCGTCGGCACTGTTCGCTGTCCTCGCCGGGGTCAGCATCGCGGTGATGACCGGGCGACGCGAGCCGGTCCATGGCCGGGACAGGGTGCGTGCATCCGCCGGACTCGCGATCCGGGCTCTGCTCATCGCCGTGCTCGGCCTAGCCCTCGCTGCCCTGGACAGTGGGCTGGCGATCATCCTCACGTACTACGGCGTGCTGTTCCTGCTCGGACTTCCGTTCGTCGGACTGCGCGCCCGCACCCTCGCGCTGCTCGCGGCAGCGTGGGTGGTGCTCGCGCCCATCGCCTCCCACCTGATCCGTCCGGAGCTCCCCGACCGGGGCTTCGCGAGCCCAGCCTTCGATCAGCTCGGCGACCCCGGCCAGCTCGCCAGCGAGCTGCTCCTCACCGGCTATTACCCGACGATCCCCTGGCTGGCCTACCTGCTCGCAGGCATGGCACTCGGCCGGTGCGACCTCCGGGCCCGCCGGCTGCTCGGCGTCCTCGCGGCCGGCGGCCTGGCCCTCGCGACCGTCGCGACCCTGGTCTCGCGCGCACTGGTCGACTCTGCGGTCAGCGAGCCGAACGCCAGCGGGATGCACGGCACCACGCCCGCCGATGGCGACTGGTCGTGGCTGCTGCTGGTCGCGCCGCACAGCGCGACGCCGTTCGACCTCACTCAGACGATCGGCAGCGCCCTGTTCGTCATCGCGGCGTGCCTGCTCCTCGAGCGTGCGCTCCCCGCCGCCGGGAGGACGTTCGTCGCCGTCCTGTTCGGCGCCGGCACGATGACCCTCACCCTCTACAGCCTCCACGCCTACCTGCGCACACCGGACGTCTGGCCGCCGGACGACGGCGCCTACGGCTGGCACGTGCTCGTGCTGCTGGCGATCGGCGCGGCCTTCGTCGCGTGGGGACGGCGCGGTCCGTTGGAGTACGCCGTCGGGCTCCCCGTCCGCGCGCTCCGCCCACCCGAGCGTCGGTGACCGTGGGCCCCTACGGTGTTGCCATGAAGGCTCTCGTCCTGGAGAACATCCACCCGACGGCTGCCGAGATCCTCGGCGGCCGTGGCTACCAGGTGGACCTGCGTCCGGGCGCGCTGTCCGAGGACGAGCTGGTCGAGTCCCTGCCTGGGGTCAGCCTGCTCGGGATCCGCTCCAACACCACGGTGACGGCGCGCGTCCTAGAGGCGGCAATCGAGCTACAGGCGGTCGGCTGCTTCTGCATCGGCACCAACCAGGTCGACCTGGGGGCCGCTGCGACACGGGGCATCGGGGTGTTCAACGCGCCGTACTCCAACACGCGCAGCGTGGTCGAGCTGGTGATCGGCGAGATCATCGCGCTCGCCCGGCGGCTCCCGGAGAAGACGCAGCGGATGCACGACGGCGTGTGGGACAAGTCGGCGCGCGGCAGCCACGAGGTGCGTGGCCGGACCCTGGGCATCGTGGGCTACGGCAACATCGGCACGCAGCTGTCGAACCTCGCCGAGGCACTCGGGATGCGGGTCGTGTTCTACGACAAGGCCGACCGGCCCGCGCATGGGAACGCGCGTCGTACCCGGTCGCTCGCCGAGCTGCTCGAGGTCGCCGACGTCGTCAGCCTCCATGTCGACGGACGGCCCGGCAACGCCGGCTTCTTCGGTCCCGCGGAGTTCGCGGCCATGAAGCCGCGTTCGCTCTTCATCAACGCCTCCCGCGGCATGGTCGTCGACGACCAGTCGCTGCGCGACCACCTGCTGTCCGGGCACATCGCCGGCGCGGCCCTCGACGTCTTCCCCGTCGAGCCGAAGGCCCAGGGCGACGCGTTCGAGTCCGTGCTGCGCGGCCTCGACAACGTCATCCTGACGCCGCACGTCGGCGGCTCGACCCAGGAGGCGCAGGAGGAGATCGGCTGGTTCGTGGCCGAGAAGCTCGCCCGCTTCGCCCTCGAGGGGAGTACGGCGCTCTCGGTCAACCTGCCGCCGGTCCTCCCTCCCCCGCTGGAGCCGTCCCGACACCGGCTGGGCTTCCTGCACCGCAACGTCCCCGGCGTACTGGCCGACCTCAATGCCGCGTTCGCCGCCGCCGGCGGCAACGTGGTCGACCAACACCTCTCGACGAGGGACGACCTCGGCTACGTCGTCACCGACGCATCCGAGCCCCTCTCGGCCGAGGTCGTCGAGGGGCTGCGACGCTCGGAGCACTGCCTCTGGGCGCGGACCTGGTGAACCAGTCCGGGCGCCCGGCTCACCCGAGCAGTGCCCGCGGCGCCCAGGCTGGCCACACCGCCGTGCCGACGAGGCGACCGCGCTCGAACATCGCAACCACCCGGAACGGCTTGGCCGCGCGACTGTTGTCGTAGGACGTCGTGCGGTCCGCGAGGACGCGCGCGGTCATCAGGCGCTTGCGCTCGGTCGCCGCTGCGCGCGATGCCTCGTCAGCGTGCTCAGCCCGCGCATCCGGCCAGAGCTCGGCGGCCATCAGGTCGGCCCCACTTTCTCCACTCCTCGACGCCGTCGGCGATCGTGTTGTGGAATGGACCCGACTCTCGCGCCTAGCTGAGGGATGGGGGACCATGCGGCCGAAGACCGGGTATGCCCGCAACGGCGACATCCGGATCGCCTACCAAGTCGTCGGGGACGGCCCGATCGACCTGGTGATGACCCCTGGCTACGTCTCCCACCTGGACCTGTGGTGGATGCTGCCGGAAACGGTCAGGTTCATGGAGCGGCTCTCTTCGTTCTCGCGGCTGATCCTCTACGACAAGCGCGGCACCGGTCTGTCCGACCCCGCTCCGGGTCTGCCGGCGATGGAGGAGCGGATGGAGGACCTGCACGCGGTGCTCGACGCCGCGGGATCCGAGCACGCGGCGCTCCTCGGCTTCTCCGAGGGAGGGCCGCTCAGCATGCTCTTCGCCGCGACCTATCCCGAGCGCACGACCGCACTCGCCATCTTCGGCAGCTACGCCCGCTTCGCCGACGAGGACCACCTCCCGCACCTGATCCCCCAGCAGCAGGAAGTCCTCGCTGTCTTCGCCGACATCCACGAGCACTGGGGCGAGGGGCGGATGGTGGATCTGTTCGCACCCGAGTACGCCGGCGACACCGCCATCCGGGAGAGCATCGGTCTGTTCGAGCGCCTCTCGGCCAGCCCGGCGATGGCGAGCGCGCTGCTCGAGGCGGCGGCGAAGATCGACGTGACTCACGTGCTGTCGTCGATCACCTGCCCGACGCTCGTGATGCACCGGGATCACGACGCCCTGCCGATCGACGCCGGGCGTCACCTGGCCGAACGCATTGCCGGCGCACGACTGCTGGAGCTCTCCGGCACCAGCCATCTCCCGTGGCTGGGCGACACCCAGTCGATGCTCGACCCACTCGAGGAGTTCCTCACCGGGGTCCAGGTGCCCCGTGAGGCGAGCCGGGCACTGGTGACCCTGCTGTTCACCGACATCGTCGGCTCCACCGAGCACGCGGGCGACCTGGGCGACACCCGCTGGCGATCGCTGCTGGAGCGCCACGACGCTCTCGTACGACGAGAGGTCGCTCGAGCGGGAGGCTCCGTGGTGAAATCGATGGGCGACGGGGCCTTCGCGCGTTTCGACGGACCCGCCCGAGCGATCAGGGCGGCACAGACCATCGTGCAGGGCGCACCGGACGAGCTGGGGATCCAGATCCGGGCCGGCGTCCACACCGGCGAGTGCGAGCTGCTCGGCGACGACCTCGGCGGCATGGCCGTCCACCTCGGCTCGCGAATCACTGCGAAGGCACAGGGCGGCGAGGTGCTGGTGTCGGCCGCTGTGCGCGACCTGGTGCTCGGCTCACCCATCGGCTTCGAGGACCGCGGCGTCCACGAGTTCAGAGGGGTCCCGGGCACCTGGCAGCTCCTCGCCGCCACCGAGGGCGAGTCCGGCGTACGGACTGCCCCGCCAGCCGCGTACGGCGTGGCGCCCAACGCCCCCAGCTCGACCATGTCGGACCGGGCAGTCGCCCGCGCGGCGAAGGTCAGCCGCGCCTCCCCGCGGCTGAGCCTCCACCTCGGGAACGCCCTGCGTCGTACGCGGCGGGTGCGGAGGGGACGCTAGCGATCGATCTCGGCGAGCAGCCTTGCCATCCCGATCGCGCGAACCTTGTCCGCTCGCCCTCAGCCGCCCGATGCGCGACGGACGATGTCGTCGAACCGCGCGGCCATCTGCTCCGACAGCGCTTCCGCAGCACGGAGCGGGCGGACCATCACCATGAGGTCGTCGATCAGCCCGTCGTCGTTGGTGCGGATGAAGTCGCAGCCGGTGATCGCCTTGTGCCCGACCTTGGCCTCGAACACGAGGGCGTGGTCGCGCGACGTCTCGTCACCGATCTCCCGCACGTAGCGGAAGTCGTCGAAGACCTCCAAGACGGTGGCCAGGATGGCGCCGGTGATCGCCTTGCCGGCGTACGGCTTGAACGCGACCGGGCTGGTGAAGATGACGTCGTCGGCGAGCAGGGCTGTCATCGCCTCGACGTCGCGGGCCTCGACGGCCTTGCGGAACGGATGCATACGAGCACTCCCGGGATCTCGTGATGGTCACCAGTGCGACCACTTCGATCAACGAGCGCGGGCAGCTGTCGTCACGTATCGAACATGTGTTCCCTTGTGCTGGCCGCGTGAGACTTGGCTCTGGCCAGCGCGGCCACGTCACCGACACGTGTCCGTGACCAGGTGGGCGCGCAACTGGCGTTTCTTGGTGGTCTGCACTCCTACGACAGGCAGAGTGGACGTCGTGACACAGAGTGACTACGACCAATGGGCCGAGGCCTACGCCACTGCGAACGCTGAAGGCTTCTTCAACACTTGGTACGAGAAGCCGGCGATGCTCCGCCTGTTGGGCGACGTGACCGGGCATCGGATCCTCGATGCCGGGTGCGGCTCCGGTCCGACGACCGCCGCGCTCACCCAACGTGGCGCCGACGTCAGCGGCTTCGATCTCAGCGCCGCGATGATCGAGATCGCCCGCCGCAATCTGCCTGAGACAGACCTGCGGCTCCACGATCTGGCCGACCCGCTGCCTTGGGATGACGCCACGTTCGACACCGTGGTGGCGTCGCTGGTTTTGCACTATCTGCCGGACTGGACCGGTCCGTTGTCCGAGCTACATCGGGTGCTCACATCGGGCGGTCGACTGCTGGTCTCGGTCAACCATCCTGGCGCGTTCCCGATCGTGTACCCGGATCTGGAGTACTTCGGGATCACCGAGTACACCGAGGACTACGACTTTGCTGGCACCAGCGTGGATCTCACCTTCTTCCACCGGCCCTTGAGTGCCATGTCGGCGTCGTTCGCGGGAGCCGGCTTCCGGATCGTTGGGATCCACGAGCCACCGGCCGACCCGCAGACCCCCGCCGAGAAGCTGCCGCCGGGCATGCAGCCTGGTGAACAGTTCATGGGGTTCCTCTTCTTTGACCTTGAGGCGCTCTGAGCCCACGGAGGACCGTGTCAACGGACAAGCACCAACTCGTGACACCAACAGGCGGAGCGCCCGTACTGCGACAGATGACGGCGGCTGATGTCCCGAGCGTGCTCGCCGTACAGGAACCTGGCGCCATCCTCGGGCTCGCTGAGGTCTTTCCGCAGGACGCGTATCCGTTTCCGCGCGACGAGATCGGCCGCCGTTGGCGCGAGGAGATCGAGGCGTCCGGCATCGACTGCTACGTCATCGCCGTCGACGATGTGGTGGTCGGATTCGCGGCGACGCGCGGTGCTGAGTTCTTTCACTTCGGCATCGCTGTCGAGCACTGGGGATCTGGTCTCGCCCAAGCGGCGCACGACGCCGTTCTCGCCCTAATGCGCAGTCAGGGCGTGGAGCGAGCCTGGCTCACTGTCTTCAGTGCCAATCGGCGTGGGCGACGGTTCTACGAGAAGCTCGGTTGGGAGCCGACGGGTGATCGCACCCGCACTTCCTACCCGCCCCACCCAGAGCTCCTGCGCTACGAGCGGGCGGTCGTTTAGGGGGCTCGGACGTCCCGCAATGCCCACCGTCACCGGTGCGCCCCAGTGGTCTGGCGGGTTGTTGTCACGGCGTCGTGCCGGTCCTCGCCGCGCGGAGGACTCCGTGGGCCTTGGCGAGTTGGTCACGCAGTCGTTGGTTGTCGTCGGTGAGCTGCCGGAGCCTCTGGTGGGCCAGCTCGAGGCGGCGTTGCAGCGAGGTGTCGGATGCGCGCTCGGCGGGTCCTTCTCGTGGCTTTCGAGCCGTCTGGTTCTGCCGCTGCAACTGTTCGAGCAGGTCGGGCTGGGTGTAGAGCCAGGAGCGTGACACACCAGCGGCGCGTGCGAGTCCGGCGACACTGATCGGCCGACCATCACGGTGGATCTGATCGACCGCGCGCTCCGCGCGTTCGCGTGCCGCTGTGGCTCGCTGCTGGGCGGCGTCCACGATGTGACTGCTGTTGGCAGCCCGCATCGAGGTCACCGTCTTCGCCGCGGGCGCTCGGAGTTTCGATGGCACCGATGATGTTCTCGAGGTTGGTGGCGACCTGCTGGTTCATCTCCAGCATCCGGGTGTTGCCTCTGGCCTCGGCTTCGCCGATCAGCCTGTTCGTTGCGCGCAGCTGCTCAAGATGCTCGGCGAGGAAGTCCGGCGTCGTGATAAACACCGGACAGGTCAGGCAAGCGTTGGCGTGCGGGCAACTCTGCTGCAGCGGAAGGCCGCAGTAGCCGTTCGGCAGCGCCATGGTGGCACGGCCGAGGTTCTCCTTCATCAGGCGGCGTCGCTGAGGGTGCTGCCTTGCTCCAGGGCGACGGTCTCGCCGTGGATGTTGATCTTGCGGGCACGCTCCCAGTGCCGACGGATGGTCTGGTCGTTCAACCGCGCGTAGCGCGCGGTCATCTCCGAAAAGTCGTGGTCCAGCAGCCGACGCACCACCTCTTGCGGAACGTCGGCGTTGATGAGTCGGGTGCCGTAGGTGTGGCGCAACTGATGGGCGGTGAACCGGAACGGGCGGCCGTGCTCGTCGTGCAGGCCGATCGCCTCTTGCCAGGCGTTCATCCGGGAGGTCACCGGCCCGTTCGACCAAGGTCGAGATCCATCGGGGGAACCGGGGCCGGGCGCCAAGAAGGTCGCGGTGGGCGCCTGCTCTATCACGACCGCGACCTGGTGACTGATAGCCGAGGTGAGCTGGTCGTCGATCGGCACGATCGCTTCTCGGCCCATCTTGTGGTTGCGGTACCGCAGGTACGGGGCGTCCTGGGCGTCTCGGACGACGCAGTCGACCTCAAGACGGTATGCGTCTGTCAACCGGAGTCCGGTGCCGATCAGGATCTGCATCATCAGCCGGTGCGGCTGGTCGAGTTGAGCGAGGGCCTCGGGGCTCTCGATCTGTGCCATGACGTACTCCGGCAGCGCCCTGGGAAGCGCTGCGGGTCGGCGCGGGTAGTCGCCGGGGAAGACGCCGGCGGATGCCGAGAGATCGGGTTGCCAGTCCTGCTGCCGGATCGTGCGCAGGAACGTGGACACCGAGCTGATGTCGTAGCACCTGCTCGATTCCTGCAGACCCAGACGAACCAGGCTCGCCAGATACGCCTCGATGGTCTCGCGCGTGAAGCCGGCGACCTCGGCATCGGTCCCGGCTTGGGTCGTGAACGCATCCGCCAGCCGCTGTAGGGCAGTGATGTCGCGGTTGAGCTGGTGGTAGCTGCGGCCGGTTGCGATCCGCCAGCGCATGAAGCGCTTGACCAATTGACGCAGCCACTGCTGCGGGATGGCGTCGAACCGCAGGCGCCCGTTCGCGCCCTTCACGCCCGCGTGTCCCATGACGCTGAGTCGCCAGACGTCGCGGTCAAACTCCACCGAGGGGTCCGGCGGGGCCACGAAGTCCTCAAGTGCGTCGCGCAAGATGGCAAGGGCGGTTCGGAGCGATTCCGAGAGACCCTCCGACCACTTGCCGTCCTGCGTCAGGATCGACGTCACGCCGCGCTGTGCCAGAGTCTCGGCCAGCCGCTGCACGTCGCTGGGTGCGATCTGCCGGACTCGCGGACGACCGGCGGCGAGTTGGACAGCCAGTGCGATCTCGTTGCGCAGCCGCGGCTCCAGGCCGACCAGCCGGATCTGTTCCGGAACAGTCGGTGGCCCGGGATCGGCGAGGAGAGCGCCCAGGCTCGGGCGGCCCTGCCTGCGCCACCGGTCCAGATGGGTGCTGCACAGACCGCGAGTTCGACGGGCGCGCAGACACTCTGCGACCCCGCATACCTCGAACAGCCCTCGCGCGCTCTCCTCGTCGTGGAATCCGATGGTGTCGGCGGCGAATCGCGGATCCAGAGCGAGCTCGATCCGCACCGCGCCGTCGCCGTCGGGGCGACTCGCGGCCGCGGTGCTCATCGCTGCCCGCCGATCTGGTCCCCGACGGGACTGGCGTCCTCCACCTGTGGGTGGCACGCGGGGAGCCAACCGGCCTTCTCCAGAGACGCGCGGACGTGCCGCAGTTCGAGGTGGGAGTAGGTGTCGATGGTTGTGGAGATCGACACGTGGCCCAGCAGCTTCTGGACCACCTCCGCGGGCACGTCGCGGTTCAACAGCTCGGTGGCGTAGGTATGCCGGAACCGGTGCGGGGTGAAGTCGATCCCGGTGCGGCCGCGGAGCCGGGCGACCAGGTCGATCGCGTTCGCGTACGTCATCGGCGCACCGATCGGGTCCGCCCACAGATTCACGAAGACGTAGTCGCAGTCCAGGGCGCCGTACTCGTCGAACAGGTAGTCGGCGTACAGGCGGACCAGTCCGGGTGCGACCGGAATGTCCCGGGCGCCAGTCTTCGCCCGCGCCCGGTTCGCGTTGCGGCGAGGCCGCACGCTCACCACCCGACCGGCGGCGTCGATGTCTTCGTGGCGCAGCCCGAGGACTTCCCCGATCCGCATCCCGGTGCCGGCCAGCAACGCGAACAAGAACCTGTCCCGTAGGTGGTCGCACGACTCCACGATCGTGCCGACCTGCTCGGCCGTCAGCACCCGCGGAACCCGCTTGGTGGTCCTCAGCTTCACCTCACGGCGACGGCGAGGCGACTCCCCAAGATGCGCGAGGAACGGACGCCACGAACCGCTGCTCCCGCCACCCTTCCGGATCGCCCACAGGAACTCGCACTCGACGCCGTGCCGCTGGTGGAACTGGTAGAACGACCCGACCGCGGACAACTTGCGGTCGATCGTCGAGGCCGAACAGTGATCGACCACCCGCGGCAGGCTGGTCACATTGCTGACGCGCTCAGCCGGCGAGAGCCGCAGCCAAGCCACGAAGCGCCCCAAGTCCTCCAACTGCACGCGCTCCCACTCCAGACCTGCGTGGTCGAGGAACTCGACGAAGTCCCGCAGATCGAACGCGTACGACCGCACCGTCGCAGGCGACCGCTCGACCGCGCTCAGATGGGCGAGGAACCGGTCGACCGGTGTCACGACGTCGTGTGACGGGTCCAGGACCGTCCACGACTCATCACCAGCCGGCGGTACCACCCGTTGAACTGACCAGACCACGATGCCTCCCGAGCGCGTCGACAACGCCCGAGATAATGGCCATGGCGTCCGACACAACCCCGGCCCACGGATCCGTCACCTACGTGAAGGACACTGCACCGGAGTCCCTAAGGGAACATCTGTTCTATTGTGGCGAGGTGACGAGAACGCGGTTCGTATGGGTACGTCCTGCGTTCGCGCCTGCTGAGATGCCGGGCCTGGTCCTGGAGTGGCGTCGTGACGCCGGCGGTTCGTGGCAGGCGCTGGTGACGTGGGTCGAGACGCGGGGAAAGGTGATCACCGCGTGGGTGCCGGCGGACGAGCTGCGACCGGTCGAGTCGCCGCCGCGCACCGGTTCGGCGTACGGGTGACTTCCTCAGGAGTGCTGGGGCACAATCCGGGTCATGGGTTTGCTCGACGGCTTCAAGCGGATCAAGGACCCGATCCGGGGCTCGGCGCAGATCGTCTCCTCGACGCAGGCACCCCAGGGCGCGACGTCCGGCAACTGCCGGATGCACCTGGTCGTCAGCGTGCCGGGGCACCAGGCGTTCGCGGTCGACGACAGCTTCCTCATCCGGGTGAAGAAATGGCCGCACGCCGGCCAGACGCTGCCGATCGAGGCGTCCCGGTCGAACCCGACGAAGTTCAAGATCCTGTGGGACGAGATCCCGACCTGGCGGGACACGGCCTCGTCTCAGGCTGCCCAGATTGCCGCTGCGATGAACCAGCAGCCGCCACCGGGTGAGGCCGGCCCGCAGTATCCGCCGTACACCCCGCAGCAGGGCACGCCGATGGTGATGATCAACGGTCGTCCGGCGTCGCCGGAGGAGCTGAAGCAGTACGAGGCGATGACCGGCATGGACCTCGACGGCGACGGCCGGATCGCCGGCGGCGGCGCTGCGCCCGGCGGCGGCCTCGTGGGAGGGCTCATCGCCAACGCCATGGGCGGGATGCAGCCCCCACCTCCGGAGGGCGCGGCGGCCGGCAGCCCCGGCGCGGTGGACGACCGGGTCGCCGCACTCGAGCGGCTCGCCGCACTCAAGGCCAGCGGCGTGATCACCGAGACCGAGTTCGAGACCGAGAAGGCCCGGATCCTCGACTCCTAGCCAGTTCCGGCAATCTCGCGACGCAGGTTCGCGCGACGTCGGTGCGCCAGACACCTTAGGGTTGGATCCGCTACCGAGAAGGGGACCACTGATGGCGCGGATGCCGCTGGCACAGCGACGGCAACAGCTCGCCGACGCCGCGATCGCCGTGCTCACCCGCGAGGGCGTTCCGAAGGCGACCACCCGGGCGATCGTGGCCGAGGCCGGCACGTCGCTGAGCGTCTTCCACTACTGCTTCGACTCCAAGCAGGAGCTGCTCGACGCGGTCATCAAGACCCTCGTCGGCAGGACCGTGGACCTCGCCGAGGCGTCCTTCGACGAAGGCGCCAGCCGGCAGCAGATGATCCGCGCGGGCCTCGCGGCGTACTGGAAGCACGTCGTCGCCAATCCCGACCAGCACCTGCTGACCTACGAGGTCACGCAGTACTGCCTCCGCAAGCCCGGCTACGCCGCCGTCGCCCGCCAGCAGTACGACCACTACGCCCACGCTTTCATGGCGATCCTCGACGCGATCGGCGCGCAGCCGGCCGTGCACCCCGACGTGCTCGGGCGCTACCTCGCGGCGACCATCGACGGCATCACCCTCGACTGGCTGGTCCGCCGCGACGACCGCAACTCCGAGATGGTCCTCGACCTGATGGCCCGTCACATCGACGAGTTCATGCTCCAGCCGGAGTCGGCCCCGGGCTAGTTGACCATCCGCTCAGTCGGTGTCCTCGTTGGCGAAGTCCTCGTCGTGCGTACCCGGACGCGGCGCCCACGGCAGCTCCTTGGCCGGGCGTACGACGACCAGGCGGTCGCCGCGGGCGAGCAGGGTCACGACCGGGTCGAAGTAGCGATAGACCTTCTCGTCGCGCACGACGGCGATCACCTGGTCCGGCAGTGTCTGCGGCGGCACGCCGACCTCGGTGACCAACAGCTCGCGCTCGGCCACCTCGAGCCCCTCGCCGTAGGTCAGCAGGTCCTCCATCACGCTGCCGAGGGTGGGCGACAACGTGGACAGGCCGAGCAGCCGGCCGACCGCGTCGGCCGAGACGATGACCGAGTCGGCCCCGGACTGCCGGATGAGGGGCGCGTTCTCCTGCTCGCGGACGGCCGCGACGATGAACGCATCGGGATTGAGCTGACGGATGGTCAATGTCGCCAGCACGTTGGTGTCGTCGCGGTCGGTCGTGACGATGACCTGGTCGGCAGTGGCGATGCCGGCGCGACGCAGCACCTCGCGGCGGGTCGCGTCGCCGGTGATGACGGCGAGCTGATCGGCGTGCGCGTCGGCCAGTGCCTCGGGGCTCGGGTCCACGATGATCACGTGGTCGCGCTCGAGCCCGTTGTTGACGAGCGTCTCGACGGCGCTGCGACCCTTGGTGCCGTAGCCGATGACGACAACGTGGTGTCCCATGTGCTTCCTCCAACGGGCGATGCGGAACATCTCGCGCCCGCGTTGAGCGAGCACCTCGAGCGTGGTGCCGATCAACAGCACGAGGAACGCGATGCGGGCGGGCGTGATGATGAAGGCGTTGACCAGGCGAGCCTGGTCGGAGACGGGCGCGATGTCGCCGTACCCGGTCGTGCTGAGGGTGACCGTCGTGTAGTAGATCGCGTCGACCAGCGAGATGGTCCCGTAGGGGTCGGCGGTCGTGGCGTCACCGGCGTCGCGGTAGCCGGTGCGGTCGATCATCACCAGCGCGACGGTGCCGGCCAGGATCCCGACCGCCGCGAGCAGTCGTCGGCCCAGCTGCCACCACGGCGACCGGGCGCGCTCGGGCAGCGCGACCAGGCTTCCGGCCTGGGCGTTCTCCGCCGACGTGAGGTCGTGCACGCCCGCGAATCTAGTCGACGGTCGGCTCGGCGCCGCGTTCCCTCGCCTGTGCGACGCGGCTGCGCAGCCGCGCGACCAGCTCGCGTCTCGCGCGCGTCGTCATCTCCTGGGGAAACACGGTGTCGAAGGCGGCGTTGACCGCGGCACCGATGAGTACAGCGAGCGCGACGATGTAGAGCCACAGGAGGACCGCGATCGGGGCCGCCAGGGGGCCGTAGATGGATCGCGAGTCGGTGGCGGTCACCGTGATCACCCAGCGCAACAGGTAGGAACCGAGGATCCAGGCGATCAGTGAGAACGTCGCGCCCGGCAGGTTGAAGCTCCAGTTGGTCCGGACCGGGACCGACACGTGGTAGAGCGTTGCCAGGAAGCAGATGCAGATGATGAGAACCGTCGGCCAGTAGAAGTTCATCAGGAAGTCGGCCCGGTTGGGCAGCCAGGCGCGGACCAGGGTCGGCCCGGCGACGACGAGCGGGATCGAGACGGCGCCGGTGATCAGCGCGAGGATGTAGAGGACGAAGGACAGGGCGCGAGTCTTGACGATCCCCCGGTGCCCGCCGAGCCCGTGCATGATCGTGATGGTGTCGACGAAGACGTTGAGCGCCCGCGAGCCCGACCACAGGGCGAGCACGAAGCCGACCGAGACGACGTCGAACCGCCCATCGTTCAGCACCTTGTTGAGCGTCGGCTCGATGACCTCGTTGACGGCCCGATCGGTGAGGAACGTGGAGAACAGGTCGATGACCGATTGCCGGATGTCGTCGATCTGGGCGGCGCTGAAGTTGTTCGAGACATAGCCGACGCCGCCGATGAGGGCGAAGATCAACGGCGGCACGGAGACTACGGCGAAGAACGCCCCCTCTGCCGCGAGCCCCGTCACTCGGTGCTTGAGGCAGGAGCCGACGGTCGTGACCACCAGCCGCCAGAGCGTGTCGACGACCTTCTGGAGGAGAGTGCGATCGGCTGTGTGGTCGGCCGTGCCGTCGGCTGGATCGGTGCCCGTCGCGGGCGTGCCCGGATCCTCATCCTCCACGCCGGCAACGGTAGTCGCAGATGACACCGGGAGCCGGCACGCCTCGCGTGGACCGGCTCCCGGCGTCGATCGGGTCACACCAGGGCGGTGGCCTTCGCCGGGGTCCCATCGGCGGCCTCGTGAGCAGCCGTCTCGGGAGCGGGGCCGTGGTCGTCGACCATCGTGGTCTCGTCGAACGGGTCGTCGCCGGCGAGCACCCGGTCGAGCTGCGCGCGGTCCACGCCGCCGGTCCAGCTGCCGATGATCACCGTGGCGACCGCGTTGCCGGCGAAGTTCGTCAGCGCCCGGCACTCCGACATGAACCGGTCGATGCCCACGATCAGGCCGACGCCGTCGACGAGCTCCGGACGGTGCGAGCTCAGACCACCGGCCAGCGTCGCCATGCCCGCGCCGGTCACACCGGCGGCGCCCTTGGACGCGATCATCATGAACAGCAGCAGCGAGACCTGCTCGCCGATCGACAGCGCGTCGCCCATGGCGGCGGCGATGAACAGCGACGCCATCGTCAGGTAGATCGCGGTGCCGTCGAGGTTGAACGAGTAGCCGGTCGGCACCACGACACCGACGGTGGGCTTGTCGACGCCCGCGTGCTCCATCTTCGCGATCAGGCGCGGCAGGGCCGACTCGGACGACGACGTGGAGAGGATCAGCAGGAACTCGCGGCCGAGGTAGCGCAACAGCGCGAAGATGTTGACGCCCGTCGTCAGCTTCAGGATGCTGCCGAGCAGCAGGAAGACGAACAGCGCGCAGGTCACGTAGAACCCGACCATCAGCACCGCGAGGCTCTTGAGCGCGTCCACGCCGGTCTCGCCGACGACGCCCGCGATCGCACCGAACGCGCCGACCGGCGCCGCCCACATGATCATCGCCAGCACGCGGAAGACCAGACGCTGGAGGTGCCCGACCCCGCGGAGAACCGGCTCGCCGGCCGACCCCATCGCCTGGAGGGCGAACCCGACCAGGAGCGCGATGAGCAGGGTCTGCAGCACCTCGCCCGAGGTGAGTGCGGAGACCATCGAGGTGGGGATGATGCCGAGGAGGAACTCGGTGGTGCTGCCGTGACCGGCCGCGGCCTGCTCGGCGCCGGCCGACGCGGTAGCAGCGGTGATGTCGAGTCCGGAGCCCGGGTTCAGGATGTTGCCGACGACGAGGCCGATGGCGAGCGCGGCGGTCGACATGACGACGAAGTAGAGCATCGCGAGCCCGCCGACCTTGCCGACCCGGGCGGCGCTGCGCACCGACCCGACGCCGAGGACGATCGTGCAGAAGATGACGGGCTGGATCATCATCTTGATCAGCGCCACGAACGCCTGGCCGAGCGGCTTGAGCTCGACCGCGAACGACGGTGCGGCCAGTCCGACGGCGATGCCGGCGCCGACGGCGCCGATGACGGCGACGTAGAGATAGTGGGTGCGGTCCCGGCGGGCCCGCGGCCCTGCCGGGGTGGTGACCCCGCGGTTGAAGGGGTTGCTCATGGTGGACCTCCTGGGAATGCCGGCCGACCCGGCTTGGCACTGACTGTCCCGACGGAAGTGGCCTGCGTCACCGTTGCGTTCGTTGTGTTCGTGACGCACGCCACATCGGAAGGCGCCGGCTGGGACACAATGACCACGTGCGTCGCCCCCGGCCCCTGGCCGACCTCTCGGTCGCCCGGCAGATCCTGCTGCTGCAGGTGGGTGTGGTCGTCGTACTCGTCGCGGCGGCGATCGCGCTGACGGCCTACGACGCGCGCCGCGACGTCCGTGACCACGCGACCGACCGCGCGGTTGCCGTGGCCGAGGCGGTCGCGGACTCCCCGACCGTGCGCTCCGCGGTCAGTGCCCCGGACCCGACCACTACTGCGCCGCCGATCCTCGAGCCGTACGCCGAGCAGGTCCGCGTCGACACGGACACGGACTTCGTCGTGATCATGGGGCTCGACCGCACCCGCTACACGCACCCGAACCCCGACAACATCGGCGAGCCGTTCGTCGGCGACCTCGGCGACGCACCCGACGGCGACGTCTTCACCCAGCAGGCGACCGGGACGCTCGGGCCGTCGGTGCGCGCCGTGGTGCCGGTCCGCGATGCCGATGGCGACGAGGTGATCGCGCTGGTCTCGGTCGGCATCACGGTGAGCGACATCGACAAGCAGCTCCGCCGCGACGTGCTGGTGATCCTGCTGTGCGCCGCCGCGGTGCTGGCGCTCGGCCTGCTCGGCGCCGCCCTGGTGAGCCGCCGGCTGCGGCGGATGACGCACGGGATGGGCGAGCGGGAGATCGCCCGGATGTATGAGTACTACTCGGCGGTGCTCCACGCGGTGCGGGAGGGACTGCTGCTGCTCAACCCCGCCGGTCGGGTCGAGCTCGCCAACGACGAGGCGCGTCGCCTGCTGGACCTCCCGGGCGACGTGATCGGTCGCCAGGTCGCCGAGCTCGGCCTTGCCCCGGGCCTGGTCGCCGCGGCGCTCGGCCGGACCGCGGAGTCGGACGACCTCTACCTCGCCGGCGACCGGATGCTCGTCGTCTCCACCGCTCCCGCCCGGTGGGAAGGCCGCGAGGTGGGTTCGGTGGTGAGCCTGCGCGACCACACCGAGCTGCGGTCGGTCACCGGTGAGCTGGACGTGGTCCGGCAGCTCACCGAGTCGCTCCGCTCCCAGAACCACGAAGCCGCGAACCGACTCCACACCGTCGTGTCCCTCATCGAGATGGGGCGGCCGGACGACGCGGTCGAGTTCGCCACCGAGGAGCTGCAGGTCGCCCAGCTGCTGGCCGACCGGGTGGTCGGCGCCGTCGACGACCCGGTGGTCGCCGCGCTGCTGCTCGGGAAGTCCGCGGAGGCGGCCGAGCGCGGCATCGAGCTCACGATCAGCGGCAGCGTCGCGGAGACCGGCGACGTCCCGAGCCGCGACCTGGTCACCGTGCTCGGCAACCTCGTCGACAACGCCTTCGATGCAGTGGCCGACGCAGCCCAACGGCGGGTGGGAGTGCACCTCGAGCTTGCGGAGGGGACGCTGACGATCGTGGTCGACGACAGCGGCGCCGGCCTCGACGACGAAGCCGCAACGCGCGTGCTCGACCGCGGGTGGACGACCAAGGCCGCATCCGGGGCCGGTCGCGGACTCGGCCTCGCGCTCGTCGTCCAGGTCGCCCGGCGGCACGGCGGCGACGTCACCATCGGCCGCTCGGACCTGGGCGGCGCGCGGTTCGCAGTCGTGCTGCGGCAGGAGACGACGTGAGCAGCGTGCGGGTGCTGGTCGTCGAGGACGAGGTCCGGACGGCAGAGGCGCATTCGTCGTACGTCGGTCGCGTGGCGGGCTTCGAGGTGGCCGGGGTGGCCCACTCCGTCGCCGACACGATGCGGCTCCTCGACGCCGCGCGCACCGCCGGCCGCCCCGTCGACCTGCTGCTGCTCGACATGAACCTGCCCGACGGGCACGGGCTCGGGCTGATCACCGGCGTCCGCGCCGCCGGCCACCTCTGCGACGTGATCGCGGTGACTGCGGCCCGCGACACCGATGTCGTACGGCACGCCGTCGCCCAGGGCGTCGTGCTCTACCTGCTGAAGCCGTTCACGTTCGCGACGTTCCGGTCCAAGCTCGAGCAGTACGCCGCCTACCGCGAGCACCTCGAGTCCTCTCCGCGGGAGGTGGTCCAGGACGAGGTCGACCGGTTGCTCGGATCCCTCCGGCAGACCGTTACCGCGCCGCTGCCGAAGGGGATGAGTGCCGAGACGCTGCGCGACGTGACCTCCGCCGTCCGGGCCGCGCCGGACGGCCTGTCCGCGAGCGAGGCCGCGGCCGCCGTGGGCACCTCGCGGGTCACGGCCCGGCGGTATCTCGAGCACCTCGCCGGGATGGGGCTGGCCGACCGGCAACCCCGCTACAGCGGCGGTGGCGGGCGGCCCGAGGTCGCTTACCAGTGGAGGCGCTAGGCATGCACGACCGGAGCGCGCTCGGCGCGGCTGACGTCACCGACGACGAACTTGCGGCGATGGTGGCCGACCTGCTCGGCGTACCGTCCGCCGAGGTCGTCTCGTCGCACGCGGAGCACGTGGCCTACGACATCCCGGCGATCACGACGGCCGGTCGCTACCGCGTCGCCGGCGAGGCGACTGTCGGCGGCGAGCGCCGTTCGTACTCGTTCTTCGTCAAGCACGTCCACGAGTGGATCCGCTCGCCGTTCTGGGCAGAGGTCCCCGAGGAGATCAGCGAGTTCGCCCGCGCATCGGTGCCGTGGCGGACCGAGGGCGCGATCTACCGCTCCGACCTCGCCGACCACCTGCCGGCGGGCCTCGCCGTCCCGCGCGCGGTCGCTGTGCGGCAGATCGACGAGTCGTCGTACGCCATCTGGCTGGAGGTCGTGCCGACCGTCGACGTCACCTGGGACCTCGCCCGCGACGTGGCCGCCGCCGAGCTGCTCGGCCGGTTCGCAGCCGCGCCCGGCGTCCGTGCGCTCGCCGACGTCGGGGGCCATGACGTCGGCGTGCACTCCTACGTCGATGGCCGGCTCGCCCACCAGGTGCTGCCGGTGCTGCGCCACGAGGACGCCTGGCGCCATCCGCTGGTCGCGGAGCCGTTCGGACCGCTGCGCGACCGGCTGCTGGTTGCGGCCGACCAGGTGCCGGCGTACGCCGACGAGCTCGCGTCGCTCCCCTTGCTCGTCGCCCACGGCGACGCCTGCTCCAACAACCTTCTCGTACGCCCGGACCGCCCTGGGCTCACGATGATCGACTTCAGCTACCTCGCTCCGATGCCGGTCGGCTTCGACCTCGGCCAGCTGCTCGTCGGCGATGTCCAGATCGGCAAGCGCGCCACCGACGACCTCGCCGAGCGGGACGCCGCCTGCGCGGCCGCCTACCGCGACGGGCTGGCCGCCGCCGGCGTCGACCTCCCACTTGCGACGGTGACCCGCGCCCACGCACTGCTGCTCCTGCTCTTCACGGGCCTCTCGACGATTCCGACGGAGATGCTCGGCGAGCAACCGACCCCCGAGCTGCACGCGATCGCCGCAACCCGCGCCGACATCGCGCGGTTCAGCCTCGACCTTCTCGACGCCACCCGCGCCTGATCTGCTCGGCAGTGCCGCGTTGTCCACAAGACGCGACGAGGGCGTGTCGCTGCCGGGCCGCGATCGCACACGAATGAGGGCGTGATCAGAAGGGCTGCACGGCACACGGACGTACCAAACCTGTCCTTCTCGCCTGCTCTCCCGCTGGACCTCGCGGCCCGGCGGGACTTTGGTACGTCGGCGTGCTCGGCCTCCGGACGCCGACGCCAGAGCTACGTCCGTGTGCGAGCCCGCAGAAACCGGTCGACATCTCCCCGCACCGAGACGAAGGTGGTTGACCGTGACCAGCAGTGAGGTGTGGGGCGCGGATACCGCAGCACGGTACGACGTCGAGGGCCAGGGCATGTTCGCGCCCGACGTGCTCGGGCCGACGGTCGACCTGCTGGCGGAGCTCGCCGGCGACGGCTCGGCGCTCGAGTTCGCGATCGCCGACTGGGACAGGAGCCCCTTCACCGACGACAGCACGAAGCGCGTGTCGATCTGGCGGAAGCCCGCCTGACCGAACGGCGCTACACCAGCTCGAGCCCGGGATAGAGCGGGAACTTGTCGAGCATCTCGGCCGAGGCGTCCTTCACCTTGTCGGCGACACCTTCGGCGAGGGCGTACGACGCCTGCGACGGCGTGCCCGCCTTCGTCGTGCCGGGCCGGGTGTTCTGCAGGACGTGCACGATCAGCTCGGCGACCCGGTCGAACTCGTCCTTGCCGAAGCCGCGGGTGGTCAGCGCGGGGGTGCCGAGCCGGATGCCGGAGGTGTACCAAGCGCCGTTCGGGTCGGCCGGGACCGAGTTGCGGTTGGTCACGACACCTGCGTCGAGCAGCGCGGACTCGGCCTGGCGGCCGGTCAGCCCGAACGACGTCACGTCGAGCAGCACGATGTGGTTGTCGGTGCCGCCGGTGACCAGCTTGGCGTCGCGGGTCAAGAAGCCCTCGGCCAGCGCCTTGGCGTTGTCGGCGATGTCCTGGGCGTAGGTCTGGAACGCGGGCTGGCGGGCCTCGGCGAGGGCCACGGCCTTGGCGGCCATCACGTGCGAGAGCGGGCCACCGAGCACCATCGGGCACCCACGGTCGACCGACGACGCGTACTCCTCCTGGGCGAGCAGCAGGCCACCGCGCGGGCCACGCAGCGACTTGTGGGTCGTGGTCGCGGTGATGTGGGCGAAGGGCACCGGGTTCTCGTCACCGGTGAAGACCTTGCCCGCGACCAGGCCGGCGAAGTGGGCCATGTCGACGAACAAGGTGGCGCCGACCTCGTCGGCGATCTCGCGCATCTTGGCGAAGTTGATGCGGCGGGGGTACGCCGAGTAACCCGCCACGAGCACCAGCGGCTTGAACTCCTTGGCCTTCGCGCGCACCACGTCGTAGTCGAGCAGCCCGGTCTCCGGGTCGGTGCCGTACTGCTGCTGGTGGAACATCTTCCCGGAGATGTTCGGGCGGAAGCCATGGGTCAGGTGACCGCCGGAGTCGAGCGACATGCCGAGCAGTCGCTGGTTGCCCAGCTCGTGACGCAGGCTCTCCCAGTCCTCGTCGGAGAGCTCGCTGACGTTCTTCTTGCCGTACTTCTCCAACCACGGACCCTCGACCCGGTGGGCGAGGATCGACCAGTAGGCGACCAGGTTGGCGTCGATGCCGGAGTGCGGCTGCGCGTAGGCGTACGGCGCACCGAACAGCTCGCGCGCGTGCTCGGCCGCGAGCGCCTCGACCGTGTCGACGTTCTGGCAGCCGGCATAGAACCGGTGCCCGATCGTGCCCTCGGCATATTTGTCGGACAGCCAGGTGCCCATGGTCAGCAGCACCGCCGGCGAGGCGTAGTTCTCGCTGGCGATCAGCTTGAGCGACGCCCGCTGGTCGGCGAGCTCCTTGCGGGTCGCGTCGGCGATCCGCGGCTCGACGCTGGCAATCACCTCCAGGGCCTGGTTGTAGGCATTGCTGACGAGGCTGCTGGAGGAGGCGTCGCTCATGCGGAAGATCGTAGTGGTCGTCTCCGGGAGCTCGTCGTCAGCGGCCCGCGCTTCGGGCGGGCGTGGGGCACTCGACGAAGTCACGGAGTCGACCACTGAGGGTCACGGGCGTTCTGATCACGAAGGCCACGCGCTCGGCCTCGCCTGGCAGTGTGACCTGGGTCGCACCGCACGCCTGGCCCCCGCAGAATCCGACTACCATTGTCCGAATATCGAGACTCGTGTCCACATCATGGGATTCGGATTTGTGAAACCACCGTCCGCGGACTGAGACTGATTGACATGGTCTCTGCTGCAACCCATGCGTTCCTCGTGGTACGACGCCACGTGGACTTCGGGCGCACCCGCAGCATGATGTGTCGGCCCCGCTGATCCGCCTCGCTTCCAGACCTCAGCCGCGCACGCAGTACGCGCCCATCAGCGAAGGACCTCCCAGCCGCCATGTCTGACCTGCGCTTCGATTCGCAGCCACCACGTCACACTGACGTGCCGCGCCCCCGCCGCGCCGAGGGGCAGTGGTCGTTCGGCTATCGCGAGCCCCTCAACAAGAACGAGGAGTCGAAGAAGAACGACGACGCCCTCAACGTCCGTGACCGGATCCTCCACATCTACTCCAAGCGGGGTTTCGACTCGATCGACCCCGCCGACCTCCGCGGCCGGATGCGCTGGATGGGGCTCTACACGCAGCGCAAGCCCGGCATCGACGGCGGCAAGACCGGTGCCCTCGAGGAGGAGGAGCTGGACGACCGCTTCTTCATGCTGCGGGTCCGCTCGGACGGCAAGCTGCTCTCCCCTGCGGCCGTCCGCGCCCTCGGTGAGATCGGCGTCGACTTCGCGCGCGACACCGCCGACGTCACCGACCGCCAGAACATCCAGTACCACTGGATCGACATCAAGGACGTGCCCGCGATCTGGGAGCGCCTCGACGCGGTCGGCCTCCACTCGCTCGAGGCGTGCGGCGACTCCCCGCGGCCCTTCCTCGGCTCGCCGGTCGCCGGCGTGGCCGCCGACGAGATCATCGACGGCACCGTGGCCCTGGAGGAGATCGAGCGCCGCTACCTCGGCAACAAGGACTTCTCGAACCTCCCCCGGAAGTTCAAGACCGCGTTGACCGGGCACCCCAGCCACGACGTCTCCCCCGAGACCAACGACGTCTCCTTCGTCGGCACCGTCCACCCCGAGCTCGGCCCGGGGTTCGACGTGTGGGTCGGCGGTGGCCTGTCGACCAACCCGATGCTCGCTCAGAAGCTCGGCGTCTGGGTCCCGCTCGACGACGTCGCTGACGTCTGGGAGGGCGTGGCCTCGATCTTCCGCGACTACGGCTACCGCCGGCTGCGCTCGCGGGCCCGGCTCAAGTTCCTGGTCGCCGACTGGGGTGTCGAAAAGTTCCAGGAGGTGCTCGAGAACGAGTACCTCGGCAGGAAGCTCGTTGCCCTCGAGTCGCCGCCGTCACCGGTCGGCCACCGCGACCACATCGGCGTCCACGCACAGAAGGACGGCAAGTTCTACGTCGGCGTCGCGCCGATCGTGGGCCGTGTGTCCGGAACGCTGCTGGTGCAGCTGGCCGACCTGCTCGAGGAGTACGACGTCGCCGGCGCCCGGCTCACGCCGTACCAGAAGATCGTGCTGATCGGCGTCGACCAGGACCAGCTCGACCCGCTGCTCGGCCGGCTCGAGGAGATCGGACTCTCCGCGACACCGTCGTACTGGCGGCGCAACACGATGGCCTGCACGGGCATCGAGTTCTGCAAGCTGGCGATCGTCGACACCAAGGACCGAGCCCGCGACCTGGTCGCCGAGCTCGAGCGCCGGTTCCCGGACCTCGACACCCCGATCACGGTCAACGTCAACGGCTGCCCCAACGCCTGCGCCCGGACCCAGGTCGCCGACATCGGCCTCAAGGGCCAGCTGGTCCTCGACGACGACGGCAACCAGGTCGAGGGCTTCCAGGTGCACCTCGGTGGAGCGACCGGCCTCGGCGCCAACTTCGGTCGCAAGCTGCGCGCCCACAAGGTGACCAGCACCGGACTCGACGACTACGTCACCAACGTGGTGTCCAACTACCTCACCGACCGCACGGCGGACGAGAGCTTCGCCGACTGGGCCGCCCGGACCGACGACGACGCGCTGCGCGGCGAGAAGGTCCTGGAGTCCCTGACATGAGCGAACGCGCGGCGCCGTTCCACTGCCCCTTCTGCGGGGAGGGAGACCTCTGGCCCCACGAGGCGTCCGAGGCTGCACCCCACGGTGGGTGGGAGTGCCGGTCGTGCCTGCGCGCGTTCACCGTCAAGATGCTCGGCATGGTGCGTCCGGGAGGTGATCGGGCGTGAGCGTCTCCACCGCCAAGGCCCGGCTCGCCCGTGGCGCCGAGACCGCCGGCCGCTCCCCTGAGGAGCTCCGCGAGATCGTGTCGCACTGGGGTGCCGAGCTTGAGCTCGCGCCCGCCGAGGTCATCATCGAGTGGGCGGCTGCCACGTTCGGCGAGCGCTTCTGCGTGACGTCGTCGATGGGCGACGCCGTACTCTCGCACCTCGCGTCCAAGGTCGTCCCCGGCATCGACGTCGTCTTCCTCGACACCGGCTACCACTTCGCCGAGACGGTCGGCACCGCCGACGCGGTCAAGCACACGCTGCCCGTCAACCTGATCACGATCACGCCCGTCCAGAGCGTGGCTGAGCAGGACGCCGAGTACGGCAAGGACCTCTACAAGCGTGACCCCGACCTTTGCTGCAAGTTACGCAAGGTGATGCCTCTGCAGGAATCGCTGTCGGGGTACGACGCCTGGGCCACCGGCCTACGGCGCGCGGAGACCCACAACCGGGTGATCGCGCCGGTCATCGGCTGGGACGCAAAGAAGCAGAAGGTCAAGGTTTCTCCGCTCGCTCGTTGGACCGACGAGCAGGTGGAGCGTTACATCGCGGACAACGGAGTCCTCGTGAATCCCCTGGTGTACGACGGCTACCCCTCGATCGGGTGCTGGCCGTGCACGCGGCGAGTAGCCCCGGGCGAGGACCCTCGCAGTGGGCGCTGGGCCGGCACCAACAAGACGGAGTGCGGCATCCACTCGTGATCCGCCCCCGTGACCATTCACCAACATCCGTGCACCACATGAGAGGAGGCAGCTGCTGATGGCCGCTCCTGCACTGGTGGCCCTGGCTCATGGCAGCCGGGACCCCCGCTCCGCCGCGACCGTGACCGCCCTCGTCAACGAGGTCAAGGAACTTCGCCCTGACCTCCGCATCGAGAGGGCGTTCCTCGAGCTCGCCAAGCCCAACTTCCAGACCGTCGTCGACAAGCTGGTCCGGGCGGGTTACGACGAGATCGTCGTCGTACCCCTCCTGCTCAACGAGGCGTTCCACGCCAAGGTCGACGTGCCCGAACAGATCGCCGAGGCGACGACCCGTCACCCCGGGCTGCAGATCCGCGCGACCGACGTACTCGGTCTCGAGGCGCGGTTCCTCGAGGTGCTCGACGAGCGGATGCGGGCGGCCCTGAAGGACGCTCGGGTCCGTGAGCTCGACGCGCTCGTGCTCGCGGCGGCCGGCTCGTCCGACCCGCTCGCCAACCAGGCCGTCGCCCGGCTGGCGCGGGTGTGGGGCACGCACCACAAGCTGCCCGTCACCGCTGCCTACGCCGCCGCCGCTCCGCCGGCGACCGGTGAGGCGGTACGCGCCTTCCGGGCCGAGGGGCGGCGGCACATCGCCGTCGCGTCGCTCTTCCTCGCGCCGGGCAGCCTGCTCGACCGCGCGACGGAGCTGGCGATCGAAGCCGGCGCGGTCGCCGTGTCCGAGCCGCTCGGCGCCCACCCGGAGATCGCCCGCACCGTGCTGGCACGCTACGCCGTCGGCGCCGTCGAGCTCGTCCCCGTCTAGCCCCGTTCAGCCGACCAGCCGGTTGAAGAGGTGGTCCAGCTCCCGGGCCGGGTCGGTGGTGAGACCGCCGTGCACCGGTCCGGGCTGGAGCACCGTCGACTTGGGCGCTTTCAGGAACCCGAAGCGCTGGGTCATCGGCTGACCAGCCACCTCTCCCCCACGGTCGTCGCCCGCGCAGACCCCGTCGACGAAGGCCAGCGCGTCACAGACCCGCTCGACATCGAGTGACGGGTCGACGGCGCGGATCCGGTCGGCGTCGCAGTGCCAGGTGACATCGAGGAAGTCTGCGGCCTGGCAGTAGAGAACGACACCGACGTTGACGAACTCCTCGCGGTCGACCCGCGGCACGCAGCGCAGGACGATGTACTGGTAGGGCATCGAGCTGCTCATGCGGCACCCGCGACGGGCAGCCACTGGCGGGTCGCGAGCCGGGCGGCGAGGAACGCGACGTACGACGCCCGCAGCTGATCGGGCGTCTCGGCGCCGGGCACCGGCTCGAGCCAGGCGTCGGGCACCAGCCCGACCACGTCCACCAGGTCGGCCCGGGTGAGCTGCGTGCTGATCTCGGCGTCCACGGCAGGCAGGCCGGCCCGGTAGCTCCGGAGCACATGATCGGCCGCGTCCCACGGCTGGCCTGCGAACCGCTGGGCGTCGGTGACGCCGTTGCCCCAGGCGTGGTGGAAGTACAGCGCCGCACCGTGGTCGATCACCCACAGGTCGTCGTGCCACAGCAACAGGTTGGGGTTGCGCCAGGAGCGATCGACGTTCGCGGTGAATGCGTCGAGCCACAGCACCCGCGCTGCGACGTCGGCGTGCGGCGCGAGGTCGCCGTCGCAACCGAACGCGCCCGGCAGGAAGTCGATGCCTAGGTTGAGCCCGATGCTGGCGCGGAGCAGGTCCTGCACCTCCTCGTCGGCCTCGTAGCGGGCGAGGTCCGCGCCGAGGTCCAGGACGACCTGCCGCGGCGTCCGCAACCCGATCCGCTCGGCCAGTCCGGCGACGATCACCTCGGCGACCAGCACCCGCAACCCCTGGCCCGCGCCTCGGAACTTGCAGACGTAGGTGCCGAGGTCGTCGGCCTCGACGATCCCGGGCAGGCTGCCGCCCTCGCGGAGCGGTGTGACGTAGCGGGTGACCGTGACGGTCGGCAGATTCACGAAAGCGGGTCCTCGTCGGTCAGTCGGCGCTTCTCCTCGACCACGTCGAAGTCCGCCTTGGGCCATTGCGGGCCCAGGCGCTGGAGGGTGGCGAGCAGCAGCTCCCCGATCGCGAGGTTGCGGTACCACTTCTTGTCGGCCGGGATCACGTGCCACGGAGCGGCATCGGTGTTCGTGCGCTCGATCGCGATCTCGTAGGCCTCCTGGTACGCCGGCCAGTGCTGGCGCTCGTCGATGTCACCGGGGTTGTACTTCCAGTGCTTCGTCTCGTCGTCGAGCCGGGCGAGCAACCTGGCCTTCTGCTCCTCGGCCGAGATGTGCAGCATGCACTTCACGATCGTGGTGCCGCTCGCGACCAACGCGGTCTCGAAGGCGTTGATCGCGTCGTACCGCCTCTCGATCTCCTCCGGCGGTGCCAGCGCGCGGACCCGGGCGATGAGCACGTCCTCGTAGTGGGAGCGGTCGAAGACCCCGACGTAGCCGGGCCCGGGGAGCGCGTCGGTGATCCGCCAGAGGAAGTCGTGCTCCAGCTCCTCCGGCGTCGGCGCCTTGAAGGAGGTGATCCGGATGCCCTGCGGGTCCATCAGTCCGACCGTCGAGCGCAGGGTGCCGCCCTTGCCGGACGTGTCCATCCCCTGCAGGACCAGCAGCAAGCTGCGGGTGCCGTCGGACTTGCCCTCCGCGAAGAGCCGCTCCTGGAGGTCGGACAGCGAGTCGCCGAGCGCGAGCAGTGCCGCTTCTCCGTCCGCCTTCTTGCCGGCGAAGCCCGGCGCGCTGTCGGTGTCGATCGCGGCGAGGTCGACGGGCCCGGTCGGGACCCGGAGCGACGCCCCCAGTTCGGCGTTGACGGTCATGAGCGCTATCCAAGCACCGATGCCACGTCGAGGTTGTGCCCGCCGACGGGATCAGTGGGCGAGGCCTCCGCGACGATCGACGAGCGGCGGGGTCGACGACCAGGGGAAGTCGATCCAGCGTTCGGTCCGGCGCCACACGTACTCGGCGTTGATCACGGTCCACGGCTTCTCGTAGATCACGGCAGTGCGCGCCTCGGCGACGTGGTCGGCCACGAAGTCGCGCACCACCTCGAGCGTCTTGCCGGTGTCGGCGACGTCGTCGGCGATCAGCACCTTCATGCCGGTCAGGTCGATCGCGGCCGGCGTCGGCGGCAGCATGATCGGTACGTCGAGCCGCTCGTCGATGCCGGTGTAGAACTCGATGTTCACCGCGCTGAGGTTCTTCACGTCGAGCGCGTAGCCCATGCCCATCCCGAGCCCGAGACCGCCGCGGGCGATCGCGAGCACGATGTCGGGCTCGTAACCGTCGTCGACGACCTGCTGGGCGAGCTCCCGCACGGCGGTGCCGAACAGCTCGTAGGTGAGGATCTCGCGGACCGGGGCCTCGTCGCTCGTCACCCGCGCCATTGTGCCGTGCGGTCCTCGCCGACAACACCGCCCGGCGCCTACTCCTCGGCGGAGATCTCGCGGCCGGCCGTCGCGAGCTCGTCCTTCACGACCGCGAAGGCGAGGCCGGCCGAGTAGCCCTTGCGGGCGAGCATGCCCGCCAGCCGGCGCGCCGCCACGGTGTCGTCGACGCCCCGGAGGCCGCGCAGCTTCTTGCGGACCAGCTCGCGCGCGCCCTGCTCCTCGGCTGCCGGGTCAACCTCTGCCAGCACCTCGCGGGCGGTCTCGTCGTCGACGCCCTTCCGGCGCAGCTCCTGAGCCAAAGCACGCCGGGCCAGCCCGCGGGTGCGCTGCCGGCTGTCGACCCACGACCGCGCGAAGGCCTCGTCGTCGACCAGGCCGACCTCCTCGAACCGGTCGAGCAGCTGGCCCGCCACGTCGTCGGGGACGTTGCGGCGGGCCAGCCGGTCGGCGAGCTCGTGACGGCTACGGGCCTGACCGGTCAGCTGGTCGAGCAGGATCTTGCGTGCGACCGACTCATGGTCGGGTTCGGGCCCGAGATCCCGCTCTTCCTCAGAATGAGTCGACACCGATGGGCTCGTCGGAGAGATCGCTGACGTCCTTGTCGACCTGCGGGCCGACGCCGAGCTTCTCCAGAATCTTCTTCTCGAGCTCGTTGGCGAGGTCGGGGTTGTCGCTGAGGAACTGGCGGGCGTTCTCCTTGCCCTGGCCAAGCTGGTCGCCTTCATAGGTGTACCAAGCGCCGGCCTTGCGGACCAGGCCCGCCTCGACGCCCACGTCGATCAGGCTGCCCTCGCGGCTGATGCCCTTGCCGTACATGATGTCGAACTCGGCCTGCTTGAACGGCGGGGCCACCTTGTTCTTGACGACCTTGATCCGGGTGCGGTTGCCGACCATGTCGGTGCCGTCCTTGAGGGTCTCGATGCGGCGCACATCGAGACGCACCGAGGAGTAGAACTTCAGCGCCCGGCCACCCGTGGTGGTCTCGGGCGAGCCGAACATCACGCCGATCTTCTCGCGCAGCTGGTTGATGAAGATCATCGTGGTGCCGGAGTTGTTGAGGGCGCCGGTCATCTTGCGCAGCGCCTGGCTCATCAGCCGGGCCTGGAGACCGACGTGGCTGTCGCCCATCTCGCCCTCGATCTCGGCCCGCGGCACGAGTGCGGCCACGGAGTCGATGACGATCAGGGCCAGCGCGCCGGAGCGGATCAGCATGTCGGCGATCTCGAGCGCCTGCTCACCGGAGTCGGGCTGGGAGACGAGCAGCGCGTCGGTGTCGACACCGAGCGCCTTGGCGTAGTCGGGGTCGAGCGCGTGCTCGGCGTCGATGAACGCCACGATGCCGCCGGCGGACTGAGCGCTGGCCACGGCGTGCAGGGCGACGGTCGTCTTGCCGCTTGACTCGGGGCCGTAGATCTCGACGACCCGGCCGCGCGGCAGCCCGCCGACGCCGAGCGCCACGTCGAGCGCGATCGAGCCGGTGGGGATCACTTCGAGCGGGGCACGCGTGTCGTCGCCGAGGCGCATGACCGAGCCCTTGCCGTACTGCTTCTCGATGTTGAGCAGCGCTGCGTCGAGCGCCTTGAGGCGGTCATCCGCCATGTCCCTCACGTCCTTCGTCTGGTGGTCGAGCCAGGTACATCGGCGACGCTAGGGCGAAGGTCCGACACAGCCTGATCAGCCGCATCGGGTTGTGGAGATTCCCGCCTGTCGAGTCGTACCTGTGGACGATCAGTGGCCAGCACCGCACGCCGTGATCCGGACGCTACCGAACACTTGTTCGAAGTCCTCGGACCTAGGCGCGGCGTGTCGCGTCGGCCTGCTGCGCGCGTGCCGCGCAGCCGGCGACGCCGAACGCGAGCGCCAGGGTGACCAGCGCGAGCACCGGGTAGCCGGCGAGGTCGACGACCAGACCGGCCAGCGCGCCCGCGGACGCCGCGGTGATGCCCATGACCAGGTCGGAGCTGCCCTGGACGTCGGTGCGCGCCTCCAGCGGCGCGTGCTCGGCGACCATCGTCGACGCCGACACCATCGCGAGCGACCACCCGAGGCCGAGCAGGAACAACCCGGCGGTGACCTGCCACGACATCCCCTCGGGCGACGAGGCGCACAGCAGCAGCGCCGCGACCAGCACCAGTCCCCCGCTGCCGAGCACCAGCGGCCGCCCGACCCGGTCGGCGAGCATGCCGACCAGCGGCGAGAACGCGAACATCCCGAGGACGTGGACGCTGATCACCAGACCGATCACGTCGATCTCGGCGCCGCCGTGCTGCATGTGGAGCGGCGTCATCACCATCACGCTGATCATCGTGGCGTGGGCCAGCGCGAGGCCGGCGATCGCGAAGCCGATCACCGGCCGCTCCTTGACCGCCCCCCACGCCCGCGAGGCCGAGGAGCCCGCGATCACGTGGCCGACGTTGACCTGGCCGGCCCGCTCGCGGGCGACGAACAGCGGGTCCGGGCGCAACAGCACGAACGCGACCAGGGCGGCGGCGAGCATGCCGAACGCACCGATCGCGAACGGACCGGTCAGCTCCGGGATGTTGACCGCGTCGGCGAAGGCCCCGGCCGGCCCGGTCAGGTTGGGCCCGAGCACGGCGCCGATGGTGGTCGCCCAGACGACGACCGACAGGGACCGTGCCCGGTTGGAGTCGTCAGCGAGGTCGGTCGCGGCGAACCGCGCCGCGCTGTTGGCCGACGTCCCGGCGCCCAGCAGTACGGCGCCGACGAGCAGCAGCAGCATCGAGCCCACGACACCGGCGAGTACGGCGAGCCCGCCGCCCGCCGCGCCCAGGAGGTAGCCGGTCACCAGACCGATCCGTCGGCCCCGCCGCGCCATCACGGCCGCGAGCAGGAAGGAGATGATCGCGGCGCCGAGCACCTGCGCGGTCTGCGCCAGCCCGGAAAGCGCCTCCGAACCGGACAGGTCCTTGGCGAGCAGCGACGCGGTGGCGATGCCGATCGTGATCCCGAGCGCGCCGACCGCCTGGGTCAGCATGAGGACCCGGACGGTCCGGCGCTGGAGCAGCGCGAGCTCGACCCCCTGCTCGACGGGAGCCGGGGTGGGGGTGGGGGTGGGGGCGGGGCTGGGGGTGGTCATCGTTCGCTCATCGGCAGCCCGAGGTTCTCCCAGACCGCCGCCCAGACCTCCTTCGGCGGCACTCCCGCCCGGAGCGCCTCCACGGCCGTCCGGTGGCCGAGCTCGCCGATCACCTGCTGGTCGGCCCAGGTGCGCGAGTAGGCCGGCCCGAGGTGGTGGTCGAGCCGCGCCCAGAGCTCGGTGTGCCTCACCGCCGTCAGCCCAGACTCGACCCAGCGCACGTCCCACAGGTGGTGTACGACGTCGTGCAGGTGGTAGCGGCCGAGCGAGTCGACCGTGAAGACGCTGCCGTTGCTGCGGGTGCCGCGACGCTCCCAGTCCTCCCCCGCCACCGCGTCGTACGCCGTCGCGACCTGGTCGGCCGACGCCAGCAGGTCGGGGGCCACCTCGGCCGGGTCCTGCAGGTCGTAGCGCTCGGCGAGCGCGGTCTCGTCCTGGTCCCAGTTCGCGAAGGTCGGGTCGTCCTCGCTGAGCATCAGCGCCACCCGCCCGGCGAACATCCGGTGCACGTCGCGGACGTGCGCGGCGTACTCCGTCGGCGACCACACCGTCGGCTCGGGGCGCTGCGTCGCCTCGGGCGCGGCCAGGACCCGCTGCCACCCGGCCGCGTTGTCGCGGAGCATCGCGCCCATGTCGACCCGCTCGACCCCGCCGGCGTCGAACCCGCAGTCCTCGCAGGCGCGCTCGAGGACCCAGGTCCAGTCCTTGGAGTCGGGCTCGATCTCTGCGGGCGAAGTCACGGATGACATCCTCCCGCTCCCCACCGACAGGCGCGACCGATATCCCGCCACCGATCGACGATCTCCTGCGAATGTGCCCGCTGGTCGTCGCGCTACTTGGCGCGCACCCGGTTGTTGCGCGGGTTGTGCTCGAGCTCGACCAGCCCGAGCTCTTCCAACAACGGCGGGAGGTACGTGCCGAACCGGCCGCGGTATCCCTTGCGGAGCCCGTACCACCCACCGACCGGATTGCTCTCGTCACGACCCCAGGCCTCGACCGTGCCGTCCTTCACCGGCTTCTGCTCGTCGGCCGCTCCGAGCTCGACCCAGTCGCCGCGGTCGACGAGCATCGTGTGCAGGTCCTCGATGGCGCGCAAGTCGTAGCGCAACGTGGTCTTCCCGACGACGCACACGAGCGTCGGTGGGTCAGCCCCAGGGTCCTTGTACATCTGGTACTCCGAGGTGCCCGGCGGCGTCCGCAGCACCCAGGGGTCACCTTCGGTTCCTTGTCCGGTCATGCGCCCACTCTCTCCGGTCCGCCCGACGATCGCCACCGGTTCGGCCGTCGTAGGCGGATGATGGGTGCAACAGGCGGGGTCTCCCGCCGCCGACGCAAAGGAACCACGAATGCCCACCACGCAGTTCACGGTGCACACCAGCCTGGCCCCGAGCGAGGTGCTCGGGCTGCTGACCGACTTCGGTCCTGATCGGGCCAGGAACTGGCCGAACGTCAACGAAGCCCACTTCCAGGTCCACGAGGTGGGCCCGGACTGGGCCGAGGTGACCGAGGGCACCGGGGCCGGCTGGGAGCGGGAGCGCTACGAGTGGGATGCCGCCGCCGGCACCGTCACGATCGACACGCTGGACTCGAACCTGTGGGGGCCGAGCAGCGGCTGGCGCTACGAGCTCACGGCAGCCGACGGGGGCACGGACGTGCACGTCACGTTGACCCGCGTGGCGAGGTCCGTGCGCGGCAGGATCGTCGGCGCGCTGATCCCCGTCGTCGGAGCGCGGGTGCTCGGCAAGCAGCTGCAGTCGGTGTTGCGGAGGGCCGAGTCTCGGTGACCCACGACGACCCACTGTCCGTGCCGAGTCCCGACCTCGACCTCGACGACCTGCTGGCCTCGGTGGCGACGCACTGGGGCCTGGCCGGCGACCTCACGCCTCTGCACGGAGAGCGGGACCGGAACTTCCGGCTCGACTTCGGCTCCGGGCGCCATCTGGTCAAGGTGCACAACCCGGCCGACCGCGAACCGGTGCTCGACCTCCAGTGGTCGGCGCTGCGGCACGTGCGATCGGTGGCGCCCGAGCTGCCGGTACCCGACGTCGTCCTCACCCGCGACGGCCGGCCCTGGGTGGAGGTGAGCGGCCGCGACGGGCGTCGATCGCTGGCCTGGGTGCTGACCTGGCTGGATGGCCGGCACCCCGAGCCCGACGCCGTGGACCTGCGCGATTGGGGGCGCACGAGCGCCCGGCTCGGACAGGCACTGCGGGGCTTCGCCCACCCCGCCGCGACCCACCCGATCCTGTGGGACATCAAGCGCCTGCCCCAGCTGCGGCCCTGGCTCTCGGCTGTCTCTGCCGACCGGCGACCGGCCGTCGAAGCGGTGCTTGACCGCTTCGAGCTGCAGGTCGCGCCCGCGCTGCCCCGGCTGCGCGCCCAGGTCGTGCACAACGACCTGGCGCCCACCAATGTGCTGGTGGACGACGGCCTGGTGGTCACCGGCATCACCGACTTCGGCGACCTGACCCACACCGCCCTGGTCTGCGACCTGGCGGTGGCAGCGGCCGACGTGCTCAGCGGACGCGCGGACGGGCCCGAGCGGGCGAGCGAGGTGGTCGCCGGCTATCACTCGGTCACCCCGCTCGAGGCGGAGGAGCTCGCACTCGTCGCCGACCTGATGGCCGCCCGCTACGCGGCGAGCGTCCTCATCACTGCTGGGCGCACCCGCGAGCAGGGGTGGGCGCCGGCGATCGACGACGCGGCCTTCGCCCGGCTCGAGATGATGCTGGCCGGCGGGCTCGACGACCTGACGAGCAGAATCACGGGGCCGCCCCGCCGTACCGGCCGGTCCACGGAGGCGTTGACCGCGGCGCGGGCGCGCTCGTTCGGCGGCCAGGAGCTGAGCTACGACCAGCCGCTCCACCTCGTCGGCGGCGAGGGCGTCGTACTCCATGCCGCCGACGGCCGGCGCTACCTCGACGCCTACAACAACGTGCCCGTGCTCGGTCACTCGCACCCAGCCGTGGTGGCGGCGGCGAGTGCCCAGCTGGCAGCCCTGAACACGAACAGCCGCTACCTCCAAGACATACCGGTGCAGCTCGCGGAGCGGCTGCTGGACACCGTCCCGGACCGCTTCGACCGGGTGCTGCTCGTCAACTCCGGCAGCGAGGCCAACGACCTGGCGTGGCGGATCGCCCGCCACGCGACCGGCAGGACGGGGGGCATCGCCACCGAGTGGGCGTACCACGGGGTCACCGAGGCCACCTACGCCTTCTCCCCGGAGAGCTGGTACGACGCGGCCGCGCCCGACCACATCCGGGTGGTGCCTCCGCCGCCCGACGGCTCGGGCGTCACCGACGCGGTCCGCAGCCTGGCGGAGTCCGGCCACGGATCGGCCGCGATGTTCGTCGACGGCGTCTTCACCAGCGACGGGGTGCTGGGGCCGGCCCACGGTTGGACGCGCGCGGCCGCCGCGTCCGTCCACGATGCCGGCGGGTTGTACGTCGCCGACGAGGTGCAGGCGGGCCACGGTCGCACCGGACAGCACCTGTGGAGCTTCGTAGCCGGCGACGTGCCGGCCGACCTCGTCACGCTCGGCAAGCCGATGGGCAACGGCTACCCGGTGGCCGCCGTCATCGGCCCGGCCGACCTGGTGGACCCGTTCGTTCGGGGCACCGACTACTTCAGCACCTTCGGCGGCAGCACCGCCGCGTGTGCCGCGGCGCTCGCGGTGCTGCGCACCATCGACGAGGAGAGCCTCGTCGACCGTGCCGCCGCGGTGGGTGCGGACCTGCTCGGTGCCCTCCGCGAGGTCGCGACCGGCCATCCCGACCTGTCGGGGGTGCGCGGATGGGGACTGGCGCTCGCCGTCGACGTCGTCGACCCTGCCACCGGGCAGCCGGACGCCGGCCGCGCCAGCAGGATCGTGGAGAGCATGCGCGACCGTGGGGTGCTCATCGGCCGCACCGGCCGCGACCGCGCCACGCTGAAGATCCGACCTCCGCTGGTCTTCGGTGACGAGCACGTCGACCAGCTGGCATCGGCGCTGGCGGCTACCTGCGCCGGCTGGCGAATCTGACAACCTGCCTGCCGGGGTGTGCTGCGCTGCGGGGCTGTCGAAAGGCGCACGCCACCCCTAGAGTCGGGCCATGCGCAAGTCAGGTCACGGCTGATGTCACACCTCCACATCAACCGCGTGGAGATCGCCGGGTTCTTCGTCCTCTACGGCCAGCGCGTCGACTGCATCAACAACGTCTGGGTCGTCGGCACCGACGAGGAGGTCGTCGTCATCGATGCGTCGCACGACGTCGCACCGATCGTCGAGGCGATCGGCGGCCGCGCGGTATCGGCCATCGCCATCACCCACGGCCATCCCGACCACCTCAACGTCGCCGATGCCTTGGGTGACGCCACCGGTGCTCCGGTGCTGATCCATCCCGACGACCGGTTCTTCTGGGATGAGTTCCAGCCGGACCGCGTGCCTGACGGCGCCCTGCACGACGGTGGCACCGTCACCGCAGGAGAACACCGGCTGACGGTCATCCACACTCCTGGCCACTCCCCGGGGAGCGTGTGTTTCCGGGTCGACGACATCGTGTTCTCGGGCGACACCATCTTCCAGGGAGGTCCCGGCGCGACCGACCGGCCGCGCGGAGACTTCCCGACCATCATCTCCTCGATCCGTGACCGGCTCCTGGTGCTCCCGTCGCAGACGGTGGTGCACCCCGGCCACGGCCCCAGCACGCAGATCGGCGTAGAGGAACCGCTCTACCGGCAGTTCGCGGACCTCCTGCCCGGCAGCGCCTGAGCCACGCCCGACCCACGCACATTGACGGATCGTTGTCCTCCGTGGCAATTCCGTGGGAATCTGGGGCCCGATTGTTCCAACGGCGACAATCCTGGTGGTCGCGGATCTCGCGGGAAGGGACCTTGATGGGGTCTGATGGGGACGCTTCGCACTCGTCACCGACACTGCGCGTGCGCGACGTCATGAACACCAAGGCGGCCCGGATCCATCTCAATCGGCCGATGAAGCTGGCCGCTGAGATCCTCGTCCTGACGCAGGCGAGCGACCTGATCGTGGTCGACGACGACGACCGCTTCGTCGGTGTCCTGCCTGAGGGCGACCTTCTCCACGCGATCATGCCCGACTTCGACGGCCTGATGGAGTCCGGTGCCTCCTTGGCGCGCGGGTTCGAAGTCTTCCTCTCCTCCGGGTCCAGCTACGCCGACCAGCCGATCGACAGCCTGGTCATCCGCGGTTCGATCATGCTGCGTCCCGACGACGAGCTGCTCAAGGCGGCCACCGTGATGATCACCAAAGGGATCCGCAGGCTGGCCGTCGTCGATGGCGAGCGTTTCGTCGGCAGCGTGTCACGCGCCGACATCTGCTGGGGCATCCTCGTCGAGCAGCCGAGCCGCAAGCATGCGGCCGACCGGTCCGAATAGCCGATCTCAAGGTCAACAGGAACCCGGGACGAGGTGCGAGAAGGTGAACGCTGCTGTCGCGCACCCGGGCGCAGGCTCCCGGCTCGTCGACCGGATCAAGTCCCTGCGGGTCGCGGGAGCGATCCTGCATCTGGGCTCCCATCCGGACGACGAGGACGGCGGCATGATCGCCTTCAGCTCTCGCCACCTCGGCGCCCGCACCGTGTATTGGTCGGCAACCCGCGGCGAGGGTGGCCAGAACCGGCGCGGACCGGAGCGCGGCGAGGGGCTCGGCATCATCCGGACCTGGGAGAGCCTCGACGCGCGCTCGGTTGACGGAGGCGAGGTCCGCTACGGTCCGTTCTACGACTTCGGCTTCTCCAAGAGCGGGGACGACACGCTGGCGCGGTGGGGCCGCCAGGAAGTGGTGGCCGAGATCGTCCGGGCGATCCGAACGGTCCAGCCGCAGGTGATCATCTCCCGGTGGTCGGGCGGACCGACGGACGGCCACGGGCATCACCAGGCGATCGGTCTCGTCGCTCGCGAGGCCTTCGACGCCGCCGGGGACGGCGATCAGTTCGCCGAGCTCGGGCTGCCGCCCTGGCAACCGTCGAAGCTCTACCGGTCCGTGGCCGGCGATTGGCAGCCCGGGGAGGACGCGGTCTTCGGACAGATCGTCGACGAGCACGAGCGGTCCGGGTTCCTGCGCGTCGACACCGGACTCGTCGACCCTGTGAGCGGGCTGACCTTCCAGGAGCAAGCACATCTGGCGGTCAACCGGCACCGGTCGCAGGGCATCGGGTTCGTGCCCGAACCCGGTCCCTACTACTTCTACTACCGACTCGAGCACAGCACAGCGCCCTCGGGAGGCCGCGAGACGTCGTTCTTCGACGGGTGCGACCCGCTCCTCACCGGCCTCGTGGGGGACACGGCACCGGACGGTCTCGACCTGCACGAACGGCTCGAGCGTGTCGTCGGCCTCGTCGACGAGGCGGGCGATGCCTTCCGCCCGGATCGCCCATCCGAGGCCGTCCCGCCGCTTGCCGACGCTCTCGCCGTGCTCAGGTCGTCGCTCGACAGCATCGCGAACGCGGTGCCCCACGACCGGACGGCCGCCGTGGCAGCGGCCCTCGCGCGCAAGGAGCAGGACTTCGAGGACGTTATCGCGGCGTGCTCGCACCTGCGCGCGGAGTGTCTCGTCGATCGCGCGCGGATCACGCCCGGTCGCGACCTCACGGTGACGGTGCGGCTCTGGAACGGCCAGGGCAAGCCGGTGCCGGTCGAGGCAGCGTCGCTCGACGTGCCCCCGGGCTGGGTCGTCCGTCGCGTCGCCGCATCACCAGCCGGTACGACGCCGACAGCGGCCGTGCCCTACGAAGCCACCTACGAGGTGGGCGTCCCGCCGCAGCAGCCGCCGAACCCGCCGTACTGGCTCCAGGAGGCGCGCGAGCCCTACCGGTACCGCTGGCCCGAGACGTCGCCGGCCCTCATGCATGCGGACAACCTGCCGCTGGTGACGGCCGCGATCGACGTCCGCGTCGGCGACCAGCTGCTCACGCTGAGGCCCGCCGCGGTCAGCCGCAGTGCGTTTCCCGGGGGCTCGCGCGAGCTGTCGCTGACCGTCCTCCCGCCCCTCGCGCTCGCACCACGGGTCCACCGGGAGATCCTGCCGACGTCCGATCACGACACCCCCCTCGAGATGGACGTCACCGTCCGATGCGTGGAGGAGGGAGGCGCCCGCGCGACCTTGTCCATCGACGCACCCGTGGGCTGGGACGTGCAACCGCCCGTCGTCGACCTGGCGTTCGCGGCCGGCGGCGAGACCCGCGGCGTCCGGTTCCACGTCGCCGTGCCGGCGAACGCAGAACCCGGTGGCTACCGCCTCGGCTACGACCTCACGAGCGACGGGCGGCCGTGCGGGGTCGAGCTCAATCCCGTCCGCCTGGGCGACGCGGGCTCGACCGGCATCGTCGACGAGAACACCTGCGTCTCCGAGTCCCACCTGGTGAGCCCGGCCGCCGTACTGGTCGACCTCATCGACGCGACCTTCGTCCGCACCCTGCGCTACGGCTACCTGCGGGGGGCGGACGAGCAGATCCTCGTGTCGCTGGCGCGGTTCGAGCTCGACATCGTCGAGCTGGAGGACGACCAGCTCGAGTACGGCGACCTCTCGAGGTTCGACGCGATCGTCGTCGGGCCGAACGCCTACCACAGCCGTCCCGCGCTCCGTCAGCACGCCGCTCGGATGCTCGAGTACGTCGCCCAGGGCGGCACGCTGGTCGTCCAGTACCAGGCCTACGGCTATGACGCCGCCGGACTCGCCCCGTGGCCGTTCACCTACCACCAGCCCCACGACCGCGTGACCGACCCCCTTGCCCCGGTCACGATCGTCGACGCCGACCACCCGGTGCTCCACTTCCCCAATGAGATCGGGCCTGCCGACTTCGACGGGTGGGTCCACGACCGCGGCCTCTACTTCTTCGGAAAGTGGGACCGCCGATACGTCCCCGTCCTCGCGTCGCACGATGCGGGCGAGGATCCGCGAGCAGGCGGGTTGCTCACCACGGTGTACGGCCGGGGGACCTACGTCTACGCGGGACTGTCGTTCTTCCGCCAGATTCCCGCCGGTGTCCCGGGCGCGGTGCGGCTGTTCGCGAACCTGCTCGGCCTCGCCGAGGTGCGGGTCCGGGAGCGCATGAGTCGCCTCCGCGGCCTGGACCTGTTCGGCTTCATGACCGACGCCGAACTCTACGAAGCCGCGCGCATCGTCTCCGAACGCTGGGTGGACGAAGGCACCTTCCTCGCCCGGCAGGGAGAGCGAGGGCGCAACCTGTTCGTGCTCGTCGACGGCTCCGTCGAGGTGCTCAAGCAGGTCGAGGGCAAGGAGGATCGACTGCTGCACGTCGCCGGGCCCGGCGAGGCACTGGGTGAGCTGACCCTGCTAGCCGACCTGCCACGGTCGGCGAGTCTCCGAGCCGCGACCGACGCCGTCGTCCTCGTCCTGCGCGACGACGCGTTCCATGAGTGGCTGCGTCGTCATCCCGACCTCTCCCGCAGGATGATGAAGCGGCTCGCCGAGAAGATCATTGCCAAGGATCAGGACTGATGACGATGCGCATCGGAGCGGTGTGTCACTACGGCTGCGGCGGGAGCGCGCAGGTCGCCCTGTCGCTCGCTACAGGGCTGGCCGAGCGCGGACACTCCGCCCATCTCTTCGCTCGTTCCACTCCGTTCGGGATGCCGACCATCGACCCCAAGGTGGCACCGCACGTGATGAGGAAGACCGACATGCCGGTCACGCCCCTCCTCGACGCGCAATGGTCGAAGGCCGAGATCAACGCCTTCGTCGATCGGATCTGCGAGGTCGTGGTGCGCGAGCGCCTCGAGGTCCTCCACTTCCACTACGCCATCCCGTTCGCGTTGGTCGTCCACGCCGTCCGGCAGGCCCTCGGCGACGACGCTCCGGCCACCGTCGGCACGCTGCACGGCACCGATGTCAGCGTGTTCTCCCGCCAGTCCCTGGTGCGCGGCGAACTGGTACCGGCGCTCGAGGATCTCGACGCACTGACCACGGTCTCCGACAGTCACGCGGACCTGACCGTCGCGACGCTGCGGCTGCCCGAACGTCCGAGGGTGATCCCCAACTTCGTGGATCTCGACCGGTTCCGGCCGCGAGTCGGGCCACGCCCAAGGCGTCGCGCGCGGATCGTGCACATTTCCAACTTTCGGCCCGTCAAGCAGCCCGAGAGCATGGCCCGCATCGCCGACGCCGTCCTGAGCCAGATCGACGGGGAGTTGTGGCTCGTCGGCGACGGCGAGCTGATGCCTGCCGTCGAGGCGATCCTCGCGGACCGCGCGGCGCGCGGGGAGATCCGTCGGCTCGGTCTACGGGAGGACGTCGAGAACATCCTTCCGGACACCGACCTCCTCCTGGTCACCAGCCAGACCGAGAGCTTCTGCCTGGTCGCCCTCGAAGCGCTCGCCTGCGGCGTACCGGTCCTGGCTCCGCGCGTCGGCGGACTGCCGGAAGTGGTGGAGCACGGCTGCAACGGCTTCCTCTACGACCCCGGGGACGAGGATCAGGCCACCAGGCTCGCGATTCGTTTCCTGACCGACCCCGAGCTGCAGGCCCGGATGCGTGTGTCTGCGCTCGAGCGGGCCGCAAAGCTGTCCGCGGAGGTGGTGATTCCCCAGTACGAGGGGCTCTACCGGGAGGTCATCCGAAACCACCGCGCGGCCGCGCCTGCGCGGACCGCGGTCGGGGGCTGAGCCGATGCGTTCGCTCACCGATCTGCTGAAGTCCGACGCGGGCAGGGACTTCCTCGCCGCGCGGGGCATGTACGCCGACCCGGCCGAGTTCGCCCGTCAGCTACGGGCGCCGCTCAGCGCCGATCTGAACACGCACGTGGGGCTGCCGCGCGACACTCATCTGGTCCACATCGGACAGCAGGTCTGCGCCGACTACCATCCGGCGACAGCCACGAAGTTCGCCGCCGCCCGGGAGCTCGCCTCGCTGTCCGGCGTCTCCCCTGTCGTCCTCTGGCACGATGCCTACGCGGCCGAGTCGGAGCGGTACGGCATGCGGATGGTGTTGCCGTCAGGAAGCAAGCAGGTCGGAGTCTGGCTCGCGCCCCGGCGACTGGGATCGGGCGAGCCCCGCTTCATCCAGGTCGATCCCGACGCCCTCGAGCAGGCGTTGGAATCGCTCCGAAAGTGGGTCACCCATCGGACGCAGGAGCAGACCAAGGACCGGCGGCAGGAAGCCCAAGCCCGGATGGACCGGCTGGCCGAGGCGGTGCGTGCCGTCGACGTCGCCACCCTCGGCGACGCCAATGCCACGATCGCGAACTTCCTGCTACGCGAGCACCTCGGAGTGGAACTCCCGTCCGCGACCGTGTCCTCGATGCTCGCCACCGGCCAGCTGACCCCTTCGATCAGCTCGTACCTCGCGTGCCTCGACGAGGTGGTGGTGGTCTTCAACGAGGCCGTGGCAGACCTGGTCTCCCACGACATCGACCCGCAGGTCGCCCCGCTCGGGGACGACTACCTTCCGCTGCGGTACGCCTGCCCGACCGACGGGGCACGGCTGGTGCTGCGGCACGCCCGTGAGGGTGACGACCACTTCGCGACGGCGACCTGTCGGTGCGGAGCGTCGTACAGGTTTCACCTCGGCACCGGCACGATGAACCTCGGCGAGCTGGAGGCCACCGGCCGATGGAGCCCTGACGTCTCCTTGCCGATCCACCACCGGGACGCAGCGAGCGGCTGGATCGTCGGACGAAGCACTGCGCTCTACGGACTCGTGATGAACCAGGTCATCGATCGGGTCCTGGCCGGACGTCCGATACCGGGCTTCATCCCGCCGGACCTGCTCGAGGACGCCTCGCCCGACCCCCCGGGCGTCAGCCTTCTCGTCGATTACCTCACGTCATGACGACCGTCGACGTGCTCGCAGTCGCGGCTCACCCCGACGACGCCGAGGTCGGGTGCGGCGGGGTGCTCGCACTGTGCGCACGCGACGGCGCGCGCACTGCCGTCGCCGATCTCACCAGCGGGGAGCTGTCGACCAACGGCACCCCGGAGCTGCGGGCGCGTGAGGCCAGCGAGGCCGCCGAGATTCTCGGTGTGGCGACGCGGGTCGCGGTCGGCCTGCCGGACGGGAGCGTCGGGGTCGGCGCCGACCAGATCGACGTCGTCGTCGAGCTGATCCGGCGCCTGCGCCCACGCATCGTGTTGGCCCCGTACCCGGTGGACGACCGTCATCCCGACCATGCGGCGGCCGGGCGACTGGTCCGCGCAGCGTCATTCTTCGCCGGCGTGGCGAAGAAGGCGTCCGGCGAGCCGCACCGCCCGGACCGGCTCTACCACTACATGCTTCACCACGTCTTCGAGCCGACGTTCGTCGTCGATGTCTCCCCGGTGTGGGAGCAGCGGCTCGCCGCGATCCTCGCCTACCGCAGCCAGTTCGCCCACAAGGTGACGGAGCAGCGAACGGCCATCGGCGGGTCGTCGTTCCTCGACTTCCTCACGGCGCGAGCGACCGTTCACGGTGCGATGATCGGCGTTCCGCGGGGCGAGGCCTACCACTGCGTCGGCCCCGTCGGTCTCGATCGGCTGCCCGGCTCGGAGCCAGGCTCGGGACCGGACGACCAGCCGCCTGTCTATAGAACAAACCTGTGACGACACACGGAGGTGAAGCGACGATGCCCGATGAAGCAACCACCCGAGACGTGGCGAAGAAGCTGGAGCGCTGGGCGGTGAGCCTGCCCGACGAGGACCGGGCGGCCGTCGAAGGCTGGATGCTGCTCGGCACCGGCCAACCAGAGCTACGACCGGGCCATCAGTGGTGGTTCGACGCGAGCGGCGCCGAGCGATCCGCCTCTCCCGAGGGCAGGTGACCATGACCCTGGAACTGGTACCGCTGTGCGAGGCGGAGATCACCCTCAAGCTCCCGCCAGTGGAGCTGGAGGGAACCCCGCTCGGCACCCGCGCCGTCATCGAGATGACCGACGTCGTCTACCGAGGTGAGCGACTGTCCGGCCGGCTGGCTGTCTCGACGTCGTTCGACTGGCTCCTCCTCTCCGACGACGGCGTGGGCGCGATCGACGTCCGCTTCGTGCTCAAGACCGACGACGGAGCGCTGATCCACGTGTCCTACCGCGGCCGCAGCGACCACTCCCAGGGTCACGGCGTACTGCCGCTGTACAGCGCGCCCCTGTTCGAGACCGGTGACCCCCGATACACCTGGCTCAACACCGTGCAGGCCGTCGGCAAGGGCGTCGTGCGAGATGACGTCATCTACTACGAGATCTACGAGGTGCGGTGACCCGACGCGAGCCGGCGCCGACGCGGTGTCAGATCTTCCGGCCGGTCGCGGCCCAGTAGCGCTCGCGAAGGCTGGCTTTGGCGAGCTTGCCCGCGTCGGTCCGCGGCAGCTCGTCGAAGAAGTCGACCGACCGCGGCACCTTGTAGTCCGGGAGGCGGTCCGCGACGTAGGCGATGAGCTCGGCAGCGAGCTCGGGCGACTTGTCGTGGCCTGCGCCGAGCTTCACGGCCGCCTTGATCTCCTCACCCAGTTCCTCGTTGGGGACCCCGAGCACCGCCACGTCGTCCACCGCCGGGTGGGCAGCCAGCACGCCCTCGATCTCGGCCGGGTAGATCTTGACGCTCCCCGAGTTGATCACCTCGCTCTTGCGGTCGGAGAGGTAGAGATAGCCCTCCTCGTCGAGGTAGCCGACGTCCCCGAGCGTGAACAGACCGGGCTCCAGATGTGCGTCGGCCGTCTTATCGGGTTGCTTGTGATAGGTGAAGTCCGCCCCGCTGCGGTGCCGCACGTAGATGAGGCCCTCCTCGCGCGGGCCGGCGACCTGGCTGTCCTCGGTGATGATCTGGAGCTCGATGAAGGGCAGCACGCGTCCGACCGACCCCGGCTTCCGGACGAACTCCTCGGAGGTGGAGAGGGCGAAGAGGCCGCCCTCGGACGCGCCGTAGTACTCCGTGACGACCGGGCCCCACCACTCGATCATCCGTCGCTTGACGTCGGGCGCGCACGGCGCGCCACCGTGAACGGCCTGCACCAGGCTCTGGCCGTCGAACCCCAGGCGTCGTTCTTCGGGAAGCTTGAGCAGCCGTACGAAGTCCACCGGGTTGAGCACCAGGTTCGTGACGCCTTCCCTGTCGATGACGTCGAGGATCTGCTCGGCGTCGGGCTGGCGGATCATGCACACCGTGACGCCGCACAGCAGCGGGTAGACCGTCATCGACCATTGACCCGAGTGGTAGACGGGACCGACCAGCATGACCCGCCCACGGTCCGGGATGCTCAGCCCCTGACGGACGCCCTGGGCGGTATCGATGAGCTCGCGGACGGGGCTGCCAGGAGTGAATGTCGCCGACAGCACGCCCTTGGGCTGGCCGGTCGTGCCGGAGGTGTAGAACATCGCCGCACCACAGACCTGGGCGTCGGGCTCGGCCGGGTCGGCTGCCGCCAGCGCCTCCTCGTAGGAGCCCCCGCCGTCTCCCGCGGCGCCGGAGCCGAGGACGAGCGTCAGCTCGACGTCGGGACACCGCGCGGCCGCCTCGGTGGCAATGTCGACATAGCGGTCGTCGGCGATCAGGATCCTCGCGTCGGAGTCCTCGAGGACGAAGGCGAGCTCGTCGGTCGTGTAGTTCCAGTTGGTCTGCAGCACGAGGAACCCCGCGTGCAGGCAGGCCATGGCGATCTCGTAGACCTCACGCCGGTTGCCCGAGTGGACGGCGACCCGATCACCCTGCTCGAGCCCGGCGCGACGCAGCACGTCGATGAGGCGGTTCGTCCGGTCCTGGAGCTGGGCCCAGGTGGTCTCGCCCGCCTCGTCGGCAAGTGCCCGTCCGTCCGGGTCAGCGTCAACGTACGGCAGCAGTATCTCGGCCATGGTGATGCCCTTCTTGGTCCGGTGGCGGAAGGTGGCTGTCGATCGCGTCGGCAACCTGTTCGTAGAAGGCGGCCACGACAGCCGGGAGGGCGCGTAGGCACTCGAGGACGGGTTCGGCCCCGAACTCGATCGTCTGCGACTCGTGCTTCTCGAAGACCATCAGTCCGTCGCGGAGGAGGAGCTTGGTCCCGTTGTGCAGTGCCTCGTTGGCGGCCTGCAGGCTGCGGAGCAGAGTGCCGGCTCCGGCGGCGTCGATCGACCGCGTGCGTACGGCGTCGCAGAACCGGTCTGTCGCGTCCTGTGCCCGGGCGCCCAGCTCACCCGCGCCGAGCGCACCGAGGCTGCGCGGCAGCTCGGAAGCGTCGGCGACGGGGTCGAAGAGCCCGCAGGCCAGCGCCCAGAGCTCGTGCAGGCCGGCGCCCACCAGGCCGGGCAGGTAGCGCGTCAGCATCCGACCCTGCAGGTCGGCGGCCAGCATCAGCTTCAGGGGCGTCAGCTCCTCGTCACGCTCCGCACTGGTCAGTGCGTAGTCGAGGACGCCGACATCGTTGCGGATCCCGTTCTGCTGCTCGACGACCAGGTAGAGGTGACGGATCCAGGCCCGGTAGGCATCCACGAGCGGGATGTATCGGATCTTGCCGGCCACCAGAGCGATGCCCCAGGCCCGCTTGAAGTCCAGACGCCGGAGGAACCCGGACTTGTACATCGCGAGCGTCGCCTCGATCTCCGGGTCCTCGTGGTGCAGGACCGCTTCGTACTCGTTCGTGGCGTCGAGGCCGGCGTTGTCGTCGATGATCCGGAACCCGCCGGGGTGCAGCTGGCGGAACTCGGTCATGTCGTAGATCGCCCCGTTGATCGCCATCCACCAGCCGTGGGCGTCGTCGTTGTGCAACACCAGGTCCGATGCCTCGTAGACGCCGCCGCCCGCCACCCCGGGCGCCGAACGGGGTGTGAACGTCGTGAACAGGTCAGTCATCAGGCGGCCCTCGCCGACCAGGCGTCGGACGGCCAACCGGCCGTCGCCACCGTCCTCCTCGGCGGCGACGTCGCGAAGTCCGTCGAGGATGGTGGCGGCGAACGCTGCCTGTCCGCACACGTAGAACAACGCCGCGTCGATGTCAGGGCCGTCGCTGCGCAGGAGGCTCCGCAGCGCCGCGGCGGTCTCCGGCTCGCGCAGCGCGACGTCGACGCGGCGAGCCGGTCTGCCGTCGACCTCCTCGCGTGAGAACGCCGTCCGCAGCTCGATCGCACCCTCGGCGGCGAGTGCCGCCAGCTCCTCGTAGTAGGGAAGCTCCGCCCGGCTGCGGGCTGCACAGAACAGCCAGGTCGGCCCTGAGCTTGGGTCGGCGGCGCGAGCGTTCACGAATCCCCAGAACGGTGCGATGCCGGTGCCGCCCGCGAACATCACGATCGGCTGGGCCGGATCGGCCGGAAGGGAGAATCGCAGTGGCCGCACGACCTGGATCGTCACGGGTGCCCCCTGCCGGGCCGACCGCACCAGGAAGGTGGAACCCGCGCCGTGGCGCGGCTGGACCTGGCCGTGGGGGTCGGGAGACGCGAACTCCAGGCTGCCGACGGTGAGCTGCAGCTCGGTCGCGAAGGGCTCGCGGTCCGGAGGGGTCGACACGCTGTACATGCGGGCGGCGGCGGGCGGGACGAACCTGGCGATCGCCTCGTCCTGCCAGAGCTCCGCTCGCCACAACCGGGTGACGTCGTAGCCACTGGCTGCCGCCAGCTCGACGGCGTCTCGGAACTCGAACTGGTCCTCCTCCCGCGCCTCGAGCATCTCGGCCAGCGCGCTCGATCCGGACAGCCGCTGGAGGTGCTTGGCGACGTGGCGGCCGAGGGGGCGCAGCTGGGCGTACCTGAGGACGTCGACCAGCGGCAGGGTGACCGGCGTCTCGGACCCGAGCCGCCGGCGCAGGGCGGCGCGCCAGCGGCTGGTGAGCGGCACCTCTCGATCCGGCGTCGCCCGAAGCGAGGCCAGCGTGCTCTGGACCAGCTCGTCGGTCTGCTCCGGCAGGACTGCGCAGCGGTCCCCCGGCCGGAAAACCACTCCGGTACCGGTGACGTCGAGCTCGATCGTCTGGATGCGCTCGCCCGCGGCCGGCGTGCGGCCGGCCAGGCGGGCGACCTGGGCGTGGCTGAAGAACTCCAGGTAGCGCTCGGCGCGCGCCTCGCCGAGGTGGCTGTCGGTCTCGTGCCAGGTGCGGTCGACGAAGGTGCCGGTGATCCCGCTCGCCGTCGACGGCCGACCGACCTTGAACGCGACCTCGATGAATCCGTAGACCTTGCGCCGGTGCACGCCGAGGTAGCCACGGTCGCCCGCATAGGCCTCCAGAACCGACTGGAACAGGCCTGCCAGCTCGTGATCGCCCGACTCGTCGACGAACCGCCGCACGGAGGTCTCCTCGATGGCGTCGAGGAACCGGCGGCAGTTCGGGGCGAACCAGGAACGCGCCTTGCGTGCCTCGGCTCCCAGCGGCGAGTCGAACCGCGTCCGGCCGAGGAAGGTGTCGACCAGCTGGAAGCCGGTCGAACCTGCTCCACTGACACCCGGGACACCGTCGACGATCGGGATCCCCGTGGGGGCGGTCAGCTTCGCCCAGATCGCGGGGTCCGCGTAGATGCCGGCGTGCGGATTCGGGTCGATCTTCGGAAAGGCGACGTCCGTGGCTCGGCGTACGGAGTCGAGGATCGTCATCAGGTGCTCGACGAGTGCATCGGGGTCGCGCTCGGCGACGGCTTCCTGCGCCCGGACCGAGGCGTCCACGACCGGAGCGAGCTTCGCCTGGATCTCGAGGTTGACGCCGAAGAAGGCGCGCTCGGTGTCGTTGCCGAGGATGGGCACGAGGAGCCGGAGGTTCTCGAGCCGGACGGGGTCCGCGGCGTCGGGGTCGATCAGCCGGTAGTTGTGGGTGACGATGTCGTCGTAGCCCACGTGCGGCGCCGATCTGCCCATCCGCTCGGAGACGCGCCGCCACGGGGCGGCGATGCACTCCGGCACCTGGATGGGAGCGGGTGCGTGCAAGTCGTCGAGGTCGCACCGGACGTAGGAGTACGCGAGCGACGCCAGCACGACCGACGCGCGCCAGAGATCGGCGTCGGGCAGGTCCTCTGGTTCGGCGGACAGAAGCGGGAGCTCGCTCAGGACCGGACGCGCGGTCATGTCGCGCCACATCACCGGCAGCTGGTCAGCTGCTTCGTCCCAGGCGCGATGGCTCGCGGGCAGCTCTGCTCGCGGCGGCTGGGCCGACAGAAAGCCGGACTCAACGGAGACGGCCCCGAGGTGCTCCTCCCCTGCGCCCTGGATCTCGCGCAGCACTCGTCGGCTCGGGACCACGCTCACCCGGCACCGCCCACCGAAGGTGCGACACGTCGAGTGCTCGCCGCGCACCCGCGCCTGCCGACGACGGAGACGGACGTCTCGAGGGTGACGCGGGCGGGCATAGCCATGGTCAGGGTCTCCTTGCCAGACAGCCCACCGAGCCGGTCTGCCTGACCTGATGAATCGAAGTTGCGGAGCAGGCCGAGACTACAACGCGACTGCCCGAGACGTCAGCGGATCAGTTCGCGCCGCCCACCCAGACCTGCCGCGCCAGTGGGACCCCGGGTCGGTAGGCCAGGTGCACGTGGCTCGGCGCACTGAGAAGAACCGCGTCCGCCCGTCTACCCGGCACCAGCGCGCCGACGTCCTCGCGTCCGAGCGCGGCAGCGCCGCCTGCTGTCGCGGCGTACACAGCCTCGGCCGGCGTCAGGCCCATCTCCCGGACCGCCAGCGCGATGCAGAACGGGAGCGAGGTCGTGTAGCACGAGCCCGGGTTGCAGTCGCTGGCCAGCGCGACGCGGACACCGGCATCCAGCAGCCGGCGTGCGTCTGGATAGGGCTGCTTCGTCGAGAACTCGACGCCGGGCAGCAGGGTGGCGATGGTGCCGCTGTCCCGGAGCGCGGAGACGTCTGTCCCGGTCAGGTAGGTGCAGTGGTCCACCGCGGTCAGCCCGAGCTCGGCGGCGAGCGCGACACCCGGGCCAGGACCCAGCTGGTTGGCGTGGAGCCGGCCGCGCAACCCCACGGCCGCACCGGCCGCCAGGATCGCCCGCGCCTGGTCGGCGTCGAAGGCACCGGTCTCGCAGAAGACGTCGATCCACCGCGCGTGCGGCGACGCGGCGGCGAGCATCGGACCGGTGACCAGCGCGACGTAGCCGGCCGGGTCGTCGGCGTACTCCGGCGGCACCACGTGCGCGCCGAGGAACGTGGTGTCGTCGGTGAACCGACTGGCCACCTCCAGCGACCTCGCCTCGTCGGCGACGGTGAGGCCGTAGCCGGACTTGATCTCGATGGTGGTCGTGCCCTGGCGCCGCATCTCGGCGACCAGCCGCTCGACGTTGGCCGCGAGGGCGCCGTCGTCGGCGGCACGGGTGGCGGCGACCGTCGTACGGATGCCGCCGGCGGCATACCTCTCCCCTGCCATCCGGGCGCGGAACTCCTCCGCCCGATCGCCCGCGAACACCAGGTGGCTGTGGCTGTCCACGAAGCCCGGCAGCACTGCGCGGCCGTCCGCATCGACCTTCTCGTCGGCGGCCGGCGCGTCGGCAGCGGCCCCGACCCACGCGACCAGGCCCGCCTCCAGGACGAGCGCCGCGTCGTGGCGCAACCCGAGCAGGTCGTCCGCGTCCGGGTCGTTGGTGACCAGTTCGCCGATGTTGGTGATCAGGACGCTCTGCGATGGGCTCATGCCCACACCTTCTCGATCGCGGCCTCGAGCTCGCGACCGACGCGCGCGTGGTCGCCGTCGAAGACGGTCTCGCTGTCCAGGACGACCTGCGTGACGTCGGCGGCAGTGGCCGCGAACACGGCCGCGTGCTCGTCCGCGCCGGCGCCGGCCGTGCGGGGGCTCGCGGGGTCGAGGGTCACGATGCCGCCGCCCTCCAGCCCGAGGGACGCATGGCCGTGCACCGTCGCGCAGTCGAGCAGTGCCCGGGCCGTCCAGTGGCCGCGCACCCCGGTGCGGAGCCGGTCGTGCATCTCGACCCCGCGCATCTCCTCGAAGAGGTCGACCACGGCGTGGCTGTCGCTCCCGAGGGAGATCCGGGCGCCGGCGGCCCGGAGGTCGGCCCCCCGCCCGAGGCCGTCGGCCAGGTCCCGCTCCGTCGTCGGGCAGAGGCAGACGATGCAGCCGGCGTCGCCGATCATCCGGACGTCGGCATCGGTCACGTGCGTCGCATGGACCAGCGTCGTCCGCGGGCCGAGCACGCCGGCCTCGGCGAGCAGCCCGGTCGGACTGAGCCCGTACGCCGCCAGGCAGGCGTCGTTCTCCGCCGGCTGCTCGGACAGGTGGACGTGCAGCGGTCGGTCGGCCGCCCACGCCGCGACGGTGCTCATCTGGTCGGCGGGGACGGCGCGCACGCTGTGGATCGCCGCGCCCACCCGGTCGTCATCGAAGGCCGCCACCCGCTCGACCCAGCCATCGGCCGTGCCGTCGCTGAACCTCCGTTGCACACCGTCAGCCCGCTGGCCGATGCCCGCCGTCACGTAGCAGGTGTCGAGCAGCCGGATCCGGATGCCGACATCGTCGGCGGCGGCGAGGAGGGCGCGCCCCATCTCGTTGGGATCGTCGTACGGCGTGCCATCGGCCTGGTGGTGGAGGTAGTGGAACTCCCCCACCGCACCGATCCCACCGGCCACCATCTCGGCGTACACCGCGCGGGCGAGGTCGAAGTAGAGGTCCGGGGTCAGCCGCGCGGCGAGGTCGTACATCTGCTCGCGCCAGGTCCAGAAGCTGCCCGTGCCCTGCTGCGTCCGGCCGCGCAGTGCGCGGTGGAAGGCGTGGGAGTGGGCGTTCGCCATCGCGGGGACCGTCAGCTTGCAGGAATCCCCGGTCGACCGGGGATTCCTGCGCTTGTCGGCCGTTGCAATGCCCGACAAGCGCAGGTTCTGCCCGTCCGGTGGGACCGGTGGGACCGGTGGGACGCGTGGGTCGCTCACTCCACGAGGCCTGTCAGCGCGTCGGCGAGCGCCTCGACACCGGCGAGGCAGTCGTCGGTCTCCGCGAACTCGTCCGGGGAGTGCGAGATGCCCGTCGGGTTGCGGACGAAGAGCATCGCCGTCGGGTAGCCCGCAGCGGCGAGGATGCCGGCGTCGTGGCCGGCCTGGGTCGGCAGGACGGGCCAGTCGTGGCCCGCGGCGATTCGCTCGCTGAGGTCGTCGTCGAAGGTGACCGCGCCCGACACGGACTCGGCCGTGAGGGTGACGGTGGTGCCGTCGCGGCCGGCCCGCTCGGAGGCCTGCTTCTCGATCGCAGCGACGAGCGCAGCCAGGTTCGCGTCGGAGTCGGCGCGCGCGTCGAGCCAGCCGGTGACGCGCGACGGTACGGCGTTGGTGCTGCCGGGCGCGACCTCGAGGCGCCCGAACGTCGCGCGCTGGCCCTCGAGCCGGGCCTGCTTGTTGGCGGCGAGCGCGGTCATCGCGTAGGTCAGCATCGGATCGACCCGGTCCTCCATCCGGGTGGTGCCGGCGTGGTCGGCCCGGCCGGTGAAGTCGAAGCGGTAGCGACCGTGGGGCCAGATCCCGCTGGCCAGGCCGATCGGTGCGTCGCGGTCGACGAGCGCCCGCCCCTGCTCCACGTGCAGCTCCACGAAGCAGCCGACGTCGGCGAGCAGGCCGTCGGCCCCCGTCTCGGGCGCCGCGGTCACGTCGCCGAGCGCGATCCCGTCGCGGTCCCGCAGGCTCTCGACCTCGGACCACTCCACCGAGCCGGTGGCGAGTCGCGAGCCGAGGCAGGCCAGCCCGAACCGTGATCCCTCCTCCTCGCGGAACACCCCGACACCGACTGCTCGTCCCGGCTCCACGCCGCGCTCGCGCAACAGGTCGATCGCGGCCAGCGCGGAGACGACACCGAGCGGTCCGTCGTACGCACCACCGTCGAGGACACTGTCGAGGTGGCTACCGGTGAGGACGCCGAGGATCTCGACGCGGCTGGGCACCGGCTCGGGCCGCCACCAGGCGACCTGGTTGCCCATCGCGTCGGTCTCGAGCGTGAGTCCGCGGGCTGCGGCCTGCTCGGCGAACCACGCCCGCAGCTCCTCCTCGGCGCTCGCCCACGGTTGCCGGAAGTAGCCGCCCGACCCGTGTAGTCCAGCGGAGCGGCCGATCGGCTCGATATCCCTCCAGAGGGACTCGAAGGTCATCGACCGTCCTGGTTTCGAGACGCGCCGCTGTCGCCCTCGCTGCGCTCAGGCACCAGCCGGCGCTCCTCAACCTCCTCGGCCATCACTCGCCCCTCGCAGGCCCGGGCCGAGCGGCCTCGGACATGGGTACGGCGACCCCGCGCTCGGCGGCGACCTCGTCGGCGCGGTCGTAGCCCGCGTCGACGTGTCGGATCACACCCATGCCCGGGTCGTTGGTGAGCACCCGCTCGATCTTCTGGGCCGCGAGCTCGGTGCCGTCGGCGACGCACACCTGTCCGGCATGGATCGAGCGTCCCATGCCGACCCCGCCACCGTGGTGGATCGACACCCAGGTCGCGCCGGACGCCGTGTTCACGAGCGCGTTGAGCAGCGGCCAGTCGGCGATCGCGTCGGAGCCGTCGTTCATGCCCTCAGTCTCGCGGTACGGCGACGCGACCGACCCGCAGTCGAGGTGGTCGCGCCCGATCACGACCGGCGCCGAGAGCTCGCCGGACGCGACCATCTCGTTGAACTTGAGGCCGGCCAGGTGGCGTTCGCCGTACCCGAGCCAGCAGATCCGCGCCGGGAGACCCTGGAAGTGCACCCGCTCCTGGGCCATGGCGATCCACTTCCGCAGCCGTTCGTTGTCGGGGAAGAGCTCGAGGATCGCGCGGTCGGTTGCAGCGATGTCGGCGGGGTCGCCGGACAGGGCGGCCCAGCGGAAGGGGCCCTTGCCCTCGCAGAACAGCGGCCGGATGTAGGCCGGCACGAAGCCGGGGAACTCGAACGCCCGGTCGTAGCCCCCCTTGCGCGCCTCGTCGCGGATGGAGTTGCCGTAGTCGAAGACCTCGGCCCCGCCGTCCTGGAACTCCACCATCGCGCGGACGTGCGCGGCCATCGCGGCCTGGGCGGCCTTGGTGAAGCCGGCAGGGTCGGCCTCGCGCTGGGTCCGCCACTCCTCGAAGGGCACGCCGATCGGCAGGTAGAACAGCGGGTCGTGCGCCGAGGTCTGGTCGGTGACGATGTCGATCGGCGCCCCCTGCTCGAGGAGGGCCGGCACCATCTCGGCGGCGTTGCCGAGCACGCCGATCGAGAGCGCGCGGCGCGCGTCCCGTGCGTCGGTCGCGAGCTCGAGCGCGTGCTCGAGGGAGCTGGCCTGGACGTCGAGGTAGCGGTGCTCGATCCGGCGGGAGATCCGCGACTGGTCGCACTCGATGCAGATCACGACACCGTCGTTCATCGTCACGGCGAGCGGCTGCGCGCCACCCATGCCACCGAGTCCGGCGGTCAGCGTGATGGTCCCGGCGAGCGTCCCACCGAACCGCTTGTCGGCGACCGCGGCGAACGTCTCGAACGTGCCCTGCAGGATGCCCTGGGTGCCGATGTAGATCCACGATCCGGCGGTCATCTGGCCGTACATCGTGAGCCCGAGATCCTCGAGCCGCCGGAACTCCTCCCAATTCGCCCAGTCGCCGACCAGGTTGGAGTTGGCGATGAGGACGCGCGGCGCCCACTCGTGGGTCCGCATCACGCCGACCGGCTTGCCGCTCTGCACCAGGAGGGTCTCGTCGGACTCGAGCTCGCGCAGGGTGCGGAGGATCGCGTCGTACGCCTCCCAGCTGCGCGCGGCCTTGCCGGTGCCGCCGTAGACCACGAGGTCCTCGGGGCGTTCGGCGACCTCGGGATCGAGGTTGTTCATCAGCATCCGCAGGGGTGCCTCGGTCTGCCAGGACTTGGCGCTCAGCTCAGTGCCGGTCGGGGCATGGATCGGCAGGCGGTCGTTGTTCGGCTGAGTGGTCATCGAAGGTCTCCGATCACGGACTGGGCGGCGTCGAGAACCGCGCCGCTGTGGACGAGCTGGAATGCCTGTTCGATCTCGGGTGAGAGGTGGCGGTCGGGGCCGGGACCGGCGATACCGGCGTCACGGAGGAGTCGTACGACGGCGCCGGTGGCCGGCGAGGGCTCGAGCGGCGCTCGGAAGTCGAGTGCCCGAGCCGCGGTGAGGACCTCGATGGCGACCACCCGGGTCAGCCCGTCGACCGAACGGCGCAGCTTGCGGGCAGCGGACCAGCCCATTGACACGTGGTCCTCCTGCATCGCGCTCGACGGGATCGAGTCGACGCTGGCGGGGTTGGCGAGCCGCTTCAGCTCGGAGACGATCGCGGCCTGGGTGTACTGCGCGATCATGTGGCCGCTGTCGACGCCGGGGTCGTCTGCCAGGAACGGCGGCAGGCCGTGGTTGCGGGCCTTGTCGAGGAACCGGTCCGTACGTCGCTCGCTGATCGAGGCGACGTCCGCTGCCACGATCGCGAGGAAGTCGAGCACGTAGGCGACCGGCGCACCGTGGAAGTTGCCGTTGCTCTCGAGCCGACCCTCCTCCGGCAGTACGACCGGGTTGTCGACCGCGCTGGCCAGCTCGCGACCGGCCACGGTCGCGGCGTGCTCCACCGTGTCGCGGGCGGCGCCGTGCACCTGTGGCGAGCACCGCAGCGAGTAGGCGTCCTGCACCCGGTTGCAGTCCGGTCCGCGATGCGAGGCGACCACGCCGGAGTCGGCGAGGAGGGCGACCAGGTTGGCGGCCGCGTCGGCCTGGCCGGGATGCGGACGCAGGGCCTGCAGCTCGGGCGCGAACACCCGGTCGGTGCCGAGCTGACCCTCGACCGACATGGCCGCGGCGATGTCCGCAGTGCGCAGCAGCCGACGCAGGTCGGTGATCGCGAGCACCAGCATGCCGAGCATGCCGTCGGTGCCGTTGATGAGCGCGAGGCCCTCCTTCTCGGCCAGCTCGACCGGCTCGAGGCCGGCGGCGGCCAGCGCGTCGGCTGCGGAGACCCGGGCGCCGTCGCGGTTGCGGACGTCGCCCTCGCCCATCAGCGCGAGCGCGCAGTGCGCGAGCGGCGCCAGGTCACCGGAGCACCCGAGCGACCCGTACTCGTAGACCACCGGTGTGATCCCGTGGGTCAGCAGGCCGGCGAGCAGCTCGGCGGTCTCGCGCCGTACCCCGGTCTGGCCGGTCGCCAGCGTCGACAACCGCAGCAGCATCAGGCCCCGGACCACCTCGCGCTCGACCTCCGGACCCGACCCGGCCGCGTGCGACCGGACCAGTGAGCGCTGCAGCTGCGTGCGCAGCTCCGGGGCGATGTGCCGGGTAGCGAGCGCACCGAAGCCGGTCGAGACGCCGTACGTCGGGGTCGGCGACGCCGCGAGCTCGTCCACGACCGCCCGCGCCCGGTCAACCGCGCTGAGCGCGTCGTCGCCGAGTCGGACCCCCGCCCCGTCCCGCGCGACTGCCACCACATCGGCGAACGACACGGGGCCGACCCCGACCTCGACGTACGTGTTCTCCATGACGCCCATCCAACGCCTGACGGGAGCCGGCCACCAGCACTTGGGCGCAGCCGGTGTCTCGCATCCGAGACAAGGTGCGACGGTCTCTTGCCCAATGCGTTAGTGACGGCTAACGTATTGGGCATGGATGCGTTCAGCGCAGCAGCGGAGCCCAACCGGCGCCGCATCCTGCAGCTCCTCGCGTCCGAGCCCCGCACGGTGAGCGACATCGCTGCGGAGTTCACCGTGACCCGGTCGGCGATCAGTCAACACCTGCTGCTGCTGGCCGACGCGGGTCTCGTCGAGGCCGAGAAGGTCGGCCGTCAACGGATCTACCGCGTCGTCTCCACCGGCCTGCGCTCGCTGCAGGCCGAGATCGACCGGTTCTGGACCGACGAGCTCGACCGGCTCGTCGCCGATGCCCACGCACTGAGGAGCAAGCAATGACCTACGCGAAGACCGTCACCCTGCCGGTGACCCCGGACGAGGCGTTCGCCCTCGTGACCCAGCCCGAGCGACTGCGGCGCTGGATGACCGTGTCGGCGTACGTCGACCTCCGGGCCGGCGGCAGCTACCGCTGGACCGTCGTGCCCGGCGCCCATGCCGCAGGCACCGTCCGCGAGGTCGAGCCCGGCCGCCGGGTCGTCCTCGGCTGGGGCTGGGACGAGGGCGTCACCCCGCCCGCTGACGGGTCGATGCTCACCGTCACCATCGAGCCGGCCGGCGACGGCTCCCAGGTCACCTTGATGCACGAAGGCCTGACGGCTGAGGAGGAGGCGAACCACGCCGAGGGCTGGGACCACTTCCTGGAGCGGCTCGAGGCGGCCGCCGCGACCGGGGACGCCGGTCAGGACCCGTGGGGCCGGAAACCCGAGAACCTCACTCCGATGGTCGCCGCCGAGGCCGCACTCGCGGCGATCCAGCCCGTCCTGCGCGCCATCACGGACGCCGACGCGGGCCGGGCGACGCCCTGCCCCGAACTGCCCGTCGGGGCCCTCGTCGACCACCTCGTCACGTCGATGGTCGGCCTGGGAGCGATGGTCGGCGCGACCGTCGCCGAGGTCGAGGGCTCCGCGGAGCACCGGGTGTCCACCGCCGCCGATCAGGCGATCACCTCCTGGCGCGGAGCCGACCCGGAGTCGGTGATCCAGGGACCCATGGGCGACATGCCTGCTTCAGTCGGTGCCGCCCTGCTGAGCGCCGAGATCCTGCTCCACGGTTGGGACCTGGCTCAAGGCATGGACCGCACGGTCGACGTGTCCGACGAGGTCGTCGCCTACATCCGCAGTCTGTCCGAGCCGATCCTCCCGATGGCGCGTGGTCGCTCCTTCGCCGATGAGGTCGAGCCGCCCGCCGGCGCGGGGCCGCTCGAGCGGTTTGCCGCGTTCGCCGGCCGAACGGCGCTAGCCCGGGCGGCCGCACGATGAAGATGCCGAAAGCGACCGACGAGGACAAGGCGCGGTTCCGGTCGCTGGTGCCGGACGCCGCGGGCGTTGAGGTCAAACCCATGTTCGGCCAGCTGGGCGCGTTCGTGAACGGAAACATGTTCGCGGGCCTGTTCGCACCGGCGGTCGGCGTCAAGCTCGACGACGGCGGACGTGCCGAGCTCGAAGCAGTACCCGGCTCCGGTCCGTTCGGCCCGGCCGAGCGGCCGATGGGCGGGTACGTCGCCCTTCCGCCCGACCTCCCGGTCGGGGAGGCGCAGGCGTGGGTGGAACGTGCCTGCACCCATGTCTCGACCTTCCCGCCCAAGCGCAAGAAGTAGCCGTTGGCCTACTGCTCACCCCGAGGTCGTTCACCGATGTCGGCGTCGAGCGGCAGGATGCCCAGTAGCCCGCACCACTCATCGACGAGCAAGGAGCAGCCCCATGCCCACCCGTGACGAAGCCTGGCCCGCCGGCACTCCGAACTGGGTTGACCTGTCGGCCGACGACACCGGCGCAGCCGCCGATTTCTACAGCCAGCTTCTCGGCTGGACGGTCGACGAAGCCCCCGAGGACACGCAGGGCTACCGGATCGCGACGAAGGACGGCCACCCGGTCGCCGGCATCGGCCCGAAGCCGATGCCCGAGATGCCGAGCAACTGGGCGACCTACATCGCCTCCGACGACGCCGACCAGGCTGCTGAGGCGATCAAGGCGGCGGGCGGCTCGCTGCACATGGCGCCCTTCGACGTCGAGACCAGCACCGGCAAGCACGGCCGGATGTTCTTCGGCTCCGCTCCCGACGGCTCGACCTTCGGCGTCTGGCAGGCCGGCGACCACATCGGGGCGGGGATCTACAACGAGCCCGGCTCGCTCTCGTGGAACGAGCTGCACTCCCACGACCTCGACAAGGCCAAGGCGTTCTACGCCGACGTCTTCGGCTACGAGTTCGACGACGTGTCCGGTCCCGAGTTCACCTACCTGATCTTCAAGCTGCCCGGAGCGGAGCAAGGCGTAGGCGGCATGGGCAACGCGGCGATGCTGCCCGAGGGCGCGCCGTCGGTCTGGCTGACCTGGTTCGCCGTCGAGTCCTGCGACGCGGCGGTCGCGCGGGTCCAGGATCTCGGCGGCTCGCTGACGATGGAGCTGGGTGACTCGCCCTTCGGCCGGATGGCCGTCGTTGCCGGCCCCGAGGGCGAGACCTTCGGCGTGATCGGCCGGTCCGAGGCGCAAGGAGACTCGCCCGCGGCAGACTGACCCGCATGGGTCAGGTCCCGTCCGCCACGCGGGCACTCCGCGTGCTGCGATTCCTGGCCGCGCAACCTGAGCCCGTTCCGCTGGAACGGGTGACGGCCGCGGTCGGGATCCCGCGCTCATCGGCCTACCACCTGCTCACCGCGATGGTCGAGGAGGGCTTCGTCGTGCACCTCCCCGAGGAGCAGAGGTACGGCGTGGGCGTCGCCGCGTTCGAGGTCGGGTCCGGCTACGCCCGCCAGGAGCCGCTCCAGCGGATCGCCCGACGACCGCTCGCCGCGCTCGTCGACCAGGTCGGCCAGTCGGCGCACCTCGCGGTGTTGCACGGGCGGGACGTGCTCTACGTGCTCGAGGAGCGGGCGCGAGGCCGACCGTCACTCGTGACCGACGTCGGGGTCCGGCTGCCTGCCCACCTGACGGCCAGCGGCCGGGCGATCCTGGCGCACCTGCCAGCCGCCCAGGTCCGCGCGCTCTACCCCGACCGCGCCGCGTTCGTCGATCGCACCGGCGTCGGCCCGCAGTCCCTCACCGCACTGCGGTCGGTCCTGACCGACACCCGGCGCCGCGGTCACGCTCGCGAGGACGGCGAGGTGACACCAGGGCTGGCCAGCGTCGCCGCGCCGGTGCTCGACCACAACCAGCACCCCGTCGCCGGCGTCGCCGTCACCTTCCCGGGCATCGAGGTCGACGTTGCCGCGGTCGCCGCGGCTGTGGTCCGGACGGCCGGCGCGCTAGCCCGCCGCCTCGGCGGGCACTGAGCTTGACGGCATCTCTGCCCAGGCCGAGCGCCGCGTTGCGAGCTCGAGTGCCGAGCCCGCATGACCGGAGGGGATTGGGTGAGCCAGGTTCACGCTATCCCCTCCGCTCGTCGCGAACGGACGATTGTGACCGGCGTGGACGGTCTCGGGTGGGAGCTGTTGCTTGATATGCGGATGCCGACGTCGAACTCGGGATTGCGGGATACTCCAGCGCATGGAGTTGTCGACGGGTCCTCTCACCAGGACTGAGTGGCCGGTTGCCCGCGCCTTGCTCCATCGCGCCTTCGTCAACGAACCTTTCACCCAGGAGATGTATGGTCCGGAGCTCCTCGATCGGTGGGGCGGATCGTGGAGTCTGTACTCCTCGTTGATGATCGAGAGCTCGACCGTCGCCCTCGGAGCTAGAGTCGGTGGGGTCTTGGTGGGCGTAGTCATGGGAAGCGCGCCAGGACATTGCCGGCTCTGTCAGGTGCTGGCACCCGAGCCACGTCCCAACGATCATCACCTCGCTATCGACTGGCAGTTCCACCAGAACGTCGCCCAGGTTCATGGACAACTTGGGGTCCACGCCTGGATCGAGAAGGCTGCCGTCGAACCTGAGCTTCACGGCCTGGGCATCGGACGCCGCCTGCTCGAGTCAGCCGCCACCGCTCTCGCGATGGGTGAACCAGCGGAGCTGGTTCTCGAGTGCGCACCTGATCGAGTCCACTTCTACGCCGGCTTGGGGTACGAGGTGCTCAGCACCTTCGCCGATCCCGCGGGTCCAGATGCCTACCTGGTGCGACGCTGGATTCATTGAGACGTGCTCATCTTCGCGGGTCGATCGTCCTGCCGGACATCACACGCTGCTGCCGCTCGGCAAGCGGACTCATGCCGATGAGCGCGCCCATGGTCGTCAGGGGGGATCGGTATAGATGACGGGCTTGCCCACCCTTTGTGCGTAGGCAATCTCTCTCTGTGTTGACTCGCCGATGTACCCGCCGGGGTTGACGATCAAGACTCGGTCGGCCAAGTCGATCTTGCGTAGGTGAAGTGTGTCCAGGACGGCCTTCTGCTCGGGAGTGGGCGCCTCGTCCGCATCGCTGGGAGCGACGACGATGGCGCCCGTGAAGGTCAGCTCACGGTTCGCGTCACGCATCTCGGTCATGAACCTCGCTGACCCACAGATGCAGACAATCTCAGGGCGGCTGGTCACAAAACGACCCTAAGCGACGCACGCTTCCGCCGTCGTGCTGCCATCCGCTCTGCCGCGCCGAATGCTCGCGGAGCTGCCCGAGAATGCCGCCTCGTGTGCGCGGCTATGCCGAGTTGCGGACGGCGGGACCCTGACGGAACCAATCAGGGCGACGGCGCGTCTACAGTTGGTGACCATGCGTCCGCTTGCCCTCCCGAGCGCGATTGTGGCGGCCGCAGCCCTGTGCCTGGGCCGGTCCGCAGCCGGTATCTCAGGGCCGCGCGAAGGACCAGACCGGGCGAACGACGGAGGCCTGGCCGGCCAGTCCCGCCTCGGTGATCAGGGGCCTCAACACATCGTCGACGTAGCTCTGCCCATCGTTCTCCGCGCGCCACACCTGAGCGATGACGAATCCGTCGCCCTCGGGATAGACCGCGTGGGACATCAGACCGGCGGGCGGACCTCCGGCCTCCATCATGGCCTGTCCGACCTTGGCGTCCAGCTCGTTGAACTGGTCCTGGGTCGCTGGAGCCACGGTGAGCTGGAGAACGATCGCCATGGCGCTGATCCTTGCGCATGACCCGCGCCCAGCGGTAGCGCCAGAGCTGCACTCAGGCGATCGCGGCGGTCCCGAACGCAACGTTGAACCGATCGCACCAGATGACGACCGACTTCATGTCCGCGAGGTCGGCCTCGTCGGCGATCTCGTAGTTCTGGTCGCCGATGTTGCCCTTGAGCGAGCCGAGCTTCACGTAGTCGCCGTCGTCATAGATGCCCCACGAGTCGCTGCACCCCTCGCAGTCGCCACCGCTCTGCTGGTCGGTGATCCACACGTGGACGTCGGGGCCGTTCGAGGTCTCGAATCCCTCGAGCCGCAGGTAGCGGCTGCCGTCGTCGCGGAGGTAGATCACGGCCCGGCCGGACGTGCCGTGCTCGGCGTCGATGAAGTCCGCGGCGGCCAGCTCGACCCGCTTCGGCCCGTCGTCGGTCTCAGGCGCCCCGGTGTTGGCGTCGGTCTCCGGGAACGCGGTCTGGGAGAGGCCGTCGGACGCCGTACCGACCACTTCGCCGCTGTCGTCGGCCTCGTCGACCTTGTCGTCGATGAACAGCAGCCACGGCTGGAAGAGCAGCAGCGCGACCACCGCGACCACGAGGAACACGCCGCCGACGCTCAACCAGATCGCTTTCTTGCGGCTCATCGGCCCTCTCCTCAGGTCAGCAACAGAGTGTCGAGCCGCCTGCGCACCACCCAGAGACCGACCACTCCCATGACCAGAAGGTAGACGACCGACACCAACGAAGCGACCGAAACGGTGCCCGTCGTGAGCTCGCGGCACAGCACCACACCCCGGTAGAGCGGGGTGCACTCGACGATCCAGCGCACCGGCCCGGAGTAGCTGTCGATCGGGAAGAAGGTCGCCGAGAAGAGGAACAACGGGAGCTGGAACAGCGTGATCTTGTCGAAGTCCTGGAAGTTGCGAATCCACGTCGTTGCCGCCATGCAGACCGCGCTGAACGCAAAGCCGATCAGCAGCACCGCGGGGAGCGCGAGCACCGCCCACCACGAGTCGATCAACCCCATGGCGAGCATGACCAGCAGGAACATCGCGGCGTACGTCGACCCGCGGAGCTGCCCCCACGCGATCTCGCCACGGGCGATCGCGCCGGTTGTCAGCGGTGTGGAGAGGATCTGGTCGTAGAGCTTCTGGTACTTCAGCTTGAAGAAGACGTTGAACGTCGAGTCGAGCAGCGCCCCGTTGAAGGCGGAAGCGGCCAGCATCCCGGGCGCGACGAAGGCCGCGTAGGACACGTCCTTGCCGCCCGTGGTGAAGCCATCGACGAGCGCGCCGACGCCGATGCCGATCGAGAACAGGTAGAAGACCGGCTCGAAGAAGCCGGTCAGGAACAGCTTCCAGTTGGTCCGGTAGGTGGTGTAGTTGCGCAGCACCAGCAACCGGGTGGCCGCGAACATGGACAGCGGCCGGACCTCGGCCGACTCGGAGGTGAGGACGGCCGTCATGCCAGCATCCGCTTCGTCAGGCCGGAGACCGACCAGAACCAGCCGAGGACCAGCAGCACCACGAGGACTGCGACGTTGACGCCGGCCACCCACCAGGTGACCTCGTCGAGCGCGAACATCCGGGAGAGGTTGACGCCGTGCCACAGCGGGGTGAGCCGCGCGAGCCAAGAGCCGACGTCGCCGAGGTTGCCCACCGGGAAGAAGGCGCCCGAGAACAGGAAGAGCGGGAAGACGCCGAGCCGGAACAGCACGGCGAAGGCCTCCTCCGAGTTGTTGCGGGCGGAGAACCCATAGACCAGGGTCGCGAACGCCATCCCGCACAGGACCTGCGACGCGAACGCCAGGAACGGCCCCCACCAGGACTCGTAGACGCCGAACGGCGCCATCACCGCCGTGTAGACCGCGCAGGTCGCGGCCAGGTGCAGGGCGACGGACACGAGGTGGGCGCCCACGACATGGCGCGGCTGCAGCGGCGTCGCCAGCATCCCCTCGTAGATCCGCTGCCACTTGATCATGCCCATGACGGGGTAGGTGGTCTCGGAGACCGCCGTCTGCATCGCGTGCGCGGCGATCAGCCCGGGCACCACGAAGGCGAGGTACGACGTCGCCCCCTCGAGCTGGTCGGGATCGGCGTCGACGAAGCCGCCGAGCAGCACGCCCATCGCCAGCACGTAGAGAAACGGCGACAGGAACGACGACACGAGCACCCCGCGCCAGGTGCGCGACCAGAGGACCGTCCAGTAGTCGACCTGTCGCGCGACGCCCTCGATGAACGGCAGGTCACGAGGGACCGGCTTGCTGATGGAGCCGGTCGAGATCGCCGCCATCAGTCGACCAACGTCCGGCCGGTCAGGCGGAGGAAGACGTCCTCCAGGGTGGAGCGGCGCACCAGGGTCGCCACCGGCTCAAGGCCTCGCTCGTGCGTGCGAGCGAGCACCTCCTCGCCGTCGTCGGTGTAGACGAGCAGCCGGTCGGGCAGCACCTCGACCCGCGTCCCGAGATCGCCCAGGACCTCGGCGTGCGCGGCGTGCTCGTCGACGCCGAACCGGAGCTCGGCCACCTCGCGGGTGGAGTGCTCCCTGATCAGGTCGAGCGGCGCGCCCTCGGCGACGATCACGCCTTTGTCCATGATCACCAGCCGGTCGCACAGTTGCTCGGCCTCGTCCATGTAGTGGGTCGTGATGACCAGCGTGACGCCGGCGTGCTTGAGCCGGAACAGCTGGTCCCAGAGCAGGTGCCGGGCCTGCGGGTCGAGGCCGGTGGTCGGCTCGTCGAGCAGCAGCAGTTCGGGGCGGTTGATGAGTGAGCGAGCGATCGTGAGCCGCCGCTTCATGCCGCCCGAGAGCTCGTCGACCTTTGCCTTGGCCTTCTCCGTGAGCTTCGCGAACTCCAGCAGCTCCCCGGCCCGCTCGCGCACGACCCGCTTCGGCAGCCCGAAGTAGCGGCCGTAGATGTAGAGATTGTCGAAGACGTTGAGATCCTGGTCGAGGTTGTCCTCCTGCGGGCACACTCCGATCCGGCCGCGGATCGCCGGGCCGTCGACGGCGGGATCCATGCCGAGGATGGTCAGCTCTCCCCCGCTGATCGGCGAGACCGACGCGATCATCCGCATCGTCGAGGACTTGCCGGCTCCGTTGGGACCCAGGAAGCCGAACGCCTCCCCCTTGCGCACCTCCAGGTCGATGCCCTTGACGGCCTCGAAGGTCGCGCCGGAGCTCTGCCGGAACTCCTTGCGCAAGCCGCGCGCGACGATCATCGGCTCGGCCTGCTCGGCTGCCGAAATGGCGCTGTCCGCGGCACTGTCGGAGAGGGTGTCGCTCACCCGGCTGATCTTAGGGACCAGCGAGGGCATCAACCCCTCGAATATCGTGACCAGGTGCCCCGATCCCTCGTGCTCGTCGAGGGCGACAGCGACCGGACCGCCCTGCTGACCCTTGCCGGTCTGCTCGAGCACGACCTCACCGACGTCGAGGTGGTGAGCATGGGCGGCATCACCAACCTGCGCCGGCACCTGGCCGCACTGACCGTCGACCACCCGGTCGCAGTCCTCCACGACGTCGGCGAGACGACGTACGTCGACCGCACCCTCGCCGCGTTCGAACGCGACGTCGCGCGGTTCGTCTGCGATGCGGACCTCGAGGACGAGCTGGTCCGCGCCCTCGGTATGCCCGCAGTCCTCGACGTGGTCGCGGGCGCGGGGGACCTCGACGCGTGGCACATCCTGCTCAACCAGCCCTTCCACCGGGAACGCCCACCGGATGCCGTGCTGCGGCGCTTCTGGGGCACGACGAGCGGCCGTAAGGACAAGTACGCCGCACTCCTCACCGCCGCGCTCGAGCCGACGCGGGTGCCGGCACCGCTGGCCGGCGTGCTCGCCGCCGTCGGTTAGCCTCGGGATTTCGGCGAGGCTGGCCGCGCGCCCGATCCGCGCGCGCCACCAGTCGAGGCAGGCGGCGTCGCCGTCGTACGCCGCCGTCATGACCGCGCCGACCTCGGCCAGCAGGGCCGGTCGTTCGGCGTCGGAGGCCCCCTGGGACCGGCGGGCCAGCACCGCCCCCTCGGCCCAGGCCGACTCGCCTCGCGGCAGCGGCAGCGCGGCCAGCTGCCGGGCGCTGACCTTGACCGAGCCGGGCGAGAGGCCGGTGCCGACGTAGCGCGCGGCGGCATCGGCGACGACCGGCGGCGCCAGCAGCACGGCGAGGATCCGCCACAGGTCGCCGGGATGGTGCGGGACGACCGACAGCACCGGCACCGACGGGAGCCACTCCCCGCGCTCGTCGACGACCGCCTCGATCACCCGGCCCTGCCCGGCGACGAGCAGCTTCGGCACCAGCCGGGTCTCGACCCAGGTCCCGAGCGGCCCCTCGCGGACGGCGGCGACGTCGACCACGGGAGCGTCGAACTGCTGCCGCGCGAAGCGGGTGGGGCGTGTCCCCCACTCGCAGGACGCGGGCTCGATCAGCCCGCTGGTGATCAACGGCACGCCCGCACCGCCGTCGCGGACGTGCGGGACCAGCCCGTAGTACTGGTCCCGGAAGTCAGCCGTGCAGACCGCGAGGTCGCCGACCCGGCCCGAGCTTGCTGCCAGGTCGGCGGCCGGGATCCCGAAGTACGGCGCCGCGAGGCGGCCCCAGTCGTCGGGACCGGGCCCGCCGCGCGCGCCGATCCGTACGACGGGCACGCAGGCGAGGACGGTGGTGCCGCGGAAGACCGGGCGGTCCGACACCCACAGCTCGGTCACCGCGCCGGCCCCGGCCGCTCGCGCCCGCACCGGACCTGCGTCGCGTGCCCCGAGGACGGAGAGCGGTTGGACGAGCGCCACGACGCCTCCGGGCACGACGAGGTCGAGCGCTCGGTGCAGGAAGGCCGCGCTGGTGTCGGTGTAGGCGGCCAGCCCACCGCGCTGGCCCGCCGTACGACTCTTGAGCTGGCCGAGGAACGGCGGGTTCCCGACAACCGCGTCGAACTGCTGGTCGCTCCAGGCGCTGAGTCCGTCCGCCACCCGAACCCGCGCCTCGATCTCCGAGGCCGGGACGGTCGGGTCCTCCGCCTGCAGTCGCAGCCGGGCGATCCGGACCGCCTCGGCGTCGAGGTCCGAGCCGTGCACCGCGCGGACGCCGAGCCGGCGGGCCGCGGCGATCAGGAAGTGGCCGGTCCCGCACGCGGGATCGAGCACCCGGGCCGCGCCTTCGGCCAGGGCTCGGTCGAGGATCCAGGCCACGAGGTCGGGCGGGGTGTAGAACGCGCCCCGGGCCCGGCGTTCACCGTCCAGCTCGCCGACCAGCCGGTCCTCATAGGCAGTCGCGAGCGCCTCGGCCCGCTCCCGCTCGTCCACCACGTCCGAAGGCTAACGTCGCCTTGGTTTCGAGGCTCGTCTCGCTCGCACCTCAACCAGCAACCGTGTTATAGTCAGACTGACTACAACAAGGAGAGGCACCGTGACCGACCGCACCGGCCTGCTGACCGACCGCTACGAGCTCACCATGCTCGATTCCTGGGTGCGGGACGGTTCGGCGGGGCACAGCGCAGTGTTCGAGGTGTTCGCGCGACGGCTGCCCGAGGGCCGGAGGTACGGCGTGCTCGCCGGGCTCGGGCGTCTCCTCCCCCTCATCGGGTCGTTCACGTTCGACTCCGACGAGGTCGCCTGGCTCCAGGAGCAGGGCGTGGTCGGCGAGGCGGGCGCGGCGTACCTGCGGGACTTCCGGTTCCGCGGCGACATCGACGCCTACCCCGAGGGCGACCTCTACTTCCCCGGCAGCCCGGTGCTGAGCGTCCGCGGCACGCTCGGCGAGGGCATCGTCCTCGAGACGCTGGTGCTGAGCGTGCTCAACCACGACACCGCGATCGCGTCGGCGGCGGCCCGGATGGTCACCGCGGCGGGCGGGCGGCCGATCATCGAGATGGGCGGCCGTCGTACCCACGAGCAGGCGGCCATCGCTACCGCTCGCGCCGCCTACCTCGCCGGCTTCGCGTCGACCAGCAACCTGGCCGCCGGCCGGCGCTACGGCATCCCGACCGTCGGCACCGCGGCGCACGCGTTCACACTCGCGCACGCGAGCGAGGAGGCGGCGTTCCGCAGCCAGGTCGAGGCGCAGGGGCCGGGCACGACGCTGCTGGTCGACACCTACGACATCGCCGAGGGCATCCGCACCGCGGTGCGGGTCGCCGGGCCGGCCCTCGGCGCGGTGCGGATCGACTCGGGCGACCTGGCCGACGAGGCGACGAAGGCACGGGCACTGCTCGACGAGCTCGGCGCGACGTCGACCCGGGTGGTCGCGACCAGCGACCTCGACGAGTTCGTGATCACCGCGCTGTCCGACGCGCCGATCGACGGCTACGGCGTCGGCACCCGCGTCGCCACCGGCTCGGGACACCCCACCGCGAGCATGGTCTACAAGCTGGTCGCGGTCAGCGACAGCACCGACGGCGCGCTGCGGCCGGTCTCGAAGAAGTCGAAGGACAAGGTCTCGCTCGGCGGCCACAAGACCGCCTGGCGGGAGTACGACGACGCCGGCCTGCTCGTGCGCGAGACCTTCACGGTGCCCGGCACCCCGGAGCCGCCCGGCGCCCATCGGGTCCAGGTGGCGGTGATGCGGGGCGGCACGACGGTCCACGCACCCAGCGTCGAGGAGATCCGATCCTTCACCGCCGGGGCGCTGGCGACCCTGCCGGCCGGGGCGCTCTCGGTCGCCGCCGGCGCGCCACATCTCACCGTCATACCTATCGAGGAGGAGAAGACATGAACAGTGCCATTTCCGGGCCGACCAGGGCCCTGGTCGTGGTCGACGTGCAGAACGACTTCGTCGAGGGCGGCTCGCTCGGCGTCACCGGCGGCCGCGACGTCGCGACCCGGATCAGCGAGCACCTCGCGGCGCACGCGGCGGACTACGCCGTGATCGCCGCGTCGCGCGACTGGCATCACGCCCCCGACGACGGGGACACCAACAGCGGCCACTTCGCGGCACCGGGCGAGGAGCCGGACTTCGCGACCACCTGGCCGGTCCACTGCGTGTCCGACGGGCCCGGCTCGGACTACGCGCCCGAGCTGGCGATCGACGCGGTCACCCATCACGTCCGCAAGGGACAGGGCGTGCCGGCGTACTCCGCGTTCGAGGGCGTCACCGACGACGGCATGGCCCTGGCCGACGTGCTGCGGACGGCCGGCGTGACCGACGTCGACATCGCCGGGATCGCCACCGACCACTGCGTCCGGGCGACCGCGCTGGACGCACGGCGGGAGGGCTTCGCCGTACGCCTCCTCGACGGCCTGCATGCCGGCGTCGCCCCCGACACCAGCGAAGCGGCGCTGGCGGAGATGGCCCAGGCAGGTGTCGCGACATGAGCGACCACCCGCCCTTCGCGGTCGCCGTCGACCTCGCGATCTTCACCATCCGCGACGGCGCGCTGTCGGTGCTTCTCGTCGAGCGGGGCGAGGAGCCGTACGCCGGGCAGTGGGCCCTGCCCGGCGGTTTCGTCGAGCCCGACGAGGACGCCGAGCAGGCGGCCTGGCGTGAGCTGCACGAGGAGACCGGGTTGCAATCGTCGGCGAACTTCTCAGGACATCTCGAGCAGCTCCGCACCTACTCCGCCCCCGATCGCGACCCCCGGATGCGGGTCGTGTCGGTCGCGCACGTCGCGCTGGCACCGGACCTCCCCGAGCCGACCGCCGGCACCGACGCCGCCGACGCGCGGTGGTGGGTCGTCGACGACCTGCTGTCGCCGACCGGGGCGGCAGCCGAGGAGGCGCCGGAGCTGGCCTTCGACCACCGGCAGATCCTGATCGACGCGCGGGAGCGGGTGCGCGCCAAGCTCGAGTACACGACCCTCGCCACCGAGTTCGTCGCCGAGCCCTTCACCCTCCCCGAGCTGCGCCGGGTCTACACCGCCGTGTGGGGCACGCCGCCCGACCTCGGCAACTTCCGCCGCAAGGTGCTCGGCACCGAGGGTTTCGTCATCCCGACCGATGCCCACGGCTCCCCCACCGGCGCGGGTGGGCGCCGGGCCCTGCTCTACCGACGGGGCCCGGCGTCCGTCGTACAACCGCCGATGGTGCGTGGCTGACGCCGAATCCGCCCCCATCCGCACCGAGACCGCCGGACTCGGCGCGGATGGGGGCGGATTCGCGGTGAATGACAAGCAGGCTTGACATCACACCGAGTGTCAAGCAGGCTTGTCATATGCAGAACAGCGTGCGCACGCTCCGGACCCAGGCCGGGCTCTCCCAGGCCGACCTGGCGACCGCGATGGGCGTGTCGCGCCAGACCATCAATTCGATCGAGAACGGCCGCTACCTGCCGTCGCTGCCTCTGGCGATCAGCCTGGCGCGACACTTCGGCGCGGCCGTCGAGGAGGTCTTCGATGCCGACGACGCGTGAATCCACCCGGACCCTCACCTACTGGACCATCCCGCTGACGGCGGTGGCGATCGGGATCGCCTACCTCGTCGCCGGTCTCGCCGGTGGCGACACCGAGTTCGGACTGATCGGGCTGCTGGTGATGCTCGCCGCGGGCGCGGTGTTCGTCGTCGCGTCGCGGTGGAGCGAGACCGCCCGCGGCCTGATGGACCGGCGCGACGAACGGATCTCCGCGATCGACCGGTCGGCGACGACGTTCGCCGGGCTCTGCCTGCTGGCGGCGGTCCTGGTGGTGTTCGTGGTCGAGATCGCCCGCGGGGACGACGGCCAGCCCTACTCGGCGCTCGGCGCGGTCGCCGGCGGCGCGTACGTGGTGTCGCTCGTGTGGCTGAGGTTCCGCCGCTGAGCACGAGCGCTGAACAGCGTCCAGCACAGCCCGGCCAGACCGATCGCGATCGGCAGCAGCACCGGCAGTCCGGTCAGGACGACCAGCCCGACGGACGCGATCAGCGACACCACCGCCGCCGCGCGGGGCCATCCTCCGGGCAGGAGTCGTACGGCGGCCGCCGTACCGACCACGTAGACCAGCGCGAAGGTTCCCGTCGTCACCAGCAGGGTGGCGTCGGTCGGCTGGTCGAGCACGGCCTCGCCGACGGTCACCAGGAGACCCAGGCCGGCGACGACCGCCAGCGCCCGGCGCGGCGTACGACGACCGTCCCCGATGTCGGCCCCCAGCCAGCGGGGGGCGGCACCGGTGATCGCCAGCGAGGCGCCGAGCCGGGACGCGCCGGCGAAGTAGGCGTTGATGGCGCCGACAGTGAGCAGCACGGCGATCACCGTCGTCAGCGGTCGTGCCCAGTCGCCGAAGGCGCCGGCGAGCAGGTCGGCGAGCGGCGCCCGCCCGGCCGCGCCGCCCAGCACGGCGACGGTCACGAACGCGATCCCGAGGTAGAGGACGGTCACCACGACCAGGGTCATCGCCGTGGCGCGGCCGATGTCGCGGTGCGGGTGGCGGTACTCCGCCGACAGCGAGCTGACGATCTCCCAGCCCGCGAACGCCCACACCAGCACCGCCGCCGCGGCGCCGACCCCCGACCAGCCGTGGGTCAGGAAAGGCGTCAGGTTGTCGGTGTCGACCCGCGGCAGCGAGACGACGATCGCGACGAGCAGCAGGGTCGCGATGACGGCGGCGATGGCGAGCTGCACCCCGGCCGAGACCTGGATGCCCATCCAGTTCATCACCGTGACGACCACGATCACGGCACCGGTCGCCACCACCTCGGTGGTCCGTCCACCACCGGCCGCGTCCGCGACGTACGACGCGGCGAAGCCGGCCGCGACCGGTGCGCCGATCGGGATCGCGAGGAAGAAGGCCCAGCCCACCATGGTGGCGACGCGGTCGCCGAACGCGAGCCGGGCGTACGTCGATACGCCTCCCCCGTCGGGGTGGCGCGCGCCGAGCGCCGCGAACGTCGCCGCCAGCGGCACCGAGATCACGAGCAGCGCCGCCCACGCGACCAGCGACGCGGGCCCGGCGGCGTCGATGGCGAGCGCCGGCAGCGAGATCACGCCGGTGCCCAGCACCGCGGCGAGGGTCAGCGCGGCTCCCTGGAAGACCGAGAGCGAGCCGCCCTCGGCGGTGGGTGTCGTCATCCGAGCGAGCGATCGAGACCGACGAGTGCGTCCGCACGGGCCACCACGTCCGCCGGGACGGCGGTGTGCGAGTCGGGCGAGCTGACCGGCGGCAGGGCGATCCGCCGAAGCGGGATGTGGCCGCCCCAGACGCCGGACGCGATGTCGTCGTCCTCGTCGCAGGGGCCCCCGGCGCGCTCCTTCATCGACGCCTCCCGCAGCGGGAGGGCGAGTACGGCGGTCGCGGCCAGCTCCTTGCGCGTGGGCGCCCGCAAGGTAGCGGCCCGCCCCGGAATCATGTGGTCGACGATGAGGTCGAGCGCTCGAGCCCGCTCGGCGGGATCATCGACAGTGCGGGCGCGACCGATGATCACCGCGCAGCGGTAGTTCATGGAGTGCTCCATCCCGCTCCGCGCGGCGACCAGACCGTCGAGCTCGGTGATGGTGACGCACACGTCGGTGGCGAGCGCGGCGCGCAGCCAGCCGGCGCCGGTCGAGCCGTGCAGGTAGAGGGTGCCGTCGGCGTCGGGGCCGTTCGGGTCGACCGCGAACGCCATCGGCAGCACAACCGGGTGGGTCACCCCGTCGCGGGTCACCACGGCTCCGAAGTGGGCCATCAGGGCGTCACCGAGCAGCGCCAGCATCCGGCCGCGCTCGGCGACGGCGCGGTGCGTCTCCCGGGTCGCGGTGGTCCTGAGGGTGGGCGAGAGCGTCGACATGGGACTAGCCTGTCGAACTATTGGCCCGTAGTCACGGGCCACTTTTCGATCATTTTGACAGGACACTTATGGCGACCAGCACGCTCCCGGTCCGGCTCGATCGCGACCGCCTCGAGCCCCTCGGCGTCCAGCTCTCGACCCAGGTCCGCGACCTCGTCGTCACCGGCACGCTCGCGCCCGGCGACCGGCTGCCGAGCACCCGCGCGCTCGCCACCGAGCTCGGGGTGGCCCGGTCGGTGACCGAGCAGGCCTACGACCAGCTGCTCGCGGAGGGCTGGCTCACCGCCCAGCAGGGTGCGGGCACGTTCGTGGCGTCCGGCGGTGCTCCCCAGGTCGCAGCCCGGCCGCGGCCGCAGCGGCCCGCGACGCAGCACCTGATCAGCCTCGACCTCGGCTCGCCCTGGATCGATCCCCGGCACGCCTCCGGCTGGCGGCGGGCCTGGCGCGAGGTGTCGGCTGCGACGCCCCCCGCGGGCTACCCCGACTCGCGCGGCATCCCCGAGCTCCGGGTCGCGCTCGCCGAGCGGCTCGCCCGGACCCGCGGGCTGGTCGTGGATCCCGACGAGGTGCTGCTCACCTCCGGCACGACCGACGGCCTCCGGCAGCTGCTCCCCCACCTGCCTGCCGGGCCGATCGGGGTGGACGACCCCGGCTACCGGGCGGCTGTCGAGTGCGTGCGCATCGCCGGCCGCGAGGTCGTCGACCTGCGGCCGACCGAACCGATCCCGATCTCCCGACTGGCAGCTGCCTACGTCACTCCGGCGCACCAGCACCCGCTCGGCCACGTCATGCCCGCGGCCGACCGGCTGGCCCTCCTCGCCGCCGCGCACGAGCACGACGCGTTCATCGTGGAGGACGACTACGACTCCGAGTTCCGGTACGACGTCGCGCCGATCCCGGCTCTCGCCTCCCTCGACCGGACCCGGGTGGCCTACCTCGGCACCGCCTCCAAGTCGGTCGGTCCCGGCCTGCGGGTCGGGTGGATGGTGCCGCCACCGGGCCTGCTCACCGCTCTCCTCGAGCACCGCGAGCACACCTACGACATGCCGTCCTGGCCGGCCCAGCGGGCGCTGCTCGCCCTGCTGCGTGAGGGCTGGGTCGACAAGGTGGTGCGCACCGCGCGCCGGGTGTACGCCGACCGCGCCCCACGCGTCGCCGACGCCCTCGCGCCGTACGCGAGCCCGGCGGGACCGGCCGCCGGCATGTACTCGACCTGGTTGCTGCCCGCCCCCGCCGTACGCCGGGCCGTGGCGGCCGCCGCTGACGCCGGCTTCGAGGTCGCCCCCATCGCCAACTACTGCCGCTCCGCCCGGCTGAGCGGTCTCGTCGTCGGGTTCGGCGGGGTCACCGACCCCGAGCTGAACCGGGCGCTGGCGGCCCTGGTCCGAGGAATCGAAGCCGGTATTCAACCCAACGGTTGACAACGATTCCACCCAGTGCTGTACTCAACCACATGGTTGAACACGAAGACCGGCTGTCACAGGTCTTCTCCGCGCTCGCCGACCCGACCCGCCGCGACATGGTCGCCCGGCTCGCGGCCGGCCATGTCGACGGAGCGACGGTCAGCGAGCTGGCGGCGCCGTACGACGTCTCGCTGCAGGCGGTCTCCAAGCACATCCAGGTGCTGGAGGAGGCCGGCTTGGTGAGCCGCAGCCGGGACGCCCAGCGGCGCCCGGTGCACCTGGACGCGGAGGTCTTCGACCTGATGACGAAATGGATCGAGCGGTACCGCCAGCAGGCGGAGGAGCGCTACCAACGACTGGACGCACTCCTCGACCGACTGCAGGGCCGCGAGCAGGACAACAAGGACACGCAACGCACCGAAGGAGCAGCAGGATGACCACCACGACCCGACCCGAGACCGTCATCGAGGCCGACCCCGACATCCCCGTCGTGCGGATCCTCCGCGAGTTCGACGCTCCCCGGGAGCTCGTCTACCGCGCCCACGTCGAACCCGAGCTCGTCAAGCAGTGGTTGGGCCCGCGGTCGATCGACATGGACATCGAGGTCTGGGACATGCGCACCGGCGGGGAGTACCGCTACACGGCGCTGCGCGAGGGCGAGGAGATCGCCCACTTCTACGGTTCGATCCACCGGGTGTGGGAGAACGAGAAGATCGTGCAGACCTTCGGGTTCGAGGAGATGCCGGAGGCGGTCGCGCTCGAGACCCTCGAGCTGATCGACCTCGGCGACGGCCGCACCCGCCTGGAGATCACGTCGGTCGTGGACTCGATGGAGGCCCAGGCCGGGATGATGGCCAGCGGCATGGAGGTCGGCGTCAACGAGGGCTACGCCGCGCTCGACGAAGTCCTGGCCGGCCTCACGGGGGCCGACGCATGATCCCGGCCGAGCCGGCCGAGGAACACCGCTCCATCGCGGGGACCTTCTCCGACCGGGCGCGCGGCGTCGCCGGCGGCGGGTGGGACGCGCAGAGCCCGGTGGCGGACTGGCGGGCCCGCGACGTCGTACGCCACCTGGTGGAGTGGTTCCCGGCCTTCCTCGCCGGCGGCTCCGACATCAAGCTGACGCCGGGACCGTCGGTCGACGACGACCCCGTCGCCGCGTGGGAGCACCACGCCGCCGCGGTGCAGGAGATCCTCGACGACCCGGCGGCCGCCGCGGTGACCTTCACCCATCCGCGCCTGCCCGAGATGCCGCTCCCTCAGGCGATCTCGCGCTTCTACACCAACGACGTCTTCATGCACACCTGGGACCTCGCCCGCGCGACCGGACAGGACGACCGGCTCGACGACGACCAGTGCCGACAGCTGTTCGAGGGCATGGAGCCGATGGACGAGGTGCTGCGTCAGAGCGGACAGTACGGCGCCAAGGTCCCCGTGCCCGACGACGCCGACTGGCAGACCAAGATGCTCGGCTTCATCGGCCGCGACCCGGAGTTCAAGGCTGGTTGAGTCGGCGGCAACGAGAGATCGTCTGCGCAACGCCCGCGATCGCCCAGATTTGCTCGTCATGATGGCTCCTTGCCCCCTACGGTGCGAGCCGGACAAGGCCCGCACCGTAGGACGTCCTGCCGTCAGAGACCCACGTCAGGCCAGAGCCCGAGCGAACCAGATGGTGCGGTGGCTCCACTCCCCCGCGCCGCTGCGGGTGCCGGAGCAGACGATGATCGCGACCTGGGGCGGACCGTCGTCCCGGTAGTACGGCGGGTAGCCCTCGCTCGCGACCACCTCGACCCGGCGGCTCACCTCGTAGCAGAGGCGGTCGCCGTTGCTGCCCTCCAGCACGATCCGGCCACCCTGCCGGAGCCGGTCGAGCAGCGCGTTGCCGAGCGCCGACCCGTCCGGCCAGGTGTGGGTGTTGAGCAGCACGTTGCCCCGGCGCTCGCCCGGACGTATCCCGTCCAGGTCCCACGCGACGTCGGCCTTCTCGCTGATCGGCAGCACCCCGGTCACGCCCCGGCTGTCGCGCGGCACCCCGATCACCTCGGCACCGTCGACGATGTCGTCGAACGTGATCTGGCGAGGCGTGAACGGCTTCGTCGCGCCCCCGTCGCACGGACCCTGCGCGGGCTCCATGGCTGGTGCCGACTCCGTCGCGGTCGACGGCACCACGGGCGGGGTGGCGTCCGGCCGCGGGTCGCGCTCGTCACCGGGCTGGAGCAGCCACCACCCGAGCCCGCACGCCACCAGCACGACCACGGCCGTCGCGGCCGCGATCCAGGCTGAGCGACGGTTCATGTCGCCATTGTGAAGGCCCTCAGCGCACGAAGAGGCAGAACGGGTGACCGGACGGGTCGGCCAGGACGTAGAGCGGCTCGTCCTCGTCGTCGGAGCGGTCCAGGCGCAGCTTCGCGCCGAGCAGCTCCGCCCGCGCCTTGTTCCACTCGAGCTCCTCGCGGTCGGCCACGGTCATGTCGACGTGCATCTGCATCGGTACGTCGTGCTCGGGCCAGGTCGTGTGCTCCAGCCGCTCGACCTGCTGGAAGGCGAGCAGGCGATGGCCGTTGCCGCCCACGAGGACCAGCCAGTCGGCGTCGTCGGGCGATCCGTCGCTCGGCGGCTCGTCCCCCTTGCGGTACTGCGCGCCGAGCAGCTCGCGGTAGAACTCGGCGAGCCCCCGGCAGTCGGTGGTGTCGATGGCGGTCTGGAGGAGGTGCGGGTACTCCATGTCCATTGCCGTCTTCCTGATCGGTCGAGCGTGTCGGTGGCGTGCGCAAGGATGGTGCAGTGGCGAAGTACCCCGATCCGCTGAGTGGATTCAGCGAGCCGACCCGGACCTGGTTCCGGGCCGCGTTCGCGGAGCCGACGCCGGCGCAGGAGGGTGCCTGGGCGTCGATCGCGAGTGGCCACCACACACTCGTCGTGGCACCGACCGGGTCCGGCAAGACCCTCAGCGCATTCCTTGCTTCGATCGACCGGCTGTTGACCACCCCGACGCCGGAGGACAAGACCAAGCGCACCCGGGTGCTCTACATCTCCCCGCTCAAGGCGCTGGCCGTCGACGTCGAGCGCAACCTGCGGGCGCCGCTGGCCGGGATCCGGCAGACCGCGGAGCGGTTGACGCCGGGCGCGAGCGGCCTGCCCGACGTGCGGGTCGGCATCCGCTCGGGCGACACACCGGCCAACGAGCGCCGTACCCTCACCACCCGACCGCCGGACGTCCTGATCACGACCCCCGAGTCGCTGTTCCTCATGCTGACCAGCCGGGCCCGTGAGTCGCTCCAGGGTGTCGAGACGGTCATCGTCGACGAGGTGCACGCGGTGGCCGGCACGAAGCGTGGCGCCCACCTCGCGGTGACCCTCGAGCGGCTCGACGCGCTGCTCGCCACGCCGGCCCAGCGGATCGGCCTGTCCGCGACCGTCCGCCCGACCGACGAGGTGGCCAGGTTCCTCGGCGGTCACGCCCCGGTCGAGATCGTCGCCCCGCCGGCACACAAGTCGTGGGACCTGCAGGTCGTCGTCCCCGTCGAGGACATGACCGAGCCCGACGCCGGCCGGCGCGAGGTGGAGGACTACGACGAGCTCGGCGAATCGGTCGAGCGGCGCAAGGCCAGCATCTGGCCCCACGTCGAGGAGCGGGTCGCGGAGCTGATCGGCCAGCACCGGTCGACGATCGTCTTCACGAACTCCCGGCGGACGGCCGAGCGACTCACCGCCCGCCTCAACGAGATCGCGACCGGCGAGAGTGCCGACGGCGTCCTCCCGCCCGCCCAGGTGATGGCCCAGTCCGGTGCGGCGGCGGGATCCGCCCCGCTGCTCGCCAAGGCCCACCACGGCTCGGTCTCCAAGGAGCAGCGCGCCCAGATCGAGGACGACCTCAAGGCCGGCCGACTGCCCGCCGTCGTCGCCACGAGCAGCCTCGAGCTCGGGATCGACATGGGCGCCGTCGACCAGGTGCTGCAGATCTCCTCGCCACCGAGCGTCGCCAGCGCGCTACAGCGGGTCGGCCGGGCCGGCCATCAGGTCGGAGAAACCTCGAAGGGCGTGTTCTTCCCCCAGCACCGGGGTGACCTGGCGCCGGCAGCGGTCTCGGTCGCCCGGATGCGCACCGGCGGCATCGAGGCGCTGCGCATTCCCGCCAACCCGCTCGACGTGCTCGCCCAGCACGTCGTGGCGGCGACCGCTCTCGACGAGTGGGACGTCGACGAGCTGTTCGACCTGGTCCGCCGCTCGGCGCCGTACTCCCACCTCCCGCGGTCCGCCTACGACGCCGTCCTCGACCTGCTGGCCGGGCGCTACCCGAGCGACGAGTTCGCCGAGCTCCGGCCGCGCATCACCTGGGACCGGGTCACCGGTCGCATCGTCGGCCGGCCGGGCGCGCAACGCCTGGCCGTCACCAGTGGCGGCACCATCCCCGACCGGGGCCTCTACGGCGTCTTCCTCGTCGGCGAGGGCACTGGTCGTCGCGTCGGCGAGCTCGACGAGGAGATGGTCTACGAGAGCCGGGTCGGCGACGTGTTCGCCCTCGGCGCCACCAGCTGGCGGATCGAGGACATCACCCACGACCGGGTCCTCGTCTCCCCCGCTCCCGGCGTTCCCGGCCGGCTGCCGTTCTGGAAGGGCGACACCCTCGGTCGGCCGGCGGAGCTCGGCGCCGCCGTCGGCGCGTTCACGCGTGAGCTCGCCGCGCTGTCCGACGACGAGGCCCGGGCCCGGGTCACGGCCGACGGTCTCGACGCCAATGCCGCGGCCAACCTGATCGGTTACGTCCGCGAGCAGGTCGAGGCGACCCGCCTGGTCCCGAGCGACACCACCCTGCTCGTCGAGCGGTTCCGCGACGAGCTCGGCGACTGGCGGCTGGTGCTCCACTCCCCCTACGGCACCGCGGTCCACGCGCCATGGGCGCTGGCGATCAACGCCCGGCTCCGCGAGCGCTACGGCCTCGGCAGCCAGGGCAGCCAGGCAATCGCGTCCGACGACGGCATCGTGATCCGGATCCCCGACACCGATGCCGAACCACCGGGGGCCGACCTGGTGGTCTTCGAGCCCGACGAGATCGACGAGATCGTCACCCGCGAGGTCGGCGGATCCGCGCTGTTCGCCAGCCGGTTCCGCGAGTGCGCCGGCCGCGCGCTGCTGCTGCCCCGCCGCGACCCGGGCCGGCGCAGCCCGTTGTGGCAGCAGCGGCAGCGCGCCGCGGCCCTGCTCGAGGTAGCCGCCCGCTACCCGTCGTTCCCGATCGTGCTCGAGACGGTTCGCGAGGTGCTCAACGACGTCTACGACCTGCCGAGCCTGACCGCGCTGCTCACCCGGGTCCAGCGGCGCGAGGTCACGGTCACCGACATCGAGACGAGCGCGCCGTCGCCGTACGCCCGGACGCTGCTGTTCGGCTACGTCGCCCAGTTCGTCTACGAGGGCGACTCCCCCATCGCCGAGCGGCGCGCCGCCGCGCTCACCCTCGACCAGGGCCTGCTCGCCGAGCTGCTCGGCCGGGCCGAGCTGCGCGAGCTGCTCGACCCCGACGTGCTCGCCGAGGTCGAGGCCGAGCTGCAACGGCTCGCCCCGGACCGCCGGGCCCGCAACGCCGAGGGCATGGTCGATCTGCTGCGCCTCCTCGGCCCCCTCACGACCGACGAGGCCGTCGCCCGAGCGGAGCCGGACTCCCCCGTGGCCGACTGGCTGGCCGACCTCGCGGCAACGCGGCGCGTGGTCCAGGTCCGGATGGCGTACGGCGAGGCGTGGGCCATCGTCGAGGACGTCGCCCGACTGCGGGACGGACTCGGTGTGCCGGTGCCGCCCGGCACGCCGGCCACGTTCACGGAGCCGGTCGACGATCCGCTGGCCGACCTGGTGGCGCGGTATGCCCGGACCCACGGGCCGTTCACCGACCAGCAGGTCGCTGAGCGGCTCGGCCTCGGTGCGGCCGTGGTCCGGCACACGCTCCGGCGGCTGGAGGCGCAGGGCCGGGTGCTCACCGGCGAGTTCCGGCCCACCGGCGTCGGCGACGAGTGGTGCGACGCGGAGGTCCTCCGTCGCCTCCGGCGGCGGTCGCTGGCCAAGCTCCGGCACGAGATCGAGCCGGTCGAGCCGGTCGCGCTCGCCCGGTTCTCGGCGGCGTGGCAGCAGGTGTTGCCGACCGGCCGCGGCCTGCGCGGCACCGACGGCCTGCTCCGCGCGATCGAGCAGCTGGCCGGCGCCCCGGTGCCAGCCTCCGCTCTCGAGCCGCTGGTCCTGGCGTCGCGGGTGCGCGACTACGAGCCGTCCTACCTCGACGAGCTGACCGCCGCCGGCGAGGTCGTCTGGGCCGGGCACGGTGCGCTGCCCGGGAGCGACGGTTGGGTGTCGTTGCACCTCGCCGACCAGGCCTCGCTCACGCTGCCCGACCCCCAGCACGACGTCGACGACGAGCTCCAGCGCCAGGTGCTGACCGCCCTGGCGCCGGGGGGTGCCTGGTTCTTCCGTCAGCTCAGCGACTCGATCGGCAGCCTCGACGACGGCAAGCTCAGTGCCGCGCTGTGGGCGCTGGTGTGGTCCGGACGGGTCAGCAACGACACCCTCGCCCCGATCCGTTCGCTCACCCGCGCCGGCCGCCCCGCACACCGCAGCCGCCAGGCGGCTCCGCGACCCGGGCGGGTCGCCCGCTCCGGCCCGCCGGAGACGGCCGGCCGGTGGGCGCTCCTGCCCGCGATCGACGCCGACCCCACCCGTCGGGCCCACGCGACGGCGGAGCGACTCCTCGACCGGCACGGCGTGGTCACCCGTGGCGCAGTCGCGAGCGAACGGGTTCCCGGCGGTTTCGCCGCGGTCTACCGCGTGCTGTCGGCGTTCGAGGACTCCGGTCGCTGCCGGAGGGGCTACTTCGTGGAGGGCCTCGGTGCCGCTCAGTTCGGTACCGCCGGGTCCATCGACCGGCTGCGTACGTTCTCCTCGGTCTCCGAGCACGACAAGCCGGTCGCCGTCGCGCTGGCGGCCACCGACCCGGCCAACCCCTACGGCGCCGCGCTCCCCTGGCCGGCAGCCACCGACCCCGAGACCGGACACCGGCCGGGCCGCAAGGCGGGTGCGATCGTCGTACTCGTCGACGGCGCGCTGGCCCTCTATGTCGAGCGCGGCGGCCGCACCCTGCTCACCTGGAGCGACGAGCCCGAGCTGCTGGGTCCAGCCGCCGAGGCGCTCTCCAACGCGGTCCGCCGCGGCACGCTCGGCCGGCTGACCGTCGAGAAGGCCGACGGTGCTCCCCTGCTCGGCTCCGGGCCGAGCGCACTCCGGGCCGCGCTCGACGCCGCTGGCTTCGTCGCCACCCCGCGCGGGTTGCGGATCCGGGGCTAGCGATGCCCGAGGGCGACGCCGTCTTCCTCACTGCGCGCCGACTCGATCGAGGTCTCGCCGGGCGGGTGCTCACGGCGACCGACTTCCGCTGGCCGTCGCTGGCGACCGTCGATCTCTCGGGAGCGAGAGTGCTCGGGACCGGCACTCACGGCAAGCACCTGCTGACGCGGCTCGACCACGACGGTCGGCCGCTCACCCTCCACACCCATCTGAAGATGGAGGGCGTCTGGCGGGTGTACGACGGAGGCCGGCGCTGGTCGCGTCCCGCCCACGAGGCGCGGGTCGTGCTGCGCACCGACGGCCGGGAGGCGGTCGGGTTCGCCCTCGGCCTGGTCGATCTGGTGCCGACGGCCGACGAGACGAGCGTTGTCGGCCATCTCGGTCCCGACCTGATGGCTGATGAGTTCGACGAGGACGACGCGTTGCGCAGGCTCCTTGCCGACACCGACCGCCCCCTCGGCGAGACGCTCCTCGACCAGACCGTCGTCGCCGGCATCGGGACCATCTACCTCGCCGAGATCTGCTTCCTCCAGGGCGTCCACCCGCTCGGCCCGGTCGGCGCCGTGCGCGACCCTGCCCGCCTGCTGCGGCGAGCGCGTCAGCTGCTCAAGAACGGCGTCTACTACGGCCGCCCCACCACCGCGGGAGAGCGGAAGGGCACGGTGTGGGTCTACCGCCGGCAGCGCCAGTCCTGCCTGCGCTGCGGGACGCCGATCCAGGTCGGCGAGATCGGGCCCGAGGGCAAGCGGCGTACGACGTACTGGTGCCCGTCCTGCCAGCCCTTCCCCCCGGTCGTCGAGTAGGAGCGAGCGCAGCGAGCGACGTATCGAGACGCGGTGAGTCGACCGCTCAACGCCGCTACGGTCAGTCGCGGCGTCTCGATACGCCCTCGCCTGGCGGCTCGGGCTACTCGACGACCGGTGTCTGAGAGTTCGCTGTGACCCCGCTCGCACCGGGAACGGGCACGACCCTCATCGCGTTGAATTAGACATGCACCACCACTACAACGGACTGAAGACCACCGTCCTGTTCGCCGCCATCATCGGCCTGCTCCTGGCCGTCGGCGGCACCATCTCGGCGGCCACCGGCAACGCCATCTTCATCTGGGTCTTCGCGCTGATCGGCGTCGGCACCACGGCCTACGGCTACTGGAACTCCGACAAGCTCGCGATCCGCGCGATGCACGCCTCCCCCGTCACCGAGCAGCAGCAGCCCGAGATGTACCGGATCGTCCGCGAGCTCTCGGAGCGCGCCGGCAAGCCGATGCCCCGGCTCTACGTGTCACCGACCGCGGCGCCCAATGCGTTCGCCACCGGCCGCAACCCGGACCACGCCGCCGTGTGCGCCACCGAAGGGATCCTCCAGCTGCTCGACGAGCGTGAGCTGCGGGGCGTCCTCGGCCACGAGCTGATGCACGTCTACAACCGCGACATCCTCACGTCGTCGGTCGCGGCCGCGGTCGCCGGCGTGATCAGCGCCGTGGGCCAGTTCCTGGCCTTCACGTCGATCTTCGGCGGCGGCAGCGACGAGGAGCGGCCCAACCCGTTGGCGATGATCGCGATGGCGCTGCTCGCGCCGTTCGCGGCGATGGTCATCCAGCTCGCGATCAGCCGGACCCGGGAGTACGACGCCGACGAGGACGGCGCCCGGCTCACCGGCGACCCGCTCGCGCTCGCCTCCGCGCTGCGGAAGCTGGAGCTCGGCACCCAGCGGGCGCCGCTCCCCCCGACCCGCGAGCTGCAGAACGCCAGCCACCTGATGATCGCGAGCCCGTTCCGCGCCCAGGACCTGTCGCGCTTCTTCGCGACCCACCCGCCGATGGCGGACCGGATCGCCCGCCTCGAAGCCGCCGCGCTTCAGCAGCACTGACGGTCGTCGAGACGCCCGCACCCAACCACCCAGCCCCGGTCGTCGAGTAGGAGCGAGCGCAGCGAGCGACGTATCGAGGCGCCCGCACCCGACCACCCAGCCCCGGTCGTCGAGTAGGAGCGAGCGCAGCGAGCGACGTATCGAGACGCCCGCACCCGACCACCCAGCCCCGGTCGTCGAGTAGGAGCGAGCGCAGCGAGCGACGTATCGAGACGCCCGCACCCGACCACCCAGCCCCGGTCGTCGAGTAGGAGCGAGCGCAGCGAGCGACGTATCGAGACGCCCGCACCCGACCACCGACGTCCCCACCGCGGACAGGCACGTAGCGGGGTCTCGATACGGCCTCGCGCCAGAGCGCTCGGCCTACTCGACCACCCAGCCCCGGTCGTCGAGTAGGAGCGAGCGCAGCGAGCGACGTATCGAGACGCCCGCACCCGACCACCGACGTCCCCACCGCGGACAGGCACGTAGCGGGGTCTCGATACGGCCTCGCGCCAGAGCGCTCGGCCTACTCGACCACCCAGCCCCGGTCGTCGAGACGCCCGCACCCGACCACGGGGGTCAGGCGGCGCTTGCCACGACCTGGTCGGGCTGCGGCAGCGATCCGATCGGCGTCGGCGCAACGGCGCGCTCCTCGACCGCGACGGCGTCGGCGACGTGGCGCAGCACCTGGGACAGCGGCACCTCGAGCGCATCGCACAGCGACGCGAGCAACTCGGAGGATGCTTCCTTCTGGCCGCGCTCGATCTCAGAGATGTAGCCGAGACTCACCCGGGCGACGCCGGAAACCTCACGCAGGGTCAGGCCGAGCTCGGAGCGGCGCTCGCGCAGTACATCACCGAGCATCCGACGAAACAGCGCCATGCCGATCTCCTTCCGCATCCGTCCCGAACCGACCTCTGGGTTGATCTGTGGGCCCAACGCTACCCGAGGCCCCGATGTTCCGGTCCACGACCGGCCGGGATCACGTCGGTACGCCGATCATCCCAGCCAGCGCCGACAGTGCCTCGTCGACCGTAGCGGCCTGGATGTCGCTCCGCCCGCCGGTGAGCGCGAGCCGCAGCACCCGGGTGCGGTCCGGCCCGGCCAACCCGACGAACACGGTGCCGACCGGCTGCCCCTCCTGGGTGTCGGGCCCCGCCACGCCGGTCGTGCTGACGCCGTACGTCGTCCCCATCAGGGCGCGTACGCCGTCCGCCATCGACCGGGCGCACTCCTCCGACACCACCCCGTGCTCCGCCACCAGGTCGTCGGGCACACCGAGCACCGCGACCTTCACCTCCGTCGCATAGCTCACGACACCACCGGCGTAGACCGCCGACGCCCCCGGGGCGTCCGTGACCCGGGCAGCGAGGCGGCCGCCGGTGATCGACTCCGCGGTCGCCAGGGTCGCCCCGGCTTCCCTCAGCCGTTCGACGATCGTCGATGAGTCCGTCATGCAGCGATGGTAGGGATCGGCGGCGCTCAGTCGATCTTCACCCGCAGCTTGGCGGTGCCGGTGCCGGCCTGGACGAACTCGTCGCCGGCGTACTTGATCGTCACCAGGTACGGCGTCGGCGAGGCCGGCAGCTTCTTGGCAGCCAGCGTCACGAGCGCTTCGCCGTCGACCAGCTCCACCGGCGCTCCCAGCGAGACACCCTCGGCGCTCACGATCCGGACCGTCCCGGTCGGGACCACCCCGGTCGCCCTCACCTTGACCTCCATGTGGCCGGTGAGGCCGTAGTACATGAAGTCGTTCTGCCCGACCACGGTCGGGGTCGCCTTCTGCACCACGAGCTTCGCACTGCCGGTCGCGGAGCTCACGAACTCGTCGCCCTGGTAGGTGATCGTCACCGTGTGGGTGCCGACCGGTACCTTCCGGGCGGCGATCGTCGCCGTCCCGACACCGTCGGTCAGGGTGCCGGAGCCCAGCCGGACGTCGCCCACCGTCAGGACGACCCGACCGGTCGGCACGACGCCGGTGGCACCGACTCGCACCGCCATGGTCGTGGCCGTGCCGTACTCGACCGTGGTCCTCGTCCCGATCACGGTCGGCGTCGCCTGGTTGACCGTCAGCGTCGCCGTACCCGTGCCCGCCTCGACCGAGGCGTCACCGGAGTAGCTGATCGTCACCGTGTGCACGCCAGGCGCGACCGTCTTGCGGGGGATCGTCGCGACCGCGGTGCCGTCGACCAGCGTCGCCGCCGGTCCGACGTTCACGTCGTCGACCTTGAGCTGGACCGTGCCGGTCGGCGCCTCGCCGTCGGCCTCGACGATGACCTCGATCGTGGTGCCCCGGCCGTAGTCGACACTGACGTCCGTGCCGGTCACCGTCGACGGGGCCAGCTCCGAGACGCCGATCCCGACGATCTCCGGGTTGTGGTCGGACGCGCTGAACGGACCCTCCTGGTAGAGGAGCGCCGCGTTGTAGTTGTAGCGGCTGTACTGGTTGAAGACCGTCTCGTTGGAGTTGATCTCCCAGATGTCCACACCGGTCACCTGCGCCTCGGCGGCTTCGTTGGCGAGCACGTGGTCGAGCGAGCCGACCTGACCGTCGAAGTTGTAGGACCACTCGTCGTCCGGTGCCAGGTTCTCGTACCCCTCGCCGTAGAGGACCTGCATCGGGTCCTCCATCGAGTAGGCGTTGAAGTCGCCGGTCAGGAAGACCGCCTCGACGCCGCGGGATGCGGCGAAGTCCTCGGCGTACTCCGCAAGCGACCCGGCCTGGGCAACCCGGTCCGGATTGGCGTTGCCCTGGCCCGTCCCGTCGTTGGTGCCGGAGCCCTTGGACTTGAAGTGGTTGGCGATGGCGGCGAACTTGTCCTCCTCGCCTCCGCCGACTGGCTTGAACACCGCGGCGAACGGCTCGCGAGCGTTGTGGAAGGCCGGCTCGTCGAAGAGCATGTCGGCGTCACCGACCACCTCGACCGCGGCCGGCTGGTAGATGAAGCCCTGCCGGATGACGTCCTGCTCGACGATGTTGCCCGGATCGGACGCCGAGGCCGGGGAGGCCACGAAGTCCCAGGTGTCGGCGCCGGCGTCGTCGTTCAGCGCGTCGACGAGGGCAGCGAGCGCCTCGTCGCGGTCATGGCCGTCGACCTTCAGGCTGTTCTCGATCTCCTCGAGCGAGACGACGTCGGCGTCGAGGGTGTTGATCGCGTCGACGATCTTCGCCTCCTGCCGCTCGAAGCTCGCCGTGTTCCAGGCCCCGCGGGGTCCGTTGCCAGTGCACTGGTTCACCGCGATCGGGTTGTCGTCCCGGTCCTTGAACGACGAGCAGCTCTCGGGACCGGCGTCGTAGTCGATGCCGAGGGTCGTGAAGTAGTTGAGCACGTTGAAGGTCGCGAGCTTGATGTGTCCTCCGACGTCCTCCGGCTGCGCCGGACGGTCCTGCTCGAAGGTGACCAGGCCGGTGGGCTCCTCGACGACCTGGTGGATCGGCTGCACCTTCCAGCCGAAGCGGTAGTCGAGGATCACCGGCTCGTCGAAGGTCACCGCGGCACCGACCCGCACCTGGTGGTCCGGCGTGAAGTACGGGAACGGGCTGTCCTGCCAGCCCGCGTTGTTCGCAGTGTTCCAGTACGTCCTGCTGGAGCCGTCGTCGAGGATCACCCGGTGCGCGTTGTTGTACGCCACCCGCGCGGCGATGGCCGCCGCCGCCTGCGCGTCGATGACCTCGGTCGGGCTCACCAACGGAATGTCAGAGCCGCCCGCGAGGCCGATCTCGCCGAAGTGGCTGCTGTTGTTGACCTGCGGCGGGCTGTAGGGCGAGCCGTCGTAGACGTCGGTGACCGTGAAGTCAGCGGTCGGCAGGAACGCCTCGCCCTCGTGCGCCTCCCGGGCGGCCTCGAGTGCGGCGCCGGTGAGGCAGTCCGTGCCCGGGAGGGCACAGTCGGTGCCGGGGATGACGGTGCGCGGCACGACGTCGCCGAGGTCGGCCACCGGCGTGACGACCGGCTCGATGAGCTCGGTGAGGCCGTTGAACTCGTCGACCTTGGCCGTGACGGAGACCGAGTCGCCGACTGTCAGTGCACCAGCGATCGCCGGGCTGTCGGTGTAGACGAAGATCCCGTCGGACGCGCCGGGGGTCTCGTCCTCGCCCGGCGTCTGGAGGAAAAACCCGTTGAACCCGCCGGTCGGATACGTCGCCGTGACGATGCCCTCGGTCGTCACGGTCAGGTTCTCGAAGGGTGAGCTGTCACCGGCGCCCTGGATCGTTGCGATGGGGGTCGCGGCTCCGGGCTCGTTCACGGTGAGCGTGAACGTGACGCTGTCGGTCGCGTCGGCGGCGTCGGTCACCGTCGCGGTGATCGCGAACTCGCCGGTCTCGGTCGGAGTGCCGGTGATCTCGCCACCGGGTGCGAAGGGTGACACCGGCGGGCAGGTCGCTGCTGGTCGACCACGTGTACGGCGGGGTGCCGCCGGTCGCGTTGAGGACGATGGTCGTCATCGTCTCGTCGACGGTCACGATCGACGTCGGGCTCGTTGCTCGCCGAGAGCTCGCCGGTCCCGGCGTCGTCGTACCCGTTCGGCGCGCCCTTGGTGTTGGCGGCCGGTCCGGCCCAGGTCCCGTTCACCTGGCGCTGGAGCGACTGCCCGGCGGGGGTGCTGCTCCCCTCCGACACGCTGATCGCGGTGGCTGTTCGGCCAGCGGCGGGACCGTTCGTCGCGGTGATGCTGCCCTCGTAAGAGAAGAATTCGACCACCGTCGTGCCGCTGTGGATCAGCGCGATCCCGTCGGAACCACCGTTCTGCAGCCCGCCCAACGGGTAGTTGACGACGCCGGTTCCCCAACCGTCCGCCTGGTCGATAGCCGTCCCCGTCAGCGTGTTCGACGGCGCCGGGGTCGTATAGACGAGACCGCCGCTGTAGCGCGCGATCGAGTACGCGGACAGGTCGGTGCCCGCCGGCGCCGTGACCTCGACGAACTCGCCGACGTCATCACCGTCGTTGTCGTAGTGGAACTCGGAGATGAACACGCCGCCCACCGCCTGAGCTGGCGCCGGTGCGAGACCGAGCGAGAGTCCGGTGACGGACAGCGCGGTTCCTAGGGTTCCGACCAGTGCCAACTTCAATGAGGACATGAGGCTCTTTCGAGAGGGAGTTGAGTACTGCGATTTCGTGGGGAAATGCGGATTTCAGCGACTGAGCGAGCAAGAGGCCGGCCCGCGCTGGGTGGACCGGCCTCTTGCCTGGTGCTGCTGGTTACGGGTTCCTGACCCGCAGCGTGGAGGTGTCGGTACCCGGCTTCACGAAGTCGTCACCCGAGTACCTGATCGTCACCGTGTACGGCGTGGGCGATGCCGGCAGCCTGTTCCGCGCCAGCGTCACCGTCGCCTGACCGTCGACCAGCGTCGCAGTTGCACCCAGGGCGTCGCCCTCGGCACTCACGACGCGGACCGTCCCGGTCGGGTGGATCACGCCCGTCGCCTTCACCTTGACCAGCAGGCTGCCGGTCTCGCCGAAGGTCATCGAGGTGTTGGGTGCGGTCACCGTCGGCGTGGCCTTCTTGACCACCAGCGTCGCAGTGCCGGTCGCCGTCTTGACGAAGTCATCACCGTCGTAGCGGATCAACACCTCGTAAGTACCGGGCGGCAGCTTCCGGGCGCCGATGGTGGCCGCCGTGCTGCCGTCCGTCAGCGTCCCGCTACCCAGCCGAACGTCGCCCACCTTGAGCACGACCTGTCCGGTCGCGACCACGCCGGGGGCGCCCACGTGGACCGCCATCGTCGTGGCCAGGCCGTACTCGACCGTGGTCTTGGTCCCGATCACGGTCGGCGTCGCCTTGGAGACCGTCATCGTCGCCGACCCCGTACCAGGCTCGACCGAGGCGTCACCGGAGTAGTTGATCGTCACGGTGTGCACACCCGGCCCGACCTTCTTGCGGGGGATCGCCGCGACCACGGTGCCGTCGACGAGCGTCGACGCCGGCCCGAGGTTCACGTCGCCCACCTTCAGCTGGACCGTGCCGGTCGGAACCTGACCATCAGCCTCGACCGTCACCTCCATGGTCGTCGACGCGCCGTAGTCGACCGACACGTCGGTCCCGGTCACCGTCGACGTCGACGTGTCGAGGACGATCTCTACCGGGATCTCGGTGCCGGTGTCGGCTCCGACCAGCATCAGCGAGAGCGGTCCGGCAGGCGTGCCGTTCGGGCAGCTCGACGTTGACGTGGGCGGTGCCGTACCGGTCGAAGGTGTCGGTGCCGATGGTGTTGTCCAGCGTCGCGGTGCCGAGGACCTCCTCGCCGAGCTTGACCTCGATCTCGGTGTCCTTGACGTCATCAGCGGTCGACATGGTCCACGAGGAGACATCGAAGGTGACGTTCTCACCCGCGGTGTAGCTCGCGGCCACGTCGTGCACCTCGACCGCGCGTTGGCTGTAGTCGACCTCGAGCGGTGAGCCCACCGGAGCGAACTCGGCCAGGTAGTCGACCATCGCGGCGAGGTCCGACCTTGCCGGTGTCGGCCTTATTGGCACCGTTGGCGAACTCGAAGAAGTTGTCGCCACCAGAGGCCAGGAACGAGTTCACCGTCACCGAGTACGTCGCCGCCGGCTCGATCGCGACCCCGTTGAGCCACATCCCGGTGACCTCACCCTCGAACGTCGGAGTCCCGCTGACCGTGACCGGAGTCTCCACATAGGTGTAGGTGAAGCCCTCCGATGCACCCAGTCGCAGGAACGGGCGCGACGGGACCACGCCACCCGAGGTGCGCTGCCACTGCTGCTCCAACGCTGTCTCGATCTGCGCACCGGTCAGGTCCATGTTCACCAAGGTGTTCGCGAACGGCTGGACCACCGCTGCCTGCTTGTAGGTCACATCCAGGGCACCACCGTTCACAGTGCCGACCATGTCGGCCCGCAGACCACCCGAGTTCATGAACGCGATCTCCGCCGCACCAGCCTCGGGGGTGTCGGTAGCCCACCTCTGCACCTCGGCCACCAGGTTGCCGATCGTGGACTCGCCACCACGGTTCTCAGCAGCACTCGACAGCTTCGCCCGGTTGAACGGCGCCTCGATCTGACCCAGCACCTGAGCACCCAGCGTGTTCGAAGCGGTGACCGCGTTGTTCACGATCGTGGTGACCGCAGGGTCGGCCGGGTAGTTCGCGGTCGGCAGCCCCGGGCCGGTGCCGTCCGGGTCGGTGGTCATCAGCGGCAACAGCGCCGTGTCGAGCCCGGCGACCTCACCGGTGGCGTCATCGACGGTAAAGACCAACTGGTTGAGGTTCGTGGCGTACTGACCGGCCGAAACCACCGGCCGCTCGGTGACCACACGGTCACCGTCGATCCACTCCTGCACCGGGAAGGAGCAGTTGTAGGCCAGATGGGTGTGACCGGAGATGATCGCGTCCACGTTCGCCGACACGTTCTGGGTGATGTTGCCCCAAACCGTGCCCGGATCGGTGAAGTTCGCCGACCCACAGTCGGTGGAGGGCGAACCCTCGTGGACCAGCAGCACGACCACGTCGGCATCGTCGGCCTTGAGGTCGAGCGCCGCAGCGTTGGTGGCGTCGACGATGTCGGACACCGTCAGCCCCTCGATACCGGCAGGCGAGACCAGCGACGGGAGGTCCTCGGTCACCGCGCCGACAAAGCCGACCTTGACGTCACCGAAGTCCTTGGTCCAGGTGTCCGCCAGCTCATCCGCATCACCCGGCTCCTCGACGTTGGCCGCGAGGTACTTCCATGCAGCCCCCCCGTACGGGTTCGTGTCAACGTCATACGGCGCCATCACCCGATCCACCAGGTCCTCATACCCCTGGTCGAACTCGTGGTTACCGGCCGCCGAGACCTCAAGACCCGCCTCGTTCAACGCATCGATGGTCGGCTTGTCCTTCTGGATGAACGACTCGAACGTCGACGCACCAATCAAGTCACCCGCCGCAGAGAACACCGTGTTCGAGTTCTCCCCGCGCAGCTGCTTGACCGCACCAGAGAGCACGGCGGCGCCGCCCTCCCGGTTCGCCGCGGTCTGCAACAAACGACCATGGAAATCATTCGTACCCAGAATCTGCACCTCGGTCGTTGCCCGCTCGACCTCGATGGTCACCGGGATCTCGGTCCCGGTCTCCGTGCCCGTCAGCGTGATCTCGTAGTCGCCGCTGTCGAGCTCGGCTGGAAGGACGAAGCTCACCGACGCCGTGCCGTAGTTGTCGTACGGCTTGTTGCCGATCGTGTTGTTGAGCGTCGCCGTGTCGACCGTGGCGCCATCCAGCTTCACGTCGATCTCGGTGTCCTTGAGGTCACTGGCGTTGGACATGGTCCACGATGCGACGTCGAACTCGACCGTGTCGCCGGGGACGTAGGCCTCCGGAGCGGCGCCGGGGAACTCGACCTCGACGGCCCGCTGGCTGTAGTCGACCTCGAGAGGCGAACCCTCGGGGTACTGGGCCATGAAGTCGACCATCGCGGCGAGGTCCACCTTGCCGGTGTCCACCTTGTTGGCGCCGTTGGCGAGCTCGAAGAAGTTGTCGCCACCGGTGCCGAGGAACGAGTTCACCGTCACCGAGTACGACGTCGCCGGGTCGAGCGCGACCCCGTTCAGCCACATGCCCGTGACCTCACCCTCGAACGTGTTGACCGGCGCCGAGTTCGGCGCATTCACCGTCACCGGAGTCTCGACGTAGGTGTAGGTGAAGCCCTCCGAGACACCGAGCCGCAGGAACGGCCGCGACGGGACACTTCCGGTCGCCGTGCGCTGCCACTGCTGCTCGAGAACGGTCTCGATCTGAGCACCGGTCAGGTCCATGTTCACCAAAGTGTTGGCGAACGGCTGCACGTTGGCCGCCTGGCGATAGGTCAGGTCACGCAGCCCACCGTTGTCCGAGCCGACCATGTCTGCGCGCAGGCCGCCCGGGTTCATGAACGCGAGGTCGGCCTCGACGTCCTGGTCGGGCAGCTGGGTCGCCCAGCGCTGCACCTCGGCGACGAGGTTGCCCAGGGTGGATTCGCCACCACGGTTCTCGGTCTGGCCGGACGCCGGCTGGTAGACCGCGCGGTTGAACGGGTCCTCCATCTGGCCCAGCACCTGGTTGCCGATGCCGCTGGCGAAGACAACCGCGTCGTCGACGATGCCCTGGACGGCCGGGTCGGGCTGGTAGCCGACACCGGCGGTGCCGACGAGCTCCTGCTCGATCTCGAGCAGGTCACCGGACACCGTGTCGAAGTTGAACACCAGCTGGTTGAGGTTGGTGCCGTACTGACCGGCAGAGACCACCGGACGACGGGTCACCGCACGCGTCTCGTCGACCCAGTCCTGCACGGTGTAGCGGCAGTTGTAGGCGAGGTGCGTGTGCCCGGAGACGATCGCGTCGACGTCGGCCGACGTGTTCTGGACGATGTTGCCGAAGACGGTCGCGTCGTCGGTGAAGCTCGACGACATGCAGTCGGTCGACGGCGAGCCCTCGTGGACCAGCAGCACGATGATGTCGACCTCCGCGGCCTTGAGAGCGGCTGCCTCTTGGTTGACCGCGTCCACAATGTCGAGCACCGCGACGTCGGCCATGCCCGCGGGGTTGACCAGGGACAGCAGGTCCTCGGTCACCGCGCCGACGAAGCCGATGTCGACGCCGTCGACGGTCTTGACGAAGCTCGAGGCCAGGTTGTCCTCACCCACGGGCTCGTCGACGTTGGCGGCGATGTACTCCCAGTCGGCCAGGGGCAGCACCCGGTCCACCAGGTCGTCATAACCCTGGTCGAACTCGTGGTTGCCCGCGGCGGAGACCTCGAGGTTCATCGCGTTGAGGGCGTCGATGGTCGGCTCGTCGTCCTGGACGAAGGACTCGAACGTCGAGGCACCGATCAGGTCGCCGGCCGCGGCGAAGATCGTGTTGCCCGGCGGGGCCTCCGCCCGGAGCTCGTCGACCGCCGTGGCGAACGGGGCCGCACCGGCGGCGTTACCGCCGTCCGGCAGCAGCCGGCCGTGGAAGTCGTTGGTGCTGAGGACCTGGATCTCCTTCGTCATCGTGGGCGTGACGTCCGGCAGGTCGAGCCCGACGATCTCGGGGTTGTGGTCCGAGGTCGCGAACGGGTCGGCCGGGTCGAAGAAGATCGTCGCGTTGTAGTTGTAGCGGCTGTACTGGTAGGCCACCGACTCGTTGGCGTTGATCTCCCAGATGTCAGCCTCGGTAACCAGGTCCATTGCCGCTGCATTGCCGAGCACGTGGTCGAGCGAACCGGAGAGGCCGCTGAAGGAGTAGCTCTCCTCGTCCGGGCTGTTCGGGTCGTCCGACTCGACCAGCTCGAAGCCACCGGCCTCGAGGACGTGGATCGGCTCTTCCTCGGTGTAGGAGTTGAAGTCACCGGCGAGGAAGATCTCCTCGATGTCGCGCGACGCGGCAAAGTCGTTGGCGAACTCCACCAGGCGGGTGGCCTGACGCACCCGGTCGCCGTTGAAGGCGCCGAAGAGGGGGCTGTTGGTGTTGTCGCCGGAGGCCGGCGGCGCCGGCGAGCCGTTGTCACCCTTGGACTTGAAGTGGTTGACGACCACAGCGAAGGCGTCGCTGTTCGGCGCACCCGCAACCTTGAACGCCTGGGCCAGCGGCTCACGGGCGTTGGCGAACTGGGTCGTGCCGAACAGGATGTCCGACTGTCCCACCGGGCTGACTAGCGCCGGCTGGTAGATGAACGCGTTGCGGATCACGTCCTGCTCGGCGACCGCCCCGGCGTTGGTGGCCTCGCCGGGGCTCTTGACGTACTTCCACTTGTCCTCCACACCGGGGTCCGCCTCGTTGAGCAGGAACGTCAGGTAGGCCAGCGCTTCGTCGCGGTTGGTCTCGCCCGGGAGCTTGATCGAGTTCTCCATCTCCTCGAGCGCGATGACGCTGGCGTCGAGGGCGTTGATCGTGTGGACGAGCTTCTGCTCCTGGCGGGCAAGGCTGTCGGACGTTGCCGCACCACGCGGTCCGCTGCCGTTGTTGCTGTTGGCTTCGTTGGCCGGCGTGTCCGGGTCGTCCTGGTTGCGGACGCCACACGAGTTGTTGCCGATCCGCTGGCCGTTCACCGACGGCGGACCGGGGTCGCCACGGTCGGTGAAGTAGGTGCAGAAGGTGTCGAGCGGCGGGTCCTGGAGCTGACCGTTGTCGGTGTACGCCTCACCGGTGGTGTTGAAGAAGTTGAGGACGTTGAAGGTCGCGATCGAGATGTCGCCCGCCACACTCGCAGGGGTCTCGTTCTGGGCGCGGGTGTCCTCGAACGTCACCAGGGTGCTGCCGCTGTCGGTGACCTGCGACTGCGGCTGGAACTTCCAGATGCTGTTGCGCCAGTCGAGGATCACCGGCGAGTGGAACGTCGCCTCGGCACCGACCCGCGGCGGGGACGTGGTGCCCGTCAGCCAGGGCAGCGGGATCGCCTTGGTGGTCTGGTTCGACAGGTAGTTGGTGGTCGCCCCGTCGTCCAGCGTGATCGCCCGGGCCGCGTTGTCGGCGATGATCGCGTCGATGGCGGCGGTGTCGTCGGGCGCCGCGAACTCGGTCGGCTGCCGCAGCGGGATGTCGCCGGTGGCGAGGCCGATCTCGGCGAAGCCGTTGGTCTGGAAGTTGTTGGTGACCGTAAACGTGTCGGTCGGCTCGAGGAGCATGCCCTCCTGCGCCTCGCGGTCAACGGTGGTCGTCGGGTAGGCGATCTCGAGGGCCGTGACCGGGTCGAGCGCAACACCGAGCTCGACCACCCCGGCCGGGCTGGCGGGCGTGATCTGGGTGCTGTCGAAGAACTCGCTGACCGGACCGGTCACGCGGACGGAGTCGCCGAGGACGACGCCGGCCGGAACGTTGACCATGTTGCTGCCGCCGAAGATGAACAGTGCGTCCGAGGCGCCCGGGGTCGCGTCGGTCAGGCCACCGGTGCCGCCGGTCTGGATGAACATGCCGTTGAAGCCACCGGTGCGGTAGATCGCGGTGACGACGCCCTGGACGGTCTTGATGTCACCGGCGGCGTTGCCGGTGGCGGGCGCGAACGGCGAGCGGGCGCCGGTGCCCTGGATCTCGTCGATCGGCGTGATCGTCACCCCAGCAGCGACCTCGAACGAGAAGATCCGGTCGGCGGTCGCGGGGGGACCCGCGGAGTCGGTCGCGGTGACCGTTACCGAGCACGAGCAGGCGACGGTCGGCGTGCCGGTGACCTGACCCGTGCTGGGGTTGATGTCGACACCGGTCGGAAGGCCGACCTGCGACCAGGTGTAGTTCGGCGTGCCGCCGGACGCGCTCATCGTGAACGGCGTGATCGGGTCGCCGACGACGCCCGACTTGGCGCCCGGGTCGGCTACAACAAGGGGTCCCGATGCAGGCTTGGGCGTCGGCGTCATCGAGGCCGTCGCGGTGAAGTCGGTGTTGTTGTTGTCGGTGTCGGTGAACGGCGCGGTGCGTGTTGCGCCGGTCGTGTTCGACAGTGTCGGCGTGCGGCCCGCGCCTTCGTACACCGCGGCATTCGCGCCGAACCCGACGAAGTCGATCACGTTGGAGTTGAAGGTCCAGGGAGCGGCGCCGTTGGTCTGCGCGATGACGCCTGTGGTAACGCTGGCCAGGAAAATCTGGCCAGACGTCCCGGAAAGGTTCAGAGCGCAGGCCGTGGTGTCCGCGGGCTGTGGCAGCGGCACCCCGTTGGGGCCGCCCGCGCATTGCACCAGGTAGTGCTCGCCCGGCCCGACGGTCGTGTTGGGCAATGAGAACAGGTTCGTCGGCACGGTCAGCGTCGCGGACGCCCGGTACTGCAGGCTCTTCCCATTGAGCGAGATCGGGCTCCCGCTCGTGTTGTACAGCTCGACGAAGTCGTTCGTGTACGTCGCGCCGGAGTTGCCGCCGCCGCCGTACACCTCGGAGATGACCAGCCCAGAACTGACGGCATTTGCAGCAGGTGCTGGGAGGGCTACGGAGAGACCAGCAACGGCCAGTCCGAATCCAAGAGCAGTGGCAATGACCTTGCGGCGTGAAGACATGGAGGCGCTTTCCACGGGGACTGAGCACAACAGGATCCCTGCCCCGCGCGTGCAGATTGCTTGGCACCGCGGGCAGGAGTGGGGGAAGTCACATGGACCCTAAGACGGTTCTCCGACAAGTGCGCAATGTTCGCGGAAATCTGAAGCAAAGATTTCGGGCCGAAACGCCCTTTTCAGCGCAAAATGTCTAGACAGGACCGTTGAAACCTTTACTTGGGAGTCAGCCGGCGTCGGCTGTCTCCGCCTTCTTCCGGATGTCGTGGCGCTGCTTCCAGACGTCCCTGAAGAACTCGTAGCCCGACCACAGGGTGAGGGCAAAGGCGATCACGAGGCAGACGATCGCGCCGACGTACGTGACGTCGCCGGGGGTGTCCAGCCAGCCGTCGACCTCGAGCAGCGGCAGGGTGAGGAAGCCGAGGGCGAGCGCCTGCATCGTCGTCTTCCACTTGCCGCTCTGGGCGGCGGCGATGACGACGGCCTTGAGGATCGAGAGCCGGAGCAGCGTGACCGCCCACTCGCGGATGAGCACGATGATCGTGATCGTCCACATCCACCAGGTGTCCATGATGATCGCCAGGCCGACGAACGCCATCCCGGTGATCGCCTTGTCCGCGATCGGGTCGGCGATCTTGCCGAAGTTGGTGACCAGGTTGCGCTTGCGCGCGATGTCGCCGTCGACCTTGTCGGTGATCATCGCGGCCACGAAGATCGCCCAGGCGACGGTGCGCCAGGTGATCGACTCACCACCGTCGACGAGCAGGGCCCAGCCGTAGAACGGGACCGACGCGATCCGCAGCGTCGTGAGGGCGTTGGGGAGGTTCCAGTTGTTCGGCGGCTCCGTCGTCTCGGAGGCCGGCGTCGTCGTACCACCGTCTGCGGCGCTCATCGCTTGTCTCCTGTCGCTTCCGCGACCAGGTCGACCCCGTCGCTCTCGACAACCACGGCCTGGACCAGGTCACCGATCCGTGCGTCCGCGCATCCGCTGACCAACGTGCTGCCGTCGACCTCTGGCCCCTGGTGGGCCGCCCGGCCCTCGACATGGCCAGGACGGTCGGCGTCCCTGATGTCAACGTCCTCGACGAGCACCTCGACAGTGGTCCCGATCCGCTCCTCGGCGCGGTCGCCGTTGAGCGCGGTCACCAGGTCGGTGACGTGCGCGAGCCGGGCGCGGATCTCGTCCTCGTCGTGCTTGTCCTCGAACGTCTCGGCCTCGGTGCCGTCCTCGTCGGAGTACCCGAACACCCCGGTGACGTCGAGCCGGGCCGCGGTCAGGAAGTCGCAGAGGATCTCCAGGTCGCGCTCGGTCTCGCCGGGGAAGCCGACGATCACGTTGGAGCGCACCCCGGCCTCGGGCGCGAGCGCCCGGACCTGGTCGAGCAGGCCGAGGAAGCTCTCCGGATCGCCGAAGCGACGCATCCGGCGCAGCACCGCGTTGCTGGCGTGCTGGAAGGAGAGGTCGAAGTACGGCGCCACACCGGGCGTGGTCGCGATCGCCTCGATCAGGCCCGGCCGGGTCTCGGCAGGCTGCAGGTAGGACACCCGCACCCGGTCGATCCCCTCGACCGCAGCCAGCTCGGGCAGCAGCGTCTCGAGCAACCGGATGTCGCCGAGGTCCTTGCCGTAGGAGGTCGAGTTCTCCGAGACCAGGAACAGCTCGCGGGCGCCCTGACCGGCGAGCCAGACCGCCTCGGCCAGTACGTCGGACGGCCGGCGGCTCACGAACGAGCCGCGGAACATCGGGATCGCGCAGAACGTGCAGCGCCGGTCGCAGCCGCTGGCCAGCTTGAGCGCCGCCATCGGGCCGGAGTCGAGCCGGGCGCGGGCCTCGAGGGTCGCCGGTGCGGCCGGCGGTCGTTCGGCGGGGCTGATCGGGAGCAGCTTGCGGCGATCTTGTGGCGTGTGCGCGTGCGGCCGCTCGCCGGCCACGATCGCGCGCAGCCGGGAGGCGATGTCGGTGTAGTCGTCGAACCCGAGCACGGCGTCCGCCTCGGGCAGCGACTCGGCGAGCTCCGCGCCGTACCTCTCAGCCAGGCAGCCGACCGCGACCACTGCCTTGACCTTGGAACCACCGGCCCGGTCCTTGAGGTCGGCGGCGGCGAGCAGGGTGTCGATCGAGTCCTTCTTGGCCGCGTCCACGAAGCCGCAGGTGTTGACCAGGACGGTGTCGGCGTCCTCGGGGTCGTTGACCAGGGCGAACCCGTCGGCCGCGAGCCGTCCGGCGAGCTCCTCGGAGTCGACGTCGTTGCGCGCACATCCGAGGGTCAGCAGCGCCACCGACAGTGTCGACTGGGGTTCGGTACCGGCGGGCGCGGTCGTCTCAGTGTTGGTCATAACTACCCGCCAGTATGGCGGCTCGCCTGTCCCGAGCACGAAATGCCGTTGGCCCCGGCCCACGGTCGTCGAGTAACCCGAGCCGCCAGGCGAGGGCGTATCGAGACGCCCCAGCTCCGCACTCCGCCGTACCCACCGTCGGTGCCCACCTCACCGGGTCTCGATACGCGCCCTCGCGAGCTCGTTCCTCGCGCGCCCTCTCGGTCGTCGAGTAGCCCGAGCCGCCAGGCGAGGGCGTATCGAGACGCCCCAGCTCCGCACTCCGCCGTACCCACCGTCGGTGCCCACCTCACCGGGTCTCGATACGCGCCCGCGCGAGCTCGTTCCTCGCGCGCCCTCTCGGTCGTCGAGTAGCCCGAGCCGCCAGGCGAGGGCGTATCGAGACGCCCCAGCTCCGCACTCCGCCGTACCCACCGTCGGTGCCCACCTCACCGGGTCTCGATACGCGCCCGCGCGAGCTCGTTCCTCGCTCACGGGCGCTACTCGACCACCCCTATCCCCCTCTCGGTCGTCGAGTAGCCCGAGCCGCCAGGCGAGGGCGTATCGAGACGCCCTCGCGCAGGTCAGCAGGCGGGGAGGGACTTGCTGGCTTCGGCGCCCGTCTCCCCGAGGGGTACCGGGTCCTTGCAGTCGACGCCGGCCGTGACCGAGCCGTCAGAGGTCCAGATGCGGACCGGCGGGATCACGTTGACCTTCGCGGTCTGGCCGAAGGCGAGAGGACCGTCGTACTTCACGGTGCCGGAGCCGTCGCGCACGATCACCCGCGCTCCACCGGCGGTCGCGGTCAGCGTGACCGGCACTTCCTCGGCCTTCGCGCCGGCGCCGATGCCGTCGCTGCCGGTCTGCTTCAGGGTCGACGGTGTGTCAAGCGGCAGCGGGCCGTCCATCACCAGCCGGGCGATCGACCAGATCAGGATCACGGCCATGACGGCGGCGATGAGCATCGACCAGTTCCGGCCGCCGCGGGTGCCGCGGATCGATCCGCCGACGCCGGTGGCCAGCTCGGCCTCGAAGACCCGGCGCGGGTCGAGGGGGGCGTCGGCGTAGGTCTCGTCGTACGACGCCACCAGCGGGCCGGCGTCGATGCCCAGCACCCTGGCGAGCGTGCGCAGGTGGCCGCGGGCGTAGAAGTCGCCGCCGCACGGTCCGAAGTCGTCGACCTCGATCGCCTCGATCACGTGCGGACGGATCCGGGTGCGCTCCGAGAGCTGGTCGACCGTGAGACGGAGCCGCTCGCGGGCTGCTTCGAGCTGCGGCCCGATGACCGGCTCTGCCGCCGGGTGCACGGCGAGGTCGGCGAGAACCACGGTCAGCGCGTGCTCGACCGAGTCCGGCTCGGTGTCGGTGTCGGTGTCGGTGTCGGTGTCGACAGCCAGGTCGGCGAGGAGCGCGTTGGCGCCGATGGTCGGGTGGGACCCGGTGTTGTCGTCACGCGAGGTGCGGATGAAGCCGGTGTGCTGCACCTCGACCCGGGCCGCGGACGACACGGGCCGACCGGGTGCCGGCGGGTTCGGGTCGGTGTCGTCGGCGATCGCGTCCATCTCGTCGGTCGACGCCTCGGCGACGACCGGGTCGATCGAGTCGACGGTGTCGTCCTCCTCGCGGTCGGTCGCCGGCGCGAGCGGGGACCGGAAGCGCTTCTCGACCTCGGCGGCGATGCCGCGGCGCTCCAGCTTCACCGTGTCCTCCGAGAGCGGCCCGATCACGGGATGCATCTCAACGGGCTCCGTCGTACGCACCACGGCGCCGACCTCGGCGTTGTCGATGACCTCGATGGCATCGTCCTCGATGCCCGCCACTACCTCGACCACGTCGGCGCGGCCGTCGGCGAGCGCGGCCAGCTCATCGCTGATGGTGCCGTTGTCGACGCCGACCACGCGGGTCACGAGGGTCAGCGGCACGATCAGCTGCTGACCGCTCTCCCCCACCACCAGCAGATGGCCGTCGTGCAGCGGCAGCCGGCGCGGCAGGTGCTCCATGCACTCGATGTCGTCCCACGCGATGCCCTGCCACTCCGCGCCCTGGCGCAGTCGCACGCCGAGCTGGTCCGCGACCAGCAACGGCGCCCGGGCGTCGGCCACTGCGGCCGCGTGGACGACGGCGATCGCACCGAGTACGGCGAACAGGGCCCAGTCGAGAGCGCTACCGCCGTCGAACGCGCGGACCGCGAACGCAACGGTGAGTGCGGCGGCCACGGCGCCGACGATGCCGGAGAGGACGACGTTGCGGCGTACCTCCACCTGGTCGGTCGTCTGCTCGGTGACCGGGTCGGGCATCGGGTCGGGCACCGGGTCGATCGAGTCCGAGATCGGAAGATCGTTGTCGAGGTTCTCGTCGTCGGTCATGTCACTCCCCCTGGATGGTCGCGATCACGGAGTCGAGCTCGTCGGGCTTCACCAACACGTCACGGGCCTTCGAGCCCTCACTGGGTCCGACGACACCGCGACTCTCAAGGATGTCCATCAGCCGGCCGGCCTTCGCGAAGCCGACGCGGAGCTTGCGCTGCAGCATCGAGGTCGACCCGAACTGGGTCGACACGACGAGCTCGATCGCCTGCACGACCAGGTCCATGTCGTCGCCGATGTCGTCCTCCAGCACCTTGTTGCTGGCCTGCGGCGCAGTGACGTCCTCGCGGTAGGTCGGTTCGAGCTGGCTCTTGCACTGCTTGACGACGGCCTTGATCTCGGCCTCTGTCACCCAGCTGCCCTGAACTCTTATCGGCTTCGACGCACCCATCGGCAGGAACAGTCCGTCGCCCTGGCCGACCAGCTTCTCGGCGCCCGGCTGGTCGAGGATGACCCGGCTGTCCGTGACCGACGACGTCGCGAACGCGAGCCGCGAGGGCACGTTGGCCTTGATCAGACCGGTCACGACATCGACCGACGGCCGCTGCGTCGCCAGCACCAGGTGGATGCCGGCGGCGCGGGCGAGCTGGGTGATGCGCACGACCGAGTCCTCCACGTCGCGCGGGGCGACCATCATCAGATCCGCGAGCTCGTCGACGATCACCAGCAGGTAGGGGTACGGCGTGAGCACCCGCTCGCTCCCGGCCGGCGCTTCGACCTTCCCCGCACGAACGGCCTTGTTGAAGTCGTCGATGTGGCGGAACCCGAAGTTGGCGAGGTCGTCGTACCGCATGTCCATCTCGCGGCACACCCACGCCAGCGCCTCGGCCGCCTTCTTGGGGTTGGTGATGATCGGCGTGATCAGGTGCGGCACGCCCTCGTAGTTGTTGAGCTCGACCCGCTTCGGGTCGACCATGATCATCCGGACCTCGTCCGGCGTCGCGCGCATCAGCACCGACGTGATCATCGAGTTGATGAAGCTCGACTTGCCGGAGCCCGTCGCGCCGGCCACCAGCAGGTGCGGCATCTTGGCGAGGTTGGCGACCACGAAGCCGCCCTCGACGTCCTTGCCGAGACCCGCCACCATCGGGTGGTGGTCGTTGCGGGACGCGTTGGACCTCAGCACGTCGCCGAGGGAGACGATCTCCTTGTCGACGTTGGGGATCTCGACGCCGACCGCGGACTTCCCGGGGATCGGGCTGAGGATCCGCACGTCCTCCGAGCCGACGGCGTAGGAGATGTTGCGCGAGACCCCGAGGATCTTCTCGACCTTGACGCCGGTGCCGAGCTCGATCTCGTACCGGGTGACGGTCGGGCCCCGGGTATATCCGACGACCTGGGCGTCGATCGCAAACTCCTCGAGCACCTGCGTCAGCTTGTCGACGACCGCGTCGCTCGCCTTCGACCGGGCGCGGTGGGGCGAGCCGGGCTTCAGCACGTCATTGGCCGGAAGCGTGTAGGCGATGTCGCCGGACAGCGCGAGCTGCTCGACGCGTTGCGGTAGCGGGGTGTGCGGCGGCGGCTCGAGGTCGGTGGTCTCGTCCGCGCCCGGCTCCGCCGGCTCGTCGGTGAGGGAGACGTCGATCGGCTCGCGGAGCTCCATCGACTCCTCGACGGCGGCCGCCGCCCGGCGGCCGCGCCGCTTCCTGGTGGGTTCGCCGAGCAAGGGAGAGTCGTACGCCGGGTCGCCCAGGAGCGGGTCGAGGGTGTCGCTGACGTCACCGCGGCCGCGCTTGAGCCGGATCGGCTGGGTGTGCTCTCCGCTTTCGTCGGCAGCCGGTCGGCGACCGAGCAGCGAGTCGCCCATCTCGCGGAGCCGGTCAGGGAGCCGGTAGAGCGGGGTCGCGGTGATGACCAGGAGTCCGAAGAAGACGAGGAGCAGCAGCAGCGGTACGACGACGGCCGCCGAGCGGAGCAGGTCGAGCAGCAGCGCGGAGACGACGTACCCGACCGCGCCGCCACCTTCGCGCAGCGGCGTGGTGTCTCCGCTGACCGGCTCCGGACTGCCGTTGGCGATGTGGACGATGCCGAGCAGACCGAAGCTGAACGCGGCCCACCCGATCACCTGGCGGCCGACCGGTCCGTTGGAGACCGGGTCGCGCATGACCCGCCAGGCCGCGAGCTGCACCAGGAACGGCACCAACCAGCCGATCTTGCCGACGGTTCCGGCGACGACCGTGCGGACGAAGTCCATGACGCCGCCCGGCACCTCGAACCAGACGCCCGCCGCGACCACCAGGGCGAGACCGCAGAGCAGCAGGCCGATCCCGTCTCGGCGCTGCTCGGGCTCGATGTCCTTGGCACCTCCGACGATCCCGCGCACCACGGCGCCAACACCGTGCGCGATCCCGAGCCAGACCGCAGCGATCGCGCGGGCGAGCGCGCTGAACGCGTGCGACACCGGACCAGGCCCGTTGCGGACGGCACGGGGTGCCGGCCGACGGCTTGCGGTGGTCCGCTTCGAGGTCGGTCGCTTCTTGGCAGTACTCCGCGATCGCGAGCTGGAGCTTGCCTTTTTAGACGTGCTCCGGCTGCGCGACCGCGTCGGGGAAGACGTACGGGTCGCCATGCTCACGACCCTACTCATTCGTCACATCAGCCCCATGCATCACGGGAGCGTGTCGTGGCCCCAACCCGCCGCGGCATGGGGGGTGGACCGATGGGTAAAGCGCTCCTAAGGTGCCGGATGGTGCGTGTCTGTCAGACGCGCCCTCAGGAAAATCATTCCTTCGAAGGGACCCTCGGTGAAGAATCTCAACCGGGGCCGGAGTTGTGCACTCGGCCTCGCCCTCATCGCTGCCGGCTTGGCGGCACCTCCAGCTCTCAGCGCGTCCGCCGCTCCCACGGCGAAGCCCGACCCGTCCCTGGTGGCGGAGATGCGCGACGCGGCATCTGGCGACCTCGCGCTGCGCGAGAACCCGGCGACGGGCAAGGTCGGTTTCGCACGGGTCAGCGGCGCTGACCGCGACCTGCTTCCCGGCGTGGCTGCCGAGGGCCGTCAGGGCGCGATCGACAAGGCCACCCGCTACCTCGACAACTTCGCCGGTGCCTTCGGCGCCCGCTCCAACGAGCTGACCCAGTCCGAGGTCTACTCCGACAGGGGCGGCTTCTCGGTCACCTTCACCCAGGCCTACCAGGGCGTGCCGGTCTTCGGCGCCGAGCTGAAGGCCGAGGTCGACCGCGAGGGCGCGCTGACCTCCGTCAACGGCTTCGCCGCTCCCGGCCTGAACCTCTCGACCTCACCCCGGTTCTCCGAGAGCGAGGCGTCCGCGCGCGCGCTCGCCACGGTCAAGGCCCGGCCCGACGGCTACCAGGACGGCGGCCTGCCCAAGAGCTTCACCAAGGGCCTGAAGGTCCGCTCCATCGAGCTGATGATCTACCGCACCGGCACGCCGCGCGGCATCGCCGGCGACAACAGGCTCGCCTGGGTTGCCGAGGTCTGGAACAAGGGCACGATCCGCGAGATGGTCGTCCTCGACGCCGAGACCAACAAGCCGCTCAACCGGTGGACGATGATGAACCACGCGCTCGACCGCTGGTTGGTCGAGGCGCACCCCGACGGCACCTACACCTCTGCCTGGGAAGAGGGTGACGCGTTCCCCGACGGGCTCGACGAGGACCAGCAGAACGAGGTCCTCGGCACCGGTGAGTCGTACTGGATGTTCCGCAACACGTTCGGCTACAACTCCTGGGACGGCGCCGGCGGCACGATGATCACGGTCAACAACGACCCGCGGATCAACTGCCCCAATGCCAACTGGAACGGATTCTCGACGAACTACTGCACCGGCGTCACCGGTGACGACACCGTCGCTCACGAGTGGGGTCACGCCTACACCGAGTCGACCTCCGGCCTGATCTACCAGTGGCAGGCAGGCGCGATGAACGAGGCCTACTCCGACATCTGGGGCGAGACCGTCGACGTGCTGAACACCCGCCACAACGAGGGCGGGGACACGCAGGCCGACAAGATCGAGCGCACGCCGGGCCTGTGCTCGGAGTACACCCGCGCTGAGATCAACATGGAGATCACCGCGCCTGCCAGCGTCGACGGACCGTGCAACGCGGCCCCGGCCGGCTTCGGCCCGGTCATCACCCAGGCCGGCGTCGACGGCACCAGCATCGTCGGCGTCGACGGCACCGGCGCGCTGCCGGACGGCACGCCCGACGACTCCACCGGCAACGGCTGCCTGCCGTTCGTCAACGCCGGGGACATCGCCGGGCAGTGGGTGTACGTCGACCGTGGCACCTGCACGTTCCAGACCAAGGCGCAGAACGCGGATGACGCCGGTGCCCTCGGCATCGTCGTCGGTGACAACGTCGCCGGTCGTGACCCGATCTCGATGTCCGGCGCCGCCAACATCTACGGCGTGATGGTGACCCTCGAGGACGGTGCGCGGTTCAAGTCGGCCGGGGTGCCGGTCGACTTCCACATCGCTGCGGTCCCGGCCAACACCGACAACACCTACCGGTGGCTGTCGGGCGAGGCCGACCCGGCCTTCGGTGGTGCGATCCGCGACATGTGGAACCCGAACTGCTACGGCCACCCGGGCGCGGTCTCGGACGCGGAGTACCACTGCGACGTCAGCGACTCCGGCGGGGTTCACTCGAACTCGGGCGTGGTCAACCGGACGTTCGCCATCCTGGTGGACGGCTACCCCGGCATCAAGTCGATCGGACTCGACAAGGCGGCGTGGCTGTTCTGGTACACCCAGACCCACTACCTGACGCCGACGTCGTACTTCCCCGACCTGGCCGACGGTCTCGAGGCGGCCTGTGCGTCGCTGCAGGGTGTCAGCTTCGAGAAGGTCACGCTCGGTGACCCGTCGCGAGCCGACGGCGCCGATGGTGGCGTGGTCGAGCCCGAGAAGGTCCTGGGCGGCACCACCGACTCCGACTGCACCGCGGTGCGGAGGGCGATCAAGGAGACCGAGCTGCGGCTCGACCCGACCGAGCAGTGCGGCTTCCAGCCGCTGCTGCAGCCCGGCGTCCCGCCGGTCAACTGCGGTCCGGGCAAGCACGCGAAGACCACCTACAGGGAGGACTTCGAGGACGGCCTGACCGGCTGGACGCAGGACGAGGAGCTCGGCTTCCCGTTCAGCGAGGGGATCGCGTGGGAGTCGTCCGAGGACGCTCCCGGTGGTCGGGACAGCACCGTTGCCTTCGGGCCCGACCCGGTTGCGGGCGTGTGTGGTGACGTCGGCGACCTCACCAGCCGCAACGGCCTGATCAGCCCTGACATCACCATGCCCGGCGGTTCGTCCCCGCGTCTCTCGTTCGACCACTACATGGCGACCGAGGCGACGTGGGACGGTGGCAACGTCAAGGTCAGCGTGAACGGCGGTCCGTTCGAGCTGATTCCGGTCGATGCCTACCGCTTCAACGCTCCGGGTGGAGAGATCGACCCGCGCCAGGGCACGTCGATGAGCGGCCAGGAGGCCTTCACCGGCACCGACGGTGGTCTGCTGACCGGCTCGTGGGGCACGTCGGTCATCGAGCTGAAGGACCTGGCGGACAAGGGCGACACCTTGAACTTCCGGTTCGACATGACGCGCGACGGTTGCAACGGTGTCGAGGGCTGGTTCGTCGACAACGTGACGGTCAAGACCTGTGCGCCGGACGCGCTGGCGACCAACACGACCGTCGACGCCCCCGCACGCGTGGAGCGCGGCCGGCCGTTCACGGTCAAGGTCAAGGTGACGGCGGACAAGGCCCCCAAGGGTCGCGTCGTCATCATGAAGGGTGCCCTCCGGCTCGGCAGGGCAGACCTGAACCGTCGGGGCGTCGCCTCGATCACGGTCGCCCGGGTGTTCGCCATCCGCGAGCACACGCTGACCGCGAAGTTCCTGAGGAACGAGGCATTCAGGTCCAGCTCCAAGAACTTCACGATCAAGGTGGTCCCCCGCTGATCAAGTAGCAGCAAAAGCAACGGTCCCCGCTCTCCTCCAGGAGGGCGGGGACCGTTGCTTGTCGCCTCGGTCGCGGCGTCAGGCTTCGACGACGACCGGGATGATCATCGGGCGGCGCTTGTGGCTGCTGCTCACCCACCGGCCGATCGTGCGTCGTACGGACTGCTGGAGCTGGTAGGTGTCGGTGACGCCCTCGGCCAGCAGCCCGTTGACGGCGTCGATGATCGGCTGCTTGATGCCCTCGAACATGGTGTCGTCCCAGGCATGCCCGCGGGCGTGGATCTCGGGGCCGGCGGAGACCTTGCCGGCGACCGAGTCGACGACCACGATCACCGAGATGAAGCCCTCCTCGCCGAGGATCCGGCGGTCCTTGAGCTCGGACTCGGTGACGTCGCCGATCGTCGGACCGTCGACGAACACATAGCCGACGTCGACCTTGCCGGTGACCGATGCGACGCCGTCGACGAGGTCGACGACGACGCCGTCCTCGGCATAGACGACGTTCTCGACCCCGGTCTCCTTGGCGAGCGCGCCGTTGGCGAGCATGTGGCGGATCTCGCCGTGCACCGGCAGCACGTTGCGCGGGCGGACGATGTTGTAGCAGTAGAGGAGCTCGCCGGCGCTGGCGTGGCCGCTCACGTGGACGAGAGCGTTGCCCTTGTGCACGACGCGCGCACCCCACCGGGACAGCCCGTTGATCACGCGGTAGACGGCGTTCTCGTTGCCGGGGATCAGGCTCGACGCGAGTACGACGGTGTCCCCGGCTTCGAGGTGGACGAAGTGGTGGCTCCGGCTGGCGATCCGCGCCAGCGCACTCATCGGCTCACCCTGCGATCCGGTCGAGATCAGCACCTGGCGATCGACCGGCAGGTCCGCGAGCTCCTTCGCCTCGACCATCACACCCGGCGGGATCGTCAGGTAGCCGAGGTCGCGAGCCACGCCCATGTTGCGGACCATCGAGCGGCCGACGAAGGCCACCCGGCGGTCGTGGGCGATGGCCGTGTCGAGGATCTGCTGGACGCGGTGCACGTGCGAGGCGAAGCAGGCGACGATGATCCGCTGGTCGGCCTCACGGAAGACCTGGTCGAGGACCGGCGTGATCTTCTTCTCCGAGGTCGTGAAGCCCGGGACCTCGGCGTTGGTGGAGTCGGTGAGGAAGAGATCGACCCCTTCCGCGCCCAACCGCGCGAACGCGCGGAGGTCGGTGATCCGGCCGTCCAGCGGCAGCTGGTCCATCTTGAAGTCGCCGGTGTGGAGCACCAGGCCGGCGCCGGTGCGGATGGCGACGGCCAGCGCGTCGGGAATCGAGTGGTTGACCGCGATGAACTCGAGGTCGAACGGCCCGAAGCTGATCCGGTCGCCCTCCTTGACGGTGTGGAACACCGGCTGCTTGAGCCGGTGCTCCCGGAGCTTGCCGTTGAGCAGCGCGAGTGTCAGCTCGGAGCCGATGAGCGGGATGTCGCCGCGCTCGCGCAGGAGGTACGGCGTCGCGCCGATGTGATCCTCGTGCCCGTGGGTCAGCACCAGCGCCTCGACGGCGTCGAGCCGGTCCCGGATCGGTCCGAAGTCGGGAAGGATCAGGTCGACGCCCGGGTGGTGCTCGTCAGGGAAGAGCACGCCGCAGTCGACGATGAGCAGGCGGCCGTCGTACTCGAAGACGGTCATGTTGCGACCGACCTCGCCAAGGCCACCGAGCGGAATGACCCGCAGGCCGTTCGTGGGAAGCTCCGGCGGTGCGCCGAGCTCCGGATGCGCGTGACTCACAGGTCGACTCGATTCGTTCGGTTGCGCTCGGCCTCATTCGAGAGGTCGCTGCGCTCGGGTGCCGCACCGAGGCGGCCTCGCGACGCCCTCACAGGACTCCTGCCGCTTCGAGGCCGGCGCGCAGGGCGACCAGCTCGGTGTCGTCGAGCTCGATCAGCGGCGAGCGGACCCGGCGGTTCTCGAGGACTCCGATCATCTCGAGCGAGGCCTTGGCGGTGGTGGCGCCGTAGTTGGGGGTGCCCATGATCGCGTCGATCGCGGGGAGCATGCCGGTGAAGATGTCGAGCGCGGCCAGCGGGTCGCCGTGGTGGAACGCGTCGTGCATGGCGCGCAACCGGTCACCGACGACGTGGCCGGCGACCGACACGAAGCCGACCGCGCCGTGCGCCAGCCAGGCCAGGTTGGCGACGTCGTCGCCGGAGTAGAGCGCGTAGCCCATCTCCTTGATCCGGACGCCGCGGGCGAAGTCGCCGACCGCGTCCTTGAGCGCGACGACCGGCTCCCAGGTTGCCATCTCCTCGTAGGACTCCAGGGCGATCTGGCTGCCGGTGCGGCCGGGGACGTCGTAGAGCATCACGGGCAGCTCGGCGGCGTCCACGACCTGGCGGAAGTGGTGGAGGATGCCGCGCGGGCCGGGCTTGTTGTAGTAGGGCGTGACGAGGAGTACGCCGTCCGCGCCGATCTTCGCCGCCTGCTGGGCCAGCCAGATCGAGGTGTTGGTGTCGTTGGTGCCGACGCCGGCGACGAGCTTGGCCCGGTCACCGACGGCGTCCTTGACCGCGGCGAGCGTCTCGCCGTCCTCTTCCTTGGTGGTGGTCGCGGACTCGCCGGTGGTGCCGGACACCACCAGCCCGTCGTGGCCGTGGTCGACGAGGTGGCGGGCGACCCGTTGAACCGCGTCGAGGTCCACCGAGCCGTCCTCACGGAAGGGCGTGACCATCGCGGTCAGCACGGTGCCGAAGGGGGCGGAGCTCATGGTGCAAGGCTAGCCCCACGCGGCGCTCGCGCAGCACAGCGCCGTCTACACGTGCGGCATGACCTCGTCGGCGATCAGGTGCAGGTGGTCGAGGTCGTCGAGGTCGACGACCTGCAGGTAGATCCGCTGCGATCCGAGCGCGGCGTAGCTGGCGATCGTGTCGACCACCTCCTGTGGCGTGCCGGCGAGCGCGTTGGCGCGGAGATCCTCGGCCGTCCGCCCGATCGCGGCGGCGCGGCGCCCGACCTCCTTCTCGTCGCGGCCGACACAGACCGTCAGCGCGTTGGACCAGGTGAGGCCGTCCGGGTCACGACCGACCTCCTCGCAGGCGGCGCGCACCCGCGTGAACTGGCTCGCGGTGGTCTCCTCGTCGACGAACGGGAGGTTGAACTCGTCGGCGTACTCGGCCGTCAGCGCGGGCGTCTGCTTCCTGCCTCTGCCGCCGATGATGATCGGCGGTCCGCCGCGATGGCCGACGGACTGGACGGGCTTGGGCAACGCCGGCGAGTCGGCCAGCTGGTAGTGGGCACCCGCGAAGTCGTATCGCTCGCCGACCGACGTCGACCACAGGCCGGTCACGATCTCGAGCTGCTCGCCGAACCGGGCGAACCTCTCCTTGGTGTCCGGGAACGGGATCCCGTAGGCCGTGTGCTCCTGGGAGAACCAGCCCGCTCCGATGCCCAGCTCGACCCGGCCGTTGCTCATCGCGTCGACCCCGGCGACCTGGATCGCGAGCACGCCGGGGTGACGGAACGTCACGCTCGTCATCAGGGTGCCGAGCCGGATCGTGGTGGTGTCGCGGGCGAGGCCCGCGAGGGTGGTCCAGGCGTCCGTCGGTCCGGGCAGGCCCTCGCCACCCATCGACAAGTAGTGGTCGGAGCGGAAGAACGCACCGAACCCGCACCGCTCGGCCGTGCGAGCAACCGCGAGCAGGTCGTCGTACGACGCGCCCTGCTGGGGCTCGGTCATCACGCGGAGCTCGACTGTCATGCTCCCAGCATGGACGCCCTGCGCAAGGCGGCTGCTGCCGCTCTCGACTATGCCGCGACCGTGGACCAGCGCCCCGCCTTCCCCAGCCCCGATGCACTGGCCGGCCTGGCCGCCTTCGACGAACCCCTGCCCGAGTCCGGGGCTGACGTCGCCGAGACCCTGCGGCTGCTCGACACCGCAGGCACCCCGGCCACGGTCGCGAGCACCGCGGACCGCTACTTCGGGTTCGTGATCGGGGGCGTCCATCCCGCGGCCCTTGGCGCCGCGTGGCTGGCGGATGCGTGGGACCAGAACGCGGCACTGCCGGTGATGTCGCCGGTGGCCGCCCGCCTGCACGACGTCGTACGACGCTGGCTCGTCGATCTCCTGCGACTGCCGGAGCCCACCGGGGTGGTGTTCACGACCGGCGCCACCGTGGCCAACGCGACCTGCCTGGCAGCCGCCCGCGACGCGCTGCTCGAGCGCGCCGGCTGGGACGTCCAGGCGGACGGGCTGTTCGGCGCGCCACCGGTCACCGTCGTGGTCGGCGCACACCGCCACTCGACGCTGTCGAAGTCGCTCGGGCTGGTCGGCCTCGGCCGTCGGCGGGTCGTCGTCGTCCCTGCCGACGACCAGGGACGATTGCGGGCCGAGGAGCTGCCGGACGTGACCGGCCCGGTTCTCGTGTGCGCCCAGGCCGGTGAGGTCAACAGCGGTGCGTTCGACCCGTTCGGCGAGATCGCCGACTGGGCGTCGGCGCGGGACGCGTGGGTGCACGTCGACGGCGCCTTCGGACTCTGGGCTCTTGCCGACCCGACGCGGGCCGAGCTGGTCGCCGGGCTCGACCGCGCCGACTCGTGGGCCACCGACGGGCACAAGTGGCTCAACGTCACCTACGACTGCGGGATCGCGTTCGTCCGTGAGCCGGCCGCGCTGCGCCGTACCTTCACCGCCGTCGCCGGCTACCTGCCGGAGAGCGACGCCGCGTTCGAGGCGATGCACCACACGCCGCAGTCGTCCCAGCGGGCACGCCAGATCGAGGTGTGGGCCGTGCTCCGCTCACTCGGGAGGACCGGGGTCGCCGACCTGGTGCAGCGCACCAGCGACACCGCGGTCGCGCTCGCCGACCGGCTGCGCGACGCCGGCCTGGAGGTGCTCAACGACGTCGTCCTCAACCAGGTCCTGGTGCGCCTGGACGACGACGCCACCACCGGTGCGCTGGTCGCAGCGGTACAGGACGACGGCCGGATCTGGTGCGGCGCCACGCAGTGGCACGACGCTCCCGCGATGCGGATCAGCGTGTCCTCGTGGAAATCGACGCCAGCGGATGCCGAGGCGGTCGCCGAGGTGATCCTGGAGTGCGCGGCGCGTGCCCGCGCCGCCGGTGGCTGATCCGCTCAGCTGTCCCCGCCACAGGCGAACATCCGCTCCCACCGCACGACGTCGAACCCCTCGCGCGGCTCGCGCCCGACCTCGCGCCAGCGGCTCCGGCTGAACTCCGGGTAGTGCGTGTCCCCTTCGGGCGCAGCATGGACTTCGCTGATGATCTGGACGTCGGCGTAGGGCAGCGCGGCGGCGTAGACCACCGCTCCCCCGCCGATCATCACGTCGCCGTCCATGGTGTCGGCGAGGGCGAGGGCGTCGGGCAGTGCGGGCGCGACGTAGACCCCTTCGCCATGCCACTCGGGATCGGTGGTGAGGACGATCGTGGTGCGGTTCGGGAGCGGCTTGCCGATGCCCTCGTGCGTGGTGCGGCCGAGGATCAGGACGTGACCGGACGTCGTCTCCTTGAAGTGCGCGAAGTCCTTCGGGAGGTGCCACGGGATCTTGCCGGCCAGCCCGATCACGCCGTTCTCCGCCACCGCGGCGACCATGGTCACCGTCTTGCCTCCTGGCGTCATGCAGTGACCCCTCAGACCGCGATCGGGGCCTTGATGCCCGGGTGCGGGTCGTAGCCCTCGACCTGGATGTGCTCGAGGTCGAACCCGTCGATCGCGGTGACCGACGGGTCGAGCACCAGCGTGGGGAGCGGCCGCGGCTCGCGGGTCAGCTGGAGCCGGGCCTGCTCGAGATGGTTGGAGTAGAGATGGGCGTCGCCGAGCGTGTGCACGAAGTCGCCGACCTGGAGGCCGGTCACCTGGGCGACCATGTGGGTCAGGAGCGCGTACGACGCGATGTTGAACGGCACGCCGAGGAACACGTCGGCGGAGCGCTGGTAGAGCTGGCAGCTCAGCCGGCCGTCCGCGACGTAGAACTGGAACAGGCTGTGGCACGGCGCCAGCGCCATCTCGGGGATGTCGGCCGGGTTCCACGCCGAGACGATGTGTCGCCTGCTGTCGGGGTTGGTGCGGATCTCGTCGATCACCTGCGCCAGCTGGTCGATGTGCCGGCCGTCGGGCGTCGGCCACGAGCGCCACTGGGCGCCGTAGACCGGACCGAGGTCGCCGTTGTCGTCGGCCCACTCGTCCCAGATCGTGATGCCCCGGTCCTGCAACCACTTCACGTTGGTGTCGCCGCGGAGGAACCACAACAGCTCACCGAAGATCGAGCGGGTGTGGACCTTCTTGGTGGTCACCAGCGGGAAGCCGGCGGCGAGGTCGTAGCGCATCTGGTGGCCGAACACACTGAGCGTGCCGGTGCCGGTGCGGTCGCCCTTCTCCGCTCCCTCGTCGAGGATCCGCCGCACGAGATCGAGGTAGGCCTGCACGGCTCGAAGACTAGCCGCCCCCTACGACCTTGGTTCCGAGGCTCGCTGCGCTCGCACCTCAACCAGCGGACAAGCTCATCGGGCCGTAGACGACCCGTTCGAGCTCGATGAGCGTCACCGCGGCGACGCCGGCGCCGGAAAGAGCAGCCCAGGTCTCGCCGATCCACGACTCGGCATCCGCCTGGCTCGCGAACCGGCGGTCGCCGTACTCCTCGGCGGCCTCGCCGGCCAGCGTCACCTCGGTGCCGTCGGCATCCTCCAGCCGCCAGAACCAGGGCCGTTCGGACGGTGTCGCCTGACGGAAGGCGGGCGGGGGCTCGGGGAGGTTCATCAGGACTCCCTGACCGAGGTGTCGAGGAACGGTGGTTTCACGATCTTGAACACCTCGCGGCGGCCGCGTACGTCGACGGCGACCTCGGCGTCGTCGGCGACCACGGTGGCGACGAGGGCCAGGCCGATGCCCTGCTTGAGGCTCGGCGAGAACGTGCCGGAGGTGACCTCACCGAGCAGCACGTCGGGGACCAGCGAGACCGACATGTGCGGCCGCGGGATCGCGCGACCGGTCGAGACCAGGCCGACCAGCTTGCGGCGAGCGCCCTTCTCCTTCTCGGCGAGTACGGCGTCGCGCCCCCAGAACTCCGGCTTCTTCCAACCGACCGCCCAGCCCAAGCGGGCCTCGTTGGGTGAGACCGTCGGGCCGATGTCCTGGCCGTGCAGCGGGTAGCCCATCTCGGTGCGGAGCGTGTCGCGGGCACCGAGGCCGCAGGCGAGGATGCCGAACTCGGCACCGGCGTCCATCACCGCGTCCCACAGCGGGAGCGCGACCGAGCTCGGTGCGATGAGCTCGTAGCCTCGCTCGCCGGTGTAGCCGGTGCGGCAGACGACGACCGTCCCGCCGGCGAAGTCGGCCTCGATGAACGTCAGGTAGTCGTGGCCGACGGGGAGGCCGACCCTGGCCAGCACCTCGTCGGACCGGGTGCCCTGCACCGCGAGCACGACGTGGTCGGCGTGTTGGTCGAGCACCTCGATGCCGTCGGGTGCGGCCTCGGCCAGCCGCCTGAAGACCTCCGCGTTGTTGGCCGCGTTGGGCACGAGCAGCACGTGCTCGTCGTCGCGGTAGTAGCTGAAGATGTCATCGACGATCCCGCCGGTCTCGGCGTCGAGGCACAGCGTGTACTGCGCCCGGCCGGGACCGATCCGGGCCAGGTCGTTGCTGAGGGTCGCGTTGACGAACTCGACGGCTCCGGGACCGCGGACGACGATCTTGCCGAGGTGGCTCACGTCGAAGATGCCGACGGCGGACCGGACGGCGTTGTGCTCCTCGACGATGCCGGTGTACTGCAGTGGCATCTCCCAGCCGCCGAACTCGGCGAACTTCGCGCCGAGCGCCTCGTGCCGCTCGTGCACCGGTGAACGGGACAGGGCGGGCGACGACGCTGGCTGGGTTCCGTCGGACATGACGGCGACTCTACCGACGACACTGCCGACGACTCTGCCGACGACACCGCCGTCTACCCTCCCCCACATGACGTCCTTCGCGCTGCGCACCGCCAGCCCCGCCAAGACCCGCGCCGAGGCCGTGGTCGTCGGCGTGGTTCCGGGCGACCGCCGGCGGGCGGGCGCGGCCAAGCTCGCGGACGGCGCCGAGGACGTCGCGAAGGCGTACGGCCGCCGGCTCGCTCCCTTGCTGGCGTCCCTCGGAGTCACCGGGAAGGCGGGCGAGGTCGCGAAGGTACCGACCGGCGGCACCATCGCGTCGCCGCTCCTCGTCCTCGTCGGCCTCGGTGCCGATCCCGATCCGCTGACGGTCCGGCGCGCGGCCGGGGCTGCTGCTCGCGCGGTCACGAACTCGGCGTCGGTCGCCCTGGCGTTGCCTGCGGAGACCCCGGACCTGGTGCGCGCGGTGCTCGAGGGCTACCGGCTCGGCGGCTACACGTTCACCCGCTACAAGAGCGGCGGAGCGGCCTCGGCACCGGCCGAGATCGTCGTGCTCTCGCCCACGGCGCGGCGCAGCGAGTCGATCGCCGCGTTCGAGGACGCGCAGCTGATGGCCGACGCCGTGGTCGCCGCCCGCGACTGGGTCAACACTCCGCCCGGCGACCTGACGCCGGCACTCTTCGCCGACGAGATCGTCGCTGCCGCGAAGCCGGTCGTCGGCGTCAAGGTCAAGGTCTACGACGAGGCCCGGCTCGCCGAGCTCGGCTGCGGCGGCATCCTCGCCGTGGGATCCGGGTCGGACGCTCCGCCGCGCCTGGTCGAGCTCGAATACCGCCCCCCCAAATCGGTGGACGCCACGACGCACCTGGCGCTGGTCGGCAAGGGCATCACGTTCGACTCCGGCGGCCTGACCATCAAGCCCGCGGCCAGCATGCCGACGATGAAGGAGGACATGGCCGGCGCCGCGGCCATGGTGCAGGCGGTCCTCACCATCGCGCGGCTCGAGCTGCCGATACGGGTCAGCGGTTTCGCCGCGCTCGCGGAGAACATGGTCGGCGGTGCGTCCTTCCGGCCGGGCGACGTGCTCACGACGTACGACGGCACGACGGTCGAGATCACCAACACCGATGCCGAGGGCCGGCTGGTGCTCGCCGACGCGCTCGGCCGGGCCGTCCAGCGCAAGCCCGACCTGATCGTCGACATCGCCACGCTGACCGCCCACATGTCACTCGCGCTCGGCGAGAAGATGTGCGGCGTCATGGGCGACGACGCCACCGTCGAGAAGGTGCTGGCAGCGGCCGTCGCCGCCGGCGAGGAGGCATGGCCGATGCCGATCCCGGAGCACATGGAGGAGCGGATCCGCACGTCCAAGATCGCCGATCTGTCCCAGCACGACTGGATCCGCTGGGGCGGCGGCCTCTTCGCTGCCGCGTTCCTCCGCGAGTTCACGGGCGGCCTCCCGTGGGCGCACCTCGACATCGCCGGCCCGGCCTTCAACAAGGGCGGCCCGGCCGGCCACTGGACGTCGGGCGCGACCGGCTACGGCGTCGCCACCCTGGTCGAGCTCGCCCGCTCGCTGGCAGCAGACGCGGACTAGGGCTCGCGCGGCTTGTACTGCGGGTAGTCGGCAGCCTTCTGCGCCTTGCGCACCCGCGAGTTGTAGTCGCGCATCCGCTGCGGGATCCCGACCACCGCGGCGTCGTACGACGGGACCTGGTGCTTGTTGCAGAAGTCGTGCGCCCACTTCACGCCGGGCACCCGGCGCCGGGTCCACTCGCCATCGTGAGCGACGAGGAGGAGGGTCACCTCGCTGACCGCGGTGCGAGGCTCGACGAAGCCTTCGACGCCGCGGCGGGCCGCTACCCACTCGTGCAGGTGCGCCTCGTCGACCTTGTCCGCCGCGCGCACGCGCGTCGACCCCGTCCGGGCCGCGTCACGCGCCGGCCCGCTCATCTTCGGTCCCTTTCGGAACCGGTCCCACAGCGCCATGCCGCCAAGTGTGCCCGATGACCGAGGGGCGTTGCGCTCGGCGCCACTCGTGGTGCAAGGATGGGCGGCGCAGCCGAGTAAGGGAGAACTGTGGTGGCCGAGGCCGACGGCGACGACGTAGTCGACGTTCTGATCTTGGGCGCGGGGTCGGGCGGGTACGCCTGTGCTCTCCGCGCCGCCCAACTAGGCCTCAGTGTTGCGCTGGTCGAGCAGTCGAAGCTCGGCGGCACGTGCCTCCACGTCGGGTGCATCCCGACGAAGGCACTGCTGCACGCCGCTGAGATCGCCGACGCGACGCGGGAGGCGGAGACGTTCGGCGTGCTGGCGAAGTACGACGGCGTCGACGCCGTCGGCGTCCGCAACTACGCCGACGGCGTGGTCAGCCGGCTCTACAAGGGCCTCACCGGCCTGATCAAGAGCCGCGGCATCCGGGTCGTCGAAGGACGGGGCACGCTGACCGGCCCGCAGCAGGTCACCGTCGAGGGCGCGGACGGGACGGTCACGCTCACCGGCCGCAACGTCGTGCTCGCGACCGGCTCCGCTCCGCGGCTGCTGCCCGGCATCGAGATCGACGGCACCCACGTGCTCACGTCCGACGACGCGCTCCGGCTCGAGCGGGTCCCCGGCTCTGTCATCGTGCTCGGCGGCGGCGTCATCGGGTGCGAGTTCGCGAGCGTGTGGCGCAGCTTCGGCTCCGAGGTGACGATCGTCGAGGCGCTCCCCCGGCTGCTGCCGCCCGAGGACGCCGCCTCGTCGGCGGCACTCGAGCGGGCGTTCCGCAAGCGCGGCATCACCGCGCGCACCGGCACGTCGGTCACCGCCGTCACCTCGGGCGAAGACGGCGTGGTCGTCACGCTGTCGGACGACACCGAGCTGCGCGCCGACGTACTCCTCGTCGCTGTCGGCCGGGTGCCTCGCACCGAAGCCCTCGGCTACGAGGAGCAGGGCGTCACCCTCGACCGGGGCTTCGTCACCACCGACGACCACTGCCGCACCGGCGTTGACGGCGTCTGGGCCGTCGGTGACATCGTGCCCGGCCTCCAGCTCGCCCACCGCGGCTTCCAGCAAGGCATCTTCGTGGCCGAGCAGATCGGCGGTCTCTCGCCGCGACCGATCGACGAGCGCGGCATCCCGCGGGTGACGTACTCGCGACCCGAGGTCGCGTCCGTGGGACTCACCGAGGAGCAGGCCAAGGAGGAGTACGGCGACGCCGTCGCGACCCTGACCTACGACCTCGCCGGCAACGGGAAGTCACAGATCTTGCGCACCCAGGGCTTCGTCAAGCTCGTGCGCCAGGTCGACGGCCCGGTCGTCGGTGTCCATCTCGTCGGCGAACGGGTTGGCGAGCTCATCGGCGAGGCGCAGCTGGTCTTTGGCTGGGAGGCGCATCCCGACGACGTCGCTCCGCTGGTCCACGCGCACCCCACCCAGCACGAGGCTCTCGGCGAGGCGTTCCTCGCCCTGGCCGGCAAACCCCTCCACACCCACAGCTGACCCACCCTGCAGAGTCACCGAACACCAAGCGAAGACGAGGATTCCATGGCCACCGAAGTCAACCTCCCGGCACTCGGCGAGTCCGTCACCGAAGGCACCGTCACCCGCTGGCTGAAGCAGGTCGGCGACTCCGTGGCGGTCGACGAGGCACTACTCGAGGTCTCCACCGACAAGGTCGACACCGAGATCCCCTCTCCGTCGCTGGCACCCTGCTCGAGATCAAAGCCGAGGAGGACGAGACCGTCGAGGTCGGCGCCGTGCTCGCGGTGATCGGTGACGAGGGCGAGGGTTCGGGCGGTGGCGAGTCGTCCGGGGAGTCCGAGTCGGAGACACAGGAGTCCGAGCCGGAGCCGGAGCCCGAGTCGGAGCCCGAGTCGGAGCCGGAGCCGGAGCCCGAGTCGGAGCCCGAGTCGGAGCCGGAGCCGGGGCCCGAGTCGGAGCCCGAGCCGGAGTCCGAGCCGGAGCGAGCCGGCCGCGAAGGAGTCGGGTGACGCGGGTGGCTCCGGCGAGACCACTGCGGTGACTCTCCCCGCGCTCGGTGAGTCCGTCACCGAGGGCACCGTCACCCGCTGGCTGAAGAAGGTCGGCGACGAGGTCGCGATCGACGAGGCGCTGCTCGAGGTCTCTACCGACAAGGTCGACACGGAGATCCCCTCGCCGGTCGCCGGCACCCTGCTCGAGATCAAGGTCGAGGAGGACGAGACGGTCGAGGTGGGCGCCGAGCTCGCGATCATCGGTTCCGGATCGCCCGCGCCCTCGAAGTCCGAGCCGAAGTCCGAGCCGAAGTCCGAGCCGGAGCCCGAGCCGGAGCCCGAGCCGGAGCCGGAGCCGGAGCCAGAGCCGGAGCCGGAGTCCGAGTCCGAGCCGGAGCCGGAGGCCGCGAAGGAACCCGAGCCCAAGGCCGCCGAGAAGGCCCCCGAGAAGGCCCCCGCGCCTGACGCCGGCGGAGACGACCGTCCCGGCTATGTCACGCCGCTCGTCCGCAAGCTCGCTGCCCAGCACAGCGTCGACCTCGGCTCGCTCAAGGGCTCCGGCGTCGGTGGTCGGATCCGCAAGCAGGACGTCATCGACGCCGCCGAGGCACAGAAGCCCGCGGCAGCGGCTCCGGCCGCATCGACGGCGCCCGCAGAAGCCAAGAAGCCGGCGCAGTCGTCCGGGCCGTCGCCGCTGCGCGGCCAGACGGTCAAGGTCAGCCGGCTGCGCAAGATCATCGCCCAGCGGATGGTCGAGTCGGTACAGATCTCGGCGCAGCTCACCCAGGTCGTCGAGGTCGACGTCACCAACATCGCCCGGCTCCGCGAGGCGGCCAAGGCCGACTTCCTCGCCCGCGAAGGTGTGAAGCTCTCCTTCCTGCCGTTCTTCGCCAAGGCCGCGATCGACTCGCTCAAGGGGCACCCGTCTCTCAACGCCACCCTCGATCTCGAGGCCGGCGAGGTGACCTACCACGACCGGGAGAACATCGCCTTCGCCGTCGACACAGAGAAGGGCCTGCTGACCCCGGTCGTCAAGGACGCCGGTGACCTGTCGATCTCCGGCCTCGCCAAGAAGATCGCTGACGTGGCCGGCCGCACGCGGTCGAACAAGATCGGTCCGGACGAGCTGTCCGGCGGCACCTTCACGATCACCAACCTCGGCAGCGTCGGCGCGCTCTGGGACACCCCGATCATCAACCAGCCGCAGGTCGCGATCCTCGGTCCGGGTGCGGTCGTCAAGCGGGCCGTGGTCATCGACGACGACGACCTCGGCGAGACCATCGCGGTGCGCCACATGTGCTACCTCGCCCTGACCTACGACCACCGCCTGGTCGACGGCGCCGACGCCGGCCGGTTCCTGCAGGAGGTCAAGAGTCGCCTCGAGGCAGCCCAGTTCGAGGTCTGAGCAAGGACGAAAAGCCGTCTGACAGCTCTCACCGTCGTCGGTGGAGCCGAATGTCGCCGTCGTGGAGGATCTCGTGGGTGAATCGCGGGTCGTGGGCGCGGTGGTGGTGCCAGCTGCAGCCGAGGATGCCGTCGTGCATCCCTTACTAGACGTGCGCGGACTTGACCTGCTCGCGACGAGACAGTGCTCAGACGCCGGAGGCTGGTGCCCTCGCATCGAGCGCACGGGCGCGGCAGTGAGTGGGCGCTTCGATCTCAGCCATGAAACCTCAATGAGGGTCCAACGCGTCAGACTGGTGGACGCGTCGCCGAGGTCAGGAGGTTGGAATGCTTCGACAAGCGGCCACGGCCGCGATGCTCACGTTTCTGCTAGTCGCCTGTGGAGACGCCATGGACGGGAGCAGTTCCGACTCCGAGGCCGAGAACCCCACTGCTGGCCTCAAGGGTCCTCTGCCTGGGGACGAGACCACCAGCTGCGTGTCTGAGTACGGCCGGAAGACGCTGGTGCAGCAGCGGTTCGCGTTCGATGGCGTAGTGGTCAAGATTGGCGAGTCGGTCTCGGATCGAGGAGATTCTGCCGATCTCGGTCAACCCGGAGTGACCTTCCAAGTCATGCGCTGGTACGCCGGTGGCGACGGCGACCAGGTGACCGTCGACATGCCTGGCGCGCCCTCGATAGACGGGGCTGTCGCCTACGGCATTGGCTCACGACTCCTGGTCAGCGGACAGCCGCGTTGGGGTGGCACCGCGTTGAAGTATCCGATCGCCTGGAGTTGCGGATTCACGCGCTACCACGACCCGACCACGGCGACCGAGTGGAAGTCGGCTTTCTCCGCCGATCACTGATCGCCTGAGTGCCCGCAAGTCGGTATGGCCACGCACTCCGTGCGGCCGTAGCGTGCTGCTCCGCGAGCACGCAGGGCGCCAGTAGCGGGCACCCTGACCTGGTGTTTGATGTGCGCATGTCTCGGATCGCCACACGCTTGCTGTACCTGGCGCGACACGCCGAGCCCGAGGAAGACGGCGTGGGACTGACGTCGAATGGTGCGCGGCAGGCAGAGCACTTAGGTCGTCGCCTCGCAACACTTCCGGTAAACCGAATCACGCACGGACCGCTCCCGCGTGCGGCTGAGACGGCCAGGGTCGTGGCGGAACAGTTCGAGCGGAGCCCCTCGCTGTTAGAGGACGAAGCCGCAGGCGACTACGTTCCTCACCTGCCGGATCGTGACGAGTTGCCCGGCGCCTGGCGGGACGCCGTCTGGTCGTTCCTGTTGGACGTCTCCAAGGACGAGGCGTCCGCTGGCGCGCGCCTGGGTGAGCGGGCGATCGACCTGCTGGCCGGCCCCGCGGTTGACGGAAGGCCGTCCGTGGATGTCGTCATCACCCACGCCTTCACGATCGGGTGGATGGTGCGACACGCGCTGGACGCCCCTGCCTGGCGCTGGTTTCCCCCGACTCAATGCCACGCCGGACTGACGGTTATCCGGTACGAGCTCGGAGCACCCCCGTCGGTGATGGTTGCTAACGACATGGCCCACCTGCCAGCGGATCTCCGATGGACTGGATTTCCGGACCACCTCCGCCTGTGAGCACCCGCATATCAAGCATTTGCGAGCAGTTCGATGCCTGGTGAGCCGGACTATGTGCGTCGGTGGTAGCGGAGGTCGCCGGTCGGGAGGGTGGTGGTTTCGTAGCGTTGGTCGTGGGCGCGGTGGTGGTGGAAGTTGCAGAGGAGTACGGCGTCGTCGAGGTCGGTGTGGCCGCCTTGGGACCAGGGTTTCCGATGATGGGCCTCGCACCAGGTGGCCCGGATCGAGCAGTGCTCGGCTCGGCATTCCTGGTCGCGGAGCCGCAGTGCTTTGCGTTGGGCGGGTGAGAACAGCCGTCGGGTGCGGCCCAGGTCGAGGACCTCGCTGTTGGCGCCGAGGACGACCGGGATGATCTGGGCGTCGCACGCCAACCGTCGGACCGCAGAAGCCGACAGGGGTTCGCCGCCGATCATGGTGCCGGTGCCGAGCTCGTTGCGCAGGGACTCCAAGGAGATGGTGACCATCACCGTGGTCGCGTCCCCGCCATGAGCCGGGAGCCGGGCGGGGTCGAGGTGCTCCAGGAGAGCACCGAAGGCTTGTCCGAGCTGTTGGTGGTGGGGGATCCGGTCTTCGTCGCCACTGATGGCGTCGGGGTGCTTGCGGGGTGAGGTGGAGGCGTGCAGGTAGGTCAGCAGCCGGTCGCGGTCGAGCTCGGGATGCACGATCGTGGTCCGCGCCAGGCCGTCGCCGATCAACCGGGTGCGCAGGCTGGTCTTGGCCCGCGCCTGTTGTTCTTGGTTCTGGAGCCGTTTGGCTTCCTCGGCCTCGGCGATCTCCGGCGCCACCACCTCCAGCAGGTGACCACCGAGTCGACGCAGCTCGGCGGGACGGAACTGGCGCGCACAGGGTGACCATCTCGGCCTCGGCCCGTGCCAGCAGTTCGGGGTCGAGGTGGTCGGGAAGATCATCGAGCACCTGGACAACGACCTTCGCCTGGGCTTGGGAGACCAGACCCTCGGCCATCGCGGCGCGACCACGGCAGTCCAACGCCGGTCCAGGGCTTCGGCCAGCCGGGCATCTGCTCGGCCGACCGGGAAGTCGGCGCGGGTCACCGAGGCGAGCCAGGCCCCCACGTCGCGAGCGCCAGCGTCAGCGCGGGCGTCCTCGGCGACAGCGACCACCCGCAGCCTCAGCTCCGCAGTCATCGCCTCCAACCGGGCCAGCTCGGTGACCGCGGTCTCCTTCTCGGCCGGGATCAAGAACACCGGCTGGGCATCACGCACCGACCTCACCGCGTCCTGGGCAACCAGGACCGCCGACAGGATCGGATGCGGCGACGGCATCAGCTCAGCGACCACGAGGACCCCCTCTTCGGCTGCACACGGATACGGGATCCGGTGGCCTGGTGCCGGGGTGTCCTTGAACTGAATCACGGGGACGACTGGTCGCCGCTGGCGACGTACGTCAATCGTACACCAGTTCGAATAGAAGGTAAAGAAGGCGACGAGACTCACGAAACTGCCCGCGAAACGTTACCGGTGCCTCATCTAGGATTGCCCGCGAAACCGTGACGCTGTGAGACGGAGTTGTCGGTGCGCCGACAGCCGACCGACCGGGACCCGACAGCCTGGCCCCCACCCACATGGCAGGGTGGAGCCATGGGAGCGAAGTCGATCGTCATGGCCGGCAGCTCCGGCTTCCTCGGCACCCACCTCCGGGCCGAGCTGGAACGGCGCGGACACAAGGTCACTGCGCTCGTCCGACGCCCGACCGAAAAGCCCGGCGAGTCGAGCTGGGATCCCTACGCCGGCGACGTGGACCGCGACCTCGTCGCGTCGGCCGACGTGGTGATCAACCTCGCCGGCGCGCCCACCGTCGGCAACCCGCACTCGCAGAAGTGGTCGACGGCCCTGCACGACTCGCGCGTGCACACGACGAGGACGCTCGCCGAGGCCATCGCCGCAGCCCCGCAGCCGCCGTACTTCGTCGCCGGAAACGCCGTTGCCTGGTACGGCGACCACGGTCCCGCCGAGCTCACGGAAGCCGCCGACAGCCGCGGCCACAGCTTGATGACCGACGTGTGCCGCGACTGGGAGGCGGCTGCCCAGCCTGCCGTCGACGCGGCCGGCCGGGTCGTCTTCCTCCGCACGACGCCGGTGATGGACCGGTCGAGTGCCCCGCTCCAGCAGCTCCGGCTGCTGTTCAAGGCCGGTCTCGGGGGCCGGCTCAGCAGCGGCCGCCAGCACATGCCGATGATCTCGCTCCGCGACTGGGTCGGCGCGACGTCGTACCTCGTCGAGCACCCGACGGCCGAGGGCCCGATGAACCTGTGCTGCGTGTCGACGCCGACCAACAAGGAGTTCACCGAGGCGCTCGCGAAGCAGCTCCACCGACCGGCGATCGCCACCGTGCCCGGTCCGGTCCTCAGGGTCGCGGCCGGCCGCCTGGCACCGGAGTTGCTGGGCTCGCTGAACGTCCGGCCGCAGGCGTTGTTGGACCTCGGTTACGAGTTCGCCGATCCCGACGTGGACGCGGTGCTGGCCAGCGGCCTCTCGTAGGCCGCCGCGAGCACCCAACCGACTCTCGTCAGCCGGAACGCCAGCCGCCGTGTCGTGAGCCCGTCGCGGGGCAGCGCGGTCGGGCGGCCGCCGCCGACCGGCACCGCGGCCGCGTCCGCCAGCCGGTCGGTGACGTCCAGGACGATCCGCCGCTCAGTCCGCACCCGCAGCTCAATGGTGAGCACCTGCATCGTCATCCGCCGGACCCGGAGGCCGCGCTCGACCCAACGGCTCAGCATCCCGACGTCCCGTTGACCGGCCCGCGACCCGGCCAGGTAGATCCGGCGCAGCGCCAGCACGTCTCCGTGTGCCCAGGCTCGGGAACGCGCCCGGTCCCAGTCACGGAGCACGGCGAGCGATGCCACCGCCTCGGTGACCGTCACCGAGCGGGCCACCCGCGGGAAGGCGCCGGCCGGAGTCGGGCTGCTGCGGTCCTCCTCCCCCGGCGCCGACCGCAGCAGCCCGGTGATGACCAGCGCGACCACGCCCACCACGATCACCGCGGCCACGGCGAGGGTCACCCGCAGCGGCGGCGGCGACGCGGAGTCGAGGTCGGAGGTCATGGCGTCAGTCCTACCCGGGTTGGCGCGACGGCGCATCCGGCCATCCACAGGCTCCCGAGTACGCTCGCTCCGTGACGGATCTGCAGTTCCAGGAAGCCGGCCTCGGTGCCGGCGCGATCGACTACGTCGACGCGTGGGACCTCCAACGCCGGGTGCACGCGCAGGTGACCGCCAGGGAGCTCCCCGGCACCGTGCTGCTCCTCGAGCACCCGCCGGTCTTCACGGCCGGCAAGCGCACCGACCCGCACGAGCGACCGGCCGATCCCGGCGGCGCCGCCGTCATCGACGTCGATCGCGGCGGCAAGATCACGTTCCACGGACCAGGCCAGCTGGTCGGCTACCCGATCGTCCGGCTCCCCGACCACGTCAAGGTCGTCGACTACGTCCGCAGGGTCGAGGAGGCGCTGATCGCGGTGTGCGCCGCCTTCGGCGTCACGACCGCCCGGGTGCCCGGCCGTAGCGGCGTCTGGCTCCGAGCAGACGAGCGCGGCCCGGAGCGAAAGATCGCCGCGATCGGCATCCGGGTCAGCCGCGGAGTCACCATGCACGGCTTCGCGCTCAACTGCGACGTCGACCTCGGGTGGTACGACCGGTTCGTCCCCTGCGGCATAGCCGACGCGGGCGTCACCTCGCTCACCAACGAGCTCGGCCGCGACGTGCCGGTGGCCGAGGTACTGCCCTCGATCCGGCAGCACCTCGGCGAGCTCCTCTCCTGGCAGCCGTACGACGCCACCCCCGACTACGAGGCCCGCCCCGAGCCCGGCCGCACACCGCAGATCCCGCTGCTGACGCCGAGCCGCTGACCTTCGCCGTAGATCCCGGGCGTGTCGGTTCGGCCGGGCAACCTTTTGCGTGGTCGGATCGTCTGGTTCCCCGGAGGGAACACGCAGATCGGGCAGACAGGGGACATTTCGGGTGAGCGACCTCGTCATCGAGACGACCGGCCTACGCAAGGAGTTCCGCAGCTTGCGCGGCGAGCTGCGGGTCGCCGTCCAGAACCTGGACCTGGCGGTGCCGGTCGGCGGCGTCCACGGGTTCCTCGGGCCCAACGGGTCCGGCAAGACCACGACGATCCGGATGCTGCTCGGTCTGGCGCGACCGACCCGCGGCACGATGCGGCTGTTCGGCGAGCCGGTGCCGCGGCACCTGCCGCAGGTGATCGGGAGGGTCGGCGCGGTCGTCGAGTCCCCGAAGTTCTCGCCCAACTTCAGCGGTCGCCGCAACCTGCTGCTGCTCGCGGGCGCCATCGGTGCACCGACGTCCCGGGTCGACGAGGCGATCGAGACGGTCAAGCTCGGAGGGCGTGAGAAGGACCGCTACAAGGCCTACTCCCTCGGCATGAAGCAGCGGCTCGCGATCGCCGCGACCCTGCTCAAGCAGCCGGACCTGCTCATCCTCGACGAGCCGACCAACGGCCTCGACCCCGCCGGCATCCGCGAGATCCGGGAGACGATCCGCGACCTCGGCGCCTCCGGTGTGACGGTGCTGTTGAGCTCGCACATCCTGGCGGAGGTGCAACAGGTCTGCACCTCGGCCACCATCATCGGCAACGGCAAGCTGTTGGCGTCGGGCACGGTCGACGACCTGCTCGGCGCCGGTACGTCGTACCGGGTGACGGTGCCGGACCCGGACGCAGCGCTCCACGTCCTCATCGGTGCCGGATTCGCGCCGAGCAACATCGGCGGCGAGCTCCATGTCGACGCCGAACAGCCGGGCGACCTCACCCGGGCACTTGCCGAGGCCGGCATCTGGCTCACCGAGCTGACCCCGCTGAGAGCCGACCTCGAGGCGTACTTCCTCCAGTTGACCGAGGCCGAAGAGCTCGGTCACGAGCACACCGAGTCGACCGAGACCGTCGCATGAACCGGCTGCTGCGGGTCGAGCTGACCAGACTGCTGTGCCGCCGAGCGGTGTTGATCCTGCTGCTTGTCGGCGTCGCGATCCCGACTGTGATCGGCGTAGCCACCGTGCTCAACAGCCGACCGCCCTCGGCCGGCGACCTGGCCTACGCCGAGGAGCAGGTAGCGGCCGAGAGCGCCCTCCCCGGCGTCCAGCGGCGCTACCAGCGCTGCCTCGAGGATCCCGAGCGGATGCTCGGCGAACCGCTGCCGAGCGACGTCGAGGCGGCGTGCGGGGAGAGCTACCTGCCGCAGCCCGAGTGGTACGTCTACTGGGACGAGTTGCAGCTCGCCGAGGAGCGCGACACCGGCTCCGGCCTCGCGGTCGTCATCGTGCTCGCGATCCTGATGATGCTGGCCGGCACCACCTTCGCGGGCCACGACTGGGCCAGCGGGTCGGTGAGCAACCAGCTCCTGTTCGAGCCTCGGCGCCGCGTGGTCTGGGCCGCCAAGGCCGCCGTGGTCGCAGGCGCGACGGGCCTGTTCGCGTCGGTCGTGGTGACCGGCTACTGGCTGGCGCTCGGTCTGGTCGCCAGCTCCCGCGACCTGCCGATCGGTAATGGGATCCTCCTGGACTGTCTTCAGAGCGGCTGGCGGGGCGCGGGCGTCGCAGCCGCCGCCGCGTTGGCGGGCTACGCGCTCACCATGCTGTTCCGCAGCACGGTCGCCGCGCTCGGCGTACTCCTCGCCGCGAGCGTCGCCGGCGGCATCGTGCTCGCCGTGATCGGGGTCGGCTCCGTGTGGAACCCGGGACTCAACATCGCCGCGGTCATCCTGGACGGTGCGAAGTACTACGCCGACGCGCCCTGCCCTGGCAACGACGACATGGGGTTCTGCTCGGTCGAGAAGACACTGCCGCTGGGGCGCGCGCTCTGGTTCCTCGGGACCGGCCTGGCGCTCTTCGCGGCTGCCTCGGTGGCGTCCTTCCACCGGCGGGACGTGCCCTGACCGAATCGGGGATCTCGAGGTCTCGGGAGTACGCTTTCGGACGTGTCAGCCCCCGTCCCCGAAGGCCGTAAGCTCCTCCGTCTCGAGGTCCGCAACGCGGAGACCCCGATCGAACGGAAGCCCTCCTGGATCAAGACCCGGGCGACGATGGGGCCGGAGTACACCGCGCTCCAGAGCCTGGTGAAGTCCGAGGGCCTGCACACGGTCTGCCAGGAGGCCGGCTGCCCCAACATCTTCGAGTGCTGGGAGGACCGCGAGGCGACCTTCCTCATCGGCGGCGACCAGTGCACGCGCCGTTGCGACTTCTGCCAGATCGACACCGGCAAGCCGCAGCCGCTCGATCGTGACGAGCCCCGCCGGGTCGCGGAGTCGGTCAAGAAGATGGAGCTGCGCTACGCGACGATCACCGGCGTTGCCCGCGACGACCTCGACGACGGCGGCGCCTGGTTGTACGCCGAGACGGTGCGCGCCATCCACGAGCTCAACCCGGACACGGGCGTGGAGAACCTGATCCCCGACTTCAACGGCATCCCCGACCTGCTGCAGCAGGTGTTCGAGTCGCGGCCGGAGGTGCTGGCCCACAACGTGGAGACGGTGCCGCGGATCTTCAAGCGGATCCGGCCGGCGTTCCGCTACGACCGCTCGCTCGACGTGATCACCCAGGCCCGCACGTTCGGGCTGGTGACCAAGTCCAACCTGATCCTCGGCATGGGCGAGACCCGCGAGGAGGTCAGCCAGGCGATGCGCGACCTGCACGACGCGGGTTGTGAGCTGCTGACCATCACCCAGTACCTCCGCCCGTCGGTGCGTCACCACCCCGTCGAGCGGTGGGTGAAGCCCGAGGAGTTCGTCGAGCTCCAGGCCGAAGCGACCGACATCGGATTCGTCGGGGTGCTCTCAGGGCCGCTGGTGCGTTCGTCGTACCGTGCCGGTCGGCTGTACCGTCAGGCGATGGACGCCCGGGCCGCTGTCAGTACCGCCAGCACCGCATCGGCCTGAGCTCCCACGCACCGTCAGATCCCCAGAGTCAGGCAGGCAGCACAGCACGATGGCGAAAGAGCCCAAAGCGCCCAAAGAGCCGCTCGACCCCTCGACCATGAGCCGACGCCGGCAGATCATCGAGACCTTCAAGATGACCCGGCAGGTCGACCGCGCCGCCCCCTGGTGGATGCTCGGCGCCTTCCTCCTCTTCGGCGGTATCGGCTTCGGCCTCTTCTGGATCCTCCCCGGCTCGGGTGTCATCGCCCTGGTGATGGCGATCGTCGGCAGCCTGCTGCTCGGCTTCCTCGGCATGATGATCGTCTTCAGCCGTCGGGCCCAGAAGGCGGCGTACGCCCGGCTCGAAGGCCAGGCTGGCGGCGGCTACCGCGCCCTCACCATGCTGCGGCGCGGCTGGAAGGTCGAGGAGGTCGTCGGCTTCACCAAGCAGCAGGACATGGTCCACCGCGTCGTCGGACCTCCGGGCATCGTGCTGGTAGGTGAGGGCAACCCCCACCGGCTGCGCCAGCTGATGGCGAGCGAGCGCAAGAAGCACGAGCGAGTCGCCGCCGACTTCCCGGTGCACGAGGTCTTCGTCGGCAACGACGAGGGGCAGGTCCCGCTGCCCAAGTTGGTGAAGCACGTGCAGAAGCTCGGCCGCCAGGTGAAGCCCGCCGATCAGACCGACCTCCTCCTGCGACTCAAGGCGCTCGACGCCCAGCGCCCGAAGGTGCCGCTCCCCCGTGGCCCGGTGCCGACCAGCATGAAGGGCATGCGCGGCAACCTGAAGGGTCGCTGACCGCCGCCGGTTGAGGTGCGAAGCCGCCTGCGATGGCGCCGGGAAGCCGCGGTTCGGGCGTTCGAGGCTGAGCCGAGTCCGCGGAAGTCAGACGCCCGTGGTGGTGAGGCGGCGGTACGTCGGCATGGTGACCGTCGCCGTGCCGGCCAGGAGATCGTGGAGGCCGCGGCCGTCCGACCGGAATACGAGCGGTGGGATGACCAGCGCGATGGCGATCTGCCGCCCCAGCAACGGCAGCGGGTTGGCGAGCCGGCCTCGGCCGCGGGCGGGTACGACGCGCAGGCCGGTCAGGAGCTTGCCGAACGAGCCGCCGAGGAGCCAGGTGAACAGCGCCGCCTCGATCACGAAGACCCCCACGGTGTAGAGCTGCGCGGGCGACCCCGGCTCGCCGTACTCGTCCAGGCCGACGAAAGCGAGCACGACCAGCGTCGAGCCGATCCAGTCGAGGAAGAGCGCGAGGATCCGCCGACCCCAGGACGCGGTCGGGAACGGGACGGTGGAGGCGGACGGGGCCGGTCGTTCTGACATCGCCGCCACCCTAAGCCCCGGATCCAGGCTGAAATATGGGGGCCGCTCCTGCAGACTGTTACCGGGCCGAAACGCCACGGACCAGCGCCGTAATGTTGATTGCCTAGCGTCCAGGCATGACTGCGAACATCGTCCGCCTCGGGGCCATCCAAGACGTCGAGGCTTACGTGCCGCCGGCCGTGTCCTTCGATGCGGCAGAGGAGCCCGGAGAGGTCTTCGGCAACAACGTCTTCAGCCTGACCGTGATGCAGAGGCGGCTACCGAAGTCGGTGTACAAGTCGGTCGCGGCCACCATCGAGAAGGGAACCGCGCTCGACCCGATCGTCGCCGACGCGGTGGCGTCGGCGATGAAGGACTGGGCGATGGAGAAGGGGGCGACGCACTACGCCCACGTGTTCTACCCGCTGACCGGACTCACGGCGGAGAAGCACGACAGCTTCCTCGAGCCGGTCGGCGACGGTACGGCGATCGCCGAATTCGCGGGCAAGACCCTCGTGCAGGGCGAGCCCGACGCCTCCTCGTTCCCCAACGGCGGCCTGCGCGCGACGTTCGAGGCGCGCGGGTACACCGGGTGGGACATCCAGTCGCCGGCGTACGTGCTGGAGAACCCGAACGGCAACACCCTCTGCATCCCTACCGTCTTCGTGTCGATGACCGGGGAGGCGCTCGATCACAAGACCCCGCTGCTCCGCTCGCAGCAGGCGATGTCGGTGCAGGCCATGCGGGTCCTGGAGGTCTTCGGTCACGCGGACCCGGACAGGGTCGTGTCCTACTGCGGTCCCGAGCAGGAGTACTTCCTGGTCGACAACCACTTCTTCCTGACCCGTCCCGACCTGCTCAACTCCGGGCGCACCCTGTTCGGCGCCAAGCCGCCGAAGGGCCAGGAATTCGACGACCACTACTTCGGGGCGATCCCGGAGCGGGTGCTCGGCTTCATGTGCGACACCGAGCGGGCGTTGTTCAAGCTCGGCATCCCAGCCAAGACCCGGCACAACGAGGTCGCGCCGGGGCAGTTCGAGGTGGCGCCGATGTTCGAGCGCGCCAACCTCGCCTCCGACCACCAGCAGCTGCTGATGACGACGTTCCGCACGATCGCGAAGAAGCACGGCATGGAGTGCCTCTTCCACGAGAAGCCGTTCGCCGGCGTCAACGGGTCGGGCAAGCACGTGAACTTCTCGTTCGGCAACGGTCCGCAAGGCAACCTGCTGCTGCCGGGTGACACCCCGCACGACAACGCCCAGTTCCTCGTCTTCTGCGCCGCCGTCATCCGCGCCGTTCACCTGTACGGCGGTCTGCTCCGGCTGTCGGTCGCATCGGCGTCCAACGACCACCGGCTCGGCGCCAACGAGGCTCCCCCAGCCATCATCTCGATCTTCCTCGGCGACCAGTTGGCCGACGTCTTCGACCAGATCGCCAAGGGCGGCGCCACGCAGTCGAAGGAGAAGGGCACCCTCATCATCGGCGTCGACACCCTGCCCGACCTGGCGAAGGACCCGGGCGACCGCAACCGGACCAGCCCGTTCGCCTTCACCGGCAACCGGTTCGAGTTCCGGGCACCGGGGTCGCAGCAGACCGTCGCGGCGCCGATGGTCGTGATCAACACGATCATGGCCGAGGCCCTCGACTACTGCGCCACCACACTCGAGGACGCGGTGGCCGACGGCACCGACTTCAACGTCGCGGTCCAGTCGTTGCTCGCGGAGATCGTCGCCAACCACGGCGCGGTGATCTTCAACGGCAACGGTTACTCCGACGAGTGGCAGATCGAGGCGGAGCAGCGTGGTCTGAAGAACCTCAAGACGACCGTCGACTCCCTGCCCGAGCTGTTGACGCCCGAGTCCGTCGCCCTGTTCACGACGTACGGCGTCTTCAGCCAGCGCGAGCTGGAGTCCCGCCACGAGATCGGGATCGAGCAGTACGTCCTGACCGTCGGCGTCGAGGCCAACCTGACCTCGGAGATCGCAACCACGGTCATCCTCCCCGCCGCGATCCGCTACCAGACCGAGCTCGCGCAGAACGTCGCAGCGCTCAAGTCGGTCGGGGTCGAGGCCGACTTGTCGACACTCGAATCGGTCTCCACGCCGGTGGCACTCCTCACGAAGTCGATCGCCGGACTCGACGCTGCGATCGCGAACGCCCACGACCACACGGGACTGGCTGAGGCGACGTACCTTCGTGACGTCGTGTTGGTTGCGATGGGCGAGGTGCGGGCTGCGGCCGACGCGCTGGAAACCCTGGTGGCCGACGACCTGTGGCCGCTGCCGACCTACCAGGAGATGCTCTACATCCTCTGACCTCAGGAACCTGTTACATCCCTGAAACAATTTGGGAATGGTCGAGAAACGGCCTGTTCGTAGGTTGCCTTGGACAGGCCGTCGTCCCGCAGCGTCGCGTAGGTACGATGCCGCGAGCCGTAGCCCTCGATTCCGGAACGCTCCGGATCCAGACTGGTGGCTGACCCCGGGTCAGCCGAGGAGGAACGAATGTTCAGCAACAGCGAAGAGCTGCTCAAGTTCATCGCGGACGAGGGCGTCGAAATGGTCGACGTCCGTTTCTGTGACCTGCCCGGCATCATGCAGCACTTCACGGTGCCGGTCTCGTCGTTCGACCAGTCGGTGTTCGACGACGGCCTCGGCTTCGACGGCTCGTCGATCCGCGGATTCCAGGCGATCAACGAGTCGGACATGGCACTCTTCCCGGACCCGACGACGGCGTACGTCGACCCGTTCCGCAAGGCGAAGACGCTCAACCTGAACTTCTTCATCCACGACCCGATCACCGGAGAGCCCTACTCCCGCGACCCGCGCAACATCGCGAAGAAGGCGCTGGCCTACCTCAACACCACCGGCGTCGCGGACACCGCGTACTTCGCGCCCGAGGCCGAGTTCTACATCTTCGACCAGGTCCGCTACTCGACCGGCCCGAACGAGGGCTTCTACCACATCGACTCCGTCGAGGGCTGGTGGAACTCAGGCGCCGAGGGCGACAACCTGGGCTACAAGACCCGCTTCAAGGGTGGCTACTTCCCCGTCGCGCCGTACGACCACTACGGCGACCTGCGCGACGACATGTGCATCAACCTCGAGGCCGTCGGCCTGCAGGTCGAGCGCGGTCACCACGAGGTCGGCACCGCCGGCCAGGCGGAGATCAACTACAAGTTCGACACGCTGCTCAAGGCCGCGGACGACGTGATGAAGTTCAAGTACATCATCAAGAACACCGCGTGGGAGCAGAACAAGTCGGTCACCTTCATGCCGAAGCCGATCTTCGGCGACAACGGCTCGGGCATGCACGTGCACCAGTCGCTGTGGAAGGGCGGCGACCCGCTGTTCTACGACGAGACCGGCTACGGCGGCCTGTCCGACATGGCTCGCTGGTACGTCGGCGGCATCCTGAAGCACGCCCCCGCACTGCTGGCGTTCACCAACCCGACGGTGAACTCCTACCACCGCCTGGTCCCGGGCTTCGAGGCCCCGATCTCGCTGGTCTACTCCTCGCGAAACCGCTCGGCGTCGGTCCGGATCCCGATCACCGGCACCAACCCGAAGGCGAAGCGGATCGAGACCCGCTTCCCCGACCCGTCGGCGAACCCCTACCTCGCGTTCTCCGCGCTCATGCTCGCCGGCCTCGACGGCATCCAGAACAAGGTCGAGCCGGCCGCGCCGATCGACAAGGACATCTACGAGCTCCCGCCGGACGAGATGGCCGAGATCGCCCAGGTCCCGACCTCGCTCGGTGCCGTGCTCGACGCGCTCGAGGACGACCACGAGTTCCTGACCGTCGGCAACGTCTTCACGCCCGACCTGATCGACACCTGGGTCACTTACAAGCGCGAGCAGGAGATCGCCCCCGTCCAGCAGCGCCCGCACCCGCACGAGTTCGAGCTCTACTACGACATCTAGACCAAAACCCCCGTCTGACCTGCGGTTTTACTTTTCACCACCCTCCGCAGTCCGCAGATAGTCCGCACGAGCCGCCATCACCGAGTCGATGGCGGCTCGTGTGCTTTCGTCAGCGTCCGGCCACAGGTGCGCATAAGTGTCGAGTGTCGTCTTCGCGCTCGCGTGCCTGAGCCGGGCCTGGACGACCTTCACGTCGGCACCCGAGGCGATCAGCATCGACGCCAGGTAGTGCCGCAGGTCGTGGTAGCGGAACGTCGGCGGCAGACCTGGCACCTTCACCCGCGCGGCGCGGATCGCCCGCTCCAGCGTCCACGGCGCCAGCTGGTTGCCGAACAGGTCGGTCAGCAGCGTATCGGCGCTGGTCCGAGCGACGCGCGCGGAGAGCTCGAGCGCGAGGCTCTGCGGGATCGGCACGGCCGTCTTGGAGGTCTCGCGTCTTGAGGGGCTCTGCCGGGTACTGCACGGCGGGCGAGATCACGCCGCGCATGAAGTCGACGTCAGCCACCCGGAGGCCGCACGCCTCGGCGAGCCGAAGGCCGGCGAACGCTCCGAGCAGGACGGCGGGGCGGAGGTGTTGCGGCATCGCGTCGTGGAGCGCCCACATCTGCTCCGTGGTGCAGACGTAGGGCCGCTGCTTGCCGGCCGTCGGCGACGTCCGGCGGGAGCACGGGGACTTGGCGACCAGGCCGTCGTGGATCGCGTCGGCGTACAGCTGCGACAGTCGGCGCGTGCAGCGCGTAGATGTAGGACTCCGCGAGGCCCTCGGCGGCGAGCTGAGCGCACCAGGTGCGGACGTGCGACGGCCGGACGGCGCCGAGCTGCATGTCGCCGAAGGCCTCGCGGATCCGCAGCGATGTGGACCTCGGCTTGGCGGACGGTGGAGGCTCGCTTGCCCCGGTAGCCGGCGAGCCAGGTGTCGCACCACTCCCCCACGGTCGTCCGCGCCTGACGCGGGCGCGACGTGGGTGCCGGCGACCAGTTTCGCGACCTGCTCGTCGAGCCAGCGCTGGGCGTCGACCTTCCTGACGAAGTGCTCGCGTGCTCATCGCCCGCGTCGTCGCGGTACCGGGCCCGCCACTTCCCGTTGTCACGCTTCGAGATCGACGCCATCGTCCACCCGCTCTACTTCCGACTTGCCATCGTGGCTCGATCTCCAGGCTCGCCGATGGAGTCAAGGTCGCTCAAGCGACTCCGGCCGATGACTTCTGCTTCTGCTCATCGATCCAACGCTGCAGGTCACCGATGGTGGTGACCAGCCGTCGCCCGATCTTGAAGAACCGGGGGCCTTGGCCGCGCTGGCGCCACCAGCGCAGCGTGTTGACCGGGACCCTCAGGATGGCGGCGACCTCCGACAAGGTCAGGAAGCCGTCGTCGGGGCCGTCAGGGATCGAGGCGGTGGAGATGCTCAGGTGGTTCCTTTCGTGGTCGGTCATGCGAAGCCGTCTCCGCATCCAGGAGAAGCAACAGCACACGTCGCCGTTCGGACGTGATCGGCGAAATTCGCGTGCCTCCCTAGTCACCAAAGGCACTGAGGACCGTTCCTGCGATCAGTTCCGCCGAAATTCGATGCAAATCGTCTACCGGCCGATGCCGCGCCCGACCTCAGGCGGCGGCGACGAGTACCGGTCGGGCGGCCGTCTCTTCTCCGCTGTCTGCATCCTGGCGAGCGCGGCCGCCTGAAGGCTCGTGGAGGCGTGGGCGAGCGTTCCGTAGCGGTCGACGTCCTCGGCAGCGACGTCGGCGGCGTGGGCCGGACCGAGGTCGGCACGGTCGCGGCCGAAGACTTCGATCCACTGACGCCGCGCGTCGTCGACGGATTCGGCGACCAGGTGGGCGAGGTTGCGGTGGCGGGCGCGGGTCATGCCGACGTAGGCGAGGCGGCGCCCGTGTGCTCGCCGACCACGAGGTGCGCGGCCGCGACGGTCTCCCCCTGCGCGCCGTACACGGTGCTGGCGTAGCCGAGCTCGAGGTGGTCGCGGACGTAGGCCGCTGGCAGCAGCCGCGCCGGGCCGCGCGGGTCGGGCGAAGCGACGGCGAGGCTGCCGTCCGCGCGTAGGGCGACGACGGTCCAGGTGTCGCGGTTGGCGACGTCAAGGTCGCGGTCGTTCCGACGGGTGACGACCCGGTCGCCGACCCCGATCCGCTCCCCCGCGTCGGTGGTGATCGCGTGCGTGTCGTCGACGGCGCCGTCGGTGACGCGTCGGTCGCGGATCGCGGCGTTCAGCGAGGCGACCTGGTCGCGGGTGTCGCGATCACCAGCGGTCGGTCGTCGTTGGCGATCGCGTCGGCGAGTGCCTGGAGTCGCTCGACGTCACTGGCGTGGATGACCACCTCACCGCGGGCGAGCAGCGCGTCGAAGGCCTCACCGCTGCGCTCACCAGTCCGCATGAGCAGGCTGAGCTCGGCGTACTCGGGGTCGGTGAACCGGTGGACGGCGTCGAGGGTGAGGCACGCCTCCGGCGGTGCCCAGCGGGCGGCGAGGTCGAGCACTCCCCCGCGTCCGACCGCCGGCAGCTGGTGCCGGTCCCCGACAAGGGCGACACGGGCGCCGGTCTCGTCGGCGATGGTGAGCAGCGCGCGGGCGGTGTCCTGGTCGAGCATCCCGGCCTCGTCGGCCAGCAGTACGTCACCGGGCAGCAGCCGGGCCCGGACATCGTCCGGGCGCCTCGGCCGAGCGTCGAGGGCGAGGCGCCCCCAGCGTCCGTCGGCATCCCAGCGGAACCCGTGTTGATGGGCAAGCCAGGCGGCCGAGAACGCATCGGTGCCGACCTGCCGGCCGGCGACCGCCGCGGCCTTGCGGGTCGGAGTGACGACCACCAGTCGCTCGTCCTGCAGAGTGAGCAGCTCGCGTGCGGCGGCCAGCGCCGTGGTCTTCCCCGCGCCGGCGGCTCCCTCGATCACCAGACAGCTGGCTCCCGCTGGCCAGCGCCGCGACGACCGCCCGCTGCGCCGCGTCGAGCCCGTGGCCGGCGACCCGGACGAGCGCCCGCTCGGGAGCCCGGTCGGCGCCCGCCGCGGCACGAGTGGTGAGGCGGGTGGTGAGGTCGGCCTCGACCGCCAGCACACGTGGTGAGGTGAGGGCGCGGACGTGCTCGGGCACGTCGTCACGCGGCAGCAGCGGCACGCACGCTTCGAGGACCCGACTGGTGAGGTCCTCGGCCAGCTCGCCCCGGGCCGGCGCCTCGGCGACGACTCCGACGGCGGCGATCAGCCGTTCCACCTCGCCGCGCACGTCGGCGGCGTTCCACCCCGAGCGACGGGCCCCGAGCCGGGTCAGCACGAGCTGCACTGCCGCGGTGCGGTTCAGCAGCCCGATCTGGACACCGTCCACACCGACCGGACGGGCAGGGGCACGGAAGCCGAGCTCCTCGAGCTCCTCGACCCAGCGCCGGGCGAGCTCGCCCCCGTCGCGGGGCACCACCTTGTCCGGGCGGGCATCAGCCCAGGCACGTGCGTCCCAGGCGCGGCGCAACCTCGGTCCCGGCTCCTGGTCGAGGTGAGCCGCGCGCCACTCGGCCTCGTACCGGTCGACGTGCCGGCCGATCTGGGCCGCGCGGGCACTGAACGCGCCGGCGTACCCGGCGAGCTCGGCGACCTCCGCGGTCTCGGGGTCGAGGTGATAGCCGTGGGCGGCGAGTGTCGTTCTGAAGTCGGGGTCGCACACGACGGCGGAATGCCCGATGCCGTTGAGGGCATCCAGGCAGTCGCGGACGCCCACGGTGTGCAGACCGCGCCACTTCCCAGCGGCCCAGACGCGGGCGTTGATCTGCAGGTGCAGGTGTCGGTGCGGATCACCGGCCCGCAATGTGTAGTGCCGGATCACGGCGGCCTCGATCTCCTCGACCGGGACCTGCACCTGCCGGCCGCGGGGTCCGACCCGCGTGGTGGCGTGCTCGGCGAGCCAGCCGATGATCTCCCGCGCCGCGCGCTCCTGCGCGGCGTCGTAAGCCGCGGCGATCTCGGGGTGCAGCGCAGCCGCGAGCGACCAGGTCTTCGGACCGTTCACCACAACCTCGACGAACCGGACCGCCCTGTCGTCGGTGCGCAGCCGACCCTTGGGCCGACCCCCCTGGTCGTAGCCGGCCACCCACGCCTCGTACGCGTCCCCGTCGAGCGTCCCCCCGTCCCGGACGCCGCGGTCCACGGCGTATCCCCCCGATCCCGGCGATGGGGACGCGACGTAACGGTCGGCGATCCCCGTGCCCTCGGCCAAGTAGTAGTCATCCGCACGCGAGCGGTCGGCCTCGACGTAGTTGCGCGCCGCAGCAGGAGAACCGCGGTAGACCTTCATGCCGCCGTGCATTCCGCCACCTACCGTCAATAACCGTCAATTACCCTGGAAATGCGGAATCGGGCCGCCCGAGGGCGACCCGTTCTACGGCTATTCGTAGCATACGCGCCGCTGATTTCTGAAGACTGGAGGTTGCGAGTTGTTGATGGATTGCGGACGACATTAGGAGTCGTCAATATTCGTCGAATCGGTCATTCGATTTGGGCGATCGCGGTCATCGTCGCCGAACGTGTCGGGGACCTGAGTTTGGGCTACTGGCAGGGTGCGCCGGGTACGCCTTGCCAGAGCTGCGGCGTGGCGAGCGCTGCAGGCCCCGAGCCCGACGCGCCCGATGCCGCCTCGGTCGCCGCACGGAACCGGTCGTGCACCGCCTAGGAAAGCGTCCCGCGCAGATTGGCCAGCCTCATTGTCGAACCTGTATGAGGCATGCATACTCCTAGTCGTCCCGTTGCGCTTCAGAAACGATGAGGAGCTTCATCGAGCGAGAGGGCGTGAACAACTGGTCCTGATGTCGCTGGCCCTTCGCGTAGCGGCCGCGAACGCAGCGGACAATAGCGCCGAGCGCCGCCCAGGGCGCTGAGTGTCAATGATGGCGACTAGGCCTCGCGGAGCGCTGCGGCGGGCGATGGCGCTCGGTCTCGGCCTGCTGAGCATCCCCCTGGCCGGGTGCGGCGCGGAAGCCGAGCGATTCGTAAAGTGGAATCGACATTTCTGAAGGCGCGAGCACCACTCGAAGCATTCCCTTGGCCTGCGCGTAATCGACAAGCGCCGACGCGAGTGAACGTCCGATTCCCTTGCGGCGGTGCGGATCCGACACGTAGATGTTCGCCCCGTACATCCACTGCGCCCGGCTTCGACCTGGGGCGGGCATTCGCGAAAAGATCTGAGCGTTGGCCATTCCCACTGGCGCCCCGTTCAAGTAGGCGACAACGGCGTAGCGATGGTGTCGCTCACTCGCCCACCAGTTGCGGAAGTCGTTGTTCGAAGTCGTCGTCGGCTTCCGGGAACCACTGCCGTCGGAGAACGAGGAGGTCAGCGCAGTCGTCGGCCACCGTTCGAACGTCAAATGTCTCGCCAGTGCAGCCATGCTCACATTCTTCATCACCACGAGGGCCTTGCTGCTGGCTGGAAATGTCCGCTACTGCCGCCCTGCGTGCGTTGGCGCGACGACGATGGTCAGCCTGCAACCAAGGCGCTGTGCTTCAGCATCCGGGCAACCTCGCAGGTTCCCGATCTGGGTCGCACCGAAGGAGTGCTCGCTTGCCCGACGTGTCGGTGAGGTCGAGCAGGAGCTGGTGATCGTCCTCCCAGTAGACCTCCGGTCGGTCGGTCGGTGGCGGGAGCTGGAGAGCAACGGGGTCCGAGTTGGCGAGCTGGTTCCGATTCCCTAACCGATTGACGATGCCCGCATCGTCCTCGCTCCAGGACACGACCCACTCCCCGGTGACCTCGATGCCTTCGGCCTCGACCAGGTCCGTTTCGCGGTACGTCCCGTCGCTGGCATCTCCGATCCCGAACCGCGTCGGGCCGTCCTTGGTTGACGGCAACCCAACCACGATCCCCTTCTTCGTGACCTGGTGGACGTAGCCACCGTGCAGGCCGTGGACCTCGCGGACGTAGTGGTCGGAGTTGGGGATCTCGTGAGGGACGCCTTCCTGGCCCTCGTAGATGTTCCATACCCAGGTCCGATTACCGGCGGCGACCGATACGTACAGGTCGCTGCCCGTCATGCCGAGAACTTGGAACGGGTTGTCGCAGCACTCCGGGTCGGTGGGGAATGACTGGCGATCGATGAAACGAGACCCCCCAAGGCCCACGTAGTACACGGTTACCGCGGCCGGGTCGGGGCCGTCCTCCTGCCAGGCCGCGAAGTTGCCATAGGGGTCGGCGATCGGCTTGCTTGCTGAGGTAGTCGTGAGGTGCTCGACGCGCATCGATCGTTTGTAGACGTTGATGATTGATCCATCCCCGAACCGCACGATCACCGAGTGAATCGAATCAACGAGGTCGAACGGCTTGCTCCTCAGTCGCACCCGACGGGAGCCGATCACCAACGTCTTCCCGACGGCGAATGCACGGTCGGTCATTGCTCCGCGCCGGAGGTCACCGATAGTGAGTGGAGGCGGCGAGGTCGTCGCGGTCTCGGTCGCCGAAGGATTGGCCGGGGTCGGAGTGCCGGCGCCAAGGTCGGAGCCACTACAGCTCGTCACAGTCAGCAGACCGGCGGCGAGAAGGAGTCCGAATCTCGTCATACTCGTTGAACGCGGGGTGCACAGTCGCGGTTTACCTGGTGTGGCCGACGCCGTGGTGGTTCCTCGGATCCGCCCGCTACTGACACCCCAGCGTGCTCGCGGAGCGAGCACGCTGGGAGGCTCGGTGATTCAGGCGCCGAAGCCGAGGAAGACGAGGAGTCGCCTCTCGACCTCGACCAAGGTCGTTGCCTCGAGCCGTCCTACCACCGTGTGCGCGTTGCTCCTTCGGACGGTGGTGAGCTTGTCGACCATCACGAAGCTGTCTTGGTCGAGGCCGTTCTCCTCGTCCGCAGTGACCGGAACCCGCAGCAGGGGCGCGTCGACGTCGGTGCTCGTGAATGGACAGACCGTCAACGAGTCAGTCGCGTCGAACCGGTCGTCCTGGACGATCAAGGCGGGCCGTGGCTTGTTCGCGTAGACACCGCCGGCGACGGTGACGATGTCCCCGCGCCTCATTCGTCCCAGTCGTCGGAGACAGCCTCGACGAAGTCCATGTCGTCACTCGCGCGGTCAGCGGCCGCGACCAGTGCGGACTGACGGTGAGCTTCGGCGGCGAAATCTGGCGAGCGCACGTCGGGCACCCAGATCTGGACAGGCCGCAATCCTTGGGCCCGCATCCGGGCCCGGTACGCGCTCACTCGCTCTCGTACGGCCATGCCACCGATGTTACATGTAACGCGACACTCGAGGAAAGGACCAGGTCGAGCACGTAATTCATCGGATGACGAGTCCGCAAACAGTCCGCAAGAAATCCGCAAACGGCCGCTAATGAGCATCCATGACCAACCAGTGCGAGACGGTGTTTTCGCAGGTCAGAGCCACAATTCACGGCAACAACCGTTGACTACCCGCTACGCGGGAGCAGTTCGAGCTCTACTACGACATTTAGGCCCTACGACCTAGTGAACTGGCCCCGTCCGTCGGTCGGTGCCGTCGCCTAGACTGGAGCCACGTCCGAGATCCGCGACGAGCTGCACCACGGGATCGGCTCCCCGCCCGAGGACGAGGTCGCTCAGGTGCTGACGGACATCCGCAAGCGCACGGACTTGCAGTCGGTGCTGTCGGAGAAGTCGTTCGCCTGGGTCGGCTCCTTCGGCGGGCCTGCCGATCTCTCGACCAACCCCGAGCATCTTGAGGGGCTCGGGCGCAACTGACCGGTGATCCTGTTCGACACCGGCGCCATCGTCGCCGCCGCCAACACCAACGGCCAGCATCACCACGCCTGCGTCACGCTGCTGACCGGGTTGCGTCTCGCCAAGCGTCGCCTGCTTGTGCCGGCCACGGTCGCCGAGCGGGCTGCATGATTCGCAAGCACTCGCCACGGTCCGAGGTCGAGTTCATCCGCAGTCTCTCCAACGGCGATTTCGAGCCGGTCGAGATCACTGTCACCGACTACGCGCGCGTGACCGAGTTGGCTGAGACCTACATCGAGAGGCCGATGGGCGCCACCGACGCGTCAGTGATTGCCGTCGCGGTCGCGGTGCGACTTAGCATCACCGAGATCGCATGCACCGATCGAACCGACTTCCGCATGGTGCACCCACGGCACGTCGAGGCGTTCACGCTGCTGCCTGAAGGCATCGGTTAGGGCGCGCCGGCACCGCTCGACCGCAGCGCCTCGGCGTGCTCTTGCATGACCGCGGCGATAGCCGTGCGGGTCGACTCGTAGCAGTCCTGCCACAGGTGGGCGTATGTATCGCGCGTCGTCTTGGCGCTCGCATGGCGCAGACGAGCCTGGACGACCTTCACGTCGGCTCCGCTGGCGATCAACATGCTGGCGAGGTAGTGCCGTAGGTCGTGGAGCCTGAAGTCCGGCGGCAGTCCGGGCACCTTCTCTCGCGCCGAGCGGATCGCGCGCTGCAAGGTCCAGGGCGCGAGCTGGCCGCACCACTCGTTGACGAGCACGGCCGCTAGGCGATCCACTTGAGCTGCGTCCTCACCTCCCTCCTGGCATGGCGGAACCGGACCACCATGGAGAGGAGGATCAGACCCAGGACCACCGTCATGCCGGTGACGCCGACGGCGAGCACCACCTGTCCGTAGCCGTACCCCCCGCGCGACTCGAGCAGGAGGATGCTCGGGACGGCAAGGACGATCGCCATCGCACCGCACCAGGCCAGGACCCCCGAACCCCTCGTCGTCATGACGCACCGACCGGCAGTCGTGCCATGACTAGCCACCCACCGATCGCGAGCGCCCGCCGCGTCCCTAGCCGTCGGGCTGTCATGCCCGCGATTGTCCTCGACAATCGAGCTTCGCGGCAGTAGCACCGCGAGCTCCCGGAAAGTCGGGACGAAAGTTCCCGAGACGATCGGGACGCGGTGACCTTGCGGCTTGGGACGGCTGGTGTCGAAGATCAGAAAGCGGGAGCCAAAGACAGGTGGAACAGCCGTGAAGCGAAAATGGGAAGTCCATTCGTGGACGGTCAGGGCTCTCGGTCTGCCATGATCCACACACCCCGAGTCCCCGACGAGACCGTGCGGCACGTGACAGTGACGCGCTCCCGTTCCCTGTCATCCCTCCCCCTGATGGTCGTGTTCGCCGCGGTCCTCAGTTCCTGCGCAGACGACGCGCGCGAGATGATGGCAGACGGTCCGAGCTCCCGCCTCCCCTCCTCCTCCTCCTCCTCGATCTCCGTCGACCCCGCGTCGCAGCCCTCCATCGAGGGCAGCTACTTGGTCGCCGAAGATCGGAAGCTGGCACTGGTGTGCTGGGGCGAGGGGAGCCCGACCGTGCTGCTGGAGACCGGTGGGGTCAACATCGAGGAGTGGACCGGCTCCGGAGTCGTCGGGGCGCTTGCCGGCAGCACCCGGGTGTGCACTTACGACCGCGCAGGGACCGGCCGCAGCGACCCCGCACCGAAGGAGCGGCGGGACGCCGACGACGTGGTCACAGAGGCGGACGCGCTGCTCGAGGCTGCCGACATCACCGGACCACTCGTGCTCGTCGGTCGATCGTTCGGCGGCATGATCGTGACCCACTACGCCGACACGATCCCGGACGACGTCGTCGGAGTCGTCGTGCTCGACACACCGGCTCCCACTGCAGAGTTCACGCCCGAGAACGCGCCCGAACTGGTGTGGGACTTCCCCGGCAACACCGAGCACCTTGACGTCATCGACGGCTTCGAAGGCCGGTTCGCGAACGAACCGCCACGGTTCGACGCGCCCTTGCTGGTCGTTACCCCGTCCGATGGGGAGGCCAGCGCCAAGAACGAAAGCTTCTGGTTGTCGAGCAGCCCCGACTCCCGCCAGGTCACGTGCCTCGGAGAGCCCGACGCGGGAGGACCGTGCGCCGAGGAGGTCGCCGGGTTCGTCAAGCACCTCGACACCTCCGCATAGCCAGGAAGGTCGCGACGAGATGTGGGCCGTCACGGAGACCTCGCGCGAAGAAGTCGGCAGGTTACGTCGCCGATACGAACCGCTTACAGAATCCATTCGCGAGCTTATCGACGCCGCGCTGAGGACCGAGGTAGACGACGACACTGCGCGATCGGTCAGGGTCGAGATCGATGCGATGGTGGCGCAGTTGCGCAGCCGTCAGTGCGACGCTACCGCTGGCTTCTGCATGACACCCGAGGGCGAGTTCGTGAGTTGGGGCAACATGGGGGACGGACCGCGGAACCCGATCGCACCGCCGCTCCTCGTCAGCCACGAGAGTTCGACCCGAGCGCAGCTTGACGTCGACCTCGGCGCTGCGTACGAAGGCGCCCCAGCGCATCTTCACGGCGGGTACGGCGCCCTTGTTCTCGACCATCTGCTCGGAGCCGTCGCGAGCTACGGCAGCCCCACAACAGTTGCAGCGACCGGGACCATCACTCTGCGCTACGTGCGGCCCACGCGGCTTGGTCTCATACATTCCGTAGCCGAGATCCAGCGCACCGAGGGTCGCAAAATCTTTCTGACCGGTCACATTGCCGACGCAGAGGGAATCACCGTCACTGCCGAGGCCGTCTACATAGCACTGCGGCAATAGGTGTGAGGGGTGGGTGCGTGCGTGCGTCCGAACCTGATGTTCCGGCAGCATGTCAGCCAGCCCACTCCCCCCGTCGGCGCGAGCAACCCGACAGAGCCGCACGCGTGTCACCGACGGCCGAGACTGGCACGACCGTCCCGTGTTGGCCAAGGTGGTTGACGCGGTCAAGGATGTTCTGCCGAGTTGAGATCTCGACGCCTGACCGGTCGGCACCATTGAATACGATGGCTGGGCGGCGAGGCTGTCACGTGGAGGGAGACGTCCAGTGCTTACGTTGGTGCGCCGAGCGCTCTGGGACGTCGTCCCGCGCGACCACCAGGAGCCATCGACCGTCCGGCGGCACCGGCAGCTGACGATCCTGTCGGTCGCGGTTGTCGGGGCGGTCGTTCTCGGCTTCTCCTTGCGCGTCGAGCCAGGCAGCACCTCGTTCTACGGGTGGACGCTGGTCCTCGCTGGGGTGTGGGCCGTCGGCGCCTTCGCCGCCGGCCCGCTACACCTTGGGCGGATCAGGTACCGCTCGGGTTACGTCCGTCCGATCGTCACCCCGATCGTCGTCGGTCTAGCGCTGGTCGCCTTGTTCGTCGTCGGAGGGCTGGTCGTGCGCGAGATTCCGGCTTTGGACGCCCAGGTACGCCACGTCGTGGTCTTCGCCGACGAGGGTGTGCTGCCGCTCGTCGTCCTAGTGACCGCGGTCAACGGCATCGCCGAAGAGCTGTTCTTCCGGGGCGCGCTCTACGCCGCCGTCACCCGCCACCCGGTCGCGGTCACTACGTTCGCCAACGCGCTCGTGGTCCTGGCGGGAGGGAACCTGATGCTGACCTTCGCCGCCATACTCCTCGCGGTCGTCGTGGGCCTGGAGCGGCGGGCATCGGGCGGGATCCTCGGCCCGATACTCACCCACGTGACGTGGTCGGGGTCGCTGCTGTTCGCGCTGCCGCTGCTGTTCGGGTGAACTACGCGGAGCGCGGGCCCTCCTCGAGGGCTCGGCGCACCACCTCGGCGTACGGCGCGGGATCCGCAGGCACGAGCTCGCGAATCGACTCGTCGGTGACGATCACCTCGGTGCTCATCGAATCGATGAGGTTGCGGCCGGTGGTCACGTCGATGTCGGTGACCAGCGCCAGCCAGTAGGAGGACAGCCGAGGAGTGAGCACCGGCACCTTCACGATTGGGCGGCGGCTCCCGTTGGAGACCTCCGCGGCGATGTGCAGCATCTCGAGGTAGCTGAGGACCTCGGGCCCGCCGATCTCGAACACCCGGCCCAGGGCAGCGGGCTCGTCGACGACGCCGCTGAGATAGCGGATCACGTCCTCGATCCCGATGGGCTGGGTCTTCGTCGCGACCCATCGTGGCACGATCATCGCCGGCAGGTTCTTGATCAGTTGGCGGGTCAGCTCCCACGACGTTCCGCCGGCACCGACGATAATTCCGGCGCGCAGTACCGTCACCGGCACCCCGGCCTCGCCGAGAAGGCCCTCGACCTGGCGTCGCGAGCGCAGGTGCGGGGAGAGCTCGTCGTCATCGCGCCCGAGCCCCCCGAGGTAGATGATCTGGCGTACGCCGGCTTCTGCGGCGACCCGTCCGAAGGCGCGCGCTGCGTCGGCGTCCCTTCGTTCAAAGTCTTCGCTGTCCAGCGAATGCACGAGATAGACTGCGACTTCGACGCCGAGCATCGGTTCGACCAGAGAACTGGGGTCGTGCACGTCGCCGCCGACGGGTTCGGCCTCACCGGTGTAGTCGTCGGGGCGCCGGGTCATGGCGCGCACCTGGAACCCGCGTTCGACCAGCTTGGGGACGAGGCGGCGTCCGACAAACCCGGTCGCGCCCGTGACGAGCACGGTGGCGTTGGTCATGGTGGTGTCGAACCTAGCCCACCGGTCAACCGGTTCTCCTTCGTGGTAGCTGCTCTTGGTGCCCGAGCCGGCTCCGGTGTCGAGCAGCCCGTTGACGCCGACAAGCGCACCCCGGGGCGGTATCAGCGGGTCACCGCTCCGATATCAGTCCGTTATCAGTGCCTTTGACCCGATTCCGTCCGACGCCCACATTGGCCTCATGGGCATCGGTCTGCTGGGACCGCTGACGGCCGGGGCGGTCTGGGTGACCAGCCCCCGATGTCCTGGCACAAGGTCGTCCCGGGTGCGTGAACCGGCTCCGGAAGGCACTCGGCGCGGAAACCATCGTCACCTCCCCCAACGGCAACCGTCTAGAACTGGCCGACGGCGAGGTGGACGTACGCCCGACGCGATCCTCGCCTTCCGGGAGGCGCTGGCACTCTGGCGTGGTCCTGCCCTCCGCGAGGTAGAGGAGTCGCCCTCCGGCCCGCGCGGAGATCGAACGCCTCATCCGGCGCCGGGCGACCGCATGGGGCCCGGCGGCGGGCTGACCTCGGAGCTACCTTTTCGGCGGGAGCACGGGAACGCGATCTTCGGGGAGGGATCCCCTACGACGCTGGCCGCGCTTACCATCCGACTCGTCCGCGCGGCCGATCAGCAGCGCCTGCTCGCTCTCGTTGCGGGTGAGCGATGCCGCCTCCCTGAACGACGCGGCCGCCTCGGCATGGCGGCCGGCCCGCGCGAGCAGGTCTCCGCGGACGCTGGGCAGCAGGTGCGAGCCATCGAGCGCGCCGTCGGGGAGGCCGTCCAGTACGGCGAGCCCGGCCGCTGGATCTGACGCCCGCCCGTGCGCGACGGCGCGGTTGACCTCAACGATCGGGCCGGGAGCGGCCTCGGCGAGGACGTCGTACAGAAGCGCGATGGTGCGCCAGTCCGTCTCTTCGGGCGAGGTGGCGCGTGCGTGGCGGGACGCGATCGCGGCCTGGAGGTAGTACCGACCGACTGCCTTTCCGCGCGCGGCGAGCTGCTCGGCGCGATCCAGCGCAGCCAGGCCGCGGCGGATCAGCAGCTCGTCCCAGAGGCTGCGGTCCTGGTCGTCGAGCAGGACCGGCCGGCCCTCGGCGTCGACCCGGGCGGCGCCGCGGGACGCCTGCAGCTCCAGCAGCGCCTGCAGCCCGTGCACCTCGGGGTCTTCCGGCATCAAGTCGGCGAGCATCCTGGCCAGCCTGATCGCCTCGTTGGTCAGCTCCGGACGCATCCAGTCGTCGCCGGCGGTCGCGGTGTAGCCCTCGTTGAAGATCAGGTAGATCACCGCCATCACGTCGTCGAGCCGGGCGGTTCGCTCGTCGCCGACGGGGAGCTCGAACTCCGCGCGCGCTTCGCTGAGCGTCTTCTTCGCCCGGGAGATCCGTTGCCCCATCGCGGTCTCGGCGGCCAGAAAGCCGCGCGCGATCTCCGACGTCGTCAGCCCACCCACCAGGCGAAGGGTCAGTGCTGCGCGCGACTCCGGGGTGAGCTGCGGGTGGCAGGACAAGAAGATGAGCCGGAGGACGTCGTCCTCGATGAAGTCGACCTGCGTGGTGGGGTCGGGCATGCCGGCCTCCTCACTCAAGCCATGACCGAGCTCGTCGGTCTTGCGGCGCAGGTTCTCTGCCCGCCGGAACGTGTCGACCGCGCGGCGCTTCGCGGTGGTCATCAGCCAGGCGCCGGGGTTGTCGGGTACGCCGTCGGACGGCCACCGCTCGAGCGCGCTGACCAGCGCGTCCTGGGCGAGGTCCTCGGCGAGGTCGAGATCCCGGGTCATGCGGGTCAGTGCGCCGACCAGCCGCGCGGACTCCTCACGCCAGGTGGCGGTGATGGTCTCGACGGTGGTTGCGGCCATGCGACCAGCCTAGGGCTGGCCGCACGGCCACGACGGACCCGCCGGTCAGACCTAGGAGGGCTCCGGCGCCTCGTCCGAGATCTGGCGCAGGGTGGCGACCATCTCGCACTCGGGCCAGTGCGTCGCGTGCAGCTCGGCGAACGCCTGCTGCTCCGCGATCGCTTCCTCCAGGCTGTCGTACTGCAAGAGCGCCCAGCCACCGACGACCTCCTTGGCCTCGGCGTACGGGCCGTCGACCCGCGTCGTCTCTCCCTTGCGGACCACGAAGTTGATCGCGTCCTCCGTGCCGAAGAGGCCGCCGCCGTCGAGAAAGTGCCCGGCCCCGGCCTGCTCCCCGATGTACTTGTCCATCGCGTCGAACAGCGCCTGGGGCGGCGCGCCGATGTCCTCTTGCATCCTCACGAAACCCATGAAACGCGGCATTGCTCGCTCCTCAACCTTGGTGTCCACCGCTACTCGGTGGCCGATTCACCCATGCGTCGAACGGCATCCTGCTCCTTCGACATCGCCGGCGAAACTATTTGCGAGGCGCGGGCGTGGCGCGCTCAGACGTATCGCCCGCGTAGGGTCGGGCAATGCTCGAAGCCTTGTTCGAAGACCCGATTTCCGGACCGTCCCTGGTCGCCTTCGACGGGCGGGTGGTCGAGCTGTTCACCTTCCGCAGCTCCGAAGCGAATCGCCTGCACGTCTCGCTGCTGGCTGTTGACGTACAGGGACCCGACAAGCGCGGCAACATGGAGGCCTGGCTCACGGGCGGACCCAACCGCAGGGGCGGCGGTTTCCGACTGACCGTCCCCCCGGCAGCGTGGCCCCAGATCCAGCCGATCGTCGACGCGGCGTACGCCGCCATTCCGAGATGACGCACTCACCTACGGTGACATGACCGAGGGCTGTGAGCGGAAGCACGTCGCCACCCCCTTGAGCCACCGGCCTCGAGGTGTTGCTCTTGTCAGAGCAGATCCAGCACCAGGAGCAAACCCATGCCAGACGCATCCGACCTGTCCAACAAGGGCCAAGACCTCGTCGCGAAAGCGGTCGGCGCAGCCGATGCTGTCGTCGGCGCCGCGCGCGACGCCGTACGCGACAAGGCTCCCGGGTTCGAGAAGGTCGCCGACCTCGTCCCCGATCCGAGCGACGTGGTCGACCAGGTGACGACGACCGCCAACCAGCTGCTCGGTCTCGCGCAGGACGTCCAGAAGAGGGTCGTCGCCGCGCTGACCGCCAACGCCTGATCACTCAGCGCCAGCGGGGCGCGAGGACCAGCGGGGCCCTACGATGGCGGCGATCGCCATGCCCACCTCCGACGACCATCACCGCGCCCGCAGGCTGCTGCTGGTCGTCGACGCCCCGTCGCTCCTGCACCGCAACCACCACGCGCGGGCACACACCCGGATCACGGATCGCTCGGGTCGGCCGGCGTGGGCGCTGAACGGGATGTTGCGGCAGATCCTCGAGGCCATCGAGGGGTTCGCGCCCGACGCGGTCATCTTCGGGCTCGACGACCGCACCTCGTCCGTGCGCGAGGAGTTCTACCCCGACTACAAGGCGGGGCGTGCTGCCAAGGACCCGCAGCTCGTCGATCAGCTCGATCGCGCCGGCGCCCTGCTCGACGCCCTCGGTCTCGCCACGCTCACTCCCCCGGGGCTCGAGGCCGACGACGTCAACGCGTCCGCCGCGACCTGGGCGTGCCGCAACGACTGGAACTGCATCATCATCACCTCCGACCGCGATGCGTTCGCCCACATCAGCGACCACACCCAGGTGCTGAGGCTGATCGACGGCGGCATCAACGGGTCACCGCTACTCACCCCGAAGCGTCTGTTCGCGATGTACGGCGTCGCCGCCGAGCGCTACCTCGAGTACGCCGCGCTGCGGGGCGACGCCAGCGACAACCTGCCCGGCGTCCCCGGCATCGGCGAGAAGACCGCGGCCATCCTGCTCGAGCAGGCGGGTCCGATGCAGACGGTGTGGGCCGACATCGACCACAACGAGGGTCGAGCGGTCACCGCGGCGCTGGACTCGTGGGCGTCGGAGACGGGTGCGCGCCGGGTGGGAGCCACCGTCGTACGTCGGCTCAGCGCGGCTGACGCCCGCGAGCGCTACGACTTCAACATCCGGATCATGACCGGCCGTGACGATCTCGACCTCGGCTTCACACCGGACGTCCCAGGGAGCCCGGGCCTGCTGCCGCTGGACCTCGGCCGGGTCAGCCAGGTCGTCGGCTTCCTCAACGTCGAGGCGACCACGGCGCTCGCGGTCCGCGTGCTCAGCACCGATCCGGCGTCCGTCGCGCGGACCTGACCGATGAAGAAGGTCGACCCCGGGCGGCTCTTTGTTGAACCGACCGGGGCCTCACCGATCCCGGAAAGCACCAGGCGCCTGGAACCGGCTGCTGGGGCTGTACCCGGCCAGATGACCGGCATCCCCAGCCATCAGGTCGGGGCCACCTTGTGGGTCGCGTCGCACCACGGTGGGCGCTGAGTCAGGCCGCACAGACACACCGCCACGACCGGCCGGTCGACCTCATGAAGAGCTCCGTCACCGTCGCGGATGCGGGCGGCACCGCGGACCAGAGCCGGTCCGTCCGGGATCACGGTGACCTGGCACTCGTTCACGCGACCTCCCTTCCCCGCTCCGGCAGCAGCGCGGACCGGCCATGGGTCCACGCGTCGATCATCTGCTCGGCTGCAACCGCATCCAGGTGGACGCACGCAGCCGCACCGAGCAGAACGTCGGGTCGCAGCCGCGGCTCGGCCTCCACGAGAGCGCCGCAGATCGAGCGCGTGGCAATGTGCTCGTGCACCGCGTCAGCCTCGACGTGCTCGTCGAAGTAGCGTCCGACGGGATCGGCGAGCTCGAGGCGCTCTGCACCTTGAAGAAGACGCCGGGCCGGAATTGAGCTGGTCATCTCGAAGGCGGCCAGATGTCCCATGCACGCACCCCTCAACCGGCGGTGCAGTCCGAAGAGGGACATCGCATTGTTGACGGCGAGCGTGTAGCCCGGCACCCGGTCGACGTAGACGCCGTACGACGCGTCCAAACCGGAGGCCTGAAGAGCGTCGGCGAACAGACGGCTGTGTAGTCGCTCGGGACGACCTGCGCCGAACTCGTCGTACAGCAGCTCGACGAGGGCGACCTTCGCCGGTCCGTCGAGCCGGGGAACCGCCCACGAGTGGGGGTCACTCTCCTTGAGGTGGTACAGGCTGCGCTGCATCAGGAACTCCAGGTACTGATCTGCGTTGGCCTCACGTTGCAGGAAGCGCGGGAGCGACACGTCGGAGTCGTACGCGGCGATAGCCATCAGCTGGTCGGGCACCGACTCCTGCTCTGCGGCCAGCTCGACGATCCCGCTGCACGCGGCTCGTAGGTCGGCCTCGAACTGCCCCTCGAGGCGCGCCCGGATCGCGAGCAGGTCCGGGTCCCACTCTCGCGCATCGTCCACCTGGTCGAATCCTCGGTAGTGCAGCTCGTAGAGAGTCCACAGGCTGAGGTGCAGGTCCTCGTCATCGTCCGGCTCGGGCGGGGTCACCACCACATCCTCATCGCGCAGCGCACTGATCAAATCGGAACTGAGGGTTCCGCGGGGTTCAGGCAGCTCCATGTCACCTCCTCTGGCGTGGGCGAGTGATACCCAGTGCCGTAGGGCACCAGTCGTTCCCGAGTATCTCGGCTTCGAACGAGGCGACGGCTCGGTGTATCCCTGCCTCTGGGATGACACTCCGCATCGCGGGTATCGACGCTGGGCGCGGTCCCCACGCCAAGAACTGACAGCTCCAGGATTGAGGCAGCAAGTGCAGACCATCGAACGCAGGATCACGGTCCCGACCCCGCTCCCGCGGGTGTGGGACTACCTCATCGACTTCACCAACACCGAAGAGTGGGATCCGCCGACGGAGACGACGACCCGGGTCACCGGGGACGGTGCGGTCGGAACGGTCTACCGCAACGTGTCGAGCCTGATGGGTCACGACGTGGAGACCGAGTACACGGTCGTCGACGTGCAGCCCCTCCGTCTCTTCCGACTCGAGGGCGAGAACTCCGCAATGAAGCTCCGCGACACGGTCACGTTCGAGGGCGACGAGGCTGGAACCACAGTCACCTACCACGCGGAGTTCCACCCGAAGGGAGCAACGAAGCTCCTCGAACCCTTGCTCCCCCTCGGCCTCAAACGACTCGGCGACAAGACCTCGGACCAGCTGGAGGCCTGCTTGCGGGACCTGGCCGGTCCGCCGACCTCGCAGGAGAACACGTGACCGACCTGAAGCGCGGCACTAGCCCGGGGTCGTCACCGCGTCCCCGTCGCTCTCCGCATCGAGGTCAACCGAGCCCTCGTCGACCGGTGAGAGCGACATCGCCGGCACCCAGTCCGTCACCACCCGGTCCTTCAGCTCGTAGGTCACCAGCCCCTGAAGAACACCGCCGACGTTCCGCCAGTTCAGGACCAGTCCGTCCACGGAGCCGTCCACGTGATGGACCGTCACCCGCACACACTTCGCCAAGAGGTTGGTCCCCTGCCGCACAAGCCACCCAAGCGCAGGTTCTCGACGCGGTGGCGGCTGAACAGTAGCCGACGCACCGGCGCGCCGAGGATTCGGTCCAGGCGATTGGGTATCGGACGAGTGAACCCAGCGCAGGAGGTGGAGCATGGCCCGGACCACAGACAGCACGTCGGACGCCAGTGCCGCGGTATTGATGTCGCGCCTGAGTACCGACGGTTCTCAGCTCGTCCGTGACGAGATCGCCCTGGCCAGGATGGAGCTCGGGGAGAAGGCCAAAAAGGTCGGCCTCGGAGCCGGATTCTTCGGTGCTGCCGGGGTGCTCGCGGTGTACGGATTCGGCGTCCTCCTCGCGGCAGCCGTCCTCGCCCTCGCTCTCGTGGTCCCGGCGTGGGCGGCCGCGCTGATCGTCGCCGCCCTACTCCTCGCGGGTGCGGGCGTGGCGGCCCTGCACGGTCGGGCAAACGTCCAGGACGGGACCCCGCCGGTGCCGGAAGCCGCGATCGAGAACGTAAAGGCGGACCTCGCCACCGTCCAGGAGGCTCGGCACCATGAGCACTGACCAGAGCCCCAGCAAGGAAGAGCTCGAAGCCGAGATCATCGAACTTCGTCAGTCGGTCGGTGAGACCGTCGACGCGCTCAGTCGCAAGCTCGACGTCAAGGCTCGCGCCAAGGAACGGGCACGCTCGGTGCCTCCGGCGGTGCCCGTCGGAATCGCGGCAGCCCTGGTCGCCGGGATCGGCATCTGGCTGTGGCGGCGTCACCGACGGCCCGGCGACTGACGGGTACGCCGGCGCTGGTCGTGGCCAGCGCGGGGATCTACCCGAGCATGGTCGGTGCGTCTCCGACTTCGACCAGCCGTACGTCGGGGCGGAACGGCACGGCCTCGGCGAGGAACCAGCGGAACGCGAGGCTCCCCCGTGGCTGGTCGTGGGTGCTGATCGCGTTGGGGTGGTCGAGCTGTTCGCGCGCCACCGATGCAGCACCGCAGCCGGCGTTCATGAAGACCGGTCGGCTCGGCTCCGCGTAGAGGTAGGTGTCGAGGCCGACGCCCAGGCAGGTCGTGAGCATCCGGTAGCCGTCGACGACGGCCGCCTCGCCGTCGAAGGCACGATCGCCGGCGAGGAACGTCTGCTCGAGCTCGCCGAGCCCGGCCAGGAGCTCGTGCGACGTCCGGTTCGACGACTTCATGGCCGACGAGCTCGGTACGGCGGAGCGAGCGATCCGAACTGCGGGAGACGACGTCACCACTGAGGCGCGCGACCGGATGGTCGACTATCTCGAGGCCCATGTCCGGGGCCGGCTCGGCACCATCGACTACCACCCCGCCGACCTGGGTCTCGAACTCGACGAGCTGAGGGCGCGGTTCGAGCCCTACGCGGCGAGGTTCCTGACCTGATCGTCGCCCGGGCTCACAGTCGCCATTCGACCGGCGCGTCCGGGTCCGGCTCGTAGCAGCAGCGGAGCCCCGTCCGGATGTGGGACGTCAGGTGCCGGGCGACCACCGGGTCGGCGCTGTGGATCGCATCCAGGGCCGTCGCGATCGCCTTGCGGACGGTGACCCGCGCCCGTTCGGCGCCACTGCCGGACGTGCGCGGTCGGCCGCCGAGCCCCGTCGCAGCCGACACCTCTGCCAGCAGGGCGTCGCGCTCCGCGGACAGCAGCGCGCCCTTCGCGGCGTCGCCTGAGGCATCCGCGTCGTCGAGCTCGGTGTCGATCTCGACGAGCCGGCGACGGTACGCCGCGAGCGCCTGCGCGTCGACGACCTCCCCCAGCCCGGCCTGCTCGATGGTCTCCGCTCCCCCGGCGAGGTGCAGGGCCGGCACCTCGTCCCCGGGACGGGAGAGCAAGGCGTGCAGGTGCTCGAGACCGCGGCGCGCGGGGATCGCGGTCTCCTGGTCGCCCCGCCCGACCAGCCACACGCCGGCCGGTCCGGGTCGCAAGGTCATCGTGCCGGTCCGAGGCGCGTCGTCCGGCGCGCCCCCTGCCGTCGCTTTCTCGAGTCGCTCGCGCCACCAGGTCGCACCGATCCGACGGTAGGTCTCCAAGGCCTTCTCCCGCAGGGCAGCCGCGCGCTCGGTGTCGCCGAGCCGTTCGCACGCGCGGCACAGCGGGTCGTCGGTGACGCCGTGGAACATGATCCCACCGGTGTTGATCACTGCCCGGCCTGAGTACGGCAGCAACAACGGTGTGATCGACGCGACGAGGTCGTCGAGGCCGACAGAGAGGGAGACGTCGAGCAGCAGCTGCAGAACGATCAGGTAGTTCTGATCCCGCGGCAGGTTGGCCAGGATCCGCTCGTCGAACATCGAAGCGAGCCGACGGGCGTCGTCAGGCAACCCGAGACCGAGGTACATCCACGCGAGCTCGGCGTACATCACGCGGATGCCCTCCTGGTGCGCGATCGCCTCAATCTCCCGCATTCGCGCCGTGACCCTGTCATCGCGATCCCCCGCCTGCACGCTGGCGGAGCCGATCATCGCGCTGACCACGATGTAGACGTCGGGATGCTCGGTCCCCGCATCCTCGGCAAGAGCGACGAGCGCGGCCGCGGTATCGGTCCGACCGCGCATCAGGTCCAGCATCAGCCGGCGCGAGGCAGCGAAGAAGAGGGAGCGCCTCGACTCCTCACCGAGGCGCTCGAGGGCCCGGATCTGTCGGTTCAGCTCAGCCAGGTCGAGGGTTTCCGCGGCCAGGGTCAACAGCCACAGGTGAGCCTGCATAGTTGCGTCGACGTCACCGAGATGGGCGGTCGTCTCCGAGAGCTTGCCGGCAAGGTCGATCCGGACCTCGAGCTCGTCCGGGCCCCAGTGGGTGGCCAGAGCGGCGTCCAGCGCATCGGCCAGGACGACCGGGTCGCCCGCGGCCTCGGCGTGCTTCACCGCCGCGACGGCGAACGGCACAGCACGGGTGTGCTGTCCCGCGTAGGCCCAACAGCGCGCGAGCGCGGCACCGAGCAGCGCCCGGTCCAGGTCGGCGTCGCTGGCGTCGTACGCCTCGAAGAGCACGGCGGGTATCCGCCCGGGCTCGGTGCCGAACAGATAGGTACCGGCGAGGTCGAGCGCAGCCTGCGTGCGCGCGCCGACCTCACCGGTGTCCATGCCGTCATCGTGTCAGGCCAGGATTCCTGACGCTGCCAGGTTGGCCTCGACCACGGCCATCGTCTGCTGGAGACCCTCGCTCGGGCTGAACTCGACGAGACTGGTGCCGGCCGTGATCAGGGGCAGGTGACCGGGCGGTACGTAGTAGGCGTCGCCGGCGCCGTACGTCTCCTCGTGGTCGGCCCACCGGAAGGTGACCTGACCGCTCTGGACAACGCCCCAGTGGGCGCACTGGCACCGGTCGTTCGGGAGTCCGACGAAGAGCGCGCCCGGGTCGACATCCTCCGGGTAGGTCTCGAATCCGACCGTGTAGCCGTCGAGCTCGGCGTAACGGCCCTGGAGGACCGGCAGGTCGACGCTCACCGGCGTGGACATCTTGTTGGCACTGGGCATGACAACCTCCTATTGGTTGGTTTGGGTCTCAACCAGGAGGCGTGACTTCTCAGGTCACACCGTGACGTTCACGGAACGGTGCTCTCCACGACTGTCACGGCCATGACGACCTCGCCTCACCGAGCGGGGTTTCGATCGCCTCGGGCTCGATGGTCGTGCCCGTGTCGTCGGCGGGGGAGGTACTCTTGAGCCATGGCCGAGCCGAACAAGTACCGGCATCTCCCCGAGCCGGTGAAGCTCGAGGAGACGGTGGAGGTCAAGGACGACTCCCCGGTGCCCGACCCTCAGGCGGGCCGCGACACGGAGCGCGACTTCATGCTGCGCTACGCCGGCTGACCAGGTCCTCGATCACCTCGAGGCAGCGACGGTCGGCGGTCGCCGGGACCAGCAGGATCTCGTCGCAGCCGGCTTCCTCGGCGTCGTCGAGCAGCTGCGCCAGCGCGCTCGCCGAGCAGACCGTCACCGCCTCCGCTACGGCCGCAGCGACCTCGTCACCGGTGAACGCGAGGTAGCGGCGCACGTAGTCGCGCAGCGTCACCTCGGGATCGTCGACGCCGACAGCGACGAAGCACCCGGTCACCTTGCGCGGCGTCGGTCGGCCCGCCTCCGACCAAGCGTCATCGGCCAGCCGGTTGAGCGACTCCATCTCTTTCCGTCGCCCGGTGAGCGTGAACCCGCTGATCCCGTCTGCCCAGCGCGCCGCCCTGGCCATCGACTTCGGACCCATCGCAGCCGCGAGGATCTCCGGCGCCGGGCCGGACAGCGCGGGTCCCACCGGGTCGGTGCCTGCAAACGGCGGCTCGCCTGACAGCAGCCGTCGCAGCTCCGCGACCTGCTCGTCCAAACGCGCGTGCCGGCCCGCCAGTGGCGCGCCGAGCGCTTGGTAGTCAACGTCGCGTCCACCCACCCCGACGCCGAGGGAGATCCGACCGGGCGCGAGCTGGTCGAGGGTGCCGACCTGTTGGGCCACCATCGCGATCGGGTGCGCAGGGAGCACCCACACGTTGGCCATGATCCGCACCCGGCTGGTGACCGCGGCGGCCGCCGCCAGCGACGCGACCATCTCCGGGTTCGAGAAGGTGACCCGCTCCCCCGCCGAGACGCTCGAGAACGGGCCCTCGTCGATGGCGCGTGACCACTCGACGGTCGTCCCCGGGCCGTAGTCAAGCGCCATCTGCGGGAGGGCGACACCGATCTCCATGGCGAGCAACCTATCGACAGCTCACTGACTCGAGACGGCGTGGATCCGCCACTGGTCCGGGATCCCCTTCGAGCACGTGCTTTCCGCGGTCCACGAGCTCGGCGTGCACCGCCGGCGTTACCGGCTCGGCCAGCCCTTCTCGTCGAGATACCAGCCCGCCGAGGTGAGGACGACGACGATGAGGAGTGCGAACAGGACTCCGCCGGCCACGGGGAGGAACCAGCCCGGCGCCCGCTTCGACCGTACGGCGACGATCTTGACCACCACGGCTCCGAACACCATGCAGGCAAGGACTTCGTGAACGACCGCCCGCACGGGCACGTCGTACCCGTGCACCGTCCCGGTCTGGAAGCCGAAGGCCCAGATGCAGTGGTAGCCGACGAACACCGCCAGCAGGAGGGCGATCGTGCCTGAGGCGCGGTGCGCCATCCCCAACCAGGAAGGTGCTTTGATCCCGAGCTTCCCGTAGATCCAGAGCGCACCGACGACCTGGCCGACGGCCAGCACGCCGATCGCGGTCGAGAGCACGACCTTCATGTCACGGACGTCGTTGAAGCCGAGGGTCGTCGTGCCGTCGAGCGTCGCGTCGTGCACCTTGCTGAACACTCCCACCAGCAGCGCGACCACCGCGCCTGCGGCGAACGCGCCCAGCGGGATGGCCAGGCTCTTCTGGTCAGCGGTGTCTGCCATGCGACCAGCATCCTCATCCGGCCGCGGGTTCGCGGGAAATGGCCCGAACAGACCGACGGCGTGTCGCGCCCGCTCAGCCTCCGGTCGGCGTCGAGTCCTCGGCCGCGTAGGTGAGCACCTTGCTCATCGCGGTGAAGTCGTCGGGGGTCCGGAGCTCGACCTGACTCATCCAGAGCACCACGGTCCCGGTCGACGGGATCACGTAACCGGCAGTCCCGGTCCCGCCGACCCAGCCGTACCGACCGAGGACGTTCCACGGTTCGGTCGGCCGGATGTCCACCGATCCGCCGAAACCCCACGCCTGGCCGCCGAGGAACGGGTGTTCCGGTCCGCCGTCGAAATGCTGCGACATCATGGCCTCGACCGACTCCTCCGCGAGGACCCTGTTACCGCCGTGCAGGCCGCCGGCCAGGAGCATCCGGCCGAAGGCGTGCCAGTCGTCGATCGTCGATACCAACCCGCCGCCGGCGGACTCGAACGGCGGTGGACGTGACCATTGCCCCTCCGGCGGGTCGACGAGCTCGAGGTCCGACTCGCCTCTGACGTAGTACGACGGCATCCGGCCGGTCCGGTCCGTCGAGAAACCGGTGTCGTCCATCCCGGTCGGACCCAGGATCGTGTCCCTCAGCACCTCGGTCGGCGATCCGCCCCAGGCCCGCGCAAGGAGGACGCCGAGGATCTCGTAGCCCAGGTTGTAGGTCCAGCCCTCGCCGGGATGGTGCACCATCGGCACCTTCTCCAGGCGGGACATCCACTCGTCAGGCGCCGGGCGCCGTTGGGGCCGGGGGGGACCCTCGGAGAGCTCTTCGACGAGCAGGTCCAGGACCGGTGCATCGAGAGTGTCGGGCCTGCCGTGCCCCCCTTGGAAGGTCAGCAGGTCGCGCACCGTGATCGGGCGATTGGCCGGCTCGAGGTTGCCCGGGTCGTCGACCGGGCCGGTGACCGACCGCAGCACACTCGGGCGTTCGAGCTCAGGCAGCCATTCGGCCACGGGATCGTCGAGCGCGAACCGACCTCGCTCGACGAGGACCAGCGCGGCCGCGGCCGTGATCGGCTTGGTGAGCGACGCGATCCGGAAGACGGTGTCGCGGGTCATCGGCTCGCCGCCGATCGAACGCACCCCCGCGACGGCAACCTCTGTCTCGCCCCGTCGCGACACCAGCGCGACCGCGCCGGGAATCCCAGCGGAGCTGCAGGCGTCGTCGACAAGGGCCGAGAAGGTCGAGGAGGAGGTCACCCCTCCACCCTGACAGAGGCCTCAACCACGGCTCCGGGGTCAGCTGAGGCGCAGGCCGAACAGGTCCAGGTCGGTGAAGATCAACCGCGGCCACAGAGCCTCGGCGCAACGTCCTCGTGCCGCTCCTAGATCGCGGCGGCGCCCGTCTCCCCGGTCCGTACCCGCTGGACAGACTCGATCGGGCTGACCCAGATCTTGCCGTCGCCGATCTTCCCCGTCGCGGCGGACGACTGGATCGCCGCGATGATCGGGGCGACGTCGGGGTCCTCGGCGACGATCTCGACCCGGACCTTCGGCACCAGCAGCACGTCGTACTCCGCGCCGCGGTAGACCTCGGTGTGGCCCTTCTGACGGCCGTAGCCGCTGACCTCGGTGAGGGTCATGCCGGAAACGCCGAGCACCTCGAGCGCCTCGCGGACGTTCTCCCAGCGGTGCGGTCGGATGACCGCAGTGATCAGCTTCATCCCGGTCTCCTCGTTCAGCTCTGTCCGTGGCCGCCGAAGTGCGGGCGGCCGCCGCCGGTGGCGGCGTGCAGGTCGTACGCCGTCTCCGCGTGCAACACCAGGTCGAGCCCGGCGGACTCGTCGTCGTCCGTGACCCGGAAGCCGATCGTCTTCTCCAGCACCCACACGATGATTGCGGTCATCGTGAAGGAGAACACGAGAGTGGCACCTGCCGCGACCAGTTGCTTTCCGAGCTGGTCGGCTCCCCCGCCGTACAGCAGGCCGTCGACCGCGGTCACGTCGGACGACGCGAGCAGTCCGATCAGGATGGTGCCGACGAGGCCGCCGACCAGGTGGACGCCGACGACGTCCAGCGAGTCGTCATACCCGAGCTTGTACTTGAGGCCCACTGCCAGCGCGCAGATCGCACCGGCCGCGACGCCGATCGCCATCGCGCCCATGGGGGTCACCGAGCCGCAGGACGGCGTGATGGCGACCAGGCCGCTGACGACGCCCGAGGCGGCGCCGAACGACGTCGCGTGGCCGTCGCGGATCCGTTCGACCGCGAGCCAGGCCAGCAGCCCGGTGCAGCCGGCGAGGAGCGTGTTGACGAACGCGATCGCGGCGAGATGGTTGGCGCCCAGTGCCGAGCCCGCGTTGAAGCCGAACCAGCCGAACCACAGCAGGCCGGCGCCGATCATGACCAGGGTCAGGTTGTGCGGCTTCATCGGATCGCGGCCGAAGCCGATGCGGCGGCCGAGCACCAGGGCAGCAGCGAGGCCTGCGGCGCCGGAGTTGATCTCCACAGCGGTGCCGCCGGCGAAGTCGAGGGCGCCGAGCTCGTTGGCCATCCAGCCCCCGACGTGACCGTCCGCGCTGAAGTCGAAGATCCAGTGCGCGACGGGCGCGTAGACGAGGACCGTCCACACGGCACAGAAGACCAGCCAGGTCCCGAATCTGGTGCGGTCGGCGATAGCGCCCGCGATCAGCCCGACCGTGATCACCGCGAAGAGGCCCTGGAAGAGCGCGAACAGGATGGTCGGGATCCTTGCCTCCGGATCGGCGACGACCAGGCCCTTGAGCCCGAGGTACTGGGTCGGGTCGCCGAAGAGGCCGAGCGTGACGTCGTCGCCGAACGCGATCGAGTAGCCGATCAGCACCCACACGACGGTCACGACGGCCAACGCGCCGAGCACCATCATCATCATGTTCAGCACGCTCTTGGAGCGGACCATGCCGCCGTAGAAGATGGCCAGTCCGGGCGCCATCAGCAGCACCAGTGCAGCCGACGCGAGCAGCCAGGCAGTGTCGCCTGCTGCGGTCGCGGTCGGGTCGACGGCAGCTACGTACGTCGTCATCGAGCTTCACCTCACGGTTCAGGCCCGGCACGAAGTGGTCGGGCGACCGGTCCAGGGTGGAGTCGGCGTGTTTCCAGGCGGTAACAGGTCCGAACCTGGTGTTACGAGCACGTAAACAGCCGTGCACTGCCGTGGTCCGACATCAAGGGAGGGCAACTGGGTATCGCGTGGACATGAGCCGAGTCTCTGCGCCCCTGTCCTTGCTCACCGAGGGGGCTGCTTCCGCTGCAGGCACCGTCCTCGCCGGGGCTTCCCGGGTGCTCGCTTGGTCGCGGCCGTATCCCAAGCCCCTTCATCCGGAGGGTGACGTGGTGATCGGACGGCTGGTTCGCACCGGCGGCGAGGAGCTGTCAGGCGTGGCGTGGCTCGACGCAGCGGGCGACGACGAGGTGCTGGTCCGGTTCTCGCGAGCCATCGGACTGCCCAGCACGCTTCCGGATATCCATGGGATCGCATTGCGGATCCCGCTGGAGGGCGACCGTTTCGGGGACCTGCTGCTGGCTAGCACCGGACTTGGACGAATCACCAGGTTCGTCCTGACCGCGGGTCACGACGTCACCCGGCGGCCGTTGACGACGCTGCTGCCCTACAGCGGACCACGCGGTCCGATGCTCGTCGCTGCCCGATCCGTCGCTGCCCGATCCGTAGAGGACACGAGCCTGTTGTTCGAGCTTCTGTGGTCACAGGGGCTCGACGCGTGGGTGTCCTTCGCCGTGCTGACGGTGGCTGATGTCGCAGGACCGGACCCGGTGATCTCCTTCGACCCGGTCCGGAACCCGCTGCCGGGGCTCGCGTTCTATCCCTGGGTACGCCGGCTGCGCGAACCCGCCTACCGCGCAGCCAGGGACGCCAGCGGACGCTGACCGTCGCAGGCACCGAATCGGTTCGTTCAGACGGCGCGGCCGACGTTGCGCTGCTCGGCCCGGCTGCCGAGCAGGAAACCCAGCGCGATCATGCCGAGACCGAGCACGAGGTGAAGCCAGTTGTCGGCGTCGTTGAGTGGAACGAAGTTGGCGTCGTCGTGCCGGTCGACGAGCAGCCCGTAGACCGTGAGGACCAGGTAGACGAAGCCACCACCGATAAGGAACGCGCGAGCGCCGCTCCAGGTACGAGCGAGCACGAAGCCGGCGATCCCGAACAAAAGATGAACGATGTTGTGCAGGACGGAGACCGCGAAGATGCCGAGCAATTCGGCGCCCGAGTGGTGGCCGGCGAACTCCATGCTGTCGTAGTCGGTCGTCACTCCCGGGATGAACCCGAGGACGCCGACGAGCGCGAAGGTGGCCGCCACCACGAGCGCGGCCTTCTGGAGAAGGGTGGAAGTCGTGAGCCCTACGTCATGAGTCATGCCCGAGCGGTACCCCCGCCGGCCCATCAGAGACGGGGGAACCAAACGTCGAACGCCGCGTCGAACGCCGCGTCGTGAGCTGGCCGGCCGCAGCAGCTCGACGACGTGTCCCCGAGGTCACGTCCAGCGCATGCCTCTCCCCGGTTCCCGCTGCGATGACGAGCTGCCGCGCGGCCGTTCGGAAGGGTTAGATCTGGACACCGTCCGGGCGCGGCATCGGCAGGACGCCGCGCTCACCCCCGCCGCGTGCACCGACTCGATCCGCTCGAGCGCTGTGCTCCTCCGAACGGCCCCAGACTCCGACGAGCTCGGCCTCGTTTTTACATGTGCCTACTATTTGTCCAAACAGTCAAATTTCTCTATCAGATACAACGGGTCCTGATCACTTTGACCGAAATCGCCTCTTTTGGGTCACAATGAGTCACATGCATCCGAGCAACGCCGAACTTCTCCATGCTGTCGACCTGTCGGCACTGGGCGGCCGGTTGCGGGCGGCGCGCGTCGCGAAGGGCTGGACTCAGGCCGATCTCGCCGGCGAGGAGATCTCCGTCGGCTACGTCTCCCGCATCGAGAGCGGCTCCCGCCGACCCAACCTGGCCGTGTTGACCAGTCTTGCCTCCCGCCTCGGTGCCCCGATCGAGCAATTGTTGCAGGGCGTCACGGCAAGTCAGTATGACGAGATTCGCCTGGGACTCGACTACGCCGAGCTCGCGCTGGAGTCGGGCGAGGGCTTCGACGCAGAACGCCAGGCGCAGAAGTTCCTCGGTCTCGCCGTGCAGGCGTCCCTCGCCGATCTGGCAACCCGCGGCCGGTACCTCTACGCACGTGCGCTGGAGGCCAACGGGAATCTCGATGCCGCGATCATCCAGCTGGAGCATCTCGTCGAGGGCGCCACGGGCCTGTACCTCATCCAGGGAGGCATTGCTCTCACCCGCTGCTACCGCGAAAGCGGCGACCTCGCGCTCGCCGTTGAGGCGGGTGAGCGGATCGAGGCAGCCATCGCCGACACCGGACTGACGGCGACCGACGAGGCTGTTCAACTATCGCTCACCGTCGCGGGCGCCTACATCGAGCGCGGCGACCTCCACCGCGCCAACCGCATCTGCATGACCGCGGTCGAGCGGGCCGAGCAGCTCACGACCTCTGTCGCCCGTGCCGGCGCCTACTGGAACTCCAGCTACGTCCTCTCCGAGCGCGGCGACATCCAGGCCGCGTTGCCGCTGGCCTCGCGTGCGCTCGCGCTGCTCGGCGAAGGTCGCGACGCCCGAAACCTCGCCCGACTGCGCAGTCGCGTAGGCGAGCTGCAACTGCAGTCCGACCCGCCCGAGATCGAGCAGGCACTCGGCCAGCTCTCCCGCGCCCGGGAGGAGCTCGTGTCATCGAGCGCGAGCGAGGTGGACCGCGCTTACAACGAGGTTGTCATCGCGCACGCACACCTGATGTCGGGCGACCCGGTGCTAGCGCTCGAGTCTGCCGACCTGGCCGAGGCCATGGCCGGCGAGAACGGTCACCTCGTCAAAGCCAGCGCAATTGCCATCCGCGGCCAGGCGTACGCCGCGATGGGGCGCGCCGACGAGTCCCGACAGTCGTACGTCGACGCTGTCCACGCGTTGTCGGGCGCAGGTGCTGACAAGGACGCGGCGCAGTTGTGGTTCGAACTGGCTGACCTGCTCGAAGAAGCCGGCGACATGGACGGAGCGCGCGAGGCATACCGAAGCGCGGCTGCCACAAGTGGCCTCATGTCGCGCCGTCAATCCAGGCGTCACGCCGCGGCGGACGCCCGAGTGCAGATTTAAGCGGCGTAGCTCAGCAGCAAAGAATCCTGCTGCTTCCGCCAACCGGTGCCTTCGCGTCAGCCGGCGCGGCCATACCGACGGTGGTGGCCAGCGCGACGATGAGGCTTGCAATCGTGAGCTTGATGGTCTTGTTCATTGGAACTTCCCCCTGTGCTGGAGCGATGGGTTAGTCCGAAGATTTCTCGGGCTTGGAGCAAACTCTGTCACATTTGGTCACATTGGCAAGTCAATTCGTGCTAGCGTTTCCTTCATCGGAACTTGAGAACGCTCCACCGTTCGCCGTCAGCGCTCCCCCCGCGGGCGTGTGTTCAGCGGAGCAGGCTGTTCCGGCCGGGCTATTCCCCCAGTCCGGAGATCGACCCCCTGCCGTTGGAGCCGGCAGGGGGTCGACAGTTTTTGGCCCATTTTTGGGCACCGGTTCCGATAACGCGCCCTACTCTCGAGAGCCGATCAGGGACCATTTTCGGTTACGACAACCACCTAGTTGCCCCGCTGTGACGCGGACTTCACACGAGGTGGGTGAGCAGGATCCGCAGGCCGATCAGCACCAGGATCAGACCGCCGACCAGCTCCGCCCACCGGCCGAGCCGCTCCCCCACCCGGGCGCCGATGAAGACGGCACCGAGGGCCAGCGCGAAGGTGATCACGCCGATGACTGTGACCGCGGGCGCGACCTCGACCTCGAGCACTCCGAACGTGACGCCGACGGCTGCGGCGTCGATCGACGTGGCGATCGCCAGCGGCGTCACGGTCCGCAGGGTGACCACCGAGGTGGCGCCGTGGTCATCCTCGTCGTCGAACGACTCCCTGATCATGTGCGCGCCGATCAGGGCGAGCATCCCGAACGCGATCCACGGGGTCGCCGTACTCACGGCGTCCGCGAACCGGAATGCCAACAGCCACCCGAGCACCGGCATCAGCCCCTGGAAGAGACCGAACATCCCGGCGATCAGCAGCGCATCCCGCCAGCGCGGCCGACGCAGCCGAAGACCCTCGGCCAAGGACACCGCTACGGCATCCATGGCGAGCGCGAACGCCAGCACCACGATCTCGTACGGACTCACGAGCGCGACCCTTTCAGACTCCCCAAGCAGCCCACCGCAGGACGCCAATTAACCCTTGTGCCGCCAACCCCGACCGCGGGGCCGGCAGCGTGTCGCCGCTCGTGGTCGAGGCCGGGCGCCGACCGCGCCAAGCGTGGGAGCGAGCAACGAGCGACCGCAGCGAGGAAGCGGTCGAAGGCCGGCGGGACCACGAGAAGCGGCGACACGCTCGGCCCAAAATGAGGGTCGGGCCGTGACCTCTGGGGGGGTCGGCCACGGCCCGACTGCCCAATCATTACACACCCTGGCGACGAACCTGTCACTCCCCCTGAGCGTTCATCGATCATTCCCAGAAAACTCGATCGACGACCGCACGGGCCCGTCGAGTGACCCGCAGATAGTCGTTCACCATCGCGTCGGACTGGTCGAGGGAATAGCCCAGAATCCCTGCCACAGCGCGGCGTTCGCGCGATGGACGGGGCATCTGGTCGACTGATTTTCCGCGTGCGAGAGTGGCCGCGTTGCGCACCCGGCTGACCGTTCGCCATCCGTTCGCGAGCACGTCGGCATCGTCGCCCGAGAGCAGTCCGGCGTCGGTCGCCGCGGCCAGCGCGGCGAGGGTCTGGGTGGTGCGCAGGCCGGCGACCTCGGCACCGTGCCGCAGCTGCAGCAGCTGCACTGTCCACTCGATGTCGGCCAGGCCGCCGCGGCCCAGCTTGAAGTGAACAGAAGGGTCCGCGCCACGCGGTAGCCGCTCGTTGTCGACCCTGGCCTTGATCCGGCGGATCTCGACGATGTCGTCCTCGGCGAGGCCGGCCTCCGGGTAGCGAAGCGGGTCGATCAGCGCGGTGAACCGTTCGCGGAGCTCGGCATCGCCGACGACCGCGTCGGCCCGCAGCAGCGCCTGTGCTTCCCAGACCTTCGACCACTTGGCGTAGTAGGCGGCGTAGGCGTCGAGGGTCCGGACCAGCGGCCCCTGCTTGCCCTCGGGGCGCAGATCGGCGTCGACGACGAGCGGCGGATCGTCGCCGGGGAGCGCGAGGGTACGGCGTACTTCCTCGGCGACCGCCTTGGCGTACGACGCCGCCTCGTGCTGGTCGACGCCCGCCTCCGGCTCGTGCACGAAGAGCACGTCGGCATCGCTGCCGTAGGACAGCTCGAAGCCGCCGTACCGGCCCATCGCGATCATGGCGATCCGGGTCGGCGGGGTGTCCAGCCCACGCTGCTCGCGGACGCCTTCGCTCACCACCGCGAGCGTGGCCTCCAGGGTTGCGTCGGTGATCCGAGACAGCGCGTTGCCGACGTCCGCGACGTCGATGAGACCGAGGACGTCGCCGGCCGAGATCCTGAGCAGCTCACGGCGTCGTACGGCCCGGACCGCCCGGACCGCCTTGTCGGAGTCGGGCTGACGTCCGGCCGTCGCGAGCATCTCCTCGGTGAGTACGTCGGACGCCTGCGGCGTCAGCTCGCCGCCGAGCAGCTTGATCCCCTGCGGCTCCCGCTCGAGCAGGTCGGAGCAGTAGCGCGCGGTCGCGAGCAAGTGGGCCAGCCGCTCGGCGATCTCGCCCTCGTCGCGGAGCGTGGTGAGGAACCACGGGGTGCGACCGAGCGCCTCGCTGATGCGCCGGAAGCCGAACAGTCCGGCGTCCGGATCGGCCCCGTCCGCGAACCACTGCAGCATCGCCGGCAGCAGCGTCCGCTGGATGTTGGCCGTGCGGGTGACACCGGCGGTGAGCGCCTCGAGGTTGCGCAGTGCCGCGCCGGGATCGTCGTACCCCAGCGCGGCGAGGCGGGCCTGCGCCGCCTCGGACGAGAGGCGCACGTCGTCGCCGTGGATCTGGGCGACCGCGGAGAGCAACGGCCGGTAGAAGAGCTTCTGGTGCAGCCGGCTGACCTCACGCCGGTGGTGCTGCCAGGTGCGGACCAGGCGCTTGTCGGGCTCCTTGGTGAAGCCGAGGCTGCGGCCGAGCCGGCGCAACGCGGCGTCGTCGGCCGGCACCAGCTGGGTACGGCGCAGCCGGTGCAGCTGGATGCGGTGCTCGAGCTGCCGGAGGAACGCGTAGGCGGTGTGGAGGGCCTCGCCGTCGTCGCGCCCGACGTAGCCGCCCTCGGTGAGCGTGGAGAGCGCGCTCAACGTCGTCGGCAGCCGGATCTTGTCGTCGGCCCGGCCGTGCACGAGCTGGAGGAGCTGCACGGCGAACTCGACGTCGCGCAAGCCTCCGACGCCGAGCTTGAGCTGGCGGTCGGCCTCCTTGGCCGGGATGTGGTCGACGACGCGTCGCCGCATGGCCCGGGCCGCGTCGACAAATCCATCCCGGTCGGCGGCCGACCAGACCATCGGCGAGACCATGTCCACGAACTCGCGACCGAGATCGATGTCGCCGGCGACCGGTCTGGCCTTGAGCAGCGCCTGGAACTCCCAGGCAGCGGCCCACTTCTCGTAGTAGGCGCGGTGGGCAGCCAGTGTCCGGCTGAGCGCGCCGGCCCTACCCTCGGGACGGAGCGCGGCGTCGACCGGCCAGATCGTGCCTTCCTTCGTGTGGGCCGAGCAGGCCTGCATCAGCTGGGACGCCAGTCGCGCGGCGGTGCGGCCGGCTGCGACCTCGTCTGCGCCCTCGACCGGCTCGTGGAGGAAGATCACGTCGACGTCCGACACGTAGTTCAGCTCGTGCCCGCCGCACTTGCCCATCGCGATCACGGAGAGCCGGACCTGGTCCGCCTCGTCCCCGACGTGGGCGCGGGCGACCGCGAGCGCGGCGTCGAGGGTGCCGGCTGCCAGGTCCGAGAGCTCCGCTGCGACGTCGTCGACACCGACCTCGTGGGCGAGGTCGCGCGCGGCGAGCGGCAGGAGCAGTCGGCGGTAGGTCACCCGCAGCGCATCGACGGCCTCGGCCTCCGGCACCGTGGCGACCGGCGCCGATGCGTCGGGGTCCGCGCCGACGGTCTCCATCAGCGCGGCCCGGATCGCCCACGCTGCGGGCCGGGTGGTGCCGAGCGTCGGGTCGGTGAGCACCCGCCAGTGGTCCGGGTGGCTGACCAGATGGTCGGCGAGCGCGGCGCTCGCACCGAGCACGGAGAGGACGCGCATCGCCGTACCTTCGTCGGAAGCGAGGGCCGTCAGCAGCCCTTCCCGGTCGTCGACGGCGTCCGCCAGTCGCACCAACGCCGACAACGCCGCACTCGGCTCGGCCGACCGTCCGACGATCGCGATCAGCTCCTGGCCGGCGGTGCCGAGCTCGGCGAGCTCGGTCAGCGCGCGGTCGACCTCGACGAAGCCGTGCCGGACCAGCTCGCTCCGCAACGTCGCCCGGTTCATGCGGTCACGGTAGCGGCGAAGGCCTTCCCCAGATCGCGCCACGAAAGCTCGAGCTCCGTCCGGGCCTCCCGTACTGCGGCCAGCCCGGCGTCCGCGCGCGGACCTGGCTCGTCCGCAGCCCAGCTCTCGATCATCTCCAGCGTCGCCTCGGGGTGCCACTGGACTCCCCACACCGTGGGCGCGAAGCGCATCGCCTGGATCTCGCCGAGCTCCGTCGCGGCCAGCAGCACCGCTCCGGGGGACGGCTCGAGCACCAGGTCCTCGTTCCACTGGATGGCCCGGCGGCCGGTGGCGAGGCTCGCCAGGAGCGGGTCGGAGGCAGCCTCAGCGGTCCACCCGATCTCGAGCACGCCGATCTGGCGGCCGCGAGGACTCCTGCCCACGGTGCCGCCGAGTGCGACGGCGGCCAACTGGTGGCCCAGGCAGACTCCGAGCGTCGGTACGGCGTCGCGTGCCGCCTCGCGCACGAGGGCCTTCGTGGGCGTCAGCCAGGGGTGCACGGCGTCGTCGTTGGCGCCCATCTCGCCACCCAGCACCACCATCGCGTCGTGGCCGGCGAGGTCGTCGGGCAGGGCCTCCCCGGCGTACGGACGTCGTACGTCGAGCTCACAGCCCGCGTCCACCAGCCACACCCCGAGCAGCGCCGGCGGGCAGCCGTCCTCGTGCTGGACGACCAGGACTCTCATCTCACAAGACAGGGAGCATGCGGTCGCGCTCGAAGGCGGAGACCTGGCCGCGGTACTCGTCCCACTCGGCGCGCTTGTTGCGGAGGAAGTAGTCGAAGACCTGCTCCCCGAGCGTCTCGGCGAGCAGCTCGGACCGCTCGGCGATCTCGATCGCCTCGTTGAGGTTCTTGGGCAACGGGGCGATGCCGAGGCTGCGGCGCTCGCCCTCGGTGAGCGCCCAGACGTCGTCCTCGGCCTCGCGCGGCAGGTCGTAGCCCTGCTCGATGCCCTTGAGGCCGGCCGCGAGCACCGCGGCGAACGCGAGGTACGGATTGCAGGCGGAGTCGATCGTGCGGAGCTCGACGCGGGTCGACTGACCCTTGAGCGGCTTGTACATCGGCACCCGGATCATGGCCGAGCGGTTGTTGTGGCCCCAGCAGACGTACGACGGCGCCTCGCCGCCGAACATCATCCGCTTGTAGGAGTTGACCCACTGGTTGGTGACGACGCTGATCTCGCCCGCGTGGTGGAGGATGCCTGCGATGAACTGGCGGCCGATCTTGGACAGCTGGTACTCGGCGCCGGCCTCGTAGAAGGCGTTCTGGTCGCCCTCGAAGAGCGACACGTGGGTGTGCATGCCGGACCCGGGCTGCTCCGTGAACGGCTTGGGCATGAACGTCGCCCAGATGCCCTGACCGAGCGCGACCTCCCGGATGACGGTGCGGAAGGTCATGATGTTGTCGGCGGTGGACAATGCATCGGCGTAGCGCAGGTCGATCTCCTGCTGGCCCGGGCCGCCCTCATGGTGGCTGAACTCCACCGAGATGCCCATCGCCTCGAGCATCGTGATCGCCTCGCGGCGGAAGTCCGAGCCGTCGGAGTGCGCGGCGTGGTCGAAGTAGCCGCTGCGGTCGATCGGCACCGGCTCGACGCCGGGCTGCGGGTCGTCCTTGAACAGGTAGAACTCGATCTCGGGGTGCGTGTAGAAGGTGAAGCCCTGCTCCGCGGCCCTGCCGAGGGTGCGCTTGAGCACGTTGCGCGGATCGGCGAAGGACGCCGACCCGTCGGGCATCACGATGTCGCAGAACATCCGCGCGGTCGACGGCCCCTCGCCGCGCCACGGCAGGATCTGGAACGTCGCCGGGTCCGGCTTGGCGAGCATGTCGGACTCGTAGACCCGCGCAAAGCCCTCAATGGCCGACCCGTCGAACCCGATGCCCTCGGCGAAGGCGCCCTCGAGCTCGGCCGGCGCCACCGCGACCGACTTCAGGAAGCCGAGCACGTCGGTGAACCACAGCCGGACGAACCGGACGTCACGCTCTTCGAGAGCGCGGAGAACGAAGTCTTCCTGCTTGCCCATGAGGTCAGCCTAGGGGCTGACCGCTACCGAGGGACGTTCGCATCCAGCTCGGCCAGCCAGGCTGCCGCGCTCGCATCGGACGGCATCCGCCAGTCACCGCGCGGCGACATGGTGCCGCCGTTGCTCACCTTCGGCCCGTTGGGCAGTGCCGACCGCTTGAACTGGCTGGCGAAGAACCGGTTCACGAACACCTCGAGCCACTTGCGCACGGTGGCGAGGTCGTACGACGTGCGCGCGTCCTCCGGGAATCCGGGCGGCCACTCCCCCGCGGTCGAGTCCTTCCAGGCGTGCCACGAGAGGAACGCGATCTTGCTCGGGCGGTAGCCGCGGCGGATGACGTGGAAGAGCGTGAAGTCCTGCAGTGCGTAGGGCCCGACCGAGTCCTCGGTGGCCTGCGGCTTCACCCCCTCGACCGTCGGGATCAGCTCGGGGGTGATCTCCTGCTCGAGGATCTCTCGGAGCACGCCGTCGGCCTCGTCGTCGTAGTCGCCTCCGTGCAGCTGCGTGCTGTCGATGACCCATCGGATCAGGTGCTGGATCAGCGTCTTGGGCACGCCCGCGTTGACGTTGTAGTGCGACATCTGGTCGCCGACGCCGTAGGTGCACCAGCCGAGCGCCAGCTCCGAGAGGTCGCCGGTGCCGAGCACGATCCCGCCGCGGTGGTTGGCGAGCCGGAAGAGATAGTCGGTGCGCAGCCCGGCCTGGACGTTCTCGAACGTGACGTCGTAGACCTCCGCGCCCCTGTTCGTCGAGCTTGTCGAGACGTACGGGTGGTCGAGGTCCTTGAGCATCTGTTCTGCGGCCGGCTTGATGTCGAGCTCGGCGAAGGTGCAGCCGAGCGCGGTCGCGAGTCGGGTGGCGTAGGACTTGGTCGCGTCGCCGGTCGCGAAACCGGGCATCGTGAAGGCGTGGATGTCGCTGCGGGGGCGGCCCAGCCGGTCCATGGCCTTGGCGGCGACGATCAGCGCGTGGCGTCGAGTCGAGGCCGCCGCTGACGCCGATGACCACCTTCGGCTTGTCCCCTCCGATCGGGCTTATTGCTGTCAGCCGCTGCTCGAGCCCCGAGACCTGGATGTTGTAGGCCTCGTAGCAGTCGAGCGCGAGGCGGGCGGGGTCGTCGGGGACGTAGGGATAGCGGTCGACCTTGCGCAGCAGCCCGATGTCGCCCGTCGGGGGGACGAGCTCGAACTCGACGTACCGGAAGTCGAAGGCGCCGATGCCGAGCCCGCGCCGGTTGTCGTCGTGGCTCCCCTGCCGGATCCGCTCCTGGCGCAGCCGGTCGAGGTCGACGTCGACCACGGTCGCCCGGGGACCGTTGGGGAAGCGCTCGCTCTCCCCGAGCAGGTCGCCGCACTCGTAGACCATCGTCTGGCCGTCCCACGACAGGTCGGTGGTCGACTCGCCCTGGCCGGCCGCGGTGTAGAGGTAGGCCGCGTTGCAGCGGGAGCTCGCCGATTGCACCAGCTGTCGCCGTCCCTCAGAACGCCCGACGGTGACCGGGCTCGCACTGAGGTTGGCCAGCACGGTGGCGCCCGCGAGGGACGCCTGCGCACTCGGCGGCACCGGTACCCACATGTCCTCGCAGATCTCGACGTGCAGGTGGAGACCGGGGACATCGGTCGCACTGAAGATCAGGTCGGGCCCCAGCGGGACCTCCTGGCCGGCCAGCGCGATCGTCTGTGAGGTCAGGTCGTCACCCGGCGCGAACCAGCGCCGCTCGTAGAACTCGCGGTAGTTCGGCAGGTACGACTTCGGCGCCGCCCCGAGGATCCGGCCGCGGTGGATGACGACCGCGCAGTTGTAGATCCGGTTGCCGTGCTCGAGCGGCGCGCCGACCACGATCACCGGCAGCAGGTCGGCCGAGGCCTCGACGAGCTCGGCGATCGCCGTACGCACCGACGCGAGCAGGGTGTCCTGGAGGAACAGGTCGTCGACGGCGTACCCGGTCAGGCCGAGCTCGGGGAACACCGCGACCGCGACGCCCTGCTCGTGCAGCGCGCGGACCTGCTCGAGCGTGCGCGCGGCGTTGGTCGCCGGGTCCGCGATCGCGACCGGCACCGTGCACGCCGCGACCCGCGCGAATCCCTGGGCGTACGCCGAGTAGAAGTCCACACGGTGAGTCTAGGGATCTGAACGCCCGAGCAAGTCTTCCGCGACCCCGGCGCAGCGATGAGTACGCCGCCGCGGACCGGTCTGTACGTGCATGACGATCCCGTCGGGCATCTCGCCCTGCCTGTGGTTCGACGACGACCTCGAGGAAGCAGCCCGGTTCTACACCGGGATCTTCCCGAGATCGTCGATCGGCCACCTCACCCGCTACAGCTCCGCCGGACCGGGCGAGCCGGGCAGGGTGATGGCGGGTGAGTTCACCCTGGACGGACTGACCTTCCGCGGGATCAACGGCGGGCCGACGGGCTTCGGTTTCACCGAGGCGATCTCGTTCTCCATCGCCTGCCGGGACCAGTCCGAGGTCGACTACTACTGGGACGCGCTCGTCGACGGCGGCGAGGAGTCGGTCTGCGGCTGGCTCAAGGACCGGTTCGGCCTCTCCTGGCAGATCGTCCCGACCCGTCTCTACGAGCTGGTGTCCGACCCCGACCCTGTCCGGGCGCAGGCGGCGACGGAGGCGATGCTCGGCATGCGCCGGATCGTCGTCGCCGACCTCGAGGCGGCCGCCGACGCGGCGACGGTCGGGTGACGCAGCCCACAGACCACTTCGGGTCGATCCCGGACTAGCCTCGTCGTTGTCCATCCAAGAACGTGGACCCATCCCGATGGGCCGCGAGTCACGAGGAGACGGAGCTCGACGATGAGCGAGGAAGCTGCGCCGTACGGACCGACGATCAAGCGGATCCGGACGCACCACCTGCATGAGATGAAGCAGCGCGGCGAGCGCTTCTCGATGCTGACGTCCTACGACATGTTGACCGCGCAGGTCTTCGACGAGGCAGGCATCGAGATCCTGCTCGTCGGCGACAGTGCTTCCAACAACGTCCTCGGCAACGCCACGTCGCTGCCGATCACCGTCGACGAGCTGATCCCGCTCACCCGCGCGGTGAGTGGCGCGGTCGAGCGGGCGATGGTCGTCGGCGACCTGCCCTTCGGCTCCTACCAGGCGTCGCCGGAGCAGGCATACCTGACGGCGGTGCGCTTCATGAAGGAGGGCGGCGCGCACGCCGTCAAGCTCGAGGGCGGCGTCGAGATGGCGCCGCAGATCGAGCGGATGACCCGCGGCGGCATCCCGGTGATGGCCCACATCGGCTTCACCCCGCAGTCCGAGCACGCGCTCGGCGGCTACCGGGTACAGGGTCGTGGCGACACGGCCGAGCGGGTGCTGCGTGACGCGGAGGCGGTCCAGGACGCGGGCGCGTTCGCCGTTGTCATGGAGATGGTGCCCGGCGAGGTCGCCGCGCAGGTCACGGAGAAGCTGCAGATCTCCACGATCGGGATCGGCGCCGGCAAGGAGTGCGACGGCCAGGTACTGGTGTGGCAGGACGCGTTCGGGCTGCGCACGGGCCGGATGCCGCGTTTCGTCAAGCAGTACGCCGACCTCCGGTCGGTCCTGCTCGACGCCGCCCGGGCCTACGACTCCGAGGTCAAGACCGGTGAGTTCCCCGGCCCCGACCACACCTTCTGACGCACCGCTCCCGTCGACTGCCGGGGTCCACGTAGTTTGGGGCCATGCGCAAGCTGACGCCACTGGTCCTGCCCACCCTGGCCTGCCTGCTCGCCGCCCTCCTCCCGAGCACGGCGAGCGCGTCGTACCTGAACTCTCGGCCCGCTGCTGTCGAAGACCAGGGCCCGAACCTCAGGTACGACGACGGATCCCGCCGGGTCGCGCCGGCCTTGCGGGTCACCACGGTCGTCGACGGCCTGCAGAACCCGTGGGACGTGCGACCGATCGGTGAGGGCCGGCTGCTCTTCACGCAGCGTGAGCGCGCCAGCCTCACCCTGATCGAGGCCGACGGAGACACCCGTCGGGTCGGCTTCCCGAGCCGGCGCGTGTGGGTCTCGGGTGAGACCGGGCTGATGGGCCTCGCCATCGACCCCGGCTTCACCGAGAACCGGCGCATCTACACCTGTCAGGGCTGGAAGCTGCCCGGGGGCAAGCAGGACATCCGGGTGATCGCGTGGAAGCTGGATCCCGGCCTCACCACGGTCGGCCGCCCCGACGTGCTGCTCAAGGGACTGCCGACGGTGAGCGGACGCCACGGGGGCTGCCGGCTGCTGATCACCAAGAACGGCGCGCTCCTTGTCGGCACCGGCGACGCGGCCGTCACCAACAACCCGCAGAGCCTGCGATCGTTCGGCGGCAAGACGCTGCGCCTCAACCCCACGACCGGTCGGCCCTGGCCGACCAATCCGTGGGCCGACCAGGAGGGCCGGAAGCGCTTCATCTACACCTACGGCCACCGCAACGTGCAAGGCCTGGCCCAGCGTGCGGACGGCTCGCTCTGGTCGGTGGAGCACGGCACCTACCGCGACGACGAGATCAACTTGCTCGGCGGCGGTCGCAACTTCGGCTGGCGGCCGGGCCCCGGTTACGACGAGTCCCCGCCGATGACGAACTTCTCGCTGCCGGGCCGCCAGTGGGCAGCCAAGTGGAGCTCCGGCAACCGGACGAAGGCGACATCGGGTGCCTCCTTCGTCAGCGGCCGGGGGTGGGGCTCGTTCGCCGGCACCCTCGCAGTGGCCTGCCTGAAGGATTCCGAGCTGATGTTCGTCAGGTTCGACGCCAGCGGCGACCTGCGGGGCACCCGCATCCGGCTCCGCGACTTCGGCCGGCTCCGGGCCGTGACCGCCTACCGCGGCTCGTTGCTGGTGACGACCTCGAACGGCAGCAACGACAAGATCCTGCGAGTGCGGCCCGGTCGATGATCAGAGCCGGCAGGCCCCGGCTGCCGTCAGGTCCCGCCCTGCTTGGACGCTGAGCTCACGCAGCCGCGCGGCCAGCGGCGAGAGCGACCCCCGCGACAGCACGTAGATCTCCCGCGGCGGCAGCGCGGGCCGGATCCGGTGCACGGTGACGCCGTCGTCCTCGCGGGCCGAGCCACAGGCGAGCAGCGGGAGCACCGCGCAGCCGAGCCCACCGCGCACCATGGACACCACGGCCTGGTTGTCAGCCGTGCGGAACACGAATCGCGGGCGAACCCCGAGCTCGGCGAGCCGCTCCTCCACCCGTCCCTGGTCACAGATCGGGGGCAGCCCGATCATCGGGACGCCGTCGAGGCGCTCCGCGGTGACCGGTCCGGCGCGGAACAGTGAGGTGGGCGCCACCAGCACATGCTCGTCCGCCAGCAACCGGACCCGATCCAGGTCCGGTCCGCCCGGACCGTCGAAGAACAGGAGGTCGAGCTCGGACAGGTCCGGCGTACCGGTCTCGTCCTCGACGAGCCTGATGTCACAGTCGGGCTGTTCCTCGCGCAGGGCCGCGACCACCGGCGGCAAGAGCATGTTCGTGACGGTCTGGAAGGTCCCGACGTCGACCCGACCCCCGCCCGCGTGGAACCGGGCGATCGCCTCGTCCCCGGCGGCGGCCGCGCCGAGCATCGCCCGGGCCTGCTCCAGCACGACCGTGCCGAGCGGCGTGATCCGCACGGGGCGCGGGCCGCCCGGACGATCGAAAACAGCACCTCCGACCGCCTTCTCCAGCGCGGCGACCTGCTGGCTCAAGGTGGACTGGGTGTAGCCGAGCCGGGACGCCGCCCGGCCGAACGTGCCTTCGGCAACGATCGCGTCGAGAGCGGCGAGATGACGGAGCTCCCACATTTGTTGATCATATCAAGCGATCATTCTGATCATTTTCAATCGCTTTTCACGAACACCAGTCAATGCCTACCGTAGCCGTCATGAACCCCGAGCAACTCCTCCCGATCAACGGCGTCGAGCTGTGCGTGCAGACGTTCGGCGACGACTCCGATCCCACGATCCTGCTGATCCACGGCGCTAGCGCCTCGATGCTGTGGTGGGAGGAGGAGCTCTGCGAGCGCCTGGCGGCAGGTGGCCGCCACGTGATCCGCTTCGACAACCGCGACACGGGGCGGTCGACGTTCTCTCCGCCGGGCGCGCCGGACTATGCCCACAGCGACCTGGTGGCGGACGCGGTCGGGATCCTCGACGCACTCGGCGTCGCCAGCGCACACGTGGTCGGCCGGTCGATGTCCGGCGGTACGGCGCTCGCTCTCGCCGTCGACTACCCGGACCGGGTCAGGACCGTCACCCTCGTGACCACGACCACCGGCGACGTCGAGATGGGCGACGCCGACTTCCCGCCGGAGCCCGACTACTCCGACGCGGACCAGTTGGTCGACTACCTGGTCGCGGCGATGGCCGCCTACTCCGGCAGCTCACCTCACTTCGACCCGAAGGTGACGCGGGCGCTGGTCGTGCGCGACCTCGCCCGGGGCGGGCCGGCGGAGTCGACGATGACCAACCACTACCTGATGGACTTCGACGCTCCGCGCAACGGAGGGTTCGGTGACATCGCGGTGCCGACGCTCGTCGTCCAGGGCGAGGTCGACCCGGTGTTCACCCCGCCTCACGGCGACGCACTGGTCGCATCCGTCCCAGGCGCCCGACTGCTCGTCCTCCCGGCGACCGGGCACGACGTACCTCCGCCGGTGTGGGACCTGTTCGTCGGCGCGCTCCTGGAGCACACGGCATGATCCGGGCCGCGGTCTGGGTGCCGCTCTTCGACGACCTCGCCGACCCGCGGGTCGCGGCCGACCTCGCGGTCGCGGCAGAGACCGCCGGCTGGGACGGCTTCTTCGTCTGGGACCACCTGCGCTGGCACGAGCCGGTCGCCGCGGCCGGTGATCCGTGGATCGCCCTCGCCGCGGTCGCCGCGGCCACGGAGCGGATCCAGCTGGGCACCCTGGTGACCGCGGTGGCCCGACGACGGCCGGCGAAGCTCGCCCGGGAGACGGCCGCCCTCGACCTGCTGAGCAACGGTCGGACCGTTCTCGGCGCCGGGCTCGGCTCGGACCGCTTCGGCGGCGAGTTCTCGCTCTTCGGCGAGGAGGTCGACGACCGGGTCCGCGCAGCCATGCTCGATGAGGCGCTCGAGGTGATCCGGCGAGCGTGGACCGGAGAGCCGCTCCACCATCGCGGCACTCACTACAGCGTGGACAGCGTGCGGTTCCTCCCGCGGCCGGTGCGGGGCACGATCCCGATCTGGGTCGCCGGCTTTCCCGGAAAGGCGCGCCCGCGCCAACGGGCTGCCCGCCACGACGGGTTCTTCCCCGTCAACCTCGCCGGTCCGGACCAGCTCGCGGACGAGGTCGCGGCAGTCAGCGCGATGCGCGAGGAGCCGGTGGCGGCGTACGACTTCGTCGCCGCGGTCGCGCCCGGCACCGACCTCGCGCCCTGGGCCGCGGCCGGCGCCACCTGGTGCGTGACCGACGTGGAGGCCGAGGGCCTGACCCTCGACCGGGTGCGCGGCTTCATCTCCGACGGTCCGCTCAGGTGAGGCCCCGGCGCTCGAGCAACGGCTCGATCGGGGCCGGGCGGCCGCGCCACTCGACGTACGACGCCAGCGGGTCCTTCGTGCCGCCGATGCCGATGACGTGCGTGCGGTACAGGTCGCCGTTCTCACGCGTCAGACCGCCGTTGTCCTTGAACCAGGCGACGGTGTCGGCGTCGAGCACCTCGCTCCAGATGTAGGAGTAGTAAGCGGATGCGTACGAGGTCAGGCTGTGGGCGAAGTACGGCGTCGAGTAGCGGGTCGGCACCGCCGGGTTGTCGAGGCCAACGGCTGCCAGCGCCTCGGCCTCGAACCGCAGGACGTCGACCGGGTTCGTGGGGACCTGGTCGGGACCGAGCTCGTGCCACGCCAGGTCGAGCAGCGCGGCCGCGAGGTACTCGCTGGTGCCGAAGCCCTCGTTGAACGTCGACGACGCCTCGATCCGCTCGACCACGTCGGCCGGGATCGGCTCGCCGGTCTCGTGGTGGACGGCGTAGTTGGCCAGGACCTCGGGCCACAGGATCCACATCTCGTTGACCTGCGAGGGGTACTCGACGAAGTCGCGGAAGACGGCGGTGCCGGAGAACCGCGGGTACGTCGCTCGCGCCAGCAGGCCGTGCAGCGCGTGGCCGAACTCGTGGAACAGCGTGCGGGTCTCGTCGTAGGTCAACAGCGTCGCCTCACCCGGCGCCGGCTTCGGCACGTTGAGGTTGTTGAAGACCACGGCGGTGTCGATGCCGAGCAGCTCGGACTGGTTGACGAAGCTGCTCATCCAGGCGCCGCCGCGCTTGGAGTCGCGGGTGTAGAGGTCGAGCAGGTAGAGGCCGACGGGGGTGCCGTCCTCCTCCTTCACCTCGAAGACGCGGACGTCGGGGTGGTAGCCGTCGAGGTCGGTGCGCTCGGCGAAGGTCAGCCCGTAGAGCCGGTTGGCAGCGAAGAAGACGCCGTCCTGGAGCACCCGCTCGGCCTCGAACCACGGACGGAGCGCGGCCAGGTCGACGTCGTACTCCGCCGACCGGACCTGCTCGGCGTAGTACGGCCAGTCGTGGGGCTCGACGGGGAAGCCGGCCTGCGCCGAGAGTGCCGCCTGCTCGCGCCGCGCGTTATCGGCGGCCGGCGGCGCCATCCGGGCGAGCATCTCGCGGACGGCGGCCGGCGTACCGGCGGTGTTGTCCGTGGTCACCAGCTCGGCGTGGTTGGCGAAGCCGAGGAGCTGGGCGCGCTCCGCGCGCAGCCGCAGGACGTCGAGCGCGATCTGCCGGGTGTCGTGGGCGCCGCCGCGGCTCCCCCGCGCTCGCTGCGCCTCCGACAACCGGCGACGGACGTCGCGGTCGGTGAGCGATGCGAGATGGGGATGTGCGGTCGGGAGCACGAGCGTGAGCAGCCACTTGCCGTCGAGACCGCGCGACGCCGCGGCCGCGGCCGCCGCCGAGATCTCGCCCGGCGTCAGGCCGGCGAGGTCGGACTCGTCGTCGATGACGACCGCGAGGTCGTTCGTGTCGGCCTGGAGAGTGATCTCGAAGGCGGTCTCTTGCGCCGAGATCTGCTCGTTGAGCTTGCGCAGCCTGGTCTTGTCGTCCTCCTCCAGCGCGGCGCCGGCGAGGGTGAACTCGATGACGTAACGCTCGACGAGGTAGCGCGCCTCGGGGTCGAGGCTCTCCCGCTGCTCGTGCACGGCGAGCAGTCGCTCGAAGAGGGCGGGGTCGAGCGCGATCGCGTCGGAGTGCGCCGCCAGCCTGGGGGCGTACGACGAACGCAGCTCATCGATCTGCTCGTTGGTGTCGGCACTGGCCTTGTTGGAGAAGATCCGCAGCACCCGCGACAGCGCCTCGCCGCTCCTCTCGAGCGGCACCAGCGTGTTGTCGAACGTCGCCGGTCCCGACTGTGCGGTGATCGCAGCGACGGCGGCGAGCTGGGCAGCCATCCCCTCGTCGATGGCCGGGCCCAAGGCATTGTCGGCGAAGTCGGCGAAGCGCGGCAGCTGGAAGGGCAGGTCACTGGGCAGCAGCAGGGGGTGCATGAAAAGCACCCTACGTCCGCGGCCTACGGTCGGTTTCGGCCCAGGTCGTCGTGGGCCTGGACCCACTCCTCCGCCACCACCGCGGATCCGAGCGACAGCTCGCCGGCGAGCACCGTGGCGGCAATGATCTCGGCGAGCTTGCGCACCTTGCCGGTGCCGTAGCAGTCCATGATCTCGAGGCACTCGCGTTGCGTGGCCAGGCCGGTGCCGCCGCCGTACGTCGCAATGATGAGCGACGGGAGGGTGACCGAGGCGTAGAAGTCGCCGTTCGGCAACAGCTCGGAGAAGCCGTAGAGAGCGGACGACTCGGCGACGTTGGCGACGTCCTGGCCGGTGGCGATGAACATCGCGGTGATGCCGTTGGCGGAGTGGTTGCCGTTGTTGTTGGTCACCGACATGATCGCGCCCATCTGGCCGCGCATCCGGGCGGCATACAGCTTGTCGGTGCTGACGTGCATCTGCTCCTCGACCAGCGCCGCCGGCAGCGTGATCTCGGCGACCACGCGCTTGCCGCGGGTGTGGAGCATGTTGACGACTGACGTCTTCTTGTCGGTCGCGAACTGGCCTTCCAGGATGAAGTGCAGCTCGTGCGGGTAGTTCTGCTTGATCCAGGCGCAGGCGGCGAACGTCGCCTTGCCGGTCATGTTCTGGCCGGCCGCGTCCCCGGTCGTGTAGTTGAAACGGGCGTAGAGCAGCTTGGACACCGAGAACTTCTGGATCTCGATCAGCTTGCCCGAGCTCGTCGTCGTCTGAGCGGCGGCGGCGATCGGCTCGAAGTGCTCGTCGAGCCAGAGGGCGAACGCCTTCGCCTCGCGCGCACTCGCGAAGCTGAAGACCGGCGCCCGCTGCATCTTGTCGTCGAGCACGGTCGTCGTGATGCCGCCGGCGTCGCGGCACAGCTTCATGCCCCGGCTGTACGACGCCACCAGCGTCCCCTCGGTCGTCGCCAGCGGGACGAGGAACTCCCCCTGCGCGTGCTCACCGTTGACCAGCAGCGGACCGGCCAGGCCGATCGGCACCTGGGCGACTCCGAAGAAGTTCTCGATGTTGCCGGGGAGGGTCGCCGGGTCGAGCGAATAGCTGCCGGCGTGCTCGACCAGGCTGGAGGTGTGCGCCCGGATGAGCTCCTGACGGGCCTCGATCGCGGCGGCGGAGTAGTCGTCGTCGGGTTCGCGCGGGATCTTCAGGTCAGCCATGCGGAGGAGTGTCGCAGAGCCGGGGGCGACTCTCAGCCGAACGGGAGCGGGTCCGGCGCCAGCGAGACGGCCCGCGCCCGGGCAGCCGTGAGCCCGCGCCGGTGGTGCTGGCGGCAGAGCACCTCGTAGGAGACGACGGTCGGCTCGTCGACAGGTACGTCGACGTCGCCCACCACGATCACCTCACCCTCGGTGATCATCACGCCGTCCTCGGTGCGGGCGTTGTGGGTAGCGCGCTTGCCGCACCAGCACAGCGCCTCGACCTGCAGCACCTCGGTGCGATCGGCGAGCTCGACCAGTCGGGCCGAACCCTCGAAGAGCTGGGTGCGGAAGTCGGTGAGGATGCCGAAGCAGAAGATGTCGATCTGCAGCTCGTCGACGATCTTGGCCAGCTGGTCGATCTGCTCTCGCGTGTAGAACTGCGCCTCGTCGCACACGAAGTAGTCGATCCGGGCACCCTGGGTGAGCGCGTCGACCGTCGTCCGCCAGAAGTCGAACTCCGGGGTGACCTCGCGCGCCTCTGCGGTCAGACCGAGCCTGGACGACACCGTCGCCACGCCCGCGCGGTCCTGGGACGTGTAGAGCCGCCCGATCCGCCCGCGGGCCGCGTGGTTGTGGTTGGTCTGCAGGGCGAGGGTGGACTTCCCCGCGTCCATCGTCCCGGTCCAGAAGGTCAGCTCCGCCACGGGCTGAAGGATGCCAGAACTACTTTGGGGGCTCGGCCACCGACGTCGCGTCCTCACTGGCCGAGTCGGAGCCCGCCGTTCCCCAGACCGCTTCGCCGAGACCGATTGCGGCAATCGCGTCACCCTCGAACCACGGGAGCCGACTCACCTCCGTGCAGGAGCCCGCCGGGATCTCGCAGGTCAGCAGGACCACTTCCTTTCCATCGCCCCACACGGCGGCCACCACGAGCGTTGAGTCGTCGAGCCACTCGTAGCCCATGCTGTCGGAGAATCCGTGCGTGTCGACGTCGATCCTCACGCTGGTCGAGGTGTCGAAGACCGCGACCGAACTCGTGATGAGGCTGAGCCATTGACCGTCGGGCGAGAAGGCCGCGCCGTCGGCGCTCTGGTGGTCGATCACCACGCCGTCGCCGTCAGCCGTCCCGACCTCGATCGCCGACGAGCCGTCGTCGGAGCAGCAGATCTGGCGGGCCACCAGGTCGCCCTTGACCGCTTGGTAGCCTCGCCATTCGTCCGTCGGGAGATCGATGAGCTCGCCGGTAACAAGGTCGAGGGCCCGGGCCGGACCTTCGTCGGCGTCGGCGAGGTACGCCCGGTCACCGTCGATGGCGACGATCGGGTAGGAATGCTCGCGCTTGGCCGGCTCGCCGTAGACCCGCGTCTCCGACTCCTGGTCGTAGATCACCGTCTCCAGGTCGGTGCCGGTGCCCTCAAGCCAGCCGACGAACGGCCCCGTGGGGTCGGCGCGCAGCCGGGTGTCCTGGGTCACCCCGACCTGGTCGGGCTCGCCGTGCCCGGTGAACGTGTACACCTCCCACGTCTCCCCCTGGCCCCAGGCCAGGAACGTGATCCCTTCGCTCGTCCGCACGAACGAGGCGACGTCGACGCCGAGGTCGTACGTCGCGTCGGGCGTGTGCAGCACGCTGCCTTCGGTCCACATCGGGACGTCGGAGCGGAACGGCGTGTCAACGACGTCCGCCTTCTTGTCGCCGTTCTCGCCGAGGAGGGCGACACCCGCGACGACGGCAGCGACGGCGGCCGCGGCGCCCAGTCCCCCGGCCATCCGGCGCCGCCGTACCGTGCGGTCGCCGGCAGAGGTGATCGCGTCGAGGTCGACCACGGCGAAGTCCTGGGCCGCCGCGCGATCCATCAGGGTCTTGAGCTGCTCGGTCATGCCGGCACCTCCTCGGTGCTGATCAGGTCGGTGAGGTCAAGCTGGTCGCCCATCAGGTCGCGCAGCTTGGCGAGCGCGGCGGATGCCTGGCTCTTCACGGTGCCGACGGCGCAGCCGAGCATCGCCGCGGTCTGAGCCTCGGTGAGGTCCTCGTAGTAGCGGAGCACGATGACCGCTCGTTGCCGCGGTGGCAGCTCGGCGAGCGCCCCCATCAGCGAGGTCCGTACGGCGACCGCGTCCGCGTGGCCCGCGTCGGACGTCTCGGGGACGCGCCCGGCCGGGCGCTCGCCGTACCAGCTCTTCTTGCGGAACCAGGTGATCGCCGTCGTGGTGATCGCCTTGCGGGTGTAGGCCTCGGCGTTGGCCGGGTCGCGCAGCCGGGGCCACGCGACGTAGGTCTTGGTGAGCGCCTCCTGGACCAGGTCCTGGGCCAGGCCGACGTCGCCGACCATCAGGAAGGCCGCGCGGTGCAGCGCGCCCGAGCGGGCGGCCACGAACTCCGCGAATGCGGTCCGGTCCCGAGCAGCCATCGTGCCTCCGACTCCCGAGGGCGACACCGTGCCGCCCTGCTCACCCTCCCCGACGACGTGAAGGCCGGGAAAGGTTCGTTGCCAAGGTCCGGTGCTGTCAGTCGACGAGAAGCGGAATCAGCATCTCGTCGTCGGTGAGCGAGCCGTGCATGCCGATCAGCCTGGTCTCGTAAGGGAACCCGTCGGTGGAGAGCACGGCGGACGTCCCGCGGCACGCCACGACGATGTCACCGATCCGCGGCAGCACCGCCGGGTCGACCGGACCGAACCAGCCGCAGCCGATCGCCTCGGCCCGGGTCAGCACCTCGGCGCTGTCGCCCAGGGTCGCGCGCCAGGCCGCCAGCACGTCGGGCACCGCGCCCCCGACGCAGTAGAGGTGGCGGAACCGCGCCTCGCCGCCGATCAGGGAGATCCCCGAGCTCAACGCGGCGTCCTCGGCGACATCGATCCGGTCGTCGGCTGGCACGTCGACCATGCCGTGGTCGGCGACGATGAGCAGTCGTCGGTCGGCCGGCAGCGCCTCACGGAGCTGCTCGGCCTCGTGGTCGATCATCGCGAGCTGCTGCTCCCAGTGACTGGAGTCGACGCCCCAGCGATGACCGGTCCAGTCGAGGTCACCGTCGTAGACGTAGGTCAGCGACGGACTCTCGGACGAGGCCGCGAGCACGGCCGCGATCCGCTCCCCCACCCGGTCGACGCCCACGTAGTCCGCGCCGCGGTGCGCCGCGACGGTGAGCCCGCTGCCGTAGAACTCGCGCTTGTTGACGACGGTGACCCGCACTCCGGATGCCTGCAACCGGGAGAACGCGGTCTGGTGCGGCTGCCACTCGAGCGGGTCGACGTCATTGACGTCCCAGACGAGGGCGTTGAGGAGTTCCTCGGTGCCCGGCACCCGGGTCGTGAAGCCGACCAGGCCGTGACCGCCCGGGACCAGCCCGGTGCCGAGCGAGGTCAGGCTGGTCGACGTGGTCGACGGGACGCCGGCGGTCCCGATCGTCGAGGTCGCCAGCAACGAGTGGAGGTACGGCGCCGCGTCGGCGTTGCGGCGCAGCAGGTTGGCACCGAGCCCGTCGATCAGGAACACGACGTACGACGCCGCGCCGGGCAGGTCCAGTCCCCGCGGCGGCTCGCCGAGCGGGTGGCCGAGCGCGGCGGCCACCGCCGGGACCACGTCGCCGAGCGACCGGTCGCCGTAGGCGGGCTCGCAGAAGCCGTCAACCGGCTGGCGGTCGTTCACCCGCGGGTTCGTGCTGCGAGCGACGCCGCGAAGGACAGCAGCCCGTCGACCGCGTCCGAGCCGTCCGCTGCCGCCGACACCCGCAGCGAGAAGTCGTCGGAGGACAGCGTGCCGGTGTAGCCGTGGTCCGCCTCGCACTGCGGGTCGTTGCACCCGGCCGGCTCGAGGTCGACCCGTTGCACGGCGCCCCATCCGATGGTGAGCACCGCTTCGACGGGCGGCCGCGGCCCCGCGGTCGGATTGGTCGTCATCCGGGTGACCACCACCGACGACACGGCGCTGAGGTTGACCGCCTCGGTCGACGTCGAGGTGTAGGGCTCTGGCAGCAGGTCGTCACCGGCGTGCTCGTCGGTGTGGGCGAGAATCAGCCGACTCGGGGTCAGCACGATCACGCTCTGGTGGCGGCGTACCTCGTCGCGTTCGAAGGTCGGCTCGTGGTGCACGTAGAAGGAGACGACGTGCTCGCCACCGACCGCCTCGCTGACCGCGTCCGCGACGACCTCCGGGTAGTAGCCGGTGCGGTCGAGCGCGTCGCGGAGCTCGGGGGCACGGTCCCGGTCTTCGGAGGTTCGGGAACGGACGTCAGGCATGGTCGCATCCTGTCACGGTCCCTGGAAAACACGGTGGTTGCGGTGCGAGCGAAGCGAGCCTCGAAACTCACCCGGGGAGGGTGACGGTGGCGTCCGGGAGCCGACGAACCAGCGAGTCCGGGCGGGGGTCGCGCACCGGCGCCAGCCGCACGGACGCCGTCAGCACGGTCGCTCCGTCGACACCGGCGAGCGCGAGCGACAACTGGAGCGCGCTCACCTCGGGCAGGTCGTTCTGGAGGTGGGCCACCTTGGTGATCAGCCGCTCGATCGACTCGATGTCGACCGGCTCGGCGCCGCGGTAGCCGAACAGCAGCGGCGAGCTCTTGACCTCCCGCACCATCCCACTGACGTCGTGCTCGTGCAGCGGCGGGATCCGGTAGGCCCAGTCGCCGAGCAACTCGACGATCGGCCCGGAGATGCCGAAGGAGACGACGGGCCCGAACAGCGGGTCCTCGAAGGACCGGATCGAGACGGGTACGCCCGACGGGGCGTTCTTCTGCACCACGAACGCTGCGTCGGCAGGGTCGGGGACCATCCCGTTGAGGGTCCCCCAAGCCTCCTTCATCTCGGTGGTGCCGTCGATGTTGCGCCATACGTGCTGGGCGTCGGGGCGCTCGCGTACCGACTCCCGGGTGGCCTTGAGCACGACGTTCCACCCGAGGCGCTTGGCGGCGGCGTTCGCCTCCCGGAGGGTGGCGACCGGGACGGCCGGCCACACGTCGATGTCGTAGGCCGCGAGCAGCTCGGTCACCTGCTCCCGGTCGAGCTCCACCTCCTCCGGCCTCTCGACCAGCACCCGCTGGACGAACTGTCTGGCCACGGTCGGCTGCACCTCGCCGGGATCGGCGGGCAGGCTGTCCGGGGTGCGCAACCACACGGCGTACTCGACCACCAGCGCGAGGGCGCGCACCGCAGCCTCCACGGCCGGGTACGACGGCACCGACCCCCTCCCGGCCGTCGAGCCGGCGACGTCGGGCACACGGAGCAGCTCCGGGATGCCCTCGGCGCCGAGGAAGGACGACACGAGCGGCTTGTCGGACTGCTCGCCGACCGCGGCGAGCACATTGGCGACCTCGTCGGTGGAGACGTTGAGGGGCGGGATGTAGACCGCGACCACCGAGTCGACCTCGGTGTCGTCGATCGCCTCGTCGAGCGCGTCCTCGAAGTCCTCGGCGGTGGCGTCGGCGCCGAGGGCGACGGATCGGGTGACGACCAGGCCGACCGCCGAGGCCGCGTCGGCCGCCAGCAGGCCGAGCGCGTCGGAGTTGCCCACGATCGCGACCCGACGGCCCCGCGGCAGCGGCTGGTGGGCGAGCAGCTGCGCAACGTCGAACATGTCCTCGAGGGTGTCGACCTGGATGATCCCGGCCTGGCGGAACATCGCGTCGACCGCCGCTTGGGGCGCAGAGATCTGCCGCACGGTGTGGCCCATCGGCACACCCTGGGTGGTGCGTCCGGAGCGGACCGCGACGATCGGCTTGCGCAGTGAGACCCGGCGCGCGATCCGCGAGAACTTGCGCGGGTTGCCGATCGACTCGAGGTACATCATCACGACCTCGGTCGCCTCGTCCTCCTCCCAGTACTGGAGCAGGTCGTTGCCGGACACGTCCGCACGGTTGCCCGCGCTGACGAAGGTCGAGATGCCGAGGCCGCGGTTCTTGACCTTCTCGAGGATTGCCGAGCCGAGCGCGCCGGACTGGCAGAAGAACCCTGCCCGGCCGCGGGCCGGCATCACCGAAGAGAGAGAAGCGTTGACCGAGACGCTGGGATCGGTGTTGATCACGCCGAGGCAGTTGGGCCCGATCAGCCGGAGGCCGTACGAGCGGGACAGACCGACCAGGTGCCGCTGCCGCTTGCGCCCCTCGTCGCCGGTCTCGGCGAACCCGGAGGAGATGACGATGAGGCCGTGCACGCCCTTGGCGGCGCAGTCGAGCACGACGTCGGTCACCGCTTCTGCCGGCACGGCCACGATCGCGACGTCGACGTCGCCGGGGATCTCGTTGACCGACTTGTAGGCCGGCATGCCGCTGACCGCGGTGGCCGACGGGTTCACCACGTAGACCCGTCCGGTGAAGTCCGCGGTCACCAGGTTGCGCACGAGCAGTTGACCGATCGTGTCCTGGCGCCGGCTGGCGCCGATGATCGCGACCGATGCCGGGTGGAAGAAGCGGTGGATCGAGGCCGACTCGGCGACGTGCTCGCGGTCGTGCATCACGCCGATGGCTGTGTCGGTGGGGTCGATGGGGAACTCGAGCGTGATCACGCCGTCGGCGTACCCGCTCGCCACGCGATAACCCGCGTCACGGAACGTCTGGATCATCCGGTTGTTGTCGGGCAGCACCTCGGCCACGAAGCGCTCGACGCCGCGCTCGCGACCGGCCTGGGCGAGGTGCTCGAGGAGCAGCTGCCCGATGCCGCGGCCCTGGTGCTGGTCCTCGACCAGGAAGGCGACCTCCGCCTCGTTCGGCCGGACCACGTCGAACCGACCGACGGCGATCATCCGACCGCCGAGCACCATCACCAGCGCCACCCGGTCGCGGTGGTCGACGTGCGTGAAGCGGCGTACGTCGCGCTCCGACAGCTTCGGCATCGGCGAGAAGAACCGGTAGTACTTCGACTCGTCCGAGACCCGCGCGTAGAACTCGACCATCAGCTGCTCGTCGTCGGACCGGATGGGCCGGATGTGCGCCGTACCTCCGTCGCGCAGCAGGACATCGGCCTCCCAATGGGTGGGCGGCGGCCCGATCTCCTCGGTGGGTGTCCCGGACTCGGTCACAGGACGAGGCTAGCGGCGAACGCGGTAAGTGAGGTGCCCGGTCCTACCCCTAGCCTGACCGGATGAGGATCCTTCTGATGGGTGCGGGCGGGGTCGGCGGGGCGTTCGCCGCCATCGCCGCGCGCCGCGACTTCTTCGAGTCGATGGTGTGCGCCGACTACGACCTGGGTCGGGCGGAGCGGGTGGCTGCGACCGACCCGCGCTACACAGCGGCCAGGGTGGACGCCTCCGAAGCGGACGCCGTCGCTGCGCTGGTGCGCGAGCACGGCATCACCCACGTGATGAATGCGGTGGACCCACGCTTCGTCATGCCGATCTTCGAGGGCGCGTTCGCCGCCGGGGCCGACTACCTCGACATGGCGATGAGCCTGTCGAAGCCGCACCCGACGGCGCCTTACGAACAGGTCGGCGTCAAGCTCGGCGACGAGCAGTTCGCCGCGGCCCCGCGCTGGGAGGAAGCAGGACGGCTCGCGCTGGTCGGGATCGGCGTGGAGCCCGGGCTGTCCGACGTGTTCGCACGCTACGCCGCCGACCACCTGTTCGACGAGATCGACGAGCTGGGAGTCCGTGACGGCGCGAACCTGGAGGTGCTCGGCGATGACGGAGAGCCGGTCTTCGCGCCGTCCTTCTCGATCTGGACCACGATCGAGGAGTGCCTCAACCCCCCGGTGATCTGGGAGAAGGGCCGCGACTGGTTCACCACACCTCCGTTCAGCGAACCGGAGACCTTCGACTTCCCCGAGGGGATCGGCCCTGTGGAGTGTGTGAACGTCGAGCACGAGGAGGTGCTCCTCATGCCGCGTTGGATCGACGCTCGACGGGTCACCTTCAAGTACGGGCTCGGGGAGGAGTTCATCGGGGTGCTCCGGACCCTGCACCAGCTCGGCTTGGACAGGACGGACAAGGTCCAGGTCGGAGGCGTGTCGGTGTCTCCGCGTGACGTCGTCGCGGCCTGCCTCCCCGACCCGGCCGGCCTCGGCGAGCGGATGCGCGGCAAGACCTGCGCCGGCTTGCAGGTCACCGGCACCGGGAAGGACGGCGAGCCGCGGTCGACGTACCTCTTCCACGTCGTGGACAACGAGTGGAGCATGCGGGAGTACGGCCACCAATGCGTCGTCTGGCAGACGGCCATCAACCCGGTCGTGGCTCTCGAGCTGCTCTCGCGCGGCACCTGGGAAGGCGCCGGCGTGCTCGGGCCGGAAGCGTTCGACGCGGTGCCCTTCCTCGACCTCCTGACCGAGTACGGATCGCCGTGGGGCATGCGCGACGACGAGCTTCCGGGACGCTCCGAGTAGCCACAATGGGCCGGTCCGGGACCGGACGAGGGGCACGCACCTGTTGCGGCCGTAGCGTGCGGGGCTATGGCGAGTAGGTCACGGTGAATCGACCTGCGAGCTCCTGCCGGAGCCGTTCCACCAGGGCAAGCGCACGTGAGTCCATCGTTTCGGGCATGTCCTGTGGCAGTTCTCCGAGGTCTAGCCGGAGCCGGTCTCGGCCCCACCTGTCCATGTCGCGGATGAGTTCGTCGCTGAGGCCGAGAGCCCGGCGAAGCCATTCGGGGTCATCAGGCAGCAGCCCTTCGTCATCCCAGAGTGGCACTGTGACGCCGAAGTCCCAGTCGAACTTCAGGTCGCCAGTGACGGTGTAGTCGTCTGGCTGTTCATCCTGATCAGGGTGCCGCTCGGCAGTCCAGTACATGCCGCTCGCCGGATCGCCAAAGTGCAACGGGGGCGGATCCCGGTCGGGTGCGGACATGTCGTTCATTGGACCACGATCTGTCCGCCTTGGATCGGCTCCTGTCGCGCGAGCAGCGACTGCCGCGAGCACGCAGGGCGGCAATAGCGGGCGCTTGCGCGTCCCTAAGATGGATTGGTGAAGCCGAATCCCGCGACCGCCTTCGGATGGTTGACCGACCCGGCCAAGTCGATCGTTGCGATGGGTGGCTGCATTACTGCCGTCGCCGGGAGCACACCTGAATCGGTTGCGAGCGCGTTCGGGGCCGACCTCGACACGACATTGCCGTTCACCTCGACGGAGGAAGCATCTGATACTGACCTCGTGGCGGTGGTGCCGAGCGACCCCGGCAGTGTTGTCGTGGTCGAAGCCAGCGGCGATGAGGGAACACGTAGCGGTGTTCTTAAACGGGCATCAACGGGTGGCAAGGCTGCCAGCGTGTTCTGGAACGTTGAGGACCTCGTCGTCTTCGCATGTGCCCGACGGGGCAAGATGGTGTGCGTCTTCGAGGTCGGCGATGACGACCTGGACGATGTGCCGAAGTCTTTGCACGGCTTGGCACGCCACGCATTCAGCGATGAGACCGATCTAGTCGCCGTTGGAGCAGCGATGGTCGCAAAGTTCACCGGCGTCGCGGTAGACGAGCACCACCTCAGCAACGTTCAGAATGGCCACCCGATTACAAGCAGAGTGGTGGACCTGCACTACCCGCGCGACGAACTCATCACCTTCAACATGCCGAGGGCGGACCTGGTCTCAGCAGTGCAAGATGCCTCGCAACAGGCATGCAGAAGGGTCACCACTCTGGCAACGGTGACGGCAATCGTTCACGCCAAACTTGATGGCGATCCACGAGTGCGTCGGGTGATCGACCAGCTTGAGGCCGGTTCGGTGCCGGCGCTTTCCTCGGAGGTCGAACGACTTGTCCGCGAGTGCGAGGTCGGATTCGACCGCGCGTCGACTCGCCTCGCTCTCGATGGCGGCGCCACGGAGGAACTCGACGCACGCTACTGGGCAGTGCGCGGGTGGGCTAGCCGAGCCCTGCCCTACGCCTGCCACCAGGACGCAGTCACCTCCGCCCTCGGGACACTGACCTGTGCTCGGTACGCCTTGGGCTACCTGCCGACGGCATTCGTCGACGAGGTGCTGTTAACGCTCAGCGGCAACACGGAGGGTTCGGGCTAGGGAACAGCCCGCCCATCGCTCAAGTGGCACCAACGCGCCCGTCCGCTTCTCGGCAATGTCGAGCGTTCGAGCGTTGTCGGGGAGCACCTGGTCCACCAGGTGCACCGCACGCTCCCCGATATCCCCTCCTCGGTAGCCGCGCGCTCGAGCGCAATGGCGGACGTTTCGCTCGCTGCGAAGAACGATCGGGGAACATCGCGCTAAGCAAGTTGATGCGATCTACCCCAATCCTTCGAAACTCGCCTGCGCCTCAGCAGAGTTCGTAGCCGAACGGACCGGTCGGGACTCGTGTGACTTGCGGTGCGTCAGAGGTGGCTTCTAGCCGGTCTGCGACGATCTGGGTCCGTTCGGCTACGGCCGCACCGCAGTGCGCTCCTCGGCAGTAGGGGGCGGCTCGGCCACGTAGACCGTCGGTCTATCTGCGGCGGTGGAATCTGATGTCGCCGTTGGGGAGGAGTTCGTAGTCGTAGCGGGGGTCGTGGAGGTGGTGGTGGTGGTAGCTGCAGCCGAGGATGCCGTCGTCGAGGTCGGTGTTGCCGCCTTGGGACCAGGGTTTCAGATGATGTGCTTCGCACCAGGCCGCGGGGATGGTGCACCCTTCGACGCGGCAGCCTTGGTCGCGCAGCCGCATGGCTTTGCGTTGGGCGGGTGAGAAGAGGCGGCGGGTGCGGCCGAGGTCGAGGATCTCGCCCTTGCCGCCGAGCACGACCGGGATGATCTGGGCGGTGCAGGCCAGGCGACGGATCGCGGTGGCCGACAAGGCCTCGCCGCCCACGATGGCGCCGGTGCCGAGCTCGCTGCGCAGTGAGTCCAGGCCGATGGTGACCATCAGCGTGGTGGCGTCCCCGCCGTGCTGGGGGAGCTGGGCGGGGTCGAGGTGCTCCAGCAGGGCGCCGAAGGCTTGGCCGAGGCGGCGGTGGTGCGGGATCCGGTCCTCCTCCCCGCTGATCGCATCCGTGCTCTTGCGGGGGCTGGCGTAAGACTCCAGGTAGGTGAGCAGCCGGTCCCGGTCGAGCTCGGGGTGCACGATCGTGGTCCGCGCCAGGCCGTCCCCGATCAGCCTCGAGCGGAGGCTGGTCTTCTCCCGTGCTCGTTGCTCTTCGTTCTCCAGGCGTTTGGCTTCCTCGGCCTCGGCGATCTCCGGGGCCACCAGCTCCAGGAGGTGGCGGCCGAGCCGACGCAGCTCGCTGGGCCGGAACTGGCCACACAGGCCGACCATCTCGGCCTCGGCCTGCGCCAGCAGTTCCGGACCGAGGGAGTCGGGCAGGTCGTCGAGCACTTGGACGACAACGTTTGCTTGGGCTAGGGAGACGTTGCCGTCGGCCATCGCGCCCGCAACCCGCGACCAGCGCCGGTCCAAGGCTTCAGCGAGGCGGCCCTGGGCGCGGCCGGCAGGGAAGTCGGCACGCGTCACCGACGCCAGCCACGCACCGTTGTCGCGAGCACCAGCCTCGGAGGCGGCGTCATCAGCGACCGCGACCACCCGGAGCTTCAGCTCCGCGAGCATCGCCTCCAGGGCCGCGATCTCGGCCACCGCGGTCTCCTTCTCGGCCGGGATCAAGAACACCGGCTGGGAATCACGCACCGACTTCAACGCGTCCTGTGCCGTCGCGACCGCACCCAGGATCGGGTGCAGAGCGACGGTCTGTGTAGTCATCCGGACTCCCAGGACTGCGTTGATTCGCGGGTCCGGTGGCCTGGTGCCGGGGTGTCCGAGAACTGAGTCTGGTAGACGACTGGTCGCTACTGGCGACGTACGTCGATCGTACACCAGTTCGAATACAGAGTAAAGCAAATCCGCGCAACATGTTCCTTGGTTTCGAGGCTCCTCGCTGCACTCGTCGCACCTCAACCAGCGGTTGACCCAGGATTCATCGCTACTGGTTCCCGAGGCCGGCGAGCCCTCCCGTCGGGCGTCGGGGCCGCCGGGGAGAATGGCCGGCATGGCACGGCGTACGACGACTCCCCCACCGGAAGACTTCGAGGAGCACATCCTCGACACCGACATCCGCGACGAGATGCAGTCGTCATTCCTCGAGTACGCCTACTCCGTCATCTACTCCCGGGCGCTGCCCGACGCCCGCGACGGCCTCAAGCCGGTCCAGCGCCGGATCCTCTACACGCTCAACGACATGGGCATTCGACCCGACCGTGGCCACGTCAAGTGCGCGCGTGTGGTCGGCGAGGTGATGGGTCGCCTGCACCCGCACGGCGACGGCGCGATCTACGACGCCTTGGTGCGGATCGTGCAGCCCTGGTCGATGCGGCTGCCGATGATCGACGGGCACGGCAACTTCGGCTCCCCCGGTGGCGACGATCCGCCGGCCGCGATGCGTTACACCGAGTGCCGGATGGCACCGCCGGCCGCTGTGATGACCGAGTCGATCGACGAGGACACCGTCGACTTCCGGCCCAACTACGACAGCCGTGAGATGGAGCCGTCGGTCCTGCCGTCGGCGATCCCCAACCTCGTGGTCAACGGCACCAGCGGCATCGCGGTCGGTATGGCCACCAACATGGCGCCGCACAACCTGGTCGAGGTCGTCCAGGCGCTGCGCCACCTGATCAAGCACCCCGGCACCGACGTCGATGGCCTGATGCGCTTCATCCCCGGGCCCGACCTGCCGACCGGCGGCAAGATCGTCGGGCTCGACGGGATCCGCGACGCCTACGAGACCGGCCGCGGGACGTTCCGGATGCGGGCCACCGCCCGGGTGGAGACGATCGGTCGGCGGAAGGGCATCGTCGTCACCGAGCTCCCCTACGGCGTCGGCACCGAGAAGGTCGTTGAGCGGGTCAAGACCCTCGTCCAGGGCAAGAAGCTCCAGGGCATCGCCGACCTGAAGGACCTGACCGACCGCTCCCACGGCCTCCGGCTGGTGATCGAGGTCAAGAACGGCTTCGTGCCCGAGGCACTGCTCGAGCAGCTCTACAAGCAGACGCCGATGGAGGACACGTTCGGCATCAACAACGTGGCCCTCGTCGACGGCCAGCCACGGACCCTGGGCCTCAAAGAGATGCTGACGGTCTTCCTCGACCACCGCTACGAGGTCGTACGACGCCGCACCGCGTTCCGTCGCAACAAGAAGGCCGAGCGGCTGCACCTGGTCGACGGCCTGCTGATCGCGCTGCTCGACATCGACGAGGTCATCCAGGTGATCCGCACCAGCGATGACTCGACGGCCGCGAAGGAGCGGCTGATCTCGGTCTTCGACCTGTCGCAGGCGCAAGCGGACTACATCCTCGAGATGCAGCTGCGCCGGCTCACCCGGTTCTCCCGGATCGAGCTGGAGAAGGAGCAGGAGTCGCTCCGCCGCGAGATCGAGGAGCTCGAGGCGATCCTCGCCGATGGAGACCTCCTCAAGCGCGTCGTGAGCGACGAGCTGGCCGAAGTGGCCAAGACGTTCGGCACGCCCCGCCGCACGGTCCTGCTCGAGTCCGCCGGCACCGGCGCGGTGACCGCGGCCGCAGCACCCCTCGAGGTGCCCGACGACCCGTGCTTCGCACTGCTCTCCTCGACCGGCCTCCTCGCCCGCACCAGCAGCGACGAGACGGTCGGCACCGGCGGCGCCCGGGCCAACCACGACGTGGTCGTGTCCGCGGTCCGCACCACCGCCCGCGGCGAGGTCGGCGTGCTCACGTCGGCGGGACGCCTCCTCCGGCTCGGCGTGCTGGACCTCCCCGCGATCCCGCCGTCGGCCAACGAGTCCAACCTTCAGGGGGGCGTACCACTGTCCGAGCTGTTGTCGCTCGACACCGGCGAACGCGCCCTCGCGCTCTGCACGCTCGCCACCGCCGGGCCGGGGTTCGCCCTCGGCACCCGCCAGGGCGTGGTCAAGCGGGTCAACCCCGAGGTCATCGGCAAGGACGAGTGGGACGTCATCGGCCTCAAGGACGGCGACGAGGTCGTCGGCGCGGTCGAGCTGCGGACCGGCGACGAGGAGCTGTGCTTCGTGACGTCCGACGCGCAGCTGCTCCACTACCCCGCCTCCGGTGTCCGGCCGCAGGGCCGTTCGGGCGGCGGCATGGCCGGCGTCCGGGTGGCCGACGGCGAGCAGGTGGTCTGGTTCGGCACCCTCGACCTCGCGTCGTACGACGAGGGCGCGGTGCTGGTCACCGCGTCCGGGTCGTCCACCGCCCTCCCCGGCACCGAGCCCGGCGCGGTCAAGGTGACCGACTTCGCGGAGTACCCGGCCAAGGGCCGGGCCACGGGCGGTGTCCGCTGTCACCGCTTCCTCAAGGGCGAGGACGCGCTCATCTTCGCCTGGGCCGGCCCCGCTCCCGCGCGGGGCGCGGCTGCCAGCGGCGCACCCGTGGACCTGCCGGCCGCGACCGGGCGACGGGACGGCTCCGGCATACCCGGCAGTCAGGCGCTCGCGGCCTGCGCCGGTCCGCTGGCCGTTGGCCTCACCGGGGTTGTGTCAGGGTGACGCCATGACGCTTGCGCTCGCTCTTCGTCGCCTGGCCACGGCCGCACTGGTCGGCGGTCTGACGGTGGTCTCGGTGACCGGCTGCTCCGGCGGCGACGACCCGGTCACGGACAACAAGGACTTCGACGACGACGGCGACGGCGAGGTCAGCCCCGAGGAGGTCATGGCGGCGGCCAAGGCCAAGCTCGACGAGACGACGGGCGTGGAGCTCAGCCTCAGCACCGACGACGAACCCGACGACGGCGACTACCTCGCGTCGGCCGAAGGCACGCTCATCGCCGACCCGCCGTCCTTCGAAGGGAAGGTCGGTGGCCGGGTCATGGGTGTCTCGGCGACCGACATCGCCGTCGTCTCGGTCGACGGCGACCTCTACGTCGAGATCCCCGTCCTCGGCTGGGACACGCTCGACCCCGACGACTTCTGCGCCCCCGACCCTGGCACGCTCCTCGACCCCGAGACCGGCGTCTCCCCCATCCTCACCGCGACCGAGGACCTCGAGGCCGGCGAGAGCGAGCTCGGCGGCGATGACAACGACGAGACGCTGACGCCGTTCACCGGCACGGTCCCCGGCGACACCGTGCGCAACTTCCTTCCCTGCGCCGAGGGCGACGACTTCGATGCCACCTACCGGATCGACGCCGAGGGCTACCTCACCGAGGCGGAGATCACCGGTGAGTTCTTCAGCGGCATGGACGCGATCACGTACGTGATCGAGGTGGACGAGTACGACGTCGAGCAGGAGATCACGGCTCCGGAATGAGCGAGGTTCTCGACCGGCGGTCCCGGCTGCTCCTCGGCTTCTGCGCCGCCGCCGTCGCGTTCGCCGCGATCGACACCTATGTCGTGGTGCTCGCGCTGCCGGACATGATGGTGGCGGTCGGCATCCCGGTCGACGAGCTCCAGCGAGCGGCACCGATCGTCTCCGGCTTCCTGCTCGGGTACGTCGCGATGCTGCCCCTCATCGGCCGGATCGCCGACCTCCGCGGGCAGGTCCCGGTGCTCGCGGCGTCCCTGGCCGTGTTCGCGGTCGGCTCGCTGATCACGACGATCTCCTACGACCTCACCACCATGGTGTTCGGCCGGTTCCTCCAGGGCGCCGGCGGCGGTGGCCTGGTGCCGGCCACCATGGCGCTCGTCGCCGCGCTCTACCCCATCGAGCAGCGCGGGCTGCCGCTCGGGATCGTGTCGGCCGTGCAGGAGATCGGCAGCGTGCTCGGCCCGCTCTTCGGCGCCGTCGTGCTCTCGTTCGGGTCGTGGCGCACCATCTTCGCCATCAACCTCGCAGTCGGGGTGCTGCTCGTCGTGGCCGTCCGGGCGCTATGGCGTCCGGAGGTTGAGGTGCGACGAGAGCCGCGAGGAGCCTCGGAACCCAGGCCCGACCTGCTCGGCGGGCTCGCGGCCGTCGTACTCCTTGCGGCGGGCCTCCTCGTCTTCCTCCAACCGGCCGAGCTCAAGCGCGACCTGACCTGGGGCCAGCTCTTCATCCCCTACGTCGACGACGGCAGCCGCTGGGTGTCGCCCATCGGTGCGATCGCTGTCGGCGCGACCGTGGTCCTGGTGCTGCGCTGCGCCTTCGCCCGCCGTCCGATCGTCGACGCCCGTGCTTGGTTCCGCTCGGCGCAGGAAGCGGACCTGGTGGGCGCCACCCTGTTGGCGGTCGCACTCGGCGGCATCGTGCTCGCGTTCGCGAGTGCCGACCCCGAGGTTGCGGTGTTCAACCCCAAGGGTGCCTGGTTCCTCCTCGGCGCCGGCCTCGCGGCCGCGGCCTTCGTCGTGCACCTGATCCGCGCCGACGCGCCGATCATCCCCCGCGCGGCGCTCGCCGCGGTCCCTGCGTGGGGCGCTCTTCTGGTCAGCTTCCTGGTCGGCTGGGCGCTGATCGCCGCGCTCGTCGACATCCCGCTCTTCGCGCGTACGACGACCTTCCGCGACTCCCAGCTCGGCGCGGCGCTGGTGCTGCTCCGCTTCCTCGCCGCGCTGCCGGTCGGCGCCGTCGTCGGTGGCTACCTCATCCGCCGGTTGCCTGCCGGCGTGATCACCGCGGTCGGCATGCTGCTCGCCGCCGGCGGCTTCTTCTGGATGGCGCAGTGGGACGCGACCAGCCTCGACGGGTTCGCGTCCAACGTGCCGCTGGTCCTGGGCGGACTCGGGTTCGGACTCGCGCTGGCACCTGTCAACGCGGCCATCTTGTCGACCACGGCCGACGACACCCATGGGATCGCCAGTGCCCTGGTCGTGGTCGCCCGGATGGTTGGCATGCTCGTCGGGATCTCCGTGCTCACCACTTGGGGCCTCCACCGGCTGCACGAGGAGCACCTCAAGGACCCCGATCTCGGACTGGTCGACCTGGCGATCGTCCAGGAGCAGTCGGTCTTCACGGGCGCGGCCGTGGCAGCGGTGCTCGCCGCCGTACTCGCTCTGGTGCTGTTCCGCCGGGCGCCGACCCGAGGTCTGGACACGGCGCAAGTGCTCCGCAGCGGCGGATAAATTGGGCCTATGAACAACTTCGACGACCTGCTCGCAGCCAACCGTGACTTCGCGGTCGACTTCGCCCTGGGCGGCTTCGACGGAGTCGCGCACGCGGGCCTGGCGATCGTGACCTGCATGGACTCGCGGATCGACCCGCTCGGCATGATCGGACTCACGCCCGGCGACGCGAAGATCTTCCGCAACCCCGGGGCTCGGGTCACCGAGGCTGCGCTGGAGGCCCTGGTCCTCGGCGTCCACCTGCTCGAGGTCGACCGGATCATGATCGTGCCGCACACCCGGTGCGCGGTGGCCTCGCTCTCCGAGGGCGAGCTGCGCCGCCAGGTGTCCGAGTCGGCCGGGCAAGACGCCTCCTGGCAGGCCTTCCACGTCATCGAGGACCAGGCGCAGGCGCTGGCCGAGGACGTGCAGCGGGTGCGGTCGCACCCGCTGATCCCCGATTCCGTCCCGATCGGCGGCTTTCTCTACGACGTCGACACCGGATTGCTCACCCAGAAGGTCTGATCGACCGGCGTGTTGTCCGGAACGACAACGTTGCCAGATATGACAGCCCGTGCCGCGGGGCGTCTACGAGCGCGTCCCTGGCCCCCGTAGCCTGAGTTGCCTAGGCCGTCCTGCGCCGCACGGGGCGGACCTTGGTCGGGCTCCAACCGACCGAGGGGGAATGCGGCACGGAGGACCATGCCTGCTCGGGACGACATCGATCGGATCAGTCAGGCACAATCCCGCCTCGTGGCTCGGTCCGACCGGGCAGCGAGCGCTGAGGCCGGCGCGATCTGGATGCCTTTCCTTGCCCTCACGACGGCCCCCGCGTGGCCCAAGGACAAGACGCGTGGCGCCGTGCTCAGCAATCTCGTCGCTCTGGTCCTGTTCGGCGAGGCCGAGGACATCGCGACCCTCGACTCGCTGATCCGGTCGCTCGGGCCCGAGCGGACCGCGGCGATCCAGGGCGAGCTCGACGAGCTGCTCGGTCTCGGACCCGACCTCCCGATCACCACCGCCGCGCTGCGGCTGCTCGGTGACGTGCGCCTCCTCCGCGAACGGCTCGCGCGCACGGGCTTGTCGTCGACCAAGGTGGACGCGATCATCACCCGCACCCACCACCAGACGTTCTGGCTGCTGCTCGCCGGTGCCGAGGACCTGCCGCGGTCGCCGGCGATCCGCAACACCGACCAGCTGATGGACATGGTCCACCACGGCAACGCCCGCCGCTGGCGGGCAGCCATGCTGCCGCTGATCGAGAGCCCGTGGGGCCCGTACGGCGCGCACATCCTGACGCTCACCAAGGAGGCGAGGCTCGACGCGATCGTGGCGGTCCTCGAGGAGTGCCGCAAGGTCTACCGCCATCGCCAGGAGCAGCGGGAACGTGACGCCATCGCCCGTGAGATCCGCCGACTGGTCGCCATCAGCGGACTCACCCAGCGGCAGTTCGCGTCCCAGATCGGGACCTCGCCCTCGAGGCTGTCGACCTACGTCAACGGCCGGGTGATCCCGTCCGCCGCCATGCTGTTGCGGATCCGGCGGGTCGCGCACAACCAGCGACGATCGGGCTGATCCCAGCATCGCCCCATCAGGCAACGTCGGCGCTGAGGATGCGCCGCGCGTCCCGGATGTTGCACGCCAGATCGACCATTTGGCTCACCCGGTACGGCACCGGGTACTACGGTCGGTATGCGAAGCCGCGACTCGGAGCGGTCGAACGTTCAGATCCGATCTGCACTGACGAGTCATGGGGACTTGTCGTGTTGCTTCGCGGGCCAGCACTGCAGCCCGACAGGATCGGCCGCGGGCGCTGGGGGGTCCGCGCGCTGATGCTCGCCGGGTCAACCTGCTGGTCCCCTGAGAGCCACGCCACCCAGCGGCCGAACACCGACGCTCAGGCGTCGAGCGCCTCGACGTCGACCTCGTAGGCGCCCTGCACGATGAACTCCTTGCGCGGCGCGACCTCGGAACCCATCAGCAGCTCGAACACCTGGGCCGCCTCCTCCGCGTCATCGACGGTCAGCCGCCGCAGCGTGCGGTGGCGCGGGTCCATCGTGGTCTCGGCCAGCTGATCGGCATCCATCTCGCCCAGGCCCTTGTAGCGCTGGACCGGGTCCTTCCACCGCACGTTCTTCTTCTTGAGCTCCGCCAGCTTCCGCTGCAGCTCGTCGTCGGAGTAGGTGTAGACGTACTTCTCCTGCCCCTTGCGCGGGTTGGAGATCTCGACCCGGTGCAGGGGCGGCACGGCGGTGTAGACCCGTCCGTCGTGGACCAGCTCGGGCATGTACTTGAAGAACAGGGTGGCGAGCAGGCACCGGATGTGTGCGCCGTCGGAGTCGGCGTCAGCCATGAAGATGACCCGGCCGTAGCGGGCGGCGTCGAGGTCGAACGTACGACCGGAGCCGGCACCGACGACCTGAATGATCGACGAGCACTCGGCGTTCTTGAGCATGTCGCCGACCGACGCCTTCTGGACGTTGAGGATCTTGCCCCGGATCGGGAGCAGCGCCTGGAACTCCGAGTTGCGGGCGAGCTTGGCGGTGCCCAGCGCCGAGTCGCCCTCGACGATGAACAACTCGGTGCGCTCGGCGTCGTTGGCGCGGCAGTCGGCGAGCTTGGCCGGCAGCGTGGACGACTCGAGCGCGTTCTTGCGACGCTGCGTCTCCTTGTGCTGGCGGGCGGCGATCCGCGTCTTCGCGGCGCCGGCCACCTTCTCCATCAGCAGTCTCGCCTGCGCCTTCTCGGCCCGCTTGCTCGAGGTCAAGAAGTCCTTGAGCTGGGCGGCCACCACCTTGCGCACGGACGCGCGTACGGCGGGAGTCCCGAGGATCTCCTTGGTCTGCCCCTCGAACTGTGGCTCCGCCAGCCGCACCGTGACGATCGCCGTGAGGCCTTCGAGGATGTCGTCCTTGATCACGTCGTCATCGTTGACCTTGAGTGCCTTCGACGCGCGCATCGCTTCGTTGAAGGTCTTGGTCAGCGCGGCCTCGAACCCCGCGACATGGGTGCCTCCCTTCGGGGTGGCGATCACGTTGACGAACGAGCGGAGCTCGGTCTCGTAGCCGGTGTCCCACCGGGCTGCGATGTCGACGACGAGCTCCCGCTCGACGTCCTGGGGAGTCATCTGGCCATGCTCGTCCAGCATGGGGACGGTCTCGGTGAACGTGTCCGTGCCGGTGATGCGCACGACGTCGGTGACCGGTTCGCCGTGGCTCAGCGCCTCGGCGAACTCCGAGATGCCACCGTCGTGACGAATCTTCTCCTCGAAGAGGTCCGGGCCGCGCAAGTCGCGGACGACGAGCTCGAGGCCGGGCACGATGTAGGCCGTCTGCCGTGCTCGCCCGACCAGGCCGTCGAGCTCGAACCGGGCGTCCTTGGTGAAGGTCTGGCGATCGGGCCAGAACTGGATCCGGGTGCCCGACCGGTCCTTCCCGACCCGCTTGCCCTTGCGGGTGAGACCCGACTTCGCTTCGAAGGTCGCCTGCGGACCGTCTCCGTCGAACACACCGGGAATGCCCCGCTGGAAGGAGAGGCCCTGCTGCGACGGGGAGCGATCGACATCGATGTCCATCCGTGAGGAGAGCGCATTGACGACCGACAATCCGACTCCGTGCAGCCCCCCGGAGGCGTTGTACGACCCGCCGCCGAACTTGCCACCGGCGTGCAGCTTGGTCGCCACCACCTCGACCCCGGGCAGGCCCGTCTTGGGCTCCTTGTCGGTCGGGATGCCGCGCCCGTCGTCGTACACCTCGACGGAGTCGTCGGGATGGAGCGTCACCTCGACCCGGTGGGCGTGTCCGCCGAGCGCCTCGTCGACGCCGTTGTCGATGATCTCCCACAGGCAGTGCATCAGGCCCCGGGTGTCGGTGGACCCGATGTACATTCCCGGCCGCTTGCGGACGGCCTCGAGCCCCTCGAGAACCAGTAGGTGCGCGGCGTTGTAGGTCTTGTCGGTGATGGTGTGCTCCTGGTTGAAACAGCGTCGTTCTGGGTACGAATCTACCTGCGACACGCCGGGGTTCGGTGCAGGCACACGGTCTTGCGCACGGCAACGATGTGAGCAGCGGATGTCGTTGGTAACAAGGATGTGTCGGGGCGTGGAAATCCCGATCGGCGCAGCCAGTGCCGTGAAAGAATGACCGTGCCGTTGACCACACGGATGCGGGAATCTTGGGACCGCTCGGTACGTTGATCAGGCACCGACCGAAGAAAAGAGGCACAACATGAACACTGCTGTTGCCCCCAGCGCACCCCTGACCGCCGAAGATCGTTGCGACCGTTGCGGTGCCCAGGCATATCTTCGCGTCGAGCTTGCCACCGGTGGTGAGCTCCTGTTCTGCGCGCACCACGCCCGCGAGCACGGCGACAAGCTCAAGCAGGTGGCGATCGCGGTCCACGACGAGACCCACAAGCTCGCGAGCACCCCGGCCATCGCGCCGGAGGACGAGCTCTGACCGGCTCCCCCTACCTCGTCGGAGGCCCCGGACTTCGGTCCGGGGCCTTCGTCATCGGGACCCGCTGATGGGTGTCGTGCTGGCCCTCGGGGCCGCCGTGGCCTACGGCCTGTCGGACTTCATCGGCGGCCTCGCCTCACGTCGTACGACGCCGTGGCCGGTCGCGCTGCTCGCGGCCGTCGGAGGCTTGGCCGGCGCGACCGCTCTCGCCGTGGCCGTGCCCGGCGACCCGACCTCGCCCGACCTGCTGTGGGGTGCCTTGTCCGGTCTCGGCAGTGGTGCCGGCAGCGTGTTCCTCTACCGCGGCCTCGCCACGGGCCGGATGGGTGTCGTGGCGCCGGTGTCCGCGGTCGGCGCAGCCGTCGTACCCGTCGTCGTCGGCCTCGCCACGGGTGAGCGACCCTCGCTGCTCGTCACCACCGGCATCGTGATCGCCCTCCCGGCCATCTGGCTGGTCGCGCGCACCCCCGACGCTCCCGAGGGCTCTGTTGACGCCCGGGCCGACGCCCGGTCCGCCGGGCTGGTCGACGGTCTCCTCGCCGGCCTCGGATTCGGCCTGCTCTTCGTCGCGCTCGGCCAGGTCCCGGACGGCGCCGGGTTCTGGCCGCTCGCAACCGCACAGGTCACCGCGCTGGTAACCATCGGTGCCCTCGCGACGGCGATGCGGGCGCCGTGGTTGCCGAGCGCGGCCTCGGAGTGGTGGGGCGCGGTCGCCGGCCTGGTGGCGACCGGGGCGGTGCTGATGTTCCTGCTGGCGACGCAGACCGACCTGCTCACGGTCTCGGCCGTGCTCACCTCGCTCTATCCCGCGTTCACGATCCTGCTCGCCGCGCTCTTCCTCCGCGAGCGCATCTACCGCGCCCAGGGACTCGGTCTCCTCCTGTGCGGCGTGGCGGTCGGCTTCGTCGCCGCCGGCTGACGCCCGTGTCCTACGGTTCGGATCATGCGAGCCTACGCAGCGATTGGATCGGTCATCCTCCTCGCCGGCTGCGGTGGGCCATCTGACGATCAACCGGACGACCCCGCGATCTCGCTACCGGCCGGCGTGCCGACCAACCAGCTGTCCCGCGCCGAGCGCGAGCTGGCGACGGCGTACCGGGCGTTCGTCGACGCCTACCTCAGCGGAGACGGCGCAACGGCGTACGGCGCGCTCAGCGAGCGGTGCCAGGACGTCTTCACTGCTGACGAGTACGCCGACTCCTCGGCCGACGCAGCCGAGAACATCGGTCTCGTCGACTACGTCATCGTCTCGGTGACCGTCAGCGGCGACAGTGGTGAGGTCGACGGCGAGTTCCCCGTCGCCGAGCTGAACCACGAGGGTGGTACGGCGTTCGTGCTCGAGGGCGGCGAGTGGCGTTCGGACCGGTGTTAGTAGCCGGCGGATCAGTCCTTGACGACCCAGGGCAGGAAGTGGCGACGTGAGGGCACCCAGTCCTTGACGACGTGGCCCGGCTCGAACTGGTCGGTCATCCGCAGGCTGACGCGCAGGTTGTTGGGCGTGCCGATGCAACCCCGGCCGACCTCGACGCGCACCGCGTCCTGAGCAGGGAGGAACGTCACGTCCGAGCGGCAGCTGCGCGGGTCGCCGACGGATTGCCAGTTGTTCGACCGTGTCACGGCCCAGTCCGCACCTTCGAAGAGCGGCACGCCGATCTGGAACTCCGGACCCGGCTGGCTCCCGTCGACGTCGTACCAGATCGTCACGCCGGGGCCCGACGTCAGCGAGGTGTCGAGGTCGGCGACCGTGATCCGGGTGTAGACGGTGTGGGCGGCGTGGTTGACGCGGACCTTGCGGATGTCCGCGGTCGAGGCTGCCGCGTCCGCAGGGTCGGTGACCGCGACGGAGTCGGCGTGCGCGGGAGCGCCGTGCAGGAGGGGAAGCGCGGCGCCCGCGGCGAGTACGGCGGCGGCCCGGATCAGCTTGTTCATCGTGGTCTCCTCGTTGGTCGAACGCTTGTCAGGGACAAGACGCGATCCAGCTCGAACAGGTTGCAATCGCGACCGACGTGACCGGACGGTCAGTCCAAATAGTCGCGCAGCACCTGGGAGCGGCTCGGGTGGCGCAGCTTCGACATCGTCTTGGACTCGATCTGGCGGATCCGCTCACGGGTCACCCCGTAGACCTTGCCGATCTCGTCGAGCGTCTTGGGCTGGCCGTCGGTGAGGCCGAACCGCATCGAGACCACGCCGGCCTCGCGCTCGGAGAGCGTGTCGAGCACGGCGTGCAGCTGCTCCTGGAGAAGCGTGAAGCTGACCGCGTCCGCCGGGACGATCGCCTCGGAGTCCTCGATCAGGTCGCCGAACTCAGAGTCGCCGTCCTCGCCCAGGGGCGTGTGCAGCGAGATCGGCTCGCGGCCGTACTTCTGGACCTCGACGACCTTCTCCGGCGTCATGTCGAGCTCTTTGGCGAGCTCCTCCGGGGTGGGTTCGCGACCGAGGTCCTGCAGCATCTGGCGCTGGACGCGGGCGAGCTTGTTGATGACCTCGACCATGTGGACCGGGATCCGGATGGTGCGGGCCTGGTCGGCCATCGCCCGGGTGATCGCCTGCCGGATCCACCAGGTGGCGTACGTCGAGAACTTGTAGCCCTTGGTGTAGTCGAACTTCTCGACCGCGCGGATCAGACCGAGGTTGCCCTCCTGGATCAGGTCCAGGAACAGCATGCCGCGGCCGGTGTAGCGCTTGGCCAGCGAGACGACGAGTCGAAGGTTGGCCTCGAGCAGGTGGTTCTTGGCGCGGCGGCCGTCCTCGGCGATCCACTCCAGCTCCTCGAGAGCCTTGGCGGACATCTTGGTGCCACGCGCGAGCTTCTCGTCAGCGAAGAGGCCAGCCTCGATCCGCTTGGCGAGCGAGACCTCCATCTCGGCGTTGAGGAGCGGCACCTTGCCGATCTGCTTGAGGTAGTCCTTGACCGGGTCGGCGGTGGCGCCGGCGACCATGACCTGCTGCTCGGGCTCGTCGGTGTCGTCGGCGGCGGAGACGACGAACGAGGCCGATGCAGCCTCCTTCTCGTCCTCGACGATCGTCGGGTCGGCCTTGACGTCTGTCTCGAACTGCTCGTCGGGGAGGTCAGGCAGGATCTTCTTGCCGTCGGGGCCGATCACCGGCACTGCGGCGTCGGGCGCGGCCTCGTCGGCCTTCTTGCCGGCAGCGGTCTTCGCGGCTTTGCTGGCGGGAGCGGCCTTCTTCGCCGGGGCCGCCTTCTTGGCCGGCGCAGCCGTCTTGGCCGGCGCAGCCGTCTTGGCAGCAGCCGCGGCCTTCGCCGGCGCAGCCTTCTTGGCGGGCGCCTTCTTGGCGGTGCTGGCGGTGGCGGTCTTCCGCGTGCTGGTGGCGGCAACGGCGCGGCCGGCGGCCGGCATCGCGACCGTTATCCCCAGGCCCGCGAGGTGACCCAGGAACGACTTCAGGTGCGGCGCGGCGACGTCGGCCGAGGCGCATGCCTGCCGTACTTCCTCGGGACTCACACTGCCCATCGGGGCGGCCCGATCGATCAGGGCGACGATGGAAGGGTGCGCGAGCACCGCAGCGGGGACCTTGCGTGCGTTCGACGACACGAACACCTCTCGATACGGCAGAAACTGGCAACAGGGCGCGGCCCAGCCCGGAGGCGTCAAGACCGCAGGTGTCATTCTGCCACGCGCGTGGGCGCTGTCCGCACACCGGGCGGGGTGTGGGCGCTCACTCCCCAGCGGTCGGCGCGAACGCGGCGGCGAGGTCGCGGAACCGCGCGACCTGGGCCGTGCGCTCGGCGAGTCGCTGGCCCTCGATGGTCCGTGCCGGTGCGTCCTGGAGCAGCTTCTTCGTCGCGGTGACGGCACCGTGCGGGTGCGCCGTGAGGGCGTCCACCGTCGACTTGAGTGCAGCATCGAGCTCGGCAGCAGGAACGACCACCTGCGCGAGGCCGATCTCCCCCGCCTCGGTGCCGGTGATGTTGCGCGCCGACGCGCAGATCTCGAGCGCCCGGGCGTAGCCGACGGCCTCGACCAGCGGCTTGGTGCCGACCAGGTCGGGGACGAGGCCGAGGGCAGGCTCCTTCATGCAGAACCGGGCGCCTTCTGCGACGATCCGCAGGTCGCAGCACAGCGCCAGCTGGAAGCCCGCGCCGATGGCGTGGCCCTCGACCACCGCGACGGTGACGAACCTCGGGTCCGCGAGCATTGCGAACGGGCGCTGGTAGACGTCGATCTGGTCGATGATCGCCTGGTCGTCCAGCGCGAGGGTGGCGACGAAGTTGCCCTCCTCGTCCGGCTGTCCGGGATCAAGCAGCGACAGGTCGAGACCGGCCGAGAACGTGCCTCCGGCACCGCGGAGTACGACGACCCGCGCGGACCCGTCGAGCTCCTCCAGGATCTGCGCGATGCCCGCCCACATCCGGGGTCGCTGGGCATTGCGCACCTCCGGCCGGTTCAGTGTGATCGTCGCGACCACGCCGTCCACGTCGAGCCGCAGGTCGGCGTGGTCCAGCTGCTCGGGGGTCATCCCTCGTCTCGCTGGAGGATGAAGAAGTAGGGCTCGGCACCCCGCAGGTCCATCACGCCGAGCAGGGTGTCGGCGTCGACGCGGCGAAAGACGTCGATGATCGGCAGGTGGTCATAGACCATCGCGGCCGTCACGACGCCCCGGTGCTCGACCGCCCGGAGCCGGGCCCGGTGCTTCTTGGTGCGGAGCGCCGGCTTGAGCACGCCCACCGCCGACTTCGACCGGGCCACTACTGCCGCCGGCATCTTCGGAACGATGCCGAGCGGGATCTTGCGCGGCTCGACGGCGAAGATCTCGCCGCCGTTCGAGCGGAACAGCAGCGGGTGCACGTGGTCGACGTCGTCGAACTGTTTGCCGTACCACCCCGACTCCTCGAGCATCCCGTCCATCGCGTGCCCCGTGCCGAGCTCGCGTCCGCGGTAGCGGCCGGTGATCTCCTCGGGGCGCACGGCCGGGAGGTCGTCGTACAGCGCGAGCGCCTCGGCCGCGGTGCAGACCGGCTCCAGGGCGGCCAGTCGGATGGTGGTCGCTGTCTCGGTGGTGCTCATGGGCTTCCTCTCTCAGGCGCTCGCGGGCAACCGCAGCGCACCCGGCGCCGACGCCGGGACAACAGGTCGGTGGGGGGCGACCGGCGCGATCCGCTCGTACGGCGCACCGAGGGCGGGCCGGGCGTCGGACTCGCCCTTGTTGGGCCAGAACGCCATCGCCCGCTCCGCCTGGGCCGTGATCGTCAGCGACGGGTTGACGCCGAGGTTGGCGGTGATCGCACTCCCGTCGGCGACGTGCAGCCCGGGGTTGCCGTAGATCCGCTGGAATGGGTCGATCACCCCGGTGTCGCCGGAGTCGCCGATGGTGCAGCCGCCGATGTAGTGCGCCGTGGCCGGGATGTTGAAGATGTCGGTGGCAATGTTGCCGGTGTCGGCGCCGGCCTTGGCGGCGTACTCCCGCGCCACCTCGTGCGCGACCGGGAGCCAGTCCGGGTTCGGCTCGCCGCTCCCCTGCTTCGTCTTCAACAGGCCGCCCTTGAGGTAGGACGTCAGCGAGTTGTCGAGCGACTGCATGACCAGCAGGATCACCGATCGCTCGGACGCGCGCCGGAGGTCCATCGACCGCAGGAACAACAACGGGTGCAGCACGATCGTCAGCAGGAACCGCAGGAACCGAAAGGCGCCACCGTCGACCATCGGCACGGTCTGCACGAAGAGCGAGTTCTGGCCCTTGCCGTAGGTGCAGACCTCGACGTGCGTCTGCGGCTCGGGGTGGATCGACGACGTGATCGCCACGCCCTGGGCGAAGTCGTCGCGGGTCTGGCTCTGGATGCCGATGATCGCCTCCGAGTTGCTGCGGGTGAGCTCGCCCAGCCGGGGTGAGAGCTCGGGCAGGGTTCCGTCGTCCCGCAGCCGGTGGAGCAGCTTCTGGGTGCCGAGCGCGGCAGCGGCGAAGACGACGTGCTCCGCGGTGAAGGTACGACGTCCCTTCCGCAGCTTGCCGTTGGACCGTTCGGTCTCGACGATGTAGCCGCCCTGCCCGTCCTTCTTCACGGACGTCACTGTCGTGAGCGGGTGGACCTCGGCGCCGTTTTCCTCCGCGAGGTAGAGATAGTTGGTCGTCGTGGTGTTCTTGGCGTTGTGCTTGCAGCCGGTGAAGCACTCCGAGCAGTGGATGCAGCCCGCCCGGCGCGGCCCGGCCCCACCGAAGTAGGGATCGTCGACCTCCTTGCCCTCGCTGCCCTCGTTGAAGAACACGCCGACCTGGGTCTTGTGGAAGGTGTCGGCGACACCACGGTCGCGTGCGACCTGCAGCAGCAGGTCGTCCTTCGGGCCGATCCGCGGGTTCTCCACCACGCCGAGCATCCGCTTCGCCTGGTCGTAGTACGGCGCCAGTTCGTCCTGCCAGTCGGTGATGTGGGCCCAGGCCCCGTCGCGGTAGAACTCCGGCAGCGGCTCGTAGAGCGTGTTGCCGTAGATGAGCGACCCTCCTCCGACGCCGGCGCCGCTGAAGACCAGGCACTTGCCGAGGGAGCTGATCCGCTGCGGACCGGTGAGCCCGAGGCGCGGGGCCCAGATCGACTTGCGGACGTTCCAATTGGTCTTCGGGTAGTCGCCGGCGTCCCACCGGCGGCCGGCCTCGAGCACGCCGACGCGGTAGCCCTTCTCGGTGAGCCGCAGCGCCGTCACGCTGCCGCCGAAGCCGGAGCCGACGACGATCACGTCGTAGTCGTAGGTCACTGAGAAACCACCTCGTAGTCGGCAGGGTCGAACTTCGCCTGCGATTTGTACTGGATGCCGAGCGACGGCCAGTTCGTCGTGATCCGGCCGCTGGAGGTGCGGTACCACGACGAGCACTGGGTCCACACGCTGTCGGAGAGCTGGGCCTGGATGCGGTCGTCGTACTCCTGCTCGACCTCGGGCCGGACGGTCAGCGGGGCTCCGGCCGTGGCGAGGTGGGCGACGTAGTCGCCGAGGTACTTCGCCTGCGCTTCGAGGAAGTAGATGATCGATCCGCCGCCGGTGTTGGTGTTGGGGCCGTACATGACGAACAGGTTGGGGAAGTGCGACACGGTCATGCCGTAGTAGGCGCGGGCGCCCTCACGCCAGTCGTCGTGCAGGTCGCGACCGTCGCTGCCCTTGATCGACATGGGGGCGAGGAACTCGGTGGCCTTGAAGCCGGTGCCCCAGATGATGACGTCGGCCTCGTGCTCCTGACCGTCGGTGGTCACCACTCCGGTGGGCGTGATCCCGGCGATCCCGTCGGTGACCAGGTCGACGTTCGGCTGGGCCAGCGCGGGCAGGTAGTCGTCGGAGAACAGGATCCGCTTGCAGCCGATCTGGTAGTCGGGCCAGACCTTCTCGAAGAGGCCCGGCTTCACCTTGGTCAGCTTGCGCATGTGCAGCTTGGACCGCAGCTTGATCGCCGCGGCCAGCGGCTTGGAGTAGACCCACGCGAAGCTGAGTCCCTCGACCACGCCGTACCAGGTGCCGCGCTCGACCAGCTGGGTCGCCGGGACCCGCTCGAACACCTTGTGGTGGAGCTGGGAGAACTCCCGGTCGGGCCGCGGGATGATGTAGGGCGGCGTGCGCTGGAAGACGGTCATCTGCGCGACCTGCGGCTGGATCTCGGGGACGAACTGGATCGCGCTCGCGCCCGTGCCGATCACCGCGACCCGCTTGCCGGCCAGGTCGACGTCGTGGTCCCACGTCGCGGAGTGGAACGTGGGGCCGGCGAACGTGTCCGCGCCCGCGATGTCGGGGTAGGCCGGCCGCGACAGCTGGCCGACCGCGGACACCAGCACGTCGACGACGACCGGGGCGCCGGTGCTGAGCTCGACGGTCCACTTCCCGGCGTCGGCGTCGTAGGAGGCAGCCGTCACCTCGGTCTCGAAGCGGACGTGCCGGCGAACGTCGTACTTGTCGGCGACGTGGCGCATGTAGTCGAGGATCGCGGGCTGCCGGGAGAACCTGTGCGGCCAGCGCGGGTTGCGCTCGAACGAGTAGGAGTAGAACGGCGACGGTACGTCGCACGCGGCACCCGGGTAGGTGTTCTCGCGCCAGACGCCGCCGACGTCGTCGGCCTTCTCGAACACGACGATGTCGTCGATGCCGCGCTGCTTCAGCTCGATGACGGCGGCGAGGCCGCCGAAGCCGGTGCCGATGACGGCAACAGAGGGGGTCATTGCTTCTCCTTCGTGGCCGCCGCGTCCTCGAGGACCAGCCGCGCGCAGGCGGCGGGGTCGTCGTTGAACGGCAGATGACCGGCCCCGGCGAGGTCGGTGTGACGGGCGAACGGGAGCACCTCGCGAGCGCGAGCGCTCTGCGAGCGGTGGATGAGGACGACGTCGCGGGTGCCCCACGCGATCGTGACCGGGATGTCGACCAGCGAGCCGGGGTCGTCGGCGGCGCTCAGGAAGTAGGTGCCGAAGTCCTTGCGGGCGGCTGCGAACCCGGTCGCACCGGCCAGGCCGGCGAGGTCCGCCCGCGCAACGTCTGGCGGGACCCGCGTCGGGTGGCCGAACATGTTGCTGAGCAGCACGGCTCGGCCGGCGGGGTGGTCGACCATCCGGTTCAGCACGGGAGCGGCGGTCCGCGCTCCGGCACGGAGGCCGGTGAGCACGCTCTGCGTCCAGCGCAGTCCCGGCGTACGCCAGAAGCCGACCGGGGAGAACGCCGTCACCGCCGACGCCACACCGCGGCGGCCGAGCTCCAACCCGACCCCGCCGCCCATCGAGCTGCCGACCAGGTGCGGACGCTCGACGTCGTTGGCCGCGAGCCAGCCGGCCAGCCAGTCGGCATAGCCCCGCGGGCCGGGCTGCACGCCGTCGACCAGCGGCGAGGCGCCGAAGCCAGGCATGTCGATCGCGATCAGCTCGTGGTGCTCGGCCAGGCGGTCGAGGATCGGCTCGAAGCACTGCCAGCGACTGCCGATGCCATGGAGCAGCACGATCGGGTCGCCGGCGCCGCGGCGGTGGACGTTGATCAACGCTTTCCTCCTGATCGGCTGTCGACCGGCGGCAGCTGGATCTCGAGACCGAGCTGATCGACGACGAGGACCGTGCAGTGGTGCACGAACTCGTCGCGCGACGTGTGGCGGGCGCCCTCGCTCCAGGCGAGGAACAGCGCGAAGATCGCCGACGAGAAGCCGATGACCGTCCACGCCCGCGACGGGTGTCGCAAAGCCTCGGCCTCTTCGGGCGCCAGCTCGGCCAGGACCGACAGGACGAACTCCGGCATCGCGGCCTGGGACCGTGGCCGCAACGTCTCGTCGGCGGCCGACTCCCGGAAGAGCACCCGCCCGATCCGGGGGTCGTCCTCGACCACGGAGACCGCCGTTTCGAATCCTGCGTGGAGGCCCGCGGTGACGCCGCCGGCTGCGTTGGCCTCGATGGCCGCCGCCAGGATCGGCTCGCGGATCCGCTCGACGGTCTCGTCGTAGACGGCGGCCAGCAGCTCGTCGCGGTCGGTGAACAGCTCGTAGAAGTAGCGGGGGCCGACCGACGCCTCGCGGCACGCGGCCCGCATCGTCAGCGCCGCGACGCCCTGGGTGCCGACCAGCTCAAGCCCGGCCTCGACCAGGCGACGCCGCCGGTCGGCCTCTCGCGCATCCGGCGTCTGACCCTGCCAGAGCCGACCGGTCCGGCGGTCGGGCTCGGTGATGACGCCTGCGGCAGTGGGGGCCATGCCGGGGACCTTACAGGAATCAGGCGATTCCGGGAAGCGGGTGATTCCGGATTTTTCGTGCGCCTCACCTCAGGACTTCGCCGCTGCCTTCTTCGCCTGCTTGAACTCACGCACCTTCTGGAGCGTCGCGGTGTCGACGACGTCCGCGACCGAGCGAAAGCCCTCGAGGGCATAGTCGCCAGCCGCCTTCTGCCAGCCGGCGGGGCGGACACCGAGCTGCTTGGCCACGAGCGCGGTGAAGATCTGCGCCTTCTGCTTCCCGAACCCGGGAAGCGCCTGGAGCCGGTCCAGGAGTTCGGAACCACTCGTGGCCTCGACCCAGATGCGGCTCGCATCACCTCCGTACTCCTCGACCACCTGGGCCGCCAGAGCCTGCACCCGACCGGCCATCGAGCGGGCGTAGCGGTGGATGGCGGGCGGCGTTGCGCAGAGGTCGGCAAAGGCCGCCGGGTCGGCCGCGGCGATCCGATCCGGCTCCAGCGTGCCGAACCGGTCGAGGATCTTCGCCGGGCCGGCGAACGCCCGCTCCATCGGGAACTGCTGGTCGAGCAACATCCCGGTCAGGAGGGCGAAAGGATCCTCAGAGAGCACCTTGTCAGCAGCGGGGTCCTGGGCGATCTGGATAGCCATGCCGCCATCCTGCCCGACCGCCCCGACGGTGGTGTGACCGCTGTAACTCAGTGTTCAGGACGCTCCCCGGGTGCTCCGACCACTGCCTCGGCGTAATGACCAGCAAAAGCACCGAGGGAGCGGACCCAGAACCGAGGTAGCGCCCATCGGTCAGGCCGACCCCTGCGTTCGCTCCGGCGGTGGGCACAACTGTCGCGCACAGGCTGTAATGGGTCCATGCCAGGCGGTGTCACCCGAGCACGCGAGTTCTATCTGAATCGTGCCTGGTTGAGGGCGTGCGACGGGTTCCTCACGGAGCGGGACGAGCTCGACGTCGACGACGTCGAACGGCTGGCCGTCAGCGCCTACCTCGTCGGCAGGAACGCTGAGAGCGACGGTGCCTGGGGTCTCGCTCACCGGCGCCGTCTGAACGAAGGCGACCTGGACGGTGCGAGTCGTTGTGCATTTTGGCTCGGGTTCCGATTGGTCAACGCGTCCGAGCAGGCGGAGGCCAACGCCTGGATCGCCCGTCTCCACCGGGTTGTGGCCGCCATGCCTGAGGCGTCCCTGGCGGGTGCGCGGCTCGATTACCTGACGGGGCTGCGTAGCGCCTTCGACAGCGATTTCGACACGGCAGCATCGGACCTCCAACGCGCCGTTGCGACTGCGGCCCGGCATCAGGACGAGGAACTGGCCTCGCTGGCCAGGCTGGCGCTGGGCCGCGTACAGATCTTCCTCGGAGACATCAGGACCGGTGTCCGGTTGCTCGACGATGCCATGCACGTCGTCGGGACCGAGCCGATCTCCCCGATCGCCGTCGGCGACAGCTACTGCACGGCAATCGACGCGTGCCACGACCTGTACGACGTGCGCAGGGGGCAGGCGTGGAGCGACGGGCTGACGCGATGGTGCGACCAGCAGTCCGACCTGGTGCCGTTCGCCGGCCTGTGTTTGGTCCATCGTGCCGAGTTCCTCCAGCTCAAGGGCGCCTGGGTCGAGGCGATGGCCCAGGCGGGTCTCGCGAGGGCGCGGCTGGATCGGCCGTTCCGGCAGCTCGCCTACGGCGCCGCGATCTACCAACAGGGGGAGCTGCACCGGCTGCTCGGCGAGCACGACGAGGCAGAGACGTGCTACCGCAACGCCAGCACAGCCGGTCACGATCCCCAGCCCGGGCTGGCGCTGCTGCGCCTGCGCCAGGGGCGGACGAACGATGCCGCACGGGCGATCGATCGCGCGCTGTTCGAAGCCAGCGGTCCGGTAGACAGGTCCCCGATCCTCGCGTCGTACGTCGAGATCATGCTCGCCGCGGACCGTACAGCGGAGGCGAAGGCAGCGGCCTCGGAGCTCGCCGAGGTCGCGGGTGCGCTCGAATCCCCAATGCTCAGCGCTGCGGCACATCACGCCGAAGGTCGGGTCAGGCTCGTCGAGGGTGACGAGCGGAGCGCGTTGATCGCTCTGCGAAAGGCAAGTGACGGCTTCCGAGAGCTCGAAGCGCCGTACGAGGTGGCCGGCACGGCCGTGCTGATCGGCACCGCGCGTGCAGCCTTGGGCGATGCGGAGGGGGCCGCACTGGCGTTCGCGGCGGCGCGAGCGACCTACGAGCGGCTCGGCGCCCGGGCAGACCTGCGTCGCGTGCCAGGGCAGGCCAGTTCCGGTCTCACGGGTCGAGAGCTCCAAGTGCTGCGGCTGGTCGCCCGCGGGGACACCAACCGGTCCATCGGCACCGCACTCGGCCTGAGCGAGCGCACGATCGACCGCCACGTGAGCAACATCTTCGTGAAACTGGAGGTTTCCTCGCGCGCCGCTGCCACGGCGGCTGCTTTGAGGTCCGAGCTCATCTGATCACGGCTGTGTACCCATACCGTCCGGGAGAAGCCATGGGTAGCTTCCCCGATGCCGTGCCGCCGCCGCGCTCCTAGCCTCGGGTGTCGGGAGTCCCGGCTCCCCGGGACGTGAAGGTGAGGAGAACGCCATGCCCAACGCTTCCAGCACCACTGCCGAAGAGTCGATCTCCATTTTCGGGATCGACATCAGCCTGACGAACTTCGACAGCGGTTACACCGTCTGTTTCGAGTCCCACTCCAGAGACCAGGATCTCGGTCCGCTCTTCGAAGGACTGCCCGATGACGAGTGCCAGTTCATCCGATTCGGGTTTGTCATGGAGGGCGCCGTGGCCTTCCGCATCGGCGGTCACACCGAGACCTACTCGGCCGGAGACGCATACTGCGTGCCACCCGGGCACATTCCCATCCAGCACGCGGGCGCGCGCGTCGTCGAGTTCAGCCCGACCGAGCAGTTGGGCGAAGCGATCGGCGTCCTGATGACTAACGTCGAGCGAGGCCGCACTCCGCAACTGCTGTCCGCAGGATCGTGAGAGCCGTGAGCACGTTCTACCGAGTGTCATACGCGGTCGGATTCCACCCGTGGGAAGACCTGGCGGAGCACCAGCCCTTCGCCCAGGCATTGCTCGCTCTGATCGACCAGGAGGAGGAGGGCCGCACCCCGCCGTACGGGAAGGCCCTCGACGTCGGCTGCGGCAGCGCGACGTGGGGTGTCCGATTGGCAGAGCGAGGCTGGAGGGTGACCGGCCTGGACATCGTCCCCCGGGCCATACGCCGTGCGCGAGCCCGGATCCAAGATGCCGGCGTCGAGATGCGACTCATCCACGGCGACGTCACCCGGGCCCGGGAGTGCGGCGTCGGCTCGGGCTACGACCTGGTGCTCGACACCGGGACGTTTCATGGACTAACCCCGGCACAGCGCCTGGACATGGGCCGCGAGATGTCCGCGATCACGACACCGGAGGCCACCGTGGTCCTGGACTGCTTCTCCCCCGGCCGCCGCGGTCCGCTGCCCCGCGGCTGCACTCAGGGCGACGTCGAGGAAGCGTTCCCGGAGTGGGCAGTCGCCGCGGTCGTCGAGGCGGACACCGAGCCCGATCAGCTCGCGCGGGCACTCCGGTTCGACGAGGTGTTCTACCGGCTACAGCGTCGGTAGCCCCGCCGAATGCGATTGGAGGGGCCCGGACGCCCGGGCCCCTGCTGCTCGGCGCGGACCCGGACCACCCGCCGTTCAACCCCTCCCGAACGGGTACCCGATGGGGACACGACAACGAGGAGGACACCGGTGAAGGCAGTAACCTGGCAGGGACCGAAGGACATGCGGGTCGAGGAAGTCCCGGACCCGAGGATCGAGCAGCCCACGGACGCGATCATCCGCGTCACCACCACCGGTCTCTGCGGGTCGGACCTCCACCTCTACGACCCGCTCGGGCCGTTCATGACGCCCGGCGACATCGTCGGCCACGAGCCGATGGGGATCGTCGAGGAGATCGGGGCGGACGTCACCGAGCTCCAGGTGGGCGACCGGGTCGTCGTCCCCTTCAACATCAGCTGTGGGAGCTGTTGGACCTGCGACCGCGGGCTGCACAGCCAATGCGAGACCACCCAGAATCGCGACACCGGTACGGGCGCGAGCCTGCTCGGCTACAGCAAGCTCTACGGGGCGGTCCCCGGCGGGCAGGCGGAGTTCCTCCGAGTGCAGTTCGCCAACTTTCTCCCGATCAAGGTTCCCGAGGGTCCGTCGGACGACCGGTTCGTCTATCTGTCCGACGTGATCCCGACCGCGTGGCAGGCGGTCCGCTACGCCGAGCTTCCCGACGACGGCGTACTCCTGGTGATGGGTGCCGGTCCGATCGGCGACATGGCAGCGCGGATCGCGATGCACGAGGGACATCGGGTGATCGTCGCCGACCGCGTGCCCGAGCGGCTGCAGCGCGTGCGTGAGATCGGCGCGGAGACCATCGACATCGACGAGGTCGACGATCTCGCGGCCGAGGTGCGTGACCGCACCGGCGGGCGAGGAGCCGACTCCGTCATCGACGCCGTGGGCATGGAGGCTCACGGCAACCCGGTGGCCGAGACCGTGATCAAGGCGGTGGGGTTTGTCCCCGACGTCGCCGCTCGCAAGCTGATGATGAACGTCGGCATCGACCGGCTGGCGGCGTTGCACGCGTCCATCGACGCGGTCCGCCGCGGCGGCACGGTGTCCGTCAGCGGCGTCTACGGCGGAGCGACCGACCCGATGCCGATGATGCAGATGTTCGACAAGCAGATCCAGCTGCGGATGGGCCAGGCCAACGTGCGCCGCTGGAGCGACGACATCTTGCCGCTGCTCATCGACGACAGCGACCCGCTGGGGACCGAGACCTTCGCGACCCATCGGCTGCCACTCTCCGAGGCGCCCGACGCCTACCTGAAGTTCCGTGACAAGGAAGACGGGATGATCAAGGTCGTCTTCAAGCCGTGACCCGCGGCCAGGTCGACGCTGTCGTCGTCGGAGCGGGGCCCAACGGCCTGGTCGCCGCCAACGCGCTGGTCGACGCCGGCTGGGAGGTACTGCTGGTCGAGGCGAACGACGTCGCCGGCGGCGCTGTCCGAAGTGCGGAGGTGACCGCGCCCGGCTTCTGCAACGACCTGTTCAGTGCGTTCTACCCGCTGGCGGCCGCGTCGCCGGTGATCCAGGGTCTGGACCTGCAGGCGCACGGTCTGGAGTGGACGCAAGCGCCGAGCGTGCTGGCTCATGTGCTGCCGGACGATCGGTCCGCGGTGCTCCACCGTGCGCCCGAGAACACTGCTGCAGGTCTGGAGGAGTTCGCCGCCGGCGACGGCGATGCCTGGCTCGAGCTCTTCGAACAATGGCAGCGGGTCCGCGGCCCGCTCCTCGACGCGCTGTTCACACCCTTCCCACCGGTTCGCCCGAGCCTGCGCCTGTTGCGGGCCCTCGGTGCGGCGGACGCGCTCGAGATGATCCGGCAGGCGATGCTCCCGGTCCACCGGTTGGCAGACGAGCGATTCGACGGCGAAGGTGCCGCGGTCCTGCTCACGGGCAACGCGATGCACTCCGACGTGGGCCCGGACTCGGCCGGCAGCGGGATGTTCGGCTGGTTGCTCTGCATGCTCGGCCAGGACGTCGGCTTCCCGGTCCCCCAAGGCGGAGCCCAGCGCCTGGCCGACGCCCTCGTGTCCCGGTTCCGAGCACGCGGGGGGGAACTGGTCAGCGGACACCGCGTGACCTCCGTCGAGATCAGTAGCGGGCGGGCGTCCGGCGTACGCCTCGCCGATGGCACCCGGGTCGACGCCAGACGGGCCGTGCTTGCGGACGTCGACGCCCCGACCCTGTACGGCAAGATGGTGGGCCCCGCCCAGCTCCCGGCACGGTTCCTCACCGCCCTGGAGCGCTTCCACTGGGACAACCCGACGCTCAAGCTCAACTGGGCTCTGCGCGAGCCGGTGCCGTGGACTGCGGCAGGGGCACGCAGCGCCGGCACAGTCCACCTCGGCGTCGACGCAGCCGGATTCGTGGACTTCGCGGCCGACCTCTCGACCCAGCGCACACCTCGGACGCCGTTCGTGCTGTTCGGACAGATGACGACGGCCGATCCGACGAGGTCGCCGCCGGGCACCGAGAGTGCGTGGGCCTACACCCATCTCCCGCACCGGGTCGCCCGGGACGCCGACGCGGTCGACACGGTGACCGAGCGGGTGCGGCAGCTGATGGAGACGCACGCCCCTGGATTCACCGACACCGTGATCGCGGAGCACGTCCAGCGCCCGCAGGACCTCGAGGCTTCCGACTCCAACCTGGTCGAGGGCGCTGTCAACGCCGGCACGTCAGGACTCCATCAGCAACTGGTGTTCCGTCCGACGCCCGGGCTGGGAAGGCCCGAGACCCCGATCGAGGGGCTCTACCTTGCCAGCGCCTCGGCCCACCCGGGCGGCGGCGTGCACGGTGCCTGCGGATGGAATGCCGCTCGGTCGGCTCTCGGTGGCTCGGGGATGGTGCGGCGACGGCTGCTGAGCACGACCTGGTCGCGTCTCCTCGACCGCCCGTGACCTGAGCGCCGCGCTCAGTCCCTGCGGCCCTCGGCAAGGAATGCGAGTCGGCGCAGCGCCTCGCGGTTGCGGGGCGCGATCATGATCTGCCGGGCGGGGCGCGGGACCAGGGTTCCGGGGCCCTGCACCGCGTCCTCACGAATGGTCACCAGGGAAGAGCCCGCGGCCCGGTCCTCGATCTCGATCAGGACCTCCGCCGCTCCGGCGGGCCAACCGTGCGCCCGGAGTCGGAGCGAGCGTTGCGGCACGAGGTCGAGCACCTCGGACTTGTCGTCGAGGAGCAACGGCCAGTTCCCGACCGAGTGGTGCAGCCTGGACCCCTTCGCGGGCCAGTTTTCGTCGACTTCGCGCATCCGGCTGGCGCCGACCACCCAGCACGGGTAGAGCCAACCGTCGCTCAGCACGTCCCAAACGTCGCTCGGTGAGGCATCGACCTCCCGGGTGACGGTGATGGCGTTCTTTTCGAAGTCACTCACGTCTGGTCCTTCGCGGGCTCGGGTTCGGGACTGCTGTGGAAGACATTGCCAGGATGGTCGGAGACCGGTTCGTCCGCGAGGGCGAGGCGGGTGACCAGGGGGGCCACGATCCGGTCGTAGACGGCGGGGAACAGCCGGAAGCCGAGACTGATGACAGGGTTGAAGAGCCCGACCGCTCGTTCGCGACGAGGCCGGTCGATCACCTGGACCACGGCCTTGGCGACGGTCTCGGCGTCATACACCGGGGGCGGGGGCTTGCCCTGCACCCCGAGGTAGCTGGCTGCCTTGTCGTAGATCGTGGTCGACACTCCGCCCGGCTCGATCAGGCTGATCTCCAGCCGATCGGCTGCGTGCTCGGCCTGGAGGGTCCGCGCCAGGCCGTGCACCGCCCACTTGCTGGTGACGTAGGGCGACAGGTAGGGAGTGCTGATCTTCCCGACGAGCGATCCGAAGACCACCAGGTGGCCGTCCTGGCGCGACTTGAAGTGGCGCAGGGCACTGCGCGCGACGTTGGCGGTCCCGTTCACGTTGACCTTCTGGACGTGGTCGAAGACCTCGCTGGGGATGTCGACGAACTCGCCGTACGCCGCCACCGCAGCGGCGTGCACCACGACGTCGATCTGCCCGAACTCGATCAGGGCCCGGTCGAAGGCGTCCTCCCACGCCTGCCCGTCGGAGACGTCCGCCGGGGCGACCAACACTCCGCTCGCCCCGCGTCGGGCGCAGGTCGCTGCCAGCTGGTCAAGCTCCGGGCGGCGCCGCGCCACCAGTGCCAGGGCGGCACCCCGCTCGGCAAGGAGGAGAGCGACCGAGCGGCCGATGCCGCTTGATGCACCGGTGATCAACACGACTCGGCTCATGACGCCCTGATACCCGACTCGCCGAGAATCAACGGACCGCTGCCACCCGGGCATGGTGAGTCACGGTAGGGCGGCCGTGCCCTCGAAGCTGTAGTCGTCAAGGTCGAAGCGGCTGCTCGTCCACATCGTCTCCAGCGTGGGCGAGGGTCGGAACGGCACGTCACCGTTGGCGTCGAAGTAGTAGCTGTTTGCGGTCGCGCAGGACGGCTGGAAGAAGACCTGGTGCCGACGCCGCCCGAGCATGCTCTCGAAGTAGCGGGCATTGGCCTCAGACCTGACCTCGACGCGCGTCGCTCCTGTTCGACGCGCGCGGCGCAGGCAGCGGATGATGTGGGCCATCTGGGTCTCGATGAGGTTGAAGTACGACGACCCGTTGTAGCCGTACGGCCCCAGGATCGCGAAGAAGTTCGGGAAGCCCGGGACGCTGACGCCCTGGTAGGCCTGGAACCGGTGCTCCTCCCACCACTTCTCGAGGTCAAGTCCCCCGGCGCCGATGACGGAGAACGGCGGCATGTTGCCCTTCTCGAACACCTTGAAGCCGGTCGCGAGCACGAGCACGTCCACGTCGTGCTCGACGCCGTCGTCGGTGCGGACACCGGTCGACGTGATCCGCTCGATGGGTGAGGTCTCCAGCAGCACGTTCGCGCGGTTGAAGGACTGCAGGTAGTCGTTGGAGAAGCTCGGACGCTTGCAGCCGAGGGTGTACTTCGGCGTGAGCTGCTCCCGGACCGCGGGATCCTTGACCGCCCGGCGCAGGTGACGGTGACCGACCCCCTCGCCGATGCCGGAGACCGGCAGCACGTCATGGAAGTGCGCGGCCAGCGGGAAGGTCAGCTCTACGAAGGTCTGGCTGACCAGCCTGCTCACCCGCTTCGCGCCCGGCACGCGTAACGCGAGGCGGGCGGGCAGCGGCACCACCGAATCGAGCTTGGGCAGGCACCAGATCGGCGTGCGCTGGAAGACGGTGAGCTGCGCGACGTCGCGGGCGATGGACGGGATCACCTGGACGGCCGAGGCTCCGGTTCCGATGATCGCCACCCGCTTGCCTGCCAGGTCGACGTCGTGGTCCCAGCGCGCGGTGTGCATGACGGTGCCGGCGAACTCGTGGACCCCTTCGATCTCGGGGGGCTTGGGCTGAGTCAGCACTCCGGTCGCGCCCACGACGTGACGGGCGGTGATCGTGTCACCGTCAGCGGTGCCGAGCCGCCAGTGGTCGCCGTCGTCGTCGAAGGCCGCGGACACGATCCGAGTGTTCAGCCGGGTCCGCCGGCGCACGTCGTACTTGTCGACGCAGTGCTCGGCGTAGTCCTTCAGCTCCTGCCCCGGCGCGTAGACCCGCGACCAGTCGGCCATCTGCTCGAACGAGAACTGGTAGCTGAACGACGGGATGTCGACAGCCACGCCCGGGTACGTGTTCCAGTGCCACGCGCCCCCGACGCCGTCGCCTTCCTCGATCATCAGGTAGTCGTCGAAACCCGCCTTGTCGAGCAGGATCGCGGCACCGATGCCGGAGAAGCCACCGCCGATGATGGCGACGTCATGGTCGATGGACGTCATGCGATTCGTTCCTCTCGAGCCGCAGGAGCAGTGACCTGAGCGTCGCCCCCCAGGATGATGACGTCGACGCGGTGCTCGATCCCTTCGGCGCTCCGCACCCCGTGCTCCACGATCGCGTAGACCGGCCAGGTGTAGAGCTTGCAGTTCGGCCGCTGGAGCGCGTCGTAGTAGCCGCGCCGGACGGCTACCCGAGGTTCATCCTTCAACGGCGAGAGCTGGCGTCGCAGCCACTGGTCGTCGACCGCCAGGCGCAGGTGCAGGCGCGCAGCTGCCCTCCGGAGCGGGCCGCCGGGCAGCGGGAGGTGCGCCGGCAGCAGCCAGGCGGGTGCGGTCTGGAAGACCTTCACCTGCTTTGCTGTCAGCACGACGCCGGGCACGATCCGCGCTGCCTCCACAGTCGTGGAGACGACCGCGACCCGCTGGCCGCGAAGGTCGCGGGACTGCCAGTCGTCGACGCCCAACAGGTCGCCGCGGAAGTCGGTCGGGTTCATGAGGCGATGGGGTCGTGAGTGATCTCGTCGACCCAGGACTGGGGGCGACCGAGCAAGCGCGCCGGAACGAACGAGGTGACCTTGACGAGCGGGTCGGCAAGGAACCGGTGATACGGGTGGCTGCGGTTGATCACCATGCTCGCCTGGGTGCGCAGCACGTGGTACGCCGGGATCCGCTTGGTGTACTCGCCACGGCCACCGATCGACGAGTAGCGCTTCACCGCGTTGTAGAGCTTCTGCTCCGAGAGGCCCATCGCCACGATGTTGTCGCGCATCTTGTTGATCAGCGGCACGAAGACCACGATCAGGCCGAGGACCACCTGGGGGTTGAGCAGGCTCGCCGACTCGATGAGCAGCTTGCTCGGCGATCCGGCTCCGATCAGCTCCAGTACCTGGAAGTCCACCGTGATGTGCCGGGCCTCGTCGGAGTTGATGTGCCGGAACACCTCGTGGCAGACCGGGTCGCTCACCTCGTCGAGGAGGAACTTGACCAGCGCCCCGTCGAGCGCGCACTCGAGCAACGGGATCAACGCGGCCAGGCCCGTGAGCGGCAGGTTGTCGCCGTACGTGTCGAGCACCTTGATCGCCATCTTGACGTTGATGTTGGGCTCGGGCATCTGCCCGTCCTCGTCGAGCATCCCCCAGCGCTTCATCAGCGCCAGCTCGGCGTTGGCGTGCTTCTGCTCCTCGGCGTGGAAGTACTCGTAGATCTCCTTGATCACGGGCGTCGGTGCTTTCGTGGCGAGCGAGGCGAAACCGCGCGCGCCGACGTGCTCGATCCACACGAGGTCGGCCATGAACGGCTGCATCTTGGCGCGCAGCTCGTCGGTCATGGTCTCCGCGCCGGGACCGTCCCAGTCGATGTCGGCCAGCGACCACTGCTTGTCCTTGATGGTCTGCAGCATCGCGTCGAAGTCGTACGTCATGGCTTCTCCTCGGGTTCGGGAGTGAACCGCCCCATCAGGCCGGCGGCCCGGGCGTACGGCGCCGGCGCCAGCCGCTTGAGCCGCCACAGCGCCTTGGCGTCGAGCTGCGGCATCACGTAGAGACGGCCGCGGTCGTGCGCGTCAAGCGTCATCCGGGCGACCCGCTCGGGCGAGTAGCCCGTGACGCTCGCGATCCTCCGGGCCATCTGGGCAGCAGCGGGGTCGATCAGCTCGCCGCCGAAGATGTTCGTGCGGACGAACGTCGGGCACAGCACGGTCACGGCCACGCCGGTGCCGGCCAGCTCGGCTGCCAGCGTCTCGGAGAGGCTGACCACACCCGCCTTGCTGACGTTGTAGGCCGCCATCCGCGGTGCCGCCGTGAAGCCGGCGGCCGAGGCGACATTGATGACGCCGCCCCTCCCCCGCTCACGCAACCGCGGCACGAAGACGTGGCACCCGTGGATCACGCCCCAGAGGTTGACGCCGAGCGTGCGTTGCCAGTCGCCGAGCGGCGCCTCGCCGACGGGCAGGCCGCCGGCGCCGATGCCGGCGTTGTTGACGACCAGGTCCGGCGCCTGCTCGAGCCACGCCTCAGCCGTGCCCGCGAGCTCGCGGACCTGACCCTCGACACTGACGTCGCACGCGACGGCGATCGCCTCGCCACCGGCCTGCTCGATGAGCACGACGGTGTCCTTCGCGGTGTCCTGGTCCAGGTCTGCGCAGACGACCTTGCCGCCGCGCCTCGCGAGCTCGATCGCGAATGCCCGGCCGATGCCGCTGCCGGCGCCGGTGACCACCGCTCTTGCGTTGGTGGTCCGCTTGCTCATCCGCCCTCCAAGATCTGGAACGAGCCGCGCGGTCCGGTCGACCGGCAGGATCCGGCTGCCGCTGCCGGGGCCGAGGAGGGCGAGGCTGGTCGTGACGCTTTCTGCTGGCACATGCCCTCAGATTGCAATCTGAGGGCACATGCCGTCAAGATGTTCGGGTGGAAAGTGCGAAAGTCGTCGCGCGGCGGTACGGCGGGAAGAGCGCGGAGCAGCGGCGCGCCGAGCGACGCGCCCACCTAGTCGACGCCGCACTCGAGATCTGGCAGGCGCAGGGTTGGGCTGCAGTCACCATGCGCGGCGTCTGCGCGCAGGCCGGCCTCACCGACCGGTACTTCTACGAGAGCTTCACCGATCGCGACGCGCTGCTCGGCACCGTCTGGGACCAGATGCGCGACGAGACCCTCGGGATGCTGGTCGGCGCGATCGCCGCCGTCTCCGACCAGGGCGCGATCGACCAGCTCCATGCGGCACTCGACGCCGTCGTCCACCACATCGCCGACGAGCCGGCGCGCGCGCAGATCATCTTCGGCGACCACGCCGGGAGCGCCGTGCTCGAGCAGCGCCGGCGCGACACGGTGCAGATGGCCACCGACCTGATGATCGGCATGGCCCAACCGTTCCTCCGCGAAGCGGTCGACGAGCAGGCGCTTCGGATCAACACCGTGCTCGGCATCGGCGGCTTCGTCGAGCTGATGCTCGCGTGGCGGTCCGGCCTGGTGGAGTCGAGCACCGACGAGATCGTCCGGCAGATGACCGACGTGGGCGTCGCCCTGAGCGGTCGGTTCCTCAGGTGACCAAGACCGTGATCGGCGCCTTGACCATGGTCGGCAGCATCTGGTGCACCAACGCGCGCAGCTCGTCGAGCACTCCTTCGGCGCCGAGGGTCAGTTTGATGAGCGCCTGCTGGAACAGGCCGTCGAAGATCGCGTAGAACACCGCGGGCGGCATCGCGGGCTCGCTGCCGGCCAGCTCGGCGTAGCGGGATGCGACTCGCCAGATCATGTCCTCCAGCCAGCCGTCGATCTCGACCACCACGTCCCGGAGTCGCTCCTCGAACATGCTCTGCGCGCGGACGTCGTACCAGAGCCGGTGCATCGCGGCGTCCTGGTCGAGGGTCAGCACCAGCTGGTCGGCGAACCCGGAGAGCAGTTCGTCGGCCGTCGTCGAGTCGGCGACCACGTCGTCGTACCGGCGGACGCAGACCAGGTTGTACTCGCGCACGCAGTAGACGATGAGGTCGTGCTTGTCCTCGAAGTAGTAGTGGACCACCCCGTGGCTGAAGTCGGAGTTGTTGGCGATCTCGCGCAGGCTCGCGCGGGCGTAGCCCAGTTCACCCAGCGTCTTGAGAGCTGACTCGGCCAGCGCACGGCGCCGTTCATCGTATTTATCGGCAGGCGACCTGCGCCCCGACGCTTTCCCCATACAGGGAGCGTAGTCGCAAACTCGAGAATCGTGACACCTGTATAGAAAAAGTTGGACAAGTGGTCAGCCGTGGACTTGACATGCGTCACACCGACCGCTGAAATGAGAACGTCATGAACTGGTCCCCCAACCACGTGACGTTATGGGGCTGCGGGGTCGGGCGTTGATCGTTTGAGGTGTTGGAGCCATCTCGAGATCCGCTCGGCCTCGCAGTTCTGCTTTTGACGCCCGAGCGGGTCGCAGACGCCGGTCGCTGCCGGGCGTGGCGCTAGCGAAGCTAGTCAGGCGTCCCAGCCGAACACGAGCGCGCCGCCGACCATCAGGCAGAACCACAGCGGGTACGACAGCAGGCCGATCCAGACCAGGCGCTTGGGGTACGGCGTCCACCAGACGCAGCACAGGACGAACAGCACCAGCCAGATCAGGACCATGACGACGATGCCCCACCAGGGAGCGACCAGCCCGCTGGCGGCGTAGAGGAAGAACGACGAGACGATCAGGATCATCCCGAGCCACGGCGTGAACGAGACCTCGCCGCGAGGACCGTCGGCGACCGGCTTGATCCGGCGCCGTCGCTGGAACGGCGTCAACTCACTCCTTGCCCTCGACGTCGTCGTTCCAGGCCGGGTCGTTGTCCCAGGCCTCGGTCCGCTCGGCGGCCTTCTCGAGTGCGCGTGAGGCCTCGGCCTCGGTCTCGTAGGGCCCGAGCCGGTCCTTGTAGGGGCAACCCTCCGCAGGCTCGACTTTGTGGTGCGTGAGGCAGAACCAGTACGCCATGGTCCGAACCTACGCGACGGCGCAGGCAACATGCGCGTTACCCGACCTGGGTAGTGTCCGTTCATGGGCACGGATCGCGTCGACCTGAACACGATGTTCGACGGCTACGGATCGAACGGCGTTGCCTACGACGAGATGTTCGACGGTGCCGAGCTGCGGTCGCCGTACCTCCGGTTGCGTGACTCGCTCGACACGATGACGACACCCGAGCTGGTCAGCCGGGTGGAGTCGCTGCAGGCCAGCTATCTCAACCAGGGCGTGACCTTCGACATCGGGGGCGAGGAGCGGGCGATGCCGCTCGACATCCTGCCGCGGGTCATCGAGATGGACACCTGGTCGGTCATCGAGCGCGGCGTCCAGCAGCGGGTGCGGGCGCTCGAGGCCTTCCTCGCCGACGTTTACGACGACGGCCGGGTCTTCGACGACGGCGTCATCCCGCGCGGGGTGATCACGACCTCGTCGCACTTCCACCGCGAGGCAGCAGGTGTACGACCGCCGAACGGCGTCCGGGTGCACGTGTCCGGCATCGACCTGGTCCGCGACGACCACGGTGAGTTCCGGGTCCTCGAGGACAACGTGCGGGTGCCGTCCGGGGTGTCCTACGTGATGACGAACCGGCGCGCGATCTCCGCGGCGTTGCCCGAGACCACCGCCCAGCACCGGATCCGTCCCGTCGCCGGTTATCCGCAGCGGCTGTTGGGCGCGCTACGGGCGGCAGCGCCTGCGGGCGTGACCGACCCGACGGTCGTCGTGCTCACGCCGGGTGTCTACAACGGCGCGTACTTCGAGCACGCGCTGCTGGCCCGGACCATGGGCGTCGAGCTGGTGGAGGGTCGCGACCTCGTGTGCCGGCGTGGCGAGGTGATGATGCGGACGACGAAGGGCCTGGCGCCCGTCCACGTCATCTATCGCCGGATCGACGACGAGTACCTCGACCCGGTCCACTTCCGGGCCGACTCGATGCTCGGCTGCCCCGGGATGATCGACGCCGCCCGGGCCGGCAACGTCACGCTCGCCAACGCCGTCGGCAACGGGGTCGCCGACGACAAGCTCGTCTACACCTACCTGCCGGACATCATCCGCTACTACCTCGCCGAGGAGCCGGTGCTCCGCAACGTCGACACCTGGCGGATGGGCGACGCCGACGCCCGCGAGGAGGTGCTCGACCGCCTGGACGAGCTGGTGCTCAAACCGGTCGACGGGTCCGGCGGCAAGGGCATCGTGATCGGGCCGCACGCGACCCCGGCCGAGCTCGACGTGCTCCGCGAGAAGGTGCTCCAGGACCCACGGGCCTGGATCGCCCAGCCCGTCGTCCAGCTGTCGACGGTGCCGACGTTCGTCGACGGTGAGCTGGGACCGCGACACGTCGACCTGCGCCCGTTCGCGGTCAACGACGGCGATCGGGTCTGGGTGCTGCCGGGAGGCCTGACCCGGGTCGCGCTCGGCAAGGGCGAGCTGATCGTGAACTCGTCGCGCGGCGGCGGCACCAAGGACACCTGGGTGTTGGCGGGGCCGGCTGGACAGGGCGGCGGTCAGGGCGGCAGTCAGGGCGGCAGTCAGGGCGGCAGTCAGGTCCAGCGGCAGGAGGGCGGTCAGTGATGCTGAGCCGGATCGCAGAGTCGATGTTCTGGATCGGTCGCTACGTCGAGCGCGCCGAGGACACCGCGCGGATCCTCGACGTACAGACCCAGCTGCTGCTCGAGGACGCTGCGGTCGACGAGTCGCAGACCTGCCGCGACCTGCTGCTGATCATGGGGATCGAGCCGGGCGACGCGGCGATCCAGTCCGGCATCGACATCACGGGCACCGTCAACCTCGACCAGGTCTTGCGGCTGCTCGCCTACAACACCAGCTCTGCAGTCTCGATCGCGGCGGCGATCGCCGCCGCCCGCGAGAGCGCGCGCCGGGCCCGCGAGATCCTCTCGGTGCCGCTGTGGGAGGTCATCAACACGACCTACCTCTCGATCCCGGCGGGCCGCTTCGACGGGCTGCGGCCGCCGTACGTGTTCCAGTGGGTGCGTGAACGCGCGGCCCTCATCAACGGCACCGCCGACGCGACGATGACACGCGACGAGGGCTGGCACTTCCTGATGCTCGGCCGCTGCCTGGAGCGCGCCGACATGACGTCGCGGCTGGTGGCGGCGACATCGCTGTCCAGCGGGAGCGTGGCGCAGTGGGTCAGCACCCTGCGGGCGTGCGGTGCCTACGAGGCCTTCCTCCGGACCTACCGCGGGATGGAGACCGAGCGCGCGGCCGCCGAGTTCCTGCTGCTCGACCGGCTCTTCCCGCGGTCGGTGGTGTTCGCACTCAACCGGGCCGAGCAATGCCTCGACGAGATGGAGCCGGGAAGCCTCCGCGCCGGCTTCCAGGACGAGGCGCACCGGCTGATCGGCCGCACCCGCGCCGAGCTGGAGTACCGCTCGCTCGCCGACGTGGTCGCCGATCTTCCCGAGGAGATGGAGCAGCTGCAACGCACCTGCGCGGCCGCCACCGACGCGATCAGCCGGAAGTACTTCGCCGGCGCCGAGGCCGTGTCCTGGAAGGGGGTCCGGCAGTGAGCATGCAGATGCGGGTCGTGCACACGACCGAGTTCGAGTACGACGGGCTGGCCGCTGCGTCGTACAACCAAGCCCGGATGACCCCCGTGACGGCGCCCGGGCAGATCGTCGTCCACACCCGGCTGGACGTGCACCCCAAGCCGTGGAAGTCGGAGTACCGCGACTACTTCGGCAGCCACGTGATCGCCTTCGAGGTGCTCGACCCCCACGAGTCCATGTCGGTGGTGGCCACGTCGACGGTGCAGGTCGACCGCGGGCCGGCCCCGCCACCCACCACGCCGTGGGAGGCGTACGACGACCGCGCCGTGGCCGACCGCTGGACCGAGTACCTCGTGCTTCCCGAGATGGTCGCCCCTCCCCCGGACTTCGTCGACCAGGTGCGGAACGCTGCCGCTGCAGCGGGCACACCGGGCGGCGCGGCGCGGGCGGTGTGCCGTCTGGTCCACGAGGAGATCGACTTCCTACCGGGCTCGACCGACGTGCAGACGCCTGCAGCGGACGCGTGGAAGCAGCGAGCCGGCGTCGTGCAGGACATGGTCCACCTCGCGATCGGCGGGATGCGCTCGATCGGCATCCCGGCGCGCTACGTGTCCGGCTACGTCCACCCGGTCGCCGAACCCGTGATCGGCGAGACCGTCGCCGGCGACTCGAAAGCGTGGCTGGAGTGGTGGGACGCGGGCTGGCAGGCGTTCGACCCGAGCACCGACGCGGTGCCGGACGACCGCTACATCGCCGTCGCCACCGGGCGCGACTACCACGACGTCTCGCCGCTGAGCGGCATCTACTCCGGCGCGAAGACCTCACGGATGACGGCCGACGTGAGCATCACCCGCACGTCGTAGCTACAGGTCCCCCGCCAACCGTTCGACACGGAGCACGGCGAGCTCGTGCTCGACGTCGCCGCTCATCGCCGCAGCGAGCCGGAGGTGCGGAAGCGCCTCGCGATGGCGGGATTGCCGTTCGAGTGCGCGTCCGAGTGCGTGCTGGGCCCAGGCGTCGGAGGGATCGTCCTCGACCAGGAGGGCGAGCTCGTCGGACGCCTTCACCAGTTGGGCGCGCATCAGGTAGGCCCACGCCCGCAGGAGTCGCAAGCCGCGGTTCGCCGGCTCCTGCTCCAGGGCCGGCTCGAGAACCTTGAGCGCCTCGTTGGGCGCGCGGCGCTCGAGCAGGTCGTGCGCGGTGCGATAAGCGCTCTCGGGGCGCGCCTCTGCACCCGGGAACGCGATGCCCGGGGCGCGCAAAGGGGTCTCCGGCTCGGTCATGGCTGTTGTCAACGATGCCACGGGGCCGGTGATTCCGCCGTACCCCTGCGGGAAGCACTACCCTGACTCTCGGACGGGCCGACCGGGTGACCGCGTGACCTTCCCTGGCGACAGGGTCGGTCCCGAGGAAAGTCCGGGCTCCACAGAGCAAGGTGGTGGGTAACACCCACCCGGAGCAATCCGCGGGAAAGTGCCACAGAGAACAGACCGCCTCAACCCTCTTGAGGGGCGAGGTAAGGGTGAAACGGTGGAGTAAGAGACCACCAGCGCCCCGGGCGACCGGGACGGCTCGGCAAACCCCACCTGGAGCAAGGCCAGACAGTGTGCGCTCGAGGGCTGCTCGCCCGAGTACACGGGTAGGCCGCAGGAGGCCACCGGCAACGGTGGTCGTAGATGGATGGTCACCAACGACAGAACCCGGCTTACAGGTCGGCCCGTCCCCCAAATGGCCTCTGACCTGCGGAAACGCTGAACTCAGCGGTGGTTAGTCCCCATATAGTCCGGCGGCTTTCGCGGCCGGCCTCCACGCGTGCCCGAAGACCTGCCGGGTGATCGGCAGGCCGCCGAGAGTGAACACAAGGCCGTCGGCTGCGACGGCCGCATCCCGGTGCCCGCCGCGAACGTCACGAGAGCCTGGAGGCCTGCCGGCAGCTCGTTGCGCAGCACCTCGACCTGTTCGGTCGTCATCGGCGCGACCTTGCGCTTCTCGACCGTCGGCAGCTTCGTGCCCTCGCACGGATTCGCCATCACCCGCCGGTCTCGGACTGCCGCCTTGAAGATCGACGACACGATCCCGTGGACCACTCCGACCGTTGAGGGCGCGAGCGGGCTACGGTCGCCAGCACCTGCACTCAGCCGCTCGACCCACGCCTGGACCTCACTGGGAAGGATCGAGAACAACTGCCGCTCCCCCAGTGTCGGGTAGGTATGCCGGCGCAGCATCGTCTCGACGTGGGCGGCAGACGACGGCCGGTGCACCTGCGCAGCACGCCACTGCTCGGCGTACGCCTTGAACGCGATCCGGCCTGCCTTCGGGTCGACGTACTGACCTGTGATGACCGACGCCGTCACCTCATCGAGCCACCGCTGTGCGTCAACCTTCCGAGCGAATGCTTGGAATGCTGGCGACCAGCGTCGTCGCGGTAACGGGCACGCCACTTCCGTCCGGTCGTTTCTGCAAGTTCGCCATCGAGTCGTGCCCTCCCGAGACCACCGGCAAAAGCCCGCGAGCCCGGTGTCCGCGGAACAAACGCCGCGCTACCTGACGCCCGATCTCGAAACCGTGCCGCATGGGAGACGTGGCAGCACCGCCAGCACCTTGATGCGTCCGCTATTGCCGAATGGCAGATATCGGGGAGTCTCTGGTCCACCAGGTGAACCGCAGACTCCCCGAAAACGCTCAGACGGCCGCAATTGCTTGATGATCGGGCGCTTCACTTCGCCCACTTTCCTAAGCCGCGGCGCAGCAACGTCACCGGAGCTCGGGCGTGAGCCGGCGGCAACCTTTCCGTGGTCCCAACGCGTAGGCCAAGTGGGGCCGACTGAGGGTCGGGCTACCCCACAGAAGGAGCGAGGTCGCAGATCGCGACCACCGAGGAGCCCATCATGAACCGAGGCATCCACCGGTCGGCGGCCGCGCTCGCGGCGCCCCCGCCCTTCACGCTCCTCTCAGAGGAGCCGGATTACGAGACCCCCTTCCTGCCGGCCGCTACGGGCTCACCGTCGCCAAAGACGTAAACCCAGATCTCCCCTGAGCGGTCCTCGACGCCCCCGCCGGGTGCGACCACTTCGGCACGTGGATCTTCTTCTGCCTCGACGAGGAAGAGACTGCCACTGTCGGCTTGACACCAGCCAGGTCAGCATCACCTAGCTGCGTCCCGGCACGCCCCGCCAATGCTGGTGTCGGCTAGCGTGGGGAGACGCTTGCGGTGTGCGAGGCCGACATCGAACAGGACGGGAAATCGCTCGCGCACGCACTAGCGACCGTCGCACTCCTGGAGTCCTGAGCGGCATCTCGGACGCAAGGCCGCGGTCAGAGCCACAGGGGCTGGCAGATAGCGTGCCAGCATGGATCTACATGTTGCCGGGCCCGGACCTGGACTCAGCGCGTGAGCCGGCCTTCGGGTGGCTCTGGCGACGTTGCTGCGCCGAAGGGTGCTCGTGAGGAGCCCCAGCTAGAAGAGGCGTACGAGCGTCTGGTCGCCGAGGGTCACGAACGGCTGGACCGACCGCTGCTTCCGCTGCTGGCCACCGGTTTCCTGGGCGGCGTCGACGTTGGAGTGGGCGTGCTGATCTACCTGGTGGTGGAGGCTGAGACCGGCAGCCCCTTGCTCGCGTCGATGGCGTTCACGATCGGGTTCGTGGCCTTGCTGCTGGCAAACAGTGAGCTGTTTACCGAGAACTTCTTGGTACCGGTGATTTCGGTGGTTGCCAAGGTGGGGACGTTCGCCCAGTTGCTCAGGCTGTGGGGTGTCACGTTGGCGGCCAACCTCGTGGCCGGCTTCGTCATGGCGGGCATGATCGTGACGGCGCTTCCAGAGGTGCACGACGTCGCGGTGAAGACTGGCTCGCACTACGCTCACCTCGGTGTCTCGTGGCGATCGTTCTTCCTCGCGGTGCTCGCGGGCGCCGTCATTACGCTGTTGACGCGGATGCAGCACGCGACCGAGAACCTCGGCGTGCGTGTGGTGCCGGCGGTTCTGATGTCGTTCGTACTCGTGGGCGCCCAGCTCTTCCACTCAGTGCTGGACTCGATCCTGATGTTCGCGGGGTTGCTGACTGGTGAGGCCGACTACGACTACCTCGACTGGTTGGGGGCGCTCGGCTGGTCCACGTTCGGCAACCTCGTAGGTGGAATCGTCCTCGTCACCGGCATCCGTTTGCTCAGGGTCCCGCACCGGGTTGCCGAGAGCCGCGACGAGGGTCAGACCGGCTGAGCCTGCGTGGCCTGACGCGATCGATTCACGAAGCTTCGGACAGCGGCTGTGAACAATGAAACCGAGGCATCACCGCCGCGTGAACCATCGATACCTCGACCTCGCACTTCTGCCAGTGTTCCCGCAGCACCCACGCGGGCGTCGGCAACGGCTGCATCACTCGACGCGTGGCCCCGGGGCGGCGATATCGGGCGTTACGGGAGTTGCAGGCGTCGCCGGACGATGGTGTTGCCCGGCGATCGCTCCGACGTCGCGGGATCTGTCCGGATCACCTCAAACCCCTCGCGCTCGTAGAACTCGACGGCGCGCGTGTTGGCACCCGAGAACAAATCGCCGTTCGGGTTCATCCGCTTCAAGCAACTGATCGAGCAAGTCCTCGGCCGCGAGATCGACCTCGTCTCGTACGGCGGCTTGAAGGCACGCCTCGATGACGACATCCGGCGCGAGGCCGTACTTCTCTGATGGACCGGAAGCAGCCAAGGAGCTATTCCACATCCAGGGCTGGCTCGCACGAGTCGAGGAGATGGTCCGGCGCGGCAAGGACGACTATCTCGCCGACGACCTCCTCCAAGAAGCCGGCGACTCGCTCATGATGAAGCTCGGCGAAGCCGCCAACAGGCTCTCCCGACTGGAGGTCCTCGCACCCAAGGACGTGGAGTGGGCATAGGCGGTCGCGAACCGCAACTTCATCATCCACCAGTACGACGAGATCGACCGTGACCTGACGCGGCTCACGCTCTCGCGCGACCTCCCCGCGTGGCGATCGTCTCTGCAGCGGCTCTTCGCCCAGGCCGCCGCGGGTGCTCGAAGAGCCGGCCGATTGACGACGACCAGCGGACTCGAACGCGGACGTGCTCCGCTGCCGACGCGAGCACCTTCACATGCTCCACTGCTCAGCATCGAGGAGGCCACCGCGTTCCTTCGCCTTCCTGTCGCGATGTCGGTCGGCGTGCGTCCAGGATCACACCGCAGATCCGAGTGAACGAGGCGGTCTCGGGCGGGTCGTGGCCATACCGGCGGTCTCGCTCCGAGCGCCACGACGAAAGGTCGTCGTCATGTCCGTCCCTCGCCCCGCCCCATCGCGGGTCACCTGCGCCGCCACGGCATCGCCTACGCCCCGCTGGCGGTCGCCCTCTCGTTCTCGCCCGTCCCGAGCGTGACGGCCGATCTCGTGACGACCGACGAGATCGCGAATCTTGCTGTCACCAGAGCCAAGCTCGCCGCCGACAGCGCTGAGCACGCCAACTGACCAACATCCAACGCACGACACTAGCCACCGGTCAGCTTCCAGTCGGCGAGCACGTGGCAGTTGTCCTCCTCGTACCAGTGCAGCTCGAGCCGGTCGGCGCAACACCGGGCGGGCAGCAGGTCGCCGAGCAGGGCCCGGGTGCTCGCGACCGACACCGCTTCGGAACGCTGGTCGAGGGTGACGTGCGGGGCGACGTCGTATTCCCCTGCGTACGGCGGGCACTGTGGGAACGCCGCCCACAACGCCTGTGTGAGGGCGGCGAACGGCGCCGCGGGCTCCGGCGGGACCTGGAGGAAGCCGTTCTTGAGCTCCTGCACGTCGCGGAGGACGTAGTCGAAGGGCGCGGTCGCCCTTGCGATGGCGGCGATGCGCGCGAGGTCGGCGGCCGTCGGCGCCGGAAGGTACGGCGACAGCGCGGTGATGTGGGCGTGGGTGAACGCCGGATCGCCCGAGACCCAGCTCGGCAAATAGTGCACCCACCGACCGCGGGCGAACGGCTCCAGCTCCGGCACAGGGACCAGGAGGACGGAGTGTCCGACGCGGTTCGTCACCGCGCCAGCGTCGCAGGTCACACGCGTGTTCTCGAATCCGAGATCCGCGTCAGGATTCGACTGCGAGCCGTCACCGGCGTCGACAGGATCGTCGCGTCAGAGTGATGCCTTGGGGGTACGCATGACGACCAACGTGAATGAGGTCGAGGGGACGAGCGAGCCATCCGAGCTCTCGGGCATCGTGATGCTCGTCTCCATCATGACGTTGCTGCTCGTGCTGGTCCTGGTGTTCGCCTGACCCGGACGGAGGGGCGGTAGGTTCCCACCATGGCAGGCCGCCCCTCTTCGACCGGATCCCCCGTTCTCCCGCCGGACCCGACCGTCGCCGCGGCAGCGGCCGATCGGCTGGCCGGACTGGCGATGCCGGCGGGTGCCCTCGGCAGGCTCGGCGACCTCGCTGTCTGGCTCTCGGCCGTCCAGGGCCAGGTGCCCCCGGCGCCGCTCACGAACGTCCGGCTGGTGATCTTCGCCGGCGACCACGGGGTAGCCCGGCACGGCGTGTCGGCGTACCCGCCGGAGATCACCAGCGCGATGGTCCGCACCTTCGTCGCCGGCAGGGCAGGGGTGTCCGCGCTGGCTGCGGCGCACGACGTACACCTCCGGGTCCTCGACCTCGGCGTCGATGACGACCTCGACGGCGTGCCGGCCGACGTGCAGGCCCGGAAGGTACGGCGCAGCAGCGGCGCCATCCACCTCGAGGACGCCCTCACGGCCGAGGAGACGCATCGCGCATTCGACGCCGGACGAGCCGTCGCCGACGAGGAGATCGACGCCGGGGCGCAGCTCCTCCTCAGCGGCGACATGGGCATCGGCAACACGACGCCGGCCGCAGCCCTCGTCGCCGCGGCACTCGGGCTCCCCGCCACCGAGGTCACCGGCCGCGGCACCGGCGTCGACGACCCGACGTGGAGCCACAAGGTGCAGGTGGTGCAGCAGGCGCTCGACCGCGCCGGCGACCGGGTCCTCGACCCCGTCGACACCCTGACTGCTCTGAGCAGTGCGGACCTCGCGGCCACGACCGGCTACCTCGCGCGTGCGGCCGAGCGCGGCGTACCCGTCCTGCTCGACGGCCTGATGTCCGTCGCCTGCGCCCTGACCGCGGACCGGCTCACGCCGGGCGCGGCTGCGTGGTTCGCCGCCGGCCACCGTTCCACCGAGCCCGCGCAGACGCTGGCGCTCGCGAAGCTCGGACTGGAGCCTGTGCTCGACCTGGGGCTCCGGCTCGGCGAGGGCTCCGGCGCGGTCGCCGCGGTCCCGGTACTGCGGTCGGCGGTCGCGGTGCTGCGAGACGTGGCGCTGCTCGCGGACCTGCTGCCTCGCCAGTGACAGGTCCGGCAGTCGTCGGCCGCAGTCTGCGGCTGGCGCTCGGGACGCTGACGGCGATCCCGGTGCCCGCGGTGCTGCGAGTGACTCCGGGCGTCGCGACCGGTGCGATGGTGCTCGCGCCGCTGGCGGTGCTGCCGCTCGCGGCGGCAGTCGGCGTGATCGTGTGGGCCGGCGGGGAGACGACCGTCCCGCCGTTGGCGGTCGCCGTCGTTGCGCTCGCGGCGCTCGCTCTCGGGAGCCGGGCGCTGCACCTGGACGGCCTGTCCGACGTCGCCGACGGACTGACCGCCTCGTACGACCGCGAGCGGTCGCTCGCCGTCATGAAGGGCGGTACGGCGGGACCGGCGGGTGTCGCGGCGGTCGTCCTCGTGCTCGGTGCCCAGGCCGCGGCGCTGGCGACGTTCGTCGGCGACCTCCGCTCCGCGGTGATCGCCGGCACGGCGGTATGCGCATCGCGGGCAGCGCTGTGGATCACCTGTGCCAGCCCGGTGCCGGCGGCCCGACCGGACGGGCTCGGCTCGACCTTCACCCGGCGGGTGCCGGGGTGGTGGACGGTGCTCGGCTCGGCCGGGCTCGCGGGCGCGGCCACGCTGGTCCACCCGTGGCGCGGTCCGCTCGCGGTCGGGCTGGCCGCGCTCGTCGTACTCCTGCTGGTGATGCGTGTGGTGCGCCGCTTCGGTGGCGTCACCGGCGACGTGTTCGGCGCCTCGATCGAGCTGGCGCTGGCGACCCTGCTGCTCGCGCTGGCCGGTGCCTAGGCCGAGAATGCCTAGAGCCGCAGCACCCGACCGGCCACGACGAGGTGCACCTCGTCGCAGACGCCGCCGACCCGCTGGTTGATGGTGCCGAGCAGGTCGCGGAACAGGCGTCCGGACCGGTGCTCCGGGACGACGCCGAGACCGACCTCGTTGGTGACGATCACGACCGGGTGGGTGGCGGCGCGCAGGGTCGCGGTGAGACCGGTGGTGCGGGTGGCGACGTACTCCTCGACCTCGCCGACCGGCGCCTCCCACAGTCCGGCCTCACCGACGATCGCGTCGAGCCAGGTGCCGAGGCAGTCGACGAGCACCGGCCCGGTCGCCTCGGCGAGCGCGACGGCGAGGTCGCTGGACTCGAGCGTGGACCACGACTCCGGGCGGCGCTCGCGGTGGCGCGCGATGCGCGCTGCCCAGTCGGCGTCGTCGTAGGTCGGGCCGGCCGCGACGTACGTCGTCGAGGGCTGGTCAGCGAGCAACGCCTCCGCGTGCGCGGACTTGCCGGAACGGACGCCGCCGGTGACGAGGACCCGTCCCTCAGCCAAGGCGGAACGCCACCTTGCGTGCCGCGAGGTCGGCGGTCTCGAGCCGGACCCGGACATTCGTCCCGACCGGCAGGTCGGCGGATCCGGTCACCGGGGCCTCGACGCCGATCTCGGACAGCACCACCACACCCTTGCGGGGGTCGTCCTCGCGGACACTGGTGATCACGCCGGCGAACTCCTCACCGATCCGGCCGGCGAGCAGGCCGGCCTCGATCACGTCGAGGACCGCGCGCTCGTAGGCACCGGCGCGCCGGGCGGACTCCTCCAGGGTCTTGGGCAGGTCGGGCAGCGCGGCCAGCACCCAGGCCGGCACCGGCTCGCCGGCGCACAGCGCGACACAGACCTCGAGGGCGAAGCGGTCGCCGAGGCGGCGTAGCGGCGCGGTGACATGGGCGTACGGCGCTGCGATCGCGGCGTGCTCGTGTTCGGCGGGGACCTCGCCCTCGAAGGCGGCATAGCCGCTGCCGCGCAGCAGCCGGGTGCAGGCGACCACCATCGCGAGATGCGTCGGCTTGCTGGTGTCGAGCGAGCGGATGAAGCCGTCGTACGTCGCCCCCCCGGGCCACTCGATCCCGAGCCCCTTCGCGACCCGGCGCAGGCGGGCGACGTCGCGGGGGTCAGCCGTGGGCAAGGTGCGCAGCAGGCCGACCTTGCCGTCGATCATCAGGGTGGCCGCGGCCATCCCGGTGAGCAGGGAGATCTGGGCGTTCCACAGCTCGACCGGGAGCTGTCGGCGGAACTCGAGCCGGAAGGCACCGTCGTCGGTGACCTCGATCTCCTGCTCGGGCAGCGGCAGCGAGATGCCGCCACGGGCCTGCTCCTGCTGCTCCCGGAGCTGCCCGACCTCGCGAAGGAGCCGCAGCACGTCGCCGGCGGTGCCGTCGTCGAGCGCCGCCTGCGCGGACTCGTACGACATCCGTTCGCGGGACCGCACCAGCGCCCGCTCGACGTTCACCTCGGTCGGGGCACCTGCCTCGTCGATCGAGATCGACCACAGCAGGGCCGGGCGGGTCCGGTCAGGAAGAAGCGATGCCGCGCCCTCCGAGAGGGCCGGCGGGTGGAGCGGGATCCGGCTGTCGGCGCCGTACAACGTCTCACCGCGGGCGTGCGCCTCCAGGTCGATCGGGTCGCCCGGCTCGATGAACGCCGCAACGTCGGCGATCGCGTAGTGGACCAGGAAACCGCTGCCGGCGCGCTCGACGTGGAGCGCCTGGTCGAGGTCCATCGACCCCTCGGGGTCGATGGTGAGCAGCGCGACGTCGGTTCGGTCTCGGTCCGGCAGCCGTGGAGAGGCCGCGGCCTGCTCGGCGGCCTGCACCACCTCGGTGGGAAACTCCCCCTGCAGCCCGAGCTCCTGCTCGATCTGCGCCAGCGCGTCCCTCAGCGCGTCGGAGCTCACCTTGACGCGGACGACGAGATTGCTCGGCATGCCTCGACCCTAACTGTGCTCGTGGAAGCCGCGGCTCGGCGGCGCGCGGACGTCGTGCGCTCATCGACGGATCACCTGGCGGACACGTGATGTGCGCCCATTACCCTGGGCCACGATGTTGATCCTGCTGCCTCCGAGCGAGGGCAAGGCCGCGCCCGTGCGGGGCAGGCCGCTCGAGCTCGCGACGATGTCCCTGCCGTCGCTGACACCGGCCAGGGAACGCGTCCTCGGCGCTCTGGTCGCCCTGTGCAGGGACCAGCCCGACCACGCGGCCACGGTGCTCGGCCTGTCCCGCAGCCAGCTCGACCTGGTCGTGCGCAACGCATCCCTGGCTGACGCCCCCACCGCTCGCGCGGACCGGATCTACGACGGCGTGCTCTACGAAGCGCTCGGTCTGGACTCACTGACCCCGTCGGCGAAGCGGAGAGCGGCCTCGCGGCTGGCGATCACCTCCAGCCTGTTCGGACTGGTGCGGGTCAATGACCGGATCCCGGCCTACCGGCTCTCCGGCGATGCGACCGTTCCCGGGCTCGGCCCGGTGGCCGGGTGGTGGCGCGCGTCGCTCGGTCCGGCCGTCGTCGACGCGATGGGCCGCGGGATGCTGGTCGACCTCCGGTCCAGCACCTATGCCGGCTTCTGGCGCCCGCCCGCCGAGCTCGCGCCACGGGTCGCGACGGTCCGGGTGCTGCACGAGGTCGCCGGGCGTCGCCAGGTCGTGAGCCACTTCAACAAGTCCACCAAGGGGCGCCTGGTGCGCGACCTTCTCGAGGACGGCGCGGATCCCCGAACACCGGCCCGCCTCGCCGGACTTCTCGGTGATCTCGGCTGGCGGGTCGAGACGGGCGAGCCGACCGGCAAGGGCACCCAGCTCGACGTGGTCGTCAGCGAGGTCTGACGCCGGTCAGGTCACCAGCGCCCGGTGTCGAGCAGACTCCGGTCACCGGGTGGCAGCGCGTTGTAGAGGCGCAGCGAGCCATGCGTGGCGGCGCCGCCTGACACGGAGCGGTCGGGGTAGAACGAGATGACGGAGATCGACGCCGGACTCAGCTCCATCCGGAACACCGCGTCCAGCGGCGCCTTCAGCGCGTTGGCGACGAGGGTCTTGATCGGCGTGACGTGGCTGACCACGACCACAGTCCGGCCGGCGTGCTGCTCGAGCACCCGCTCGAGCCCCGCCTGCACCCGTGCCTCCACGACGCGGAACGACTCACCGCCGGGAGGTGGCGAGTCGAGGTCGCCGAGCCACGCCTCGAAGCTCTCCTTGTGCTGCTCGGCCACCTCCAGGAAGCTCAGCCCGTCCCACGCGCCGAACTCCATCTCGGCGAAACCGGGCTCCTCCTCCAGCGGCAGGCCGAGCTCGGCCGCCACGATTTCGGCGGACTCGCGGGTACGACGCACCGGCGAGCAGACGACGGCGTCGATCTTGTCCTTCAGCTCGGAGAGCCAGCTCGCGGCGGCGCGGACCTGCTCGCGGCCCTCGTCGCTGAGGCCGGGGTTGTCGCCGGCGAGACCGCCGGAGAAGCGGCGACCTGACGTGTGCGGCGTGACCCCGTGCCGCAGCAGGATCAGCGTGGTCGGCGCACCACCGGGGTGCGGCGCCTCCCCTGCCTGGTCGACCGCGGCGGTCGCGGCCGGACTCTCGATCTCCTCGATGAGGGAGTCGCCCGAACCGTCGGGATCGATCGCGGCGACGGTGACGCCGTCCCGCTTGCCGTCGAGGGCCTCGTTGGCGAGCCGGTCGGCGTACTTGTTCCGCTCCCGCGGGACCCAGGTGTAGGTCGTTCCGAACGGCGCCAGCCGGTTGGCTTCCATCGCCAGTGGCTTCATGTCGGGGTGCTTGATCTTCCAGCGACCGCTCATCTGCTCGACGACCAGCTTGGAGTCCATCCGGACCTCGATGTCGGCGCCCGGGGCGTAGAGCTCGGCGAGCTTGAGTCCGGCGATCAGTCCGGAGTACTCCGCCACGTTGTTGGTCGCCACCCCGATCGTGGTGCCGTCCTCGGCGATGACCTCCCCGGTGTCGGCATCCTTGAGCACGGCGCCGTACGCCGACGGCCCGGGGTTGCCGCGCGAGCCGCCGTCGGCCTCGATGATCACCGACCTCGGACCGGACGACCGATCCGACACGTCAGAGGCCGCTCTCGCTCGTCCGGACCAGGATCCGCTGGCACTGCTCGCAGCGAACGACCTCGTCCGCGGCCCTGGTGCTGATGTCCGCCAGATCGGCGTTGTCGAGGCTGAGCATGCAACCGCCGCACTGGCGTGCGCGGAGCTCGGAGACCCCGACCCCGTCCTTGCTCGTGCGCAGGCGGTCGTAGAGCGCAAGCAGGTCGGCAGGTACGACGGCGACGACCGGCTCACGCTCGCCGGCGATGCGGGCGAGCTCGGCGTCGATGTCGGCGTACCGCTGGTCGCGCGCCTCGGTGACCTTGGCCAGCCGCTCGTCGGTCTCGGCCAGGTCGTCCCGCATGGTCGCGAGGTCGGTCTGCGCGGCCTCGAGCTCCTCCATCACCTCGAGCTCCTCGTCCTCGAGGGTCGAGATCCGGCGCTCGAGCGACTCGAGCTCGTGCTGCATCCGCTCGAGGTCCTTGGGGTTGCTGATCAGGCCCTGGTCCATCCGGTCCTGGTCGCGCTTGCGACGCGCCTTGACCTGCTCGACGTCGGCGTCGGCCTTCTCCTGCGCGGCGGTGAGGTCGTCGACGACGATCTGCTGGTCGCGGCTGCGGCCGAGCACGTCGGCGCTGCGGCCGGTGAGCACGGAGATCTCGGCGTCCTCGGGGAGGTGGCCCCGCTGGTGGCGCAGCTGGTCGGCCGCGGCGTCGAGCCTCTGGAGGTCGAGCAACTTCAGCTGGGCGTCCGGATCGGCCTTCATAGGGCCCTTTCTCTCATAGGGACAGTGTCCAGGGGTCGGTGCACAGCGTGCTCACCCGGGTGTCCACGTCGTTGCCGAGCGCTTCCGTGACGCGGGCGGCGACGACGGGAAGCCAGGTCGACTCTGCCGCCCAGTGCGCCACGTCGACGAGGGCAGGGCCGCCCTTTTCCACGAATTCGGTGGCCGGGTGGTGGCGCAGGTCGCTGGTCACGTAGACGTCGACGCCCGACGTCGCGACCTGGTCGAGCAGGAAGTCGCCGGCTCCGCCGCAGACGGCGACCTTCTTGACGACCCGGTCGGGGTCGCCGGCCACGCGGACACCGTGGTGTGTGGGCGGGAGCGCGGCAGCGACGGCCGCGGCGAACTCGGCGAGGGTCGCGGCCGGCAGGGTGCCGACCCGCCCCGTGCCGGTCGTGATCGTGCCAGGGTCGGCGAGCTCGACGACGTCGTACGCCGGCTCCTCGTAGGGATGGGCGGCCAGCATCGCCGCGACCACCTCGCTCCGGCGGTGTCGGCCGAGGACCGCCTCGATCCGCACCTCTGAGACAGTCTCAATCTCGCCGACGGTGCCCATCATCGGCTGGGATCCTTCGAGCGGCCGGAACCGGCCCTCGCCGTGGCTGGTGAACGACGCGAAGTCGTAGTTGCCGATCTGGCCGGCGCCCGCCTCCGCGAGGGCGGCACGCACCGGCGCCGCGGCGTCGTCCGGCACGAAGACGGTCAGCTTGTCGACCGGCTCGCCGACGGCTCGGACCAGCGGCTCGAGGTCGGTCAGGCCGAGGGCCAGGGCCAGCGCCTCCGAGACGCCACCCTCGGCCTGGTCGGCGTTGGTGTGCGCGGTCAGCAGCGCGCAGCCGGCGCCGGCGAGGGTCGCGAGCGTGCGGCCCTTCGGCGTCGTCGCCGCGAAGCTGTGCACCGGCTTGAGGAAGAGCGGGTGATGGACGACGAGCAGGTCGGCTTTCCACTCGGCGGCCTCCTGGGCGACGGCCGGGGAGGGGTCGACCGCGAACATGACCTTCCGGACCGACTGCTTCGGGTCGCCGTACACGAGGCCGACAGCGTCCCAGCCCTCCGCCGTCGCCGGTGGGTACCACCCGTGGATCAGAGAGACGACATCCGCGAGGGTGGGCATGCCGTCAGGCTACTGGTGCGGTTGGTACAGTCGCGGAGCCAGTCGACCTCCATGCACGTGGTGGTCAGGGAACCCGGTGAGAGTCCGGGACTGACGCGCAGCGGTGTGGGTGACGGGCGGAGCAACACGTCACTGGGCTGTTCTCTTGCAGAGGGCCTGGGAAGACGCTCCGTGCCGAGTGATCCCGAGTCCGAAGACCTGCTGGCCCTTGCGGTAGCCGCCGCGAGGTCATCCGCGGGCGACGCGCAGAGCCCGAGACCTTGCGAGGATCTCGATGAGCGTCACGATTTCGGCCACGGTGCCGAACGGACGGACGCGGCCGGATCGCTGCCCCGGCGTACTCCGGCCGTGGCCCGCCGACGACGGAGCACTGGTGCGGATCCGGGTGCCCGGTGGCCGGTTGCCCACCTCGTCGCTGCTCGCGCTGGCCGCCGTCGCGGAGGAGTACGGCGACGCCCGCGTCCACGTCACCGGTCGCGCGAACCTCCAGGTGCGCGGCCTGCCGCTGTCCGACGGCGCGCTGCCCGAGGGGGTCCTGACCGCGATCGAGGCCACCGGCCTGCTCCCGTCGCGCGCGCACGACCTCGCTCGCAACGTCCTGACGTCGCCGCTGACCGGACTCGTCGGCGGGCGGGCGGACCTGCGCCCCGTCACCGCCGCCCTCGACGCACGGCTGCTGGCCGAGCCGGCGCTCGCCGGTCTCCCTGGTCGGTTCCTCTTCACGCTCGACGACGGCAGGGGCGACCTCGCGGACCGGCACCGGGACCTCGGCCTGGTCGCGATCGACGACCACTGCTGCCAGCTCCGGGTCGGAGCATCGTGGGGGCGCGTCATCCTCCTGGCCGATGCCCCGATCACGTTGGTCGGGCTGGCCCTCCTGTTCCTCGACCGCCGAGGCTCGGAAGCGACCGCGGCGTGGCACGTCGACGAACTCGGGAGCGCGCTGGTCGAGCCCCGCTTCACCGACCCGGCCGCGGACGTGCGGTCGGATCCGCTCCCCTACGGCCCGGTCGACGGCCGCCCGGACGTCACCCATGTCGCCGTGACCGCCGAGGGCATCGATCCAGCCACCGCGGTCGCCTGGGCGGCCCGGACGACGGAGGCGGTGATCACGCCATGGCACGGGATCCTGGTCTGACTGTTGTGAGGACGCTGGCTCCGCCGCCGCGGCGATACCAGTACGTCGCCGACGGGCCCGCGATCTACGTCGACTCGTTCGCGACGATCCGTCGCGAGTCGGACCTGTCGGGCATCCCGGCCGACGCCGAGAAGGTCGCCGTACGGATGATCCACGGGAGTGGCCAGACCGACCTGGTTGCCGACCTCGTGGTCCACCCCCGGCTCGGCACCGCCGGCCGCGACGCTCTTGCGGCCGGTGCCCCGATCCTCTGCGACGCCCGGATGGTCGCGATGGGCATCACCGCGGGGCGGCTTCCCGCCGGCAACGACGTGCTCTGCTTCCTCACGGACCGGGCCGTCCCGGACCTGGCGCGCGACTGGCGGACCACCCGCACCGCGGCGGCGGTGTCTCTGTGGGAGCCGCACCTCGACGGCGCGGTGGTCGCGATCGGCAACGCGCCGACCGCGCTGTTCCACCTGCTGGAGATGCTCATTTCCGGAGCACCGCGGCCGGCGGCGATCGTCGGCTGTCCGGTCGGGTTCATCGGCGCCCGCGAGTCGAAGGACGCCCTCGTCGCGCTTGCCGACGAGCACGGCATCGACATCCCCTACGTCACCGTCCGCGGGCGCCGGGGTGGCTCGGCGATGGCGTCGTCGGCGGTCAACGCACTGGCTCAGGAGACCGAATGAGCGAACACTCGCCCGGACCGGGCCGCTTCTACGTCGTCGGGATCGGGCCTGGCGACCCCGAGCTGATCACCCTCAAGGCGGCGCGGATCATCGGGGCCGCCGACGTCGTCGCGTTCCACGCGGGCGTGCGCAAGCAGTCCCACGCCCGCCGGATCGCGGGCGACATGGTCCCGGCCGGCGTCCACGAGGAGGAGCTGCGCTACCCGGTCACGACCGGCACGACCGATCATCCGGGCGGCTACGTCGGCGCCCTCGCCGACTTCTACGACGAGTGCGACCTCCGGGTGACCGCACACCTCGAAGCGGGCCGCGACGTGGTGCTCCTGGCCGAGGGCGACCCGCTCTTCTACGGCTCGTCGATGTACCTCGTGGACCGGCTCAAGGACCGGTTCGCGACCGAGGTGGTGCCCGGCGTACCGGCGTTCACGGCCGCCACGGCCGGCCTCGCGCAGCCCTTGGTCCGACAGACCGACGTGCTCACCGTGCTGGCCGGCACCCTCCCCGAGCCCGAGCTCGCGCGCCGCCTGGCCGACACCGACGGCGCGATCGTCATGAAGCTCGGCCGCACCTTCCCCGCCGTCCGGGCCGCGCTCGCGCAGGCCGGCCGGCTCGAGGGTGCGATGTACGTCGAACGCGCCTCGATGCCCGAGGAGCGCTGGCTGCCGGTGGCGGAGGTCGACCCGGAGTCGGTGCCGTACTTCTCCCTGATCGTGGTGCCAGGCGACTCAGCCAAGGAACGGGCGAGCGGCCGGATGCGCGCCGGTGGTCTGGAGGCTCGGCCGCTGGCGGCCTCGCGCCTCAACCAGCGGACCGGCGCCGCCGAGCTCGTCGTGGTCGGGCTCGGTCCCGGCCCGTCCGACTGGCTGACGCCGGAGGCGGCCGGGGTGCTGGCAGGCATCGACCACGTCGTCGGCTACGCGCCGTACGTCAACCGGGTCCCGCAGCGCGCGGGACTCCAGCGGCACGCGTCGGGCAACACCGTCGAGATCGACCGTGCGCGGTTCGCTCTGAACCTGGCGCTCGACGGAGAACGGGTGGCCGTCGTGTCGGGCGGCGACGCCGGCGTCTTCGGGATGGCTTCGGCGGTCTACGAGGCGGCGGCGGACGAGCGGTATGCCGAGGTGTCGATCCGCGTCGTCCCCGGTGTCAGTGCGATCCAGGCCGTGGCCGCCCGCGCAGGTGCTCCGATCGGCGCCGACTTCGCGGTGATGAGTCTTTCGGACCGGCTGAAGCCATGGCCGGTGATCGAGCGCCGGCTGCGGGCGATCGCCGATGCCGACCTGGTGCTCGGCATCTACAACCCGGCGTCCCGGTCGCGGCGCGACCAGGTGGTGGCCGCCCAGAAGCTGCTGCTCGAGCACCGCTCCCCCGACACCGTGGTGGTCGTCGGCCGGGATGTCGGGCGCGAGGATGAGTCCGTCGAGGTCACGACGCTGGCCGAGCTGGATGCCGACGCCGTCGACATGAGGTGCCTGTTGCTCATCGGCGCCTCGTCGACCAGGGTCTCCGCAGCCGGTGCGGTGTGGACACCGCGGTGGGTCGAGTGATCACCGTGCTGGGCATCGGGGCCGACGGCTGGGCCGGGCTGGGCGAAGCGGCGCGCGAGCAGGTGCTGGCCGCGGACGTCCTTCTCGGCGGCGAGCGCCACCTCAATTTGGTGCCGCCGGTCGCCGGTCAGGAGCGACGGTCGTGGCCGCGGCCGCTGGGCGGGCTGCCCGCCCTGCTGGAGGAGTACGGCGATCGCCTGCTGGTCGCGCTCGCGTCCGGCGACCCGTTCGTCTCCGGCATCGGCACCACCCTGACCGAGCTCCTCGGGGACCGTGTCGAGGTCCTACCGGCGGTCTCGTCGGTCGCCCTGGCCCGCGCCCGGATGCGGTGGTCGGCGGAATCGTCGGAGGTGGTGACGCTGGTCGGACGAGATGTCGACGTACTCCGTCGCGAGCTCGCCCCCGGCCGACGGCTGTTGGTGCTGTCATCCGATGAGACCACTCCGGCGGTCGTCGCGAAGCTGCTGCGCGAGGAGGGCCTGTCGTCAAGCCCGATGACCGTCCTCGGCGACCTCGGCTCCTCCGACGAGTCCAGGATCGACGGCACCGCGGACGACCCGTGGACCGACGAGCTGCCGCGCCTGCACGTGCTGGCGCTCGCCCTCGTCGGCCGGCCGAGCGCCACGACGTCGTGGGCGCCGGGGCTCCCCGACGAGGCGTTCGAGCACGACGGTCAGCTCACCAAGCGCGACCTGCGCGCCAGCGCCCTCGCGCGGCTGGCACCGCGGCCCGGGGGGCTGCTGTGGGACGTCGGCGCCGGCGCTGGGTCGATCGCGATCGAGTGGCTTCGCTCGCACCCCACGACCGAGGCGGTGGCGGTGGAGGCCGACCCGCAGCGGGCCGAGCGGATCATTCGCAATGCCGCGCGCCTCGGCGTCCCCCGCGTCCGGGTCGTCACCGGGCGGGCGCCCGACCTGCTCGAAGGGCTGCCAGCACCGGATGCCGTGTTCGTCGGGGGCGGCGCGAGCGACGCGGTCATCAGCCGGTGCCTCGACGCCCTGTCGCCCGGCGGGACGCTGGTGGCGCACGGGGTGACGCTGGAGACCGAGCAGCTGCTCGCGTCGTCGTACGCACTTCTTGGCGGTGAGCTCAGCCGGATCTCCGTCGAGCACGCGGCGCCGCTCGGCGGGCTCACCGGTTGGGCGCCGCTCCGCACCGTCACGCAGTGGGCGGTGCAGACGTGACCGTCCACTTCGTCGGAGCCGGGCCGGGTTCGGCGGACCTGCTCACGCTTCGTGCGACCCGGCTCCTGGCGGGCGCCGACGTCGTCCTCTACCCGGGGACCTACCTCGATGACGAGGTGCTCGGCCACTGCGGCACCGGCACTCGACTGGTCGACACCCAACGCCTCGACCTCGCCCAGATCACCGCGGTCATCGTCGAGGCGCACGTGGCGGGCCTCGAGGTCGTCCGGCTGACCTCGGGCGACCCGTCGCTCTACTCGGCCCTGCACGAGCAGGGCCGCCGGCTGGATGCGGCCGGCGTCCCGTGGGACGTCACGCCCGGCGTGCCGGCGTACGCCGCCGCCGCGGCGCTGCTCGGGCGAGAGCTGACCGTGCCGCTGGTGGCGCAGTCGGTCGTGCTGACCCGGACCCAGGCGCGATCGACGGCCATGCCCGAGCGTGAGTCCCTAGGTGCCTTCGCGGCGACCGGCGCGACGCTGGTGCTGCACCTCGCGATCACCCGCACCCGGGAGCTGATGACGGAGCTCGAGCCGTTCTACGGAGCCGACTGTCCCGTCGTCGTCGTCCACCGGGCGACCCAACCGGGCGAGGTCGTCCTCCGCGGCACCATCGTCGGGATCGCCGACCAGGTCGAGGAGGCCGGGCTCCGTCAGGCGGCCGTGATCCTCGCCGGGCCGGCGCTGGCGGACGCGTCCGCGGGCGAGTCCTGGCTCTACTCAACCGAAAGGCAGCGATGACCGCTCACTACCCCTTCAGCGCCGTGGTCGGCGCCGACATGGACGCACCCGGCGGCCTCGACCCGATGGCGCTCGCCCTGATCCTGACGTCGATCTCTCCCGAGGTCGGCGGCGTGCTCGTCCGCGGTGAGAAGGGAACCGCCAAGTCGACGATCGTGCGCGCCCTCGCGGCGGTGCTGCCTCCGGTCGACGACCACCAGGCGCGGCTGGTCGAGCTGCCCATCGGTGCCACCGAGGACCGGGTCCTCGGCTCGATCGACCTCGAGAGCGCACTCACTGAGGGCAGGGCGGAGTACCAGCCGGGGCTCCTCGTCAAGGCACACCGCGGGATCCTCTACGTCGACGAGGTGAACCTGCTCCACGACCACCTCGTCGACGTGCTGCTCGACGCCGCCGCGATGGGCCGGGTGACCGTCGAGCGGGACGCGGTCTCGGTCGAGCGAGACGCGCGCTTCGTGCTGGTCGGGACGATGAACCCCGAGGAGGGCGAGCTGCGTCCGCAGCTGTTGGACCGGTTCGGACTCACGGTGGAGGTGGCCGCGCCGCGGGAGCCGGCGCTCCGCGCCGAGGTGGTACGACGCCGGATGGCCCATGACGCCGACGCGGCAGCGTTCGCCGCCACCTACGCCGACGCCGAGGCGGCGCTCCGGTCGCGGATCGCGGACGCCCGGAAGCGCGTCGGCGAGGTGGACCTCTCGGACGCGGCTCTGCTGCGGATCGCCGAGGTGTGCGCCGCGTTCGAGGTTGACGGGCTCCGCGCCGACATCGTGATGGCCCGCACCGCGGCTGCGCACGCGGCGTGGTGCGGTCGGGACGCCGTCGTACTCGCCGACATCGAGGTCGCCGCCCGGCTCGCGCTCCCCCACCGCCGCCGGCGCAACCCGTTCGACAGCCCCGGCCTCGACGACGACCTGCTGCGCGGTGCCCTGGGAGACGCCCTGGATCCGGACGACGAGCCCGAGCCAGACCCCGATCCTGAACCCGGCCAGCACGACGCAACGTCCGCCGACCCGGGCCACCCGGCGCCCCCACCGCAGGACGTTGCGGACTCCTCGGAACCGGGCGGTGCACCCGCGCCGTCGAGCACAGCGGCCACCGCGGCGCCGTACCGCACCCGCCTCTTCGCAGTGCGCGGCACCGGAGCCGGTACGGCGGGCCGGCGCAGCCGGGCGATCACCGAGACCGGGCGCCGGGTGGGTGCCGAGCGGCCGAGCGGGTCCGGTGGCGCGCTGCACCTGGTGGAGACGATCCGGGCGGCGGTACCGCACCAGTACGGGCGCGGCCGGGTCACGGGGCCGCTGCTGCTCCGGAAGGACGACCTGCGGGTCGCCGTCCGCGAGGGACGCGAGTCCAACCTGGTCCTCTTCTGCGTCGACGCGTCCGGCTCGATGGCGGCGCGAAAGCGGATGGAGCAGGTGAAGACCGCCGTCCTGAGCCTGCTGCTCGACGCCTACCAGCGGCGGGACAAGGTCGGCCTGGTGACGTTCCGCGGCGACCGTGCCGACCTCGTGCTGCCACCGACCGGCTCCATGGACGTGGCCGCCGCCCGGCTCGAGGACCTCCCGGCGGGCGGGCGGACACCGCTTGCCGAAGGACTGCTCGAAGCGGCCAAGGTGCTCGAGCTCGAACGGATCCGGGACCCGCGGCGCCGTCCGTTGCTCGTCGTCGTGACCGACGGGCGGGCCACCGCCGGCACAGATGCGATCGAACGGTCGCGGTCCGTGGCCGCCGCGCTCGCCGGCACGGGCGTGGCCTCGATTGTCGTCGACTGCGAGAGCGGCCCGATGCGGATCGGACTCGCGCGGGTCCTCGCCGACCACCTCGGTGCCGAGCACGTGCCGGTCGCCGAGGTGAGCGCTGCGGCGCTGGTGAAGGCAGCGCGCGGGAGCGCGGCGTGACGACCGGGCTTTATGACGTCATCGCCCGCCGCCGCGACGTCCGGGCGGAGTTCACCGGTTCGCCGGTCGCCGACGACGTGCTGCTCCGGATCCTCGAGGCGGCGCACCGAGCACCCAGCGTCGGGATGAGCCAGCCCTGGGACTTCGTCGTCGTGCGCGACCCCGCGACGCGTCGGGCCTTCCGCGTCCACGTGGCCACCGAGCGGGACACCTTCGCCGCGTCACTGCCGCCCGACCGGCGCAACACCTTCGACAGGATCAAGGTCGAGGGCATCTGCGAGTCGTCGATGGGCGTGGTCGTCACCCACGACCAGACCCGCGGCGGCAGCCACGTCCTCGGCCGGCACACCATCGCCGACACCGGTCTCTTCTCGACGGTCCTCGCCATCCAGAACCTCTGGCTCGCCGCCACCGCCGAGGGCCTCGGTGTGGGCTGGGTGTCGTTCTACCGCGAGCCGTTCCTCCGCGGGCTCCTCGGCATCCCCGAACACGTCCGGCCGGTCGCCTGGCTCTGCCTCGGCACCGTCTCCCACCTCGAGACCGTGCCCGACCTCGAACGACACGGCTGGCGGACCCGACGGCCGCTGGCCGACGCCATCCACCACGACACCTGGAGAGGCTAGGGCGTGCCACAGGGACAGCCGCTCGTCGTACCCGACGACGGGCTCAACACCCGGCAGCGCCGCAACCGGCCGCTGCTGATGGTCCACACCGGCGACGGCAAGGGGAAGTCGACCGCCGCCTTCGGCCTGGCCCTGCGCGGCTGGAACCAGGGGTGGCGCATCGGGGTCTTCCAGTTCGTCAAGTCCGCCAAGTGGCGCCTCGGGGAGCAGACCGCGTTCGAGAAGCTCCCCCCAGGACCCGGCACGGTCGAGTGGCACAAGATGGGCTCGGGCTGGTCGTGGTCGCGCAAGGCGGGCACCGAGAAGGACCACGCCGTCGCGGCCGCCGAGGGCTGGACCGAGATCAAGCGCCGGATCGCCGCCGAGGAGCACGACCTGTACCTCCTCGACGAGTTCACCTACCCGATCAACTGGGGCTGGGTCGAGCTCGACGACGTGCTGGAGACGCTCGCGAACCGCCCGGGCCGGCAGCACGTCGTCATCACCGGTCGCCGCGCGGATCCCCGCCTGGTCGAGGCAGCCGACCTCGTCACCGAGATGATCAAGGTCAAGCACCCCATGGACGCCGGCCAGAAGGGTCAGCGAGGCATCGAGTGGTAGGCCTCCCCCGGTTCGTCGTCGCCGCACCGGCGACCGGCCAGGGCAAGACCACCGTGGCGACCGGGCTGATGGCGGCGTTGTCCCGCGCCGGCCACGAGGTGAGCGGCCACAAGGTCGGGCCCGACTACATCGACCCCGGCTACCACGCGCTCGCCTGCGGCCGACCCGGTCGCAACCTGGACCCACACCTGGTCGGCGAGGAGCGCGTCGTACCCCTGCTGCTGCACGGCGGGCGGGATGCGGACGTCGCGGTGATCGAGGGCGTGATGGGCCTGTACGACGGTCGCGTCGGTTCACGCGGCTTCTCGTCCACCGCGCACGTGGCCGCCCTGACCCGCTCGCCGGTCGTGCTCGTCGTCGACATCTCCCGCTCGTCGCGCTCGATCGGCGCCGTCGTTCACGGGATGGCGACCTGGGACCCGTCGGTCGACGTCGCCGGCGTGATCCTCAACCAGGCCGGCTCGCCCCGGCACGCCGCCGAGGTCCGGGAGTCGATCGACCTGCCGGTGCTCGGTGTCGTCCCTCGCGACCCCGACCTGGCCACGCCGTCCCGCCACCTCGGCCTGATCCCCGCCGCCGAACGCAGCGACGCCGCCGACGTCGTCGACCGCCTCGCCGACCGGTTCGCCGAGACCATCGACCTCGACGCCGTCCTCGCACTGGCCCGCACCGCCCCCGATCTCCCGCCTGGGGTGGTGCCCTGGACCGCCGAGTCGGCTCTTCTGGGCACCGAATTCACGCCGAGTCGGCTCATCTCGACAAGAGCCGACTCGGCGATTTCGGCACCGGCCCCGGTCGTCGCTGTCGCCGGGGGGCGCGCCTTCACGTTCCGCTATGCCGAGGCCGCCGAGCTGCTGGAAGCGGCCGGGTGTCGGGTGGTCACGTTCGACCCGGCGACCGACCCCGCGCTGCCGAAAGGCACGAAAGGGCTCTATCTCGGCGGCGGCTTCCCCGAGGTCCACGCCGCGGCGCTCAGCGGCAACTCCCCGCTGCGTGAGGAGATCCGCGACGCCGTACGCGACGGCCTGCCGACCGTCGGCGAGTGCGCCGGGCTGCTCTATCTCTGCCGCACCCTCGACGGGGCCCCGATGGCCGGTGTCCTCGAGGCCGACGCCGAGATGACGAAGCAGCTGACGCTGCGCTACCCCGAGGCCACGGCCGTGGCCGACTCCCTCCTGACCCGCGGGGGCGAGCGGGTCACCGGCCATGAGTTCCACCACACCAAGGTCACCCCTGCCGTGGGTGCCACGCCGGCGTGGACGATCGACGGCGAACGGGTCGGCTTCGCGACGGAGTCGCTGCACGCGTCGTACCTCCACACCCACTGGGCGGGCCATCCGCAGCTCGCCCGGCGCTTCGTCGAGGCGGTGCACGGGGATGGATGACCCGCTGCGCCACCACGGCGACGTCGAGGTCGGCGACCTGCTCGACCTCGCAGTCAACGTGTACGACGGACCGCGACCGGCCTGGCTCGACGCGGCCCTGCGCGCATCGCTCGACGACATCGGCGCCTACCCGTCGAGCGATCCGGCCCGGGCCGCGGTCGCCGCGCACCACCAGCGTGCCGAGGACGAAGTGCTGGTCACGGCGGGCGCGGCCGAGGCATTCACCCTCCTCGCCCGGCTCCGGCCCTGGCGACGGCCGTTGGTCATCCATCCCCAGTTCACCGAGCCGCACGCGGCGTTGGAGCAGGCCGGTCACGGCGTGACCGAGGTCGTGCTCCCACCGCCGTTCCTCCTCGATCCCTACCGGGTCCCCGACGACGCCGACCTGGTCGCCGTGGGCAACCCGACCAACCCCACGGGTGTGCTCCACCCGGCCGCCACGATCCGCGCGCTGATCCGGCCCGGTCGGCTGGTCGTGGTGGACGAGGCGTTCATGGACTGCGTCCCGGGCGAGGTCGAGTCGCTGGCCGGACATCACGACGACGGCCTGGTCGTGATCCGGTCCCTGACCAAGCACTGGTCGATCCCGGGCATCCGGGCCGGCTACCTGCTCGGGGCAGCCGGCGTCGTCGGATCCCTGCACCGCGGCCAGGTCCCGTGGTCCGTCTCCGCGCCTGCGGCCGCCGCCGTCGTGGCGTGCACGACCCACGAGGCGGCGGAGGAGTCACGTCGCCGCGCGGAGGAGATCGCGGACTGGCGCAAGACCCTCGAAGCCGGCCTCGCCGATCTCGGCATCCACTACGTCCGGTCATCGGCCTCCTTCGTGCTCGCACGGGTCGGCCCCGGCATGCACCGGCAGCTCCGGGAGGCAGGCATCGCCGTACGCCGTGCGGACACGTTCCCGGGCCTGGACGACTCCTGGGTGCGGATCGCGGTCCGCCCGCCGGACACGTGCGCCCGGCTGCTGCGGGCGCTGGCGGCCATGCCCTAGAGTCCGGCGTGCGGGCACGAGGAAGCCGGTGTGAATCCGGCACAGTCGCGCTACTGGGATGCCGCCCTGTGAAGGGGCGGATGAGTCAGACCCGAGTGTCACGCAACTCCAACCCAACGAACAGGGACGCAGAATCCCTGAGGAGGACACATGTCGCAGTCGTCTGCTGCTCCCCTCTCCGGCTCATCCGTCGAGATCCCCGCCGTACCGCTGCTCCAGCTCGGCACCTGGGTCGTGTTCTACGGCCTGCTGGCGATGCTCGCCATCTTCTTCATCAGCGCCGACCAGGGCGCGATCTCGCTGCCCGCGGGCAATGCGGTCCACGAGTGGGTGCACGACGCCCGCCACCTGCTCGGCTACCCCTGCCACTGAGCGGGGCTGACGTGAGCACCTCAGGTCCCCGGCAGAAGTCTGTCCTGAGCCCGGCCGCGTTCCTGATCCGCGGGCTCGCCGCCGGCCTGGTCGCCGGCATCATCGCGTTCGTCGTCGCCTTCGCCCTCGGCGAGCCGCAGATCGATGACGCCATCGCGCTCGAGGAAGCGGCGGCTGCACACCTGACGGCCGACGAGATCGCAGCCGAGGAGGCCCAAGCGAACGAGCCCGGCATGGTCGAGATCTCCCGCGACGACCAGAAGAGCTTCGGCCTGCTGACCGGCACGGCCGTCGTCGGTACGGCGCTCGGCGGCCTGACCGCGCTCGCAGCCGCCGCCGTCATCGGGCGTCTCGGTCGGCTTTCGGCCCGCGGGTCCACCCTGCTGGTGGCCGGGATCGGGTTCGTGGCGGTGGCGCTGGTGCCGTTCCTCAAGTACCCGGCCACTCCCCCCGCCGTCGGCGATCCCAACACCATCGGCAACCGGACGAGCGAGTACTTCGCGATGCTGCTCGTCTCGGTCCTCGCCGCGATCGCCGCGGTTGTGGTGGCCCGCAGGTTGCTGGCGCGGTGGGACGGAGTCACGGCGGGCATCGTCGCCGCCGTCGGATTCGTCGCGATCGTCTCGGTCGCGGGCCTGTTGCTGCCGAGCGTCAACGAGGTGGGGGCGTTCCCGGCGGACCTGCTCTGGTACTTCCGCCGCTCGTCGATCCTCACCCTCGCCTCGCTGTGGGCAACGATCGCAGTCGTGCTGACCGTGCTCGTCGGTCGTCTGTACGACGCCGCCGCGGCCGACGCCGAGCGGCGCGCTCTGGCCGCCCGACTGTGAGCGGTAGCCGGGCGGCCGGGTTGCTGCTCGGCTACGCCGCAGACCTCCTGCTCGCGGATCCGAGACGCGGCCACCCGGTCGCCGGCTTCGGCGCGGTGGCCGGAGCGCTCGAACGGCGGTGGTGGCGCGACGACCGGCAGGCGGGCGCGGCGTACGTCGTCGTGCTCGTCGGCGGCGCCATCGGGATCGGGCTGGTCGCCGAGCGCAGCGGTCGACCGGTCCCCCGCGCCGTGGCGACGGCGCTGGCAACCTGGGTCGTGCTCGGTGGGACGTCGCTGGACCGTGAGGGTCGGGCGATCCAGGAGCTGCTCGAGTCCGGCCGGCTCGAGGACGCCCGGCTGCGGCTCACCCACCTCGTCGGGCGCGACACCTCGCAGCTCACGGAGTCGGAGGTCGTCCGCGCAGCCGTGGAGTCGCTCGCGGAGAACACCTCGGACGCCGTCGTCGCACCCCTTGTCTGGGGCGCCCTCGCCGGCGTACCCGGGCTGCTCGGCTACCGCGCCGCCAACACCCTCGACGCGATGGTCGGCCACCGGTCGGCGCACTACGAGCGGTTCGGGTGGGCTGCGGCGCGGCTCGATGACGTGCTCAACCTGCCGGGATCGCGGCTGACGGCCGCGCTCGCCGTACTCCTCGGCGGGAATCGCCGCTCCGCATGGCGCGTCTGGCGCCGCGACGCCGCCGCTCACCCCAGTCCCAATGCCGGCCCGGTCGAGGCGGCGTTCGCGGGTTCGCTCGGCGTCCGACTCGGCGGCACCAACGTGTACGGCGCTGGCGATGGCCAGCGGATCGAGCACCGGTCGGTCATGGGCGACGGTCGCGCACCGGTCGGTGCGGACCTGACCCGCGCCCGCCGACTGGCCCGGCGAGTCGACCTGGCGGGCGCGGCGACCGCAGCGGTCGTCGCCGTTTGGGCTGGGCACCGCCGCCGTTGCTAGCCTCGATCTCGTACCGGCTTCCTGCTGGTCACCCGGACGAGGGCGCCGTACCCGGAACGCGACAAGACGGCCACTTCGGAGTGGTCATGTCCTGGTTCGTCCTCATCCTGTCCGGCGTCCTCGAAGCGGTGTGGGCGGTCGCCCTCGGCCGTTCCGACGGGTTCTCACGGCCCGCGCCGACCGCCGTGTTCGGCGTCGCGCTGCTGCTGAGCATGGGCGGTCTCGCCTACGCGATGCGCGAGCTGCCCACGGGCACGGCATACGCCGTCTGGGTCGGCATCGGCGCCGCCCTCACCGTCGCCTTCGGCTGGTACGCCGGCGGCGAGCCGGTGCGGCTCTCGCAGGTGCTGCTCGTGCTCGGCCTGGTCGGCTGCGTCGTCGGGTTGAAGCTCACCCATTGAGTGGTTAGAACCACCGGAAATGGCCTCCGAGGAGGAGCCATCGCGGCCCTGCTCCTGGTGGCCGCCAGCTGTCAACACCGAGCGCAAAGGTCCCGCCAGCCCACCGGAGCCAAGCAGCTCGCCTGCCGCCTCGCACGCGGCACCGGTCGCGATCCCCGACCTCGTCGGCGACCCCGGGCGGGCAGCTCGCTGGAGCGTACGGGCGAACCCTGACCGCGGGGCCGGCCGATGAGCTGACTCGTCCCTAGGCCGCGCAATCGATGCAGGTGCGGGCCACCGGCCGCGCCTCGAGCCGGCCCTCGCTGATCGGCCGTCCGCAGGATTCGCACGATCCGTATGTCTTGTCGTCCAACCGCTGGAGAGCGCAGTCGATCTCGAGCAGGTGCTGTCTCGCATGACGTACGAGGGCTGCGACCTGGGACCGCTCGAAGGCGATCGTGGCGCCTTCCGGATCATGCTCGTCATCGGCGTTGGTGTCGCGTGACGCCGCCACCACCGAGTCGAAGTCGTCGGTCAGGCTCGCGAGACGGCTGAGGGTCTGTTCGCGCTCCACGGCGAGACGGCCCCGAGCTCGATCCATGCCGCTAGGAGTAGCGGTGGCTCTTCGCCGCGTGCCCCTGCTCGCGGGTGCAGGTGCGCCCGTTCATCGAGCGGTGCCCGCACAGCGCGTCCGCAGGCGATGCTGAAGCATCGGGGCTGGCGACACTGAGGGGTTGGCTCTTCGCTGGTGGAACCGTCGGCCCGACGGGCGTCGCCGAGGTTGTCGACCGGGCGGACCGTGCGGCGTACCGGGCCTCCCGCATGGCCCGCAGTCCCGCTTCCTTGCTCATCGTGTGTTCACCTGACGAACTCTATGCGTGCGCGCCGACAGTTGCCCTCAGGCACGACGGTGTCGTGCTGGCGGGCATCGCCCCGCCTTCACCTGTCAACGGTTCGCCGTACCCGATCGCACAACGCGCCTGGGCATCACTGCTAGCTCGCCTTGAGCAGCATCAGGTTCCGCTTGCCGCCGTGCTTCAGCTCGCCGACCTTGTGGTACCCGCGACGGCGGTGGAACTCCAGCGACGGCTCATTGGTGTCGTAGACCTCGAGCGCGACGGGCAGGTCGGACTCGACCGCGTCGTACAGCCGCGAGGCGACGCCCTGGCGTCGGTGCGTCTCCGCCACGACGATCCGGTCGAGGTAGACGTACTCGTCGAGCCGGTCCTCGAACCACTCGTAGCGGCTCGAGTCGTAGGTCGCGCCGGTCGGGAGGGTGATCACGAAGCCGCCGACCTGACCACCGTCGTCGAGGACGAGTGCCTGGTCGGACTGCTTGACCAGGAGGGCCAGGGACTCGTAGTCCAGCGGGCCGACGCCCTCGAGGGCGGCTTGGTTCAGGTCGACGACGGTGTCGAGGTCGTGGTGCTCAATCGGACGGATGACAGTGCTTTCGACTGGGCTCATTGCTCTCGACGTTACGCACGTCGAGCGGCGGCCGGCCAATCAGATCGCCCGTTCGTGGGTCTTCTCACACCCGCGCTGGGCACCTCTGAACTGTGAGCGAGTGGTTCCTTCCCACAGCAGAGCGTGCCTGGACGTCCGGGAATCTCGTGGTGCCCCACGTGCACGGAGCCAACTACTTCGCCCGCCTCCTCGAGGTGATCGGAGCGACCCGGCGGGGCGATCGGATCTTCCTGACCGACTGGCGCGGCGACTCCGACGAGAAGATGTCCGGTGACGGCCCGACGGTCGGGGAGGTCCTCGCGTCAGCGTCGGGCCGCGGCGGCTCCCACCACCAGAAAACTGTTCGTCGTCCGACGAAAGGACCGGCCGGAGGAAGACGTCGCCTTCGTCGGCGGCATCGACCTCTGCCACGGCCGCCGCGACGACGCGGAACACCACGGGGATCCCCAGGCCCCGCCGCTGGACGAGCGGTACGGCGCGACGCCGCCATGGCACGACGCGATGGCCGAGATCCGCGGACCTGCGGTCGCGCACGTCCTCGACACCTTCGCGGAGCGCTGGGACGACGGGACGCCGCTCGACCACCGCAACCCCTACCGGGCTGTCCTCCATCGCCTGGCTCGGATGCCGCGACACCCCGAGCGGCTGCCAGAGCTCTGGGACCCGCCGCCCGAGATCGGCACGCACCAGGTGCAGATCCTGCGGACGTATCCGGCCAAGCGGCCGGCGTACCCCTTCGCGCCCGACGGCGAGCGCACGATCGCGCGGGGCTATTCACGGGCGTTCGAACGGGCTCGCCGGCTGATCTACATCGAGGACCAGTACTTCTGGTCCGACGTCGTGGCCACGGCGCTGGCCGACGCACTGCGTCGCGAGCCCGACCTCACCGTGATCGCCGTCGTCCCACGGTTTCCCGAGGAGGACAACCGGCTCGGCGGGCCTCCGATGTTCCACGGGCAGCGACTCGCCTGGGAGGCACTGCACGAGGCGGGCGGCGACCGGTTCGCGATGTTCGACCTCGAGAATGCCGCAGGGACGCCCATCTACGTGACTTCTAGGACGAGAGCGGTCGTCGTCCCCACCTCGCCTGAACGGATGCGCAGTGCAGAGCGGACCCCCGTTCGCGTTCTACCGAGGACTAATGCTCGGGCAGCTCTTCCTTGTCCTGCTTCTCGCTGGCCTCTCTCGCCTGTTGGAGGAACCGTTTGCTCGCCACCTTGGTGAAGAGCAGGCTGACCACGACGCCGGCCACCACGACGCCCACCGCGACAGGAGCCATCAGTGACACGTCCTCGGAGCTCTTCATGACGATGCCGCACAAGTAGACGCTCAGACCGACCGTCAGCAGCAGGAAGCCGATCCGCTTCTCCGCCAGCAACGTGGCATGGGTGGACATCGCGTCGGGCTCCCCGACCGCGGAACCCTCCTCGCCGGCCTCCTCTCGCAGCTCGGCGATCGACTCGGCGTTGTGCGCGTGAGAAAGGACGGCAGCTCCCACGAGATCCAACGCGACACCACTGGCGAGAAGCACTTCCGCCATGAGAGCCACACCGCATTGCTACCCCAGCCAGCCCGACGCAGACTGCGGTGAGCGCTCAGAGCTCCCGTGTGAACGGCCCGCCGCTCGCGTCGCTGACGATCTCGACGAACGGCTGCCCCTGGTCAAGGTCGTCGGTGGAGATCAGCGTGGCCACCTGTTGGAGCGCGGTGACGAGCGTCTTCCGGGGTACGGCGGTCGCCTCGGTCTCGCCGTGGACCTCCGGACGTGTGGACATCAGCGCGGTGAGCCGCGGCAGCGTGTCGGGCCGGTCCACCCAGAGGGCGTGGAGCGACCGCGGCGTCGCGTTGCGACTCCCGTGGTGGCCGACCTTGTAGAGGTCGATGCCCGCCAGCTTCTCCTTGAGGTCGGGATCCGTCGAGAGCCGCTCGAGCGTGTGCTGCCAGTTCTCGATCTGGGCGTCCCCGGGGAAGAGCATGGTCAGCCCGCCGACCTCCAGGAGCAGGATCAGGCTGGTGTTGTTCAGGGCGTCGTCGAGCTTGCGCACCAGCCGGGTGACCGATTGGGTCTTCTGGCTGCACAGCCGCTCGATGAGCCAGCGCACTGGGCCGGGGCCGACCCGAACGGTCGGCGCGGGGTCGGTCCCGTCCGGCGTCGCGTCGGCGGCGGCGCGGCGGAGTGATGCATGCAGCGCCTGCATCCAGTACTCCGGGTCCTCCTCGGCCTGCCGGGCCACGCGCGCGTCCTGCTCGACGGTCGGCGGTCCGAGGACCGTGATCTCGAGGCCGGGTACGACGGCCGCCGTACCCGCGTCGGCTCCGGCGAACAGGTAGCGGCCCTTGTCCGGTGCGGAAAGCTCGTCGAGGAGCTGGACGGCGTCGGCGTTCTTCAGCTCCTCCGTGGCCGCTGCCTTGAGGTCGGCGTGGAGGCCCGGACTGGCTGCCAGCCGACCGACCGCGTCCTGAGTCTCCGACAGCGCGCGTGCGAACCGGGCCGATGCCGCGCCGATCGGTGCGTCCTCCCCTGCGATCGCCGGGCCGTCCGCGTCCTCGGTGAGGGTCGGGTCCTCGGTCCAGGCCCGCAGGACCAGGTCGGGCCTCAGGTCTCGCACGACATCCGCCGAGGCGTTGACGGAGAACCCGAACAGGTGGTCCTTGTGCCGGTGGGTCATGACCAGGACATCGAGCTTCCCGCCCGTGTGCTCCTTGAGCAGCGCGGCAACCTCGCCCATCCGGCCCTTGGCGCGGCCTTCACGGGCCGAGTGGGTCGAGCCGTAGTCGATCAGCAGGTGCCGCTCGGCGCGCCCGTCGGGCAGCGGCGCGTCGTACTCCAGCGAGACCAGGAAGCAGTCACCGAAGCCGACCTGGTACATCCGGATCCGGACCCTCTCGACCTTGCTCACCATGGGCTCACCACGCCTCCCCGGAGCTGAGCTCGGTCTTGTGCAGCTCGGCGAACGCCTGACCGCGCGCGGCACCGCTGGAGTAGCCCAGCCGCTTGCTGGTGTCGCTGCGGCCGGTCCCGTGCAGGTACTCGATCCGGCGCAGCTGGCGGCGCCAGTCGTCGAGGTTCTTGTGGATGTGCAGCTTGAGCCGGCCGAACTGGTCGAAGACCAACGTCCCGCCGCCGAAGAGCTGGACCGGGGTGGACGGGTCGAGGCTCTCCGGGATCGCCAGCTCGGCGATGCCCTCGAGCTCGTCGGCCGTGAGCTCCAGCATCTGCACGTAGGTGGCCACCGACTCGGCCACGATCAGCCCGTCCGGGGCGATCCGCTGGCTCGGGCGCACGGACTCGACCACGGTGTAGTACTTCGAGCTGACGCCGAGCCGGAGCGCGTTCTGCCACAGGAACCGGGCCACCTCGTCCCGGTCCGTGCGCAGCGCGGCGAAGTTGAAGCCGAGGTAGTGCGGGGCGACCTCTGCATCGAGGACGTTGGTCACGCGGTCGCGCGGGCGCCGTACTCCGGCCTTCTCGAACCGGTCGACCAGCATCGATCGGTAGCCGAGGTCGTCGTCAGGGACCACTTCGGCGTCGGCGAGCAGCACCGCGTCGAGAAGGTCGCCGAACTCGAACTCGACCGGCGGCAGGTAGTCCAGACCGCGCATCATCATGGTGAGCAGCTGCGTTGCAGCCCGAGCGCCCTCCTCGGCGGCCCGCGCCCGATCGAGGGTGGCCACCTCGCCCTCGCGGTCGGGCGAGACCAGCGGCTCGAGCCGCTTGACCCAGATGTCGAGGAGCACGTCGAGCACGATCGCGACCAGCACCTCGCCGCGCCGGTGCGGCTCCTGGAACTGGGGAAGCTCGGCCCAGTTCGGCGGCGGTGGCTCCATCGCGGAGCGCCTGAGCGCGCCGCGCCCCTGGGTCAGGACCTTGCCGAGCTGCTCGGCCACTCCGGTGAGCATTCCGCTGCGAAGCGCGTCACGCTCGACCTGCCGGCGCTTGATCCGGCCGTCCCTGCCGGCCTTGCCGAGCGCCTGCTCGACCACGGGCCGCATCGAGAAGACCGACAACAGCGCGACGATGTCCGCGAAACCCTCGTGGAAGGCCGCCTGGTCCGGCAGTCCGGGCTCGAGGAAGCGGCCCCGCAACCCGTCCAGCACGGCGTGCGCGGTCTCGTGCACGGCGACGTCGAAGCTCAGGCAGGTGTACGTGGGCTCGCCGTCCGCGCTCGGCACGTAGCCGAAGAGCAGGGCCCGGTCCTCGAACGAGTAGTAGGCGTTGGCCTCCGCGAACGCGTGCGGCACCAGGTGGAGGTGGTGACCGTTGAAGCCCCAGGACAACCGGCGCCCGAGCGCGGACTCGAAGGTGGCGAGGGTGCGCGAGGCGGCGGCGTAGACCTGTTGGGCGTGGAACGCCGGGTCGGCCTCGAGGATCTTGTCCGCGGCGTCACTGAAGGCATCCTCATTGGGCAGGCCGGGGTGCTTGAGATAGGTCCCGGTCGACGCGTTGAAGTCGACCACGTGGAACCGGGCGCCCCGCGGGCCGTCCTCCATCCGGGACCACGGCACCTTGACCGTCGCGGTCAGGATCCTGTCGTCGTCACCCTTGACCGACGGGTCCTGGGCGATGATCCTCAGCGCGATGTGGTTGCGCGGGGAGTCCGGGGACTCGGAGAACGACACGGTGTCCGGCACGACTACCCGACCACCTTCGGCCGGTACGGCTTCGCAGAGCCGGCGGTGCCGTCGATCCGCTGCTGGACCGAGGGGTGAAGTACGTCGGCCGCGGTCAGCGTGCGCGTCTTCCAGCCGCCGGCCAGCGCCCACAGCCAGCGGTGGCGGTGGATCGCGCCCTCGATCGCGTCCGACACGGGCGGCGCGGTGCCGGGCGGCACGCCGACCAGCTTCTCGTAACGCTTCGCGTCGACCCGCAGGCCGGCGGCCATCGCCTCGTCTGCCATCCAACCCAGCGCGATGTCCGAGAGCCGGTGGTCGTCGTACTGTCCGCCGACGTCGCTGTGGACGCCGGCGAACCACAGCTCCTTGAGGTCGTCGGGACGTTCGGCGACCTGCTGCGCATCGAAGCGGTACGGCGCGAACGGCCGCCGGTTCTCGTCGATCGCGAGCGCTAGCCGGCCGGTCGCCACGTTCTTGACGTTGCGCGTGAACGGCCAACGGGCCTGCTCGAACCTGGCGCGGGCGTTGAGCCAGCCGACGGACTTCACCGTGTCCCAGAGGCCGAGGAAGGTGATGTTCCGGGCGAACCGCACGAACTCCGGGTTGCCGAACTTGCGTCCGAACTCGCCGCGCGTCTCCCAGTACAACTTGTCCTCGTCCGCACTGACGTCGCGGGACGTGTTCTTCGCGTAGAGCTTGATCGCGTACGGCACCAGGTTCTCGGCACCCGGGCTGAGGAGCCCGACCGTGCGGAGCATCCCGGCGAGCGCCAGCGCCGTGTAGGCACCGCGGCTGAAGCCGAACAGGTAGATCTTGTCGCCGTGGCGGTAGTGCTCCATCAGCCACTCGTAGGCCTCGGCGATGTTGTCGCGGACGCCGTACCCGATGACCAGGCCGCCCACCCGCGTCAGTGACTTGCCGACCGGAGTCGTCGCACTGCGCGCGCCCATCGTGCCGACGCCGGGGTCGTAGTAGACCAGCTGCTCCTGGTCCTTGATCGCCATGTCGAACAGCCGCGCCACGTTGGTGACGTCCACCTCGGGTTCGTTGCTGGTGCCGTCGAGGCACACGACCAGGTTGCGGCTCACCTCTACAGGATGGCGCTGGAGTCCTCCTGATACAGGAGAACGCCCGAGGCCGCCCTACGCCACCCTCGGGGTCAACAGGTCCGGGGCGCGGCGTCCAACGGCTCACTGGTGTCGAGCTCACCCAGCAGCACCAGCGTCCGCAGCGCCCCGGGACCGCCTGCCCGTCCCCACCAGTTGCGGCGCGCCGAGACCCGATAGCCGACGACGTTGGCCGCGAGCAGGCCGCCGCGGAGGCAGTTCTTCCCCACGCTGCCCAGGTCGCCGCCTCCGATGTCGATGGTGTGGCGCGTCGTGGTGCCGACGTCCTCGGCGGAGAAGTCGGCGACGCCGGAACCCAGGCTGCTGCTGCGCTGGAGGTCGGTGCGGTCCATCCGGAACCGGAGCGTCCCGAGCGCAGTGAAGTTCCGGATGCCGACGTTGCCGCCACGGTTGCCGGTGATCACGGTGCCGCGCACGTCGGCGGACACCTCGGTCGTGGGTCCCGTTCCGTTGACCACGTTGCTCCCCAGGGACAGCCCGTTGTTGGCGCAGTTGCGCAGCACGCTGCGTCGTACGACGAGGCGGACGATATTGCGCGCCCCCAGGCTCCCGGCGAGGACGCAGTCACCGTTGTTGAAGGGCAGGACGAACGTGTTGCCGACTCCGGTCGAGCGCTCGGCCACGACCCGCACGAGCCGCATCGTCATCACTGCGTCGGTGCCGAGAGCGCCATGCTCGATGACGTCGCCTGGCGAACCGGAGAACGAGCTGTCCCTGATCACGGCGTTCATCCGGGCGCCGCTTCCCATGGACACCATCTCGAGCCCGTTCGCGGAGAAGCCGCCGATCCCCTGGTCGTTCGTGTAGTCGTTGTCCGCGACGATCGCGTCGAGCGACGCCGGGCCGGCCGCGTTGAGGAAGACGCCCTCGGAGTCCGCACCCTCCACCAGCAGGTTGAGGTCGTCGGGGTTGCCGAGGTCGGCCTGGACGTTGCCGCTGATCGTCGCTCGGACGTCCGCCGAGTCCCGGGCCTGCACGCCGATCGCGAGCACCGACTGGAAGTCGGGCCCCTGTCGCAGCAGCCGGACGTCGTTTCCGCGAATCACGACCGACCCGGTCGCATGACCCGAGAGCCGTACGTCGATCCCGTCGCCGCACTCCGCGTCGTGGATCCGGTTGCCGGCGATCACCGCGGTGAGGTCCTGTCGGTGCTCCGCGTCGATCTGGATCGCCGCCCAGCCGTTCAGGAGCCCGGTGCTGATCGGGATGCCGACGCCGGGGATGTTGGTCGGCGCATTGAAGGGAGGGATGAGGAAACCCGGGACGCACGTCGTGTTCTGCCCTGAGATGTTGTTGCCGGCCACGACCACATCGGTCACGTCCGCGCCGTAGACCGCACCCCGCCGGCTGTCGGTGATCCGGAGCCCGCGTACCTCGGCGCCGTCGGCCAGCCGTACTGCGTCGCCGTCGAGACGGTCGGTCGTGTTCGTCAGCCACGGCTGCCGGGCGGTGCCCGAGGTGAGCGCACCACGACCTACCAGGACCTGCCTCGGCTTGAGCCGGATCCCTCCGTCGAGCGGCTCCACCGCGGGGAGCACGACGATCCTGTCGCCCGCCACCGACCGCTGCTCGACGTCGATCAGCGACCCGAGAGGTGCGTCCTGCGACCCGGTGCCGGACGCAGCCCCGGCCCGGACGAACCAGGTCGTGGGCCCGTCGGCGCGGGCGGGCTCCGCGTGCCCTGCGGTGACGAGGGTCGGCAGCAGGATGGCGAGGACGGCGAGGACGGCGAGACCGAGACGGGGTCGGCGCACGGTCAGTCCGAGGTGCTCGGGAGCACGGTGATGCTGCCCGGGCTGACGACGGCGATGTCGGTGTCGCCGTCCCGGTCGTAGTCGGCGAGGACCGGGTTCTGGGGGAACGGCGCGGTGCTGAACGTGCCGATCTTCTGCAGACCGGGCGTGCCGTTGCCGGCCAGCACGGTGAGCGTGCCGGACGCCGGGTTCGCGAGCGACGACACGACGAGGTCCTCACGTCCGTCCTCGTCGAAGTCGGCGACGGCGGCACTGGTCGGGCCGGGGCCGCCGAACTGGTAGGACTGCGGGATCGGCGACGTGAACGTGCCGGTCCCGTCGGTGAGTCCGGTCGCGAGCGAGAAGCTGAACGAGCCGACGGTGGCGGCGTCGTCATACCCGTCGCCGTCGAGGTCGATGGCGGCGACGTCCTCGGGGATGAACGACGTCCCGTAGAGCGAGCCCTTCACCGTGAAGCCACCGTTGCCGTTGCCCGTCAGCGCGAAGGTCGTGCCCGAGAAGCCGTCGACCGCGAACAGGTCGGGGGTGCTGCCGGGGTTGAGGTGTGCGATGGCGATCGCGGACAGCGCGCCGGCACCGGGCACCGACGTACGGGGTCCTGTCGTGAACGAGCCGTTGCCGCCGTTGATGAGCGACTGGATCGCGGTGAAGGTCGGGGCCACCACGTCGAGGTCGCCGTCGGTGTCCACGTCGACGACCAGCGGCTCGACCTGCCCGCCCAAGGTCAGCGGGTAGCTGCCCACCTGGGTGAAACCGCCGGCACCGTTGCCCTTGAGGATCCGCCCCTCGGACACCGTCATCGCGACGATGTCGACCTTTCCGTCACCGGTGACGTCACCGAGATCGAGCCCCTGCGTCTGGGCCGTGCCGGTGATCTTCGTGGCCGCGGCGAACCGCCCGGTGCCGTCGCCGAGCGAGACCCGGATGTCACCTTGCGCGAAGTCGCCGACGCTGACGAGGTCGGCCCGGCCGTCACCGTTGACGTCGGCCGTCGCCGCCGGCCGCGGGGCGGGACCCGGGCCGAGGGAGTTGTCGATGGCGCTGGTCAGTGCGGTGCCGAACCAGCTGGCCGCGTGGGCGGGCACGGCGGTGCCAGCGGTGACCGCGGCGGCGACGCCAACACAAACAAGGGCTTTTCTCATGCTGGTGACGCTAGGTCGCGGCTACGTCATCCGACAAGAGGTCTTTTCAGATTACCTTGGCCTGGCCGACGACGAGCTCCACCGCCAGGTCGCAGAACGACCTCTCCAGCACGTCCGCTCCCCTGCTGCCGCGATGGATGCTCCAGTCGTGGACGATCACGTTGGCGGCGCCGACCAGCGCGAGCGCCCGGAACCGGACATCCGCGTCGCGGACCTCTTCGCCCCGTTCGGTCGCCGCCTTCGTCTCGGACTCGATCAGCGCGATGATCCCGTTGCGGAACTGCAGCCGGACCTCCTCAACCCGCGCGCTGACACCGACGATCTCAACGAACGCGATCCGAGCCTTGCGCGGATCCGCCAGCAATGGCCGCAGGTAGGAACCGACCGCCTCGCGCATCCGCACCGCGATCGTCTCCCCGTCGTTGCGCTCGAGAGAAGCGGCGACATCGTCGAGGGACGCGGTGGTGAGCGACGCGTAGAGGTCGAGCAGCATGTCCTCCTTGTTGGAGTGCAGCTGGTAGAAGTGCCGGGTCGACACCTTCGCGGCGGAGCAGAGACGGTCGATCGACACGCTCGCGTAGCCCTGCGAGCCGTAGAGCTCCAGAGCGGTTTCACGCAGGCGAGTACGACGACCCTCGTCGCGCTCGGCCGCGGACTGGCCGCCGTACCGACGTGCTTCGGTCACCACGTTTCCCCTTCGCGTCCGTGCGAAGGATACGCGCGACGGCCGATCCCGGTCCCCTTGGTCCCCTTGGTCCCAACGGACAACGCGTCGACCTTTCTCTGGGCTGGGTGTCGTATTCGGTGGTCCCGGTTCGTGGAGAGAGTGAGGCACCACCATCCACCGCACCGCAAGGAGGCACGATCATGTGGAACACCGACCGGACCAACGAGCAGCACCTGACCCACGACCTGCCGTGCTCGGGGTGCGGCCACGCCGTCCACACCTACCTGCCGTGCAGCGACACCTGCGTCTGCCAGGTCACGTCGCTGCCGGGGATGCTCCCGATCGCAGCGTGACCACCCGGCGCCACGGTCAGGCGGGCAACCGCCGGAGCAGCTCGGCAACGCCACGGCCGTCGAGCTCGTCGTACGCGACGGACCGGCCCGAGATGGCCAGCAGGAGCGCCAACGCCGTACCGCGGACCTGGTCGCCCGAGCCGATGACGATGTCGATGTCGGTCGCCACCAGCTGAAGCCCTGCCACGTGCTCCCGAGCACCGCCGAACGACGTCGACGACCGGGCTTGGTGGCGCAGCGCGCTCGCGATCGCCTCGATCGGATAGCGCCCGCTCAGCCCCAGCGGTCGCCGGATGTCCTCGCCGTGGACGACGGCCTCGACCAACCTGGTGTCGAGGGGTGCGGGCGGGTGGCCGTGCGGTCCAGGACCGACCTGAAGGCGGCGAGCGTGTCGGCCGGCGTTCGTCGGCGCCCACGCGCGACACCGGCCGCGTTGTCGCGGTCGAAGTCGCCTCGGGCACAGACCATCCCCCGGCAAAAGCCGAGCCGGGCATCGGTCAGACGGGGGCCGGACGGGTGCCGAGGCCACAGGCCATTGCCCACTGCGCCGCACGCTCGGCGAACACCGCGTGCGCGGCCAGGAGAGAGGTGTGCGCCGAGGACCCCACTCGCGGCACCGAAGCGAGGGCGGCCGCCCGGTTTCGCAGCTCGAACAGCTGGTGCGGTGACCCCTCGGGGAGCATCTCCAGCGCGATCCGCATGCCCACTGCTGAAGTGAGGAGGCGCTCGGCCACGCCCGGATCGGCGGACTTCGCCGCGACCCGCTCGACCGACCGCACGTAGGACCTGGTTGCGGTCGCGATATGCATCGTGGTCATCGCACTACTCCTCTCACTTCGCAGGATATCTGTATCAGCGTCGGAAGGCGCTCGTTTCTTCCCGGGCGAAAGCGGCAACCAACCGGTCGGCCTGTGCGTCTACTTAGGTGTGCAGCCGCATCGCGCCACTCGTGCGCCCCGAGTCCTGCCCGCTTCCTGCCGAGCGTTCGTAGTTTTTGCTGCTTGCGCAGCGACGGCGCTCACCCTCACCACCGGCTCCCCGCCACCGGCGGGGGCGACGCCCGGCGCGCCGAGTACGGCGGCGCCGGACGATCCGGGTTGGCGGGTGGTCGCCGTCGGCAACGGCAGCTACCGGGTCTCCTGGACCTCCCCGAAGGACTTGCCGGTCGGTTCGGACCGACCCACCATCACCGGCGACGGCCTCGCGTTCGGCGCGCCGACGATCGGTGCCGACGGGCGGACCGTCACCGCGCTCGTCACCGCCAACACCGCCCCAACCCCGGGCGAGCTCGACGTGGTGCTGTCCGGCGACCGACTCGACGAGTCGGGCTTCGACCCCACCGTTGGCCTCGCCAACGACACGATCGCGCCGCGGATCACCCACGAGCTCGACGCGGCCGACCCGGGCAGGCCCGGGCCGTACGACGTCGTCACGAGTGATTACGACTGGCCCGCCGTCAAGCTCGACGGCATGGCCGAGCCGATCGAGATGGTCGGGCACGTCGTCGAGCCCGCTCCCAGCGAGGACACCGGACCGCGACCGCTCGTCCTCTTCCTGCACGGCCGGCACAGCGTCTGCTACAACCCGTCGGACCCCGACGACTTCGGTCCTGACGAGTGGCCGTGCCCGGCGCCGTACGCGGAGATCCCGAGCCACCTCGGCTACGACTACATCCAGCAGGTGCTGGCCTCGCAGGGCTACGCAACCGTCTCCGTGCGGGTCAACGGGATCAACGCCCAGGACTGGCGGCTGCCGGACGGCGGCGCCGACGTCCGGGCGGCGATCGTCCGGAAGCACCTCGACGGCTGGGTCGACCTCGCCACCGCGCACCGGATCGACCTCGACCAGGTGATCCTCGTCGGGCACAGCCGTGGGGGTGAGGGCGTCGACCGCGCGTCGATCCAGATCCGCCCGAGCGCGCCGTACCGCATCGCCGGCCAGGTGCTGCTCGCGCCGGTCGACTTCGCGTGGCACACCGCGCCGTACGTCCCGACCGTGACGGTGCTCCCCTACTGCGACGGTGACGTCTACGACCTCCAGGGTCAGCGGTTCACCGACGTCGCCCGCGGTCTCGCGCCCGAGGACACCTCACTGAAGAGCTCGGTGATGGTCCTGGGCGCCAACCACAACTACTTCAACACCGAATGGACGCCGGCAACGGCGGCCGCCCCGTCGTGGGACGACTGGAGCGGCGACCGCACGAAGACCTGCGGCACCCGTCACCCGGGACGGCTGCAACCGTGGGAGCAGCGCGCGGTCGGCCGGGGGTACGTCGCCGGAGCCGTCCACCTGTTCACCGGTGAGGGCGAGTACACACCGCTGTACGACGGCTCGCCGGTCACCGTCGACTCGATCGGGGACGCGGACGTGCTGAGCCACGCGATCGGAGGCGGCCGCTCGGTGCGCCGTCCCGGCGCCGATGCCCGGCCGACCCTCACGACCGGCGACGCTGATGCGCGGCTCTGCAGCGGAGTCGCCTCTCAGAGCGCGTCGTTCGCGATCTGCGGGCGCCGCAACGAGAACTGGGTGACCCCCCACTGGCCGATGGACGGCGAGCAGGTGCCCACGCGGCAGTTCCTCGAGTTCGCCTGGCAGGCGGTCGGTGCCACGGGCGGGCTGCGGTTCTCCCAGCCGCTCGATCTCACCAGCGACCGACTCGAGCTGCGGACCATCGCCGACCCGACGTACGCCGATCCCGACCTGCAAGTACGGATCTCCGACTCCTCCGGCGGCTCGGCGCTGCTCGACCCCGAGCCGGGCACGGAGCCGACGACCCTTCCGAAGATCTCCTGGGCGACCAAGCTGTGGGCGACCGCCATCGTGGTCGACGCGAGTGGATCGGCCGGGGCCGACCTCACCGACATCACGTCGGTCGAACTGGTCGCCGGCACCCCAAAGGGTCGGGTCTGGATCGCCGACCTCTCGTCGGCACCCGAGACGGTAGCCCCCGTCCCGGACCGCCGGCTGCCGCAGGTGCGGATCGGCAACGTCCGGATCGACGAGGGCGAGGGCGGCACGAAGGTCGCGCGGGTCCCGTTCAAGATCATCGGCAGCGTGACGCGCGAGGCGCGGTTCGTGGCTTTCACCGCCGGACAGGACCGGGGTCAGGTGCAGCGGCTGATCGTCGACGTCGCCCCAGGGCAGTCGTCCGGCTCCATCCCGGTGGAGTACTCCGCCGACACGCAGTTCGGCTTCGACCAGCACACCCAGATCGCGCTGTGGCCGTTGCAGGGCATCGCGACCGACGACTACCTCGGCGAGCTGCTCGTCGTCGAGGACGACCCGCCGCCGAACATCGACGTCGACGTCACCAGGAGGGTCCGCGAGGGACAGTCGATCAAGCTCACCGTCACCCTCGACGGCGACACCGACGCCTCGACGTGGGTCTCCGCACGCGCGGTCCGCGGCCTCGGCGAGAACCTCCGTGGGACCGACGTCCCCCGGGACTGGCTGAAGGCCCAGGGCGACTCGTCACACCCCCGTCGCACCCTGTGGCGGCTCTACGCATCGGTGTACGACGAGATCCCGCCGCGGAAGGACTCGACCACGCTGGAGTTCCCAGTCCGGCGGGACGCGGCGAAGGAAGGCGTCGAGTTCCTGTACGTGCGGCTCGACATCGGGCAGGGAATCCACGTGAGGTACCGGATCAAGGTGCTCGACGCCCGCTGATCGCCCTACGACTTTGGTACGTCCTGGTGTCGCCACGATCCCACCCAGGCTGCCGCTCTCGACACGTCGGTGACCGTCTCGACCCCGACCGGACCCGGCGCACGGCGTACGACGACAGCCGGCAGGCCCTGCGCGGCGGCGGCCTCCATCTTCGGCCAGGTGTAGGAACCGCCGGAGTCCTTGGTGACGAGCACGTCCGTCGCGTGCTCGCGCATCAGCGCGAGCTCACCGGCCAGCTCGTAAGGACCGCGCGACGTCAGCAGCGTCCACGCCGACGGCAGCTCGATCTCGGGGACGTCAACGACCCGAGCCAGCACGGCCCGCTCCCCTAATGCCGGGACGAAGCGGGCCAGCTCCTGCCTGCCGACGGTCAGGAACGGGCGTTCGCCGCGCTCGGCAGCCACCGCCGCGGCCTGCTCGTGGGTGTCGACCCACGTCCACGAGGACCGTGAGCGGTCGGCCCAGCCGGGTCTCTCAAGCCGCAGCAGCGGGACGTTCTCGGCGGGACAGGCGACGGCCGCGTTCGCCGACATTCCCGTGGCGAACGGATGGGTGGCGTCGACCACCACGTCGTACTCCCTCAGCGCGGAGCGCAGGCCGGCGACTCCTCCGAAGCCACCGATCCGGACCCTGCCGACCGGCAGCCGCGGCTCCGCGACCCGACCGGCGAGCGAGCTGACCACGTCCAAGCCCTCGCGGACGAGCAGCGCGGCCAGCTCGCGCGCCTCCGACGTACCGCCGAGGATCAACACCCTCATCCGGCCAGCCCCAGCAGTGCGTCGACGTCAAGGTGCTCCTCGACCAGGTCGCCCAGCACGTCGAGCCGCCGCTCCCGCGCCGCCGGGAAGGACGCCGTCGACTCGATGTCCAGCGCATCACGAAGGTACGACGACCGCATCCCGTCGTCCTCGAGCGACCCGTGCACCATCGTGCCGGTCACCGAGCCGGACCGGGTCTCGCCGGTCACCGCGCCGTGGTGGATCTCGTAGCCGGCCGGGTCGTGCAGCCGCAGCGTCTTCTCGGACGAGAAGGTCGTGGTCAGGTCGAGCAGACCAATGCCCTCGACCGCGGCACCGGCCGGTCCTTCGACCCCTTCCGGATCGATGATCGTGCTGCCCAGCATCTGGCAGCCACCGCAGATCCCGAGCACCGGCCGGCCCGCGGCCGCGTGCGCGACGATCGCCCGGTCCAGCCCGCGCGACCGCAGCCACGCGAGATCGGCCACCGTCGACCGCGTCCCGGGCAGCACCACGAGGTCGGCATCGGCCAGCCGGGCGGGGTCGGACACGAACACCACGTCCAGCCCAGGTTCGAGCCCGAGCGCGTCGACATCAGTGAAGTTGCTGATCCGCGGAAGCCGCACCACGGCGACCCGGCGCGCACCCTCCTCCGAACGCCGCCCCTCGAGATCGAGCGCGTCCTCGGAGTCGAGCCAGAGACCGGGGTGCCGCGGGAGCACGCCGTAGGTCGGCCGCCCCGTCCGCGCCTCCAGGTCAGCAAGACCGGGCCGCAGCAGCTCGACATCGCCGCGGAACTTGTTGACGACGTACCCCTTGATCAGCGCTCGGTCCGCCTCGTCGAGCAGCATCAGGGTGCCGTACGCCGACGCGAACCACCCGCCGCGATCGATGTCGCCGACGACGATCGTCGGCACGTCGCCGTGCCGGGCCAGCCCCATGTTGACGTAGTCGGATCCGCGCAGGTTGATCTCGGCCGGGCTGCCCGCCCCCTCGGCGACGACGAGGTCGAACCGCGACCGCAGGTCGTCGAACGCCGCGAACGCCGACGCCGCCAGCCGCTCCCGCCCGGACGTGAAGTCGCGGGCGCTGATCTCTCCGTCCGGCTGCCCCATCCGTACGACGTGGCTGCGGCGGTCGCTGCCCGGCTTGAGCAGCACCGGGTTCATCGCCACCTCGGGCGTGACGCCCGCGGCCAACGCCTGCACCCACTGCGCCCGGCCGATCTCGCCGGCCACCCCGTCGGCGTCGACGACGACCATGGAGTTGTTGGACATGTTCTGCGCCTTGTACGGCGCCACTGCGATCTCCCGCCGCGAGAGCGCGCGGCACAGCCCGGTCACGACCACGCTCTTGCCGGCGTCGGAGGTCATCCCGGCGACGAGGAGAGCGGTCACTGCAGGAATCCCCGGTCGACCGGTGATTCCTGCACTTGTCGGCCATTGCAACGCCCGACAAGCACCAGTTTTGCCTGTCCGATGTGACGCCTGGGACTCCTGAACATCGTCATGCAGCTACCTTCCGAAGCAGGTAGATGTCCAACACCCATCCGGCCGCGGCCCGCAGCCGCTCCCGGGCCGCCTCGATGTCCGGCAGTACGTCGCCGACCCGGCCGCCGACCAGCGCCTCCTCGGGTCGGCCGAGGTTGCCACCCCACCAGATCGTCCAGTCCTGCAGCCCGTCGAGCACGACCGATCGGTTGAGCATGACCGCGATGTTCGTCTGTCCCGCGGCCACGGCGTCGGCGAGCAGTCGGCCGGTCGTCACGTGAAGCGGCTGCCCGATGTCGTGCAGCACGACTCGATGGCGGGCGGCGAGCAGTTGGAGCGCACTGATCCCAGGCACCACGTCGTGCTCCACCTCGACAGCGCCGCGCTCGGCGATCGCCTCCACGATCCGGATGGTGGAGTCGTAGAACGCGGGGTCGCCCCAAACCAGGAACGCCGCCGTGCCCTGGCGCTCGGCAAGCACGGCCTCGTACGCCGCCACCCGCGCGGCGTGCCATCCGTCGACCGCGCCGACGTATCCGCCGTCCGCGGCGGACTCCCGGTCGCGCTTCGGATCGGGTACGGCGACCACCGGCAGACCGAAGGCATCGGCGATCTCGCGCCGTACCGAGAGCAGCGCGTCGTGGTCGCTCTTCTCAGCGGCGATGACGTAGTCGGCGGCGCGCAGCGCGTCCGCGGCCTCGGGGGTGACCTGGTGCGACCCCATCCCGATGCCGATGATGCGCACTCTGGCTTTCATGGGGTGATTCATCGGTCCTCCAGCTCGCCCTCGACCTCGAGGTAGACCGCCTGCAGCGCCGCCATCACGTCGGCGTCGGGCTCGGCCCACAGGCCGCGCGTGGCCGCCTCGTGCAGGCGCTCGACCATCCCCCGAAGCGCCCACGGGTTAGAGCGTCGTAGGAACTCCTGGTTCGTCTCGTCGAGGACGTACTCCTTCGCGAGCGCCGCATACATCCAGTCGTGCACGACGCCGGCGGTCGCGTCGAAGCCGAACAGGTAATCCACCGTCGCCGCCTGCTCGAACGCGCCCTTGTAGCCGTGCCGCTGCATCGCGCCGATCCAGCGCGGATTGACCACCCGCGCACGGAAGACCCGGTTGGTCTCCTCCTGCAGGGTCCGGGTGCGGATCGCATCGGGCGAGGTCGAGTCGCCGACGTACGCCCGCGGGTCGGCGCCGGTCAGCGCGCGCACGGTGGCGACCATGCCGCCGTGGTACTGGAAGTAGTCGTCGCTGTCAGCGATGTCGTGCTCGCGGCTGTCGACGTTCTTGGCCGCGACCTTGATCCGCCGGTAGTTGGTCCGCATGTCGTCAGCGGCCGGTACGCCGTCCAGCCCGCGCCCGTAGGCGAACCCGCCCCACGCGGTGTAGACCTCGGCGAGGTCCTTGTCGTCACGCCACGTCCCGGACTCGACCGCCTGCAGCAGGCCCGCGCCGTACGCCCCCGGCTTGGAGCCGAAGATCCGCGTGGTCGCGCGCCGCTGGTCGCCGTGCTCGGCGAGATCGGCCTGCGCGTGCGCGCGGACGAAGTTCTGCTCGGCGGGCTCGTCGAGGTCGGCAACCAGCCGGACGGCGTCGTCGAGCATCGCGACCACGTGCGGGAAGGCGTCACGGAAGAAGCCCGAGATCCGCACGGTCACGTCGATCCGTGGCCGCCCCAGCTCGTCGAGGGGTACGACGGAGAGCTCGCGCACCCGGCGCGACGCCTCGTCCCACTCGGGGCGGACGCCGAGCAGGGAGAGGACCTCGGCGATGTCGTCACCGGACGTGCGCATCGCGCTGGTGCCCCACACCGAGAGGCCGACGGACTCCGGGTAGCCGCCCTCGTCGTCGAGGTAGCGCTGGAGCAGGGAGTCGGCCATCGCCTGCCCGGTCTGCCAGGCCAGCCGCGACGGCACCGCGCGGGGGTCGACGGTGTAGAAGTTGCGCCCGGTCGGGAGCACGTTGACCAGGCCGCGCAGCGGGGACCCAGACGGGCCGGGGTGCACGAAGCCGCCGTCGAGCGCGTGCAGCACCGCATCGAGCTCGTCGGTCGTCCGGTCGAGGCGCGGCACCACCTCGGTCGCCGCGAACGCCAGCACCCGCTGCACCTCGGGATCGTCGTGCAGCGTCGCCGCGAACGCAGGGTCCCAATCGGCCTTCTCCATCGCCTCGACCAGCTCACGGGCCATCGCTTCGACTCGATCGACTTCGACTCGTTCGCCCGCTTCGGTCGTCGAGCAGCCCTCGCGAGGAACGAGCGAGGGCGCATCGAGACGCAGCCCCAACGCCGCGCGCAGGCCCGGCACCGCCTGCGCCTGGCCGCCCCACACCTGGGCAGCACGCAGGATTGCCAGCACCAGGTTGACTCGCGCCTCGCTGGCCGGAGCCTGGCCCAGGACGTGGAGGCCGTCCCGGATCTGGGCGTCCTTGATCTCGCAGAGCCAGCCGTCGACGTGAAGGATGAAGTCGTCGAAGTCCTCGTCCCCCGGCCTCTCGTCCAACCCGAGGTCCCGGTGCATCTCGGCGGTCTTCATCAGCTGCCAGATCTCACCCCGGATGGCCGGCAGCTTGGCCGGGTCCATCGTCGCGATGTTGCCGTACTCATCGAGCAGCTGCTCGAGACGTGCGATGTCGCCGTACGACTCCGCGCGTGCCATCGGCGGCACCAGGTGGTCGACGATCGTCGCGTGTGCTCGCCGCTTCGCCTGGGCTCCCTCGCCGGGGTCGTTGACGAGAAACGGGTAGATCAGCGGCAGGTTGCCGATCGCCGCATCGGTCGCGCAGGACGCCGACAGCGCGGCGTTCTTGCCGGGCAGCCACTCCATCGAGCCGTGCTTCCCGAGGTGGACGACGGCGTGGGCCTGGAAGCCCTTCTCGACCCAGCGGTACGCCGCCAGGTAGTGGTGGCTCGGCGGCAGCTCGGGATCGTGATAGATCGCGACGGGGTTCTCGCCGAAGCCCCGCGGCGGCTGGATCATCAGTACGACGTTGCCCGCGCGCAGGGTCGCGAGCACGATCTCGCCCCGCTCGTTGACGAACAGTCGGCCGGGCGCCTCGCCCCAGGCCTCGACCATGCTCGTCCGCAGGTCGTCGGGCAGATCGGCCGTCCAAGCGCGGTAGTCGTCAGCAGAGACCCGCACGTGCGCGTCGGTGAGCTGGGCGTTGGTCAGCCACTCCTCGTCCTGCCCGCCCGCCTCGATGAGGGCGTGGATGAGCGCGTCCCCGGCCGCCGTGTCGTCCGGCCCGTCGATGATCCGGGTAATGGCGTTGCCCACGCCGCCCAGGTCGTAGCCCGCCTCGCGGAGCCGCCGCAGCATCCGCACTGCTGACACCGGGGTGTCGAGCCCGACCGCGTTGCCGATCCGGGCGTGCTTGGTGGGATAGGCCGACAGCATCAGCGCGAGCCGCCGCTCCCCCACCGGGGTCCGGCGGAGGCGGGCGTGGTTGACCGCGATCCCAGCGACCCGCACGCACCGCTCGGCGTCCGCGACGTACCTCGGCAGAGCCTCCGGGTCGTCCGGGTCGATCTCCTTGAACGAGAACGGCGCGGTGATGATCCGCCCGTCGAACTCCGGGATCGCGACCTGGCTGGCCGAGTCGAGCGGGCTGACCCCGTCGTCGGACGCCTCCCACTCAGCACGGCTGCTCGTCAGGCACAGCCCCTGCAGCACCGGGATGTCGAGCGCGGCGATCCGCTCGACGTCCCAGGTCTCGTCGTCACCACCCGCGCTCGCTGCGGCCGGGACCGTGCCGCCGGCGGCCAGCACGGTCACGATCAGCGCGTCGAGGGAGCCGAGCGCCTCGAACAGCTCGTCCGGCGCCGCCCGCAGCGACCCCGCGAAGACCGGTACGGCGATCGCGCGGCCGGTCGCGTCGACGGCGTCGGCCAGGGCGTGCACGAAGTCCGTGTTCCCGCTCATCTGGTGCGCCCGGTAGAAGAGGATCCCGACGCGAGCGTTCTCGGTGGTCGAGCGGCCCGATCCGCCAGGCGAAGGCGTAGCGAGACCCCGGTCCAGCAAGCCCCACACCGGCACGACAGCAGGCGGCTCGAACCCCTCCCCCGTCAGCAGGACCGTGTCGGAGAGGAAGGCGTGGAGCTGCGCCAGGTTCCCCGGGCCACCCTCGACCAGGTAGCGATGGGCATCTGCCGCGACGCCCATCGGCACGGTCGACACCGCCATCAGCGCCGCGTCCGGCGACTGCTCGCCTCCCAGGACGACCACCGGCCGGCCGGAGCCCTTCACGGCGGCGAGCTCAGCGTCGTACTCCTGCGGCGAGCCGAGCAGTCGGACCACGGTGAGGTCGGCGGATCCGGCGAGGTCCGCCAGATCGGCGAGGTCGCACCGCGCCGGGTTGGTGAGGACATAGTCGGCACCGCTCGCCCGCGCGGACAGCAGGTCGGTGTCGGACGTGGAGAAGAGTGCGATACGCACCATGGCCGGCAGAGCCTCCTCGGGGTTCGCGCCCCTCATCGGTCGGATGCCCCGTGGCCAGTGTCTGGCTGTCCCGTGCGCCGAGCGACGCAGTGGGATCACAGTGGCGGAACCGCCCCGGACTCACACCGGGTTCCTGTTCCACGGGACCTGTGGTGCTGACCCTACGGTGGTGCCCGTGCCACCCGATGACCAGCCCAGCCCCCGACCGGTCGTGCTCGCCGACGGCCTGACCCGCGAGCAACTGCTGACGCTCCTAGGCGATGCGCGGGTCGCCGCCGACACCCCGCTCGACCTCGAGGGACACGGCAGCTCCGGCATCGCCGTACTGAGCCTGGTGCTCCACCAGCGGCGGCTCGGACTCGAGATCGACCACGTCGCCTGCATCGACGCCCGCGGCGAGGACGACCCGGTGAGCGGCCGCCAGCTCGCCGTACCCGCACCACCCAAGGTGACAACGCGGATCACACTGCTCGCCGGCCGCGACGACGCGTCCCTCGTTTGGACAGCGGCAACCGCGGACGCCTTTCGCGCCGCTGGCTGGGACGTGACCGTCGCTGGTTGAGGTGCGAGCGAAGCGAGCCTCGAAACCAAGACGCTCAGTTCACCTGGCGATCTCGTCCTTCCCAGTACGGCGCGCGCAGCTTGAACTTCTGCAGCTTGCCGGTCGCGGTGCGGGCCAGCTCGTCGCGGAACTCCACCGACGTCGGCGCCTTGTATCCGGCCAGCCGCTGCTTGCACCAGGCGATCAGGTCCGCCTCCATGTCCGGGCCGCCCTCGATGTCGGGAGCGAGTACGACGAGCGCCTTGATCGTCTCGCCCCACTTGTCGCTGGGGACCCCGATCACCGCGACCTCGGCCACGGCGGCGTGAGAGAACAGTGCGTCCTCGACCTCGATCGAAGACACGTTCTCGCCTCCCGTGATGATGACGTCCTTCTTGCGGTCGGCGATGGTGAGGTAGCCGTCGCTGCCGAGGATGCCGCCGTCGCCGGTGTGGAACCAGCCGTCGCGCAGCGCCGCCTCGGTCTCCTCCGGCTTCTCCCAATAGCCCTCGAGCACGACGTTGGACCGGGCGAGCACCTCGCCCGATCCTTCTTCGGACTCGTCGATCGCAAGGGTGACGCCGAGCGCGGGAGAGCCGGCCCGGGTGAGCTTCTGCGCGCGCTCCTCCGGCTCGAGGTCGTCCCACTCGGCGCGACGCCGGTTGACGGTCAGGACCGGGCTGGTCTCGGTGAGCCCGTAGATCTGGATGAACTCCCAGCCGAGGTCCTCCTCGACCCGGGCGACCGTCTTGGTCGGCGGCGGCGCACCAGCCATCACGATCCGCACCTGGTCGCGACCGGGGATCTCGCCCTCCCAATCCGGCAGGGCATCGAGCACCGCGGTGGCCACGGCCGGTGCCGCGCACATCATCGTGACCCCGTGGTCGCGCACCCGCCGCAGGATCTCGGTGCCGTCGACCTTGCGCAGGATGATGTGCTGCGCACCGACGCCAGTCATCGCGAACGGCATGCCCCACCCGTTGGCGTGGAACTGCGGCAGCGTGTGGAGGTAGACGTCGCGGTCGCTGATCGTCGTGTGCAACCCGAACGTCACCGCGTTGGTCCAGATGTTGCGGTGCGTGATCTGCACGCCCTTCGGCCGGGCCGTCGTACCGGACGTGTAGTTGATCGTCGCCGTCGCACTCTCGTCGTGCTCCCACGGCTCCGGCTGCGCCCCGGGCTCGGCGTAGAGGTCGGAGTCGTTGCCGAGGACGAACTTGCGCTCGGCCTCCACCCCCTTCAACGACTGCTCGAGCTCAGGGTCGACGTAGAGCACCCGCGCGCCGGACTGCTCGACGATGTACTGCACCTCGTCGGGCCGCAGCCGGAAGTTCACCGGCACCAGGATGCGGCCCCACCCCGAGACTCCGAAGAACGACGTGAGCAACCGGCTGCTGTTGTGGCTCACGACCGCGACCCGCTCGCCCGGCGCGATGCCGAGCTGGTCGAGCCGGGCCGCCTGGCGGCGCGCCAGGTCCCCCATCTGGGCGTACGTCAGTTCCCCATGGCTCGGTGCCGGCTGCATCGGCTCATCGACGACGCCGACCCGGTCGCCGTAGACGGTCACGGCACGATCGAGGAAGTCACGGGCGCTGAACGGAACGAACATCGGTCTCCTCCGGCTGCGGTGAGGCGGTGACGAGCGCAACTCTAGAGCCGTCGCGGTCGTCTAGGGTGCGGCCATGTACCTGGAGCTCGTCACCGACAAGCAGGACCGTGCCCGCCAGGCCCTGATTGCGTGGGCGGCCACGTTCGCGACCTGCGGCTACCTGCTCCCGTGGGCGATCGCCACCACCCGCGGTAAGGCCAACGCACCGCTGATCGGGGCTCTCAACTTCTTCACCGGCTGGACCGTGGTCGGCTGGTTCGTCGCCCTCGGTATGGCCGTCGGGGCCCACCGGGCTTCCGGGCTCCGGGTGTGGTCACAGACCGGTTGACCGGCCTCACCCGCGCCGTCTCCGAAAGGGGCCGTCGCAACCACCGGAGGCCCGCGGCCCCCGCCAGCTGTCTACTCAACCGGCAGGGGCCTCACCGATCCCGAGAGAGCTCTATTTCCAAGGGACGGGCTACTCAAGGGATACCCGGCTGGGACGAAGGCATCCCCGGGCCAGCGGGCCAAACAGGGATCTACCGTGGGTGGCAACTCAGGCGCGTCGCAAGGCTTGGTTCGGCAAGGCGTTCGAGGACGCCGCGAACGTGGCGACGGAGGGTTGGGGCCCAAGCTGGCGGCCAACACTGTCAACGGCGGAAAGGTCGCCAACGAGTCGCTCACCAGCGCCGATCTCAAGAACGGCGGCATCAACGGCTCCGACCTCAACCAACCTGTTCAACGACAGTGCTCAGGCGACCCGGTGACGGTGAGGCGGATTGATGGAGGCGTCTACGAGGTGTCCTTCGGCGCGCGAAGTCCCTCCCGACTCGCCATGGTCGCCCCGAAGTACGCGGGTTTCTCCGTAAGCGCCCGCAACATCGGGAACGGCCTCCTTCAGGTGGGGGTTTGCTACACCCCCGGCGCCGGCCAGTACGCGGGCAAAGCGACCCCCGGCCCGATTCGCGCGGGCCGGGGTCGTCTCGTTTTGAGGCGGAGCGCTCGGTCGTTGCGTCCAGGATGACATCAGCGATCCCGAGACGCGGGCGCGATACGAGGCAGATAGTGGCTGGCATCGCTGCGCTCGCTTCGCGCGCCACTACGAAAGGCCCCACCGTGTCCGACCCTCAGCCGCGCCGCCTCAGCGGCCACCTCCGCCGCAACTTCGTCGCCTACGTCGCATTGATTGGCATGGTGGCTTTCTCGCCCGTGCCGAGCATGGCCGCTGGACTGGTGAAGACGTCCGACATTGCCGACGGCGCTGTCACCAGGCCCAAGCTGGCGGCCAACAGTGTCAACGGCGGAAAGGTCGCCAACGAGTCGCTCACCAGCGCCGATCTCAAGAACGGCGGCATCAACGGCTCCGACCTCAACCTGTTCAACGACAGCCAGTGCACCGGCGAGACCGTCCAGGGCACGGCGATCATCAACGCCGACCCGGCGGTGCCGGACGACTACACCACCAACTGGATCGGCTACCCGCACTCCTGCACGGGTCAGCCGGTGATGGTCAAACGGACCAGCAAGGGTTTCTATTGGGTCAATTTTGGCTCGTCAAGTCCGTCACGGTTGGCAGTGGTCTCCGGAACGATCAACGTCGAAACGTTCGGGTTCCCCAATGTCGTCGCGAGCGTTAGCTACTCAGGGTCCCCAGGGACGTTCGTCGTCCAGATCGTTGGCATGGACGGCAGCAACGTCGATGCGGACTTCACCATTCTTGTGTACTGAGCGAACACGTCCTAGCCCGGATCCACCGATGAGTTGAGTGTGTCGCGCGTGGCGTGAAACGAGAATGCCCTTGCGTGGCGGGAGAATCGGAGTTCTTCAGGAAACGATTCGACCGAAACGCAAGGGACATCTCTGAGGTGAAACTCTCTCATACGCTGCGGGCGAGGTCGGCGGTGTTCGACGATCCGAATCTCGTGTCGGCCGGCGGCCTGGTCCCGGTGCTGGCGTTGGCGGACGCTGCTGGGCTGCGGGACCTGGCCGATGGGCACCTGACGGTCCCGACGGACAGGGCGCGAACGCCGGGTTGAACGTCGCCTCGCTGGTCGGCGGGATGGTCGCCGGCGCGGACTCGATCGAGGATATGGCGCTGCGGCACGGCGGGATGAGCCGGATCTTCGCGCGGGCCTACGCCCCCTCGACGTTGGGGTCGTTCCTGCGGGCGTTCACCTTCGGCCACGTCCGGCAGCTCGAGTGCCCTGTTTCGTACCGGGCCTGGCGGCCGGCGCTAACCTGCTACCCGTCTCCCGAGAAGAAACGCGCGCGGCTCGACGTCGAGAGACAACGGCCAGCGCTCGGGCGCAAAGCGACCCGGCCCGATTCGCGCGGCCAGGTCGTTCATGCGTCCAGCATCACATCGGCAATCCGGAGACGCGGACCGGATCCCGGCGGATAGTGGCTGTGCATCGGCGCGCTCGCTCCGCGTGCCTCTACGAAAGGCCGCACCATGTCCGACACCCGCCCTCGCCGCCTCGCCGGCCACCTCCGAAAGCACGGCATCGCCTACGCAGCGCTCATCGTGGCGTTCTCGTTCTCGCCTGTGCCCAGCATGGCCGCGGACCTGGTAACTACCGCTGACATCGCCGACGGAGCCGTCACTAGGCGGAAGCTCGCGGTCGACAGCGTGGTCAGCGCCAAGATTCTCAACGACTCGATCTTGGGCGGCGACATCAAGAACGGCTCGCTCGGCAACGTGGACCTGGGCCCCAACTCGGTCAACGGTCCAAAGGTCGCCGACGAGTCGCTCACCGGCGATGACATCGCCAACGACAGCATCGCCCGTTTTGACATCGGTCAAAACCAGGTCGACGGGTACAACCTCTTAGACGGCACCATCTCCGATGACGACCTTGGCTTCGGCTCCGTTAGCAGTGATGCCATCGCAAACGGCACCATCACCGGCGGCGACATCGCAAACGGCACCATCACCGGTGCTCACATCAACCTCTTCAACGACAATCGCTGCACCCTCGAGGCGTTGTTAGGGACTGCGCTCATCAACGCAGACCCGGCAGTGCCGAGCACCTACACCACCGATTGGATCGGCTATCCGCACTCGTGCTCCGGCGAGACGGTGCGGGTCAGGCGAGCCGCCGCCGGCAACTACAGCATCACTTTCGGCGGCGGCAACCCCGCCCGGCTCGCGGTGATCACGCAGAACACGTGCTGCGGAGCCCAGGCGAGCGCGGTCATCTCGGTTGAGGCACTCGGTCCAGGTCAGTTCTTCGTCCAGACGAAGGTCAACGGCTCATACGCGGACGTCGACTTCACGATCGTGGTGCTCTGACCAACCAACGCACCGTGATCGGCTGACCGACCCTCGACACTCGCCGCCGCGAGGCGAATCGTCCTCGAGACTCAGCAAGTTGCAGGACCGGAGGATCGAGCTCCAGTGACCGGCGAGGGCACCAGCCGCAACGGCCGGCTCATCGGTGTGCCGCGAGCCACTCGGCGGCCGCCGTGGCGTCAGTAGTGAGCAAGCGAAACTCCTCCGCGTCGTCGACGCCGCACGGGGATGCCGCTATCGCGCGCGGTGCACCAGATGGGGCAGTCGAGCGCGGTGGCGGTGTGGATGGTGGTGGTTCTAGCGCGTCCATGGCACGAGCCCGATTTCCAATCTGAACGCCGGTTCTGACTGAGCAAACTGTGGTGGGCGCAACAGGGATCGAATCTGTCTACGCCGAAATCCGAACAACAGGGCTTGATCTGCGCCAACTGGCCTCTGACCTGCAGGTTTGCTGTTCTGTTGCGTGCAAACTGGTGGACGAATCAGGACTCATTTACCCTTTGATCCGATGCATAGTCGATGCAATCCGATGCACGGAGGCGCAACAGGGTGTCCAACAGAAATCGCAGAGCGTTCGGGCAGATCACCCCCATGCGGAGCGGTCGCTACCAGGCGCGCTACACCGGCCCGGACGGCAACCTGCACACTGCGCCGTCGACCTTCGAGGACCGCGACGCCGCCGTCATCTGGCTCGACCGGGAGCGCCGCGCGTGCGAGCAACCCGAGAGCTGGCAGCCGCCCAGGACCCGCGGTGCAGCTGGCAGGCTGACGTTCAACGAGTACGCCGACCTGTGGCTCGCTCAGCGCAAGGTCAAGGGGCGCCCACTCCAGGCCCGCACCCGCGACAACTACCGGGCACTGCTCGATCGCCACCTCTCCCCCACCTTCGGTGGCCTGGCCCTGGCATCCATCACCCGTGACGCCGTTGACCGGTGGTACGACCGCTGTGCCGTCGGCCACCCGACGACGAGGGCACACGCCTACAGCCTGCTTCGGACAATCATGGCGACCGCCGTCACCGACGGTCGGATCCCCAGCAACCCTGCACAGGTCCGCGGCGGAGGCTCGACCGAACGTCTCAAGACGATCCGGCCCGCCTCGCTCGAAGAACTCGAGCAGATCGTCGCGGCGATGCCCGAGGCACATCGCCTCATGGTGCTGCTCGCGGCGTGGTGCGCGCTCCGGTTCGGCGAGCTCGCCGAGCTCCGCCGGGGTGATGTCGATACCAAGTCCGGAGTGCTGAGGATCCGTCGTTCAGTCGTCCGCTCGAAGTCCGAGGGCGTACTGACCAAGGCACCGAAGTCTGCAGCGGGCACTCGGGACGTCGCGATCCCTCCCCACTTGCTTCCGACGATCCGCGAACACCTCCTGGCACACGCCGCGCCCGGGAAGAACGGACTCCTCTTCGCTACCTCCGAGGGCGACCACCTGGCACACAGCTCGTTCTACGGCCGCGCGGCCGTACTGACCAGGAACGGGAACGTGAAGCGTGCTGGTTGGGGCTGGCGAGAGGCTCGCCGTGCCGCGGGCAGGGAGGACCTGCGATTTCACGATCTCCGCCACACAGGAGCCGTCCTGGCCGCGCAGACAGGCGCGACACTGGCCGAGCTGATGGCCCGGCTAGGGCACACCACCCCGGCAGCCGCGATGCGGTACCAGCACGCTGCCGCCGACCGCGACCAGGAGATCGCTCGACGCCTGTCTGCGATGGTCGGCGGCAGTGATGGGTGATTCGACCGCACTTCGGTCACCTTGCCGACGTCCGTCCTACTGGCGGGCTGACGGGATCTCGCGCATCAACCTCTCGATGTCTTCGATGCGCAGTCGGATGAGCTTCTTGCCGCAGCGGTAGGCCCGCAGTCGGCCGGCGGCGATGTGTCGACGGACGGTTTTGTCGCACACTCCCATGGCGTCGGCGGCCTGCGAGATGCTGATGTAGACGGGGACGTTGCTCGTCATCATTCACTCCCCTGATGCGGGGCGGTGGCGTCCGGCGGCGAGGAAGCGGCGGAGTTCGGCGACGGTGGTGTAGAGCCGCCCGGTGCCGTTGAATCGCCACCATCGGGGACCGATGCCGCGTCGCTTCCAGTCGCGGACGGTGCGCTGGGGTGTGCGGATGAATGCGCAGAATTCTTCGAACAGCAAAATGCCGTTGTCGTCCCACTCGGCGGGGATCTGGATGGGATTCATGAGTGTCTCCTCGACTGGTGACTGATCACGGCCGAAGGGTGACGAACCAACGTCACCGCTTCCGTACCCCCCACGGGCGTACCCCCTCTCAGATACGGGGGGATACGCCCCCGCCACGCGCGCGTTTGCGCAGGTCAAGGGGCGTCCCCCCGAAAGTTGTCCGCATCGTGGTCTTTTACGGGCTGGCTTCGTCGGTGCGGTCTCTCTCCGTGGAGAGAGAAGCAACGGTGAGCGCCCCGCATCGGACAGATGCGCCCGAGAACGCCCGATTTGGCGGGCTCAGGCCAGGTGACCTCAGAAGCCGATGCCGGTCGCTCGGTCGGGTGCGGTCCTTGGGCCGGGGATCGGCTCCTTCGGGCGGTGCCGCGGGCCGCGTCGGTCGAGCGCCGCCGCCTGGAGTGCGGCCCCGTCGCTCGCTGCACGGGGACGTCGCGCCTGTGGTCCGTAGCGTTCGATGTCCTCGGCGGCCACGCGGGCGGCGTGGGCGGGTCCGAGGTCGGCGCGGTCGCGGGCGAACACTGCGACCCACTGGGCCCGCGCGTCCTCAACCGAATCCGCCACGAGGTGGGCGGTGTTGCCGTGCCGGCCTCGGGTCATCGCGACGTACGCCGCGGCGGCGCCGGTGGTCTCCCCAACGAGGAGGTGGGCGTGCTCGACGGTCTCGCCCTGGGCCCCGTACACGGTGGTGGCGTAAGCCAGCTCGAGATGCTCCTGCACGTAGCCGGGCGGGAGGGTGCGGCCGCCGGCCCGTCCTCGCACGGCCACGCTGCCGTCGGCACCGACCGCGGTGACGGTCCAGGTGTCGCGGTTCGCGATGCCTAGGTCGCGGTCGTTGCGGCGGGTCGCAACGCGGTCGCCGAGGCCGATCACCTCACCGGTTCGGGTGGTGACGGCCTCACCACGGTGCTCACCATCGCGATCACCACCGGCGTGACTCGCCGTTCGTTGGTCGCGGATCGCGGCGTTGAGTGCGGTGACCTGGTCGCGGGTGTCGGCTAGGACCAGTCCGCGCACGGCGGCGATGGCCTCGATCGCTTCGGCCTCCGATCCGTGGACAACGATCTCCCTGCGCTCGAGGAGTGAGTCGAATACTTCACCGGAGTGCTCACCACTTCGCATCGCCAGGCTGAGGTCGGCGTAGGCGGGGTCGGCGAACCGGTGCACGGTGGTGACCTGTTTGACCGCCTCTGGTGGCGCCCACCGCAGCGCCAGATCGAGGACTCCGCCGCGTCCGACGGCGGGCAGTTGGTGGCGGTCGCCGAGGAGCACGAGGCGGGCGCCGGCCTCATCGGCGATGGTGAGCAGCGCGCGGGCGGTGTCCTGGTCGAGCATCCCGGCCTCGTCGACCACCAGCTCATCACCGGGCATCAGCACCGCGGCCCGGTCGACCCGGTCGGTGGCGACCCGGGTCCAGTGGCCGTCGGTGTCCCAGCGGAAGCCGTGCTGGTGGGCCAGCCACGCTGCGGAGAAGGCGTTGGTGCCGACCTCGGTGGCGGCGACCTGGGCGGCCTTCAGGGTCGGGGTGACCACGATCATCCAGTTCCCGGATGCTTCGACCGCTCGGCGTTGCGCACGGAGCCGGGTGGTCTTCCCGGCGCCCGCTGCTCCTTCCACGACGACCAGGTCGCGGGCGCCGTGCTCGGCGCGCAGGGCCAGCCGGTCGTTGAGCTCGGCCTCGACGTTGAGGACCCGGGCGCTGGTCAAAGCCCGGACGTGTTCGGGCACATCACGCCGTGTGAGCAGGGGTCGGCAGGCCGCGACCGTCCGCGCGGTCAAGTCCTCGGCCAACTCCGTGCGCACCGTCGGTGCTGCGACGACGCCCACCTCAGCAATGAGTACCTCGACCACGCCGCGGATCTCGCCGGCGTTCCAGGCCGAACGCTTCGCCCCGAGCCGGGTCAGCGCGACCTCGACCGCGAGGTCGCGGTCGATCGCACCGATCGGCGTCCCCCGCACCAGCGTTGGATGCGTCGGGCCCTGGTAGCCCAGCGCGGCCAACTCCTCGACCCAGTCCTGGCGCAGCTCTTCTCCAGAGGTGGGGACGACCTTGTCGGGCCGGGCGTCGGCCCAGCCGCGTCGGTCCCAAGACCTCAGCAGCTTAGGTCCTGGCTCCTGGTCGGGGTGGTCGCGGCGCCACGCGGCCTCGTAGCGGGCGATGTTGCGGCTGACTTGTGCCGAGCGGGCGCTGAAGGCTCCGGCGTACGGCGCGAGCTCGTTGATCTCCCCGTCCTCAGCCAGGGTGAATCCATGCTGGGCGAGGACGGTGCGGAACTGCGGGTCGCACATCACCGCGGCATGCCCGATCCCGTTCAGGGCCGCGACCATGTCCCGCAGCCCGACCGTGTGCAGCCCGCGCCACTGGCCCACGGCGAAGACCCGGGCGTTGATCTGCAGGTGCAGATGCCGGTGCGGGTCACCAGCCCGGGAGGTGTGGTGACGGATCACCGCGGCCTCGATCCGCTCGACGGGGACCTGGACCTGGAGATACTTCTTCCCGGCGCGGGTGGTGGCGTGTTGGGCGACCCAGGCGATGATCTGCTCCGCCGCTCGGGTCTGGGCGGCGTCGTACGCCGCCGAGATCTCCGGATCCAGTGCGGCCGCGAGCGACCAGGTCTTCGGGCCGTTGACCACGACCTCGACGAACCGCACCCCCTTGGGGTCCGGCACGAGTCGACCCTTCGCCTCACCGGTCTCGGCGTCGTAGCCGGCCACCCACCGCTGGTAGGTGTCGCCATCCATCGCCGCCTCGGCGACCAGCATCGACGGTGTCGCGACGTACCGCGCAGCGAGCCCGGTACCTTCGGCCAGGTAGTAGTCATCGGCACGGGACCGGTCGGCCTCCAAGTAGTTCCGCGCTGGAACGGCCGAACCGTTGTAGATCTCGACCCCACCACGCATGCCCGTCACCGTCCGTCACTACTCGTCAACGACCCCAGAAATGGCGCTCGGCCCGCCCCAGGGGGTAGGCCGATCTACGAACCTTCGTAGCATGCGTGCCGCTCTGTTTGGGGCGGTAAAGGGTGGATCGGTGGTGGCGATTTTCGGGGTCGTGAAGGGTCGTCAATGTTCGGTAGCGGAGTCGGGTGCGGGTGGAGTTTTGGAGTGTGAGGCGAGGGTCAGGGCGTGGAGGGTTTGGCGACCGTGAATCCTTGGATTCATTCACCCACTGCAGGGCTTCCGCGCATCGCGCCGCTCGCGCCGAGGACCCTTGAACGGTTCAGGCCTCGGACGGTCCGAGCCCGTCCTCCGGGTCTTGGCTCACCTCGGAGAGCTGACCGAGTGCGTCACGAAGTCGCTCGACCATGGTGGGCAGGTCCTCGCTGGCAGTGTCGTGGAGGATCTGGAGGTCGACGTCCCAGTAACCGTGGACGATCCGGTTGCGCAGTCGCGTGGCCTGAGCCCATCCGACGGTGGGGTGGGCCTGTTTGACCTCGTCGGGGACCTGGCCAGATGCCTCGCCCAGCACCGTGTAGTTCCACAGGACCGCGTCACGGCGCAGCGAGTCACCTCGTAGACCGTCGAGGTCAAGGTCGCCGATCACCTCGCGGATGCGATCGGCGGCATCGATCATCTCCCGCAGGAGCAGCAGTTCACGCCGCATAGAACGGCTGGGCGTCGCGGAGCACTTGATCGCGGATGTACTTGTTGATCGAGTCCCGGGCAACCAAGTCGACCGACCGACCAAAGACCTCGGCTAGCTCATCCTCGAGGTCGAAGAAGCGAAAGCCCAGACGCACGCCTGGCTTGAGCTCATAGAGGAGGTCGATGTCGCTGCTCGGCCCAGCCTCGCCGCGGCTGACCGAGCCGAACACCTCTAGGCGTGCGACGCCGTAACGCTCGCACACCATTCGAAGTCGCTCGGCATCGGCCCCGATCGCGATCATGCCCCCATCGTAGGTGGCAACACGCCGCCGAGCCCATCCCGAGGCATTCGATCGGCTCGACCGAACCAGGAGACGACGCCGCGGTCCCGGACGGCAACGCGGTGATGAGGAAGGCCGCGATAGCGGCGCAAAACAGTGCAGGCCGCCCAGTGAGTGTGCAGCTGCCGCGAGCACGCAGGGCTGGAGTTTGTAGCGTTGCGCGCGACGAGCTCGCGGCGCCGCCATCGGCACGATCAGCCGGCCGCCCACGGAAGCGCCGCAGCTTCTCGCGGCATCAAGTGCCCCCTATTGCGCGGGTGATCTTCGTTGGTATCTCGCCGGGACTGTCCCGGTGATCCACGAGGAGCAGGAGGCACCCGGATGTCGTTGGTCGATGTCTGTTTGATCAGGTCGAGCGGCCCAGCGGGCGAGCCGGTGCTCCGGCTCGGTGTCGAGGTCCTCGATGACTACCTGGAGTTCGTCGCGGGACGGTGCCGACCCAACACCACGCTGGCAGTGGCCTACGACTTGCAGGTCTTCTTCAAGGTCGTGGGCAAGGCTCCGGAGGAGGTCAAGCCGCGCGACGTGTTGGCGTTCATGACGGCTCAGCGGACTGGTCAGCCCTCGATCGCGGGGGCCGCGCAGCTGGTCGACGAGCAGGGCTCGGGAGTCTCGAACCGGACGCTGCGGCGACGGTTGTCGTCGGTCTCGGGCTTGTACGCCTTCCTGCACGCTCGCGGCGATGTGGTGGCGAACCCGGTCCCTCGGGGACTCCCGACTCGTCGCGAACGGCATCGCCCGCGTCAGGGCGTCCCGCTGGTGCGGGGCATCCGGACGGTGCCGCGGATCCTGGCCCCGGCTGAGGTCGATGCGCTCAACGCCGCGCTGCGCACCCACCGCGATCGGGCAATGGTCGCGGCGATGGTGCTCGGCGGGCTGCGTCGCTGCGAGGTCATCGGGCTCCGGCTGGCCGATCTGCGGCCTGCCGAACGGCGGGTGTTCGTTGCCGAAGGCAAGGGCGGCCACCAACGTCTGGTCCCGGTATCGGGGAGGTTCTTCGACCACGTCACCGCCTACCTCGAGCACGAGCGGCCACCCGATGCGGAGTCCGACCAGCTGTTCGTGGTCCTCAAACGACCCCGCCGCGGGCGGCCCCTGACCGCGGCCGGGCTGGATGAGGTCCTCGCCGGCGCTCGTGGTCGGGCCGGGCTGGAGCATGCGACCTGCCACGAGCTGCGCCACACCTGCCTGACCCGGCTCCGCGAAGCCGGGATGGCCCTTGAAGCGGTCCAGGCTCAGGCCGGGCACGCCTCGATCGAGTCGACCCGGATCTATCTCCATCTGGCCGACGACTGGCTGGCCACCGAGTACCGCAGGGCCGCTGAGGTCATCGACGCCCAGGTCTTCGCCGGCAACCCCGACCATGCCACCACCCCATCCTCGCCGGCATCCTCGCCGGCGTCCTCGATGGTCAGGGACGTTCGATGACTGCGGCGCCGTTGCCGAGCTGGGATGAGCTCGCGGTACGACCCGAGCTGGTCGCCACCATGGGCCGTTACCTCGACCAGGTCGGCTGCGTGCTGCGACCGGGCAGCGTCCGCGCCACCGATCATGCGCTGCGTTCGTTCACCGCGTTCCTGCTCCAGTGCGCACCCGAGGTCACCTCGACCGCGCAGGTCACCCGACGCCACATCGAGGACTTCAAGCCCTGGCTCGCCGCACGGCCCGGACGGACCGCGCCCCGGATCGGCTCCTCGACCATCCTCCAGCGACTCGGGACGCTGCGGATGTTCTTCATCCGGATCCAGGAATGGGACTGGCCCGAGGCACCCGCCCGGGTCCCGATCTTCCTCGGCGACCTGCCGCGCATCGACCACCCGCTGCCCAAGGCCCTCGACGACGCGGCCGCAGCCAAGCTGCTCCGCGCCGCCCAAGCCGACCGCCGGATGCTGATCCGCGTCACCATCGAGGTCTTGCTCCGCACCGGCCTGCGAGTCAGCGAATACACCGCGCTCCCAGCCGACGCTGTGGTCCAGATCGGTGCCGCACCATGGCTGCACGTCCCGGTCGGCAAGCTCCACGAGGACCGCTACCTACCGCTGCACCCGCACCTGGTCACCCTCATCGATGAGTACCGCGCCACCTTCGTCGACCCCGAGAACTCCTTGCTGCTGCCCAACGAGCGCGGCGGCCCGATGGACCGCCACTGCGTCACCCGGATGATCAACCGCGCCGGCCGCGCCGCCGGGCTGCCACACATCCACCCCCACCAACTGCGCCACACCCTGGCCACCCAGGCCATCAACCGCGGCATGAGCCTGGAAGCAATCGCCGCGATGCTCGGACATCGCAGCCTGGACATGACCCTGCGCTACGCCAAGATCGCCAACCGCACCGTGGCCGAGGAGTACTTCGCCGTCACCGACAAGGTCGAGGCCCTCTACGGCCAGCACAACACGCTGCCCGCCGACGCCCTCGGACCGAACATGGCCAAGCTCCGCCGCGAGCACCACCGCCACCTCGGCAACGGCTACTGCACCAGGCCACCCGAGCTCGACTGCGCCTTCGAATCCATCTGCGAGAACTGCAGCTTCTTCCAAACCAGCATCGAGTTCCGACCCACCCTGCAAGCCCAACACGACGATGCCGCCGCCAAGGGCCAGGACCACCGTGCCGCACTCTTCAACGGAGTCCTCAACAGCCTCGACGACAGCGAAGCATCATGACCCCCTTGACGCCGATCACCCGCATAATGCCGATTTACGGGTACCTGTCTGATCTTCCGGGCCGCGTTCTTGTCGCGTGCACGGTGGCACAATGGGCGGACGTGACCAGCGCCGCGCGCGCAGGAGCGAGGCTTCACATGCAGTCCGCCGCCGTAACACTCGGTGCCTTTGGGATGTTCCTCGCGCTCACAGCCGGATGCAGCAAAGATGCTGACGCGACACCGGAACAGGAGGCAGATGCGCGTGCGGAAGTGCCATCCCCTGCGTACGCGCCGTCTTCGTTGCCCTCAGTCGCTCCGATGTCGGCTGCGAGGTTGGCCAGGCACCACATTCTGATCAGCAAGCCACGCGGCATTGCCGAGATCACCAAGGAGCAAGCGATCAGTGCGGCGGCAGATGGTTCGCTCTCGTCTCCGGCTCCTGCTGCCGAGTTGAACACCGTGACGGTCGACGGTCTGGGCCGACCGGACCGAACCGGGGAAATCGACAATCTGATCGAGAACCGGTTGATCTGGGTGGTGACCTTCCCGCCCAGAGAGGTCAGCCACGGCGGAGATCTCTTTAGCGGCCCCACGGGTGGGCTCTCGCAGAGCGTGGTCCTGCATGGATGCCAAGACCGGCGCAGTTCCTATTCGCCGATTCCTTCCCCGGCTAGGTTCACACCCCCGCGTCAGCTGCACGCTAATCAGCGTGAGGCGTTTTGCGTCAAGGGCTGGGGATCGGGTCCCTGGCTCGTCGTCGGTCCCTGCATAGCGGTAACGGAGCTGCTGCTCGACAGCGTGTGATCGGGTTGTGTCGACGACGGGCCGGGGCGGCCTGTGATTAGCGTGGAGATACCTCGAGGGGTTCTCGATGCCGCAGAAGGCTCACCCCGACCCAGCTTGTGGACGCGCGCGCCGCGCGAGTGTGTCTAGGCCGCGGCCACCTCCGTGTTCGGCGTCGGCGCCGACCGGGTGCCGTGGGTGGCGATGTCGGGGTCCCAGGCCTGGCCGGTGGTGATGACGGCGTGGAGCTGTCGCAGGAGCGCGGCCGCGACGATCGTCTGGGCCTGGGTGGGTTTGAGCCGGTTGGTCTCCCGGGTGGTCAGGTAGCGGTATCGGGCGGCGTAGACGGGGTTGTTCTGCAGGGCTCCCCACACCGCGCGCCAGGCTGCTGCTCGCAGGTGGGGCCGGCCGGCGCCGGTGAGCCGGGCCCGGCCGGCGAAGGTGCCCGACTTGCGTTCCCGGGGCGCCAGGCCGGCGTGCTTGACCACCGCACGGGAGCTGGTGAAGCGGCGCAGATCACCGGTCTCGGCGAGGATTGCCGCGGCACCGACCGGGGAGAGGCCCTGGATGGAGCAGGCCAGCTCGGTCAGCCCCAGGTCGTCGAGCACGGTGACCATCCGGGCTTCGGTCTCAGCCAGCTTGGTCCGGGCGCTGTCCCAGTCCTCGATCAGCCAGGCGATGCGCTCGAAGGCGCCGCGCCGATGCGCGATCACCCCGGCAGGGTCGGCCAGAGCGGCGTAGAGATTGCGCACGATCCGCAGGCAGGGCCGGGTCTTCTGGCGACGGCGGAGCTCCTTGCGCACGGCGTGCTCGAACCGGGCCGGACCCAGGCGTCGGGTCCGGGTCAGGTCGCCGCCGTCGCGGGTCATGATCACCGTCATCGCCGCGACCCAGGTGCTGGACTTGAACGGCTTCTGTGCGGTGCCCACGGCGGCTGGCCACACGCATTCGAGCAGGTCGCGGATCTGCTGAACGCAGGCGATGTGCTCGGTGAGCAGCTGCTCGCGCCGGGAGCCGAGGTGACGCAGCCGGCCCCAGGTTTCATCAACCGGCTCGGGCAGGTAGCAGCGCAGCTCGGCGGTCAGCCGGGCGATCAGTACTGCGTCCTTCTCATCGGTCTTGTCGCTGGTCAGGTCCTCGGTCTTCCGCGCCCACGAAGACACCGTCGGCTGAACGCACACGAACGACATGCCACGACCTGCCGCCAACTGGCCCAGCACCCGCCACCGGTGGCCGGTCGGCTCGCAGGCCACCGTCACCCCGGTGAAGCCGGCCCGGACGCTGCGCTCGGCCGCCCAATCGAGCGCGGCACCCAGGTCCCAGGCCTTGCACCGGAAGGTGCGCCGCGCCAGGACCTTGGAGTCGTGGTCGGTGACCACCACCATCTGCTTCTTGTCGGCCAGATCGATCCCCACGATCGCGTTCGCCACCGGGACCGCATGACGCAACTTCGACAGCCGCGCATTCCTGTTCCGATCACCGCGTGAAACGCCATTACCGTTGACCATGAACGTCCTCCTTTTGCGATGGGACACCAAGCCCGACAAGCGCATCAGGAGGACGTTCCCTACGCCAGACCAGAAGACGCTCAACGTCTTCCTATGCCGCCCTGCGTGCTCGCGGATGCGGCGGACCCGGCGACGTTGTGGAAGACGGCTGGGAGACTGAGTTCCATGCCTAACCCGGAGCATCCGATGCTGCCGTACCTCGTCCACCTCGAATCTCGATTCGACGTCATCGCCTTTCGCCCGTACGAGCCAGTCGAGCTGGTTCGATATGCGCTCGGGGCATCTGACTATTGGGTCGACCTGGCACTCGGATGGCTGGAGGAGGGCGTTCCCAGCCGTCCCCTCCTCGACGAACTGGCGACGCTCGAGGGAGAGTCCGACCGACCGCAGGCGCTTCGGGATCGCGCGCGGCAAGCGCGCAAGCGTGCGTAGACCGAAGGGCACTAGCGTCGCACAACGTGCTCACGGCAGGTGCACGAGTAGCGTTGTGGGCATGGCGACGAAGTCGGAGCGGCAGGCAGCGAGGGAGGCGGTCGGCGCCTATCACGAGGCGTGTTTGGAGGAGCTTGTTCAGCACGTCGGGGAAGCAGTCGATCGATTTCGTGCTGGTGAAGTCGATGCCTTCGAGTTCGACGAGGTCATGTTTCAGTACAGCCGAGCGGCAAAGGAACTGTGGAAGTTCTGCAACACATCGGACGCGTTGTTCACCGCCGCCGCACTGCTGCGGGACCAACCCCAGATCGATTGGTGGGAACGCGGCGCGCGGAAACGACGATGAGGTCGAGTCGGCCGGAGCTCGAGACGGCCGGCTGGCGTCCGGTTCGGGTGTCATGTTCCAGAGGCCATGTAGGCCGCGAGGATGTAGTTGGGGTGACGGTCGAGGTTCTTGCGAGCTCGGTCGTAGCGCATCGTGGTGCGCGGATCGGCGTGGCGAGCGGCGATCTGAACGTCGCGGAGGTCGACGCCGGCGTCGAGCAGGGTGGTCACGTAGGTGTGGCGCAGCATGTGTGGATGCATCCTCGCGGTCGAGATCCGCGCGGTCGACGCGAGTGCCCGTAGCCGGCGGGTGGCGCAGTGACGATCCATGCGGCTGCCGGTGCTGCTGCGCAGTATCGCGCCATGGTCGCGTCCGGCGATCGCGAGGTCGAAGGCTCGTCCGACTGCAGGTGGCAGCGGCACCAGGGCTGGCTTGTCGCCCTTGCCGCGCACATTGAGAACCCGGTGGCCGTGCACATCGCTGAGGTTCTCGATGTTCGCACTAGTCGCCTCAAAGATCCGCAGTCCGAGGAGTCCGAGCATGCAGACCAGAGCGAAGTCGTTGGGGTTGGGGAGTGCGGGCAGCCGCGAGCATCGCCTCGAACTGCAGGTGGGTCAGTCCGAGGGTCGGCGACTCGGTGGCACGTCGCGGCCTGGTCGGACGTAGTCGGCGGGTAGTGTTCCAGCACGCCGTCAATGACACAGGTCCGGTAGAACCCGGCGACGACGGAGACGCGGCGGGACACGGTCGATGGCTCTAGCCGGCGGACTTCTTGCAGCCATCTCAGGTAGAGCTCGACGTGAGCGCGCTTCACCTCGAACGGATGCAAGTGCTTGTCGATGCACCACTCGACGAAGAATCGGAGATTGGTCTCGTGCTGCTCGCGGGTTCTGCCTTTGTAGCGGGCCAAGAAGGCGGCCACGGCAAGCCGAAGCTTGCCGTCGTCGACTGGGGTGGTGACCATGACGGCTGTGGATGTGTTCATTCGTCTACTGCGGCACCACGACG
>CAWCGH010000002.1:0-159783 GCA_963795115.1 uncultured Actinomycetota bacterium
GTCACCGCGGACTAGGCTCGGCGCCATGCGTGCGGAGGACGTGCTGGGCCGGGTGATCCTGGTGACCGGCAAGGAGGAGTTCCTCGCGGCCCGCACCGTCGAGGAGGTCCGCGCCGTCGTCCGGGCCCACGACGCCGAGTCGGAGCTCTCCGAGGCGGCCGCCTCCGAGCTCACCCTCGCCACGCTCGGCGAGCTGTCCGCACCGTCGTTGTTCTCATCGGTGAGATGCGTGATCGTCCGCGGCCTGGAGGACCTTCCCGACGAGTCCGTCGACGGGTTGCTGGGCTATGCCGCCGAGCCGGCCGAGGAGGTCTGCCTGGTGCTGGTGCACGGAGGCGGACAAAAGGGCTCCGGCGTCCTCGCGAAGCTGCGCAAGCTCGCGACCGTGACCGAGGTGAAGTCCGGCGAGATCAAGGCATGGGAGATGGGCGGTTTCGCGGTCGGCGAGGCCCGCCGGCGCGGCACCACCCTCGACAAGCAGGCCGCCGAGGTGCTGGTGGTCGCGGTCGGCCACGATCTCCGGTCCCTCGCGGCCGCGGTCGACCAGCTCACCAGCGACTTTCCCGGCGAGCGGATCGACGAGGAGAAGGTCGGCCGCTACTTCGGCGGCCGAGCCGAGGTCAAGAACTACGAGATCGCCGACGCGATGCTCGCCGGCAACCGGGCCCTCGCGCTCCAGGAGTTGCGGTGGTCCATCGAGGGCGGCACCTCGGAGGTCTACATCCTCTCCGCGGTCACGGCGCAGCTGCGTTCCCTGGCCAACCACGTGGCCGGCAACCGGGACGGCGGGATGCCGCCGTGGAAGCTGAAGAACCTCAACGCCCAGGCTCGCGGCTGGAGCCCGCCCGGGCTGGCGCGGGCCATCCGCGCCGTGGCCAAGGCGGACGCCGACCTCAAGGGAGCGGCGAGCGACGCGTCGTACACGCTCGAGCGCCTCGTCCTGACCTTTGCGGCCCTCCGCGACGGTTGAAGCGACGAGCTTTGCCCGGCGAGATGACGAAGGCGCCCGACCCCGAGCGGGGTGGGCGCCTTCGTTGAAGTTCGGTGCTCCGGACCGGAGCCGGGGGCCTCAGAGAGAGGCGGCCTTCTTCATGATCGCGGACTTGCGGTTCGCGGCCTGGTTCTTGTGGATGACGCCCTTGGAGGCGGCCTTGTCGAGCTTCTTGGCGGCGTCGCGACCCAGCGCGACCGCCTGCTCCTTGTCGCCGGCCTCGGCGGCCTCGCGGAACTTGCGGACGGCGGACTTCAGGCCGGTCTTGACGGCCTTGTTGCGCTCGTGACGCTTCTCGTTCTGCTTGTTCCGCTTGATCTGGCTCTTGATGTTCGCCACTGAATAACGCCCTTAAGGTCTTGATCCGTGAAAGCTGGTCTGGTCCGGAGTGCGTCGGGGCAGGGACGGAAAATGGGTCCAGACCTGCCAATGACGCGACGGACAAGGCTAACAGCGGGGCCGGAGCGGACCCAAATCGACCGGATGTGCGAAATTTCGGCGGTGACAAGCGCTTCGAAGCCTCCCGTCCCGGTGATCCTGGTGGGCCTGGTGTCGATGGCGTTCTGGACCCTGGTGATCGTCGGGGCCGTCGAGCAGAACGACGCCCTCGCCGGCACCGCCTTGGGGCTCGGGGCCGTGATCGCGGTCTTCGCGATCACGGTGGCGGTCCGACGCACCAGGACGCGTCGCGCCCTGCGTGAGCGGATCCGCGACCAGGGCACCCTCGCGAAGGCACGGATCGTGAGCGCGAAGAACGACGGAGCGATGAACAACGACCCGTACGTCGACTTCGTCCTCCAGGTCCAGCCCGAGGGCGGGGAGCCGTACCTCGTCGCGTGCCGGACCCTGGTCTCGCAGATGGCGATTCCGCGGGTGCAGCCGGACACGGAGATCGACGTCTGGGTCGACCCGACCAATCCGCAGGCCGTCGTGATCGACCCCAAGTTCACGTCCTGAGGCCCAGTCGGCGGGCAGCCGCGGCAAGGAACCGCGCTGACTCGGTACGGCGGAAGTCTGCGAGGGTGGGCAGGTTGACGTCGATCGCGGTCGCGGATCGTACGGCGAGGTTCGTGCCGATGCCGACCAACCAGGCCGTGACGGCGTCGTCGCCGAGCGCGGCGAGGGCCGGTGACGCGGCCAGGGACCGGTCGAACCAAGGCTGATCGACCCGCTCGAGCCTCGCGAGCAGCGGGTCGAGCCACACCCGGCCGACTCCGGCAGCGCCCCAGTCGAGGAACACGATCTCCCCGGTCGGCCGCTGCAGCAGGTTGTCGATCCGGATGTCCCAGTGCACCAGCGTGTCCGACGGCCCGTCCGCGATCTCGGCCATCCGCCGCTGCCACGTCAGGGCCTCGTCGCGGACCCACGGGGGCACCGGTGCGTTCGGCAGTTCGCCCACCTGGTCGAACGCGGGCAACCAGTGGTGGAGCACAGCCGAAAGGTCGGTCAGCCCGGGCTCCATCAGCACGCTCCCCACGTGGCGCTGCACGTCGGAGGTCTCGAAACAGGCGCGCAGCACCGCGCCGAGCTCCTCGGTCGCCGTCAGCAACTGCTCCATCGTTGCGTCGTCCGCGAGGTCGGGGTGCTGGCCCTCGACGTCCTCGAGGAGCAGGGCGACCCGGTCGCCGTCGTCGTACGACGCCAGCAGACCTGCCCAGCGCGGGTCCGTGCCGAGCAGGGTGAGCGCCGTGATCTCGCGGCGGAATAACGTGGGTGTGTCCGGGTTGAGGTCCGTCCCGACGGCCTTGACGAACGCCCGGGTGCCGTCCGCGCACCGCAGCCGGGTGGCGCACCCAGGCGACATGCCGCCGACGACGTCGACGGCCTCGACCACCGGGGAGCCCAACGTGTCGTCGACCCAGGCCCGGACCACCGCTGGCATCGAGTCGTACGGCGCCCGCACGCCGACCGCCCGCGGCGCGGTCATCGCGGGGCCCAGCCCCTGCGCTCGGCCAGCCAGTCGTGGAGGACGTCGCGCTGCCACGCCTGCGCCTCTCGCAGGTACGGGGAGGTCGGCGGCACCGGTTGGGACGCGGAGGCCGCGAAGTAGCCGAGGATGAGCGCGATCACGACGTCGATGTGCTCGGGGTCGACCTCGGCGAGCAGCGGGTGGGCCGCGATGTGCGCTTCCATGTCGAGCCCGTCCCCGCGCGGTCCGATGAGCAGGAAGAGCGAGTCGAGCCAGTCGGCGCCGCGCACCGGCCAGTTCCAGTCGCAGACGACGACCGACCCGTCCGGCCGGACGAGCAGGTTGTCGTCCCGGATGTCGAGGTGGACGACAGTGTCGCCCCGGACCACGTCGGCGTACTGCGACGCGAGCGCGCGGCAGTCCGCGGCCCGCGGGTGGTCGACCACGTCCCACAGCGCGGGCCAGGTCGCGAATTCCTGGACCGCGTGGTCGATCCCGTGCGGCGCCGGCGTCAGCTGCTCGGAGATCGCGATCGCCATCCGGGACGCGGCCGCGAGCTCGTCCGGCACCCAGGGGCGCTGCGGTGCCCGGCCCTCGACGTACTCGAAACCGAGGACGACCCAGTCGTCGGCATCGTGGAGCCACCGCAACCGCGGCGCCGGGATGTCCTCCGGGAGCATCTCCAGCTTGCGGGCCTCCTCGCGGTAGGCGTCGGCGAACGTGCGCTGCGCGATCGTCGACGCCGCCTTGACGAAGTGGCGACCGCCGTCCGCGCAGATCAGCACGGAGGCGAACCCGGGCGTGAAGCCGCCGGTCTGCGACTCCGCGTCGGTCACCGGCGACCCGAGCCGAGCCTCCACCTCCGCCCGGATGTGCGGCGGCAGGAACCGCCACTCCAGGCGGCGGGCGGTCTGGCCGTGCGGGATCCGGGTGGGGATGGCGGTGGTCACGGCGCCCATCCTCGCCCGAGTCGGCTCGTATCGGCGCGTTGTTATTGCCGAGTCGGCTCGTATCGGAGCGTTGTTGTTGCCGAGTCGGCTCATGTCCAGTTGCGCCGACTCGGCGGAATCGACGGGTGTCGGGGAGAATGGGGGCACCATGCCCGTTCCCGTCCCGCAGCCCGGTCGCACCGACCCCGCGATCATCCGCAATTTCTGCATCATCGCCCACATCGATCACGGCAAGTCGACCCTCGCCGACCAGATGCTGCGGCTGACCGGCGTGGTCAGCGAACGCGACGCCCGGGCGCAGTACCTCGACCGGATGGACATCGAGCGCGAGCGCGGCATCACCATCAAGAGCCAGGCCGTGCGGCTGCCATGGACGGTCGCCGAGGGCAACGCCGAAGGCGCCGAGCCCGGCATGTACATCCTCAACATGATCGACACCCCCGGCCACGTCGACTTCACCTACGAGGTCTCCCGGTCGCTGCAGGCGTGCGAGGCGGCCGTCCTCCTGGTCGACGCCGCCCAGGGCATCGAGGCGCAGACGCTGGCGAACCTCTACCTCGCCATGGGCGCCGATCTCCACATCATCCCGGTGCTCAACAAGATCGACCTGCCGAGCGCCAACGTGGACAAGTACGCCGCGGAGCTGGCCGGCCTGGTCGGCTGCGACGTGTCCGACGTGCTCCTGACCAGTGCCAAGACCGGCGTCGGGGTGGAGACGCTCCTCAACGAGATCGTGAAGCAGACGCCTGCCCCTGTCGGAGACGCCGACAAGCCGGCCCGCGCGCTGATCTTCGACTCGGTCTACGACACCTACCGCGGCGTCGTGACCTACGTCCGCGTGATCGACGGCAAGCTCACGCACCGCGACCGGATCAAGATGATGTCCACCAACGCGGTGCACGAGATGCTCGAGGTCGGCGTCATCAGCCCGGAACCGGTGAAGACCGGGGAGATCGGGGTCGGTGAGGTCGGCTACCTGATCACCGGGGTGAAGGACGTCCGCCAGTCGCGGGTCGGCGACACCGTGACTTCCCAGCACCACGGAGCCACCGAGCCGCTGAGCGGCTACAAGCACCCCAACCCGATGGTGTACGCCGGCCTCTATCCCATCGACGGCGACGACTACCCCGTGCTTCGCGACGCGCTCGAGAAGCTGCAGCTCAACGACGCCGCGCTGGCCTACGAGCCCGAGACGTCGGGCGCACTCGGCTTCGGCTTCCGCGTCGGCTTCCTCGGTCTTCTCCACATGGAGATCACCCGTGACCGGCTGGAGCGGGAGTTCAACCTCGACCTGATCTCGACGGCACCGAACGTCGTCTACGAAGTCGTCATGGAGGATGGCAAGAGCTTCGAGGTGACCAACCCGAGCGAGTACCCGGACGGCAAGATCGCCGAGGTGCGGGAGCCGGTCGTCAAGGCCACGATCCTCTCGCCGAGCGACTACATCGGCGCGATCATGGAGCTCTGCCAGACCAAGCGCGGCAACCTGAAGGGCATGGACTACCTGTCCGAGGACCGGGTGGAGATGCGCTACACACTGCCGATGGGCGAGATCGTCTTCGACTTCTTCGACCAGCTCAAGAGCCGGACCAAGGGCTACGCCTCGCTGGACTACGAGCGCTCGGGCGAGCAGGCGGCCGACCTGGTCAAGGTCGACATCTTGCTGCAGGGCGAGCCGGTCGACGCGTTCAGCGCGATCGTCCACCGCGACGCGGCGTACTCGTACGGCGTGATGATGGCGTCGAAGCTCAAGGAGCTGATCCCGCGCCAGCAGTTCGAGGTGCCGATCCAGGCCGCGATCGGCGCACGGGTGATCGCGCGGGAGAACATCCGCGCGATCCGCAAGGACGTGCTCGCCAAGTGCTACGGCGGCGACATCACCCGTAAGCGCAAGCTGCTCGAGAAGCAGAAGGAAGGCAAGAAGCGGATGAAGATGGTCGGCCGGGTCGAGGTCCCCCAAGAGGCCTTCGTCGCCGCGCTGTCGACATCCGGGCCGGCGGGCGACAAGCCGAAGAAATGACCCGGACGCATCGGCGCTCGGCCGCCTGCGCCGCGTCCGCGGTGCTGCTGGTGCTGCTGGCCGCCGGGTGCGACGCCGACGAGCCCGACCGGGCCGAGGACGACGTACCGATGACGTTGGCTGTGGTCTGGGAAGAGCACGGGCTCGCCGCGGGCAGCCTCGACACCTGCGGTGCGGTGGCCGTGAAGGCGGACCCGGGCGAGGACCTGCAGGTCGCACTGGTCGACGAGGACCGCGTCGTCGTCCCCGAGGTCACGCCGCCCACGGGCTCGGACGTCGTGATCCGTCGCGACTGACCGGCGCCGAGGGGTACGTCGTCGCCGACCAGGGTCTCCTGCTCGAGGTGCAGAACGGCGTCGTCACGCCGATCACCGTCGACGACCTACGGTGACGGGGTGGCACTGACCATCCCGCGGGGTCTCGACCGCCAGCGGTTGCTCGGGCCGGACTGGGAGGCCTGGCTCGACCGGCTGCCGGCACTGGCGGAGTCCGTGGTCTCCGAGTGGGAGCTGACCCTCGACGGGGACCCGATGCACGGCTTCTGCTCGCTGGTCCTCCCGGTTCGGACTCCGGGCGGGAAGGCCGCCGTACTCAAGCTGCACACGGACGCCGATGCCGAGGAGTCCGACCACGAGCACCTCGTGCTCCAGCGGTGGCGGGGCCGCGGCGCCGTCCGGCTGCTGCGCGCCGATCCCGCGCGGCGGGTCCTCCTGCTCGAGCGCCTCGACCAGGTCGACCTGAGCGACCACTGGGACGAGGAGGCCTGCGAGATCGTCGGACGCCTGTACGGGCGACTGCACGTGCCGCCGATGCCGCAGCTGCGCGAGCAGGCGTCGTACGTCGTCCGCTGGACGGCCGCCCTCGAACGCGACGCGCACGCCGTACCCGTCCCGCGTCGCCTCATCGACCAGACCGTCGCCCTCGCCCGCGACTTGTGCCGTGAGCCGGCGACCGCTGTGCTCCACGGCGACCTCCACTACGAGAACGTGATGCAAGGCGAACGCGGCGGCGAGCCGACCTGGCTGGTGATCGACCCGAAGCCGACCAACGGCGACCCCCACTTCGAGATCGAACCGATGCTGCGCAACCGCTTCGAGGAGTACGGCAGTGCTGTCGGGGGCGGGTCGGTGCGCGACGGCATCCGGCGCCGGTTCCACACTCTTGTCGACATCGCCGGCTTCGACGAGGCGCGCGCGCGGGACTGGGTGATCGTGCGCAGCATCCTCAACACCCACTGGGCCTTCGCCGACGCCGTCCGCGCCGGGCGTGGGCTGTCAAAGGACGAGCGGGACCGGGTGACGTATTGCATCGCCGTGGTCAAGGCGGTGCAGGACTGAGGCGGGCTCGCGTTCGCCGTCGTGTCGGGCCTTTCGGGGAGTCTGTGGTTCACCGGATGGACCGCAGACTCCCCAATCTCGACGACGTCGCGCGAAGTCATCTAGAGAGAATCGCCCGATATCACGCGACGTTGAGGGCTCGGCCTGGGACGATCCTCCTGTGGCCCGCCTCCTCTCGATCAACGTCGGCCGGCCGAAGGACGCCGACTGGGCCGACATCGGCCGGACCTCGATCGACAAGCGCCCGGTGACCGGCCCGGTCGAGGTGACCGAGCTCGGGGTGGCGGGCGACCAGGTGTCCGACACCGCGCACCACGGCGGGGTCGACCAGGCGGTCTACGCCTACGCCCGCGAGGACCTCGACTTCTGGGAGACCGAGCTGGGTCAGCAGATCCGTGACGGCCAGTTTGCCGAGAACCTCACGACCGAGGGCATCGACCTCACCAATGCCGCGATCGGTACCCGGCTGCAGATCGGGGAGGTGGTGCTCGAGATCGCCGGCATCCGGACGCCCTGCAACGACTTCAAGGGCTGGATGGCGCTCAGCGGCTTCGACAACACGGCGTGGGTCAAGCGGTTCGCCGCCGAGCGCCGCCCGGGTCCCTACCTCCGGGTGCTCGCAACCGGCTCGATCGCCGCCGGCGACCCGATCGAGGTGGTGCACGAGCCCGACCACGGCATCACCGTCAGGGACATGTTCGTGGCCCTCAACCTGGATCGATCCCGCCTTCCGGAGCTGCTGGCGATCGACGATCTCGCGCCCGGGATCCGGCAGAAGGTCGAGGATTACCTCGCCGGATAGGGGGGCCGCTACCGACGGCGGCGAGAGTGATCTAGGTTACGTGTCATTCACCCGTCGGTCTCGGAAGCGCATGAGGAGCGTCATGCCCATCACCCACGACACGAGTTTCCTCGACCACATGCCACAGAACGTGGCGATCCAGTTCATGGATCGGGTCGCGACCTCGGGCACCAGGGAAGCGTTCCGCTTCCCGCGAGGCGACGCCTGGGAGAGCGTCACCTGGGCCCAGGCCGGCGATCGAGTACGACGTCTTGCGGCCGGTCTGCTGAGCCTCGGACTAGAGCCCGAGCAGCGCGTCGGCATCGCGTCCTCGACCCGCTACGAGTGGATCCTCGCCGATCTCGCCATCATGTGTGCCGCGGGAGCGACGACGACCGTCTACCCGTCCACCGGAGCCGAGGACACCGCCTACATCGTTGGTGACTCCGACTGCCGCATCGTCTTCGCCGAGGACGGGTCGCAGCTCGAGAAGCTCCAGGCGAACCAGGAGGATCTCCCCAACCTCGGGAAGGTCATCTCCTTCGACGACAGCGTCGCCGACGGCGACTGGGTCATCACCATGGAGGCCCTCGCCGAGCTCGGTGACGCCTACCTCGCGGAGCACCCCGACGCGATCGAGGCGGTCAGCAAGGAGATCAAGCCCGATCACCTCGCGACCCTCATCTACACGTCCGGCACCACCGGCAAGCCGAAGGGCGTGCGCACCCTCCACAAGGCGTGGGTGTTCGAGGGCGAGGCGATCAAGGCGCAGCGCATCCTCGGCGAGGACGACCTTCAGTTCCTCTGGCTCCCGATGGCGCACTCGTTCGGCAAGGTGCTGCTCTCGACGCAGCTCGCCTGTGGCTTCGCGACCGCGATCGACGGCCGGGTCGACAAGATCGTCGAGAACCTCGGCATCGTGAAGCCCACCTTCATGGGCGCCGCGCCGCGCATCTTCGAGAAGGCCCACGCCCGGATCGTCACCATGCAGGCGTCCGAGGGCGGCGCCAAGGAGAAGATCTTCAAGAAGGCGTTCGAGGTCGGTCTCAAGGTGGACGAGCTCACCCGCGCCGGCAAGTCGGTCCCGCTGCCACTCAAGGTCCAGCACCGGATCTTCGACAAGCTGGTCTTCAGCAAGGTGCGCGACCGCTTCGGCGGCCGGGTGAAGTTCTTCATCTCAGGCTCTGCGGCACTCAACGCCGAGATCGCCGCGTGGTTCCACGCGGCCGGCATCCTGATTCTCGAGGGCTACGGCATGACCGAGAACGCCGCCGGCGCCACGGTCAACCACCCCGACCAGTACAAGCTCGGTACGGTCGGCATGCCGTTCCCCGGCACCGAGGTGCGGATCGCCTCCGACGGCGAGGTCCAGCTCAAGGGCCCGCACCTGATGGCCGGCTACCACAACCGCGACGAGGCGACCGCCGAGGCGATGACCGACGACGGCTGGCTCCGCACCGGCGACAAGGGCGAGCTCGACGCCGACGGCTTCCTCCGGATCACCGGCCGGATCAAGGAGCTCTTCAAGACCTCCGGCGGGAAGTACATCGCGCCCCCGGCCATCGAGGCGAAGTTCAAGGCGCTCTGCCCCTACGTCAGCCAGTTCATGGTGTTCGGCGCCGAGCGCAACTTCGTCGTCGCCCTGGTCACGCTCGACCCAGACGCGATCGCCGGCTGGGCCGCCGAGAACGGCATGGAGGGTGCGTCGTACACCGACATCGTCCGGTCGGAGAAGGTCCAGGCGATGATCGGCGACTACGTCGACACGCTCAACTCGCAGCTCAACCGGTGGGAGACGATCAAGAAGTGGGAGCTGCTCGACCACGACCTCACCATCGAGTCGGGCGAGCTCACGCCGTCGCTCAAGGTCAAGCGCTCCGTCGTCGAGACCAACAACAAGGACCTGATCGACTCGTTCTACGGCTGATCACCGGCGCCCCACAGCGGACGCACAGGATTGGTGCCTTTACTGATCGTCATGACCAGTGATGCGCACGACCATGCCGACGGGGAGCTCGAGGCCCACGACCTCGGCCTCCAGCACGACCTGACCGAGCTCGCGGCACAGCAGGGCCACCGCGAGCGCGCCTGGGGCCGGCGCGGCCTGCTGGGCATGATGGGCGGGCTCGGCGTCGCCGCGGTGGCCGGCTGCGCCGCGGGCGACAGTGGTACGACGAGCGGCTCGCGCCCTTCTGCTCCCGGCGTCATGGGCGGTGACTCGAACGTCGAGGTCGCCGACGGCGAGATCCCGGAGGAGACCGCCGGCCCCTACCCGGGCGACGGCAGCAACGGGCCGGACGTGCTGACCGAGTCGGGCATCGTGCGCAGCGACATCACGACCAGCTTCGGCACGGCGTCCGGGGTCGCCGCGGGTGTCCCGACCAAGGTCCGGCTCCGGCTCTACGACCTGTCCGGCGACGACATCACGCCGATGGCCGGTGGCGCGATCTACCTCTGGCACTGCGACGCCGAGGGCCGCTACTCGATGTACTCCGACGGCGTGACCGAGGAGAACTACCTCCGCGGTGTCCAGGAGGCCGACGCGGACGGCTGGATGGAGTTCACGACGATCTTCCCGGCCTGCTACTCGGGCCGCTGGCCGCACCTGCACTTCGAGGTCTACGAGAGCCTCGCCAAGGCCACCGACGTGAACAACAAGATCCGCACCTCGCAGCTCGCCCTTCCGCAGGAGATCTGCGACGAGGTCTACACCAACGTCGACGGCTACGAGCGGAGCGTCACCAACCTGGCCCAGCTCACGCTCGACACCGACGGGATCTTCTCCGACGGCTACTCGCTCCAGCTGGCCAAGGTGACCGGCTCCGTCGACGACGGCTACAGCGTGACGCTCAATGTCCCCGTTTAGGCCTGCTAGGGGAGAATCGGTGGGTGCCGTCCGCATTGCCCGAAGGGGAGCCCGCCCCGAACGACGGCTCACTCCCCGCGAGCGCGCTGGCGTCACTGGGCAACCGTCCGTTCGGGTTCTACGTCCACGTGCCGTTCTGCACCGTGCGCTGCGGCTACTGCGATTTCAACACCTACACCGCTGAGGAGCTGGGCGGCGGCGTGTCCCGGCAGACGTACGTCGACCACGCGGTCGCCGAGGTCCGGCTGTCCCGATCGGTGCTCGGCTCAGCCGAGCTCCCGGTGGGGACGGTCTTCCTCGGCGGAGGTACGCCGACGCTCCTTCCCGCCGAGGACCTCGGCCGGGTCCTCGCGGCGATCGACGCCGAGTTCGGCCTTGCGTCGGATGCCGAGGTGACGACCGAGGCCAACCCGGACTCCGTCGACCTGGCCTATCTCGAGCGGCTGCGGGCGGCCGGCTACAACCGGATCTCGTTCGGCATGCAGTCGGCCGTCCCCCACGTGCTGGCCACGCTCGACCGGACGCACGATCCTGAGCGGGTGCCGGGTGTCGTCGCCGACGCCCGGGCCGCCGGCTTCGACCAGATCAGCCTCGACCTCATCTACGGCACGCCGGGGGAGACCGCCGCCGACTGGGCGACGTCCGTCGAGGCAGCCCTCGCGTGCGAGCCCGACCACGTCTCGGCGTACTCCTTGATCGTGGAGGACGGCACCGCACTCGCCCGGCGCGTGAAGCGCGGTGAGCTGCCGATGCCGGACGAGGACGACCTGGCGGACAAGTACGCCGCCGCCGACGACCTCCTCGCCGCCGCCGGGCTCGAGTGGTACGAGGTCTCCAACTGGGCCCGCGACGAGGCCGCACGCTGCCGCCACAACCTCGGCTACTGGACTGGGGCGGACTGGTGGGGGGTCGGGCCGGGCGCCCACTCCCACGTCGACGGCGTGCGGTGGTGGAACGTCAAGCACCCCGCGGCGTACGGCGACCGGCTCGCGGCAAGTGTCAGTCCGGCGCACGCGCGCGAGGTGCTCGACGCCGAGACCCGGCACGTGGAGCGGGTGCTGCTCGAGGTGCGGATCCGGGAGGGCCTCGACGGAAGCGTGCTCGACGAGGGCGGCCGCGCGCGCGGTGCCGGACCTGGTCGCGCGCGGGCTCGTCGAGCCCGCCGCATGGGTGCGGACGGACCGGGTCGTGCTCACCCGCCGCGGCCGGCTGCTCGCCGACGCGGTGGTCCGAGACCTGCTGCCCTGAGCCCGCCCGTAGGATCGTGGTCGTGGGACAGCAACCGCCGGAGTACGAGCCCTATCAGCAGCCTTACGGGCAGCAGCCGCCAGCGTACGGGCCTCCGCCGCCTCAGTCGTACGGTCAGCCGCCGAGTCCGTACGCCTTCAACCCGGCCGCGCCGTACGGCGTGGACCCGGTGACGGGGGCGCCCTACTCCGACAAGTCGAAGATGGTCGCCGGCCTGCTACAGATCCTGCTCCCGCTCGGCATCGGCCGGATGTACATGGGTCACACCGGAATCGGCGTCGCCCAGCTGCTGGTGGCGATCTTCACCTGCGGGCTCGGCTCCCTGTGGGCGTTCATCGACGGGATCATGATCCTCGTCGGCAACCCGCGCGACGGGAACGGCCGCCCGATGAAGATGGGTTAGCTGTAGCCAGCAGCTAGACGGGGTCCTCGGTCACGAAGTCGATCAGCTCCTCGACCCGCCCGAGCAGCACCGGCTCGAGGTCGGCGAACGAGCTCACCTTCGACAAGATGTGTTGCCACGCCCGGGCGATGTCGGCCTGGTCGCGGTGCGGCCAGCCGAGGTGCTGGCACACGCCCTTCTTCCACTCGATGTTGCGGGGGATGGTCGGCCACTCCCGGAGCCCGATCCGCTCGGGCTTGACCGCCTGCCAGATGTCGACGAACGGGTGGCCGACGATCCGCACGTGCGGGCCGTTCGGGCCGCGCACGATCGCGTCGGCGATGCGTGACTCCTTGGACCCGCGCACCAGATGGTCGACGAGGACGCCGACGCGGCGCTGCGGGCCGGGCTTGAACGAGACCAGGTGGTCGGCGAGGTCGTCGACGCCGCCGAGGTACTCCACGACCACGCCCTCGATCCGCAGGTCGTCACCCCAGACCTTCTCGACCAGCTCCGCGTCATGACGGCCCTCGACGAAGATCCGGCTGGCGCGCGCGACCCGGGCCTGGGCGCCGTGGACAGCGACCGAGCCGCTCGCCGTCCGCGTCGGGCGAGCGGGCTGCGACGTACGGCGGGCCGGCGCCGTCAGGATCACCGGCTTGCCCTCGAGCAGGAAGCCCGGCCCGAGCGGGAAGGTACGGCGCTTGCCGCGGCGGTCCTCGAGCGTGAGCGTGTCCAGGTCGCGGTCGACGGCGACGATCTCGCCGCACCAGTCGGTGATGACCTCCTCGACGACGGCGCCGATCTCGGCCGGCACTTCCACGGCGCGCCCGTTCTTGGGCTGCTTCCAGTCCCCGGCGAGCACGTCGGTCCCGTAACGATCGGTCACGACTCGCCACCGTACGGCGCCGAAACCGCGAATCCGGGGAGATCCGAGCCGAGTCCGGCCGTTTCGGCGGGGATCTTCCCGGATTCGCGGGGGATGGGGCCGGATTCGCGGTCTATGGACGGATCCCACCTCGGCCGCCACACTCGAAGCGTGCTCGATCGCATCACCGGCTGGTTGTACGAGCGCCTGGGCTCGCGGTACTGGCTGGTGCTGGCGGTCGGCCAGGCGGCGGTGTCGATCCTCGTCGCCCTGCTGACGGTCGTGATCCTCGCGTCCTACTACGACGCGAGCACGCCCGAGGTGGTGCGGCTCGCGGCCTTCGGCTCGATCCTGACGGCGATCGCGATCTTCGCCGCCTCGTTGCGCACGCGGTCGGCGTTCTGCGCGGTCCGCACCTGGCACGACACCCCCGCCCCGACACCCGCCGAGACGGTCAGTGCCTGGGAGACGGCGTCGACGCTGACCTACCGCCAGTTCCGTCGCAACAGCTGGTGGATCAACCCCTTCGTCGTGCTGCCGACCAGCGTCTTCGGCGTCATCCTGTTCGACCTGCGCTGGACCGACGCCTTCGTGCTCGCCCTCGCCTGCGTGGTGCCGGCCGTCTACGCCACCATCCTGAGCTACTCGGCCGGGGAGATGCTGTCCCGGCCGATGGTCAGCGACATCGCGAAGGTGCTGCCGGACGACTTCCCGTTCGCCCTCATCGGGCTGCCGGTGCGCAAGCGGATCCTCCTCGGCCCGTCGATCTACACGATCGCGACGGCCATGCTGGTCGCGAGCCTGCTGGGCGATCGCAGCGGATCCGACGACCTGGTGCTCACGGTCGTCGCCTCGGTCTGCGTCGGCCTTGCCCTCTCCCATGAGCTGTCGGTGCTGCTCGCCGAGGCGATCACGATTCCGATCGAGCGGGTCCGGGAGGCGATGACCCGGGTGGCCGACGGCGACCTGACCGCACGCGTGCCGGTGACCACGAGCGACGAGCTCGGCGAGCTCGCCCACGACTTCAACCTGATGGCCCGCGGGATCGAGGAGCGCGAGCAGATGCGGGCGGCCTTCGGGACCTACGTCGACAAGGAGGTCGCCGCGCTGATCCTGTCCGGACAGTTCCCGGAGGAGGGCGTCGAGGTCGAGGTGTCGATCATGTTCTGCGACGTCAGGGGCTTCACGTCGTACGCCGAGAACGCGCCGGCCACCGAGGTGGTGGCCACCCTCAACCGGCTGTTCTCGGTGATGGTGCCGATCGTCGACAAGCACGGCGGCCACGTCGACAAGTTCATCGGCGACGGTCTGCTGGCGGTGTTCGGGGCCCCCGAGACCTATGACGACCACGCCGACCGCGCGGTCGCGGCCGCCCGTGAGATCGTCGCGGCCACCGCCGCGCTCGACACCGGTCTGAGCGTCGCCGCCGGCGTCAACACCGGCCGGGTCGTCGCCGGCTCGATCGGAGGCGCCGGCCGCCTCAACTTCAGCGTCATCGGTGATGCCGTCAATGTCGCCGCCCGCGTCGAGGCCGCGACCCGGGACACCGGTGACGACGTGCTGATCACTGCGGCCACGGCCGCGATGCTGCGGTCCGAGGTGCCGTTGGTGTCGCGCGGCAGCGTCCCGCTCAAGGGCAAGGCGGCGCCGCTCGAGGTGCTGGCGCCGCTCGGACCCGTGGCGGCGCCGACCCTTTAGATCAGCGGCAGCCGCTTCTGGGACCGGGGCAGCTGCTCGTAGCCCAGTCGTACGGCGTTGGCCAGCGCCGTCGCCGGGAACGGCCACTCCGCAGCGGCGATGGCGTCGTCGACCGGGATGCCGCGCCCGGCCAGGTCACGGATCGTCTCCGCCACCACGCCGATGTCCGCGCGCTGATCCTGCACGAACTCCCGGTCGACCACCGCCCCGTGACCGGGGACGAACACAGTGGCCGGCGTGGCGAGGTTGAGCACCAGGTCGAGGGTCAGCGGCCAATCCAGCGGATAGGAGTCGGCGCCGTAGGCCGGGGGCGCGGACTCCTCCACCAGGTCGCCGGCCAGCACCACGTCGGCGTCGGGCACCCGCACGACCAGGTCGCCGCCGGTGTGACCGCGCCCCGGGTGGACCAGCTCGAGCAACCGGTCGCCGAGGTCGATCACCGAGGCCGAGGAGAAGACCTGGTCGGCCGGCACGATCGGCGTCGCGAGGATCTCGTCGCGGTGGGGGTCGTCGGTCGCCGCGTCGTAGTCCCGCTTGATCCGCTCGCCGGCCCCGATCGTCCGAGCCGCGGCCTCGTCGGTCGCGTGGATGGGCACGCCCGCGCCGTACTCCTCGCGGAACGTCGCGTTGCCGAAGGTGTGGTCGAAGTGCTCGTGGGTGTTGACCACCGCCACCACGTCGCCGGCGGCGATCGCACGGACGTCCTCGACGACCTCGCGGGCGACGAGGGAGGAGCTGTGGGTGTCGACCACGACCAGGCCCCGGCTGCCACCGACGACGGTGACGTTGACGTCGAACCAGGGATAGCGGGCGACCCACACCCGGTCGGCGATCTCGGCGAACATCATGGTGCGGACGTTAGCCGGTATTGTTGGCACTCCGAGGATCCGAGTGCCAGAGGAGGGGAGATGCAGGAAGACCGCAGGCTCGCCGTACTCCGAGCGATCGTCGAGGACTACGTCGCGACCGAGGAGCCGGTCGGCTCGAAGGCGCTGGTCGAGCGGCACGGACTGAACGTGTCACCGGCCACCATCCGCAACGACATGGCCGCACTCGAGGAGGAGGGCTACCTCGCGCAACCCCACACCAGCGCCGGTCGGGTGCCGACCGACAAGGGCTACCGGCTCTTCGTCGACCGGCTGACCACGGTCAAGCCGATGAGTGCGGCCGAGCGACGCGCTATCGCAACCTTCCTCGACGGCGCCGTCGACCTCGACGACGTCGTGCACCGGTCGGTCCGGGTGCTGTCGCAGCTGACCCGCCAGGTTGCCGTGGTGCAGTACCCCACGCTGTCCCGCTCGACGGTCCGGCACATCGAGATCGTGTCCATCGGGCCGAGTCGCTTGCTCCTCGTCCTCATCCTCAGCACCGGGCGCGTGGAACAGCGCCTGGTCGAGCTCAGCGAGGAGCTCGCCGACGACGACCTGGCCGCATTGCGGTCGCGGATCAACCTGGCGGCGACGGGCGAGCAGATCTCGATCGCCGCCGTCGCGGTCGATGGGTTGGTCGGAGGAGACCTGCCCGCGTCCGCAGCCACGGTTGCGGTGGTCGAGACGCTGGTCGAGGCGATGAACGACCACCGCTCCGACGAACGGATCCTCGTCGGAGGTACGGCGAACCTCGCCCGCTTCGGCGACAACTTCGACTCCGCGGTCCGGCCGCTGCTCGAGGCGCTCGAGGAGCAGGTGGTGCTGCTCAAGCTCCTCGGTGAGGCGGCAGGCGGCGGCGCGGTCACCGTGCGGATCGGCACCGAGGGCCCCTACGAGGAGCTCTCGTCCACCAGCGTGGTCACCACCGGCTACGGTCCCGACGACGCGCTGGCATCGCTCGGCATCGTCGGCCCGACCCGGATGGACTATCCGAGCACGATGGCGGCCGTCCGCGCGGTCGCCCGTTACGTGTCGCGCATCCTCGACGAGGGCTGACGCCCCCGCATCCCAGAGTCAACCGTCCCAGAGAAGCAAGGAAGCACGTGAGTCAGGACCCGTACGACCTCCTCGGTGTCGCCCGCGACGCGGACGCCGACGCCATCAAGAAGGCCTACCGGCGCCTCGCCCGACAGCTCCACCCCGACGTCAATCCGGATCCGGCGTCGCAGGAGCAGTTCAAGCAGGTGACGGCGGCGTACGAGGTGCTGTCGGACCCGCAGAAGCGGGCAGCGTACGACCGCGGTGGCGACCCGTTCAGCGGCGGCTTCGGTGGTCAGGGCGCTGGCTTCTCGTTCACCGACATCATGGACGCGTTCTTCGGCGGCCAGGCAGGAGGCGGCGGCACCCGCGGCCCGCGCCAGCGCATGCGCCGGGGACAGGACGCGCTGATCCGGCTCGAGGTCGACCTCGCCGAGGCGGCGTTCGGCGTGTCTCGGGAGCTCAAGGTCGACACCGCGATCCGCTGCACCACGTGTGGCGGCGACGGGGCGGCCCCGGGCAGCGAGCCCGTGGCCTGCGAGACCTGTCACGGCCACGGCGAGATCGCCCACGTCCAGCGCTCGTTCCTCGGCGAGATCCGCACCCTCCGGCCGTGCCCCGCCTGTCGCGGCTTCGGCTCGGTGATCCCCGACCCGTGCCGCGAGTGCGCCGGCGACGGACGGGTGCGCTCGCGCCGTACGCTCACCGTCAAGATCCCGGCCGGCGTCGACACCGGCACCCGGGTCCAGCTCAGCGAGCAGGGTGAGGTCGGTCCCGGCGGTGGCCCCCCGGGGGACCTCTACGTCGAGATCCTCGTGGCCCAGCACACGACGTTCACCCGGCACGGCAACGACCTGCACTGCACGGTCGTCGTGCCGATGACGGCGGCCGCGCTCGGCACCGTGCTGGCCCTGCCCACGCTCGAGGCCGACCTGGTCGGCGCGGACGGCGCCGACGTGTCGGGGCTCCAGACCAGCTTCTCGCTCGACGTCGAGCCCGGCACGCAGTCCGGCACCGAGGCCGTGGTCCGCGGTCAGGGTGTGCCCGGGCTGCGGGGCGGACGCGGCGACCTGATCGTCACCGTCAACGTGGAGACCCCCTACCGGCTCGACCCGCGGCAGGAGGAACTGCTCCGCGAGCTCGCGGCGATCCGCGGGGAGGAGCATCCGACCGGCAACGTGCGGGCGACCCAGAAGTCGGTCTTCGGCCGGCTCCGCGACGCCTTCAACCAGCACTGACCCGAGCGGACTGGCCGTGACGCTCCCGCAGCACGTCGTCCCTTCGCTCGCCGGGGTCACGCCCGGCGCCATCGTCACCGTCGACGGAGACGAGGCGCACCACGCCGTCGTCGTACGACGCCTGCGGGTCGGTGAGCCGGTCACGCTCGCCGACGGACTCGGCCTGGTCGCCACCGGCGAGGTCAGTGCGGCGACGAAGCGGTCCTTCGACGTCAGGGTCGACACCGTCGACGGCGTCCCAGAGCCGTCACCATCAGTCACGGTCGTGCAGGCGCTGCCCAAGGGCGAGCGGGGCGAGCTCGCCGTCGAGGTGCTCACCGAGATCGGCGTCGCGCAGATCGTCCCGTGGGCAGCTGCTCGCAGCGTGGCGGTCTGGAAGGGGGAGCGGGCCGTGAAGTCCCACGCGAGGTGGCAGAGCACCGCGCGTGAGGCGGCCAAGCAGGCGCGGCGGGCCTGGCACCCGGAGGTGCCCACTCTCGCCACGACCCGTGACGTCGGCGCCCTCGTCGCTGCCGCCGACCTCGCCGTCGTGCTGCACGAGGACGCCACCGAACCGCTCGGCGCGATTGCCGTCCCGACCGTGGGGGAGATCCTGGTCGTGGTCGGGCCCGAGGGCGGCCTCACCGACGACGAGGTCGCCGGCTTCGTCGCGGCAGGGGCGGTCGCCGTACGCCTCGGCGACGAGGTGCTCCGCACGTCCACCGCCGGGGTCGCCGCCGTTTCCGCGCTGCTGGCCCAGACTTCGCGGTGGGGCGGGTAGGAATCCCCGGTCGGCCGGGGATTCCTGCGCTTGTTGGGCGTTGCAATGCCCGACAAGCGCAGGTTCTGACTGTCCGATGGGAGCAATGGGGCCTGCGTGATCAGGTGGCGAGCAGGTGCTCGACCCGCCCGATCTCCTCGTCGAGCTCGACCTTTTCCGCCTTCGTGAGGTCCCGGTGGAGTCGGTCGATCTCGACCCGGTCGTCGACCACTCGCCAGAGGCCGGCCAGCCAGCCATCGGCGAAGAGGGTGTTGCCGACGCCGCCGTTGGTGCCCATCCACGACTTCCGTGCCTCGGGGTCCGTCACCCGGTCGCGGGCCGCGTGGGAGAGCCACAGGTTGTCGTAGGTACCGAGCAGCCGCACCGGGGCGGGCGTGTCCACCTCGGCGACCGGCGCTCCGTCGACGTCATAGAGCACCCGGCCGTCCTCGTCCTCGTGCTGGACCAGATCGTCCATCCCCTTGAGCACCGGACCCAACCGGGTCACCGCCGACCACGCGGTGACGTCGGCAGCGGTTGCCGGTCCGAACGCCCGCAGGTAGCGACGCACGAGCTCGGGTACGTCGGGCTCGGCCATCGGTACGCCAGTCCAGCGGTCGACGTAGTCGTAGACGACGCCGCCCGCAGCCTTCCAGCAACCGCGCGGTGGCAGCTGGGCCAGCGGCGCGATGCTCCGCGCGAGCTGGCCGAGCTGGGTGGCCGGATAGGGGAACCGCTCGGCCAACGCCTGCCCGATCTCCTTCTGCGGCAGCGGCCCGTCGGCGAGGACCTCGCGCAGCGCAGCCTCGGCGGTCGGTCGCTCGATGTCGCGGGTGTCGCCGATGGACTGGCTCACCCGCACCTCCTGCTCGATGCGCGGCGCCACCCACGTCCGGAGCACGGCGGCGTCCTCGGGCCCCAGCAGATGGATGGTGCCGCGCATCGTCAGCAGTCGCACCAGCTGTCGCTCCTCGAGCTGCCGGCTCACGTCGTAGGGGTCGAAGGTCGTCAGCCGTGCCGCGAGCGAGAGGTACGGCGGCAGGTTCTCCTGGGCCTGGAGCCCGATCAGGTGCCGCACCATCTGCTCCGGGGCCATCGAGACCCGCTCGAGGAGGTGCTGACGGAGGAGCAGGGTGCGGTTGAGGCGCTGCCGGGTCAGACGCATACGGGGACACTAGTGGCGTCCACAGACAGGTCGCCTCGGACCCGCCTCGAAGCAGGTCGTGTGACCTGTTGGGGGCATCTGCGTTGACAGGGCATGCGCACTCGGATCGTCGCCGCCGCCGTCACGGTGGTCGCCGCACTCGTCAGCCTCTCGTCCGCACCCGCCGAGGCGGACCGAAGCGAGCCTGGGATCGTGTCGGTCGCGGCGCCCCGCTTCGACGAGTACGTCGCGCTCGGCGACTCCTGGTCAGCCGACGTGGTCTTCCTCGACGGCAACGGCCTGCCCGACACGACGCACGTGCCCATCGACTGCGCCCAGTCCCACGTGAACTACCCCAAGCTGGTGGCCCACGCGCTCGGCGTTCCGGTGATCCGCGACGCAACCTGCGGCTCGGCGACGACCGAGCACTTCAAGGCTCCCCAGTCGCTGCCGCTCGGCGGCACCAATCCGCCGCAGTTCGACCGGCTCTCCCCGACGACTGACCTGGTGACGGTCGGCATCGGCGGCAACGACGCCGGCTTCGCCGGCGCGGCTCTCGCCTGCATCAGCCTGCTGCCCATCGAGACGATCCCGATGGGCCTGCTGCCGCTGCCCGACCTGCCGGTGCCGCTCATCTCGACGACGACGCTGCCGGTCGGCGGCTGCAAGGACTACTTCACGTCGGGCGGCGTCGACCGGCTCGCGGTGGCGATCGCGCAGTCGGAGATCAAGCTCGTGCGCGCCTTCCGGCAGATCCACCGGATCTCACCCGACGCGCGCATCCTCGCCGTCAATTACCTCGCGGCGGTCCCGCAACGCGGCTGCTGGCCGGTGGTGCCGGTCACCGACGGTGACATGACCTACCTCCACGAGACCTTCCAGAAGCTGAACGCGATGGTGGCGCGGTCCGCACGCCGCGGCGGCGCCGAGCTGGTGGACACCTACACCCCGACCCTCGGCCACGACATGTGCAAGGGACCGAAGGTCCGGTACGCCGAGGCGCTCGGGCCGTCGCTCAACGACCCCGCCATGGGCGTACCTGCCCACCCGAACTCAGCAGGCGCCCGGGCCCAGGCGCGGGCCGTCCTGGCTTACCTCCGCACGCACTGAGCCCTACTCGACGACGATCGTCTTGGTGTCCTCGGTCGGGCCGGGGCCTTCGCCGCTCGACGGGTCGTCGGTCATCGCCACGAACGTGTAGGTCCCGGGCGCGAGGCTGCTGACGTCGACCTCCGTCTCCCACGGATAGAGGCCGTCGGTCCAGCCCTCGGCCGTCGCGAACCCGTCGAGCACGGCCCCGCCCGCCTCGTCACGGATCTGCCACGGCACCGTCGCCTCGAACGAGCTGGCCTCGCCGCTCGCCAGGAACGTGCCGCTCACCGTCGCGCCCTCTGCAGGCGCAAGGACGTTGGCGAACCCGCGGACGTCGAGCTCGTCGGCCGCGCCGATGGCCGCGGCGTCGACGCCGAAGAGGATTCCCGACGGAACGACCACCACGGGCACCTCCGCACCCTCGACTCCTTGCAGTGTGTAGACGAGCTGCTGGACGGCCAGCTTCGCGTCCAGCTGGCTCATGCCAGGTGCGCGGGCGTTCCAGCCGTCGTCGGCGACGGTGACGACGAACTTCTCACCGTCGTACTCGATGCTCTCGAAGGTGCCGGACGGGTAGAGCGTCCGGTAGTCGGGGTCCGCTGTGTCGCCGGACGTCATCAGCGCCGCCGCCTCTTCCAACGGGTTGTCCTCCTCGACCTCGCGCAGCTCGGCGAACAGCGCCGGGCCGTGGGGGGTGTCGGCGACGAAGAAGATCGGCACCGAGACCGTCGCGGCGGTGGCGGTGGTCGTCTCGGTCTCCGTCGGCTCGTCGGTGGGCGCGGTCGTCGCGTCGGTCGTCGGCTCCGACGTGTCGGACGCGGGGGTCGACGCCGGGTCGTCGGCGTTGTTGTTGCCGGTGGGCTCGTCGTCGCCGCACCCCGAGAGGACAAGTGCGGTGATCGTTGCGGTGACGGCGAGGGGGAAGGCGTGACGCTTCATGATTCGATCCTCTCGGTGGTGGGTGGTCAACGGACGGTGATGGTCCGCGTGTCGCTGAACGCTGTGGGCCGGTCGGAGGTCTGGCCGGCGTCGAGGACGGTGACCTCGAAGACGTACTCGCCAGGTGCGAGCCCGCTGAGATCGAGCTCCTCGGTCTCCCAACCGGGGGCGTGCAGCGTCGCCCGGGCATCGGGTCCCGTGATGTCCAGGGGCACTGCCTCTCCCTCGGCCACGACGACGCCCGCGCGGCGGAGCGTCCACGTCACCGGCCACTGCGCGTTCGCCGAGACGGTCCCGTTCGCGACGACGGAGTCTTCTTCGATCGTCAGCTGCTCGGAGGGGTCGGTGATGTTCACGGGTGCGGTGAGGTCGAAGCCCCGGTCGCGGTCGACCACGGCGCCGACCCGGAATCCGAGCACGGTGCGGACGGGCTCGCTGTCGCGCTCGAAGGCGAGGGGCAGGGTGTCCCCGAGCGCGCCTTCGGCGGTGTAGACCGCCTGCTGCAGGCCGAGCGACGCGGCGGGGCCCGCCGGTGCCAGGGCCTCGGCCCCGATCTCGACGACGATCCGGTCGTCCTCGACCCGGACTCCCTCGAAGGAGTCCGTCGGCCAGAGCGTGCGGTAGTCGGGATCGCGCGGCCCGAACGTCAGCCGCTGGAGCGCCGTCAGCACCTTCTGTTCCGGGTCCGTCGTCGGCGTGACCGCCTGGAACTCGCGGTAGAGCCGGGGTCCGGTCGGGGTGGCGCCGACGAAGTAGAGAGCAGCCGCCGCAGTGACCTGGTCCTCGCTGTCCGAGGTCGGGCCGTTGCTCGCGACCTGCGGGTCGTCGGGGCGCTCGGGGTCGTCGCTCACTCCGTTGACCACGAACGTCGCGGCCACCACGGTCGCCGCGACCGCGCCGGCGCCGACGAGGACGGGCGCCCACCGCCGCGAGGAGGTACGCCGCACGCGGGTGCGGCGTCGTACCTCTCCCAGGCCGTCGTGGGGCTCGACGTCGGAGACGGCGTCGTGGAAGAGCGCGCGGAGGCGCTCGTCGTCGCTCATGCCGTTGGTGCCCGTCATTGGTCAGTCCTCAGATCCGGGCCGAGCTCTTCGAGTATCGGCCGCAGTGCGGCGGAACCGCGGGAGGCGTGGCTCTTCACCGCCCCCCGGCTGATCCCGAGGGCATCGGCGATCTCCGCCTCGGACAGGTCGAGGTAGTAGCGCAGCGCCAGCACCTCGCGCTGCCGACGGGGAAGCTGTTGCAGCGCGTCCAGCACCATCCGCCGCCGGCTGTCGCCGAGCACGGGCTGGTCGGCGCCGGGCGCCGACTCGGGCGCCTGCTGGCGGGCCAGGTAGCGGGTGACCACACCGCGGTGCCGCAGCGCCGAGCGGGAGCGGTTGACCACGGCCTGCCGGAGGTAGGCCAGGGCCTTGTGGTGATCGGTCAGCCGGTCCCACTTCTGGTGCACGGCGACCAGCGCGTCCTGGACGATCTCCTCGGCCATGCCCTGGTCGCGCACCAGCAGCACGGACAACCGGACCAGTTGGTCCCAGTGTGCGAGGTAGAGCGCCTCGACCGCCGCGTCGGCGTCGGACGGCAGCGCCTCCGGACGTGCCTCGGTCACGCCGAGTCCCCACGTGAGGTGCGGCGCGATCCGGGGAATCGCTGCATAACCGGTCACGCTAGTTCCACGCGCGACCCCGGACACGGGTTGACGTCGGCGCGCCCCGATTTGGGAGAGTGGGGGAGTGACCTCTCCCCCAGATCCGGCCAACATCGATCCGGCCAACATCGATCCGGCCAACATCGATCCGGCCAACGTCGATCCGGATTGCCTGTTCTGCAAGATCGTCGCCGGAGACATCCCCGCGACGCTCGTCCACGAGTCGGAGACGACGGTCGCGTTCCGTGACCTGGACCCGCAGGCGCCCACCCATGTGCTGGTGATCCCGCGTAGCCACTACCCCGATGCGGCCACGCTGGCCCAGAGCGAGCCGGCCACGGCCGCACACCTCTTCGACGCCGCTCGCGAGATCGCGGAGGCCGAGGGCCTGAGCGGAACCGACGGGGGCTATCGGATGGTCTTCAACACCGGCGCGGCCGCGCACCAGACGGTGTTCCACGCGCACCTGCACTTGCTGGGCGGGCGATCGATGACCTGGCCGCCGGGCTGAGGTACTACAGCGCCTGGAAGAGCCGCATCACGGCGAAGAGGACCGGCAGGCCGAAGACGACGAGCAGGAACCAGGCCGTCACCCGGTGGTAGGGCTTGGCGCCGTCGAGCGAGCCGGCGAAGTCGAGCAGGGCGCCGTCCGGCACGTGGTGGGTGAGCCCCAGCCTCCGGGCATCCTCGGGCAGGTGGTTGCCCGGGAACCAGGACGGCGCAGGGGCGTCGACGAGCTCGACCGCGTCGTCGTCGTACTCCTCGCCGTGCGCCATGCGCACACGGTACGCGCCCGGGTGAAGTTCCTGCGGGACTAAACAGGGTCGGCCCGCGAGTTGATCCGGCGTAGCATTGCTCCTTCACCACCCACCCCTGTCGCCCCACCGGAAAGGCCGCCCAGCCCGGGCAAGGATGACCAACTCATCGACGCACCAGACCCGTCATACCGTCGTGGTGCCCAACAGCATCGACATGGTCAGCCTGCTCGGCCCCGGCGACGAGCACCTGGGCATGATCGAGCGCAGCTTCGGCTGCGAGATCCACGTCCGCGGCAACCGGATCACGCTGCACGGCGACCCCGGTGAGGTGGCCCTCGCGGAGCGGCTGCTCGACGAGCTCGTCGCGATCATCCGCACCGGCCAGGGCGTGACGCCCGAGACCGTCGAGCGGGCGACCGGCATGCTCCGTGCCGAGACCACCGAGCGGCCGGCCGACGTGCTGTCCCTCAACATCCTCAGCAACCGCGGCCGGTCGATCAGGCCCAAGACGGTCAACCAGAAGCGCTATGTCGAGGCGATCGACAAGCACACGATCACGTTCGGCATCGGCCCGGCCGGCACCGGCAAGACCTACCTGGCCATGGCCAAGGCCGTGCAGGCGCTGCAGTCCAAGCAGGTCAACCGGATCATCCTGTCCCGGCCGGCGGTCGAGGCGGGGGAGAAGCTCGGCTTCCTGCCCGGCACCCTGAGCGAGAAGATCGACCCCTACCTGCGGCCGCTCTACGACGCGCTCCACGACATGATCGACCCGGAATCGATCCCGAAGCTCCTGGCCGCCAACACCATCGAGGTCGCGCCGCTCGCCTACCTCCGCGGCCGGTCGCTCAACGATTCGTTCATCGTGCTCGACGAGGCGCAGAACACCACGCCCGAGCAGATGAAGATGTTCCTGACCCGGCTGGGCTTCGGCTCCAAGATCGTGGTCACCGGCGACGTCACCCAGGTCGACCTGCCCTCGGGTACGGCGTCCGGCCTCCGCATCGTCGAGGGCATCCTCGACGGGGTCGAGGACCTCACGTTCGTGCGGCTGACCGCGACCGATGTGGTCCGGCACAAGCTGGTCGGCCGGATCGTCGAGGCCTATGACGACTACGACGCCCGCGCGGAGGTCGGGCCCGCCCCGGTCGCGCGACCGAAGCGCCGCGATGGATGATGCTCTCGTGAGCGAGTTGCGCGGGCGGATCCTTCCTGCACCCGGAAGCGCCCTGTCAACCGAAGGCTCGCGCGCGAGCGGACGAAACGGAGCCGGGTGGTGAGCATCGAGGTTCTCGACGAGTCCGGTGCGGGCATCGACGTGAAGCACCTGGTCCGGCTGAGCCGGTTCGTGATGGACCAGATGCGGGTGCATCCGCTCGCCGAGCTCTGCATCAAGGCCGTCGACGAGGCGACCATCGCGCAGCTCAACGGCCAATGGATGGAGAAGGACGGCCCGACCGACGTGCTCGCGTTCCCGATGGACGAGCTGCGGCCAGGGCTGGTCACCGAGGAGCTCGAGGAGGGCGTGCTCGGCGACCTCGTGCTCTGCCCGACGGTGGCCGAGCGGCAGGGCGAGGCGGCCGGCCACGGCACCGTCGCCGAGCTTGAGCTGCTCACCGTGCACGGGATCCTCCACCTGCTCGGCTACGACCACGCCGAGCCGGCGGAGCACCAGGAGATGTTCGGTCTCCAGGACCGATTGCTCGGCGAATGGCGCGATGTCGACCGGTGACCTGTGGTTGCTCGTCACCGCGGCGATGCTCGTCGTACTGGCGGGGCTCTTCGCCGCGGCGGACGCGGCTGTCGGCGGCTTCTCCCGCGCCCGCGCGGGCGAGCTCGAGGCCGAGGCGCGGACCGGGGCGAAGCGGCTGGTCGTCGTACTCGATGACGCGCCGACGTACCTCAACACGGCGCTGTTCGTCCGCATGCTCTGCGAGATCGCCGCGATCGTGCTGGTCACCGTGCTGGTCACGGAGTACGTCGACCAGTCCTACTGGGCGCGGGTCGGCATCGCGACCGGCGCGATGCTGGTGCTGTCGTTCGTCGTGGTCGGCGTCGCGCCGCGCACGCTCGGGCGGCAGCATGCCGACGCGGTCGCGCTGTGGTCCGCCTGGCCGCTCTGGGCGCTGACCCGGATCCTCGGTCCGTTCCCCAAGCTGCTGATCATGCTCGGCAACGCCATCACGCCGGGCCGCGGCTTCCGCGAGGGCCCGTTCTCGACCGAGACCGAGCTGCGCGAGCTGGTCGATATCGCCGAGGCGTCTGCGGTGATCGAGTCCGACGAGCGGAAGATGATCCACTCGGTCTTCGAGCTCGGCGACACCACGGTGCGCGAGGTGATGGTGCCGCGCGGAGACGTGGTCTACATCGAGACGTACAAGAACCTGCGGCAGACGATGTCGCTCTTCCTCCGTTCCGGCTTCTCGCGGGTGCCTGTGATCGGTGAGAATCTCGACGACGTCCACGGCTTCGCCTACCTCAAGGACGTCGTACGCCGCGACTTCGAGGCACCCGACGTCGAGCTCACGCAGCGGGTTGAAGAGATCATGCGACCCGTCCTGTGGGTGCCGGACTCCAAGCCGGTCGACGACCTGATGCGCGAGATGCAGGCGCGGCGCCAGCACATCGCCGTCGTCGTCGACGAGTACGGCGGCACCGCCGGCCTGATCACGATCGAGGACCTGCTCGAGGAGATCGTCGGTGAAATCACCGACGAGTACGACACCGAGGAGGTCGAGGTCGAGCAGCTCGACGGCGGCGAGGTGCGGGTCTCCTCGCGTTACCCGATCGACGACCTCGACGAGCTGTTCGGCTTCAACGTCGAGGAGGAGGACGTCGACTCGATCGGCGGCCTGATGGCCAAGCACCTCGGCAAGGTCCCGATCCCGGGCTCGGCCGTCGAGTGCCACGGCCTGCGGTTCGAGGCGGAGGAGGCCGCCGGTCGCCGCAACAAGGTCGGCACCGTGCGGATCCGCCGGCTCGCGCCGGCGTCAGGGCACCAGGACGTTGGTGCCTGAACCGCCGTCGAGGAAGTCGGTACCGGTGCCGCCACGGAGGGTGTCGTCGCCATCCCCGCCGCGCAGGCTGTCGTCGCCCCCGCGGCCGGAGAGGTCGTCGTCCCCGGCCCCGCCGGCAAGGTCGTCGTTGCCGGTCGAGCCGACCAGGATGTCGCCCTCCGCGCCGCCGGTCAGGTCGTCAGCGTCGGCACCGCCGACCAGGGTGTCGGTCCCACCTCTGCCCTGCAGCGTGTCACTGCCCACGCCGCCGCTGATGGCGTCGGCTCCCGGGCCTCCGTTCGCGACGTCGTCGCCCTTCCCGCCGATGAGGGTGTCACCCAGGACGTCGGCGCTCGAGATCCCGGCGGTCATGACGTCGTCGCCGGCGCCGCCGCGCAGGTCGTCCTGGCCGGTGGCGGCCGTGATGGTGTCGTTGCCGGGACCACCCAGCACCGTGTCGGCGCCGGCGCCCGCACCGATGATGTCATCGCCACCCAGCCCGCAGATGGTGTCGTCGCCGCCCCCTCCGTCGATGACGTCGTCCCCAGCGGAGCCGAGGATGACGTCGGGGCCGGGCGTTCCCGCGATCGAGCCCTGCCCGGCGACGGTCGGAGTCTGGCCGTGGCACGGCGGCATGCACGCGGGCTCGCCCATGAAGATCGTGTGCAGCTCCGGGTCCTCGGTATGGGTGAAGTCGGCCGGATTGTCGTCGGTGTCGACGGCGCACCCGGAGCGCGTCAGGCCGACCGTGAAGAAGCTGGGGTTGGCGGGTCCGCTGCCCTCCCAGCCGGGTGCATTGCGCGGCGGGATGCTTGGGAAAGGGGTGCTGGCGCCCCAGCCCACAGCGTCCACGACGTGCGCTTGGCCGGCGAGGTTTCCCGTTGTGGGGACGGTGTCGGTGGTGTCGGCCAGCACGAGCACTCCCGGGAGAACGAAGGGGGCGAATCCTGAATCCGGGTCGGCGGTGTCGTCGGGCACGATCGGCAACGGACGTTCACCCTCGGATATCACCCCCTCGATCAGGTAGTGCGAGTGCGGGGGGATCGCGCCACGCAGGAGATGGGTCGCGAAGACGTCCGGAGAAGGGTCCCCAGTAGTGGGGTCGACGCCGCCGTCGTGACGCAGCTGCAGGCTCCACCCGCCGATGATCACGATCGAGTCCGTCGGGTTGTACAGCTCGACGTAGGCGGGGGTCTCTGCGTCGTCGAGGCGGAGCGTGGTGATGACAACTCCGGTGTCGGACGGGTTCGCCTGGACTGCCGGAGGACCCGCCACCACCGGGATCACGAGGAATGCGGTGCCGAGCGCGAGGACGAGGACCCGGCCGAGGGCACGGAGAGGGAGCATGCCTTCACGGTAGGCGGACTCGGCGATCCCTTCTGGTGTTTCCGGGGAACCTGGCACCGGTCGCGACCGACCCGGCCGCGATAATCCTCGGCATGACCGACCTCTCCGCCGAGGACCAGAAGCTCGTCACCCTCGCCCGCGCCACCCGCGCCCGGGTCGGCGTCTCCGCGGGCGCCGCGGTGCGGGACACCGACGGCCGGACCTATGCAGCCGCGACCGTCGACCTGGGTCACTGCAGCTGTCCCGCGGTGCAGTCCTGCGTTGCCATGGCGGTCGCGTCGGGGTCGGCGGGGATCGACGCAGTGGTGGCCAAGCACCTCGGCAAGGTCCCGATCCCGGGCTCGGCCGTCGAGTGCCACGTCCTGCGGTTCGAGGCGGAGGAGGCTGCCGGTCGCCGCAACAAGGTCGGCACCGTGCGGATCCGCCGGCTCGCGCCGGCGTCAGGGCACCAGGACGTTGGTGCCTGAACCGCCGTCGAGGAAGTCGGTACCGGTGCCGCCACGGAGGGTGTCGTCGCCATCTCCGCCGCGCAGGCTGTCGTCGCCCCCGCGGCCGGAGAGGTCGTCGTCCCCGGCCCCGCCGGCAAGGTCGTCGTTGCCGGTCGAGCCGACCAGGATGTCGCCCTCCGCGCCGCCGGTCAGGTCGTCAGCGTCGGCACCGCCGACCAGGGTGTCGGTCCCACCTCTGCCCTGCAGCGTGTCACTGCCCACGCCGCCGCTGATGGCGTCGGCTCCCGGGCCTCCGTTCGCTACGTCGTCACCGGCTCCGCCGTCCAAGGCGTCGCCCAGCAGGTCGGCGACTGCTATCCCCGCTGTCAGCACGTCGTCGTCCGCGCCACCGTGCAGACTGTCCTCCCCGGTGCCTGCGGAGAGGCTGTCGTTGCCCGCGCCGCCCCACACGATGTCGTCACCCCCGGCGGCGCTGACGGCGTCATCGCCTGCCAACGCGCAGATCAAGTCGTTGCCGCCACCACCGTCGATCACGTCGTCCTCGCTCGACCCCGAGATCACGTCGTCTCCAGCTGTCCCAGTGATGGAGCCCTGACCGGCGATCGTCGGGACCTGGCCCTTGCAGGGAGGCGCACAGGCCGCCGGTCTGGCGGACGTGCTGTTGCGCAGTGCCGGTGCCGAGACCACGATGAAGTCGGCCGGGTTGTCGTCGCTGTCGGCGCCACATCCGGAGCGCCGCAGACCGGTCGTGAACACGGTGGCCGGGTTGACCGGGCCGCTCCCTTCCCAGCCAGGGGCGACGAAGGTTCCCCCGCCGAGGGAGCCGCCGCCCCAGCCGACCGCGTCGACGATGTGCGGCGCGCCGGCGACATCCCCGCTGGCCGGCACCGCGTCGGTGGTGTCGGCCAGCACCAGCATCGACGCGATCGGGAGCACCGTGAAGTTTGAGCTCGGCGATGCGACCTGGTCAGGGACGACCGGCAGCGGTCGCCCGTCCTCCGGCATCGAGCCCTCGACGAGGTAGTAGGAGCTGGCCGGGATGACCCCACTGAGCGGGAGGGTGTGGTACGAGCTGTTGCCGGATGGACCCTCGCTCCGCAGCTGCAGGCTCCATCCCGTCAGCGAGACAGCCGAGGACGTGGGGTTGAACAGCTCGACGTAGCTGGGGGTGGTGACGGTGTGGTCCTCGGGGATGGGGAGGAGGGTGCTGATGACCACGCCGGTGCCGACGGGGTTCGCCGCTGCAGTCGGGGCCGGGACCCCCTGCGGGCTGACCAGGAGTGTGGTGAGGACGGCGAGGATCAGGAAGCGACTCGGGAGCACCTCGCCACGGTATGCCGATCGCAAGCGGGCGAGGTGCGAATGCCAGAACAGGTCATGCGGCCGCAGCGGACAACTGGGATGATCGGTCGCATGCCCGACCTCTCCGCCGAGGACCAGAAGCTCGTCACCCTCGCCCGCGCCACCCGCGCCCGGATCGGGGCGGCCGAGGGTGCGGCAGTGCGCGACACCGACGGCCGGACCTACGCCGCCGCGACCGTCGACCTGCCGTCGCTCCAGCTGACCGCGGTCCAGGCCTGCATCGCCATGGCGGTGGCGTCGGGGTCGGCCGGCGTCGACGCCGTGGTCGTCCTGGGGGAGTCGGGCACCCTCGCCGATCCCGACCGGGCAGTGCTGGGTGACTTCTCCGGCGGCGCCGGGGTCGTCGCCCACGTGGGCGACCCGCGCGGGGCGATCGCCACCACGATCACCGTCTGACGCGGCACCCGAGCCGGAAATGATGGGACCCGCCCCTGGCGCAGGGGCGGTCCGCCGCGGGGGCGCCAGCAGCACTGGGAGCAACAAAATCCCGTAAAGGGACGGCATGTTGTCGCCGGTGCGCGGTAGTTTCGGCGGGTGGCAGACCGCGCCTGGGACGAACATGTGCGGGCCGTCGAGCGGCTCGGGACGTCGTACTCAGCCATCCCTCCGGGTAACCCGGTCAGGTTGGCGAAGCGGACGACCAACCTGTTCCGTGCGCGCGCAGCGAGCAGCGCACCGGGCCTGGACGTGAGCGGGCTGAGCGGTGTCATCCGGGTCGACGCGCATCCGGACTCTGGGACCGGACGACCGCCGACAGCCGACGTCCAGGGCATGTGCACCTACGAGGACCTGGTCGACGCGACCCTTCCTCACGGGCTCATGCCGCAGGTGGTCCCGCAGCTGCGCACCATCACGCTCGGGGGCGCGGTCACCGGGCTCGGCATCGAGTCGACCAGCTTCCGCAACGGGCTGCCGCACGAGTCCGTGCTCGAGATGGACGTCTTCACCGGGGCCGGCGAGGTCGTGACCACGGTCCCGGGAGACGACCTGTTCGACGCGTTCCCCAACTCCTACGGCAGTCTCGGCTACGCGACCCGCCTCCGGATCGCGCTCGAGCGGGTGCCTTCGTACGTCGCGCTCCGCCACGTCCGCTTCGACGACCCCGGGTTGCTCGCCAAGACGATCGAGGAGATCACGCGGACGAGGGAGTACGACGGTGAGCCCGTCGACGGCCTCGACGGGGTCGCGTTCGCGCCGGGCGAGTACTACCTGACCCTCGCGCGCTGGTCCGACGACCTCGGTTTCGAGGCTCGCGAGCTCGCACCTCAGCCAGCGGTGTCGGACTACACCGGGCAGCAGGTCTACTACAGGTCGATCCAGGAGCGCGGCACCGACCTGCTCACGATCTACGACTACCTCTGGCGCTGGGACACCGACTGGTTCTGGTGCTCCGGCGCATTCGGCGCGCAGCACCCCGTCGTGCGACGGCTGTGGCCCGCGAGCCGGCGCCGGTCCGACGTCTACATGCGCCTGCTCAAGCTGGACCGGCAGTTCGCCATCGCCGACCGGCTCGACCGGCGAGCCGGACGCCCGCTCCGCGAGCGCGTCGTCCAGGACATCGAGGTGCCGGTGGAACGACTGGCCGAGTTCCTCGACTGGTTCGACGTCGAGGTCGGGATGCGACCGGTGTGGCTGTGCCCGTTGGTCGCCCGGCGTGACTGGACGGCCTACCCGCTCGAGCCGGACGCGACCTACGTCAACGTGGGCTTCTGGGGCACGGTGCACGTCGGCCCGGACGCGGTGAACGCCCCGAGGAACCGGGCGATCGAGGCCAAGGTTCACGAGCTCGGCGGCCACAAGAGCCTCTACTCCGAGGCGTTCTACGACGCCGACACGTTCGACCGGCTCTACAACGGGCCCGCCCTCGCCGCGGTGAAGCGGCGCTATGACCCCGAAGACCGCTTGACCTCTCTCTACGACAAGGCCGTGAGGAGCCACTGATGACCCAGAACACCGTCACCAGGAGCAAGGTCTCGATCGCCGAGGCGTTCGACAACCTGATGCGGGAGCCGCTTCCGCTCCGGATCACTGCCTACGACGGGAGCGCCGCGGGGCCGGCGGACGCGCCGTACTGCTTCCACGTCGCCACCGAGCGTGGCCTCAACTACCTGATGAGCTCGCCCGATCCCGACCTCGGCATGGGCCGGGCCTACGTCTCGGGAGACCTGCAGCTGTTCGGGACCCACCCGGGCGACCCCTACGACGCGCTCGTCGTCCTCAAGGACGGCATCAAGTTCCGCCGGCCGACCCCGTCCGAGCTGGTGACGCTGGTGCGCTCGCTCGGCATCGCGCACCTGGTGCCGCCGCCGCCGCCGCCGCAGGAAGCGCCGTCGCGGGTCCGCCGGGTCCTCGAGGGCTTCCGGCACAGCCTGAGCCGCGACGCCGAGGCGATCAGCCACCACTACGACGTCTCCAACCGGTTCTACGAGATGGTGCTCGGCCCTTCGATGACCTACACCTGCGCGGTCTTCCTCCATGAGGGCGCGACGCTGGAGGAGGCGCAGGCCGCCAAGTACGACCTGGTCGCCCGCAAGCTCGAGCTCCGATCGGGCCAGCGGCTGCTCGACGTCGGATGCGGCTGGGGCGGGATGGTGCGGCACGCCGCCAAGGAGTACGGCGTGAAGACGCTCGGCGTGACCTTGTCCCGGCAGCAGGCCGAGTGGGCCCAGGAGGAGATCAAGCGGCAAGGGCTCGACGAGCTGGCCGAGGTCCGCCACCTCGACTACCGGCTGGTCAAGGAGGGTCCGTTCGACGCGGTGAGCTCGATCGGGCTCACGGAGCACATCGGTGTGCGCAACTACCCGGCGTACTTCGGCTTCCTCAGGGACAAGCTGAAGCCCGAGGCTCGGTTGCTCAACCACTGCATCACCCGCGCTGACAACTCCCAGTCGACGAGGACGGGCGAGTTCATCGACCGCTACGTGTTTCCCGACGGGGAGCTGGCCGCGCCGGGCCGGCTCGTGAGTGCCGTGCACGACGTCGGGCTGGAGGTCCACGACGTCGAGAACATCCGGGTCCACTACGCGCGGACGCTGGCCGGATGGGGTGCCAACCTCGAGGCCAACTGGGAGGAGTGCGTCGCCGAGGTCGGCGAGAACACCTGCCGGGTGTGGGGCCTTTACATGGCTGCCTCGCGGCTCGCCTTCGAGCGCAACGAGATCCAGCTGCACCACATCCTGGCTGCCAAGGTGGGCGACGACGGCCGCAACGGGTTCCCCCTGCGGCCAACCTGGTAGCGCCTGGGAAAATTCCTCGGTCAGTTCCACAGTTCCGCTGCCGACTCCCCCGGGTGATGGCAGAGTCCGTGCCATCACCGGGGGGTGTTTGCTTGCCGTGTCGCTCCGGGTTGGCGCGGTCCTAGGTTCCGGGAGTTGGCAGATGGGCGCCGCACGCACGAAGACTGGATCGCTGTTCGTCCTCGCGCTCAGCGCGGCGCTGGTGTTGCCGGTGACGCCAGGCGTCGGCTGGGCCGACCCGCCGCCGGTCGGCAGCGCGTGCACTATCGAGGGCACCGCCGGCCCCGAGGTGCTCACCGGCACCGGGGAAAGCGACGTCATCTGCGGCAAGGGCGGCGACGACACGATCAAGGGTCTGGGTGGCGACGACCTGATCATGGGCGGCCCCGGCAACGACACGGTGGACGGCGGCTCCGGCGCCGACGACCTACGCGGCGAGACGGGTGACGACATCCTCACCGGCGGCACCGGCGAGGACGACGTCTTCGGCGGCGGCGGCGAGGATGACGTCTCGGGCGGGACCGGCCACGACACGGTGTCCGGCGGCGCGGGCATCGACATGGTCCGCGGCAACGACGGCGACGACGTACTGCGGGGCCGGAGAGGCGAGGATCGGATCTTCGGCGGCGACGGCAACGACGTCCTGCATGGCGGGTCCGCGAACGACGACCTCTACGGCCAGGCTGACGACGACGTCCTCGTCGGCGGTGTCGGCGACGACGCCGTGTTCGGCGACGCGGGCGTGGACAACGTGTCGGGGGCGGCCGGCAACGACAAGGTGGTCGGGGGCGAAGGCATCGACCTCGTCCGCGGCAACGTCGGCGACGACGAGGTCCGCGGCGGGGACGGCGACGACGTACTGCGGGGCGGACCCGGCAACGACCAGCACTTCGGCGAGGTCGGCGACGACACCATCTACGACCGCGACGGCATCGGGAACGTCGACGACGTGCACTGCGGCGACGGCACGGACGTGGCGCGCGTCGACGTCTACGACACGGTGAATGCCGACTGCGAGCAGCGCGAGAACCTCGACCGCGAGGACCCGGTCGCCGTGGACGACGCCGAGACGGTCGACGAGGACGACGCGGCAACGACGGTCGACGTGCTCGCGAACGACACCGACCTGGATGGGGGGCCGATCGAGATCGCCTCAGTCATCCAGCCGGTTAAAGGCACCGTGGTGATCACCAACGGCGGTGCCGACCTGACCTACGAACCGGTCGCGGACTACTGCAACGACGGCACCCCGACCGACGACTTCACCTACACGCTAGCGCCGGGAGGCGACACCGCGACCGTTGCGATGACCGTCACCTGCGTGGCCGACGTTCCCGTGGCCGAGGACGACACCGAGACCGTCGCCGAGGACGACCCGCCGACGACGATCGACGTGCTCGCCAACGATGACGCCGACGGCCAGGTCATCACGATCACCGGGGTCATCCAGCCGACCAACGGCAGTGTCGTGATCACGAACGCCGGTGCCGACCTGACTTACGAACCGGTCGCGGACTACTGCTACGACGGCACGCTGACCGACGACTTCACCTACACGATCACCGGTGGGGACACCGCGACGGTGGCCGTCACGGTCACCTGCGTCAACGACACGCCGACTGCCGTCGCCGACATCTTCGACGCGATCGGCAACACCGGCCTCTTCGTCGGTACGACGCGGCCGAGCACCCAGGCCGGGAAGGAGATCGCGGGCTCGATTCTCGCCAACGACACCGATACCGATACGCCCCAGGCCAGCCTGGTCGCGGAGCCCGTGACCGACGCCCCGACCACACTCGGCGGCTCGATCACCATCCAGTCCGATGGCAACTTCACGTACCACCCGGGTGACGCCGATGTGGGCGTCACGGACACCTTCACCTATCGCGTCTGCGACAGCTCGCCGTGCAACGCCGGCACGGACGCGAACTCCACGGGCACGGTGAGCCTGCCGCTCACCGGCCAGGTCTGGTATGTGCGCAACAACGAGCCGGCGGGCGGTGACGGCACCTCGGACACGCCGTTCGACACGATCGCCGAGGCCGAAGCCGCCTCGGGCACCGGTGACACGGTGTTCGTGTTCGACGGCAGCAACACGACCATTAACCTCGACACCGGCTTCGCGATGGACGTCAACGAGCGGCTGATCGGCGAGAGCCGTCCGCTCAGCCTCGACCCGGACGGCGGCGGACCTCTCGGGACGTCATCGCTCCACCCAGGCACCGGCGGCGCACAGCCCACGCTGACCGCCAATAACGAGGACGTCGTCGTACTGGCTAGCAACGTGCTCGTCGACGGTGTCGACCTCGACCCGAGCGGCACCGGCGGCGGGATCAGTGGTGGCGCCGGGGTGGGCGCCGTGACCGTGCAGAACGTCAACGTCACCGACACCGGGACCTTCGGCACCCAGCCCGGTATCGAGCTGGACGGCACCACGGGCGTGAACCGGTTCACCGGCGTGACCGTTACCAACGGCGGCAGCGCGACCGCGATCGGCGTACGCATCAATAACGCCGACCAGGTGCTCTTCGCCAACACGGCCACGAACACGATCGCGACCACTGGTGCCAAGGCGCTTGACGCCGCGAGCACCAACCTGCTCACCAGCCGCTGGAACGACATCACCGTGACCGACTCCGGCACCGGTGCCGTTCGCCTCAGCTCCACGACCGGTCAGCCGGTCCTGGGGGACGGGGTCGGCACCGACCTGTCCCTGAGTACCACCTCGGGTGCCACAGCGGCCCTCGACATCGCGAGCTCCAACACGGTGACTGTCGACTCGGCCGGCACTGACACGGTCTCGGCCACCGGCGGCCCGGCGCTCGACATCCGCAACTCCAACGGCTCGCAGTTCTTCTTCGACTCGGCCAGCTCTACCAACAGTGCCGGCGACGGCATCGACCTCAGCACCAACCTGACCTCACCAGTCGTCATCAACGCGGGCACGATCAGCGGCGCGGCCGGCATCGCTGTGGACATCAACGGCGGTGGCGTCGTCGGCGGCGACGTGACCTTCGCCGGCGCGATCAACGACGGTCCCGGCCAGTCGGTCGAGGTCACCGGCCGCGACGGCGGCGTGGTCACCTTCTCCGGGAACATCGCCGACAGCGGAGATGCGGGCGGCGGCATCGTCGTCAGCAGCAACTCGGCGGGCTCAACCACCTTCAGCGGCGCGGCGAAGGTGCTGAACACGGGTGCCTCCAACGCCGTCTCGATGGTCGCGAGCGACGGCCACACGCTGTCGTTCACAGGCGGCGGGCTCGACATCGACACCACCGGCGGCCGCGGCTTCAACGCCGACGCGAGCGGCACGGTCTCGGTCACCGGATCGGGCAACACCATCGACAGCACAACCGGTCGCGCGCTCAGCGTCGTGTCGACCGACATCGCCGCTGCCGACCTCACCTTCCAACGGATCTCGGCCATCGGGGGCGGCAGCGGCAGCCAGGGCATCGTGCTCGATGGCACCGGTGCCTCCGGCAACCTGGTCGTGACCGGCAACGGCGGCATCTGCACCATCGCCGACACCTCGGGCTGCTCGGGCGGCACCATCTCCGGGTTCGTCGGCGTCGACGACGCCAGCACGCTCCCGGTCGGCACCGGCATCGTGCTGCGGAACACGACCGCTCCGTCGTTCACCCGGATCCACATCAACGGTGGCGGGGGAAGCGAGAACTACGGCATCCGCGGCACTGCCGTCAACGGCTTCATCATGGCCGACAGCGTCCTCGACGGCACGATCGGGACCACTGCCATGACCGCCAACAAGGACGGCGCCCTTCGCTTCGAGGAGCTGGCCGGGACGGTCAACGTCACGAACACCGCGGTGAGCGGCGGCTACTTCACCAACATCATGGTCGACAACACCACCGGCGTGCTCAACGCGACTTTCGACAACGTCGACAGCCTCGCGCTGGACGACACCGGCGGCGACGACGCCGTGCAGTTCGAGGGCATCGGCACGGCGGACATGAACGTCACCTACACGAACAGCCAGATCACCGACGCCAGCGGCGACCTGCTCCAGTACATCGGCGACGGCACTGGCGGCGGTGACCTCGACCTCACCAACAACGCGTTCACCAACAACGAACCGAGCATCAACACCGGCGGCGGCGGCATCGCGCTCGTGGCCGGGGCCAACGGCGCCGCGACCATGGACGTCCTCAACAACACGATGCGCGACTCGAAGACCAACATGCTCACCATCATCAAGAGCCTTGACGTGGCCGCGGGCACCAACAACCTGGTGGCGACCATCGACAACAACGACATCGGCGTAGCTGGGGTCGCGAACTCGGGCTCCGCCGAGGGGGACGGCATGGAGATCACATCGTTCGGCGACGGCAACGCGACGTTCACCGTCACCAACAACGAGATACATCAGTACAACTCGAGCGGCATCCAGTTCGTCGCGGGCGGCGGTGGCGTCGAGAGCGGCCAGTTCAACCTCGCCATCAGCGGCAACACGGTCGCCAACCCGGGGACCAATCCGCTGATCACCCTGTTCAACGGCATCCGGGTCGACAGCGGGGTCGCCGTCGGCGACACGTTCGCCACCTGTGTGGACTTCGGGGCGAACACGATCGCGGGTTCCGGCAACCCCGACTTCACGGAGCGCGACTTCCGGCTGGTCGCGAGCCAGAGCACGACGGTCCGCCAGCCTGGCTACGTCGGCGGCAACACCGACGGCGTCGCGTTCGCGACGTACGCGGAGTCCCTGATCGGTGGTGGCGCGCAGGGCACCGCGGTTGCCAACGCGCCGGCGGTGTTCGCCGGAGGACCGGGCACCACATGTCCCTGACCAACCTCGGCCGAACCGAAGGAGACGATGCCTGATGGGAACTCCGTTCCTGTCCGAGATCCGAGTGTTCTCGTTCAACTTCGCCCCGAAGGGCTGGGCGTTGTGCAACGGCCAGCTCTTGCCGATCAACCAGAACCAGGCGCTGTTCTCGCTGCTCGGGACTCGTTACGGCGGCAACGGAATCACGACCTTCGCGCTCCCCAACCTGCGCGGCCGGGTGCCGATCCACTTCGGCGGCAACCACACCCTGGGGGAGGCCGCCGGTGTCGAGGCGGTCACCCTCACCACGCAGCAGCTGCCCGCGCACGCCCACTTCATGAACGCCTCGACGGTGGCCAGCGGCGGCAACGACAACCCGACCGGACGGTTCCTCGGCAGCGCGAGCAACCTCTACCACTCGCCGGCCAGCCTCACGCCGATGAATCCGGGGACGATCGGCAACGCTGGCGGGAGTCAGCCGCACGAAAACAGACAGCCGTTCCTCACCCTGACGTTCGGCATCGCGCTCCAGGGCATCTACCCGAGCCAGAACTAGAGGAGGACGACGACGTGGGATTGCCTTATGTCGGTGAGATCCGGATGTTCGCGGGCACCTTCGCGCCCAACGGGTGGCTGTTCTGCAGCGGCCAGACGTTGGCGATCTCTGAGAACGACACGCTCTTCAACCTGATCGGTACGACGTACGGCGGCGACGGCCACAGCACCTTCAACCTGCCGGACCTGCAGGGCCGGGTCCCGATCCATCAAGGAACCGGACCGACCGGGACGACGTACCTTCTCGGCAGGTCCGGAGGTGTTGAGAGCGTCACGCTGACCACCCAGCAGATCCCGAGCCACACCCATGCGGCGATCGGCGCGGCGGTGACCGGTGACCAGACCAGCGCGAACGGCGCGCTGCCGGCCAATTCGGTGACCATCACTCCGTACCTCAATACGAGCCCGGACCAGGCGTTCAACGCATTCGCGGTGTCTCAAGTCGGAGGCTCCCAGCCGCACGACAACCTGCAGCCCTACCTCTGCATCCACTTCATCATCTCTTTGTTCGGGATCTACCCGAGCCAGATCTGAGGCTTGAGGAGCACCATGGCCGACCCGTTCGTCGCGGAGATCCGCATCTTCCCGTTCAACTTCGCCCCGCAAGGCTGGGCGCACTGCAACGGGCAGTTGTTGCCGATCTCCCAGAACACTGCCCTCTTCTCCCTTCTCGGGACGACGTACGGCGGCGACGGCAAGTCGACCTTCGCGCTGCCCAATCTCTTGGGCAACGCGCCCCTGCATCCCGGGCAGGGATCAGGGCTCAGCCAGTACGACCTGGGGCAGACCGGGGGTACGGAGACCATCACCCTGCTGCAGAGCGAGATGCCGATCCACTCTCACTCGATGAACGGCGCCACCTTCGATCCGGCGCTCGCGAAGGCGATCAGCCCGGACGCGTCGTGGGCGCTCAGCCAGGGCGGGGGGATCTACCAGGACACCCAGAACACGCAGCTGGCGCCGCAGGCCCTCTCGGTCGCGGGCGGCAGCGTGCCGCACACCAACATGCAGCCCTACCTGACCGTGAGCTTCTGCATCGCGCTGCAGGGGATCTTCCCGCAGAGGCCATGAGCGTGGACGTCACGACGATCCCCTCTCGACTCTCGTTGCGCGCGGCCAACGCCGCCGACCACGAGTTCCTCCTTGAGCTCTACGGCTCGACCCGTGCCGACCTCGGATTGCTGCCGCTCGACGAGGACCAGCGCGATGCGCTCGTCCGGATGCAGTTCCACGCCCAGGACATGCACTACCGCCAGACCAACCCCAACGCCGACTACAGCGTCGTCGAGATCGACGGCCAAGCGGCAGGACGGCTGTACGTCGACCGCACCGCTGCCGACATCCGGATCATCGACATCACCCTGCTACCCGAGCACCGTGGCGGCGGGAACGGCCGCGCACTCATCCAGGCCGTGCTCGACGAGGCGCGAGCCACGGGTCGGTCTGCGAGTCTCCACGTGGCCGCCGGGAACCCCGCCGAGTTGCTCTACGCACGACTCGGCTTCAGGTTGGCGGCGGACGACGGGGTCTATCGACTCCTGGAGTGGAGGGCGCCGTGATCGGCTCAGGCGAACGCGGCTTCGTAGCGCAAACCGTCGCCTTCGGGTGCCAGCGGCACCAGGAACAGCGCCAGCTCGCCCATTCCGTCGTGGTCGAGCTCCCAGATGCCCTGGCTCAGCTGCGGCGTGGGCGGACCATGGAACAACAGCGAGAACTGCTGACGGGCCGCACCCTCGGGCCCCGTCCCGCCGGGCTGGGCGCCTGCGCTGACCTCGCTCAGGACGAGGGTGAGACTCTGGTCCTCAGGCACGCGCACGCGGAATCCCTCTCCGACCCGGTCGGCGAAGTCGTCGTACGTGAACCACGCGGTCTCGGCCACCCGCCGATGCTACCGGGACCGCCGCACAACAGGAGGACACCATGACCGACGTTTCTCGCCGAAGCATGATCGGAGCCGGCGCGGCAGCGATCGCTGCCAGTGCCTTCGGTGTCGGGGGACCGCTGGTCGCTGCCGCTGGTGCGCACGCCGCGGATCCGACGTACACCTCGGCGGAGAAGCTCTACCGACGGTCGCGGTTCGCGGCGATGCGCGGGAAGGGGTTCCGGCTGTCCGGGGGAGGGACGCAGATCCGAGTCCGCCTCACCGAGGTCGCCGACCTGCCCGACGAGACCGTCGGCTCCGAGACCAGCTTTCGGTTGAGGTTCACCAGCCGGTCGGCAGGCCCGCCGCAGGGGACCTACGCGCTGCGCCGCGATGGCTTCACCATGACGTCGATGTTCGTGGTGCCCGACGACAGCGGCCGCCGGTCCTACACGGCGGTCGTGCACTCAGCCTGAGAGGACCGCGGCTTCGATGCGCACCGGCACGCCGTTGAGGTGCGCCATCCCCGACGCGCGCTCCAGGTCCGAGGCCTCCGCCGGGAGCACCTCGTTGATGTTGGCTCCGCCGGCGGCGTTGGCGATCTGCCAGCCGGCGTCGCGGTGACCCCAGCCGTGCGGGACCGCGATGCAACCTTGCACGACCTCGTCGGTGACCCGCGCCGGTACCTCGATCGAGCCCTTGGCAGTGGTCACCCGCACGACGTCGCCGTCGGACAGCCCGATGTCGGCGGCGTCCTTGGGGTGGACCATCGCCAGCTGCCGGCGCTCGGGGTCGCGGTGCTTGGGGGTGTTGTGCATCCACGAGTTGTGCGAGCGCACGTCCCGGCGGCCGATGAGCAGCAATGGGTACTCGGTGTCGGGCGGCGGGCTCTCCAGCAGCCGGTCGAGCTCGCGCTCGATCACCTCGCCGTCGAGGCGTACCCGGTGGCCGCGGTGGAAAACCCGGCGCTTCAGCATCCCGGCGTCGAGGTGCTCGGCGATGACGATGCCGCGCGGGTTTGCCTTGAGCTTCGCCAGTGACAACCCTCGCTTCCGCAGGCCGAACCGGTCGCCGTCGCGACCCGAGCGCAGGAGCAGGTCGACGAGACGTGCCGGCGTGAGGGGCCTGGTGACAGGACCGAGGCCACGCAGGGCAAGCCGGGCGAGCCTGCCGGTGCCGATGAACCTGGCGGCCTGCCCCGACACCGGCGCGAAGCCGAGCTCGCGGGCCAGGTCGTCGATGATCTCCCAGTCGGGTCGGGCCTCGCCCCTCGGCGGCACGACTGCTTCGGTCCACTGCACGAAAGGCTTGAGGTGGAAGTCCATCGCCGCCAGGACCAGGTCGTCGCGCTCGTAGAAGGTGGCTGCCGGCAGCACGTAGTCGGCATGGCGGTGGGTCTCGTTGAGGTAGAGGTCGATGCCGACCTGCAGCTCGAGCTTGCTCAGTGCGCTCTCCAACCGGTTGCTTCCCGGCACCGACAGCACCGGGTTGCCGGCCGAGACGAACAACGCCCGCAGCTGACCTTCCCCCGGCGTCTCGATCTCGGCCGCCATCAGCGGCGCCGGCAACTGCCCCAAGACCTCCGGCAGGTCGCCGACGCGCGATCGGTAGGTGTCGTAGGTGTCGATGCCGGCCAGGTGGGCGATGCGGGTCAGATCGATCGTGCCGCGACCGAAGAGCAGGCCGCCCTCCTTGTCGAGGTTGCCGGTCACGATGGTGAGGGCGTCGATGAGGACGTTGACCAGCGTCGCGTGCGCGCCGAGGCAGGCGCCGGTGCGCCCGTGGGTCGCCGCTGTGCGGGCGGTCGCGAAGTCGCGGGCGAGGGTGCGGATGTCGGCTGCCGCTATGCCGCAGCGCGGCTCGGCCACCTCCGGCGGGCACTTCGCGGCAGCGGCGCGCAGGGTCGCGCTCCCGGTCGTCTGCGCCGCAATCGCCGCCTCGTCGGCAAGGCCCTCCTCGAAGATCACCTGGAGCATGGCCAGCAGCAGCCAGGCGTCGCCATCGGGGCGGATGCCGACGTGCTCGAAGGCCCGGGCCGTCTCGGTCCGGCGCGGGTCGACCACGACGACCCGGCCGCCGCGAGCGACGATCTCGGAGAACCGCTCGCGCAGGTTGCCGGCGCTGATCAGGCTGCCGCGCGAGACCAGCGGGTTGGTGCCGATCAGGAGCACGTAGTCCGTGCGTTCCAGATCAGGGACCGGGATCACGACGGGGGAGCCGTAGAGGAGCGCCGACGCGACGAACCTGCTGGACGTGTCCTGGGTGTTCGGCGTGTAGAGGTGACGGGACCCGATGCTCTGGAGGAACCAGCCCAGCCACAGGGCGTGGGAATGGCTGAACGCGGTCGGGTTGCCGCCGTACCAGCCGATCGACTCGCCGCCGTGGAGGCTGCGGATCTCCCGCAGCCTGACGCCGATCTCGCTGATCGCGGTCTTCCAGGAGATCTGCTCGAACGCGCCGTCCGGCCGACGCCGCAGCGGGTGGAGCACTCGGTCCTCGTCGTTCTGGACGTGCTCGAACTCGAGGCCCTTCGGGCAGGAGAAACCGGCGGTGATCGGGTGTTCCTTGTCGGGCCGGATCTTGACCAGTCGGCCGTCCTCGACCGTGGCGATCATGCCGCACGTCGGTTCGCAGATCCGGCAGAAGGTCGGCTTCTCGACGGTGGCCATGCGGCGCACTCTAGCGGCTGCTAAGCCGCCGGGGCGGTGGGAACGAACCCCGGTCGATAGCCTGAGCCGGTGAGCACCCGCGCCGAGCAGTACGTCGCTGACGTACTCCGTCGCGAGCAGCTCTCGCCCCACCTCGTGCGGCTCACCCTCGGTGGCCAGGGGCTCGCCGGATTCGTGTCGACGGGCATCCCTGACGAGTGGGTCGGCCTGGTCGTGCCGGGCCAGTTCCAGAGCCGCTACTACACGGTGCGGACGTGGGACGGCACCGAGCTCGTCGTCGATGTGGTCCTGCACGACGTGGGCCTCGTGACGGAGTGGGCCGGCGCCGGGTGTGTGGGCGACCAGGTCACGATCACCGAGCCGAAGGGGTCGTTCGCGATGCCGGAGGACGCGGCCTGGCTGCTGCTCGTCGGCGACCTCACGGCCCTGCCCGCCATGGCTCGGATCGCAGAGGCGCATGCTGGTGCGGTGCCCACCCGGATCTGGGCCGAGGTGCCGGACCTGCAGGAGCTCGCCGGCTACCTGCCCGGCGGCGCCGACGTCACCTGGCTCCCGTCGGACCATGGGACGAGTCAGCTCGCCGCTGTCGTCGAGGCGATCGACTGGCCCCAAGGCGACGGCTATTTCTGGATGGCGGGGGAGTCCGCGCAGATGCGGGCGATCCGGAAATTCTTGATGCGGGAACGGCGACTGCCGTCGACCGCGTACGACGTGATGGGCTACTGGCGCGCGGTCGTCGCCCGGCAGCCCCGACCTGTCGACCCGGGCCCGATCTGGCGCGCGGGCAAGGCGGCCGGCAAGTCCGACGACGAGATCTGGGCCGACTACGACTCGGCCAGCCAGGAGCAGGTGCAACAGTGAACCGCGAATTCCCCCACGAGGACGCAGACTTCGACGACGAGGACGCAGAGCTCGGCGACGAGGACGCAGAGCTCGGCGACGATGCCGCAGACTTCGCCGGTCTGCCGGCGCCCGCCCCGCCCACCTTCACCGCGACCGAGGGCTTCCGCAGCGGGTTCGCCTGCTTCGTCGGCCGTCCCAACGCGGGCAAGTCGACGCTCACGAATGCGGTCGTCGGGCAGAAGATCGTCATCACCTCCGACAAGCCGCAGACGACCCGGACCGCCGTCCGGGGCATCGTGCACCGCCCGGACGGCCAGCTGGTGCTGGTCGACACCCCGGGCCTGCACAAGCCGCGCACGCTGCTGGGGGAGCGGCTCAACGACCTGGTGAAGACCACCTGGGCCGAGGTCGACGTGGTCGCGGTCTGCTTCCCGAGCGACGAGAAGATCGGGCCGGGTGACAGGTTCCTGGTCAACGAGCTGGCCAAGGTTCGCCGTACGACCAAGATCGCGGTCGCCACGAAGACCGATCTCGCCGACCCCGAGCAGATCGCGAACCACCTGCTCGACATCGCGGAGCTCGGCCGCGAGACCGGCACCGAGTGGGCCGAGGTCGTCCCGGTCTCGGCCGTTGCGGGGGACCAGGTCGACCTCCTGGCGCAGCTGCTCGTCGGCCTGATGCCGGAGGGGCCCGCCCTCTACCCCGACGGTGACCTCACCGATGCGCCCGAAGAAGTGCTCGCGGCGGAGCTGATCCGAGAGGCGGCGCTCGACGGCGTGCACGACGAGCTGCCGCACTCGATCGCCGTCGTGGTCGAGGAGATGGGCCTCCGCGAGGGTCGGCCCGCCGACAAGCCGCTGCTCGACATCTACGCCAACCTCTACGTCGAGCGCGACTCGCAGAAGGGCATCGTGATCGGCAAGAAGGGCGTCCGACTCCGCCAGGTCGGCACGGTCGCGCGCAAGCAGATCGAGTCCCTCCTCGGCACTCCGGTCTACCTCGACCTCCACGTCAAGGTCGCCAAGGACTGGCAGCGCGACCCTCGTCAGCTCCGCAAGCTCGGCTTCTGACTCGCTGATCCCACGGCCCGCACCGTTCCGGCCGGCGTGCTGGCCTATCCGGTCGGGAACAGCTGGGTGCTAGGGATGATCGAGCGGGGCATCGACCTGCTCTGCCACAGCAATCGCGCCTGGCCGTACCGCCCGGATCCCTGCCTCGTCTCGACCCGGATCGGCACGCGCGCGCCGGCCCTCATGGCGATCGGGGCGGAGGAGTGGACCGTGGCTTGGTCCGCAGGGGTCCAGGCGTCGATGACGAGGTTCCCCCCGACCCACAACCGCACGCCGTCGTCAGCGAACACGCGGAACGTCGTCGGCTCGCTGAACTGGGCCGAGACCCTGCCCTGCCACCGCACCGACCACGTGCCTGGGGAGACCCCGGGTGCCGGGCTCCTCGTCGCCGGCACGTTGGCCAGCACGACGCGATCGGTTCGCTGGATGACCTGCTGGGTCAACGCGGTGTCGTCGTAGTAGGTCGCCCTGAGCCCGGACCCGATGTCGACCTTGCCGGCGGCGAGCCGGAACACGGCCATGAACCAGCTGTTCCCCGCCGTCGGCGCGATCTCGTGCTGGTTCTTCCCGCCGTCGGACCAGGTGTCGAACCGCCAGCTACCGCCGAGGAGGGCCTGGGGGCTGGGAGCACTCACGGTTCGCCTCATCTCGCGCACGGCGAGGACGTTGTGGCTCGAGGAGACCAAGGTCCCGTCGAGTGCCGGTCGGGCGTCGGCCGGACTGGCGTGCAACGACAGCGCGGTGGTGCGCGGGTGGACGTTCCGGCTCACCGTCGTCGTCCGGCCTGACGAGTCGGTCACCTGCAGCCGGATCTCGAACCACACGGTGGCCGCGGTCTCGAAGTTGCTGTCAGGCACGACGAATGAACCGGAACGAGAGCCCGGAGCAGGGTCGAGGAACGGGTGGCTGTGCGTGTCGTGGTGGAAGACGATCTCCCAGTCGAAGGCGGACGCCGGCAGCGTGCCGTCCTCCGGGTCTGTCGCGCTGGCGGAAAAGTCGATCCTCTGCCCGGCGACGTACATCACCGGGGCCGCCGGGGAGACGATGGTCGCTTTCGGGGAGTGGTTGCTCACCACCGTGAGCGTCGCCGGCCGGCTGGTCACGCTCCCCGAGGCGTTTGTCACCTTGACCGTGAAGGACGCGCCACTGTCGGACAACTGAGCGTTGGTGAGCGGGTAGCGTGCACTGGTGGCTCCGCTGATGGCGGTGCCGTTGCGGAACCACCGGTACCTCAGAGGGGCCGCACCCTGGGCATCGACAGCGAAGGTCGCCGTCTCCCCGACCGTGACCGTCGCGTCGCGCGGCTGGGCCGAGATCGAGGGTGCGGTGCTGCCCGTGTAGGTGATCCGGGTGATCCACCCTGACCCGGTGCCGGTGTTGCGCGTCAGGTAGTAGAGGTTGCCGTCAGGCCCGAAGACGAGATGCGTCGGGTTCACGATCCCCGTGGCGAACGGGGTGCTCGTGCCGGTGACCGGATCGAAGGACTTCATCCAGCCGCTGCAATAGTCGGCGTAGAAGAAGTCCCCGTCGTACGACGCGGGGAACGTCGAGGTTGCCGCGTCTACCGCGGCCGCGCCGATGATGGCGCAACCGCCGTCCGTGGGTGCTTGGTCGTGGGCGTAGCCGCCCACCGGGTCGGCAAAACGTGCGTCCCCGTGGTCGGGGCCTTCGTAGTCCGGCCATCCGTAGTCCTTGCCGCCCACGACATCATTGATCTCCTCGTAGGAAGCCAGCCCGACCTCCGCCAGCATCAGGTGGCCGCGCTGGTCGAAGTCGAAGGTGTAGGGGTTGCGGTGACCCTTGGAGTAGATCGAGCGGTACTTGCCGGCAGCCTGTGTGTAGAAAGGATTGCTGACAGGGATCGAGCCGTCCTTGTTCAGGCGCAAGATCTTGCCGAGATCGGACGCCAGGCTGTGGGAGACGTCGATTCCTCGTGCGTCGTCACCGACGGAGACGTAGAGCTTGCCGTCCGGCCCGAACTGAAGTGAGCCGCCGGTGTGCACGCCGTCGATGTCGAGGGAGTCCATCTCATAGAGCACGGTCTCGGTTGCCGCGTTCGCGCTCAATCCATTCGGATTGACGACAAAGCGGCTGATGACGCCGTGGATCGCTGGCGTCGGCCGGTGGTAGTACACGTAGACGTAGTGGTTCGCCGCGTAGTTCGGGTCGAAAGCGATCCCCAGGACGCCGCGGTCGGATGTGGTCGCGACGGTCAGGCTGAGGTACGGCGTCGTGCTGACCGCGCTGCCGCTCCACACCTTCACCTTGCCGTTCTGGCCCGCGATCACGATGTGGCCCTCAGGCGTGAACGCCATCAACGTCGGAGCGAAGATCTGGGTGTCCGCGATGACTGTGGCCTGGAAGCCGGACGGCGGGTCCGTGGCACTGGCAGTCGGACTCTCGACCGACACCGAGGCAGTCAGCAGTAGGAGAAGGCTGACGCCTGCGATCCGGACCCGCTTCATGGGTTGCCCCTTCGTTCGTTGACGTCACAGCGTGGCGGCGTGGCGCGTCGGAACGCGGCCGAGACAGCGCGAGGAGTGCGCGCTGTCCACGAAAGTACGCTTTACGCCGGGCGTCCGCAGGAGCTCGTGCTCTCTGCACCCTCCGCTGTTATCAGTTCCGATGTCGACGAACGACCGGAGCGTCTGCGCTCACCGATGGTGGCGGTGCCGTGCTACTCCGGGGCCCAGCAGAGGCCCCAGGTCTGGCCCATCTCCCACTGCTCCTCGGTGGGGTACTCGTAGCCCCACTGGTAGTCCAGCGGGTCGTCGGCGAAGTCGAGCCCGGCGTCCTCGCACGGTGACTCCAGCGGGTCGCGGACGGCCTGCTCGCCGGGGTACGTGCCGGCCTCGTACGGCACGACCTGGATCGCCCGCCACGAGTGCTCGGCCGAGCAGATCACCCGCTCGAAGTCCTCGTCGTCGGGTGCTGCGGTGCCGCACACGGCGTAGCGGTCGCGCTCGGCTTCCTTCCCCAGCGCGCCTTGGAGGCTGGCGTCGGTCTCGGCAAGCTCCTTGTCGCCGGCGACGACCACGACGTCGCACCGGTACCAGTCGGCGCCGCGGTCGGACTGGGCGACGCTCGGAGTGAACCAGACCGGACGGATCATGCTGAGGCGCAGGTCGGCCGGTTCGCCGCCGAGGAAGCCGGCCAAGGCCTTCGGGCAGGTGTCGGCCACCTGCGCCTGGACCCGGTCGGAGTCCACTGCCAGCAGATGCCCGTCGACCACCGTGTCGAGTGTGCCGACGGCGTACGTCTCCGAGGAGTGAGGGCCGTCGCACGGAGTCGGCTTCTTGGCGGAGGTCGGCGCGAGCGCCTGGCGGAAGCTGAGCCCGTAGCACGCGCCCTCCTCCGGGGGCCGGGGCGGGAGGCCGGCCGTCGGCGGGGGAGTAGGCGTCGCCGTCGTGGGGGGCGCGGATGGTTCGTCCGGGTCGTCGTCGGTGCAGCCGGCGAGCGCGGTCACCGCGAGGGCGACGGTCAGAAGTCCAGAGGCCGTACGACGTCGTACGGCGCGGTCACTCACTCGTCTTCGCCCAGCAGACCGAGCGCCGGTTGCCTGCCTGCCACTCGGCCTCGTGGAAGTGCGTGTAGGCGTACTCGAACCGCGCGGGGTAGTTGAGCCATGCCTTGATCGAGGTCAGGCAGAACGCCTTGGTGCGGCTCGCGACGACCTGGTCGCCGGGGTACTCGTCTCCCGGATCGCCGAGCTTGATCGTGGTCGCCGCCCGCCAGTCGTGGTCCTGCGCGCACGGGACCTTCTCGCCGTTCGCCACCGTCTCACCGGCTGCGCAGATCAGCCACCGGTCGTCCGGACGCCCGACGAGCAGACCCTTCGCGGTCTGCGGCAGCGGCCGGTACCCCGTACTGGTCGCGTTGCCGCCGATGGCGTCGCAGCGGTACCAGCGGGCGCCGTCGTCCCACGCCTGCTCCGACGGTCGGAACCAGGCCCAGCTGACGATCGTGCGGAGCACCAGGCTCTCGTCGCTCGCACCGAGGAACTTCTCGAACTTCTTCGTGCAGGTCCGGTAGGCATAATCGCCCAGCTCGCCGTCGTCGTACCCGGCCTCGTCGAACTCGTTGGGGAGCTCGCCGATGGCGAACGTCTCCGCGGTGTGCTTGTCGTCGCAGTCGACGGTGCGGGTGGCGTTGGCGGGTTGCGCCACGTCGTCCGGCGTCAGCATCCGGCAGGCGCCGAGCTCGGGGACCTCGGTCGAGTCGACCTGGTCGGGATCGACGTTCTCGCCCTGCGGCTCGGACGAGCAGCCGGCCAGGACGACGACGGCAGCGAGCGCGGCGACGACCAGCGCGCGAACGTGCGTCATCGCCGTTCCCCCTCGTTTCGTGTCCCTGTCCGTCACCTGCTGAGCAGTGCGGCGATCGTAGCGCCCGGTGCCGCGGCGGCTGACACGGTCGTGCACGCCGGGCTATCGCCGGGGCAAGAGGCGGCGCAGCCGCCACACGGAGTAGGCGATGTCCGCGTCGGAATCCGACTCACGAGCGTCAAGGAACAGCACCCGGCCGACTGCGGTGATCTCGGTCGGGTGGCTACTGACGCTCCCCGGGGCGAGGTCACCGATCATCCTCGTCGTGCGTCTCGTCCCGCCGGACGACCACAGCTCGTTTCCGTGGACACCGTCGTCGGCAACGAAGAACAGCCTGGATCCGACGGCAGTGAGCCCCGTCGGATAGTCGTAGTCGCCGTCGGCAGGATTGATGTCCTTGACCAGGCTGGTGCCGCGGCGGGTGCCGTCGGACCTCCAGAGCTCCCTCTTGTGCTCCGTGTCGTAACCCGTGAAGAACAGGGTGTCGCCGACCTTGGTCAGCTCCGTCCGGGCCAGGTTCGGCGCCACCGCCACGAATGGATCATCGGCACCGCCGGCAGCAGGTGCGGGAACCGAAGGATGCAGCATCACGACCGTAGTGGCGACCACCACTGCCGGTTTCGCGGTTCGACGTCGGGCAGGCTCAGTCGGGCGCGGATCGTCGTACGACGGCAGCGAAGCGCCCGCTCCGCGCGCCGCCTCCTGGTGCTCATGGGTCGACGCTAGATCAAGGATGAAGGTCCCGCCTGCGAATGTTCGGGCTGGGCGGACGCTCGCCCCGAGGCGGATCGTCCGGCTGCTATCGCGTCAGCAATGCCGCGATGGTCGCGGCCAGCTCGTAGGCCGACTCGCGCTCCGGCTCACCCACGTCACCCAGCACCTCGAGCACGTCGTACGACTGCTTCCAGCCGAGCGCACCGACGATCGACTGCACCGCGCGTACGCCGCCGGTGAGGTCGTAGCGCCCGTGCATCCAGAGCCCGTACGGCCGCCCCTTGGTAGCGCCCTCCGACTCGCCCGCCCCACCGCTCGGGTCGAGAGCGCCACCGACGGCCAAGAACGTCGAGTCGAAGAAGTGCTTGAGCGCCCCGCTCATGTAGCCGAAGTTCACGGGCGACCCGAGCAGGTAGCCGTCGGCAGCGAGCACGTCTTCCGCAGTCGCCTCCAGCGCCGGCCGTACGACGACCTCGACCCCCTCGATCGCGTCGTCGTGCGCTCCTGCCAGCGCGGACTCGAGCAACGCTTGGGTCGAGCGGGTGGGGGAGTGGTGGACGATCAGCAACCGGGCCATACCGTCAGGCTAGGTCCGCGGGCTCAGGGCACCCGGGTGACACGGTCACCTCGGTCGCGCAGGGCCGAGTCGACGCCCGGTCCGCCGTCCCCGGTGTCGTTGCCCCGGATGCCGTCGCGGAGGTCCAAGGTGTCGTTTCCCGGCCCGCCGCCGACGGTGTCCGGCCCGCGTCCGCCGACCAGTCGGTCCCCGCCGCCGCCGCCGACGAGACGGTTGGAACCACGGCTCCCGACGAGCACGTCCCGTCCCGCCCCGCCGACGACGTTCTCGACACCGACGAGGTCGTCCCTCTCGTCGACGGCGCCGCCGAACGCGCTGCTGCCGGCGAGATTCACGACCACCGGACCGGTGCGGGCGGCATAGCTGATCCAGTCCCTGCCCGAGCCGCCGTCGAGACGGTCTGCACCATCGGGCCGGCGGCCCTGGACGAGAGTGTCGCTACCGCTGAGCCCGCAGACGATGTCCTGACCACCGCGACCGTCGATGGTGTCGGCACGCCGGCTGCCCACGATCACGTCATCACCGGCCGTGCCCGTGATCGCTCCCGAGCCCTCGATCGTCGCCACCACCCCGTTGCACGTGGTGGTCGCGCCGTCGACGACCTTCCACAGGGAGAAGCCGTGGATGCCGTCATTTGCAGAGAAGAACAGGGTGTCGTCGAACTCAGCCAGCTCCCGGGGCCTGGCGGCGTCCTCGCCGAGGTTGAGGTCGGCGACGGCTGTCGTGCCGCTGGCCGTGCCGTCCGACGACCACAGCTCGTAGCCGTGCGCGTCGTCGTCGACGGAGAAGAACACAGCGCCGTCGGCCTCGACCAGCCCGGCGAACCGGTCGATCACGGGGTAGGAGTCGAAGGTTGCGAGGTTCTTGACGAGCACGGTGCCGGCAGACGTGCCGTCGGACTTCCACAGCTTGTCGTCAGACCTGAAGAAGGCTGTGCCGTCGACGTCGATCATGCTGGGAGCCTCGAAGTCTTCTGTCTGGTTCGGACCGTCGTCCGCGACCAGCTCGGTGCCGTCCGGAGTGCCGTCCGAACGCCACAGTCCTCGGTGCGGGCGTGCGCGGGCGCTGAAGAACAGGGTGCCTCCGACGTCGGTGAGGTTCTCCGGGCGCGCGCTGAGGGCGCCGTCGTAGTTCTGCCCGGATAGATGTCCTCGACGAGCACGGTGCCGTCGCTGGTGCCGTCCGACGTCCAGAGCTCGTGACCGTGAGCTGGGTCCACGAGCACTGAAGAACAGCACGCCGTCGACGTCGGTGAGGTCCCGGATCGAAGAAGAACGCGCCGGGTCGCCCCCGGGTCGATGTCTCGGACCAGCTCCGTGCCCGCGGCCGTGCCGTCGGAGGCCCACAGCTCCCTGCCGTGGATGCCGTCGTCGGCCGTGAAGAACAATGTGCCCGCGACCTCCGTCAGGTCCCGGGGACGCTCCCGTAGCCACCAGGCGTCTGGTCGATGTCCTCGACCAGGTGAGTGCCGGCCGCCGTGCCGTCGGAGCTCCACAGCTCCCGTCCGTGCGTGCCGTCGCTGGCCTGGAAGAACAAGGCGCTCTGCACAACGGCGACCTGGTTGGAAGCGAAGGGCATGATTGATCGCACCGGGGACCAGGGTTCACGTCCTTGACCAGGACGGTGCCCGCGGCGGTGCCGTCGGACTTCCACAGCTCGCGGCCGTGGACGCCGTCATCGACGTGGAAGAAGAGGGTGCCTCCGACGTCGGTCAGGTTGAGCGGGTCCCCGCTGGTGTCCAGGTTGAGGTCCTTCGACCAGGACGGTGCCCGCGGCGGTGCCATCGGACTTCCACAGTTCACGACCACGGGTGCCGTCGTCGCCGGAGAAGAACAAGGTGTCTCCGACCGTGGTGAGCTGGCTCGGGGCCAGGTCGGCGACGAGCGCGATGGCGTGCGGACCGTCCGCCCGGGCAGCCGGGCCGCTGACGAGTGTCAGCGCGGCGGCAGTCGCGGCTGCCGTCGCCGCAGCAACCGGTCGCACCGCCGTACGGCGGGCACGTCGACGAGCTGCCTTCCGCGCTCGTCGCTGACGTTCGAGCGTCCGGGCCCTTCGCTCGTCACGTCTGCTCATGCAGCGCCTCCTCGGCTGCCCGGCGTCGCGCTGTCACGGCACGTTGACGATGGAGTCGCGTCGGTCCGAAGTTGCTGTGTCGCGGCCCCTCCCTCCGTTGCCGCTGTCGTTGCCGCGGATGCGGTCCCGCAGCCCGAGGAAGTCCTCGCCCCGTCCGCCGGCGACGGTGTCGGCTCCGCTGCCTGCCCACCAGTCGGTCGTCGCCACCGATCGAGCAGATCGACGTCGTTGCCGCCGCGGCCGTCGATCGTGTCGGCGCCGCTCGCTGCCCACGATCACGTCGTTGCCCGACGTGCCCGTCGAGCACACCCGCTCCCTCGATGGTGGCCGACAGGCCGTGACAGGTCGGAGCCTGGCGTGTCGCCTTCCAGAGGTCGGACTCGTTCACCCCTTGGCGGTAGACGGTGAACATGACGGTCCCGGAGGTGAAAGCAGTGACCTCCCGAGGGAAGCTGCTGGTGTCACCCGGGACCAGGTCGCCGACCATGCGGGTGCCGGCGGCCGTGCCGTCGGAGGTCCAGAGCTCGCGCCCGTGCACGTCGTCGTCGGCGCTGAAGAAGAGCTTGCCTCCCACCGCGGTCATGTCCATCGGATAGTCGTAGTAGCCGTCCACCGGGCTGATGTCCTTGAGGAGGAAGGTGCCGGACCTGGTCCCGTCCGACCTCCACAGCTCGTCACCGTGACTGCCGTCGTAGGCCCTGAAGAAGAGGGTGCGACCCACCGCGACCGGATGGATGTCGTCGTAGAAGACGGAGGCGATGGGATCGACCGCCTTGACGAACACCGTCCCGGCCCGTGTGCCGTCGGACTTCCACAACCCGTCGTCGCGCTGGTCGGTCGCCCCGAAGAACAGCGTCCTTCCGACAGCGGTCAGACCGGTGGGCCCGTGCTCGATGGGACTGTTGTCCGGGTTGATGTCCCTGACCAGGACGGTACCGGCCCGGGTGCCGTCGCTCTTCCACAGCTCCTCGCCGTGGATGCTGTCGTCGACGGTGAAGAACAGGGTGCGCCCAGCGGCGGTGAGGGAGCTCGGCCCGACGGGGAACTCCTCGTCCGGGTAGATGTTCTTGACCATCACGGTTCCGGCTCTGGTGCCATCGGTCCTCCACAGCTCGGGGCCGTGGGAATCGTCATCGGCGGTGAAGAAGAGCGTCCGACCGACCGCGGTCAGGTTCTGCGGTCGTTCGAAGCTGGTGTCCGGAGCGATGTTCTTGACCAGGACCGTGCCGTCGGCGGTTCCGTCGGACTTCCACAGCTCCTGCCCGTGGGCGCCGTCGTCCGCCACGAAGAAGAGGGTGTCGCCGACGACCGTGAGGTCGGTCGGTCGGGAGCTGAAGTCGTAACGAGTGCTCGATGTGATGTCCTTGACCAGGACGGTCCCTCCGGTCGTCCCGTCGGATCTCCACAGCTCGTGGCCGTGGACTCCGTCGTGAGCGGTGAAGAACACTGAGTTCCTGAACGCGGTCAGGTTCTTCTTCGCAGACTCGAAGCGGTGTTCGTGGTCATTGGGCGTGATGTCCCGGACGAGGACGGTGCCGACGCTCGTGCCGTCGGACTTCCACAGCTCCTGGCCGGCCGTGCCTGTGGAGCCGGCGAAGAAGAGGGTGTCACCGACCCTGGTGAGCTCCTCCGGCGCCAGGTCCGCGGCAACCTGCTCGGCGTCGTAGGTGTCGGCACCCGAGGCGGGCGAGGGACCCGTCAGCGAGAACACAACGACGGTCACAGCTGACGCGGTTGTGACCCGCTTCCGGCGCGCAGCGCGACGCCGTACCTTCTGCGTCGCGCGGCGGCGGACGGCGCCCTCCCGTGTCCGGCGCTGCCCTTTGCTCACCGCTCGACGTTAGGCAAGCAGCACAGCCGGTGGGTGGCATCGCAACATTCTTTACCCTTGTCTCCGGTACAGTGGCCTCGTCATGATGCGCGCGCTTCTCCTTGGTTGCCGCAGCGAGGTCTGAGAGCCGGACCCCCTCGCTGCGGAGGTCCTGCGCGACCGGCACCCATCCTTCGCCGATCTCCGAGGTAAGTCATGACCACGATCCCCCCGCAACAGCCGAGCGGGATGCCGTTCCACCGGTACACCGCGTTCGAGCCCGTCACCGTCCCCGACCGCACCTGGCCGGACCGCAAGATCACGCGCGCCCCGCGGTGGCTGTCCACCGACCTTCGCGACGGCAACCAGGCTCTCATCGACCCGATGACGCCGTCGCGCAAGCTGAAGATGTTCGAGCTCCTCGTCCGGATGGGCTACAAGGAGATCGAGGTCGGGTTCCCCTCCGCGAGCCAGAACGACTTCGACTTCGTCCGCCAGCTCGTCGAGAGTGACAAGATCCCGGACGACGTACGCATCTCCGTGCTGACCCAGGCCCGCGAGGACCTGATCGCGCGCACCGTCGAGTCGCTGGTCGGCGCCGACAAGGCGACCGTGCACCTCTACAACGCGACCGCGCCGCTCTTCCAGCGGGTCGTCTTCAACGTCTCCGAGGCGGAGTGCATCGCGATCGCGACGCGCGGCACCGAGTGGGTGATGAAGTACGCCGAGAGCCTGCTCGCCGGCACCGACTTCGGCTACCAGTACAGCCCCGAGATCTTCACCCAGACCCCCACCGACTTCGCGCTCGAGGTCTGTGAGCGGGTGTCCGACGTCTGGCAGCCGGAGCCGGGGCGCGAGATCATCCTCAACCTGCCGGCAACGGTCGAGATGTCGACGCCCAACACCTATGCCGACCAGATCGAGTACTTCGGGCGCGGCCTCACCCGCCGCAGCGTGACCGCGATCAGCCTGCACCCCCACAACGACCGCGGTACGGCGGTCGCCGCCACCGAGCTGGCGCTGATGGCCGGCGCCGACCGGGTCGAGGGCTGCCTGTTCGGCCACGGCGAGCGCACCGGCAACGTCGACCTGGTCACCCTGGCGATGAACCTGTTCAGCCAGGGCATCGACCCGCAGGTCGACCTCTCCGGTCATGGAGGCATCGACGAGATCAGGCGCACGGTCGAGTACTGCACCCAGCTCCCGGTCCACCCGCGTCACCCCTACGCGGGCGACCTCGTCTACACGGCCTTCTCCGGCTCCCACCAGGACGCGATCAAGAAGGGCCTGGAGGACCTCGACCGGATCGCGGCCGAGGTGGGCCGGCCGGTCAGCGAGATCCCGTGGGAGGCGCCGTACCTCCCGATCGACCCGAAGGACGTCGGCCGCACCTACGAAGCGGTGATCCGCGTCAACAGCCAGTCCGGCAAGGGCGGCGTCGCCTACGTGCTGAAGGCCGAGCACAGCCTCGACCTGCCGCGGCGTGCGCAGATCGAGTTCAGCCGCGTGATCCAGCAGCACACCGACACGCAGGGCGGCGAGGTGACGCCGGAGGAGATCTGGTCGATCTTCCGCGCCGAGTACCTCGACCGGGACCAGCCCTACTCACTCGAGAAGTGGACGTCCGTCACCGACGCCGAGGGCGACGACCAGCAGGAGGTGCACCTCGTCGTCCGCGGTGAGGAGCGGACGTTCTCCGGCATGGGCAACGGCCCGGTCGCGGCGTTCGTCGACGGCATGCGGCAGGCGGGTGCGGACATCCGGGTGCTCGACTACGCCGAGCACGCCCTCTCCTCGGGCGGCGACGCGGTCGCGGCGGCGTACGTCGAGTGCGAGATCGCCGGCGAGATCGTCTGGGGCATCGGCATCCACCACAACATCGTCACCGCCTCGCTACGAGCGGTGGTGTGTGCGGCCAACCGTGCCCAGGCGGAGACCATCCCGGCATCATGACAGCGTGAGTGTCACAATGGGGGCGTGAGCCAACGACACCTCGCATCCGAGCGGATCGGGCAGTTCTTCGTCGAGACCGACAGTGGTCGCGACCGGCTGGAGTACACCGAGTACGGCACCGGCGAGAAGTGGGTCGTGCTGCTGCCCGGCCTGCTGATGCCGCGGCGCATGCACGACCACCTCGCCCGCACGCTGGCGTCCGCCGGTGCGCACGTGATCACGCTCGACCTCCTCGGGCACGGGCGCTCCGACCAGCCGGACGACCCGTTCGGCTACTCGGTGACGGCGTTCGCCCGGCAGGTCGTCGCGCTGCTCGACGAGCTCGGCGCGGCCCAGGCGGTCGTCGGTGGTACGTCGCTCGGCGCCAACGTGGCGCTCGAGGTCGCCGCGATCGCCCCTGACCGGGTGCGCGGCCTGATCATCGAGATGCCGGTGCTCGACAACGCGCTCGAGGTGGCGATCGTGGCGTTCGCCCCGCTGCTGCTCGGCGCGCGGGTGTTCCCGTTCGCCTTCTCGGGCATCCGGTTCGTCAGCCGCCGGGTGCCGCGGGGGATCGTGCCGTGGTGGCTCGGGATCGGTCTCGACACCGTCGACCACAAGCCGGGGCCGCTCGCGTCGTACGTCCACGGACTCTTCTTCGGCAGGGTGGCGCCGCCGAGGGCCGAGCGCCGTCGGATCACTGCACCGGCTCTCGTGATCGGACACCCGCGCGACCTGCTGCACCCGGCGTCCGACGCCGAGATGGTGGCCGAGGAGCTGCCCAACGCGACCCTCGAGACGGCCACCTCGATCCTGGAGTGGCGGCGCAAGCCCGAGCGGCTCGATCTGGTGACCACCAAGTTCGTGCTCGACAGCTGGCGCACGGCGCGTCGGACGCGGCGCACCGGGGCCTGATCAGAGACGGCGCACGATGGCGATTGTCTCCTCGATGACTTCCTCGAGCGGCCGGTCGACATCGACGACCTCGCCGTCCTCGTCGGGTTCGAGCTGTTCCAACGTCGCGAACTGCGAGTCGAGGAGCGACGTCGGCATGAAGTGGTCGCGTGCGGCCATCCGTTGAGCCAGGACCTCTGTGGATCCGGCGAGATGGACGAAGAACGTCGGCTCCGCGACGGCATCGCGGAGGACGTCGCGGTAGCGCCGGCGCAGTGCGGAGCAGGTGAGCACCGTGTCGTGCCCCGCGTCGTGTTGCTCTCGCGTCCACTGGGCCAGCGCCTCGAGCCACGGCGCGCGATCGTCGTCGTCGAGCGGAGTCCCCGCGCTCATCTTGTCGATGTTCGCTCGCGGATGGTGGTCGTCGCCCTCGGTCAGCACCAGGTCGAGGTCGGCGGCGAGCGCCTGGGCCACCTCCGACTTCCCGGAGCCCGCGACGCCCATCACCACGATGTGGCGGTGCGTTCGATCGCTCATGGCGACCGCCTCAGACCCCTACCGCGCCGGCTACGCCCCAGAGGGCGACCGCGACCGCGAACGCGGTGAGGCCGATCGTCGTCTCCATCACCGTCCAGGTGCGGAGCGTCTGCTTCTCGTCCATCTGGAAGAACCGGCTGACCAGCCAGAACCCCGAGTCGTTCACGTGCGACAGCACGGTCGCTCCAGCGGCGATCGCGACCACGAGCAGCGCGATTCGGAAGTCGCCGAACCCCTCGGCGGCGACGGGAGCGGCAATGACTCCCGCGGTGGTGGTCAGCGCGACGGTCGCCGACCCCTGTGCAACACGCAGGGCTGTCGCGATGACGAACGCCTGCGCGAGCACGGGCATGCCGATGTCCTCCAACGACGTCGTCAGCGCCTCGCCGATGCCGCTGATGTAGAGCACGCCGCCGAACATGCCGCCCGCGCCGGTGATCAGGATGATCGAGCAGATCGGCCCCAGTGCGGAGTCGAGGACCGAGGTCGTCTCCTCGTAGGTGCGTCCTCTGCGGCCGAGGACCAGGATCGCGACGAGAAGTGTGATCAGCAGTGCCACCGGGGTGTTGCCGACGAGGAGGAGGACCCCGGTGAGGTTGCTCTCCTCGATGGTGCCCGCCGCGATCAGCGTCGAGATCAGGGTGTTGAACGAGATGAGCACCATTGGCAGCAGGAGGAGGCCGAGGACCATGGCGAACGGTGGCGGTGGGGCGTCTGAGTGCTCCCGGTCGTCCTCGCCACCGTTCTCCTCGCCGAACAGGACCGTCGGCACGTCGACGTCGATGCGGCGACCAACCACCCGCGAGAACAGGTACGAACCGATGTACCAGGAGATCACCGCTGTCGGCACGCCCACCAGGAGGATCACGCCGATGTCGCCACCGAGGCTGACGCCCGCGGCCACCGGGCCCGGGTGCGGCGGGACGAGCGCGTGCATCGCGGCGAAGGCGCCAGCGGCCGGGAACGCGTAGAGCAGGAGCGACCCCCCGAAGCGGCGGGCGACGGTGAAGATGATGGGCAGGAACACGACCAGGCCGGCGTCGAAGAAGATGGGGAAGCCGAAGAGCAGGGCGGCGACGCCCAGGGCGAACGGCGCCCGCTTCTCCCCGAACCGGGCGATGAGGGTGTCGGCGAGCACCTGTGCGCCCCCGGTGACCTCGAGCAGTCGGCCGAGCATCACGCCGAAGCCGACGAGGAGGGCGACCTCGCCGAGTGTCTCGCTGAACCCTGCGAAGAGGGCGTCTGGGACGTCCCCGATCGGGATCCCTGCTGCGACCGCGGTGATCACGCTCACCAGGACCAGCGAGATCATGGCGTGCAGGCGCACCACCATGATCAGGACCAGCAGCAGCGCGACCGCTGCGGCGGCGATGAGGAGCAGGGCGACGGATCCGTAGGCCGGTGCGATCGGTTCCATGGCAGACCTTCCGAGTCAGGTATGTGCTGGGCGGACAGGTACCCGGTCGGGTCAGCGGCACCCGCGGGAGGGCAAGGAGCCGCGGCTTCGGCCGGAGCGGCGCCTCGGTTGTACCCGTCTGACGGGCAGAATGGGAAGGGTGCCGCTCTACCAAGACGAGGCGATCGTCCTCCGCACCCACAAGCTGGGTGAGGCCGACCGCATCATCACCCTCCTGACCCGCCAGCACGGCCGGGTGCGCGCGGTGGCGAGGGGCGTCCGGCGCACCACCTCGCGCTTCGGCTCCCGGCTCGAGCCGTTCACCCACGTGGACCTGCAGCTCGCCGAGGGACGCAGCCTCGACACGATCACGCAGGCCGAGACGCGCGGGTCGTACGCCGCTGCGGTCGGCGCCGACTACGACCGTTACACCTCCGGCACCGCGATGCTCGAGACCGCCGAGCGGCTGGTGGTCGAGGAGCGCGAGCCCGCCGTCCAGCAGTTCCTGCTGCTGCTCGGTGCGCTGAAGGCGATGGCGTCGGGGGAACGGCGTCCCGGACACGTGCTCGACTCCTACTTCCTGCGCTCCCTCGCCGTCGCCGGCTACGCCCCGTCCTGCGTCGACTGCGCCCACTGCGGTCGCCAGCCGGGGGAGTCTGGGCAGCACCGCTGGTTCAACCCGGCGATGGGCGGTGTGCTCTGCGCGACCTGTCGGATCCCGGGGTCCGCCAGTCCAGCGCCCGAGACCTTGGTGCTGTTGGGTGGCCTGCTCGCCGGCGACTGGCCGGTCGTGGAGGCCGCCGACCAGCGCCATGCCCGCGAGGCGAGCGGCCTGATCGCCGCGTTCGTCCAGTGGCAGCTGGAGCGGGGCCTGAGGTCGCTGGCGTACGTCGAGCGCTAGCCCCACTAGCCTTCATCCGTGCGCCGCACCAGCCGAGTCACTCCCCGACGTGAGCCCCGCAGCCCGACCCCGCACCCGTCCGGCGCCCAGCCGCCGGCCATCCTGGCGGAGCTGGTGCCCGAGCACGTCGCGATCGTGATGGACGGCAACGGCCGGTGGGCCAAGGAGCGGGGGCTGCCGCGCACCAAAGGCCATGAGCAAGGCGAGAGCTCGCTGTTCGACGTCGTCGAGGGTGCCATCGAGATCGGCGTCAAGGCGATCTCCGCCTACGCGTTCTCGACCGAGAACTGGTCGCGCAGCCCGGACGAGGTCAAGTTCCTCATGGGGTTCAACCGCGATGTGATCCGGCGCCGCCGCGACGAGATGCACGAGCTCGGTGTCCGGGTGCGGTGGGCCGGGCGGGCGCCCCGGCTCTGGAAGTCCGTGATCAAGGAGCTCCAGGTCGCCGAGGAGATGACGAAGGACAACGACGTCCTCACGTTGACGATGTGCGTCAACTACGGCGGTCGCTCCGAGCTCGGCGACGCCGCCCGGGCGCTGGCCAAGGACGTCGCCGCCGGTCGCCTCAACCCCGACAAGGTCAACGACGCCACGCTCGGTCGCTACCTCTACGTCCCCGAGCTGCCGGAAGCAGACCTGATCTGGCGGACGTCGGGGGAGCAGCGACTCTCGAACTTCATGCTCTACCAGGCGGCCTACGCCGAGCTCGTCTTCTCGGACGTGCTCTGGCCCGACGTCGACCGCCGGCACCTCTGGCAGGCCATCGATGAATATGCCCGGCGCGACCGGAGGTACGGCGGAGCAGATCCCCTCTGAGTCACGCGACTCACCGAATCTCCTGCCGACCCGCCCCGGATCGCCGTACGCTTCGCGCCATGAAGTCCTCCCGCTGCGCCGGTCTGGTGGCGATCGCCCTGTTCGGTTCCCTCTCGCTCGCCGCCTGTGGCGGCGACGGGGACGACGAGGCATCCGACCCCGAGACCGTTTTCGAGACCGTGACGCCCGGCGCCGACGCCTCCGATACGCCGACCTCGACCGACACCACGACCGTGACGTCCGAGCCGACGGCGACGGAGAGCACCGTCGAGATGACGATCGCCCCGACCGGCACGGTGGACGAGGCCGAGCTCGCCGAGGACATCCAGGCCGCGCAGGACCTCGCCGACGACTGGTGGAACCGGCACTGGCAGGACTTCTTCACCGGTCCTTACACGGCGCCGAACGTCGTCGGCCTCTACGACGGCTACGACGAGGCCACCGCTCCGGTCTGTTTCGGCGACCCGCTGCCGCCGGGCAACGCGTTCTACTGCCCGGACGGCGACTACGTCGCGTGGGACAAGACGCTGCTCGAGCTCGGCTACGAGATCGGGGACGCCTGGCCCTACCTGATCATCTCGCACGAGTGGGGCCACGCGATCCAGGCCGACCTCTCGATGGATCTGCAGGACGACCAGTACGAGCTGCAGGCCGACTGCCTCGCCGGCGCCGTCCTCTACGGCCAGGCGGCCGAGGGGAACCTGGAGTTCGAGCCGGGCGACGAGAAGGAGATCGTCGACGGTCTGAACTTCATCGCCGACGAGGTGCCGTGGGGCATGAGCGGCGACCACGGCGACTCGTTCCAGCGGATCACGGCGTTCAACCTCGGCCGCACTGCCGGCGTCCCCGGCTGCCTGCCGGAGCAGGTGGGCTGACCTAGTGTCGTGCGTCGCACGACACTAGAAGGGTCGGCTCAGACGTCCTCGCACTCCACCGCGGCCTGTGCTGGCGCGGGTGCGTGGACGTGGTCGTCGTGGTGCACGTGGTCGGCGTGGTGGACGATGCCGTGCTCGGCGTCGAGCACCTGGTGCTGGTGCGCGAGCTTGCGCTCGAAGTAGCCCTTGGCGAACGGCCAGATCAGGCCGAGGAACAGCACGTCCACCATGAGCATCAGCGTGATCTCGACTTCGGTGGCGAGGTGCGCCGGGTCGGTGAGGATCTCGGTGTAGTGGTGGAAGAACTCGTCCATGCTTGAAACCATAATGAGAACCGTTCTCAAATGCAAGTCCCGCGTTCCGCACGTCTCCCGACCCTCAGCCGACGGTAAGCGCTTGGTAAGTGGCTCGTCGCACGATCTCCTCATCGGACCAGCCCCTGGTCGTCAGGAACACCGAGGAGACCGCCATGACCGCCAAGAAGACCACCATGAACCTGTGGGCCCGACTCGTCGCAGTTCTCGCGATCGCGTTGCTGGTCCCGATCCTGCACGCGCCGACCGCCGACGCCGCGCAGTTCCAGACCCCGACCGGCCGCCCGGGCGCCGTGAATCTCAACGGCCCGATGATCACCGGCTACGACTTCCAGACCCGGCTCGCGAACGGGACCTACTTCTACTCCAAGAGCTGGGAGGCCAGCGGCTTCACCGTGGGACGCAGCCCCGGGTACGCCGGTGCGCAGGACGTCGTGGGGATCTATGCGCTGCAGCGCCACATCAACGGCCGGTGGACCACCTGGGAGAGCCGCACCTACAACGGCCGGGTGTCCGGCGCCGGCACCCTGCGATTCCCGCAGTGGGCCCACTACCCGACGAACCAGCCCAACTCCCGGTACGGCTACCGCATGATCTACGTGGTCGGTTGGTTCGTCGCCGGCACCAACCAGTCGGTCGGCTCCGCGACCGTGGTGCCGAGCACGACCAACGACAACCGGTGCCACACCCGGTTCGGGCTCCGGTGCGAGGCTTACTGGGACGGCATCGTCTTCTGACCCGCCCATCCGGCTGCGAGCACGGACCGACCTGCCATAGTCGGTCCGTGCTCGTCGTCAACCGGTTCCGCGTTCTCGCTCCCGAGGCCGACGACTTCCGCGCCCAGCTCGAGGAGGCGCACGCACTGCTCGCCACCAAGCCCGGGTACGTCGACGGCACGCTCGGCCGCAATCTCGACGAGCCCGACCTCTGGGTGCTCACCACCCGGTGGGACAGCGTCGGCACCTACCGCCGGGCGCTGTCGTCGTACGACGTGAAGCTCGCCGCGGTCCCGACCCTGAGCCGGGCGCTCGACGAGCCGAGTGCCTACGAGGTCGTGGAGCCGAACTCGGTTCTGAACGTGCACGAGGCCCGCGTAACCTAGTGCCTTCCAAGACTTCCCGGCAGCCGGCCGGGCAGCCCCATAGAGAAGGAATCACCGTGGCCAAGCCGCCTCCCTCCGCCGTCGACCAGGTCGTCTCACTCGCGAAGCGGCGGGGATTCGTCTACCCGTGCGGTGAGATCTACGGCGGCACGCGGTCCGCCTGGGACTACGGCCCGCTCGGCGTCGAGCTCAAGGACAACATCAAGCGCCAGTGGTGGAAGTCCATGGTCCAGATGCGCGACGACGTCGTCGGCCTCGACTCGTCGGTGATCCTGCCGCGGCAGACCTGGGAGGCCAGCGGCCACGTCGCGACCTTCTCCGACCCGCTGACCGAGTGCCAGTCGTGCCACAAGCGGTTCCGGGCCGACCACCTCCAGGAGGAGTACGCCGAGAAGAAGGGCCTCGATGACCCCGACGCCGTCGACCTGGCGACGCTCGCCTGCCCGAACTGCGGCACCCGCGGCGCCTGGACCGAGCCACGCCAGTTCTCCGGCCTGCTGAAGACCTATCTCGGCGTGATCGAGGACGAGAGCGGCCTGCACTACCTCCGTCCCGAGACCGCGCAGGGCATCTTCCTCAACTTCGCGAACGTCGTGACCTCGAGCCGGATGAAGCCGCCCTTCGGCATCGCGCAGGTCGGCAAGAGCTTCCGCAACGAGATCACGCCCGGCAACTTCATCTTCCGGACCCGTGAGTTCGAGCAGATGGAGATGGAGTTCTTCGTCAAGCCGGGCGAGGACGAGGAGTGGCACCAGCACTGGATCGACGCCCGTACTGCCTGGTACGTCGACCTCGGCATCAAGGCCGACAACCTGCGCCACTTCGAGCATCCCAAGGAGAAGCTCTCCCACTACTCGAAGCGGACGGTCGACATCGAGTACCGCTTCAAGTTCGCCGGCTCGGAGTGGGGCGAGCTCGAGGGCATCGCCAACCGGACCGACTTCGACCTGAAGACCCACGCCGAGGCGTCGGGCCAGGACCTGAGCTACTTCGACCAGGCGGCCGGCGAGCGCTACGTGCCCTACGTCATCGAGCCGGCGGCCGGGCTGTCCCGCAGCCTGATGACCTTCCTGGTCGATGCCTACTCCGAGGACGAGGCGCCCAACACCAAGGGCGGCGTCGACAAGCGCACCGTGCTGCGGCTCGACCCGCGGCTCGCGCCGGTCAAGGTGGCCGTGCTGCCGCTGTCGCGGAACGCCGACCTGACGCCGAAGGCCAAGGACGTCGCGGCCGAGCTGCGGCGCGCGTGGACCGTCGACTTCGACGACTCGGGCGCGATCGGCCGCCGCTACCGGCGCCAGGACGAGATCGGTACGCCGTACTGCGTCACCGTCGACTTCGACACCCTCGACGACCATGCGGTGACCGTGCGTGAGCGCGACTCCATGCAGCAGGAGCGGGTCGGCGTCGACCGGCTGTCGTCGTACTTCGCCGAGCGTCTTGTCGGCTCCTGAGGTGCGGACCACCTGCGACAATGTGGGGGTGACCCGCGCCCGAGCGCTTCTGACCCGCGCCGCTGCCGGGCTTTTCGGCGGCGCGCTCGCGGTCGGCCTAGTGGCCGGCTGCAGCGGATCCGACGACGGCGGGGCCGACCAGGACGAGCCGACGGCGGAGTCGTCCTCGACCGAGGACACCAGCGCGGAACCGACACCCGGCTACCTGCCTGTGCCCGAGGGTGTGGTCCTGACCGAGCCCGGCGCCAGCCTCAGCTTCGGCGACCGGGCCACGATCGCGTGGCGTCCGCGGCAGGACACGGTGGTCGCGCTGGACCTCACCGTCGAGCGGATCGACAAGACGACGTACAAGGAGTCGTTCGAGGGTTGGGTGGTCACCAAGGAGATGAAGGGCCAGGTGCCGTACTTCGTCCGGGTGAAGGCGACCAACGTCGGCGAGGATGCAGTGGGCGGACTGCTGGTGCCGCTCTACGGGTTCCCCTCCTCGGAAAGCATGTACGAACCCCTCGACTTCCGCGAAGAGCCCTTCGAGCCGTGCCCCGGCGGCAACCTCCCGGAGTCGCTGGCGCCGGGCAAGAAGACCGATCTCTGCTTCGTCTACCTGCTGCCGGAGGGCCAGGAGCTCGCCGCCGCGGCGTTCGACCTGGTCGGTGAGCTGCCGCCCATCACCTGGAGCGGGCTGATCACCGAGATCGAGCCGCCGAAGAAGGACAAGGACAAGAAGGGTGACAAGGACAAGAAGGGTGACAAGGACAAGAAAGGACAAGAAGGGCGGCAAGGGCGGGAAGAACGACGACGAGACGGGTTGATTTCGCCCGCTCGGCCGTCGGCCGGACAATGGCCGGATGACGTCGACCGCCACCGCGCACCCCGGTCTCGCGCTCGGACCGCTGCGTGTCGCCACGCCGGTGGTGCTCGCGCCGATGGCGGGGATCACCAATGCGGCCTACCGACGGCTGTGCCTGGAACAGATGGGGTACGGCGCCCCTGGGTTGTTCGTCTGCGAGATGATCACCAGTCGCGGGCTGGTCGAGGGTGACGCGACGACGCGGCGGATGCTCGTGTTCGACGAGGCCGAGCGGGTCCGGTCCGTGCAGCTCTACGGGACCGACCCCGCCTACGTCGGCAAGGCCGCCGAGATCCTCTGTGATGAGTTCGGCGTCGCGCACATCGACCTCAACTTCGGCTGCCCCGTTCCGAAGGTGACCCGCAAGGGCGGCGGTGGCGCGCTGCCGTGGAAGCGCGGGCTGCTGGCCCGGATCCTCGAGTCGGCGGTCGCCGCGGCGACGCCGTACGACGTGCCGGTCACCATCAAGACCCGCAAGGGACTCGACGACGACCACCTCACCTACCTCGACGCCGGCCGGATCGCGCAGGAGGCCGGGTGCGCGGCGATCGCGCTGCACGGGCGGACGGTCGCGCAGGCCTACTCCGGCGAGGCCGACTGGGACGCCATCGGCCGGCTGGTCGACCACGTCGACATCCCGGTGCTCGGCAACGGCGACATCTGGGAGGCCGCGGACGCCGTCCGCATGGTCGAGCAGACCGGCGCCGCCGGTGTCGTCGTCGGCCGGGGCTGTCTCGGACGCCCGTGGTTGTTCCGCGACCTCGCCGCTGCGTTCGACGGCACCGAGATCACGACCCTTCCGACGCTCGGTGAGGTCACCGCGATGATGCGCCGTCACGCCGAGCTGCTGGTCGAGCACATGGGCGAGGAGCGCGGCTGCAAGGAGTTCCGCAAGCACGTCAGCTGGTACCTCAAGGGCTTTGGCGCCGGCGGCGAGATGCGCCGTTCGCTCGGCCTCGTCTCGACGCTCGCCGACCTCGACCGGCTGCTCGCGGACCTGGACCCGAGCGAGGCGTACCCGGCGTCCGAGTTGGGCGCGCCGCGGGGACGTCAGGGCTCGCCGCGGAGCCGCGTGGTGCTCCCGGAAGGGTGGCTCGATGACGCGGACGGCAGCGACTACCACCTCCAGGAAGCAGTCGACGAGACCACCGGAGGGTGACCGGGAACACGCCGTGAACACGCCGCGACGATTCGGCGAGGTCAAATCTCGTGTGCTTTAGTCGATATTCGTGCCCGACGCCGCTACGGTGGCTCGGGCACCTTGCAGGACAGGGACAGATCAAGCGAAAGCAAAGGAATCAGCGCGTGGCAGGCTCACACAGCCACAAGCGGGAGACCGCGCGACGCAGGCCTCGGGCAGCGTTCATCGCGGCCCCCTTGGCAGTTCTAGCAACAGGTGCAGCAGTATCGATCGGCGTGGCGGGCTCGGTCCCAGCCGCCGACTTCGTGGCAGCCGACTCCTCGTTGGCGGCCAGCGGCATCAGCGACCAGGGCCGTGAGCGTGCGCTCCCGCTCCTCTCCCGTGACAACGGTGGCGGCGTGCGCGGCGAGGCCGCCGTCGTCAGCCCGATCGACAAGATGCTCGCGAAGGAAGCCGTCGCGAAGGCCGTCAAGACGGCCGACACCCAGCTCTGGACGACGACCACCCTCAACATCTGGACCCGTCCGGACAAGGAGGCGAAAAAGGTCGGCGAGCTCGACGGCGCCAAGAAGGTCCTCGTCACCGGCCGCACGATGAACGCCCGCGAGGAGATCGTCCTCAATGGCGAGGCTCGGTGGGTGACCGCCGGCTATCTGAGCGCCGACAAGCCGTTTGCCATCGGCGGCGAGTGCACCAACGGCACGTCCGTGCCCGCCGCGGTCAGCCCCAACATCCAGAAGGTCCACGAGGCCGTCTGCGCAAACTTCCCCGAGATCACCGCCTACGGCACGTTCCGAAGCGACGGCGAGCACTCGCAGGGCATCGCCGTCGACATCATGGTGTCCGGCGACCGGGGCTGGCAGGTCGCGGAGTTCGTCCGCGCCCACTACGCCGACCTCGGCGTCAGCTACGTCATCTACTCCCAGAACATCTGGTCCGTCGATCGCTCCGGCGAGGGCTGGCGTGGCATGGAGGACCGTGGGTCGACCACCGCCAACCACTATGACCACGTGCACGTCACGACGTACTGAGTTGGACGGCGTGAGCGGCGGGCCGGTTGGCTGTCAGCTCGGGCGCATCCGCCAGCCCGGTGCAGCCCAGGCGACGCGGAGCGGGATGATCCCGGCGCCGGTGAGTCGGAGCAGGACGACGCCGCCACGCCGGTCGGCGGCAAGGAAGCCGACCTTCACCCGGCCGTAGCTGGTGAACACCTCGGTCGCGACGACGTCCCAGTCGTCCGGTGCATAGACCAGGCGGTCGATCCGGCCACGGCCGGCGGGGAAGTCGTCGATCAGGTGCGCGGCCTCGCGGGTGAGGTCCCGGGAGTACGGCCACCACATACCGCCGGCCTCAGCGCGGCCGAAGGTCGGTGCGAGCTCCAGACGGAGGGCGCCGAGCGGCTGCGGGTAGCGCTGCGGGTTGTGGACTCTCGGGGCACCCATGGCGCCGCCTCTCCTGGGGGCCGGCGGTGCGGCACCGGATGCACCGCCGTTCCCTCGACCTTTCAGTTGATAGTACGGCGTCGGCTTCCTGGCGCGCGGCGGTTCGGGTGACGCGGCCCTCAGACCAGCCGGCGGTGCCAGCTGATCGCGGACGCGTCAGTGAGAGATGCGACCTGGTCGACGACCACCCGGAGCCGCGCGAGGTCGTCGCCCGCGGCGCGCCAATCGGCGCGGAACATCTCGTCCAGGTCGTCCGGCGCGCGGTCGAGCAGGACCGTGACCAGTTCGGCGAGCAGGTCCCGCTGCCGCGCCTGGAGCGCCACCCGGTCGTCGTCCTGCATCACGTAGTACGCGGCGATGCCCTTGAGCGCGGTGATCTCGGTCCACGTGTTCTCGGGGATGACCAGGTCGCCGTGGTAGCGCACGAACGGACCGTCGCTCGCCGCAAAGGTCGCCTGTTGCACAGCGCCGCAGAAGCGACCGATGAGGTCACTGGTGAGGTTCTTCAGCGCGGCGAGGCTGCCCCGCGAGCCGTCGTACGACGTCGCCGGCCAGCTGCCGATCCGCCGCAGCCGGGCGAGGACGTCGTCGAGCACGTCGTCGGGGGTGTCGGGGGAGTACCAGGACCGGACCGTCTCCCCGACCGCGGCGAGGTCCAGGCGGGTGAGGTCGAGCTTGCCGGCGACGGTTCCGTCCTCGATGTCGTGCACGGAGTAGGCGACGTCGTCTGCGAGGTCCATGACCTGCGCCTCGACGCAGCGACGACGTCGGCCCGGAGCCTCGACCCTGATCCAGTCGAACGCGGGCCGGTCGTCGTCGTACACGCCGAACTTGGCGCCCTCCCGGGTCATGCCGTCGCTGTGGATGCCGCCCGGGCGTGGAGCATCGGCCAACGCCCACGGGTACTTCGTGCAGGCGTCGAGCGTCGCCCGGGTCAGGTTGAGGCCGACCGATGCCCCGACCGCGTCCGCCGTCTTCGCCTCGAGCCGGGTGAGCAGTCGCAGGGTCTGCGCGTTGCCCTCGAACCCGCCGCAGTCGGCGGCGAGCCGGTTCAGCGCCCGCTCGCCGTTGTGCCCGAACGGCGGGTGCCCGAGGTCGTGAGCGAGCGCGGCGGTCTCCGCGATGTCGGGGTGTGTGCCGAGCGCACGGGACAGGTCGCGCGCGATCTGGGCGACCTCGAGGCTGTGGGTCAGCCGGTTGCGGACGAAGTCGTCGCTCTGCGGTCCGACCACCTGAGTTTTCGCCGCGAGCCGACGGAAGGACGCCGCGTGTACGACGCGCGCCCGGTCGCGCTCGAACGGCATCCGCTCCGGCGCGTCGACCCGCTTCGGCGGTTCCGGCACGATCCGCTCGCGGTCCGCGGCGCCGTACCGCTCCTCGACGACCTCCACCGGCCGGAGACTACCGCCCGGGTGCGGTCGTAGACTCGCCAGCCGTGACCCCGCTGGTCTGGCTGCCGTTCGAGCCCGACGTCCTCGATGACCCGCCAGCCGGCCTGCGCTACGAGGTCGTCGATCCCACCGAGGACGTGCCCGACACCGTGGCCGAGGTCGCGTTCTACGTGCCGCCCTACCAGGTGGGGCCGCGCATCGCCGAGGTGCTGGCCCGGATGCGGAGCCTCCGGGTCGTACAGACGCTCACGGCCGGCGTCGACAACATCCGTGACCAAGTGCCGCCGGGGGTGACCCTCTGCAGCGGGCGCGGGATCCACGACGCCTCGACGGCCGAGCTCGCGCTGACCCTCGTCCTGGCTTCGCTCCGCGGGGTTCCGGAGTTCGTGCGGGCCCACGACCGTCACCAGTGGTCGCCCGGCTGGCGCCCGGCGCTCGCGGACAAGCGGGTCCTGGTCGTCGGGTACGGCGCCGTCGGCCGGGCCGTCGAGGCCCGGCTGGTGCCGTTCGAGGTGGAGGTGGTGCGGGTCGCCCGGGCGGCGAGGGACGGCGTCCGCCCGATCGCCGACCTCCCTGACCTGCTGCCCGGGGCCGACGTCGTGATCTTGGTCGTCCCGCTCACGGCGGAGACCCGCGGCCTCGTCGACGCGGCGTTCCTGGAGCGGATGAAGGACGGCGCCCTGCTCGTGAACCTGGCCCGGGGCCCGGTCGTCGTGACCGACGACCTCGTGGCCGAGCTGCGCAGCGGGCGGCTGCAAGCCGCGGTCGACGTGGTCGACCCGGAGCCGCTGCCGGCCGACCATCCCCTCTGGGACGTTCCGAACCTGCTCATCTCGCCTCATGTCGGCGGCGCGAGCAGCGCGATGTGGCCGCGCGCGCACCGTCTCGTGCGGGACCAGCTGCAACGGTTCGCTGCCGGCGAGCCGCTCGCGAATGTGGTGACGGCGGACTACTGACCTCGCGTCGGGACCACCGCCTAGGATCGCCGACATGGCCGGCCGGATTCGCGATGACGACATCCAGACCGTGCGCGAGAAGGCACAGATCGAAGAGGTCGTGTCGGGTTATGTCACCCTCCGCAACGCCGGTGGCGGCTCGCTGAAGGGCCTGTGCCCCTTCCACGACGAGAAGTCCCCGTCGTTCAACGTGCGCCCGGGGCGGGGATGGCACTGTTTCGGCTGCGGAGAAGGCGGCGACGTCATCGCCTTCGTCATGAAGATCGACGGTCTGACCTTCATCGAGTCGGTCGAGCGACTGGCCGACAAGTACGGCGTACAGCTGCGCCGCGAGGAGGGCGGAGCCGACGACCGGCCGAAGGGTCCGCAGCGGCGCCGGCTGATCGAGGCGCACGCGGTGGCGCAGGAGTTCTACGCCGAGCACCTCGCCACGCCGGACGCACTCCAGGGTCGTCAGTTCCTCGCCGACCGCGGGTTCGACCAGGCCTCGGCCGCCCACTTCGGCATCGGCTTCGCGCCACGGGACGGTGAGTCGCTCTGGCACCACCTGCGCGAGCGGAAGTTCACCCTTGAGGAGCTCACTGTCGCCGGCCTCGTGGCTGTGGGCCGCAGCCCTTACGACCGCTTCCGCGGGCGCCTTCTCTGGCCGATCCGGGAGACCAACGGGGAGACCATCGGCTTCGGTGCCCGCCGGATCTTCGACGACGACAGGATCGAGGCGAAGTACCTCAACACCTCGGAGACGCCGATCTACAAGAAGAGCCAGGTGCTCTACGGCGTCGACCTGGCCCGTCGTGACATGGCCCGGTCGTCCCAGGCGGTCATCGTGGAGGGCTACACCGACGTGATGGCGTGCCACCTCGCCGGCGTCACGACCGCGGTCGCGACCTGCGGCACCGCGTTCGGCGACGAGCACGCCAAGGTGCTGCGCCGGCTGCTCGCCGACCACGAGGAGTTCCGCGGCGAGGTGATCTTCACCTTCGACGGCGACGCAGCCGGTCAGAAGGCCGCGCTGAAGGTCTTCCAAGGCGATCACCAGTACGTCGCGCAGACCTACGTCGCCGTAGCCCCCGACGGGATGGATCCTTGTGACCTGCGGATCAAGGCCGGTGACGCCGCCGTACGCGAGCTGATCGCGACCCGACAGCCGCTCTACCGGTTCGTCCTCGCCCACGTCGTCGGTCGCTACGACCTCGACCGGGCCGACAGCCGGGTCGACGCGCTGCGGGAGGCCGCCCGGCTGGTCGCGAGCGTGCGCGACAAGTCGAAGGTCGACGCGTTCGCCCGCGAGCTCGCCGCACTGGTCGGCGTCGATCCCGACGAGGCCCGGACGGAGGTACGACGCGCAGCGGCCCGTGGATCCCGGGCGGATACCCGCCCCGCCCCGACCGAGGAGCAGTCCGAGCGCCCCGCTCGGCAGGCGCTGCCCGACCTGCGCGACCCGCGGTTCGCGATCGAACGCGAGACGCTCAAGCTCGTCCTCCAGTACCCGATCGCGATCGGCCGGACGACCGCTGACATCGGCGCCAACGACTTCACCCACCCGACCTACCGCGCTGTGTGGGCGCTGGTCGAGGCGGCGGGCGGCCCGGCAGCGGGTGACGGCGACCCGGGCTGGGTGAGCAAGGTCCGCGAGTCCGCGACCGAGCCGGAGGTCTCGTCGGCCGTCAGCGCGCTCGCGGTCGAGCCGATTCCCGCGTCGCACGAGCCCGATGCGTCGTACGTCGCTCATCACGTCTTCCGGCTGCTCGAGCTCACCACGTTGCGGCGGATCGCCGAGATCAAGTCCCGGCTCCAGCGCACCAACCCGGAGACCCAGACCGCCGACTACAACAAGATGTTCGGCGAGCTCGCAGCGCTCGAGCAGCACCGCCGCACGCTGCGTGACCGGATCATCGGCTCGTGAGGCGGCCGAAGCTTGCGTCCCTGGTCCGGGGCGAGCGCCTGCTCGCCTGGGCGGAGACCACGGACGGGGCCATCACCGGTGGCAGCCGCGACGCCCTCCACCTCCCGGACCGTGAGCCGCCCCGGCTGCCGTGGGAGGAGATCGCCACCGCCGACTGGGACGTCGACGAGCGTGAGCTCCACGTGGTCGAGGTCGGCTCCTTCGGCGAGGTCAAGCGGGAGCACCGACTCGCGCTGGCCGACCCCGACCGGCTGTTGGCGCTCGTCCGCGAGCGGGTCACGGCGAGCATCGTGGTGCAGCGGCACGTGTCCGTCCGCGGGCAGCGTGGGGTCCGCGTCCTGGGCCGCCGGGCGCCGGGCGGGCACGGTGCGATCGCCTGGTTCGTCGAGTACGACGAAGTCCTGGACCCCGCCGATCCCGATGTCGCGGCGGTGGTCGAGGAGGCGCTCGCCTCGGCCCGCGGCGACGTGGGGGAGTAGGGCCACACCGATTTTCTCGGCGCGGGCGGACCTTGCTAACCTGTGCGGGCTGTCCAGCGATGCTGGACGCCGGTCCCCTGTAGCTCAACTGGCAGAGCATTCGGCTGTTAACCGGAGGGTTGTTGGTTCGAGTCCAACCGGGGGAGCCAGACGAAACGGCCCGTGACCTGCGGAAACGCAGTTCGCGGGCCGTTTCACTCGCCGAATGCAGAGGCTATGCGTCGTTCGCAGGTCCTTCACCACGAGGAGAGACCGAGCATCCCCCGGGGGACGCCAGTGCTGCGTCCCGGCACGATCTATTCCGCGGGACTCTGGTCCTCGACACTGGCGGGCCGTGGCCCGGGTGTAGGACTCCGTCGCGATCGCCTCGGCAGCAAGTCCGAGCAGGTCCTTGAACGTGCTGAGGTTGCCTGCGCCCGCGGCTTTCGCCGTTTGCAGTGCGGCGATCGCCGCCCTGAGCTTGGTGATCGCGCTGCTCCGGTCCCCGACTTCGAGCTTGTCGACGGCGCCGTTGGTCGGGGGGTGCCGACGTGGTTGCCGAGGTTGAGCGCTTAGTTGATGAGCTCGGCGATTCGCTCTGCTGCCTTACGGGCGCCGTCGGTCTCGACGGGGAGGTAGTCGACCTCGCGACCGATCTCCTCGGCGATGGCCTCGGCGATCGACGTCGGGCGTCGACTCGTCGTAGTCCATCCGCCGGCCGGCGCCGTAGCGGTCGAGCCGGTGGGCGACGTGGAAGCTCTGCTCGAAGTGGTGGCGCAGCGGGAAGTAGAGGAACGGGCGGCCGGCGGCGGTCAGCTCCATCGACGTGGTCAGCCCGCCCTGGACGACGGCGAGGTCGCACGCGGCGAGGTGCCGGTAGAGGTCGTGCGACGTAGGCGCGCACCTCGAGGCCGTCGGCGTCTGCGGCAGGGTGGCGAGGTCGATGCGCGGACCGGCGACGACGATCATCCGCAGCTCCGGGACCAGCTTCTTGGCGGCCGGGAACGCGGCCATCACCCTGCGCAGCAGGTGCGCGCCGACGCCGGAGCCGCCGACCGTGACGACGCAGACCCGCTCGTCGCGGCCGGTAGCCGAGCTCGGCGCGCAGCCGCTCGCGGTCGCCCAGCTCGGCCTGGTCGAAGCCGGTCACGTAGCCGGTGAAGTCGAAGTGCTTCTCGGTCCACTCGCGGATCCCCGGCAGGCCCTGGCCGAGGCCGTCGGCGACGATGTCGTCGGGGTTGCCGACGAAGATCGACCGGTCGCGGATCTGCGGGTGGTCGCGCGATGTGCTCGACCATCTCGGCGTTGTAGTCGGCGGTCAGGAACGCCTCGCGGTCGCCGCCGTCGGGCATCGGCAGCCAGCCGACGAAGTCGGTCAGCCAGGCGAACGGCGCGCGCTTGCAGGCTCGGGTTCTCGTGCAGGTGGTAGTCGAGCTCCCAGGCCTCGTCGCCGATCCAGAGGTCGTAGCGCTTCTCGCGGACGACGTCGTCGAAGACCATGAAGTTCGCCATCAGGATCTCGTCCATCCGCCGGATCGCCTGGAAGGCGTGCAGGTCGTGCTCGGCGGACTCGGACTCGATGTGCGCCGGACTCGCTGGCCAGGTGCGCGCTGGCCGGATGGATGCGCTCGCCCTCGGCCTCGAGCACCCGGGTGACCGGGTCCTGGGCCAGCCAGTCGATCTGCAGGTCGGGGACGAGCGCGCGCAGCTCCTGGGCGATCGCGACGTCGCGGCGCGCGTGGCCGAGGCCGATCGGCGAGCAGACGAACAGCGCGCGCGGGCGGCCGTCGGTGCGGTGGACCGTCGGGTCGCCGGCGGAAGGACGGGGTCGACGAACTCGCGGATCGCGAGGTTGACCTCGACCGGGTGCCGGGCCTCCGGGCACGTGGTCGCCGCCCTCGATCGCCAGCAGCTCGCCGCCGGTCGACGGCGGCGAGCGCCTTGGCGTCGGCGTGCGGGGTGATCTTGTCGTCGGTGCCGCTGATCACCAGGACCGGGCACTGCACGCGCTCGGCGAGCGCCAGCTGTCCTCGGCGGGTGATCGGCGCGGCCGCCTCGGCGAGCATGCTCAGGATCAGGCGTCTCCGGATCGGTCTCCAGGCCCCAGCCGACGATGTCGTCGTAGCCCTTGGTCGTGTGCTTCTCGCGCGTGGCGCGCGCCGCGAACCACTCGACGAAGTCGCGGTAGTCGTCGCGAAGGTGGACCGCGTTGAACTTCGCCCAGCCCCGCGTCGTGATCGGCTTGCGCAGGAACAGCGGGTGCAGCCGCGGGTGCGACATGATCCGCCAGCGCAGCGAGGCCGAGCGTCCAGGCTGGCCGGGAACAACGGGCCGATGAAGACCAGCGCCGAGGACGCGCTCGGGGTGCTCGGCGGCGAGCAGCAGCGCGCGCTGGGCGCCGCGCGAGAGCCCGACGACGATCGCCTGGTCGGTGCCGGTCGCGTCCAGCACGTCGATCGCGTCCTGGGCGAACTCCGTCTCGGCGTACGCCGCCAGGGTGCGTCGGCCGGTCGCTGCGGCCGTTGCCGCGCGGGTCGAAGACGATGACGCGGTGGTGCCGCGCGAGGTAGGGGATCTGCATCTTCCAGACCCGCGAGTGCACGAGCGTCCAGGTCGGGCAGAACAGGATCGTCGGATCGCCGGTGCCGTAGACCTCGTAGAAGACGCGGACGCCGTCGCGCTCGATGTAGCCCTCGCTCGTCGGGGTACATCGCGCGGGTCTGCTCGCGGGGCGCTCCGGCGGCGTCGGCCCCGGCGGGAACACTGGTCGTGCCTCGTGTCGTCGTCATGACAGCGTCCAGACGAACTCGTGGGGGAAGGTCGGGAAGCCCTCGATGTCGCCGAAGGAGTCTCCGAGAGCGGGGATCTGGGTGCGGTACGCCGACACGGCGCGCAGTTTCCGTTCCTGCTCGGCGTCGTCGAGGTGGTGGATCTCCGGTCGCGTCCTGGCCAGGCCCACGGGGTCGAGATGTTGGTCCCACTGCTTCACCACCTCGACGTCCGACCGCGGGGTCGGTCCCGTCGATCCAGGTCGGCCATCCCTGCCGTACGGCGTGGGGGTGGTCGGCGTAGAGACGGACCGTCTGCCCGGCGGCGGCCAGCTCGAGCGCAGCGCTCCGGACCTTCTCGTGGTCACCGTGCTCGCCGAGTGCTGCCGGCGCGTAGACGACCGCGTCGGGGCCGATCAGCTCGCGCAAGCGTCGAGACGATGATCTCGAGCGGCTGGTCGGTCGGCTGGTACTGCTCGTCGAGGAAGTCGAGGTGGGTCGCCGTACGTCCCGCGATGGAGAACGCCTCGGAATCCTCGGCCCGCCGCTCCTCCATCCGCCTGACTGAGTCCGTGGCGCCGGTGATCCGGTCCCACCAGGAAGCACCCGACCCGGGAGTCGGCGAGCCGGCGAAGACGTTGATCACCCCGACGTCCCCGGGGCCGCAGAGCAGGTGCCAGCACGACAGCACGGCATCGTCGAGGTGGGGGGACAGGATCACTGTCGGCCGGGTTGGCATGTTCGGAGCGTAGGCCTCGGTCCGGACGCCCTTCCATGTATTCCTACAGCCAGCGGAGCGAGGTTCCGGCCTTATGCTCCGGGGGTGGGAGCCGAGGGATGCCCTGAGTGCGGTGAAGTGCTTCCTCGGGGAGCGCGCTTCTGCGCGTATTGCGGCGTCCCGCTCGAAGTTGCGATCGCGCGGGTCTCTCTCCGGGAGGAACGCCGGGTGATTACGGCGCTGTTCGCCGATCTCGCCGGTTCGACGCAGATGGGGGAGATGCCTGGATCCCGAGGACTTCCGCGATCTCACCGGCGGAGCGCTGGCCGCGATGGGTGCGGCGATCGAGGAACTGGGCGGGACCGTGCGCGGCACCGCCGGGGACGGGGTCCTCGGTCTGTTCGGCGCTCCGACGGCCCACGAGGACGACGCCGAGCGGGCCGTGATCGCCGGGCTGCGGCTGGTCGACGCGATGCGCGCCTACGGCAGCGACGCCGCCCAGCGGTGGGACGTGCCGGAGTTGCGGGTGCGCGTGGGCATCGAGACGGGGCTCGCCGTGCTCGGCGAGGTGCGGGCCGGCAGCCAGGTCCAGTACGACGCGAGCGGCGACTGCCTCAACACCGCCGCGAGGCTCGAGGGCGCGGCCGATACCGGAGGCGTGCTGGTCGGCCCGGTCACCTACGGCCTCGTCAGTGACGCGTTCGAGTGGGGTGAACCCCGCCCGCTGGTCCTGAAGGGTAAGGCCGAAACCGGTCCGGGCGCGTCACGCGCTGACGCCGCGAGGAGATCGTCCTGGGCGCGGGCATGGGCCCGATTCGGGCTCGCGCCTGGTGGGTCGCGAGCGCGAGCTGGCGCAGGGCCGGCGAGATCGTGTCCGACGTGAGCGGGCGCGATCCCAGGATGGGTGTTCGTCACCGGACAGGCCGGGATCGGGAAGACCCGGTTCATGCGGGAGTTCCGCTCGCTCTTCGAAGCCGCTGGCTCCCACGGCCCGTCGGCGACCTGGCTGGAGGGGACCTGTCTCTCGTACGCGTTGGACGAGCCCTACCTCCCGTTCCGGCAGGTCCTGCGACAAGCCCTGGGGCGTGGCGCCGAGTCGGCCGACGAGGTTCGCGAAGCCTTGGCCGACCTGGTGGGGACTCAGCGGGCCGAGGAGATCGCGCCGTTGCTGGGGATGATCCTGGGCCTGGCACCCGAGGAGCGCGGCCCGACGCTGTCTGCGGAGTCGCTCCGGCAGGCGGTGGTCGACGCGTTCGCCGAGCTGGTGACCGGGCTGGCTGGCCGCGGACCTGTCGCGATCGCCCTGGACGACCTGCACTGGGCCGACGCAGCATCGCTGCGCCTGGCCGAGGGACTGATCGTTGCGCTGACCGCTGAGGTCCCGGTGCTGCTGATGCTGGCGATGCGACCGGAGAACGACCGTGCAGCATGGACCCTGCGCGAGCGCACGCTGACCAGCCACCCGGACCGTTCCGTGGAGCTGGAGCTCTCCTCCCTCGACCGCGCCGGCGAGCGTGGACTGATAGCGGACCTGATCGGTGAAGGAACCCTTCCGGAGGCGCTGGAGTCGACCCTGCTGGCTCGCGCCGAGGGCAATCCGTTCTACCTCCGCGAGCTGCTGCGCTCCCTGCAGGACACCGGCGCGATCGTGGAAGCGGCCGGACAGTGGACCTTCGACCGGGGCGTCACCGTCGAGGTGCCGGAGACGGTCGAACGGGTCGTGCTCGCGCGCATCGACCGGCTCCCGCCGGGGGATCGCGACCTGCTGAACTCCGCCGCGGTGATCGGGCGGGAGTTCGACCTCCCGTTCCTGGGCCGGATAGCCGGCGTCGACCTCTCTCCCGGTTCGTTGGCGAGCCTCACCCGCCTCGGGCTCTTCGAGGGGGCGTCCGGTGAGGACTTCAGGTTCAGTCACCCGCTGATCCAGGAGACCGCCTACAGGAGCATGCTGCGACGTGGTCGGGCCGAGTTGCACGGGCGTGCCGCGGCCGCGATCGAGGAGCGGACGGACGGCTCGGTCGAGCACCACGCCGTCCTGGCGCGCCACCACCGCGGCGCCGGTCACCTGGCCGAGGCGGTCAAGTACCACCGGCTGGCAGCGATCGCAGCGCAGCGCATCGTCGCCCTGGACGAGGCGGCGAACCAGCTGGACCTCGCGGTCGGGGCCGCCGACTCGCTCGACCCGACTTCGGCACGGGCGCAACTGCCCGAGCTGTACCTGCTCCGGGGACACCTGCGCGGCCGTACCGGCGACTACGTCAGCGGTACGGCCGATCTCCACGAGGCCCTAGAGGGGGCGCGGGCGATCGGCGAGGAGCAGATCGAGATGCAGGTGCTCAACGAGCTCGGTTGGTTGATCCGGGTGCACGGCTACGAGGAAGCGATCAGCCACCACCAACAAGCTCTGCGCATCGCCGAGAAGCTCGACGACGCGGCGTCCCAGGTCACCGCTCTCAGCCGGATGTCGATGCTGTACCTGAACCGGCTGCGGCTCGACGAGGGCCTGGCGCTGGCTCAACGCGCCCTGGGGATCGCGAGAGCATCAGGCCAGGACCAAGTTCTTGGCACGGCCCTGGACTGCCTCAAGCTGGCGGCGTTGCAGCTGGGTCAGCTGGAGCTGCTGGAACAGACGGCCGCCGAGATCATCTACGTCCAGGAACGTGCGGGAGATCTCTACCTGCTCCAGTGGGCCTACATCGAGAACGCCTCGGCGTCGCTCGCGCGGGGTGACCTCGACCAGGCCCGGGCGCGGATCGACACTGGCGATCGAGATCAACCAGCACTTCGCGTCCGACCGGGTCGCGCGGGCGTTGATCCTGGAGGCGAGCTCGTGGATCGACCGTGCCTCCGGCGATCCCGAGGCTGCGGTAGTCACCGTCCGGAAGGCGGTGGACGTGATCTCCTCGCAGTCTGCGCCCGAGTGGTCCGCCTGGCTGGAGGCCACCCTGGGGTCACACCTGATCGCCTGGGTCAGGTGCCGGACGCCATCGCGGTCCTGGAGTCGGCGCTGGAGCACTCCGAAGCGATCAAGAGCCCCAACCGAGCCTTCAGGGCGGTGAGCCACCTGGCCTGGGCGCGCCAGATGGCGGGTGACGAGGGCGGATCGCGGGCGGCACTGACACAGGCGAAACGCGTGCTCGCCACCATCACCGCTCCGCCGGGAGGCGTCTTCCTGGACGGCTACCGGTCCTATCTCGCCATCGCGCGGACGTGCGCCGCCCTCGGGGACTCGCGAGGGGCGCAGGACCTGCTGGTTCCGCTCCTCGCCGCTGCCCGCCAGAACGGCTGGAGCAGTGCGGAGCAGGACGCCGCGGCGGTCCTCGGCCTGGTGCGCTGACTGCCCGGGCAGGTCAGCGGAAGCGGCGCTCCAGCCTCTCCAGGTCGAGCACCGTGAACCGGCGTCGATCGGTGGTGATCAGCCCGAGCCCGCGGAGCGAGTGCAGGGCTTTCGCGACCGCCTCGAGCGATGCCCCCGTCCAGCCGGCCAGCTCGTCCTGCGTGATCGGCAGGTCGATCACGTGCCCGGTGGTCGTGACGGTCCCGAAGCGCTCCACCATCTCGACCAGCCGCGCGGCGACGCGGCCGACGGTCTGGGAGGCGCCGAACTCGACCACCTTGCGGTCGGAGTCGCGGAAGCGACGGATCATGTTCTGCAACAGCTGGTTGGAGAGCGTCGGGCTGCTCGCGACGAGCGCCTTGAAGTCCGCCGCCGAGATCGCCAACGCCTCTACGTCCTCGATCGCCGCGACCGTGTTCGAGCGGGGCTGACCGTCGACGACGGCCATCTCGCCGAGCAGGTCTCCGGGGCCGCGGAAGTCGAGGATCACCTCACGACCTTCGATTGTCAGATAGGTGACCTTGACGCGTCCGGAGACGAGGACCAGGACCTCTGCTCCGGCCTGACCCTCGTACATCAAGGTGGACCCGGCGTTGAAGCGCCGCCGTACCGAGCGGGCCGTGATCGCGCCGCGATCCGTGGGGTCGAGCTCCGCGAAGAAGCCGACTGCCCGGGTTCGTGCCCGTTGTCTCCATCAGGCGACGCTACCGTTTGGCGAGAGGCCCGGGCGCGCGTGCCAGTGCCTCTCTTTCCTGCAGCTCAGTCGGTCAGCTCGCTTCTCCGGTGTCGAACCATCGTCGACAGGTCGTCGCTGGGGCTGAAGCGTTGGATGGTGGCTAGCGACGTGGTCTCCATGGATCAAGCGTCCGCGGACGTCTGCAGTTTGCCATCGCTGGTTCGGAGATCGATTGCTCCGGCTGTTGCTGCGGTCTGGCCAGCTGACGCGCTGGCGGTGCGCTCTGGAGCCATGGCCAATGACGCAACGTGCCCCTGGAATTGACCGGGCGCAAGTGCACTGTTGCCGATGTCGTCCCGCCGGATGTGACTGCCCTTGTGGGACTGGACCGACAGGGCCGAGTGCGAGCCTCGCTATCCGCCAGCGATGAGCTTGTCCAGCTCATCGACGATACGACCCGGGATGGCCGTCTCCATGTAGTGACTTGATGACACCTTCTTCACCACTCCCGGTGAGTACCGGCTCGCGAACTCCTGGAGTTCCTTCGGGTAAGCATCCACATAGCCGCCTGGCCCGTCGTAGGTGGGCGGATCGGCGAGCAGATAGGTCATCGGGATGCTCGGAGTCCGTTCGGCCGCCTCCTGCGCATCCTCGTACGCCGCCAGCTCGTCGATGAGTTCGTGGGTGTCTGCCCAGCCGCTGACCGGGTGGTTCTTGCCGTGGCCGAGCCTGTCTGGCTTCGGGAAGAACCTCTCCAGGTCGAGCTCGTCCGGGAAGCCGGCGTCGAGCAGCAACAGCCCGGCGACCTTCGCCGGATTCTCGGCTGCGTACACCTCGGCTACCAAGCCGCCGAACGAAGCACCAAGCAGCACGTACGGAGGTTTGAGGTTGGCTGCGTCGAGCAACCGCTCGAGGTCGCGCACCGACGTCGTTGCCGTCAGTGGTCCGGCCAAGTCGTCGCTCTGGCCGACGTTGGCCCGGTCGTATGCGCAGAACCGGTGCTTGGGGGAAATCAAGCCGGGCAGCGGGCCTGCGCTCTGACCGTTGGCCTGGCCGCCGTCCGCGGTGTGGCTGAGTCCGTGCAGGTAGATCACGCTCGGTGACCCTGAGCCCTCGCAGCGCAAATAGAGTCTGTGGCCTCCGACATCGAACATCCCTTGCAGCACGTTCGGGTCCTCGGTGGCCTCGCTTCGCGCTGACGTGGGTGGCGTTCCTGAGCCCGGATCGGTTGGCCCGCCGGCTCCCTTCTCGTCGCTCGCGCAAGCGGGCATCACGGCGACAATAATCAGCGCGGTAATCGAGCAGATCGGCGTGCGGGAAAAGCGCATCTCAGACCTCCGTCAGCGCCGGCGAGCCGACCGCGCAAAGGTCGTCGCACGACGTCCGTTGCAAGTCTCCCATGAGCGCGCCACCGAGGGCGTCGAAGAACCCCCGTCCAGCCGGCGATCGCGATGTAGCCGAGCACGAACTGGAGTCTCGCTGCCGACATCGCCAAGTGCCGCGCTCTGAAGCGTCCCGCAGTCCGGGCGAACTCACATCCTCGCCGGGGCGATAGGCCCAGAGGCACCAGTGCCGCGAGCACTGCCTGCGGCAGATGCGGGCGGATGAAACGTCGATTGAGGTGCGCTTCGGCTGCACTGGTACGGGTATGCACCTCCCCGCTCCGAGCGCTGCATTCGCCACGAGGACGCCCGTTGGCTGACCCGACAAGACGTCAGAACGTGCTCAGTACCAGCAGCCACAGGACCGCGCAGGAGGCCGCGCCGACGAGTGCGACGCGGCACGCGGGCCGGAGTCCTGCCAGGCCGAGCACCAGGGCGACGAGCCCGAGTGCGCACCCTGGGACGGCGAGGAACAGCTGACCGGTCCACTGCCACTTGTCGGCGTCGTCGCCGCCGCAGACGTCGTCGCACCGGATGGCCCACATGAACCACGAGACGAAGAGCCAGCACCCGATGGCGCCCACGGCTGCCGTGGTGCCGATCATCACCAGCAGCAGGCTCGCGGGACCCGGCCGCTGATCGAGCTCGGTGCTGTTCATCTCTGCACGGTGTCATGACGAGGCAGCGACCGCCTGAGTCGGCGTACTCAACCGGACGACCGGAATGCAGGGGCGGTCAGCGGGGCAGGTCGCGCAGGATCCGCTGACTGGCGAGCTTGCCGGGCGCTCCGATGACACAACCGCCGGGGTGGGTACCTGACCCGCACTGGTAGTAGCCCGCGATCGGCGTGGCGTACTGGCTCCAGCCCGGCGCGGGCCGGAAGAAGTACATCTGGGGCGCCAGGAACTCCCCGGCGAAGATGTTGCCCTCGGTCAGCCCGGTGCGGGTCTCGATGTCGACGGGCGTGACCACCTCGCGGTGCAGCACCAGGTCGCCGAACCCCGGGAAGTGGGACTCGAGCACGGCCTGCGCCTTGTCGCCGAAGTTGTCGCGTTCGGTCTCCCAGTCGCTCCCCTTCAGCTCGTACGGCGCGTACTGCACGAAGCACGACATGACGTGCTTCCCGGGCGGGGCCATGTCGGGGTCGACGACCGACTGGATCGCGGCGTCGATGAAGGGCCGCTCGGAGTACCAGCCGTACTTGGCGGCGTCGAACGCGCGCTCGACGTACTCGATCGTGGGGCCGATGTTGAGGAAGCCACCGTAGTGGTCGACGGTGTCCGGCAGCGCCGGGAAGACCGGCAGCCCGTCGAGGGCGAAATTGACCTTGGCCGAGACCCCGCGGAACTTCATCCGCCGCACGTTGTCGACCAGGTCGAGCGGGAGCTCGCGGGGCTCGACGAGGTCGAGGAAGGTGCGTCGCGGGTCGAGGGCCGAGACCACGACCGGGGCCCGGAACTCGGTGCCGTCGTCGAGTACGACGCCGACGGCGCGGCCGTTCTCGGTCAGCACCGACGACACCGGGGCACCGAGCCGGATCTCGGCGCCGTACGCCTGCGCGGCCCGGGCCAGCACCTGGGTGAAGCCTCCGTTGCCGCCCTTGTGGAACGCCCACGAGCCGAGGTGGCCGTCGTGCTCGCCCATCTTGTGGAACAGGAGCACCAGCGCGGATCCTGGGGACATCGGGCCGACCTTGGAGCCGATGATCGAGGACGACGCGTGAAAGCCCTTGATCGCCTCGTGCTCGAAGTAGTCGTCGAGCAGGTCGGCGGCGCTCCCGGTGAGCAACCGCACGACGTCGTGCATCGTTTTCCGATCGACGCCCTTGAGGTGGTCGACCAGCCACTTCACGTCGCCGGCGTCTTCGGGGTCGCTGCCGAAGATGTTCGGTGGCGCGTTGTCGAAGAGCGGACGGACGGCCCGGCACACTTTGTCGAGGTCGTGGTGGTAGCGCTCGTAGGCGTCGGCGTCGCGCGGTGAATGCCGTCGGATCTCCTGCAGGTTCTGGGCGTGGTCGTCGCCGAACAGCAGGTAGTCGCCGTCGCCGGTCGGGTGGAACGAAGACGGCATCATCAGCGGCAGGAAGCCGTGCTTCACCAGGTCGAGCTCGTGGATGATCTCCGGTCGCAACAGGCTCAGTGCGTACGAGAATGTCGTGAACGAGAAGCCCTGGCCAATTCCGTCAACACCGAGCTCCTCGGTGATGGCAGCGCCGCCGACGAGGTCGTTCTTCTCGAGCACCAGGGTGCGCAACCCCGCCTTGCCGAGGTACGCCGCGTTGGTGAGGCCGTTGTGACCACCACCCACGACGATCGCGTCGAAGTCGTGCGAGCTCATCCGCGCTTCCTCTCTTCCTTCTTCCGGGGAGGGTCGAAGAACGGCATCGAGGTCGTGGTGACCCGCACCGTGGTGTTGTGGTGGGCGATCGCGAGCTCGAGGCGCAGGTCGGTGCCGGCCGCCGCGAGGTCGGGGCGGACCCGGGCAATGCCGACGTGCCGTTGCAGCATGGGTGAGTAGACGAAGCTCGTGCAGTGCCCGACCTCGGCGCGCTCGTCGTCGTACACCATTGACTCGTAGGGCAACGGGTGCTCGGACTTCGGCGGGAACAGGCCGACGTCCCGGTGGATCCGGTCCCAGTCGGCCGCGTCGACGACCAGGCCGGTGGTGGCCCAGCGCGAGGTGCCGTCGATGAGCTCGCGGCGGATCGCAGCCGACCCCACGAACCGGCGCGAGCCGTCCCGGACACCGCGAAGCATCCAGCCGAAGCCGAGCTCCTTGGGAGTCACGCACTCGGCATCGCTCATCGCCAGCCGGGCGTCCTTCCACTCGATGTCGACCAGCGGGAGGCCGGCCTCGATGCGCAAGGTCATCAGTGCCTCCTCCCCGAACGGGCGGATGCTATGGGTGGCACCGGCCCCGAGCACCGCGTCGAGCACGGCGACCGCGCTCTCGGCCCCGACCGTGATCTCGAACCCGAGGTCGCCGGTGTAGCCGGTGCGCGACAGGGTCACCGCGGCGTCGGCCACCTTGGCAGGCGCGTGCTCGAAGTAGCCCAACGTCTCGGCCTCGGGCATCAGTGCGGCGAGCACGGCCCGCGACCGCGGCCCCTGGACGGCGAGCATCCCGTAGTCCCCGGACACGTCCTCGAGGTGGACACGCAGACCGGATGCCAACTCCTGGAACCACGAAAGCGTGGGCCGGCCGGCGGTGAGGAGGAAGTCGTCGGCGGAGTGACGGAACGCCACGCCGTCGTGCATCACGAACCCACGGTCGTCGCACCACGCGGTGTACTGCGCCTGCCCGGGGCGACAGGTGCGGATGTCCCGCACCAGCGCGCCGGACAGGACGCGCTCGGCGTCCGGCCCGGTGATCCGGTACTTGTACAGGGGAGACGTGTCGAAGACGCCGACCGCGTTGCGCACCGCGAAGTACTCGTGCTTCGGCGCATGGGTGTAGCGCAGCGGGGAGAGCTGCCCCTGCCAGTGCGTGTAGAGACCCTGGGAGTTGAGCTCGCTCAGTCGTGGATGGAACGGCGTGGTCGCGATCATCGTCGGCCCAGGCTAGTCGTTACTGACCTGAGAGTCAGTAGGCTCGGTCGATCCGATGCCGAGGCGATCGAGGATCCAGGCATAGATCTCGGCCTCGTAGGCAAGGTGCGCGAAGCGACCGGCGGGGCCGACGTGGGCGCCGGCGCCCGTCTCGGCACGGAAGAGGCACCGGGGAGACCAGTCGGGGTCGGTCTCCCGCAGCCGGGCGACCCACTTGGCAGGTTCGAACACCATCACCCGGGGGTCGTGCAACGCCCCCGTGACGAGCAGGTCGGGACGGGGTCCGCTCGGCGGATTGTCGTACGGCGAGTAGGCCCGCAGCCAATCGAACTCCTCGCGCCGGCGCGGGTCACCCCACTCGTCCCACTCCGTGATGGTGAGCGGGATCGAGGCGTCGAACATCGTCGTGACGACGTCGACGAACGGCACTTCGGCCACCACCGCCCGCCAGCGGTCGGGACGTTGGCTGAACACCGCGCCCTGCAACAGTCCGCCGGCACTCAGCCCGCGGCTGGCGATGCGGGCGCCGTCGACGAGACCGTCGGCCAACCCGTCGGCGACCGCCACGTAGTCACCGAAGGTGTGCTGCTTGTGCTCGAGTCGTCCGTCCAGCCACCAGCGCCGGCCGCCTTCTCCGCCGCCGCGCACGTGGGCGTGCGCATAGACCACTCCGCGGTCCAGCAGCGAAGGGATCGCGGGGTCCCACTCCTGGTCCGGGTAGACGGCTTCGTAGGCGCCGTAGCCCCAGAGGAGCGCGGGCGCGGTGCCGTCCAGCGGGGTGTCGCGGTGGCGCACCAGCGTGACGGGCACCTGGGTCCCGTCGGGGGCCGGCAGGTTTCGGGTCTCGCAGAGGTACGACGACGCGTCGTGGCCGGGCGCCTCGTGCCGGAGCCGCTCGGTGCGGTCGCCGGTGCGGAGGTCGACGTCGGACCAGGCCGGCGGCTGGACGTAGGACTGGTCCTCGACGGTCACCGCCGTGGCGTCGTAGTCGGTGTTCGGCGCGATCATCACCATGCCGCTGTCGAACGCGGGCTCGATCACGACGCCGTCGGCGTCCAGCGCGTCGAGCGGCACCACGCGCAGCCGGTGCCGGGTCTGCGACCGGAAGCTGAGTACGGCATACCCGGCGAACCCGTCCACCCGCTCGAGGCGCTCGTCGGGGCGCTCGGGCCGGGCCGGCGCCCAGGTCGTATGGTCCTGGTCCGAGTCGCGCGGCACGGGGCAGCGGGCGAGCCGGAACTCGGTGGCCCCGTCGTTGGTGACCAGCAGGAGCGTGTCGGCGTCACCGGGGCCGGCGGGCAGCACCACGTGCTCGGCGTGGTACTCGATGCCCGGGCGGCGGCCGCCGACCGACCGCGGCGTCGACGTCGGTGCCGCGGCATCGATCACCCACACCTCCCGCGTGTCGCGGCTCTCCGCCCAGATCACGACGAACGCGCCGCTGCGGGTCGCGCGCACGCTCAGCTCGAAGCGCTCGTCCGGCTCCTCGAGGACCAGCACGTCGTCGGTCACCGGTGTGCCGAGAGCGTGGCGCCAGACCTGGAAGGGCCGGTACGCGGCGTCGTGGACCGTGTAGAAGAAGTGGTCCGACCCGCTGCTCCACGCGCCACCGTAGTAGGTGCGCGGCGCCACCTCGGTCAGATCGGCGCCGGTCTCGAGGTCGCGGAACCGCAGCTCGTAGACCTCGTCGCCGGTGCGATCGACCGAGTAGGCCAGCCATCGCTGGTCGGGGCTGACCAGCGACAACCCGAGCTCGACGTACCCGGAGTCGTCGACCAGGTCGTTGACGTCGAGGAGCACTTCGTTGCCCGAGATGTCGGTGTCGGCTTCGTGGATTTCCCGCACCAACTGCGGGTGTTCTCTTCCGGCGGGAACGGCCGTGTAGTAGGAACAGCCTTGGAGTCGCCAACTGACTGTCCGATCAGTAGCGGGCACACGACGCAACATCTCGGATCGCAGGGTCTCGACGAGGGAGTTCAGATGTCCGGTGGCAGCGTCGTACCAGAGTCGCTCGGCAACGAGGTGAGCGAGCAGCGCCGGATCGTCGGTGCGCCGCATCCAGTGGTAAGGGTCGGCGCGGATCACGCCGTGCTCGACGTGCTCGTGCGCTTCGCGCGGCGCCTCGGGCGGGCTGGACGGGGTGGACGGGATGGTCACACAGGGCACCGTAGACCCGCCCGCCGGTTGGTGGCGGGCACCGGCGCACTGATCATCGGTGCGCTGCTGGCGACGGTCGGGGCGGCCTCGCTGCAGCCGGCGAGAGCGGCGGACGGCGAACCGGTGACCTTCACGGTCGCGTTCCTGGACGAGGTCGACTCGTTCAACCCGTTCAACGGCTACCAGGCCTCGTCGTACGAGATGTGGGCGCTGATGTACGACTACATGGTCGGCTACTCGATGAAGGACATGTCGCCGGTGCCGGCCCTCGCAACGCAGTGGGACACCTCGGAGGACGGTCTGACCTGGACCTTCGACATCCGCGAGGGTGTCGACTGGTCCGACGGGGAGCCGTTGACGGCGGGCGACATCGCTTACACCTACAACCGGGTTCTCGACGGCGGTCCGGAGGCCGGCAACTGGGGCACCTACCTGACGTCCGTGGAGACCATCACCGCACCCGACGACACGACCGTTGTGATGGAGCTCTCCAAGCCGAACGCGGTTCTGCCGCTGCTGCCGATCCCGATCCTCCCCGAGCACGTCTGGTCCGACGTGGCCGAGGACGAGGTGAAGTCCTATCGCAACGAGCCCGACGACGGCGACGCCGTGGTCGGCTCCGGTCCGTTCCGGCTCGTGGAGGGTACGGCGGGCGGCTCGACGTACCTCTTGGAGGCCAACCCCGACTACTACGGCGGCCCACCGCACGTCGATCGGGTGGCGTTCCGCGTCTTCAAGAGCGAGGACCCCGCGATCCAGGCCATCATCAAGGGCGAGGTCGACTTCGTCGACGACATCACGCCCCTCCAGGTCAAGTCGCTCCAGGGCCGCGACGGCATCCACGCCCAGAACGGCGTCTCGCCGTACTTCGAGGAGATCGCCTTCAACGCAGGTGCGGTCGACCCGGAGAGCGGCGAGCCGCTCGGCGACGGCAACCCGGCGTTGAAGGACCCCGCCTTCCGGCACGCGCTCGGCTACGCCCTGGACATCGACCGGTTGGTCGAGGCTGCCTACCAGGGGGCCGCGATCCCCGGGGACTCGTTCATCCCCACGGCCTACGACTCCTTCCGGTGGGTGCCGCCCGAGGACGACGCCTTCACGTTCGACCTCGAGCGAGCTGGAGAGCTGCTCGACGAGGCGGGCTACGAGGTCGGCTCCGACGGGCTCCGCACCATGCCCGACGGCAGCGAGATCGGCACCCTCCGGCTGTTCGCGCGCACCGAGGAGGAGCGGTCCCAGACCATCATGGAGTTCTTCCAGGAGTGGCTCGCGGAGATCGGCATCGAGTCCGAGGTCAGCGTGATGGAGAGCAACCAGCTCACCGACGTGGTCCTCGAGGGCGAGTTCGACGCGTTCCACTGGGGTTGGTATGTAGAGCCCGACCCGGACTCGATCCTCTCGGTGTTCCTCTGTGACGCCCGCGGCGGCTCGTCCGACTCGTGGTACTGCAACGACGAGTTCGACGAGCTCTACCAGTCCCAGAACGCCGAGGTCGACGACGAGAAGCGGATCGAGACGGTCAAGCAGATGCAGGAGATCATCTTCCGCGACTCGCCGTACCTCGTCACGGCGTACACGACGACCGGCCAGGCCGTGCCGCACCGACCGGTTCGCGTGCTTCCAGCCGCAGCCGGATCCGGGGGGCGTGCTGCTCGTGCAGTACGGCACGTTCAACTACTCGTTGCTCCGTCCGGCCGACGAGGCCGGCGACTGCGACGGCATCGAGTCCGCAGTCGGCGCCTCGTCGTCGTCGGGTGACGACGATGACGGCGGCAATGGAGTCCTGATCGTCGGTGGCGTGGCGCTGGCCGTGCTCCTGGTCGGTGGTGGGGTGTTCGCGATGCGCAGGCGGTCCTCGGCGGACGCCCGGGAGTGACGCGGTGACGACGCTTGCCGCGTCCGGCGCGGAGCCCGGCGCCGAGTCCCCGGCCCGCCGGGGGAGCTACGGCCGCTACGTCCTCGGCAAGGTCCTGGGCGCGATGGGGAGCCTGCTGTTCGTGCTCGTCGTCAACTTCTTCCTGTTCCGGGTGCTGCCCGGTGACCCGGCGCGGAGCCTGACCCGAGGACGCGTGGTCTCCAAGGAGCAGCTCGAGGCGTTCCGCACGCAGTACGGGCTCGACCAGCCCTTGCCGCAGCAGTTCCTGACCTACCTGGGCAACACGGCGCAGGGTGACCTGGGCGTCTCCATCCGCTACAACGTGCCGGTCTCGGAGCTGATCGTCGACCGGATGTGGCCGACGATCGCGCTGGTCGGCTTCTCGACCATCCTGGCGACCCTGATCGGGGTCTACCTCGGCATGGTCAGCGCCTGGCGGCGCGGAGGCGGCTTCGACCGCTTCTCGACCGGCACCACCCTGACGCTCTACTCCATGCCCGAATGGTGGCTCGGCCTGCTCCTGATCGCCGGGCTGTCGGTCGGGGCCGGCCCGCTCCCGGGCATCTTCCCGACCGGCGGTCTGAACTCCATCGACGCCGACCCCTCGAGCCTCAGCGGGCTGCTCGACTCCGCCTGGCACCTCACCCTGCCGGTGCTCACGCTCACGTTGGCCTACCTCGCCGAGTACTCCCTGATCATGCGGTCATCGCTCCTCGACGAGATGGGGGAGAACTACCTGACCACCGCACGGGCAAAGGGCCTGCGTGACGTCGAGGTACGCCGCCGGCACGCCGTACCCAACGCGCTGCTGCCGACCACCACCCTGGCCGCGCTCAACATCGGCTTCGTCGTGTCCGGCGCGATCACCATCGAGACGATCTTCTCGATCCCGGGACTGGGGCTGCTGTCCTACGAAGCACTGTCGATCCCCGACTACGACGTGCTGCAGGGCACCTTCCTGCTGGCATCCGGCGCTGTGATCGCGGCCAACCTAGGGGCGAACCTGATCTACGGCGTCCTCGACCCCCGGGTGCGAACATGAACACCCCACGACGTTCTTCGTCTCCCCAGCTTCGCTCCTCCGTCGAACAACGCCGCGGGGACCCCAAAGGATGAGCACGACGTCGCCGCCCTTGTCAGCACGCCAGATCGCCCGCCGCCGGCGGACCGCGGCGTGGCGCCGCAACTGGAAGCTGTTCCGCGCGCACCGCGCCGGCCTGCTCGGGCTGGCCATCCTGGGCGCGTTCGTGGTGATCGCGCTGGCAGCACCGCTGCTGGCCGACGGCGAGGGCCTCCGGGTGACCAAGGCGACCGGCGGCGTGCTCGAGAGTCCGTCGGGTGAGTTCTGGCTCGGCACCGACGAGAGCGGCCGGTCGGTCCTCACCATGCTGATCTGGGGCACCCGGATCTCGCTTCTAGTGGGGTTGATGGCCACCGCGATCTCAATGGTGATCGGCACCGTCATCGGCCTGGTCTCGGGCTTCTTCGAGGGGTGGACGGCCCGGCTGCTCTACCGACTGACCGAGTGGTTCCTGGTGATCCCGTTCCTGCCGCTCGCGATCATCCTTGCGGTGGTGCTGGGGCGGTCCCTGCTCAACATCGCCGTCGTCATCGGCGTCACCAGCTGGCCGGCCACCGCACTACTGATCCGGAGTCAGACCCTGAGCATCAAGGAGCGGCCCTACCTGGAGCGGGCGCGGGTCCTCGGTGCCGGCCGCTGGCACCAGATGACCCGGCACGTGCTGCCGAACGTGATGCCGATGGTGTTCGCCAACACCACGCTGACGGTCGCGGTGGCGATCCTCTCGGAGACGACCTTGAGCTTCCTGGGGCTGGGCGACCCGACGCGCGTCTCCTGGGGCTCGATGCTCGAGGGCGCGTTCGGCGTCGGCGCGATGACGACGGGTTCGTGGTGGTACATCGTGCCGCCGGGGATCTGTGTCGTGCTCGTGGTGCTGGCGTTCACGCTGATCGGTCAGGCGCTGGAAGAGGTATTCAACCCACGGCTGCGGAACCGCTGATGGACCATCTCCTCGACATCCGCGGACTGACGGTGGCCTACCAGACCGCCGACGGGCGGCTGCCCGCCGTACGCGGTGTCGACCTGGTGGTCGACGCGGGCGAGGTGGTGGGAATCGCCGGTGAGTCGGGGTGCGGCAAGTCCACCCTCGTCAGCACCGTGCTGCGCCTGCAGCCCAAGGACGCTGTGGTGACGGGCGAGGTACTGGTCTCCGGCCACGACGTGCTGACGATGGGCTGGGGCGACCTGCGGGCCCTGCGCTGGGCCGAGGCGTCGATCATCTTCCAGGGCGCGCTCCACTCGCTCAATCCCGTACGTCGGATCGAGACCCAGATCGCCGAGCCCATCCGGCTGCACGAGCCCGGCCTCTCGGCGACCGAGGTCTCGTCGCGGGTAGGTGCGCTGCTCGAGCAGGTCGGCCTGCCCGCCGCTCGGTCGCGGGTCTACCCGCACCAGCTGTCGGGTGGGCAGCGGCAGCGGGTGATGATCGCGATGGCGCTGGCCTGCCGGCCGCAGCTGATCGTGGCGGACGAGCCCACGACGGCCCTCGACGTGATGGTGCAGGCGCAGATCCTGGACCTCATCTCCGGTCTGGTGAAGGACCTCGGCGTCGGCCTGCTGATCATCAGCCACGACCTGTCCGTGCTCTCCGACGTCTGCGACCGAGTGGCGGTGATGTACGCCGGCCGGGTGGTCGAGTGCGGCTCGGCCGAGCAGGTCTTCAGGTCCCCGGCCCATCCCTACGCCCAGGCCCTGTCGCAGGCCTTCCCACGCGTGGGTGACCCGGCGGCGAGATACGCGCCCGCGGGCCTCGCCGGTGATCCGCCCGACCCGCACGACCCGCCGACGGGGTGTGCCTTCGCCCCCCGGTGTGCGCGAGTGATCGACGCGTGCACCGACGCGGAGCCTCCGTTGATCGAGGTGGGCGGTCGGCAGGCCGCGTGCATCCGGGTGGGAGAGGCGGGGGAGTCATGAGCAACCCGCCGATGGACGGCGCGCCACTGCTGGAGGCCGCTGGGGTCGGGGTGCAGTTCACGACCCGTGCCGGCACCGTCGCGACCGCCCTCGACGGAGTCGACGTCGAGGTGCGCTCGCGAGAGATCCTCGCCCTGGTCGGAGAGTCCGGCTCGGGCAAGACCACCCTGGCCCGGACGCTGGTCGGCCTGCAGCGTCCGACGGCAGGGGAGGTGCGGTACGACGGTGCGCCCCTCTCCTACTCGGGCAGGTCGCTGCGGCGGCTGAGGGGCGAGGTGCAGATGGTCCTGCAGGACGCCGTCGGCTCGCTCAACCCGAAGCAGACCGTCTACGAATCTGTGGCTGAGGGCATCCGACTGCACCGTCGGGTGGCCGGAGATCCCGAGGGTCGCAACGAGGCGGAGCTGGTGGCCGCCGCCCTGGCGGAGGCGGGACTGCGGCCGCCCGAGCGGATCTTCCTGCGCTACCCGCACGAGCTCTCCGGGGGGCAGATGCAGCGGGTGCTGATCGCCGGCGCGCTCGCCCTGCGGCCGCGGCTGCTGGTCGCCGACGAGCCGGTCTCGTCGCTGGACGCCTCGATCCGCGGGGAGATCCTGGCCCTGCTGCTGAGCCTCCGCGAGTCGCTGGGGCTCGGGATCGTCGTGGTCACCCATGACCTCGGGCTGGCGTGGAACATCGCCGACCGGATCGCGGTGATGTATCTCGGTCGGGTCGTGGAGTGCGGCTCGACCGAGGAGGTCCTCGAGTCGCCGCAGCATCCCTACACCAGAGCCCTGCTCTCGGTCGTCCCGGAGATCGAGCAGCTCACCCCGGTGGTGCTCAAGGGCGAGGTGCCCGACCCGACGCGAATCCCAGGTGGCTGCCGGTTCCACCCCAGGTGCCCGGCCTTCGCCGACGGCACCGCGGCAGCGGCGGGGATCGAGGACAGCTGCCGGACGACGACGCCCCTGGTGCTGAGCGCGACCGGCGACCACCGGGTGGCGTGCCACCTGGCGACGAGTCAGGACTCGTGAGACGATCTCACTACTGACTCGTCGATCAGTAACGAGGAGCAAGGAGGTTGCGGCGTGCAGGAGGCGCTCCCTCGGGAGATGTACGTCGACGAGGCCGCCTGGCGCCTCGAGCGCGAGGCCGTCCTGTACGGCGAGTGGTTCTGCGTCGGCCGCCGCGACGCGCTCGGGCTGGACGTCCCGTCGCGAGTCATCGTGGTCGACGTCGCCGGCGAGTCCGTGCTCGTCACCAGCGACGAGACAGGGAGCCTGCACGCGTCGTACAACGTCTGCCGGCACCGCGGCAGCCAGATCCTTCCGGCGACCGAGCCGGGCGGCTCTTCCTCGGCGTGCCGGGCCTCTGCATTGCGGTGTCCCTACCACTCCTGGACCTACGGGCTCGACGGCCGCCTTCTCAAGGCCCCGCATGCCGACCTCGAGGACACCTCGGCCTTCGCGCTCACTCCGGTCGGCGTCGGGGCGTGGGGCGGCTTCGTCTTCGTGCACCTGTCACCGGGGCAGGCCCAGCCGCTCGCAGACTCGGTCGCGCACGCCGCCGGCGTGCTGGCCAACTACGGACTGGCCGATCTCGTGGTGGGTGCGACCTTCACCTACGAAGTGGCGGCCAACTACAAGGTCCTGCTCGAGAACTACAACGAGTGCTACCACTGCGGGCCCGTGCACCCCGAGCTGTGCCGGCTGGTGCCGTCGTTCGCCGGAGGCGGCGACGACCTCGACTGGGAGGCCGGGATCCCGCATCGCGAGGGTGCCTGGACGTTCACGACGACGGGCACGACCTCGCGCGCCCCGCTGCCCGGGCTCGACGCCGACGAGCGCACCCGGCACAAGGGCGACCTGGTCTACCCCAACCTGATGATCTCGGCCTCGGCCGACCACGTCGCCGCGTTCGTGCTCCTGCCGCACGCGCCGAACCGCACGACGGTCGAGTGCACTCTCCTGTTCGCGAAGGACGCGGCCGAGGCCGCCGAGTTCGACCCGAGCGACGCCGGCGACCTGTGGGACCTGGTCAACCGGCAGGACTGGGCGGTCTGCGAGTCGGTGCAGCGCGGGATGTCGTCCCGCAGCTACCGCCACGGCTGGTTCGCGCCGATGGAGGACGACAGCCTCGACATCCGCCGCTGGCTGCTTCCCAGGCTGGGATCGACGGGGGGAGCGCGGTGAGCACGCAGGTCGACTTCGTCGTCGCCGGACTGGGCGCGCTCGGTTCCGCGACGGCTTACGCGCTGGCGAGCCGCGGCCACCGGGTCATCGGCCTCGAGCGCTTCGAGCTCGGGCACACCAACGGCGCCAGCCACGACACCAGCCGGATCCTGCGGCACAGCTACCACACGCCGGCGTACGTGCGGCTGACCCAGGACGCCTACGCCGACTGGGCACGGCTCGAGCTCACGAGCGGCCGCCGCCTGGTCACGAAGGTCGGCGGCCTCGACCTCTTCCCGCCGCAGGCCGCGATCCCGCCGATCGACTACGTCGACTCACTCACCGAGGTCGGCATCGAGCACGAGATCCTCGACGCCGCTGCGGTGGCGGCGCGCTGGCCGCAGTTCGACCTCGCGAGCGACGTGACGGCGCTGTACCAACGGGACGCCGCCATTGTCCCGGCCGCCCTGGGCACCCGGACGATGCAGGAGCAGGCGACGATGCGCGGCGCGCAGCTCCGGCCGCACAGCCCGGTCACCGGGGTCCACGACCTGGGCGAGCGCGGCATCGAGGTCGTCACCGACACCGGCACGATCCGGTGCCGGGGGCTCGTGGTCTGCGCGGACGCATGGGTCAACGACGTCGTGGGACACCTCGGCGTTCAGGTCCCGGTCGAGGTGACGCTCGAGCAGGTGACCTACTTCCAGCCGGAGGCCCCGGCGCGCTTCGCGGCCGAGCGGATGCCGCTGTGGATCTGGATGGACGACCCGTCCTACTACGGCTTCCCCAGCTACGGCGAGGCGACGATCAAGGCCGCGCAGGACTGTGGCGGTCCGACCGTCGATCCGGACGGGCGCACGTCGGAGCCCGACCCGGTGATGGAGCAGCGCCTCGCCACGTTCATGAGCGACCTGCTCCCGGGCAGCGGCCGACCTCTGCGCTCGTCGCGCTGCCAGTACACGCTGACCCCCGACCGCGACTTCGTGATCGCGCCGGTGCCCGGCCACCCGGCTGTCGTGGTGGGCCTCGGCGCCGCCCACGGGTTCAAGTTCGCGCCGACCTTCGGACGGCTGCTCGCCGACCTCGTCGCCGACGGCGGCACCGACACTGAGCTCGCGGACTTCCGGCTGGACCGCCCGGCTCTGACCGATCCTGACTACGCCGCCCACTGGCTGGTGTGACATGACCTCACTGGAGACAGCGTCAGCCGAGCAGCTCCTGCTCGATGTCGAGCTCGCGCGCGACCGTCTCCGCCACCCAGCCCCGCAGCTGCGCGCGGGTGATGGTGCGGTAGACCAGCGCGGCCACGCAGAGTCCGTCGATGAGAGCCGAGACCCGGGCCACCGTCGCGTCCGGGTCGGGGCACCGGAACGAACCGTCGGCGACGCCTTCCTCGATGATCGTGAGCAGTACGACGCACCACCGGTCCTCCATCCGCCGCAACACCTTGCGGATCCTCGGCTCACGTTGCGCGAGCGCCCACGCGTCGATCCAGATCCGCCAGCCCTTTGCCGGACCGGTCGGTCCGTAGGACCGCAACGCCCGGCGCAGCTGGTCCACCGGGTCGGTGCCGGCTGCGGTGGCCTTGTCGAGCCGGGCGAGGTCGCGCTCGACGGCGTACGCGAAGGCGTCCGCGACCAACGCGTCCTTGGTGCCGAAGTGGTAGAAGATCAGCGCCGTGCTGACGTTCAGCGCCTTCGCGACGTCGGTGACCCGGGTCGCCTCGAGACCGATCCGATCGACGGTCTCGGTGGTCGACTCGAGGATCTCGTCGCGCCGCAGCTCGACGCTGCGCCGGCTCCTCGGCCGACTGGGCGGCCGGCTCTCGGTCACACTGCACCGCTCATGGGTCGCAGCATAGGACCCGCTCACCGCCCGCTTCACCGCCCGCATCACCGCCCGCACCACCGCCCGCACCACCGAAGGAGGCACCATGACAGCCGAGCCCGTCGTCGACCCGATGGAGATCGTGCGCCGGGCCGCGCCCGTAGACGGCGAGCCGGTGCTGATGATGCCGGCCGAGGCCTACACCTCGCCCGAGGTGCTGGGCTGGGAGCGGCGGCACCTCTTCGCCGGCAGCTGGTCGTGCCTGGGCCGCGTCGACGACCTGTTTCCCGACGCCGACCGTCCGGTGCGCCAGCGGGCGGTGACGGTCGGCGACGTCCCGAACCTGGTGGTGCGCGACCCGGCCGCGGACACCCTGCGGATGTACGCCAACACCTGTCGGCACCGGGGCCACGAGCTGCTGCCTGACGGTGGTACGTCGGACCGGCGCAAGGTCGTCTGTCCCTACCACGCCTGGACCTACGACCTCGGCGGCCGGCTGGTCGGCGCCACCGGGTTCCGCGACGACGAACGCTTCGACTTCGCCGAGCACGGCCTGGTCGAGCTGCCGGTGCGGGTCTGGCAGGGCTGGGTCTTCGGCCACGCCCTGCACCCGCTCGGCTCGCCGGACGTGCCGTCCTTCGACGAGCACCTGGGCGCCCTGGAGGGGGTGCTGGCGCCGTACGTCCCCGGGAACCTGGTGGTCGCCGACCGGCACACCTACGAGGTCGCGGCGAACTGGAAGGTGATCGCCGAGAACTACCACGAGTGCTACCACTGCCCGCTGATCCATCCGGAGCTGTGCCAGGTCACCCCGCCGACGTCGGGCGACAACTACGACCTCCCGGGTGGCTGGGTGGGCGGGTCCATGGAGCTCCGCGACGGCATGCGCACCATGTCGCTCACCGGCGAGCTGGCTGCGACGCCGTTGCCGGGTGCGCCGCCGACGAAGGTGGAGTATCTGCACCTGCTGCCCAACCTGCTGGTCTCGGCCCATCCCGACTACGTGATGACCCACCGGATGGTGCCGCTCGCTCCCGGCCGCACCTGGGTGGAGTGCTCGTGGCTGGTGCTGCCCGGGGATGACGGCACGGTGCCCGATGCTGCCGACGCGGTGGAGTTCTGGGACATCACGAACAAGCAGGACTGGGCGGCGTGCGAGTCGGTGCAGCGCGGACTGGCCAGCCCGCACTTCGCGCCCGGTCCGTTTGCTCCCGCCGAGGACGCGGTCGCGCAGCTGGTGTCGATGATCGGAGGGGCCTACCGCACCGGCCGGCTGGTTCCCACCGGTGGTCGAGTAGCCGTCGCGAGGGACGAGTGACGGCGTATCGAGACCCAGTGAGCTGCGCGCCGATCGCCATTCGGGTTCGTCGCGCGCTCGTCGTCGCTCTCGTCGCCGCCGGCCTCACTGTCGTCGGCAGCATGCCGGCCCCGGTTGCGCCGCCCGCAGCGGCCGCCGAGCCGCGCGACGTGATCGTGGGCGACCTGACCCTGACGCCCTGCAAAGTCGTCCGACGTGCGCTCTGCGGAAGCATCCGGCGGCCCTGGGAGCCGAGGAACCCGTCTGCCGGTCGGGTGAAGGTCGGCTTCGCCTTCGTGCCCGCACGGCACCAGCCGGCGATCGACACGCTGGTGCCGCACGAGGGCGGCCCCGGCTACAGCACCACGGGCACCGGGGCCGACTACGCCGCGATGTACGGCCCGTTGCTCGACCGACGCAACCTGTTGCTCGTCGACCAGCGCGGCACCGGTCTGTCGCAGCCGCTGCGCTGCCCCGACCTGCAGGTCCTCGTACTGCCGTACAACGAGGCCGCCGGTCGCTGCGGTCGATCGCTCGGTGACCGCGCCGACGACTACGGCACGACGCTGTCCGCTGACGATCTCGCCGCGGTGATTGCCAGGCTGGGGCTCGACTCCGTCTCCGTCTACGGCGACTCCTACGGCACCTTCTTCGCGCAGGCCTTTGCCGGGAGGCACCCCGAGGTGGTGCGCAGCATCGTGCTCGACGGTGCGTATCCGACGTACGGCGAGTCCGCGTTCTACCCGACCCAGGGACCCGCGATGCGGTCCGCGTTCGCCAAGGTCTGCCGACGGTCGGCGGTGTGCCGGTCTGCGGGTCGGGGCTTCGTGCCCACGCTGCGCGCAGTGCTCCGCCGCGTGCGCGAACGGCCATGGACAGGCACGTCCCACGACGCCGAGGGAACCACGGCCGAGGTGACGATCGATGGCGCGGCCCTGACAGCAGTGGCGTTCGGGGCGACGTACGCGCCGGCGTTCTACCGGGAGCTGACTGCGGCCCTCCGCTCCGGGCTGCGCGGCGACCGCGCGCCGCTGCTGCGGCTGGTTGCCGAGGCCGTCGGCGGGAGCTCCGACGCCGGCCCGGCCAAGTACTACAGCGAGGGCCTGGACGCGGCCGTCGCCTGCCACGACTACCCCCAGCTCTACGACATGACTGCGCCGCCCGGTGCGGTGCGCGAGCGCCAGCTGACCCGGGCCGTCAACGCGCGGGACCGCACGCACCCTCACACCTACGGCCCGTTCACGGTCCGTGAGTACGCCGACTCCGACTGGCAGGCACTCGACTGGTGCACCCGGTGGCCGGTGGCGGCGGCCGACAACCCGGCCGGGCCCATCCGGCCGGCGGGCGACTACCCCGACGTACCGGTGCTGGTGCTCAGCGGCGAGCTCGACTCGATCACCACGGCGGCTGAGGGCGACCTGGTGGCCGGCCAGTTCCCGAACGCCCGGCACGTCGTGGTCCGCAACAGCTTCCACGTCACCGCGCTGGGAGATCGGGACAACTGCGCCGAACGCATCCTGCGGTCCTTCGTGCGTTCGCCCGGGTCGGAGCGTGGAGTGCTCCGCTGCGCGCGAGAGGTCGAGCCGGTCCGCGCGCTGGGTACGGTGCCCCGCACATTCGCCGACATCACGCCCGCCCGGTCCCGGCACGTGCTGCCGCCGAGGCTCCGGCGCGTGGGACCAGCCGCGGCACTGACGGTCGAGGACGTCGTGGACCGGTGGTGGAACAACTACTCGGGCAGCGGCGTCGGCCTGCGCGGCGGAACCTTCAGCTACACCGGCTCCAGCGTCGTCAGGCTGCGCCTCAAGCGCTACCGGCTGCTCCAGGGACTGGCGGTCTCCGGGCTCGCCATCTGGGATCGCGACCGGCGCTGGATGACCGTCGACCTGTTGCTGCACGGCGCCGTCCGCGGCCACCTGCACGGCGGCTGGGACACCCGGGCGGTCGGCGCCCGGGCGATACTGCACGGGAGGGTCGGCGGCCATCGGGTACGGCGGCTGGGCTTCCGCGCGCCGTAGCGCTCGGATGCGTCATAGTCTGCCGACATGGAGCCGTTGTCCGCCCTGCCGACAGTCCGGGTCGCCGCCGTCCAGGCGATGCCGGTGGTCCTCGACCTGGAAGCCAGCCTCGAGAAGGCGCTCGGCCTCGTCGCGGAGGCGGCCGGGCAAGGCGCCCAGCTCGTCGTCTTTCCCGAGACGTTCCTGTCGCTCTATCCGTCGTACGCCTGGGCCCACCTGCCCGGTGGCGACGGCAACGCGCTGTGGGAGCGGCTGTGGGCCAGCTCGGTCGAGGTTCCTGGGCCCGTCGTCGACCGGCTCGCGGAGGCGTGCCGCGAGCACGACGTCATCTGTGCCGTCGGCGTCAACGAGCGCGAACGTGAGCGCCCCGGCAGCCTCTACAACACCTTGCTGCTGGTGGGGCCGGACGGCCTGCTCAGCAAACACCGCAAGCTCATGCCGACGCACCACGAAAGGCTGTTCCACGGCGTCGGTGCGGGCGACGACCTCCGGGTCACCGAGACCCGTCTGGGTCGACTCGGAGGGCTGATCTGCTGGGAGAACCGGATGCCGCTGGCCCGGTGGCACGTCTACCAGGGCGGCCCGCAGATCTGGCTCGCCCCGACCGCGGACGACTCCGACGGATGGCAGGCGACGATCCGCCACATCGCCATCGAGTCCGGTGCTTTCGTCGTGTCGGTGCCCCAGTACATCCAGCGCGCCGCCTTCGGCGACGACTTCCCTTGGCCGCTCCCGGACGACGAGGTCTTCGGCCGGGGCGGGGCAGCCATCGTCGCCCCCGCGTCCGGAGAGGTCATCGCCGGCCCGCTGTACGACGCCGAGGGCATCGTCGTCGCCGACTGCGACCTTCGGCAGACCCTGCACGCCAAGCGCTGGTTCGACGCGGCAGGCCACTACAGCCGCGCCGACGTCCTGTGGTCCATGTCGAAGGACTGACCGGCGACCTGTATTACTTCACCCGCCGCGATCCCGGTGGCGGTCAGCGACTGCCCGCCCTGCTGCGCGATGGCAGGCTGGTCGTTCCGCGGGATCCCTACCGGTCGACACAGCCTGGCCACGTGTCACCTGAGGGTTCGGCGGCCCTGATGCCGGTCGACAGCGGCAGCCAGGTCTTCGACGTGCGCAGCGGCCGCCGGCTGCCCGCCGACCTGCACGGCCGGAAATTCATCCTGGGGGGCTGGACCGACGGGGAGACCGCATACGGTCTCGCCTTCGACGGCAGTCCCTTCGGGCCACACAGGGTTCGCCTCGTGGCGTGCCGGATCACCCTCGAGCAGCGACGGTGTGAAGTCCTGCGCACCATCCGCGCCCCCGCACACGAACTGGTCCTCTTCCCGACCGGGTCAGCTGCAACCGACTACTGACGGACGCCCTTGTCAGCATCGCCTTCCTGCTTGGCCCTCGTGCCTAGTGCCCAGAGGCAGCGGCCGTGCTCACGGACAGACCCCTGCTCCTCTGGCGTATGTCCGTGCGAGGTGCGTGGGTGCGCCGACCGGTGTCGGCAGACTCAGAAATTCCTCAACGCCCAGTCGCGGCGAACAGACGCATTCGACGCACCACAACGCAGGCCCGGAATCGAGCCGGGACTTTCCCTGGTGACAAAGGTAGGGACGCTTGAGTGCATCCAGGGCTCCAAAGGTCCTGGGTGATCGGTCTCTGCGCCGGTGGCTACGGCCATGAGGGGCTGATCAGTGCCGGGGCCGACTGTGTCTACGTCGACCTCCGGCACCTCAGGTGCGACCTGGTGCAGGGCGTTCCGGATGTGCGAGTGCTACCTGCTCAGACCGGCTCGGCAATCGACTGGATGTGCTTGGTCGCCAGCTCGATCATCACCTGTGCCGCGGGTGACAGCACCGCGCCCGTTCGGTGCACGATCGCCATCACGTCGTACTGCTTGGGGCGCAGCGAGACGTAGCCGACGTGCGGCGCCAGCTGCGGGATGAGCTGCTCGGCGCCACCGCGGGGGATGACCGAGTCGCCGAACCCGCGGCCGACCAGGTCGACCGCCGTCTCCGCCTCCTCGACCTCGATCCGGGTCTGCGGGTTGTGGCCGGCCTCGTGCAGGAAGCGGCGCAGCACGATCCGAACGGAGTCGCTGGACCGCCACGTCGTCTCCGGCATGATCAGCGAGGCCTTCGCGAGCCGCGCCGCGGTCACGGGTGAGGTGAGCCGCTCGGGGTCGGCCGAGATGTAGACGAGCTCGTCGCGGGCCACCGGGATCACGGTCATCCCCTCGCTCTCGACGCTCGTGGCGGCGATCATCGCCGCCTCGAGGTGCCCGCGCCGGAGCTGTTCCTGTACCTCGTTGGAGTGCTGGCCGATCAGCTCCACCCGGACGCCGGGGTAGCGCTCGAGCACGTCGGCGACGATCTGGGCGCCGGCGTACAACCGCGCGGCGCCGAACATCCCGAACCGAATCGTCCCGCTCTCCAGCGACACTGCGCTCTGCACCGCCCGCCGCGCCTCCTCGGCCGCGGCGATCGCCTGCTCAGCGTAGGGGCGGAGGGTGTCGGCCAGCGTGGTCGGTACGACGCCCCGCCCGACCCGCCGGAACAGCGGCACGCCGAGTGTCTTTTCGAGGCCCCGGACCTGTTCGGACACCGATGGTTGGGCGTAGCCGAGCTCTTCGGCTGCGGCGGTCAGCGAGCCGTGCTCGTAGGTGGCCAGGAAACAGCGCAGCTGATGCAGGGAAAGCATAGGAATCTCCTTTGGATGCCTCTGGAAACCGAGGCTACCCCTAGAGATGTCAGTCCGGGATGATTGACCTACGCAACTGATCTAAGGAGGGTCAACGATGTTCGACAACAACTGCCAGGTGTGCGCCAGCCGAGTGCTCATCTTCCCGAGCCAGATCACGTCGCTGGCCAATACCGACCACGGCATCGTGGTCACGTTCACATGCTGGTGCGGCACGGAGCAGACCCAGGTCACGGGCAAGGCCGCTCGCGCCGACCGCGACCGCGACCGCGCCGTCGCCGCCTGAGTCGGGCGCCGCCGGGTTTCGCAAACCACGCCGCCGCTCTGCGTCAGCTTTCGCCTGTTGCCAGGCCACCCGCTCCGCGGTCAGCGGGCGCTTGACCTGGCGTTAGTCGACAGTGGAGATGGTCGAACCAACCTCTATCAGCCCATCGCTGATGATGTCGGCACGAAGGCCGCCACGATGGATCAGTGCGCGCAGGACGCCCTTGTCAGTGAGACGCTCCAGGTGTGAGCAGGGTTCGCAGAGACGTTGCCCGATGCACTCAACGTCTCCAATCCGAAACCTTCGGCCTACGAGGGCGTTGAGGTCGATCCCTCGGGTGACTACGTTTCGTCGCGCATCGGCGTAGTCGAGGTTCCGAGTGCCCGGGACGCCAACATCATCGACGGCTTCGGCTTCGATCAGCGTGAGGTCATAGCCGCGCAGCTTGTCGTCGGTGGGCGTGAAGGTGCCTGCCTTGGCGGCGTAACGATCGCCTTCCAGCCCGAACCCCATCACAGCGCGCGCCTGGTCGACTGACTGCATGAGGTCTGTTGCTGACTCGGCGACAGCGATGACGACTACCTCGCCTCGCAGCGTGGGCAACCGGGCCGCCATCTGAGGGACTCGGGCATCGAGTGAAGCCAGCACGAATCCGTCGCGAATGGACAGGTCGACAGCTGGGCGCCCCAGCAGGCTGGCGTCCTGGGGACTCAACACGACCCCGGACGGGGTGCCGAACAACAAGACGGCCTTCTCGTCGTCGAGAACCCCCAACCAGTAGCCCGGCCAGTTGAACTTGCGTGGCTGAGCGAGCGGGACCAGGCCGAATCCGCGTCCGGCCAGCCAGCTTCGCCAGTAGGCCATCGCACCTCGGAAGTCCGAGTCAGGCAACGGCACCTCCTGGAGCCCGACCTCGGTGACCGACGCTAGACACGCTGCAAACGACCTGACTACCGATTGTCCGTCCGGCCCAGATGGCAACTCGACATCGATCACGGGTTGATCCTGACATGTCTTTGACGACAGCTCATCGACATTCGTCGGGCGCCTCGGCAGGGCCGCCTGGCGGCGAAGAGGGCTACTTGGCACGATGTAGATGCTCACCGTCCGGGCTGGCAGTCAGTCCGCTCATCCATCCCGGGTCGTGCCTCGTTCGCGTCCGCGGTGTGATCGAGTGCGTCAGACGGCGGCCCTGGTGTGGGCACTGGCCTCTCGATGACCGGGTTCTGAGCGACCATCGGAAGTGAGTCGTGTCCACGCGAACCCGGCCAGCCCGACCAGTACCGGCCACAGGGCAAGGCGCTCGAGGGCACCTGATGCGGGGCCGTCACCGGAGAGCACGAACGACACGGCCGCTGTGCCGGTCACGACTCCCGCAGCCAGGAGCGCCCCGGCCAGATGCGGCCGGTCATTCCGCAACCGCGCACCGAGAATGATCAGCGCTATCGGCTGCGCCACAAACAAAGGTGTCGCGGCGATCGCGTGCAGGGTGGCGTCCTGGTCGAGAGGCGCGAGGCCGGTGGCCACCGAGCTGAGCCCGGAGACCAGGAGCAGCCCCGTCACCCATGGCCCCAGAGGCCGCGAGAGCAGCACCGCGCCGCCGACAAGCAACGCACCGAAGCCCATGAATGAGCCGTTCATCAGCTCGTGACGCGGCGAGCAGTACGCCGCCGAGCAACCGACCTCACCGAGTCGGCTGACCGAATCGGAGAGGAAGCTGTAGCCGCCCGTCGTTGCCGCGGCAACGACGAACTCGGTCGCGATGTAGGCCGGTCGCACGAGCAGTGCCAGCGCTCCCCAGCGCGCACTCCGGACCCCGGTGACTCCGACGCGCCGTCGTCGTTGGGCTAAGGGCATCAGGTCACTCTAGATCGTGTTGGAGACATCTCGCGTGGCGTCGGCGAGCCGGAATGTCGCCCGGTACGCAGGCGGCGGAAAGACGCTGGTCCCCGCGCGCTTTCTGCGGCTCCGGCTGGCCGCAGCGCACGCAATCTGCGGCAATCGAGCACGGATGGGCACGCGTTCGGTTGACGGTGCGGCCCCGCAGGGCGAGGAGTTATGGCGGTTGCTGCGACCAGCGCGCCCGCTCCAGCACTTCGCGGGTCCGTTCGGGCGGTATCCGATGGCTGGCGAGTCCTCCGCCCAGCGGCGCTTCGCCCACGAGGCGACGAGGGCATAGAAGTCGGTGAGGAAGGCGCCGAAGAGGAGGGTGGTGGCGCGGCGCTGCTCGTACAGCCCGTCTCCACCGGCGAACTTCTCGCCGCCATCGATGTTGCCGGCATTCATCTCCACCGCCCACGCGCGGGCGCGGGCAACGGTGGCCAGGGCGTCGTCGCGGGTGCCGTGGTCGGCAAAGACGAGCTTGACCAAGCCTTCGAACTCGAGCGCTGGGCCGTCCCCAGGGTCGGCGAGCCACACGGCGAGCGCGCGTCGGCCGGACCGGGTGATCCTGTACACGGTGCGCGGGCGGCGGCCGACGAAGTCCTCGCGAGCGCTGGCGTACCCGTGCAGGACCAGCTTCTTGGGCTCCTCGAACAGCTTGCTCTGCGCGCGCGGCCACACTCGCCCGACGCTGCGGTCCATCGCCTTCGCGAGCTCGTAGGTCGAGTGCGGGCGCACCGCGAGGAGGCCCGAGCACGCCGTACGTCGTCGTGGTGAGCCTTGGAAGCGCCATTGACAGCATCCTCCCTTCGGGACTAAAACTAGCGCATCCTCTCTTTGGGATTATTCGGTGCGGAGGCGACGATGAACGACACGCTGGAGATCGACCCGCGGAACACGGGCGTACTCCGTGAATGGGACGGTGAGCACGGCACCTACTGGGCCGAGCACGCGGCGACGTACAACGCATCCATCGCCCGCTATCAGCCGGCTCTGTTGGCTGCGATCGGCGCTGAGCCTGGCGAGCGCATCCTCGACGTGGGGTGCGGCTCCGGCGAGCTCGCGATTGACCTGGTGCGCGCTACGCCCGATGTGACCGCGGTGGGAGTCGACCTGTCCACGGCCCAGCTCGAAGTGGCGCGGCATCAGGCCGGCGAGCTGCCGGTGACGTTCGAGCAGGCCGACGCGCAGGTGCAGGACTTCGGAGCACAGTCGTTCGACGTGATCGCCAGCCGGACCGGCACCATGTTCTTCACCGACATGGCGATGGCCTTCGCCAACCTCGCCAAGGGGACCCGACCCGGCGGTCGTTTGGTGATGCTCGTGTGGCGCGGGATCGATGACAACGAGTGGCTCCGCGAGTTCTTCGACGCGATCGGGCGGGTCCTGCCGATGGCTCCACCGCCGGCCGATGCCCCGGGTCCGTTCTCGCTCAGTGACCCCGATCGTGTGCGCGACCTGCTCCACGGCGCAGGCTGGACTGATGTCGCGTTCACGGCCAAGGACGAGCTGCTGTGGTTCGGGCCCGACGCGGAAACCGCGACCACGTTCATCCTCGGCCAGATGAAGTGGCTGTTCGACAAGCTGGACGACGTCGGCAAGCGGCGGGCCGAAGCGAACCTGCACGAAGTCATGGCCGCGCATGCCGGCGAGGACGGCGTGCTCCTCGGGTCCGGTGCCTGGATCGTCACCGCCCTGTCATCGGGCCGCAAATGAAGGTCAGGGCCACCACGACGATCGACAAGCCGGTCAGCGATGTGTTCCCCCTCATGGCCGACAACCGGAACGAGCCGCGGTGGAACAGCAACCTCAGCGACTCCGAGCTGCTCACAGCGGAGCCTATCGGCGTGGGCAGCCGCTTCCGGGCCGTCTATCAGGGGCAGGAGTGCATGGCGCTCATCGCCGAGCACGTGCCCGACCGCGTGGTGACCTTCGAGGTCGACGCGAAGCGTATGGAGATCACCGGCCGGATGAGCTTCTCGCCTGTGAGCTCCGGCACCCGGCTGGACGGCGACTTCGATCTCCGCCCGAAGGGCGTCATGAAGGTGATGCTGCCCCTGCTGGCGCCGCTCGTCCGTCGGGATTTCCCCAAACAGTTCGCGAACTTCAAGGCCTTCGCCGAGCAGCGCTGACGACTCGGTCCCTCGCTCCCACCTCATTTCGAAAGGTCGAAGGTCGAGAGACCCGGTCATCAGCAGTGCGCCGCTAGGCGGCGGAATGGGTCACCTTTGCTACTGCGCGGAAAGCAGCAGATGAATTCGTCGATGACCGATACTCGTTACATGTCGAGGAGGGCTCGGTCTGGTGGAGGGGTGGGATAGTGAGGGCCGATCCGGACGGTGGGTTCTGGTTTCACGGCGAGTGGATTCCTGATCCCTACGAGTGGCTCGAACGGTTCGACGACCCTGAGGTGATGGGCTGGATCGAGGAGCAGGAGGCTGCCACGCACGCGCTTCTCGACGCGGTCCCGACGCGGGACCGGTTCCGCGCGGCGGTGACCCGTGGGTCGCGCTACGAGCAGCTGTCCCGGCCGATCCGCGCGGGCGGACGCGAGTTCGTCTGGCAGGCCGCTGCGGACGACGAGAAGCTGGCGTTGCGGATGCGCCGCGAGCCGGAAGGGCCGCTCGAGACCGTGCTCGACCCGAACACTTGGCCGAGCTTAGAGGCGCTCGTGTTCGCCGTACCGTCACCCGACGGCAGCCTGGTGGCCTTCGGCAAGGCGACCGCCAGCACCCACGACGCGCGGATCCAGATCCTCGAGATCGACACCGGAACCATCCTCGCCGACGAGCCCAGCGGGACGAGCCACTATCGCCCCGCGTGGCGACCGGGCTCGGTGTCGTTCTTCTATCCAGCGGTTGTCGACGGCAAGGAAGTGATCCTCGAGCACCGCATCGGCACGGGTCAGGATAGGCAGGTCTTCGGCGGTCACGCCGACTACTGGTGCTGGGTCGACGTGACCGAGTGTGGCCGGTACACCGTCCTGTACCAGTGGGACTTCGTACACGCCAACATCGTGTCCCTGTTGAGGCTGGCCGACGACGAGATGCTGCCGGTGACGACGACCATGCAGGCGGTGAACCAGGTTCAGGTGGTCGGCGACGACCTGCTTATCGTCACTGACCTGGAGGCACCGCGCGGCCGGCTATGCAGGGCATCGCTGATGAGCCCCACCGTGTGGCACACCGTCATCGCTGAGAACGACGACACTCTGCAGACCGTCAGCGGGATCGGTCGCCGCTTGTACGCGGTCTACTCCCACGCGGCGTCGCACCGGATCACCGTGCACGCCGCCGACGGCGCCAAGATCCGCGACGTCGCACTGCCCGGTCTTGGATCGGTCAATGGAAACGAGGGGGGCGGGGTCGTCAGCGGGGTCACCGGAAGCTGGAACGGCGACGAGGTGTGGGTCGAGTTCCAGTCGTTCGTCCAACCCTTGTCGATCTACCACTACGACTTCGACGACGACGAGCTCACCCGGTACCACGTTCCGGATGCGGCGATCGACGTCGTGACCGAACAGGTCTGGTACGAGTCGATGGACGGCACGCAGGTGTCGATGTTCGTCGTGCGACCCAAGGGCGCCGACGGACCGCTGCCGACGCGGCTCAGTGGGTACGGCGGGTTCAACATTGACGTCTCGCCGTGGTACTCAGCTATCCATGCGGCTTGGCTCGAGATGGGCGGGGTGCTTGCCTTTCCCAACATTCGCGGCGGTGGCGAGTACGGACGCGAGTGGCACGAGGCGGCGATCGGGACCAACCGGCAGAACGCGTTCGACGACTACATCGCCGCCGCCCGCTGGCTCGTCGGCAATGGCTACACGACGACCGGCCAGCTGGTGTCGCGCGGGAACAGCAATGGCGGCCTCCTTGTGGCTGTCGCCGCCCTGCAAGCGCCGGACGCGTTCCAGGCCGTCTTCTGCCGCGCGCCCCTGCTGGACATGATCCGGTTCACCAGGTTCGACAACGGGCGCACCGCGACCGTCGAGTTCGGCTCACCGGAGGATCCGGTCGAAGGTGCGTACCTCGCCGGCTACTCGCCGTACCACAACGTCCAGCCGGATACCCGGTATCCGGCGATGGCCTTCGTGCCGGCGATGAACGACAAACTGGCACCGCCATACGACCCGGTGAAGATGGTCGCCCGGATGCAGGCAGACGCGACCAAAGGCGGGCCGTACCTCTTGCTGCCACTGCGCGACTCCGGGCACGGCGGCGGCACCACCCGGGTCGCGCTGATCGAACAGGACGTCGACGAGCTGTGCTTCTACGCCTGGGCACTAGCGATGTGATCCGCAACCTATCCGGCAATCTAGAGCAGCCGAACCCGGCTCCGTTCTAACGGCGAAACCAGCCGACGATAAGCACCACCCAGACGAATCTCACCGAGAGTCAGGCCAGCCCAACGGACGCTCCTCACTCGACAGATTGCCCGTCGGTGTCCGCCAGGATGACCGTCACTCGTGTCGTCGTACGACTGTTATCCCACTCAACATCGGCATGTCCGGATGTTCCCTCGCGGCGGCCCAAGAGTGGCGTTGCTACGCGGGCTCTCACGCGAAATGACGCAGGTGGTTCGCGGAAGGTCCGGGTGCTCGGCCGCAATGGGCAGGCTTGGGGGCGAAGGGGGCGCGTGACCCCGCTACCGTCGCATCGTGGATCTCACCGCGCGCATTCGCTCCGGTCAGGGAGAGTTCGCTCTTTTCGCGATCACGCCGCCTCGGCAGTCGACACCTGCCGAGCGACTCCCCGAGATCGCTCAGGCCACCATGGACCGGTTGAGCGGTCTCGACCTCGATGGTCTTGACCTCTACGACATCGACGACGAGAGCTCCCGCAACCCGGTCGTGCGTCCGTTCCCGTTCAGTGCGACGGTCGATCCGTCTGACTACCGGGCTGACCACCTTCGGTCGTGGCAGACCCCGGTGATCGTCTACCGCGCGGTCGGCAAGTACCAGCGCGACGGTCTGAAGTCCTGGATCTCCGAGCAGGACCCCGCCCGAACGTTGACCGTTATGGTCGGCGCTGCATCCAGCGGTACGTCTGCGCCAGTCTCGCTCGCCGATGCGCAGGCGATCCGCACCGAGCTCAACCCGGACCTGCTGCTAGGCGGCGTGGCGATTCCAGAGCGGCACAGTCGTCGCGACAACGAACATCTGCGCCTGATCGCCAAGCAGGAGGCAGGTTGCAGGTTCTTCGTCACCCAGGTCGTCTACGACCTCAACGCCGCCAAGAACCTCGTTTCCGACTACCACTACGAGTGCGAGACGCGAGGGCTGGCTCCCATGCCGATCGTCTTCACGTTCTCGGTGTGCGGCTCGATGAAGACCCTCGAGTTTCTTCGCTGGCTCGGGGTCGACGTGCCGAGATGGATCGAGAACGACCTGCGGCACTCGGCGAATCCGTTGGCGGCGTCCCTGGAGCAGGCGGCCGCGACAGCAGTCGAGCTCATCGACTACTGCCGACGGCTCGGTGTGCCGTTCGGAGTCAACGTCGAGAGCGTCTCGATCCGGCGCGAAGAGATCGAAGCGTCCGTGGAGCTCGCCGCTCAGCTTGCAGCGCACCTGCGGACGTAGCAAGCCCGACCGGCCCAGGCTCGGCAGGTAGGTGTGTCCGGCTCGCGGCGAAAGGACGCGCCTTCGAATGGGGACTGGCTGCCGCGCTCGTGCAATGGCGAGGTCCCGTCGACCCTGATTCCTCGTTACATTCGAATTGTGGGGATCCGCGTACGGCGGCCGGTGGATGATGACTGCGTGGGTGTTCGCGGTCAAGGCGCATGCCCGGTCGATGGGAGCATTCGTGGGTTCCGCCACTGATCTCGAGCAAGGGCGCCAGTTCTTCGCGGAAAGGGGCTGGCGGGACGCATACAACGCGTTGACCGCCGCGGCCCAGGCGACCCCGCTGGGCGCGACTGACCTCGAACTGCTCGCCCGCGCGGCGTACATGCTCGGCTGGGACGACGACTACGCCAGCGCCTTGGAGGGCGCATACCAAGCCCACCTGAAGGCAGGTGCGCCGATGCCAGCGGTTCGCTGTGCCTTCTGGATAGGCCACAGCTGTCTATTCCGTGGGCAGGCAGCACCAGCCTTCGGCTGGTTCGCGCGGGCGGAGCGGGTGCTCGACCGCGGTGAGCGTGACGTCGCCGAACGCGGCTACGTGCTGCTCGGGAAGATGTTGGATCACCTCACCAAGGGCGACGACGAGGGCGCGCTGGACGCCGCTGCTGAGGTCACGGAAATCGGGGAGCGATTCGGCGATCCGGACCTGATCGCGCTCGGCATGATGGAGCAGGGGCATGCCCTGGTCAGGCTGGGCCAAGCCGAGGACGGCGTGCGGCTGATCGACGAGACGATGGTCGCCGTTACATCGGGGGAGCTGTCCCCGATCGTCGCCGGCATCGTGTACTGCAACACGATCGCCTTTTGCCACAGCCTTTACCAACTGCGCCGGGTTCAGGAGTGGACGTCGGCCTTAACGCGATGGTGCGAGGGCCAGCCCGCCATGGTGGCCCACAAGGGCCCTTGCTTGGTACACCGTGCCGAGATCATGATCCTCGGCGGCGCATGGGAGGAGGCGTTGGTTGAACTGCGTCGGGTCGGCGAACAATTTACGCAGGGGGCGCTGAACCAGCTGGCCCGCGCCGACGCCGCTTACTGCGAGGGGGAGGTGAACCGTCTCAGAGGCGATTTCACGCTCGCGGAAGAGGCCTATCGAACGGCAAGTGGCTTCGGCAAGGATCCCCAGCCAGGCCTGGCTCTCATGCGCCTAGCGCAGGGCAACATTGAGTCGGCGGCTGAGACGATCCGCAGGGTTGTGTCTGAGTCGTCTCGCGGGCTGCCGCGGGTGGCAGTACTACCGGCCTACGTCGAGATCATGTTGGCGGCCGGAGACGTCGACGCGGCCGGTGGCGCTTGCCGCGAGCTTGAAGAGATCGCGGCGCAGCAAGGCAGTGAGGCCATTGACGCGATGTCCTGGCAGGTGCGAGGGGTGATGTCTTTGGCCGAGGGCGACGCTGAGGCTGCCTTGCCGGCGTTGCGGCGCGCGTGGCAGGCGTGGCAGCAGCTCGAGGCGTCGTATGACGCGGCCCGCACCCGCACCCTGATCGGGCGGACATGTCGCTCGCTGGGTGACCACGACTCGGCAGCACTTGAACTCCAAGCTGCCCGCGAGATCTTCGCGGAGCTCGGCGCGCATCCCGACTTGGCGGCGCTTGACTTCCACGCCACGAGCGAGGACGCCGGCGAGGGTCTGAGCCCTCGCGAGCGAGAGGTCCTTCATCTGGTGGCCAAGGGCCAGAGCAACCGCCAGATCGCCGAGGCGCTGATCCTCAGCGAGCACACGATTGCCCGGCACGTGCAGAACATCTTCGCCAAGCTCGGGGTCTCGTCGCGTACGTCGGCGAGCGCGTACGCCTACGAGCACGATCTGGTCAGGCCCCGCCCGGGTGGTCAATAGTCACCACACCGCTGAGTCTGAGGTTGGTGAAAACGGGCGATGCAATGAGACGCTTCGCCGTTCTAGCGTCCTACCCACCACCGACCAGCGAAGGAACCACAGGAAGAGGTACGCGCCATGTATGTCGTCGTCCAGCACCACATCAAGAACCCTGAGACCGCGTTCACTCGCGGGCAACGGCTCATATCCGGCGACGGCGCTCCCGAGCACGTCAAGGTCCTACAGTTTTACCCGAGCCAGGACCTCACCGCGGTCACCTGCCTCTGGGAGTCCGACTCCGTGGAGTCGGTGCAGGAGTGGGCCGACATGACTCTGGGCGACTCGAGCGAGAACGTCTGCTACCCAGTCGCCGCTGAACAGGCGTTTGCCGAGCGCCCGTTGGGGCTGCCCGCCGCCCCGATGCTCAACGCGTGACGTCGATTCGGCCGGCATCGCGGATTGATCCCTCGTTCTGGAGGGCAAGACTCGTGCCCGCGTATCGCGATCCTGCCGAGGTCTCGACCGATCCAGTTGGCTCGCATCGAACGACGATCGGCCGCCGGGAAGGGCCAGGACACCAGGGCGATGGGGGCGCGTCTGGCCGGCATCTTTCTGGGCGATAGGACGCGCCCGGTGAGTCCAGCAGAGGGAAGGCACATAAGAGGTGGACCTCAGCCGGAGCCGTGGATGGCAACCCCCGGGCTCACCGCGGCACGTGCTCGGACCACTCCCGGTGCGACACCTGTTCCTCGCCGTCGTACGCCGTGACGTCGATCGCGACGTCGTAGCCCTCGGTTCCCACGTCGACGCGGAGCCGAGACTCGACGCGTACGTCGATGCCGGGCCAGGTGAGGCGGTAGGTGCAGGTGGCGGTGGCGTGCTGGGCGAAGGTGACGGTGTCGACGACGACGTCGCCGGCGTACTCCTCCGTGGCGGTGCCGTCGTGGGGCACGTCGTACGTCGATCCGTGCCCCACCGAGCAGGTGGTGGTCTGCCGCAGCACATCGCGGGTGGTGGTCCAGGAGACGCCGGCCGGGTCTTCCGAGGAGGTCTCGGCCCCCGGGGCGAAGTCCGGGTCCCAGGCCGTGCCGTCGAAGCGCGGCAGGTCCAGCGTGCCGCCGTGCATGGTCAGGGTCACCGGCGCCGGCGGCGCGATGGTGTTGGGCCAGTCGGCGCCCGCGATCGAGAGCCGGACGGTCTGGCCGGGCTCGAACGCGTAGGCACAGGCGTCGAGCTCGACGGCCACCTCGTAGACCTGGTGGGGCACCAACGGGGTCGGCTCGGCCGGCGCGTGCAGGCCGTCGCGGTAGGTGAGGTCGAGGCTGCCCCGCGTCACCAGGGCCGAGGCTCCGTCGGGAAACACGTCGCAGAGCTTCACCGACAACGAGGCGAGGGGGGCGTCGGCGCTGACCTGCAGCCGCGCCACCGGATGACCGACCAGCACCTCGCCGGCGGCGGGCCACTCGAAGGTCAGGGAGTACGCGTCGTCCTCGCGCTGGTCGCCGGAGAGCCCCCACGGTAGGTGGCCGGCACAATCGATCCACGCCGACGTGCCGACGTCCGGCCTCACGACCAGCGAGTGGGGACCGTCGAGGACCCGGGTCTCGGTCGAGGAGCACGCCGACGGCCAGGTGTCGCGCACCCAGTAGCCCTCGTGCTGGTCGAGGAATGCGGCCGGTCGGGTCGCCGTACGCACGAAGACGTCGACCCGGTCGTCCTGCGGATCGTCGGTGTCGTCCACCCCGCGCAGCCAGTGGTCGAACCACGCGACCATCTCGACGTCGAGGTCGAGCCGCGGCCCGGGGTAGGCGGTCGTGGGGTCGGCGTGCACCCAGGGCCCGGCCAGCAGCCGGAACGGCACCCCCGCCTCGCCGAGCGCCGCGACGGTACGGAAGGAGTTGTTGCGGTAGCCGTCCGCCCAGCCGGCGACCAGCATCACCGCCGCCTCGATCCGGTCGTAGCCGTTGCCGTGGCCGCCACCGTTTCCAGTGCGCAGCGAGCCGTGCCGCCAGTAGGGGCCGTCGCGGTTCTCGCGGAGCCAGGTGAGCAGCCAGGGCTCGACGGTCCGGAGCCGGCGGCGCCACTCGTCCCGCCAGTCGTCGCCCCACACCGCCGGGACGGGGGGAAGCACCGTCATCGGCGTCATGTAGTGGTCGTAGTCCACGAGGTCGACCAGCCGCAGCGCGCCGCCGCGCCAATGAACGTCGTCGGTCCAGCGGTCGTCGCTGGAGTAGATCGCGCAGACCGCCTTGAGCGCCGGCGGCCGCTCGGCGGCGATCTGCAGCGAGTTGAAGCCGGAGTACGACGTGCCCCACATGCCGACGTTGCCGTCGCACCAGGGCTGGCCGGCCAGCCAGGCGATCACCTCGACCAGGTCGGACTGCTCGGCCTCGGGGTACTCGTCGGTCGGGTCGCCGGCCGACGAGCCGGTGCCGCGGAGGTCGACCCGGCAGACGGCGTACCCGAACTCCTCGCTGAGCCGCCGGTAGCTCTCGGAGTACGACGAGGTCAGGTCGTCCTTGCGGTAGGGGAGTGCCTCGAGCAGACACGGCTGCGGGCCGCGATCGTCGTCGGGGAGGTAGAGCGTGGCCGCCAGCTCGATGCCGTCCGCCATGGGCAGGCGGACCTCGCGCTCAGCGGGCACGTCCGTGCTCCTCGAGCAGCCGGGCCACCGTCGCCGGGTCCAGGCCTTCGCTGGTGTTGCCGTCGCGGCCGGTCGTTGTCAGGGCGGTCAGCATCGAGTTGAGCACCGCCTCCTCGGCCGCGTCGACCACTGCTTCGAACAGGTCGTCGAGGCCTGGGCCCGCGACCACGGCGCCCTCCTCCCAGGACAGGTCCGGTGCCCGCCTGGTCGAGGAGACGGCCAGGAAGATCTCGCCGCTGCCGTTGTGGGCGGTCGACCCGGTGCGGGCCAGCCCGAGACCGATCCGCCGGGCGAGCCGGGCGCAGTCGGCGCTGATCACCGGCGCGTCCGTGACGACGACGCCGATGCACGAGCCGGCCGGCCGCACCGGGTCCGGGTCCTCGGGCAGCAGGCGGCCGAGGTGGTGGCCGTCCACGGTCAGTCGCTTTCGTTCGCCGAAGTTGGTCAGCAGCAGCACTGCCACGGTGTGTCCCTCGGGGGTGACCCGCGACGACGTACCGATGCCGCCTTTGAATCCCAGGCACGACATGCCGGTGCCGGCGCCGACGGCGCCCTCCGGAGGCGGAGTTCCGGCGCCACGCGATGCCAGCGCGGCCGCGTGGGCGCCTACGACGTCCTCGTGCCCGACCTGCATCCGACGACAGTCGTTGAGGAACGAGTCGTCGCACTCGCCGACCACCGGGATCACTACCGCGTCGGCCACCCGGACGTCACGCTCGAGCTCGATCCGGCAGGCCGAGTCGTAGACGCGGCCGAGCTGCATGGTCGACGTGAGGTAGATCGGCGTCTCGAGCAGCCCCCACTCGCCGGCGCCGATGAACCCGGTGCACTCGCCGGCCCCGTTGAGCACGGCGCCGCCCGTGGCGAGCGGCCGAGCGTAGGCGTCCTCGGCCACGACGAGCGCGGTCACCCCGGTGCGGGCGAGACCGCGTCCGGTGGGCGGCGGGTCCTCGTCGCGGTGCAGGGTCGTGTGGCCGAGGCCGACGCCGGCAACGTCGAGGACGGAATTGGTCGGGCCGGTCGGGAGTACGCCGATCTCGATCCCGATGTCGCGCGCGCGAGGCATGCGTTCATCCTGTCCAGTTCGGTGGCCCAGCGCCATACTGCTGACTCATGGATCAGTACCGGATGCCCGTCGTGTGGTCGCCGACCACGCGCGACCACGACCCCAAGAACGAGGTCTGGGTCGGGGTCGCCACGATCGGCACCGAGGTGGCGGCGCGGGTCGACGCGATCCTCGCCGCGGTCACCGAGGTCGGACACCCGGTGACGGAGGCCGTGACGCACCCCGACGACGTGCTCGCCGGAGTCCACGACCCTGGGATGCTGACCTTCCTCGCCGCGGCCGCCGAACGCTGGCGGCAGGGCCCGTACGCCGACCTGGTCGGTCAGACGCGAGTGGTGCCCTATCTCTTCCCGACGCCGGCGATGACCGCCGGTCTCCCCACCCGGAAGGCCGTGGCGGTCCACGCCGAAGCCGGCAGCTACGCCTACGACACGATGACCCTGATCGGTCCGGGCACCTGGGAGGCCGCCCGCGCGGCGGTCGACTGCGCACTCACCGCGGCCGACCTGGTGCTGGCGGGCGAGCGCGCGGCGTACGCGCTGTGCCGGCCGCCCGGCCACCACGCGACCGCGGCCGGTTTCGGGGGTTCCTGCTACCTCAACAACGCCGCGGTCGCTGCCGAGGCGCTGGGCGCCGGCGGCGGGCACGACCGGGTGGCCGTGATCGACATCGACGCGCACCAGGGCAACGGCACCGCCGCAATCTTCTACGACCGCGCGGACGTGCTCTACGGATCGGTCCACGTCGACCCCGGTGCCGGTTGGTTCCCACACGTGGTGGGTTACGCGGACGAGACGGGCGCGGGCGCTGGTGAGAGCGCCACCCGCAACGTGCCGCTGCCGGAGGGGACCGGCGACGCGCGCTGGCTGGAGGCGGTCGGCGGCCTGGCCGACTGGGTGGCCGCCGAGGGCTGCTCGGCCCTGGTGGTCTCGCTGGGGGTCGACGCCGCGGCCGACGACCCCGAGAGCCCGCTCGAGGTGACGGCTGAGGGCTACCGCGCCGCCGGGTCCATCCTCGGGGGTACTGGGCTGCCGACGGTCGTCGTCCAGGAGGGCGGCTACCACCTGCCGACCCTGGGCGGCCTGGTCGCGGCGTACCTCGACGGGCACGGCGGTTGACACCGGCTCCTCCGGAAACCCGTTGGCGCCCCGAGCGCGACCGGGGGAGGCTTCGCGCATGACCGCCGCCGCGACCTGGACGAGTGCCGTCTGGGAGACGCCGGAGTTCCGCGAGGAGCTCCGCGACTTCGTGGTGTCCGCGGTCGGGGCGTCGGCGACCCTGGAGACGGTCAAGATACGCCCCTGGTCCGCAGTCTGGCGGGTCGTGGCGGGCGGAGAGACGTTCTACGCAAAGCAGAACTGCCCCGGGCAGGCGTTCGAGGCGCGCCTGGTGTCCGCGCTCTCCGCGATGGCGCCCGAGTACGTCGTGCCCGTGGTTGCTGCGGACGCCGAGCGCGACCTGCTGCTCACCGCCGACCTCGGTCGGACCCTGGCCGAGCTCGGCGGCGACCACGACGTCGACATGTGGTGCCGGATCGCCCGCGACGCCGCGCTGCTCCAACGTGCCGTCGTACCTGGTGCCGACGGCCTCGGGCTGACCGAGATGCTGCCCGAGTGCGCGACGACGTACGCCGGTGACGCGATCGGCCGGCTCGGCGCGCTGCCGGCCGGCGACCCCCGGCGGCTGGACCAGATCGTCGCCGCGCGGCTGCGCAGCGTGCTCCCGACGATCGAGCGCTGGTCGGACCAGGTGGGCGACCTCGACCTGCCGCTCACCCTCAACCACAACGACCTGCACGCGGCCAACGTGGTGGCGGCGAACGGTCCCGAGGTGCCCCTGCGCTTCTTCGACTTCGGTGACGCCGTCCTCACCGAGCCGCTCGGGGCGCTCCTCATCCCGCTCTCGGTGAGCGCGGGTGATCTCGAGGCCGGACCGGACGACCTCCGGCTCCGTCGGATCGCCGACGCGGCCCTCGAGGTGTGGACCGAGTTCGCTCCCGCGAGGGCGCTTCGCGCCGCGCTGCCCGCGGCGCTCCAGCTCGCCCGACTGGCCCGGGTCGAGTCCTGGCGGCGCTGCATCGCGACCATGACTGCTGACGAGCGCGCGGAGTTCGGCTCCGCTCCTGCCGATTGGCTGGGTACCCTCGACGCCGATCCGCCAGTGGGACACGTCGCACGAATGTGACGCCATGAGCCCCTCGCAGTGATACTGGATCGGAAATAGGTGGGGATCTGGTCGCGGTGGGCGTGCGAGCTCCCGCGCCTGTCTTGCGAGAGGTACGGATGGCCGGAACGGCGAGCCCCGGGCGCCCGGGCGGCGCGCGACGCGCGTCCCGGTCTGTCCGGCTGTCGCGACGCGAGCGTCGTCGGCTCAGCCGCGCCGCGGAGCACGGCGGCAAGCGGGCCCTGCGTCCCGGCAACCAGCCGGAACGCGCGGTCGTCGAGGACCACCCGAAAGCCGAGCGTCCACGAGGCGGGCGGCGGGTGCTGCGACCGTTCGTACGTCGCACGCGCGGGCTGCCGGGCACGCTCGCCCTGACGTTCGCGTCGGCGATGATCCCCGGCACCGGCTACCTCTTCGCCAAACGCCGGCTCGCCGGCTGGATCGTGTTGGTCGGCTGGGCTGCTGTGGTCGGCTCGGTCGCGTTCTACTTCGGCCGCGACCTCGACTTGGCGGCCGCCCGCGGCCGCGTCGTCGACCTGGCGTTCGACCCGACCCGACTCCGCGTCGCGGCCGCGGTCGCCGCGGTGCTGCTGCTGGTCTGGCTGTTCGTCGTCTGGACGTCCTACCGGTTGATCCGTCCGCGGGAACGGCCGCGTTGGCACACAGTCGTCGGCAACCTCGCGGTCATCGTCTTCTGCCTGACCTTCGCCGCGCCCGTCGTCCGCGCCGCGCAGTACGCCGTCGCCACCGCCGACTTCGTGACCGTCGTCTTCGACGACAACGAGGTCGCGACGACGCCGGACTACGAGGTGACGGAGGAGGACCCGTGGGACGGCCGGGAGCGGGTCAACGTGCTGCTCCTCGGCGGCGACGGCGCCGAGGGTCGCGACGGCGTACGAACCGACAGCATGATCCTGCTCAGCATGGACACCGCTACCGGCAAGGCGGTCACGTTCAGCCTGCCGCGCAACATGGCGAACGCCCAGTTCCCCGACGGCAGCCCGCTCCAGGAGTTCTACCCGTACGGCTTCTCCAACGGCGACTACGCCGACGGCGAGTACATGCTCAACGCCGTCTATCGCAACATCCCTGCGCTTCACCCCGGCGTCCTCGGCAACAGCAACAACGAGGGTGCCGACGCGATCAAGCAGGCGGTCGAGGGTTCCCTCGGGATCCCGGTCGAGTACTACGTGCTCGTCAACCTCGAAGGCTTCAAGGAAGTCGTCGACGCGATGGGCGGCGTCACCGTCAACATCAACGAGCCGATCGCGATCGGCGGCAACACCGACGCCGGCGTGCCACCCGATGACTACCTTGCTCCAGGGGCCGACCAGCACCTCACCGGCTTCGAGGCGCTGTGGTACTCCCGCGGGAGGTGGGGATCCGACGACTACGAGCGGATGGAGCGGCAGCGTTGCATGGTCGACGCGATCGTCGAGGAGGCCGATCCCGCCAACCTGTTCCTGCGCTACCTCGACCTGCTCAAGGCAGGTGAGGAGATCGTCTACACCGACATCCCGCGCGAGCTGGCGCCGGCGTTCGTGGACCTTGCGCTCAAGGTGCAGGGCGCCAAGGTGAAGTCGGTGGTGTTCCGGTCCTCCGAGCGAGTTCAGCTCAGCCGACCCTGACTTCGAGTGGATGCAGGACCTGGTGGCGAGGGCCATCGACCCGCCGCCCAAGAAGAACGGCTCCGGCGATCGCGACCCGGCCGACGACCCCGAGGACGCGTGCTCCTACCAGCCGACCGGGGAGACCGTCGAGGATGCCGTCGCGTCCGACGGTTACTGACTTGATCTGCGCGAGCGTGTGCAGACGCCGCTCGCTGCCGCGCTGTTGCGCTGTTGCGCCAAGATGGCGGCGTGACGACCAACGAGGAAGCCCACCGCATCGCGCGTGAGAAGGGCGTCAGCGGACCGCTTTACCTGCTGGTGAAGTACGCCGCCGCCCTGATCTTCCGGATCGTGTGCGGCTTCACCGCCACCGGCACCGAGAACGTCCCCAGGAAGGGGCCGGTCGTCATCGTGCCCAACCACAAGAGCTTCTGGGACCCGTTCTTCGTGGCCATCGTGCTGCGCCGGCCGGTGCACTTCATGGGGAAGGCTGAGCACTTCGAGGGGCCGATGGCCGGGATCTTCCTGCGCCTGGGTGCGTTCCCGGTACGGCGTGGCGAGGCGGACGCCGACGCGCTCGACACCGCGCGGGCCATCCTCGCCCGTGGCGACGCGCTCGCCCTGTTCCCGGAGGGAACCCGGGTCCGTGAAGAGGGCCTGGGCACGCCCAAGCGCGGCGCGGCCCGGCTCGCGATCGAAGCGGGTGCCCCGATCGTCCCCGCGACCATCACCGGCACCGAGAAGCGCCGGTGGCCGCTCCCGCGCAAGGTCCGGATGGTCTTCGGTACGCCGGTGTCGGTCGAGGGGCTCTCGGCGACACCGGAGGACGCTGCCGTGGCGATCGGCGAGGCGTGGCCGCAGGTCGCCGAGGAGTACCACCGCTGGCAGAACCGCGCCGGGCTGATCGCTGCTGGTGCGGCCGCGGTCGGGTTGGGTGCGTGGGTCGTGAAGAAGCGGCGGGACCAGTAGGCACTACCTTGGCGCTCGCGCAGCTGTAACTCAGAGTCCGGTTCGCTCCCACGGCGCCATTACTCGTCGCAGCACCGTGGGAGCACTCGATTCGCCGAGGTAGTACGCCGGCCGCGTGGCCCGCGTGGCGGGGGCCTCGCCTGCGGCCCCTCACTCCTCGTCGGACCCGCCCCACACCAGCGAGTAGACCTCGAAGGCCGCGGCGTACGTCGTACCCATCCGGGCGCCGCCCTGCCGCAGGATGCCTTCGAGGAACTCGCTTGCGCTCCAGCCCTCCCAGCCCAGCCCCTTGATGTAGGCGGCGTGCGCCTCGAGCGACGCGACGCCGACGTCGAAGGTGTCGGTCACATCGACGCCGTGCCTGGCCTCGGGCGAACCGGCGGCCCAGACGGCACGCACGCCGCCCCACGGCTGGAGGCCATCGGTGAGCTGCTCGGGGAAGATCCACCGGTTTCCGGCGTCGCGGACGCCGTCCAGCACGGCGTGCCCGGTGGCGATGTGGTCGGCCTGGTTGAGCGCGCCGGGCCCGAAGCTGTCGCGGAAGTTGCCCGTGATCACGATCTCCGGCCGGTGTTGCCGGACGACCCTCGCGACGGACGCGCGCAACTCGAGCCCGTAGGTCAGCACGCCGTCGGGGAAGCCGAAGAACTCGACGTTGTCGACGCCCACGATCCGCGCGGACTCGATCTCCTCGGCCTCGCGGAGCGCCCGACACTCGTCGGGGTGCAGACCGTCGATGCCCGCCTCGCCGCTGGTCACCATGACGTAGCTGATCGCCTTGCCCTGTCCGGTCCAGCGCGCGATCGCGCCCGCCGCGCCGTACTCGACGTCGTCGGGGTGGGCCACGATCACGAGGGCCCGCTCCCAGGTCTCGGGAAGCGGCTTGAGTGGCGAAGGTGTTTGGTCCATGGGGCGAGCATGGCATCGCCCCGGTTGATGGGGAATCAGAACTCGGGCTCGATAGGCTCCGGTCCGCAAGGGGCGGTAGCTCAGTCGGTCAGAGCAGAGGACTCATAATCCTTGGGTCGTGGGTTCGAGCCCCACCCGCCCCACGAACGCCGGATGCGTGCGCGGGGTCCGGGCACACTCGCCGCTACAGCGCGTACCCGCTGATTCCGAGGTAGAGGCGCCAGTCGCGGTTCATCAGCACTCGGTAGGTGAGGCAGGTCAGCTGGGTCGCGCTGCCGGCCGAGAAGGCGGGCGAGTCGGTCAGGTCCACGTCCACCGTGCTGGTCGCGGGTATGACAATGGTGCGGACCGTGATGACGCCGAACCCGGTGGTCGGGTTGGTGCAGGTGTTTCTGCCGCTGATGCGGGTGCGGATCTCGACGGACACTCGCATCGGCGAGGCGACGGGGTTCGCTGCCGTGATGTGCGTGATCCCGATCCTCTTGGTGGCGCCCGCCCAGGGCATGTTCAGGGTCTGCCAATCGGCGCTGGCCGGCCCGGTTGCGTCGACGGTCTGGTTGAGGGACAGGGCACTGTCCTGCACCGACCGGACCTGGAGCGAGCCGGACTTGTCCACCTTCGCGGTGTTGGAGGTCGCACTGTCCACGATCGTCGACAACGAACCACCGACCGCCGCGACGACCGGGGGACTGACAAAGCCGCCGAAGATGAAGGCGACCGCGATGCCGACCGCCGTGAGTGATTTCCGCATGTTGCCTCCAGGTCTCGGACGAGCTAGTCCGTCGAGGCTAGGAGCGCCGGGGACCCAGCGGCATCGGAGAAAACCCTACGATCGAACGGCCGCGCGGCGAGGGTCACGCGCGGTGGCGCGCGGTGTCGCGCCGATCACGGTCTCGAACCGTGTTCTCGGGCGGGGACGTGGGCCTACGGTCAGATGCACTCCGGTAGTTGATCCGGCTTCGCCGCTGGGGTGGAGAGGAGGCGGAGGCGAGCTCCAAGGTGGGACAGGAACTGGGCCGTTTGCACGAGGTGGAGCGGCTCGAGCGCCGGAACGCCGCGCTGGAGCGGCGGATCGCCGATCTCGAGCGGAGGCCGAGTCCCGCTGAACGGACAGCACCCGGGCCGGCGTCGTCGGGAGATGCTGCTGACTCAAGGCCGACGACCGCCGCAATCGCGCGGCCATCGCCACCTCGACCCCCGGCTCGTCGCCGATCGCTGGGCCAAACCGCACCAACGGCAGATCAGCCGTCGTCGGCGACCGCTCGACGTACATCGCACAGCAGCTCGGACCAGCGCCGGCTCGGCCTCGGCTCGGTGATCCGCAACGCCTCGACGAGTCGGAGGAACTCGTCGGGACGCTGCCACTCAGGCGCCACGCGGGACCTTGCGGGGTGGTACGTCGCGGCCCTCGAGCCGGCTCATCCGCATCAGGACGTTCTCGATCAGGTCCTGCTGGACCAGGACCACCTCGACCAGCTCGTCGACAGCGGTCGCGAGCTCGTCCCACTGTGCGTGGTCGTCGGCGTCCGGCTGGGCCGCCGGCCGCCCGTCAGGCTGCGGGATCCGTCGACGGAGACCCGCGATCAGCTCGGCCAGCGGGTTCGGGCCGACAGCGGTTTCGGGCACGTCAGTTGACCCGGATGAAGCCCGACCGGTAGGCCGCGATGACCAGCTGGATCCGGTCCCGCACCCCGACCTTCAAGATCAGGCTGGCGATGTGGCTCTTCACGGTCGCGACGGAGATGAACAGGGTCTGCGCGATTTCCGTGGTGGACAGCCCGGCCGCGACGCACTCGAACACCTCGACCTCCCGCGTGGAGAGGCGGTGGGCCCAGGTGGGGGGCTCGGCGACTGCAGTCTCTGACATGGGCCAAGGATCACGAATACCCGCCCGATCCGCTGTGGCGTGCGCCTCTTGAACGCTGTGGTGAGCGCCACTCTTCCTGGGGTCAGTTGACCTGGATGAAGCCCGACCGGTAGGCCGCGATGACCAGCTGCAACCGGTCGCGCACCTCGACCTTCATGATCAGGCGGGCGATGTGGCTCTTCACGGTCGCGGTCGAGATGAACAGCGACTGCGCGATCTCCGTGGTCGAGAGCCCGGCCGCGATGCACCTGAGGACTTCGACCTCCCGGTTGGAGAGGCGGCTCGCCCAGTCCGGCGGGGCCACGACCGGAACGGAGGCGACCGGAGCAGTTGCGACGGGAGCAGTTGCAGCAGGCGCGGGAGAGTCCGCGGCGGGGTGCACGACGTGGAGGTGCCGGCGGGGCACGCCGTACGTCGCCAGCGAGTTGTGCAGGGATTCGCTCATCGGTCATCTCCTCGAGGGGTGTTGCCTTAGAAACTACGGAGGCAGGGCCGGGAGCGAATCAGGGAAAACCCCCTACTTTGCTTTGGTCTATTCAGACCTGCTTCTGCCCTGCGCGGAATCCCTTGTCCTCTCGGGGCAGTCTCGGCTGAGGTGGGCGCGTGAGACTTCTCGTACTCGGCGGCACTGTGTTCCTGTCCCGCGAGGTCGCTGCCGAGGCGCTCCGACGCGGCCACGACGTGACCTGCGGCTGCCGCGGCGTGTCCGGCGACGTACCCGCAGGCGCGACGCTGCTGACCTGGGACAGGGTGGACGAGCCGCCGGCCGCGTTGGCGGGGGAGTACGACGCCGTGGTCGATGTCTCCCGTCGTCCCTCCCACGTACGACGAGCGGTCGACGCCGTTCCGGATGCGCACTGGGTCTTCGTCTCGACCGTCAACGTCTACGCGGACGAGAGCGTCCCGGGCGGACCCAGGACGCTGCCCTTGCACGAGCCGATCACCGAGGACGTCGACCTCGCCTCGGATCCCGAGGCCTATGGCCCGATGAAGGTGGCCTGCGAGCAGATCGTGCGCGACGGAGCCGCGTCGGCGAGCATCGTCCGTCCGGGCCTCATCGTCGGCCCGGGCGACCCGTCGGGGCGGTTCACCTACTGGCCGGCCCGGCTTGCCGACGGGGGCGAGGTGCTCGCCCCCGGGGATCCGGCCGACCCGGTCCAGGTGATCGACGTGCGCGACCTCGCGGCCTGGATCGTCACCCTTGCCGAGTCCCGCACCGCGGGCGACTTCGACGGTGTCGGACGGCCCACGCCGATCGGCGACCTGCTCGCAGGCTGCGCACCCGACGCCACGTTCACCTGGCTCGACCAGGCGTTCCTCACCGACCAGGGCGTCGAGCCGTGGATGGGAGCGGACGCGCTGCCGCTCTGGCTGCCGCGCCCCGAGTACGACGGGATGATGCAGCACTTCGTCGAGCCCTCGCTCGAAGCCGGGTTGACCCTCCGCCCGATCGAGGAGACGTCCCGCGCCACCGCCGAGTGGCTGCGCGACACCCCCGACGCGGCCGTCTCCGGCATCGGCCGGGAGCGCGAGCGCGAGTTGCTGGCCGCCTGGCACGCTCGCGCCTGAGACACCGGGGCGCGCGCCCGCCGTACGCTCCCTGTGTGATCAAGTACCTCGGCTCCAAGCGCACCCTGGTGCCGGTGCTGGGGGACCTCGCGGTGGCGGCCGGCGCCCGCACCGCACTCGATCTCTTCACCGGGACCACCCGGGTCGCTCAGGAGCTGAAGCGACGGGGGATCGAGGTCACGGCGAGCGACCTGGCGACGTACTCTGCGGTCCTCAGCGACTGTTACGTCGCCACCAACGCCACGACAGTGGACGAAGTCGAGCTCGGCCTCGCGCTGTCCCGGCTCGACGCGCTGCCGGGGGCGCCGGGCTACTTCACCGAGACGTTCTGCGAACGGTCCCGCTTCTTCCAGCCCGGCAACGGTGCCCGCGTCGACGCGATCCGCGACGCCATCGAGCTCGACCACCCGCCGGGCGATCCACTGCGTCCGATCCTGCTCACCAGCCTGATGTTGGCCGCCGACCGCGTGGACTCGACCACGGGCGTGCAGATGGCTTACCTCAAGCAGTGGGCGCCGCGCTCGCACCGCGACCTCCGGCTGGAGCGGCCGGCGCTGCTGGCCGGGCCCGGGGCGACGATCCACGGCGATGCCAACCGGGTTGTCGACGAGGTCGGTCGGGTCGACCTGGCCTACGTCGACCCGCCCTACAACCAGCACCGCTACTTCACGAACTACCACATCTGGGAGACGTTGATCCGCTGGGACGCACCCGAGCACTACGGCATCGCCTGCAAGCGGGTCGACAGTCGCGACGACCACACGCGGAGCGTCTTCAACAGCCGCCGCACCATGCCCGCCGCCCTCGGCGACCTGCTGCGCCGGGTCCGCGCGGAGGTCGTCGTCGTGTCCTACAACGACGAGTCCTGGATCACCGCCGAGCAGATGACGGCGATGCTGCGCGACGCCGGTCACGACCAGGTCCGGCTGCTCGGCTTCGACCGCAAGCGGTACGTCGGCGCGCTGATCGGCATCCACAACCCCGCCGGGCAGCGGGTCGGCGAGGTCGGGCGGCGGCGCAACGTCGAGTACGTCTTCGTCGCCGGTCCGGGTGACCGGGTGGACGCGGCGGTCGCCGCGGCTGGCGGGTCGTCGGTCGAGGCGGTCGCGCGGCGACCGGCACGAGATCCCTAGTACGCCGCCCCGAGCTGCGCGCGGCCCGCGCGTCGGGCCTCGGCGTCCGACACCGTCGTCACGGAAAGCAGCTCTTCCCGGGCTCCGCTCTCGACGTCGATCGCCAGCACCACACCGACATCACGCGCATAGAACTTGTGCTCCAGCACGTCCGGCTCCAGGCCGTTGGTGTCGGCGGTCTGCACGAGGCCGTCGTACGAACCGGCCGGGACCTGCGCCGTACCGTCCAGTGCCAGCACCTCGCCGTTGTCCTCGGCCTCACCGGCGTAGTACTCCTGACGATAGGACTGCCCCACGAGCGGTTCGGCCGGCATGATCACGCCGGCCAACGCGTCGTCGACGCCGGCCTCGAACGAACCCTCGTGGGACGAGATGTAGCCGTCCTCGAACTCGGCGGTGTCCTCGCCGAGGTACCAGACCGTGCCGAGGGCGTCCTGGGCGTACCAGTCGAAGGTGTCCTCGACGATCTCGCCGTCCAGGGTCACCGTGTCCCGGACGACCCGCGCCTCGACGCCGTTCGCGATCGTCCGGGTCTCCGGGGTCGCGGTCACGACGACCTCCAGGACCTCGCCGTCCTCGTCCACCTCGCGGTAGGTCCAGCGGGTCCCGGGCTCCAACGGGAACCACGGGTTCGTGACGTCCGGACTGAACTGGTCCGGGTCGAGCTTGAACGGCTTGTCCGACTGGGGTAGCCGGATCGGAGTTGGCGACGGGGCCGGGTCGTTCGCCCGGCCGCCGTCGTCGCCGCACCCGGCGAGTGCGGCGATCACGACTGGCACCAGGACGGCGGAGCGGCTCGCCGCACCTCGGTTCATGCCGTCCCCCGCCGTCAGCCGTCAGCCTCAGTCGTCGTCGGCGCCGGACTCGTCATCGTCCGGCCCGTCGTTCTCGGAGGATACGACGTTGAAGTCCTCGTCGAGCTGGACGTCGACCTGGGTGCCGTCGTCGAGGGTGACCTCGACCTCGTACTTGCTCTCCTCGTCGTCGATCTCGGTCTCGGTCACGGTGCCGCCGCCGGTCTCGGCGAGGGCTGCGTCCGATGCCTGCTCGAGGTCGACTGCCGGGATCGGCCGGTCGGTCTCGTCGTCGTCTCCGCCTCCGGCGACCGCGGTCCCGGCAATGCCGCCTGCCAGCACCACGGCAGCACCGGCCGCGATCGCGATCTTGGTCTTCCGGTTTCTGGGTCGAATGTTCATGGTGTTCACGTTAGGAGCCCTTTCTGGTTTCGGAGTTGAACTCTCATCGGCACTTCATCGAACGGTCAGTACGCCGACCCGAGGGGCGCGGTCGCCGCTCGACGGGCCGCGGCGTCCGGGACGGTGCGCACGGAGACCAGGCCCTCGCGACCGCCGCCCGCGATGTCGAGGGTGAGCACGGCACCCACCCCGCGGGCGTAGAACTTGTTCTCGAGCGCGTCGGGCTCGAGAGCGTTGGTGTCGGCCGTTTGCATGAGCTCGTCGTACGACCCCGCGGGGACCTCCGCGCGAGCGTCGAGTGCCAGCACCTCGCCGTTGTCCTCGGCCACACCGGCGGCGTACTCCTGCCGGTAGACGTCCCCGACCGCCGGCTCTGCCGGCATGATGATCCCGGCCTCGGCACCATCGACTCCGGCCTCGAACGCTCCCTGGTGGGACGAAACTTCGCCATCCTCGAACTCGGCGGTGTCCTCGCCGAGGTACCAGACCGCGCCCTCGGCATCCTGGGCGTACCAGTCGAACGTGTCCTCGATGATCTCCCCGTCGAGTGTCACGGTGTCGCGAACGATCCGTGCCTCGACTCCGTTGGCGATCACGCGCGTCTCGGTCGTTGCGGTGACGACCACCCGCAACACCGCCCCGTCCTCGTTGACCTCCTGGTAGGTCCATCGGGTGCCGGGCACGAGAGGGAACCACGCGTTCGTCACGTCCGGTCCGACCTGAGCCGGATCGAGCTCGACGGGATCGTCGGACTGGGGAAGGTCGGCGGGGACGGGCGTCCGATCCTTCGCCCGAGCCCCTTCGTCTGAGCCACAGCCGGCCAGGATCGCCGGTAGGAGTACGGCGGCGAGTGCCGCAGATGCTGGCTTGTTCATGCTCGTGAACGTAGGTAGCGAGGATGAGACCACGATGAGGCTCTCACCCTCTGCTCATCGGGATCTCCCTACAGTGGGAGCGTGCGAGTGCTGATGGTCGAGGACGAGGCGAAGCTCGCGCGGTTGGTCGCTCGGGGACTGACCGAGCGCGGCGACCTCGTGACCGTTGTGGGCGACGGCGAAGCGGCGCTGTCCGCCGTGGAGGAGTCCGACTACGACGTGGTTCTGCTCGATGTCCAGCTCCCGGACATGAACGGTTTCGACGTATGTCGTCGCTTGCGGAATGCCCGCGTGTGGACGCCGGTCCTGATGCTCACCGCGCGCACCGCTGTCGCCGATCGGATCGCGGGCCTCGACAGCGGCGCTGACGACTATCTCGGCAAGCCGTTCGCCTTCGAAGAGCTGCTCGCCCGCATGCGTGCCCTGGCCCGCCGCGGTCCGGTCCCGCGACCGACCGTCCTCGAGGTCGGTGACCTGCGGCTCGACCCCGCCTCTCGCCGGGTGTGGCGGGGCGAGGTCGAGATCGAGCTGTCGGCCCGGGAGCTCGGACTGCTCGAGGCGCTGATGCGGCGCCCGGAGCAGGTGCTGAACCGCGACCAGCTGCTCGCGCGTGCCTGGGGCGTCTCCCACGACACGTCGTCGAACGTCGTCGACGTCTATGTCCGCTACCTCCGCGAGAAGATCGACCGGCCGTTCGGCGCCGATTCGCTGCAGACGGTTCGCGGGCTCGGCTACCGGATCACGGGGAACACGGATGGCTGACGACGAAAATCGTCTGAGCTGGTCCCTGCGCGCCCGAGTCGCCGTCGCGTTCCTGGTGACCACGGCCGTGGCCATGCTCGCGCTGGGCATCTACGTGCAGGTGCGGGTGGAGGGCACCCTCGAGCGGGGGCTTCGTGACCAGCTCGACAGCGAGATGGAGGGGTTGGCCGCCGCACCCCCCGAAGAACGGGTGGAGGGCGTGAAGCAGCTCCTTGGCGACATCCACGGCCAGGTCCTGTCCGGCGACGGAGAGATCGTGGCGTCCTCGACCGCGGTCATCGAGCGGCTGATCGACCAGGACGAGGTCGAAGAGGGGTTCAACGAGCACGAGCGCGTCCGGGTTCGCGACGACCTGGGCGAGCCCAGCGAGAAGCCCGAGATCGACAACGAGCCGGTGGTCGTCCTGGTGCGGGCGATCGACGACCAGTTCGTCGTCCTCGCCATCGAACGCGAGGAGGCCGACGAGGCCGTCGCCGCCGTACGCCAACAGCTCCTCATCAGCGGACCGGTAGCGCTCGCCCTGGCGGGACTCCTCGGCTACCTCGTGGCCGGGTTCGGGCTGCGGCCCGTCGAACGGATGCGGGCGCGGGCGGCGACCATCTCGTCGAGGAGCGCCGGTGAGCGGCTCCCGGTCCCGCCGGCGGCCGAGCTGGGCAGGCTCGCCGTGACCCTGAACGCCATGCTCGACCGGCTGGACGAGGGTCTCGACCGCGAGCGGCGGTTCGTTGCGGACGCGAGCCACGAGCTGCGCACCCCACTCGCCCTGATGCTCATCGAGGTCGAGCTGGCCTTGTCAGGTCCACGGTCGACCGAGGACCTGCGCGAGGCTCTGACCTCTGTCGAGGAGGACGTCCGTCGCATGATCGCCCTGAGCGAGGACCTGCTGGCGCTCGCCGGTGCGACCGCGCCCCACCTCCAGCTGCAGACCGAGGCGGTCGACGTCGCGGCGATCGCCGCCGACGTCGTCGGACGCTTCCGCGCGACCGCCGAGGCGGAATCACGGTCGGTCTCGATGGCTGGTGACCGCTCCGTGCGGGTGGCTGGTGACCCCGATCGGCTGGGCCGGGTGATCTCCAACCTCGTCAGCAACGCACTCCGGCACGGCGCCGGCGACGTGGAGGTACGGGTCTCCGGCGGCGCGGACGTCGTCGTGGAGGTGAGTGACGAGGGCCCGGGCTTCGCGGAGGAGCGACCCTTCGAGAGGTTCGCGGGAAGCCACGGCTCGGTCGGGCTCGGGCTCGCGATCGTCGACGAGATCGTCAGTGCCCACGGAGGTCGGATCGAGATCGCCCGCGAGCACGAGCGCACCGTCGTCCGGGTGAGCCTGCCGGCGCTGGCCGGTTCCTGAACGCGGGAGGATCAGGCTGCGTCGTCGATCAGCAGCTGGTCGCCGTCCTGCTTGAGGAACAGGGTGACGTTCTCGGTGCGGCTACCCGAGCCCGTGAAGTCGTACTTGTACGTGTAGGTGACCGTCAGCTCCTCGGGATCGGCTTTGACGTTGAGAATCTCGGGGTTGCTCACCGACCCCCAGAAATCGGCGTACTCCGGGCTGCGGGCCTGGTAGTCCGGCGTCAGCAGGGCGAACCCGGCGTCCGGGTCGTCTGCGGCAATCGAGACGTACGACGACGCGAACTCCTCGAGCTCTTCGGCCGTCGGCGCGCCACCCGTGGAGCCGGGTTCGTCACTTGACGCAGCATCCGTCGTCGTGTTGGGCAGCGCCGCTCCCTTGTCCTTCGGGTCGTCGTCCCCACCGCCGATCAGCAGGAAGCCCCCGACCACGGCGAGAACGGCGGCTGAGGCTGCAGCGCCGAGCGCGATCGTCCACCTCGGCGAGCGCGAGGGTGTCGCGATCGGACGCGCAGCGGTCGCGGTCGGGCTGGGGTCTTCGAACGTCGTCGGCAGGGTTATCCGCGGCACGGTGACCTGGGGGAGTGCTTGGGTGCCGCCGGCCGACGAGGCTTCCGCGTCCGACGGGTCCTGCGGCCCGGAACGGAGGTAGGTCGCGACCTCGTCCATCGTCAGCCGACGCTCGGGGTCCTGCTCCATCGTCGTCTCGAGCAGCGCGGCGAGCCACCCGCCACCGGGAAGCCGCGGCGGCGGTTCGTGAGCGACGCGGTAGAGGACACCGAGCACGGCGTTCTCACCTCCGGAGCCCTCGTAGGGCGGATGCCCTGCGAGAGCGTGGTAGATCGTCGTCCCGAAGGACCACACGTCGCTGGCCGTCGTCGCCGTTGCACCCGTCGCGACCTCGGGCGCGATGTAGGCCGGCGAACCGGTCACCAGGCCGGTCTGGGTGAGGGAGGCGTCCGCTACCGCCCGGGCGATCCCGAAGTCGGACAGCTTTGCGGTGCCGTCGAGCGCGATCAGGATGTTGGAGGGCTTGACGTCGCGGTGGACGATCGCGAGTCGGTGGGCGGCGGCGAGCGCGTCGGCGACCTGCAGCAGCAGCGGGGCCGCTTCCTCCGGGGTGAGCCGACCGCGGTCGCGGATCAGCTGGGCGAGCGTCGTGCCCTCTACGTACTCGGTCACCAGCCAGGTGTGGTCGCCGTCGTTGACGAAGTCGAACACGGAGACCACGTTGGCGTGGTTGACCTGCGCGGAGATCCGGGCTTCCCGCTCGGCGCGCGAGACGTCGTACGAGGACGCGCCTGGGGGAAGGCCGATCTGCTTGATCGCGACAGACCGGCCGAGAACCTCGTCGCGGGCAAGCCAGACCGCACCCGACCCGCCGCGCCCCACCTCGCGTTCGAGCGTGTATCTGTCGGCCACCTTGTCTCTGCTCATTCCGATGGGAGGGTACCCAGCCGCGCGCACTTGACCGGTTCCGGATCGAGTGGCCGCTCGACCCGTTGGGCAGTCGGGGCGTCGATACGGCAGGCTTGGAGAGCACTGTGACCGTTCGCAGCGCCTGCCCAGCCGAAGGAAAGGACCACCGTGTCCGTCGACCCGACCCTCCTCAACGACCTGGAGTGGCGCGGACTGCTCGCGCACAACACGGATCGCGACAGCCTGCGCGCCGCGCTGACCGAGGGCAGTGTCCGGTTCTATGTCGGTTTCGACCCGACCGCCCCGAGCCTCCACATGGGCAACCTGGTCCAGCTGGTGACCGCTCGCCGGCTCCAGAACGCCGGCCACACGCCGTACGCGCTGGTCGGTGGCGCCACGGGCATGATCGGCGACCCCAAGGAGTCAGGGGAGCGGACGCTCAACTCGCTCGACACGGTCAAGGACTGGACCGAGCGGGTCCGTGCGCAGGTCGAGCCGTTCCTCGGCTTCGAGGGCGACAACGCGGCGACGATGGTCAACAACCACGACTGGACATCGACGCTCTCGACGATCGACTTCCTCCGCGACATCGGCAAGCACTTCCCGGTCAACCGGATGCTGGCGCGCGACGTGGTGCGGACCCGACTCGAGGCCGGCATCAGCTACACCGAGTTCAGCTACGTCCTCCTGCAGTCGATGGACTTCCTCCAGCTCTTCCGGCAGTACGGCGTGACGCTGCAGTTCGGCGGCTCCGACCAGTGGGGCAACCTGACCGGCGGGGTCGAGCTGATCCGGCGGGCCGACGGCGGCAAGGCGCACGCCTTCGCGACGCCGCTGATCACGAAGGCGGACGGGACCAAGTACGGCAAGACCGAGGGCGGAGCGCTGTGGCTCGATCCGGAGATGCTGTCGCCGTACGCCTTCCACCAGTTCTGGCTCAACGCCGAGGACGAGAAGGTCGGTGAGCTGCTGCGCACCTTCACGTTCCTCCCGCGCGCGAAGATCGAGGAGCTCGAGGCCCGCCATGCCGAGAAGCCGTTCCTGCGCGAAGCGCAGAAGGTGCTCGCCGACGAGGTGACCTCGCTCGTCCACGGCGCTGACGAGACCGCGCAGGCCAAGGCTGCCGCGGAGGCTCTGTTCGGCGGCGGTGACATCACCGCGCTGTCGAGTGCGACCCTCGCCGCCGCGCTGGGCGAGGCCGGCGCGGTTGACGTCGACGCCGCAGCAGGCATCCCCGGCGTCATCGACCTGCTCACCCTGACCGGTCTGGCGGCCAGCAAGGGGGAGGCTCGGCGCACCGTCGCCGAGGGCGGCGTCTACCTCAACAACGTCCGGATCGAGGACGTCGACCACGTGCCCTTCAGCAGCGACCTGATCGCCGGGTCCTGGCTGGTCCTCAGGCGGGGGAAGAAGCGCTTCGCAGGCGTACGGATCCGCTGACCCCACCCCGATTTGTGTCGCGCCGAAGGGGTCTGTAATGTTCTCCGAGTCGCCAGGGAGCGGCGGAGAACAAGGTCCGATTGGATCGGGTTCTCGGCCCCGAGGCGGCCACCCCTCGCACCAGAAACGGTGACAACGGGCGCGCCAACGGCGGGTCCCGAACTTCATCGGGTGCGGGGAATCACCAGTTCGGAGACTGACCGCGAGGTCTGCTCCGATGCGTGTGATGTTTGAGAACTCAACAGTGTGTCATGCAATTTATGTCGTTGTGATTTGTTTTGGCAGTGTCTGCATCTTTGGGTGTGGGTGTTGTTTGTTTTTGGCAAGTCGATGAATGATTCTGGCGATAGCTGGTTTGTTTGTTGTTTGTCTGGTTTCAAGCTTTTTATGGAGAGTTTGATCCTGGCTCAGGACGAACGCTGGCGGCGTGCTTAACACATGCAAGTCGAGCGGTAAGGCTCCTTCGGGGGTACACGAGCGGCGAACGGGTGAGTAACACGTGAGTAATCTGCCCCTGGCTCTGGGATAAGCACTCGAAAGGGTGTCTAATACCGGATATTACGAACCTCCGCATGGGGTGTTTGTGGAAAGTTTTTTCGGCTGGGGATGTGCTCGCGGCCTATCAGCTTGTTGGTGGGGTAATGGCCTACCAAGGCTTTGACGGGTAGCCGGCCTGAGAGGGTGACCGGTCACACTGGGACTGAGACACGGCCCAGACTCCTACGGGAGGCAGCAGTGGGGAATATTGGACAATGGGCGGAAGCCTGATCCAGCAACGCCGCGTGAGGGATGACGGCCTTCGGGTTGTAAACCTCTTTCAGTACCGACGAAGCTGCTCTTTTGGGGTGGTGACGGTAGGTACAGAAGAAGCACCGGCCAACTACGTGCCAGCAGCCGCGGTAATACGTAGGGTGCGAGCGTTGTCCGGAATTATTGGGCGTAAAGGGCTCGTAGGCGGTTTGTCGCGTCGGGAGTGAAAACATCGGGCTTAACTCGATGCTTGCTTTCGATACGGGCAGACTTGAGGTATGCAGGGGAGAATGGAATTCCTGGTGTAGCGGTGAAATGCGCAGATATCAGGAGGAACACCGGTGGCGAAGGCGGTTCTCTGGGCATTACCTGACGCTGAGGAGCGAAAGTGTGGGGAGCGAACAGGATTAGATACCCTGGTAGTCCACACCGTAAACGTTGGGCGCTAGGTGTGGGACCTATTCCATGGGTTCCGTGCCGTAGCTAACGCATTAAGCGCCCCGCCTGGGGAGTACGGCCGCAAGGCTAAAACTCAAAGGAATTGACGGGGGCCCGCACAAGCGGCGGAGCATGCGGATTAATTCGATGCAACGCGAAGAACCTTACCTGGGTTTGACATACACTAGAAGCCCCTAGAGATAGGGGTCTCTTTGATACTGGTGTACAGGTGGTGCATGGCTGTCGTCAGCTCGTGTCGTGAGATGTTGGGTTAAGTCCCGCAACGAGCGCAACCCTCGTTCCATGTTGCCAGCACGTCCTTTGGGATGGTGGGGACTCATGGGAGACTGCCGGGGTCAACTCGGAGGAAGGTGGGGATGACGTCAAGTCATCATGCCCCTTATGTCCAGGGCTTCACGCATGCTACAATGGCCGGTACAAAGGGCTGCGATCCCGTGAGGGGGAGCGAATCCCAAAAAGCCGGTCTCAGTTCGGATTGGGGTCTGCAACTCGACCCCATGAAGTCGGAGTCGCTAGTAATCGCAGATCAGCAACGCTGCGGTGAATACGTTCCCGGGCCTTGTACACACCGCCCGTCACGTCACGAAAGTCGGCAACACCCGAAGCCGGTGGCCTAACCCTTGTGGGGGGAGCCGTCGAAGGTGGGGCTGGCGATTGGGACGAAGTCGTAACAAGGTAGCCGTACCGGAAGGTGCGGCTGGATCACCTCCTTTCTAAGGAGCACACCCCGTGACAGTCCACGAATGTTGGGCTGCGGTTGGGGGTGTTCACTAGTGGAACACTGCGACAGCTCTTGAGTGAGTGAGTATTTGTGCATGATGCGCTGTTGGGTGTCTGAGGCATCAGACGCCGGCTGCCTGTGATGGGTGGTTGGGGCTGGTTTGGCTTCTTGTTGTTTGATTATTGGATAGTGGACGCGAGCATCACACACTTCATGGTGCCCTGGCTGGCCGTGCCCTTTGTGGGGTGGTTGGTTGGGGCATGGTTTATGTGGGTGTGTGACGTTTGTAGTGTTGTATATCGTTTTGTGTCTTGATCATTTTATTGCATAGGCCTCCTTCGTCATGTTTGTTGTGTGTGTTGGTGGTTTGTGTGGCAAGTTGGTAAGGGCGCATGGTGGATGCCTTGGCATCGAGAGCCGATGAAGGACGTGGGAGCCTGCGATATGCCCTGGGGAGTTGGCAACCGAGCGTTGATCCGGGGATGTCCGAATGGGGAAACCCAGCTGGAGTTATGTCCAGTTACCTGCACCTGAATGAAATAGGGTGTGTGGAGGGAACGTCGGGAAGTGAAACATCTCAGTACCGACAGGAAGAGAAAACAATAGTGATTCCGAGAGTAGTGGCGAGCGAAATCGGATCAGGCTAAACCTCATGTGTGTGATACCTGGCAGGGGTTGCATGTGGGGGGTCGTGGGAGTGTTTGTGCATGCGCTGCTGAGTGTGCGCGGAGTTAGAAATCATCATTGAGGTCGAAGTCCGTTGGAAAGCGGTGCCGGAGCGGGTGATAGCCCCGTAGACGTAAGTTGGTGACTCCGTATGATATTTCCCAAGTAACACGCCACTCCTGGAATGGTGTGTGAATCTGGCGGGACCACCCGTTAAGCCTAAATACTTCTCGATGACCGATAGCGGACCAGTACCGTGAGGGAAAGGTGAAAAGTACCCCTGGCGGGGAGTGAAATAGTACCTGAAACCATGCGCCTACAATCCGTCAGAGCCGAGCCCTGTCCTTGTGGTGGGGTGGTGATGGCGTGCCTTTTGAAGAATGAGCCTGCGAGTTAGCGGTGTGTGGCGAGGTTAACCCGTGTGGGGTAGCCGTAGCGAAAGCGAGTCCTAATAGGGCGTACTGATCTGGCCTTGTGTCGGGTTGGGTAGTCGCATGCTCTAGACCCGAAGCGGAGTGATCTATCCATGGGCAGGTTGAAGCGCCGGTAAGACGGCGTGGAGGACCGAACCCACTTCAGTTGAAAATGGAGGGGATGACCTGTGGATAGGGGTGAAAGGCCAATCAAACTCCGTGATAGCTGGTTCTCCCCGAAATGCATTTAGGTGCAGCGTTGCGTGTTTCTTGCCGGAGGTAGAGCACTGGATAGCCGATGGGCCCGACCAGGTTACTGACGTTAGCCAAACTCCGAATGCCGGTAAGTGAGAGCGTGGCAGTGAGACTGCGGGCGATAAGGTTCGTAGTCGAGAGGGAAACAGCCCAGACCATCGGCTAAGGCCCCTAAGGGGCGGCTAAGTGGAAAAGGATGTGGAGTCGCAGTGACAACCAGGAGGTTGGCTTGGAAGCAGCCACCCTTGAAAGAGTGCGTAATAGCTCACTGGTCAAGTGATTCCGCGCCGACAATGTAGCGGGGCTCAAGCCGTCCGCCGAAGCCATGGCACTCACACGTTACCCAAGCCGGCGCCCTCGTGGTGCTTGGTTCAGGGGTGTGGGTGGGTAGGGGAGCGTCGTGTCACGGGCGAAGCGTCGGAGTGATCCAGGCGTGGATGTGACACGAGTGAGAATGCAGGCATGAGTAGCGAATCACGGGTGAGAAACCCGTGCGCCGAATGATCAAGGGTTCCAGGGTCAAGCTAATCTGCCCTGGGTAAGTCGGGACCTAAGGCGAGGCCGACAGGCGTAGTCGATGGACAACGGGTTGATATTCCCGTACCGGCGAAGTGGCGTCCATGACGAGCCCGGTGATGCTAACCACCCAAAACCCTAGTTACCAATCCCTTCGGGGTGCGGGGCTGGGGCGGAGCGTGGGATCCGATCCGGTAGTAGTCAAGCGATGGGGTGACACAGGAAGGTAGCCCAACCACGCCGATGGTAGAGCGTGGGTAAGCATGTAGGACGTGACCTAGGCAAATCCGGGTCGCAGCCGCGAGGCAAGTCTGAGATGTGATGCCGACCCCTGATGGGGGAAGTGGGTAATCCTATGCTGTCGAGAAAAACCTCTAGCGAGCCACGAGCCGCCCGTACCCCAAACCGACTCAGGTGATCAGGTAGAGAATACCAAGGCGATCGAGACAACCATGGTTAAGGAACTCGGCAAAATGCCCCCGTAACTTCGGGAGAAGGGGGACCCGATCCGTCAACCCACTAGCTGGGGGACGCGGGGAGGGTCGCAGAGACCAGGCCCAAGCGACTGTTTACTAAAAACACAGGTCCGTGCGAAGTCGTAAGACGATGTATACGGACTGACTCCTGCCCGGTGCTGGAAGGTTAAGAGGACCGGTTAGCCCGTAAGGGCGAAGCTGAGAATTTAAGCCCCAGTAAACGGCGGTGGTAACTATAACCATCCTAAGGTAGCGAAATTCCTTGTCGGGTAAGTTCCGACCTGCACGAATGGAGTAACGACTTGGGCGCTGTCTCAACCATGGACTCGGCGAAATTGCACTACGAGTAAAGATGCTCGTTACGCGCGGCAGGACGGAAAGACCCCGGGACCTTTACTATAGTTTGGCATTGGTGTTTGGTTCGGCTTGTGTAGGATAGGTGGGAGACTTTGAAGCGGCCACGCCAGTGGTTGTGGAGTCAACGTTGAAATACCACTCTGGTCGTACTAGATGTCTAACCTAGGGCCATGATCTGGTTCAGGAACAGTGCCTGATGGGTAGTTTAACTGGGGCGGTTGCCTCCTAAAATGTAACGGAGGCGCTCAAAGGTTCCCTCAGCCTGGTTGGCAATCAGGTGACGAGTGTAAGTGCACAAGGGAGCTTGACTGTGAGACAGACATGTCGAGCAGGGACGAAAGTCGGAACTAGTGATCCGGCACCACCATGTGGAAGGGGTGTCGCTCAACGGATAAAAGGTACCCCGGGGATAACAGGCTGATCTTCCCCAAGAGTCCATATCGACGGGATGGTTTGGCACCTCGATGTCGGCTCGTCGCATCCTGGGGCTGGAGTAGGTCCCAAGGGTTGGGCTGTTCGCCCATTAAAGCGGCACGCGAGCTGGGTTTAGAACGTCGTGAGACAGTTCGGTCCCTATCCGCCGCGCGCGTAGGAAACTTGAGAAAGGCTGTCCCTAGTACGAGAGGACCGGGATGGACGAACCTCTGGTGTGCCAGTTGTACCGCCAGGTGCAGGGCTGGTTAGCTACGTTCGGAAGTGATAACCGCTGAACGCATCTAAGCGGGAAGCACGTTTCAAGATGAGGTTTCCCCACCCCTTTGAGGGTGTAAGGCCCCCAACAGACTATTGGGTTGATAGGCCGGAGGTGTACAGCAGCAATGCCCAGCCGACCGGTACTAATAGGCCGAACACTTGCCACACAAACCCCCAACACAACCAACAAACAATGTTGAACGTGACCCGGGGCATGTGAACCACGCAAGACACAAACAAACCCTGCACAACAAACACGCGTCCACAAATCCAACCCCAACCACCACACCCACCAAACACGGGCAGTGAAACAGGGGTTCATAAAGTTACGGCGGCCACAGCGACAGGGAAACACCCGGACCCATCCCGAACCCGGAAGTTAAGCCTGCCAGCGCCGATGGTACTGCAACCGAGAGGCTGTGGGAGAGTAGGACGCCGCCGGACAATCTTTAGGTAGAGGCCACCTTCGGGTGGCCTCTACTCTATTTACGAGCATTACCCATCTGAAGAGAGTGAGTCGTCGTGGCAGAGCAACGACGGAGCAAACCGGGCGCACCTGGGTCCGGGCGTGCCGGCGGACCGCGGCGGACGTCAGGCCAAGGACGTCCCGACCGCGCGAAGGGTGACGGCCGCCCTAAGAGCGACTCCCGTTCGCGCGGCGGCGATCGCTCCCGAGGTGGCGACCGCCCCCGCAGCGACCGCCCGAAGGTCTCGGCCGCTGAGCGCACCGCCGCCCAGCAGGTCTACGACGGTCCTCCGCTCCCGGACGACATCACGGGCAAGGAGCTGGCCCCGGAAGTCCGGGCACAGCTGCGCACCCTGCCGGAGAAGCTCGCCCAGCGGGTGGCCCGCCATCTCGCGGCCGCTGGCGCGGTGATCGACGACGACCCGGAGACGGCGTACCAGCACTCGCTGGCAGCGCGGAGCCGGGCGCCGCGGCTCGCGGTCGTCCGTGAGGCGGCCGGTGAGGCGGCGTACGCCGCAGGTCACTACTCCGAGGCGCTGGCCGAGCTGCGCGCAGCCAAGCGGATGAACGGCGCCACCGCCTACCTCCCGATCATGGCCGATTGCCACCGAGCGCTCGGCAACGCGAAGCGTGCACTCGAGCTGGCGAAGAGCCCGTCGGTCAAGGGTTTCCCGGCTGCTTCGAAGGCGGAGATGACGATCGTCGAGGCCGGCGCGCGCCGCGACCTCGGCCAGTTCGACGCCGCGCTACGCACGCTGGAACTGTCGCCGATCAACAGCAAGAGCCGGGAGGCCTGGGTCGTCCGACTGCGTTACGCCTACGCGGACACCCTCGAGCAGGCGGGCCGGGAGCAGGACGCGCTGAGCTGGTTCCACCGCACCAACGCGATCGACGCGGAGGAGATCACCGACGCCGCAGATCGGGCCGGGGCGCTGGAGAAACGGCTCGGCTGAGGCCGGCCGGACGGGTCAGGCGTTGTCGCCTTGCTTGTCCTTCTTACCCTTGTTGTCCTTGTCGCGATCCTTCGGATCGGCCTGCTCGGGACGCTCGCTGGTCGTGTCCTCGGGCTCGTCCTCGACCGTTCCCGGCGCGTGGTCGGCGAAGGTGAGCGTGGCGCCCTCCAGGCCTGCCTCCTTGGTGCCCCACCGGATGCCGTCGCGGAACGAGATCTCGATCCGACCGATGTCGACCTTGGTCGCAGCGGAGGACGTGACAGCCAAGACGATGGAGTCACCGCTGGAGAACTCGGCGTCCTCGGGCTCGTCGAGCTCGGGGCAGAAGCTCTCGGCGTCGGTCGTGAAGCTGAGGGAGCCGCCGCGGCAGATCAGCGGCGTGACCTCGACGCCGTCGTCGGGACTGACATCAACGGAGATCTCCGAGATCCGGATGGTCCGGTCGAAGTCGTCGCCGACGGCGAGCATGCCGATGTAGACGGTCTGGTCGACGACCCCCGAGTCGGTCACCCGGCCGCTGTCCGTGGGGAGGTCCTCCGGCGTGCGGAGGAACCAGACGAGCCAGCCGACGGCAACGCCGAGCGTGGCCAGGATGATGAAGATCCGCCACAACTTGGAGCGCTTCTCAGGTTGCTGGCGCCGTGGCACCTCGAGCGAGCTGGACGACATGGTCGAACCCTAGGACACGGACGGCCGCGCGTTGCCGGCATGTCAGACTCAGCAGCATGTTGCACCGAGAGCGGCCCCGGCGGCCGACCCTGGAGGGCAACGTCGCCGTCCGTGACGGTCGCCGGCTCAGCTTCGCTGAGTACGGTTCGCACACCGGCCCGGCCATCGTCTGGATGCACGGGACCCCGGGCGCACGGCGCCAGATCCCGTTCGACGCGCGGGAGTACGCCGAGGAGCACGGCCTGCGGATCATCGGCATCGATCGGCCGGGTATCGGCTCGTCGACGCCGTACCTCTATCCCAACGTCCTCGACTGGACCAGGGACCTTGCGCTGCTGCTCGACGCCCTCGGGATCGACGACGCCCGGGTGATCGGACTGTCGGGTGGTGGTCCCTACGCGCTCGCCGCCGGCGCCGGGCTGCCCGAGCGGATCCGCGGCGTCGGCGTGCTCGGCGGAGTGGCCCCCACGCGGGGCTCGGACGCCGTCAGCGGCGGCCCAATCCAGCTCGCGGTCCGGTTCGCGCCACTGCTCTCCGCCGGCCGGGTTCCGTTGGGCGTCGCGCTGACGACGGCGATCCGGACGGTGAAGCCGCTCGCGGGCGCGGGCCTCGACCTCTACGCGATGATGCAGCCGCCCGGCGACAAGAACCTGCTGTCGCGTCCGGAGTTCAAGGCGATGTTCCTCGACGACCTGCTCAACGGCAGCCGTTTCCAGACGTCCGCTCCGCTCGCCGACCTGGTCCTCTTCACGCGTGACTGGGGCTTCGACCTCGCCGATGTCGGGGTGCCCGTGCGGTGGTGGCACGGCGACGCCGACCACATCGTGCCGTTCCGGCACGGTCAGCACGTCGTCGACCGGCTCCCGGACGCCACCATGTCGGTGATCGACGGCGAGAGCCACCTCGGCGGCCTCGGCATCGCCGCTGCCGTGCTCAGCGAGCTGGTCGCGCTCCACCCCGCGTGATTCACGCCATTCCGCGCCGATGACTGGTGCGCAGGCGTCTCATGCGTCACAATAGGTGTCACAATCACACAGGTGTCACTTCGATGCTCACGGATCGATCTGACCTCCGAACAGAGTCCGCCGGGGAAGGCGTAGCTCGCGCCGGAGGCAAGGCAGACCGAGGAGAGTCGTGGTGACCACGAGCAACAGTGCAACCAGGGGCGTTTTCTACGTCCACTCTGCGCCGTCCGCGTTGTGCCCACACGTCGAGTGGGCCGTGGGCGGCGTCCTTGGTGTTCCCGTCAGCCCGAGCTGGACACCCCAGCCGGCGCAGTCGGGCACCTACCGGTGCGAGTTCTCCTGGTCGGGAACAGCCGGGTCCGCCGCTGCCATCGCGTCCGCCCTGCGTGGCTGGCTGCACCTACGGTTCGAGGTGACCGAGGAGCCGACCACGTCGACGGAGGGCGCGCGCTTCTCGTCCACGCCGGACCTCGGGGTGTTTCATGCGGTGACCGGCATCCACGGCGACATCATGATCCCGGAGGACCGGCTCAAGGCGGCTGTTGTCCGGGCTGCGCTCGGCGAGACGACGATCGAGAACGAGATCGACAAGCTGTTGGGCAAGCCCTGGGACGACGAGCTGGAGACCTTCCGGTATGCCGGTGACGGCGCGCCCGTCCGCTGGCTGCACCAGGTTGTCTGAGGTCCGCTGACGAGCCACTCGACGACCGGGGCGGCTCGGACTACTCGACGGCCTCGCCTACAGCGGGATGTTGCCGTGGTGGCCGCGGCGTACGCCCTCCGTCTGCACGGCGTCGGCGACCGCGCGATAGCCGTCGGGGTGACGGCCGGGGCTTCACGACCTCGTCGACGACGCCGCTGTCACCGGGAGGGTTTCCTAGCTGACCGAACCGAAGGCGACGGCGACGTTCGCGCCGCCGAACCCGAAGGAGTTGTTGAGCCCGACGATGTCGCCGTGCGGCAGGTCGCGCGCCTTGGTGGCGATGTCGAGCTCAACGGCCGGGTCGAGGTTGTCGAGGTTGATCGTCGGCGGCGAGAGGCGATGGTGGATCGCCAGGATCGTCGCTACGGCCTCGAGCGCACCGGCACCACCGAGCAGGTGCCCGGTCATGGACTTGGTGCTGGTCACGACGACCTCGTTGGCGTGCGAACCGAGCGTCGCGTGCAGCATCAGGGCCTCCGCGACGTCACCCTGGGGCGTGGAGGTCGCGTGCGCGTTGACGTGGGCCACGTCGGCCGAGTCGATGTCGCCGTCCTCCAGCGCGCGCAGGATGGCGCGGGCGCCGCCCTTGCCGGCCGGGTCGGGCTGTGCGATGTCGTGGGAGTCGGCGGTGATGCCGGTGCCGAGGACTACGGCGTAGATACGCGCGCCGCGGGCGAGTGCGTGCTCCTCGGACTCGAGCACCAGCGCGCCGGCGCCCTCGCCGAGCACGAAGCCGTCACGGGCGGTGTCCCAGGGACGCGACACGGTGGTCGGGTCGTTGGCGTTCTTCGACAGCGCCATCATGTTGGCGAACGCCGCGATCGGCAGCGGGTGGATCGCGGCCTCGGTGCCGCCGGCCAGTACGACGTCGGCACGGCCGAGCCGGATCTGGTCCGCGGCGAGCGCGATCGCCTCGTTGCCGGACGCGCAGGCGGAGACCGGTGTGTTGACCGCCGCACGGGCGCCGATCTCGAGGCTGATGGTCGCCGCTGGGGCGTTGGCCATCAGCATCGGCACCGAGATCGGGGAGACCCGGCGCGGTCCCTTGGCCAGCAGCGTGTCGTAGTTGCTCAGCAGGGTGTGGACCCCGCCGATGCCAGAGGCCATCGCGACACCGATGCGGTCGCCGTCGAGCTCTCCGGCCTGCTGGGGGACATCGAGCCCGGAGTCCTTCCAGGCCTCCAGGGCAGCGATCAGGGCGAACTGCGACGACCGGTCCAGCCGGCGGGCGCGAACCCGCTCGAGAACGTCGGTCGGTTCGACTGCAGCCGTGCCGCCGATGCTGACGGGCAGGTCCTTGGCCAGGCCGGACTCGATGAAGGCCGCGAAACCTGGTGAGTCGGCGAGCGGCCGGACGCCGGAGCGTCCGGCAACCATGCCGTCCCAGGTGTCGGCCACGTTGCCGCCGAGCGGGTTCGTCGTACCAAGCCCGGTGACGACGACGCGCGTCCTTTTCGACTGTCCGGTCATCGCAGTTGAGGTCACGCGGACTGAGCGGACTCGATGTAGGAGACGGCGTCGCCGACGGTCTTTAGGTTCTTGACCTGGTCGTCGGGGATCGTGACGCCGAACTTCTCCTCGGCCTCGACGACGACCTCGACCATCGACAGCGAGTCCACGTCGAGGTCGTCCACGAAGGACTTGTCCATCTGGACGTCGTCGGCGTCCACGCCGGCGACCTCGTTGACGATCTCGGCAAGGGCGGCGCGAATCTCTTCGGTGCTCATCTGTTCTCCTGCTTCGTTTTACTTGGGTGGGAGTTGGGGCTTAAGGGAGGGTAACGACCTGGGCTGCGTAAGACAGGCCGGCACCGAACGCGATCAACAGAGCGATGTCGCCCGACCCGGCCTCGCCCTCACGGATCATCCGGTCGAGTGCGAGCGGGATGGAGGCTGCGGAGGTGTTGCCCGAGTCGACGATGTCGCGGGCGATCCGGACGGTGGGCGGGAGCTTCATCGACCGCGCCATGGCGTCCGTGATCCGGTTGTTGGCCTGGTGCGGAATGAAGCAGTCGACCTGGTCGACGCTGACACCCGCCCGGTCGAGGGCCTGGAGGGCGACCTTGGCCATAGCGAACGACGCCCAGCGGAACACCTCGTTGCCCTGCATGGTCAGGTGCGGCATCTCGGGCTCGTCGGAGGCGATCACGTCACGCCAGTCCTCGCGCTGCCTGATCAGGTCGTACTGCTCGCCGTCGGAGCCCCAGACCACCGGGCCGATGGCGGGTACGTCGGACGGACCGACCACCGTGGCACCTGCGCCGTCGGCGAAGATGAACGCGGTGCCTCGGTCGGTCTTGCTGGTGATGTCGGAGAGCCGCTCCACGCCGATCACGAGGACGTAGCGAGCACTGCCCGCTCGCACCATGTCGGATGCGAGCGAGATGCCGTGGCAGAAGCCGGCGCACGCTGCGGAGATGTCGAACGCCGCAGCGCCCTCGGTGCCGAGCTCATGGGCGACAGCGGTGGCCGCCGACGGCGTCTGGAGGAGGTGGCTCACGGTCGCGACGACGACGCAGTCGACCTGGCGGGCGTCGATGCCGGCCTGGGCGAGCGCGTCACGGGACGCCGCCACCGACATCGCGACGACGGTCTCGGAGTCATCAGCGAACCGGCGGGTCTTAATGCCGGACCGCTGCTGGATCCACTCGTCGCTGGAGTCGATCGCGTCGACGATCTCGGAGTTGGGCACCAGGCGCTTGGGCCGGTAGGCGCCGACCCCGAGGATGCCGGCGTACGACGCGCCCTGGTCGGTCACCAGCGGCTGGGAGCTCATGCTGCACCATACTTGTCGCAGAACTCCTGGGCGGCGTCGAGCTGGTCCGGGGTGTTGAGCGCGAACGTGTCGACGCTCATGCCCCGACCGCGGAAGTAGCGCTTGGCGATCCCGGCGAGGGTGCCCGCCGGCGGCATCTCGAGGATGCCGGTCACGCCGAGGTCGGCCATGGTCTCGAGGCACAGGTCCCAGCGCACCGGTCGGGCGATCTGGCCGACGATCCGGCTCAGCACGTCGGAGCCGGCGTCGACGACCTTGCCGTCGCGGTTGGAGATGAACCGGGTGCGCGGGTCGCGGACCGACACGGACCGGGCCAGCCCGGCCACGTGCTCCACCGCGGGAGCCATGTGCGGGGTGTGGAAGGCACCCGCGACCGAGAGCGGGCGGAGCTTCGCCTTGGCGGGTGGGTCGTCGGCGAAGGCCGCGAGCTGTTCGAGAGTGCCGGCTGCGACCACCTGGCCGGGACCGTTGTCGTTGGCGGCCACCAGGCCGTGGCGCTCGATCGTCGCGAGGACCTCCTCGCGGTCGCCTCCGAGGACGGCGGTCATGCCGGTCGGGGTCGCCGCGGCGGCTTCGGCCATCGCCTTGCCGCGCTCGCGCACGAGGACCATCGCCTGCTCGGCGCTGATGACCCGGGCGCCGGTCGCGGCCGCGATCTCGCCCACGCTGTGCCCGGCGACCGCGCCGAGCTTGGTGTAGGCGTCGGCCGGGTGCGGGAACAGGGTCAGCGCCGTGACCAGGGTCGAGGCGACCAGGAGCGGCTGGGCGATCTGGGTCTCGCGGATCGCGTCCTCGTCAGCGTCGGAGCCGTAGTGGGCCAGATCGATGCCGGCGACGGTCGACAGCCAGTCGAAACGCGCAGCGAACGTCGGCTCCGCCAACCAGGGTCGGAGGAAGCCGGGGGACTGTGCCCCCTGTCCGGGAGCCACAATGACGAGCACACGTCCAGCGTGCCTTGCCGGGGCGGCGGACCGCGCGTCAGGCGCTCACGAACTCATTGGCAGCGCTTTGTGGAGACCCTACAAACGACCGAGTGCCAGCGCGAGCTGCAGGGTGAGCGCATCGCGGGGCCGCGACGGGGTGAGACCGGTCAGATCGGCCACCTGGCCGAGGCGGTAGCGCACGGTGTTGGGGTGGACGAAGAGGGCCCGCGCCGTCGGCTCGATCGAGGTCCCGTGGGCGAAGTACGCCGAGAGGGTGTCGACGAGAGTGCCGCGGGCCTGGGCCAGCGGCTCGTAGATGTGGTCGATCGCCTCCATCCGAGCCCAGTCGTCGCCGGCCAGGATCCGCTCGGGGAGCAGGTCCTCGCTCAGCACCGGTCTTGGCGCATCCGGCCATCCGACGGCAGCCCGGAGGCCTGCCGTGGCGGACTGCGCTGACAGGTAGGCATGGCCCAGGTCGGCCGCGACCGGACCCACCACGACCGGACCGTCCCCGTAGAGGTCGACGACCGCACGCGCGGCCTTCTCCGGGTCGGTCACACCGCCCAGGATCACCACCAGCCGATGGCCCTGCACGGCACCGAGGGCATCCATCCCCGCGGCGCGGGCTGCGCGTCGTACGGCGTCGACCACGCCGGCCTCGGTGTGCTCGGCCGGTACGGCGCCGAGCACCACCGCCACGTCGCCGCGCGCACCCCAGCCGACGGCGCTGGCGCGGGAGAGTACGGCGTCGTCGGTCTCGTCGCGCAGCACGGCGTCGACGACCAGCGCCTCCAGGCGAGCGTCCCAGGCGCCGCGGACCTCCGCCGCCCTGGCATAGACCTCCGCCGTCGCGAACGCGGCCTCCCGCGCGTAGAGAAGGATGGCGTCGTGCGTGGCGCTGACGTCCTCGGGGTCGAGGATGCTCTCGAGGTTCTGCTCGATGACCTCGATGCTGAGCCGGATCAGCTCGACGGTCTGGTGCAGCGGGATGGTGCCGGCCAGGGCAGGCGGCGCAACTCCGAAGAGGTTCGCCTCCGGTGCCTGGCCGAACTTCGGCGATGCGCTGTCCTGTTTGAACCAGGTGATGAAGTCCCGGATACCCGCCTGGACGATCAGGCCGACCCAGGACCGCTCATCGGCACTCATCTCGGCGAACCACGGGAGGTCGGACTCCATCCGCTTCGTAGCGGCCGTGCTGAGCCGCCCGGACGCGCTGCGGAGCTTTTTCACCGCGCGCGCCCGCGGATTCGGGGGTCGGGACACCCCTGCAGCCTACGGAGGGGGTGCTCCCCCGCGGGGATGTGAGCATTGATTTACAGAAGGTGCCTGTTTCCGCCGCGGTTCTGCGTGGTTGAATCCGGCACCAGGGTTGGCGAGCGGGGGAGGAAACGATGCGCAGCAAGGGTCCGGCACCCGCCGAGGTCGAGTTCATCACGGTCCACGGCAAGCGACGAGCGTTCGTGAAGACCGGCTCCGGCCCCGCCCTCCTGCTCCTGCACGGGCTGGCGTGTGATCGGACCACCTGGGACCGGGTGGTCCCGCTCCTGGCCAAGAAGTACACGGTCATCGCGCCGGACCTGCTCGGCCACGGATTATCCGACAAGCCTCGCGCCGACTACACCCTGGGCGGCTACGCGAACGGCATGCGGGACCTGCTCACCGTCCTCGGCATCGACAAGGTGACGGTGGTCGGCCACAGCTTCGGCGGCGGCGTCGCGATGCAGTTCGCGTACCAGTACCCGGAGCGCACGCAGCGGGTGATGCTGGTGTCGTCCGGGGGCCTCGGTTCGGAGGTCACCCCGCTCATCAAGCTGGTCCAGGCACCCGGGTGGGAGGGGGTCATGCGCGTGCTGACCCTGCCCGGCATCCGGCACCTCGAGACGACGGCGCTCCGCGCCCTGGCGTCGTACGGCGTCGGCCCGCTGCGCAAGTTCACCCGCGACCTCGACGAGGCAGCCGCGATCGTCGAGTCCTGGCAGGACCGGCGTACCCGGTTCGCGATCCGCCACCTGGTCCGGGCGGTCATCGACTGGCGCGGCCAGATCGTCACCATGTCCGATCGCGCCTACCTGACCGAGTCCATGCCGATGGCTGTGGTGTGGGGGAGGGACGACCAGGTCCTCCCCGCCCGCCACTCCAGCAACGTGGCCGCTCTCGCGCCGGACGCCGCGGTGACGGTGCTGCCCGACAGCGGCCACTTCCCGCACCGTGACCACCCGGAGGAGTTCGTCCGGCTGCTCGACCAGTTCGTGAACACGACCGCGCCGTCGGTCTACAGCCGCGCGAAGTTCCGCCGGATGCTGCGCAACGGCACGGCCGAGGCTCCCGCCAGCCTCGTCAGCGTCGACACTGCTTGAGCCACACGAGATGACTTCGCTAGGCGTCGCCGCCCTCCTGGAGGACGCCGGCGACGGCGGTCGGGTCGTCGATCCGATACTGGGTGAACGCCTTCTCGACCACGGCTGGGTCGATCTCGCCGGCGTCGGCGAGCGCCTGGAGCGCCTGCACGACGACCGACTGGGCGTCGATGTGGAAGAAGCGTCGCGCGGCGGCCCTGGTGTCGGCGAAGCCGAACCCCTCGGCGCCCAGCACCCGGTAGTCCTCCGGCACCCAGCGCGCGATCTGCAGCGGCACCGCCCGCATGTAGTCGGAGACCGCGACGACCGGGCCGTTGGATCCGGACAGCTTCTCGGTGACGTACGGCGTGCGGGCGGTCTCGGACGGGTGGAGCAGGCTCCACTCCTCGGCCGCGACGGCGTCGCGCGCCAGCTCGTTCCAAGACGTCACCGACCAGGTGTCGGCGGCCACGCCCCACTCCTCGCGCAGCATCCTGGCGGCGTCCACGATCCACGGCACCGCGACCCCTGACGCCAGCAGCCGCACCCGCGGGCCGTCGCCCTCGGCGACGCCGATCCGGTGGATCCCCTTCAGGATGCCGTCGACGTCCACGTCCTCCGGCTCGGCCGGCTGGCTCACCGGCTCGTTGTAGACGGTGATGTAGAAGATGACGTTCTCGCCGCTGCCGTCCGCCCCGCCGGTGCCGTACATCCGCTCGAGACCGCTGCGCATGACGTGCGCGACCTCGTAGGCGAAACCCGGGTCGTAATGGACGACGGCCGGGTTGGTTGCCGCGAGGAGCGGCGAGTGGCCGTCGGCGTGCTGGAGGCCCTCACCGGTCAGCGTCGTGCGGCCCGCGGTGGCGCCGATCAGGAAGCCGCGGGCGAGCTGGTCGGCCATCGCCCAGATCGAGTCGCCGGTCCGCTGGAAGCCGAACATCGAGTAGAAGATGTAGAACGGGATCATGTGCTCGCCCTGCGTCGAGTACGCCGACCCCGCGGCGGTCGCCGACGCCATCGCACCGGCCTCGGAGATGCCCTCGTGCAGCATCTGGCCCTGCGGCGACATCTTGTAGGCGAGCAGCTGCTTGCGGTCGACCGGCTCGTAGGTCTGGCCGGCCGGGTCGTAGATCTTGGCCGACGGGAACATCGAGTCCATGCCGAACGTGCGGTACTCGTCGGGCGCGATCGGCACGAACCGCTTGCCGATCTCCGGATCCTTCATCCAGTCCTTGAGGAGCCGGACGACGGCCATCGTGGTGGCGATCTTGTTCTTGCCCGACCCCTGCTTGAGCTCGGCGTACATCTTGTCACCGGGCAGCTGGAGCGGGGTCGCGCGGAGGACCCGACGGGGGATCGAGCCACCGAGCGAGCGCCGCCGTTCCATCATGTACTCGAGCTCGGGAGACTCCATGCCGGGGTGGAAGAACGGCGCGGTGCCCTTTTCCTCGTACGTCGTCTCGAGGTCGCGGTCCGAGATGGGGAGGTAGAGCCGGTCGCGGAACTTCTTGAGGTCCGCCATCGTGAGCTTCTTCATCTGGTGGGTGGCGTTCTTGCCCTCGAGGGAGTCGATCGTCCAGCCCTTGATGGTGTGCGCCAGGATCACGGTCGGCTGTCCGGTGTGCTTGGTGGCGGCGTCGAACGCGGCGTACACCTTGCGGTAGTCGTGGCCACCGCGCGGCAGCTTCTCGATCTGCCGGTCGGTCATGTGCTCGACCATCTTGCGCAGGCGCGGGTCCGGGCCGAAGAAGTGCTCGCGGTTGTAGGCGCCGTCCTCGACGGAGAACGTCTGGAACTGGCCGTCGGGCGTGGTGTTCATCTGGTTGACGAGCACACCGTCGACGTCGCGGGCGAGCAGCTCGTCCCACTCCCGGCCCCAGATCACCTTGATGACGTTCCATCCGGCGCCGCGGAAGTTGGCCTCAAGCTCCTGGATGATCTTGCCGTTGCCGGTGACCGGGCCGTCGAGCTGCTGCAGGTTGCAGTTGACCACCCAGACCAGGTTGTCGAGCTCCTCGCGGGCCGCGATCCGGATGGCGCCGAGCGACTCGGGCTCGCCCATCTCGCCGTCACCGAGGAACGCCCACACGTTCTGCTCGCTGGTGTCCTTGATCCCGCGGTTCTGCAGGTAGCGGTTGAACCGCGCCTGGTAGATCGAGTTGATGGCGGTCAGACCCATCGACACGGTCGGGAACTCCCAGAAGTCCGGCATCAGCCGGGGGTGGGGGTACGACGGGAGGCCCGCGCCGACGCCGTGCTGGACCTCCTGGCGGAACCGCGAGAGCTGCTGCTCGTCGAGGCGCCCTTCGAGGAACGCGCGGGCGTAGATGCCTGGGGAGCCGTGCCCCTGGATGAAGATCTGGTCGCCGCCGCCGGGGTGGTCCTTGCCGCGGAAGAAGTGGTTGAAGCCGACCTCGTAGAGGCTCGCCGACGACTGGTACGTGGCGATGTGGCCGCCGACCTCGAGGCCCTTGCGGTTGGCGCTCGACACCATCACCGCTGCGTTCCAGCGGATGAACGCGCGGATCCGTCGCTCGATGTCCTCGTCGCCGGGGAACCACGGCTCGCGCTCCGGCGGGATCGTGTTGATGTAGTCGGTGCTGCGCAGGGCCGGGACGCCGACCTGCTTCTGGCGGGCGCGCTCGAGCAGGCGCAGCATGACGTAGCGGGCCCGCTCCCGGCCGCGCTCGTCGAGGAGCGCGTCGAACGAGGCGATCCAGTCCTGGGTCTCGTCCGGGTCGATGTCGGGGAGCTGGGTCGGCAAGCCCTCGTGAATCACCGCGGGAGCGGGGGTGTTGCGGGCGTTGGCGGCTGGGTTTGCGTCTCCGGTCACCCCGCCATCGTGACACTCATCCGGCCCACGCAAAATCTACCCAGCGGTAGCCGCAGGCACGGCGGCTCGGCCCCGTGTATCCCCGGTCCGTTCTGGACGGTGCTTGCGCGGTTGCGACAACTCCGCTGGACTACTCCCACGCACGGGGGTTCCGCCCCCGTGGACCCCGGCTAGGGGAACCGACGAAAGCAATGGACTGGAGGAACCCGTGAGCGCGACCGCGGACGGCGGGACCGATTCGAGCGGACCCGCTAACCGGCTCGGATTCAAGGCGGGCATGGTCGTCCAAGAACTCGGGTGGGACCAGGACACCGACGACCAGCTCCGTATCGCCATCGAGGACGCCATCGACGGCGACATGGTCGACAGCGACCACGGCAACGTGGTCGAGACGGTCGTGCTGTGGTGGCGCGACGACGACGGCGACCTGGTCGACGGGCTCTTCGACTCCATCACCGACCTCGTGGGCGGCGGCGTGATCTGGCTGTTGACGCCCAAGGTCGGCCGTCCCAACGCGGTCGACCCGGCCGACATCGCTGAAGCCGCACCGATCGCCGGCCTGGCGCTGACGACGACCGCGGCGGTCAGCAGCGACTGGGTCGCCACCAAGCTGATCGCGCCCAAGACGGTCGGGTGACCGGTCCGGCTGGTGGCGCCCGGGGGATGCTCGGCCATCCGTATGGGTAGCGTCGCCCCATGGGATCGATGTCCGTCCGGGCGCGCGACGCTGCCTTCAGCCTAAAGACTCTGACCGCGTCCGGGATCGTGCGGCCCTACGGCCCACGCACCCTGATCGGGATCGTCTCGTCGCTCCGCAAGTGGGGCACCACGCCAGCAGGCGGATTCAGGGCGCTGGCGCTGCGCAACCCCAACGGGATCGCGATCATCGACGAGCGCGGCGAGGTCACCTTCGGCGACCTGCACCGTCGTACCAACGCCTTGGCGCGGTCGCTCCAGGAGCGCGGCGTCTCCGAGGGCGACGGCGTCGCCGTCATGTGTCGCAACCACCGCGGCTTCATCGAGGCGTCGATCGCGATCAGCAAGCTCGGTGCGGACGTGCTCTACCTCAACACCGCGTTCGCGGCGCCGCAGCTCAAAGACGTCATGAAACGCGAGCAGCCCCGGGTCGTGGTCTACGACGAGGAGTTCGAAGGCCTGCTCGAGGACGTCGAGATCGAGGACCGGGTGATCGGCTGGACCGATGGCGAAGCGGGTCCCGACACCATCGAGGAGCTGATCCGCTCGGCGAGCTCGAGCGACGAGCTGTCACCGCCGTCGCGGAGCCCGCGCACCATCATCCTCACGTCCGGCACGACGGGCACCCCGAAGGGAGCGCCGCGGCCGCAGGCCGGCATCCCCGCCGCGGTCGCGTTGCTGTCCCGAATGCCGCTGAAGGCCGGGTGGACCTGCCACATCGGCGCGCCGCTCTTCCACACGTGGGGCTTCGCGCACTACCAGGCGGCGATGCTGCTCGGCACGACGATGGTGCTCACCCGGAAGTTCGACCCCGAGAACGCACTGCGGCTGCTCGCCGACAACGAGTGCGATTCCTTCGTGGTCATCCCCGTGATGCTCCAGCGGATGCTCGCGCTGCCGGAGGAGACGCTCGACAAGTACCCCCTGCCGCGGCTCAAGGCGGTGGCCTCGTCGGGCTCGGCACTTCCCGGCGACCTGCCCGCCCAATGGATGGACCGCTTCGGCGACAACCTCTACTCGATCTACGGGTCGACCGAGGTCGCGTGGGCGAGCATCGCGACCCCGGAGGACCTTCGCGACGCGCCGGGCTCGGCCGGCGGAATACCGCACGCCACCGTCGTGAAGATCCTGGACCCGGACGGCAAGGAGCTGCCGGCCGGTGAGTCGGGCCGGATCTTCGTAGGCAACGACCTCCAGTTCGAGGGCTACACCGGGGGCGGTCACAAGGAGATGGTCGACGGCCTGATGTCGACCGGGGACGTCGGCCGGTTCGCCGATGACGGCCGCCTCTACGTCGAGGGCCGCGACGACGAGATGATCGTCTCCGGCGGCGAGAACGTCTTCCCGAAGGAGGTCGAGGACTGCATCTCGACCCTCGACGGCATTGCTGAGGTCGCCGCGATCGGCGTCGACGACGACGACTACGGCAAGCGGCTGCGCGCGTTCGTGGTGCGCGCGGACGGCGCCAGCGTGTCGGAGGACGACGTCCGCAGCCACGTCAAGAGCAACCTCGCGCGCTACAAGGTGCCGCGCGACGTGGTGTTCCTGGACGAGCTGCCTCGCAACGCGACCGGCAAGGTCCTCAAGCGCGAGCTCGCTGAGAAGGACGAACAGGACGAGAATGACGAACAGGGCGAGAAGGACGAGTCGTGACCGAAGCCGGTCTGGCGCTCGGCGGGCCTGCCCCCGACTTCACGCTGCGGGATCAGTTCGGCCAGGACATCAGCCTCTCGTCGTACCGCGGGACCAAGGCGGTGCTCATCCTTTTCTACCCCTTCGCCTTCAGCGGCGTATGCACCGGCGAGATGAATGAGGTCCGTACCCGCCTCGACGAGTTCCTGACCTTCGACACGGAGGTCCTCGCGATCTCGTGCGACCCCATGTTCGCGTTGCGTGCCTGGGCCGACACCGATGGGCTGAACTTCCCGCTGCTCAGCGACTTCTGGCCGCACGGCGACGTGACCCGCTCCTACGGCGTCTTCGACGAGAAGGCGGGCAGCCCGATGCGTTCGTCGTACGTCGTCGACCGCAAGGGGGACGTCGCCTGGGCCGTGCACCACGCCTACGCCCACGGTCGTGACCTCGACGACCACCTCAAGCAGCTGCGTGCCGTCGTCGACTGATGGTCCGTTCGGGCTAGTGGACTAGTCCTTTAGGATGGTTTTCAACCAAAATCGCTGGATTGCCTTGGAGCCGACCGTCGAGGTCGCTAGAGTTTGAGTTGTTGAACCGCTGGTGACCCGAGACGCCAGCGGTTCAACTCATTTTCCCGAGGCGCCGGTTCGGCCGTCGGCCTACTGCTCCAGTAGCCTGACGCCGCTGGAGACGGCAGCACTCGGGCGCATAGCTCAGCGGTAGAGCTCCTGCCTTACAAGCAGGCGGTCACAGGTTCGATCCCTGTTGCGCCCACCAGCACCAAAACGGCACTTGACCTGCGAAAACGTGCCGATTCCGAACCATCCAAAACCGGTGATGCATCGCCTACGCATCGGAATGTCCGCTGACTCGAGTCCAGTTCCACGACCGAGCGGCACGGCTGCCCGCAGCCTTCAGTCGATCCGACCGGTGTCCGGTGCCCTTCAGATAGCGCCCCGGTTACTCGATCCGGCCCGCTTCTCGCGCCCACCGCTCGATGTCAGCTGATTCCCAGATCGGCCCGGCGGCAAGCCGGGCCACGGGCGCCGGAAAGCTGTCGCTCTGCGCCAGTTGACCCACCCGCTGGCGACTGACGCCGAGGAGCTTCGCAATCTCAGTTGTGCCCATCAGGTGGTTATCCACAGGAAGACCCTAACCTTGACACGCGCAAGGGCTGGCGTGTGACACTCGATGGGAGCCCAACAGACTGAGGGCGGCCCCGGCCGGTGCGGTAACACCAGGCCGGGACCTAGGACCGAGTGCAACGGAGGCACCCAGACCATGGACCCATCTTCTATCGTCCGCAGCCCGTCCGGCCAGCGGGGGAGCGACAGCCGTCTCGACCACACCGTAGATCCGGTGAGGCAGTACCGACGCCAACGCCAGCACCTCTACCCGCTCGACGACTATGAGGCGGCCCGCGCAACCGAGGGGGTCGTCACAAGCTTCTGCGGCATCGAGGCGAGACTGCTGCGAGGCGAGGACGACGGCGACCTCGTCGAGGTCGACCGACCGGACGCGAGCGACTGCGTCACCTGCGTCGACATCTGGCTCGGGCTTCGACTGGTCCGGCTATGAGCGAAGGTCGACCTGCCCAAACCGAGCGCCCCGCGACGCGACGGCACAGGAACCGTGCGCTTTGCTGTGAGTGCGGAGAACTCCGAACCGTCGCGCAGGGCTATCGAGGAAGCAGACCAGACAGCGCTGCAGGTGGCTCTGCTGGTCCGTGGTGCACCACCCTTCGGTGCGGTCATTGCGGAGTGGTCACACTGCACGCCCTGATCGTCGACGCGATGGCCGACACCTGGCGGCGAGATGGTTGCGACCGAGAACGACACGACCGCCTCTCTGATCGTCATCGCCGTCGCACGGTACGACGGTTGAACGCGCTGGCTGCGGAGGGGGTGACGATCGTCAGAGCGCCGAGCGCCGAAGACATGAGCCTCGTCGGCGCCCTCGTTGAAGTCGTGGAGTACGCCGACACGCGCGATCTCCTCATGCGGGTCCACGTGACGGCTGAGCCACGCCTCCTGCTCGAGTCCGTTGAACTCGCTGAGGACCTTCTCGACGCACCCGAACGGCTCGGACCCTGGGTGGACGACGCAGCGGGAATCTGGCGCGGACTGGCCATCCTGGCGCATTGAATCGGGCATGCCGGCACGTCGTCTGTAGGAGCCCTTCTTAGCTGTCCGCGACGGTGCGGCACAGCATGTGTGGCCCCCTCTCGCTACGAGCGGACTTGCCCCTTGCTTTGCGCCCCGGGAGCGCGCGACCGGCTGAAGAGGCCACGGCCTATTGCAGGGCACGGGACCGCCTGCCAGCGCCGTTGAGTTGGCGTTGCCGAGGTTTCCGCTATTGCTTGTTATGCACGTGATCCTTCGGGTATCTCGCCGGGACCGTTGTGGCTGATCCGTCGATGGAGCAGGAGGACCCGGGATGTCGTTGGTCGGTGTCTGTTTGTTCGGTCGAGCGGCCCGCCGGGGCCGGTGTTCCGGCTCGGCTCGGGGTGCCGCTGGTCGATGACTATCTGGAGTTCGTCGCGGCGCGGTGCCGGCCGAACACGGTGCTGGCGGCGGCGTACGACCTGCGAGGTGTTCTTCGCGGTCGTGGGCAAGGCGCCGGCGGAGGTCGAGCCGCGCGACGTGCTGGCGTTCATGACCGCCCAGCGCACTGGCAGCCCCGATCGGCGGGAGCAGCGGCTGCACAGCTCGGTCGACGAGACCGGGTCGGGGTCTCGACCGGACGGTTGCGGCGACGGTTGTCGTCGGTCTCGGGCTTGTTCGCCTATCTGCCGGCCCGCGGCGACGTGAGGCGAACCCGGTGCCGCGTGGGCTGCCGACTCGCCGTGAGCGGCAGCGTCCGCGCCAGGGCGTCCCGCTGGTGCGGCGGCCCGGACGCTGCCGCGGATCCTGACCCCGCCGAGGTCGACGCGCTGCGTCGCGGCGCTGCGCACCCACCGGGACCGGGCGATGGTCGCGGCGATGGTGCTGGGCGGGCTGCGCCGCTGCGAGGTCCTCGGTCTGCGGCTGGAGGATCTGCGGCTCGGCGAGCGGCGGGTGTTCATCGCCGAGGGCAAGGGCGGCCATCAGCGGCTGGTCCCGGTCTCGGCGCGGTTCTTCGACCACGTCGCCGCCTACCTCGATGCCGAACGGCCCCCGGATGCGGAGTCACGACCAGGTGTTCGTGGTGCTGAAGGGCCCGCGCCGCGGCCAGCCGCTGACGCGCGGACGGGCTGGACCAGATCCTGGACGGCGCCCGCGGCCGGGCCGGGCTGGCGCACGCGACCTGCCACGAGCTGCGCCACACCTGCCTGACCCGGCTGCGGGAGGCCGGCATGGCACTGGAGGCGGTCCAGGCCCAGGCCGGGCACGCCTCGATCGAGTCGACCCGGATCTACCTGCACCTGGCCGACGACTGGCTCGCCGCCGAGTACCGCCGGGCCGCCGAGGTCATCGACGCCCAGGTCTTCGCCGGCGATCCCGATGCACCGCCGCATCGCGCCGGTGCACGCGCCGGCGATCTCGCCGCCGGCACGTCGACGACTGGCAGCGCGTGCGCGTGGTCGCGGCACCGCGAGCTGGTCGCCACCATGGGCCGTTACCTGGACCAGATCGGCTGCGTCGCTGCGGCCGGGCAGCGTCGACGTCGCCGACCTGGCGCTGCGCTCGTTCGCCGCGTTCCTGCTCCAGGCGCACCCGAGGTCACCGTCGCCGCGCAGGTCGACCCGACGCCACATCGAGGACTACAAGCCCTGGCTGGCCGCACGGCCCGGACGGACGCGCCAGGATCGGTCACCTCGACCACGATCGGTCCAGCGGCTCGGGACGCTGCGGATGTTCTTCGACCGGATCATCGAGTGGGACTGGGCCGACGCCCCGGCCCGGATCCCGATCTTCCCCGGCGACCTGCCGCGCCGCGACGAGCCGCTGCCCAAGGTCCTCGACGACGCGCGACGCCGCGAAGCTGCTCCGCGCCGCCCAGGCCGACACGCCGGCTGCTGGCCGGCGTCGTGGTCGAGCTGCTTGCTCCGCACCGGGATGCGGGTCGGCGAGCTCCTCGCGCTCGCCAGCCGACGCGGTCGTCCAGATCGGCGCCGCGCCACTGGCTGCACGTCCCGGTCGGCAAGCTCCACAACGACCGCTACATCCCGCTGCACCCGCAGCTCGGTCGACGCTGCATCGACGACTGGCTCGCCGCGCCACGCCGACGGCAGAGCAGCCCGCTGCTGCTGCCCACCGAGCGCGGCCGCCCGATCACCGCCACTCGCGTCGACCCGGATGCGTCAAACGCGCCGCCACCGCCGCCGGGATCGGCCACGTCCACCCCCACCAGCTGCGCCACACCCTGGCCACCCAGGCCATCAACCGCGGCATGAGCCTCGAAGCGATCGCCGCGCTGCTCGGCCACCGCAGACCTGGACATGACCCTGCGCTACGCCCGCATCGCCGACCGCACCGTCGCCGACGAGTACTTCGCCGTCACCGAGAAGGTCGAAGCCCTCTACGCACCAGCACAACCAGCCGCCTGCCCGCCGACGCCGACGGACCCGACGCATGCGCGAGGCTCCGCGCCGAGCACCACCGCATGCTCGGCAACGGCTACTGCACCCGACCCGCCGAGCTCGACTGCGCCTTCGAGACCGATCTGCGAGTCCTGCACCTTCTTCGACACCACCATCGAGTTCCGACCCACCCTGCAAGCCCAACACGACGACGCCGCCGACCAAGGGCCAGACCGGCCGACAAGACGTCTTCGACGCGACTCCTCAGCGACTCGACGACACCGCCTCTTGACACCGATCACCCACATAAGCCGATGAGCGGGCGACCCCGTGCAATCTGCGGCGTCCGCGTTTCCCCTCGGGTGGTGGAAACTGACCCACGCGTTCACGTGTCAGCGCTCACCCTCCGGACCACGTGCGGTACGACCGGCTCGGCTACGCCCTTCACCTGCGCCTGGCCCCCCCGCTCGAACTTCCCCAACCCCGCGGCCCGAGCCGTGAGGCCAGCACCGGCTCGGCAAGCACCTCCCCGGGCAGGGCCAGTCCGAGCAGCCGCGCGGCGAGGTTCACGGCCGGGCCGAAGTAGTCACCGGCTCGGACGACGACATCGCCGGCAGCCATGCCAACTCGCACGGGCAGCGCCGCCTCGAGCTCCGCTACCCGGACGATGACACCGTGCACTGCTCGGGGCGAGACCGTCGGGCGATGCGCCCACGAACATGGCGGCGTCACCGATGAGCTTCACGCAACGAACGCCTGCCGCCGCCGCCTCGTCGTGCGCCAGGCTCTCGAAAACGCCGAGGAAGCTGTGCAGCGTCAACGCGTCGAGCGTCTCCGTCGCGTGCGTGAAGCCGCACAGGTCCGCAAACGCGACACACCACGGCACGCCCCCCAGGCCGAATCCCGCGGGCGCCTGAGCCTGCTCGAAGTGGCGTGTCGCCGTCAACAGGTGGTGGCGATACATCATCTCAACCGAGCGCACGACCTGCGGCATGAGAGATGCCGCCGCGGCATAGGCGTGCGACGTCGCGAGTTCGTCAGAGCTATGCAGCAAGTCCATGTCGGGGAGGGCTTCGACCATCGTCGCAGCCGCTGCTTCACCCATTCGCGCAATCGCGGACGCGTGCACTCGGGCGAGTGCCAGCGCCTGGTGCTCACCGACAGTAGTCGTCGGCGGGGACGCCGGGAACATGAAGCCGCTGTGCCGCAGCGCCCCGACGGTCAACCGGGTCCATGGCGGCCGGGTCGTAGAACGGGCTGACGACCGCGCCGGTGGCCCGGGCGGAGTAGGCGAGGCCCGCCATCAGCGGGTGCCGCAGTGGCTGCGGGACCCGGAGCGGGCCGAGCATGGTCGAGAACGTGCCGCCGGGAGTGCCGGCCACGGCGAACAGCCCGCTGACTCGGTCCGGGTGCCGGGCGGCCAGCTCGAACGAGGTGTTCACCCCCAGACTCCAGCCGGCGGCGACGGCGGTGTCGAGACCGAC
>CAWCGH010000003.1:0-822285 GCA_963795115.1 uncultured Actinomycetota bacterium
GAACGCGCGGGCCAGCAAGTTGACGGCGTGACCCGAGCCGCAGCCGATGTCCGCGAGTCGCGCCCGCCTTCAGCGTCTCCCGCAGTCCGGGGACGAGGGGCACCACCAGATCGATGAGGCCGGCGTCGTGCATCGCGGTGCTGTCCTCGGCCATCAGGTCGTGAAATCGCGGGAACGCCTCGTAGCCCACCCCGCCGCCGGTGGTAAAGCAGTCGACGACCTGCGACTCGACCTCGGCCAGCAATGGGATGAACTGCAGGAAGCGCGCCACGTTCCCCGGCCCGGCAGCGGTGGTCAGGCTGGCAGCGTGTTCGGCAGGCAGCCAGTACGACGCGGTGACGGGGTCGTGCTCGACGACGCGAGCGGCGGTCACGCCGCCCAGCCACTCGCGGACGTAGCGCTCGTCCAAGCCCGCGGCAGCCGCGATCTCGACGCTGGTCGATGGCGGGAGGGTGGACATGGTGTCGAACAGGCCCACCTGGTGGCCGACGCTCACCAGCAGGCACAGCGCGAGCTGTCGAAGACGCCGAACATCCGCTCGGCGAACTCTTCGGCTGCAGCGGTGTCGACGGTTGAGAACTGGTCCTCGGAGGTGATGGTCATGACGGTCTCCCGGGTTCGGCGAGTAGGTGTCACGAACGCTAGGAACGGAGCAGGTGCGACCGCTTCGGGAGAACGATGCAACTCCCGTCCTCAGGCCCGCACGGTCCGGTGCACCCAGGCCGCGGCCGCGGTGCGCGAGGAGACATCGATTTCCGCCGGCGAACACGTTGGCCAGGTGCCGGGCGACGGTCTTCTCGCTGATGACCAGCCGCGCCGCGACCTCCCGGTTCGACAAGCCCTCCGCCACCGCGCTCAGGATCTCCCACTCGCGGGCGGTCAGCCCGCCCGGGAGGTCAGCCGGCTGGCGCAGCAGGTTCCGGCTGGAGTGCGCGCCCCAGCAGGGTCCGGGCGACGCCCTCGTCGTAAGTCGCCCCCATCCCCCGCCACGCCGTCAGCGCGGAGCGCAGCGGACCCACCGCGGCGGCGGGAGACCCGCGGCCGATGAGGACGGCGCCGCGGGCCGTGTCGGCCCACGCCCGGAAACCGGCCGAGCCGTAGGTCTCGGCGATCGACTCCAGGTCGTCCGTCGCGGCCTCGGCCGTGGCGTAGTCCCGCCGCGCGCAGGCGATGTCCACCTTGGCCGGCGCAGTGGGACCCTCCGGAACGGATCGCCCTGCTCGGCAAGGGCGCTGCGGATCGACGCGTCCGCGTCGTCGAGCCGGTCCTCGAGGAGCAGGAGCAGCGACCGGCCGGGCTCAGGGGTACGGCCGAGCGTCGCTGCGGCGTCGTACGACGCGCGCGCGTCGGCCAGGTCTCCCCGCAGCCGCCGGGCCTCGCCGATCTCGTAGTGCCCCTCGGCGACGACCTCGATGTTGAGGTCGGCGAGCCTCCGCGCAGGCTGCGGCCGCGGCCGCCTCCGCGGCGTCGAGGTCGCCCTGCGCCCGCATCAGCTGCGCCCGGTGCACCCGGCAGATCCCGGTGAACATGACCGCGCTGGACGCCAGGTCGCACCACCGCTCGGTGACCTCGGTCCACCGGCGGGCCCGCGCCACATCGCCCAGGTCCGTGCAGAGCGCGATCATCTGGCAGTAGAGGTTGCCCGACTCCCCCGGTCCGATCCGGCCCGCCAGGACCGGCAGCATCGCCTCGTCCAGCAGTCCCACCCGCGGGCCGGTTCGCCTCCACGGATCGCGATGATGCCTTGGAGCGCCAGGCCGAAGCAACCCAGCATGGGTGCCGCGAGTTCGGTGCCCAGCCGTTGCAGCTCGGCCGCCCCCAGAGTGCACCGTCGACGTCACCGGCATCGAACCGACCCTGGGAGTCCATCCAGAGCAGGTATCCCTGGGCGACGCTCGGCTCCTGTCCGTCGAGCAGGCGGCGAGCCCGGCTCAGCCATCCTGACCCGACCTCGGGCTCACCGCGCATCATCCAGTGGAAGCCGGTCTCGAGCGCCACCATCGCGGCCCGGTCGACCTGACCCTCCGCGAGGAAGCGCTCGTGGCACTCCTCGCAGATCTGGATCGTCTCGCGGATCAGGCCCAGCCACCACGCCGCGTCACTAAGTGCGTAGAGACCCGCGCTGTCCAGGGCCCCAGCGCGTCGCAGTTCGGCGAGCCCGTCGTACGCCGTCGCGAAGTCGCGTCGGTCGAGGGCCTCGAGTGCCCGACCGAGCGGGTTCGACTCCGCGGCCATGCGACCAACGTAGTCAGCCTTCGGGCGGGATGTTCTGGTTCATCGCGAAGACATTGTCGGGATCCCAGCGATGCTTCAGCCCGACGAGCCGCTCGTACTTCGCCGCACCGAAGGTAGACCGGACCCGTTGTTGTCGATTTCCGCTCAAGAAGTTGAGTGCGATGCCGGCCATCGTCCAGGGGCGAAGAGTCTTCGCCGACGACCGAGCCCAGGCGATGTTGGGCGCGTCGTCGAGACCAGCCCAGCTGGCGTAGCAGTGGAACTGCCACTCGGCGGCGCGCCCGGACATCGCAGTCGCGTCCTCGGCAACATCGCCGATCGCGCCTCCTGCGCGACCCAGTACGACGACGCTGGTCGGTGATGCCGCGTGCGACGCGCAGGCGACGAGAGCATCGAGCGCCTCATCGGGTGCGTCGGGAAGCAACTCGGACCGCCAATAGTTCCTTCGTCCCGGCGGGTTGCCGGGGTCGGTGATCGCCTGGAAGTCAAGGTAGGTCGTCGGACCGACCAGGTCGGCCGCCGGGTCACCGACCTGCTTGAGCGGCGCGAGCGCCTCGGCGCCTTCGGCGACACTGCCGACGTAGCCGACGACGACGGCGATCGCCGGTGCTCCCTGCAGGTCGGGGACGAAAGGGGCAGGTGGAGCGTGCATGAAGATCGCGCCTCCACAGACCTCGCGCGGCGCATCACGGAGGAAGTCGCGCAGTCGGCGGAGAACCTCCGGCGCTTGGGTGCGCGGGTAGACAGCATGCCGCCGTACATTCCGGCGCTACGGGATGCAGCTGCAAGGTGAACTCCGTGACGACGCCGAAGTTCCCTCCGCCGCCTCGAAGTCCCCACAGCAGCTCCGCGTTCTCGGACTCACTCACCGCGATCGTCTCGCCGTCGGCGGTCACTACCTCGGCCGCGATCAGGTCGTCCGCAGCCAGGCCACACAGACGCTCCAGCCACCCGCTGCCACTGCCCAGCACGAAACCTGCGACTCCGGTGGTGGTCATCCGACCGCCGGTCGTCGCGAGCCCGTGAGCCTGCGTCGCCCGGTCCAGCTCCCCCCACACGACGCCGGGCTGCACCCGCGCCAGCCGTGTCGCCGGATCATCGATCGCCTTCATCGGACCCAGGTCCAGGAGCAGGCCGCCCTCGACGGTTGAATAGCCGGCGACGGAGTGGCCGCCGCCCCGGATCGCGAGGGTCAACCCGTTGGCCCGGGCGTAGCCGATCGCACAGGCCACATCGGCGGACCCGGACGCCCGGGTGATCACCGCCGGTCGGCGGTCGAACATCGCGTTGAACGCTAACCGAGCGTCGTCGTAGGAGGCACCGTCGGCTGCGGTGAGAATCTCACCGGCGAAACCTGCGCGCAGCGGGGCGAGGTCGAGCCCGACGAAGGGGAGCTGCTCCGCGTCATGGGGAGAGCGTGCTCCCGCCGACGATCGCTTGTCAGTGCTGCGCGTCACTGGTGCTCTCGGTCGCTGCCGCCAGCGCCTCGAGGTCGTGTACGACGAACCTGCCGTCCTGCTGGCTGATGACCCCGTCTGCCAGCAGCGGGCTGAGCGCGCGGTTGACGTTCTCCCGTGACGCGGCCACCAGTGCACCCAACGTCCGTTGCGAGAGCTCGAGCCGGATCCTGGTGCCGTCCGGCACCGGCTCCCCGAACTCGTTGACCAGCGCGAGGAGGGTCCGCGCCGCCCGCCGCCTGATGTCGTCGAAGGCCATCCCGGTGAACGAATGCGCTGCCCGCACCGTGAGCCCGGCGATCCGCTCGAGCATCCGCTCCATCGACCGGGGCTGCCGGGGCAGGAACTCGAGCAACGGCCGGCGGTGCAGGAGCAGGCACCGGCTCTGCGCCATCGCTGTCAGATTGACCTGACGGACCCGGCTCGGGTGGAACAGGCCGACCTCGCCCGTGGTGTCGACGGCCGAGTTGATGGTCACGATCACCTCCACGCCGTCACGGCTCATTCGGTGTGACTTCGAGGTTTCCTCCGCAACGATGACGAGGGTCTCGGCCGCGTCGCCTTCCAGCCACACCGACTGGCCAGCCGCGTACGGTCGCTCGATCAGGTGCGGAACCAGCTCCTCGACATCACTCGTCGTGAGGTCGCCGAAGATCGCGGTCTGCAAGAGGATCGATGCCGCGTCCATGAGCCGGATCTCAGCGGATGTGGCCGTCGCCGATGACGACGTACTTCGTCGATGTCATCTCGGTCAGCCCCATCGGCCCGCGGGGCGTGCAGCTTCTGGGTGCTGATGCCGATCTCAGCGCCGAAGCCGAACTCGCCGCCGTCGGTGAACCGGGTTGACGCGTTGACCAGCACCGCCGCCGAGTCGACCTCGGCGATGCTGTCGGGCGGCGCCCTGGTCCTCGGTGACGATCGCGTCGGAGTGCTGGCTCGACCAGCGCCGGATGTGCTCGAGGGCAGCATCGAGGTCGGGTACGACGCGGGCGGCGATGTCGAGCGAGAGGTACTCCGTCGCCCAGTCGTCGGTGGCCGCGACCACGTCGTCGTACGCCGCGAACGACTCGTCGCCGTGCAGCGTGACGCCGGCCACCTGCAGCGCCGCGACCACGCGGGGCAGGAAGGCCCCCGCGACCGCCTCGTGGACCAGCAGCGACTCGGCCGCGTTGCAGACGCTGGTCCGGTGGGTCTTGGAGTTGAGCACGATCGCCAGCGCGCGGTCGAGATCGGCCGCCGCGTTGACGTAGACGTGGCAGTTGCCGACGCCGGTCTCGATCACGGGGACCGTCGACTCCTCGACGACGGAGCGGATCAGACCGGCGCCACCACGCGGGATCAGGACGTTGACGTGACCGCGGGCTCGCATCAGTGCCTTGACGCTCTCGTGGGTGTCGCCCGGCACCAGCTGGACGACGTCGGCCGGGAGGCCGGCGGTCGTGACGGCATCGCGGAGCACGTTGACGATCGCTGCGTTGCTGGACCGCGCGCTCGGCTCGCCGCGCAGCAGCACCGCGTTGCCGGACTTGAGGCAGATACTGGCGGCGTCCGCAGTCACATTCGGGCGGGCTTCGTAGATCATCCCGACCACGCCGAACGGGACCCGCACCTGCCGGAACTCGAGCCCGTTGGCGAGCACGCTGCCGCGCACGACCTCGCCGACCGGATCCGGGAGTCCGGCGACGTCCCGCAGTCCCTGGGCCATGCCGGCGATCCGGTCCGGCGTGAGCCGCAGCCGATCGATGATGTTGACCGGCGTACCGCCGTCGTCGGCGCGCCGGACGTCGTCGTCGTTGGCCGCCAGGATTTCCGTCTCACGCTCCTGAAGCGCATCGGCCATCGCCGTCAGCGCGGCGTCCTTGGTGGCCCGGGTGGCGAGGGCGAGGTCCCGGCCGGCGACTCGCGCGCGCCGAGCTACGCCGATCACGTCCTCGGTGATGCTCACCTGTGAAAGGTTAGTGCCGCTCGGACGCAACCGTCCGAGCGTCTCGGGCGTCTACCAGTTGAGGAGCGCGCCTGCGCCCCGCCCACAGTCCTGCACAGGATGCCTGCTCGAGGAGGAGTTCGTGATCCACCCCACCTGTCCCCCCGCCGGAAGCGATGGGGCTCTGCCGCCCTCGCGGCCGCCGTACTCGGCACGTCGCTCATCGCAGCCACCGCCACCAACCCGGCGGCCGGCGCCGAGCCCACGAACCCGACGCTCGAGCTCGTCGCTCCGGACAAGGTGACGGCGTACACCTACGGCGGCGGCGTCTACTCCGACCTGGGCTTCCGGCTCGAGGTCGAAGATGCTCCGCTCGAGATCTGGTCGCAGCGCGCGGCCGACTACAAGTCCCTGCCGACCGCGGTCGCCAGCTTCCCGCTCGGTGACGTGGTCCTGCCCGAGCAGCAGCAGGTCGGCCAGCTCAACCGCTTCATCAGTCTCCGCATCGTCGATCACAACAACCCCGGGGCCGCACCGATCGTGCGCTTCCGTAGCACCTGCCTCGGCGAGACCGCTGAGCGGATGGACCCCGACTCGGACTTCAAGAACCCCTATCCGCGCACCTGCTACTACAACTCCTTCGCCCTCGGCTCGGTCTCCGGCATCCGTCGGCTGGGCGGCCAGCGTCTTCGGCTACGACACACGGCTGCGTCTCAAGCCCGGCGTCTACACCCTGACCGCGTTGGTCACCCAGGAGTACGCCGACGCGCTCGGCTTGTCCCAGGCGGAGCGCTCCGCCACCACCGATGCTCTCACCGTCGTCAAGGAGGGTGACTGCCGGGGTTGCCGCGGCGACCGGACGAACCCCCGGCTCATGCCCAACCGGCACGAGCCGGACCCGGACGGCTGGTGCTCGACACCGCTCACCGACCTGCCCGAAGGCACGCCCACGCCCGATCTGCAGTCGCTGCCCGCGTTCGGCATCCAGATCAACCGCAAGGGCACCCAGCTGCAGTTCGCTGCGAACGTCTGGAACGCAGGCAACTCACCGCTCGTCGTCGACGGCTTCCGCCGGGAAGGCCAGGACGTGATGGACGCCTACCAGTACTTCCTCGACGAGAACGGCGACCAGGGTGGCCTACCAGCAGGTCGGGACGATGATCTGGCACCCGGCCCCGAGCCACAACCACTGGCACTTCAACGACTTCGCGACCTACGAGCTGCTCAACGCGGACAAGACCCGTGCCGTCCGTTCGGGTAAGGAGTCGTTCTGCCTGGCCAACACCGACGCCGTTGACCTGACTGGCGAAGGTGCCGCGTGGGAGGCCTACGAGGAGGACCTCGGCAGTGTCTGCGGTGGCGACCAGATCCGTTCGATCCGCGAGGTGCTCTCGGCCGGTTGGGGCTGACACCTACGCCCAGTTCCGCGCGGGCCAGTCGTTCCCGATCAAGAACCTGGCCGATGGCGTCTACTACGTCCGTGTGCTCGCCAACCCGGACAACACGCTGATCGAGTCCGACACCACCAACAACGAGTCGCTCCGCAAGGTGCGCATCTACACAGGTCCGCACGGTAAGCGTCGGGTAAAGGTGTCCCAGGTCGGCCTGGTTCGACGACTCCACCGGCATCTACGGCCGCCGGTGACCAACGACCGCTGAGTACGACGGAGCCCCCGGCACCATCCAGGTGCCGGGGGCTCTGTCGTTGTCCGTCGGTCGAGGCTACTTGCGCTTCTCGACGCCCTCGGTGGCAGCCGGCAGGACCGAGTGCAGGTCGCCCACGACACCGAAGTCGACCAGGCGCGAAGATCGGGGCCTCTTCGTCCTTGTTGACGGCCACGATGGTCTTCGAGGTCTGCATGCGGCGCGGTGCTGGATCGCACCGGAGATGCCGGCAGCGACGTAGAGCTGCGGCGACACGGTCTTGCCGGTCTGGCCGACCTGCAGGGCGTGCGGCTGCCAGCCCGAGTCGACCGCGGCCCGCGAGGCTCCGACGGCCGCGCCGAGCGCTCCGCCAGTCCCTCGACCGGAGCGAAGTCGCCACCAGTGCCACGACCGCCGGAGACCACGATCGCCGCCTCGGAGACTCGGGACGACCGCTGGCCTTGCGCGGGTTGGAGGCCACGATCTTGGCGGCTTTGGCCGCGTCGGAGATGGTCGCGGAGAACGCCTCGACGGTGCCGGCACCGGCGCCCTCCTCCGCAGAGGCGGAGTTCGGCTTGACGGTGATGATCGGCGTGCCGTGGGTGACCTTCGCCTTCACGGTGTAGTTGCCGGCGAAGACCGAATGCGGTGGTGTTGCCGTCACCATCGACGTCGACGGCGTCGGTGATCAGACCCGAGCCGAGCTTGATCGCCAACCGACCGGCGATTCCTTGCCCTCTCCGGAGGACACGATGAGGATCGCGGCGACGCTGTAGACCCAGCCTGCTCGGCGATCTGTTGCAGAACCTCGGCCTTGGGCGCCACCAGGTAGCCCTTCACCTCGGCGTCATCCACCGTGTAGATCTTCTCCGGCGCCCCACTTGGTGAGGTCGGCCGCGGCCGCCTCGGCCTGGTTGGCGCCTCCGATGAACACCGCGGACGGCTCACCGAGCCGCTTGGCGATGGCGAGGAGCTGACATAGGTCGGCTTGCGGATCGAACCGTCGACGTGGTCGACGAGAACCAGAACTTCAGACAGTCTACGTATCTCTCTTCCCAGTTTCCGTTCGGTCCTCAGAACTGAACTTCTTCGACGCGAGGAACTCGACCAGCGCCGTGGCGCCCGACGCCGTCCTCGTCCTTGACGATCTCGCCGGCGAGTCCTCGGCGGCGCTCGGTGGTCTCCTCGACCGCCGACCACGCCACGGAGAGACCACGTCGCCGGCGTCGACGCCGAGGTCGCCCAGGCTGTCAGGTCTCCATCGGCTTCTTCTTCGCCGCCATGATGCCCTTGAAGGACGGGTAGCGGGCCTCACCGGACTGGTCGGTCACGGACGCGACCAGCGGCATTGTGCCGATGACGACCTCGGTCGCCGTGTCACCGTCGCGCTGGACCGCGAGCTTGGTTCTGCTTGCGCTCGATCCGCGAGCCGAGCGTGACCTGGGGCAGCCCGAGCCGCTCGGCGAGCATCGCCGGGACGACGCTCATCGCGCCGTCGGTCGAGGCCATGCCGCAGAGCACGACCTCCACCGGCGAACCCTCACCGATCTTCTCAACGGCCTTGGCCAGCACGGGAGCGAGGTCGCGATCGCGTCCGAACCGGCGATCGCCTCGTCCTGGACGTGGACTCCCTGGTCGGCGCCCATCTGCAGTGCCTTGCGCACCGCGTCGGCCGCCTTCTCGGGGCCGACGGTCAGCGCGGTGACCGTCCACCTCCTCCTCGGTGCCCTCCTTGAGCTGGAGGGCCTGCTCGACGGCATACTCGTCGGCTTCCGACAGGAGACCGGTCGACGCCCACCCGGAATGGTGTTGTCCCAGCGAACCGCGGGTCCGCGGTGGCGTCGGGGACGTGCTTCACACAGACGACAATGTTCATGGTTGTGGCCGGATCGGCCCCTTCCTGCACTCGGTGCGACCCTCGAAGGTCGGCATTGGGTCCGTAAAGGACAGCGCCCGCAGGTTACCGTCCAGTTCGACGGCGCCGGTAACTGGCGTACGTGGACTTACCTCACACGGTATCCGGACCGGGAGTGGGCAGAGCGCGCGTCTTACGGGCGGATGATCCGGCTCGAGGAACCGTCCGGCGATGAGATAGATCACGGCGCAGATCCCGTAGTTGAACAGCGCGTCCTTGACGTCGCTGTTGGGATCCTCGAATTCCTTCACCGGCTTGTCCAGGTCGAAGACGGTGAGGTCGAAGGCGTTGGCGAGGTCGCGGATCAGCTGCACCAGGCTGTTCTTGTCGTTGGCGTCGAGCGCGAAGCTGAAGGCCGCCGCAGCCAGGATCAGCGCAAGCGTCAGGCAGACCACCCAGACGACGCGCGAGACGACGCCGCGCACCCGTGCGACCGTCAACGCGGTGTGGTTGACCGCGCCGTCGTGCGTGGACTTCTCGGACTTGTCCGCCATCTTGCTCATCGTCCCTCGAATCTAGCCTTGCCGGGGCCACTCTCGATGAAGGATTGCATGCCGGTGGCGCGATCCTCGGTTGCAAACACCGACGCGAACTGCTGGCGCTCGATCGCCAGGCCGGTCTCGAGATCGGTCTCGATGCCACGGTCCACGCAGTCCTTGATCGCGCGGAGTGCGTAGGGCGCGGCGTTGCTGAACGTCGAAGCCCAGGCGACGGCCGCGCCGTACACCTGCTCGGCCGGGAACAGCCGGTCCACGAGCCCGATCGACAGGGCCTCGTCGGCCTTCACGAAACGACCGGTAAACATGAGCTCCTTGGCCGTCGACACGCCGACGAGGCGGGTGAGCCGCTGCGTGCCACCGGCACCGGGGATGATCCCGAGCAGCACCTCGGGCTGACCGAAGACCGCGTCCTCGGCCGCGAAGCGGACGTCCGCCGCCATGGCGAGCTCGCAGCCGCCACCGAGCGCGTAACCGTTGACGGCGGCCACCACCGGCTTGGGAATTCGAGCGATCGCCGTGACGGCTCCCTGCACCCGGTCGCCGCGATCGACCAGGTCGGCGTACGACTTGTCGGCCATCTCCTTGACGTCGTTGCCGGCGGCGAAGACCTTCTCGCCGCCCCAGACCACGACCGCACGGACGTCGGCGCGCTCGGTCGCCTCGGTCGCCGCGGCCAGGAGCTCGTCCTGGACCTGGAAGCTGATGGCGTTCATCTTGGGCCGGTCCAGCCGGATCGTTCCGACGCCGTCGGCTACCTCGAGTCGCACGAACTCGCTGGGCATCTGGCTCCTTTGTCTCGAAGGTGATCGGGTCCGCTGCGCGTTTACCGGGGTCGACGGGGGCGGACCCCCGTGTGTGCTGCATTGTGCCGTTGATCACCAGTCCAGGTCACGTGATCACGTCACTTGGACATTCGTCACGGTTCACCCGGCAGGATTGGGCCCATGACCCCCGGCCTCTGGCGCAGCCTCGGTGACCAAGCTCCCGTCTGGCCGGGCCGCAACTGGCCACTCGGCGCGACCTGGACGGCGGGGGCCACGAATTTCGCGGTCTACGCACCGGACGCCACCGAGGTGTGGCTGTGCATCTTCGACGACCACGACGACTCCGGCGGTGAACGGCGGTTCCCTCTGACCGAGCACTCGCTCGGCATCTGGCACGGCGCCCTCCCCGACCTGACACCCGGCACCCGCTACGGCTTCCGCGTCAACGGACCGTGGGATCCCGACAACGGGATGCGCTTCAACCCGCAGCAGCTGCTGCTCGACCCCTACGGCCTCGCGGTCTCCGGGACGATCACCGCCGGTCACGAGATCCTGGCGTACGACGTCGCCGACCCCTCTCAGCCGAGCTCCCTCGACTCCGCTCCCGCGACCGCCCGCAGTGTGGTCGTCGACCCGGCGTTCGACTGGGAGGGCGACCGGCCGATCTCGCAGCGGTGGCGCGACACCGTCATCTACGAGCTGCACGTCAAGGGCTTCACCCAGCTCCACGACCGGATCCCCGAGGAGGTGCGCGGGACCTACGCCGGCCTGGGACACCCGGTCGTGACGAGCTACCTCAAGGACCTCGGTGTCACCGCGGTCGAGCTGCTTCCGGTGCACCAGTTCTTCTCCGAGCCGGCGTTGCTCGAGCGAGGTCTGACCAACTACTGGGGCTACAACAGCATCGGCTTCTTCGCGCCCGACGCGGACTACAGCTCCTCGGGCGACCGTGGCCAGCAGGTCGTCGAGTTCAAGCAGATGGTGAAGTCGCTGCACCGGGCCGGCCTGGAGGTGATCCTCGACGTCGTCTACAACCACACGGCGGAGGCCGCCGCCCAGGGAGCGTCGCTGTCCTTCCGCGGTCTCGACGACCGCGGCTTCTACCGCCGGGTACCGCCCGGGGATGGAGCCGCAGACGAGTCCGAGGGCGGGACCGACGGGTTCGACGACGCCTACTGGGACGTCACGGGCTGCGGCAACACGGTGAACGCCGAGGACCCGTTGGCGCTCCGGCTGATCCTCGACTCGCTGCGCTATTGGGTGACCGAGATGCACGTCGACGGCTTCCGGTTCGACCTGATGTCCGCCCTCACCCGCACCGGGCCGGACATCGACATGTCCTGCAAGCTGCTGATCGCCATGGGCCAGGACCCCGTCCTCCGGCACGTGAAGCTGATCGCCGAGCCGTGGGACGTCTCGATGGGCGGCTACCTGGTCGGCCAGATGCCGCCGCCCTGGGTGGAGTGGAACGACCAGTACCGGGACGCCATCCGCGACTTCTGGCGCGGCCACGCCAACGGGATGCACGGGGTGGCGACGCGGCTCGCCGGCTCGTCCGACCTCTATGCCGACGACGGGCGGTCGGCGTACAACTCGGTCAACTTCGTGACCGCGCACGACGGCTTCACCGTGCGGGACATGGTGTCCTACGACCAGAAGCACAACGAGGCCAACGGCGAGGACAACCGCGACGGCACCGACAACAACCGCTCCTGGAACCACGGGGTCGAGGGCGAGACCGACGATCCGGAGATCGTCACCCTGCGCCGGCGACAGGCGGCGAACCTGATGGCGACCCTCTGCCTCTCCAACGGGGTCCCGATGCTGACCGCCGGCGACGAGCGCGGGCGGACCCAGGGCGGCAACAACAACGCCTATTGCCAGGACAACGAGATCTCGTGGGTCGACTGGCGCGCCGACGACGCGTGGCTCGACGTCTACGACCTGACGAAGACCGCGCTCCGGCTTCGGCGGGAACACCAGACGCTGCGCCAGCGGCACTGGTTCGAGGGACGCCCGACCATCGTCGACGGTCCGAAGGACCTCGCCTGGCTGCACCCGACGGGCCGCGAGATGACCGAGGCCGACTGGCACGACACCGGTCTGCGCACCATCGGGATGTTCGTCTCGGGCAAGCCACTGCGCGAGCCCGGGCCGCGCGGCGAGCAGGTGATCGACGCGTCGTTCCTGATGTGGTTCCACGCCGGCCCCGAGCCGTGCGCGGTCTTCCTGCCCGACAACGACTGGGTACGCCGCGGGCAGGTCGTGCTCTCGACCGACCCCGATCTCGCGGTCGGCACTCCCGTCGAGGCGGCCGAAGAGCTGGTCGTCGGCCCGCGCTCGGTCGTCGTGCTCCAGGAATCGCAGTAGGGCCCGGCGCCGCTACTGGTCGGTGCAGAGGTCGACCTCGCTCGAGATGTCGTCGAGCTCGAACAGGTCGGAGTACTGCGTGGCCACCCACAGCCGCAGCGCCCAGTCCCCGCCCACGTCAGGGTCGACGTCGTCGGGACAATTGCTGCTGCCGGACTCGAAGATGGTCGACGGGAGCCCGGGTGCGAGGTCGACGACGAACTCCCAGTCGTCGGCCGAGTACGGCGTCGGCCCGAACGACTCGAACTCCACGGCGGACTCGTCGTCGTAGATCGTGGGCAGGGCCTCGACGTTGGCCTGGTAGCGCAGCTTGCCGAAGAACGGCGAGATGTCGATGTAGCCGCCCAACAGCTCGTCCTCCAACGGCTCGTCGTCCTCGTCGAGCTCCACGCTGTCACCGGAGTGGAGGTCGACCTGGTAGTGGGTCAGCTGCACGTCCATGAAATGGATCTGGTGCACCGAGCTGGCACTCGCGGGGTCGGTCCGGTCGCACACCGGGGTCCACGGCAGGTCGGGTCCCTTGGGCTTGAGGCAGACCACACCGTTGAGGGTCAGCGGTCCGTCCGCCCCTGTCGTGCGTAGGTACGAGTGGAAGATCGCGGGGATCGTGTAGGGCTCGAACGACGTGGGGTGTGGCGACTCGAACTGGCTGTCGCAGCCGGACTGGGTCGTGGACAGGCAGAACTCGTTGTGCGGCGCGAGGTTCTGCACGTGCAGGTCGCCACCGACGACGTCCTGCACCGCGAACACCAGGTCGAGGTCGGACGGCGCGGTCGTCTCGAACGTGACCGCGGTGTCTTCGCTGGCCGGGTCGAACAGCACCGTGCGCAGGTCGTGCACGCGGACGAACGCGGTGAGCCCGTCGGTCATGTCGACCTGGACGCGGTTGCCCGCGGCGTCCGGGTCGGCCAGCGGGTCCTGGGCGGTGTCGGAGACCTGCGCGAAGATCCGCCCGAACGCACCGCCGTCGGCGACCTCGACGCCCACGTTGCCGGTGCCGGCATGGATCTCGAACGCCGCCGGCACGTCGTCGACCTCGATGTCGGCGAAGTGCACCCCGCCGTCGCTGGGGCTCCCGCCGGGCAGGTTGTCGGCGTCGATGGTGAGACTGGCGATCGCCTCGCCGTGCGCGTCCCACACGAAGCCGTCACCGACCTCGGCGAAGGAGACGTGCGCCGGGAGGTCCAGCACGGCGCCGTCGATCGTCGCAGCGGGCATCTCGTCGTCGGGGTCGTCGACCTCGGCGTCGATCGTGAACGGCTGGGCTTGCAGGGTCGTCACGTCGACCGCGATCGGGTCGGCGGCGAACGACAGGGCCGTCACGTCGCTGAGCCTGCCCATGGCGACGAACTGGTCCGGGAGCGCGCGAACATAGAGGCCCGAGTCGTCGCCGTCGTCGCCGATCTGGCCGATCGGACCGCTGGTCAGCAGCGCCTCGACCTCGCCGACGGCGTGGTCGAGCGTGATCGTCGCTCCCGTGTCGCTGGCAACGATGTCGGCTTGGAGCTGCGCGGGGATGCCCTCGAGACCGATGTCGACGATGTCGGGGTCGGTGCCGGGTCGCTCCATCAGCGGCAGCTGAGGCTCCACCCGGAGATCGAGGGCATCGATGTCGTGGCTGGCCTCGAGCAGGAGGGCTCCGTCGTGCTGCTCGGACGGCGGCCGCACGCTGACGTCGAGAACGTTTGGCAGGTCGACGATGTCGCCCTCGACGAGGAGCGCGTCATCGGGAACGGTCGCGTCGTTGGTCTGCACCTTCACATGGAACGGTCCTGCGCCGACGGTAGTGCCGAGGTCGGTCCAGCCGCCGAGGCGCCGGATCATGACCACCCGCTCGAAGTCGTCGACCCGCGCTGCGATCGCGAACCGCAACGGGGTGTCGACGTACGTCGCGCCCGGCTGGGTCGGCAGTAGTGACGGGCCGCCGTCGTCGGCCTCGAACTCCACGGTGCCGATCGGAGCGCTCGAGGTGACCTCCACCCCGTCGAGCAGGACGACACCGGGGGTCGGCTCCTGGTGCCGCTTGCGCACCTCGAAGACGAACGCCGCCGGAATGTCGGTCGCGTGGGCGCTCAGGTGGGTCGCGCGTGCGAACAGCGGGTCGTCGGCAACGGCCTCGATGGTGATGTCATCGAGCCCCTGCCCGTGTCCGTCGTACGTCACGACCGGGCCGCCGAGGTCGGCGTCGAGGATGAGGTGCTCCGGCAGGTCCTCGACCCTGCCGGTGACCACCAGCCCCGGGCGCTGGACGACGATGGCGACCGGCTTCCGCCCGGCCGGCGTCACCTCGATGTCGGCGGCGATGGTGTCCGTCGCGTCGACCGACGCGCGCCGCAGGCCGTCGATCCGTGCCGCGATGGAGCTGTGCGTGCCGTCGTCGACCAGGTTGACGTAGGGCCCGCCGGCGGTGCCCAGCACCGGGTCGCCGTCGGCGAGGCCGAACTCGACCGATCCGAACGCGCCGTTGGTGTCGATCGTGCCCGCCCGCTCGGCGGTCTGCTCGACCGACACCTGGGTCGGCAGGTCGGTGGCGTGCACGACGGCACCGAGCAGCGGGACGCCGCCGTCGGTGTCGCGGTAGGTCAGATCGACGTCGCCCACGACGGCCGACGACGTGACGGTCACGGTGCGCTGGTCCGCCGTGGCACCAGGAACGTAGGACGCCTCGACCGACTTCGGCAGCGGAGCGAGATGTGCGGTCGCCCGTTTCTCGTTGGCGCCGGTCACCATCTCGACCTCGGCGTCGAGCGTGACCGGCGTGCCGGCTCCGAGCCCGACCCGGTAGCGCTCGCCGATGCCCAGATCGATGGTCGAGGTCGGCGGCATGGGGGTGTAGGTCAGCCGCCCGCCCAGCGGGTCGCTGCGGTCGAGCGACTCGCCGTCGAAGAGGCCACCGACAACGGTGAGCGCGGCCGGGCTGGTGTTGACGCCGTACCCGGCGCGGTTCTCCAGCTGTACCCGCGGGTCGCCGTTTGGCTCCTCGCCGAGGGTGATCAGCGAGCGGAACAGTCGCGGCGCGCGGGTGTCGCGCGCGTCGTACCCCAGGTGGATGCGGTCCCGCGGCAGCGCGCCGGTCGTGGGGTCGTCGACGATCAGCTCGACGCTGACCGGAAGAGCGCTGTTCTCGAGCGGCATCCGCTCGATCCGGACCGAGAACTCGTGCAGGTTGCGAATCGTCGGGGTGACGACGATGTCGGGCAGCAGGTCAGGGTCGGCGTTCACCAGGGCGGGCATGCCGATCAAGGTGAGGTGCCGGCGAACCAGCATCGTGCCGTTCGACCGGCGGTACTGGGTCACCACCTCGGCTTTCAACGCGCCGAGTGCGCACCCGATCGCGTCCAGCGGGATCGGGATCGCCGTGACCAGCGGCGCGAGCGGTGGCGGCGGCGGGCACAGCAGCCCGTCGCTCAGCGCGATCCGGTCGCGGACCGGCGCCGGGCTCGTGCTCGGGCCGGCGAGCGCGGCGACCGCCACGAGGGCAGCACCGTAGGCCAGCCAGCGAGCGGAACGTCGTGAGGAGAGGGCCATCGAAGGCCTCCTACCGAGAGGGGAGCACCCATCGCGCTCACGCTAGGGCCGAAGTAGCCGCTTGGGATCCCCGAGCGCGTCTCAATGACGTCTCAACCGGTGCGGACGTGCTCAGGCCTTCTGCGCCCGGGCAGCAGCCTCATCGATGACAGGCCTCATCCCGACCGCCAGCGCGCAGACGCGGTCGTCGAGCGTCGTGACGCGTGTCTCCAGCCGATCGATCCGACCGTCCAGGCCACCGATCCGCGCGTCCAGGCCAGATACTCCCGACTCGAGGCCCGCGAGCCGCGCCTCCACCGGCGACAACGCAGAATGGAGCTCCCGCTTCAGCTCCCGCCTGAGCTCGCGGCGCAGCGCGAAGTACAGCGCGAACATCGCGCTGATCGTCGCCAGGGTCGAGACCCACGCGGTCACGTCCACTTCCGCCACCCCTCCAGGGTGCGCTGGCAGCTACTCGAATGCCAAGAAACGTAGGCTGCGCGGACCGTTCGCAGTAGCCCAACGTCACGAGCTGTGGAGAACCTCTGGCCAACTGCAACGCAGCAGTGCCATCCGGCGTTTCGAGGGGTATGGAGGCAGTGGTGACGCAGCCGACGGGGTACGCCGCGCTCGTGGCCGATGCCGCGCCGGCGCTGCTGCGGCTCGCCGTCATGTTGACCGGATCCCGCGAGGACGGTGAGGACCTCCTGCAGTCGTCACTGCTGCGGGCGGCGCGGCACGGCGAGCGCATCGCTGCGATGGACGCGCCGACTGCCTACCTGCGGACCGTCGTCGTGCACGAGCACGCGTCCCGGGGGCGGCGCCGCTCGCGCCGCGTGCGGGAGGTTGCCGCTCTTGACGTGCCCGACCCGGCCGTCGCGTCGCGCGACGAGGCGGTCGTGCTGCGCGACCAGACCTGGCGCTGGCTCGCGACCCTGAGCGCCCAGCAGCGGGCCGTGCTGGTGCTCCGCTTCTACGAGGATCTCGCCGACGCCGAGATCGCCTCGATCCTGGGTTGCCCGGCGTCGACGGTCCGGTCGCATGCGCGCCGCGGCCTCACCGCGCTCCGCGCTCACTTGACCGACCAGCCCGACGAGGACCGATGACCAACTGGACCGACGAGCACCTCGAGAGCCTGCTGCGCGACACGTTCCGTGCTCACGAGGACCTCGCCGACCCCGACCGCGCCATCAGCCTCGCGGGTGCCGCACCGGGCAGCCGCCGGCGGTGGCCCGCGATCGTCGCCGCCGCGGCGGCGGTCGCGGTCGTGGCAGGCGGTACGTCGTCCCTCGTGGCTCGCAACGGCGATCCCGCGCCATCCGTCCTGGCGGACGCGACATCGCCGACGCTCGACCCCGGCCCCCGGACGACCGAGGAGAACATCGAAGTGACCCACGAGCAGTCGGCGTGGCTGCTGCACGCGGTGCCCATGCCGCCGGGCTCGCGCGAGCTGACGGAGTCGCCGACCAAGCACTACCGACGGCAGCAGGTCGTCTCCGGCCCGTCGGACCCCGAGTTCGGTCGGACGACGTGGTGGACCGTGAAGCTCTCCGCCGACCAGTTCGCCGACTGGCTGAGCTCGCACCAACCCGACGGGCTCCGACTCGTCCCTGACGAGGACGGGGGCACGTTGGAGGGCGGTGAGGCGTCCGAGACAACCGATACCTCGACTGATCAGGCGACGGTGACGACGCCCAGCTCAGCGGGCGCGACCAGCAGCGGATGCGCCGGCACGACGCGCACGGTGTAGCCGAACGGGCCGCTGCGAGCGAGGCCGACCTCGACGTCGTACCGGTGCCGGCCGCCGTCGTAGGACTCCGTCGGGTGGAGCACCGTGATCGCCGGGTCGACCAGCACGTCCTCGGCGTCGACCCGACCCGAGACCAGCTGGACCTCGACGTCGGTCGGCGCGAGGTCGCCGAGCGCGACGTACGACCGCACGGTCATCGGAGCCCCGACGAGCGGCTCGTCGCCGACCCCGCGCGCCTCGACGTGCTCGACGCGGACCGATGACCACGCGCCGCGGACGCGGGCCTTCCACTGCGCGAGGTCACGGGCACCGACGTAGTCGCTGTTGAGAGCCCGTGCGTTGGCGGAGGCCGGTGCGTAGAGCTTGCGGACGTAGTCGCTCACCATCCGCGTCGCCAGCACCTTGGGACCGAGCGACTTCCAGGTGTGGCGCAACATCTCGACCCAGCGGACCGGTACGCCGTCGTGGTCGACGTCGTAGAACCGCGGCGCGACCTCGTGCTCGATCAGGTCGTAGAGCGCCGCGGCCTCGAGGTCGTCGCGGTGGTCGACGTCGTCGATGCCGTCGGCCGTCGGGATCGCCCACCCGTTGTCGCCGTCGTACCACTCGTCCCACCAGCCGTCGAGGACCGACAGGTTGAGGCCGCCGTTGAGCGCGGCCTTCATGCCCGAGGTGCCGCACGCCTCGTAGGGCCGCAGCGGGTTGTTGAGCCAGACGTCGCAACCCGGGTAGAGCGGCTGCGCCATCGCGATGTCGTAGTTGGGCAGGAAGACGATCCGGTGCCGGATGGCAGGGTCGTCGGAGAGCCGGACGATGTCCTGGATGAGCTTCTTGCCGCCGTCGTCGGCAGGGTGCGCCTTGCCGGCGATCACCAGCTGCACCGGGCGTTCGGGGTGCAGCAGCAGGCTCTTGAGCCGCTCCGGGTCGCGCATCATCAGCGTCAGCCGCTTGTACGACGCCGCGCGCCGTGCGAAGCCGATCGTCAGCACGTCGGGGTCGAGCGCGGAGTCGATCCACCCGAGCTCGGCGCGCGCCGCGCCGCGCTTCTCCCACGAACGGGACAGCCGGCGACGGGCGTCCTCGACCAGTCGACTGCGGAGGGCGCGCTTGGTGCTCCACATCTCCCCGGCCGGCACCTTGTCGACCGCCGCCCAGAAACCCTCGGTGTCGTCGCTCTCGGCGTCGGCACCGTGGGCCGTGGCGAGGGCGATCACCTCGCGGGCGACCCAGGTGGGCGCGTGCACGCCGTTGGTGATCGATCCGATCGGCACCTCTGCCTCGTCGAACGCCGGCCACAGTCCGCTGAACATCCCGCGGCTGACCTCGCCGTGGAGCTGCGAGACGCCGTTGGCGCGCTGCGCCAGCCGGAAACCCATCACCGCCATGTTGAAGACGCTCGCGTCGCCACCCTCGTAGTCCTCGGAGCCGAGTGCCAGGATCCGCTCCACGGGCACTCCCGGGGTCGGGCCCGCGTCGCCGAAGTACTGCTCGACCAGGGTCTCCGGGAACCGGTCGATGCCGGCCGGCACCGGTGTGTGTGTCGTGAACACGGTCGACGCCCGGCCGACCTCGATCGCGGTGTCGATGTCCAGGTGCGGACCGTGCTCCCCCACCGTGAGCTCGCGGACCCGCTCGATGCCGAGGAAGCCGGCGTGCCCCTCGTTGGTGTGGAACACCTCGGGCTCGGGCGCCCCGGTGATCCGGCAGTAGGTGCGGATCGCGCGCACACCGCCGACCCCGAGCAGGATCTCCTGCCGCAGCCGGTGCTCGCTGTTGCCGCCGTACAAGCGGTCGGTGATGTCGACGTAGTGCTCGGGGTTGCCCTCGACGTCGGTGTCGAGCATCAACAGCGGCACCCGCCCGACGCTGGCGACCCAGATCCGGGCCAGCAGGTCGGGGCCACCGGGGAGCGACAGCGAGATGGTCGCGCGGCTGCCGTCGGCTTCGTGGAGCAGCGAGATCGGCAACCCGTCAGGGTCGAGCACCGGGTAGGTCTCCTGCTGCCACCCCTCTCGGGACAACGACTGCTTGAAGTAGCCGTGGCGGTAGAGCAGGCCGACCCCGATGATCGGCACGCCGAGATCGCTGGCCGCCTTGAGGTGGTCACCGGCGAGGATCCCGAGACCACCGGAGTACTGCGGGAGTACGGCGGTGATCCCGAACTCCGGTGAGAAGTACGCGATCTGGCGCGGCCAGGCCACGTCGGGCTCGCGGCCGTCGGACACCCGTTGGTACCACCGCGGCTGGGTCAGGTAGGACTCGAGATCCGCGCGCACCTCGCCGAGGCGCCGAACGAATCCCTCGTCGGCAGCGAGCTCGTCCCACCGTTCGGCCGGAACCTCGCCCAGCAGTCGTACCGGGTCGTGGCCGCTGGAGGCCCACCGCTCGGAGTCGACCGCAGCGAAGACGTCCTGGGTCTCGGGGTGCCAGGACCATCTCAGGTTGGCGGCCAGCTCGCCCAGGGGAGCCAGGGTCGTGGGGAGAAGGGGACGGACGGTGAACCGACGTATCGCGCGCACGGGACCGACGTTAGCCGAGGTCGACTTGAACGATCCAATGGACGCGCTTCGTGACAGGTTGCCGCGACAACCTGTCACGAAGCGCGTAACCCGGGTGTGAGAACCCGCGTTGTGCGGTCAGGCGACGAGCGGGGTGGAGTCATGGGGGCCGCCCCGCTCGCCGCCGAGGTCGTTTTCGCTATGGCTCCCTAAAGTGGGGCCACGATGTCCACCTCCACACTCCGCGCCGTCGCCGACCACCAGCAGCGCATCGCTGACCTGCTCGGCACCCTCGCTCCGGCCCGCGTCCCCCTCGCCGAGGCATCGGGCCTGGTACTTGCCGAGGCCGTCGTCGCGACCGAGGCGTTGCCGTCCTTCGACAACTCGGCCATGGACGGCTACGCCGTGCGCGCAGCCGACATCGCGGCCGCGACCGCCGACGCGCCGGTCCGGCTCCCGGTCGCCGCCGACATCCCGGCCGGCGCGCCCGTCGGCACGCTCGAGCCGGGTACGGCGCACCGGATCATGACCGGCGCCCCGCTCCCCCACGGCTCGGACGCCGTGGTCGAGGTCGAGGCGACCGACGGCGGCACCGTCACCGTCAGCATCAGCGGTGCCCGCGAGTCCGGCTCGTTCATCCGCGGTGCCGGCGGCGACGTGGCCCCCGGCACCACCGTGCTCGAGGCCGGCACCGTCATCGGGCCGGCGCAGGTCGGGCTGCTCGCCGCACTCGGCGTCCTGGAGGTCGTCGTCCGGCCACGGCCGCGGGTGCTCGTCTGCTCGACCGGGTCCGAGCTCACCGACGACCCGGTCCCGAGCGAGGGCCAGATCCGTGACTCGAACAGCCACATGCTCGCCGCGGCGGTCGAGGACGCCGGCGCGGTCGCGATCCGCCGGCTGTGGGTCGCCGACGACGTGCCGACGTTCCTCAGCACGCTCGACGCCGAGCTCGGCGCCGGTGTCGACCTGCTGCTCACGTCCGGAGGTGTCAGCGCCGGCGCCTACGAGGTGGTCAAGGACGCGCTCGGCCCGCGGGGTGTCGAGTTCACCAAGGTCGCGATGCAGCCGGGCATGCCCCAGGGTTCAGGGACGTACGGCGACACCGCCGTGGTGTGCCTCCCCGGCAACCCGGTCAGCGCACTGGTGTCGTTCGAGGTCTTCGTCCGGCCCGCGCTGCGGGCGTCGTACGGTCATCCACGGCCGCAGCGCCCGATCGGGCAGGCCACTCTCACCGAGGCGGTCACGTCCCCCTCGGGCAAGCGTCAGCTCCGGCGCGGTCGCCTGGATCCGGCTGCGGGAACGGTCGAGCCCTGGGGGCCGCCGGGATCGGGTTTCCTCGGCTGGCTCGCCGGCGCGGACTGTCTCATCGACCTTCCCGCGGACGTGACCGAGCTCGCCGCCGGCGAGGCCGTCGAGGTGTGGGACCTGACCCGCTGACGGACACCCAGGTCCCGCCGGGCTCCTTGGCTCAGGCGACAAGGGGTGGTCGTGGTCGAGCAGTGCGAGCCTTCGCGCGTCCGCCCGTCGGCGACGGCGGGCAACGGCGTACCGACCTGCCCTACCCGATCAGGTCGGATTCACCCGACTCGCACCGTCACCGTCGAAGTGGTTGGGTGGAGACATGGTCGGACGCATCCCTGTGATCGACGTGATGCCCCTGGTCGACAACGGCCGACTGCCGGCGAAAGCCACGGTCGGCGAACCGTTCCCGGTCTCGGCGACGGTGTTTCGAGAGGGCCACGATCTCCTCGGCGCCGAGGTGGTGCTGGTCGACCCCGCGGGCGTCAGACGCCCGCCGGTGCGCCTGCACCCGCAGCCGGCGGTCGACCGGCACACGGTCGACCGCTACCGCGCCTGGGTGACACCGGACCAGCCGGGCGCGTGGGCGTTCGAGATCCATGCCTGGTCCGACCCGATCGCGACCTGGCAGCACGACGCCGGCATCAAGATCCGCGCGGGCGTCGACATCGAGCTCATGTTCGCCGAGGGGAAGCAGCTGTTCGAGCGCGTCCTCGCGGGCCTCGGCAAGCCGAAGGGCGAGCAGCACCGCATCCTGGCCGGCGCGATCGAGGCCGCACAGGACACCAGCCGCCCCGTCGAGGCCAGGCTCGCCCAGCTGGAGTCGCACGAGCTGACCGCCGTACTCCTGACGCACCCGCTGCGCGAGATGGTCACCGTCGACGGCCCGTACGCCGCGTACGCCGACCGTCCGCGCGCGCTCTTCAGCAGCTGGTACGAGTTCTTCCCCCGCTCCGAGGGCGCCTACCGCGAGCCCAGGACCGGCAAGGTCGTCAGCGGCACCTTCGGGACCGCCGCGAAACGGCTCGAGGCGGTGGCGGCGATGGGCTTCAACGTCATCTACCTGCCGCCGATCCACCCGATCGGCGAGGTCAACCGCAAGGGACCCAACAACACACTGACCCCCGGCCCTGACGACACCGGGTCGCCGTGGGCGATCGGCAGCCGTGACGGTGGGCACGACGCCGTCCACCCGGATCTGGGCACCCTCGCCGACTTCGACGCGTTCGTGGCGCGCGCCTCGTCGCTCGGACTGGAGGTCGCGCTCGACCTCGCGCTGCAGTGCGCCCCCGACCACCCGTGGGTGACCTCGAACCCCGAGTGGTTCACGACCCGCGCCGACGGGACCATCGCCTTCGCGGAGAACCCGCCCAAGAAGTACCAGGACATCTATCCGCTCAACTTCGACAACGATCCCGACGGGCTCGCCCAGGAGGTGCTGCGGGTCGTCCGCCACTGGATGGCGCACGGCGTCCGGATCTTCCGCGTCGACAATCCGCACACGAAGCCGGTGCCGTTCTGGCAGTGGCTGCTCGCCGAGGTCCGCGCGACCGATCCGGACGTGCTGTTCCTGTCGGAGGCGTTCACCAAGCCGCCGATGCTGCAGACCCTCGGTGCGATCGGCTTCCACCAGAGCTACACCTACTTCACCTGGCGCACGTCGAAGGGCGAGGTCGAGTCCTACCTGCGCGAGGTGGCCGGCGAGTCCGACCACCGGGTCCGGCCGAACTTCTTCGTCAACACTCCCGACATCCTCCACGAGTTCCTGCAGTACGGCGGACCCGCCGCATTCAAGATCCGCGCCGTGCTCGCCGCGATGGGCTCGTCGAGCTGGGGCGTCTACAGCGGCTACGAGCTCTACGAGCACGTTGCCGTCCGGCCGGGCAGCGAGGAGTACCTCGACTCGGAGAAGTACCAGGTGCGGATCCGTGAGTGGGAGGCCGCGGAGGCGGAGGGGCGCTCGCTGGCGCCGTACCTCACCAAGCTCAACGAGCTGCGCAACACCCACCCGGCCCTTCAGCTGCTCCGCAACTTGGCGGTCCATCGCACGGACGACGACGGCATCATCTGCTTCAGCAAGACGGCCGGATCCGACAGGGTGATCATCGTGATCAACCTCGATCCCCACGCAGCCCGCGACACCACGGTGCACCTCGACCTCCCCGCACTCGGCCTCGAACCGGGCACCAGCTTCCCCGTCCGCGACGAGCTCACCGGTCACGAGTGGCACTGGGGCGCCGACAACTTCGTGCGCCTCGACCCGCACGAGGAGCCCGCGCACGTGCTGACGGTCAGGCTGGTCCCGTGACCCAAGTGCTCAACAACGAGCCCGAATGGTTTCGCACCGCCGTCTTCTACGAGGTGCTCGTCCGCTCGTTCCGTGACTCCAACGCCGACGGCACCGGCGACTTCCGAGGCCTGGCCGAGAAGCTCGACTACCTCGAGTGGCTCGGCGTCGACTGCCTGTGGGTGCCGCCGTTCTTCACCTCGCCGCTGCGCGACGGTGGCTACGACGTCGCCGACTACAACGACATCCTCCCCGAGGCCGGCACCGTCGAGGACTTCCACCACTTCCTCGACGAGGCGCACAAGCGGGGCATCCGGGTGATCATCGACTTCGTCATGAACCACACGAGTGACCAGCACCCGTGGTTCCAGGCCTCCCGCAGCGACCCCGAGGGGCCGTACGGCGACTTCTACGTCTGGTCCGACACCGACGAGCTCTACGAAGAGGCGCGGATCATCTTCGTCGACACCGAACCGTCGAACTGGACGTGGGACCCGGTGCGCGGCCAGTACTACTGGCACCGCTTCTTCCACCACCAGCCCGACCTCAACTTCGACAACCCGAAGGTGATGGAGGCGATGCTGGACGCGATGGACTTCTGGCTCGCGATGGGCCTCGACGGTTTCCGGCTCGACGCCGTGCCCTACCTCTTCGAGCGGCCCGGCACCAACGGCGAGAACCTCCCCGAGACCCACGAGGCCCTCAGGAAGGTGCGCCGCTTCGTCGACGAGAAGTACCCCGGCACCGTTCTCCTCTGCGAGGCCAACCAGTGGCCGGACGACGTGGTGGAGTACTTCGGCCCCGCCGATGACGGGGTCGGCGGCACCATCAGCACCGAGTGCCACATGGCGTTCCACTTCCCGGTGATGCCGCGCATCTTCATGGCCGTACGACGCGAGTCGCGCTACCCGATCTCAGAGATCATGGCCGAGACGCCCGCAATCCCGGACGGCTGCCAGTGGGGCATCTTCCTGCGTAACCACGACGAGCTGACCCTCGAGATGGTCACCGACGAGGACCGCGACTACATGTGGGGCGAGTACGCCAAGGACCCGCGGATGAAGGCCAACATCGGCATCCGCCGCCGGCTCGCCACGCTGCTCGACAACGACACGAACCAGATCGAGCTCTTCACCGCGCTGCTGCTCTCGCTGCCCGGCTCGCCCGTCCTCTACTACGGCGACGAGATCGGGATGGGCGACAACATCTGGCTCGGTGACCGCGACGGTGTCCGCACGCCGATGCAGTGGACGCCCGACCGCAACGCCGGCTTCTCGTCGGCCACTCCGGGCAAGTTGCACCTGCCCGTTATCCAGGACCCCGTCTACGGGTACCAGAGCGTCAATGTCGAAGCACAGCTCGAGAACGCATCGTCCCTGCTCCACTGGACCCGGCGGATGATCCACGCGCGCCGCAAGCACCCGGCCTTCGGCCTGGGCACTTTCACCGACCTCGGGGGGTCCAACCCGACCGTGCTGTCCTACGTTCGCGAGCACACCGCGACCGGCGGCGATGGCGCCGATGGCGGCGACATCATCATGTGCGTCAACAACCTGTCCCGTTTCCCCCAGCCGGTCGAGCTCGACCTCCGGCGCTACGAGGGACGGGTGCCGGTGGAGATGCTCGGCGGCGTGCCGTTCCCAGCGATCGGCGAGCTCCCCTACTTCCTCACTCTCAGCGGACACGGCTTCTACTGGTTCCGACTGAGCAACCCCGATACGGACGAGCGGCCGGTGATCTAGACATGTCCACCCGGACAGAGTCCCTGCACGCCTACATCAGCGGAGCCCGGTGGTTCGGCGGCAAGGGCCGGACGTTCACGGTGACCGACGTGGAGCGGCTCGGCTCGGTCCCCGGGCCCGCCGGCCATCCGGTCGTGGTCGACGTCGTCGAGCTGGAGTACGACGACGACGGATCGACGGACTACTACCAGCTGCCGCTGGTGCTCGGTGCCGACCCAGACACCAACCTCGACCAGGCGTTCGTCGGTTGGTGGGAGGATCCCGACCACGGGTGGGTGCACGCCTACGACGCGGTCCACGACCGCACGAGCATGTCCCGGGTGCTGGAGGCAATCGCCGCGGAGATAGCGACCGAAGGCTTCCGGTTCGTCCGACTCCCGGGTCACGAGCTCGACCTCGAGGCGACGCCCGCACTGTTCAGCGGCGAGCAGTCGAACTCCTCGGTGCTCTTCGGTGAGGACTCGGTGCTCAAGGTGTTCCGCAAGCTCACCCGTGGCGAGAACCCCGACATCACCACCCACCGGGTGCTGACCGAAGCCGGCTCTCCTCACATCGCGGAGCTCTACGGATGGATCGAGGCGACGGCGGACGACGGGGCGCCGATCCATCTCGCGATGCTCCAGCAGTTCCTGCGCACCGCGAGCGACGGCTGGGAGATCGCGCTGGCCAGCGTCCGCGATCTGTTCTCCGAAGCTGACCTCCACGCCGACGAGGTCGGCGGCGACTTCGCCTCCGAGGCGGCCCGGCTCGGGACCGCCCTCGCCGAGGTGCACGAGCAGCTTCGCGACGCGTTCGAGGTCGGCACGGTCGACGCCGGCGTCGTGGCCGATCAGATGAACGACCGGCTCGACCGGGCCGTCGACGTCGTGCCCGAGCTAGGTGAGCACGCCGACCGGCTGCGCGGCGCCTACGCCGCGCTCGCCGAGCTCAGCGAATTCCCTGTGCAACGGATCCACGCCGACCTCCACCTCGGCCAGACGCTGCGCACGATCAAGGGCTGGAAGCTCGTCGACTTCGAGGGCGAGCCGGCGAAGCCGCTGTTCGAACGACTGCTGCCCGACAGCCCGTGGCGTGACGTGGCCGGGATGCTGCGGTCCCTCGACTACGCACCGCACGCGATGGCCCGGTCGATGCCCGAGGACGACGCCGACGTCGTCGCACAGCGCGACCGCCGCGCCGATGAGTGGGCCGCCCGCAACAAGGCCGCCTTCCTCGGCGCTTATGCCGGTGCCGACCTCAGCCAGGAGCAGGGCGTCCAGGTCGCGGCCTACGTCGCCGACAAGACCGTCTACGAGTGTGTCTACGAGGCCCGCAACCGGCCCTCGTGGCTGCCCATCCCGCTCGCCGCGATAGCCAGGGTCGGCACGCCGTGACGGAGCCGGGCGAGCTGGACCTGCACCTCATCGGCGAGGGCCGCCACGAGCAGCTGTGGCAGGTGCTCGGCGCGCATGTCCAGGAGGGCGGGACGTCCTTCGCCGTCTGGGCGCCGAACGCGCACGCGGTCAGCGTGGTCGGCGACTTCAACGGCTGGGACGGCAACGCCAACGCCATGGAGGCCGCGCCCTCCGGCGGGATCTGGACCGCCTTCGTCCCCGGCGTCGGCAACGGCGCCTACTACCAGTACCTCGTGCACGGCGCCGACGGTGTCTGGCGGCAGAAGGCCGACCCGATGGCGTTCGCGGCCGAGGTGCCGCCCGCGACCGGGTCGAGGGTGTTCGAGTCGACCCACGTCTGGAACGACGACGCGTGGCTCGACGAGCGCAGCCGCAAGGTCGCGGTCAACGAGCCGATGTCGGTCTACGAGATGCACCTCGGCTCCTGGAAGCGCCACCCCGACGGCAGTTTCTGGACGTACGACGAGCTCGCGGACCCCGTCGACGGCCTGCCGGCGTACCTCTCGGACCTCGGGTTCACGCACGTCGAGCTGATGCCGGTCATGCAGCACCCGTTCGGCGGGTCCTGGGGCTACCACGTCACGTCGTACTTCGCGCCGGACGCGCGGTTCGGCAGCCCCGACGGATTCCGGCGGCTCGTCGACGCCCTGCACCAAGCAGGTGTCGGCGTCATCCTCGACTGGGTGCCCGGCCACTTCGCGACCGACGAGTGGGCCCTCGTGCGGTTCGACGGCACGCCGCTCTACGAGCACCCCGACCCGCGCCGCGGCTGGCACCCCGAGTGGGGCTCGCACATCTTCGACTTCGGCCGGCGCGAGGTCCGCAACTTCCTGTTCGCCAACGCGCTCTACTGGCTCGAGGAGTTCCATGCCGACGGCCTGCGGGTCGACGGTGTCGCCTCGATGCTCTACCTCGACTACGCGCGCAGCGACGGCGAGTGGGAGCCCAACAAGTTCGGCGGCCACGAGAACCTCGAGGCGGTCCAGTTCCTGCAGGAGCTCAACGCCACCGTCTACAAGCGAGTGCCCGGCGTCGTCACGATCGCCGAGGAGTCCACGTCGTGGCCCGGGGTCACCGGGGCGACATCCGGGGGCGGGCTCGGGTTCGGCTTCAAGTGGAACATGGGCTGGATGCACGACACCCTGGGCTACCTCCAGCGGGATCCCGTGCACCGCGCCTACCACCACGGCGAGCTGACGTTTGCCCTGGTCTACGCCTACTCCGAGAACTACGTGCTGCCGCTGAGCCACGACGAGGTCGTGCACGGCAAAGGCTCACTGCCGCGGAAGATGCCCGGTGATGCCTGGCAACAGCTGGCCAACCTCCGCGCCTACCTCGCCTACATGTGGGCACACCCGGGCAAGCCGCTGGTGTTCATGGGCACGGAGTTCGCACAGATCTCGGAGTGGGCCGAGTCCCGCGAGCTGGACTGGTACCTGCTCGCCGAGGCCGGCCACCGCGGGATGCAGGACATGGTCCGCGACCTCAACCGGAGGTACACCGAGATCCCCGCGCTGTGGCGCCAGGACCAGGAGCCCGACGGCTTCGCGTGGATCGACGCCAACGATGCCGGCCACAACGTCTTCTCGTTCATCCGCCGCGCCGAGGGCGAGCCCGACCTCGCGTGCGTCACCAACTTCGCCAACAGCGTGCACTCCCACTACCGGCTCGGGCTTCCCGTAGCCGGACCGTGGACCGAGGTGCTCAACACCGACGCAGCGCTCTACGGCGGGTCGGGCGTCGGCAACTTCGGCGTCGTCGGGGCCGAGGTGGCGCCCGAGCTCGAGGCGCGCTCCCCAGGAGGCAGCCCGGCGTACGCCGTACTCACGCTGCCGCCACTGGCCACGGTGTGGTTCCGCGCGCCCGAGACTGGCTAGGAAGCAAAAGCAACCTTGCGGCCGACGTCATGCCGGCGACCTCGCGGCTCGAGCGGGGGTAGGGCAGCTCCTCGCCGCCTCGTCGGCGTTCTGGTCCACGGGCAAAGAACCACCGGATCGGCGGCGCGGATGTGCCCACGACCCGGCTAGCGATCCTTAGTCATCTAGGTGGTGGCCGCTGGCTAGGGTGATCCCGTGCCCGACCAGCCCGACACGCATGTCACGACCGTGTCCGACGGGGTCGCCCGGATCCACTGGTCCGCAGTGCTGACCGAGCGCGGCTGGCAGGCCGCCGTCGACGTCGTACGACGTGACGTGGCTGCCGCTCTGGTCGATCACGGACGGGTCGAGGCGCTGGTGTCGGCCGACGACGACCAGGGACACCGGATCGCGACCTGGTCGGGCCTGCGGCGCGAGGGCGTACAGCGGCGGCCGGGCGGCGACATGGTCGTCTACGCCCGACTGGTCGACGACGTGCCGGTGCACGAGCCGGGTGGCTTCCGTGCGCTGCTCAACTCTTTCCTGCCGCGCAAGCGGGCGATCAGCCAGATGCTGATCCGTGACACCTCGCCGGAACCGCGGGTGCTGCTGTGCCAGCTGACCTACAAGAACGACTGGGACCTGCCCGGTGGCGTGGTCGAGGTCGGCGAGTCACCCCAGCTCGCGGTCGCACGCGAGGTCCAGGAGGAGCTCGGGCTGGAGATCGCGGCGGGACCGCTCGTCCTCACCGACTGGCTACCCCCGTGGGGCGGTTGGGACGACGCGCTCTGCCTGGTCTTCGACGGCGGCTCCCACGCCCCGGCCCTGGTCGAGCGGATCGTCCCGCAGGCACGGGAGATCCGGTCCGCCGAGTTCTGCACGCTCGCCGAGGTGGACGAACGCGCTGCCGACTTCAGCGCCCGCCGGATCCGAGCCGCGCTCGCCAACCTGGACGGCGGACCGGCGTACACCGAATCGGGTCGCTGAGCACCTCGAAGATCGCCGACCGGACTGTGTTCGATGAATCCCGCGCGCGCCTGGCGCGAACGCGGTAGGAAAGGCTCACCTGCAGCGCAGCTCCGGAGAGGCGAAGCGACGATGACTGAGTCCACCGCGGCACCGGCCGGACTGAAGGCCAACGCGATCGGTTTCGTCGACGCGGTGGTGATCGGGCTCAACGCCACGTCGCCGGCGTACTCCCTGGCCGCGGTGATCGGTCCGATCGCCGCGCTCGTCGGCGTCTACGCACCCGGGGTGCTGATCGCGAGCTTCGTGCCGATGGCGCTGATCGCGACGGCGTTCCTCTACCTCAACCGGGTCGACCAGGACTGCGGCACCACCTTCAGCTGGGTCACCCGCGCGATGGGGCCATGGTTCGGCTGGATCGGCGGCTGGGCGATCACCATGACGGGCGTCCTGGTGATCGGTTCGCTCGCCGACGTCGGGGTCAGCTTCACGATGCTCACGTTCGGCGCCGACGATGCCGCTGCCAACGCCTGGATCCGGATGCCGCTGGCGATCCTCGTCATCCTCGTGATGACGTGGATCTGCGTCGTCGGCACCGACGTCTCGGCCAAGCTGCAGAACGCCCTCATCGTCGCCCAGGTGGTCGCCCTGGTGATCTTCGCTGCCGTCGCCCTCTTCAGGGCCTACGACGGCAGCGCGGGCGCGGAGTTCACCTCCATCGACCCGTCTCTCTCCTGGCTGAACCCGTTCGGTGCCGGCGGCAGCGCACTCACCAGCGGCCTCCTGCTCGGCGTGTTCGCCTACTGGGGCTGGGAGTCGGCCGTCAACCTCAGCGAGGAGACCACTGACGGCGACAGCGCGCCGGGCCGCGCCGGCCTGCTTTCGACGTTCATCCTGCTCGTCAGCTATGTGTCGGTCGCGTTTGCCGTGGTCGCCTTCGCCGGCACCGGGTGGTTGGACGCCAACGCCGGCGAGGAGGAGTTCGTCTTCGCCTACCTCGCCGAGGGAGCACTTGGCAGTTGGGACTGGGTGCTGCTCTTCGCGGTCGCCACCTCGGCGTTCGCCTCGACCCAGACCACCATCATCCCGGCCTCCCGGACCGGGCTGTCGATGGCCCGCCGGCATGCGCTGCCCGCTCGCTTCGGCCACATCCACCCGCAGCACCGGACGCCCAACGTCAGCACCTGGTGGGTCGCTGGCATCGCCATCGTCTGGTACGTCGGGATCTATCAGGTCAGCGCCAATGCGCTGTTCGACTCACTCACCGCGTTGAGCCTGCTGATCGCCTTCTACTACTCGCTCACCGGCGTCGCCTGCGCGATCTACTACCGACGCCACCTGCTCGAGAGCGCAAAGAACCTCGTCCTCATCGGCATCGGTCCGGTGGCGGGCGCCATCCTGCTCTCGTGGCTGCTGGTGCTGTCGATCCGGGACATGGCCGACCCGGTCAACTCCTACAGCGGTCAGGCGTGGCTCGGGGTCGGGCCGCCGCTGGTCATCGGGGTCGCCATCTTCCTTGTTGGTTTCGCGATCATGCTCTTCTGGCGGATCAAGGACGGCCGGTTCTGGCAGGAGAGCGCGGGGGTGGCCGACCCCGACGTCGTGCACGGGACGAAAGCGGCCGCCACCGACCCTGACGGTCTCGAGGGCTGAGGAGACAACGATGACGGTAGTGCTGGGGTACGACGAGTCACCGGGCGCGGACGCCGCGCTCACGACGGCGATCGCCGTCGCGGCGAAGTGGGACGAGCCGCTCGTCCTCGTCTACGGCGCCGCGCCGCCTGGCGGCCTCGGCGAGGAAGCCGGAGTGCATCGCGAGGCACTCCGCGAGATCGGGCGCACCGCGCTGTCGCACGCGGTCGAGGCGGCACAGGCCGCAGGAGTGGACACCCAGATCGAGCTGGTCGACGCGAAGCCGGCGCAGGCGCTGGTCCAGATCGCCGACGCCTACGACGCCACCGTCATCGTGGTCGGCACGGCGGGCGAGTCGCCGCTCCGCGGCGCCATGCTCGGTTCCACGCCACACAAGCTGCTGCACCTGTCGACCCGACCGGTCCTCTGCGTGCCCGTGTAAGTCAGGGCGATCAGCGCGCCGATCACCAGCACCGCTCCGCCGGCGAGCTCGGCGACCGTCGGCTGCTCTCCCAGGAGCACCCACGCCGATCCGATGGCCACCGGGGGCACCAGCAGGATCCACGGCACCACCGCGGCCGACGGGTTGCGGGACAGGAGTCCGTTGAAGAGCCCGTAGCCGACGAGCGACGCGAGGCCGGCCGTGTAGGCGGTGGAGGCGAGCGCTTCCCAGCCGAAGGCCGCTGCGGCGTCGCCGAAGGCCGCCGGCCCGTCCAGCACGAGCGAGAGCGCGGCGAGCGGCACCGGTACGACGAGCGCCGACCAGACCGTGAGCGAGAGTCCGCCCTTGATCCCCGACGCCCGGGAGACGACGTTGCCGATCGCCCAGGACAGGGCGGCGAGCAGGCAGAGGGCGAGTGCGAGCAGCGGGATGTGACCTCCGCGGCCGAGTCCGACGACGAGCAGCCCGACCACCCCGAGCCCGACACCGACGGTCTGGGCGCGAGTGGGGCGCTCGCGCAGGACTGTCGCTGCAATCAGGATCGTGAGCACCACCTGCGCCTGGAGCACCAGTCCGGCGAGCCCGGCCGGCATCCCCGCCGCCATCGCCGTGTAGAGGAACCCGAACTGGCCGAGCGACATGAAGACGCCGACCGCCAGGATCGTGCGCCACGGCGCGTCCGGTCGGGGGACGAGCAGGATCGCGGGCAGCAGGACGACGAGGAACCGCATCGCGAGGAACAGGAGCGGCGGCACGTCGCCCATGCCCCACTCGATCACGACGAAGTTGAAGCCCCAGAGGCCCGCCACGAGCGCGGCGAGGAGGCAGTCACGGCGGCTCACGGTCTTGATCTTCGCGGCAAAGATCATGAAGCACCAGCGAATACTTATGGCGCTTTCCATGTAGCATCGCTACATGATTGACCTCGCCGCCCTGACCGGGCTCCGTGCGATCGCCACGCATGGATCGGTGATCGCGGCCGCCGACGCGACCGGGTTCACCCCGAGTGCGGTCTCGCAACAGGTCAAGCGGCTCGAGCGGCAGGTCGGCGTACCACTGCTCGAACGGGTGGGCCGGGGCGTGATGCTGACCAGCCACGGGCGCCACCTCGTCGACGCCGGAGAGCAGGTGCTCGCCGACCTCGAGCGGCTCGAGGCCGAGATTCAGCACCGCGCGAGCGTCGTCACCGGGTCGGTCCGACTGGTCGCCTTCTCCACGGCGATGCGTGGCCTGGTCGCGCCGGTCGCCAGGCGGTTGCTCGACGCGCATCCCGACCTCCGACTGGCTCTCGACGAGCGTGAGCCCTGGGACACCGTCGACCTGGTCGCGGCCGGGCTTTGCGACGTCGGGATCGTGCACCGTTGGGGAGGCGTGGCGTTCGCCGTGCCCGACCATGTCGTGAGCTCCCGCGTCACCGACGACGTCGCCGACTTGATCGTGCCGCGCGAGCATCCGCTGGCCGGCCGGTCGACGGTGACCCCGCGCGACCTCCTCGACGTCGACTGGATCGCGACCCCGGAGGGCACGATCTGCCGACAGTGGCTGCACCGGATGTACGACGGCACCGGCCGCCCACCGCGCATCGCCCACGTGTCGATGGAGTTCGAGTCCCACCTCGCACTCGTCGCCGCCGGTCTGGGGGTCGCGCTGGTCCCCCGCCTCGGGCGCGCACTGCTCGGCCCGGAGGTCGTCGCGGTCGAGGTCACCACCCCCGTGCCGACCCGGCTGGTCGATGCCCTGCACCGACGCACGATGGCCGACTCCCCAGCGATCGCAGCGGTACTAGACGCGCTCCGCGCCGCCGAGTGACTGTGCGTCCAGCACCTCACGGGCGAGCATCGTCGAGCCCACCACGGCCGCGGGCATCATGAACACCGCGCCGAACGGGATGAAGAAGCACAGCTGCACCACCACGCCGAAGCCCAGCATCGTGGGGCCGTGGTCGGCGAGCAGGGCCTTCTGAGCGGCGCGGTCCATGCCTCTGGCCTCGAACGCGCGCGACACCAGCTCACCGGCGAGCAGGCGGCCGGCGATGGAAATGCCGATGATCGGCCCGAGGATCGGCCCGACGATCGGGACCAGCCCGATGACGAACACCAGGACCGTCGTCGCGATGCCGAGCAGGATCAGTCCGAGGCCGTCGCGCGCTCCCCGGAGCCAGCCGACGCCCTTCTCGGGAACCACGCCCCCGAGCATCCGCTCGGTCTCCTTCCAGATCTTCTCGTAGAAGGGGTCCCCCACGGCGAGGGTCAGTCCGGTGAACGTGACCACGGAGAGGAACAGCGACCCGACGATCACGGCGGCGTAGAGGCCGATCCGCAGCACGCCCTGCCACAGGTCGGACCAGTCGTCGGCGAACGGCGTCGCCCAGTCGATCAGGTCGTCGGCGACGAGGACGACGGTGATCAGCAGACCCACCAGGACGACGAGCACCAGCAGGGCCGGCACGATCCCGAGCAGCATCAGGCCGGGCCGCTGCCGCCACATCCGGAGACCGCGGAACAGGAAACCTGCACCGTGCGCGAATCCCACCTCGTTGCCGCTCAGTACAGCGCCGATGCCAGCGCCTGGCGGCCCTTGAGGACCCGCGGGTCCTCGTTGCCGACGGCGGCGAACAGCCCGACCAGGTGCTCGCGAGCGCGGTCCCGCTCCTTGTCGGAGGTACGGCGAACCAGCTCGACCAGGCGGGCGAACGAGTCCTCGACATGTCCTCCGAGCAGGTCGAGGTCGGCGACCATGATCTGCGCGTCGATGTCGTCGGGCGCCGCAGCCGCGGCCGCGCGGGCCCCGTTGAGGTCGACGCCCTGGGTCCGCTGGAGCACCTTCGCCATCGCCAGACCCGCAGCCGCCTCGGCGTCGGCGGGGTTGCCGGCGACCAGCTTCTGGTACTCCGCGACGGCGCCGTCGATGTCACCGGACGCCAGCGCGTCCTGCGCCGGCGCGTAGCGCGGGTCGGGGCCGGGCTCCTCGTCCTCAGCGCTCTCGACCGGCGCGGTGGCGAGCGGCTGGTGCCGGCCGGTGATTCCCTGCGCGGTGAGCTGCTGGCCGAGCTCGTTGAAGAGGGTGCTCAGCTCCTCGCGCGAGACCATGCCCGGGATCGGCTGGATCGCCGGGCGCCCGTCGAGGAAGACCATCAGCAGCGGCACCGGCAACTGGGGCAGCTGGCTGGCCTGCGCGATCACCTGGGCGATCTGCGGCACCGCGTCGACGTCGACGAGACCCACCAGGTAGCGGCCGTCGTACTGCCCGACGATGTCGGCGACGTCCTCGGCCATCTGGCTGCTCTCGGGCGCCTGCGACGGCGAGTGGAAGACCAGGACCACGGGCGCGGTCGTCGACGACTGCAGGACCGACTGGAAGTTCTGCTCGTCGACAACCACCGCGTACGGCGACGTGCCCGCGCCGGTCATGGTGTCACCGCCGCCCGCGGACGGAGGTTGCTGGGGCGCGGGGCGCTTGAGGGCGGAGAGGTCGATCGCTCCCCGGCCGGCGAACGGCTGCTGCGTCATGCCGGAGAGTCTAGGAGTCGGTCTCGAAGTCCCCGGCCGCGGCCCGGACCGGCCGCAGCAGCTCGGAGAGCTCGCGCATCTGGTTCTCGTCGACCCCGTCGAACGCGAAGCCCGCAGCGACCAGGTCGGCGGTCGCCCGCTCGACGAGCTCCCGGCCGGCCGGCGTGATCTCGGCGAGGACCGCCCGGCCGTCGACGGGGTGCGGAGTGCGCACGATCAGTCCCCGTGCCTCGAGCCGACGGACGATGGACGTGACCGAGGTCGGGTGCACCTGGAGCCGCTCCCCCATCTTGCCGAGCGGGAGCGAGCCCCGGGAGGAGAAGACCAGCAGCACCAGCGCCTCGAAGCCGGCGAAGCTCAACCCGTGGGGCCGGAGCAGCGCGTCGAGCCGCCCGAGCACCAGCTGCTGGACCCGCATCAGCGACGTCACCGCGTGCATCGCGGACACGGCGCCCCAGCGCTGTCCCCACTGCCGGGCCGCCTCGTCGATCGGGTCGAAGGGAAGCATCAGTTGGGCACCCGCGGTCCGCGGAGGCCGGCGCGCTGGACGACCCGCTGGATGGAGAGGTCGCGCTCGTCGGGCCGCCCGACGTACTTGATGTCGCGAAGGCCCTGCTCCTGTGCGGCCGACTCGAAGCAGAAGTGGCCGAAGCCCAGCATCCGGCCGTGGAGCGGCTTCTTCACCGAGATGTCGAGGATCCTGCTGAGCGGCATCGTCGCCAGGTGCGTGGAGAGCACACCGTGCACGCGGAACACCCGCATGTTGGTGATGACGAACCGGTCCCGGACCTCGCGCACCGCCCCCCACGCGGCGTGCAAGGCCAGCAGCAGTGCGGCGATGAGGAAGAACCACGCCACGTTGACGTGCACGAACGGCGAGGCGGCGAGCAGCAGTACGGCGCCGACGGCCTCAGCCACCGGGCGCACGTAGGCGACCCAGTGGTGGCGCACCTCGTCGACGACGACCTCGCCCTCCTCACGGAGGAGATGCTTGCCGATATCGGGGTCCCCGACCCAGGCGAAGAACCCCACCGGCCAGCCCTAGCGCCTCACAGCGCGCCGACGAAGTCGATCACGCCGGAAAAGAGTTTCTCGGTCACGCTCCAGCCCTCGCCACCGGCGTCCTTAGCGGTGTCGGCGAGACCGCTCGGGTCCTGGAGCATCCAGAAGCCGAGGAAGACGACGACCACGACAGCGATCAGCTTCTTGGCGTCCATCTAAGAGTTCTCCGTCCGAGGCAGGCGGGCATACATCGTCACATTGGTACCAGGAGTCACGCCTCGGACAACGGAGGCGCGCGGTGGGAGGTTGCCGGCTACAGGCCGTTGGCCGCCGTGTCCGCCGGCTTCTGGCCGGACCGTAGCCACGCCTCGAAGAAGCCGTCGAGCTGCTTGCCCGAGACGGTCTCGGCCATCGTCTCGAACTGTTCCGAGGTGACGTTGCCGCCCTCATGGACCGTGGCCCAGCGGCGGAGCAGCCGGCGGAAGTCGGCGTTGCCGATCCGGTTGCGGAGCGCAGCGAGGGTCATGGCGCCCCGGTCGTAGATGGCACCGTTGAACAGCAGGTGGAACGAGCAGGGCGACCCGGAGCTGCACGGGTCGGCGATGTCCAGCTCCCAGAAGTCGGAAGTACCGGGGATGGTTGCGTACGTACCGTGCAGCCAGCGGCCGGTGGAGCGACGGCCCTGCGCCTCGGCGTACCGCTTCTCCAGGTAGGTCGCGAAGCCCTCGTTGAGCCAGATGTCCTGCCACCGGGCCACGGACACCGAGTCGCCGAACCACTGGTGGGCGAGCTCGTGCACCACGACCGAGGGATAGATCCACCGCGGGTAGGTCGGCCGGGTCTGGTTCTCGAGCGCGAACCCGGGGTCGAAGCTCGTGACCAGGCCGCCCGTGGTCGCGAACGGGTAGTCACCCAGCTGGTCCTCCAGCCACGCGGTGACGCGCGCCGACCTGCGCAGCATGTTGAGCGCGTGGGTCTTCTCGTCGGCACCGAGGCGCTGCGATACCGCGTTGTAGTAGGTCTGGCCATGGGCCCGGCCCTGCTCGATCGCGAAGTCGCCTGCGGCGAAGAACGCGAGGTACGTCGCCATCGGGTCGGCCATCCGCCAGTGCGTGGTGGCCGTGCGGCCGTGCACCCGGCGTCCGACCCGCACGCCGTTGCTGATCACCTCGCGCCCCTTGGCGGTCGTGATCCGGATGTCGAACCTGGCCTTGTCGCTGGGGTGGTCGTTGCTCGGGAACCACCACGCGGCCATGTGCGGCTCGTTCATGGTGACGACCTCATGGTCGTTGGCGAGCCAGTTGTCCTCGCCCTGCCAGCTGGTCCGCCCCGGGAAGCCCTGGTAGCGGACCGTCACGTCGACCGGATCACCGGCAACCAGGGTCTCGGCGGGAGTGACCACGAGCTCGTGGGGGTCCGACTTCTGGAAGTCGGCACTCTCGCCGTCGATCTTGACCGCGGTCACCCTCAGCAGCAGGTCGAGGTTGAACGTCGGCAGGTCGACGACGGGAACCAGTCGGATGGTCGTGACCCCGGAGAGATGACGGTCGCCCATCCGGTAGCTGTCGTGGATGTCGTAATGCAGTACGTCGTACCCGACGTTGCCGTCCGCGGGGTAGTAGGGATCCGGCACCTGCGGGCCGGCTGCCGGAGCTGCCACCGATCCGGTCGCGAGGGCGCCGACGAGGGCTACGGCGAGAAGGGGGGCGATCCGAGGTCGACGCAGCACGCGGACAACCTAACGCGCAGGGTGAATGGCCGAAGACCTGCGTTGCGAAAATGCGTTGCGCACCTGGTGGGAGACAGGGACGATGGCACCCATCGACCTGCGAGCGTCGCCGGTCCGAGTCGAGAGGAGCCGTGACATGTCTACGACTGTCCTTGGCCTGTCCGCAGACCAGTTCTTCTCGATCCGGAGCCACCACCATGTACCTGGAGTTTCCCTCCACGCCGGCTGACGCCGGCACCGCCTCACCCGACCCGCTCGACCCTGAGTTCGTCTTCGACTTCGTCGCGTACGACGAGCTCGGCGACGACCAACGCTGGACCACCTGGCTCGACGTCGAGCCGCTCAGTCGCGGACCCGAGCCCCGCCCGGACTGGGTGGTCACCTCGCAGGGCGCCATCGACACCGAGCTCGGCATCCTCAAGACCGGCAAGGAGGCGGACGTCTTCCTGCTCGATCGGACCGACCCCCAGGATCCCGAGCAGTCGGTCATCATGGCCGCCAAGCGCTACCGGTCGCCCGAGCACCGGTCGTTCCATCGATCGGCGACCTACACCGAGGGCCGCAGCATGAAGCGGTCGCGCGACGAACGGGCGATCAAGCGCAGGAGCACCTTCGGCCGCGAGATCGCCGCCGGCGAGTGGGCGATCTCGGAGTGGTCCGCACTCGTCCGCTGCTGGGAGCTCGGTCTGCCCGTGCCGTACCCGGTGCAGATCGAAGGCACCGAGCTGCTGATGGAGTGGATCACCATCGACGGAGAGACCGCCCCGCGTCTCGCCCAGACCAGGCCGGGCCACGACCTGCTCGCGTCGTACTTCGACCAGCTACGTGACTTCCTCGCCACGTTGGTGCAGGCCGGCCTCGTCCACGGCGACCTGTCGCCGTACAACATCCTGGCGGCGGGTGACCGGTTGGTGATCATCGACCTGCCCCAGATCGTCGACCTGGTCGGCAATGCCGCGGGCTTCGACTTCCTGCTGCGGGACTGCACCAACGTGTGCGACTGGTTCAGGCGACGGGGGCTGGACGTCGACGGACAGGCCCTGTTCTCCGACCTGATGGCCCACGCATTCTGACAGGCGGAGGTCAGGCGAGGATGCCGGGCAGCCCCAGTTCGTGGCGGCCGGTCTCGACGAGGGTGGCCTCGGGCGTCAGCGGGTGGAACTTGACCGCACGGATGTCGCGGTAGGCCCGCTCGATGACCGACCCCTTGAAGAAGGCGGGACCGCCGGCGACGTCCATCGCCAGGTCGCAGACCTCGATGCCGGCCTCGGCCACCTCGGCCTTGGCCATCATCACGGCGAGGTAGGCCTCGTGCGACGGCGTGATGTCGTCCTCGCCGAGACTGGCGATCGCACCGTCGAGCGCCCAGGACGCGACCCGCAGCCGGTGCTGCATCCGGCCGATCTGGCGCTGCACGAGTGGGCTGTCGGCCTTGGGAGCGGCGGCGGCGAGGGCCGAGGCGTACGCCGCCTCGGCGATGCCGAGGTAGGCCCCGGAGACGATCGGGAACGCGACCTGCGAGATCACCTGCAGCGGCGGGTCGACGACGCCGTACGGCCGGTTGGCCAGCACCCGCTCGTCGGGCACGAAGACGTCCTCGACCACGATGTCGTGGCTCGCGGTGCCGCGCATGCCGAGGGTGTCCCAGTTGTCCGCGACCGTGACGCCCTCGGCGGCGATCGGGACCGCGACGTTGAGCACCCGGCGACCCTCAGCCGGGTCGTCGTAGACGAACATCGTCGCCATCACGTTGGCGTTGTCGGACTGGCTGGCGAAGCGCTTGTGGCCCGATACCCGGTAGCCGCCGTCGACCTTGACGGCCTCACCGCGGGGGTGCGTGTAGTCGCCACCACCGGTCGAGACGAGCAGGATCCCCTCCTCGGCGACCCGGCGGAGGGTGGCCTCGGCGCCCGGCAGCCCGCGACGGTAGCGCCAGGCGGTGAACGCCACGACGTGCTGGTGCATCGAGCTCGCGAGCGCGGTGGATCCGCAGTGGTGGGCGAGCTCGCGCTGGAGGGCGGTCAGCTCTGCGACGGTGGCCCCGTCGCCACCGAGCTCGATGGGGACGGCCGCCTTCAGCAGGCCGGCATCGCGGAGCGCGTCGTACGCCTCGGTCACGAAGGTGCCCTCGGTGTCGTGGCGGGCGGCGTGCTCGGCGATAGCCGGGCCGATGGCTGCGGCGCGCTCGGCCGGGGTCGCCGTCCGGTCGGTGTTCACCATGTTTACGGCCGGGGTCGGGAGGGGTGCGGTGGTAGTCATACGAGCAATGTGCGCCAGCCGGGGCGCCGCAACTAGTCCACGATCGTGACCTCGCTGGTTCAGATTCGTGACTACCCGACTGCGAGGTGCGGTGACATCCTGGGGACATGCCCGACTACGGTGACTACTGCCCGGTCCAGATGGCCTCCGAGGTCATCGCGGACCGCTGGACGCCGCTGATCATCCGCGAGCTCGTGCTCGGCAACACCCGGTTCAACGACATCGCCCGAGCCATGCCCGGCATCTCCCGCTCCCTGCTCGTGCAGCGGCTGCGGCACCTGGAGAAGAACGGGGTGCTCGAGACCTGGCCGGCGCCGACCGGCCGCGGCAGCGAGTACCACCTCACCCCGGCCGGCAAGGACCTCGAGCCAAGTGATCGAGAGCCTCGGCCGCTGGGCGATCGAGTGGCTGTTCGACGACCTGCGCCCGCACGACGTGCCGCCGACCACCCTGATGTGGTGGATGCACCGGCGGGTCGACCCCGACGCGCTGCCGCCCGTGCGGACCGTCGTCGAGTTCCGGCACACCGCACCGAAGGCGCAGACGATCTGGTTGGTGATCGACCGCGGCGAGGTCTCGGTCTGCCACCACCACCCGGGCTTCGAGGTCGACGTGGTCGCCACCGCGACGACCGCCGACTTCGCCGACGTGTTCCAGGGCTACCGCACCTGGCGGGAAGCAGTCGACGACGGTCGGATCGAGGTTGCCGGGCCGCCGCGGTTGGCTTCCGCCCTCCCCCGCTGGTTCCTCTGGAGCCCCTTGGCCGAGATCACTCGCGAACGGGCGCAGCGGGCGCAGCAGGCCGAGCATTGACCCGGGAGGTCCCCGAGCGGGTCGTCCTCGTCCGGGACAGTTCGCCGGCGGACCCCGGTAGGGACGGGCTCTACTCCCCCGACGAGCTGTACGACGCGTCGCCCTACGCCGAGTCCCTCGATGCCCGCGCCTACGGCTGGGCGCTCGAGAACCGCTCGCCCGAATCCCTGTTGAGCCGCGCCCTGCACGACGAAGGGATCGACCAGGCACTCGGGCGGTGGTGCAAGTCGCGCCACCTCGTCGGGGTGATGGGTGGACACGCGGCGCTCCGCGGCAGCCAGGAGTACGGCGACGCGGCCCGTCTCGGGCGGCTGCTCGGCGTCGAGCACACCGTCGCGACCGGCGGCGGCCCGGGCGCGATGGAAGCCGCCAACCTCGGTGGTTCGCTCGCGCACGCGGAGAGCTCCGTGCTCGACGAGGCGCTCGCCGTCCTGGCGGAGGTGCCGACGTTCCGCCCGTCGATCGACGACTGGGTCGCCAGTGCCCGTCGCGCCCGCGACCTGTGGCCGGATCCGAACCCGAGCCTGGGCGTGCCGACCTGGCACTACGGCCACGAACCGCCCAACCTGCTCGCGACGGCGATCGCGAAGTACTTCCGCAACGCCCAGCGCGAGGCGATCCTGCTCCAGATCTGCGACGCCGGGATCGCGTTCCTCCCGGGTGCCGGCGGGACCGTGCAGGAGGTGTTCCAGGACGCGTGCGAGAACTACTACGCGGACGACGACAAGGTGGCGCCGATGGTGCTCGTCGGCGAGCGTTACTGGACCGAGACGCTCCCGGCCTGGCCACTGCTGACCGCGCTCGCCCGGGGTCGCGCGATGGAGTCGCACGTCCACCTCGTCGACACGGTCGAGGAAGCCGCGGCGCTGTTCTGACGCCACGGTGTCGAGGCTCGCTCCGCTCCGCACCTCAACCAGCGGCGTCGTACAGCTCGGCCCGACCCGCGATGACCGCGCGGTAGTGGCCGATCAGCTGCTCGTTGATCGCCTGCCAGGACCGCTCCTGCACACTGCGGATCGCGGCCGCGCGCAGCCGCTCCCGGGTGGCGCGATCGCTCACCAGCCGGGCGACGGCCGCACCCAGCGAGGCTCCGTCGCCGGGCCGGTAGAGCAGCCCGGTCACGCCGTCACAGACGACATCGATCGGGCCACCCTGCGCCGGCGCGACCACCGGAACGCCGGACGCGAGCGCCTCCTGCGCGGACTGGCAGAACGTCTCGTGGCGACCGGTGTGCACGAAGACGTCGAGCGAGGCGTACGCCCGGCTCAGGTCGTCGCCGTGCAGGAGGCCCAGGAAGTGGGCCGCGGGCAGCAGGCCGCGGAGCCGCTGCTCCTCCGGACCGGCACCGACGATCACCAGCTCGAAGCTGTCGTCGCCCGAGAGGTGCGTCAGCAGCTCGAGCTCCTTCTCGGCCGCGAGGCGACCGACGTACCCGACGAGCATCCGGCCCTCGGGCGAGATCGAGCGCCGGAGCCGCTCGTCTCGGTGCCGCGGGTGGAACGCGTCGAGGTCGACCCCGCGGCCCCACCGCGCCAGGCCGGGGACACCGAGCTCTTCGAGCTGGACCAGGCTGGCGGTCGACGGCGCGAGCGTGAGGTCGACCTGGCTGTGGATCTTGCGGGTCAGCGCCGCGGCAGCGCGAGCGCCACCGGGCACGTCGTACCGCTCGGCGAAGCCGACCAGGTCGGTCTGGTAGATCGCGACCGCCGGGATCCCGAGCTCGCCGGCCGCCCGGGCTGCCTGGTAGCCGAGCGTGGCCGGTGAGGCGATGTGGACCACGTCGGGGCGGAAGCGCAGCATCGCCGCCCGCAGCCGGCGCCGGGTCTCGAGGCCGAGCCGGAAGTCCTTGTAGAACGGCAGGTTGGCACCGCGGGCGCGACGCACGCGGAAGCCGGCGTACAGGTCGGGACCGGTGGGGGCGATGAGCTCGGCGTGGTGGCCCTCGGCTGCCAGGTGCTCGAGCACCCGCCGCACGGAGTTGGTCACGCCGTTGATCTGCGGGAGGAACGACTCGGTGACGACCAGTACCCTCATGGCGCTGACGCTAGGGATGAGTGGCCAACGAACACGCAAACCGACACGATCCGGGCGTGACCTGCGGGTGAACGAGCGGCCTCGTGCCCGTGACCCCGGTCACTCCCCGCTCGTTACATCCGCCGTGAAGCTGTCACGTCGCGACCTATTCCGTGCCGGTCTGATCGCTGGAGGGGTGGCAGCCGCCGGTCGTGTCGTCGGGCCGACGCTGGCGCACGCCGCAGCGGCCGCCCGCACCACACTCACCCGCACGCTGAAACCAGGCGCGCCCAACGCCGTCGGCTACTCGAAGATCGTGACCGGTCCGGGCGAGGTGCGCCGGGTGCGTACCGATCTCGGCGTCAAGGCGCAGTCGGGACGCGCCCGTCGGCGCGTCGGCCTCCAGGCGTTCGTCCAGTTCAGCGACATCCACATCGTCGACCACCAGTCGCCCGCGAGGGTGGAGTGGCTGGACCGGTTCGAGACGCCCGGGCTGCTCTCCTCGGCCTACCGCCCCCAGGAGATCCTCTCCGCGCAGGTGGCCGACGCGATGGTCCACGCCGTCAACGCCCAGAAGAAGGGTCCGGCCACCGGCATTCCCTTCTCGTTCGCGATCGAGACCGGCGACAACTCGGACAACTGCCAGTACAACGAGATCCGCTGGTACATCGACGTCCTCGACGGCGAGGTGGTTCGCCCCGACAGCGGCAACTTGTCGACGTACGAAGGCGTCATGGACAGCAACGCGGCCTACTACGACCGGCACTACTGGCATCCGCGACGAGGCGCCGGCGAAGAAGACCGCCGACAAGTACAAGGCCGAGCACGGGTTCCCGACCGTCCCGAACCTGCTCGACGCCGCCCGCCGGCCGTTCACCGCGGCCGGGCCTGGACATCCCTTGGTACTCCGTCTTCGGCAACCACGACGGGCTGGTGCAGGGCAACTTCCCGCACACGCTCCAGCTGTCGACCTGCTCGCCGTCGGACCGCTGAAGGTGATCTCCCCGCCGCCGGGCATCAGCGACACCGATGTGATCAACGCGCTCAAGGACCTGGATCCGCTCGAGCCTGATCGGCGACCTGGTGATCTCGCCGTACATCCGGCTGGTGACGCCCGACCTGCAGCGGCGCAGCGTCACGCGCAAGCAGGTCGTCGAAGAGCACTTCAACACCTCCGGGCTCCCGGTCGGTCACGGCTTCACCGCGGCCAACCGCAGCGCAACGGCACGGCGTACTACTACTTCGACGAGGGCAGCTTCCGCCACGTCGTCATGGACTCGGTCAACCCCAACGGGTACGCCGACGGCTCGCTCGACCAGGCGCAGTTCGACTGGATCAAGGCCACGATCGCGCGCGGCCACCGACAAGGCCGTGCTCATCTACAGCCACCACACGAGCACGACGATGTCGAACCCGCTCATCGCTCACCGGCGGGGACCCGGCTCTCCCGCGGGTGCTCGGCGGTGCCGTCGTCGAGTACCTGCTGACGCAGCCCCGCGTGATCGCGTGGGTCAACGGCCACACCCACCACAACGCGATCACGCCGCACTGCGCGCCGACGGCAGCGGCGGATTCTGGGAGATCAACACCGCCTCGCACATCGACTACCCGCAGCAGGCGCGGATCATCGAGATCGCCGACAACGTCGACGGCACCTGGTCGATCATCACCACGATCCTCGACCACGCCGGCCCGCCGAGCCACCACCACCTCGGCAACACCCGTCAGTTGGCCGCCCTCAGCCGCGAGCTGTCGGCCAACGACCCGCAGAACAACCTGGCCAGCTCGTCGGGCACGCCCCTCGACCGCAACACCGAGCTGCTGATCGACAACCCGCTGGCGTAAGTGCCCGGACGAGCAGGCACTCGGGCTATTCGATGACCGAGGGGGCGGCGGCGAGCTGCCCGCACGCTCCGTCGATCTCGCGTCCACGGGTGTCACGCACGGTCGTCGGCACCCCGCGGGCCTCGAGGCGTCGTACGAACTCGCGCTCGTCGGCGGGGTCGGACGCGGTCCACTTCGACCCCGGCGTGGGGTTGAGCGGGATCAGGTTGACGTGGACCCAGCCCCAGTCGCCGTACGACGTCAGCACGTCGGCGAGCAGGTCGGCGCGCCACGCCTGATCATTGATGCCGCGCATCATGGCGTACTCGATCGAGACCCGGCGCTTGGTCTTGTCTGCGTAGTTCCACGCCGCCTCGACGGTCTCGGCGACCGAGAAGCGGGTGTTGATCGGCACCAGCTCGTTGCGCAGCTCGTCGTCGGGCGCGTGCAGACTCAGTGCGAGCGTCACCGGGATGCCCTCGTCGGCCAGCTGCCGCATCCGGGGCACCAGACCGACGGTCGACACGGTGATGCCGCGCGCCGACATGCCCAGCCCGTCGGGGGCGGGATCGGTGAGCCGGCGTACGGCGCCGAGCACTGCCTTGTAGTTGGCCATCGGCTCGCCCATGCCCATGAACACCACGTTGGAGACGCGTCCGGGTCCGCCGGGGACCTCGTCCCGCGCGAGTGAGCGGGCACCGGCGACGACCTGCTCGACGATCTCGGCGGTCGACATGTTGCGCTGGAGGCCGCCCTGGCCGGTGGCGCAGAACGGGCACGCCATCCCACAGCCGGCCTGGCTGGAGACGCACATGGTGACCCGCCCCGGGTAACGCATCAGCACGGACTCGACGAGCGCCCCGTCGAACAGCCGCCAGAGGGTCTTCCTGGTGGTGCCGCGGTCGGCCTCGAGGGTGCGCAGGGGCGTCATCAGGTCCGGTAGGAGCGCGGCGACCAGCTCCTTGCGCTGCAGCGCCGGCAAGTCTGTCATGGCCGCCGGGTCGTCGACGAGGCGGGCGAAGTAGTGGGTCGAGAGCTGCCTGGCACGGAAGCCCTGGAGGCCGAGCTCGACCAGCCGCTCCTTGCGCTCGTCAGGAGCAAGGTCCGCCAGGTGCTGGGGAGGCTTCCTGCGCCCGCGCGGCTCCGCGAAGACGAGGGGCAGCGGCTTCGGCGCAGTGGGTTCGGTCATTTCAGCTCAGCCGTCGCGGTTGAAGAGGAACCAGAGCACACCGAGCGCGATACCGACCACGACCAGCGCGGTCGCGACGACTCCGAACAGCATGTAGCGACCGAACTTGCGGGTGTGCTGAGGCACCAGCAGCGAGATCGGGACCACGAGCGTGAGCAGGACGAACGGGAAGAGCTCCTCTGCGCGCTCATAGCCGACCAGCGCCTTCAGGATCGCCGCGTAGGTGCCGGGCACCAGGATGATGAACGCCATGCCGGTGAAGAACCCGGCCAGCGGCACGAAGACCGGGTGGTCACGGTGCCACCAGTCGGGGAGCTGCCAGCGGTTGCGGGCCGGCTCCTGGTCAGGGCCAGCGACTGCGGGCACAGGATCCAACGCCGCGGCGACCCGGGTGGGGTCGGTCGCGGTGGGCCCCGGGGTCTCCACAGCTTGCTCCATCGCGTTCGATCGTAGCCGCCCGGCGGGTGTGGAGCGTGATCCTCACGTACCTCGGGTGCCGACCCCGGAACGCCTCGGGAGCGTCCGTCGGGGGTGGTTTCTCAGAAGACGGCGTAGTGGAGCAGCAGCCAGATCGGGGCGATGGTCGCGAGGAGTGAGTCGAGCCGGTCCATCAGGCCACCGTGGCCGGGGATCACCTGGCTCATGTCCTTGATGCCGAGGTCGCGCTTGATCACCGACTCGCAGAGGTCGCCGAGGGTGGCCATCACGACGGCGATCACGCCGAGACAGAGGCCGACCCACCAGTCGCCGTCGAGCAGGTAGACGACCAGCGCCCAGCCGACGCCGAGGCACGCGAGGAGCGACCCGGCGAAACCCTCCCACGACTTCTTGGGCGAGATCACCGGCGCCATCGGGTGCTTGCCGAAGAGCACGCCGGCGACGTAGCCGCCGATGTCGGACGCGATCGTCACCACGATGAACGTGATGATGCCGGCCACGCCGTCGTCGTCGAGCCCGCCACCGGTCCAGGTGTCGCCGCCCTCGGCGAGCATCAACGCCACGAACGAACCCAGGAACGGCAGGTAGATGAGCGTGAACACCGACGCGGTGGCGTTCTTGACGTAGCCGTCGACGCCGCGCCGCAGCAGCCACAGCATGATCACCAGCGCGGTCACCGCCGTCGCCGTGACCAGAGCCTCCGCGCTCGAGACGTAGGCGACGACCACCATCACGACGCCGCCGATCATCAGCGGCTGCTCGGGCAGGTCGATGTCCTTGGCGAGCATGCCCTTCCGAAGCTCCCACACCGCCACCACGACGGCAGCGGCGACGATCAGCATGAACGCCGGCTTCCAGAAGTACAGCGAGGCGCCGATCGCGCTCAGCAACACGACCGCGGAGGCCACTGCCGCCTTCAGGTCGCGGCCCGCGCGGCCGTGATCCTTCGTCGGCGGGGCGGAGTCGGCCGGCGAGGCCGCTTCGGTCGCGTCTGTCATCGAGTTGTCGTCACCCATCGAGGCTCAGACCTCGAGGAGCTCGGCTTCCTTGTTCTTGAGCATCTCGTCGATGGCGTCGGTGTGCTGCTTGGTGATGCCGTCGAGCCGCTTCTCCGCGCCGGTCACGTCGTCCTTGCCCGCCTCGCCGTCCTTCTCGAGCCGCTCGAGGTTCTGCTTCGCCTTCTGCCGCACCTGGCGGACGGCGACCCGACCGCCCTCGGCCTTCTCCTTGGCGATCTTGATGAACTCCTTGCGGCGGTCCTCGGTGAGCTCGGGGAACACGCAGCGCAGCACCTTGCCGTCGTTCGCCGGGTTGACGCCCAGGTCGGACTCGCGGATCGCCTTCTCGACGTTCGCCATCGCGCCCATGTCGAACGGCTGGATCAGGATGATCCGGGCCTCGGGGGCCGTGAAGGACGCGAGCTGCTGGATCGGCGTGGGGGTGCCGTAGTAGTCGACCATGATCTTGCTGAACATGCTCGGCTGCACGCGGCCGGCACGGATGGTGGCGAACTCCTCGCGGGTCGCGGCGACCGACTTGTCCATCTTGCCGTCGGCCTCGTTGAGGATGTCGTTGATCACCTGTGCTCCTAAGTAGCGGAAATCTGGGTTGTCCTGGGCTCAGCCGGCGCTGACCAGCGTGCCGATCTTCTCACCTTGGACGACCCGCAGGATGTTGCCCTCGGTCGAGAGGTTGAAGAACACCATGTCCATCCGGTTGTCCCTGGCCATGGCGATGCCGGTCGAATCGGCGACCTTCAGGTCTCTGGCGAGGTACTCGTCGTAGGTGAGCCGGTCGAACATCACTGCCGACGGGTTCTGGTGCGGGTCGGAGTCGAAGACGCCATCAACGCCCTGCTTGCCCATGAGGATGACCTCGCACCGCGTCTCCAGTGCGCGCTGCGCCGCGACCGTGTCCGTCGAGAAGAACGGCATGCCCGCGCCGGCACCGAAGATGACGATCCGACCCTTCTCCATATGCCGGATCGCCCGCCGCGGGATGTAGGGCTCGGCGACCTGGCCCATGGTGATCGCGGTCTGGACCCGGGTCTCGACGCCATGCTTCTCGGTCAGGTCCTGGAGCGCCAGGCAGTTCATCACCGTTCCGAGCATGCCCATGTAGTCCGCCCGGGCACGTTCCATGCCGCGCTGCTGCAGCTCGGCACCGCGGAAGAAGTTGCCACCACCGACGACGATGCCGACCTGGACGCCGGTCTTGGCGACGTCGGCCACCTCGATCGCGATCCGGTTGATCACGTCGAGGTCCAGCCCGACCTCACCTCCACCGAAAACTTCGCCGGAGAGCTTGATCAACACGCGCTTGTAACCGGTCACGCCTGCGACCCTACCGGGCAGTCACCGGACCGGTTCAGGGGATTCGTTGTACGCGCTCGCGGTGCTTCCCGGTGTTGTCTCCGTCGATGTTCCGGTCACGTGTCTTGGAGATGTGGTCGACCCGTTCCTCGCCGCCTTGCACCGGCTGGGCATCGATGATCGTGTCGCGCTCGAACGCGTGCGACTTGTCGGTGTTGCGGTAGTAGCGGTAGATGCCCCAGTACGTCGCGGCGGCACCGGCCGGCCCGGCGGCGAGGAGCCACAGCAGATTGTCGTCGCTCGCCATCACCAGGATCATGCCGATCATGCCGCTCATGCCGTCGCCACCAGGAACGCGCCGGCGATGCCCTCGAGAAAGGTGCCGACCGTGAACGCCGCGAGGAGCAGCTTCGGCTGTGAGACAGGGATGCTGCCCATCGTCTCGCCGGTCCTGGCATTGACCGCGATGTAATGGAGCAGCCCGTTGCTCTCCTGCTGATAGGAGTAGAGCCACACCGGGAGGTACATCGAAACCCAGCGGGATCCGCCGACGTCGACCTTCTCCTGCTCCCAGCGCACGCCACGGTCGAACTTCGCCAGTGACCCCTGCACCTCCGAGCGCCCGATCGAGAGCAGCTGACCCTCGAGGACCGGGTTGACCGCGCCGACGTTGACGTCGCGCTTCTCGCTGGTGAACCCGACGAGGTAGCTCGAGTTCCACTGCACGGCGTTCTTCGTGTCGAACGGCAGGATCGTGTTGATGATGTTGTTGGTGTTGGCGGGTCCGAACTGAGCGCGCTCTGACGAGCCCTCGATCGTGAGGTCATCGACCGTGAAGCTCACCTCGCGCGCGACCTGGTAGACGTCGGCTGCGTAGTAGGTGACCGTGTTGTCGCCGCTCTTCTCCGTCCAGCGCCGGGTCTGGACCTCGCCCTTGCCCCAGTACTGCGACTCGGCCCGCGCATCGATGATCAGGTAGGGCAGGTAGACGCCGAGAACGTTCTCCGGCACGAACTCCTTCTTGAACTGGCGGTGGGCGAAGAGCCGTCGCTTGGAGGCGAACTCACGGATCTTCTCGGTTGCCTCCTCCTTCGTCAGCCGGAAGGGCAGCACCGCGTCGGGCACGGCACCGTTGGGGATCTGCTGATTGACGTTGAGCGTGTGCCGGCACCAGTGGCAGCGCGCGTTGAGCGAGTGCGCCGTGTCGACGACCACCTCGGCGCCGCACGACTCACATTTGAAGGTGAGCACGTCGGCGGCGTCGGCCTGGATGTCCTTCGCGCCACCGGCGATGATCGTGCCCTCGAGCTGGTCGATGCCCTCGCCGAGGCCGAACTCCTCCTCGACCCGGGCCTCGTGCCACTCGTTGCGGCAGAAGAGGCACACCAGGTTGCCGGTGGAACCGCGCAGCTGGACGTCGGTGGAGCCGCAGCGCGGACACCGGTTGAGGCCGTCCTTGAGGGACTCGTTGACAGTCTCGATGCTGGGTTTCGGCTCGGGCTCCGCGTTCGCGGCGGCGAGCTCTTCCTCCAGGGACAGTGGGGGCCCGTCGAAGGTGGGCTGCTGGGGCTGCTGAGTTGGCGGCGGCGGAGGCGGCGGTGGGGGTGGCGGCGGCGCGGCGTCGGCGGGGTCCTGGGTCATGTCAGAGCCCGAGCGCCTTCGCCTTGGCCGCGTCGTAGTCCTCCTGGGTGATCAGGCCGGCGTCGAGCATCTCCTTGGCGCGCTTCAGCACTGCCATCGGATCCTCGGCCGCGGGGGCCGCGGGTGCGGCCGGCGCAGCAGGGGCCGCGGGCGCCGCGGGTGCGGCCGCGGCAGGCGCGACGGGTTGCTGCAGGCCGCCGATCCCGGCGCTGCCCGCCGCCATGCCCATCCCGATCAGACCACCAGGTCCCGCGTTCTCGCCCGCGGCCTCGAAGCCGGCCGCGACGGAGGCCTGCAGGTTCGAGTTGCCGCGGGAACCCGACAGCGCATCAGCACGCTGCACGTTCTTGAGCAGCTCGCGGGTGTTGGCGTCGTACTCGATCGAGACGATCGCGGTCTTGATGATCTCCAGGCCGCGTCCGGTCTTCCACTGGTAGTTCTGCTCGACCGCGGCGGACAGGGACTGGGCGAACCCGATCGAGTCCTGCTGGAGACGGGCGATCCGGTTCCCCTTCGCCGGGTCGTTGGTGTACATCGAGAACGCCGGAGCGAGGGAGCCGATGACCTCGTTGAAGAGCTGCTCGCCCGCGGGGTTGTCGATGTCGGTGAAGTCGAAGACGGCATGCCCGGTGATGACCTCGGCGGCGAGGAAGTTACGGACGAACGTCAGGGGGTCGGTGATCTTGAGCGTGTAGGTGCCCCTGGTGATCGCGCCGACCTGGGTGTTGAGGAACGCGTCGTCCCAGTAGATCTCCGACTGGGTCCCGAACTTGTTGTTCGGCAGCTCCTTGAGCGACACGAAGATGGCGTTCTGCTGGGCCGACGGGCGACCGCCGAACTTGAACCGCTCCCAGCTCTGCTTGACGACCGAGTCGATGAGGCCGCCGCCGGTGAACACCGACTGCGAAGCTGGGTCGTCGGACTTCCACTCGTAGGCGCCCGGCTCGGCGGCGAAGCCCGTGAAGCCGCCGTCCTCCAGCAGGACCAAGCCGTAGCCCTCGGGGACGATGAACTTCGACCCGTTCGAGATGACACCGTCGGAGGCCTTGTCGTTGCCGCCGCGACCGGCGTTCTCGCCTCGGCGCACCGCGGGGAAGACCGCGGCGGTCGGGCCCATGCCGTCCGGCACCGTGAAGAAGTCGACCCACTGGTCCGCGAGGGTGCCCCCGATCGCGCCGATGGCAGCCTGGATGAGTCCCACTTGTCGGTCTCCTTCATCTGACGTGGCTCGGTCTCGGCGATCGCCGAGACCTCGGATCCGTCTCCCCCTCCCGAAGAGCGTCACAACGCCAGAGGGCCGGTCTCGCTGAGAGTTTATTGATTCTCAGCAAGACCGGCCCCAGGACTGGGAAATTCGTGCGTCAGGCACCGACTTCGAAGCGAGCGAACCGCTTGACGGTGGTGCCGGCGGCGTCGAGGACGGCCTTGACCGTCTTCTTCGACTCGGTGACCGACTCCTGCTCGAGCAGGACGACCTCCTTGAAGAAGCCGCCCAGGCGGCCCTCGACGATCTTCGCGACCGCGGCTTCGGGCTTGCCCTCCTCGAGCGTCTTCTTGGTGAGGACGTCCTTCTCCGCCTCCACGATGTCCGAGGGGACCTCGTCGCGGGTGAGGTACTGCGCCTTGAGCGCGGCAACCTGCATCGCGGCACCCCGGGCTGCGGTCTCGTCGCCGTCGTACTCGACGAGCACGCCGACGGCCGGCGGCAGGTCAGCAGCGCGCTTGTGCAGGTAGACCGTGGTCGGGCCGTCGAAGTAGGCGACCTGACCGAGCTCGATCTTCTCGCCGATGGTGATCGCGAGGTTCTGGACGACCTCGCCGACGGTGCTGTCGCCCAGCGGCAGTGACTTGGCCGCCTCGACGTCGCCCGCCTTCGCGGCGTCGACGGCCTCGGCGATCTGCTGCGCGGTGGTGATGAACTCGGCACTCTTCGCCACGAAGTCGGTCTCCGACTTGAGCTCGACGAGTGCACCACCGGAAGCGGCGACCAGTCCGGCGGTCGCCTCGCGCTCAGCGCCACGCTTCTCAGCCTTGGCCTGGCCCTTGACGCGCAGGATCTCGACAGCCTTGTCGAAGTCGCCGTCAGCCTCGTCGAGCGCCTTCTTGCAGTCCATCATCCCGGCCTGGGTCAGGTCACGGAGCTTCTTGACGTCGGCAGCGGTGAATGCCATGGATCCTCCCTCGGATCGACAGTGGTGGGTGAGCTAGGAACGGCCCGGCTCAGGCCTCGGCAGGAGCCTCGGCCTCGACGGGGGTCTCCTCGACCGGAGCCACCGCGGGAGCCTCGTCGGCAACCGGCGCCTCGTCGGCAACCGGCGCCTCGTCGGCAACCGGCGCCTCGTCGGCAACCGGCGCCTCGTCGGCAGCGGGGGCCTCGTCGGCAGCGGGGGCCTCGTCGACCTTGGCCTGGACCTCGACGGCCTCGGCGCCCTCAGTGGACGCACCGGTGGCCTCGGACGCCGGCTCATCGGCAGCAGCCTCTCCACCGGTCGCCTCGACGGCGACCTCAGCGGCCTCGCCACCGAGCAGCTCGCGCTCCCACTCGGCCAGCGGCTCCTCGGCCGCCACGGCCTCGCCCTCGCCCTTGACGCCGGAGCGGGCCATCAGGCCCTCGGCCACGGCGTCGGCGATCACGCGGGTCAGCAGGCCGACCGCACGGATGGCGTCGTCGTTGCCCGGGATCGGGAAGTCAACGTCGTCGGGGTCGCAGTTGGAGTCCAGGATCGCGATGATCGGGATCCGCAGCTTGCGGGCCTCCTCGACGGCGAGGTGCTCCTTGTTCGTGTCGACGATCCAGACGGCGGACGGGGTGCGGCCCATCTCGCGGATGCCGCCGAGCGACTTGTTGAGCTTGTCGCGCTCGCGACGCATCTGCAGCAGCTCCTTCTTGGTGCGGCTGCTGCCGGCGACGTCGTCGAAGTCGATGTCGTCGAGCTCCTTGAGGCGGTTGATCCGCTGGTGCACGGTCTGGAAGTTGGTGAGCATGCCGCCCAGCCACCGCTGGTTGACATAGGGCATGCCGACGCGGGTCGCCTGCTCGGCGATCGCCTCCTGGGCCTGCTTCTTGGTGCCGACGAACATGATCGTCCCGCCCTTGGCCACGGTCTCCTTGATGAAGGCGTAGCTGCGGTCGATGTAGGCCAGCGACTGCTGCAGGTCGATGATGTAGATGCCGTTGCGCTCGGTCATGATGAAGCGCTTCATCTTCGGGTTCCAGCGCCGGGTCTGGTGCCCGAAGTGGACGCCGCTCTCGAGGAGCTGGCGCATGGTCACGACAGCCATGATGGTGTCTCCTATTGGGTTGTTTTCAGTTGGGCCTGACGCCTGCGTGCGGTCCGACCCGATTGCTCGGGACTGAGGGCCTGCACCCACGGGCGGCCGATACTCGGAGTGAGCACCGTCGTGGTCTGCTGACGTGCGAATTCCGGCTCAGTCGCATCCAGGGAGCAGGCATGCCCCGCGGACGGTCCTGGAACCGGTCCGCTCAGAGTACCGGCCGGACCGGCTCGGCGGCCAATCGGAGAGCGCCGTCCAGGAACCGTCCCCACGCCCGAGATCGGCGTGAATCATCCACAGGCCTGCGACCCACGAGCGGCATTCGTCGGCGGACCGCGCGAAGGTCACTCCATGCGACTGCTGAACCGGCTGCTGCTGGCCCTCTGTCCCGCCCTGGTGCTGGCACTCGTGCTGCCCGCGTCGTCGACCGCCGGCGAGCACGACCCGGTCGGCATCTGGCCGCTCCGGCCCGAACCGGAGGTCGTTGCGGGCTTCGATCCGCCGACGTCGCCGTACGGTCCGGGCCACCGGGGCGTCGACCTGCTCGGCCACCCGGGCCAGTCGGTGCACGCCGCCCTCGCCGGCACGGTGACGTACGCCGGTCCCCTGGCCGGGCGGGGGGTGGTCGTCGTGAGCCACGGCGACACCAGGACGACCTACGAACCGGTCTCCGCTGCGGTCTCCGTGGGCGAGGCCGTCGACCAGGGCACTCCCCTCGGGAGCCTTCAGGTCTTCGGCTCCCACTGTGCGCCCCGGGTGTGCCTGCACTGGGGCTGGTTGCGGGGCGACGTCTATCTCGATCCACTGCGACTCGTCGGCGCCGGACCGATCCGGCTGCTTCCCCTGTGGCGGGACGAGCCTGACGCGGGCGGGTCAAGCGCGCGGGTGAGCCTGCCGGTAGGCCTTGCGCAGACGGTCCGTCGTGACGTGGGTGTAGCGCTGTGTCGTGGCGAGCGAGGCGTGGCCCAGCAGCTCCTGCACCGAGCGGAGATCGGCGCCACCTTCGAGCAGATGGGTCGCCGCGGTGTGACGCAGTCCGTGCGGGCCCAGGTCGGGAGCCCCGGGTACGTCCGCGATCCGGCGGTGCACGAGCGTCCGCACGGCGCGCTGGTCGATCCGCCCGCCGCGGGTGCCGAGGAAGAGCGCAGCTCCTGAGCCCGGGCGAGCGAGCTGGCCGCGCCCGCGACCGAGCCATCCGTCGATGGCAGCCGCCGCGGGCATTCCGAAGGGCACGGTTCGCTCCTTGCGCCCCTTGCCGAAGACCCGGACCACGTTGCGGTCCCGGTCGACGTCGTCGACGTCCAGCCCGCAGAGCTCGCCCACCCGCATGCCCGTGGCGTAGAGCAGCTCGAGCATCGCGATGTCACGCAGGCCGACCGGGCTGCCGTCGTCGGCGAGCGCGGCCGCCGCGGCGATCAGGTCGTGCGCCTCGTCGACCCGCAGTACGCCCGGCAACGTCTGGTGCGGCTTCGGCGAACCAAGTGCCGAGCCGACGTCGGTCGGCGTCCGACCGGTGCGAGCCAACCAGCCGGTGAAGACCCGCGCGGCAGTCGCCCGCCGGGCGAGGGTGCTCCGCGAGCGCCCCATCGTCTGCTGCTTCGCCAACCAGCTGCGCAGCGTCCTCAGGTCGAGGTCGCCGACATCGACGAAGCCCAGCCGGTGCGCGTGCTCCATCAGCGCCGCGATGTCGCCGAGGTAGGCCTTGACGGTGTGCGGCGCGAGGTCGCGTTCGGACACCAGGTGCCGCTCGTACTCACCGAGCACCCGAGCGAAGGTCTCCGGGAGGCCGATCTCCGGAGTCGTCTCAGCAGGGTCAGCGGACACGGTACGAGTCTAGGAACGGAGCCCTCGCTCAACCGGGAGGCACGACCTGGGAGCGCGCGGCGGCGCCCAGCCGCCATCCGTCGCCGTCGTCCTCGACGAAACCGTGCGCGGCAAGCCGACCGAGAGCCTTGCGGACCTCGACGATCCCGAGCCCCGCGACCTTGGCGATCGAGACCGCGGGGGCGCCGCTCGCGGCCGGGACTGCGTCGAGCACCTGGCGCTGCCGCAACGACAGCCGGTCGCGCGGAGTCTCCGGCCCCCGCGGGTCGGAGGTGAGGTGCTCGCCCGCACCGCCGGTCAGCTCGAGGACGTCGGCTCCGGAGGTGACCAGCGTCGCCGCGCCGGAACGGACCAGGAAGTGGCAACCGGCCGACGTCGCCACCGTCACCGGCCCCGGCACTGCCATCGTGACCCGGTGCAGGCGCTGCGCCCAGTTGGCGGTGTTGAGCGCGCCGCTGCGGGCAGCGGCCTCGACGACGACCGTGCCGCGCGTGAGCGCGGCGATCAGCCTGTTGCGCGCGAGGAACCGCACGCGCTGAGGGGCCGCGCCGAGCGGGGCTTCGGACACCACGGCGTGCTCGTGAGCGAGATGCTCGATCATCCGTCGGTGCGCGGCCGGGTAGGCCCGGTCCGCACCCGAGGCGAGCACCGCGACCGTCGGCGCGTTGACACTGACTGCTCCGCGGTGCGCGGCGTAGTCGATACCGAACGCCGCGCCGGAGACCACCGGTCGTCCCGCCAGTCCGATCTCTGCTGCGATGTCGGCGGCGATCTGCTCGCCGTAGCTGCTGGACGAACGTGAGCCGACCAGCGCGACCGAGTCGCCGAGGGAGTCCAGCCGGAGCGGCCCCCGCACCCACAGCCCGATCGGCACGCCGGAGCGCTCGTGGAGCGGCTCGACGCCGTGCAGGTCGTCGACCTGGGTCGGCCACTCGTCGTCGCCGGGGATCAAGAAGCGCACGCCGAGCCGCGCTGCCTGCTCCAGCGTCGCGTCGACGTCGATCGAGGAGAGCCGCGCCGCCGCCGCGGTCAGCAGCTCGTGCCGCTCGGGATCGGTCCGTAGGGACGAGAGCAGCTCGCGCCCCCCGAGCTCGTGCGCGAGCGTGGCGAAGCCCCAGTCTCCCGGCTCGCTGACCAGGCTCAGCGTCAGACGCGCGCGCCGTTCGTCCTCGTGCGCCTCACTCATCCGACCTGCTCCAGCCGGGCGAGCCGCATGTCGAGCGGGTCGCCAGCACGGAGACGGAGTGCGAGAGCGACCTCGTCGACGCCTGGGACGACGTCGACACCCGTGCGCACGGACGCGAGGTCGGCGATGCTCCACGCGAGCCGGGCAACCCTGACCGCCCCGCGAGCGGTCAACCGGCCGCGGTAGCAGGCCTCGTCGATGACGCGCTGGGCATCGCGAGCGACCGGCCAGCTGTCCTTGAGCCGGGCACCCGGGATCTGGCTGTTGAGCCGCCAGCTGCGATCGACGAACCGCTCGGCCTGGCGTGCACGGGCCGCCGTCACCCGCTCCCGGACGTCGGCGGACGTCTCCGTCGCCCGCCAGGGGTCGTCCCGCGCTCCGCGTACTGGGACGAGGTGCCGATTGATGTCGATCCGGTCCGCCACCGGGCCCGCCACCTTGGCGCGGTAGCGCCGGCGCACCGACTCCAGGCACTCGCACCGGTCCTCGCCGACCCGGGTCGAGTAGTTCCCGCACGGGCACGGGTTTGCGGCAAGGACGAGCATCATGCGCGCCGGCAGCGTCACGGACTCCTCACGACGCGCCACCGTGATGTCACCGCTCTCCAACGGTTGGCGCAGGGCGTCGATGACGTCGCTGTGGAACAAGGGAAACTCGTCGAGGAAGAGGACGCCGCAGTGGGTGCGGCTGATCTCGCCGGGCCGGACCTGGCCCGCGCCGCCGCCGACGATGCTGGCCTTGCTCGCGTCGTGATGGGGAGCCGAGTACGGCGGCGCGGTGATCATGCCCTGCGCGGGGTTCAGCGTGCCCGCGAGTGAGTGCACGGCGGTCAGCTCCAGAGACTCCTCGGCGGTCAAGGCCGGGAGGATCGTCGGGATCCGCTCGGCGATGCTGGTCTTGCCGGCCCCTTTCGGCCCGGAGAGGAGCAGCGAGTGCCCACCCGTGGCGGCGACCTCGACGGCGTACTTCACCTCGTCGAGACCGTCGAGGTCGGCAAGGTCGACCTCGTCGAGGCGTTCCGCGCCGCGCCAGCCGAGGAGCTGGGTGCCGGAGGCGGCTGCCACCGGTGGCGCCTCGGGCAACAGGCCTTCGGTCAGAACGGCCACGACCTGCCCCAGCGAGCGGACGCCGATCACCTCCATCCCCGGCACCATCCGGGCCTCCGGCTCCTGAGGCTCGGGCACGAACACCCGACGGATGCCGCGCTCGGCCGCGGCCAGCACCATCGGCAGCACCCCGACCGCGGGACGGAGTCCTCCCGAGAGCGTCAGCTCGCCGACGAAGGCCGCGCGGTCCAACGATGACGGCTGCACCTTCTCCGCGGCCGCCAGCACCGCAACCGCGATCGCGAGGTCGAAGTGCGTCCCCGACTTCGGCAGGTCCGCTGGCGACAGCAGGATCGTGGTCCGTTTGGTGGTCGGCCACTTCAGCTCGCTGTTGATCACCGCCATCCGCACTCGCTCCTGGCCCTCCCGCACGGCGGCATCTGCGCGGCCGACGACTGTCACCCCGGCCACGCCGGGCGAGACGTCGGCCTGCACGTCGATCAGGTGCCCGAGGGCGCCGTTGAGCGCGACGGTGTGGGCGGTGGCGAACGGCATCAGAACAGCCCCGCCACGTGATCGATCACGGCGGGCCCGCGCCGCGGCCGGAGTACGGCGACCAGGTCGATGCGGGTGCCGTCCGGCCGCACACCACGCTCGGCTGCCCACCGCTCCCCCAGCCGCTTCAGCCGGGCCAGCTTGGCGTCGGTGATCGCCTCGTGGGGCGTGCCGACCTCGAGGCTGGTGCGGGTCTTGACCTCGCACACCACCAGCGTGGCGCCCTCACGGAGGACGAGGTCGATCTCGCCCTCGTCACACCGCCAGTTGCGCTCGAGGAGCACCAGCCCCTGCTCGACCAGGTGGCGCGCTGCCACGTCCTCGCCGTAGCGCCCGAGCGCCTGCCGGGCAGCCGCCGACGTCGTCGTACCGGTTGTTGACTCTGTCATGTCCGCCAGCGTGGCCGGAGGTGCGCACGCATGGTGCCGGCCCGGGCCAACGCTGTGGAGAGACGCTGGCCCGAGCCGGAGCTGTGGACAGAAGGTGGGCTAACCCACCAGCGAGGGCTCGCTGCAGAACGGCCGGTGCCCGAACACGTCGGTGCCGCCGATCTCCACCCCGAGCGCGTCGAGGAGCGGGCGCAGCACGTTGGTGTCGAGCGCCGTGACCAGCGGGTTCATCACGTTGGAGGTGATCGACGAGATCAGGTTCGTGATGATCCCGAGGCGCTGCGTGGCGTTGAGGTTCACGTTGAGCCCTAGGAAGTTCTTCGCCGTGACGGTGAGCGTGTTGCTCGTCGTGGTGACGCTCGCTGTGTTGAGGCCGATGTCGCCGGATCCTAGGGAGACCGGGTCGGTCCAGTCCGGGGGATTGTTGGGCACCCGGATCTGGGCGGTCTTCACGGTCGACGGGTCACCGGTCTCGACCTTGAGGCCGATCGACCCGTGGACCTCGATCGAAAGGATCCGGTTGAGCCCGAGCAGGTTGAGGAGCGAGGTGATGCCGCTGATGAGACCGCCCACGTTGCCGCCGTTGTTGGTGCTGGCGTTGATGGTCAGGTTGACCTGCGCCGAGGCGCCGACCAACCCGCTCGTCACCTGGACGTCCTCACCGCTCGGGTCGGCGGCGGTCTCGCTGCCGCAGATGATGTCGGTGAGCGTGCCCCGCGCGCCGGCGACGTTGGCGCGGATCGAGGTCGTGCCGTTGACCGGCAGCCCGAGGACGCTCGCCGACGAGAGCAACGTGCCGTCGATCGCGAGGGCCACCTGGGACGTCTCGGCCTGCGATCCGCGCTTCCCGCACTTCGTCCGGGCCTTCTCGATGATCGAGAGGCTCGTCGTCAGTCCGGTGCCGGAGAGCGGCAGCGTTGCGGTCAGTCCAGGGATCGCGATGGCGTTGGTCCCGTTCGCCAGGAGTACCGCGCCGGCCAGCAGGTCGAGCGCATTGATCGTGACCGTCTGGGCCGCGCCGGACCCGGGCTCGGCGTCGATCAGGTCGGCGATGTTGATCGAGAGGCCGCCGAGGCTCGCCCCGACCAGGTTGAGGATGTTGGCGTGGGACGTGCCGTCGGCCTGCAGCACGTTGGCTGCGGCGATCAGCAAGGTGCCCGCGTTGATGCTGGTGCCGAGCAGCTCGTCGACCGATCCGAGGCCGAGCTGGAGCGCGATGTCGAGCAGGCTCACGTTCGCGTTGACCAGACCCGTGTAGCTCAGGAGGTCGAGGTTGGCGCCACCACCGAGGATGCCCTCCAGGATCGAGTCCAGCAGCACCGAGCTGCTCGTGTTGAGGCGGGCGGCGTACGAACCGAGGCTGAAGCAGGCGCTTTCCTCGGCCAGCGCGACCGAACGGCGCTCGACGTCCCCGCTCGCGACTCCGGTGACGCCGGCGAAGCTGAAGCCCACGGCGGTCGCGGCGCGTACGACGACGCCGGTCGGCGACTCGCCGGCCCCGACCTCGACGGGCACTCCGCCGGACTCCGCGTACGAGCCGTCGGAGCTCAGCTCCACCCAGTACGCCGTCACCGACGGCGCGTCCCCGATGGTGTTGTTGTCGTTGTTCGCCACGCTCCAGCCCAGCTGCGACGACGCCGCGGGCTTGTCGCCGCTGCCGGTCTCGATCTGGGCACGGGTGCGCCCGTCGATCAACCGGCCCATGTCGAGCGCGACCAGGTCGGCGAGCGCCTGCATGTCCCGCCGACCGGCACGCTGCATGCCCAGGTCGATGGCGAAGGCCGAGATCATCAGGAGCACCAGGCTCATCAGGAGCGCCAGCATGAGCGCGGTCGCCCCGCGCTCGTCACGCTCCGGGCGCCGCAGCCACCGCAGGCAGTTCAACTGACCCTCACCTCGGCGGTGTAGACGAGGTTGTCGGGCAGGAGCATGTTGACCCCGAGTCCGGGGATCAGGGCGTTGTCGCTGTAGGGGTAGTCGAGGGTGACCTTGGCGCACTGCGCATCGGCCGGGCCCGACGTACACCCTCCGATCGACACGGTGCAGGTGCCGCTGGCGCCACCGGAGTGGGTCAGCGCGCTGCCGGAGGTGCACTCCACGCCGTACGAGCTCAGGGCGTCGTTGATCGCGGCGCGGGCCGCCGCGATCCGGTCGCCGTTGGAGGTGCCGCCGACCTGGACCGCCGCAGCCCGTCCTCCCTCGGCCGCGGCCTGGCTCATCCCCTGCCGGAAGCTCAGCATGTAGCCGAAGGCGATGACGCCGAACACCAGCATCACCAGGATCGGCAGGATCAGCCCGAACTCCAAGGCGGCTGCTCCCCGGTCCTCACGACCGGTACGGCGACAGACCGATCCCCACCGCAGCGCACGACGCATGGCCCCTCCACCTTCGCTCCCTGGCGCTCCCTCAAGCACCGGTCGGGCAGCACGGCTGCCCTCATCGGACAGTAGCGGCGCCGTTCGCGGGCGTCATCAGTTCTGACACCATTCGGGTCGCTCGGGGACTGAGGTCCTAGCCCATTGGGACTAGGAGCGGTCCGAAAGGGTCATCCCGCGAGCGCCGGTCGGCCGCACACGGCGCCGACGCCGTAGACGTCGGCGCCTCCGAACCGGAGTCCGACCATCCGTGCGACCGGCCCGACCAACGCGTTGTTGATGTTGTTGATGAGCGGGATCATCGTCTTGCCGAAGAAGTGGTTGCCGACGGTGGTCAGCTCGCTGACGATCGCGTTGACGAGCGGCAGCGCCTGGGCAAGCGGCACGGTGGCGCCGCCGATCTTCACCCTCGTCGCGGTGGGGACCAGCGTCGACGGGTCGAGCGCGACCGAGGTGCCGGTCTGCACGGGGATCGTGTCGTTCGGCGGGATCCTGAGGTTGGCGACCGAGCTCGTTCCGGCGGCGTTGGTGCCCACCCACAGCCGGACATCGATGTCGATCGCGACCTTGCCCAGCAGGCCGCCCAGCAGACCACCGAGCCCCAGGTCGTCGAGCACACTGAGCTTGAGCTCGCCGTTGACGTTCAGATCCGCCGAAAGCGAGTACGACGCCGGCTGGGTGCGTACGGCGACGCTGAACCCATGCGGATCGGCGGCCGTGCCACTGCCGCAGTGCACCTCCGGTGGCGACACCAGCTGCCCCTCGCCGTCGGCGATGTCGACCTGCAGGGTCCCCGTTCCCTTCGCTGTCTGCAGCGTGCCGATGCCTCTCATGCTCAGGCTCGGGAGGTTGACGAACTCGATGCCGAGGCTGCCCTCGAGCTGGGCGTTGCGCGCGATGGTCTCGGGTGAGTTCGGCTCCCCACACGCCAGCTGGGCGGCCGAGATCAGGGCGAGACTGCCCTCGATGTGGTTGCCGACTCCCGCGACGCCCGCGTGGAGATTCGGGATCGCGAGGAAGTGCTGTCCGGTCGCGAGCCGCGCCGACCCGACGATGTCGAGCACGTTCAGCGCGATGTCGAGCGCGGCCGTGTCGGTCGGCGCCACGTGGAGGACGTTCCCGAGGACGATCGATCCGACCGGGGCGGAAACGGCGAGGATGCTCTGCAACGCGCTGACCGCCACGGAGTTCGACGAGCCGGGCTGGTTCCCGAGCACCTCGATCATCGCCCTCAGGACGCCCGCGTAGGTGACCGTGCCGGTCAACAGCTGGGTCGGGCTGCCGATCGCCGACGTCGCCGCCAGATCGGCCAGCGTCACGTCGGCGTCGGCCAGGGCCCGATAGCTGACCAGGCCGAGGTTGACTCCGAGCAGACGGTTGAGCGGCGCGAGAACCGTGCTGTCACCGGAGTTGATCGCAGCGACGAACGTGCCCAGCCGGTAGCAGGCAGAGCTCGACGCCGTGGCGTACGCCGTCCGGGTGACGCCTCCCGAGCCGTCCATCACCGCGTACTCGGTGTTCGCGCTCGCGATCACCCGGACCGCCGAGGGCGGATCGGTCGCGGTGTTCCACACTCCGTCGTAGGAGCCCCAGTCGACCTCGATCACCAGGTCGGCGCCGAGGACGTCCGCGTTGCGGCTGATGCTCTTGCTCGCGGCGCTCGAGGGGTTGGCGGCGTCGCCGATCGGGGCGAGGGCGGCCTGCGTCCGGCCGCCACGGATCTCACGAGCCAGGTCCATCGCGACCACGTCGGCGAGCGCCTGCAGGTCCGACCGGGTCACGCGCTCCATGCCCAGGTCGATGACGACCGCGCTGATGCCCATGAGCACGACCAGGACCAGCGCAGCGAACACCGCCACGGCGCCACGTTCATCCTTCTGATGGCACACCGACTGCCCTCCCACGACCGTTCACGTCGCTCCCTCAAGCGACCCGAGAGTGTGACCGTAAGCGACAACCGGGCGCTTTTCCTCGGACCGTTCACAACTGCCCGGAAACCCGTCCGAACGGACGGGAGCGCCCCCTCCGTGGGGACTAGACCAGCCTAGTCATGGACCCGGACATGTCCCGGTTTCAAGCCTTGGGAGGCTCGATGTCCGACGTCGCGAGCTCTTCGACGTTGACGTCCTTGAAGGTCAACACCTTCACGTTCTTCGCGAACCGGGCAGGGCGGTACATGTCCCACACCCACGCGTCGCTGATCGTCACCTCGAAGAACACCTCGCCGGCCTCGGTGCGGGCCTTCACGTCGACGGAGTTGCAGAGGTAGAAGCGCCGATCGGTCTCCACGACGTACTTGAAGATCTTCACCACGTCGCGGTACTCGCGGTAGAGCGTCAGCTCCTGCTCGGTCTCGTACTTCTCGAGCTCCTCGGCACTCACGGCACCGACTCTATAGCCGGACCCTCGAGACCGGCGGCGCGACGCACGTTGACGAACCGCATCCGATGAATGGGCGAGGGACCGTGCTCGTCCAGGGCAGCCGTGTGATCCGGCGTGATGTAGCCCTTGTGGGTGCGGAAGTCGTAGACCGGCCACTCCTCGTCGAGCTCGTCCATCAGCCGGTCACGCGTGACCTTCGCGATCACCGACGCCGCGGCGACGCAGGCGGCCACCCGGTCGCCCTTCCAGACCGCGAGACCGGGGGCACCGAGACCGTCGACGGGGAACCCGTCCGTGAGCACGTACGACGGCGCGACGTCGAGCTTGGCGACCGCGCGGCGCAGCGCCTCGACGTTGACGACGTGCATGCCGAGCCGGTCGCACTCCTCGTGCGACATCACCACGACCGACCAAGCGACCGCGCGCCGCACGACCTGCTCGTAGCAGCGGTCACGCGCCTTGGGGGTGAGCAGCTTGGAGTCCGCGAGGCCGGGAACGATCCCGGCCTTCCCCGACGGCAGGATCGCGGCGCCGGCCACCAACGGACCGGCACAGGCTCCACGCCCGGCCTCGTCGACACCGGCGATCGGCTCGATGCCATGGCGACGCAGGACGCGCTCGTAGCCGTAGAGGCCGGCGTCCCGTCGTACCGTCAATCCTCGCGGCAGCGTCGACATGGCAGGTTCAGGTTAGTCGGCTCAGTCGGAGGCCGCCGGCTCGTCCGGCACGTCGTCGAACACACCGGGGTTGCTGATCCAGTCCCAGCGGTCGCGCGGCCACACCAACGAGAAGACCTTGCCGACCACGAGGTCGGAGTCGACCCACGGGCTCTTCGTGCAGTTCTCGACGCCCTCCTGGCACATGTGTGCACGGGAGTCCGCGGACGCACCGCGGTTGTCGCCGAGGACGAAGAGCTTGCCATCGGGCACCACCGTCGGGGTCGTCCAGTCGCACCCGAAACCGGTGCCGGCGCCCGCGCAGCCCTTGCGCTCGGCGATGTAGGACGACTCATCGATCGGTTCGCCGTTGACCATGATCCGGCCCTCGTCGTCGCAGCACTCGATGATGTCGCCCTCGATGCCGATCACCCGCTTCACCAGGTGCCCGCCGGTCGGGTAGAGCCCAATCTTCGACAGCACGTTGGCCAGGCCGGTCGGCGCCGGCTCCTTGCCGGTCAGCCAGCCGCCGGGATCCTCGAAGACGATGACGTCGCCGCGGGACGGGTCGCCGCCGAACCAGTAGGACACCTTCTGGACCAGGATCCGGTCGTTGCGGATCAGGCCGGGCTCCATCGACTCCGAGGGGATGTAGAACGCCTGGACGAAGAACGTCTTGATCACGATCGCGAGCACGAGCGCGATGCCGAGCAGCAGGAAGCTCTCCTGCCACACCGGCAGGTGCTTGCGCTCGCCGCCGTCACCGCGCTTGTCGCTCACCGGTGCAGCCGCCGCGTCGCCGTCCGTGGTCGATTGCGCGGCGCTGTCATCGCCGCTGTCGTCGTCGCCGTCGCCGTCGCCGTCGTCACTGTCGCCGGGGTGGTCGGAGGTGTCAGCCTCCGGGACCTCGTCAACGGCGTCGGGGTCCCGTGGGGCGTCGGTCGTCACGAGTACTGACTCTAGCCAGTGCCCGATCAGGCCTCGCGGCGCTCCTTGATCTTGGCGGCCTTGCCCCGCAGGTTGCGCAGGTAGTAGAGCTTCGCGCGACGCACGTCACCGCGGGTGACGATCTCGATCTGCTCGAAGATCGGCGAGTGGAGCGGGAAAGTCCGCTCGACACCGACGCCGAAGGAGACCTTGCGGACGGTGAAGGTGCGGCCGACACCGCTGCCGTGGATGCGGATCACGACACCCTGGAAGATCTGGACCCGGGACCGGTTGCCCTCGACGACCTTCACGTGCACCTTGACGGTGTCACCCGCACGGAAGCCGGGGATGTCGTCGCGCTTCGCGGCATTGCCGAGCTCAGCGACGATGGACGGGCCGGGCGTGATGGAGGCTGCGTTGTTCATGATGGCTCCTCGCGAGTGCCACAGGACATCCGCGGAACTAGTTGATTTCTTGGGGTACGTGATCCACTGGCGCAACACGGCCGACGATTCCCCTGTGGCAGAAGCGTCCGTGGCGCCGACGGACGATCATCGCACAAGCGCCAGGGCGGTCGGTAATCGTCAGGAGCCCGGAGGAGGGTTCTGGTAGGGCCGTGTCTCCTCGTCCGGCGGTGTCGCCTGTGGCGGCGCGGGTCGCGCCGGTGGCACGACCGGCGGTACCTGCTGCCATGCCACGCGAGGCTGCGGCGGCGGTGGGGCCGGCGGCACGTACGGCGGAGGTGTCGGCGGCTGGTAGGGCTGCTGGTAGGGCTGCTGGTAGGGCTGCGCCGGCTGGTGGGGCTGCTGCTGATAGGCCTGCTGCGGCTGCTGATACTGCTGCGGTTGGGCGTATGCCGGGTGGAACGGCGTCGGCTTCCGCTTGCGCCCGGCGCCGCTGAAGAGCACGACCAGCCAGGTGAGCAACGGCAGCACCGCGGTGGTCAGCGGCAGTGCGGTGAAGAAGGCGCGGCCCTCACCGTCGACCGCGCCGGTGTCGAACGTGACCCGCTCGACGTACGACTCCACTTGGTCGCCCAGGTCGACCGGCACACCGAGGTCGGAGAAGTAGCTGACCTGGACGACGTTCGCGGTCACCTCGACACCGATCGCGACCAGGAGCGCCAACCCGCCGAAGTGCAGGGGCGGCCGCCAGGCCAGGCCGAACAGCCCCCAGACGGCGACCCACGCCCCGCTGGCCGCCGCGGCGAGGTAGAGGATCACGTAGCCCCAGACCTCACCGTCGGAGTTCTCATCGGGCCAGCCGAACTCGTTGTAGCTCATGATCTGCACGACGAGGGACGCGATCGAGGCAGCTCCCCACGCGATCATCAGCAGTGCGCAGACCACTGCCAATGGGCGGAGTCGTCGGCCGGTGGGAAAGGCCATACCTGTTCCTACCGCACATCGGGTTGACCCGGTGGAGGAATCCTCGGACCAGCCAGCCGCCCTGGGAGGATGGGGCGGTGACCGACGTCGAGCCGGTGCGCGACTGGGCGCCCCACACCTTCGAGGTGCGCCCCTATCGGCAGCGCGTGGCCCGGGGCCCGCGCGCGGACCGCCAGCTGCGCGAGATCACCGTCGCGCTTCCGCCGTTCATCCGCGATCGCGACTACCCGATCGAACGGCCGCTGGCCGCCATGACGACTGCCAGCGCCGGGGACCTCGGCCACCTCGACCTGGTGCACGGCCGCACCCTCAGGGCCCTGAACCATCTCCAGCTGCGCGCCGAGGCGGTCGACTCGTCCAAGATCGAGAACGTCGACGCCAGCCTCGCCGACTACGGCCGCGCGCTGCTCGGCGTCGGCGCGAACGCATCGGCGGTCTCCATGGCGTCGGCGACCGCCGCCCTCACCCGGATGATCCGGGACGCCGAGAACACCCGGCAGATCAGACCGGAGGCGATCCTCCGTGCGCACGAGGACCTGTTCCGGCGCCACCCCGACGAGGCGCACCGGGCAGGCACCTTCCGCACCACCCAGAACTGGGTCGGCGGCAGCGACTACTCCCCCTTGGGCGCCCTCCACGTGCCGCCGCCGCCGGAGACACTTCCCGACTACCTCGAGGACCTGTTCGCGTTCGCCAACCGCGACGACGTACCGCCGTTGGTGCAGACGGCGATCGTGCACGCCCAGTTCGAGTCGATCCACCCGTTCATCGACGGCAACGGCCGGATCGGGCGGGCGCTGATCCACGCCGTGCTTCGTCGCCGCCGGGCCGCCCGGCACCTCACAGTGCCTATCGCCTCGGCGCTCGTGGCCCACCGCGAGCGCTACTTCGGCGCACTGAACCACTACCGGTCCGGGTCCGCGGCCCCGCTGATCGCGATGCTTGCGTCGGCGACCAGCACCGCAACCGCCGAGTCGTGGAGTACGGCGGCGCACCTCAACGACCTCCGTGCGGAGTGGCACGACAGCGTCGGCGGCTCACGCCCGGGTACGGCGCTGCACCGACTGCTCGACCTGCTCACCGAGGAGCCGATCGTCAACGTGGCGCTGGTGATGGAGCGCGTCGACACCTCGGAGTCGTCGGCCCGCGCGGCCATCGGGACCCTCGAGGACGCCCAGGTGCTGGCCCGGGCGCCGCGCTCCCGGCGCGCACCGGTGTGGCTCGCGACCTCGGTGCTCGACGAGGTCGACGACCTCAGCTCCCGGATCCAGCAGGCGAGCCACCGGTTGCGGGACGGGTAGACCCGACCGCGACCGGCGACCGCCGCAGGCCCGCCCCGGGCGTGCCGGGACGGGCCTGCGGAAGTGTTGCGGAGGTGGTGTTGCTGAGGTGCTGACCAGCGATCAGATCGCGTAGCCCTCGCCGTGGAGCACGAGGTCGATCCCGGCGATCTCGTCCTCCTCCGTGGCGCGGAATCCGATCGTCTTGTCGATCAGCGTGCCGAGGATGAAAGCGACGACGAACGAGTAAGCCATGATCGTGAAGGCCGGGATGGCCTGGACCACGAGCTGCTCGTAGTTGCCGCCGGTGAACAGGCCGGTGTCGATGGCGAAGAAGCCCAGGTAGAGCGTGCCGATGACACCCGCGACCAGGTGGATACCGACGACGTCGAGGGAGTCGTCGACACCCAGCTTGTACTTGAGCTCGATCGCGTAGGCGCACACGGCACCGGCGACGAGACCGAGGATGATCGCCCAGATCGGCGTCAGGTTGGCACACGACGGAGTGATGGCGACCAGACCGGCCACGATGCCCGAGGCCGCACCGACCGCGGTCGGCTTGCCCTCCTTGAAGTGCTCGACCACGATCCAGCCGACCAGAGCGGCCGCCGGGCAGACCAGGGTGTTGACGAAGATCAGGCCGACCTGGCCGTCCGCGATGGCGGCGCCACCGTTGAAGCCGAACCAGCCGAACCACAGGATCGCGGCACCGATGAGCACCAGTGGGACGTTGTGCGGCTGCGCCTCCTCCTTGGAGAAGCCGACCTTGCGCTTGCCGAGGACGAGCGCGAGAGCGAGCGCCGCAGCGCCGGCGTTGATGTGGACGGCGGTGCCACCGGCGAAGTCGATGGTGCCGGCCGTGTAGCCGAGGTTCTCGTCGAGCTTGTTGACCCAGCCGGTGAAGTCGCCGGTCGCGTCGAACGCGAACACCCACGATGCGACGGGGAAGTAGACCAGGGTGGCGAACAGGCCGGCGAACAGCATCCACGGCCAGAACCGCGCGCGGTCGGCGATCGCACCGGAGACCAGCGCCACCGTGATGATGGCGAAGGTCGCACCGAAGATCGCGCTCGCCATGACGACGCCCGAGCCCTCGGCGTTGGCGAACGAGGCCTCGGCGGCGTCCTGGAGGCCGAAGTCGGAGAACGGGTCACCCAGCACGCGGGGGATCCAGTCGTTCTCCGAACCGTCGACATAGGCCTGGTTGAAGCCGTAGAGGATCCACAGCACACCAACCACGCCGATGCTGCCGAAGCTGAGCATCATCATCGAGATGACGCTCTTGGACTTCACCAGCCCGCCGTAGAAGAACGCCAAGCCAGGCGTCATGAAGAGGACAAGGGCTGCGGTGATCAGCAGCCACAGAACTGCAAGGTCCATCGAAATACTCCTCGGGAGGTTCGGGTCCGACCTCGACCCGGACAGAGGGCCGACTCCATTGCCAGCCACACGTTCGCCAGATACTTGCGAGTGGTCGTTTCACCTCACGACCCAACGTGTTTCCGCCGTGTTACAGGTTCCGGTGCCCTGTTTCCGAGAGGGTCAGGGATGGCGCGGCTTGGTCAGCAGGACGGCGCCGGGCGGCGACGGAAGGTCAGCGCGGAGCCGGAAGCCGGCCTTCTTGTACATCCGGATGTTGCGCTCGCTGCCCGCCCCGGTGAAGAGGACGTACGACGTCGCCCGGTCCGACGCGACCGTCTGGATGTGCTCGAGCAGTGCGCGGCCGATGCCCTCGCCCTGAACGTCCGGAGCGACCATGATCCGGCCGATGTCCCAGGCGGTGCTGTCGGAGTCGTCGAGACGGCCGCGGACGGCTGCCACCATTCGTCCGGCGCGGCGCGCGACGTAGGTGTCCCACTCGGTCATCCAGGCACGCACGTCGTCGAGGGATTCGTGCAGCGCGGGGATGTGGACGCCCGGGTTCGCGAGAGCCTCCTGGACCCAGCACGCGCGCTGCAGGGTCAACAGCTCCGGCGCATCGGAGGGGACGGCCCGCTCGATCGGCGAGCCGTCGTCGAGGGCGGACGCGGCGAGCAGGTCGGGCCGGCGCGCCGCCGTACGACGTCGCGCCTGCTCGTGGCGCCACCGGGCGATCGCGCCGTGGTCGCCGGACCGCAGCACGTCCGGGACCTCGCGGCCCTCCCACACCGGCGGCTTCGTGTAGACGGGGTACTCCAACAGGCCGCCCGTCGTGTCGGAGTAGGACTCCTCGACCAAGGACTCCGCGTTGCCCATGAAGCCCGGCAGCAGCCGGACCACGGCCTCGGTGATCGCCAGCGCGGCGACCTCTCCCCCGTTGAGCACGTAGTCGCCCAGGCTGATCTCCTCGACCTGCGCGATCTCGCGCGCTCGCTCCAGTACTCGCTGGTCGATGCCCTCGTAGCGCCCGCAAGCGAAGATCAGCCGCGGCCGGGCCGACAGCTCCTCCGCCTTCCGCTGGTCGAAGCGATCCCCGGAGGGGGTGGTGAAGATGATGGTGTCGCTCGCATCGATGTCGAGGGCGGCAAAGGCGTCGCCCCACGGCTCCGGCTTCATCACCATGCCGGCACCGCCGCCGTAGGGGGTGTCGTCCACGGTGTGGTGCCGGTCGTGGGTCCAGCTCCGGAGGTCGTGCACGTGCACCTCGAGCAACCCGCTGTCGACCGCCTTTCCGGGCAGCGAGAGCTGGAGCGGGGCAAGGTAGGCCGGGAAGATCGTGAGGTAGTCCAACCGCATCAGGGCGCGTCCTCGGGCAGCGGCTGGACCAGACCCGGCCGGTCTGCGATCACGACCCGACCGCCGGCGACGTCAACCTCAGGTACGAGCGCCGCGACGAAGGGCACCAGCGCCTCGCGGCCGTCGGCCGTGCGCACCCGCAGCAGGTCCTGGGCACCGTGCAGGAGACCAGCGATCTCGCCGAGATGGGTGCCGTCGACGTCGTACGCCGCCAGTCCCTCGAGCTGGTGGTCGTAGAACTCGTCGGGGTCCTCAGGGGTCTCGTCGGCCGCGACCGTGGCGCGCAGCACGACCCCGCGCGCGGTCTCGGCGGTGTTGCGGTCGGAGAGCTCGTCGAACATCACGAGCAGCGTCGTCTGGTGCCAACGCGCGCGCTGGACGGTGAGGGTGCTGTGGGCGAACGCCGACCCGCGTGGCGCCCCGGTCATCAGTCGGGCGCCGGGCTGGAAGCGGCGGTCCGGCTCGTCGGATCGGACGTCGACGGTCACCTCGCCGCGGATGCCGTGCGGCTTGCCGATCCGGCCGACCACGACCTCGATGCTGTCCACGCGTTCCCTCTCGTCGTTCCTCGCAAAAAGCGAGGACGGGCGCCGCCATCATGGCAGCGCCCGTCCCCATGCGGTGGTTGAGGAGCTCGCGTAGCGAGCGTCTCGGAACCCTCAGTGGCGGCCGGGCCGATCGACGTCGACGAAGTCGATACGGGTGCCGCCGTTACCGGCGATTGCCGAGATCACGGTGCGGAAGGCGCTCGCGGTCCGACCACCGCGACCGATCACCTTGCCGAGGTCGTCGGGGTGGACCCGGACCTCGAGCACCGAGCCGCGGCGCAGTTGCTTGTCGCGCACGACGACGTCGTCGGGGTGGTCGACCACTCCGCGAACAAGGTGCTCCAGCGCGTCGGCAAGCATCGGCTCAGGCCTCTTCCGTCGGCTCGGCGTCCGTCGTCTCGGCGGCGGGCTCCTCGACCTTGGGCTCCTCGACCTTGGGCTCCTCGACCTTGGGCTCCTCGACCTTGGGCTCCTCGACCTTGGGCTCCTCGACCTTCGGCTCGGCCTTCTTCTTGGCGGTCACCGCGGAACCCTTGGGCTCGTTGGCGGCCTCCTTGAGGGCCTCGTTGAAGATCTCGAGCTTGTCGCGCTTCGGCTCCTTGACCTTCAGGGTGCCCTCGGTGCCGGGCTGACCCTTGAACTTCTGCCAGTCGCCGGTGATCTTGAGGAGGACCTCGACGGCCTCGGTCGGCTGCGCGCCGACGCCCAGCCAGTACTGCGCCCGGTCGGAGGTGATGTCGATGTACGACGGGTCCTCCTTGGGGTGGTACTTGCCGATCTCCTCGATGACCTTGCCGTCGCGCTTCTTGCGCGAGTCGACGATCACGACGCGGTACTGCGGAACCCGGACCTTGCCCAGGCGCTTCAAACGGATCTTGACGGCCACGTTTGTGGTGTCTCCTTGAGAACTTGTGATGGGTGATCCGCTCCGGACCAGGTGGGGAACACTCGGCCGGGGCGGTTCGAGGGCGCTGGGCCTACCGGTTGAGAGGGTCCGGATGGCACAGAACTCAGCCTCCAAGTCTGCCAGAGACCCCCGGTGCCTCACCAATCGCGCCGCGTCTCCCCGCCGATCCGAGGCGCTGCCTAGTCCGCCGTGACTAGCCGGGGATGACCGCGAGGCCGGTGCGACGACCCCTGCCGGGGAGCAGGATCACACGCGACGGCCCACACCAGCCCGGAAGGAACGAGCGATGACCACACTCCAGCACCACGTCTCGCCACCACTCGGCGCGCCGCGCCTTCCGGAGCCGCAAGCGATCGACAACTATGTGCTGGCGACCAGGGTCGTCCACCGGGCGGAGACGTTGCTCGAGGCCGCCGCGGGCTACCCCGACGCGCTCCTCTCCATCGAGGCCGGCTTCGCCGCGGCCCTGGCTCTCAACTCGCACAGCACCTGGGCCGACGTACGTATCGCCCGCCAGTACCTCGACTCCGCTCAGGACGAGCTCGACCGGTGCGGGTACCGGCTGGCTTGAGGATTGCCTCAGCTGAACGACCGACCGCGGAGCACGACGTACGACGGTCGCGCCAGCACGGTCAGGTCGTCGACCGGGTTGCTCGGGTAGACGACGAAGTCGGCCGGATCGCCCTCATCGAGGCCGGGGTTCCAGCCGAGCCACGCCCGCCCACGCCACGACGCGGCGCCGAGGACGTACGACGCGGGCAGACCCATCTCCACCATGGCGAGGATCTCCTCGTGGAGGCAGCCGTGGCGGGTGCTGCCGCCGCCGTCGCTGCCGACATAGAGGTCGACGCCGGCGTCGTACGCCGCCATCAGCACGTTGCGGCGGCTGCGGTGCAGCGACTCCATCGTCGAGGCGTACGCCGGGAACTTGTCGCGGGCCGCGTCGACGTACTCGGGGAACTTGTCGGTCTGCAGCACCGTCGGCACCAGCGCGACGCCGTTCGCGACCATCTGCTCCAGGTGCTGCTCCTGGAGCCCGGTGCCGTGCTCGATGCAGTCGATACCGGCGTCGAGCAGGGGTGGCAGCGACGCGGAGCCGAAGCAGTGCGCGGTGACCCGGGCACCCAGCGCGTGGGCCGTGCCGATCGCGGCGGAGACCGCGTCGTCCGGGAACGAGGGCGCGAGGTCGCCGTCATCCCTGGAGATCCAGTCGCCGACCAGCTTGATCCAGCCCTCCCCCGCCGCGGCCTCCTCGACGACGGCGTCGACCAGCGCCTCGGGCTCGACCTCGACGCCGTAGTCGCGCAGGTAGCGACGGGTCCGGGCGATGTGCCGGCCGGCCCGGATCAGCCGCGGCAGGTCGTCGCGGTCGTGCACCCAGCGGGTGTCGGCCGGGGAGCCACAGTCCCGCAGCAGCAGCACCCCGTTGTTGCGGTCGGCGAGCGCCTGGCGCTCGGTCTCGGCATCGTCGACCGCTCCCCCGTCCTCGAGCCCGAGGTGGTTGTGGGCGTCGACCAGGCCCGGCACGATCCAGCCCTCGGCAGCGGTTTCGGCGCCCGGTTGCGGTTCGTAGGTGACCCGCCCATCGACGACGTACAGCTCGCGCCGCTCGCCGTCGGGAAGCACCGGACCTGAGAACCGCAGTACTGGCGTGGTCACCCTCCGAACCTACCGATCCAGCGAGCGGCGCGGGTGATCAACCAGGTTGATCGGATCCGCGCTAGTCCGCGAGGCGGGCCTAGGTGCGTCGGTGGTAGCGGAGGTCGCCGGTCGGGAGGGTGGTGGTTTCGTAGCGTTGGTCGTGGGCGCGGTGGTGGTGGAAGCTGCAGAGGAGTACGCCGTCGTCGAGGTCGGTGTGGCCGCCTTGGGACCAGGGTTTCCGATGATGGGCCTCGCACCAGGTGGCGGGGATCGAGCAGTGCTCGGCGCGGCATTCCTGGTCGCGGAGCCGCAGGGCTTTGCGTTGGGCGGGTGAGAACAGCCGGCGGGTGCGGCCCAGGTCGAGGACCTCGCTGTTGCCGCCGAGGACGACCGGGGCTTGCGGGGTGAGGTGGAGGCGTGCAGGTAGGTCAGCAGCCGGTCGCGGTCGAGCTCGGGATGCACGATCGTGGTCCGCGCCAGCCCGTCGCCGATCAACCGGGTGCGCAGGCTGGTCTTGGCCCGCGCCTGTTGTTCTTGGTTCTGGAGCCGTTTGGCTTCCTCGGCCTCGGCGATCTCCGGCGCCACCACCTCCAGCAAGTGACCACCGAGCCGACGCAGCTCGGCGGGACGGAACCGGCCGCACAGGGTGACCATCTCGGCCTCGCCCGTGCCAGCAGCTCGGGGTCGAGGTGGTCGGGCAGATCATCAAGAACGCCGACCACGACGCGCGCCTGGGCCGCTGAGACGAGGCCGTCAGCCATCCCGGCCGCGACCCGGGTCCAACGCCGATCCAACGCCTCGGCCAGCCGGGCATCGGCTCGGCCGACCGGGAAGTCGGCGCGGGTCACCGAGGCAAGCCAGGCCCCCACGTCGCGAGCGCCAGCGTCAGCGCGGGCGTCCTCGGCGACAGCGACCACCCGCAGCCTCAGCTCCGCAGTCATCGCCTCCAACCGGGCCAGCTCGGCAACCGCGGTCTCCTTCTCGGCCGGGATCAAGAACACCGGCTGGGCATCACGCACCGACCTCACCGCGTCCTGAGCAACCAGGACCGCCGACAAGATCGGATGCGGCGAGGGCATCAACTGAGCGACCACGATCGGGACCTTTCCGAGATTACCCCAATCGTACACCTGTTCGGTTTCAAATGGAACAGTCGTTGCCATTCGATCGACTTGGTTTCGAGGCTCCTCGTCGCGCTCGTCGCACCTCAGTCAGTCGCAGACCTGAAGCCGGCGACGACGCGCAACCCGCCGTCCGTGGCGGGCTTCAGTGGTGGTGGCGACCGGCCCGCAGGCCCCAGCCGTAGGGGTACAGCGGGTCGTAGTCGGCGTCTCCGACGTTGATGGGCTCCTGGTCGACCGTGCGGGGCCAGGTCACCGGAAGTGACCCCGTGAAGGGCCGGCGGCCGAAGAGCACGTCGGACACCCCGCCGCCCTCGCTGCCCGGCAGCCACGACGCGACCAGGCTGTCGATCTGCGCGAGCAGGTTCGCCGGGATCTCCATCGGCCGGCCCGACACCACGAGCACAGTGCAGCTCGCCGCCTCCTCGCACACGGTCTCGATCGCCGCCGTGTCGGCGTCCGACAGCTGCATCGTCTTCGGTGGCCGGGGTACGCCGCCATCACCCGGGTCCCACGCCCACTGCGGGCCGCCGACGTCGCCGAAGCCTTCGGCGTACGGCGTCTCGCCCACCACCACGATGCCGTGTGCACGCGAGGACACCGGCTCGGCCGCGTCCTCGGAGAAGACGACCGGTCCCCTCGCAGCTGCTTCGATGCCGTCGAGGATCGTGTCGCCCGGGAACACGTTGGTGGAGCCGCCCTGCCAGGTGAGCGTCCAACCACCCGCCTGGTTGCCGAGGTTGTCGGCGTTGCTACCGGAGACGTAGACCCTCGCCCGCGAGGACAGCGGGAGGGTGCGGTCACGGTTGCGCAGCAGCACCTGGGACTTCGCCACCGCCTCACGAGCGACTCGTCGGTGCGACGCACTCCCGACGTCGTCGAGGTGCTTGCGGTCCGTGAGCGGGTGCTCGAAAAGGCCGAGCTCGAACTTCGCGGTCAGGATCCGCGAGACCGCGTCGTCGATCCGGGTCATCGGCACCACCCCGTCGCCCACCAGGTCGGTGAGCGTCTCGATGAACTGCGGATAGCCGACGGTGTCACCGGAGAACGGTTCCATGAACATGTCGACACCGGCGTTCACCGCGGCGGCGACCTGCGTCGGGTAGTCGCCCGGGATCTGGTGGATCGCCCGCCAGTCGGAGATGACGAAACCATCGAACCCGAGGTCGTCCTTGAGTACTCCGCTAATCAGCTCGTCGTGGGCGTGCATCTTCAGCGGGTTGCCGAGACCGTCCTCCGTCCAGTCGACGCTCGAGAAGGACGGCATGACCGACCCCACGTCGTATCTCTGCACCGCCGGGAGATAGGGCAGCAAGGCGTTGCGCCAGAACTCGCGGTGGGAGACCTCGGCGATCCCCTGGTCGATCGTGTAGTCGCCCTCACCAGTGCCGAAGCTCGTCAACCCGTCGCCGGCGTAGTGCTTGGCCGTGGCCAGCACTCGGTCGGCCTCGTCGAGGTCCCGGCCGCCCGGCCGGCCCTGGATCCCGTCGATGATCGCCGCCATCCGAGCCGCGAGGAGCGGGCTCTCGCCGAAGGACTCGTAGGTGCGTCCCCAGCGGTCGTCCCGCGCCACGCACACGCAGGGCGAGAACGTCCACTGGGGGCCTGTGGCCCGGGTCTCCTTCGCGGTGATGTGCCCGATCCGCTCGACGAGCCGCACGTCCCTCGTCGCACCCAGCCCGATGTTGTGGGGGAAGATCGTGGCGCCGTTGAGATTGGCGTGGCCGTGCACGGAGTCGACGCCGTAGAGGAGCGGGATGCCGAGGCGGGTCGACAACGCCTGCTCCTGGAGCGCGTCGACCATGTCGGCCCAGCCGGCCGGAGAGTTGTCCGCCGGCACCGAACCGCCGCCCGACAGCACGCTCCCGAGGAAGAGGTCGGCCACCTGGGACGGGTCGCCGGCGACGTCGCCTCGCTCGGCCTGGGTCATCTGGCCGATCTTCTCGGCCAGGGTCATCCGGTCGAGCAGATCGGCGACCCGTACGTGGACGGGCAGCGACGCATCCCGGTACGGCGCCGTTGGCCTGGCCGCCGCGACCGGCGCGCCGCCGGGGGAAGTCGGTGCCACCAGCGCGGCGACGCCGAGAACCAGTGCGACCGCGACCGTGAGCGGTCGGATCCGGGGTGACCGCGCCGCGGATCGTCGGCCGGTCGATGGGTGGGGGGTACCGAGGGACATCATCGTCTCCTAGCCCGAGCAGGACCGGCCGATGAGCCGGGGCGGGGGTTCGCCGTGGTCACCGTACGAACCGTGATTCATCCGCGTCAATGCGGAAAGATCGCATCGGCGTTCCTTTTTGTTCGATTTCCGGCAGAATCCCGCTACGCTCCGGCCATGCCCGGTGGGACGTCTCTCGCACGACTTCGCGCAGCCAACCGACGCGCCGTCCTCGCACTGCTGGACACCGAAGGGCCACTGAGCCGCGCCGATCTCGCACGAGCCGTCGGACTGTCGCGCACCACGGTCTCCGGCCTGGTCGCCGACCTGATCGCCGACGGCCAGGTCATCGACGGCGATCGTGGTCGGCCGCACAAGGGCGGCAGCGGCCGGCCGCCGATCCTAGTGACCTTGAGTCCCGGGGCCGGTGCCGTGGTCGGGGTCGACCTCGGGCACCGGCACCTGCGGGTCGCCGTCGCCGACCGCATCGGGACCTCGCTCATCGAGGACGCCGAGGCGGTCGATGTCGACGAGAACGGGAAGCACGCGCTCGACCGGGCAGCCGACACCGTCCGACGACTCGTCGGGGCTGCCGGGCTCGACCTGGCCGACGTGCGCGGGATCGGCATGTGCGTGCCGGCGCCGCTCGATCGACGGTCCGCGCGAATCAGCACCGGAATCCTCCGCGGCTGGCGCGACCTTTCGCCCGCCGACGAGTTGGCCCGCCGACTCGGCGTTCCGGTGCACGCCGACAACGATGCGAACCTCGGTGCGCTCGCGGAGCACACGCGGGGCGCCTCCCACGACACCAGCCACGCCGTCTACCTCAAGATCGCCAGCGGCATCGGCGCCGGCATCGTGCTCGGCGGACGCCTCCACCGAGGGGCGACGGGACAGGCCGGCGAGATCGGACACGTCCAGGTCGGCGAGGACGGCGCCATCTGCCGCTGCGGCAACCGGGGCTGCCTGGAGACGCTGGCCGCCGCGCCCCGGCTGCTCGCGGTGCTCCAACCGGCGTACGACGAGCCCCTGACCGCCCCGCGTCTTCTCGAGCTGGAGAACGACGGCGACGCCGGAGTACGACGAGTGCTGACGGACGCCGGTCGCACGGTCGGGCGAGCGCTCGCCGACCTCTGCAACAGCATCAACCCGGAGGTGATCGTGCTCGGTGGCTCGCTGGGAGCGTCGGCCTCGCTGCGGGATGGCGTGCGGGCAGCGGTGGACCGCTACGCGCAACCCGACACGGCGGCCTCCGTACGAGTCGTTGCTGCCGAGCTCGGAGACCGAGCCGAGCTCGTGGGTGCCGTGGCCCTCGCCGTCGCGCGGTCGCGCGACGTGAGCTGAGTCAGAGCAGGTCGAGCAACCAGCTCGGCCGCACCGTGTCCGCACCGACCCCGGCCACGCGAGCATCGAGCGCCCGGTCCGCCGTCACCACGGTGACGCGGTCACCGCGTTCGGCGGCAGCTCGCGCCTCGGCAAGGATCGTCGCGTCACCGTCCTTCGCGGCGTGGACGGTGCGGACATGCGCGTCGCGGCCGGGTCGTACGCCGCCCTTCGCCCCGCCCTCGAGCACGAGCACGACCATGTCCTGGGGCACGTCGGCGACCAGCAGCTGCTCGTGCAGCCGCCGGGCCGCGCCGGCGCGGTCCTTCCACCACCCGTCCGGGCGGGTGCCGACGACGTTCGCCGCGTCGACGATCAGTACCGAGACCACGGGGGTCAACCTAGTGGGCACCGGGGTGACCCTTCGAGTCGAAGCCTGAACCACCTGTGTCCCAGACCGACAGTGACCGGAGGCCCGGTTCAATCGAGAACTACCGGCGGTTCCCCTACTTGAGGAACTTGGAGAAGTCCTTGGGAAGGTCGAGGTTCGCGGCCGCGGCCTCGTAGTCGATGTCCTCGGCCGGCACCCCGAACGGGTTGGCTGCCTGCTGCTCGGCCTTGGCCTTGGCCGCGGCGGCCTCCTGCGCGGCCTTGGCCGGGTTGCCCGACTTCCGCTGGCCGCCCTTGGCCTTCGACTTCTGCGCCTGCTTGGCCTTCACCCGCTTGCCGCCGCCGCCCGGTCCGCCCATGCCCGGCACGCCGGGCATTCCCGGTACGCCGGCGAAGCCACCGCCGCGCGCCATCTGCATCATCATCTTCCGCGCCTCGAAGAAGCGGTCGACGAGCCCGTTGACGTCGGCGACGGTGCGGCCGGCTCCCTTGGCGATCCGGGACCGGCGGGACCCGTCGATGATCTTGGGATTGTCGCGCTCGGCCGGGGTCATCGAGCGGATGATCGCCTCGACCCGGTCGATCTCGCGCTCGTCGAAGTTCTCGAGCTGCTCGCGGATCTGGCCCGCACCCGGCAGCATCTTGAGGATCTTCGTCATCGATCCGAGCTTCTTGATCTGCTGCATCTGCTCGAGGAAGTCGTCGAGCGTGAACTCGCCGCCCTGACCGCTCAGCTTCTGCGCAGCCTTGAACGCCTGGTCCTGGTCGAACGCCTTCTCGGCTTGCTCGATCAGGGTCATGACGTCGCCCATGTCGAGAATGCGCGAGGCCATCCGGTCGGGGTGGAAGACGTCGAAGTCGGTCATCTTCTCGCCGGACGACGCGAACATGACGGGCCTGCCGGTGACCTGGCGGATCGACAGCGCGGCCCCGCCGCGGGCGTCGCCGTCGAGCTTGGTGAGGACGACGCCGTCGTACCCGACCCCGTCGAGGAAGGCCTGGGCCGTCGTCAGCGCGTCCTGGCCGATCATTGCGTCGACGACGAACAGCACCTCGTCGGGCTGCACGGCATCACGGATGGCGGCGGCCTGGGACATCATCTCGGTGTCGACGCCCAAACGGCCGGCGGTGTCGACGATGACGACGTCGAAGAGCCGGCGCTTCGCCTCCTCGAGCGAAGCGCGCGCGACGGCGACCGGGTCACCGATCCCGCTGCCGGGCTCCGGCGCAAAGACCGGGACGCCGACCTTGTCGCCGTTGACCTGGAGCTGCTGGACCGCGTTGGGGCGCTGGAGGTCGCAGGCGACCAGCAGCGGCGACTTGCCCTGCTCCTTCAGCCACGCCGCGAGCTTGGCTGCGAGCGTCGTCTTCCCAGCACCCTGCAGGCCGGCCAGCATGATGACGGTCGGCCCGGTCTTCGCGTAGCGGAGCCGCCGGGTCTCACCACCGAGGATCGTGACCAGCTCGTCGTTGACGATCTTGATGACCTGCTGGGCGGGGTTCAGCGCCTGGCTGACCTCCTCGCCACGCGCACGCTCCTTGACCGCCGCGACGAAGTCCTTGACCACCGGCAGCGCAACGTCGGCCTCGAGCAAGGCGATCCGGATCTCGCGAGCGGTCGCGTCGATGTCGGCCTCGGAGAGCCGGCCCTTGCCGCGGAGGTTCTTGAAGGTCTCGGCAAGGCGGTCGGACAGGGTGGCGAACAAGGGCGATCCTCAAGGACGGGCGTGCAGGACGTGCAGGTGGTCGACGGCGCCAACTCTAACGGCGACGCGGCTACCTGCCTGACCCAGGCATACAGTGAGGAAGTGACGTACGTCGTGTTCGGTGCCGCGGGAGTGGTGGTCCTGCTCCTCGTGGTCTGGGCCGGGCACCGGATGCTGCGCAACCCGACCGGCACCGGCGCCGGCGCCGCTGACGGCATGGGCGTCTTCATCGACGTGTTCGACCCCGGCCGGGCGCGCGCCGACCGGGACCTGAAGTCGAAGGACAACGAGACCCAGGTCGTCCCCTCCCCCAGCGGCGACGACCACCCGATCCAGATCGACCACCGGACCATGCAGGCCCGGATCAGGCGTCCGAAGCCTCCGGCGGGTCCGGCGGGGGACTGAGCCGCTCCCGGATCGCCGCCGCTGCCGCCGCTGCCTGCGGCCCGGGCAGCGCCTCGCCGTCGGCGTCCTGCACGTAGAACACGTCGACGGCCTGTGGGCCGAGCGTCGAGATGTGCGCCGAACGGACCGACAACCCGAGCTCCGCGAGCACGGAGCTGACCAGGTAGACCACACCCAGCCGGTCCGCCGCGCGCACCTCGATGACGGTCGACCGGTCACTGGCCTCGGGACGGAGCACGACCGTCGGTGCGAGATCGTGACCGGACCCGTTGGCGCGCGGACCCAGCCGCGCGGCCGGATCGACCCTACGTTCGGCGACCGAGTCGAACATGTTGCGCAACCGCCCCGCGTCCAGGTGGTCGTCGGCCACGTCCCAGACGGCGACGCCGTACTCCCCCTGCGCCCAGATCCGGGCTGCGCGCACCTGGAGGCGCTGGAGTGCGAACGTCGCGGCGCAGTCGGCGAGCAGCCCGACCCGGTCGGCGGACACCGTGGTGACCCGCGAGCCGTCGTCGACTACCTCGACCGCGATCGCCAGCGCGCCGGCACGTGCGGCGGCCGGGATCTCGATCTCGTTGACGGCCATCGCCGCGGCAACGCTGCCTCGCTCGAGGGCGACACCCGTACGTCGCGACAAGTCGCGGATCAGGCCGGCGCGCCACGACGACCACGCCTTGCCGGAGGTCGCCTTCGCGTCCGCCTCGGTGAGCGCGGTCAGCAGAGCGAGCGCCTCGGGTGTCGGCACGTGCTCGGTGAGCAGCTCGACGGTCGCCGGGTCCTCGGGGTCGCGGGTCGTCGCCGTGGTCGCCAGCAGCAGGTGCCATCGCACCAGCTGCGCGATCAGGTCGACCGCGTCCGGCTCGAAACCCATCCGCGTCGCGATCGCGCGGGCGATCGGCTCGCCGGCAGCGCTGTGCTCGACGACGCCACCCTTTCCGATGTCGTGGAGCAGCGCAGCGACCAGGAGCACGTCGGGCCGCGACACCTCCCGGATCAACGCGGCTGCCTCGATGCAGGTCTCGACGACGTGCCGGTCGACGGTGAACCGATGGATCACCGAGGCATGCGGCATCAATCGGATCCGCTCCCACTCCGGGAGGATCCGTTCCAGCGCACCGGTCTCTTCGAGGGTCTCCCACACGGCGAGCAGCCCCGGCCCGGCCGCGAGCAGGCGCACCATCTCGTGGCGTGCCTCCTCGGGCCACGGGTCGGGCAGCGCCGGACACTCGCGCACCAGCCGCGCAGCGGTCGGCGGCGCCAGGACGACGTTGCGACGAGCGGCCTCCGCCGCCGCGCGCAGCAGCAGCACCGCGTCCGACCCGGGCTTGGCGCCGTGGTCGAGCACCACCTCGCCCATGGAGAGCGCGACGCCGGGCGCGATCCGTTCGAGGTCGGGCCGACGCGGCTTGCCCGCGGGAGCCCGGCGCAGAGCGTCGTCGGCCCGACGCCAGACCAGCCGCGACAGGTGGGTGATCCGGCGGCCCAGCTCGCGGACCTGGCGCTGGGCAGCGCGGTCGTCCGGCAGTCCCATCGCCTCGGCGAGAGACGACCACTGCTCGGGCGCGATCCGGTCGCTCGCCCGGCCCGCAGCCGCGTGGAGAAGGTCGCGTACGTCGAGCAGCTGCTGCCGCGACCGCTCCAGGTCCGCCGAGGGGATGTCGACCAGCCAGGTCGCGGTGAGGCTCTTGAGCACGGTCGCGTCGCGGATGCCGCCCTCGGCCTCCTTGAGGTCCGGCACCGACATGTGCGCGAGCTCGCCGATCAGCCGGTGCCGCGTCCGCACCAGCTCGTGCAGCTCGGGCAGCTGCTGTCGGGCATCGCGGCGCCAGTGCGCCAGCACGTTCGTGCGCAGCCGGATGGTCAGGCTCGGGTCGCCGGCGATGTGCCGGACGTCGAGCAGCCCGGACGCGACTCGCACGTCCGCCGCAGCGGCCTCGAGCATCTCCCCCAGCGACCGCACCGAGTGGTCGATCTTCTCGCCGGAGTCCCAGAGGGGATACCAGACCTGCTGCGCGAGCTCCCCGAGGTCGACGCCCTCGTCGGCGACGAGCACCACGTCCAGGTCGGAGTACGGCGCGAGCTCGCCCCTGCCGTAGCCACCGACCGCCACCAGGGCCACGGCCGAGTCCGGCCCGCCCGCGGCGTCGTACGCCCCGATGCAGAGGTCGTCGGCCGCGTCGGTGCGCTCGGCTCTCTCAGCGGCGGTCATCGGGCGATGACCCTAGCGGCATCCCTAGAGAGCCGCTGAGTCCTTGTCGCCCGTCCGGACCCGGATCACGGTCTCGATCGGGCTCACCCAGACCTTGCCGTCGCCGATGCGGCCGGTCTGCGCGGTCTTGGTGATGATGCCGACGATGTCCTCGGTGTCGCCGTCGTCGACGACGATCTCGATCCGGATCTTGGGCACGAGCGCGATGTCGTACTCCGCGCCGCGGTAGACCTCGGTGTGGCCCTTCTGGCGGCCGTACCCGCTGACCTCACTGACCGTCATGCCGGTGACGCCGAACGTCTCGAGAGCCTCCCGGACGTCCTCCCACTTGTGCGGCTTGATCACAGCCGTGACGAGCTTCATGCACGTGCTCCTTCTGCAGTCGGAGAGGTAGCGGTCGAGGTGAGGACCGAGGTACGCCGGGCGCCGCCGCCCGTGCTCAGATCGTAGGCCGACTCGCCGTGCTCGATGAAGTCGATCCCCTCGACCTCGTCCTCGGGGTCGAGGCGGAGGCCGATCGTGTACTTGATGGCCAAGCCGATGATGAGGGTCGCGATCCCGGACCACAGCACTGCGAACAAGGCCACCATGACCTGGACGAGCAGCTGCTCTCCGTTGCCGCCGGTCAGCAGGCCGAGGTCGTTCGACGCGAGGAGGCCGACACCGATGGTGCCCACGAGGCCACCGACCAGGTGGACGCCGACGACGTCGAGCGAGTCGTCGTACCCGAGCCGGTACTTGAGCCCGACCGCGAGCGCGCAGAGACCGCCGGCCACCAGGCCGAGCACGATGGCGCTCCACGGCACGAGGTTGCCGCAGGCCGGCGTGATCGCGACCAGACCAGCCACGACACCGGACGCGGCACCCAGCGAGGTGCCCTTGCCGTCACGGAACTTCTCGATCAGCAGCCAGCCCATCATCGCGGCGCAGGTCGCCAGCGTGGTGTTGAGCCAGACCAGGCCGGTCTCGGTCTCGTACGCGTCGAGGTTGACGATGGAGCCGACGTTGAACCCGAACCACCCGAACCACAACAGGCCGGCGCCGATCATCGTGAGCGTCAGGTTGTGCGGCTTCATCGGCTCCGTGCCGAAGCCGAGCCGGCGGCCGAGGAGGATCGCCAGGACCAGGCCAGCCACACCGGCGTTGATGTGGACGACGGTGCCGCCGGCGTAGTCGATCGGAGCGATCTCCGCCAGCGTGATGCCGTCGGCGGTCACGTTGCCGAGCAGCAGCGACGAAAGGCCGTCCTCGACGCCGCTGAGGAAGCCGCCGCCCCACACCATGTGGGCGAGCGGGAAGTAGGACAGCGTGACCCAGACCGGCAGGAACACCAGCCACGCCGAGAACTTGAGGCGGTCGGCGACCGCGCCGCTGATCAGCGCTGCGGTGATGACCGCGAAGGTGAGCTGGAAGGCCACGAACACGTAGTTGGCGGGGTCGGTCGTCTCGAGCCCGAACTGCTTGAACGGGTTGGAGAAGAGCTTGCCGATCTCCTTGCCCGCCTCGCCGTCCGCGGTCAGGAAGGTCGTGCTGTAGGACATCGACCAGCCCCACAGCGCATAGACGATCCCGACGACGCCGATCGCCGTGAACGACATCATCATCATGTTGAGCACCGACTTGCTCCGGCTCATGCCGCCGTAGAACAGAGCGAGGCCGGGGGCAGTCATCAGCAGCACGAGCGATGCCGAGACCAGCATCCAGGTGTAGTAGCCGTCCATGGCCAACACCTTGGTGCGACCAGGTTTCACCGCCCGCCGCGACTTGTTTCACGAGTGAAACGAGTTCCGCCCGGGTGTTACGGGCGTGTTTCGTGGCTCAGCCCAAGAGGGCGTCGACGAAGGCAGCGGCGTCGAACGGCGCCAGGTCGTCCGGACCCTCGCCGAGGCCGACGAGCTTGACGGGCACGCCGAGCTGACGCTGTACGGCGACCACGATCCCGCCCTTCGCCGACCCGTCGAGCTTGGTCAACGCGATCCCGGTGACGTCGACGACCTCGGAGAACACCTTCGCCTGGATCAGGCCGTTCTGGCCGGTGGTGGCGTCGAGCACGAGCAGCACCTCGGTCACGGGGCTCTGCTTCTCGATGACCCGTTTGACCTTGCCGAGCTCATCCATCAGGCCCTGCTTGTTCTGCAGCCGGCCGGCGGTGTCGACGACGACGGTGTCGATGCCACGGTCCACGCCCTCCTTGACGGCGTCGAACGCGACGCTCGCGGGGTCGCCTCCCTCCGGTCCGCGGACGACCTCGACCCCGACCCGCTCGCCCCAGGTGCCGAGCTGGTCGGCCGCAGCGGCGCGGAAGGTGTCGGCGGCGGCCAGCAAAACGGAGCGGTCCTCGGCGACGAGGATCCGGGCGATCTTGCCGACGGTGGTGGTCTTGCCGGTGCCGTTGACGCCGACGACGAGGACGACACCCGGGTTGCCGTCGGCACCGGTGACGTGCAGCGCGCGGTCCATCGACGGGTCGACGAGGTTGATCAGCTCCTCACGGAGTACGTTGCGGGCGTCGGCGGGGGCCCCGCCCTCGACGCGCATCCGGGTGCGCAGCCGGTCGACGAGCTCCTGCGTGGGCTGGACACCGATGTCGGCACCGAGGAGCAGGTCCTCGATCGCCTCCCAGGTGTCCTCGTCGAGCTGGTCGCTGCTGAGGAGCCCGAGCAGGCCGCGCCCGAGGGTGCCCGAGCCGGCGAGCCGCTGCCGGAGCCGGACCAGCCGCGAGGCCGGCCGCTCGGGGCGCTCGAGCGTGGGGGTGACCGTCCCCGGCGGGATCTCGACGGCGGGCTCGGCCTCGGTGACCCCGGTCTCCGGGGGCGCCAGGACATCGCTGGGATCCCGGACGGGAGCTGACGGGCTGGAGCCTCGCCGTCCGGGCAGCAGCCCGACCAGCACGGCGCCGAGGACGACGAGTGCGAGTACGGCGATCCCGATGACGAGGTAGAGCCACTCCATGGGGCTCATCCTCGCAGGGGAAGCAGCAGGGTCCTTAGCCGGATCGGCTGCGCAGGAGGTCTGCCTCGTCCTGGTCGAGCACGGGAGCGGCGTCGGCGGCCCTGCCGAGCGCCTCGCCGAACCACGGAACCGCGGGCATCGTCTCCCCGCGGTGCGGATAGGCGACGTAGACGACGACCAGACCGGAGACGACCAGGCAGACCAGCATCGCGATCACGATGGGAAGCACGTGGTTCGACTCCTCCGAGACGGGCAATGGCGTCCGCGTCGGCGCCACTTCGACGGTACCCGCTCACGCCGTCGATACCCGATTCGAAGCGTTCGCCACGAGCATCGCGTGCGTCACACCTGGCGGTCGCGAGCCTGCCACCATGCGAAGTCGAGCAGCTCGCTCGGCTTGGTGAGCACGCTTCGAGCCCGCGCCTGGACGTACTGCGAACCCTCCCGCCGGCGCTTGAAGTGGATCGTCTCCGGGACCACCCGGTGCACGTACCCGGCGAGGTACGTCTCGAGCATCCAGTGCCAGTCCTCGTAGGCGTAGCCGTCAGCGACCGCTCGCGTGGCGAACGGGTGCTCGACGTACGCCGTCCGCGGCGCCAGGCAGAGCGCGTCCCAGGGGTTGGCGATCCGCAGCAGCGCGGGATCGAACGCCGGGTCGGTCTGGTCGGGCAGGAAGTAGAGGTTCTGCTGGTTCTCGAAGAACCAGTTGAGCTCGGGGTGGCCGATCACCGCGCCGTCGTCCGCACACATCCGGTAGGCGTCGAACAGCCAGTTCTCGCTCCACAGGTCGTCGCCGTCGAGGAACGCGACGTGACCCGCGGTCACCAGTCCCACGGCGTGGTTGCGGACCCTGCCCTGGTCGGCGTACGACACCACGGCGACCGCGGCACCGTGCTCGCCGGCGTCGGCGAAGGCCGCGCGCGTCGCGTCGGTCGGGTTGTCGAGCACGACGAGCACCTCGACGTCGATGCCCTCGGCGCGCGCTACGGCGACCGCGTCGAGAAGGCTGCGGAACGACAGCCCCGCCAGCACACCCTCGGCGTGCGCGGTGATGATCGCTGCGATCTGGGGTACGGCGTCAGTCACGACTCACCCCCGTGACCGACGCGAGCCCACCGGCCGCGCAGTCCGCCGGGCTCAGCACCCGAGCCCGGGATGCTGCGGGCAGCAGGTAACGCGCGGTGAGGTCGTCGCGCTGCTGATCGGTGTCCGTGACCACCCAGTCGAGGCGGTCGAAGCAGCCCTGGAAGTCGCCGCCGTCCGCGACGTCCTCGCCGGGCCCCGACGGTCCGGTGAGGACGGCGGCGAGCGACATCTCGTGCCGCAGCGTCGGGCCGTAGGTCGACAACAGCCGCCAACCCACTTCGCTCCCGGCGACGACCACCCGCCGTGGACGTACTCCGCGCACGACGTCCAGCAGCCCGAGCAGGCGACGCGCCTCCGTGGAACCGGACCACGGGACGGCGAGGTCGAGCGGCACCGTCCGCGCGTCGAGTGCCGGCTGCTCCGGGTCGTCGGTCGTCGCGACCACGACGGTCGCGTCGGACTCGAGTGCCCGCAGCGCGGCCACCGCGGCCGTGAGCCCGGGCCCGGCGGCCCCGCCCGGTACGACGACCACGGTGTCCACGCGCGCCAGCCCGAGCGTGCGGCGTACCTCTTCCGCACGCGCGGTCGGCATCAGCATCGGATGGGTATGGGGCGGCCAGCTGACCCACCGCTCGCGCGGCGTCTGCGCGATCAGCGGCTCGATCGCGGCGGCCTTGGCCACCAGACCGCGCATCCGTTCGGTCTCCAGCGCGGCCAGCTTCGCCCGGCCGAGCGTCACGCCCTGCTCGAGCCAACTGGTCCGGGTGAGGTCGTAGTCGCCCGCCCGGTGCAGCATGCCGGCAACGAGGGGCGGGTCCTGGCGCTCTCGCGCGTCCGGCGCCGGCACACCGCCGTAGTTGGGCCCGAACGGCGTCGGGGAGCGGCCTGGGGCGTAGCAACCGGCCCTGAGGTACTGCGCGAAGGCCCAGTCGGGACCACTCGCGACGTCCGGGTGGCGAGCGACGTAGAAGTCCTCGTCGAACAGCACGGTCGGCACCACCCGCTCGTCCCAGCCGACGGACAGCCAGTGGAGGAAGGGATGGACCCCCGGCTCGATCTTCAGACCGCGGTCCGCGAGCCGTTCCTCGTAGATGTCGGGGTTGAAGAGACCACTGATCCGAGCCCCGTCCCCCAGCCCGGAGGTCACGAAGTGAGCGATGGCCAGCTCGACGTCGTCGGCGAGCGCCCCCTCACCGACCTGGGCGGCGTAGAAGCGTGGGTGCGCCGCGCTCCGGAGCCGGCGCGAGAGCGCCGGCCGCTCGACCCGGTGGCGGTGGGCCCCCGGCAGCAGCGACCGAGGGATGTCGATCTCGGTCGAGGAGGAACCGTCAGCGGGGTCGGCGTCCGATCCGGGGGACGCAGCGGCCCCGTCAGGGCGTCGGCGGAGCCGGATCGACCTCATCGGCGGTTCCTCCCTCTGAGGTGGTCGACGGCGCGGGCGATGCTAGCATCGCCAACTGGATCCGCTCAGGGACGAGCGCACTCTTTCCCTCGTGCTTGGAGGCATCTCGCCTTGGACTACAGCGACGCTCTCGATGAGACGCTCGCGCTGCTTCGGACGATCGAGCGCGACTGGGCACCCGCGGTCCTCGCCAACGCGTTCGGGCCCGAGGCGATGGTCATGACCGACCTGATCGCCCGCCACGACCTCGACATCGAGATCTTCAGCATCGACACCGGCCGGCTGCCGGAGGAGACCCACGCGCTCGCCCACAGCGTGCACCGTCGGTACGGCGGGATCATCAACATGATCTCCCCGGACCCCGACGACGTACAGGCCTGGACGCAGCAGAACGGCCAGAACGGCTTCTACGAGAGCGTCGTGCTCCGTGAGGGCTGTTGCGCTGTCCGCAAGGTCGCCCCGATCCAGCGGGTGCTCGCCGGCAAGCGAGCCTGGATCGCCGGGCTGCGCCGGGAGCACAGCGAGACCCGCCGTGACCTCGACGTGATGGCTTGGGACGAGGTCAACGGCCTCCAGAAGTTCAGTCCGATGCTGGATTGGACCACCGAGCAGGTCTGGGCCTACATCCGGGATTTCTCGGTGCCCTACAACGAGCTCCACGACCGCGCTTACACCAGCATCGGGTGCGCTCCCTGCACGCGGGCGATCAGTGCCGGCGAGGAGCAGCGGGCCGGCCGTTGGTGGTGGGAGGTCGACACCATCAAGGAGTGCGGCATCCATCTCAACCCGGTGACGGGGCGCTACGAACGCGCCACGACCACCCCTTTGTCAAACAACGAACAGCCCGTGGCGCAGAATGGACGCGGCCCGGAACAGCGGGAAGCTGAAAGCACCGCCCATCAAGTGATGAACGACGGAGGAAAAGCAATGCGGGTACTGATCCTTGGGGGGGACGGGTTCTGTGGCTGGCCGACGGCGTTGCACCTCTCAGCACTGGGCTACGAGGTAGCGATCGTCGACAACCTCTCCCGTCGCAAGATCGACATCGAGCTCGAGGTCTCCTCGCTGACGCCGATTCGACCCATGGGTGAGCGGCTCCGTGCGTGGAAGGAGGTGTCCGGCCAGGACATCGCGTTCCACGACATCGACGTGGCGGTCAACTACCAGCGGCTGCTCGACCTGCTCGAGGACTGGCAGCCCGAGGCGGTCGTGCACTTCGCCGAGCAGCGGGCTGCGCCGTACTCCATGAAGTCCAGCCGCCACAAGCGCTACACGGTCAGCAACAACCTCAACGCGACCAACAACCTGCTGGCCGCGGTGGTGGAGTCGGGGCTCGACATCCACCTCGTGCACCTCGGCACCATGGGCGTCTACGGCTACGGCACCGCCGGCATGCAGATCCCCGAGGGCTACCTGAAGATCAAGGTCGACGCGGGCGAGAACGGCCTGGTCGAGCAGGAGATCCTCTATCCGGCCAACCCCGGGTCGATCTACCACATGACGAAGACCCAGGACCAGCTCCTCTTCGCCTACTACGCCAAGAACGACCACGTCCGGGCGACCGACCTCCACCAGGGCATCGTGTGGGGCACGCAGACCAAGGAGACCCGTCAGGACGAGCGGTTGATCAACCGCTTCGACTACGACGGCGACTACGGCACGGTGCTCAACCGGTTCCTCATGCAGGCGGCCATCGGCTACCCGCTGACGGTCCACGGCACGGGCGGCCAGACCCGCGCGTTCATCCACATCCAGGACACGGTCAAGTGCATCCAGCTGGCGATCGAGAACCCGCCGGCTCGCGGCGACCGGGTGTCGGTCTTCAACCAGATGACCGAGACCCATCGCGTCCGCGACCTGGCCAAGATGATCTCCGACCGCACCGGCGCCGAGATCGCACTCCTGCCGAACCCGCGCAACGAGGCCGACGAGAACGACCTGCACGTCGCCAACGACCGCTTCCTGCACCTCGGCCTCACCCCCATCACCCTCAGCGAGGGCTTGATGGAGGAGGTCACCGAGATCACCAAGAAGTACGCCGACCGCTGCGACGAGGACAAGATCCCCTGCATCTCGGTGTGGAGCTCGGAGGCTGCCGCGGCGAAGGCGGGGCTCACCACGGCCGCGCGGGTCAGCGAAGCGTTCGAGGACGTCGTCGTCGGAAGTTGACGGTTCCCGGCACCACCCGGTGCCGGAGACCCGCGGCGAGCACGGCGGTGCTCCAGTCCCAGTCGAGCTGACCGGGCACCGGCTGCTCGCCGACCTCCGCGAACGGGACGTCACGGTAGGCGGACGCCGAGGCCATCGCCTGTGCGTCCCAGCAGTTGCCGAACCTCAGCACCCCGGGGTCGAAGCCCGGGTCGTCCTGGTCAGGCGGGAAGTAGAGCTCGCGGCCCTGCTCGAAGAACCAGTGGACCTCGGGGTGGGCGATCAGCCGTCCCGGGTCGGTGGCGCAGAGTGCGTGGGCGGCGGCCAGCCAGTTCTCCGACCACAGGGAGTCGCCGTCGAGGAGCGCGACGTACTCCCCCGTCGCCGCGGCCACAGCGGCGTTGCGTACGGCGCCCGGATCGCCTGATCCGCCGGTTTCGACCGTCACCAACCGGACCCCGTGCGACTCGTCGGCCCCGTCGAGCACCCACCGAGTGGCCGCCGACGCGTCGGCGAGCACCACCACCTGCTCGACGTCGAGCCCCGTGGCCCGTGCCGCACGGGCGGAGTCGAGCAGGCTGTGCAGTGAGATGCCGATCTGCGGTCCTTCGTCCCGGGCGATCAGGACGGCGGTGACGTCGGGGCCGCTCACGAGGGTTCCCCGCTTGCGAGGAGCCGCGCGATGGTGGAGCGGTAGGCGTCCGCGTCGAAGAGCTCGTGCACCTGCTCCCGGAGCAGGGTGGACCGCCGGGTCGCCGCCGCCGGATCGGCGACCAGCTCCTCGATCGCGGCGACGTACGCCGTCGGCTCATCGGTGTCGACCACCGGATAGCCGGTCTCGGGCGTCACCACCTCCGGCACGCCGCCGACCGCGCTCGCGACGATCGGCAGGCCGCTCTGCGCACCCTCGAGCACGACGTTGGGGATGCCGTCCCAGCCCGAGGTGTAGAGGAGGAAGTCGACGTCGGCCAGCGGGAGCTGGTCGAAGCCGTCGTAGACCCCCATCAGCCGGATGTTCGGCGGCAGGTCATCGAGGTCGAGATCGATGTCGTGCAAGACCGGTTTCCCCCAGGCGCAGATCTCGAGATCGGGCAGCAGCCGGGCGATCTCGATGACCAGGTCAAACCGCTTCTGCCGGTCGAACCGACCGGCCCACAGCGCACGGAGCGGCAGCCCGGCCGCGCGGCGCCGCGCGAAGACCCCGGTCACGTCGACCGACCACTCCGCGACCGGGTTGCGGAGGAAGATCATCCGGGAGCTGGCCTCCTCGTGCATCAGGAAGCGATCGACCAGCTCCGAGCGCATCCGCTCGCTGTCGAACAACACCCACGCGAGGTGCTCGAGGCTCTGCCGGAACGGCCCGACGGGATAGCCGTAGGGGTGCCCGTGCGCGTCGAGCTCCCAGGTGAACAGGTAGGCGCCCACGTCCATGACCTCTGCGAGCCGGTCGCCCAGCTCCGACACCAGCTGCCAGCCGAGCAGGCTGTTGATGACGACGATCCGGCGCGGCCGCAGCTCGCGGAGGACTTCGTGCAGCACATCGCGTCGTGCCGGCTGCGCCATCCCGGTGAGGTGCCCGGCCAGGTCGAGCACCCGGACGTCGTCGGGGAACAGGTTCGGCCGCTCGAAGACCGGCAGATCGGTGGCGACGACGGCGACGCTGTCGGGGCCGCCGGCCGCCCGGGCGGCGTCGGTGAAGAGGCCGGCCACGCGGGCCGCGCCGCTCATCCGGCAGTGCGGCACGAGCACGACGGTGTCGACCTGGTCGGGCCCGAGGTCCGCGTGCGCGGCCGCGGCCTCGCCGGCCATCCGGGTCCCGGGGTGGGCGTGCGGCGGTGCGATCGTCGGGAGCTCGGCGCGCAGCGGGGCGCGGAGTCCCGGCTCGAGCGCGGCCGCCTTGGCGATCTGCTCGCGCAGCGTGGCCGTCTCGAGCCGCCGGCGCTTCGCGAGTACGGCGGCCACCCCCTCCTCGAGCCAGCTGGTGCGACTCAGGTCGTGCTCGTCGGCGCGGTACAGCAGCTCCGGGAGCAGCAGCGGGTCCTGCCGCTCGGCAGCCCGTTCGTCGGGCGTGCCCCCGTGGTGCCGGCCGGCCGGGCTGGGTAGCCACTGCGGCTGGTAGCACCCGCGGGTGAGGTAGTGATGGAGGATCCAGCGCGGGTGCGACTGCAGCGCCGGGTGGTGCTCGAGGTACCAGTCGGCGTCGAACAGCGGGGTGGGGATCACCTTCCGCTGCCAGCCGACGGTGAGCCAGTGCAGGAACGGCACTACCCCGTCCGAAACCGCCAGGTCGAGCTCGGCCAGGCGCTCGTCGTACCACTCCGGGTTGAAGAACGCGCTGATCCGCAGGCCGGCAGCCGCGCCGCGGTCCAGGAAGTGCTCGACCACCGCGTCGACACCCGCGTCGTCACCCAGCTCGGCGCGCTCCGCCTCCGTGAGCTGGGCAAGGTAGAGGCGAGGGTGGGCACACCACTGCAGCCGCTCGAGTACGGCGGGGGCGACGTCCTGTCGGTCGGCAACCGCATCCGGACGGGCCCGGTCAGTCCACTGCCTCAGTCGCCTCACGCGGGCAACCTTAGGGCGTGGGCTCGCCGATCCGCGCGAGGTCCTGCACCCGGTCGATCGCCATCGCCGGGAGCTTGCGGACGACCGAGCGCCGGTTGCTGCTCTCCTGCCCGAGCGACGCGTCGCGGCGACGCTTGAAGATGATCGTGTCCCGCACCAGGACGTGCTCCCAACCGGCCGCCATCGACTCGATCGAGAACTGCCAGTCCTGGAACGAGAGCCCGTTGGGGATGTCCCGCGAGACGTACGGGATGGCCAGGTGCGCCTCGCGTGGCGTCAGGCAGAGCGAGTCGTGATAGTTGCGCACGTAGGCGAAGTGCGGCGTGAACAGCGGCGAGCTCTGGTCGATGTGCACGAGCACGGAGTTGCCGCCGTCGAACATCACGTTCAGTTCAGGGTGCGCGATGACCCGCCGTCCGTCCCGCTCCGCCTCGTCGAGCACCGCGATGCCCTCGGCCAGCCAGTTCTCGCTGAACAGGTCGTCGGCGTCGAGGAAGGCGACGTGACGGCCGCTCGAGCGAACGACAGCGGCGTTGCGGACCCGGCCGAGGTCGCCCTCGTCGAACTCCCACCGCTGCCAGTGGTCGAACCGCGGCTGCGCGAAGAAGGCATGCGTCGCGTCCGTCGCCTGGTCCAGCGCCACGACGGTCTCGACGACGTAACCCTGCTCCCGTGCCGCCTCCACCGCCAGGTCCGCCGACCGCATCGTGGGTCCGCAGACCACCGTCTCGCTGTGGGCGGTGACAACCACGGACAAGTCAGGCGTCGTCATCGGCCCGCTCCTCCAGCAATCGGTGGACGATCTCGGCCAGCACCCGGTCGTCGGCGATCGACCGGATCTTCACGGCGACGTCGTCGGGGAGCTGGTAGTCCTCGATCAGCCGTACGGCGGTCGCCGGCGCGTCCACGAGCACCCCGTCGACCAGCTCGACGTGGCGGTAGAAGTAGCGCACCGATCCCCCGACCTCCTGGCCCAGCTTGCCGCGTCGCAGCCCGGCGAAGCCGAGGTAGACCCGCTCCGACGCCCGCAGCGCGCGGCCGTACGGCGTCAACGCGTCGAGGAACAGCCGCGACCCCATGCCGACGATCGCATCCACGCACAGTGACCGGAGCAGCTCGATCAGCACCTGCTGAGCCATCAGCGGGCCGAGACCCCGGGCGGTCACCGCGAAGTCGACCCGGCGCACGCCCGGCGGCGTCGAGGCGGTGGGAACGGCCCCGGACGTGGTCGTGACGACGACGATGTCCTGCGGCTCGACCTCGGCCTGCAACGCGTCCAGCAACCGGGGGACCATGACGTGTCCGGGATCCTCGACCACGAGGACGATCCGGGCTCGCGCGAAACCGAGGGCTTCCTGGCTCGCGTACAGCGCGCCGAGCTGATCCGCCACGACCAGCCACGGGATCGGCATCATCCGTGGCCGGGCGATCTCTGGCCAGAGGTCGCCGATCAGCGGTTCGACCTCGGTCGCCTTGGCGAACATCTCGCCGAGCTTCCCGTGGTGGAGCCTGCGGTGTACGTCGGACCGTCGCGTCGCGAGGTGCGTCACGACCTCGTCGTTGGAGATCCCGAGCACCCGGGCGAGCTTCTCCGTGCCCATGACCGGCTCGGCGACCTCGCCCTCGTCGCGGCCCTCGGACAGCCACGCCGCATAGGGATGGACGTCGCCGTCCCTGCGCTTCGGATGCCGCTTGAGGTAGGACTCGGTCGAGAAGTTGGGGTCAGGCGCGAATCGCGCCGCGGGACCCTGGCGAAGGAAGTGCTGGACCGGGTCGATCGCGGGGTCGTCCATGACGCCCGGCGCCTGGAGGAGGTAGTGGGCGATGTCGAAGTGGTCGCGCACCAGGTCGTACTCGGGGTCCTGGCCGGCGGGCGGCTGGTGGCGCAAGGCCTGACCGACGCGCTCGTCGAACGCCGGACCGAGGTTGCTCGGCACCACCGAGGGCGCGCTTCCGTTGCCGTCGGAGGACTGCCAGGGGTCGGGAGAGCCGTGGCGATCACTCCGACGCAAGAGATGGCGTCGGAGTCGACCGGGCGCGGCTTCCGTCACGGCGCTAGTTCCTCTCGCGCTGGGCGCGGAACCACGCCCAGGTCTTGCTGATGCCTTGGTCGAGCGAAGTGGTCGGGTCGAACCCGAAGCCGTCGCGCGCCTTGTCGATCTCGCACCACGTCTGCACGACCTCACCGGCCCGGAAGTCCTCGTACTGGACGTCGAGGTCACGACCGGTGGCACTGCGGATCAGCTCGAGGAGCTCGTTGAGGCTCGTGGGCTTGCCACTGCCGAGCTGGAACGCGCCGACGGCGTCGCTGTCGACCGCGACCCGGATGCCCTCGACGAGGTCCCCGACGTACAGGAAGTCGCGAGCCTGGCTGCCATCGCCGTAGACCACGAGCGGCTCGCCAGCGAGGATCTGCTTGAAGAACTGGGCGACGACCGAGCCCTTGTGCAAGGACCGGGGGCCGTAGATGTTCGAGAACCGCAATGCGCAGCCGCTCATGCCGTAGGAACCCGAGTAGGCGCTCAGGTAGCCCTCGAGCATCAGCTTGGAGGCGCCGTACGGCGACGTCGGATGCGCCGCCATCTGCTCGTGAACCGGCGGGGGTACGTCGCCGACGATCGCGCCGCCCGTCGACGCTGCGACGATCCGGTCGACCCCGAGGTCGCGGCACTCCTCGAGCAGGTTGAAGGTGCCGATGACGTTGTTCTCGAAGTTGTGCGCCGGGTTCTCGATGCTGGGGATCACCCGGGTGTCGGCCGCCAGGTGGACGACAGCATCCTGGCCTTCGAGGGCGGCCCGGAGGTCGCTGCGACTACGCAGGTCGCCGAGGACGAACGTCACCTGGTCGTTGTCGATGTTGGCGCGGTTGCCGAGCGACTCGTTGTCGAGCACCGTCACGTCATAGCCACCCGACTGCGTGAGGTGATCGGCGAGGTGAACGCCGATGAAGCCAGCACCCCCCGTGATGAGCACGCGCTTCATCCGAATCCCTTCTGTCGTCAGGCAGCGGGACACCTTAACAATCGGCGCCGCCTCCCACGCTAACTACCGCCTGTCGAGAGAGGAGACGTTTCCCGCAAGATCGATCCAACCGGGCACGGCGGTCGGCGGCGATTTCATCCGAACGAACGACGAGCGCGGTGCCCGAACGGCACCGCGCTCGTCGTCGTCGTCGGTTACAGGCTGCGGAGAGCGAACCCGATCCTGGCCTCGCGCTTCTTGCCGCCGCAGGCCATCTTCGTCGCCGTGAAGTGGCTGTTCTTCTGGCGGTCGTAGCAACGGAAGACGGGCACGCTCGCCATCCGGTTCTTCTGCGGGCGGATGAACCCCACCCGGCGGACGGGACTCCAACCGCGGCGGCACTTCACCGTGTAGAGCGCGTGGTCGCCTCGGCGGGCGCAGTCGAAGACCTGCTTCCAGCCCGCTGCCCCGTGGGAGAGGAGGTAGCCGGTCGAGCCCGCGCGACGGAACGACTTGTGCTTGGGTGCCTCCGTCGACGAGAAGCGCTTGCCCTTCCGGTTCTTGTACGTCGTCAGCTCGACCCGGTTGAGCGCCCTGCTGCCCGGGACGACCTTGACCAGTCGCCGGAACAGGTAGCGATGGGTGAACTTGTCACCCGGGAACAGCTTCACGTAATAGACGTAGAAGGTGTTGCCGGTGAGCCAGCTGCTGCCGTTGATGCCGCCGATCGACGGGTAGGCGTAGAGCTGCTTCGACCTGCGGTTGCGGATGTGGCCGCCCCACTGGTCGACGTACTTGTCGGTGTCCGTCGAGACCAGCGGGTAGGTGTCGGTCCAGTTCATCCACCGCTTGGGGTGGCCCTCGGGGTCGAAGAGCGCGCTCCTCTGGCGACCCTCCGGCGTGGCGCCCGCGCCGACCTCGGAGGCGAACAGCCGGAAGCCGCGCTTGCCCGATGCGTCGAAGCCGATCCAGCGGTTGAGTGCGGAGTTCCAAGCGATGTAGCGCGCCTTCTCGCTGATCCCGCCGATCTGGGTGGACTTGCCACCGATGCCCTTCTCGTTCCAACCGCAGCTGCTGAGCGAGGCGGAGCTGCAGTAGTACTTCTTCCACGTGCCGGGCTTGCCCCCGTCAGACGCCAGGGACCGCGCGACCTGGATGCCCGACGGCCCGGGCTGCGAGCCGTGGGCCGTCTTGAAGAACATGTAGAAGTAGGGGCCGACCCTGATCACGCGACCGGTGCCAGCGTTGGTGATGCCGCTGTCATGGTCCGCGTTCACGCCAGACACCACCACGTTGGACGGTTGACCCGGGTATTCGCGGCGCTTCCAGGTCTTACCGCCGTCCGTGCTCTCCACGATCGCCATCCGCCAGACGGTTGTGTCGCCGTAGTGGTCGCAGGTGTCCTGGCCGGGGCCCTTGCCCTCGGCGTGGTAGAACGCGATCCAGCGCCGCGCGTTGAGCTTCTGGATGGAGCCCTGCATCCAGGCGCCGCACTCGTCGAACTCCCCGGCCGCGCCGCGGTTGAGGATGATCCGCGGATTCGAGATCCGGGCGTTGTTGTTGGAACGCCACTCGATCGTCCGGCTGGTCCCGAAGTAGGCGAACAGCTTGCCTCCGCGCCTCTCGGAGAAGAACGGGTTGTCGCCCTGGTCTGTCGGTCCGGTGACCCGCTGCTCGGGGCCGAGCTGGACCGCGAAGCCGAGGGAGTCGGCCCGGGCCGCGACCTCGGCGGGGGCCGATGGCGCCTGCGCGCCGGCTGCCGGTGCGGGCGCGGTGGCGGCGACCTCGGAGGACGGGAGCAGAGTCACCGACAGGGTCACCGCGGTCAGAGCGACGAGGCCGAGCCGCCAATTCGGTCGGCGACTAAGTACTTTTACGGCGCGCGGATTCATGACTTCTCCCCTAGATCTCCCTCGACCACAGACTGCGGTCGGCGCCAGTCTAAGGCACACTCCAACACGTCTGGAGGCGAATCGGGCGCCTCCGACCGATCGGACCCAGGGTTCTCTGATGTGGTTTCATGACGGCGTGGAGGACGGCGCGCGACCGGGGCGATCGTCGCCTGACGACCGGGTCGACGGGGTTCGAGAGATCGTCCTCCACCTGGGAGCCGGTAAGACCGGGACGTCGTCACTCCAGTACCGACTCGCGGCCAGCCGCGACGTCCTCGCCGCACACGGCGTGCTGTACCCGCTCACGCCCGGGGGCGCCCGCCATACCCGCCTCGGTATGTTCGCCAAGTCCGACGAGGACCTGGTCCGCACCGGCGCCTGGCGCCGGATGGGCCGACCCGACCCGCGGCGGTTCCGCCGGCGGTTCCGTCGTCGCCTGCTGCAGGAGATCACCGAGTCCGGCGCCCGCCAGGTGCTCTTCTCCGACGAGGCACTCCTCGGCCTTCCCGAGGAGGCGATCCGGCGACTGCGCAGGCTGACCCGGGCAATCGGCGGCGACGTCCGGGCAGTGGTCTACCTCCGTCGGCAGGACGAGCGACTGGTGAGCCAGTACCAGCAGGAGGTGAAGACGGGAGGCATCACGACCCTGGCCGACTGGGCGGCGTCCGGCTACGGCGCCCACCTCCACGACTACCACCAGCGGCTCACCACGTGGCGCGACGTGCTCGGGCCGTCGGCGATCGTCGTCCGTCGTTTCGAGCTCAGCGCTTTCGTCAACGGCTCGCTCTACGACGACTTCATCGACGCTGCCGGCATCACGCTGTCCGCAGCCCGGCTCGCGCCGGTCGAGACCCGCAACGAGAGCCTGGACGCCGAGTCTCTCGAGTTCCTCCGCCTGCTCAACCTCTACCGCGTCCACAACGAGGATGCGGAGCCCGGCTACATCGACAACACGGCCGTGGTCGAGCGACTGCGCGAGCAGGAGCCGGGAGCAATGCTCACCCTTCCGGACGCCGCACTCGACCGCGAGATGGAGCGCTGGGAGAAGTCGAACCGGGCGACGGCGCGGGAGTTCCTCGGCGACGCTGATGGTGTGCTGTTCCGGGAGCAACGGCGCGAGGGAGACACCACCGTGGTGCAGTGGCTCGACCCCGGCCGTCTCGACCACTTCGCCGACCTCGTCAGTCTCACCTCCGAGGTCCGCGGCCAGCTCCGGACCATCGCCGAGGCCACCCGCGGCTGAGCCGGCGGGCAAGTGCTTGAATCGTCCTATGTCCCGATCCGTCGACGTCGTGCTTCACATCGGGACGGGCAAGACGGGCACGACGACCATCCAGAGCGTCCTCGGCCGGAGCCGTCCCGCGCTCGCTGCCGACGGCACGCTGTACCCGCGGGCGTTCGGGCGTCGGCGACACCTGGGGTTCGGGTTCCTCGTCCTTCCGGACGCACAGCTGGTGCGGTCGCCGGAGTGGCTCCGCGCCGGCAACGCCGACCTGGACCCGGAGGAGTTTCGTCGGAAGGCCCGCCGACGGCTGCGACGCGAGATCACGCCCGACGTACGCCGCCTGCTCATCTCCGAAGAAGGTCTCTACCGTCGCAACGCGACAGCCGTCACCCGCGTTCGCGAGTTCGCGAAGGCTCAAGGTGGGGCCACCCGCGTGCTGATCTACTTGCGCCGGCAGGACGACCATCTGTCGAGCAACTACCAGCAGGTCGTCAAGGGCGGTGCCATCGCCCGGATCGGCGAGTGGGCGGGCACCGACCTGCACCAGATGTACGACTACCACCGTCACCTCGTCCGTTGGCGCGACCACCTCGGGCCGGCGACGTTCGTCGTCCGGACTTTTGAACCCGAGCGTTTCCGGCGTGGTTCGCTGGTGGCCGACTTCCTCGAAGCGGCAGGGCTCGATCTCGACGAGACAGAGATGGCACCGGCCGAGCGCCGCAACGAGAGCCTGTGCGCGGAGGCGGTGGAAGTCCTCCGACTGCTCAACGTCCACCGCGTGGAGAACGAGGGAGCGCGGGCGGGGCTGATCATCAACCGGGACCACATCCAGCAGTTGCAGCGAGTCTCCGGTCCTACCCTCACCCTGCCCGCCGCGGCCCTCGACCGCTTCCAGGATCGGTGGGCGGCGAGCAACCAAGCAGTCGCGCGCGAATTCCTGGCCGCCCCGGACGGCGAGCTCTTCCGGTCGACGAGGCGGGAGGAGGGTACGACGACCGAGCAGGTCCTCGACCCGGCGCGCCTCGACCACTACCTCGCGATGCTCGAGGTTCCCCAGCAGCAGCACGAAGCACTACGACGGATCGCCGAGCGCGAGGCGATGACCTCGTCGACCGCGGGCTCCCTGTGATGCCATGACCGACGCGACCACCCCGACCGGCACGGTCCGACCAGACGTCATCCTGCATCTCGGCATCGGCAAAACGGGGACGACGACCATCCAGCACTCCATGCGGTTGAGCCGCCCCACGTTGGCGGAGCACGGCTACCTCTACCCTCGCACCCCGGGACTGGTCCGGCACGCCAAGTTCGGTCTCTACTTCCGCTCGGACGAGGAGCTCGACTCGATGCCGGCCTGGCACCAGTTGCGTGCGCAGTCGCCGACCCGGTTCCGTCGGCGGTTCCGCCGACGGCTGATGACAGAGATCGCCGATGCGCAGCCGGACTGCGTGGTCTTCTCGGACGAAGCGCTGTACGGGCTGTCCGGGCCCAGCGTGGCGCGGCTGCGCGAGTTCGTGGACGAGCTCGGCGGAAATGTCCGGCTGGTCGTCTATGTGCGGCGCCAGGACGAGCACCTGACCAGCTACTACCAGCAGCACGTCAAGATCGGCGAGACCCGCCGGCTTGCCGAATGGGCTGCCGACGACCGTGCGACGACCTATGACTACGCGCGCCGGCTCGCCCGCTGGGAGTCATCAATGGCGCCCGCCTCGCTCGTCGTACGACGGTTCGAGCGCCGCGCCTTCACGGGCGGATCCCTCGAGGCGGACTTCCTCGACGCGGCAGGAATCTCCGGCGTCGCTCCGGTCACGGTGCCGCGGGCGAACGAGAGCCTCGACGCGGAGACCGTCGAGTTCCTCCGCATCTACAACATCTACCTGGTCCGACACGCAGGGGAGACCGCCGGGCTGATCGACCACCGCGAGCTGGTGCGCCGGCTCCAGGCGCACAGCAGCGGACCGACTCTTACCCTGCCGGACCGCCAGCTCGAGGAGTTCCTGGCGCGCTGGCAGCCGTCGAACGCGGCGGTCGCATCGAGGTACTTCGACGAGACGGAGCTGTTCGCGGGCGGCCGCAAGGACGGGACCACGGCTGAGCAGCACCTCGACCCCGCCCGCCTCGATCACTACCTCGAACTCCCGGAGATCCCGCAGGAGCAGCACGCCGCGATCCGGCAGATCGCCCAGCGCGAAGCGGCCGCGACCCCCAGATGACCGGGAGCGAGGCCCCACCAGACGTGGTTCTCCACATCGGCTGCGACAAGACCGGGACCACCTCGATCCAGCAGTTCTTCCGACGCAATCGCGCGGCTCTCCGTGCCCAGGGATGCCTCTATCCCCGCACGCCGGGCCAGGTTCGGCACATCGATCTCGCCCTCTTCGTCCGGTCCGACGACCGGCTCGTCGGGTCTCGGTTGTGGCAGCGGGAGGAGCGTCCGACACCGGACGAGTTCCGACGGCGGCTCCGGCGCCGGCTGCTCCGGGAGGTGTCATCATCCGGCGCGTCCACCGTCGTGCTCTCCGACGAGGCCCTCTACCGCATCGCGCCAGACGCGATCACGAGGCTCCGCGAGCTGGTCTCCGGGCTGCAACGGGGGGCGGCCGGCCGGGTGCGGGTCGTGGTCTACCTCCGCCGGCAGGACGACCACCTCGTGAGCAGCTATCAGCAGGCCGTGAGGGTGGGCCAGACCCTCGACCTCGCCAGCTGGGCGCGACGGGACTTCAGCGGCCTCTACGACTACGCCGCCTGGCTGGCGAGCTGGCAGCGTGAGTTCGCGCCCACTGAGCTGGTGGTCCGCCCGTTCGAGCGATCACGCTTTCGCCAACATTCGTTGATCCAGGACTTCATCCACAGCGCCGGCCTCGACGTCGACGCGACGGGCATGGAGGGCGCGGACGTGCGCAACGAGAGTCTCGATGCCGAGGGCGTCGAACTGCTGCGCATCCTCAACCTGTACCGCGTCGAGCACCAGTGCGCCGAGCACCACCTGATCGTCAACCGTCCGTACGTCCAGCGGCTCCGGCAGCGTCCCCAGGGAGCGCAGGTCACGTTACCCGCGGCGGTCCTCGATCGATTCATGAGCGAGTGGACGGAGCCCAACCGGCGTGTCGCGCGGGAGTACCTCGGCGATCCGAGCGGCAACCTCTTCTCGGCGCCGCGCACGACCGGCAACAGCACCACGGTGCAGGTGCTCGATCCAGCCCGTCTCGACCTCTTCCTCCCGCTGCTCGAGATCCCTGACGAGCAGCACGCTCCGATCCGGGCGATCGCCGAGCGAGAAGCAGTCCGACCGCGGTCCTAACGCACCAACGGGGCGACCGCTGCGCGCACCTCGTCGGGCAACGGGATCGCCGGACGCGCCGGGTCGGTGTTGTCGACATAGACGTGGACGAACCGGCCCTCGGCCGCGGCCAGCGCGCCATCGCCCTCAGGATCGCCCTGGAAGATTCCGACCCGGTAGACGATCGACGACGTGCCGAGCCGTTCGACGCTGATGCCGAGGTCGAGCGACCCGGGGTAGGTGACCTCTGCGAAGTAGCGGCACGACACCTCGGCCACCACTCCGATCGCCGGCAACGTCCGGATGTCGATGCCGACCTCGCGCGCGAGCTGGTCGTTGACCACGGTGTCGATCAGCTCGAAGTAGCGCGCGTTGTTCATGTGGCCGTAGACGTCGATGTCGGCCCAGCGGAGCGTGGCGCGGTCCCAGGCGACGTACGACGACCGCGGCGGTCGCTCTGCGGCCACTCTTACGCGCTTTCCTGGCGCAACCGCTGGCTGATGACGGTCGAGACGCCGTCGCCGCGCATGGTGACGCCGTAGAGCGCGTCGCCGACCTCCATCGTGCGCTTCTGGTGCGTGATCACGAGCAGCTGGGAGTTCTCCCGCAGCTCCTCGTAGATCTCCAGGAGCCGCCCGAGGTTGACGTCGTCCAGGGCCGCCTCGACCTCGTCGAGGATGTAGAACGGCGACGGGCGCGCCTTGAACAGCGCGACCAGGAAGGCGACCGCGACCAGCGATCGCTCGCCACCCGAGAGCAGGGACAGCCGCTTGATCTTCTTGCCCGGCGGCCGGGCCTCGACCTCGATACCGGTCGTGAGCATGTTGGACGGGTCGGTGAGCACCAGCCGGCCCTCGCCGCCGGGGAACAGCCGGGCGAAGGTCTGGTCGAACGCCACGCTGACGTCGGCATAGGCCTCGGTGAAGACCTGCTCCACGCGGGCGTCGACGTCCTTGACGATGTCGAGCAGGTCCTTGCGCGTCGCCCTGAGGTCCTCGAGCTGCTCGGTGAGGAACTTGTGCCGCTCCTCCATCGCGGTGAACTCCTCGAGCGCGAGCGGGTTGACCTTGCCGAGCATCGTGAGCGCCCGGTCTGCCGACCGCAGCCGCTTGACCTGCTCCTCGCGGACGTAGGGAACGGTCGGCACTTCGGCTTCCGGGGTCTCGCTACGCGGCTCGGTAGCGCTTCCCGCCACTCGCCCACCGGACGCTCCTTCGCTGGTCGAGGAGCCCGAACCGCCAGGCGAGGGCGGCGTATCGAGACCCGAGGAGCCGGGCGCCGACGCCGGTGGCGCCACGAGATCCCACACCGGCACCGGCTGGTCGGGGCCGTACTCGGCGATCAGCGCCTCGGCCTCGATGCCGAGCTCGTCGATGGCCTTGGCCTCGATCTGCTCGATCCGCATCCGCTGCTGGGCGCGGGCCAGCTCGTCGCGGTGCACCGAGTTGACCAGCTCGTCGTGCTCGCGGCCGAGCTCGCGGAGCCGGCCCCGGACGGTCATCAGGTCCTGCTCGCGACCGCGGCGTGACTCCTCGACGTCCTGGCGGGCCCGCATCGCCCGGTCGATCGACACCTCGAGCCGACCGAGCACATAGGACACCGCCGTCGCGACCGCACGACCCGCGCGTCCTTCGCGCAGCAGCCGTTCGCGGCGCTCCGCAGCGCGCGCCCGCGCCTGCCGCTCCGACTCGGCCGCCTTGCGGATCTGGTCGACCCGGCCGTGCAGCGCCCGACCGCGCTCCTCCGAGGTGCGCAGTGCGAGCCGCGCCTCCATCTCGGTCTGCCGGGCGGTCCGCGTGGCTTGGACCAGCCGCTCCTGCTCTGCGGTGTCCGGCTCCTCGTCGCCGGTCTCCTCGGCCGATGCCAGCCGCTCCTCGAGGTCGACGATCCCCATGGCCGCGTGGGCCCGCGCGGTCTCGGCCTGGGCGATCGCCTCGGCCAGGCGCTCCGCCTCGGCACGCGCCGACCGGGCGAGCGAGCCGTGCTGGCCCAGCTCCTCGGCGACCGCGGCCAGGGTGGCGTCGGACTCGTGCAGCTTGGCCAGCGCGACGTCGGCGCGGCGCTTGTTCTCCTCACGCTCGCCCTCGAGCCGGGCCAGGTCGAATCCGAGCCGCTCGCTGGCAGCCACGGCTTCGGCCAGTGCGGAGGTGGCCTCGTCGACCGCGGCCTGGATCTCGATCAGGCTCTGCTGGGCGTTGGAGCCACCGGCGGCGAAGTGGGCGCCGAGGAGATCGCCCTCGCGGGTGACGGCCACGACGTCGGGGTAGTCGGAGACCAGGCTGCGAGCGGCTGCGAGGTCCTCCACGACCACGGTCTTGCGGAGCAGGCGGGTCAGTGCAGGGCGCACCTCGGTGGGGCAGTCGACGACGTCGGCGGCGTACGACGTGCCGCCGGGCAGGTCGGGCCAGCCGCTCCGATCGGCTGCTCCCCCGCCGAGCAGCATCCCCGCGCGTCCGAGGTCGTCGGCCTTGAGGTGGCTGATCGCGTCGATCGCTGCGTCCGTGTCGGTGACGGCGACCGCGTCGGCGGCCGCACCGAGCGCACTGGCGACCGCCGTCTCGTAGCCGGACCGGACGTTGACCAGGGCCGCAACCGAGCCGAGCAGGCCGGAGATCGTGTCGGAGGCCGCGAGGAGGGCGCCGGCGCCGTCCTTGCGCGCCAGGCCGAGCTCGAGCGCCTCCTTGCGGGCACCGAGCGCCGACCGGTCACGATCGGCCTGCTGGGCCTCCTCGCGAGTCTTGGCGAGCCGCTCGTCGATGTCCTCGAGGGCAGCGACCGCGGCTTCGTGCTCGGCGTCGAGACCCTCCTCGCCGGCGTCGAGGCCGGCGACCTTCGTCTCGAGGGCGGTGAAGTCGTGGTGGGCGCGCCCGGCGCGGGCGAGGGCGTCGGCCCGGGCCGACTCGAGCCGGCCCTTCTCCTCCTCCGCGGCGGTCGCCCGGGTGCGCAGGGCGTTGACCTGGCCGTGCAGGCGGGCGAGGCCCTCCCGACGGTCGGCGGCCGCGCGGAGCAGGCCGGCGACCCGGCGCTCCTCGTGGGCGGCGGCGTCCTCGGCGGCCTTCCGGGCCGTGACGGCGTCCTCGAGCGCGGTCTGGTGCTCGGCGACCAGGGCGAGGATCTCGGCTTCTTGCGCGGCCAGCCGGTCGGCCTCGGCGTCGAGCTCGGCCGGGTCCCGTCCGTGCTCGGACTCGGTCTCCTGGATGCCGGCGGCGTTGCGGACCCGTTCGGCGGCGAGGCTCTGCGTGCCACGCAGCCGCTCGCGGAGCGCCCCGAGGGAGGCGAGGGTCTCCTGGGCAACGGCCAGCGCGGGTAGGTCCTCGCGCAGCGCCGCCTCGAGGTCCGCCTCCCGCTCGCGAGCAGCCGCCAGCGCCTGCTCGACCTCGGCCCGACGCGCGACCAGCACGCTCTCGTCGGCGAGCTCCTGCTCCAGGGAGGTCTGCGCCGTGACCAGGTCGTCAGCGAGGATCCGGGCCTTGGCGTCGCGCACGTCGGCCTGGACGGTCGCAGCCCGGCGAGCGACCTCCGCCTGCCGTCCGAGCGGCTTCAGCTGGCGCCGGATCTCGCTCAGCAGGTCGGTGAGGCGGGTCAGGTTGCCGTCGGTGGAGTCGAGCTTGCGGAGCGCCTTCTCCTTGCGCTTGCGGTGCTTGAGGACGCCGGCCGCCTCCTCGATGAAGCCTCGGCGGTCCTCGGGCGTCGCGTGCAGGATCGTGTCGAGCTGGCCCTGCCCGACGATGACGTGCATCTCCCGGCCGATTCCGGAGTCGCTGAGCAGCTCCTGCACGTCGAGCAGCCGGCACGGCGTGCCGTTGATGGCGTACTCGGAGCCACCGGCCCGGAACATGGTCCGGCTGATGGTGACCTCGGAGTAGTCGATCGGCAGCGCACCGTCGGTGTTGTCGATGGTCAGCATCACCTCGGCGCGACCGAGGGGCGGCCGGCCCGCCGTGCCGGCGAAGATGACGTCCTCCATCTTGCCGCCGCGGAGGCTCTTGGCGCCCTGCTCCCCCATCACCCACGCCAAGGCGTCGACGACGTTGGACTTGCCGGACCCGTTCGGGCCGACGATGCAGGTGATGCCGGGCTCCAGCTGGAGCGTGGTCGCCGATGCGAAGGACTTGAACCCCTTGAGGGTCAGGCTCTTCAGGTACACCCAGGCTCCCTATGGTCGGACTGCTACGGCAACGCGAACGGCGCCGATCCTGTCAGGTGGACCGGGGCGCGCCGTCGCGGGGGAAGCTCGGCGCGGCTCACCTTACCGGCCGAGGGCGCTAGACCAGGGAACGTCGGCGGCGTGGGCGGTCGGCCAGATTCCGGGCTCGACCTTCAGGAAGTCGAGGAACGACTCGCGGATCGCGGCCGAGCGGTCGTCGCTGATGACCTTGGTCAACTTGCGGGTGACGACGTCGCGCCTGACGTCGAAACCCTGCGCACGGGCGTGGGCTACGAGCTGATGCGTGGTCGCCTCCACGTCTCGAGTCAGCTTCTCGTAGGTGAGCATCAGCCCGAGGTCGGCGTGCTCTGCGTGCACGGCGCTCAGCACTTGTTGGTTGCGGATGACGACGCCCAGGTGGTGCAGGATCCGCCGGTTGAGGTCGTCGTCCTCGAGAGCCATCTCGGCCGGTCCGATCGCGAACGCGGTGTCGGTGGAGTGGAAGACACCGGTGGCCCGCGCGACGACGTTGGATATCGCCTGGTCGAGGGCGTTCCGGACCAGGAACACCAGCAGCACCCGCTCGAAGCGCTTCCGCGCCCAGACGACGATCTGGGACATCGCGTCCCCGTGCCAGAGCCGCTGACCGCTGATTGCCCGATAGACCGGCGCCGACTGGGGCACCATCAGCTTGAGTGCCGCCACTCCGGGCGCGTCCTTCCGGACGCCGCGCGCGGTGCGTTCGAGCACGTCGGCCTCGCTCGCCGCCCCGCGCTCGGCAGCCGCACCCAAGCCCTTCATGAACTCCCGCGGAAATCCGAGGCCACCGAGGCTCGCGATGTCGCGGCACAGCAGGGTGGAGCCGGAGCGTGCCGAGGACAGCACGAGGGTCAGGGAGTGCTGGTCGTCGGGAATCACGCGCGTCTCAGGGTCGATCTACGCGCGCCGGGCTCGCGTCTGCTGCGGTGTCCGACATCGACGAGAAGGCTCCTCTTGTTGACGAGATCACCGTGACGGCGACCGCGTGGCTCGGCTCGTCAGCCTATAGTCCCGACTCCGGGAGGCGGGTTTGGTCCCTGGCATTCCTGAGGATCTCCTCGTCGGCGTGCGCGATGTGAGCGAGCTGGCGCCACACCAGCGCGAGCGTGATGCCTGAGCCCACGAACGCGAACCAGAACGGCGCCACCAGTCCGCCGTGCTCGGCGATCACGCCGCCGAGCCCGCTGCCGATGACGAGGCCGCCGTACACGCCGACGCCGTAGACCGAACCGACCCTCCCCTGGAACTCGGTCGGAACGGCACGCTGCCGCACGGCCGTCGACAGCGTGCCCCACACGTAGGCGTACATGCCGAAACCAAAGAGGATCACCATCGCGATCCAGCCCTCCCTGGTGAGCGCGAGGGCGAGGTGCATCAGCACCTCCAGCAGCAGGCACGCCCGCATCAGGGCCGCCAAGGGGATCCGTCGCTCCAGCCAGCCGAAAGCGGTGGTCGACACCAGCCCGCCGACGGCGGCCATCGTGGTCAGCAGGCCGTAGCCGACCGGTCCCATGTCGAGGACGTCGAGCGAGTAGAGCACCAACACCGACCATCCCGCGCCCCAGGTGATGTTGAACGTGACGATGACGAGGGCGAGCGTGCGCACCGGCGGGTGCCCGAGCAGCCACCGGACACCTTCGGCGATGTCGCGCCGCAGGTGCGTGTCACCCGCGTCGCGGACCGGCCCCGGCGGCAGCGCGATCCGGACGACCAGGACGGACGCCAGGAGCACCGAGACGATCTGGACGCCGAACGGAGTCGCCCGGCCCATGGCGAACAGGGCCGCACCGATCGGCGCACCGGCGAGCTGGTTGAGCGTGATGGCACCGGTTTGCAGCCGCGCCTGCGCTACTCCGAGGTCGCGGTTGTGTACGAGCATCGGCATCAGCGTGCCGGCGGCGGTATCGACGAATACTTCGGCCGTGCCGATGAGGAACAGTGCTCCGAGCACGACGGCGATGTTGACGACGCCGGTCACGATCGTGGCGCTCAGCGCGACGAGGACCAGGGCGCGGAGCAGGTTGGCGACGACGACGAGACGAACCCGGTCGACGCGGTCGGCGATCGCGCCGGCGTAGAGGCCGAGCAGCAGCCACGGCAGGAGCTGGAACAGCACTGCCAACGACACGAGGAACGGTGAACGCGTCTCGGACGCGACCAGCAGCGGGCCGGCCGCGAGGGCGATGCCGTCACCCAGGTTGGACGTCCAGCTGGACGCCAGCAGCCACCGGAACCGCGGTCCGAGCCGCGCCGGTGCGACGGCGTCGAGGATGCGGCCCACGTGCGGCGACGCTACGCAAGGCGCCGGTCAGGGCGCCAGCGAATTCCGCCGGTGGGCGGACGGATGATGCGCGGGCCTCAGGCCGGCTGCATCTCCTGCGCGTCGACGGTGAGGATCTCGGCGGCCCGAGCCGACATCAGCTTGTCGTTCTCCTCGCTGAGACGGAGGACGAGGGACTCCAGCTCGGCCACCCGGTTGCGCAGTCGAGCATTCTCGACGGCGAGGCGGGGGTCGCGGAGGTCGCTGTTCAGGTGCCCGATCAGCGCCTTGGCCATGTAAAAGCCTTCCGTGGGAAATGCGTGGGCCCGGGTTGTCGGGCCGTCTCCAAGAGTCCCACTTCCACGGCCGTGGGTCAATTGCGCCGGAGCCGCGGCGGGGCCTGGCAGCGGGGGCAGAAGTACGACGACCGGTTCATGAACGCGATCCGGCGGATCGGCGTACTGCACCTCCCGCAGGGCTCGTCCTCCTGTCCGTAGGCCGCCAGCGACCGGTCGAAGTAGCCCGATTCGCCGTTGACGTTGACGTAGAGCGCGTCGAAGGACGTGCCGCCCTGCGCCAGCGCCTCACCGAGGACGTCGCGCACGTGGCCGAGCAGCTCGACGACCTGGGCGCGCCGCAGTCGGTCACCGGCCCGATCGCCGTGCAGCCGGGCCCGCCAGAGCGCCTCGTCGGCGTAGATGTTGCCTACGCCCGAGATCAGCCCCTGGTCGAGGAGGAGCCGCTTGACGCCCGCCGTACGGCGCCGTACCCGGGCCACGAACGCCTCGTCGTCGAACTCGGGATCGATCGGGTCCCGGGCGATGTGTGCGATCTCGGGTGGGAGCTCCGCTCCCCCCGCTGACACCATCAGTCCGCCGAACATCCGCTGGTCGACGAAGCGAAGCTCCTTGTCCTCGAGCAGGAAGCGCACCCGGAGGTGCCGTTCGTCCTCGGCGCCCGGCTGCTGGACGAGCATCTGTCCGCTCATGCCGAGGTGCCCGAGCATCGCGTTGCCGTCGTCGAGAGCGAGCCAGAAGTACTTGCCGCGGCGGAGGGCCGCCTCGACCCGCCGGCCGGTCAGCGCGGTGGCGAAGCCTCCCGGCCCGCGCGGGTCGCGGCGGACCGGCCGGGGGTGCAGGACCTCGACGGCCCCGAACCGGACGCCGACGACGTACCGCTCCAGGCCTGCGCGGACGACCTCGACCTCGGGGAGCTCGGGCACGGCGTAGTGGCTCCTGACGCCGAGTCAGTCGTCGGCGTCCGCGACCGCGGACATCGAGGCGAGGATCTCGCCGTACGCCGTCTCGGCGGCGCCCTGCTCGGCTTCCTTCTTGGACCGACCGGTGCCGTTGCCGTAGAGCGTCTCGGCGACCCGGACCTGGGCGGTGAAGGTCTTGGCGTGGTCGGGCCCCTCGTCCTGGATGACGTAGTCGGGCACGCCGAGGCTGTACTCGGCGGCGAGCTCCTGGAGAGAGGTCTTCCAGTCGAGTCCGGCGCCCATCGCCGATGCGGCCTCGATGAGCGGGTCGAAGAGCAGGTGGACGACCGCGGCGGAGGTCTCGATGCCGGAGCTGAGGTGGACCGCGCCGATCACGGCCTCGACGGTGTCGGACAGGATCGACGCCTTGTCGCGACCGCCGGTGGTCTCTTCACCGCGACCGAGCTTGATGTACTGGCCGAGGCCGATCACGCGAGCGACCTCGGCGAGCGCGCGGGCGTTGACGACGGCGGCGCGGAGCTTGGCCAGCCGGCCCTCGGAGAGGTCGGGGTGGAGCAGGTAGAGCGTCTCGGTGACGACCACGCCGAGCACCGAGTCGCCGAGGAACTCGAGGCGCTCGTTGGTCGGGAGCCCACCGTTCTCGTAGGCGTACGAGCGGTGCGTCAGCGCGCGGTCGAGCAGCTCGGGGTCGAGGTCAGGATCCCCAAGCGCACGCCGCAGGTCGTCGTAGACGCTGATGGCCGGATGCCTGGATCAGGCGTGCGGGATCAGAGGACCTGGCGGCGGTCGGCCTTGGCGCCGTACTGCCCGCACGTGCCGCACGCGCGGTGCGGGAGGTGCTTCGCACCGCAGGCCGGGTTGGCGCAGGTCACCAGAGTGGGGGCGACAGCCTTCCACTGCGAGCGACGGTGCCGCGTGTTGCTGCGCGACATCTTCCGCTTCGGTACAGCCACTGTCTTCTCCTCGTTAGGTCTGGTCTTCGGTGTTGAGCTCGGCCAGCGCGGACCACCGGGGGTCTATTGCCGCATCGTGTGCATGATCCGGATCGTCGGCGAGCCGCGCCCCGCACTCGGGACACAGTCCGGGACAGTCCGGCTGGCACAGCGGTTGGAACGGCAGTGCAAGCACCACCGCCTCCCGCAGGAGCGGCTCGAGGTCGAGCAGGTCGTCCTCGAGTCTGCTGGTCTCGTCGTCCTCCTCGGAGTCGCCCCGCTCACGGTGTCGAGTGTCGTCGTACTCGAACAGCTCCTGGAACGTCACCTCGATGTCCTCGTGGATCGATCCCAGGCACCGTACGCACTCGCCATCGACCACAGCTGTCGCCGTGCCCGTGACCAGGACTCCCTCCATGACCGCCTCGAGCCGCAGGTCGATGTCGACCGGCGAACCCTCGGTGACCGAGAGGACTTCGATGCCCAGATCTGCCGGGGCCTGGGCCGTGAGCGTCACTAACCGCTGGGACCCCGGGCGGCGGCCGAGCTCGCGAGTATCGAGCACGAGCGGCGCCCTCGGGTCCAGGCTGGTCATGTGATCACTCCCGGTCCGGACACAAACAGATCAGCGAGAATCGTATCGGTCGGCGCACGAGCGGCAAAATCTGCCCTTCAGGCGCCCGCCCGACGCTCGGCGAGCCGGGCCGTGAGCCGCTCGAAGACCGCGGGAGGGACGAGGCCGGACACGTCGCCGCCGAAGGACGCGACCTCCTTGACCAGGCTCGACGAGACGAACGACATGCTCGGGTCGGTCATCAAGAAGACGGTCTCCACGTCGGTGAGATGGGCGTTCATCTGCGCCATCTGCAGCTCGTAGTCGTAGTCGCCGGATCCACGCAGACCCTTCACGATCGCCTGCGCCCCGATGTCGCGGCAGAAGTCCGTGACCAGGCCGGTGAACCCCTGGACCTTGACGTTCGGCCACGGGCTCACCGCGTCGGCGATCATCTCCATCCGCTCGTCCGACGTGAACAGCCGACTGGACGAGGCGGACTTCGACTTGTTGACCCCGACCGCGACCAGGACCTCGTCGAAGAGGGCAGCGGCTCGACCGAAGATGTCGAGATGACCGTTGGTCACCGGGTCGAACGAGCCGGGGCAGACAGCGCGTCGCATGCCGTCACCGTAGTGGCTCGGGGACCTCGTCCTCGCCTGCGGTGGCGTACCAGAGCCTGGTCTCGCCGTATTTCTTCATCCGTCGCTTGCCCGGGAGCGGCGTGATCCCTGCCGGCCAGGTGGGTTCGGGGCTGCGGGAGCCGCGCTCGACGACCACCAGAGCATCGTCCACGAGCCAGCCGTGCTCGACGAGGAGGGCGAGGTCGTGGGCGAGCTCGGCCTCGGACAGTTGGTACGGCGGGTCGAGGAACACCAGGTCGACCCGGCGCCACGCCGGCTGGCCCAGGAATCGCGCGACCGGTTGCGCGACCGTCTCGACCACCGAGCCGAGCGCCGAGCCGAGCGCCGAGTCGAGCGCCGTCGCGTTGCGCTCGATCACCTTCACCGTCGTCCGGTCCGCCTCGACGGCGACGACGTACGACGCGCCGCGCGACGCCGCTTCCAGGCCGATCGCACCCGAGCCCGCATAGAGGTCGAGCACGCCGAGCCGGTCGAACACCCCGAAGTGCGCCTGGAGCGTCGAGAACAGCGCCTCCCGCACCCGGTCGCTCGTGGGCCGGGTGGCGTCGCCCTTCGGGGTCTCGATCCGGCGGCCGCCGGCGCTGCCGCCGATGATTCGGGTCATCTCGGGGTCATCATGACTTCTCGATGAAGTCGCCCTGCTGGGACCGCTCGAGATCGGCGACGGCCTCGGCCAGCAGCGGAGCCTCGTCGAGACCGGGGTCGCGGCCGAGCAGCGCCTCGGCCGCCTCGCGGGCGGCGACGATGGTGTCCTCGTCGCGCAGCACCCGGAGGTTCGCTAGGCCCGACCGGCGCCCGGCCTGCGAGGCGCCGAGCACGTCGCCCTCGCGTCGCTGCTCGAGGTCGATCCGGCTCAGCACGAAGCCGTCGGTGGTGCCGGCGACGGCGTCGAGCCGCTCCCGGGCCGGGGAGGTCGGGTCCGCGACCTGGGTCACCAGCAGGCAGAGGCCGGGCAGGCCGCCCCGGCCGACCCGGCCCCGCAGCTGGTGGAGCTGGGAGACGCCGAACCGGTCGGCGTCGAGGATCACCATCATGGTCGCGTTGGCGACGTCGACGCCGACCTCGATCACCGTCGTGGACGCGAGTACGTCGATCTCGTGACGGGCGAAGGCACGCATGGTCGCGTCCTTCTCGTCGGCGGGGAGCTTGCCGTGGAGGCGGGCCACCCGGAGCCCGTCGAGCGGGCCGGCTGCGAGCTGCTGGGCCACCTCCTCGACCGCGGCGAAGGACGCGGCGACGGGGACCGGGTTGCCGTCCTCGTCGACGTCGACCACGTCGTCCTGGTCGGCCTCGGCGTCGTCGCCGGCGATCCGCGGGCAGACGACGTAGACCTGGTGGCCCTTCTCGACCTCCTCGCGCACCCGTGCCCATCCCCGGTCGATCCAGGTCGGCTGCTCGGCCAGCGGGACCACGTTGGTCTGGATCGGCGCGCGGCCGGCCGGCAGCTCGCGCAGCGTCGACACCTCGAGGTCGCCGAAGACGGTCATCGCGACGGTGCGCGGGATGGGCGTCGCCGTCATCACCAGCACGTGCGGGGGCACCTTGGCCTTGTCGATGAGGGCAGCGCGCTGCTCGACGCCGAACCGGTGCTGCTCGTCGACAACGACCAGGCCGAGGTCGGCGAACTGCACCTTCTCCTCGAGCAGCGCGTGGGTGCCGATCACGATGCCCGCCTCCCCGCTCGCGGCCCTCGACATCGGCTCGGTGCGCTGGGTCTTCGTCATCGAGCCGGTGAGCAGGTCGACCCGGGTGCCCTCCCCCGAGCCGAAGATGGTCCCGCCGTCGGCCAGCTCACCCAGCATGGTCACGATCGAGCGGTAGTGCTGCTGCGCGAGCACCTCGGTCGGCGCGAGCAGCGCGGCCTGCCCGCCGGAGTCGACGACCCGCAGCATCGCCCTCAGCGCAACGAGGGTCTTGCCGGAGCCGACCTCCCCCTGGAGCAGCCGGTTCATCGGGTGTGGCTGGGCGAGGTCGTGGGCGATCTGGTCACCGATCTCGCGCTGGCCGTCGGTGAGCGTGAACGGCAGCCGCTCGTCGAAGGCCAGCTGGAGCGCCCCGTCGCCGCCGGTCCGGGCGGTCGCGCCCAGCTCGCGGAGCGTCCGCCGCCGGCGGGCCAGGACGAGCTGGGTCACCAGCGCCTCCTCGAACCGGAACCGGTGCTGCGCCCGGGCGACCTGGTCGCGCCGGTCCGGTGCGTGGATGCAGTCGAGAGCCGTGAGCACGTCGAGCACGTCGTACTCCTCCCGGACGACGGCGGGCAGCAGCTCGGGGAGCTCCGTCACCTGGCCGCGCGCTGCCCGCACCGCCCGGCTGACGTCCCACGTCTCGACGCCCTTGGTGAGCGGGTAGATCGGGTAGAGCCCGCCGATCTGGTCGACGATGCTCTCCTCTCCGTCGTCACCGTCGGCGAGGCCGAAGATCGTCATCGCCGGGTTGGTCAGCTGCCACGTGTCCCGGAACCGGTCGGCCCTGCCCAGGAACACCCCGCGGCGGCCGGTCGCGACCCGGCGCGCGTGCCAGTCGGACATGTGCTTGTTCTTCGCGAAGAACGTCATCCTCAGCTGGGGGCCGTCGGTGCTGAGCACCGCCTCGACGCGGTAGGCCAGCCGGCCGGTGCGGCGGTCCTTGTAGGTGTGCTCCTTGCACTCGGTGATCTCGCCGACGACGCAGAGGAGCTGACCGATCTTGAGGTCGTGGACCTTGGTGAGGGAGCCGGTCTCCAGGTAGCGGCGCGGGAAGTGCCGCAGCAGATCGCCCACCGTCCGCAGGCCGAGGCCCTCCTCGAACTTCTTGCGCTTCGCGGGCGTCACCTTGCCCAGCACCGTGGCGATCGGTGCATCCAGCGTGGTCACAGCACTCCCTTCACCGTGGGCGCGGTCACTCGACGGACATCAGGAGCGGGTAGCGCTCCTGGCCACCGTCGTACACCACGACGTCGACATGGGCGTGGTGCTCCTCCACCCAGGCCTCCGCGCGGTCGGCGACATCACCGGCTTCCTCGCCGCGGACGAGGGTGACCAGCTCGCCGCCGGCGGCAAGCAGTCGGTCGAGTACGGCGACCGCGACCTCGCCGAGGTCGTCGCCGATGACCGCGAAGTCCCCTGCGATCACGCCGAGGACGTCGCCCGGGCGGCAGGGACCGGCGGACGTCATCGCCTCCTTCACGGCAACCGTGACGGCGCCGTGCTTCACGTGACGGGCGGTGGCCGTCATCTCCGTGACGTCATGGTCGAAGGTCCGGCCGGGCTCGTGGACGGCGATCGCGGCCAAGCCCTGGACCTGCGCCTCGGTGGGGATGACCGAGATCCGCACGGCGTGCCCGAGCCCGTCGGACTCGGCCGTGCTCGCCGCGACCCGAGCGGCGCGCACCGAGTCGGGGTCGTTGGGGAGGATCACGATCTCCTGCGCTCCGCTGCCCGCGATCGCGTCGAGCAGCTGACCGGTCGACGGTCGCCGGCCGGGTCCGCCCTCGACGACGAGCGCGCCGGCGCCGGCGTACAGCGCGGCGAGGCCGGGGCCGGCCGCGACGGCGATCACGGTGCGTCCGGTGCGGATGGGTGTCCCGCCGCCGCTGGAGCCGTCGCCGGCCGCGGCCGCGATCTGCTCGGCGAAGTGGGTGACCCGGATCCGGTGCGGCCGACCGATGGCGAGGCCGGCCTCGATCGCAGCGCCGACGTCGTCGACGTGTGCGTGGACGTTCCAGAGACCGTCGCCGCCGACGACCACGACCGAGTCACCGAGCTCACCGAGCCGAGCGCGCAACGGCGGGATCTCGCCGTCCTGGGTGTCGAGCAGGTACATCACCTCGTACGACGGACCTTCGCTGCTGAGGTCCCCCGCGCCCGACGGAGCCAGCTGCGGCACCGGGATCGCGTGGTGGGCGAGCGGCTGGGTCACCGGGACCGGGCGCCGACCGGTGACGACCGTCTCGGCCGCGTCGAGGATCACACACACCCCGCGGCCACCGGCGTCGACCACTCCTGCCCGGGCGAGCACCTCGAGCTGCTCCGGGGTGCGCCCGAGGGCTTCCCGAGCGGCGGCAGCGGCGGCCCGCAGGACGTCGCTGGTGCGGGCTGCCGGGTCCTTGACCGCCGCTACCGCGGCGTCGGACGCCGCGCGAGCCACCGTGAGCATGGTGCCCTCGACCGGCTCCCCCACGGCCGCGTAGCTCGCCTCGGTCGCCTGCCGCAACGCCTCTGCCATCACCTCCGCGTTGCGGTCCTCGCCCGTGGCCGACGAGATCCGGCGGGCGATCGCCCCGAGCATCTCGCTGAGGATCACGCCCGAGTTGCCGCGGGCGCCGAGCAGCGCGCCGCGCGAGAACGCCGCCAGCGCTGCCCGCTTCGGCGCGCCCGGGATCTCGCGGATCGCGTCGCGGGCGGCCGCGATGGTGAGGTACATGTTGGTGCCGGTGTCGCCGTCGGGCACCGGGTAGACGTTGAGTGCGTCGATCTCCTCGCGCGCCTCGGACAACGCATCGACGGCGATGTCGACGAACCGCAGCACGGTGTCGAGCTCGATGCCGCCAGCCATGGGGTCAATCTAGATGACGAAGTCCAAGGGGTCGCACGCTGCGCGCCGCTCAGTTGCACGCCCCCTGGGACTTGGTCATCTAGTGGGTGCCGCTGGAAGTTCGTCGGGGGTGACCCGTGCCCCGGGTGCGTGCATCGCAAGGCGGCGGAGCGCTGGCATGCCGGGTTGTCTACCGAGCGAGGCCGACGCCGCGAGGTGCGTGCCCGGGGCGCGGGACACACGACGAACTTCCGGCGGCTCCCACTCAGTGCGAGACTGCGGGTGCCTCGGGGATCCCCGTCGCTCCGTGGGCCGCCTCCGACGATTTCGGGCTGCTGCCTACCTTCGGCTAATCTGATCCGGTTGCCCTACACACGGGGGCTCCGCCCCGCGGACCCCGGCACTGCGTGAGGGCCCTTGAACTTGATTCAGATTCCCGATCCGTAGGAGCAAGCCCGTGGCTGCCGTGTGCGACATCTGCGCGAAGAAGCCGACCTTCGGCAACAACCGGCCGTGGTCGCGCAAGATCACCAAGCGTCGCTTCAACCCGAACATCCAGCGCGTCCGCGCGAAGGTCAACGGCACCCCGAAGCGCCTCAACGTCTGCACCGGCTGCATCAAGGCCGGCAAGGTCACCCGCTGACCGCAGGCTGAAACGGATCGGCCGCCCCTCGTGGGCGGCCCTTCTTGTTTTTCCCACAGCCTGAAGGTCCGGGTGGTGCCGCGCGATCTGCGACACGCTCGCACTATTCGACTCAAAGTGCGAGCGTGTCGCACGGCGGCGAAGCCGCATCGTGCGGCGACCCTGGGCCGAGCGAAGCGAAGGTCCGGGTGGTGCCGCGCGATCTGCGACACGCTCGCACTATTCGACTCAGAAGTGTGTCCATCCGGTTGGGCCGTCGTACGGCGCGCCGTCGACCGTCACCAGCGGGCCGTCCGATCCCGGCTCGGTGACGGCCCCGACCCGCACCCAGCCCTCGGGCAGGGCGGTGCCGGCGGGGAAGGTCGCGAGCAGCGAGTGGTCGTCGCCGCCTCCGAGGACGAACGACAGCGGGTCGGCGCCGGTCGCGCTGCCGACGGCGACGAGGGGTTCGGGGACCTCGAGCGTCGCCGACATGATGTCGATGCCGACACCGCTCGCCTGCGCAACGTGTCCGGCATCCGCGAGGAGTCCGTCGGAGATGTCGATCATCGCCGTGGCGCCGGCCTCGGCGGCGACCGCGCCCGCGTCGTACGGCGGCTGCGGTCGGCGGTAGGCGTCCACCAGCACCCGCGGTGAGCGGAACCCACGCCCCAGCACCGCCAGGCCGCCGGCGGCCCAGCCCTGCCGCCCGCGGAGCGCGACGACGTCGCCCGGCTGCGCGCCCGAACGCAGCACCGGGGACACGGTGCACACACCGAGGACGGTGACGGCGATCGCGATCTTCTCCGAGCTCGTGACGTCGCCACCGACGATGCCCGCGCCCACCTCGGCGCACTCGTCGGCGAAACCACGGACGAAGTCGAGCACCCAGCGCGCCGGGAGCGTCGGCGGCCCCGCAAACCCGACCGTCAGCCACGTCGCGCGACCGCCCATGGCGTTGATGTCGGAGAGGTTCTGCGCCGCGGCCCGGTGGCCGACGTCGACCGCGTCGGCCCAGTCCTTGCGGAAGTGCCGGCCCTCGACCATCAGGTCGGTCGAGACCACGACGTGGCCGTTGCGCACCCTCAGCACGGCGGCGTCGTCGCCAGGACCGACCAGCACGTCGGTGCCGGGTGCCACCTCCTTCACGATCCTGGCGACGTGGTCGATCAGACCGAACTCACCCAGGTCGGCGAGGGTCACGTCAGGCGCGGGGAGGGCTGCAGGCACGGACCCATCCCACCAGATCTGGCGTGGCCGCGAAGAGGCGGTCGGGGCCTCAGCGGGGTAAGTTGCGTCGTGACCGTCGTGGCGACGGTCACCGTCCGTCGACCTCGACCTCCCAGGAGTGCAACCAATGGTGGTGCAGGCCTACATCTTGATCCAGACCGACGTCGGCAAGGCCGCTGAGGTTGCCAAAGCGATCGCCGAGGTCAAGGGCGTCACGCTCGCCGAGGACGTCACCGGTCCCTACGACGTGATCGTGCGTGCGGAGGCCCGCAATGTCGACGAGCTCGGCAAGCTGGTCGTCTCGAAGGTGCAGAACCTCGACGGCATCACCCGCACCCTGACCTGCCCGGTCGTCCACATCTGAGCGTGCGCGGTGCGGGCCTGCTCGCAGGTCTGCTGCTGTTCACCGGCTGCGGCGGGCCGGTCGAGGTCGCCGTACCTGATCTCGACGCTGATGACGCGGCGGCGTGCGAGGCGTTCGCGGACGCCCTGCCGGACACCCTGGCCGACGAGGAGCGGGTCGACATCGAGCCGGACGACGCCCCTGCGGCGGCGTACGGCGATCCGGCGATCGTGGTGTCCTGCGGCGTCGACGACCCCGAGGGCTTCGGGCCGGGGGCGCAGTGCGAGGTGGTCAACGACGTGCCGTGGTACATCCCGTCGGAGCAGTACGACGACCTCGACCTCGACCTGGTGATCACGTCCGCGTGGCACGAGCCGCGGGTGCAGATCGCGCTGCCTGCCGAGGTCCGGGGCCTCGAGTCGGGTGCGATGGCACGACTGTCGCCGCTCATCGCGGAGCATCTCCGCGAGACCGGGACCTGCGACCTGTGAGGCCCGCGCTGAGCCCTACCGCCCGCCGCTGACGTCGAGGAACGTCCCGGTCGTGAAGGACGCGTCGGGCGACAGAAGCCAGCAGATCGCGGCTGCCACCTCATCAGCGCGCCCCGCCCGCCCCATCGGTACCGACGGCGCGACCCGCTCGAGCCGGCCGGGCGCATGGATCCCGGTGTCGATGATGCCCGGCCGCACGCCGTTGACACGGATCCCACGTCCGGCCACCTCCAGGGCCAGCCCCGTCGTGAGCGCGTCGAGAGCGGCCTTGGACGCGGCGTAGTCGACGTACTCCCCCGGCGAGCCGAGCACCGCCGCTCGGGACGAGACGTTCACGATCGACCCGCCATCGGTCATCCGGCGCACGGCCTCGCGGGCGCACAGGAATGGTCCGAGCACGTTCACCTCCAGAAGCCGACGGATCCTGTCGGCGTCGAGGTCGACGACGCTCCCAGCGGGCGCGACGATGCCGGCGTTGTTGACGAAGCCGCGCAGCGAAGCGGCGTCGGCGGGGAGCGAGTCGAACAACCCGACCACGTCGGCCTCGTCCGTCACGTCGACCCGCACCGCGTCGGCCTGCCTGCCGAGCGCCCTGCACTCCTCCACGACGCGCTGTGCCTCGTCCTCCCCCGTGCGGTAGGTGATCCGGACGTCCCAGCCCTCCGCCGCCGCCCGACGCGCGGTCGCCGCCCCGATCCCCCGGCTCCCGCCGGTGATGACCACCAGCCCCGACGTCATCGCAGCCCGGTGCCGCGCTGCATCGCCAGCGCCACCAACCGGTCGACCAGCGCCGGGTAGTCGAGCCCGGACGCGGCCCACATCCGGGGAAACATCGACAGCAGCGTGAAGCCGGGCATCGTGTTGAGCTCGTTGACGATCAGCGACCCGTCCGGCATGAGGAAGAAGTCGACCCGTGCGAGGCCCTCGCAGCCGACCGCCCGGAACGCCCGGGTCGCCAGCAGCCGCACCTCGTCCGCGGTCGCGTCCGGCACCTCGGCCGGGACGTCGAGCTCGGTCGCCTCCTCCGGGAGGTACTTGGCCGCGAAGTCGTAGAACTCGTGATCTCCGGTGATCCGGATCTCGGCGGGCATGGTCGTCTCGACCCCGCCGTCGAGCGTCTCGAGCACCCCGCACTCGACTTCTCGCGCACCCTCGGCGGACACCTCGACGAGCACCTTCGGGTCGTGCCGCAGGGCGCCTTCGATCGCGGCGTCGATCTCGTCTGCGTCGTGCGCCTTGCCGATGCCGATGCTCGATCCGCCGCGTGCCGGCTTCACGAACGCGGGGTAGCCGAGGTCGGCCACGCGTTGCCGCACCGCTGCGGGATCGGCGGCCCATTCCCCCGCCGTGACCGTGAGGGACGGGAGCACCGGCAGCCCGCCAGCGGCCAGGACCAGCTTCAGGTAAGCCTTGTCCATGCCGACGGCGGACGCCAGCACGCCGGAGCCGACGTACCGCACCCCGGCCATCTCGAGCAGCCCCTGGATGGTGCCGTCCTCACCCCACGGGCCGTGGAGGAGCGGGAAGACCACGTCGACGTCCCCGAGCTCCCGCGGTGGAGCGGATTGTTCGCTGACGACCAGTCCGGCGCCGCTCCCCGTGCGGGTGAGGGTGACCGGGGCTCGGTCGGCGTCGACGGCTGGCAGCTGGTCGGGTCCCTCGATCGCGAGCCGGTCGGGGTCGTCGGCCTCGAGCACCCAGCGGCCGTCCGGCGCGATGCCGATCGGGATCACGTCGTACCGCTCGCGGTCGAGGGCCTTGAGCACGCTGCCGGCGGTGACGCACGAGATCGCGTGCTCGGAGGAGCGTCCGCCGAAGACGACGGCGACACGGGTACGGCGACCGGTGGGCACGTTCATCGGCGATGACCCTACCGTTGCCTCATGGCTGAACCTGCGAACCTGCGGCCCGCGACGATCACCGTGACGGCCGGGCGCCCGGCCCACGAGCCCGACGCCCCGCTCAATCCGCCGATCACGATGGCGTCGACGTACGTCGCCACCGGCGACCTCGAGTACGGCCGCTACGGCAATCCCACCTGGTCCGCCTTCGAGGAGGTGCTCGGCACGCTCGAGGGTGGGCGCGCACTGGCGTTCGCGTCGGGGATGGCGGCCGCGACCACGGTGCTCGACCTGGTCGGCCAGGGTGGCGGCGTCGTCGGCCCGCGCCACGCCTACAGCGGGACGGTGATGGCGCTCGCCGACCTGGAGTCCCGCGGACGCCTGCACAGCAAGCTGGTCGACATCGCCGACACCGACGCCGTGATCGCGGCGATGAAGGACGACGAGGAGTGCGCCCTGCTCTGGATCGAGTCACCGACGAACCCGGCGCTCGAGCTCGCCGACATCCCCGCCCTCGCCGACGCTGCGCACGAGCTCGGCGTGCGGGTCGTCGTCGACAACACGTTCGCCACGCCCCTGCTCCAGCAGCCGCTCTCGCTCGGCGCCGACATCGTCCTCCACTCGGCGACGAAGTACCTCGCCGGGCACAGCGACGTCCAGCTCGGCGCCCTGGTCGTCAGCGACGAGGAGGTGTACGCCGCCGTCAAGGGCCGGCGCGACCTGGTCGGCGCGATCCCCGGGCCGTTCGAGACCTGGCTCGCGCTCCGCGGGATGCGCACCCTGCACGTGCGCCTCGAGCGGGCACAGGCCAACGCCGAGGAGCTCGCTCGCCGGCTCGGCGAGCACCCGGCGATCGACGAGGTCCGCTACCCCGGCTTCGGCGCGATCGTCGCGGCCGTGCTGGCTGGTGGCGCCGCCGCTGCCGACCTGCTCGCAAACGACGTACGCCTCTGGGTGCATGCCACCTCGCTCGGTGGAGTCGAGTCGACGCTCGAACGGCGCCGCCGTTGGAAGGCCGAGGCCGCCACCATCCCCGAGGGCCTGGTGCGGCTGTCGGTCGGCATCGAGGACGTCGAGGACCTGTGGGCAGATCTGGCGCAGGCGCTGAACGGGCTCGCCACAGCGCCGCTCGTCGAGTAGGCGCTGCGAGGAACGACCAGTGCCGGATCGAGACGCGGCGAGATGCCCTCGGTCAGGAGTGGGCGGTCGGGTGCGGGCGTCTCGATACGCCGAGCGGACCTCAGTCCATCTCGGCCTTGGGGTCGCGGCTGATGAAGGCGTTCATCATCTCGGCCGTCGTCATCCGACCGGCCAGCACCTCGTCGACGTGCTCGACGATCGGTGCCTGGACCCCTGCCTTCTCGGCGAGGGCGCGGATGGACGAGCAGGACTTCGCGCCCTCGGCGACCTGCCGGGTGGACGCGATGACCTCGTCGACCGTCATACCGAGTCCGAGCTTCTCGCCGAACGTCCGATTGCGGGACAGCGGCGAGGAGCAGGTGGCCACCAGGTCGCCCAGACCCGCGAGGCCCATCAGCGTCAGCGGGTTGGCTCCCAACCGCATTGCGAGCCGCGCGGTCTCGGCCAGGCCGCGGGTGATCAGCGAAGCCGTGGTGTTGTCCCCGAACCCGAGGCCGACCGCCATGCCGACGCAGAGCGCGACGACATTCTTGTAAGCGCCACCGAGCTCACAACCCAGCACGTCGACGCTCGTGTAGGGCCGGAAGGCCGGTGAGTGGCAGCGCCTCTGCAGCATCGTCACGACGTCCTCCTCGACGCACGCGACGACCGAGGCCGCGGGCTCGCGGCGCGCAATCTCCTTGGCGAGGTTGGGTCCGCTGACCACGGCGATGCGACCGGCGTCGACGTCGGCGACCTCGTGGATCACCTCACTCATCCGCTCCAGCGTCCCGAGCTCGATGCCCTTCATCAGCGACACCAGGACGGCGTCGGGCTCCAGGTAGGGAAGGAACATCGGGAGGTTGTCCCTCAGCGACTGCGACGGCACCGCGAGCACGACGACGTCCGCACCCGCCAGCGCCTGCTCCGGATCGGCGGTCGCGCTGACCGTGCGCGGGAGCTCGATCCCCGCGAGGTAGTCGGTGTTCTCCCGCCGCTCGGTGATCGAGGCGGCGACCTCTTCGCGACGCGCCCAGATCATGACGTCGTTCCCGGCGTCGGCGAGGACCATCGAGAAGGCGGTGCCCCACGACCCCGCACCCAGCACAGCGACCTTGCTCATCAGGCACTCTTCCGTTTGTTGAAGCGGTCACCATGGATGCGCATGTCATACCGCTCGTCGGGTGCTTCCCTGCCGCGGATCTGCTCGACCTCGCGGGTGATCGCAGCCATGATCCGGTCCGTCGCCTCAGCGATGATCTCCGGGGTCCGCGGCTCCTTGGCGGCGAGGTCGGACAGGTCGACCGGCGGCCCGACGCGGGCGATGATCTTCTTGCGCGGGAAGAGGAACGGCCTCTTCGTGTACGGCGGCAGGATCTCCTGCGCACCCCACTGGCCGACCGGGACCACCGGACACCCCGTCTCGAGCGCGATCCTCGCCGCGCCCGACTTGCCGCGCATCGGCCACAGGTCCGGGTCGCGGGTGATCGTCGCCTCGGGGTAGATGGTGACGCACTCGCCGCGTCGTACGGCTTCGACCGCGGCGGAGTAGGCGCCCGCGGCGCCGGACGTCTGGCGGTGGACCGGGATCTGTCCTGCCGAGCGCAGGAAGAACCCGAGGACCTTGTTGTTGAACAGGCCGGACTTCGCGAGGTAGCGCGGGATCCGGCCGTGGTCGTAGACGACGAGGGCGGACGTCAGCGGATCGACGTGAGACAGGTGGTTGAGCGCGATCACGAAGCCGCCGCCCGTGGGGAAGTACTTGTCGCCGTTGACCCACTCGCGCTTGGTGGTGGCGAGCAGGGTGGGCTTGATGATCATGACGGCGACGCCGATCGCCCAGTTGCGCTTCTCCTGCACCTTCCGCACCTTCACGAGGGCAGGCTACCGGCCCGCGGCCCCTGTCACTCGGTAGGACACCGGCGCGATGGACGGGGGCCACCTGACAGGATCGGCCCGTGGTTGCGGACGGGAAACAGCACGTCGTCGTGATCCCCGTGAAGCCTCCGGGGGTCGGCAAGACGCGACTGGTCGGCGTGCCTGCGGAGCAGCGGGTCGCGCTCGCCAGTGCCTTCGCGATCGACACCGTGACGGCGTGCCTCGCGGCCGCCGGCGTGGCTCAGGTTCTCGTCACCACGGACGACGCCCGGTTCGCTGCGGCCCTCACCGCACTGGGGGCGGAGGCCTGTCCCGACGGCGGCAGCGGCCTCAACCAGGCCCTGGTCCAAGCGACCGCAGAGGCCGCCCGCAGGTGGCCCGGGTTACGGCCGGTCGCGCTCTGCGCCGACCTGCCGGCACTCCGCGCGGAGGACCTCGGCTTGGCACTCGCATCCGCGACCGGCCGGACGTCGTACGTCGTCGACGCCGAAGGCACCGGCACCACCCTCTACACCGCGCCGTACGACGACTTCGCGCCCCGGTTCGGTGCCGACTCGGCAGCTGCGCATGCCGCCGCCGGTGCCGCTCCGATCGAAGGGCCGTTGCCCGGGCTGCGGCAGGACGTCGACGACCTGGCCAGCCTGCGGACCGCGATCGCGCTCGGGGTTGGAACAGCGACCCGGCAGGCTCTCGACGCGGTCGGCCTCACCGCTCCCGGCAAAAGTAGCGGCGGGCCGCCCTCGTCGTGAGGACGGCCCGTCGCGGCTGAGTCAGGTCACTTCTTCTTGGCGGGCGTTTTCTTGGCCGGAGCCTTCTTCGCGGGCGCCTTCTTGGCCGGAGCCTTCTTCGCGGGCGCCTTCTTGGCCGGAGCCTTCTTCGCAGGCGCCTTCTTGGCCGGAGCCTTCTTCGCAGGTGCCTTCTTGGCCGGAGCCTTCTTCGCGGGCGCCTTCTTGGCCGGAGCCTTCTTCGCAGGTGCCTTCTTGGCCGGAGCCTTCTTCGCAGGTGCCTTCTTCGCCGGGGCTGCGGCCTTCTTCGCCGAGGCAACGGCCTTCTTCGCCGCGGCCTTCGCCGGGGCTGCGGCCTTCTTCGCGGGAGCAGCGGCCTTCTTCACGGCCGGGAGCTTCTTGGCGCCGGAGATGACGTTCTTGAGGTCAGCGCCTGCGGTGAACTTGGGCACTGCCTTCTTCTTGGTCTTGATGCGGTCGCCGGTCTGCGGGTTGCGCACCCAGCGCGCGTTGCGCACCGCCTTCTCGAACGACCCGAAGCCCGTGATGGCGACCTTCTCGCCCTTGGCGACCTGGCGGGTGATCGTGTCGAGCACGGAGTCGAGTGCGTGCGAGGCAGCCTTGCGGTTCCCGTCGTAACGCTCCGCTAGTGCATCGATGAACTGTGACTTGTTCACTACTTGTCCTTCCGCCGGGCCGGCCGTTGAGCCGCCCCTGAGCCGTAGAGTGCCGGGCTCCCGCCCGGCTTCCTTGTTCGGCACGCTAGGCATTAGTGGCCGACCTCACAATCACCACGCCGTGATTCAGCGAGGTTTTTTGGTCGGAATGGCCGGAATTGGCCGAATTCACGCCACTTTCGTCACATCGGCACGAATTGGGCGACGTCAGTCCGCAGCACCCGGCCACAGCTCATCGACGGCATAACGCTCGCCGATCGAGAAGTCGTACTGCACCAATCGCATGTCGTCGAGCAGCTGGGAAGATCGCGGATCGAGCGAATCTTCGGGGGTTTCGGCGCCGTCACTGGTGATGATCCGGCCCTGCTGCATGGCACTGATGTGGTCGTGGAGGCGATCGAGCAGCGCGAGGTACGGCGGGACCGGTGCGTTGGCGACGCGATAGATCAGCGGGAGGAAGAACGCGGGGCTGGTGAGTGGCGCAGGCCGGTGCTCGTTGCCCTCGCTGTTCCAGACGAAGAAGGGCGTCTCGTAGAGCCCGAGCCCGTCGTCGTTGGCGTTCTTCACCTCGGAGTCGTAGATGCCCGGCAGGTGGTCGCCGAAGAAGAGGACGACCGACTTCTCGTCGCTGGCCTCAAGGTCGTCGAGGAACTGCTTCAACGCGGCGTCGGTGTGCTCGAGACCCCGCGCGTACTGGCCGATCCGGTCGCCCTGGTCACCACCGATGCCGTCGACCTCCACCGGATCGTCGTAGTTGCCGTCGACCGGGATGTGGTTCTGCATGGTGACGAGGTTGATCATCAGCGGATCGTCGTTGTCATCGATCTGATGGATGACCTCGTCGAACGCCGCGTGGTCGTCGATGTAGGGGTTGTCGTCGATCATCTCCGTCGACTGCATCGACGTGTCGTGGATGAACTCCTCGAAACCGAGCGTCTTGTAGACCTGCTCGCGCTTGTAGAGGCCGACCATGTAGGGGTGGATCGCGATCGCCTTGTGGCCCTGCGACCTGAACCACCCGACCGCGGACGGATAGCTCGGGTAGTCGGAGACCAGCATCTGGTACGGCGAAACCATCTGCGGCCGGAACAGAGCGATCGACTGACCGGTCAGCGTCTCGAACTCCATGTTGGCCGTGCCGCCGCCGTACAGCTGGGCGAGCATCGTGCCGGACATCGTCTCGCCCATCGTGGCGCGGGTATGCGGGATCGGGTCGCGCTCGAGATCGAAGGCGTCGAGCTGAGTGGGGTCGGTGAAGGACTCGCTCAGCACGAGCACGACGTTGACGTCGTCGAGGCTTCCGGTGCGCGTCCGGTTGATCCTTTCCGCCGCCTCGGCGTAGCGGTCGGCGACCTGCTCCATCGCGGCCTGGGTGTAGCCCGGCGGCTTCGCCATCGCCGAGATCGGCATGTTGTAGAGGAAACCGCCGCCGAACCCGTTGCTGCGGTAGTTGGTCTTCTGGTTCCAGTAACGCCAGTGCTCGCCGCGGACCTCGTAAGCCTTGCGCCACAGGTTGCCCGGCTCGTTGAACTTGGTCGTCTGGAACAGCAGCGTCGCCGTCACCAGGAGCACGCCGACGCGGAGCACCGCCAGCCGGACCGCCTGCCGTCGTGGCAGCCTGCGAAGGGACGGCCTCGGGTAGCGGCGGCCGAGCCGGTGGCCGACCCAGACACACGCAGCGACGAGGACCAGCAGGGCGAGGACCAGCAGCGCGGCCTTCGTCGGTGAGATGAACGCGCTGAGGAACCCCGGCTCGCTCAGGAAGTCGATGTCGCTCGGATAGATCGGCTCCTCGCGCAGGTCGATCTTGATCCGGTTGGCCGCCGCCACCGGGATCACGACCGCCGACAGCAGCCCGATCGACCACCACAGCCGGCCGATCACCGACCAGAGGAACAGCAGCAGCAGCCACACCAGCACGGTGTCGAGGTAGAACCCGACACCGGTGACGAACTGATCGCCGATCCACCGCGGGTCGCCCCGCCACAACGTCGAGACCTCGAGGGTGAGGGTCAGGACGAGAGCGACCAGCAACGAGAGCGCGGATCCGCGACGGAGTACGACGGCGGGCCGATGGAGCCGGGGACCCGGTGAAGCGCTGCGTTCTAGGCCCCCGTGAGCGGCACTGCCCTCCCCTTCGTCCCCGTCCGCCGAGGTCGGCGGATCGACGACGGAGGAGTTGGACACATGGCTAATCGTAAGTGGCCACCGGGTGGCTCACCTACCCGGCGACGCCGGGCGCGCCGCTCGCGGTACGGCCTCGGAATCTGAAATTGCGCCGAGTCGGCTCTTCTTCGCAAGAGCCGAGTCGGCGCATCTCAGGCGTGTTGCGTGGCCGGCTTCCAGCTCGGGCGGATGCTCTCGTACTCCGCGATGGTGGCGTCATGGCCGAGGGTGATCCCGATGTCGTCGAGACCCTCGATCAGCCGCCATCGGGTGTAGTCGTCGATGTCGAACGAGTCCCGCACCTCGCCGCCGGGTGTGCTCACCGTCTTGGCCTCGAGGTCGACGGTGATCTCACCACCCGGATTGTCGTCGAGGTAGTCCCAGAGCGCCTGGATCACCTTCTCGTCGACCTGCGCCGTGAGCAGGCCGGCCTTGCCGGAGTTACTGCGGAAGATGTCGGCGAAGCGGGCGGAGAGCACGACCTTGAAGCCGTAGTTCTCCAACGCCCAGACGGCGTGCTCGCGCGACGAGCCGGTGCCGAAGTCAGGGCCGGCGACCAACACCGAGCCGGCGGCGTACTCCGGCTTGTTCAGCACGAAGTCCGGGTCGTTGCGCCACGCCGCGAAGAGCCCGTCCTCGAAGCCGGTGCGGGTGACCCGCTTGAGGTAGACCGCCGGGATGATCTGGTCGGTGTCGACGTTGCTGCGCTTGAGCGGTACGCCGACGCCGGTGTGGCTGGTGAACTTCTCCATGACTCAGGCCTCCAGACGGACGAGGTCGGCGGGCGAGGAAAGCGTGCCGCGCACGGCGGTCGCCGCGGCGACGGGCACGGACACCAGATGGGTGCGGCCACCCTTGCCCTGCCGGCCCTCGAAGTTGCGGTTGGAGGTCGACGCGCTGCGCTCCTGCGGAGCGAGCTGGTCGGGGTTCATGCCGAGGCACATCGAGCACCCGGCGCCGCGCCACTCCGCACCGGCTTCGATGAAGATCTTGTCGAGGCCCTCCTCCATCGCCTGGTTGCGCACCCGGACGGAGCCCGGCACGACCAGCAGCCGGGTGCCGTCGGCGACCTGGTGACCCTGGATGATCTCGGCGGCGAGGCGGAGGTCCTCGATCCGGCCGTTGGTGCAGGAGCCGACGAAGACGGTGTCGACCTTGATCTCGCGCATCGGGGTGCCGGCCGCGAGGCCCATGTACTCGAGCGCCTTCTCGGTGGCGATCTTGTCGTTCGGCTCGTCGAAGTCGTCGGGGCTCGGGACGTTCGCACCGAGCGGCACGCCCTGGCCGGGGTTGGTGCCCCAGGTGACGAAAGGCGTCATGGTCGACGCGTCAAGGACGATCTCCTTGTCGTACTCCGCGTCCGCGTCGGTGACGAGGGTCTTCCAGTGCTCGACCGCGGCGTCCCAGTCGGCGCCCTTCGGCGCTTCGGGCTTGCCCTCGATGTAGTCGAAGGTCGTCTGGTCCGGAGCGATCAGACCGGCCTTCGCGCCCCACTCGATCGACATGTTGCAGACCGTCATCCGGCCCTCCATCGAGAGCTCTTCGATGGCCGGGCCCCGGTACTCGACGATGTAGCCCTGCCCACCACCGGTGCCGGTGTGGGCGATCAGGGTGAGGACGAGGTCCTTCGCGGTGACCCCCTCCTGGAGGCTGCCGTTGACAGTGACCGCCATCGTCTTGGGCTTCGCCTGCATCAGGGTCTGCGTCGCGAGGACGTGCTCGACCTCCGACGTTCCGATGCCGAACGCGATGGCGCCGAACGCGCCGTGCGTGCTGGTGTGGCTGTCGCCGCAAACGATCGTCATGCCGGGCTGGGTCAGGCCGAGCTGCGGGCCTACGACGTGCACGATGCCCTGCTCGATGTCACCGAGCGGATGGAGGCGTACGCCGAAGTCGGCGGCGTTCTTGCGCAGCGTGTCGACCTGGGTCTTGCTCACCGGGTCAGCGATCGGCTTGTCCCAGTCGAGAGTCGGGACGTTGTGGTCCTCGGTCGCGAGGGTGAGGTCGGGGCGTCGTACCTTGCGGTTCGCGAGCCGGAGACCGTCGAACGCCTGCGGGCTGGTGACCTCGTGAATCAGGTGGAGATCGATGTAGAGGAGGTCCGGCTCCCCCGGGGTTGATCGGACGACGTGCTCGTCCCACACCTTCTCCGCCAGGGTCCTGCCCATGACTGCTCCTCGCCGCTCGGTTTCGACTGCCTTCCCGGGTCGGCGCGGCAGATCGCGCCACCCCGTCCTGAACTACGTGACGAAGCCTACGCTTGCATCCCATGATCTGAGACGGTAGTCTTGCTATATGGACAACTCGAGCGGCGTGGGCGTGCTGGACAAGGCCGCCCTGGTTCTCACGGCCCTGGAGTCCGGGCCCGCCACCCTGGCCGGCCTGGTCGCCGGCACCGGACTCGCGCGCCCGACCGCGCACCGGCTGGCAGTCGCGCTGGAGCACCACCGGCTGGTCGCCCGCGACATGCAGGGCCGGTTCGTGCTCGGCCCGCGACTGGCCGAGCTGTCGGCAGCCGCCGGTGAGGACCGACTGCTCGCCACCGCCGGCCCGGTGCTTGCCCGACTGCGCGACATCACGGGCGAGTCCGCCCAGCTGTGGCGACGCCAGGGCGACCACCGCGTCTGCGTGGCCGCCGCCGAACGGCCCTCCGGCCTGCGCGACACGATCCCCGTCGGCTCACAGCTGACCATGCGCGCCGGCTCCGCGGCGCAGATCCTGCTGGCGTGGGACGACCCGGACCGGATCCACCGCGGTCTCCAGAACGCCGCGTTCTCCGCGGCCGAGCTGTCCGCCATCAGGAGACGGGGGTGGGCCCAGTCCGTCGGCGAGCGCGAGCAGGGCGTGGCATCGGTCTCCGCCCCGGTCCGCTCCCCCGGCGGCAAGGTGATCGCCGCAGTCTCGGTCTCCGGCCCGCTCGAGCGGCTCTCCCGCCAGCCGGGCCGGATGCACGCCCCCGCCGTACTCGCGGCCGCGGAGCGGCTCTCGGAATCCCTGCGCCGGGCTGCGGCGGAATAGCCACCGTTCGTCGAGTAGCCCGAGCCACTGGGCGAGGGCGTATCGAGCCGCCGCAGGCTGATCCGTCGGCCGTCCCCGCGGTCGGTGGGCACGCCACTGGATCTCGATACACGCACTCGATCTGCCCTTGGGCTTCTGACCGAGCTCGTTCCTCGCTCGGTCAGAACAGAGCATCCTGCTCGAGCTCGAGCAGGGCCTGCTTGCGCTCGAGGCCGCCGGCGTAGCCGGTGAGGGTGCCGTTGGCACCGATCACGCGGTGGCAGGGGATGACGATCGGGATGGGGTTGGCGCCGTTGGCGAGCCCGACCGCGCGGGACGCGGCGTTGGTCTTGCCGAGCCGGGCGGCGATCTGGCCGTACGACGCGGTCTCGCCGTAGCTGATCTTCGCGAGCTGGTGCCACACGAGCTGCTGGAACGCACTGCCCACGGGGGCGAGCGGGAGGTCGAAATCCTTGAGATCACCGGCGAAGTAGGCGCGGAGCTGCCGCTCCGCTTCGAGCAGGACCGGGTCATCGTCGACCCGGTCGCCCTTCGGCCGGCCGTCGGAGTCGCGGAACGGCGAGAACTCGATCTGGGTCAGCGCGCCTTCGCGCGCCACCAGCCGCAGGTCGCCGATCGGTGAGTCGATCACGGTCCAGGTCATGAGTTCTCCTCCAGTGAGGTCCACAGGTGTAGCAGGGCATAGGAGCGCCAGGGCGCCCAGCCGACCGCGATGTCCGGATCGGCGCCGGAGGCCCCGAGCGCGGTGAGTGCGTTGCGCACACCGACGTCGGTCGGCAGGTAGATGTCGGGATGCCCGAGGGCGCGCAGGGCGATGTAGTCCGCCGTCCATGGCCCGATCCCGGGCAGCGCCAGCAGCGCACGGCGTACGTCGTCGCGGTCAGGCCCGCGGTCGAGCGCGACGTTGCCGGCAGCCAGCGCGGCGGTGAGCCCCGTCAGGGCGCGGCCACGAGCGCGCGGCATCGGCAGCTGCTCGGGATCGAGCTCCGCGAAGGTCGCGGCATCGGGGAACAAGTGCGTCAGACCCGGTACGTCGGTGGTGAACGGCCGTCCGTGGGCCGCGACGAGCCTCCCGGCAACCGTGCGGGCGCCGGCCACGCTCACCTGTTGACCGAGCACGGCCCGCACCGCCACCTCGTTGCCCGAGACGTGACCGGGCACCCGCAGGCCGGGGCGGCGTCGTACGAGCGGACCGATCAGCGGGTCGCCGGTGAAGTGGTCGGCCACGGCGATCGGGTCGCAGTCCCCGTCGAGCAGCCGGCGGACGCGGGCGACCGCCGCCGCGGTGTCACGGAGGTCGTGCAGCACGAACCGCGCCGGCACCAGGGCCGTCTGCCCGGGATCGAGCACGTCGCCGAGCTCGAGCCGGACGGTGCCGGGTCCGTGTGGAAGGTCGAGGGTGCGCGCGTAGGACCCCTCGCCCGCCACCTCGACGCCGTCGACCGCGCGCGCCGCAAGGAACCGCAGCAGCGCGGCACCGGCGAACGGGGTGCGCACCGCCAGCCGGAGCTCGATCGCGCCGGGTGTCCGCGCACCGCCGCGGCGGCCGCGCAGCTGGGTCGGGGTGGCGGCGTAGACCTCGCGCACGGTGTCGTTGAACTGCCGGACGCTGGCGAAACCCGAGGCGAACGCGATGTCCGCGAACGACAGGTCGGTCGTCTCCACCAGTACCCGCGCGGTCTGCGCGCGTTGCGCGCGGGCCAGCGCGAGGGGCCCGGCGCCGAGCTCGGCGGCGAGCACCCGGGACAGGTGCCGCGTCGTGTAGCCGAGGCGCTGCGCGAGCCCGTCGACGCCGTCCCGGTCGACGACCCCGTCGGCGATCAGCCGCATCGCGCGGCCCGCGACGGTCGCCGCCGCGTCCCAGTCGGGACTTCCCGGCGTCGCGTCCGGCAGGCAGCGCTTGCACGCGCGATAACCGGCGGCCTGCGCCGCCGCCGCACTGCGGTGGAAGGTGACGTTCTGCAGCGCCGGCGTGCGGGCCGGGCAGGACGGCCGGCAGTAGATACCGGTGGTCCGCACCGCGATGTAGAACACCCCGTCGAACCGGCGGTCGCGCGACTTCACCGCGGAGTAGCAGGACTCGGTGTCGAGGCCCGGGATCCCTGCTGTGGTCGTGGTCATGCGTCCATTCTGTACGGCGCCGCCGACAACTTCTCGCGGGAATCGGACATTGCCGTCCGAGGCTCCGTCCGCAGGTCGTCGTTATCTACGAGCAGCTGCTCGAGGGGGCCGACCTTCGGAGACGGCGCGAGCGCGGTCGCGGCCAGAACCTATCCGGTCCAGACGTGATTGCCGAGCCCGAGGGCGAGTGAGTCGTGGACCTCCAGCGCGCGCTTCTGCCACCCTGTGCCCATGGTGGACAGCCCGATCGACCTGCTGATCAAGTCGCAGCAGATGGCCCTCAAGCTCGCGGGCGACACGCTCCGCACGGTGACCAACGCAGCCGTCACCGGCGTGACGCAGCCCGAAGAGCTGGTCCGTCAGGTCGGCGACCTCGCCGGCGCCGTCGCCGGCATGGCCAACGCGATCACCGGGCTGGCCGGCGCGACCGCACAGCCGCTGCAGGACTTCATCGTCCGCCAGCGCGAGCTCGCCGACACGGTCGCGACGCTCGCGGAGGCGCAGTCCGACCTCGCGGCGGTCGTCGCCAAGCTGGCCGAGCGTCACGCCGAGGCCGTGACCGCCTTGGAGCGCGTCACCGCGCCGGTCTTCGCCATCGTCGGCACCGAGATGACGCCCCCGAAGTCTCGAGCTGCCCGCACGACCGCGAAAGCCGCGGCGAAGCCGACCATGGCGAAACCCCCCTCCCCCAAGCCGAGAAAGTCCACCAACGGCTAGGCCGGCATCACCGCAGCAGGTTGCCGAGCCCGCCGAGCGGGCTCTGCTGCTGGACCTGCTGGCCGGCGTCCTGGGCGCCGCCGAAGCGCATGTTCTCGCTCGGCTGGACGATCACGAAGCCCTGACCGTGGAAGCCGAGCTGGAACTCCTCGCCCGACGTACGCCCGATCAGCGCCTTCATGCCGATGTCGGTCTTCAGCTGGATCTGGAGCCCGGCCGACCAGCACACCGCCGCGTCGGGGTCGACGAACGTCGCCGCCTCGCCGGTCTGGAGCAGCAACGGCGGACCGTCCGTCACGATCGCGACCTGGCCGGTGCCGCTCAGCGTCGTGTTGAAGAGGCCGCCGGACAGCATGCCGGCACCGCGGACCATCTGGATGTTGTCCTGGAGCGACTCGGAGTAGGCCAGGATGTTTGCCCCGTTGACGGAGATCGAGTCGTTCTCGAGCTCGATGACGTGGACGTCCATGCCCATCTTGGCGAGGAAGATCTCGCCGTTGCCGGTCATCCGCATGATCGGCAGGCCCTCCCCCGTGACCTTCTGCTTGATCCACTTCCCCACGCCGCCGGCGCCCTGGGCGTCGAACTTGACGTCGCCCTGGTAGGCGACCATCGCGCCCTGGAGCGCCTTCACGCTCCCCTGGGAGAGCTCGACCTTCATCATCTTCGAGTTCTGCTTGACGAAGTTGCCCGGTCCCTCGATCTCGTGGTTCTCCTGGGCGAACAGATCACTGCGCATGGGGTGCTCTCGCTTTTCGTCGGGTGGGTGGTCGGACCCGAGAAGAACCGGGCCGTCGGCCCGGACACGTCCTGTCTACCTCCACGCTTCCACGCGCGCACCCGATTCGGCATCGTCCGTGCGAACGATCCGCGACCACCGGGCGCGGTCGGGTGGACTCGTGACACCGGGGCCGTCATGATGCAGCAGTGACACACCGGGTCGCCATGTGGTCGGGGCCGCGGAACCTGTCGACCGCGATGATGCGCAGTTTCGGCAACCGGTCGGACTGCACAGTGGTCGACGAACCGCTCTATGGCGCGTACCTCGCCGAGACGGGACTCGACCACCCCGGCCGCGAAGAGGTGATCGCGTCGCAGTCGACCGACTGGCGGGTGGTGTGCGCCGATCTCACCTCCGGTCCGGTCGCGACCGAGGTGCAGTACCAGAAGCACATGACGCACCACCTGCTTGCCGGCATCGACCGTGAAGCCCTGACCGGCCTGCACCACGCATTCCTGGTGCGCGACCCCGAGCGGGTGCTCACGTCGTACGCGAAGGTCCGGGAGGAGCCGACGCTGGATGACCTCGGCCTCCCCCAGCAGGTCGAGCTGTTCGAGCGGTACGGCGGTCCGGTGATCGACGCCGCCGACGTGCTGCGCGACCCGCGCGCGACACTCTCCGCGCTCTGCGCGGCGCTCGGCATCGACTTCGACGAAGCCATGCTGGCGTGGCCACCCGGGCCACGCGACACCGACGGGGTGTGGGCGCGGCACTGGTACGCCGGCGTGGAGGCCTCGAGTGGCTTCGCGCCGTACTCCCCCGGCAGCGGAGACCCGCTGCCCGATCATCTCCAGCCGCTGCTGGAGCGGTGCCAGCCCTACTACGACGCGGTGGCGGCCTACCGGCTGCTGCCGGAGGAGAACTGATGCAGCAGAGCTACGACGCCCGCAACCGCGACCTGATGGTCTCGATCAACGGCGAGCTCATCCACCGCGACCAGGCCGGTGTGAGTCCGTTCGACTCGGTGGTGCAGGGCGGCGACGGGGTGTGGGAGGGATTGCGTCTGTACGGCGGCCGGATCTTCCGGCTCGACGAGCACCTCGCGAGGCTGCGCCGCTCGGCGATCGCGCTGGGCTTCACCGAGATCCCCGGCCCCGAGGAGATCACCGCGCGGATCCGGGCGACGCTCGCGGCCAACGACATGCACGACGACGTGCACATCCGGCTGACGCTCACCCGCGGCGTGAAGGTCACCAGCGGGATGGACCCGCGGCTCAACCAGGCCGGTCCCACGTTGATCGTGCTGGCGGAGTTCAAGTCGCCGGTCTACGACGATCGCGGGATCAGCCTGGTCACCTCGTCCGTACGTCGACACCGAGCCGACTCGCTCGACCCCAAGATCCACCACAACAACCTGCTCACCTCGATCCTCGCCAAGATCGAGGCCAACGTCGCGGGCGCCGACGACGCGCTGATGCTCGACGACGCGGGCTTCATCGCGGAGACCAACGCGACCCACGTCTTCTTCGTCGCCGGCGGGGTGGTGCGCACCCCGACCGCCCGGGCGTGCCCCGAAGGGATCACCAGGGCAGCGGTCCTCGACCTGTGTGAGGAGCTCGGGATCCCGTCGGAGGTCGGAGACTTCTCGACGACCCAGCTCTACACCGCCGACGAGGCGTTCGTGACCGGCACCATGGGCGGTCTGACGCCAGTGGTCTCGGTCGACGGGCGGATGATCGGCACCGGTGAGCGAGGCCCGACCACCTCTCGGCTGGCCGAGGGCTATGCGAAGCTCACGGCCGGCTCGGGAGCGGTCGTCGCCTAGGAATGAGTAACGAGAAGGGCCCGGATCTCCGAGGAGATCCGGGCCTGACTTGTAGGTCACCGTGCGCTTCCATGACCACACCCGAGTGCTCGGCCTGTCACGCACGCTGGCGCGACCGCTCTGCCGTCGAATCGGGACCCTCAACCATATCTTCGATGAGGTCCACGACCTGTACGACTCCTCCCGGTGCGGATGCCGAACCCATCCTCCGCCCGCGCCGCGGTTCTCCACCCAGTCCCGATCGCGAGCGTCGACCGGTTGACCGATAACAGCGTGCTGATCCGCTTCGACGTGCCCGAGGACCTGCGCGACCAGTTCTCCTTCGAGCCCGGTCAGCACATCACCGTCCGCACCGACCTCGGCGGCGAGGGCGTACGGCGCAACTACTCCATCTGCTCCTCGGCCACCTCCGACACGCTCGCGATCGCCGTGAAGCACATTCCCGGCGGGGCCTTCTCCACCTTCGCGATGGAGCAGCTCCGGGCCGGCGACACCCTCGACCTGATGACCCCGACCGGTTCGTTCGGCACACCGCTCAGCCCGCTCGCGACGAAGAACTACGTGGCGATCGTCGCCGGCAGCGGGATCACCCCCGCGCTCTCGATCCTGCAGACGACGCTCGCCGTCGAGACCGAGAGTCGCTTCACGCTGGTCTACGGCAACAGGGACGGGGGCAGCACGATGTTCCGCGAGCAGCTGGACGACCTCGAGGCGCGCTACGCCGACCGCCTCCGGATCATCCACCTGCGCGAGCTGCTCCTCGAGCGCGGCACCGAGTCGGACCGCGTCCACGTAGAGCTCTTCCACGGCTACCAGAAGCCCAAGGTCGCCGAAGACTTCTCCCCCGCGACGATCGCGGTCAATCTGCGCGGCCAGCAGCACAAGGTCTCGCTGACAGCCGGCGACACCGTCCTCGAGTCCGCGCTGAAGGCCGGGCTCGAGGCGCCGTACGCCTGCCTCGGCGGAGCCTGCGGCACCTGCACGGCGAAGGTGCTGCTGGGGTCGGTCACGATGGAGCAGAACTTCGCCCTGTCTCCGGCCGTCGTGGAAGCCGGCTACGTGCTCACCTGCCAATCGCACCCGACCAGCGACGAGGTTCGCGTTGACTACGACGCCTGAACCGCATGCGGCGGGCGTGGCGCGACCGGTGCCGCGCTACGCCCGATTCGTCCGCGGACTGCAGCAGCGGTTCGTCCTCGACATGCCCGGTGGGCCACGCATGGTCACCTTCGCGACCGTGATCAACATCCAGCAGTGCCTCATGTTCGCCCACCTGGGTGCCGTCATGTGGCTGTACGACGGCCAGACTGCGGCCGCAACACCGGCACCGCGCCGCTGACCATCTCCAGCATCGGGATCACCGGCCCGTTCGTGCAATCCAACGGTTGCGTCGGCTCGTCGATCGCGCCCAACGCGTCCTGCCCACTCGTCGTCCCGATCACGGGCCGCCCGTGGGTGACCAGAGCGCGCCGCAGACCGTCACCACGCACAACACGGGCAACGCGAACCCGGTGGTGTCCGCCGTGAGTCTGGCAGCAGCCCGACCTTCACGACATTGCTGCGCAACGACGGTGCTGCCGCGAGCGCAATGACCTTCCGGGCCTGAGGCGGCCATGAGAAAGGCCCGGATCTCCGAGGAGATCCGGGCCTGACTTGTACCCCCGACCGGATTTGAACCGGCGTTACCGCCGTGAGAGGGCGACGTCCTAGGCCGCTAGACGACGGGGGCAACTTGTTGTCCGGCCTCGCGGCCTTCGCAACGCAGAGAACTTTAGCGATCGCCCGCATTCCGGGCCAAATCGACCCCTCAGACGGACGGCTGAACTCGTTCTCGCTGGTCTACTAGGACTCGAACCTAGACTAACTGGACCAGAACCAGTCGTGCTGCCAATTACACCATAGACCACTGTTTTTGCCGGCTCGGGAGCCGACGAGAAACCTTACACGCGGGGTCGTTTCGGCTCCAAAACGACCTCTACCGTCGAGGTGTCGAGATGACGGCGACGCGCCACCCAGACCACCAGCGCGAGGAAGCCGAGCGACTGGACCAGGGTGCCGGGCAGCAGCCACCAGGTCCCCGCGACTGGCGCGAGCGCGTGGTCGATGTCGCCGAAGGCGAGGGTCAGCCCGAAGAAGACGCCGTTGTTGACGACGTGCAGCGCGATCCCGGCCTCGAGGCCGCCGGTCAGGATCACGAGCAGTCCCGCGACCAGCCCGAACGACAACCTGTCGATGAAGACCGGCGCGTCCTGGGACCCGTGGGCGAGAGCGAACAGCACGGCAGGTACGACGACGGCGACCGCCGTGCCGAGCCGGCCAGGGACCACGCCCCCGACGGCCTGCGTCAGGTAGCCCCGGAAGGCGTACTCCTCCCCCGCTGCCTGGAGCGGCATCAGCAAGATCACGATCAGCACGAAGGCGATCGTGCGATCTGTCGCCTCCGCGGCCGAGCCGTCGATGGCCGCGCCGCCGTGATCGGGCAGCACGAGGGCGAGCACCAAGGACGCGCCGATCGCGACCGTCCCGAGCCCGACGCAGGTGAGTAGCCAACGCCACCGGAGGCGCCCGACGACCGACAGGATCCAGCCGGCCGGCAGCTCCTGCGCAAGGCGGGTGGCGAGGATCACCGCCGGAACCGCTGCCGCGAGGACGAGGTTGACGAACGCCAACCCGACCGGGGTCAGTGGGTCGGTGCTGATGTCGCCGACCGGCTCCCCGATCGCGGAGTAGAAGGTGCGGAGCACAGCCGGCACCACGACGAACAGCGCGACGAGCATGCCCGCCACGCCGAGAACCGCCCGCAGCCGTCCGGCTCGCCCGAGCCGGTGCAGCCGGTGGTAGGTCAGCGGCGCGGCGCCGCCGGCAGGATCGTCAGCCGAGGGCACGTTGCAGGCGTCCGATGCTGCGGTCGTGGCCGAGGAGCTCCAGCGACTCGAACAGCGGAGGGGAGATCCGACGACCGGTCACGGCGACCCGGACCGGACCGAACGCGACCCGAGGCTTCAGCTCGAGGTCCTCGACCAGGGCCTGCTGGAGGGCGGACTGGATGGCATCGGTGGACCAGGGGCGCAGGTCGACGAGAGCGTCGTACGCCGCCTTCACGACGCCCTTACCGGTCTCGTCGAGCAGCTTCTCGGCGTCCGTCGGGTCGACGCTGAATGCGTCCTCGTCGACGAACAGGAACGCGAGCAGGCCCGAGGCCTCGCTCAGCTTGTTGATCCGCTCGGCGACGAGCGGCATCGCCAGCTCGAGCAGCTGGGCGTCGGAGTCGTGCACCGGGTCGGTGACGACACCGTCGCGCTTGAGGAACGGCAGCACGCGGTGGGTGATGTCCTCGATCGACAGGAGCCGCATGTGGGAGGCGTTGATCGCCTCGGCCTTCTTCATGTCGAAGCGGGCCGGGTTGGGGTTGACGTCGCCGATCTCGAAAGCGTCGACCATCTCCGACACCGAGAACACGTCGCGGTCGGCGGCGATCGCCCAGCCCAGCAGGGCGAGGTAGTTGAGCAGACCCTCCGGCAGGAAGCCGTTGTCGCGGTACGCAAGCGCGTGCGCCTGCGGGTCGCGCTTCGAGAGCTTCTTGTTGCCCTCGCCCATGACGTAGGGAAGGTGACCGAAGCGCGGGGTGAAGTCGGTGAGGCCGAGCTCGATGAGCGCGTCGTACAAGGCGATCTGCCGCGGCGTCGACGACAGCAGGTCCTCGCCGCGCAGCACGTGGGTGATGCCCATCAGCGCGTCGTCCACCGGGTTGACCAGCGTGTAGAGCGGCTCACCGTTCACCCGGCACAGCGCGAAGTCGGGCACGAACTGGGTCTCGAAGGTGATGTCGCCGCGCACCAGGTCGTCCCAGGTGATGCTGCCGTCCGGCATCCGGAAACGTACGACGGGCCTCCGCCCGTCCGCCTCGAACACGGCGACCTGGTCGCTCGTGAGCTCACGGCAGAAGCCGTCGTAGCCCATGACCTTGGAGCCGGACGCCTTGCGCCGGGCCTCGACCTCCTCGTTGGTGCAGTAGCACTCGTAGGTGTGCGACGACGCGCGGAGCCGTGAGAGCGCGTCCGCGTAAAGGTCCCCCCGCTCGCTCTGGCGGTACGGCGCATGGGGCCCACCGACCTCGGGACCCTCGTCCCAGTCGAGCCCGAGCCAGCGCATCAGCTCGAGCAGCGAGTGGTAGGACTCCTCGGTGTTGCGCGCGGCGTCGGTGTCCTCGATCCGGAACACGAAGGTGCCACCGTGGTGGCGGGCGAAAGCCCAGTTGTAGAGGGCGGTGCGAACCAGCCCCACGTGGGGGCTACCCGTCGGTGACGGTGCCATCCGCACCCTGACTGCGCTGCGCGGGCTCATCGTCGCTCCACCTTGTTCGTCAGTGCTCCCAGTCCTTCCACAAAGACCTCGACCTCGTCGCCGGGCTCCATCGGCCCGACGCCCGCGGGCGTGCCGGTGAGGATGACGTCGCCCGGGAGCAGAGTCATCGCCGCAGAGATGTAGGCGATCAGGTGAGGGATGTCCCAGCTCATGTCGGCAGTGGTGCCGTCCTGGACGACATCGCCGTTGAGGAACGTCTGCACCTTGCGACCGTCGATGAACGTCTGCGGGTCCAGGTCGTCCTCGATCCAGGGACCGAGCGGGCAGAACGTGTCCATGCCCTTCGCGCGCGCCCACTGGTTGTCTGTCTTCTGCAGGTCGCGCGCGGTCACGTCGTTGGCGATCGTGTAGCCGAAGATGACGTCGGTCGCCTGCTCCGGCGGTACGTCGCGGCAGATCCTGCCGATGACGACCGCGAGCTCACCCTCGTAGCTGAGGTGCGAGGTCTGCGGCGGATAGAGGATCGCGTCGTTCGGCCCGATCACGCTGGTGTTCGGCTTGAGGAAGAGCAGCGGGTCGGCGGGCTGGTCACCGCCCATCTCGGCGGCGTGGGCGGCATAGTTCTTGCCGACGCCGACGATCTTGCTCCGCGGCAGGACGGGCGCGAGCAGCTTCACGTCAGTCAGCCGGTGCTCCTTCTCGAGCAGCCGGATGCCGGCGTACAGCGGGTCGCCCGCGAGCTCCACGACCACCGCGTCCTCGGCCGGCTGGCCGAACTGGTCGAGGTCGCCGACGACCACGCCGTAGGCCGGTTCGCTGCCGGTCGTGAATCTCGCGATGCGCACCGGGCGAGCCTATCCGCCTACGCTTGGGCGTCGTGGAGGTGCTGGACGTCGACGTGCTGGCCGGTCCCGTGTGGCGGGACCGAGCCGCTGCGCACGCCGCCCGGGTGGACCGCTACCTGGCACCGCACCTGGAGCGCCGCGAGGCGCGGCTGAAGCACCCCGTCTTCGACTTCCTCTTCACCTACTACTCCTACCGGCCGGCTCAGCTGCGGCGCTGGCACCCGGGCTACGGCGTCGCGTTGGGCGACGCCGATGACTACGCCGGGCTCAAGGGGTACGGGCGGCTCGACACGTCTTCGCTCGCGCCTCGCGACAGATCGCCTGGCGGCTCGGGCTACTCCACGACCGACGAGTACGTCGCCTCCCAGCGGCCGCTCATCGAAGCGCTGCACCGGCTGTTGACCGCGACCGCAGGACGGGCGGGGAACTTCGGGTGCTTCGGTCTGCACGAGTGGGCGATGGTCTACCGGCTCGCCGAGGACGAGACCCGCCACCCGGACTGGCCACTACGCCTCGGTCCGGCCGGGACCGACGCCGTCGTGCAGGAGCATCGGATCGCCTGCTCCCACTTCGACGCCTATCGGTTCTTCACCCGTCCCGCTCGCCCGCTCAACGCCCTCTCCCCAGGCCCCGAGGACCGGCCGGCGTACGAGCAGCCGGCCTGCCTCCACGCTGGTATGGACCTCTACAAGCACGCCTTTCGGCTCTCGCCGATGATCTGCTCGGACCTGGTCGCCGACTGCTTCGAGCTCGCGTGGGACATCCGGGTGATGGACATGCGGGCGGCGCCGTACGACCTCGGCGATCTCGGCTTCGAGCCGGTCCCGATCGAGACGCCCGAGGGCAAGGCCGACTACGTCGCCGCCCAGCGCGCGTTCGCCGACCGCGGCGCGCCGCTGCGGCAGCGGCTGATCGAGGGGTGCGAGCGCCTGCTCGAATTGCGACCGCAGTCGGATTACCGCGACGCCGAGACGCCCTAGGCTCACGCTCATGAGTCACGTCCACGACGCGGTCATCGTCGGCGCCGGTTTCGGCGGCATGGGAGCAGCGATCCAGCTACGCCGGATGGGGCACGACGACCTGTTGATCCTCGAGCGCGAGGACGACCTCGGTGGCACCTGGCATGTCAACCGCTACCCCGGGCTCGCGGTGGACATCCCGTCATCGACGTACTCCTACTCCTTCGAGCCCAACCCGCACTGGTCGCGCTTGTTCGCGCCCGGGCCGGAGCTGAAGGCCTACGCCGGCCACGTCGCGGACAAGTACGAGCTCCGCCAGCACATGCGCTTCGGCGTGGTCGTCGAGAGCGCCCGATGGGACGAGGACGGGTCCTGCTGGGAGGTCACTCTTGAGGACGGCACCCAGGAACGCGGCCGCTACCTGCTGACGGCAACGGGGTTCCTCTCCCAGCCGAAGATGCCGGACATCGCCGGAATCGACGACTTCGCCGGAGATGTCATCCACACGACCCGCTGGGACGACGACGTCGAGCTCGAGGGCAAACGGATCGGCATCATCGGCACCGGTGCGACCGCCGTACAGCTCATCCCGAAGCTGGCGGAGACAGCCGGTCACCTCACGGTGTACCAACGCACGGCGATCTACGTGAGCCCCAAGATCGACGGCAAGGTGCCGGGCCCGGTCCGCGGGGCGTTCGCCAAGGTCCCGCTCACCCAGCGGGCCACGCGACTGGTCGGCGCCTCGATCCTCGAGGTGATGATGGTGGCCGGCGTGCTGCACTTCAAGAACCTGCCGTGGGCCAACGCGGTCGGCAAGACGGTGTGCGAGCGCCACCTCGAGAGCCAGGTCAAGGACCCGGAGCTGCGGGCCAAGCTGACGCCCGACTACGACTTCGGCTGCAAGCGGCCGACGTTCTCCAACACCTACTACCCGACCTTCACCAAGCCGCACGTCGACCTCGAGACCACCTCGATCGATCACGTCGACGTGGCCGGGATCGTCACCACGGACGGCCGGAGGGTCGACCTCGACGTGCTCGTGCTGGCGACCGGCTTCAACCTGTGGGACGCCAACTTCCCCGCCATCCAGATCATCGGTAGTGACGACCGCGACCTCGGCAAGTGGTGGCGGGACAACCGGTTCTGCGCCTACGAGGGCATCACCGTGCCGAAGTTCCCCAACCTCCTCTCGCTCAACAGCCCGTACTCCTACTCCGGGCTCTCCTACTTCACGACCATCGAGACGCAGATGGCTCACATGGAGCGGCTGTTCAAGGCGATGGAGAAGAAGGGCGCCGACGTGTTCGAGGTGCGCGAGGAGGCCAACGACGCCTTCCTCGACCGGATGACCGAGCTGCTCGGCAACTCGGTCTTCAACGCCGGCAGCTGTGCGACCGCGCGCAGCTACTACTTCAACCAGCACGGCGAAGCCGTCCTGCTCCGGCCGACGTCGACCCTCAGCGCCCACCGCGAGGCCGCACGGTTCCCGATCGACGACTACCGCTACAACCGGGCGAAGGTCACCGTCTAACCCGTTTGGTTGGGGTCGCGCCAGACGCGTTCGAACGGCAGCCGCCAGGCGTACGGCGCCACCAGCTGGTGGATCTGGTTCGGCCCCCAGCTACCCGGGCGATAGGGCCGCACGATCGGGGGGCTCTCGAGGAGCGGAGCCGAGATCTCCCACAGCCGCTCGATCCCCTCGGCGGAGCTGAAGAGGGTCTGGTCGCCGCGGGCCGCGTCGTAGATGAGCCGTTCGTAGGCCTCGAGCACCGAGCCGGCCCACGTGGTGTCCCCCATCGCGAACTGCATCGACAGCTTGTCGAGCTTCATCCCCGGGCCTGGTCGCTTGCCGTAGAAGGACAGCGACATCTTCGCCTTGTCGGCGAGGTCGAAGGTGAGGTGGTCGGGGCCGTGGTCACCGACACCGGAGTTCCTCGGGAACATCGACCGCGGGGGCTCCTTGAACGCGATCGAGATGATCCGCGCTCCCTCGGCCATCCGCTTGCCGGTCCGCAGGTAGAACGGGACGCCGGCCCAGCGCCAGTTGTCGACGTAGCACTTGAGGGCGATGAAGGTCTCGGTCTCCGAGTCGTGCGCGACGCCGTCGATGTCGCGATAGCCCTGGTACTGCCCACGGACCACGTCGGCCGGGTCGATCGGCAGGATCGAGCGGAAGACCTTGTTCTTCTCCTCGTTGATCGCGTCGGGTGACAGCGAGGTCGGCGGCTCGAGCGCGATGAACGCGAGCACCTGGAACAGGTGGGTGACGACCATGTCCTTGTAGGCGCCGGTGGCCTCGTAGAAGCTTGCCCGTTGGTCCAGGCCGAGCTCCTCGGGGACGTCGATCTGGACGTGGTCGATGTTGTTGCGGTGCCAGATCGGCTCAAAGAGCCCGTTGCCGAACCGGAACGCGAGGATGTTCTGCGCGGCTTCCTTCCCGAGGAAGTGGTCGATCCGGTAGATCTGCGACTCGTCGAAGACCTTGTGCAGCTTGACGTTGAGGTCCCTGGCACTCCGCAGGTCGACACCGAACGGCTTCTCCATGATGATCCGGCTGCCCTTGGCCAGGTCGGCCTCCTGCAGCGTCTTCACGACAGACAGCGCCGCCTTCGGCGGGACGCTGAGGTAGTGCAGCCGGGTCCGGTCGCCCTCGGACGCCGCTTCGGCCTTCTCGACCGCAGCACGCAGACCGGCCGGACCTTCGGCTCCGGGCGCCCAGTGCAGCCGCTGCGCGAACTCGGACCACGCCGCCATGTCGGCGTCGTTGTCGGAGAACTCCTTGACCGCCTCGTGCACGAAGTCGACGAAGGACTCCTCCGTGTGCTCGTCGAGCGAGGTGCCGATGATCTGCAGGTCAGGGATCAGCTCGGTCTCGAAGAGATGGAGCAGACCGGGCAGCAGCTTGCGGCGCGCCAGGTCACCTGTGGCCCCGAACAGCACGACCGTGACCGGTTTCATCGCCATGTCGTCCACTGTGCCTCCTGCGTGTTACGTCGACTTTAACGGCGGGCCACGAGCTGCGCCGCGACCCCGTCGAGCACGATCCCGAGGCCGAGCGCGAAGTCGGTCGCGCCGTCGCCGACGTGGGCGAACGTGAAGTGCAACAGGGTGCTGGCGCCCACCCTGGCCAGGTCGGGGTCGGCTCCGGTGCGCAGCAGCGCCGCCTCCATCCGATGCCGGGGCTCCTGCGCGCCGACCCCCTTGCCGTGCACAGCGGCGATCAGCTCGGCAGCGTCGCGATGGGAGCGCATCGCGTCGCGCAGCTCGACGCAGACCAGACGGAGCTCCGACTCCCAGGTGACGATCTCGGTCGGGCGCCGACCTCGCCGGAGCAGCTCGTCGGCAACGGCGGCGAGCAGCTCGTCCTTGCCGGCGAAATGGTGGTAGAGCGCGCTCGGCTGCACGCCGAGGTCGGCGGCCAGGCGCCGCATCGACCACCCGGCGAGGCCGTCCCGGTCGAGGACGGCGATGGCCCGGTCCACGACACCCGACTTTGACCTCCCCACGCGACGCATCGTAACCTGAACACTGTTCACCTGACTGCCGAGGAGACCCATGAGCACGTCGTTCGACCAGCTGGCGACCACCATCCTCGAGGGAGGCTCGGCGACCCCGGAGGACGCGCTCGCCGTACTCCGGGCTGACGACGCCGAGCTGATGAGCGTCGTCGCGGCTGGCGGCCGGCTGCGCCGTGAGCACTTCGGCAACACGGTCAAGGTCAACTACCTGGTCAATCTCAAGTCGGGCCTGTGCCCCGAGAACTGCAACTACTGCAGCCAGGCGCTGGGCTCGCAGGCGCCGATCCTCAAGTACTCCTGGCTGTCGACCGACGACACGCTCCAGCAGGCCGGTGCCGGCCTCGCCGGTGGCGCGACCCGGGTCTGCATGGTGTCCTCCGGCCGCGGCCCGTCCGACCGCGACATCGACAAGGTCACCGAGATGACCGAGGCGCTGAAGTCCGAGTACCCCGACGTCGAGGTCTGCGCCTGTCTCGGGCTGCTCAAGGACGGCCAGGCCGAGCGGCTCAAATCTGCGGGCGTGGACGCCTACAACCACAACATCAACACCGCCGAGTCCCACCACGACAACATCGTCCAGACCCACACGTACGACGACCGCGTGGAGACCATCGGCAAGGCCAAGGCCGCCGGATTGTCGCCCTGCTCCGGCCTGATCGCCGGACTCGGCGAGTCCGACGAGCAGCTGGTCGAGGCGCTGTTCGCACTCAAGGCGCTCGACGCAGACTCGATCCCCGTCAACTTCCTGATGCCGTTCGACGGAACGCCGTACGAGAACACCTGGGAGCTCTCCCCCGGCCGCTGCGTCAAGATCCTCGCGATGGCGCGCTTCGTGTGCCCCGACAAGGAGGTCCGGATCGCCGGCGGCCGTGAGATGCACCTGCGGTCGCTGCAGGCGCTGGCGCTGCAGGTGGCCAACTCGCTGTTCCTGGGCGACTACCTCACCTCGGAGGGCCAGGACGCCAAGGCCGACATCGAGATGATCCGCGACAACGGCTTCGTGATCCTCGGCGCCGAGGACGCGTTCGGCGGCGGCGGCGGCGACAAAGCTGCGCACGACCCGGCCATCCGCCACCGCGGCGCCGGCACCGAGGTCCCTGCGAACGCATGAAGCCGGTGCCGGTCCTCGACGAGGACGTGCTGCTCGCGTACGACCGCGAGCACCTCTGGCACCCCTACACCTCGATGACCGCACCGACGCCGGTGCGACTGGTGACCGGCGCGTCCGGGTGCGAGCTCGAGCTCGCGGACGGCTCGCGGGTCGTCGACGGGATGTCGTCGTGGTGGGCAGCCATCCACGGCTACCGGCACCCCGTGCTCGACGCGGCCCTGGCCGCGCAGGCCGGCGAGTTCGCGCACGTGATGTTCGGCGGGCTCACCCACGCGCCGGCGATCCGGCTGGCCGAGCGGCTCGTCGAGATCACCCCCGACGGTCTCGACCACGTCTTCCTGGCCGACTCCGGGTCGGTCTCGGTCGAGGTCGCGATCAAGATGGTGCTCCAGCACCAGCGCGGCATCGGCAGGCCCGAGCGCACCCGGCTGCTGACCGTGCGCGGCGGCTACCACGGCGACACGTTCGGGTGCATGAGCGTGTGCGACCCCGTCGGCGGGATGCACTCGATGTTCGCCGAGGTGCTCCCCCAGCACGTCTTCGCCGACCAACCACCATCTCGGGCGGCCGACGTCGACACCTGGGCAGGCCAAGTGCGACACCTCGCGGCGACCCACACGCACGAGCTGGCGGGGATCATCGTCGAGCCGCTGCTCCAGGGCGCCGGCGGCATGCACGCCTACCCGGCCGAGTGCCTCCGGGTGCTCCGCGACGTCGCCGACGAGCACGGCCTGGTGCTGGTCTTCGACGAGATCGCGACCGGATTCGGACGCACGGGCACCTTGTTCGCGGCCGATGCCGCCGGAGTGACGCCCGACGTGATGTGTCTGGGGAAGGCGCTGACCGGCGGCTACCTGACGCTCGCCGCGGTGCTCTGCACCGGTGAGATCGGGCGCGGCCTGTCCGCCTCCGAGAGCGGGGTCCTCATGCACGGGCCGACCTACATGGGCAACCCGCTCGCCTGCGCGGTGGCGCTCGCCTCCATCGACCTGCTGCTCGCCGGCGACTGGCAGGACCGGGTACGCCACATCAACCACCGCCTCACGACCGGGCTGGCTCCGCTACGCGGCCTGCCGGGCGTGGCCGACGTGCGGACGCTCGGTGCGGTCGGGGTGGTCCAGCTCGACCACCCGGTCGACGTGGTCGCCGCGACCGACGCCGCGGTGGCCGCGGGGGTGTGGCTGCGTCCGTTCCGCGACCTGATCTACACGATGCCGCCGTACGTCATCAGCGACCGGGAGGTCGACCAGCTGCTCGACGGCGTCGCCGAGGCGGTGAAGGCCGGGTGAACACCCCACAGCTGACCTGGTCCGAATGGTTCGCCGAGCAGGCCGGCGCGCGCGAGGAGGCGGGCCTGACCCGCCGGCTGCAGGCACGGGGCGCGGACGACCCGACGTTAGACCTCGCGGGCAACGACTACCTCGGGCTCTCCCGCCACCCGTCCGTCCGGCAGGCAGCCGCGGACGCCGCGCTCACCTGGGGCGGCGGCGCCGGCGCATCCCGGCTGGTCACGGGCACCCTCGACCTGCACGCGGAGCTCGAAGCAGAGCTCGCCGACTACCTCGGGCAGCCCTCGGCCTTGGTGCTGTCGTCCGGCTACGCCGCCAACCTCGCCGTGGTCACCGCACTGGTCGACCGCGGGGCGCACGTCGTCTCCGACGCTCACATCCACGCGTCGCTGGTCGACGCCGCCCGGCTCTCGCGGGCCCGGCTGACCGTCGTCCCGCACAGCGACGTCGACGCCGTCCGGGTCGCCCTCGAGGCGTCGGGAGGGGAGCGGACGCTGGTGCTGGCCGAGTCCGTCTACTCGGTCCTCGGCGACGCGGCTCCACTGAGGGACCTGGCCGACCTGTGCGCGTCGTACGACGCATTGCTGGTGGTCGACGAGGCGCACGGCCTCGGCGTGCACGGGCCCGGCCTGGTCGCGCGGTCCGGGCTCGCGGGGCACCCCCATGTCGTCATGACCGCGACCCTGTCCAAGTCGCTCGGCAGCCAGGGCGGCGCGGTGCTCGGCCCACCGGAGCTGCGCGAGCACCTCGTCAACCGGGCGCGTCCGTTCATCTTCGACACCGCCCTGGCGCCGGCGGCGACGGCTGCCGCGCTGGCCGCGCTCCGCGTGCTGCGGGCCCGGCCCGAGCTGTCCGACCTGGTCCGCCAGCGGGTGCGCACCCTGGCCGACGCGCTCGGCGTGGTGACGCCCGACGGTGCGGTGCTGTCGATCCCCATGCCGTCGCCAAAAGCGGCCGTCGCAGCCCAGGCCGCCGCCCTGGCCGACGGCATCCGGGTCGGCTGCTTCCGACCTCCGTCGGTGCCCGACGGCATCTCCCGGTTGCGGGTCACGGCGAGCGCGGGCATCGCGGGCGCGGACTGGGAGCGCGCGGTCGCCGTGCTCGTCACCATCGCCAAGGAGCACCAGTGACCCCACGCCGGGTCGTCGTGGTCACGGGCACCGACACCGGGGTGGGCAAGACGATCGCGACCGCGGCCCTCGCTGCGGTCGCGACCGGCGACGTGGTTGCCGTGAAGCCGGTGCAGACCGGGATCGCCGAGGACCCCGACCGCGACGTGAGCGTCGTGGAGCGACTGACCGGCCGGCCGGTGCTCGAGTTCACCGCGCTCGACGATCCGCTCGCTCCCGACACTGCCGCCCGCAGGCAGGGCGTACCGATCCCCGGGGTGGAGGAATACGCCGACCGGATCCACGCGCTCTCCGGCCAGCACGACACCGTGCTCGTCGAGGGTGCCGGCGGTCTGCTGGTGCGCCTCGACAACGACGGCGGCACCCTCCTCGACCTCGCCTGCGGGCTGGCAGCAGCACTGCCCGACGGCGTCCGGCTCGAGGTGGTCGTCGTCAGCCGCGCCGGTCTCGGCACGTTGAACCACACCGAGCTCACCGTCGGCGCCCTCCGGGCGCGCGGGCTGGAGCCGGCGGGCCTGGTGATCGGGTCCTGGCCCGCCGCGCCCGGGCTGGCCGAGCGGTGCAACCGGGACGACCTCCCGCGGGTGGCCGATCTGCCCGTTCTCGCCGTACTCCCCGAGGGTGCGGGGGCGCTCAGCCGCGAGGAGTTCCTCGCCGCCGCCCCCGAGTGGTTCGCCGGCGGCTGAGCGCCGAGCGCGTAGCCGGGCTTAGGCGATTAAACGGGCAATCCGCTCGGCGACCTTTTCACTACCGATATCCGCTCCCTAACGTTCTCCGGGTGGTGGGGGCACCACATCGCAGGACCCGGTCGTGGAGCTCACTTGGTGGGGAAGCGAGCTCCACGACCGGGCTGCGGAGCTTTCTAGGGAGCCTCTCCGCGCAGGACGGCGAACGCGCTCTCCCGGTCGGTGACCCGCAGCTTCTTCAACGTCGACGAGACGTGGACGCGGATCGTCGACCGCGAGAGGAAGAGCCGCCGCGCGACCTGGTCGGTCGTCAGGCCCGCACCCAGCAGCTCCATCACCTGCCACTCGCGCGCCGTGAGCTTGGCGGCCGCTGGACTTGTCCTCACGAACCTCGGCAGCGCCGGCGAACGGAGCTCCTCGGCCAGCCGGCGGACCAGCTGCCGCGGGATCGCCGCCTCACCGTTGAGAACCCCGCGCAGCGCGAAGCCCAGGCGTGCTGGATCGGTGGCCTTGAGCAGGTAGCCCGCGGCCCCGGCCCGCAGGGAGTCCAGCAGGTCGTCGTCGTCCGCAGCGCCCGCGAACATCACGACCGCGGTGGTCGGCAGCCGGCGGGCCAGCTCGCGCGCGACGGTGATCCCGTTGCCCGGCAGCTCGACGTCGAGGAGGACGACGTCCGGCCGCTCCTCGATCGTGACGGCGATGGCGGCGTCGGCCGTCGCAGCCTCGCCGCAGACCTCGCACCCGTTGACCTTGAGCGCGGCTACCACGTCGGCCCGCGCGACGTCGTCCCCGTCGGCCACGATCACTCGAATCACTTCATCCCCCGACGCCACGGTCACATGACATCACGACGGCCGGCGCGTCGTGCGGAGGTTTGCCACAGGCGTTACCAGATCTGCGGACGACGATCCCGCCACGGCTGAGCGGCCTCGACCTGGGCCGCCAGGGAGAGCAGCAGCTCCTCTTCGGCCGGTCGCCCCGCGAGCATGACCCCGACCGGGAGCCCGTCGACCGTCCAGTGCAGCGGCAGCGAGATTGCCGGCATCCCGGTCACGTTCCAGGCCGAGGTCCACGGCGTGAAGCGCTTCTGCGCCTCGAAGTCGGCAGCCGGGTCGGCGTCATTGCGGATCGCGCCGACCGGCAGCGGCGGCGTGGCGAGGGTGGGCGTGAGGATGGCGTCGTACGGCGCCAGCGCGATCAGCGCGTCGGCGGCGTACTGCCGCAGCCGGCCGATCGCGAGCCCGAACTCGGGACCGCTGACTGCCTCGCCGCGCTCCCCCAGCCAACGGGTGAGCGGCCGCAGCTGCGCGCGTTGCTCGGGCGCGAGCGGCGTCACCGAGAGTCCGGTGAGGACCGCCCAGCAGGTCTCGAAGGTGGCCACCGCCTCGGGCGGCAGCGGCACCGACACGTCCTCGATGAAGTGGCCGAGGTCGGCGAGCAGCCGGGACGCGTCGTCGTAGGCCTGCTTGCTCTCGACACTCACCTCGACGTCGGCGATCACCGGCTGCACGAACCGGGCGATCCGCAGCCGGCCGGGCTCGCGCCGGGTTGCCTCGAGGAACGTGCCCCCGGGCTCCGGCGCCCAGGAGGGATCGCTCACCCGTCGCCCGGCGAGCACGTCGAGCAGCGCCGCGGCGTCTCCGACCGTGCGCGCGATCGAGCCGGACGTGGCCAGGCCGATCGGGTCGCCGTACATCGGGAATCCGCTGATCCGGCCGCGGGTGGGCTTGAGCCCGACCAGACCGCAGCACGACGCCGGGATCCGGATCGATCCGCCGCCGTCCGAGCCCTGCGCCGCGGGCACCAGGCCGGCCGCGACGGCGGCCGCCGCACCGCCCGAGGAGCCGCCGGCCATCCGGGTGGTGTCCCACGGGGTGACCGCGGGCGGCCGACCCTCGGGCTCGGTGTAGCAGGGCGACCCGAACTCCGGCGTGCTCGTCTTGCCGAGGCTCACCAGCCCGGCCGCCTCCATCGCCAGCGTGACCGCGTCCGAGACCTCCGGGACGTAGCCGGCGAAGACCGGCGATCCGAAGGCCGTCGGGACGCCGGCAGTGAGATTGAGGTCCTTGATCGCCGTCGGGGTCCCGGCGAGCGGCGACGCACCGTCGCCGACCGGCCCGACCGCCGCGACCTCGCGCGCCCGGGCCCGGGCCAGGTCGGGGTCCAGGAACGCGAACGCGCCGGCCACGAAGTCACCATGCTCGCGGTCGGCGCGTTCGATGCGGGCCAGGTAGTGGTCGGTCAGCTCGACGGCGCTGGTCTCGCCGGACCGGATCAGCGCGCCCTGCTCGAGGGCGCTGAGGTCGTGCAGCTCTGTCACACCACCAACGTAGTGTCAGGCGGCTGCGCCGGCGGCGTCGTACGACGCGAGGTCGGTCACCGCGGCCAGGAACTTCTCGACAGTGTCGACGTCGGCCGACGGGTCGCTGCCCCAGGCGTAGGCGTGCGACAGCGCGATGTCCTCGATGACGGCGGCACCGGCCACCCGCGCGGACTTGCGGGCGTCGTCGTGGGCCCACTGGCCGCCGTACTGGCCGACGGCCGTGCCGACGACCGCGAGCGGCTTGTCCTTGATGGCGCCCTCGCCGAACGGGCGGGAGGCCCAGTCGATGGCGTTGTTCAGGACAGCGGGCATGGTGCCGTTGTACTCGGGCGTGATGACGAGAAGGCGGTCGGCTGCGGCCACCTGCTGACGGAGACGGGCGACCGCCTCGGGGGCCCGTTCGCCGTCGATGTCCTCGTTGTAGAACGGGAGGTCGCCGAGGTTGTCGGCGATGTCGACGGTGACGCCGACGGGCGCCTGCTCCCGGATCGCTTCGGCGATCTTGCGGTTGTGCGAGTCGGCGCGGAGGCTGCCGACGAGGACGAGTACGCGAGTGTTAGTCATGACCGTTGAAACGGACCATAGTCCGGTTTCATTCCAAATTTCGCCGAGCCGTCCCGAATGGGGGTCCGAAATCGCGCGAGTCGGCGCCTTTCCAGATGAGCCGACTCGGCGAGAACCTAGAGTGACCCCGCGATGCCGAAGCCGCTCCCGCTCCTCACCTCGCCGCCGCCCGAGCGGCGCGATGCTGCGCGCAACCGCGAGGCGCTGATGACGGCGGCGGCCGCACTGGTCGAGGAGGTCGGCGTCCGCGGCGTGACCATGGACGCCCTGGCCTGTCGCGCCGGCGTCGGCAAGGGGACGGTCTTCCGGCGGTTCGGCAGCCGCGAAGGGCTGATGGGCACGCTGCTCAACCACTCCGAGACCGAGTGGCAGGCAGCGGTGATGGGGGGTCCGCCGCCACTCGGTCCGGACGCGCCGCCGCTGGAGCGGCTGCTGGCGTTCGGTGAGTCCCGGATGATCCTCAACCTGCGCCATGCCGAGCTGATCGAGGCGGCCGGCAATCCCGGGACCCGGAGCGTGGGCGCGCTGTCGTTCACGACGATGCACGTGCGCTACCTGCTCGGTCAGCTCGGGGTCGCGGGCGACCTCGCCTACCTCGCGACAGCCCTGGTCGCGCCCCTCGAGATCATCGTCCTTCGGGAGCAGGTCGATCGGGCCGACGTACCGATGGACCGGCTGATCGCCGGGTGGTCGGACCTGGTCCGCCGGGTGGTCGGGGCCTGATCACTCCACGTGGTGGCGCACCAGCCCGTAGGTCAGCCCGTCGACCAACGCCTCCCACGACGCCTCGATGACGTTCGCGCCGACGCCGACGGTGACCCACGACGACTCGCCGTCGCTGGTCTCGATGAGGACGCGAGTGATCGCGTCGGTGCCGTGGCCCTGGTCGAGGATGCGGACCTTGAAGTCGATCAGCTCGAACTTGGCGATCGCCGGGTAGGCCTGGACGATCGCGGTCCGGAGCGCCTGGTCGAGCGCGTTGACCGGACCGTTGCCCTCGCCGGTCACGACGTACCGCACGCCCGCGGCCAGCACCTTGACGGTCGCCTCGGACACCGCCTCCTCCCCGGGACGGGCGTGGGTGAGCGTCTCCGTGATCACGCGCCACGACTCGACGTCGAAGTACGACGGACGCCTCCCCTCCGCCTCCTCCATCAGCAGCAGCTCGAACGTTGCATCCGCCGCCTCGAACGTGTAGCCGCCTTGCTCCAGCTCCTTGACGCGAGCGGTCACCCGGGTGACCACCTCGGGATTCTCGGAGAGGTCGAAACCGAGCTCCTTGCCCTTGAGCTCGATCGACGCCCGGCCGGCCATCTCGGAGACCAGTAGCCGCATGTCGTTGCCGACGCCGGCCGGGTCCATGTGCTGGTAGAGATTCGGGTCGATCTTGATGGCGGAGGCGTGCAGTCCGGCCTTGTGCGCGAACGCCGAGTGTCCGACGTACGGCTGGCGGGATGCGGGCGGCACGTTGGTCACCTCGGCGACCGCGTGGGCGATCCGGGTGGCCTCGCCGAGCAGCCCCGGCGGCAGCACCTGCCTGTCCAACTTGAGCTCGAGGTTGGCGACGACGTTGACGAGGTCGGCGTTGCCGGTGCGCTCGCCGTAGCCGTTGATGCAGCCCTGCACGTGCGTCGCGCCCGCCTCGACCGCCGCGAGGGTGTTGGCCACCGCGCAGCCCGTGTCGTTGTGGCAGTGGATGCCGACCCGGACCCCGGTCGTCTGCACCACGTCGTTGACGACGTCGCCGACCCAGCCCGGCAGCATGCCGCCGTTGGTGTCGCAGAGGGCGACGACCTCGGCCCCGGCGTCGTACGCCGTCCGCAGCACCTCGAGCGCGTACGCCCGGTCGAGGCGGTAGCCGTCGAAGAAGTGCTCGGCGTCGAGGAAGACCTGCTGGCCCTCGGCGCGCAGGTGGCTGACCGTGTCGCGCACCATCGCCAGGTTCTCCTCGAGCGTGGTGCGCAGGGCCTTCTCGACGTGACCGGAGTGGGACTTGGCGACCAGGGTGACGACGCCGGCGCCGCTGTCGCGCAGTGCCGCGATCAACGGGTCGTCGGCCGCGTTGACGCCGGCCCGGCGGGTCGCGCCGAACGCCGCGAGCCGCGCGTGCCGGAGGTCCAGCTCAGCCGCAGCCCTGCGGAAGAACTCGGTGTCCTTCGGGTTGGCGCCCGGCCAGCCGCCCTCGATGTAGCCCACGCCCAGGCCGTCCAGCTGCCGCGCAATAGCCAGCTTGTCCGCGACCGTCGGGTTGAGCCCCTCCTGCTGCATGCCGTCCCGCAGGGTGGTGTCGTAGACGTGGAACGCGCCATGCAGATCCAGTGGCTGGTCGAGCGCGTCGGCTGGGTGGTTCATCGTTGTCTCTCGGGTCGTGGATGTCCGGGCAAAAGAAAAACCTCTCGGAGACGAGAGGTTGGCGCGTCGAGGGACTCGACGCGCTAGCTAATGATGATGGTGCTCTGGTGCACGCCGCCAGTCTGCCACAACGGGACCGACCGAATTCGCGGTCTCGACACGCGGGGCATCAGAACGGCGGGCCGGACGCCGGCAGCCAGCTGACGCCCTGGCTCGCGACGACCACGCCGAGCACCGCGGCGAGGAGGAGCAGCCCGCCGCACATCGCCAGCCAGTGACCCCAGCGCCCGGAGAGCGGATGGACGATCCGCGCGAGCGGCGAACGGAACCGGCTGGCGCCCGGCCCGGACCACAGAGCGACGCCGAGCGTGGTGCCGCCGGCGAAGAGGGTCGCCTCCCCGCCGAGCTCCGCGGCGTAGCAGAGCAGCGCAGCCGCGAGGGCGAGCCCCAGGCTCCACAGCAGCAGGACGACGGTGCCCGTGATCGCCCGCAGCGAGTGCCACGGGGTGCTGAACGCGAGCTGCGGCGCGTCGTACCACCTGCTGCCGCGGGTCGTACGGCGGCCCGCACCCGCCGACGCCGCGAGCGAGCCCGTGCGCAACAGCCAGACGCCCAGGAGCACGGCGACGCCCGTGACGTACGGCGCGACGGCGGTCGCGGCGCCGAGCACGACTCCCCCGCAGCCGACGGCCGCGCCGCGGCGCAGGCGCTCGCTCAGCGGGACCTTCGGCGGGGCCAGCACGCGGGCGTCCCAGTCCTGCTCCCACTGGATCACGGCCGCGGGCGGGCCGATCGTCGGCGCGGCATGCAGCGACGGCGGAGGCGGAGGCGGGACCGGGGTGGTCAGCACCCGGGTCACCGGCCGTGGCTCGGGCACGGTCGCAGCGGTGCGCGGCTCGGAACCACCGTTCGCCAGCGCCACCGGCAACGTGAAGTCGTCCTCCGCGACCTGGTTGTCGACCGGCGGCGGCACGGGTGGGGAGGACGGCTGCGTGCTCAGCGGCCGCAGCCACCCGAGCAGCTCGTTGAGGGTCGGCCGGGCCAGCGGGTCGGGATCGAGAGCGGCGTCGAGGACGGCGGCGAGCGGTCCCTCGATCCCGCTGAGGTCGTGCTCGCCACGGCGGGCCCGGTCCATGATCGCCATCGACGGGCCGCGGCCGTACGGCGGCCGCCCGGTGGCGCCGTACGCCACGGTCGCGGCCCAGGCGTGCACGTCGGCCGCGGCCGTCGCGTCGTCGCCGTACAAGATCTCGGGCGCGAGATAGCCGGGTGTTCCGAGCAGCCAGCCGGCCTGGGTGAGCCGCGGGTCGTCGGTGACGCGGGCCAGCCCGAAGTCGATGAGGATCGGCGTACGGCCCTCCATCAGCACGTTCGACGGCTTGATGTCGCGGTGGAGCACGCCGGCCTGGTGGACCGCGGCGATGCCCTCGGCGAGGCAGCCGGCCAGCCAGAGCAGGTCGCGGTCCTCGATCGGGCCTTCCTCGACCACGTGGTCGTGGAGCGAGAGCCCCGGCACGTAGCGGGTGATGACGTAGGGGATCTCCGCCCAGGGGTCGGCGTCGAGGAACTCGGCGATCCACGGGCTGCGCACCCGCATCAGCGTGCTGACCTCGCGCGCGAGCCGCGCCCTGGCCTCCTCGTCGCCCACGATGTGGGGACGCAGCACCTTCAGCGCGACCCGGCGGCCGTCGGCGCTCCGAGCGAGGTGGACGATGCCCATGCCGCCCTCACCGAGGCGGGTCAGCAGGGTGTAGTCGCCCACCCGCGTGGGCGACTCGCCCTGCGGTTGGGTCGTCACAGAATGAGGCTACCCAGCAGCACGCCGTGCGACGCCCAAGCGCGGCCGGATTCGCTATCACCTCCGCGGTTCGGGGTACCTTGCCCCCCAGTGCCCGACCGCCTCCGGAAGGTATGCATCTTGTCCGACGCACTCGCAGATGCCCGCGACGCCGGCTACCGCTACTTCGCCAACCTGCTGGCTGTCCGCGGCCGAAAGCTGCCACGGGAGGTCGTGGGCAGGCGCGTCGAGAACACTTTCCTCAACCTGGCTCGCGACCTCGCCCCCACCGTGAGCCTCGAGATCGGGGCTCATGAGGCCCGGTTCAGCGGCTGGCTCAAGGCAGAGGTGCCGACCGCGCGCGTCGTCGCGTTCGAGGCGAACCCACACGTCCACCAGAAGTACGCCGCGTCCCTTGCAGATACCGGCATCGAGTACCTCCACCTTGCGATCTCGGAGACGGACGGCACCGTCGAGCTCGGCATCCCCCGCGAGTTCCACAACGAGGCAAAGGGCCGTCGCTACAAGAAGCCGCAGACCAACAAGATGGCGAGCATCGCGAGTCACGTGCTCGCCGAGCAGGTCGACACCGTCGAGGTGCCGTCGACACCGCTCGACACGTTCCTCAGCGTGGGCGGCGACGACGTGGTCGTTGCCTGGATCGATGTCGAGGGCGCGTCGGGCGCGGTCTTGTCCTCGGGCGCACAGGTGCTGTCCCGTGCTTCGCTGGTCTACATCGAGGTCGAGAGCGAACCGCTCTGGGAGGGCCAGTGGCTCGACGACGACGTGGCCAGGTTCTTCGCCGACTGCGGGCTGGTGCCGGTGCTCCGCGACAACCAGCGTCCACACCAGTACAACGTCGTGTTCGCCAACGCGGAGATTGCTTCCCAGCCACGGATGGCCCGGCTGTGCAACGCCGTCTACCGCCGCGCCGGCGGCGGCGAGCAGACGGCTCCGAAGCCCGGGAGCTAGTGCCCGGGCTCAGACGATCCGGTGCATCCAGCCGAACGTGTCGTCGGCCCGCCCGAACTGGACGCCGACCAGCGCGTCGCGGATCTGCATCGTCAGCTCGGATCCGGCCGGCGCGGGGGTGACGCCGTCCTTGGTCCGCAGCTCGCCGACCGGGGTCACGACCGCCGCGGTGCCGCAGGCGAAGATCTCGACGATCCGGCCGTCCTCGACACCCCGACGCCACTCGTCGATGCCGAGCTTGCGCTCGGTCACGTGGTGGCCCAGCTTGCCGGCGAGCTCCATGATGCTGGCGCGGGTGATGCCCTCGAGGATGGTGCCGGTCTCGGGAGTGACGATGGAGCCGTCGTCGTAGACGAAGTACATGTTCATGCCGCCGAGCTCCTCGACGTACTTGCCTTCCTCGGCGTCGAGGAAGACCACCTGGTCGCAGCCGTTGGCGTACGCCTCCTGCTGTGCGATCAGCGAGCTGGCGTAGTTGCCGCCGGTCTTGGCCGCGCCCATGCCGCCGCGGCCGGCCCGGGTGTACTCCTCGGTGAGCCATAGGTTGACTGGGCGGGCGCCGCCCTTGAAGTAGGCGCCGGCCGGGCTGGCGATCACCATGTAGGTGACGTGCTCAGCGGGCCGCACGCCGAGGAACTTCTCCGACGCGAACATGTAGGGCCGCACGTAGAGGCTCTTCTCGCCGCCCTCCTCGTTGGTGGGCACCCAGCGTTGGTCGACCTCGACCAGGGCGGAGACCGCCTGCACGAAGTCGGGCACCTCGAGCACCGGCAGCGCGAGCCGGTGGCAGGAGCGGACCATCCGCTCGGCGTTGGCCTCGGGTCGGAACATCCACACTGAGTCGTCGGCGTGACGGTAGGCCTTCATCCCCTCGAAGATCTCCTGCGCGTAGTGCAGGACCGCGGCGGCCGGGTCGAGCGTGATCGGGCCGTACGGCGTGATCCGCGCGTCGTGCCACCCGTCGGCCGGCGTCCACTCGACCGTGAACATGTGGTCGGTGAAGTTCGTGCCGAAACCGGGGTTCGCGAGGATCTCGGCCAGGCGCGCGTCATCGGTCGGGGACGAGGTGAGGGTGGTGCTGATCTGCATGCCGGACAATTTCAGTCGCACTTCCTAGTAGTCCGTCCACCGCGGGCGCAGCGAGCCTGGTGGACGGCAAGGAAAGTGGCGCGAGCGCAGCGAGCTCCTTCTGGCGCGGCAGCGCCGGGCGCCGTCAGGCGCCCGTGGCTACTCGAGCAGCGATCGCATCGCCCACCTCGGGCGTCGACCGCTTCTGGCCCGGCGTCCGGGCGGCAAGGTCGTCGATCACGGCGGTCTCGATCCGGGCCGCCGCGTCGGGGTGGCCGAGGTGGTCGAGCAGCAAGGCGCCGCTGAGGATCGCCGCGGTCGGGTCCGCGATCAGCTGTCCGGCGATGTCGGGCGCCGAGCCGTGCACCGGCTCGAACATCGACGGCGCCGAGCGATCAGGGTTGACGTTGCCGGAGGCCGCGAGGCCGATGCCGCCGGTGATCGCGGCGGCGAGGTCGGTGACGATGTCGCCGAACAGGTTGTCGGTCACGATCACGTCGAACCGCTGCGGGTCCGTTGCGAGGAAGATCATCACCGCATCGATGTGGCAGTAGTCCGTGGTCACGTCGGGGAATTCCGCCGCGACCTCCTCGAACAGCCGCCACCACAGCGATCCCGCGTTGACGAGCACGTTGGTCTTGTGGACCAGGGTGAGCTTCTTGCGGGGACGGCGCTGCGCACGGGCGAAGGCGTCGCGGAGGACCCGCTCCACGCCGTACGCCGTGTTCACCGACACCTCTGTGGCGATCTCGGCCGGGGTGCCGACCCGGAGCGCGCCACCGTTGCCGGTGTAGGGACCCTCGGTGCCCTCGCGCACGACGACGAAGTCGACCTCACCCTTCCCGAGCACCGCGGTCGAGAGCGGCGACACCGCACCCGGGTAGATCCGCGACGGACGCAGGTTGACGTAGTGGTCGAGCTCGAAGCGCAACCGCAGCAGCAGCCCGCGCTCGAGGATCCCCGGCGGCAGGTTCGGGTCGTTCGGCCTGCCGCCGACTGCTCCCAACAGGATCGCGTCGTGCTCCCGGATCTCGGCGAGCACGGAGTCGGGCAACACCTCATGGGTGGCGAGGTACTGCTCGGCGCCTAGGGAGTAGTGGGTTTGTTCGAACTTCAGGGCGGCGTCGGAGAGGGAAGCTGCAACCTCCAGCACCTTCAGCGCCTCGGCCGTCACCTCGGGTCCGATGCCGTCGCCGGGGACGACAGCCAGTGCCACGCTCCCGTCGGCGGGCGTGACAAGGGACGCGGTGCTGGTCGCAGAGGTCATGGGCGAAACGCTAGTTGTCGTCGGGACGCGGCTCGTCCTCGTCTCGCAGGGCAGTCCCTGCGGGCGGGTTGAACGCGCCCTGCAGGGCGTCGCTGTGGGTGTTGCGGTGCAGCGGATGGTCGGGGTCGTGCTTCGCCGGGCCCCAGTCCGGATACATGTCGTACATGATCGTTATCGCCTTTCGGGCAATGGGCTTCTATCGAGTGTGATCGAGAAGCCCACGCAGGCGCGGGATGCACGCCGCAGTCACCGCGGCGAGGTGGCCTCTCTCAGGCCCCGCCGCGGCGCACGATAAGTACGAAGAACTGCCGCATGGTGAGAACGAGGGTACGGCGTCCGCGGACCGATGTCCCCGCATTTCGCTCCTTGTTCGGATGCCGAGACGTCGGTACCAGGATGAAAGACTCGATCCATGAGCGCGCCCCCCGACCGACCTGACGTGGTCAACCGCGCGTTCGACGTGTCCCGACGCGCGGGCTACGTCTCGTTCTGCCGCAACGAGACGGGCCGGCTGCTGGCGGCGCTCGCGGCGACCCGCACCGGGACGATGGCCGAGTTCGGCACCGGCTGCGGCGTCGGCACTGCCTGGCTGCGGTCGGGCGTCCGTGACACCCAGGCCCGGATCCTCACCGCCGAGCGCGATCCCAAGCTCGCCCGCGCGGCCGCCGAGATCTTCGACGACGACCCGCTGGTCGACGTACTGACGGCCGACTGGTCCACGCTGATGGACAAGGGTCCCTACTCGCTGCTCTACCTCGACTCCGAGCAGCCCGACGAGGTCGGCGTCGACGCGATCGCCGATCTGGTCGAGCCGGGCGGGATCGTGGTGCTCGGCGACTTCTGGCCCGGCGAGCAGTGGCCGCCACTCAACGGCGGCCGGGTCGACACCCTGCGCGAGCAGTGGCTCATCGACGAGCGCTTCACCGCCGTCGAGGTGATGGTCGCGTCCGACTCGTCGGTCGTCCTCGCCACCCGCCGCTGACCCGCGAAGAGTCAGCGTCGGCCCGCCCGCACGAGCACGATGATGAGCGCGACGAGCAGGCACACCGGACCGCCGATCACGAGGGGCAACATCCCGATCCGCCAGCCCTCGAGGTCCTGAACGGCCATCGACGCGATCACGTCGTCGTCCTGGAGCCGCAGCTCGGCGAGGCCGCCGACGATCAGCGCCGCGATCCCCCCGCCGACCAGGCGGGACACGATGGCGTCACGTCCCCGGATGAAGCGGAAGGTGCAGAGGAAGCCCAGGAAGAAGACGGCGATGCCGACGCAGCCGGTGATGATCGAAGCGATCTGCTCGTCGGTGCAGACCGCGACGTCGCGGTTGCTGCCGCCGCTGAGCTGCCCCGTCGACGAGCAGGCGCCGATCGAGACGATGTCCGGGACCGCCCAGGCCGCGGCAGCCGTGCCCGCGATGGTCAGCACCAGCCACGCCACTGTCGCGACGGCAGCCCGGCCGCCGCCCGATTCCCCATCCGTCATCGCGACAGGATGGCGGCTGCGCCGGCCGGTGTCCCTCGAACCGCCGCCGACGTACCCGAAATCATCCGATCGGACGACCGTGTTGGCGACTCAGGTCAGGGCACCTCGCCCGGGGCGGCTTTCCTGATCACGATGCGGCTCCAGGCGCCGAGGTAGACCCGCTCGTCGGCGGCGATCTCGCGCTTCTCCCCCGGCGACAGCGGCGTGGTCGGCAGTGCGCCGATCGGACCACCGACGTAGGTGCCGTTGGACGAGCCGAGGTCCTCCACGAACCAGCGCATGCCGTCGGTCGTGAGCTGGCAGTGGCGTCGGCTGATGCCGTTGTCGGTGGTCAGGTCGATGTCGGGGTGGATGTTGCGGCTGCGCGAGGTCCGGCCGACGAGGATGGACATCGTCTTCAGAGGTACGACGACCGGCACTCCTGCCGAGGGCAGCGGGTCGTGCGAGTCCTGGTCGGCGTACCAGTCCGGATCGATCCACACCTCGGCCATCCAGGCGTCGGCGAGCGGCGGCGCGATCGAGCGCTGCGCCTCTGAGGTCGGCGGGTCGCTGACGGCCGGGGTGTCCTCGGTCGGCGGCAGGGACGCCGACGTGTCCGGCGGCGCACCCGGCGCATCGAGGTCGAGCGCCGACGGGGTGCGCGGCGCCTGGCCGGTCGTGAAGTCGTAGCCGCACGCCTCGCAGAACAGCGCGTTCTCCGGGTTGAGCGCCGAGCAGTTCGGGCAGGTCGCGCCGGCGGGCGCGGCCGGAGTCGGCACGTCCACCTCGGGCGGCGGTGCCGGTGCGTCGCCGGCAGGTGTCGGCGGGGGACCGGCGTCGGTGATCGGCAGACCGCAGACGTCGCAGTAGTCGTCGGCAGTCGAGTCGTGGCCCGAGGGACAGGTAGGCAACGTCAGCTCCCGGCCGGGTCCTTGCGGACCCGGGTCGTCTTGGTCGATGCGGTGTCGAGCGCCATCTCGTCGGCCTTGTCGACCGCCCGCTTGAGCCGCACCGTTCCGTCGGCCTCGTTGTCGACGTCGACGACCTTCTTCAGCTTGGACGTCGCCTCGTCGTTGCCCGTCTCCGCGGCAAGCTGCACCGCACGACCGAGCTTGGTCGTCGCGGTCGCCTCGTCGCCGGCGGCCTTGGCTGCCAGGCCCTCCTGGATCATCGCCGCAAGCTCGGTCTGGCCGGTGTAGTGGGCCACCTGCTTGTCGATACGGGTCGTGAGCTCGGAGTTGTTCGACCAGGTCGCCTTCACCAGGCCTTGGGTCACGACGTTCTCCCCGAGCGCGAGCTGGACCCGCGCGGCGAGCTGCTCCTGCCCGAGCGCCTTCGCCGCCACCCGGATCGCGACGTGGTAGTCGCGAGACTCATCGGCCCACGCGCCCGTCGGGAAGTCACGGGTCAGCGGGTTGACCGCCACTCCGCGGTCGGTGAGGTCCTCGAGCGTCGGCGCGACCTGTCGCACGAACAGCACCTGGGCACCCTGCGGCGTCCACACCCGGAGCTTGGCGTCGGCGACACCGCGAGCCATCGACGCGCGCATGATCTCTTGGAACTGCGCCCGCATCTCGCCGGGCCTCGGGATGATGTCGACGGTGCCGAGCAGCGCCTGCGAGATCCGCCGGATCTCGGCGACCTGCCAGTCGGTGCCCGCGCCGCGGCAGTCGCACTGGAAGTAGCCGGTGGCCCGGTTGATCGCCTCGTCCAGCCGCCCCGGACGTTCCCGGTTCTCACCGTCGGTGAGCAGCAGTGCGTGGCGCTGGGTCACCTGCGGGACGGACGCGAAGATCTGGCCGGCGAGGTCGAGCCAGGTGGAGATCGCCGTACCGCCGCTGCCGACGAAGCGCCCGATCGCGGCGGATCCTTCCTGCCGGGTCTGTGCATTCATCTGCACGAGGGCAGGCCCGCTGGTCACCGGCGGGTAGGCGAGCATCGCGCGGTCCGCACCGGCGACGATGGCGAACCAGGTGCCGTCGACGATCTCCGACAGCGCCGCCTGCGCGGCGTCCTTGGCCGCGGCCATCGTCGCGGGACCCATCGAGCCGGACGTGTCGACGATGATGATCTCGCCGGCGGCGCCGGAGCCGGACTGGCCGGCGGTGCCGGCCCCCTTGCAGGCGATGGTGACGATCGCGTTGACGTCGGTCCCGCCGTCCGCCAGGAACTCGTTCTGGAAGACGGCGGTGGTGAACTCAGCCATCGGTCGGGGCTCCCTCTCCTGCTGCCTCGGTCTGTTCGGTCGGCGTACCGGCATTCTGCACCGGCGGCGGCGGTGGTGGTACGGCGCCCGCGGCGTCGGCCGGCGTGGCGCCCTCTGTCGAGGGCGGTGCGGGCGGCGGTGGCGGCGCCGGAGGGGCAGCGGCGAGCGGCCCGACGCGGGCCAGGGCTGCGGTGATGTTGTCGTGCCCACCCGCTGCGTTGGCGAACGCCACCAGCTCGAGCGCGATCCCTTCGGGGTCGGTCGCGGTGGCCGCCTGCACCTGCGCATGGAGCGCGCCCGGAGCGGAGGCGTAGTTCCACAGCCCGTCCGAGCACGCGAGCAGCCAGCCCGGTCCGGTGACCTCGAGGCTGCCGACCAGTGGGACGAAGTCCTGCGAGTCGCGCCCGAGCCACTTGGTGATGGCGTGGGCGAACTCGCCGGTCTCGGCGACCTCCTTGGCCACGCCGCTGGCGATCTGTGCCTGGGCCACCGAGTCGTCCACCGTGAGCTGCACCGGCTCGCCCTGGTCAGGGAGCCAGTAGCACCGGGAGTCGCCGATGTTGGCGTGACTGATCCGGGTTCCCTCGAGCACGGCCACCGTGAAGGTCGCCGACGCGGGGTTGGGCTCGTCCGGGTCGGTGATCGCGATGATCGCCGTGTTGGCCGCCGCTGCGGCGTCGGTGAAGACCTTGTTGACCGCCGCTTCCTTTCCCTGTGGCGTGCCCATCCCGGCCGGCAGCGGCGTCCGCAGCACCTCGCGGGCCGCGCGGGCGCCGGCGAGGGACGCGACGTCGGAGTCGACCAGGTTGGAGACGCCGTCGAGAACGACCAGGACGGCGCGGGACCCGGGCTGTTCGCCGGCGAGCAGCGCCATGGCGTCCTCGTTGCGGCTCTTCTTCGCGCCCTTGTCGCACACGCCGGCGACCCAGACCGCCGGGGTCTCCCGGAAGTGGTCGCGCTCGCTGGGCGCCTTGGTACCGCACGACAGGCAGTAGAGATCGGGCCCGACCTCTCCCCCGCAGTTGCCGCACGGACGACGGCCGGGGTCGGGCGGCGGGTCCGGCAGCGCGTGCGCCGGGCGACGGGTCGGCGCGCTGATCGGCGCGTCGCCGAAGTCGTCGGCGGGCACCATCTCCGGCGGGGTCAACGGGGTCACGGCGGCGTCGCCCACCTGGGCCCCGCACGACTCACAGAAACGGGCACCGTCGGGCACGCCGACACCGCAGGCCGGGCACACCGTCTCCGGCGTACTGGTCGACCCGACGTCCTGGTTGGTCATGTGAGGCTCCAGTTCCGTATGGCGTTCGCCTGGTTGACCAGGTCCACGCGCTCGTCGAGGTCGTGGGCGTCGCGGGCCAGGAGGCGCAGCGCGTTCTCCAGGCCGGCCCTGATGTGCGTCTCGGACGCCTGGACAGAACCGATGCTGAGGCCCTTGCGCGCCGGGTTCTTGGCGACCGCGGGCAGCGCCTCCCTGAGGATCCGCACGGTGTAGCGCTGGCGGGTCGGGCCGTCGACGGACGAGCTCTCGATCGTCCGCAGCGCCTGGTCGAGCACTGCGAGATCCATCGCGCTCCCGGCGAGCAGCACCTCGGCGCGCTGCTGACGGCTCTCCGTGTAGCCCCGGCTGGTGTTCGGCACCAGGTCGAGCGCGGCGACCGCGCCGGGGGTGTCCTTGCGGTCGGCACGGACCCGGGCCATCCCGAACGCGGACGGAGCGACGTACGTCGCGTCGGTGGCGGCGCAGGTCTGGTAGAGCCCCTCGGCGACCTCTGGCTGCCCGCCCTTCTCGCACGCGAAAGCCAACGCCAGCTTGGGAGCGAGCTCGCCGGGCACCTGCTGGTAGACCGCATTGAACGAAGCCTTCGCGGTCTCCCAGTCGTCCTGTTGTACGGCGGCGAGGCCTTCCATCCACAGCGCCCGCCACTCCCACGGATCGGCAGCCAGCAGGTTGCCGGCATAGCTCTTGGCCGCCGCCGACTCACCGATCTCCAGGGCTGCCCGACAGCGGGCCAGCCACACCTCCGCGCTGTCCTCGGGCGCCGCGTCGAGGTCCCTGAGCCGCTGGCGCGGCTCCTCGGTGCCGATCGTCGACAGCCAACCGTGCTGCGGGTCGGTCGTGTCCTCGCGCAGGTCGGGGAGGTGACTCCAGCTGGTGATCGGTCGCGCGATCGCGGGTGACTCGAAGAGGACGGACGCGGCAGACGTGAGCGCCGTACCTTTCCGGGTCCGCGCGACGACCTCGCGCAGCACGCCGAGCAGCTGGGTGCGCAGCTCGTCGACGGACGCGAACCGGTCGGCCGGATCGGCCGCACAGCACTTGGCCACGAGGTGGTAGAGCGAGTCCTGCTGCTGGAAGAGCGGCGTCTGGTCGACCGGCGGCAGGCTGTGCAGGTAGGTGCCCTGGTAGCCGCGGAACTCCATCGTGAGCACCAACAGGGTGCGGCCGATCGTGTAGATGTCGGAGGCGATCGTCGGCCCCACCTCCGCCACCTCGGGCGCCTGGTAGCCCACGGTGCCGTAGATCGCGGACTCCTGGTCGTCGGCCCGCCGGACGCCGCCGAGGTCGATCAGCTTCATCGCGTCGCCGACCTGGATCATGTTGTCGGGCTTGAAGTCGCAGTAGATCAGGCCGAGGTCGTGGAGGTACTGGAACGCCGGCAGCAGCTCGAGGATGTAGGCCAGCGCCTGGTCGACCGGCAGCGGGTCGTAGGCGCCGTGGTTGGCCCGCATCCGGTCCTTGAGGATCTGCTTGAGCGACTTGCCGCCGACGTACTCCATGACGATGTAGCCGGCGCCTTCGTGCGTCACGAAGTTGTAGATCTCGACGATCGCCGGGTGCTCGACCTGCGCGAGGAACTGCTGCTCCGCGATCGCTGCGGCCAACGCGTCCGGGTCACCGGAGTTGAGCAGGCCCTTGAGGACCACCCATCGGTTGGACACGTTGCGGTCGCGGGCGAGGTAGATCCAGCCGAGGCCACCGTGCGCGAGCGCGCCGGCTACCTCGTACTGGCCGCCGACCAGGTCGCCCTGCTGCAGCTTCGGCGTGAACGAGAACGCCTGGCCGCAGTTGGCGCAGAAGCCCTCGGGCCGACCGGGCTTGCCGTCGATGCTGCGGCCGACCTTGTTGCCGCACTTCGAGCATTGCCGCTTGTCCTCCGGGACCTCTGCGTGCGCCATGATCGCCTTGGCGGCGTCGACCGGTGGCGCTGGTGGCACCGAGGTGAGACCGGCGCCGAGCCTGGCCGCGCGCATCCGCTGGCTTCCGCTGCGGGTACGGCGGGTGGAGCCGGTGCCCGTGCTGCCGGCGCGCTTCGAGCCGATCGCCGCGGACTGCACGCGGCTGGCCGAGGTCGCGACCGAGGCGCCGTGCCCGGAGACCGGGTTGGCCTGCGCCTCGACCGGAGCCGGCGGAGCATCCGCCGCGGTGCCGCACACATCGCAGTAGCCGTCGAGGATCTTGCCGCCGCAGCCGGGCTGACCGCAGGCCGTGCCGTTGGCGACGGGCGGCGCCGGGGTGGTGCCCGTCGCGGGTGCCCCGACCGTGGCCGTCGGGACGTTGCTCGTGGTCGTCGCGGCCGCGCCGGGCGCGCCCGGCGAACCACAGACGTCGCAATAGCCGTCGAGGATGCTGCCGGTGCAGCCCGGCTGGGTACAGGTGCTCACTGGTGCATCATGACTGGGCGGTCTCCTTCTGAAGCCACGTCTGGTAGGTCGCGACCATCTGCTGGGCGACGGACATCGGGGCCGGGGTGCGGGCGAGTACGGCACGCGCCTGCCGCTCGCTGTCGACCAGGTCGGGACTGCCGGCCACTCCTTGGGCCCGGGCCTTGGCGACGTAGGCGTCGAGCAGCGCCACCAGGTCGGTGTGCTGGGCGAGTGCGTCGGCGTACTTGTGCTGGGCGAACTCGAGCGCCTGGGACACCCGGTCGAGCTTGACCAGGTACGCATCGATCTCGTCCGGCGTCACCGGCACCGGGCCGAGCGCATCGACATCGGGTACGGCGTACCTCGGCGCGGTGTCGACGGTCGCCACGCACTGGGCCGCGAGCTTCTCGACAGCCTGCTCACGGGCCTCGAGGTCCGCGCGCAGCTCACGCGCGGAGAGCACCTTCGAGCGGGCGTCGCGGCGGCGGGCGTTGCCGACGATCAGGTCGCGCTCGAAGGTCGTCGCCTCCACCTCCAACGGCGCGAGCAGGCCGCCGACGTCGGCCCCGCGGTCGGCGCGGTCGCCGATCTGCTCCATGCGTGCCATCAGGCCGGCGAGCGTGTTGACGGTCGCATCGCGGGTCGTCGCCGGCTCGAGCGCGACCTGGTCGCGGATCCGTTCCAGCTGGGCGCGCACCTCGCGGATCCGGGCCACCTGCTCGGTCGCGTCGTAGGTCAGCGACAGCTTGGTCCGGAGCTGGCCGGTGAGAGCGTCGTTGAGGCGGCAGGCCTCGGGCAGCGACACCGCGAGCCCGCCCGGCATGCCCGAGGCACCGTCGAGCCGGCCCCAGATCAGCGCCGAGATCCGTTCCCGCTCCTGCTGGAGCACGCGGCCGCCGTCCCAGGTCGCGAAGACCAGCTGGTAGCGGTCGTGGATCGCCTTCCACATCGCCAGCGTCAGCCCCATGTCGCTGGCCAGCTCCTGCCCGCGGTTGGCCCCCAGCGCCGCGCGATCGAGCTCGTCGAGCTCGTCGCCTCGGGTGCGCAGCCAGGCGTCCAGCTCGTCGAGGTAGCGCTGGATGAGCGCCGGCTCGATGGCCTCGCCGAGCTTGCCCGGGGCGGTGGGAGCGGTTGCGGTCATGGGATGCCGTCGATGCCTCTCGTCAGCGCCCGTACCGGCGATCCGGCGGGACACCCTGGTCACCCGGTGCGCAGTCCTCCGTGCATTCGCCCAGCGGCCCCCTGAGCCAACGGTTGTAGGCACGCTGCCACTCGCCGCCGTCCCCCTCGATCATCTGCTCGAGCACGTAGTTGACGAACCGCACCAGGTCCTCTTGGCCCTTGGGGACTCCGATCCCGTACGGCTCGTCGGTGATCGGGTTCTGGCAACGGGTGGTCTCGCCGTCCTCGCACGGAGGGGGCACGACGGCGTACGGGTCCTGCGCTGCGAGCCCGGCCAGCACCGTGTCGTCGCCCGTGATCGCGTCGACCTCGCCCTGCTGCAGCTTGATCAGGCAGCCGGTGTGGTTGGTGGCCTGCACGATCTCCGCGTCCGGCTCGCCGCCCAGGTCCGGGTTGGTGATGTTGACCAGGCTGGTGGAGCCGATCGGCGCGCAGACCTTCTTGCCCGCCAGGTCCTGCGGGCCGCTGTAGCTCTCCGCGAGCTCCTCGCGGAGCAGCACCTTCTGGGAGGCGTGGTAGTACTCGGCCGAGAAGTCGATCTGCTCCCAGCGCGCGCAGTTGATCGTGAAGTTGCGGATCACGAGGTCGAGCTCCGGCGGTCGAGTCTCGCCCTCGGCGTCCGGGCCGCCGAGCAGCGGGATCCGGTCGCCCGCCGTGATCACCCGGAACTGGATGTCGCGTCCGACGTTGAAGCCATCGCCGGTGTCGGCGAACAGCGCTTCACCGATCGCGTGCGCGAACTCGATGTCGAAGCCCTCGATCTTGTTGGTCTCCGGGTTCCGCGAGCCCATCAGGTAGGTGTCGGCGGAGACGCCGACCACCAACTTGTGATCGGCGCGGATCCGGTCGATCGTCGGCCCGGCCGGGATCGTGGAACCAGGCTCGTACGACGCCAGGGTCGTCTCGTCCGTGGTGCAGGTCGAGTTCGCCGCACTCGGAGGAGGCGGGGCGGCCGGCTTCTCCGGCACCGGCGTGTCGTCGTACCCGCAACCCGCGAGGATCATGGCGACGGCGACTGCCGCGGCTCCCAGCTTCGCGCCGGTCCTCATGCGTACTCCTTCCGCCGGTCGCCGATTCCTCGTGCGACCGAGACCGCGGCCACCAGGCCGAGGATGAGGGTCAACAGGCTGCCGATCAGCGCCAGCGTGCGACCGGCCCGCAGCTCGTCGGTCGTCGCGTCGCCGTTCTCGCTCGCGACCTCCTGCGTCTCGGCGTCGAACTCGTCGAAGTTCGCGGTGGCCGACTCCGCACCTTCGTCGATCGCGGCGTCCTTCGCCTTGAACCACAGGTCGTCGTCGTCGAGAGTCGCGATCTGCTGGTGCCCGTCGGCGTAGGCCCGCCAGAAGGGGAGACTGCTGTCGCCCGCCTTGTCCTCCACGATCGCGGCGGCCGCCGCCCATTTCGGCTCGTAGGTGGCTCCGGATCCGCGTTTGATGAGCCGCAGGCTCTCGTAGGCCTTGGCGTCGTTGCCCGCGGTACGAGCGGCCGACTCGTCGATCGCCACCTGCAGCTCGTCGTCCAGCAACCCGTCATTGCTGTTGTCGCCCCGCCAGGCGGCGATCGATGCGACCAGCGTCGTCACCAGCAAGATGACGGCAGCCAGGGCGATGCCGGCGTTGACGTAGCGTCGGAACCGCTGCGCCAGCATCAGGTTCAGCCAGACCAGCACACCGACGAACACCAACCCGATCAGGAGCAGCCAGAAAGGGTGCTGGCCGGCCATCGAGTCCTCGGCCCGCTCGGAGTTCGCAGTGACCAGGTTCGCCAGGATCGGCTGCGCCTCGGTGCGGACGGAGTCGCTCGCCACGCTCAGGTACTCGGCGCCGACCGGGAAGCCCTGACGGTTGTAGACCCGGGCTTCCGCGACGTAGTTGGCGTAGCTGTTCACGATGACGACGAGCGCCTGCAACGCATCCCGGTCGGCGGGCTGGGCCTCCGCAGCCGCGGCGATCTCGCGGAGGACCGACTCGATCTCCGCGTCGTAGCCGGCGCGCTTGACGGGGTCCTCGTCCCCGCCCTCGAGGAAGGCGTTCGTGGCGAGGGCGTCGGCGCGCAGCAGAGCCGACTGGATCCCCTGGACGCGCAGCAGCTGCTCGGTGTCGTCGGCCGCCCGGCCGTCGGACTGGTAGGAGAGGAACTGCACGAGCCCGCTGGCCAGGCCGAACAGCAGTACTGCTGCCATGCCGATGATCTGCAGTCGGTTGAGGAGCACCGGGGTGTTCTCCACACCGGCGCCCACCGGCTTGCCGGTGGGCGCGGGCCAGAATCCCTGCTTCGCCGTCGGCGGGGCCGGGTGAGCAGGCGCCGGCTGGACCGCCGGAGGCGGGGGGGCCGCCACGGGGTGGCTCATGGAGTCTCCTCTTCCCTGACCACGTCGACCTTGTCCTTGTCGACCTCGACCGTAGGCTCCGGCGCGTCCGCGGGCGACAGCGCGTCGACCGGTACGGCGGGAGGGGCGTCGTCGGGCGGCAGGAGGGTGCCGTCCTCGGCGAGGGCCGGCTCCTCGTCTTCCTCGGTCGGCGCCACCAGGTCGTCCGCCTCGAGCGAGCGCAGCTGCTCGAGCGTCGGTTCGGCGATGTCGCGCAGCCGCCACGCGTGGTGGCCGATGGCGGCTTCGAGCGTGTTGCGGACGTAGCGCGCGTTGCCGAACGACGGCCCGCGCGGCGCCTCGGCGAGGAGCTCGCTGAGCCGCGCGACGACCGGCTCGCCCGCGTCGTAGTCGGCGCCCTCGGCCATCTGCGTGAAGATCGCGGTCAGCTCGTCGTCGGTGTAGTTCGGGAACTCGATGTGCGTCCGGAACCGGCTCTCGAGGCCCGGGTTCTCGGAGATGAAGACCGCCATCGGCAGCGGGTAGCCGGCGACGATGACGACCAGGTCGTCGCGCTTGTCCTCCATCTCCTTGACCAGGGTGTCGATCGCCTCCTTGCCGTACTGGTCTCCGGACAGCGAGTAGGCCTCGTCGATGAACAGCACGCCGCCCTCGGCGGACTTCACGAGCTCGGCGGTCTTCTGCGCGGTCTGGCCGAGGTAGCCGGCCACCAGCTCGGACCGGTCGCACTCGACCAGCTGGCCCTTCGAAAGCAGCCCGAGCGCGCGGTAGATACCGGCCACCAGGCGCGCGACCGTGGTCTTGCCGGTGCCGGGATTGCCGTTGAAGACGAGGTGGCGGGTGATGGTCGGGCTCTCGAGCCCGGCCTTCTTGCGCAGCCCCTCGACCCGGAGCACTGCGGCCTGCCGGTGGATCTCCGCCTTGACGTTGGTCAGCCCGATCATCGCGTCCAGCTCGGCCAACAGCTCTTCGACCGTCTTCGTCGGCTCAGGTTCCTTCTCAGGCTCTGGATCCGTCTGAGGATCAGCCGACTCGGCGCGTGTTTCGTCCTCGCGCGCGAACCGAGCCTCATCTGAACCCCGCGCCGCGTCGGCGTCGGCAGGCGCGAGCGTGGGGTTCGCTGCCTCCGGCAGCGGCGCGCGGCCGGAACCCACTCCGAGGTCCATCGCCTCGAGCTGGCGTCGTACCTGGTCACCCATCTGGCGCACCTGGTCGAGCATCTCGTCGCCCAACCCCGGCACGGGCTCGCGGGTCGGCAGGTTGAACGCGCCGGACGGGCTGGAGGGTGCCTGGGGCGCGAGCGTGCGCGCCTCGCCCAGCTGGGCGGCGGTCACCATGGCGGCGGTTCCGACCGCCTCCGGTCCGGGCTGGCCGAGGAGCGTCGCTTCCAGGGCGACCTCTCCGAGCGCCTTGGCGTAGGCCGGCGCGTGCTCCGACTTGGCGAAGCTCAGCTGACTCATCACCGGGGTCGGTCCCGCACGGAACCGGTTGCCCTGCTTGGCCGCCACGAAGAAGTCCTCCGCACCACCGGTGCGGCCGGTCTGCTCGGCCCAGGCGACGAACGCGCCCTTCGAACGCTCGGCGACGGTCGCGGCGAGCGCCTCGCCCTCGGCCCGCGCCGTCGTCTCGTCGATGCCGGCTTCGCGTGCCGCCGCGGCGAGCGCGGCAAGGCTGTCCGAGAGAGTCATTTCGGGGTCCCCGCAAAGTTGTGAGGAGGAGCGAAGCAGGGGAGAAGAACTTCGTGGGGTGATTTCATGGAGTCCCCAGGTTGAGGTCGGGGCCACCGGTCGAGGAGTGGCCGAACTTGGCTTCGAGGAAGCGCCCGTGCGCGATCAGCGACTGCGCATCCCCCAGGTTGGCAGCATCGAAGATCTTGTCCATGGTCACGCCCAGCAGCTCGAGCTGCTCGATCAGCACCATGAGCGACGTCTTGTTGCCGTCGATCGGCCGGGTGTCGGCCCACTCCCGCGGCAGCCGCAGGTAGCCGCCCACCGCCTCGGGCAGGTAGTCGGTGGCGGTCGCCATCAGCGAGTAGCCGTCCTGACTGCCCAGGCCGAGGTCGTTGAGCCGGGGCAAGGTCTGGTGGATGGTGCGCGCGATCCGCACCACCCGCGAGATCACCACCGGTGGCGCGTTGCCCTCACGCAGCATCGCGTTGACGCGGTTGAGCGCCGCCAGGATGTCCTTGTCGGTCGGCGGCGGCGGAGCGACGTACTCCGCGGCCCCGCCAGAGTCGTCGTCCTTGCCGCGGACCTTCCGGAACCACGACCCAAGTCCCACCCGTCGGCTCTCAGGCCTTGATGTCGAGGGTGCCGGCAGCGTTGCGCTGGTCGTGCTTCTGGACGCGCTCTAGATAGGACTTGGACTTCTGGACCTCGGTCTCGAGGACGCCGATGGTGGTCGACATGTTGTCGAGCGCCTTGAGCTTGAACTCGTCGATGGAGTCCATCGTCGCGTAGATGTTGGCGAACGCGGCCTGCAGCTGCTCCATGCCGATCGTCGACGACGCAGCCTGCTCCTGGATCTTCGCGGAGTTCTCCTTGAGCATCTCCGAGGTCTTCTGGATCATCGTCGAGGTCGTCGTGTTGAGCGCCGTGATCTGGTCGAGCACCAGCTTCTGGTTGCTGAGCGCCTGCGCGACGATGACGGCCGTCCGCAGCGCGGACATGGTCGTCGTGGTCGCGCGGTCGACGCCCTTGATCAGCTCGATGTTGTTCTTGATGATGATGTCGATCGCCAGGTAGGCCTGGATCGACACCGCGAGCTGGGTCAGCAGGTCCTGGTGCTTCTGCCGGACGTAGAAGAGCACGTCCTGGCTCAGCGTCTTGGCGCCTTCTGGATCGGTCAGCTCCATCTCGGCGATCTTGGCCGCGAGCTTCGCGTCGAGCCGCTCGGCGACGTAGATGTACTGGTTGAGGCGGCCCATGACCTGCCACAGGTTGGTCTTCTCGAGGTTGAGCGCGACGTTGTCCTTGGTCAGCTCGTCCTGGCCGCTGCGCAGGCTGTGCAGGATCCCGTTGAGCTGGCTCTGCGAGGACTGGTACTTGCGGAAGTAGTCCTCGATCTTGTCGTTGAAGGGGAGCATGTCCCAGAACTTCTTGGCGCCGGTCGCCTGGCCGGGGTCGAGATCCTCGACCGTACGACGCAGCGCGAGCAGCGTCTTGCCGACATCGGAGCTCCCGGAGATGCCGCCCGACTTGAGTGCCGTCACCGGCTTGTCGAGCATCCGGTTGGACGTCTCGGCGGCGCGCCGGATGTCGGCGTCGCCCATGGTCCGGACGTTCTCGGCCTGGGCCGCGAAACCCGGGCTGCCGATCGCCTCGTTGGTGAGGGCGGTGAGGAAGCTGTCGACCTTGCCGTCCAGCTCGGGCACCATCTCGGCGGCGACCTGGGGCGCCATCTTGGGAGCGGCAGTCTCGGTCACGGGCTTGGGCGCTTCGGGGGCCGTGAGGGTCAGCACGGCCTCGGGGGGAGCAAGCGGGCTGGGCTCGGGCGCAACAGCGGAACCATCGGTGGTCATGGGCTGAGCCTAACCAGTTGCACCACGCTGCACACCGGGGAAAACCAGGACCTTCACCGCGAGAGATTCACCGGTCTAGACCGCGCGCCCAGTTCCGCGTGTCGAGACCGCGGCCCGAGGTGGCCGGCGGAGAGAAGTCAGGCGGCAAGAATCGCGAGCGCGGGGACTCCCGCGGCCGGTCGAGCCAGGCGAGCAGACGATCCATCATCGCGGGTCCTCCATCTCGGACGGGGTGGGCAGGGTGACCAGGCACCAGGGCAGGAACAGCTGGGTGAGCGGGCCGATGGTGAGCGCGAAGACAACGGTCCCGACGCCCAGGACTCCGCCGAGGGTCAGGCCGACGAGGACGACGGCGATCTCGAGGAGGGTGCGGACCAGCCGGATGGACAGTCCGGTACGACGCGCCAACCCCGTCATCAGCCCGTCGCGCGGGCCCCGACCGAGCTGGGCGCCGATGTAGAGGCCGGTGGCCGCGCCGCACAGCACGACCCCGCCGACCATCAGCGCGACCCGCGACGCGAAGGCGCCCGGCTCGTCGAGGATCCACAACGTCGCATCGGCGGAGAGTCCGACGATCAGCGCGTTGGCGATGGTGCCGATGCCGGGCTTCTCCTTGAGCGGGATCCAGAACACCAGCACCACGAAGCTCATCAGCACGACGGCCTGGCCCAGCGTGATCGGCAGGTGCTGGATCAGGCCGGAGTGGAGCACGTCCCACGGAGCGAGGCCGACGTCGCCGCGCACCATCAGCGCGAGGCTGACGCCGTACAGCACCAGGCCGACGACGAGCTGCGGGAGCCGGCGGCCGAGCCGACCCGCGCGCAGCTGGGCGACCGGGCCGAGATCCGAGCCCAGCAGACGGCGAGCTCGCGAGGCGGCTGCGTCGGGCGAGGTGGTCGAGTGCGGCCGCGACCGAGGAACGAGGTCGCGTCGCCGTGTATCGAGACCTTCGGCGGAGGCGGACATAGTCCTAGGATCGACCCAAGTGGCCTGGTACTAAATAGCCACTTGTGATCTACTGGCCTGCATGTCGCAGTCCATTTCTGCCACCCGGGTCGCGGCGCTGGTCGGAGACTTCCACCGCTCCCCTGCCTACGTCGGCCTCGCCGACGCCGTCCGCGAGCTCATCGGTGACGGGCGGATCGGCTACGGCACCCGGCTGCCCAGCGAGCGCGACCTGACCGGCACGCTCGGGGTCTCGCGCACGACGGTCACCCGCGCATACGCCGTACTCCGGGACAGCGGGTACGCCGAGGCCCGACACGGCTCGGGCACCTTCACCCGGCTCCCGGGCGGGCCCACCCGGGCGCTCGACCGCGCGCTGTGGCCGACCAACGTGAGCGAGGGCGTGATCGACCTGGTCTGCGCGGCCGCGAGCGCGCCGCCCGGCATCGCCGCGGCGTATGCCGACGCTGCGGCCGCGTTGCCTGCCCACCTCGGCGGGCACGGCTACTACCCCGCCGGCCTCCCCGACCTGCAGGCGCGGATCGCTGCGTCGTACGACGACCGCGGCCTGCCGACCAGTCCCGACCAGATCATCGTCACCACCGGTGCCCTCGCCGCGAGCGCCATCGTCGGCAAGGCTCTCGCCGGCCCGCGCGACCGGGTCCTGATGGAGTCGCCGACCTATCCGAACGCGGTGCAGGCGCTGCGCGCGGGCGGCGGGCGGCTGGTCACCATGCCGTTGGACCCCGACGGCTGGGACCTCGACGCCATCGCCGGCGTCCTCGCCAAGCGGTCGCCGCGACTCGTGCACGTGATGCCCGACCACCACAACCCGACCGGCCTGGTGATGCCGGACCGCGAGCGGGCGGCCTACGCCCGGCTCCTGGCCCAGCACGGCGGCACCGCGGTCGTCGATGAGGCCCACCACACGCTGCGGCTCGACGGAGCTCCTCCGCAGCTGCCGTTCGCCTCCTTCGCCAAGGACGCAGTCACCGTCGGCAGCGCCAGCAAGAGCGTCTGGGGCGGCCTCCGCCTCGGCTGGATCCGGGCTCCGCACAACCTCGTCGACCAGCTGATCCGCACCCGGGTCGGCATGGACCTCGGTGCCCCAGTGTTGGAGCAGCTGGTGCTGATCCGGCTGGTCACCGGCGAGTTCGACGCCGTGCTGGCCGCCCACCGCGAGCGCCTCCGCACGCAGCGCGACGCGCTCGTGGCGGCGCTCGCCGACGAGCTTCCCGACTGGACCTTTCGCAAGCCCGCCGGAGGCATGGCGCTCTGGTGCCGGCTGCCCACCGCGGGCGCGACCGCGCTCTCGGTCGAGGCCGAGCGGCACGGCGTACTGCTCGCGCCCGGGCCGTCGTTCGCGCCCGAGGGCGGCCTCGACCGCTACCTCCGGATCCCCTACACCGTCCCCGTCCGTGATCTCGAGGAGGCCGTACGACGGATCGCCGCCGCCTGGCGGGTGGTCACCGCATCCGGCCCGTCAGCCGAGCCGCCCCGCGACCGCCGTACCAGCGTCCTCGTCGCCTAAATGCCGACCCGGCTCGTCTGGGGCCTCAAAACCCGCCGAGTCGGCTGGTCTGGGTGAACAGGTGTCAGCCCAGATGAGCCGACTCGGCGATCTGAACCGCACCAGATGAGCCGGCTCGGCGAGAACTGATCAGACCAGGTCGACGGCGCGGATGGAGGTGGCGGAGATGGCCGAGGCGATCTCGGCCAGGGTGTCGGCCGGGATGGCCGAGTCGACCGAGAGGGCGACCAGGGCCTGGCCACCCTTCGTGTCGCGGGACACCTGCATGCCGGCGATGTTGATCTGGGCGTCGCCCAGGATCTGGCCGACGGTGCCGACCATGCCCGGGCGGTCGTCGTAGGTGAGCAGCGCGAGGTGGTCGGTCGGCTCGATGTCGATGTCGTAGCCGTTGACCTCGACGATCCGCTCCTTCTGGTGGATGCCGACGAGAGTTCCGCTGACCGAGACCTGCGATCCGTCGGCGAGGGTGCCGCGGATCGTGATCAGGTTGCGGTGGTCGGGGCTCTCCGGGTCGGTGACCAGGCGTACGGCGGTGCCCCGCTCGGCCGCGAGCAGCGGCGCGTTGACGTAGGACACCTGGTCCTCGACGACGCTGCTGAACACGCCCTTGAGCGCAGCGAGCTCGAGCACCTTCACGTCGTGGTCGGTGATCTCGCCGCGGACCTCGACGTCGAGCTGCTGGGCGACCTCGCCGGCGACGCCGGTGAAGATCTGGCCGAGCTTCTCGGTGAGCGGGATGCCGGGCCGGACCTCCTCGGCGATCACGCCGCCCTGGACGTTGACCGCGTCAGGCACGAGCTCGCCGGCGAGGGCGAGGCGCACCGACCGGGCGACCGCGATGCCGGCCTTCTCCTGAGCCTCGTCGGTCGACGCGCCGAGGTGCGGGGTGGCGACGACGTTCTCCAGCTCTAGGAGCGGGCTGTCGGTGCACGGCTCCGTGGCGAACACGTCGAGGCCGGCGGCCGCGATCCGACCGGTCTTCAGCGCGTCGAAGAGTGCCGCCTCGTCGACGATGCCGCCGCGGGCGGCGTTGACGAGCACCAGCGAGGACTTCGACTTGGCGAGCTGCTCGGCGCCGATCAGACCAGCGGTCTCGGGCGTCTTGGGAAGGTGGACGGACATGAAGTCGGACTCGGCGAGCAGGGTGTCGAGGTCGACCAGGCGGACGCCCATCTGGGCGGCGCGGCCCGCCTGCACGTAGGGGTCGTAGGCGATGACGTTCATGCCGAACGCGCTCAGCCGCTGGGCGACGAGGACGCCGATCCGGCCGAGGCCGACGATGCCGACAGTCTTCTCGTAAAGCTCGATGCCGCTGTACTTCGACCGCTTCCACTCGCCGTTCTTGAGCGCGGCGTGCGCCGGGGCGATGTTGCGGGCGGCGGCGAGCATCAGCGCGACGGCGAGCTCGGCCGCGGAGACGATGTTGGAGGTCGGCGCGTTGACGACCATGACGCCGGCCTGGGTCGCGGCCTTCACGTCGACGTTGTCGAGGCCGACACCGGCGCGAGCGATCACCTTGAGCCGTACGGCAGCGGCCAGCGCCTCGGCGTCCACCTTGGTCGCCGAACGCACCAGGATCGCGTCGACGTCGGCGATCGCGGGCAGCAGCTCCGCGCGGTCGGCGCCGTTGCAGTGTCGGATCTCGAAGTCCGGACCCAGTGCCTCGACGGTGGCGGGGCTGAGCTCTTCGGCTATGAGAACGACGGGGCGGTCAGTCACAGCGGGTTTCCTTCGAAGGAGGATCGTGCGGGTGATGGTCGTGCACGTCGCTGTGCCCGCACTCAAGGTACCGGACGCCAGTTCGCGTCACGAACGCGTGTCAGGCCTCGAAAAGGGCGTGTCCGACGTACTCACCGTCCGCAGTTCCTAGAGGTACGGCGAACACGGCCCGGCCGGTGACTTGAGGCACTCCATGAGCGCGCCCTGTGCCGCCATCGCCCGCTGGACAGGGCTGATCTAACTCGCCCTCGGTGGCCCGAGTCGGATCGTCTGCAGGATCTCGCCCAGGGTCGCCATGGTCCGCTCGGCCTGGTGCCGGGACTCGACTTCCGCGAAGGGATCGAGGTACGCCGTGACGGCGAGGTCACCCACGCCGAAGATGACGATCCGTGCCTGCCCGTCCGGCGGCAGCCGGTAGCCGCCAGGGAGGCCGTTCGGGACGCCCCTGGCATCGATCTCCAGGACGGAGTAGGGGCCATACCTGGCGTTCCGTGGACCGGAGGACTGAGTGCCGCGCAAGGCGTCGACGAACACGCGGGCCGCCGCGTCGGCCGGACCCCGGATGTCGGTGCTGAGCGTGAGCTCGCCGTTGCTGAGCTCCTCGCTGCGTCCCTGCCAGAGCTGGACGAGGTTCGCGTCCCGCTCCTTCACCGTCCACCCGGGAGGGACGACGATGCTGAACGAGACCTCGAAGTCCTCCGACACGTACCGACGCTGGTGCCGGCTGAAGTCGCCGAAGGAATCGGGTCCGTAGTCGGAGCTGGGCAGGTCGACGCCCGGCATCGAGGTTGCCGCGGCCGACGACGTCGGGCCCGCGGACGCGGGGACGGCATCCGACCCGGCGTCCCTGGCGGCAACGTCGGCGGTGCCGCCGCAACCGGTCATTGCGAGGGCGAGGCATAGGGCTGCCATGAGCTGGACGTGCTTCGTGGGTATTTTCATGGAGCCCACCGTGCGGGATGCCGGTCGCGATCCGGTCGACGCGTGGTCGCGGTTGCGACGTAGCCCGACTACCGTTTCCGCATGGGGACCCGCTCCCGGAGCCCACTAGCGCTCGGCGCTCTCGTGCTGGTGCTGTGCGCCCTGGTCGCCGCCACCTTCGACGGGCCGCGCTGGGAGGACCTCCAGCGCGGCGACGACCAGTCGGCAGTCGCCGAGGGCGACCAGCCCGGGGAGGAAGCAGACGACGCGACCGCGGAGGAGCCGTCGCAGGAGCCGCAGGCCGATGACGAGCCGTGGCTCCCGTGGGTCCCGCCGCTCGACCTGTTGCTCCTGCTGCCCACGGCTCTGGTGTTCGGCGTCGCGCTGGTGGTGCTCTCCCGGCTACGGCTGGTACGGCGACGCAAGCAGCTCAGCGGCCGCGTCGGGGTCCGCAACCTGCTCGGCCACAAGGAGCCGCCACCCGACGAGGAGGTCGACACCGATCTCCCCGAAGCGCTCGACGAGGGCGCGCGCACGATCGGCGAGGGGAGTCCTCGCAACGCGATCGTGGCGAGCTGGGTCCGGCTTGAACGGGCGGTGGAGAGCGAGCTGTTCCCGCACAAGCCGGAGGAGACGCCGAGCGAGCTGGTCGAGCGCGCGCTGGCGGCGTACCAGCTCGACGGCGACGCCATCCGCCGGCTGGCCGCGCTCTACCGCGAGGCCCGCTTCTCGGCCCACCCGGTCACCGAGGAGCACCGGGTCGAGGCGGCCGACTGCCTCCACCGACTGCTCGCGACGCTGGGTCCGACGCTGCGATCGAGGGCCCGATGACCGCCGTCTGGGTCGCGCTCGCGCTCGCCGTGGTGGCCGTGGCGTGCTACACCGCGCTCGTCAGCCAGACCGTGGTGCCGGCGACCTGGCCGGAGGAGGCGCCGCTCCAGGTGCGGGAGAACCGCGCCCACGACCAGCAGATCAACCATCTCGAGCGACTGGTCGCGGCCGACGACCCGACCGCGGCACATCAGGTGGTGCGCGAGGTGACCGGCCAGCTGCTTGCGATGCCGTTGCTGGCCGACGTACGCCTCCACCCCACCACGGCCGCGTTCGTAGCCGACCCACCCGTCGGCTCCCCCGGCCGCTACCGGCGCGAGCTGGTCGCGGCACTCAAGAGGATCGAGGACCTGTGACCGGAGTGACGGCGGCATCCCAGAAGGCGCGGGCGGTCCTCGACGAGATCGAGCGGGCGGTCGTCGGCAAGCGCGACGCGCTCACGCTCGTGCTGGCCGCGATCCTGGCCGGCGGCCACGTCCTGCTCGAGGACTTCCCCGGCCTCGGCAAGACCCTGGCGGCGCGGTCCTTCGCCCAGACCCTCGGGCTGGACTTCCGGCGGGCGCAGTTCACGCCCGACCTGCTGCCGGCCGACCTGACCGGCTCGTTCATCTACGACCAGGGCCAGGCGAAGTTCGAGTTCCGCGCCGGGCCCCTGTTCACCGGACTGCTGCTGGCCGACGAGATCAACCGGACGCCGCCGAAGACGCAGGCCGCGCTGCTGGAGGCGATGCAAGAGCGGCAGGTGACCGTGGAGGGCGAGACATTCGTGCTCGATCCGCCGTTCCACGTGCTCGCCACCGCCAACCCGGTCGAGTACGAGGGCACCTATCCCCTGCCGGAGGCTCAGCTCGACCGGTTCCTGCTCCGGGTCGGCTTCGGCTACCCCGACTCCGAGGAGGAGTGGGAGGTGCTGCGGCGCCGGCTCGAGCGGCAGCGTGAGGAGCAGACACTCACACAGGTGGTGTCGAAGAAGGAGCTGCTCGAGATCCAGGCCGCCGTCGAGGGGGTGACCGTCGATCCCGACATCGGTCGCTACTGCGTGGCCCTCGCCTCCGCGACCCGCAAGCACCAGCACACCCTGGTCGGGTCGTCACCCCGCGGTGGGCTCGCGCTGATGCTCGTCGCCCGCGGATACGCCGTGATCGACGGGCGCGACTTCGTCGTACCCGAGGACGTCAAGGCGGTGGCCGTGCCCGCGCTGGCGCACCGGATCACCATCCGCCCCGAGCTCTGGATGACCGACATCTCGGGCCGGACCGTGGTGCAGACCGTGCTCGGCCAGGTACCGGCTCCAACCGCACGCGATCGCGTGTGACCCGATGACCGGCTGGCACCCGACCCACGCCCACCTCCGGGTGGCGGTCGTCGGGCTGACAGTGCTGGTGGTGGGTGTGGCGGTCGGCCGACCGGACGCGGTCGTCATCGCCGCGCCGCTGGTGCTGGTAGCACTGTGGTCGGCCGGGCGCCCCGACGCCGAGCCGCAGGCGTGGACACCGCTCACCGCGCTCACCGTCAACGAGGGCGAGGAGGTCAGCTGGGAGGCCACGATCGAGGGTCTCCCGCCTGGCGGGCTGGCGACCGTCGTCCACCCCGGCCAGAAGCTGCTCGAGGTCGAGCCGGCCGCGGGCGTTCTCGTCGCCGAGGGCGCGGACGGCGACGGACCAGGGTCGGCCGTCACCCGGATCGCGCTCCGCCCGATGCGCTGGGGTCGCCGCCGGCTCGGGGACCCAGCGGTTGCGGCGTACGACGGCTGGTGCTCGTGGCGCTGGGGTCCGGTCGCGCTGGCCGGGATGCGGATGACGGTGCTGCCGGTGACCGCCCCGCTCGATGCGACCGCGCCGGCTCCGCACCCGCGCGGACTGGTCGGCATGGAACGCGCCGCCCGACCCGGCGAGGGGACCGAGTTCGCCAAGGTGCGGCCGTTCGGGGTCGGTGACCGGCTGCGGCGGATCCATTGGCCCGTCTCCGCGCGCACCGGACGGCTGCACGTGACCGCCACCTATGCCGACGAGGACGCACACGTCGCCGTCCTCATCGACGCCGTCAACGACGTCGGCGAGAGCACTGGCATCGACGGCGAGAAGAGCAGCATGGACCTGGCGGTGCGCGCCGCCGCCGTCCTGGCCGAGCACTTCCTCTACCGCGGCGACCGGGTCGGCGTCCGGGTGTTCGGCGCGTGGGGCGTGACCATGCTGCCTGCGTCCTCGGGTCTGCTCCAGCTTCGGCGGATCCTCGACACCCTCTGCCTGATCGAGCCGGGCACGGCCCGCGGCGAGGACGCGCTCGTCGCCCGGCAGGGCCTCGGCGCCGGCACTCTCGCGCTGATGCTGTCGCCGCTCATCGACCGCGCCGCCACCCAGCAGGTCGCCATCCTCAACCGGGCCGGGCTCGACGTCGTCGTCATCGACACGCTGCCGCCGGGGATGGAGGACGAGTCCGGTACGACGCCGAGCGCCCTCGCCTGGCGGATCCGGATGCTGCAGCGCCGGGTCGAGACGACCCAGCTCGCCTCGCTCGGAATCCCGGTCGTGCCGTGGGCCGGGGCGCACAGCCTCGACCAGGTGCTGCGTGACCTCTCCCGGCGGCGGGCCACCCCCAGGCTGGTCGTCCGATGAGCACTCGATGAGCAACCCCGTGACCGGTTTCGTCCTCCAGGACCGGGACGGCACTCCGCTGCTGACGCTCACAGTGCCGGGCATCGTCGTACGGATCCTCACCGTCGCGCCGGTCGCGGTCGCGCTCGTCGTACTCCACCTCGAAGCGCCCGACGCATGGTGGTGGCCGTCGCTCGCGCTGCTCGTGCTGGCGATCGGGTCCGCGGCACTGCCCGACTCGGGCGTCGGCCTGGTCACCCTCGGCGGCCTGGTCGCCTGGTGGCTGATCGCCGTGCAGGAACCGGCCGTCTGGTGGGCCTTCCTGGTGTCGTGCTGCGGCCTGGTCTTCCACGTCGCGCTGGCCCACGCCGCCGCCGGACCGTCCGGGTGCGGCCCGACCCGGGCGGTCGTCCGTCGGTTGGCGACGCGGTGCGCCGGCGTGCTGGCGGCGACGGCCGCGTTGGCAGTGGTCGTCGAGGTCGCCGAGGAGGGAGGCGACCCACCGGCCCTCGTCGTGGGTGTCACACTGGCGCTCGTCGGCGCACTCCCCTGGCTCGCGGCCCGGCGGTCTCAATAGCGCCGACCCGTCGCCAAGTTGGCGACGGGTCGGCCGACGAGCACCTACTGGTCCCAGCCCGGTGAGCAAGTCGGGTTGCGGCCGTCGATGTTGTGCATCGCCTTGCAGTAGTTGTAGACCGAGAACCAGGCAGGACGTTGGTAGCTCATCAACTCGTAGGTCGGGCCACCGTCCAGACGCTCCCCCGGCTCGAGCCCGATCGAGGGGGCATAGCGGAGGCCGATCATGTCGCCGATCGTCGCGAAGTGATCGTTGAAGTGCTTGTCCACCCACGTGTGGGGGAGGCCGAAGTGATGGCCGATCTCATGGGCGAGGGTGTTGCCCTGCGAGGCCGGAAGCCGTTCGCCCTGGAGGCCGATGACGCCGTTCCTTCGCGCAGTCATGAAATGGACACCGTTCTCACCACGGGGAAACTCCGACTCCGGTTGGAGGATGACGACCAGGCAACCGCCCGTCGGACACTCTTGGTCGGCCACCCTCGCGGCCCACCCGAGGGCGTCCTTGTAGCCATCGCAATAACGCAACCCGGTGTTGCGCTGTCCGGCCTTGCAATCGAAGGACCGGCTACCCCAAGGCTCAGTCGGTGCGTCGTCGGAAATGTTCAGCCGAGCGAGAGGCAGCACGTTCTCAGCCATCCGCCGCATCGGCTCCCAGGTCGCGACACTTCGTGCCTGCCACCGGCCGGGCCGCACGTTGAGGCCTGGTTGAGTGGCGGCGTGCTCATCGGTCAACGCTTGCGGCACGTTGTGATAGCTGAACCGGAGCGCGATGACGGTCAGACTTGTGGTCGGACCGAACTCGACCGGCACCCGCCTGATGACGGACCAGCCGCCGCCACGGTCGACGGGCGGCGTGATGGTGACTTCCAGTTGTCGTGCGCCCTCGCCGAGAGCGGCGGTGGGCAACTCGAACAGCAGGCTGTTCGCAAGGACCCGCGGGTCGCCGCCGCCCGTGCGGCTGGTGATCGAGGGGTTCACCAGCGGCCGGGTGACTCCTGCGATGCCGGGAACGCGGAGCGTGCCGGTGACACCCTCCATGGAGTTCGAGCCGTCGAACTCATGGCGCAGGAACACCCGGACGAACGTCCGCTTCTCGGCGACCAGCGCGACCTGGGCGTTGCGGTTCTGGACACCCTGCGTCACCTCGGTGCGGTCGATGACCAACCGGCCCGGCGCCCGCCAGATGTGGGTGGTGATGGTGAATCCGCCGGCGTTGTCGGACAGGTCCTTGTCCCTGATGCCGTACAGGAGACGGACGCCAGACTTCGTGGGCGCGTCCGTGCACGTCCTCAGGTCGACGGCGGGGATCGGCGAGGCGACCGGGCCCTTCGGGAGGTTGTCCCACGTCGCGGTCGCGGCGAACGGGCGGATGCCACTGGCGTTCGGTGTTCCCGTGCCACCTGGTCCGGTCCACTCCTTCGCGTTGTAGCGGAGCCGGCCGGTGATCTCGATCCGTACGACGTCGCCGGGGAGGATCGCGTTGTCGGGCTGTACGCCGCGGGGATAGCTGGCGCGCCCGTTGGTGCCACTCAGGAAGGCGGTCTCCGTGACGTCTGGTGCTTCGTCTTTCAAGCAGGCACCCATCGCCGCCGAGTCGGCAGCTGTGGTCGTGGACGAGCGGACGACCGGAGCCGCAGGACTGGGGACCAGGGCCGCACTGGTTGCCGCCAGCATGATTGCCGAAACTGTGAGGACCCTGGTGGTCATCGAGAGTTGGTTCATCACCCCTCCTCGGGGTTGTTGGGAGTGGTCTGACCGTCTTCGATCGCGGTCGCGATTCGGTGGCAGCGCGGTCGCAGCACCGACCAGGTGCTCATGAGCGGGAGTCCGAGCTGGCGGCTCCGGCTCAGGGTGGTGGAGTACATCAGATCCTCCTGGGAGTTGTGGAAGGCGATGCGGACACACCTAAGGCGTTCCGTGCGGCGGAACGACCCGTTCCACCGAAGGAACGGGGGCCGGTCGGCGCGAGCAGCCAGCCGGCCGGGCCGTCGGGCATGGGGTCGTAGCGACAGTGGGTTCCCGTGCGGACCGAAGCGGCGAGGTGCCGACCGGCGACAGGGGTGGCGCGCCGGATCTGCTCGAGCGCGCGCCTGATGTTGCGGGTGACGTTCACCCGAGCGCGCTCCGCGGCGTCGCTCGTGGTCCGGACGCGGCCGCCGAGACCCGTCGCGCGCCGCAGTTCGGCCAGGAGCAGCTTGCGCTCCTCCCCGAGCACCGCGGAGCGTTCCTGGTCGCCTGCGCGGTCGGCTGACTCGACGTCTTCCGTGATCGCTGTCAGGCGACGCCGGTAGGCCACCAGGGCCGGCTCGTCCAGTGTCGGGAGACCACGGAGCAACGGCCGGTTGCCGGCGTCCAGGTCGGAGGCGGCGAGGTCCTGGTGCGGATTCGCCAGCATCGTGTGGAGGTGGGCGAAACCCCGGAAGCCGCCGAACCGTCCGTGCTCCTCACCGGCGTCGAGAACCCAGCCCGCTCCATCGCGGCGGAGGCTCCACGTCGAGCTCGGCTCGACCGTTCGGCGCACGATGTCGAGAGAAAGGCCCAGCTGGTCGAGCAGGGTCGAGAGCAGCTCCAGCTGGTCCCTGACCGCAAGCACCGTGTCGGCGAAGGTCGAGCAGGCAAGCTCGGACTCGTAGGCCGCTTCGTCGTACCGCGCGCTGACGCTCATCACTGTCCTCCGGGGATCGGTCGTGACAGCAACCGTCGGCGAATGCGGTCGCACTCCGGTCGCGACGCGGTCGCGGGAGCCGCCGGGTGCCGGCGCTACCGCCTCTCCGAGGCCGCGGCTGAGCCGGTCCGTCAGGCGTCCTCGCCGCAGGTGCGGTGGTAGTCGGTGCCGGGCAAGAGGACAGCGAACTCCTCTTCGGTGAGGTCCCGGTTCGCGGCCTCACAAGCCGCGGCCACCCATGTTTCGCGTTCGATCGAGACGTAGGAGCGCGTCCCTTCTTCGTGGTCGACGCGGAGCCGGTCGCCCTCGAACGTCAGGTACCCCCACTGCCCGTGGTCGAGGACGGGGAGTCCGTACGGCGTCCACGACCGGGCATCCCACAGCAGCACGTCGCCGTCCGTCCCCATGGTGGCGGCCACGGCTCCGTCGTCGGAGATCTCGACGTCGATGACGAAGCCACCGGTGATCAGTCGGGTCGGCTTCGATGTATCGAGCGTTGCCGCGTCGAGGATGTGGACCCGCCCGGATGCCGACCCCACCAGCAGTGAGGAGGAGTCAGGAGTCCATGCAGCCGAGAACAGGATCTCGTCGGGCTCCTCGAGCGCGCGTGACACAAGCTCATCGCCTGTCTCCAGATCGGAGACCACGACCCGGTTGGCGCGCAGCAGGGCCACCCTGCTGCCATCAGGCGCGACCTCGGCCCGTGCCGTCGCGTCCGTCGCAGCGAAGGCGTCGACAGGGTCCAGGCTCCGCCACCCGCCTGAGAACTCAAACGTCTCGAGGTCGAGGACGGTCCAACCTTCGGCGGTGACGACGACTGCGCGTTCGCCATCGGGCATCACGGCTATCGCTGTGACGGGTGACGGCGCCCGGAGGGTGCCGACGACCTCGCGCGTCGTGGTGTCCCAGGCGACCACCTGCCCGATGTCGGTGCGCGGCGGCATCCCCGGCTCCCAGGACGCATATCCGCCGAGTGCCAGCGTTCCGTCCGGGGTCAGCTCGGTGCTGGTGACCTGGCACGGGCAGCTCTCGAGCCCGGTCAGGGGCAGCTCCCTGCTGCGACCGTCGGCCTGCCGGAGGAACGCCCGGTTCACGTCGAACTCGCTGAAGTCCGACCAAACTGAGATGCCGGCGGCGGATTCACCGGCTGACGGGTTGTCCGATGACTGTTCGGTCCGGATGACGCCGTGTCGCCCGCTGACGTCGAAGGCGACGGCGGTTCCGTCCCGCCCAGCGGTCCACAGCACGGCGTGGTTGGTCCCACCCCAGGCGACGTTCAAGACGCTTCCGCTGTGCCCGCTCAGTGTCCCGACCCGTTCTCCGGTGACTCCGTCCAACATCAGGACGTCTTCGTCGTCAGTGGCGATCGCAAGGCGCTTGCCGTCGGCTGCGAATTCGGCGTCGAGTAAGTACCCGTCCACCGTCACTGCGCCGGCCAGCGGGCGGAACCGACGTGTGTCGGCCAGCTGGATCGCGCTGGTCGTCTCGGTCTCCCGCACCACGACCGCCCGCTGGCCGTCGGGTGAGACCGCTAGGACGTACCCTTCGATCGGGGTGGCCCTGCCTCGCGTCCCCATCGTGACCGGCCCGATCACGAACCCGCTGGCGTAGTCGTCGTCGCCGGTGCTTACCCGCCCGTCGGGCCAGACGTACATCGTCGACGTCTCGCGGACCGGCCTTCCCCACGGCACGGTCTGGAGTCCTCGGCCCTCGACATCGGCGACGAAAAGGTGGCTGTCGGATGCGAAGACGAGGTGGCTGTCGGCCGTCCACCCGAGATTGCCCCAGAGGTGCGACGACGCCTCCCCTCCCGCGCGACGGAGCGCGCGAGCCATCGGGATGGACCACAACGTGTCGCCGTCGTCCGGGTCGAATCCGACGACGGATGCCTCCTCGGACCACACCGTCGCAGCGACCACGGAGCCGTCGGGACTCATCGCGAGAGAGCCGATGCCGGCGTCGAGATCATCGCGGGTCCAGAGCAGCTTTCCCGTCAGTCCGTCGACGCCGCGCAGCACGCCCACGTTGTCGCTCAGCACGACGGCACTGCCGTCCGGCGTCGCCGCGTTACGGAGAAATCGGTCGGCGATGCGATAGCGGGTGATCACGTCAGGCTGCCGCGAGAGCAGGGCAAGGAGGGCGCCGTACGTCTCGGGCCCCTGCTCGAGGGCGGTCGCCTCCACCGCTGCCAGGAGTGCCAGGTCTGGGTACTCGAGGCTGAGCGCACTCGCTGCTAGGCGCTTGGCATCCGCGGCAACGGCGGCGCTCCGCGCCGAGCGCGCCGAGTCGTCGGCCCGGTTTCGCGCGCCGACCGCAACGGCGCCGGCGACCAGCGCGAGGGCGAGCAGGACGACCACGCCGAGCAACAGGAACCGCAGGCGACGGTTCTGGCGAGCCTTCGTCCGGGCTTCCTGTTCCGCGGCGACCCGGACAGCGTCGATCTGCGCTTGTCCGGCCGCGACGAATTCCCGTTCGAGGCCGGTCAGGGTCTCGACACCGGTCTCAGCAAGCTCTGTTGCCGCAGCCAGGCGCGACCCGCTCCAGAGCAGGCCGGGCTCCCGGCCCTCGGCGGCCCAGTCTGCTGCTGCCGCGGCGAGCCGCCTCTGCAGCGCGCGTCCGGCGGCGTCCTCGCGGAGCCAGTCGCGCAGCCGCGGCCACTCCCGGAACAACGCTTCGTGGGCGACCTCGACGAATGTGTCCTCGACGGTCAGCAGGCGCGCGTCGACCATCGTGTCCAGCACCGACCGCAGGTCGGGCGCTGGGAGCTGCGTCAGCTCGGAAACGGCGACCCGACGACGGGTTGCCAGGTCGGCCTCACCGGGACCGGCGAGTCTCATCAGGACATCCCGCATCGTTCCACGTGCGGCCGGGTCGAGTCCCGAGTACGTCGTCTCGGCGAGGTATCGGATCGCGCTGTCCATTCCTCCCAGTCGCACGTAGGCATCGAAAGTCAGGCGACGCCCGCTCCGTGCCTCCCACAGCTGCGAGAGCGCGGTGGAGAGCAGCGGGAGCAGGCCGGGCTCGGCACCGGCGTCACTGACCAGGGCATCGACCAGCCCGTCGTCGAACACCAGCCCGGCCCGCGCGGCCGGGAGCGCAACGGCGCGGCGGACATCGTCGGGAGACGGCGCGCCGACGAGGACCGTGTTGTCCTCGGCCAGCGCAGCGAGCTGTCGCCAATCAGCAAGATTCGCTAGGTAGTCGGCGCGCAGCACCAGCACCAGCGTGATGCCGTTCTCCTCGTCGGCGGCGAGCGCGCCGATCGTGTCCAGGAACGTCGACCGCTCGCCCTCGTCCGCGCAAGCGGTCCACACCTCCTCGAACTGGTCGATCACGACGATCGTGCGATCCGCTGCGTCCCCAGGCACGCGGACCAAGCGCTCCAGGACTTCGCCGAGATCGGGACGGCGGCGACCGAGGATCTGCTGGGTGAGCTCGCGCATCGGGTGCGGCCCTGGCCTCAGGACCACGCTCTCCCAACCGGCGCTCCCGGGGAGCTGGCCATCCGTCAGACCGGCCAGCAGACCGGCCCTGACGGCCGACGATTTGCCGCTTCCTGACGCGCCGATCACTGCGAGGCACGTCGTCCCGGCGATCCGGGCGAGCAGCTCCGCGACCAGCCGTTCGCGGCCGGCGAACCACGGGCCGTCCTCGATCTCGTAGGCGCTCAGGCCCGGCCAGGGTGACCGGTCGGCGCTCGTCTCCGCGGCGGCCGAGACGTGGCGCAGATCCAGGATCCCGGTCGCGATCCGGGACTGGGCGTCCCTCAGGATGGCCCGGGACCGGTCGGCCTCACCGACTGCCGCGCTCAGCGCCGCCGACGCGGTCGACCGCACGTAGCTGACGGCCGCTGCGTGGACCTGCGCGGGCCACCCGCCCGAGTCCGCCATGACCTGCGCGGTTGCCGAACCGACCTCGTCGCCCGCGACGTAGCCGGCGACCACCGACCGGACACTGGTGTGGTCGAGCGGACCGAGATCGACGACGGTCGCCTCGTCGGATACCTCACTCCCGGGATCGGTCAGCAGACACGTCAGAACCGCGGCTGGCAGCGGACCGCGGACCGCAGCCCGGTCGACCACGACCAGGTCCCCTGCGGTGTCGGGCTCGGGCTCGTGGCCAGGACCGACGTACGCGATGGTGCCTCCATCCTTTTTGACCTGCTCGGCGAGAAGCGCTGCGAGCGTCGTGGCGCCAGCCCCCACCGGCCCACGCACGGCCAGGACCCGAGGGCCGTTCGCCCGCGCGTCGCGCCAGACGTCGATGGCCACCTGCAGCTCGCGGCCCCGCCCCTGGACGGCAAAGGTCGGTGGGCGCAACGGCGCGGGCAGCTCGTCAGCCGTCGCTGCCGGCGCGAGCGTGGCGTCCTGCGACAGCACCCGGGCGTGCAGGTCCTGGAGAGCGGCACCCGGATCGACGCCGATCTCGTCGGACAGCCAGCGGCGGGCGCGCTCGTAGGCGGCCAACGCATCGGCCTGTCGGCCCTGGAGGTACAGACCCCGCATCAACAGCGCCCAGAGCCGCTCACGCATCGGGTGCTCGGAGACGAGTCGTTCGAGCTCGGCGACCGCCGTACGACCGGGCCCTACCTGGAGCTCGAGGTCGTACTTGTCCTCCAGCGCTCCCAGCCTCAGCTCGTCGAGACGCGTGCTCTCACCTGCCAGTGCCGGGTTGGCCGACAGCCCGGCGTAAGCAGTCCCTCGCCAGAGGTCGAGGGCTTCCCCGAGGGTCGCCAGCCGGTCGTGCGGTCGTCCCTCGCGCGCGACGGCGAGCAGCCGGACGAACCGGATCGCGTCGACCTGGGTCGCCTCGACCTGGAGCCGGTAGCCCTGACCTTCGGTCACGATGATCGAAGGGGCGTCGCGATCGGGCTCGAGCGCGTTGCGGACGCGCAGGACGTAGGTCTGCAACGACTTGGCGGCGGTCCGCGGCGGATCATCCCCCCAGAGGCCGTCGATCAGCTCGCTCGTGGTGACGACCTGCCCCGCACGCGCGACGAGGTGGGCGAGAAGCAGGCGTTCCTTGGCACCGCGGATCTCGACCGGTCCGTCCGGCGTGAGCACGCGGAGAGGCCCCATGACCGAGAACTCCACCTGGTCAAGATAGGACCGGTCGGCCATCGCTGACTCCTGTTCGTGAGGATCTCCGAGGTCGCACCGTCTCGGAGCCGGGTCGCACGATGGTCGCCGTTCGGTCGCATCGGCGCGCCCTCGCGGTCGAGCAGTCGCGGTGACCCGGGGCTCCGGGTCCGTGCGCTGCTCGGGCTCGGTCTCACTGCTCTCGCGCCAGCTCGCAGGGACGCGGGCCGAACGGGGCGACGACGCCGATCTGCTCGGCCAGGGCGAGCGAGTCGGTGAGCGAGGTCATGTCGACGACGACGCCGTCGGCGATCGTGAAGGAGAGCGTGCAGGCCACGTCGATCGCCAGGCCGGTTGCATCGACGCCTCGCCAGGTACCGAGGTGGGTCGCGTGGAAGCGGCCGCCGATCGCGGCCCGGCGGTCGTCGGCGACAGTCCACGCCACTTGCAGCCGGGCATCGGGAAACGTCTGCGCGACCGCGGTGAACGTATCCACGAGAGGCTGTTCGGAGGTGAACCTGGCGAACGCTCCCGGACTGACAGGATCCCAGCACTCCATGACGAGAGCCGTGACGAGGTCGAGGTTGCGGGTGGTGATGTCGGTGGTGGTGTCTGCTGTGTTGTTCATGACCCCGAGGCGTTCCACTCGACAGAACGATCGGTTCCACGGACGTGACGTCCCTCAGCGAGGTTGCGATACTGCCGGCATGGCGCCCGTGCCGGACGCGGTCGGCCCCCTGCTCTCCGAGGGCCGTGCCGCCGAAGCGGCAGATCTCGCGCTCTCGGTCGAGAGCAGCGTGGAGTTCCTCGACGTCGACGTGGCACTCGTGCGCGTGCTCCAGGAGGTCCTCGAAGCACTCCCGAACCGCGAGCACGCCCGCCGGTCGCGCGTCGCATCGAGGATCGCCTACGAGCTGCGCGGTGACGCATCGGACGCGGACGACCGGCGGACGCTGCTCGAGCTCGCGCTCGCGGAGGCGGAGCAAGCGGGCGACGACCTGGCCACGACCGAAGCCCTGATGTCCACCGTGCACGCGCTCTGGGAGCCGGCGGGGGCCGGCGAGCGCCTGGTGGCCGCCGAGCGCGTGATCGCGCTGAGCCGGCGTACCCACGATGTCGAGCATGAGCTCGAGGCCCGGATGGCGCGCGCCCAGGTGCTGGTGGAGCTCGGCCGGGTGCAGGACGCCGAGTTCGAGGTCGCGGCGTACGCACGCCTCGCGGAACCGCTCGACCGGCCGGCGCTCCGGGTGTTCGTTGCGTCCCGACGGTCGGTCTTGGCGCTGATCTACGGCCGGTACGACGAGGCAGTCCGACAGTCCGAGCTCGCCTACGAATCCGCGGTCGAGGCCGGGATGCAGGACGCCGAACGACTCCGCATGGTGGGTCGCGTCACGGTCGACATCGACTGCGGCGTCGACGACGAGACGAGACAGCAAGGACTGGAACAGCTGCGCTTCCTCGCCATCCGCATGCCCGGCCACTACTTCGAGGCGAACGTGGCCTGGGCGCTGCTCCAGCTCGACCGCCGCGACGAGGCACGACTGGAGCTGGCCCGCGCCCTACCGTCGCTGCTGACCTCGACCGGCTACCGGTGGCTCTACAGCGCGTGCACTGCTGCGGAGGTCGCCGCTGCCGCCGGTCGTGACGATGCCTGCGAGAGCCTGTACGCCGCACTCCTTCCTCACCGGGACCGCCTGGTCGCCCAGGGGCCCGGCTTCGCCGGCGCGGTCGCCGACCGGCTGGGCCTGCTCGCGACCCGGCTGGGGCGGCTGGACGAGGCGGTCGACCACCTGCGCCACACCGTCACGGTCTTCGACGAGATCGCGGCGCTGCCGTGGGCGGCATGGGCCCGCGTCCACCTCGCTGCGGCTTTGCGAGCCGCGGGTGACGTCCACGGGGCCGGCGCCGAGCTGACTGCCGCGCTCGACACGGCGCGCGCCCTGGGGATGAACAGGCTCATCGCCCAGGCCGATCTCGCGACGACGGACACGTGGCGCTTCCGCAGGGACGGCGACGACTGGCTCCTCGACGCCGGCGAGGAGCGTGGTCGTTTCCGCGCAGCCCGCGGCTTCGATCATCTCCACATCCTGCTGGCCAACCCCCACCGTGAGGTCGCCGCGACCGAGCTGGACGCTGGAGGGAGACCGCACGAACCGGGCATTCCAGTCCTCGACCAGCGTGCCCTGTCGGAGTACCGCCGACGCCTGACCGAGATCGAGGACGAAGTCGGAGCCGCCGATCGTGCCGGCGACCAGCAGGGCTCGGCGGCGCTGGACGCGGAGCGGGACCAGATCCTGGCTGAGATCAGACGCGCGACCGGCCTCGGTGGCAGGACCCGCACGACCAACGACGCCGGCGAACGCGCGCGGGTGAACGTCACCCGCGCCCTCAAGCGCGCCCTCGACCACATCCAGCGCGTCAGCCCGATCGCCGGCGCCCACCTGGCCGCGTCGATCCGGACGGGCACCGGCTGTCGCTACGATCCCGCTCCCGGCGGCCCAGAACGCTGGAGCCTGACGTGAGCGCTAGCCGCTGCCGATGAGAGACGACGTGCCACGCTGGGCCTGTGCAGAACCTCGAGACCGAACGCCTGATCCTCCGGCCCTGGGCCCATGACGACGCGCCGCGGCTGCTCGACATCCTGAGCCGGATCGAAGTGATGCAATGGCTCGGCGACGGCGAGCCGAAGCTCATGAAGGACCTCGACGAGGCGCACGAGCGGATCGACAAGTACGCCGAGCGGGCGGCCGAGCCGCCGCGCGGGATCTGGGCGATCGCACCGAAGGCGGGCGGCGAGCCGCGGGGGACGGTGCTGCTCGTGACCCTCCCTGACGCCGAGAACGGCGAGGTCGAGATCGGTTGGCACCTGCACCCGGACTCCTGGGGACACGGCTACGCCAGCGAGGCGGCCGCCGCGGTGCTCGGACACGGATTCGCCGCCGGACTGCCCGAGATCCTGGCCGTCACCCATGTCGGCAACGACCCGTCCCAGAAGGTCTGTCGCCGGATCGGGATGCACCACCAGGGCGTGGTGGAGAAGTGGTACGACCTCCCCTCCGAGCTGTACCGGATCACGTCCGAGGAGTGGCGCGCGGGCCAGCGCACCGAGGGCCGCGAGTCACGCCGCGAGTAACTCAGTGTTCCGAGCACTGCCACGGTGCTACGACCGGTCGTAGCACCGAGGTAGAGGCACTAACCCTGAGTCACATCAGTGGGGCACGACGTACCTCCCCCTGGGTGGACTCGGGGTCGGGTCAGGGGTGGTTCCGGGGTCTGCCCGACGCGCGGGAGGGCCGGTTGCCGGAAGGCTGACGGCCATGATCACCATCGAGTCCCTGACCAAGAGGTACGGCACCTTCACCGCCGTCAACGAGGTGTCGTTCACGGCCCGGCCCGGTCGGGTGACCGGCTTCCTCGGCCCCAACGGAGCCGGCAAGTCGACCACCATGCGCGTCATGGTCGGCCTCACCGAGCCGACGTCCGGCCACGTGCACGTCCTCGGGCGGCCGTTCGCCGCGCTGCCCAACCCCGGCCGCGAGGTGGGCGTCCTCCTGGACGCGTCCGCCCAGCACGCCGGCCGCACGGGGCGCGAGATCCTCACCATCGCCGCCCGCACCATGGGCCTGCCGAAGCAGCGCGTCGACGACATGCTCGACCGCGTCAGCCTCACCGAGGAGGAGTCGGGCCGTCGCGTCCGCAACTACTCCCTCGGCATGCGGCAGCGGCTCGGCATCGCGACCGCCCTGCTCGGCGACCCCGAGGTGCTGATCCTCGACGAGCCCGCCAACGGCCTGGACCCGGCCGGAATCCGCTGGATGCGCGACCTGCTCCGCGAGTTCGGCGACCAGGGCGGCACCGTGCTGCTCTCCAGCCACCTGCTGCACGAGATCGAGGTCATCGCCGACGACATCGTCGTGATCGGCAACGGCCGGATCGTCGCCGGCGGGACCAAGGAGGAGCTGCTGGCCTCCACCGGCACCCTCGTCCGCGCGGCCGACCCGGCAGCGCTGAGCCACGTCCTCGAGACCGCCGGCATCGTCACGTCGATCGCCGACGGCGCCGTCTTCGCCGACGCGGACCTGACGACCGTCGGCCGTACGGCGTTCGCCGCCGGCATCGCCCTGACCGAGCTCCGGACGGCGGACGGCGCCGGCCTGGAGGAGATGTTCCTCGAGCTGACCGCTGAGAGTCAGCGCGACAGCGTCATCAACCTGGAAGGAGACGCGGCATGAGCACCGCGACCATCACCCCGCCGAGCGTCGACGGTCCCGCCGCGGTCACCCGGCGGCGCGAGCGGGACGTGCCCGCACCCATCCCGTTCGGCCGGATCCTCGGCGTCGAGCTGCGCAAGATGTTCGACACCCGTTCGGGTTTCTGGCTGATGGCCAGCATCGTGATCACCTCGGGCATCGCTACCGTGCTCACCGTCCTGCTGAGCGACCGCGACGGGCTCACCTTCGACTCGTTCGCCGCGTCCGTAGGCAGCCCGATGTCGATCATCCTCCCGATCATCGGCGTCCTGGCGGTCACCAGCGAGTGGAGCCAGCGCACGGCCCTGACCACGTTCACGCTGGTGCCCAGTCGCGGAAGGGTGATCGCCGCCAAGCTCGTCGACACACTGGTCATCGGTGCCGTGTCGATGGTGATCGCCCTCGGCGTCGGTGCCGTCGGCAACCTGGTGAACTCCGCCATCACGGGGAACGACGCGGTCTGGGACATCCCGGCCTGGACGTTCGCGCAGATCGTGCTGGCCAACGAGCTCGGCATGCTGCTCGGCTTCGCGCTCGGTCTGCTGTTCCGCAGCTCGCCCGCGGCGATCGTCGGCTACTTCGTGGTCAACCTGGTGCTGCCCGGCATCTCCAGTGCACTGGCCGAGGCGCAGCAGTGGTGGGCCGACAACGCCGGCTGGTTCGACGTGAACCAGACCCGCTTCCTGCTGTTCGACTCGAAGCTGACCTCCGAGGAGTGGCTGCAACTGGGACTGACGTCGTCGATCTGGATCCTGCTGCCCTTCGCGCTGGGCCTCGCTCTCGTCATGCGGTCCGAAGTCAAGTAGGCCAAGGAGACAGCGATAGCCCGGACCGCCTAGTCCATTGGGATCAGGCGGTCCGGGCAAAAGCACGATGCGGCAGGCCCCGGGCCCGCGGCACCCTGAGAACAGACAGACGAAGGAGACCGACGATGCTGCTCACCTACTTGCCCGACCTGCCGGCCGCGAAGCCGGTCTCCCGCCCGACGCCTACCCAGACACAGGCGGCCTGGGCGACGGTCATCGTGTTCCTTCTGGCGTTCTGGTACGGCGTCGCCGTCGGTGCCAACGCGCTCTTCAGCCTCGGCTGATCCGCGCTCAGCTCTGAGGCGGGATCGCCATCCACTCCGCCCACGAGAGGTCGCGCCCGACGTACCTCGGCGCGGTCAGCGGCCAGTCCCGCGCGATCCAGGTGGGCACCAGCGCATCGAGCGCCGCCTCGACGTCCGTGCCGACGTACTCGTCGCGCACCCACCAGGAGATGTCGGCGTCGGCGCCCGGCTTGTCGGTCGGGTCGATGTAGACGCATCCGATGAGCTCGGTCTCGTCCGCGTCGAACAGCGCGAAGTTGAAGGACTCGTTGGTCTGCATCTCGTCCCAGTGGCGCCGGAGGTCCTCCCGGTCCTGCTCTGCCGTCATGTCCGCCGGCGGCCAGCCCCACGCCTCGCCGTAGATCGCCCACAGCCGCTCGCGGGATCCCATCACCGCGGGCATGTCGAGCTCGGTGTCGTCGGCGTGGATGGGCCGGAGATGGTGTCCGGTCGGAAGCTCGACTCTGGTGGGGTGCTGCCAGTCCACGGGCAGCCAGGGCGTCTGGTCGTTGGTCACCCGCGGCACCCTACGTGCGCGAGGCCCGGCGTGCGCCGGGTTTTCAGTGCTTCAGCAAGGGGTCCCAACGGTTCGCGAGCAGCGTGAAGCTGGGCGTGTCGTCGAGCGAGGTCATCGCTTCGTAGATGCGCTCGTACGACGTCGCTGCGATCCGCCAGCTGCCGTCGGTGTCGCGGCGGTACTCGTCGTTGTAGTAGCCGGCGCCGCGGATGAGGACCTTCATCTCCGGCACGATCACGGTGTCCTCGAAGGCCCAGGAGCCGGTCGCCGTGCTGCCGTCGACCTCGATCTCGGGGTGGTTGGCGATGTGGACGGTCACCACGCCGGGGCCGAGGTTCTTGACCATGAACCCGACCACGTCGTCACGACCGTCGTAGTGGACCGGCTCGCCCATGGCCTGGGTGCCGTACCGGGCGTAGACGTCCGTCGTCAGACAGTCGCCGAAGGTCGGCCAGTCCTTGAGGTCGAGGGAGCGGAAGTAGCGGTGCTTGAGGCGCTTGATCTCTTCGACTGCGATGAGGTCCACGCGGGGAGCCTAGCCCAGGCCTAGAACCTGTTCTAGTCCGTGACCGAGTGGGCGCGGCTGCCGGCTGCGCCCCGCTCGCGGTGGCAGCATCGAGGCCCATGACCCGCCTCGCCCTCGCCCTCGTCCTCGCCGTCGCACTCGCCACCGCCCTCGGCCTGCTGGCCGGCCCGGCCGGCGCCGCCGCGTTGGAACCGGCCGTGGTCACGATCACCGCGCCGGCGGTGCATGCCGGCGAGGTCACGACAGTGACGGTCACGGTCACGGCCCAGGGCGCGCCCGTCGTCGGCGGGCAGGTCCTCATCGAGCGGAGCCGGGACGGCGGCTGGGTGCCGGTCGCTGACGTCGTCACGGACGACGCCGGTCGGGTGACCGCGAGCGTCACGCTGCGACGGGACCCGCTCAACAACCAGGTACGCGCCACCGTCGCCGCGACCGATCAGTACGACACCGGGTCGGCGACGTCCGAAGGACGCCTCCGCAAGTTCGACTCCTCGATCACGTTGCGTGGTCCCGACGCCTTCGTCGACGAGACCACGGCAACCCTCACCGTGCGATGGCGGGCAGTCGGGGCGGGCCCGATCGGCGGCCGGGTGGATCTGGTACGCCGTCTCGCCGGCGAGCGCGAGTGGCGGCGCGTCGCCGTGCTCTCCACCGGCAACGACGGGGTGGCCACGATCGAGGTGACACCACGCGTCGACTCCCGGTGGCGGGTCTTCGCGCCGGCGCTGCCCTGGGTGCTGCGCGCACGGAGCGAGGTCCACCACCTCGACAACCGTCCACCCGTCGCGCCGGTGCTCCTCCCGCGCGGCGCACCCCAGCCGCGCCGCTCCCTGCCACCGCAGCGTCGCGCGGTCGGCAACGGCCCGAACGCCAAGATCGGCCCGATCCCGGGCGGGGTCTGGCGACAGATGACCGGCCGCAGCTGGCACCGCGGCTGTCCGGTGGGCCGAGGCGGCCTGCGGCTCGTCAAGATCAACTACTGGGACTACACCGGCTACCGCAGGCGCGGCGAGCTCGTGGTCGCGACCAGCGTCTCCCGCCAGATCGTGGGCGCGCTACGCGACATGTACGCCGCCGAGCTGCCGATCCGATCGATGTACCGCGTCGACCGGTTCGGCTGGTCGGGGCGGCTCGGCGGTGCCGACGACTACGCGTCGATGTCGGCCGGCAACACCTCGGCCTTCAACTGCCGTAGTGTCGTCGGGCGACCTGGCGTCAGGTCACCCCACTCCTACGGTCGTTCGCTGGACATCAACCCGTGGGAGAACCCCTACCGCTCGCCCCAGGGCGTGTACCCGAACACCTGGTGGCTCGGTCACTCCCACCCGAAGGTCGCCTGGCGCTCCCGTGGTCACCGGGTGGTGCAGATCATGGCCCGCCACGGCCTGCGCTGGACCTACGGGCTGAGCGACATCCACCACTTCGACGCCGTACCCCGTGGCGGTCGCGTGCTCCGCGTCCGCGGCTGCGACCTGCCCGTCTGCCACTGAGCTCCCCCAGAAACCCGCCGACCCGTCACCAAGCTGGTGACGGGTCGGCGGGCATGGGATCAGCGGGCGGCCGAGCCCTCGGTGTAGTCGGCGTCCTCCTGCTTCCACGCGAAGTGGGAGCGGAGGAGCTTGCCGGTCGCCTCGATCGGGTGGGAGGCCTCCTGCTCGCGCAGCTCGAGGAACTCCTTGCCACCGTTGTCCTGGTCGCCGATGAACCGCTCGGCGAACGAGCCGTCGCGGATGTCGGCGAGGATGCCCTGCATCGACTGCTTCACGGCGTCGTCGATGACCCGCGGGCCGGAGACGTAGTCGCCGTACTCGGCGGTGTCGGAGACCGACCAGCGCTGCTTGGCGATGCCGCCCTCCCACATCAGGTCGACGATCAGCTTGAGCTCGTGGAGGACCTCGAAGTAGGCGATCTCCGGCTGGTAGCCGGCCTCCATCAGGGTCTCGAAGCCGGCCTGGACGAGGTGCGAGACGCCGCCGCAGAGGACGGCCTGCTCGCCGAACAGGTCCGTCTCGGTCTCCTCGGCGAAGGTCGTCTTGATGACGCCGGCGCGGGTGCCGCCGATGGCTTTGGCGTAGGACTTCGCGAGGTCCCAGGCGGCACCCGAGGCGTCCTGCTCGACCGCGATGATGTCCGGGATGCCGCGGCCGGCGACGTACTCACGACGCACGGTGTGTCCCGGCGCCTTCGGGGCGACCAGGATGACGTCGACGCCCTCGGGGGCCTCGATGTAGCCGAACCGGATGTTGAAGCCGTGGCCGAAGACCAGGGTGTCGCCGGGGGTGATCGCCGGTGCGATCTCGTCGCGGTAGAGGTGCCGCTGCACCTGGTCGGGCGCGAGGATGACGATGACGTCGGACTCCTCGGCCGCCTCCCGCGGCGTGAGGACGCGCAGGCCCTGCTCCTCGGCCTTGGCCCGGCTCTTCGAGCCCTCGAGCAGGCCGACGCGGACGTCGACGCCCGAGTCGCGCAGGTTCAGCGCGTGGGCGTGGCCCTGGCTGCCGTAACCGATGACGGCCACGTGCTTGCCCTGGATGAGGGACAGGTCGGCGTCGTCGTCGTAGTAGATCTCAGCCACTGGGGGCTCTCCTTCGTTGTGCGTATCAGGGGTTGGTGGTTCTGCTCAGCTGTTGGCGGCGGCGGGCGGCGGCACCGGTACGGCGACCGGCTTGGCCCGCTCGGAGATCGACCGCGGGCCGCGACCGATCGCGATGGCACCGGACTGCACCAGCTCGCGGATGCCGAACGGCTCGAGCACCCGCAGGAAGTCGGCGATCTTGCCGGCATTGCCGATCGTCTGGATGGTCACCGCGTCCGCCGCGACGTCGACCACCTTGGCACGGAAGAGCTGGACGGCGTCGAGCACCTGACCCCGCATCTCGGGCGTCGCGCCGACCTTGACCAGCACCAGCTCACGCTGGACCGACGCGTTCGGGTCGAGCTCCACGATCTTGATCACCTCGACCAGCTTGTTGAGCTGCTTGGTGACCTGCTCGAGCGGGCTGTCCTCGACGTTGACGACGATCGTCATCCGCGACATCTCGTCGTGCTCGGTCGGCCCGACCGCGAGCGACTCGATGTTGAAGCCGCGGCGGCTGAAGAGGGCAGCGATCCGGGCCAGGACACCCGGCTTGTTCTCGACCAGGACCGACAGGGTGTGCTTGGCCATCAGTGCATTCCGTTCGCTCGCAGCGCACCCGAAGGGTCACCGGTTGTGGTCAGGTCGCCGCCCCGGCGGCTGCGCGCTTCGCTCACAGATCATCCTCGTCGAACTGGGGAGCGAGGTCCCGCGCGTACTTGATGTCGTCGTTGCTCGTGCCGGCGGCGACCATCGGCCACACCATGGCGTCGCGGTGCACCCGGAAGTCGACCACCACCGGGACGTCGTTGATCTCCATCGCCTTGGCGATGGTCGCGTCGACGTCGTCGGGCGACTCGCAGGACAGGCCGACACAGCCGTAGGCGTCGGCAAGCTTGACGAAGTCGGGGATCCGCACCTCAGGTCCGGTGTGCAGGTCCGTATTCGAATAGCGCGAGTTGTAGAACAGCGTCTGCCACTGACGCACCATGCCGAGCGACTCGTTGTTGATGATCGCGACCTTGATCGGGATGTTGTTGATCGCGCAGGTCGCGAGCTCCTGGTTGGTCATCTGGAAGCAACCGTCGCCGTCGACCGCCCACACCGGGTTGTCCGGCATGCCGACCTTCGCGCCCATGGCCGCGGGCACCGCGAAGCCCATGGTGCCGAGGCCACCGGAGTTGATCCACGTGTTCGGGCGCTCGTAGGGGATGTAGTGCGCCGCCCACATCTGGTGCTGGCCGACCCCGGCCGTGTAGATCGTGTCGGGGCGGGCGAGCGCGCCGAGCCGCTCCAGGACGTACTGCGGCGAGAGCCCCCCGTCTGCCGGCTTGTCGTAGCCGAGCGGGTACTTCAGCTTGACGCCGGCGAGGAACTGGACCCAGCCCTCGTAGTCGCCGGTCCTCCCGGCCTCGGACTCGGTGCGGAGCGTGGTGATCAGGTCGGCCAGGACCTCGCGGACGTCACCGACGATCGGGACGTCGGCGTGGCGGTTCTTGCCGATCTCGGCCGGGTCGATGTCGGCGTGGATCACCTTGGCGCCGGGCGCGAACGAGTCGAGGTTGCCCGTCACGCGGTCGTCGAAGCGGGCGCCCAGGCTGATGATCAGGTCGCTCTTCTGCAACGCCGCGACGGCGGCGACGGTGCCGTGCATCCCCGGCATGCCGAGGTGCTGCGGGTGGCTGTCGGGGAACGCGCCGCGCGCCATCAGGGTGGTGATGACCGGCATCCCGGTCAGCTCGGCGAGGGTGATCAGCTCCTTCGACGCACCCGAGCGGATGGTGCCGCCGCCGACGTAGAGCACCGGCTTGCGCGCCTCCAGCATCAGCCGCGCGGCCTCGCGGATCTGCTTGGCGTGCGGCCGGGTCACCGGACGGTAGCCCGGGAGGAAGATCTCGGTCGGCCAGTCGAACGTCGTCATCGCCTGCAGCGCGGACTTCGCGACGTCGACAAGCACGGGACCCGGGCGGCCGGTCGAGGCGATGTGGAAGGCCTCGGCGATCGTGCGTGGGATCTCGGCGGGGTCGGTGACCAGGAAGTTGTGCTTGGTGATCGGCATCGTGATGCCGCGGATGTCCGCCTCCTGGAAGGCGTCGGTGCCGATCGCGGCCGCGGGGACCTGGCCGGTGACCGCGACCATCGGGACCGAGTCCATGTGGGCGTCGGCGAGCGGAGTCACCAGGTTGGTTGCGCCCGGCCCGGAGGTGGCCATGCAGACGCCCACCCGACCGGACGCGGCGGCGTACCCCTGCGCGGCGTGGCCGGCACCCTGCTCGTGCCGGACCAGGATGTGCCGGATCGGGCTGTCCATCAGGGGGTCGTACGCCGGCAGGATCGCGCCGCCGGGGATGCCGAAGATGTCGGTCACGCCCGCCGCCTCGAGGGATCTCACCAGGCTCTGGGCTCCGGTGACCGCTGCCGCACCCGGCTGCTGCTGCTCACTCATCCGACTTCTCGTTCCTTCGATCTCGTGGTGCCTCACGGTCACCCGGCACACCTCGTACTCAACAAAAAACCCCTCGGTTGCCAGGCAACGAGGGGCGGACGCGCAGGGCTAGCTCAGCCGGCGCGTCCGGTGGGTACGAGGATGAGGTCCTGGCGCATGCGCCCAGGGTACGCCGTCGCACGGGGTGCCGTGCGCCCAGCCTCCCACCCGTCTCAAATGACAAGACGTGCGTCTCATATTTGCGGGGTGGCCGGCGTCGTGCGAACGCCGGCCACCCCGCAGCTGGTGGGGCAGCTGGTGATACCGGTCAGGTCACTCCGAGACCGAGGCCTTGAACGCCCCCGAGCCCGAGTAGGCCGTCACCCGGAGCCGGTAGGTGCCGGCCGAGTTGTTGTAGGTGAACGACTCGTCCGCCGCCGAGCTGGTCCCCTGCGCGACCGTGATCCAGGAGAATCCCGACTGCTTCTGGAGGTAGACGTCGAAGTCGGTCCCGGTCGGCCCGTCGAGGCAGATCCGCAGCACGCCCGCGTCGGAGTCGGTGAACGAGGAAAGGTTCGTCGACTGCCCGGAGCTCAGCGTGCCGTTGTAGTTCAGCGCGCCGTTGCAGGTGCCGCCGCCGGACGGGTTGACCGTCCAGGTGAACGTCGCCGTCCCGCTCTTGGCGGCAGCATCGGTCGCCTTGACGGTCACCGAGAACGTGCCCGCCGCGGTGGGCGTGCCGGAGATGACACCGCCGCTGCTCACCGTCAGTCCGCCCGGCAGCCCGGTCGCCGACCAGGTGTACGGCGTGGTGCCGCCCGCGGCAGCCAGGGTCAGGCTGGAGATCGCCGTACCGACGGTCGCCGTCCGGTTGCCCGGGTTGGTCACCGTGGGGCTACCGGTCGGAGGCGTGGTGGTGCAGGTCTCCGAGCCGGCCGCGACCGAGATGGCGCTGAAGGCAGCGGCGATCCCCTGGCAGACCGAGGCGTCACTCGGGTAAAGGTCCTTGGCCGACTTGAGCGCGCCGTTCCGCGCCGCGGCGTAGTTGCTGTTCGAGGTCAGGTAGACCGACAGCGTGCGATACCAGATCCGCTGTACCTTGTCGCGACCGATCCCCGTCACCGTGGAGCTGTTGCAGGTCGGGCTGTTGTAGGAGACGCCATTGATCGTCTTCGCGCCAGAACCCTCGGACGCCAGGTAGAACCAGTGGTTCAGCGGTCCCGACGAGTAGTGCGGGTCGAGGTTCCCGAGGGTCGACGACCAGCAGTCGCGCGACGCACCGTCCTTGGACGGCTTGTCCATGTAGCGCAACGGAGTGCCGTTGCCGTTGATGTTGATCTCCTCGCCGATCAGGTAGTCGGGCACGTCCGAGGCGTTGTTCGTGTAGAACTCGACCGCGGTGCCGAAGATGTCGGAGGTCGCCTCGTTGAGGCCGCCCGCGTCACCGCTGTAGACGAGACCGGCGGTGTTCTCGGTGACACCGTGGGACATCTCGTGGCCGGCCACGTCGAGCTCGACGAGCGGCGCGGCGTTGTTGGCGCCGTCGCCGTACGACATCTGCGTGCCGTCCCAGAAGGCGTTGACCATCCCGTTGGCGAAGTGGACCCGCGAGCGGGCGCCGCGGCCGTCGTTCCAGATGCCCGCCCGACCCAGCACCGTGTTGTAGAAGTCGTAGGTCTTCTCGGCGCCGTACTGCGCGTCGACCGCAGCGGAGGCCCGGTCGGACTGGGAGCCATTGCCCCAGACGTCGTCGGCGTCGACGAAGATGTCACCCGCCGGACCCTGGCCCGTGTTGGGGTTGCCCTGGTTGTGCACGTCCGTGGCGTAGTTGCCGTGCGAGTCGCGGATCTCGTAGCCGCCGCCAGTGTGGGCCACGGTGCCGATCTCCACGTCGCCGACGAAGATGCCGTGGCCGTCACCCGTCTGCACCTCGTCGTACGACGTCAGCAGCGCGGCCGTGTTCGCGTCGACGAGTGTGTGCAGACGAGACGGCACGCCGTCGTCCCGCACGCCCTCGGTGACGACGTCGTAGGCCAGGACGTGCCGGTCACCGGCGGAGAACACGACGAGCTGGCTTCCCTGGTCGTCCTTCGTCGCGCCCTGGCGGCGGAACGCGGTCGACGCCTTCTCGGCAGCCTTCGTGCGCGAGACCGACGGCTTGAGCGAGCCCACGTCGACCGTCCGTGCGCCGTTCCACGTCGCTCCGACCCGCTTGCCTGCGGGTCCGAAGTGGACGACCAGGTCGCCACCGACGACCGGCAGGCCGCGGTAGGTGCGGTCGTAGCGCACATGGGTGGCGCCGCTCCGGTCGCGGACCACGTCCTTGACGACGAGCCGCTCGTGACTCGGGAGTCCCAGCGCCGCGCGGACGGACTCGGCCTGCTCCCGCGCCTTCGCGAGCTGGTGCGCGCGCTCCTTCGCGGGATCGACCTGCGGTGCACTGGAGACTGCGGTCGGCAGGTCGCCACCGACGGCGTCGGCGACCGGTAGGCCTCCGACGGCGCCCGAGACGGCGAGCATGGCGGCGATGGCGCCACCAACGGCAAGACGGTTCACGAAGGGCTCCTCCCGATTCGTGGAGGCACCCGTGGCCCCCATCGCCTCCCAAGCCCAGGAAGGCTTGTTGATCGTTGCCGCGGCGATCGAAGCCGGTCAATCACTCTCGGTGGCCGGTTCCCGACACTGTCTGGAACTGGTCTGGCCGGTCAGAGCCAGCCGTGCCGGGCGGCCTGGAGCCCGAGCTGGAACCGGCTCGCGGCCCCGAGGATCTCCTCGAGGCGAGCGACCCGTCGGCCGACCGTGCGCTCACTCACGCCGAGCTCGCGGGCGATGGCGTCGTCGGTCAACCCGGCCGCCAGCAGGCTCAGCAGGTCGCGCCAGGCGTCGTAGGGCACGTCACCGTCGAGGATCACCGGCTCGGCGGTGAGGGGCGTCGCGATCCGCCAGTAGGACTCGAAGATCGCGATGAGCACGTCGAGGAGGCCGGAGGGGCGGACGACGATCACGTCGCGACGCCGGTCCGGACCGCCGGGAACCGACAGCAGCGCGAGCCGGCGGTCGACGATCGTGAGGTTGACCGGCACGTCGGGGCACACCCGAGCCTGCTCGCCCGCCTCGATGCAGGAGCGCACCGCGGCGAGGCCTGCTGCGTCGCGGAGCACAGTCCCGCTGTAGACAGCCTGGTAGCGGACCCCGCGGGCGATCGACTCGAAGAAGCCGCCGAGCACCGTCGGCGGTGGTCGGATGCTCACATCGCCGACCGGCCCGATGCTGAGCGCACACACCTCGTCGAGGGCGCCGTCGATGAGGGCGCTCTGGGCGGACTCGCAGGCCTCCTCGGTCTGGATGACCTCGAGGTACGTCGCGCCCCTGGTGTGCTGGCTCCACAGGTCCGAGAACGACTCGGCCAGCCCGCGCGCGTGGGCGGCCTCGCGCGCCCTGCGGTTGGCGATCGCCTCCATCGCCGGGTAGGGCGGACGGGGCACGGCCTTGCCGTCCAGCCACGCGGCGAGCTCGAGCTCCTCGAGCAGCAAGATGGACGCCTTGACCTCGTCCGGGTCCCGGTCAGCCGCGCCGGCCAGTTCCTCCGGCGAGAGCGCTCCCCGTCGTACCAACGCGCGGTAGACCGCCTCGGCAGCCGGCGTGAGGATGCCCGGCTCGTCGCCGACCCCTCCCGAATTCGTCACCCGAGGACCCTTTCGAAGGGCGCCCGCGTGTCGCGCGCGCGGGGTCACTCTCCCACGTCACCGGGTCAGTCCGGAAGCACCAAGAGTCCGATCGCGCGCAGCTCGGTCAGCGCGTCCGGCACGGCGGCGATGGCCGCATCGGCTGCCTTCTCGGCCGCCTCGATGAGGGAGGCGTACGACGCCCGCTCGCCGGCGTCGCCCGGCAGCGACCCGCGCACGTGGTCGGCCAGCAACAGCGCGTCGCGGTGGTCGCCGAGCAGGGACTGCACCCGCGAGCCGATCTCACCGAGTACCGCCGCGTCCGGCCCGAGCACGGCGGCCGGCGGCCTGGTGACGGCGTCGGCGGTGTGCCGCAGCCGGCGGCTGGCCTTGCGCAGCGCGTGCGCCGCGTCGAGATCGGTTCGGTAGCCGGTCGCGTGGTTGAGGACTCGCTCGACCTGGGCGGCCACCACCTCCCGCGCGACGGCCGATGCCGGGCGGGCGCTGTCACTGGCGGGCGTCGGGGCCCCGATCCACTGCGACAGGGCCGTGGTGAGCGGCTCCGCGTCGGGGGAGCCCGACCAGGCGACCAGCGCAGCGTGCGCCCACGCGTGCTCGTCCAGGAGGGGCACGACCAGGCGCTCACGCAGCTCGTCGGCCAGGCCGACCTCGGTCGCGAACCGCTCGCACCACGCCGCTCGGACCTCGAGGTCCCGTGCCAGGCCGAGCCGGTCGCTGTACTCCGCGAGCCGGGCGCGGAGCCCGCCGACCGCGGACGGCTCGACGTACTGCGAGAACGCGGCCAGGACGTTGCGCAGCCTGCGGACCGCCGTCCGCAGCTGATGCACGCCGTCGGGCTCGTCGGCGAGCGCTGCCGGGGTCTTGGCGCCGATCCTCGCGACGAGGTCGCTGACGACCTCCGCGAGCATCTCGCTCGCGGTCGCCTCCCGCCCGCCCATGCCTCGAACTCTGCCATGGATCGGGAACGACTCCGCCTACTCGAAGAAAACTCAAAGGGGGGGCGCGCATCCTTCGTTCGTGGGTTCACTCCAGCACCTCGCACCTCGCCGGGCGTCCGCCCGGGGCAGCCTGGCCACGTTGGCGAGCACCGTCGATGAGCGCCGGTACGTCTGCCCGGAGCAGCTCGGGCGCCGGCTCGACCAGCTCCTGGAGGACGGTGGCGACTCCCGGCTCCTGATGCTGAGCGGTGTCGGAGGATCGGGCAAGAGCGCCGCACTGCGGGAGGCCGCCCGCCGCGGTGAGCGCCTCGGCTGCCACGTGATCGCGCTCGACGGCCGACAGCTGGTCGCCGTCGGGCCGCGGCTGGCCGACCTGTTCGTCGACCTGCCGGACGGCGACCTGCTGGTGCTGGTCGACGAGCTGGGCCACCTCGGCGCCCGCGCCCACGCACTGGGGCGCATCCTCGCCACCCTTCCCGGCACCACCCGCGTGGTCACCGCAGCCACCGACTATCCGCACGACTGGCTCCCAGCCGAGCTGGAGCCGCTGGTCGCCGGACTCCGGATGCCGGCGCTCGAACCGGAGGTCTCGCACCAGGTGCTGACCAACTACGGCGTCGACAACGCCTGCGCCCGGTCGGCGATCAGCAGCTGGGCGTGCGGGCTCCCGCTCGCTCTGGTGCTCGGCGCGGCCGCCTGGATCGAGCACGGCGCGGCCGCGATCCAGCCCGGCGGCGCGGTGCTGGCCGCGACCGCGAACGGCCTGGTCGGTCACCTGTCCGGCCTCGCCCTCGACCAGCTCGACACCGAGCTGCTCGAGGTGGCGGCGGTCGCCGGCTGGGTGGACGACCGGCTGCTCGCCGACGTGATGCCCGAACGCGACTGCCACGACGCGCTGGCCCTGCTGGCGTCGTACTCCTTCGTCGAGCGCAGCGGCTGCGGCGTCACGCTGCACCCGCTGGTGGCGCACGCGGTGGCCGAGCGGGTCCGGCACGACGGCCGGCGCATCTCGGACCTGGTCCTGCGGATCGCGTCGCACCTGCGGGACCGGGCGATCCTCGGCGACGCCCGGGCGCTGCACCAGCTCGCGGCCCTCTCCGAGGACCCCAAGCTCCGCGCCGGGATGGCGCCCGCGCACAGCGCGACGTTGTACGGCGACGACGTGCGCGTCGGCGAGGCCGACGAGATCGCGCGCTGGGCTCCCGAGGGGATGGCGGACGCCGTACGACCCTGGCTGCAGCCGCAGCCCGCCTCCTCATGGCGGACGCCGACCCAGGTGGTGCGGCACACCGACGGGCGGGTCGTCGCCGCAGCGGTCGCGCTGCCGCTCGCGGAAGCAACCGCCCTCGTCCGGGCGGAGGACCCGCGCGCCGTGCTGGTCGCGCCGCTGCTCGACTACGCCGCCCGCAACGGGTGGGACGATCGGGTCGTGATCAGCCCGTTCCAGCTGATGGCGCCCGGCGCGGCCGAGGAGGAACCCAACGCGATGGCGCTCCGCAACGGCCACACGCTGCGCCGCTGCCGGGTCCCCAATCCGCGCTTCGACCTCGTCAACGAGTTCGGCTGGTCCGACTTCGACCGCGCGGTCGTCGCCGACTGCGGCTACGCCGAGGTGCCCGAGCTGCGCCGCGAGGTCAACGGGCACGAGGTCCGGACCTGGGTCGTCGACGTCGGCCCGTGCGGCCTCGTCGGCCTGCTTTTCCGCGGGGTCGCCGGCGAGCACGGCATCACGGTCGCGGACCCGCAGACCCAGGGCGAGCTGGTGCTGTCCGCGCTCGACGACTTCCACGACGACGGCGCGCTCGCGGCGCTGCCGTGCGCACCGCTCGGCCACGACCTTCGGCACGCAGCCGACCGGGTCCGGACGCGGGTTCGCCGCACCATGATGGCCGCGCTCCACGAGCAGCCCGACCTCGCCGACCTGCTCGAGCAGCGCTACCTGGAGCCGGCCTCCACCCACGACCAGGTGATGCGCGCGACGTTCCTCAGCCGCGCGACGTACTTCCGCCGCCTCCGCACCGCCCGCGAGCTGGTCGCCGCGGCCGCGGATCGGGTCGGCGCGCCGCTGTGAGGTGACCTACGGCCGCGCGTCCGACAACGGCACCCGTTGCCGACCCTCGTCGTCGAAGTTGTCCGGATCGAGCCACGCCTCGTGCGCGCCACGGACCGCCGGCCACTCCTGTGCCGTCACCGAGAACCAGTCGGTGTCGCGGTTGCGGCCCTGCGTGACCATGTGGTTGCGGAACCGCCCCTCGTAGACGAACCCGAGCCGCCGCGCCGCCCGCCTCGACGGCTCGTTGAAGCTGTCGCACTTCCACTCGAACCGGCGATAGCCGAGGTCCTCGAACGCGTAGCGCATCAGGAGATGGATCGACTCGGTCGCAGCCCGGGTCCGTCGCAGCGCTCTTCCGAAGAGGACACCCGCCACCTCGACCTGGCCGGCTCGCGGGTCGATCCGGAAGTACGACGCGATGCCGCTGGGCCGGTCCGCGCCCTCTCCCTCGGCCGGAACCAGTGCGAAGGTGAGGTCGACGGGCGACTCCACGAGGGCCGCCAGGTGCATCCACAGGTCGGCGAGCGACGTCGGCCTAGCGATCGGCCGATAGGTCCAGAGCGCGTCGTCGTCGGGGCCGCACACCGCTGCGAACAGGTCGGCGTAGTGCACCGAGCTGAGCGGTACGACGCGCACGTAGCGGCCCTGGAGGGTGATCGGCTCCGGCGTCGGGCGGGCCTCCCAGCCCGGCACCACGTCGCCGACGTACTGACCGAACGCGTTGACCTCGGGCACGAGGCCACCCTAAGGGTGACTCCGTGCCCGAGGTCAGCGGACGATCAGGACTCGGTCAGTCGTCGTTGTAGACGAAGAGGTCGATGTCGTTGTCACCGATCCGGACGGAGCCTCGCGACCTCTCGAACCGGACGTCGATCTCGTCGTCGCCCTCGGCTCCTCGGTCCTCAGCCGCCGACCACGAGCTCGGCGAAGCGACGGACCACGTCCAGGCGCGGGTCCGGCTCGGTCTCGTCGCGGTGGACCACCGACAGCTCCTGCCAGAGCGGCGGGTCGAGGCTGCGGACGGTGACGTCGCCGGGCGGGAGCCAGCGGGAGTCGAGGCTGTGCCAGAGACATGACGCCAAGCCGTGCCGGACGGCCTCCATCCACACGCTTCGCTCGTCGCTCTCGACGGCGACCAAGGGATCGACGCCGAGCGCGGCGTAGAACGCGTCGAGGGCGGCGCGGCGGTCGCTCCCGATCGTCGGGAGCACGAGGGGGATGCCGGCGAGCTCGGTGAGCGGCAGCGGGTCCGGCAGCGCCAGCGCGGCCGGGGACACGAACTGCACCTCGACCTTGCCGACCGGGATCACCACCAGGTCGGTCTCCAGAGTCTGGTCGCAGATGCCGAGGTCGGCCCGGCCGGCGCCCACCAGCTCGTGGACGTGGGCCGCTCCCCCGGCACCGAGCAGCCGTCCCGACGTCGCGTAGCCGTGGTCGCCCAACGCCCGGAGAATCGGGATCGCCAGCGCCGCCTGAAGGGTGGGCGAGGCGGCGATGGTGAACGGCGACTCGCGCTCACCGGCTTGCCGAGCCTGTTGGAGCGCGGCCAGGCTGCGCAGCACCCGTCGGGCCCGCGCCACGACCACCTCGCCCGCAGGCGTGAGCCGGGCGCCGCGCGACGACCGGTCGAACACCGTCACACCCAGCTCACGTTCGAGGGAGCGCACTGCCCGGCTCAGCGCGGGCTGGGCGACGTACAGGCTCGCGGCCGCGGCGGTCATGGTGCCCTCGTCCGCCGTCGCGATCAGGTACTTCAGCTGCTGGATGTTCATCGTCCTCGCAAGTGGTCATGCCGAACGGGTCTTGGACCGCGTCCGTCTGCGCGCCCGAACCTGGGCCGTGTCCCGATCCCTGAGGAGAACCATGACATCGATCCCGTTCCGGCACCGCTCCCGGTCGGCGCGTGCCCTGCTCGCGGCCACCACCGTCACCTTGGCGCTCGCCGCCATGGCACCGGTCGTCCTCACCGGCGGCCCGAGCGCCGCACAGGCCTCGCCGCCAGCGCCGACGCTCGCCGGTCTCCGCGTCCTGCTGACCAACGACGACAGCGCCCGCGGGGCGGACAGCAGCTTCGGCACCGACGGCAAGGGGCTCTACGAGCTGCGCAAGGCGCTGTGCGCCGCCGGTGCGGACGTGCTCACCGTCGCCCCGTGGGCTCAGCAGAGCGGCGCGGGCGCCCGAATGACCACGCCCGGATTCGCGCCGGTCCCGCTGACGGTCCAGGCCGTGACCGTGCCGGCGGCGTACGTCGGCGACTGCACCGCGGCGCCGGGCGGTGGCGCCGTGTTCGGCGTCTGCCAGAGCGCTGGGCCCTGCTCGTCGACGACGCCGTCGGCGTCTCCTGCCGACGCCGTCAACGTCGCCCTCAGCCGGTTCGCCGAGACCTACTGGGGCGTCGGCCCCGACGTGGTCCTCTCAGGCGTGAACTTCGGCCAGAACGTCGGCACCACGCTGAACCACTCGGGCACCGTCGGCGCCGCGGTCACCGCGCACGAGTACGACGTGCCGGCGATCGCACTCAGCGCAGAGGTCCCGCGTGAGCTCGCCCAGATCCCGTTGGTGCCGTTCGCAGCGACAGCGGCGTTCGCCGTCCGGCTGCTCAAAGAACTGAAGGCTGCTCGTGCCCTCACCGCCGACCTGGTCGTCAACGTGAACCACCCGTTCGTCACGGGTGGCGGGCCTGCCGGAGGGCCGGTCGCGACCGTCGCGGGTAGGTCCAGCGACCTCGGCCTCACCTTCAACGGCGACGTCCCGGCGACGGGCGGGACGTACCAGCTGGTCGTCGGTGCGCCCGACACCGAGACGAGGAGCCGGGCCGACACCACGGCGCTCGCCGCGGACAAGATCTCGGTGAGCCGGCTCGACGGCGACTGGACGCTGGTCCAGCCCGGCCCGACCCTCACCGTGGTGCTCTGGCGAGCTGCGGTGAGCCTGAGGCTCCGGCTCGACGCCGGGAACCGAAGGGGCGAGCGCGGTGTAATACGAGTACCAGCCACGCCGACGGAGCCAGCGACGGACGACACCGAAGCGGTACGCCGAGCCCAGGCGGGTGACCGGGATGCGTTCGCGCACCTGGTCGCCCTCCACGGTGCTGCCGCGACCCGGGCCGCCGCCTGGTTCGGTGCCGGTGCGGACGTGGACGACGTGGTGCAGGAGGCGTTCGTGAAGGCGTGGCAGGTCACTCGATCGGTTCCGGCCCGGACGCGCCGTTCCGGCCGTGGCTGCTGCGGATCGTGGTCAACCAGACTCGCAACACGGTGCGGGGGCGCGGCCGTCGTGATGCGCTCGCCGTTCGGGCGCTGGAGCTGCGGGACGGCCCGGACCCCGCGCTCGAGGCGCTGGCGGCGGAGCGACAGCGGACGCTGCTCGCTGCGGTCCGGTCGCTGCGCGCGGCCGAGCGCGACGTGGTGGTGTGCCGATGGTTGCTCGGTCTCGAGCGAGGCGGAGACGGCCACGGCGCTCGGGATCCCGGCCGGCACGGCCAAGTCCCGCGCGTCCCGGGCACTGGCCCGGCTGCGGATCGCGCTGGCCGACGTGGAGGTGACTCATGATCGAGCGTGAGCTGACCGCGCTGGCGGACCGGGTCGCACCGGCCGTCCGACCCGACCTGCCGGACCGGGTGCTGGCCCGGATCGACGATCTCGAGCCGCGCGGTGACCGTCGGCCCAAGCGGGTGCGCCCCCTGGTCGCTGCCGGGGTGGCGGCGCTCGTCGCCTCCTCGTTCCTCTCTCCGCAGGTGCGGGCCGCGGCCGCGGACCTGCTGGGCGTGGCCGGCATCGAGTTCTCCTCGGACACCCCGGTCGCGCCGCCGGAGCCCCGGGCGCCGCTCCCCGACTCGCAGGAGACACCGCTCGAGGACGCCCAGGGGCAGGTCGACTTCCCGATCAGCGTGCCGCAGCGGCTGGGCGCGCCGGACGGGGTTCTCGTCTCCGACGCCGGCCGGGTCGTGACCATGACCTGGCGGGACGGGCGGGTGCTGCTCGACCAGTTCGACGGCGAGCTGGGTCCGGTCTTCACGAAGGGCCTCGGACTCGTGGACACCGAGATCGTCCGCGTCCGCGGCGCAGAGGCCTGGTGGATCGGCGCGCCGCACGACCTGACCTACGTCGACCGGGGCGGCCGCGAGGTCACGGCGACCGCTCGGCTGGCGGGCACCACGTTGGTGTGGGACGGAGGCACGGGGTGACGTTCCGGCTCGAGGGCGAGCGTCTCGATCGGGCGGAGGCCGTCGCGATCGCCAGGTCGGTGCGCTGACCCGGAACCGATCGCGTCCGGCCGGTGTACCCAGGGCATGAGGACAGCTGCCCGATCGATCTGCGTCGTCGTACTCGCCGTGCTGGCGATGGTCGCGACGACCTCGCCGGCCACCGCCAAGGGCCCGACCGACGTCGTCGTCTCCGGCCCCGGCATCGATGACGTGCACCTGACCTACACCGAACGCGCCGACGTCGACTCCGGCACTCTCGGCGACGCGTCCCGGCTCTACGACATGTGGAGTCCCGGTCAGCTGGGACCCTCCCCCGACCTGTCCGCCGACGAGCTGGGGCCGCGCTACGTCCTGACCTGGTCGGGCGACCCACACAGCCGCGAGACCGGCAAGGACCTCGTCGTGCAGCACGCGTACCCGTTCGCCGAAGGCGGCGCCTGGGTCGAGTTCCCGCCCGATCAGGAGCTGTGGGGTGCGCCGCTTGCGGCCGGCTGGGTCCAGACGCCGAAGCTGACGGCGGAGCTGGTCGAGCTCGGCGCGAGCGACGACACCGCCGAGCCCGCCGTGGCCGAGGTCGAGCGCGATGCCGCACCGGTCTCGGAAGCGCCCGAGGCGGCCAAACGCGACAGCGACGCGAGCTCGTCGTACGACGTCGCCGTGTGGACCGGGGTCGCGCTGGCTGTCGTGCTTGGGGCCGGAGTGCTGATCGCCCGGCGGCGCCGACTCAGCCGGTGATGGCCCCGACCGCTGCAGACTGAACGGTCTTCGCGTACTTGCCGAGCACGCCTCGGGTGTACTTCGGCGGCAGCGGCGCCCAGCCCTCCTTGCGCTGCTCCAGCTCGTCCGGCTCGACGTGGAGCTCGAGTGTCCGGTTGGCGACGTCGAGGGTGATCGGGTCGCCGTCCCGCACGAACGCGATCGGCCCGGCGTCGACCGCCTCGGGGGCGATGTGGCCGACGCAGAGGCCGGTGGTGCCACCGGAGAACCGCCCGTCGGTGACCAGCAGGACGTCCTTGCCGAGACCGGCGCCCTTGATCGCCCCCGTGATGGCGAGCATCTCGCGCATGCCGGGGCCGCCCTTGGGGCCCTCGTAGCGGATCACGACCACGTCGCGAGGCTGGATGGCGCCCTGCTCGAGCGCGTCCATCGCGGCCCGCTCGCCGTCGAAGACCCGGGCGACGCCCTCGAACACGGACTCGTCGAAGCCGGCGCTCTTGACCACCGCACCCTCCGGAGCCAGGGTGCCCTTGAGGATGGTGAGCCCGCCGGTCTTGTGGATCGGCTTGTCGAGGGTCCGGATGATGTCGCCGTCCACTTCGGGCGGGGCAATGTCGGCGAGGTTCTCCGCCATCGACCTCCCGGTCACCGTGAGGCAGTCGCCGTGCAGGAGGCCGGCGTCGAGCAGCGCCTTCATCACCACGGGGATCCCGCCGACCTTGTCGACGTCGTTCATGACGTAGCGGCCGAACGGCTTGAGGTCGCCGAGGTGCGGCACCTTGTCGCCGATCCGGTTGAAGTCGTCGAGCTCGAGGTCGACGTCTGCCTCGCGGGCGATCGCGAGCAGGTGCAGCACGGCGTTCGTCGAGCCGCCGAGCGCCATGGTGACCGCGATGGCGTTCTCGAACGCCTCCTTGGTCATGATCTGACGGGCGGTGATGCCCTTGCGCAGCATCTCGACGACAGCCTCGCCCGACTTGTGGGCGTAGCCGTCGCGCCGGCGATCGACGGCCGGCGGCGCGGCCGAGCCTGGAAGCGACATGCCGAGTGCCTCACCGATCGAAGCCATCGTGTTGGCGGTGTACATGCCACCGCAGGCGCCCTCCCCCGGGCAGATCGCGCGCTCGATGCGGTCGACCTCCTCGCGGGTGATCTTGCCGGCCAGGCAGGCACCTACGGCCTCGAACGCGTCGATGATCGTCACGTCGCGACCGTCGACGTTGCCGGGCATGATCGAGCCGGCGTAGAGGAAGACCGAGGCCAGGTCGAGCCGCGCAGCGGCCATCAGCATGCCGGGCAGCGACTTGTCGCAGCCGGCGAGCAGCACCGAGCCGTCGAGCCGCTCGGCCATCATCACCGTCTCGACGGAGTCGGCGATCACCTCACGGGAGACGAGCGAGAAGTGCATGCCCTCGTGGCCCATCGCGATGCCGTCGGAGACCGAGATGGTGCCGAACTCCAGCGGATAGCCGCCGGCAGCGTGCACGCCGTTCTTGACCGCCTTCGCGAGCCGGTCGAGCGACAGGTTGCACGGGGTGATCTCGTTCCAGCTCGAAGCGACGCCGATCTGGGGCTTGGCGAAGTCGTCGTCGCCCATGCCGACGGCGCGTAACATGCCGCGAGCCGCAGCCCGCTCGAGTCCGTCCGTGACGTCGCGCGAGCGAGGCTTGATGTCGGGGGCGTCGGTCATGGCTCAAGGCTAGAGGACGAGCGCGCGTCGTCTTGTCCGGCGGCGTCGCGAGCGGCGTTCCGGCCGATCTGGCAAGGCGGCGGAGCGCCGCTCGCCTGCACTTTCCCTTGGACCTTCCACGGAGTCCTTTCAAGAACGCAGCTGGTTGATTCTTGTATCAGTAGTCGCCACGGATGTACCGCGCTCGAGTACTCGCCACTCTGAGATTGCACTTCCAGGAGAGTGCACAACCAGCTCCAAGACCTGTGGGGGTTCGCGCCGTGACAACACTGCTGATCAGCCTCGATCTCGATCCCGAGCGCGCGGACGAGGTGGTCCGGCTGCTGCGGATAGAGATGGCGCCCTGGATGCGCCACCAGGAGGGCTTCGTGTCGAGCCACTGGTTCCTCGCCGACGACCGCCGACACTGCACGATCATGGTCGAGTTCGAGACCGAGCCGGAGGCCGCGGAGGTCGCCCGCGCCACCCTCGCCCTGCCGTCCAACCCGGCCCGCTCCTGGAACGTCGGCCGGGTCGACACCGTCGCCGACCTCGACTTCGCGCCGCGACCGGGATTGCGGCTGGAGGGATAGTCCCCACCAACAGCACTTCGATCGCTCCGATTCGGGCGCCTTTCGTGGTGACTGTGCCGAATTCAGTCGACCAGGTGCGCGGTGAGGGCTCCCCGGTCGGGTGCACCGGTGCGCTGGAGCAGCCGGGCCACGTGGGTCTCGACGGTCCGGACCGAGAGGAACAGCCGATCGGCGATCACCTTGTTGGGCATCCCGTCGACGACCATCTCGAGCACGTCGTACTCACGCGCGGTCACGCCGATCCGCTGGAGGTGCGCAGGGACACGGTCGCTGCCGACGGCACGACGGGGTACGGCGATCCCGGCCTCCCGCATCGCGACCCGGCACGCCGAGGCCGCCTCGGTCTGCCCGTAGTCGACCAGCGCGTCGAGCGCCTGCCGGAACCACTGCTCCGGCGCTCCCCAGCCGTCGGCGGCGGCGGCCCGGGCGACGAGGACGCGGGCATGCACCTCCATCCACGGCTCCCGCCCCGGGAACGGCCACTCGGCGTCGGCGAACACCTGCTCCGCCTGCTCCTTCTCCCCCGCGCGGCCGTGCGCGACCGCGTCGGCGTACCGCAGCACGAAGCGGTTGTAGGGCGAGCTGGCCTGGGGACCGGTGCGGATCTGCTCCCGCGCCGCCGCACCGCCGTCGCCGGACGCGTCGAGGACGGTCTCCAGCAGCGCCCAGAGGCCGCGGGTGGAGAACGGGAAGGACGGGTACTGCTCGGCGGCCGCCACGGCGGTCGTCCAGTGCTCACGTGCCTCGTCGTAGCGACCTCGGGTGAGCGCGACCGGGCCGAGCACGTGGCCTGGTACGACGACCGCGAGCGTCGCCGCGTCGTGCGGGACCGTCCTGCACTCGTCGAGGTCGGCGGCCATGGCGTCGTCCCGGCCCATCAGCCCGTGCGTCAGCGCGCGGACCATCAGCGCGACCGACAGGTCAGGCAGCCGCAACCGCGTCATGATCTCGACAGCGTTCTCGATGGCCGCCATCGCCTCGTCGAGCTCGAAGTATCGGGTGCGCAGCATGTTGAGGTCGAGCTCGACGCGCGCCGCGGTGGCGATCGCGCCCGCCGCGAGCGCAGCCTTGCGGGCGGCCAGCAACCGCTCGTCGCTGGGTCGGCGCTGCACGATGTCGAGCGCGCCGAGCGCAGCCAGGAGTCGGCAGCGCCAGAGGACGAGCCCGGACCGGTCGGCAAGCCGGAAGCCCTCCTCCAACGCGTTCTCCGCCTCGATCACGTCGCGGCCGCGGGCGGCGCTGCCGAGGACCTCCCAGGCCTCGCACGCCACCGCCGGGCGGTCGTCGCCCACCGCCTCGAGCGCAGCCCGCGCCCGCTCGACCGCGAGGTCTCCTTGCTGCCGCCCGAGCGCCAGCCGTGCAGACAGCACGTGCACGAGGGCCGGGTCGCCGGCGGCCTGCTCGAGAGTCGCCTCCGCCTCGTCCAGCCGGCCGCCGGCCAACAGCGCGCGGGCCAGCCGCAGGCGGAGCCGACCCAGCCGCTCCTCCTCCCCGACCAGCGTGACGAGCTCCTCGACGAGGGCCTCGCCCGAGGCCACCGCCTTCGGGATGTCGCCGGCGAGGGCGTGCATCTCGACCTCCGCCTCGCGGATGTCGAGGTCGAGTCCCGCGTCGGCCTGCGCGGCCGCGCGGGTCAGCGCGTCCTGCGCGCTGGTCAGCGCGCCCCGGGCGATCGCGGCCCGCGCCGCTCCCAGCCAGTGTCCCGCCGCCCGCCGCGAGTCTCCGGCCGCCTCGAACAGCTCGGCGAGCGCTTGCTCGGAGCTTGCGTCGCGGTCGTCGACCCGATCCTCCATGGCCTCGGCGAGTGCCATCGCCAGCCGTCGCCGGTCGGGAGGCAGCACGGTCGCGAGCACCGCCTCGCGCGTGAGTGCGTGCCGGAGTACGAACCCCTCGTCGTCGGCGACCACCAGTCGCTCCGCGCGCAGCTCCCGGATCGCACCGGAGGTCGTGCGATCGTCCAGGCCGAGCGCGGCCCCGACGACCTGCCAGTCGAAGTCCGTGCCGAGCAGCGCGGCCGCCTCGATCACCTCGAGCGCGGCGGGAGACAGCGCGCCGAGCCGCGTCTCCACCGACCGCGCGAACGACGGCGGTACTGTCGCCGACAGCTCAGTCGCGACCGTCCAGGCGTCACCGTCCTCCTGCACGATCGCCCCGGAGCTCTGCAGGTCCGCCAGCACCTCTTCGACCAGCAGGGGGACGCCTGCCGAGAACCGCAGCGCCCACTCGGCGAGCCCGTCCGGCGCTGTCCCCGTGAGGCACGCGTCGAGCATGGCGCCCACGTCATCCTGGTCGAGTGGCTCCAACGACAGCACCTCGGCGGCCCCGCGCGTCTGCAACGTGATGAGCAGCTCGGCGACCACGGGCGCGTCGTACGGACGGGTGGTGGCGACGACGACCAAGGGGACGTCCCGCGCGTTGTCGGCGACGTACTCGAGCACGCCGAGGGTCTCCGGGTCGGCCCAGTGCAGGTCCTCCACCACCAGCAGCACGCCCGGCCCGTCGAGGGCCGAGGCCAGCCGCAGCAGACCCTCCCCGATCAGCATGACGGACGAGCCGCCGTCGCCCGGCGGCGTGCCGAGCTGCGGGGCGAGTCGTCCCAGAGCAGGGAGGTACGGCGCGAGCCGGCCGTCGTCCGGCACCGACCCGGTGCGGAGCCACCCGAGGAGCGCCTCGCCCAGCGGGCGCATCGGCGTCGGCGCGGCGGACCGCACCGCGCGGCCGGCCAGCACCGTCATGCCGGCCTGCTCCGCCTCGGCGAGCACGGTCGCAGCGAGCCGGGACTTGCCGACGCCGGGCTCACCACGGAGCACGAACACGCCGCCGTGACCGGAGACAGGCAGCGCGAGCGCGTCCCGGAGACGTGCCATCTCGCGAGTCCGGGAGACGAGGACCGGACAACGCACGGGCTGATCGTAGACGGGGAGGCACGAGGAAGCGCGGAGATAAGGGGGGTGAATACGTTAGTGCCCTGCCTTGAGTGCTCAGTGGGTGCGGATGTGGCGCACCACTGCCACGGGCAAGCTGCCTACCCGTCCACGCCGACCTTGACCGACATCACGTCGGGCAGGTCACTGACGATCTCGCGCCACGTCTCGCCGTCGTCCTTCGACGCCCACACGGCCCCGTTGCGGCCGCCGATGTAGAGCCCGGCCGGGTCGTGGGTGTCGGCGCACATGGCGTCGCGCATCACCGCGACGTAGAACGGGTCCGGCAGGCCGTCGTCGTACGGCGTCCACGACTCCCCTGCGTCGTCGGACCGCCAGACCCGCGCCTTCCCCTCGGGCGGGTAGCGGCCGTCGCCTCCGCCGAGCGGGAAGACGTAGAGGGTGTCTGGCCGGTGCGGGTGCACCACGACTGGGAACCCGAAGTCGCTCGGCAGGTCGTCGCCGATGGAGGTCCACGACCCGCCCTCGTCGTCGGAGCGGTAGACGCCGCCGTGGTTCTGCGCGAACAGCCGCTCGGGGTGGCTCGGGTGGCGGGTCACCTTGTGCACGCACTGTCCGAACTCGGGATAGCGCTGGTCCTCCGGAAGGAAGTCGGCGCGGATGCCCTGGTTGCGCGGCGCCCACGAGGCTCCGCCGTCCGTGGTCTGGTAGACGCCTCCGGTCGAGATCGCCACCGTGACCGAATCGGGGTCGGTCGGGTGCGGAAGGATCGTGTGGAAGGCCTGTCCTCCGAAGCCGGCGCCCCAGTCGGGCTTCTGCGGGTGGTGCCACAACGCCTCTTCGAGCGCGAAGGTCTCGCCTCGGTCCAGGGACTTCCACACCGCGCCCGGCTCGGTGCCGGCGTAGACGACGCCGTCGGCCGCGCCCGGCACGAGCTGCCAGATCCGCTCCACCGTGGCCCCGCTGCCCTCGGGGAACTTGATCCCTCCGCCGGGCGTCTCCTGCCAGGTCTCGCCGAGGTCGTCCGACCAGCGCACCTGGGGGCCCAGCCAGCTCGACGAGGCACCGGCGAACAACCGTGGCGTCACGCCCCTGGTGTCGACCAGACCGGAGTAGACCTCCTCCATGTCGTGGTGCGGACCGCTCCACGACCAGTCGTCGCGGTCGTCGGACCGACCGACCCACAGTCCCTTGCGCGTGCCGACCATCAAGATGGTGCCCATGCGTCCTCCTCGCTGAGGCGCCGGGCGGCGTCGTCCGTCCGGCTACTCCTACCTTGACCCGCGGAAGGCCACGATGTCATCGGTCACCGACACATCGGTCTCGCCCGCGCAAAAAGACCGATGGCGGGCGGCCTGTCGGCCACCCGCCATCGAGTGATCTTCGTCAGACGAGACCGCCGTTGCGCATCAGGCTGAAGAAGCGGGAGACCGTGCTGTTGACACGCGTCCCGTGGTTGTTCGTCGAGTGCGGCGACGACCCGTGCAGGCCATAGGCGTGGATGCCGATGGCGCACGTGCAACCGGACGACGTCACCCTGAACAGCGGTGAACCGCTCTGGCCGCCTGCGGTGTCGTTCCTGTAGAACAGCTGCTGCGAGGTGGTGGCTGCGATGGTGCACTGCACCGTGCCCGTGGTGGCCGTCGAGCAGTTGTCCGCGTCCCACTGAGTCCCGCTGGGCTTGTCACCCGGGTAGCCCTGCGTGTCGACCTCGGAGCCGACCGTGTGACCAGCCGTTGTCCAGCCGAAGTAGCCCACCGTGTTGCCGATGTTGCAGCTCAACGTGATGGCGCCGTAGTCGTTGGCCTCGGCGCCAGAGCTGTTCCACGTCGAGTTGGTCCACAGCTGCTGGGCCGTCGCGACCGTGCTGCCGGGGCAAAGGTACGGCGACGAGCTGCCGCTGCGACCGGGGTAGATCCGGAAGCTCGACGTCTGGAAGAACCCGGTGCCGCCGGAAGTGCCGTAGTTGACGCAGTGCCCGGCAGTCGCGACGACGTTCGGCGCGATCATGAAGCCGGTGCACGACCAGCCTGTGCTGGTCGATGACTTGTTGAAGGTGATCCAGACGGTCGCCCGAGCCGGGTAGGTCGTCGTCGCCGTGACCTGGACCCGCCGGTCGGGTGCGATCGGAGTCTCGGTGGCGCTGCCGCCACCTGCGCCGGTCGTGCTCGGGGTAGCGCGCTTGGCGGTGGAGATCCGCTGGTTCGTCCCGCGGAAGGACGGCGCCGCGCTCGAGGCGAACTGCCGCGCGACCTGACGGGCGTCGACGACCTTGCCGGAGCTGCTCACGAACTTCTCGCTGGTTGCTGGGCGCTTGTCAGCCGGAGCCGGTTGCGCGGTCGCCGAGGTCGCCAACGGAGTTGCGACCGGGACTGCCATCACGCCAAGTACCACCATGCGACTCAGTAGTCGCCTACCACCATTCATTGTTCGACTCCCTTTCAGCCGGGCAGGTTGTTCGGGTAGCACCGAGCCCGGGGATGACCCCGAAATTCGATATGAGCGGTCAGCTCCGGCGCTCGGCCGGAGGTGTCGCCGATAGGTGACTGCCCCGATGATTGGTACGGCGTGGGTCGCCGCTTGGTGAGGACGCTAGACCTGCCAGCCCCGCGAGGAATCGCCCGATGGGATGAATCGGCTGGATTTTTTCCCGGGTTTTTACCAACTCCCGCCTCGGTTCGCTCGTCAACGGCCGGGGCGGAACGCTCGAGCCGCACTGCTCCTCCTAGATTGGCGGCGTGATGCCCACTGCACCCGGCCGAGGTATGGCGATCGGCCTGGTGCTCGTCGGGATCGCCTCCGTCCAGCTCGGGGCCGGTGTCGCGAAGAACCTGTTCGACGAGATCAGCCCGACGGGGCTGGTGTGGATCCGGCTCGCATCGAGCTCCCTCGTGCTGCTGGCGATCGCCCGGCCGCGGCTGAGTGGGCGCAGTCGCAAGGACTGGATGACCGTGCTCGGCTTCGGCGTGACTCTCGGCCTGATGAACTGGTCGATCTACCAGTCGTTCAGCCGGATCCCGATCGGGATCGCCGTCACGATCGAGTTCATCGGTCCGCTCACCCTGGCGATCATCGGTTCGCGCCGGCCGCGCGACCTGGTGTGGGTCGGGCTCGCCGCCGCCGGGGTGCTTCTGCTCGGTGCCGAGCGCGCCGACCTCGATCCGGCCGGCGTCGCGTTCGCGTTGGTCGCGGGGGGTTCCTGGGCCGCCTACATCCTGTTGAGCGGGCACACCGGCCGGAGGTGGGAGGGCCTCGACGGGCTCGCGATCGCCAGCGTCGTCGCCGTACTCCTGCTCACGCCGACGCTCGCCGGCATCGACGCCGATCCCCTCGTCGACCCGCGGATCCTGCTGCTCGGCGTCGCCGTCGGACTGCTCAGCTCGGTGGTCCCCTACAGCTGCGAGCTGGTTGCGCTGCGTCGGCTGCTCCCGGCCCTGTTCGGGATCCTGATGAGCCTGGAGCCGGCCGCCGCCGCCCTGGCGGGACTTCTCATCGTCGGCGAGCACCTCAGCGCCGTGCAGTGGCTCGCGGTCGCCTGCGTGATCGCGGCGAGCGTCGGTGCGACCAGGGTCGCTGCTCCGAGTGAACCGACACCGCCGCCTGCAGCGGGATAGGCAGGATAGGCGGGGCCTCGCACTCAGGCTCTTTTCACCGAGATGTCACCTGCCCGTGATGTGGATCGGTCGGATCCGGGGCTACCTTGGGCGCTACCCCATCCCCATCGGAGCGATGCCATGTTCCCCCCCATGCGCCCTCTCGTCCGACTCGGCCAGACGATCACCGAATGGCCGGTCGGGTCCCACCAGCAAGCCCGCCGCAACGCGATGGTTGCCCTCACCGCCTGCGCACAGCGTCGTGCCGAACGCGAGGAAGTGGCGTCGTTCCTCGCCGAGCGATCGACCTCGGGCGCGCGACCGGCGACCGCCGTCAGCCCCGATCCCGGAGTCGCCGCCCACGTCTGAGCGGCACCGGTGTGCGGCACGGCACACCCCGTGGGCAGCCGTGCTCGGGCAGAATCTGGACATGCCCACCTCCACACCGGACACGACCGCGACGCCGGTGGTGTCGTTCCACGACATCCTGTCCGACGACGGCACCCACGTCCGGGCGTGGACCAACGACCCCGAGGGCGTGATCGACGGCCCGACGGTCGTCCTGTGCAACGGGCTCGGCACCAACGCCTACATGTGGCCGGCCCTGCTGGATCCAGACTGCGGCGTCCGGGTGGTCTCGTGGAACCACCGCGGCGTCGGCGGCTCCGAGCGCCCGGTCGACAAGCGGCACGTCGAGATCGAGCACTTCGTCCAGGACGGCCTGTCCGTCATGGACCACTTCGGCATCGACCGCGCAGTCCTCATGGGCTGGTCGATGGGCGTGAACACCATGTTCGAGCTCGCCGTCCGGCATCCCGAGCGCGTGGCCGGCCTGTTCGCGGTCGCCGGTGTCCCGGGCGACACCTTCCGCACCATGCTGGCGCCGCTCCGACTCCCGCACCCCGTCGCCCGGCTGATCACCATCAGCGCCTGCCGGCTCGGCAAGCTCACCGGCTGGGCGGTCAGCCCGATCACGACCCGGATCCCGATCGGTCCCCGGGCGATGGCGCTGATCACGCACAGCGGCTTCATGTTCCCGGTCGCCGACCCCGAGCTCGCGGCCATCGGCATCGAGGAGTTCATCAAGACGCCTGTGCAGTGGTACGCCCACATCGCCCTCGGCACCTCCAAGCACGCCCGGGTCTCGCTGAGCGGCATCGAGGTGCCCGCCCGGTTCGTCGCAGCGTCGTACGACCTGCTCGCCGGGTCCCGTGACATGGCGAGCGCGGCCGAGCGGCTGCGGGACGCCGAGTACATCGAGCTGCGCGGATCGCACTTCATCCAGCTCGAGAAACCGGACGAGGTTCACGCGCTGCTGCTCGAGTTCCTCCAGAAGGTCGGGGTCAGGGCCGCCTGAGTAGTGTCGGCGGCATGAGCGTCCGTCGTACGACCGTCGCCCTGGTCGCCTCCACGGCGCTGCTCGTCGGCTGTGGCGAGGACGAGCCGTCCGATCCCGAGACCGTCGAGACGCTGACCGTCACCGACTCGGAGACCGGCTCGGCCTCCGGCCCGACGAGCGAGGACCCGCCCACGGAGCCGACGGCCACTCCGGCAGACGAGACCGCGGTCGTCGACACCGTCGCCAGCGGCCTCGCGGTGCCCTGGGGGATCGACTTCCTGGCAGACGGCCGCGCCTTGGTGACCGAGCGGGACACCGCGCGGGTGCTGGTCATCACACCCGCTGAGGGTGCCGGCGAGGGTGAGGTGGTCGAGGTCGGCCGGATCCCCGAGACCGCCCCACAGGGGGAGGCGGGGCTGCTGGGTGTGGCCGTCTCTCCCGACTTCGACCGCGACCACCTGATCTACTTCTACGTCTGCACGGCCGAGGACAACCGGGTGGTGCGCGCCGAGCTCGACGGCAACCAGCTCGGGGAGACCGAACCGATCCTCACCGGTATCCCGGGCGGGTTCATCCACGACGGGGGGCGGTTGGAGTTCGGTCCCGACGGCTTCCTCTACGTGTCCACCGGCGAGACCGGGGAGGACGACCTGGCCCGCGAGCGGGACGGCTACGCCGGCAAGATCCTGCGCATCACGACCGACGGCGACCCCGCCCCGGACAACCCGTTCGGCGACGAGGTGTGGTCCTGGGGCCACCGCAACGTGCAGGGACTGGCGTTCGACGACGACGGCCGGCTCTGGGCGAGCGAGTTCGGCTCCGACTCCTTCGACGAGCTCAACCTGATCGAGCCCGGCGACGACTACGGCTGGCCGGTCGTCGAGGGCACCGGCGGCGAGCCGGAGTTCCACGACCCCGAGCTGACCTGGCCGACCGACGAGGCGTCCCCCTCGGGCCTCGCCTACGTCGACGGCGAGCTCTGGATGGCCGCGCTCCGCGGCGAGCGCCTCTGGCAGATCCCGGTCGACGGCACGGGCGTCGGCGAGCCCACCGCCCACTTCGCCGGAGACTACGGCCGCCTCCGGACCGTTGTCGTCGCCCCCGACGGCCGGCTCTGGCTCACCACCAGCAACCTCGACGGGCGCGGCGACCCGGCTGCCGAGGACGACCGGATCCTCGTCGTCCAGCCCTGAGGCATCGCCGGGTCAGAGGTCGGTGAGCGGGTCCCGTGGCTCGTGCGACTCGGTGTCGGTGTTGAAGTCCGAGTCCTTGCGGCTGATGATCTCGCGCCGCTCGTCGGGTGAGAGCGCCTCCAGCAGGCTCTTGACGCTCGCGGGCTGACCGCTCACCTCGGGCGCCTCGGGGATCGGGATCACGGTGTGCACGATCCGGTCGTCGTAGACGTGCACGGTGTTGAACGCCTGGTGGCCGTCGACGCCGGAGATCAGCCGGTCGACCGGCGCCGGGTCGGTCGTGTAGCAGCTCGCCGAGGCGACCGAGACGGGGACGCCGGCGAAGGTCGCGTACGACGTGTAGTGGTAGTGGCCGCCGAGGATCTGGCGTACGTCGCTGCCCTCGACCACGGCGGCCAGCCGGTCCTGCTCGAGCAGCTCGATGATCGCGGCCGGCTCGATGGTCGGCATCGGGATGGGCGGGTGGTGCATCGCGAGGATGGTTCCGTGCTCGGCCGGTGTGCTGAGCACCTCGCGCAGCCAGTCGAGCTGACCGTCGGTCAGGTCGCCGTGGTGGTACTCCGGCGCGCTGGTGTCGAGTGCGACGACCCGTAGCCCGCCGAGGTCGTAGACCCGGTCCTGCGGCCCGACGTCGTCGGAGTCGAAGAGTCCGCGGGCGTACGGCGCGCGCTCGTCGTGGTTGCCCATGACCCACACGACCACGGCACCCATCGCCGCCGCGGCCGGCTCGACGAGCTCGCGCAGCCGGGCGTACGCCTCGGGCTGCGCCTTGTCCGCGAGATCCCCGGTGAAGACCAGCGCCTGCGGCACTGGATCGAGCCTGCTCAGCCGCTCGAGCGCGAGCACGAGACCGCTCTCCGGCACGACGACGCCGTACTGCTTCCTGCCGCGCGCGAGCAGATGGACGTCGCTGAGGTGGGCGAGGGTGAACCGAGGTGCGGGGTATTGGCCGTACTGCACGAGCAGACGCTAGCGGGCGGCCTCGACCACGGCGAGGATCTCGTCGATCACCAGCTGGGGGTCGGCCTCTTCGACCGCGTGCCCGGTGTGGACCACGAGCTGCGTCGCCCGGGGGCTGAGGACGAACCAGCCGCGTTGCCCCTCGACGTTGGCGCGCAGGAGCAACCGCTCGGACGCCGGAGCGGCCGCGATTTCCTCAGGAGTGGGCCCGTCGCTGATGACCGTGACGGGAATGTCGCCGACTTCGCGCTTGGCCTTCCACGCGTCTCGCTCCACCTGCAGGTAGTCCCTGTTCTCGACGTTGCCGGGTGCGTCGCACTGCGTTGCCGCCACCAGGTCCGCCGGAGGGTTCAGGTACGGCGGCGGGACCTCGACGAACACCATGCCGGCGATCTCGGGGGCATGCTCGACCGCGTAGCCGACAGAGATGTAGCCGCCCCCCGACGTACCGACGAGCACGTACGGACCGGGAACCTTCCCGGCTTCGAGCACCTGCTCGAAGTCGGTCACCAGCTCGCGGAGGCCGCGACACCGGGGATCCGGGTCGCTCTGCCCGAGGTTCGCCCGATCGTAGGCGCACGTCGTCGTCACCGCGGCAAGGTGTTCGAACGCGAAGTCGTAGGACTGGCTGGTGTCGTCGTCACCGCCCTCCAGGATCACCGTCGGCGACCCTGTCCCCGAGCATTGGAGGAACAGCTTGCGCCCGTCGTCGATGGCGACCTGTGCTCCGAAGTCCTCGGTGGCCGTGACCGAGGCCGCGACCGAGTCGGTCGCCGAGGCGGACTCGATGGGCGAGGTCGCAGTCGAGCCACGGGAATCCTGGTCGTCGGGCGAGTCCGAACACGAGCTGAGGAGTCCTAGCGTGATGCCGACTGCGAGCGGGAAGATCTTTGCAAGAACAGGACGACCTGACACGGGAACCCTCCTTCGCGGCCGGGATGGCTCGCCAGCTCATGGTCGCTCGACGCTGTCCCGAGGCGATAGGGCGTCGTGTCCCGACTGCCCCGGGAACTTTCGCACCCGCCAGCCGACGTGCGGCGACGCCGCTGATGCTGCTAGGCCCGCCGCTCCACCCGCGCGCGGCGAGCCGCGCGCCGCAGCGTGGTGAGCACCGCCGGCCCGAGCAGCGCGATCGCGAGCGCGTTGGTGATCGCGCGGCCGGTGTCCCAGCCGCCGGTGGACGTGAGCAGCGTGTAGACGACGAACCGATGCAGGTTCTCGAAGAGGGGGGCACCCGGGACGTAGGACAGGTCGGTCGAGTCCTGGCCGGGCACCTGGACGCCGAGGATGAACGGCCAGCCCCAGAGGTTCATCAGCAGTCCGTAGGCGTAGGCCGCGAGCATGCCGTACGCGACGAGCATCACGATCTCGCCGCGGCCGGTGACCCGCCGCGGCAGCAGTCCGGCGAACATCCCGACCCAGCCGGCGACGAGCATCTGGAACGGCAGCCAGGGACCCACGCCCGCGGTCATCAGCGCGGACGCGAACAGCGAGGTACAGCCGAGCACGAAGCCGAAGCCGGGGCCGAACACCCGCCCGCCGAGGATCAGCAGGAAGAACACCAGCTCCAGCCCGGCGGTGCCGGCGCTGACGCCGCGCAGCACCGCGTTGACCGCACTGAGGACACCGAGGATCGCGAGGACCCGCGCGTCCATGCCGCCCTCGCTGATCTCGGCGAGCACGACGGCCAGGATCAGCGGCAGCAGGCCGAGGAAGAGGAACGGCGGATCCACGCGCTCGGTCGGGTCGGCCTCGAGCAGCAACGGCCAGCCGAGCATCATCAGCCCGATCAGCGAGGTCAGGCCGAGGACGACGACCGACCGCAGCCGCAGGGGTACGGCGACGCGACGCCCCTCGTCGACGACGGCACTCACGTTTTCGGGGTCCCCGCTGGGTTGTTCGCTGGAGGAGCGAAGCGGGGGAAGCGAAGAACCCGGTGGGGTATTCACGTCGGCACCTCCGCGTTCGCCTGCGCGTCGGCGGCGAGCGCGGCCGCCACCTCGTCGACGCGAAGCCACCCCGGCCCGAGCACCTTCGTCACCTGGGGTGCGAACGCCGGCGACTCGGCGACCACCCGACGGACGGGCCCGTTGGACACCACCTCGCCCTCGGCGAGCACCACGACGTCGTCGGCGACCTGGGCCGCGAACTCGACGTCGTGGGTGGCGACCATGATCGCCCGGCCGTCGACCGCGAGGCCCCGAAGGATCTCGGCCAGCGCGTGCTTGCCCGGGTAGTCGAGGCCCCGCGTCGGCTCGTCGAGCAGCAGCACCGGAGGGCCCGCGGTGAGCACGATCGCGACGGCGAGGGCCAGCCGCTGGCCCTCGGACAGGTCGCGCGGATGTCCGGCCGGGTCGATCCCGGGTGCCAGCCGCGCCAGGAGCCCGGCGCAGGTGCCGGAAGCCGCAGCCGCCGTACGGTCTGCCGCTGCGCACTCCTCCGCCACCATCTCCAGGTAGAGCAGGTCCGCGGGGCTCTGCGGCACCAGGCCGGTCGAGCGACGGCGGGCTTCCCCCTTGAGCCGGTGCGGGTCGTCGCCGGAGACGCGCACGCTGCCGCTGGTGGCGGCGTACCGGCCCTGGAGTGCCCACAGCAAGGTCGACTTGCCTGCTCCGTTGCGGCCCATCAGCGCGGTGACGGTTCCCGGCCGGAGCTCGAGGTCCACCTCGTTGAGCGCCCGGACCGACCCGTGCGCGACGGTGAGGCGTCGTACCTGAACTTCCGGCCCGGTTTCTGTCGAGAATCGGGCCGAAGCTTCAGGTACGACGGGCTCCGGACCGGGCGGGGAGCCGATCCGGCCCAGCAGGTCGGTGGTACGACGACGCGCGTCGCGCACGGTGAGCGGGAGCGGCGACCAGCCCGCGAGCCGGCCGAGCTCGACGATGGGCGGGGCGATCGGGGCGTCGACCAGCAGCTCGGCGGGATCGCCCACCCGGAGCTGCCCATCATGGCCACCGGTCCCCAGCAGGCAGAGCCGGTCGGCGAACGGAACCACCCGCTCGAGCCGGTGCTCCGCGACGAGGACGGAGACGCCGAGGTCGTGGACCAAGCGGGTGAGCGTGGCAAGCACGTCCTCGGCGGCGGTCGGGTCGAGGGCGGAGGTGGGCTCGTCGAGCACGAGCAACCGCGGGTGCGTGGTGAGGACGGAGCCGATGGCGACCCGCTGCTGCTGGCCCCCGGACAGGGTGCGCAGGTCGCGGTGACGGAGGTCGGCGATGCCGAGCAGGTCGAGCGTCTCCTCGACCCTGCGGCGCATCGTGGGTGCCGCCAGGCCGAGCTGCTCCATGCCGAACGCGAGCTCTTCCTCGACCGTGTCGGTGACGAACCACGCGGGCGGGTTCTGCCCGACGTACCCAACGATGTGCGCACGCTCCCGCGCCGGCCGGTCGAGCACGCTCTCCCCGTCGATGACCACGTCGCCGGTCAGGGTGCCGCCGGTGAACGCCGGCACCAGGCCGGCGACGACCCCGAGCAGGGTCGACTTGCCGACCCCGGTGGGACCGGCGAGCAGCATCAGCTCGCCGTGGTCGACGGCGACGTCGACGTGGTCGAGGACCGGCCGATCGCCGTAGCTGAAGGTGACGTCGCGCAGCTCGAACATCTCAGGCCGCCAGCTCCGCCGGCTCCGCCACGGGCTCGGGAAGGATCGGTGCGCGGTTCTGCGCCGTGAGTGGTGGCGGGGCCAGGAACACCGGCGCGACACCGACGAGTACGGCGACGATCGCGCCGAGGCTGAGCCCGGGTACGACGAGCACGCCGGGGTGGGCGACGAGCGGGTCGGCGCGCTGCACCAGCCACAGGCCCGTACCGACGACGGCGCCGGACAGCGCGACGAGCACCTCGGCGGAGCCCCACCGCTCCGGCCGGTAGCGGGTCCGCTGCACCCGGCGACCGGCGAGCACGAACCCGCCGAGCGCGGCAGTGACACCGAGCCCGAGCATCGGCCACGCCAGCACCCGCGGCGCGCTCGAGTCGAGGAACGCGTAGACGCCGACACAGATGCCGATCAGTCCGACGATCATCAGCGCCCCCGTGGTGCGACGCTGGCCCGCGGTCGCCGTACCACTGCGGCCGTAACCGCGCGCGTCCATGCCGGCTGCGAGGGCCAGCGATCGCTCGAACGCGTCCTCGAGGATCGGCACGAGCAATCGTCGTACGCCGCGCACCCGACCCTTCTCGCCGCCGCGCAGCTGCTGGGCCGCTCGTACCCGCCGGGCGCTGTCGGCGAGCTGTGGGATCACCGTGATCGCGACGACCATCGCCGTACCGATCTCGTAGAGCGCCGGCGGCAGCGACTTCATCAGCCGCTTCGGGTTGGCGAGCGCGTTGGCCGCGCCGACCGCGATCAGCAGGGTCGCCAGCCGGAGGCCCTCGTAGATCGCGGCCAGCAGCTCCTCACGGCTGAACGGGCCGAGCAGGCTGATGCCCGCAGCCCAGGCCGGCAGCGGGATCTCCGGCATCGAGAGCAGCACGTGTCCGGCGTCGTTGCCGCCGACGAGGACCCGGAACAGCACCCTGACCACGAGCACGACCAGCCCGAGCCACAGGTAGAGCCGGAACGACCGCGCCCACGGCTGGTCGCCGCGGCACGCGAAGACGGTGATGGTCGCGACCGCCAGCAACAGCCCGAGGAGGAACGGGTTCGTCGTGCACGAGGCGCCGACCGCGAGACCGACCGCCCAGCACCACCAGGCGACCGGGTGGAGGTCCCGCGGCATCCTCATCCGGTGCGCCGCCGGAGCAGGGTCACCAGGCCGGCGGCGCCGAGCACGAGTACGGCGAGACCCAGACCGATCCAGGTCGTCAGCGCACCGCCGTCGTCGTCCGACGGGTCCGTCGCGAGGTCGCTCGGCGGCGGTCCGGCGGTGATCTCCGCCGCGCCGGGCACGGTGCTGGTCGCGGACGTCGGGTCGGTGCTCTTCGACTCGGGCTTCCTCGGGCGCCCGGGCGAAGCCGACTCGGTGGTCGTCTCCGCCGTCGTGGCCACCGACGACGGCGCTGACGTGGTCGGCGCCGACGTGGTCGGCGCGGCCGTGGTCGCGTCGTCGCTGCTCCCGTTGCCGCCGTTGCCGCCGTTGCCGCCGTTGCCCCCGTTGCCCCCGTTGTTGTCGGACGGGTCGTCCGACGGCTCCACCGGCTCCTGGTGCGGCGTGGGCGCATAGTCGGGCGGCTGCGCAGGGCCCCCGCCCTCGTGCCACGCGAAAGCGACGTACCCCCCGTCCGGGACGGTCATTCCACCGACGCCCTGGTTGGAGAACCGCCACTCACCGGACTTGCCGTCGGACCACCACAAGCTCCAGAACGAGTCGTTCTCGAGGCACGGGCGGTCGTCGGGGAGGCCGGTGATCTTGCAGACGTAGCCGGGCTGGCGAGGGTGGTACTCCAGCGAGAACCCGGCGCCCGGGAACACCTCGGACGCGCTCTGCCCGGCTCCGTCCGGATCGCAGCCGGCCCGGGACGGACCACCGACTTCGTTGTAGTCGACGATCACCGTCACGCCGTCGGCGCCGCGACACACGGCGACCGCGGCGCCCGCCGCCGGTGCGGTCGCGGGGGGCATCAGGACACCGGTTGCCGCCGTCACGAGGACGGCGACAGCCGCCGGGAGTGTCTTGATGAGCATCGCCAGTCAGCCGACGCGGTACGACGCCGCATTGCGGCGGTCCTTGAACCGGCCCAGCACGACGACATCGTGCTTGCCGCGCTGGCGACCGACGCCGTAGTCGGCCACGAAGCGGCCGGCGGCGTTCGCCTTGCCGCGCGCGACCACCACGCCGTCGTCCTTGACGACGACGGGCTCGCGTGCCCACAGGCCGCGCACCACGACGTGCTGCTTCCCACGAGGCGCGACCGACGACTTCAGGTCGAGGGGCAGCTTCTTCGCGGACAGGACGACCGGGCCGGAGACCCCCGCCGCCTGGTCGACCGCGTCGGCCGTGATCTGGATACGCCCGGAACGGTCCGGCACCCGGATCCGCACGCGGGCGATGCCGTCGCTGTCGCCGACGACGTGCCGGGAGTTGCGACCCATGCTGACGCACGCGCCTTCGCCGGGCGCCAGCCCGCGGACGACGACGAGCTGGCGCCCGCCACCGTCGAGGAAGGCCGGGATCCGACCGAGGGCGATCTCGCCCGTCTCGGACGCGGGCGCGACGGCGAGGGCCGGCAGCGCCTGGATCGTGGCGAAGTCCCACTGGCCGGCCGTTGCGACCTTGATGCCGTTGGCTGCGCCGGCGTTGTACGCCGCGTTGTCGTAGGCGATCGCGCCGGTCTCCTCGGAAAGCTTGCCCTCGCAGTGGAGCCCGGCCACCTGCCGACCCCGGATCCACGTCGCGGCCTGCTCGGCCGCCTCGTGCTGACCGATCAGGTCGAGCGCGTGCCCGGCCAGGCCGGTGCTGTTCGTGTTGGGCCCCTCCGTCGCCGTACCACCGTCGAACGACCCGTCGGCCGCCTGCTGGTTCAGGATCCACGCGATCGCGTCGGCAACCGCCGCGTCGCGCGCCGCGTCGAGGCTCGGCTCGGCGATGTCGAGGTCCTGGATCAGGATCACGACCTGTGCCGCGGTGTCGACGGGCGGCTTCGGGGCGCTGCAGGGGGTGCTGAAGTTGAGGTTGAAGAATCCGGCGCCGCACTGGCGGCCGAGAAGGAACTCGGTCGCGGCAGCTGCCTCGGACGAGCCCGCAAGGGTCAGTCCACGCACCGCCCAGGCCTGGCCGAACACGTTGGAGAAGTCGCCGAACGTGCTGACGTCCTCGATCCGGCCGGAGTTCTTGGTCACGCTCTCCAGTTGGGCGACCAGGTCGAGGCCGCCGAACGAGGTCGGGGCGTCGGGCGTGTGGTCCAGGACGAACGACAACAGCTTGCCGGTCGAGCCGGCGTAGATGTCGGAGCCCGGCGAGGTATACGCCTCGGCATTGTCCTCGAGCGCGTCGGCGATGGTCGGGATCTCGGGCGAGGCGCCCGCGGCGTCGAGCGCGTACGCCGCTTCGACGGTCGCGCCGAAGTCGTCGAAGTTGAACTGGTCGTTGTGGATCAGGCCGCCGGTGAGCTCGCTCAGCAGCCAGAGCGCGCCGAGCTGACCCGGACGAGGGTCGGCGTCGTGCGCGTGCGAGGCCGGGGTCGGCCCGGCGAGGACGAGGCCGGACGCCAGGAGCGAGCCGCCGAGGGCGGCTGCGCCGAACCGGCGAAGAGTAGAGGTGGACATGCGTTCCTTCCCGCTGCAACAGCGGGAGGGAACCGGTGGCCGGCCCAACCCGCTGCTCTCCGCGACAGCGTGTTCGTCAGGTAGCGCCGCGACAGGTGCTCCGGCTCGCCGCACTCCCGAAAGTGCGGCCCACGGTTGCGGGTCAGCGCCGGAATCGGACCGGCTTCCCCCGTCACGGGCGTTGTGGATTGTCTCGGCAGCCTAATCCCGCAGGGGGCGACCCCGCGAACTCAGGTGAGCTTCTCGAGGATCAGCGCGCGCACCCGACCCGCGTCGGCCTGCCCCCGCATCTCCTTCATGACCGCGCCGATGAGCGCGCCGGCGGCGGCCACCTTGCCGTCGCGGATCTTGTCGGCCACATCGGGATTGGCGGCGATGGCGTTGTCAACAGCGGCCGACAGGGCGCCGTCGTCGGAGACGATCTCGAGGCCGCGGGCGGCGACGATCTCCTCGGGAGTGCCCTCGCCGGCGAGCAGGCCGTCGAACACCTGCCGGGCGAGCTTGTCGTTGATCCGGCCGCTGTCCACGAGTGTCTGGACGGCGGCGACCTGCGCAGGCGTCACGCCCAGCGCATCGATCTCGGTGCCCGTGTCGTTGGCGCGCCGGGCCAGCTCGGAGAGCCACCACTTCTTCGCCGCCTGCGGAGCGGTCCCAGCCTTGATGGTTTCCCTCACCACGGCTAGCGCGCCAGCGCCGACGACATCTCGCATCTCGAGGTCGGAGAAGCCCCAGTCGGCCTGCAGTCGGGCCCGCATCGCCGTGGGGTTCTCGGGCAACGTGCCGCGCAGCTCCTCGACCCACTCCCGCGACGGGGCGACGGGCACCAGGTCCGGCTCCGGGAAGTAGCGGTAGTCCTCGGCGTCGGACTTCTCGCGACCCGACGTCGTGACGCCGGTGTCCTCGTGCCAGTGCCGGGTCTCCTGCAGGATCCGCTCCCCCGCGTCGAGGATCGCGGCGTGCCGCGACATCTCGTAGCGGACGGCGCGCTCGACCGAGCGCAGCGAGTTGACGTTCTTGGTCTCGGTGCGGGTGCCAAGGACGTCGGAGCCCGACGGAGCGAGCGAAAGGTTGACGTCGGCGCGGATCGAGCCCTGCTCCATCCGGGCGTCCGACACCCCGAGCGCGACAATCAGGTCGCGGAGCTGGGCGACGTACGCGCGTGCGACGTCAGGCGCCTTCGCGCCGGCACCGGTGATCGGCTTGGTGACGATCTCGATGAGGGGGATGCCGGCCCGGTTGTAGTCGACCAGCGAGTAGTCCGCACCGTGGATCCGGCCCGTCGCGCCACCCACGTGGAGAGACTTGCCGGTGTCCTCCTCCATGTGGGCGCGCTCGATCTCGACGCGGAACGTCTCGCCATCGCCATCTTCCGTCGGCACCGTGACGTCCATGTAGCCCTCGAAGCAGATCGGCTCGTCGTACTGCGACGTCTGGAAGTTCTTCGGCATGTCCGGGTAGAAGTAGTTCTTCCGCGCGAACCGGCACCACTCGGCGATCTCGCAGTTCAGCGCCAGCCCGATCCGGATCGCCGACTCGACCGCCTTGCCGTTGACGACCGGCATCGAGCCGGGCAGGCCGAGGCAGGTCGGGCAGACCTGGGTGTTCGGCTCGGCACCGAATTCCGTCGGGCAGCCGCAGAACATCTTGGTGACGGTGTTGAGCTCGACGTGGACCTCGAGGCCCAGCGCCGGGTCGTACGACGCCAGCACGTCGTCGAAGGCCACCAGCGTGTCAGTCATTTCCCCTCCAGGTCCGGCGCGCGGTCGAGCAACGGCCCGCCCCATTCGGCGGCCAGGAGCGCCTCGAGCGCGGCCCCGACCCGGTAGCAGCGGTCGTCGGCCAGCGCCGGCGCGAGGATCTGGAAGCCGACCGGCAACCCGTCCTCCTCGGCGAGCCCGGCCGGCACCGAGATGCCCGGCGTCCCGGCGAGGTTGGCGGGGATGGTGGCGAGGTCGTTGAGGTACATCGCCAGCGGGTCGTCGAGCTTCTCGCCCAGCTCGAAGGCCGTCGTCGGCGCGGTCGGCGACACCAGGACGTCGACCCGCTCGAACGCGGCCTCGAAGTCGCGGCTGATCAGCGTTCGCACCTTCTGCGCCTGCCCGTAATAGGCGTCGTAGTAGCCGCTGGAGAGTGCGTAGGTGCCGAGGATGATCCGGCGCTTCACCTCCTCGCCGAAGCCGGCGTCGCGGGACGCCTTCATGACGTCCTCAGCACTGGGGTTGCCATCGGGGACGACCCGCAGGCCGTAGCGCATCGCGTCGAACTTGGCGAGGTTGGACGAGCACTCCGCCGGCAGGATCAGGTAGTAGGTCGCGAGCGCGTGCACGAAGTTCGGGCACGACACCTCGACCACCTCGGCGCCGGCCTTGACCAGCAGGTCGACCGACTCCTGGAAGCGCGCCATCACGCCGGGCTGCCAGCCGTCGCCCGACATCTCGGTGACGACGCCGATCCGGACGCCGGACAGGTCGCCGGACGCCCCCTGGCGGGCGGCGTCGACCAGAGACGGGAGCGGCTGGTCGACCGAGGTCGAGTCGAGCGGGTCGTGCCCGCCGATCAGCTCCTGCAGCAACGCGGCGTCGAGCACGGTCCGGGTGACCGGCCCCGCCTGGTCGAGGCTGTTGGCGAGCGCGATCAGGCCGTAGCGCGACACGGCGCCGTACGTCGGTTTCACGCCGACGGTGCCCGTCACCGCACCCGGCTGCCGGATCGAGCCGCCGGTGTCGGTGCCGAGGGCGAACGGGGCCTCGAAGGACGCCACCGCCGCCGCCGACCCGCCGCCGGAGCCGCCGGGGATCCGGGTCTGGTCCCACGGGTTGCGGGTGGGTCCGTACGCCGAGTGCTCGGTCGAGCTGCCCATGGCGAACTCATCCATGTTGGTCTTGCCGAGGATCGGGAGGCCGGCGGCCTTGAGCTTGCGCACCACGGTCGCGTCGTACGGCGGGATCCAGCCCTCGAGGATCTTGGACCCACAGGTCGTCGGCAGCCCCTCGGTCGCGAGCACGTCCTTGACGGCGATCGGCACGCCGTCGAGCGGGTGCAGCGGGGTGCCGGCGGCGCGGCGCTCGTCGGAGGCAGCCGCCTGCGCGAGGGCACCCTCGACGTCGACGTGGAGGAAGGCGTGAATCCCGGCGCTCGCGTCGCCGTCGACGGCAGCGATCCGGTCCAGGTGGGACTGGGTCAGCTCGACCGACGTCACTCCGCCCGCGGCGAGCGCGTCGGTCAGCTCCGCCGCGGTCTTCCGGGTCCAGTCGGTCACTGCTCGTCCCCCAGGATCCGCGGCACCGAGAACCGGCCACCTTCGCTCGCCGGCGCTCCGGACAGCGCCTGCTCGGCGGTCAGGGACGGCACCACGACGTCGTCACGGAAGACGTTGGTGAGCGGGATCGGGTGCGACGTCGGAGGGATGTCATCCCCCGCGACCCCGCGGATGGACGCGACCGACTCGAGGATCACGGCGAGCTGGGGGGCCAGGTGGTCCAGCTCGGCGTCGTCGAGGTCGATCCGGGCGAGGTCGGCCAGGTGGGCCACCTCGTCACGGGAGATCTCAGGCATGGGCGCCAGTCTAGGGATGGGGTCTGATCGTGGTGGTGATGATCCTGATGCTCGGTCAGCCCGGGTCGCGTTCGCGATGGCGCGGGACGGCGTACAACCGCCCGCCCTGGCCAACGTGCACCCGACCTTCTGCACGCCGTGGGTGATCACGGCGATCACCGGTGTCGCGGTCGCGACCATCGGCGGTCTGGTTGATCTCGAGACGCTGGTCCACCCGGTCTCAGCATCGGCACGCTGTTCGCGTTCGTCCTCGTCAGCCTCGTTCGACGGCCGCACGCACAGCCGCCTCGCGCGCCCGGTGTCGGAATACGAAACGCAACCGGTCGAGTAGTGCCGCAGAGTTAAACGACGGTCACATTCCCATAACGAAGGCCGCCCGGGGGGCCAGCCTTCTTCCCGGGTGACCGCCGTCACGGCGAAGATCTTGTGGCTGGTCCCGAAACGGGACCGCTGTCCATCACTCGGGGAGGACACTGGTGATCCCGTTTGTCCTGTCCCTACTCGGAAGACAGGATCGACAATGAAGTTGTCATCTCCATCTCGGCGCAGGGCGTGGGCCCTGGTCGCGTCGGCAGGCCTCCTGACCGGCGGCCTCATCGCGACCGGCCCGGCCACGGCTGAACCCGTCGACGACACCACGTCGCAGGGCCGCGGCGCCAAGGTCGTGGACACCGGCCACGAGCCGAAGCACCCGCTGAAGATCAAGGCGAAGCGCGACGCCCAGCGCCAGGCAGCGCTCGAGGCGAAGCTCACGGGCAAGAAGGTCAAGAACAAGGGCAAGGGCCAGGAGGTGCCGCTCGAGCTCGAGGGCACCGACAAGATCTTTGTCGTGCTCGCCGAGTTCGGCGACCTCCGCTACGAGACGGCGACCGACAAGCGGTTCACCGACACCCCGCCGTTCACGCTGCCGAACCCGCAGCCGCAGCGCTACGACGGTCCCCTGCACAACCAGATCCCGGAGCCCGACCGCACGGTCGACAACACGACCCTGTGGCAGCCGGACTTCGACCGTGCCCACTTCGAGGACATGTACTTCAACCGGATGAAGGAGTACTACGAGGAGCAGTCGTCCGGCCGGTACTCCGTCGACGGTGACGTCACCGAATGGGTCAAGGTGCCCTACAACCAGGCCCTGTACGGGCGTGGCTACTGCGGAACCCCGCCGGGCGCACCCGTCACGACCTGCGCCTCCACCAAGGCGCTCGTGCGCGACGCACTGGCGCTCTGGGTCAAGACGCAGCTCGACAGCGGCCAGACGATGACCCAGATCCGCGACTACCTGAAGACGTTCGACGTCCAGGACCGCTACGACGTCGACCTGGACGGCAACTTCGACGAGCCCGACGGCTTCATCGACCACTTCCAGATCGTCCATGCGGGCGGCGACGAAGCGGCCGGCGACCCGACCTACGGGTCGGACGCCATCTGGAGCCACCGCTGGTACAGCAACCTCCAGGGCGGAGGCCCCGGTGGCCTGACCGGTGTGAACATCGGCTCCAACGGCGGTGCGTTCGGACTGGGCAGCAACCCGGCCAACCCGGTCCCGAACAACCCGACCGGTGTGTGGGTCGGCGACTACACCATCCAGCCCGAGAACGGCGGACTCGGCGTCTTCGCGCACGAGTTCGGCCACGACCTCGGCCTGCCCGACCTCTACGACACGTCCGGAAACACCGGCGGTGCCGAGAACTCGACCGGCTTCTGGACGCTGATGTCCAGCGGCGCCAACATCGGTGACGGCGGACCCGACGGCATCGGCGACGCTCCGACCGACCTCGGCGCCTGGGAGCTGTTCCAGCTCGGTTGGCTGAACGCTCAGGGCGCCAACGGTCCGTTCTACGACGTCGCGTTCGCAGGCGAGGCGTCGCAGCACACGCTGTCGGACAACGCACCGGCGATGAACAACGGGGCGCAGGCCCTGTTCACCGTGCTGCCGGACAAGGAGGTGCCGACGACCATCGGCACGCCGTACGCCGGCACGCAGATGTTCTGGTCGACCCAGGGCGACGATCTCAACACCTCCATGACCAAGACCGGCATCAGCGGCACGGCCCTGACCGCGCAGGTCAACTACGAGATCGAGGACGACTGGGACTACGCCTTCCTGGAGGCCTCGACGGACGGCGGAACCAGCTGGACGCCGGTCGTCACCAACCTCTCCGACACCGCGCGTGACGGCCAGAGCGGGTTCAACACCAGCCGGACCGGGTTGACCGGCAACTCGGGCGGCTGGTCTGCCCTGACCGCAACGCTGCCGGCGGGCACCAATGCGGTCCGGTTCCGCTACCAGACGGATGGCGCCGTCGCCGAGCAGGGTCTACGGGTCGACAACATCGCCGTCGACGGCACGATCATCGGCAATGCCGAGTCGGACGAGGGCTGGACGTTCAACGGGTTCAAGCGCACGACCGGCACCGAGGTGACGACGTACTTCAACGCCTACGTGGCGGAGAACCGGCAGTACGACGGCTACGACACCTCGTTGAAGACCGCCTACAACTTCGGGTTCCTGAACACCCGGCCTGACTGGGTCGAGTCGTACAAGTACCAGGACGGCCTGCTCATCTCCTACTGGGACAACTCGTACGCGGACAACAACGTGGGTGACCATCCCGGCCACGGCCTGATCCTGCCGGTGGACGCCCACCCGGAGTTCAACCACTGGCCGGACGGGACGCTGATGCGTCCGCGCATCCTGACTGCCGACTCGACCTTCGGCCTCAAGGCGACCGACCCGATCAACCTCCACCTCAACGGTGTCTCCGGGAAGATCGGCAAGAAGCCGGCGGTCCGGACGTTCGACGACACGCTGTCGTGGTGGTCGGGAACCGACGGTCACGAGGTCGGCGGAACCCACCCCGGCCGCTACCAGGCCGGCTGGTACGGCGTCGACGTGCCGAACACCGGCACGACGATCCGGGTCGTCTCCGACAAGAAGGGCATCGTGACGGTGGCGGTCGCACCGAAGTGACGCGCGGCTGACTGCACCAGCCGGACCCTCGAGGTGGAGGGGATCCTTGGACGACAAGGATCCCCTCCACCTCCGTGCTTTTGCCGACCCGCACGGCGCCGTCCGGGCGAGGCACCTCGCGGATGCGCCCAACCTCTTTCGCACCCCGCGGCATCTGTCAGGGTGACCGACAACGGGGCGACGAGAGAGTGATCGAATGACGCGACCACCGACCGATGAGGAGTTCGCCGAGCTCGTGCATGCGTGCTGGGCGAGCCTCTACCGCACGGCGTACCTGATGCTCGGCGACCCCGCCGACGCGGAGGACCTCGTCCAGACGGCGCTGGCCAAGACCTACGCGAACTGGCGCAAGGTGCGCAACATCGAGGCAGCGCCAGGCTACGCACGGACCACGCTGGTCAACACTGCGGCCTCCTGGTTCCGCAAGAAGGGCTGGCGCAACGAGCGTCCGACCGAGGTGCTGCCCGAGTCGGCGCACGCCTCCCGGCTCGAGACCGACCTCAGCGACCGGCACACGGTGATCGACGCGCTCGGCACCCTTCCCCCGCGGCAGCGGGCGGTCGTCGTACTCCGTTACTACGAGGACCTCAGCGTCGCCCAGGTCGCCCACGCCCTCGGCATCACGGAAGGCACCGTGAAGTCCCAGACCTCCGAAGCGCTGTCCAAGCTTCGTGCGCTGCTCGGTGACAGCGTCATCCCGGCAGGAGCGAACAATGACTGAACGACTCAAGCAGCTTCTCGACGGCGAGGCCCACGACCTCTCCGTCCCCCCTCCGGCCGCCAACGCGGTCATCCGTCAGGGCCGTGGCCTGCGCCGCCGCAACCGGGTGACCGTGGCCGCGGGTGCCGTCGCCGCCGCGGTCGTCGTCGGTGGCTCGGTCGTCGCCCTCACCGGAGGCGACTCCTCCCCGCGGGATGCCTCCGACACGGCCGCGACGACCGTCAGCGGAAATTCGGTCTTCTCCTACGACAACCACGTGTTCTACGACGGTCCGGACCACGAGGCCCAGATCGAAGACAAGTCGGTGAAGTCGCTGTATTACACGTCGGCCGGAGTCCTCGTGCGCCACGGCAACAACCCCTACAGCGACGGCGGCGGACCGCAGCGGTTCTCGCTGATCACGCCCGAGGGTGACGTGCAACGGCTCGGCCTCGAGACGGAGGAGACGGTTCACGCGAGCGACGTCGACCAGCCGTACGTCACGTACGCCGAGGCCGTCGACGGGGAGCTCCAGGTCGTCGTCTACGACGTCAGGGCAGACGCCGAGGCCGCACGGGTCACCGTCGGGCCCACCGGCGAGACCTGGTTCCCGGTGTCGATCGACGGGGACATGGTGTACGTCGAGGACCGATCCGCCGACGAGACCTTCGACGTTGACTGGCAGGCCGGGACTGCGGAGCCGTCCGACGCTCCGAGCGCCTTGAACGTCGTCAACGGGCGGGTCGCCACCGAGGTCGATGATCAGCCGGCCGTCGTCGACGTCGCGACCGGCGACGTGATCTTCACCGTCGACGAAGACGGGTACTTCAACCTCTCCCCCGACGGCCAGTACGCCGAGCTCTTCAACGACGAGGATCTGGCTTCCGGGGACGAGTCGGAGTTCAAGGTGTACGACGTCGACGCAGGCTCGTCCGTCTCCTACCCCGGTCCGGCGTACGACTGGGGTTGGACCGCCGACGGCGATCGGTTCCACGTGGGCGAGGGTCAAGTCCGCACCTGCGACTCGACGACGGGCGAGTGCCGAGTGGAGTCCTACGAGATGCCCGCTGACGTCAGCAAGCAGCCCGAGCTCAAGCTCGGCGGCCGGACCTACGAGTCCTGACCGACCTCAGCGGAGGTGCTGTCGCAGGTAGCGGCCGGTGCGCTCCATCGAGGCGAAGAACTGCGGGCCGAAGGCGTGACCCTCGCCGGGGTACTCGGTGAGGGTCACGTCGACGCCGTCGCGCTCCATGAGCCGCGCGGTCTCACGGCTCCACCGGATCGGGCAGGTGTCGTCGGCGGTGCCGTGGTGGATGAGCACCGGCTCCGCTACCTGGTCGAAGTAAGTGCGGGCGCTGATGCCGGCCCAGAACTCGGGGTTGTCCTTCGGTAGGCCGTACAGCTGGTCGAGCGCGGTGACGACGTCTCTGCGCGCGGGATCGCTCCCGATCCAGCGGTCGTAGTTGTCGACCTGGTCGGAGCTGACCGGTGCCCAGACGACGCCGGCGTCGACCAGCCCCGGCTGCGCGACCAGCACGTTGTAGACGACACCGCCTCCCATCGACCGCCCGCCGACGGCCATCCGGTCATCGTCGACCGGGCCGTCCCACGCCCGCAGGGCGAGCACGGCGTTGATGACGTCCTCGGTGTAGCCCATCCGGAGGTCGGCCTCGCCCACTCCCTGCCTCGCCAGTGCGGTGTCGTCGGAGCCGGCGTGGTTGCGATAGTCGACGTGCAGGGCGATGTAGCCGTGGGCGGCGAACCACTCCCGCTCGCGGGTCATGCCCTGGCCGTTCACGTAGTAGGCCGGGTCGATGTAGCCGTGGGCGAGCACGATCGCGGGGAACGGCCCCTCTCCCTCGGGGACGGCGATCCGCCCCGAGATGGTGAGACCGCCGCCGCGGTAGGTCACCTCGTACTGGCGCTGGGTCGAGGTGGCGTACACCTCGGTGCCGAGCGTGAGCCGGCGCCCGTCGTACTCCTTGTCCGCGAGCGCGGGCAGCGAGACCGGGTGCGGCTCCTCCGACGGCTGGTCGGACGGCTGGTGGGACGGCTGGTCGGACGGCTGGTCGGACGGCGCCGTGGTCGGGGTCTGCTCGTCGGTCCGCGCGTCCGGAGAAGGCGCTGGGTTGGGAGTCGCCTCGGTCGGCCGCTCGTCCGGGTTGGTGCACCCGACGAGGACGAACACGCAACAAGCCATCGCTGCCAGCAGCCGCTTCACAACCCCAGTCTGCAAACCCGCACAAGAAAATCCCGGACGGCTGTCGATTTCGTGGGGCGAGCGGCGACGAACAGGTGAAGGATCCACCCCACGAGGAAAGGAACTCAGAAGATGAAGTACGTGCTGATGTTCACCAGTGACCCCGCCCAGCTCGCCAACGTGAGCGAGGAGGACACCCAAGCGGTCTACGGGAAGGTCTACGCCTGGTTCCAGGAGAACGCCGCGGTGTTCGCCGACTCCGGCGCCGAGCTGCAGTCGATCGAGACCGCGACCACCGTGAAGCATGGCGGCGTCGTCGTCGACGGTCCGTTCAACGAGGCCAAGGAGGTCGTCGGCGGGTTCAGCGTGATCGACGTCGCCGACATGGACGCCGCGATCGAGATCGTCAAGACCTGGCCGCAGCTCGTTTTCCCTGGCGTGGCGATCGAGATCCGGCCGATGGTCGAGGACTACAGCCAGTTCGAATGACCGGTCGATGACGGCGAGCGATGCCCTGCTGGTAGCCACGATCCGCGAGGAGTCGGGCCGCCTGGTCACCGCCCTGTACCGCCGCTTCGGCGACTTCGACGTCGCAGAGGAGGCGGTGCAGGGCGCCGTGGTGGAGGCACTCACCGCGTGGCGACGGGACGGTACGCCGCGCCGCCCCGGTGCGTGGCTCACGACAGCCGCGCAGCGCAACGCCTCCGACCTGCTGCGCTCCCGCGGCCGTCGGGCACGCGCCGTCGGGCGGCTCGCCGACGGCCAGCCGGAAATCGCGCCGGCCGCTGACCACCGGGCAGACCAGGACGCCGACGACCGGCTCCCGCTGCTCTTCGCTTGCTGCCACCCTGCGCTGGCGCCCGAGGCCCGGCTGGCGCTGACGCTGCGCGCGGTCATCGGCCTCACGACACCTCAGATCGCCCGCGCATTCCTGGTCAACGAGCAGACCCTCGCGCAGCGGATCGTCCGCGCCAAGCGAAAGATCGTCGCCACCGGCATCGACCTCAAGGTGCCCGACGCGCTCGACGAGCGGCTTCCCGACGTACTGGCCGTGGTCTACCTCGCCTACAACGAGGCGTTCGTCGCCTCCACCGGCAGCACGCCCGATCGCGACCTCGGGGCCGACGCGGTCTGGCTCGCCGAGGTCGTCGCCGACAGCCTGCCAGCGCACGCCGAGGCGTGGGGCCTGGCCGCGCTGCTGCGGATCCAGCACGGCCGCGCCGCCGCCCGGTTCACCCCGACCGGCGACCTGGTGCTGCTCCGCGAGCAGGACCGCTCGCTCTGGGACGCCGCCGCGATCAAGCGCGCGGGCGAGCACCTCGAGCGCGCCGCGTCCCTGCACTCCCCCGGCCGCTACCAGCTCCAGGCCGCGATCGCGATGTGTCATGCCGAGGCGCCGTCGTGGGCAGACACCGACTGGCTGCAGATCGTGACCCTGTACAGCTTCCTGATCCGCGAGGATCCGTCTCCTGTGGTCCGGCTCAACGGCGCGATCGCGCTGGCCCAGCTCGGCCCCCGCCAGACCGAGATCGCGCTCGCCGACCTCGAGCGGCTCGGGGACGACCTGGCCGGCTATCACCTCTGGCACGCCGCCCGGGCCGAGCTGCTCCGACTGACCGGCCGGGACGACGACGCCGCCACGGCGGACCGGCGCGCACTCGAGCTGACCACCAACGATGCCGAGCGCCGGCTGATCCTGACCCGGCTGCGCCGGCATCCGCTCACGGACGGTTCGTGAGCCACTCGGTGGTCGAGTAGGCCGAGCGCCTGGCGCGAGGCCGTATCGAGACCCCGCACGTCTGGCTGGGGTCTGCGGACGGTGGGTGGTTGCGTCCGAAAGGGCTTTGGACGGGGACGAGCAGGGCTGGGGTTGCGCGCCACCGCCGGGCCGCGGGGTCGCAGCAATTCTCGAAGTGGACCCGCACCATCATTGCTAATCGAACATCAGTTCGATAGACTGAGCGCATGACTTCTCCTGGAGCGCTCGACACGGCAACCGCCGCCGTGCAGCGCGCGCGGGAGCTGGCCGAGGTGGACTGGAGCGTTGTCGACGGCCCGGATGCGGTGGCGACCGCCGCCGAGCTCGGCCGGCTGAAGGCGATCGTCGACGGCGCGCTGGTCGCGGTTGCCGAGCGCCTCGAGGAGACGGGCGGTGCCGACGCACTCGGGTGGGCCTCGACCAAGGACTTCCTCACCCACGTGCTCGGCGGCCGCAAGGGCGCCGGTGGGACGGTGGTGCGGGTCGCGAAGAAGTCCACCAGTCTGCCGTCGGTGCGTTCGGCGCTGGCGGCCGGCGAGATCTCGCTGGCCCAGGCCGGGGTGATCGCTGGTCGGGTCGCCACGTTGCCGCAGGTCCCCGAGCTGCGCGAGCAGGCCGCGGACAAGCTGCTCGGCCTGGTCGCCGAGCACGGATACGACGCCACCGACCTCGATCAGGCATTCCCCGCCGTGGTCCGCGAGCTCGACCCCGACGGGTCGTTGCTGTCCGCGGACCTGGACAAGGACCGCGCCGAGCGCGGCGCCCACCACGCCCGGTTCCTTTCCGGCACGGCCGACACCCTCGGCGGAGTCCGGATCAAGGGCTACTCCACCGTGGAGGAGTGGGAGCTGGTCAAGGCGACACTGATGCCGCTCTCCGCGCCGGTGGTCACCGAGCCGGGTGCCTGCGGCGGGAAGCCGAACCAGCGCTTCGAGCTGGACGAGCACGGCCACCAGGTCGGACGCCGCTGTCCCGACCCCGACTGCGGCCACACCGGCAAGGACCCCCGCGACCACGGCGCGCGGATGTGGGATGCGCTCGTCGAGGCGTGCCGCCGCCTCCAGGCCACCGACGGCGTCCCGCACGCCCACGGGACCACCGCGCGGATCACCGTGACGATCCCGTTGCAGCAGCTCCTCGACCAGCCCGATGGCCACCTCGACGACGGCGGTCACCTGCCCACCGGGGACCGGCTATCGGTCGCCGCCGTCCGCCGGCTGGCCTGCGACGCCGAGATCATCCCGGCCGTCCTCGGTGCTGAGTCCCAGGTCCTCGACGTCGGCCGCAGTCAGCGGCTGGTCACCACCGGCATCTGGAACGCCCTGGTGCTGCGCGACCGGCACTGCGCCTTCCCCGGCTGCAGCCGTCTCCCCATCGCCTGCGACGCCCACCACATCCACCACTGGGCTGACGGCGGTCGCACGTCGCTCGACAACCTCATCCTGCTGAGGCTGTCGCACGAATGGTTCGGCGGTCCTTCGAGACGGGTCGATCGCTCGGCTCGCTGTGACTCGAGCCGACCCGATCAGGCGGGAGCTCCTGCCTCAGCTTGAGGAGGTTGTGGACGGTGCACATCAGCCGCCATTCGCTCTGGACGGCGGGAAGGCTGCGGCGGGCGAATCGCCGGTATCCGAGGTTGCCTTTGATGTTGCCGAAGACGGGTTCGATGCTGGTCCCGCGCTTGTTGTAGACCTCCGCAATCTCTGGCTCGGCAAGCCTTTCGTCCATGGCCTTGCGCGCCGTGGATGGATCGACTGCCTCGCCGCGGACGTGGGCCAGCATCGCCTTGATTCGACGTCGGAAACGGGAGTTCGTGTCGTGCCTGGCGGCGTGAGATCTCACCCGATCGACCCGTTCGATGATCGGAATCCACTCCTGGGGCTCTGGCTCGGCGGTGCGGGCGATGCGTTGCCCGTCGGTCCCGAAGTACCGCTTCGTCCTGCTCGCGACCGCGCTATAGGAGATCCCGAGCATCTCGCCGGCCTAGCGCTGAGACAGCTCGCCGCGGTTCACCTTGGCCAAGATCGGCGAGCTGGTCCTCATCGGGCTATGTCAGCCTTGCGGCACGAGGTCTTCCGGGTCGCTATCAACACCTCGGCGCCGACATCAGCGATGCCATTGGCGGCCGTCCAGTACCCGACGTCGGCGACGAAGGTGCCGACCTTCCATCGTGTGCAGCATCGGCGAGGTTCTCGGTCACGGCGGTGGCCATCGGCACGAAGTGGGGCTGGTCGTTGGTGCCGACGACGACCGCGGCGGCGAGCACGAGCTGATCGGCGGTCGCGGCCGCCTGGCGTTGTAGGCCCGGCATCACGCCCTTCGACTCTTGGGCCATGACCCGCGAATGCGGATCGGTCGTGTTCGCCCGCCCTGGGCGGGAACGGCGCGCGGCATCCTGTTTGGGCTTGGGGCCGAGGTAACTTTCGACCGAGGTCGGCATCACTTCTTCGCCGGCTCAGCCGTCCGGGCCGCGTAGTCACGCGTCTTCTGCGACTCCAACTCATCCAGTGCGGCGCGGATCCGGGCCCGGCGACCACGACCGCCAGCCCACTCCGCGGGAAGCTCCCCACCGCGCCGATCGCCGTGCTCGGCGTCCTCGGCCGCGTCCGTGGCTTCGGCTTCCTCGATGATCCGCTGGCCGCCTCAAGAGCGGCATCGCCGATCCAGATGACTCGCCCATCTCGGCCATCAGGGCGTCCTGCTTGCGATTGGCGAAGAACGATGCGTTCGCCGCGATCTTGGTGCCATCGATCGCGACCACACCGGCGTCGACCAGACCGGCCTGTCACACACAGGCCGAGCACCTGACCGAACAGAGCCGCGATCGCGTCCTGATGGCGGTGACGGAACCGGGCCAGCGTGGCGTGGTCGGGCTGCTGGTTAGCGGCCACGACCCGGAGGGCGACGTCTTCGACCAACCGTCGCTCGACCCGACGCGACGACCTCGCACCGGTGCAATAGGCGTACAACAACACCGCCAGCATCATCGCCGGGTCATAGACCGACCCGCCCCGACCATCGGCCCGATAGGCGGCGAAGAACTCAGCCAGATCCAGCTCCGCGACGGTGTCGAGAACGAAGAACGCCAAGTGGTCCTCAGGCAGCCAGTCCCTCACCGAGGGCGGCATCAACATCAACTGATCGACATCGCTTGAACGCAGATTCACGGCCACGCCCATTTCCCACACCCGCCCTCGATCGCCGGGAGACACGCGATTCGTGCGACAGCCTCTGCTCTGCAGGAAGCACCACACCCTCACTCATCAGACGCCTTGGCAGGTCCAGATCGACCCTGGTTCTCGGAGACCTGTCTGGATCCCACCACCCAAGGTCGACGTCCGCGGAAGATTCAGCTACCACCCAGCCAGCCGACCACCACCGCTGGTCGCCTGAGCCGTCGACTGCGCAGCAGTTCCTCAATAGGGAACCAGTGCGGCGGTCCACCTCGTCGGTCAGACCTCCTCCGGGGACTCGCTGGGCCGGTATCGGGCGGGTGGTGCTCGCGGTTCCGAAGGGCTGGGCCGACGCGGCAATCCGTTGCAACCAGCCGAGCCGGGACACCGTCTACTTCGCCGCCTCAACGACGACACCCGCACTGTGCCGACCGGCATTCAGACGCGTCTCCTCACTGGCGATCAGCGATCACACGTTCGAGACGAAAGCGATTGCGTTCGGCGCCGCCGACGGGGACGTCGCCGGGCATGACGTCCGGACAACCCACGGTTGCCTCCATGCGATCGACGGTCCGTGCTTCGCTAACATCAGCGTCCCCGATCTCGGCGCCTTCTTCCAGGTCACCATCCACGGCCGTGATCCCGAGGAACGCGTTCAACAGATGCGGGACTCACTCACCGTTCTGCCGGACGGCCTGGTCACCGTGCCCATCGTCTCGAGCTGGCACCGGTCCGACGTCGAGGACGCCTACGCGGAGATGGAAGCGCTCGGGCTCGAGCCGACGATCGAGGACGGCTGTCCTGCCGGCCTGTGCGACATCTCCGCATGGACCGAACCTCCGTCCGGACGTGTTGTCGCGGCCGGCACGCCCGTCACCATCTACGTGGTCGGCTGGGGCGACGGCCCGGATCCCTATCCGCTCAATGTTCTGACCTGCGAGAGCGACTATCAGCGTGCGGACGGCGTCTACGACGTCATTCCCCCGTCATCTCCGCAGGAGGCCCGCGAACAGGGCTGGCCGACCGATCCTCTCGCCGCCGTCGAGGGTGTGCCGGATGCTCCACTCTGGCGTCACCTCGAGATCGTCGACCTCACCCTTCTCGACTCGTTCGACGACGGGCTGACCAGGGTCTCCGCTCAGGACGCCGAGGGCCGCACGGTCCTCATCATGAGGGTCGAGGAGCTCGTGAAGGGTGCCTGGGCGATGACCGGGTCCGAGACCTGCGGCTGACTCTCACGGTGTGACCACCCTGCGCATGACGGTGTTGCCCTTGCCCTTGGTCCCGACGAAGGTGAACCCGGCGCGTTCGTAGACCTTGCGGGTGCCGTTGTAGAGGACCGACGAGGACTTCCGTTTCTGGCCTTCGGTGTCGTGCGGATAGCGCTCCACGACACCGCCGCCGGCACCGGCGATCAGGTCGAGCGCACCCTGCAGCGCCATCGAGACGACACCGCGACGGGGGTAGTCGCGGTCCACGAAGATGCAGGTGATGCGGTAGTCGGGCGGCGGGTCGCCGGCGGCGTCGTACTCCTTGCGGTGGTGGGGGTTGGCAGCTCGTCGGGCGTGCCGTACTCGGCCCAACCCACGGCGGCGTCGCCGTCGAAGACCAGCGCCGCGTGGGCCTGGCCCGCGCGGACGAGACGCTCCTTCGCGTCGCGGTTGCCCTCGTAGCTCTCCCCCAGCCCGTCGCACATCCCGCGGTGGAACCAGGTGCACCAGCAGCCGCCGAAGATGCCGTTGTGCTTCGCGACCAGCGACGCGAACGCGTCCCACGTCGACGGGTCGAGCGGTCGGATCTCGAGCTCGGCCATGGGTGCGTCCGTGCGATCAGTCCTTCGATCAGTCCTGCGGGCCGTTCTCGAGCAGGGCGACGAAGCCGGCCTCGTCGAGGACGGGTACGCCGAGCTGCTCGGCCTTGTCAGCCTTGGAACCGGCGTTGTCGCCGACCACGAGATAGCTGGTGTTCTTCGACACCGAGCCGGCCGCCTTGCCGCCCCGGGCGATGATCGCCTCCTTGGCCGAGTCACGACTGAAGTCCTGGAGCGACCCGGTGACGACCACGATCAGCCCCTCGAGCGTGCGAGCGACCGTCTCGTCGCGCTCGTCGACGAGGGACACCCCATCCCGTGCCCACTTGTCGACGATCTCGGCGTGCCAGGGCTCCTGGAACCACTCGATCACGGCGTCGGCGATGGTCGGACCGACGCCCTCGGCGTCGGCGAGCTGCTCCCTGCTCGCGCCCCGGATCGTCTCCATGGAACCGAACTCGGTCGCCAGCGCCCGGGCCGCGGTCGGACCGACGTGGCGGATCGACAGCGCGACCAGCACCCGCCACAGCGGCACCGTCTTGCGTGCCTGCAGGTTCCTGAGCAGCCCCTCTCCGTTGGCGCTGAGCTGGGGACCCTCCTCGCCCTTCTTGGGCGCTCGCGTGAAGAGCGGGGTCCGCAGCAGCTTGTCGCGGTCGAGCGCGAACACGTCGCCCTCGTTGTCGACGACGCCCGCCTCGACCAGGGCGTAGGCCGCCTCGGAACCGAGGCCCTCGATGTCGAACGCGCCGCGGCTGGCCACGTGGTAGACCCGCTCGTAGACCTGGGCCCGGCAGAGCCGGGAGTTGGGACAACGGAGGTCCTTGTCGCCCTCCTTCTGCTCCGCCAGCGTGGTGCCGCACGACGGGCACTCGGTCGGCATCTCCCACTCGGCCAGCCCCTCCGGCCGCAGCGCGAGCACCGGGCCGAGGATCTCGGGAATGACGTCGCCGGCCTTGCGCAGGATCACCGTGTCACCAGGGCGGACGTCCTTGCGCTTGACCTCGTAGGCGTTGTGGAGGGTCGCCCGCTCCACGGTCGAGCCGGCGACCTTCGTGGGCTCCATGACGCCGTACGGCGTGACCCGGCCGGTGCGGCCGACATTGACCCGGATCTCGAGGAGCTTGGTGTTGACCTCCTCGGGCGGGTACTTGAACGCGATCGCCCACCGCGGTGCCCGGCTGGTCGAGCCGAGCCGGCGTTGGAGCGACACGTCGTCGACCTTGATCACGACTCCGTCGATCTCGTGCTCGGTCACGTCGTGCCGGTGCTCGCCGAAGTGGGAGATGAAGTCCTTGACCTCGTCCAACGACGCGAGCACCTTCACCCGCTTGCTGGTCGGCAGGCCCCACGCTTTCAGCGCTTCGTATGCCTGCGACTGCGCCTTCGGCTCGAAGCCCTGACGCGCGCCGATGCCGTGGCACACCATCCCGAGGTCGCGGCTCGCCGTGACGCGCGGGTCCTTCTGACGCAGCGAGCCGGCCGCGGAGTTGCGGGGGTTGGCGAACATCGGCTTGCCGGCGTCGACCAACGACGCGTTGAGCTTGTCGAACGCGGTGATCGACAAGAACACCTCGCCGCGCACCTCCAGCAGGTCGGGCACGGGGTAGTCGTCGCTGGCGGTCAGCTCGTTGGGGATGTCGGCAATCGTCCGCACGTTGGGCGTGACGTCCTCGCCGGTGCGCCCGTCGCCGCGGGTGAGCGCCCGGACCAGGCGCCCCTTCTCGTAGAGCAGGTTGATCGCGAGCCCGTCGACCTTGAGCTCGCAGAGCATCGCCGCCTCGCCCGCACCGTCGCGCGCGATCCGCGCGTGCCACGACTCCAGCTCCTCGAAGGAGAACGCGTTGTCGAGGCTCTCCATCCGCTGCAGGTGGTCCACCGCGGTGAACTCGGTCGAGAACGTGCCGCCGACCTTCTGGGTCGGGCTGTCCGGCGTCTGCAGCTCGGGGAACTGCTCCTCGAGCTCGTTGATCCGGCGCCACTTCTTGTCGTAGTCGGCGTCGGACAGCGTCGGCTCGTCGAGCACGAAGTAGCGCCACCGCGCGTCCTCGATCTCCTGTGCCAGAGTCTGATGTTCGTCGCGGTCTGCGTCGGAGGGTTCCGTCACGGCGGTCACCGAGTCGCTCATGGGCACATCTTGCCGTGTGGCACCGACACGGCGGTCCCCGAGCCGCCGTTGCCATCCGATCGGCGGCCGACGACGAAGGACCTTAGGAAGGCAGGTGGATCGTGGCCCAACCCAGCATCACGCGTATCGACGCGAAGGGTCGCGCCCGCGCAGTCGTCCTCGTGCTCCACGGCGGCACCCAGCACTCGCAGGCGCCGGTTCTCGACCGCAACCTGAGCTGGCGGCGTGCCCGCGGGCTCCAGCGTGCGCTCGGTCGGCGCGTGGCGGACGACGGGGTCGCGGTCTGGCTGCTGCGCTACGGCCAGCGCGGCTGGAACGACGTGGCCGCACCGGCGCCGGTGGCTGACGCCCGATGGGCACTCGACGAGATTCGCGAGACCCTCGACGTCCCTGTCGTGATCGTCGGTCACTCGATGGGAGCCCGCACCGGTGCCCGGGTCGCCGACGACCCCTCGGTGAGAGGTCTCGTCGCGCTGGCTCCCTGGTTCCCGGTGGGCGAGCCGGTGGCGGCGCTGCAGGGCAAGGACCTGGTGGTGGCGCACGGCCGGCGGGACCGGATCACGTCGTACGCCGCTTCGCGCGCCTTCGTCGCGCAGTGCCACGGCGTCGCTCGGAGCGCGTCGTTCACCGACATGGGCCCGGTCGGCCACTACCTCCTCCGCCGCGTCTCCGCCTGGAACCAGCTGGCCGCCACCAGCGCTCTCGGGCTGCTGCCCGCCTGACCGATTCCGGTCCTCGCCGCTGTCACACACCGGGACCGACCGGTGTCTTGTGCGTGTCCGAAGAATTCTTCGCCAAGGACTTGCACGAAACGAAACGGTTCCGTACTGTCCCTTGAAACGAAACCGTTCCGTTCCATCTGCGAGGAGCCTCCGATGTCCCCCACTCAAGCCGCCCAGGCTGCCGAGGCGCAGTCGCGTCCACGCATCGAGGGCGAACGTGAGCAGGAGATCCTCGACGCGACGATCGACACCCTGGCCGAGGTCGGTTACGACCGGCTCACCATGGACGCCGTCGCGGCGCGGGCCAAGGCATCGAAGGCGACGCTCTACCGACGGTGGAACAGCAAGGCCCAGCTGGTCATCGACGCGCTCATCTCGGAGAAGGAGCCGATGACGGCTCCGGACACCGGCAGCCTCCGCGGCGACCTGCTCGCCGCGTTCTGCGGCATGGGCGGCCTGACCGATGGTCGCCAGATCGCGATCCTCGGCAGTGTCATCACCGCGATGGCGCGGGACGCCGAGTTCGCCGAGGCGTTCCGGCGTGACTTCATCGGACCCAAGAAGGCGCTCTCGGCCGAGATGTTCCGCCGGGCCCGGGCGCGCGGCGAGATCCGGGACGACTTCGACCTGGAGCTCATCGCCGCTGCCCTCCCGGGCATCTGTCTGCACCGCACCTTCCTCCTCGGCGAACCGCCGACCGACGAGCTGGTCGCCCAGGTGGTCGACCAGATCATCCTTCCTGCCTTGACCCGCAGCTGATCAACCCTTTCGACGACCTCACCACCCCACAACACCTCAAGGACATCCAACTCATGACCCACACCGATTCCGTCGGCACCGAGGGGACGATCTCCCCGGACGCGCCGCTGGAGCAGGAGAAGGCTCCGCAGGCCTCCAGAGTCCCGCACGCGGGTCTCGCCCTCGTGCTCATCCTCACCGCGCAACTGATGGTCGTGCTCGACTCGACGATCGCGAACATCGCGCTGCCCTACATCGGCTCCGACCTCGGCATCTCCCAGGCCAACCTGACCTGGATCGTGACGGGCTACGCGCTGGCCTTCGGTGGCCTGCTGCTCCTCGGCGGCCGTCTCGGCGACCTCTACGGACGCCGGCTGCTGTTCATCACCGGCCTCACCGTCTTCGCGGTCGGATCGCTGCTCGGCGGACTCGCCCAGAACGAAGCGCTGCTGCTCGGCTCGCGTGGCCTCCAGGGCGTGGGCGCCGCGCTCGCCGCACCTGCCGCACTGGCCCTGATCACCACGACGTTCCCGGCCGGACCCCAGCGCAACCGGGCGATGGCGGCGTACGCCACCATGTCCGGCATTGGTGCGGCCATCGGCCTGATCCTCGGTGGCTGGCTCACCGGTCTCGACCAGCCCCTGGGCGTCGACGGCTGGCGGCTGACCTTCCTCATCAACGTCCCGATCGGCCTGCTCGCTGCCGTCGCCGCCCCGCGGGTGCTGAAGGAGTCGGAGCGGCACACCGGCTGGCTCGACATCCCGGGCGCCATCACCGGCACCCTCGGCCTGCTCGGCCTCGTGTTCGGCCTGTCCCGTGCCGGCGAGGAGGCCTACGGCTGGGACCACGTGCAGACGATCAGCTCGCTCGTCGCGGGTGTCACCCTGCTGGTCGCGTTCCTGGTCATCGAGTCGCGGGTCGACCACCCGTTGCTGCCGATGCGGATCTTCGCCAACCGCACCCGGGCCACGAGCTTCGTGGCGATGATGATCGCACCGGCCGCGATGTTCTCGATGTTCTTCTACCTGAGCCTGTTCATCCAGCAGATCATGGGCTTCAGCCCGCTCGAGGCCGGCTTCGCGTTCCTGCCGTTCTCGTTCGGCATCGTGATCGGCGCCGGTCTCTCGTCCAACCTGGTGAGCCGGATCGAGCCGCGATTCCTCGCGGGCACGGGCACCCTGCTGGCCGGGATCTCGCTGTTCATGTTCTCTCGGATCACGGTCGACGACAGTCCGTCGGCGATCCTCGGCGCGCTCGGCGCCAACGAGTCGCTGGGCACGGGCGTGAACTACTGGACCGAGCTGTTCCCGTTCATCATCCTCATGGCGATCGGTATGGGCATGGTGTTCGTGCCGCTGACCCTGACCGCGGTGCACCACGTCAGGTCCGAGGACTCGGGCATCGGCTCCGGCGTGCTCAACACCATGCAGCAGGTCGGTGGTGCCCTCGGGCTCGCCGTGCTGAGCACGGTGGCGCTGCAGTTCACCAACAGTCGGGCCGACGAGATCGCCGGACCGCTGAAGGACGGGTTCAACCGGGCCGGCATCGACCCGACCACGCCGGTCCCGGGCACCGACTCGACGCTGTTCGACATCGGGATCTTCCAGGGCACCTTCACCTCAGGGGCCAGTGCCGCGTTCCTCGTGGGTGCCTTCATGATGGTCGCCGCGTCCGCGGTGATCTGGATCTTCCTCAACGTCAAGCACACCGAGCTTGCGACGGACGCCACTGAAGGCCCTGTGCACGTCGGCTGACCCCGACTGACAGGAAGGCCGGGTCGACTCAACACGAGTCGGCCCGGCCTTTCCGGCGTTCAGGACTCGTCCGGGTGCGCGTCGGAACCTTCGAGAGCGCGAGCCACCGCCCTGCTGAGCTCGAGCGCCCGGCGTGCCCACGCTGGGTCGGCGCCGGCCAGCCCGCAGGTCGGCGAAACAACCACGTGCGAGCCGACTTCGGCCGGATCGAGACCGACCAGATCCAGCCAGCGCAGCACCTGCTCGACCAGCGCCGTGACGCTCGGCGCGGACGACGACGCCTGGGTCGGCACCACGCCGAGCGCGACTGTCTCCCCTGCCTCCAGCGCCTCGGCGAGGGCCTCGTGGCCGTCGGCTCCGACGAGGGACAGGTCCACGGCCAGTCCGACGGCGCCCGCACCGCGGAGCAGGGCGAGCGGGGCTTCGGGGGCGCAGCAGTGGACCCACGGCTCGGCACCGGCATCGCGGACCGCACTCAGGACCCACCCCAGAGCCTCGCTCGCCTCGGGCGGGTGGACCGTGCGGTGCCGGCCGAAGCCGGACGCCGTGGGCACCGCACCGGCGAGTACGGCGGGCAGGGCGGGCTCGTCGACCTGGACGATGATCCGGGCGGCCCGCGACAGGCGGCGTCGTACGTCGGACACGTGGTCGGCAACGCCCGCGGCCAGCGCCTGCGCGAGGTCACGCCGGGCACCGTGGTCGGCCAGCACCTTGTCGCCGCGCGGCCGCTCGACCGTCGCGGACAGCGTCCACGGCCCGGCGACCTGCACCTTGAAGCTGCCGGCGTGGTCGGCCGCCTGGTCCTCGAGCCCGTCGAGATCCTGGTGGAGCAGGCTGCGGGCGCGGCGCTGGTCGAGCGCGGGGGCACCGGAGGTCCCGGTCAGTCGCCAGCCGACGGGCTGCAGGTCCGCGTCGAGCTCGGTGACCAGCCCGAGCGTGCGTCCGACCATCCCCGCGATGACACCGCGGCCGGGCACCTCCGGCAGGAACGGCAGGTCGAGCTCGCCGATCACGACCCGAAGGGCCTCGTCGAAGTCGCGCTGGTCGGCCCCCGGGAAGGAGCCGACACCAGTTGCGAGCGTCACGCGGGGACCCGCTCGGTGGCGTCGATCGTCGCCGAGCCGACCACCCGGCTCCCCTGGTAGATCACGGCGGCCTGCCCGGGAGCGATGCCGTAGGCGGGATCGAGCAGCTCGATCTCCACCCAGGCCCCGGCGTCGTCGACACGCACCACCGCCCGGTGCTCGTCGCCGTGGGCGCGCAGCTGCACGGTGGCCTCGGACGTCGATCCGGGCGGAAGTGGCGCTCCGCACCAGCGCGGCTGGTCGGCGCGGATCCGCTCGACCGCGAGTCGCTCGCGCGGCCCCACGGTCACGGTGCCGGAGACGGGCTCGATGTCGAGCACGTAGCGGGGTCGCCCGTCCGCGGCCGGCCGCCCGATCCGGAGGCCCTTGCGCTGGCCGATCGTGAAGCCGTAGGTGCCCTCGTGCTCGCCGAGGACGTCGCCGGACTCGTCGATGATCGCCCCGCCCTGGTTGGGAACCCGATCACCGAGCTTCTCCCGGAGCCACCCCGCGTTGTCACCGTCGGCGACGAAGCAGATGTCGTGGCTGTCCGGCTTGTCGGCGACCAGCAGGCCCCGCGCGGCCGCCTCGCGGCGTACCTCGTCCTTGGGGGTGTCCCCCAGCGGGAAGAGCGAGTGCCGCAGCTGCCGCTCGTCGAGCACGCCCAGAACGTAGGACTGGTCCTTCCCGTGGTCGGCGGCGCGGTGCAGGTCCACTCCCCCGTCGACCGCCGACTCGAGCCGGGCGTAGTGACCGGTCGCGACCGCATCGAACCCGAGAGCCAACGCCCGGTCGAGGACCGCGGCGAACTTGATCTTCTCGTTGCAGCGCAGGCACGGGTTGGGAGTGCGTCCGGCTGCGTAGGTGTCCATGAAGTCCTCGACCACGTCCTCGTGGAACCGGTCGGAGAGGTCCCAGATGTAGAACGGGATGCCGATCACGTCGGCCGCGCGGCGCGCGTCGTTGCTGTCCTCGATCGTGCAGCAGCCGCGGGCACCGGAGCGGTAGGACTTCGGGTTGCGCGACAGCGCGAGGTGGATGCCGGTGACCTCGTGCCCCGCCTCGACCGCGCGTGCAGCGGCGACGGCAGAGTCGACCCCACCGGACATGGCCGCGACGATCTTCATCGTGCCCCGCTCATCCCGCTCATCGCCGCTGCCTCACGCGCGGGCCGCGCGCGCCCGCTCGACGCACGGGCCGAGCGCCTCCGCGACGGCGTCGACGTCGGCCTCGGTGCTGGTGTGGCCGAGGGAGAAGCGCAGCGAGCTGCGGGCCACGTCGGGATCGCGACCCATGGCGAGCAGGACATGGGAAGGCTGCGGCACACCGGCCGAGCAGGCCGACCCGGTGGAGCACTCGATGCCGCGGGCGTCGAGCAGCATCAGCAACGAGTCGCCCTCACAGCCGGGGAAGCTGAAGTGCACGTTGCCGGGCAGCCGGTCGTCCGCGCCGTTCAGGACGGCATCGGGGACCGCGCGTCGTACGGCATCGACGAGGCGGTGACGCAGGCTCGTGAGCCGGACCGCGCTGTCGGCCTGCTCCTTGACCGCCATCTCGACGGCGGCCGCGAATCCGGCGACCGCAGGCACGTCGAGCGTCCCGCTACGGACGTCGCGTTCCTGGCCGCCACCGTGGACGAGGGCGGTGAGCTCGATCTCGCGGCGTACGACGAGCGCACCCACACCGAGCGGGCCACCCACCTTGTGCCCGGAGATCGACATCGCGTCGACACCGGAGGCCGCGAAGTCGACCGGGACCGCGCCGAGTGCCTGGACGGCGTCGCTGTGGACCGGAATCCCCTGGGCGGCGGCGCGCGCGACGACGTCGGCGATCGGTTGGATCGTGCCGACCTCGTTGTTGGCCCACATGACGCTCACGAGGGCGACGGTGGCGGGATCGCGGGCGATGCTCTCCGCGAGTGCGTCGGTGTCGATCCGGCCCATGTCGTCGACTGACAGCAGCTCGAGGTCGGCGTCCTCGTGCTCTGCCAGCCAGTGCAGCGGGTCGAGGACGGCGTGGTGCTCGACGGAGCTGGCGAGGATCCGGCGGCGTACGGGGTCGGCGGCGCGGCGCGACCAGAAGAGGCCCTTGACCGCGAGGTTGTCGGCCTCGGTGCCGCCGGAGGTGAAGACCACCTCGCCCGGCCGACAGCCCAGCGCCTGCGCAATCGTCTCCCGCGACTCCTCCACGACCCGCCTCGCCCGGCGTCCGGACGCGTGCAGCGAGCTCGCGTTGCCGACGTCGGCGAGGTGTGCGGTCATCGCCTCGACGGCCGCGGGAACCATCGGGGTGGTCGCGGCGTGGTCGAGGTAGACCGTCGGGGCGTCGTACATGGCGCCTCCAAGGGTACGGCGCAGGCGGTCCCGGCGCCGAACCAGAGTCGCTGGCGGTCAGCCCACCACGCGCAGCGCCGACAGCTTCTGCGCCGCGAGTCCCGTCGGGACCTTCACGGCATCGCGCCTCGGCTCACGCAACCGCCTGCGACGACCGACGTTTCGGGCTACGGTCGCAATATGCTCCACCAGCTCCAGCGCACAGCTCTCGTGCTCGTCGCATCGGCGGCACTGACGCTCCCCGCGGTCGCGACGGCTGCGGCTCCAGCCCCCACCGAGGGGGCCCCGCCGTCACCGCGGTGGGCCGAGATCACGCGTAACGATGTCGGTTTCCGCTACCTGGCGTCCAAGCACGACAGCAACCTCACGGTCACCCGGGTCGGAGACCGCCTGGTGTTCAAGGACCGGGCACTCAAGCGCTTCCGGTCGCTGCCGGCGAGCTGTCGGAAGATCGCGGTGGACACCGGCATCGGTGCCAGCTGCCGGATCCCGGCCACGGCCACGCCGGCGAACCCGCTGCGGCTCGAGATCTCACCGCAGGCGGGCAACGACCGGGTCAATGGGTCGTCACTCGGGGCGGAGTTCGAGATGCTCTTCCAAGGCGCGGCCGGCGACGACGTGGCCACCGGAGGAGCCGGCGACGACGAGCTCAACGGCGCACTCGACAACGATCGGCTGACCGGTGGCGCCGGCGCGGACTGGATCCGTCCCGGCCCCGGCAACGACATAGGGGACGGCGGCGACGGGGAGGACCGCCTTGTCGGCACCGACGGCGCCGACCACCTGTCCGGCGGCGAGGGCGAGGACCTCCTGGAGGGCGGCCCGGGCGACGACACTCTCCTCGGCGGTCCTGCGTCGGACATCCTGCTCTGCGGCTCCGGATTCGACACCACGGACGACGACGGCGACCTGGACAGCCAGGTCCACCATTGCGAGGCGGTCGTCCCGTAGTGGGGGAGCCGCTCGTGATCGTCGGCGGCGCCTTCCCCTGGTAGTTCCGCGCTACAACAAGACCAGGTCGTCGCGGTGGACGACCTCGCGTTCGTACGCCGCACCGAGCTCGCGCTTGAGGTCCTTGGTCGACCGGCCGAGCAGGTCGGGGAGCTCGGCGGCGTCGAAGTTGACCAGTCCGCGGCCGACGACGGCGCCGTCGGGGCCGACCAGGTCAACCGGGTCGCCGGCCACGAAGCCGCCGGAGACCGACGTGATGCCCGCGGCCAGCAGGGAGGCGTGCCGCTCGACGACCGCCCGTACGGCGCCGGCGTCGAGCACCACCGCACCCTTGGCCTCGGTCGCGTGGCGCAGCCACAGCTGCCGGGTCGGCCGGCGCCGGCCGCTGGCGTGGAAGAGGGTGCCGACCGGTTCGCCGGCGAGGGCGGCGGCGGCGTGCTCGGCCGAGGTGAGGACGACGGCAATGCCCGAGCCGGTCGCGATGCTCGCCGCGTCGAGCTTGGTCGCCATGCCGCCGGTGCCGACGCCGGCCGTGCCTGCGGCACCGATCGCGACGCCCTCGAGGTCGGCCGCTGACCGCACCTCCGGGATCAGGTTCGTACCGGGGCGGTGCGGTGGTCCGTCGTACAGACCGTCGACGTCGGACAGCAGGAGCAGCAGGTCGGCATGGACCAGGTGTGCGACCAGGGCCGCGAGCCGGTCGTTGTCGCCGAACCGGATCTCGGTGGTCGCGACTGTGTCGTTCTCGTTGACGATCGGGATCACGCCGAGCTCGAGCAGCTTGGTGAAGGTCTGGTGCGCGTTGCGGTAGTGCGAGCGGCGGGTGACGTCATCGAGCGTGAGCAGCACCTGCCCGGCCGTCAGCCCGTGCCGGGCCAGCTCCTCGGTGTAGCGATGCACGAGCAGCCCCTGACCGACGGATGCGGCGGCCTGCTGCGCGGCCAGACCGCGGGGTCGCTTCTTCAGACCGAGCGGAGTGAGACCGGCGGCGATCGCACCCGACGACACCAGGACGACCTCGGCACCGGCGGCCCGCGCGGCAGCGAGTACGTCGACCAGCGCGCTGATCCGGTGGGGGTCGATGCCGCCCTCGGCAGTGGTGAGCGAAGACGAGCCGACCTTCACGACGACCCGGCGGGCGCCGACCACGACCGACCGGTCAGTCACCAGGGTCCTCTTCGAGCCAGGCTTCGTCGTCGGTCGCGTCCGGGTCTTCCACGGAGCCGATCTCGTAGGCGAGCGGGCCGTACTCCTCGGGCCGGTCAAGTCGGCGCGCGACGTCGGCCCGGGTCTCGGTCTCGCCGCGCTCGGGCAGGGCCTCCTGGATGTCACGGCGGCGCTGGTGGGCCGGCCGTTCCTCCTGGAACCGCTCGTCCTGACCGCGACGGGAGAGGTTCTCGGCACCGGCGTCGATGCCCGGCTTGAAGTCGAAGACCACCGAGTTGTCGGGGTGGCCGATGAGGACGGCGTCACCCTCCTCGGCACCGAGCTCGAGCAGCTTGGCCTCGATGCCGAGCCGGTTGAGCCGGTCGGCGAGGAAGCCCACGGCCTCGTCGTTGCTGAAGTCGGTCTGGCGCACCCAACGCTCGGGCTTCACGCCTCGCACCCGCCAGCCGGCGCCGGTCTTGCGGACGGTGAACTCGTCGTCGTCGACGCCCTTCGGCCGCAGCACGATCCGCTCGACGACCTCAGCGGCCTTCTCGGCCCGGGCCGCGAGCACGATCTCGGCCATCGCGTAGATCAGGTCGCGGGTGCCCTCCCCCGACGCCGCCGAGATCTCGAAGACCCGCAGGCCGCGCTCGCGGAGCTCGTCGACGACCATCCCGGAGATGTCGCGACCGTCCGGCACGTCGACCTTGTTGAGGGCGACCAGCCGGGGCCGGCCGTCGAGCCCGCCGTAGCGCGCCAGCTCCGCCTCGATGACGTCGAGGTCGTCGACCGGGTTGCGGCCGGGCTCGAGCGTCGCCGTGTCGAGCACGTGGACCAGAGCGGCGCACCGCTCGATGTGACGCAGGAAGTCGTGGCCGAGACCGCGGCCCTCGGCCGCGCCCTCGATCAGCCCGGGCACGTCGGCGACCGTGAACGTGGTCTCGCCGGCAGTGACGACCCCGAGGTTGGGGATCAGGGTGGTGAACGGGTAGTCGGCGATCTTCGGCCGCGCGCGCGAGATCGCGGCGATCAGGCTGGACTTGCCGGCGCTCGGGAAGCCGACCAGGCCGATGTCGGCGACGACCTTGAGCTCGAGAACGACCTCGAGCTCGTCACCAGGCTCGCCCAGCAGCGCGAATCCCGGAGCCTTGCGCGTCGCCGAGGCCAGCGCGGAGTTGCCGAGCCCGCCGCGGCCGCCCTGGGCGATCACCATCTCAGTGCCCGCGCCGACCAGGTCGGCGATCAGCTCGCCGTTGGCGTCGTTGACCACGGTGCCGTCGGGCACGGGCAGGACCAGGTCGCCGCCATGCGTGCCGTTACGGCGGCCGCCGGCGCCGTGGCCGCCGTGCTCGCCGGTCCGCTTCGGACTGTGGTGGTAGTCGAGGAGCGTGGTGACGTCAGGGTCGACCCGCAGGATGACCGAGCCACCGGGGCCGCCGTTACCCCCGTCGGGGCCGCCGAGCGGCTTGAACTTCTCGCGGTGCACCGACGCGACGCCGTTGCCCCCGCGACCGCCGGCGACGTACAGGGTCACCCGGTCGACGAATGTGGGAACGGCCATGGGATCAGTCTTTCCTAAATAGATAGAGGGCGCCCCTTTCGGGACGCCCTCCGAAGCCTGTTGTCAGCTGAGCGTCACTCAGCCGCCGGCACGATGTTGACGACCTTGCGGCCGCGCTTTCGACCGAACTCAACCGCGCCTGCCTCCAGCGCGAACAGGGTGTCGTCACCGCCACGTCCGACGTTGGAGCCGGGGTGGAAGTGGGTGCCGCGTTGACGGACGATGATCTCGCCGGCGTTGACGAGCTGGCCGCCGTAGCGCTTCACGCCGAGCCGCTGAGAGTTGGAGTCGCGACCGTTCTTGGTGGACGCCGCGCCCTTTTTGTGTGCCATCTCTTAGTCCTTTAGAGGTGTGAGCCGACCTGACGGTCGAGTCTCAGAGCTTGATGTCGGTGACCTTGACCTGGGTGTACTTCTGGCGGTGACCCTGCCGCTTCTTGTAACCGGTCTTGTTCTTGTACTTCTGGATGACGATCTTCGGGCCCTTGGTGGCGCCGAGGACCTCGACGGTCACCGCAGCCTTGTCGAGACCGGTGGTGGTGACGGTCTCGCCGTCGACCGTCATGACCACGGGCAGCGTCAGGGTGTCGCCGACCGGCGTGGAGATCTTGTCGATCTCGATGATGTCGCCAACAACGACCTTCTGCTGCTTGGCGCCTGCGCGCACGATCGCGTACACCGCGGTCTCCTTCGTCTGAACATCTGAGTCTTGGTCTGCGGCACACCACAGCCTCGTTCCGTGAGGACTGAGAGCGGGATGCCAGGCAGGCAGGCACGCGCAGCGCGCCGACGTTCCATAGTACGGATCCCCGTCGGCCACGGCAAAACGCGAACCACCGTCACCGGGCGGTGCGGCGTCGGACGACCCCAAAGGCGATCAGGAAGATCCCCACGAGCGTGCCGCAGAGGCCGCCGGCGAACCCCGATACCCGGTGCCCGGAGGCGGTCAGGTGCACCGTGACGTCTCGGTTGTAGGCGGTGATCCCCGCGGGCTGCGCCTTCCCGACGAGGGTGTAGTCGCCGGCCTCGCTGACGACGAACTGGCTGACCGAGACCGGGGAGATGCCGTTCTCGTCGGTCCCACCATCGCAGTGGCCGGTGCGCTCGGGCGCGAGCGGCCGGCCATCGTCCCCCGGAATCAAGGTCAGCTTCATCGACTGGACCAGCGGAAACTCATCGGAGCTGTCGCACTGACCCGCGGTGGCCAGGTGGTTCTTGACGTAGATCCGGTACTCACCAGGGTCGAGGTGGACCTCGACCTCCCCTGGCGGGGTCATCTCGGTGCCGTCGACGGCGCGAAAGCTCATCGCAAACAGCCACCAGCCGAACAGGGAGGCCAGCAGCACCACGACCCCGACCAACGCGAATATCTTGCGCACGAGCGCCATCGAACCATCACCGTCGGCGCGCCGCATTCGCCGTTCGAATGATTCTCGCGAGTCGCTCGATCAGCGCTTGCGGGTGCCCCTGCGCTTGATCGGCACGTGCTCGACGTGCGGCTCGTCGTGCGCGGGCTCGGGCTCGGTGGCCGTCGCAACCTCGGTCGTCCTGGTGCTGGCGGGGGGGCCCGCCGGGCGAGTCGCAGCCCGGCTGCGGGTGCGGGTGACGACCTTCGGCGCGGCCGGCTCGACCGGCTCTGCCGGCGCGGGGGGCTCAGGCGGCTCAACGATCTCGGGCGACTCGGCCTCGGGCTCCGGAGCGGAGTCGAGCGGCTCGGGCCCAGCGTCCTCCGCGGTCTCAGCCTCCTCCGTGACCTCGGTGGCCTCCGGCGCAGCCTCGGCCCCCGGTGCCTCGACAGCTCCGTCGCCCTTGGTCACCTCATCGGCAACGACGACCGTCGCGTCCTCAGCGTCGTCGGCGTCCTCGCCGTTCGGCGCGGGCGGCTTCGCCATCGCGGCGACGTCCTTGGGCGAGGGCACTGCCTTCGCAGCCGGCTCGTCGGCCTGGGCTCCGCCGCTCTTGCCCCGGCGGCGGCGGTTCCCACCGCCGCGACGGGCGTCGTCGTCGTCTCCGCCACCGCGGCGCGGCTCGACGGGCAGGTCGTGGATGACGAGTCCGCGGCCCTGGCAGTGGTCGCAGGTCTCGCTGAACGCCTCGACCAGGCCGGTGCCGATCCGCTTCCGGGTCATCTGGACCAGGCCGAGCGAGGTCACCTCCGCCACCTGGTGCCGGGTGCGGTCGCGGCCGAGGCACTCCACGAGCCGGCGCAGGACCAGGTCCCGGTTGGACTCGAGCACCATGTCGATGAAGTCGACGACGATGATCCCGCCGATGTCGCGGAGACGGAGCTGCCGGACGATCTCCTCGGCGGCTTCCAGGTTGTTCTTGGTGACCGTCTCCTCGAGGTTGCCGCCCGAACCCGTGAACTTGCCGGTGTTGACGTCGACGACGGTCATCGCCTCGGTGCGGTCGATGACCAGCGATCCACCCGAGGGGAGCCACACCTTGCGGTCGAGTCCCTTGGCGATCTGCTCGTCGATCCGGTAGGTCGCGAAGACGTCGGGCTTGTCGGACTGACCGGGCTCGCCGTCGACCGAGGTCTTGTACTGCTCGAGCCGCTCGCCCAGGTCAGGGGCGATCTGCTCGACGTACTCGTGCACCGTGTCCCACGCGTCGTCACCCTGGACGACCAACTTGGCGAAGTCCTCGGTGAAGAGGTCACGGACGACCTTGAGCGTGAGGTCGGGCTCGCCGTAGAGGAGCTGCGGTGCGTTGCCCTTCGCGGACTTGGCCTCGACGTCCTCCCAGCGCGCCTTGAGCCGCTCGACGTCGCGGGTGAGCTCGTCCTCGGAGGCGCCCTCGGCGGCGGTACGGACGATGACGCCGGCCGTGTCGGGGACGATCTCCTTCAGCAGCGCCTTCAGCCGGCCCCGCTCGGTGTCGGGCAGCTTGCGCGAGATGCCGGAGGTGGTGCCGTCGGGGACGTAGACGAGGAACCGGCCGGCGAGGCTGACCTGGCTGGAGAGCCGGGCGCCCTTGTGGCCGATCGGGTCCTTGGTGACCTGGACGAGCACGGTCTGACCGGAGGTCAGCACCGACTCGATCTTCCGCGGCTGGCCCTCCTTGTGGCCGAGGGCCGCCCAGTTCACCTCACCGGCGTAGAGGACCGCGTTGCGGCCCTTGCCGATGTCGATGAAGGCAGCCTCCATGGAGGGCAGCACGTTCTGCACGCGGCCGAGGTACACGTTGCCGATGATCGAGGTCTGCGAATCGCGGGCGACGTAGTGCTCGACGAGGACCTTGTCCTCGATCACCGCGATCTGGGTGAGGTCCTTGCGCTGCCGGACGACCATCACCCGCTCGACGGACTCGCGTCGAGCGAGGAACTCGGCCTCGGAGACGATCGGGGCGCGGCGGCGGCCGGCCTCGCGACCGTCGCGGCGGCGCTGCTTCTTGGCCTCGAGGCGCGTGGATCCGGAGATCGAGGTGATCTCGTCCTCGGCTGCGCGCGGCTTGCGGACCCTGGTGACGGTGTTCGTGTCGTCGCCGTCTCCGCCACCCTCGCCCTCGCGCCGTCGCCGGCGACGGCGGCGCGACGAGGACGACGTACCGCCGCCCTCTCCCTGCTCACCGCCCTCGGCGTCGTTGGTGTCGTTGGTGTCGTCGTCCGCGGCTTCGGTGCTCCCGCCGGTCACGCCCTCGGCGTCGGCCTTCGCGTCGCCGTCGTCGGGCTCGTCGTCATCGTCGGTGCCGGCACCGCCTCCGCCACCGGCCCCGCCCGGCTTGCGGCGGCGACGGCCGCCACGCCGGCGGCGGCGGCGCGCCGCCGTGCTGGCACCGCCCTCGCCCTGGTCGGTGTCGTCGTCCTCGGTCTCATCGCCGCTGTCGTCGCCGCGGTCGTCGCCGCTGTCCGCCGGGGCGTCGCCCTGGCCCCGGTCGGCGTCCTTCGGAGCAGCAGCCTGCTTCGGCTTGCTCTTCTTGGCGGCCGGCTTCTCCTTCGGCGCCTGGAACAGCACCGCGGCGGTCGGGACCACTGCCTCATCGACCGTGACCTCGCCGGCGGCGTCCGTCGTCGCGGCTGCGGGCTTCTTGGCGGTCGACTTCTTCGCCGTGGCCTTCTTCGCGGGGGCCTTCTTGGCCGGAGCCTTCTTCGCGGGCTTCTCGTCCGCGGGCTTGTCGTCCACGGGCTTCTCGTCGGCCGGCTTCTGGCTCGTGCTCGTGGCCTTCTTGGCCGGAGCCTTCTTCGCCGCGGCCTTCTTGGCGGGAGCCTTCTTCCTCGCCGCCGGCTTCTGCTCGGGCGCCGCGTCGGCAGCAGAGCCGGTCTCGGCGGGTGCTGCTTCGTTCGCGGGGGCGTCGACGTTGTCGACGGGGGTGTCAGCCATGCGCTGCTCCTCCGCCCGCCGCCTCTCGGCAGTCCGGGCGTGTCGTTCGCCGACCGGCTCCCCGCGAGGGGCTCCGGCGGCGCAAGCCTTCAATGGGACGACATCCTCCGCAGGAGCGTCACTGGCGGCTCAGGCCTGCCTGCCGCGGTCGCTCGGTCCTGGCCCCAGATTCCATGTCTGGGTCCCGGGCGCCGGATCGCTGTCACCGATCCGTCCACCTGCGTCGCGGTCTGGCGAGGGTCTCAACCTCCACCGTGCCGGGCCCGTCTGACAGCTACGGAAACCGGCGAGAACGTCGTCGGATCGGTTTGTCGGGCGCCTCGTCGGAGGTGCGCCGTTGGGGGCCGATCTGTGGCGAGTATCGCACACGGCGGGTGGACGGCAGGTATCCCGGCGGAACCCGGCGCGGGTGATCCGCCGAGACGCGCCTCAAGCCAAGGGGTCGCCGACCGAGCCGTTCGTCTCGTCGAGCGGACCCTGTGCGAGCCGGGTCAGCAGCGCCGTCGTCGGCGGCGTGAAGCCGGAGACCGCGGCGAGCCCCGACAGCACGTCGTCCGGTCGTACGGCGGGCACGGTGTGGCGCAGCACGAGCGCGAGCCCCGGTTCGCCCTCGGTCTCGGAGACGTCCAGAGCGACGACGGCCGCGCGGCAGTCGAAGGTCCGCAGGCCCTTCTTCGTCATCCGCTCCACCGGCACCGACCCGGTGCCGAGGAAGGTCGCCACCGCCGCAGCCACCAATGCCGGGTCGGCACCGCGCAGCTCGACCAGCCAGGAGCTGGCGATGAGCAGGTCGGCGAGCGACCCGCCCGGCGACTCCACGATGGCCGCGACGTCGAGCCCGTCGGGCAGGGCGTCGTCGAGGGCGCGTCCTACGTCCTCGGGCTCGCGGCGCTCGGCGAGGCCGAGCTCGAGGTACTCCGCCTCGCTCGCCGCACCCGTCGGCGAGGCGCCGGCGTAGGAGATCCGCGGGTGGGGGTGGAAGCCCGAGGAATAGGCCATCGGGATCCCTGCCCGGAAGACCGCCCGCTCGACGGCCCGGCTCACGTCGCGGTGGCTCGTGAACCGCAGCCGGCCGCGCTTCGTGTAGCGGATCCGCAGCCGCTGGACGGGCGGGGCCTGCTGCTCGGGCTGCTGACGACTCACGGGTGCTGATCGTAGGTCAACCGAGACGTGCGCCCTTCATCTGCGGGGAGGCGTAGACGTTGACGATCCGCACGCCGTCGAGCCAGGCCGTGAGCCGCGCGGCCTCCGCGTCGAGCGCCGCCGCGGCCTCCGTCCCGACGTCGTGCCGCAGCACCACCCGGACCGCCGCGTCGTCGTCCTGTACCCAGCAGCCGACGACCCGGCCGTCCCACCACGCCGTGTTGCCGGCGTTGCCGTTGCTGTCGAAGAGGTACGGCGTGTCGGCCGGGTCGAGATAGAAAGCCCTCTCCTTCCAGCCCATCACGGTCGGGTCGAGCGTCGGCAGCAGCGCGGCCCACGGCGCGACCGGCTCGTCGGGCTCGAGGTCGTCGGGCAGGACCCAGCCGGTGCCGTTGCCGTCGAGCGTCACCTCGACCGCGCCGATGTCAGTCAGCGCCCGTCGGACGATCGTCTTGGTCGCGCCGAGCCACCAGACGATGTCGGTCTCGCTGCCGGGGCCGAAGGTCGCCAGCCAGCGCCGCACCAGCTCGGCGTACCCCTTGTCCTCCGGCCACGCGGGCGGGGCCGCGTCGAGCCAGAGGTCGGTGCGCACCCAGGTCGGCTTGTTGAGCCGCCAGTGGCCCGCATTGGTGCCGCGAACCACCCGGCCCTCGGCGCCGAGCGTGGTCATCACCCACGCGCCGATCGGGAAGTCTCCGCCCCACTTCTTGTCCGGCGTGCCCAGCGAGAACCGTCCCTCGAGCGCCGGCACCAGGCCGCGCAGCTCGCGGGTGGTGCGGGGCTCCCCGTCCGCCATCGCCGCGAGGACGTCGGCGAGCACGGCGGCGAGCCACGCATCCGGCTCGTCAGCCAGGCCGGCCTCGACGATCCACTTGATCAGCTGCTTGCGCTGTTGGACCGCCACCCGGGCCGCCGCGCTCCCCCACGCCGCCGGCAGCAGGTCGCCCGGGAACGCGAACAGCGTGCGCCGCATCGCAAGCTGCTTGACGAGCGTGCGGTCGTTGTAGAGGGCAGCCTCGACGTCGGCGAGGGTCAGCCCTCGCACCCGCGCCCACAGCGCGAGGTGAACGGTGGCTGCTTCGGTGGCGTGGAGGACCGTCATCGCCCGGGTCGCACTGAGCACGTCGGGGAGGCCTCCGGTGAAGCCCTGCCGCCGGGCGAGGCGCGACCGGCGCTCGGTGTCGTCGATGTGCCGCACGGGGTCATCGTCCCCGACTCCGCCGACACAGGTCCGGAACGGCGAATCTGCTCTTTTCCGACATCCGTCCGCCGTACGCTGCTGCCCGTGAGCAACCCTTATGGCAACGACCCCTACGGCCAGCAGCCCCCGAACCCCTATGGCCCGCCGGGAGGTGGCTCCAGCTTGAACGAGCCGCCCAAGACGGATGTGGTGTCCATCTCCGCGCTCGTGCTGAGCCTGCTCTGCTGCTCGCCGGTCGCCCTGGTGCTCGGCATCGTCGGGATCGTGCGGACCAAGGGTGGTCGGCGGAAGGGTCGCTGGGCCGCGATCGTCGGCCTGGTCCTGAGCGTCATAGGTCTCATCGGCGGCGTCGTGCTCATCGCCGCCGGCGGCATCTTCCTCAGCTCGGTCGTCGCGCCCGAGGACGCCGAGGTCGGCCAGTGCATCAACATCGACACCGACGACGACACGGTCCTCCTCCGCGAGGCCGAGTGCAACGAGGAGCACGACGGCGAGATAGTCGGTGTCGCCGAGGTGACCGACGAGAACCTCGAGCAGGTCGAGTCGCTGATGGCCGGCTACTGCGCCGAGGCGATCTCCGACGAGGACTTCGCGAAGCTCACGGACTACCTCGAGGACATCAAGGCCGTCACCCAGGACCCCAACGACGTGGAGGTCGGCGACGAGCTGGTCTGCTACGTCGAGCCGGGCGACAAGCTCGACGAGCCGATCCTCTGAGCCGAGGTTGAGCAACCCGTACGGCGGTCCGCCGGGCTCACCGTCGGACCGCGAGCCCGGCGAGCAACCGTCGTACTCGCCGTACGGCGGCAACGCGTACGGCGGCGAGCCGCCGTCGCCGTACGGGCCCACCGGCACGGCTTCCGGCACCGATCCCGTGTCGATCACCGGTTTCGTGCTCAGCCTGCTGTGCTGCACCGGGTTCGTCGGCGTGATCCTCGGCATCATCGGTCTCAGCCGGACCAAGGACGGCGTCCGCAAGGGGCGCTGGGCCGCTGTCTCGGCCATCGTGATCGGCGCCGTGACAACCGTGTTGTCGGTCGCCGCGATCGGGTTCTTCACCTGGTTCGGGACCAGCACGGTGCTCCTCGACAGCGCCGACGTCGGGCAGTGCGTCAACGTCGACGAGCTCTCCGGCAACGACGCGACGCTCTTCAAGAAGGACTGCGACGAGCCGCATGAGGCAGAGATCGCGGTCGCCGACGACTTCACCAGCGAACAGGCCGGCGCCTTCCAGCAGGGATTCCCGGATGCGGTGTGCGGCGACCTCCTGACCGACGAGTACGCAGCCGCGTTCGACACCGGCACCTACGACATCGGCCTGGTCTTCGAGGCCAGCGAGCCGGACGCGGGCGATGCCTTCATCTGCTACCTCGAGCGCGCCGACGGCGACGACCTCGAGGCAGCGATCGGCGACTGACCAGCCGCCTGATGCCCGAGCAACCCGACGACTGGCCCTGACCTGGGTGGGAGCGCCAGTCGCGGGCTTCCACGGATTCCTCGGGCTTCGCCGTACGGCTGACGGCACGTGCTCGGGGCGTCGGGCGGCCATCCTCGGTGTGGTCTTCGGCTTCCTAGGAACGTTCGGTCTGGTGGCCGGCGTCGCGGGCGCCACCTGGTTCCGCGACAACATCAACAGCGTCGGGAGGGTGGAAGCCGGCGAGTGCGTCGACGTCGGCAGGTCGGACGGAGTCAGCCTCGACATCCGGGACTGCAATGAGCGGCACCGGGCCGAGGTGGTGCCCGCCGCTGAGGTGGACAGCTCGTCGTACGACGCCCTCGTCAACGGCAGCGCGGCGGAGTTCTGCTTCAGCCAGCCCGAGGAGCCTTACAGGAGTGCCGCCCGGCACCGGCCGTTACCTCGTCACCGTCGTGCTCGATGAACCTGCTGACCGACCCAGGGTCGGCTATGACTTCGCGTGTTTCTTCGAGTCCGCGGACGGCCTGTCGCTCGACGCGCCGATCGACGGGAGCACGGAGGAAGGCAATGTCTGAGGCGCAGCGTTGGAGCGCGCCCGACCGAACGAACGCCGACCCGGCCATCGTGCTGATATCGGATCTCCACATCCGCGACTGCTTCGACGATCCCACTCTGCGCGGCAGCGAGGGCCCGATCAGGAAGGTCGCCTGCGGCGAGCCGCACGATGCCGAGGTGATGAGGTTCCTTTCGATCACATCCGAGCAGTTTCCCGGCCTCCGTTCCGTGCACGAACAGGCGCGGGGCTGCCGCGCTGTCTTCGGGAGTACGTCGGCGAGCCGCTCCGCGAGTCGAAGCTCGCGCTGACCTACTACTACTACCCACCGCCGCCAGCTGGATGGACAGCCGCAGCCGGGCGATCACGTGCGTCGTGCTCGATGCCAGCGGTCCGTTGAAGGAGCCGGCGTGGCAACAGTGACACCGAGCCGAGTCGGTCACGCAGACTGAGCCGAAATCGCCCGACACAGTCCTCCGCGGCCCTACGCTGCGGTGCGTGGGTCAGGGGCAGGATCAAGGTCCGTACGACGCGGGCGGCTTCACGCCGTACCAGCCCGACGCCACGCCCGACGCCGAACCGCCCGTGGGGGCGCCTCCGCCGGCTCCCGCGCCGTTCGTCCCTTACGGCGGCGAGCCGGTCGTGCCGTACGGCGGCGCCACGCCGCAACAGTTCTACGCGACGACCACCACGACGTCGGGCGCCCGCCGGGTCCTGCCGTGGCTGATCGGGCTCGGGGTGCTGGTCGCCACCTGCGGTGGTGGCATCGCGGCGCTCATCGGAGCCATCGGGAGCATCGACTTCAGCTCCGACGATGCCACTGCGAGCGGCGACGTCTACGTCAACGACCTCAAGGCTGGCCAGTGCTTGAACGGCGCCGGCTTCGCGACGGACGAGCCGGTCTCCGGCCTCGAGATCGTGGACTGCTCCACCGCGCACGATGTCCAGGTGCTCGAGGTCAACCTCCTGGACTCCGAGGAGGCCGCCGACTACAAGTTCGACGACCCTCAGAGCTCTGCTCGGGTGTGCAACCCCGTCCTCTCCGAGAGCCAGAAGGCGCTCGTGCAGAGCCGTGACTACGGCCTGGTCGCCTTCACCGAGACCGGCAGCCCGGTCGTCGGCGACAAGGTCGCCTGCCTGGTGAAGCGCGCAGACGACGAGAAGATTCGCGAGTTCCTCCCCGTGCCGACGCCGGAGCAGCTGACGTAGCCCTACGCTGCGGACGTGGGCCAGGATCAGGATCCGTATGACGAGTCCGGCGGCTTCGCGCCGTACCAGCCGTCCGGCGTGCCGCAGGGCGAGCCGGGCGAGCCGGGCGGCAGCCCACCTGCGGAGCCGTTCGTGCCGTACGGCGGCACGCCAGAGGTGCCGTTCGTGCCGTACGGCAGCGCGCTCCAAGGAACCTCGACCACTCCGTTCGTCGCTTCGACGTCGGGTCGACGCTGGGTCGGCTGGGTCGTCGGCTTCGGCATCCTGATCGCGACCTGCGGCGGCAGCATCATCACCGGCCTCGCCGGCCTCGTCTCAGACTTCGGGTCCGACTCGGGGTCGGATACGTCGCCTGAGGTCGTGGTGCCGGAGATCGAGTTCCCGAGCTTCACCGTCCCCACCTTCGACGCTCCCAGCATCCCGACCCCGAGCGTCCGGACCGAGGTCTTCGCCAACGACCTCCGGCGTAGCCAGTGCCTCCTCGGCGTCGGCTTCGACCCCTCCAGTGACGGCGGCATCTCCAACCTCGAGGACACCGATTGCGCAGGTGCCCACAACGCGCAGGTCCTCGAGGTCCGGGTGCTCAGCGACCGCGAGGCGTCGGACTACGACTTCCTCGACGGCGAGCAGGGCAACCGGAGCTGCTTCCCGCTCTTCTCCCGCGAACAGAAGGAGCTGTTCCAGGGCGACAAGTACACCCTGCTCTCCTTCACCGAAACGGCGAAACCGACCGGCGGCGACAAGGTGGCCTGCCTCATCGTCCGCTCCGACGGCGCGCTCTACCGAGGCTTCCTCCCGCGCTGAATCGTCCTAGACGACGCTGAGCGGAAGCATCTGGCGCCCGGTTGGGCCGATCTGGATCTCCGTGCCCATCTCCGGGCACACCCCGCAGTCGTAGCAGGGCGTCCAGCGGCAGTCCTCGACCTCGAAGTCGGACTCCCCCGACGCGACGGCCAGGGCGTCCTCCCAGTCCGACCACAGCCAGTCCTTGTCGAGCCCGGAGTCGAGGTGGTCCCAGGGGAGCACTTCGTCGTACTCGCGATCGCGGGTGGTGAACCAGTCCACGTCGACGCCGGTGCCCTCGAGCGCCACGTCGGCAGCGGTCATCCAGCGGTCATAGGAGAAGTGCTCGCTCCAGCCGTCGAAGCGGCCGCCGTCGCGCCAGACCTGCTCGATGATCGCGCCCACCCGGCGGTCGCCGCGGGACAGCAGGCCTTCGACGATGCCGGGCTGGCCGTCGTGGTAGCGGAAGCCGATGGCCCGGCCGTAGCGCTTGTCGGCGCGCACGGTCTCGCGCAGCTCGCGGAGGCGACGGTCGGTGGTCTCGACGTCGAGCTGGGCGGCCCACTGGAACGGCGTGTGCGGCTTGGGCACGAACCCGCCGATCGACACGGTGCAGCGGATGTCGTTGCGGCCGGAGACCTCACGACCCTTGGCGATCACCTTCTTGGCGAGCTCGGCGATCTGCAGGACGTCGTCGTCGGTCTCGGTCGGGAGGCCGCACATGAAGTAGAGCTTCACCTGGCGCCAGCCGTGGGAGTACGCCGTCGCGACGGTGCGGATCAGGTCCTCCTCGGTGACCATCTTGTTGATCACCTTCCGCATCCGCTCGCTGCCTCCCTCGGGCGCGAACGTCAGGCCGGAGCGCCGGCCGTTGCGGGAGAACTCGTTGGCCAGGGTGATGTTGAACGCGTCGACCCGCGTCGACGGCAGCGACAGGGAGACGTTGGAGCCCTCGTAGCGATCAGCCAGTCCCTTGGCCACCTCGCCGATCTCGGTGTGGTCGGCGCTCGACAGCGACAGCAGCCCGACCTCCTCGAAGCCGGTCTTCTTCACGCCGTTGTCGACCATCGCCCCGATCGTCTCGATCGAGCGCTCGCGCACCGGCCGGGTGATCATGCCGGCCTGGCAGAAACGACAGCCGCGCGTGCAGCCGCGGAAGATCTCGACACTGAACCGTTCGTGCACCGTCTCGGCGAGCGGCACCAGCGGGTTGGCCGGGTAGGGCCACGAGTCGAGGTCCATCAGGGTGTGCTTGCGGACCCGGTCCGGGGCCCACGGACGATTCGGTACGACGCTCGCGATCTGCCCCTCGACGCCGTACGACACGTCGTAGAACTGGGGCACGTAGACGGCACCGCTCACCGCGAGCCGACGCAGCAGCTCCTCGCGCCCACTTCCCATGGATCCAGCAGGGCAGCCCTCGCCCTTCCACTCGCGGATGACGTCCGAGATCGCGAGCACGACCTCTTCGCCGTCACCCAGGACAGCGGCATCGACGAAACCAGCGATCGGCTCGGGGTTGAAGGCGGCGTGGCCGCCCGCGATGACGATCGGGTCCTCGTCGGTGCGGTCGACCGCCCGGATCGGGATGCCGGCGAGGTCGAGCGCGTTGAGCATGTTGGTGTAGCCGAGCTCGGTCGAGAAGCTCACGCCGAAGACGTCGAACGCGCCGACCGGCCGGTGGCCATCCACGGTGAACTGCGGGATGCCTTCCGCGCGCATCACGGCTTCCATGTCCGGCCACACCGCGTAGGTGCGCTCGGCGAGGATCCACGGCCGCTCGTTGAGCACTTCGTAGAGGATCTGCACGCCCTGGTTGGGCAGACCGACCTCGTAGGCGTCTGGGTACATCAACGCCCAGCGCACCAGGGGGTCGACGGCGTCGTCGCCCCACTCCTTGACCACCGAGTTGAGCTCGCCACCGACGTACTGGATCGGCTTGGACACCGACAACAGGTGCGGCTCGAGGCGGGAGAAGAGGGACGCGGGCATGCGGCCAAGGGTACGGCGGCGCGCCGGGTCGGCCGAACTCGCGCGATCGTGACGAGGGGGCTAGTGCTGCGCCGCCCAGCCCGGGTCGCGGCCGAACGACGCGATCAGGTCGTCCTGGGGGTCGCCGGTCCCGGCCGCCGCCGGCCCGATCGCCCCGGCTCCGCGGTAGAGCTCCTCCCGATCCGCGAACCAGGCGGCGATCGCCGCCACCACCTCCGGGTCGAACCGCCGGTCGCCGCCGGTCGCGGCGGCGAGGTCCCATCCGTGGACCAGGTGGTCGGCGGCGATCTGGGTGACGTACTCGTCGACCGGGGTGTCTCCGAAGGACAGGGCGACCGTTCCGCCCTCCGGGATCCGCGTGGCAGCCGCCGCCACGGCGTCCTCGGCCGCCGCGAGCGATGCCGCAGCCGGGTCGTCGCCGAGCAGATCGCCCTCGAACTGGTCACCGACGTCCTCGATCGAGGAGCCGGCGAAGAGGGGCAACGCCCACTTGTTCTCGTAGGTCACGTGGTTCACCAGCTCCCGCACCGACCAGTCCTCGCACGGTGTCGAGTCCGACCATGCGTCGTCAGGTACCGCGGCCACCCGGTCGTTCCAGGCGTCAACAGTGCGGCGGTACAGCTCTTCCGGGTCCATCAGATCTCTCCCGTCTCGAAGGCAAGCCGGGCTTGTCCCAGCCACCAGATGAGTCCTTGTCGTTCCCGCTCACGCACTGCTTCGTCTGGGTGCTCGACGATGTCGAGCGCCTTGTTCCAGCCCAGCCAGGCGACGGCGCCGAGCAGCGACAGGAGCAGCGAGACCTCATCGCGGTCGGCCCCGGCCACCTCGCGCTGGATCGCGGTGAACTCGTCGAAGGTCACCTCGAGGATGTGAGCGCTGCCGACGAGCAGTCGGGCGACGTCAATCTCGGCCGGGCCGACCGTGGCAACGCCCCAGTCGAACAACGTCACGACACCCGGCTCGAAGGCGAGGTTGACGGTCGAGGCGTCGCCGTGGAGCAGCGTCGAAGGCCGGGCCTCCATCGCGCGCACGAGCGGGGTCCCGTCCAACGCGAGCGCCAGGACCCGTTGGCCGACCTCGTCCGGTGCGACCTCGGCGAAGTACTCCCAGCCCCGCAGCGCCGCGTCGACAAGGCCGTTGCCCGCGAACGGCCTGATCCGGTCGGGCTCGAAGAGCCTCACGACGTCTTCGAGGCTGTTCGGCATGACCAGGGTCCGGCCGCGGTACGCCGAGTGGAAGTCGGCGAGTCGCTGCAGAAGGAACCGGACCTGCTCCGCGGAGAGCACGTCGTCCCAAGTGAGTACGGCGTCGCCGAGGTCGCGCATGACGACCACGCCGCGGCCTTCGTCGTCGTACCAGGCACCGAGGATGGGGTGCCGCACCGTCGGCGGAAGGTCGTCGAGCACACCGCTGAGGAAGATCTCGACCTCACGGCCGCGGTCGTCGCCGATCATCCGCATGACCAGGTCCGCGGCGGGGTCGTAGCGCTTCACGACGACGAGCCGCCCGTCCGCGAGCGTCACCCGTTCGAGAGCCGCTCCGGACCGCCCGTCCTCCCCGAGAGGACCCAGCGCGGTCGCCGATTCCAGCGCGGCCCGGTCGATCAGTGCGGCCATGCCCCTATGGTGCCTCCGACCGACCGGGCGGCGCATCATCCGGCGGGTTAGAGCTGTCAGCGCGCCGGGCGGCTGTCGATGCGCTCAGGTCGTCCCGGCAGACTGGTCGCGTGCACCGCACGACACCTCACCCGGCCTCTTTCGCTCTGGCTGCGGCTCTCCTGCTCGGAGGCTGCTCGGACGAGCCGACCACGGACCCCGACCGGATCGTGCTGCGTCCGCCGGCGGAGGGCGCCGACCACACCCACGCCCCGGGCGAATCGGACCCGGCGCCGGTCGGCGACGGCACCACGGCGAGCGCCAGCGGCTACCGACTCGTCGACCTCAGCCTCCCCGGGCCGACCGACGGCCCCGGAGACCTGCGCTTCCGGATCCTCGGGCCGGACGGGCTGCCGGTCACCGACTACACCCAGCAGCAGACCAAGCTGATGCACCTGTACGTCGTACGCACGGACTATGCGGTCTACCGCCACCTCCACCCCACCCTGGACGACGACGGCACCTGGACGGTCCCGGTCGACCTGTCGGCGTCGGGCGGCTACCGGGTGATCGCCGACTTCCTGCCGACCGGTGCCGAGCGCCCGGTCGTGCTGGGCCAGGAGACCCTGCTGCCTCCGGCCGGGCCCCCCGCGCGGGTGCCCACGGTGAGCGAGGACGACGACGGCGTGGTCCGGGTGCGGGTCGCCAGCACCGGCAGCGTCGGGCCGGACGGCAGGCTCCGCCTGGTCGTGAGCACCTCGGACGGCGAGCCGGTCGCGCTCGGCTCCTACCTCGGCACCTCCGCGCACGTCTCCGGGTTCCGGAGGAGCGTCCGCGACCAGGTCTTCGTCCACCTCCACCCGTACGGCGAACCCGAGCAGGCCGCGGACGGCATGATGCTGACGTTCCACACGACGTTCGAACGACCCGGCGACTACCTACTCTTCGTGCAGGTACGGGTCGACGGGATCGTGCACACGGTGCCGGTCACGGCAGCCGTCTCGTAGCGCTCAGCGCCCCCCGAGGCTCACTTCACCGTGACGTCGTCGACGAAGAACGAAGTCCACGCACCCGCATCCTCGTTGGCAGTGAACCGGATCTCGATCGTCTGACCCGCCTGCGCCGCCAGGGGCACGGTGTACCGCACGTAGCCTGCCGATCCGGGCAAGTCCCCGTCCTCGTTCGAGAGCGTGAGCACGGTCGTCGCCGTGCCGTTGGCGATGACCCGGACGTTCAGCTTGTCGGAGATCTGGCCGGGCGGCTCTTCCGTCTGGACCTTCACGTAGAACCGGAGAAGCTGTACCGGAGCGGCGGGGAGCTCGATCCCGGACTGGCCGAGGGTCGTGGTCTTGGTGGTGCCGTACCCGCCCAGCCAGCCGTTGCACGAGCCGGTCCGCGGCGTCGGGGCGCCTTCGCTGCAGTTGATGGTCCACTCCGTGCCCCTCCAGATGCCGAGCCCGGACTCGAACCCGGCCTGCGCGACCAGGTTCGTCGAGGCAGGCGGTGGCGAGGACGGACTCGTGGGGCCGACCTTGGAGAACAAGAGCTTGTTCGGTGAGCCGGCCGGGTCCCGGACCTTTCCGTCGGTGGCCGCACCGAGCACGGCCGCCGCGACCTCGGCGGGTGTTGCGGCGCCGTCGGCCTGCAGGTAGGTGGCCACCACGCCGGCCACGTGCGGGGTCGCCTGGGAGGTGCCGTTGAAGATGTGGCTGGACGTGTCGCTGCTCCTGTAGGCCGAGAGGACCTGCGATCCCGGCGCGAACAGGTCGAGGCAGGTGCCCCAGTTGGAGTACGACGCCCGACGGTCCTCGTAGGTGGTCGCGCCGACGGTCAGCGCTTCCGGCGTGCTGGCGGGTGACACGTTGCAGGCGTTCGCGTTGTCGTTCCCCGCGGCCAGGACGTAGGTGATGCCGTCTGCAATCGAGTTCGACACGGCGAGGTTGACGCTGGACGTGAAGCCGCCGCCCAGGCTCATGTTGGCCACCGCCGGCTCGCCGGTCTGGTGGGCGCCGGTCACGAAGTCGATGCCCTCGATCACGCCCGCGAAGGTGCCGTTACCGTCGCAGTCGAGCACGCGTACGGCGACCAGCTTGACGCTCTTCGCCACGCCGTGCTTCTTGCCTCCGATCGTGCCGGCCACGTGGGTCCCGTGGCCGTTGCAGTCGTCCGCCCCGTTGCCGTCAAAGATGGAGGTGAAGCCGTGGCTCGCCCGGTTGCCGAACTGCGCGTGCGTGATCCGGATGCCGGTGTCGATGACATAGGCCTTCACCCCGGCGCCGGTCTGGTCGTAGTGGTAGGTCCGGTTGAGGTTGCGGCCGCGCTGGTCGATCCGGTCCAGTCCCCACGGAGGGTCGTACTGATCCTCGCCGAACGCGGTCACGGTCCGGTTGGTCTCCACGAAGGCGACATCCGGGTTGTTCTTGACAGCCTGGAGTGCCTGCTCGGGGAGCCGAGCGGCGAAGCCGTCGAGCGCAGCCGAGTAGTCGAACAGGATCTCGCCGCCGCCGCGGACGGCGGTGCGTCGTACCTCCTGCGTCGCCGAGATCTCGGCCCGTCGCTTCATGACGACGATGAACTCGCCCTCGACCACCTGCCCCGCGGGGGCGCGGGATGCCGAGTCGGCGGCGTCAGGGGCACCGGGGGGGCGATCGGCCGGCCCGGCCTGGGCGGAAGGGTGGCTGATGGACGCCAGGCCTGCAGCTACCAGGTGGCGGCAACGAGGAGGAGCGCCCGGTTGCGGGCGCGGGACTGGGTGCGCATCTGCCCATGCTCACAGTGAAACGCGTCGAGCACCGAGGAATGTGGAAGCCCGCTGGAAAACCTTGAGCCGACCTACTCGACGTCGACGGTGAGCGTGGTGACCGGGTTGTCGAACTCGTCGATCCGCAGGCTGACCTGGACCTTCCACTCCCCCGGCTTCGGGAAGCTGACCGTCGCCAGGAAGGTGCCGGTGCCCGTCGGCGTGACCGGCACGGTACCCAGGTCGACCCCGGTGGTGCGGAGCGACACCTCCGGTCGCTCACCCAGGTCGACGGGCTCACCGCTCAGGTCCTGTACCTGCACCAGCAGCTGTCGCTGACGTCCGGGCGTCCTGTCGAGCACCGCCAGCACCTGCAGGTCACCGACGACCGCCCGGGCGACGTCGGACGCCGGTGCCGCAGGGACCGCCGTCGGCTCGGCGCGCGGCGGTTGCTCGACAAGGAAGCCGGTGACACCCAGCAGGCCGACCAACAGGGCGGCTTCGAGGAGGACCACCCGGCGGACGGCGAACGTCGCGCGCCTCCTGGTCTCGTGGGGACCGTCGCTGACGCTCGGGAGCACACGGAAGCGGTTGAACGCCGCGACCGCGCCGACGGCTGCCGCGATCCCGACCTTCACCAGCAGCAATCGCCCGTACGTGGTGTCGACCAGGCCGCTCCAAGAGCCCAGGATCCGCCAGCCCAGCAGTACACCCGCGACCGCGAGCACGCCGAGCAGGCCGGCGGCGGCGGTTGAGAATCGGCTCAGTACGAGCGCACCGTCGCGCTCGCGGCCGGCGAGCGACGGGAGGACAACGGCCAACCCCACCAGGCCGCCGAGCCAGACCGCCCCGGCACTGAGGTGCAGGGCGTCGGTCAGGACGAGGAGCGACACCGGTTCGTAGGCGCGGGTATGGCCGACCAGAGCCGGGGACCAGACCGCCAGCCCTGCGCCGATATCGCCCGCCAGCGAAGGCGTCCGGCGGCCCGCCATGACGACCGCCAGGCCGAGGCCCATCACCTGGAGAGCGAAAACGGTGAGGTCGTCCCCGATCAGCTGCAGGTCGAAGGACGCCGACTCGAGCAGGCCACCGGCACCGGCTCCGCGCTGATAGGCCCCGGAGACGGCCACCCCGATCGCGGCGACGGCCACCGCGGCGATGGCCGAGCCCCGTTGGAACAGCAGCAGGCGCCTTCGCACGGCGTCCTGAAGGCGGACGCCGCGCGAGATCCAGGACAGGAAGATGGTGAGGCCGCCTGCCAGCAACAGGGCCAGGTAGGACAGCGCCTGGACGACGCTGGCCACGTCCCGCATGGCGGAGTCGTCCGTGACCGGAGAGTCACGCGGAGGTACGACGCTCTCGCTCGGCGCCCCGACGTGGAAGGTCAGGGAACCGGCGATCGGGTGACCGTCGGAGGACACGACCCGCCAGGCGACGACGTAGGTGCCGTCGCCAAGATCGTCGGGCAGGTCGGCGGTCACCACGACGTCGCGCGCGGACGCGTCGACGTCGACCGGCTCGCCGGAGGCGTCGTACGCCTGGATCGAGTCGCCGGCCAGAGACACCGGCTCGTTGAAGGTGAAGGTGACCATGTCCGGCGCCTCGGGCACGACCGCGCCCTCCGCCGGGTCGGTCGAGACCAGGGAGGCGTGCGCCGACGCCGGCGCGCCCGCCGAGCCCACGAGGAGCCCGGCGAGCAGCACCGACGCCAGCACACGCCTGACCATCGCGGCTACGCCCTCCGGCTCCGAACCAGCGCGATCCCTCCGATGACGATCCCGGCGATGCCGGTGCCGAGGCCGGCGAGGGCGAGGCCGTTGCCGTCCTCGTCCGCCTCGCCATCCGTTGACGCTGCGGGCGCCTCGTCCGATTCCTCGGCGTCGTGGCCGTGGCCGTCACCCTCGGCCTCGGTGATCGTCACCAGCGGCGCCGGGTGCTCGAGCTCCTCGGCGTCCTGACCCTCCTCGGCGACCTCGGTCCAGCCGGTCTCGCCTTCCGTGCAGGTCTGGACGATCGGGAACGCGAAGGTCTCGCCGACCGCGTCGGGCAGCTGGACCGACAGCTCGAAGGTGTCGCGGTCCGGGTCCGGCAGTGGCTCCTTGGCGGTGTAGACGACGACGGCCTCGCGCTCGGTGATCTCGTTGCCGTGGGCGTCCTCGATCGGCTCCGCGAGCGGCTCGCTCCGGACCTCGAGGTCCCAGTAGGGGTTGCGGGTCGCGGTGACCTGCGGGATCTCCTCGGGCATGGAGATCGCGACCTTGGTGGTGGCCGAGCCGTCGCAGCCGTGCGGCACGCTCACGGTGAGGACGGCGTACGAGCCCGCCGCCGTGGTGTTGGGCGAGATCGTGACGTGCGCGGACGCCGGGGCGACGGCGAGGGCCAGTGCTCCCGCCGCGCCGGCGGCGGGCAGGACGATACGTCGGATGTGCATGGTTGTTCCTTGTCTGAAGATTGGTGGATGGCAGGCAGGTGCGGCCACCGATCAGCCAGGAACAGTCCGGGAGGTTCGGTCAGGCGGCCGCGGGCAGTGCCGACGGCGGTCCGCGCGTCGGTAGTGCCGTCACGCGACGCCCGGCAGGCGTCGGCCGGCTGTCGTGCGCCGTGAACCGGGCCCGGTGCGGGATGTCCGGGGTCGGCGAGTCGGTCCAGCCGAGGAGTACGTCGACGGCGCGCCGCCGCACCACCCACGCGACCGCCGCGACCAGTCCCGCGGCAACGTGCGCGAGCAGCATCGGCCAGGTCAGACCGAGCAGCACGTCGGCACCCGATCCGTGCGGGTGCGCACCCGTGCCCGCGGTGAGAGTGGCCAGCCAGGCGTGCGAGAGAACCTGCAGCCCGACAAGGACCGGCACCATCACCCGCACGGGTGCCCGGCCGCGAAGGACCAGCAGGCTCGCGCCGTACGCCGTCACCGCGATCGCCACCAGCCAGCCCGCGGACGGCAGCGTGCCACCGGCGGCGGTGTGCGCGATCGCGAGTGCGGCCGTGGCCTCCACTGCCGTGAGTCCTGCGGACAGGCGGACCCCGGACCGGGGCACCTCGCGCAGGATCAGCACGCGAACATGATGCCGTACTGGATTCCATTCACGTCCGGCTGGGGCTATGACTCCGCGGCGTCGTGGCCGTCGCGGTGATGACCACGCCACTTTGGTTCTTCGTCGTTGCTCGGGGGACGAGCCTGACGAATGACCCTTTCCTGCTCGCTCTCGCAATCCTGTCGGGTGCCGTGACTGTGCTGGGCTGTCTGCTTGCGAGCGGCGGTTGCGGGCGGGTGGGTCGACACGCGGACGTACCAAAGTGCAAGCGTCTCGATACGTCCTCGCGCCAGAGCGCTCGGACTACTCGACGAGCGATATTCGACATGATGCGGACACGCCGATGGCGGACAGAGGGTCAGCCGACCGCTGCCTCGGCCTGTTCGACCAGCGGCTTCACGACGTCGACCGCGCGGATCCTGCCGCTGATCGCCCCGGTCCCACCCGGGTCGAACTCGACTGCCGTTGGGATGCCGATGAGGAGCCCGGCGTTGTCGATCGCCATGCCGCCGGAGTTGCCGGGCGTGATCCGCGCTTCGGTGTCGAACTCCCAGTGCGACCCGAGGTCGGGATCGGTGAGCACGGTCGAGATGGCGCCGGTCGTGACCGTGATCGAATCAACCGATCCGGACAGTGCCGGGAAGCCGAGCACCGTGACGTCGTCGCCGGCTCGCAGCGCGGCCGACTCCCCGATCGAGACGGCGGGGAGGTCGAGCCCGCCGTCGAGCGCAGAACCATCCGCGTTGGCGTAGATCTGGATGACCGCAGCGTCGAGGACACCGTCGGCTGCGACGACGCGCGCGCGGTACTCCGGGTCCGAGGTGGTGTCGGTCGAACCGTCAGTGGTGGAGATGAGGAGGAACTCGGGATTGGCGATCGCGGCCGCCGGCCCGTACTGGTCGACGATGCCCGGCGACTCGGGGGCCGCGACGTGCGCATTGGTCAGGATCAGCCCGTCCGACCTGATGATCGAGCCGGAGCCGCCGTACACGAACTGCTCGTCGGGGTTCTCCAGCGAGTGGCTCTCGGCAATGATCCGCACCGTCGCAGCCTTCGCGGCGTCCAGCTCCTCGTCGGTGACCTCGTCGGGCGAGCCGGACCCGTCGCTCGAGTCGGTCTCGTCGATGGTCGGCTCCGACGTCGCGTCGGCAGCGGTCGGATCGTCGTCACCGTCGTCGCGCCCCAGGAGTACCGCGACCGCGGCGATGCCCAGGATCAGGACGAGTACGCCGGCAGCGATGCCCGCGAACAACAGGTTGCGCCCAAGCCGACGGCGGGCGATCCGCTTCTCCTCCTCGACGGCCGAGAGGATCGGCACCAGCGTGACCTCGGGGCCCGCGACCGGGTGGCCGAGCCGCAGCTCGGTGCGGTCGTCGAACTTCTTGGAGGTGATCCGGCGCCCGTCGAGGAAGGTGCCCTCGTTGGACTGGTTCGTGTAGGTCCAGGCGCCGGGGACGCTGGCCACGGTGCCGTGCATGCGGGACGCGGCCGGGTCCTTGAGCACGACCGTGCAGTCCGGCAGCCGGCCGATGGTGATCTGGGCCGGGTGGCGGAACCGGTGCTCCTGACCTTCCGCGACGAGCAGCAGGTCAGGACCGGAGCGCACCGGCGGCGGCCCACCGGGGGTGGCTCCCCCGCCGGGCTGGGCGGCCAGCACCTGTGTCTGGTCGAGGCCGGCCGGGATCAGCTGCGGCGGCTGGGCGGGCGACGGGCGGGCGACCGGGCTGCCCGGGGGTGCGGGCGGAACCGGCCGCGACGGAGGGGCTGCGGGCGGCGGTGAGGGTGGCGGTGGGGGCGGCGGCGCGAAGCGCGAGTGCGCGGCCGGCCGCTTTCCCGGCGCGGGGGGAATCGTCGGCTCGTCGAGCGCGGGCGGTGGCGGCGGAGCCGGCGCGCGTACCGACGCCTGCACCTCCTCCGACGCCATCGAGGCCGGCGAGATGATCAGATCCGATCCGGTCGAGATCGGGCCGCAGCGGACCAGGGTCCTGCCCCTGATCGTGTGCTCGACGACGCGGACGCCGTTGACGTAGGTCCCGAACTGGCTGCCGGTGTCGACCAGCACCCACAACCCGTCCACCGGACGGAGCTCGGCGTGCTGGCGGGAGACCGACCCGGCGGTGAGGACGATCTCCGCATCGATGGCGCGGCCGATCCTGATCACGGAGCTCCCCTCGAGGCGAAGGACGCGACCGTCCACCTCGACCACCAACGGCGACATGGGCATGAGCCTAGGCGGGTGCGCCGGGAGTGTCCGTGGCCGGACGCCGTACCTGGACAGTCGCGTTGCGGATCTGGATCCGCGCACCGGCGACCAGCTCGATGGTGCGGTCCGGCTCGAGCACGAAGCTCTGCCCGCCGGGGTAGGCAACGGGCCAGGGGAAGTCGGACGCGTTGTGGAGGCCCCACCGGTCGGGTACTTCGGGGTGCTGGCGGAGGTCACCCAGCACGACGGGGTGGTCCACTCCAGACGCCAGGTGATCGGACCGGATCGCCGCCTGCGGACCGACCGCGACGGTCCGTCGTCCGACCTGGAGGAGGTACGGCGGACGCACGAGGGTGCCGTCCTGCCAGCACACCGGGTCCGGCTCGCCACTGCTCCAGAAGTTGGTGGTGCCGCAGGTCGGGCACGCGAGCAGCCCGTCTCGCAGTCGGTCCATGGCCTTGATCCACTGGCCCTCGGTGACGCGCGCGCCGGGCTTGTTCATGCCGTCGACGAACGCCTGGACGAACAGGTCGCGGAGGAACTGCGGGTAGATCTCCCAGTACTGCTGGACAATCTCGGCCGGCCGGTTGTCGTCGTTGGTGGGGTGCATGCAGAACTGCGGCTCGGTGCCGAAGTGAGTCATCAGCCAGTAGGCGTCGCGCACCCCGGCGTCGGTCCGGTTGCCCTCCAGCGGGTGGCCGAGGAAGAGCGAGTAGAACAGCAGGACCGCGAGCGAATGCCGGTCGGTGTCGGTGTTGGGCAGCGTCCGGTACGTCGTGTCGCGGACCACCTCGGGCGCCATGAAGTACGGCGTCCCCAGCACCCGCCCGGTGCCGTTGTCGATCCCGACGTTGTCGTTGTCGCAGATCAGCACGTCGCCGCCGGCCGGGTCGAAGAACACGTTGCCGAAGGAGATGTCCCGGTAGCAGAGCCCACGCGCGTGCAGCCGCAGGAAGCTGTAGCTCAGCTGGCGGCACAGCTCGATGATCGAGGAGAACGAGACGTCGAGCGGGTTGCCGTCGCGGTCGGCGTTGAGGAGGAGGTAGCTGAGCTCGAGGTAGCGCACGTCGCGCAGGTGCATCACGTAGCCGAAGCTCGGCTGGCTGGGGACCCGGGCCATGCTCAGCGGCCAGAGGAAGCGGCGGTGCGGGGAGCCGATCTCGACCAGCTGCTGCATCTCCTGGTACTGCTCGGTCGTGGCGCTCTCAGGTTTGTACCACTTCAGCGCGAGGGGTTCGCCCGTGTCGCGACGTACCTCAAAGACGTAGCCCTGGCCGCCCTGGCCGAGCAGTGACGTCACCCGGGCTCGACCTAGTGGCCCGAGGTCGACCTCGACGCCCTCCGCCAGCACCATGGGTGTCGCCGACCTCCGTGCCTCTCGTTCCGCCGCGATCCCAACCAGATCAGGGTCCGTGTGTGACAATCTATAGCCTGAGCAGCGACAGCGGCGTCCAAACCCGGTATCAGGAGATGGCATGAGTGACCGCTTGGGCGGCGCCTTGGCGCGCAAGCCCCTTCACTTCATTTTCGTGCTGGACGTGTCCGGCTCGATGATGCGTGGCGGCCGCATCCAGGCGCTCAACAACGCGATCTCCGAAGTGCTGCCGCACCTCAAGGACGAGGCGCGCGCCAACCCGCACGCCGAGATGCTGATCCGCGTCCTCGCATTCGCCAACGAACCGCGCTGGGTGATCGAGGAGCCGACGCCCGTCGACCAGATCCACTGGGAGCGTCTCGAGGCCGTGCCGCGCGGTTTCACCGAGCTCGGCAGCGCGCTGGTGACGCTGACGGAGGCGCTGGCCACCCTCGACGAAGGCACCAGCGCCTATCCCCCGGCGATCATCCTGGTTTCCGACGGCCGCCCCACCCAGAGCAGTGGCATCACGTTCGCCGAAGGCATCCAAGCCCTGCTCAACAACCGCTGGGGCGCCACGGCCGTCCGGCTCGCGCTCGGCGTCGGCCGCGACGCCGACATGCACTCGCTGCGCCGGTTCATCGGTGACGAGGACGTCCCGCTGCTGCGGGCCGACAACCCCGAGCAGCTCGTGGAATACATCGTCTGGGCGTCCAAGGCCGCCAGCAAGGTCGCGTCGCGGCCCATCGTGGGCGGCGGCGGTCTCACCGCAGTGCCGCCGAGTCCGATCGGCGACCCGATCTGGAGCACGCTCGGGTGAGCCACGAGCAGCACCAGCCGGGGTGGACGGTCCTCTCCGCTTCTCGGATCGGATCCGTACACGTGCGCGACGAGCTGCCGCTGCAGGACGCCGTCCTCACCTGGACCGACGGCCTCCAGGCGGTCGCCTCCGTCGCTGACGGCCACGGGCACAAGGCTCACTTCCGCAGCGACATCGGCTCCGCGCTGGCCGCGGTCAGCGCCGTCGAGGAGCTGCGCCGGGTGGTCGGCGAGCTGACCGACCCCGAGACCGCCGGCGACATCGTGACCGCGGCGGCCGCCGCGATCGTCGACAACTGGGTCACCAAGATCCGCCACCACATCGACGCCAACCCCTTCGACCCCGCCGACGAGCGGCACGCCGCCGCGACCAACGATCCCCTACGGCCCTACGGCACCACGCTGCTCGCGGCGGCAGTCTCCGGCGACCTGCTCGTCGTACTCCAGATCGGTGACGGCGACGCCGTCCTCGTCACCGACCAGGGCGAGGCCGTGCGGGCGGTCGCGGACGACCCGGACCTCGACGGCATGCACACCAGCTCGCTCTGCGAGCCGGCACCGTTGCGGGCCCTGCGGACGGCAGTGATCGACACCCGGGTCGAGGACGTCGCGCTGGCGTTCCTCTGCACCGACGGCTTCGGCACCTCCCGCGTCGACGCCGAAGGCTGGTGGCGCCAGACCGGTGAGCAGCTCGTCGACTTCGGCCGCAGACGCGGCCTCGACTGGATCGGCGAACAGCTGCCGCAGTGGTTGGAGGAACCGGCTCAGATCGGCGGCGACGACACCTCGATGGTGATCATCGCGCGCAGCAACCTCGGCGCGAACGCGAGCGAGCGGCCGGTCGACCCCGACCAGTCGCTGTCGCCCTTCCTCGCCGACACCCTCGACGTGCCCTGACGCTCGTCGATTCGGGAGACTCAGAAGATCAGGTCGTAGAGCTTCTCGGGGTCGGCCTGGCCCTTGTCGTACATCTGCAGGTAGCAGCGGCAGTCCAGGTCGTCGATGTAGAGGACGCCGTAGTTGGTGCCGCCGTCCTGCTCCTCGATGTAGCCGAAGATCTTGCCCTGCTCGGGCTCGTCGTCGTCCTGCTGGCCGTTGCTGTTGTCGTCGTTGTACCAGTAGTCGACGACGAGGTCGTCGTCCTGCCCGGCCAGCGTCTTTGCATTGCCACGGTAGCGCCGCAGGTCGTTGACCTTGCCGAACTTGCCGACCCAGGTACGTCGCCCGGACCGGCGGCACTCGCTCTCCTCGGTCTCCCCACCGATCTCCGTGGGAATCCGCGTGCAGTTGACGACCGTGAACAGGCTGTTGAAGTCCTGGACCGCGATGTCGGTCGGGCCGTCGGGTGGCGTGACCGTCGCCGACACGGCCACGAAGGCGGGGTCGAGCTGGTCGGCGCGCACCCCGGTGTTGCCGGTCAGCTCGGCCGACTTGACGCCGGCCTGGCTGTCCCAATAGATGATCGGGGGTTCCGTGCTCTTCGGCTCGGCGGTGGTCGGGTCGAACCGGTAGTAGGCGCCGGACTCGACGTCGGAGACGATCGTGCCCTCGGCCAGGTTGAGACGTCGCTTACGGGCGGCTTGGAGCTCGCCCACGGAGGAGTACGTCGTCAGCACGAGCGTGCCCTGCGGGAACGCACACGCGATCTTCTCGGTCTGGCCCGACTGCGTTTGCCCGGCGGCACAACTGTCCATGCCTGAGGTCACCATCGACGCGAGGCTCTGGTAGCGATCGTTGAGCGCCTCGAACGTCACGTCCGGGCCCTCCGGCTCGGTCGTGGTGGGGTCGACGGTCGTGGCGGCGGTGGGGTCGTCCTTGGGATCGTCGTCGTCACCGGAGAGCTGGGTGATCGCGAGGATGCCGCCGCCGACGATCAGGATGAGCACGAACGCCCCGATCAGGATGAACGGCAACGGGCTGCGCTTCTTGCGCGGCGCCGCGTGCCCGTAGCCGCTGCTGCCGTAGGACGCCGGCGGCGGTGCGCCGTACGACGCCACGGGGACGGGTGCCGGAGCAGAGGCGGGCGCGCCCGGGTTGGGACCGGAGCTCGGCCACACCGGGGACGTTGGTGCCGGAGAGCTGACGCCCGGGGCGGGTGCGCTCACGCCGGGCGGTGGGGCGGGCGCGCTGCCGGGAACCGGCGGCGGCAGCACCGTGGCCGGGCCGACCGGCGGCGGCGCCGGGGCCGAGGCGTGCTGGGTGCGGTAGCGGCGTACCTGCGGGTCGGAGACCTTGCCGGTCGCGTAGCCGAGCACCGCGAGCGCCCACATGGCGCCCCCCACGTCGGCGCTGCCGCGGTCGCGAGCGAGCCGGCTGCCGGCCTCGCTGACCGCGCGGTCGGCGTCGGCGCCGCTGTCGAGCATGCTCATCATGCCTTGATAGGCACCCAGCCGAACCGCGTCCACGAGAAGGTTGATGTCACCGGTGGTCGCGCTGTCCTCGTCGAGGTAGTCGTCGAGCGCACCACGAAAGCTGTCGGCGTCGTTGAACAGCTCCCGGCCCTGGCTCCGCCCCAGGGCGTAGAGGCTCTCGTGCAGTTCCATGAATCTCCCCAATAGTGATCTCGTCGCCGGAGCGGCGAGAGGATCCTAGTTTCCCCGCAGCGGTTCGTAGGTCACCGCACCGCTGACTTCTCAGACACCGGCTCCAGCAGCCAGGCCCGACGCGCGCTCGGCCACCTCGGCGGCCGTGCGCGGCCGCGCGGTCACATCAGTGGCGAGGCAAGCGCCGATCAACTCCGCCGCCGCCGGCGACAGGTCGGGGGCGAGCGTCGGCTGCGAGGCCAGGATCGACCGCACGAGCAGCAGGGGCTCGGTGCTCCGCAGGTCGCCGTAGACGCCGCGCCCGGTGAGGGCGTAGTGGAGACACGCGCCCAGCGACCAGATGTCGCTGGCACGCGACGCCGCCCCACCGAGCATGATCTGCGGATCGGTGAACTCGAGCCCGATCTGTCCGAGACCGGTCATCACCATGCCCGGCGACAACAGCTGGGAGAGCCCGAGGTCGGCGAGCCTGCCACCGTCATCGGCGATGAGGATGTTGGCGGGTTTGATGTCGCGGTGGGCGATGCCGCGCTCGTGCAGCGCGTGCGCAGCCAGCGCAGCGTCGCGTACGGCGGCGACGGCACTGCCGGGATCGAGAGCCAGGCTGGGCTTCTCGAGCGACCCGAGGGGGAGGTACTCCATCGCGTAGTAGAACGCGCCTCCGTGTCGACCGGCGTCGTAGACCGCGACCAGACGGTCGGAGTCGGCGACGCTGAAGTGCTTCAGCTCCCGGGTGGCGCGTCGGAACGCGTCGTCAGACGTCGGCCCGGCGATCACCTTGACGACGACCTCCTCGGCCGCGATGCCCAATCGCGCCGGCGCGTTCGCCAGGTAATTCGTCCCGTAGTTGGACTCCCCCAGCGGCCGGATGAACTCATAGTCCGCGATGCCCTGCACGCGCTCCTCCGATGGCTCTTGTCGGGTCAGGTCAACAGCATGGCATGTGCCACCGATCCGTCCGAGCAAAACCGCGACGCCCGTCGTGATTCATCCCAGAGAATGGTTTTCGAGCAGATGCTCCTCCGCTTCATGATTCGGAGGCGCATAGGCGGGTGACCGGTGTAGCGTTCCGGACGACCTGAGGCGGAACCTCCCAACGACCAAGGAGGCACGTTGATCGAGCCCACTGCAGCTTCGGTGGTACCGACCACAGACCCCAACACGTACCTTCCGGCACAACCGATGCCGGCCGGTGACCTGACCGACCAGTTGCTCGGAACGGATTTCTGGACCGACGAGATGGTTGCCGGCGCCGGCATCCCGATCGTCGACATCCCGTTCGTCACTGTCGGATCTGGTATCGGAAGTTTCGTGACGGTCGACTACCTACGGATCGCCGGCGTGCCGACCTCGCAGATGCGGGTCCTCGGCACGCTCGACCATCCGTGGCAGACGTACGAGTACCTCACCCGTGTCTCCCAGATCCCCCGCGGCGAGCGGCTGCGCTCCGACTCGGCATCGCGGCCGGACAACATCTGGGGATTCCCGTCGTACGGCTTCAGCGAAGGCGTCCGGAACTTCAACCTCAAGGTGCTCTGGGGCCTGTTCACCGAGCCGATCTTCGCCGACTACTACACGCCGAAGGCCGGCCAGGCCTTCGAGACGATGGAGAAGGAGAAGAACCGGATCGGCTACGACGAGATGCTGGTCAAGGGTCTGGTCCGCATCGTGCGCCGGCGCTACGGCGGCGGCTACTTCACGATCCTGACGCCCCCCGAGGGCCTCTCGGCCACCAAGCGGATCGCTTTCCGCTCGCAGTACGTCCACATCGCCGTCGGCTACCCGGGCCTGAAGTTCCTGCCCGAGCTCCAGCGCTACCGGACCGAGCACAACGACTATCGCCACATCGTCAACGCCTACGAGGCCCACGAGCACGTCTACGAGCGCCTGATGCAGCAGCCGAGCACCGTGATGGTGCGCGGTGGCGGGATCGTGGCCTCACGCGTCCTCCAGCGGCTGATGGACGACCGGCTCCTCAAAGGCGCGCAGACCAACATCGTGCACCTGTTCCGGACCTACTATCACGGCACCAACGACGGCTACGGCAACGAGGGCGACGCGCGTCCCGGCGGCGGCAAGACCCGCATCTTCATGCGACGTCGGGGCGAGAACGGCTGGGCCTACCAGGGCTTCAACTACCCGAAGTCGGTGTGGGGCGGCCAGCTCAAGAAGCAGGTGCGCGGGCTCGAGGGCGAGCAGCGCGCCGAGATCTACAAGCGGATGGGCGGCACGAACACCCCCTGGCGCAAGCTGTGGCAGAAGCAGATGAACCAGGGCCGCCGCGAGGGCTGGTACACCTCACTCGTCGGAACGGTCGACGACATGCAGCCCAACGGCGAGCGGATCGTCAACCACGTCCGCACCGCGCAGGGCACGGTGCCCGTCGAGGTCGACTTCGTCATCGACTGCACCGGCCTTGAGGCGGACATCGCCGAGCACCGGCTGCTCAAGGACCTGCTGGAGCACGGCGGCGCGAGCCGCAACCCGACCGGCCGGCTCAACGTCGACCGCAACTTCGAGCTGATCGGCACCCGCAACGGCAACGGCACGATGTATGCCTCGGGCGCGACCACCCTCGGCGGCTACTTCCCGGGTGTCGACACCTTCCTTGGGCTGCAGGTCGCCGCCCAGGAGATCTACGGCGACCTCGCCAAGCGCAAGTTCTGCAAGCGCATCGGCCCGGTCCGCTCGACGATCCAGTGGTGGAAGTGGCTGTTCGGGAGCAAGCCGTGACCCACCTGCACGACTCGACTGTTCCGCCGATCTGCCGAGGAGCCCTCTGATGTTGCCCACCCTGAACGGTCGGTTGCAGACCCGGATCTTCATGCTGGTCGTGTTCGGCAGCATCATCACGTTCCTGATCACGCCGATCCTGCCCGACGGCGCTCCCGGGACCCCCGGGTTCAGCGGCGACTTCTACCAGGTCACCTTCATCATCCTGGCCACCGTGCTGGTGCTCGGGATCATCTGGGAGCTGATCTACCACGTCATCCAGCAGTTCCGCTGGGAGAAGGACTGGCCGACCCTGTTCGGCCTGATCACGGCGATCAACGAGGGTGCGCTGGTCTGGCTGCTCTGGGACAACGGCCTGATCCCAGGGATGCCGCCGGGGCTCGGTGACGGCGACCTGTCGTCCCCCCTCTTCTGGGCCTTCTTCGTCGACTTCTCGGTGATCTGGTTCGTGATCTGGATTTGGACCAACGGACCCATGCGCGTGCCGCTGATCCGGTGGCGCTTCTTCGGTGGAAGGATCGTGTGACGTGAAGCAGTCAGCGGAGGACTGGACCCGTTCGACCGTCGTCCCCGGTGCGGGCGACGGCACCCTCGCCCGGATCGGACCGGTCGTCCTCCTGGTCGGCTCGACCGACCCCGAGACGGTGCGGCCGTACGTCGACCACGCCCAGATGGTGGCGGCCAACGGCGGCCAAGGACGGCAGCTCGTGCGCGGCTACGCGCTGATGCTGTCGACGGCCGTCGACCAGTCGCCCGGCTTCGCGGCGCTGGCCCCGCACGCGACCGGCCTCGCGGTCTTCGTCGACGGCGACGTCGTGGTGACCGTCGGGGACGAGCGGATCTCGGGCGCCGACTCCCTCGCGTGGGTCGAGCGACTGATCCCCTGGCCGGTCGACGAGGTCACGGTGACGCTTCCGGGTGCGGATGCGGCCGACCCCGCCTCGACGTACCGCCTCGACGGCGGGGTCATCCAGGCCGGGGCGCTCGTCGTACCGGCGGGGGCTCCCACCGGCTATCCGATGGCGATGCCCACCCCGATGGCGGAGACGCCGGAGGCGCCGGTCGCGGCCGAGCCGGTGGCCACGCCGCCGCCGCCCGTCACCCCGCCGACGAGCGAGGAACCGCTCGACGAGCTGACCCACGCCCCGGTGTCCCCGGTCTGGCCCGAGGCGCCCGCAGCCCCCGAGCCGCCGGCCGCTCCCGCGGCGCCGCCCCCGGCACCGCCCGCGCCGGAGCCGGCGCACGACCACGACCACGCCGGTCACGACCACCCGCCCGCAGGTGCGCCGGCGGGACGTCCGCTGCCGCCGCCGCAGCCCGACGAGCGGATCGAGTTCCAGTCGGTCCTCATCGGCGAGATGGACGACGACGACTTCGATCCGCTACCGCTGGTCGATGACGCCAGCGTGATCGAGAACGCCCCCGGTGGCTCGCCGAAGGAGGAGGTGCGCGGTGTCTTCTGCAAGAACCGACACTTCAACGACCCGCGCCAGCTCTTCTGCGCGGTCTGCGGCATCAACATGGTCCAGCAGACCCCGGTGCTGGTGAACGGCGTCCGGCCGCCCCTCGGCGTGGTCGTGCTCGACGACGGCTCCGTGTTCCAGCTCGACACGCCCTACCTCCTCGGGCGCGACCCGAACTCGGACGAGCGCGTGCAGGGCGGGGACTTCCGCGGGCTGCCGATCATCGACCAGTCCAACCAGGTCTCCCGCGTCCACGCCCGGCTCGAGCTGCGCGGTTGGGACGTCGTGCTCAGCGACAACAACTCGACCAACGGGACCTTCATCCACGTGCCCAAGACGCCCGACTGGCAGCGGATGCCACCGGGCGGGGAGCAGATCCTGATCCAGGGCACCCGGATCCGGATCGGCCACCGCACGCTCGCGTTCAACACCCACGCGGGCAGCAGCAGCTGAGCCGCTAACTCCCCCGCATCTAGGGGCTGACCTCAGCGGACTGCCCGAGGCCGACCGCAGCGAAGTCGACCGGTACGGCGTCCGGCTCGCTGCGCGCACTGACCGTCGCGGCCGGGTCGGAGCCGAGTGCGGCGACGTCGATCACGGCTGCGGTGAGTCCCGAGTCGGGGTCGGGCTTCGACGGCTCGGTGATCCGGATGCTGCGTTCCTCGAGCGCACTCCTGATGGCGGCGATCCGACGGCCGCCCTCCGCTGGGAGCTGGAGGGCCACCTGCCGGGCCACGGCCAGTCGGGCGCCGAGGACGACGGCGGCGTCGCCGTCGCTGTCGGCGCTCCACCTCACCGATACGGGGGCACCGGTCGGGAACGGCTCGGTCCCTGCGGCGACGACGGTCGACGGGCAGTCCAGGACGGCGATGACCGCGTCGAGCGACGGGTCGTCCGACCACGCCACGAGCCCCTGGGGGGCCAGCACGCGAACCAGCTCGACCAGGTCCTGCTCGACGTCGGCGCTCGGGTGGGCGATCACCCGGACCGGGACGCCGAGCTCATCGCCCCGCTGGATCAACACCTGCTGGCTCTCCATCGCCGCGGCCATCTCGGCAAGCTCTCCCGACAGCCCACTGCCCAGGTCGAGCAGCCGGCCCTGCGGCTGGAGGTCGGCGACGACGATCTCGGCCGGCCGGGCGCCGGCGAGCATCGTCACGGCGATGTCGAGCGGCACCTCGTTGTCGGCGCCGGGCCGGCTCAGGACCACGATCCGATCGACAGCCTCCACGCCGAGCGCCATCCGCTCGGCCTCGGCGATGTCGCGAGCGACGCGACGCTGAGGATAGGTGAACGCCAGCAGGGGCCCGGTCATCACCGTGGTCACGAGCGCCATGATCACCATCATCGTGAACAGCTCGGGGCTGAGCAGGCCCTTCTGGAGTCCGACGTTGAGGATGATCAGCTCGGTCAGGCCGCGGGTGTTCATCAGCAGGCCGAGCGAGCTGGCCTGCCAGTGCGGCACCTTCTGCATGCGGGCGCCGACGTAGGCGCCGACGTACTTGCCGATGATCGCGACCGCGAGGATCGCCAACAACGGGATGATGTGCTTGGCCCCCAGCCCCTGGATGTTGACCTGGAGGCCGGAGATCAGGAAGAAGACCGGGAGCAGCAGCAGCACGGAGATCTGCTCGAGGCGGACCAGGATCTCGTGCCGCAGCGCGGCTGCGTTCTCGTGCGGGATGATCGCGCCGAAGAGGAACGCGCCGAAGATGTAGTGGATGCCCAGGACCTCGGTCGTCGCCGAGAACAGCAGCATCCCGACCAGCACCACCGACAGGATCGTCGGAGTCAGCTCACCGGCCTTCTTGTACGCCGTCGTCAGCCCGGTCAGCGCCGGGCGGACCACGAAGAGAGCGAGCAGCACGAACGGGATGGCCAGGTAGATCGCCCAGCTCGGCAGGTGCCCGTGTCCGCTATCGACTCCGGAGATGGCCAGCACGACCGCGAGCAGGGTCCAGGCGATGACGTCGTCCGTAGCGGCGCACGCCAGCGCCAGGCCACCCGTCTCCGTGCGGTGCATGCGCCGGTCCGTCAGGATCCGGGCGAGCACGGGGAACGCCGTGATCGACATCGCGGCGCCCATGAAGAGCGCGAACGGCCAGAAGTCGGCGCCGGCCGGCTTGAGCGCCTCCGTCGCATCGGTGGTCACGAACAGGTGAGCGAGCCCGATACCGAGCGTGAAGGGCAGCAGGATCGAAAGGACCGACACCGAGCCGGCGACCCTGCCCCGCCCCTTGACGAGGGAGACGTCGAGCTCGAGGCCGACCACGAACATGAACAGCACCAGCCCGACCTGGGCAAGGATCGTCAGGAAGCCGCGCTGGTCGACGGGAAACAGGTCGTTGCTGAGCTCCATGCCGAGCAGGCTCGGCCCGAGCAGTACGCCGGCCGCGATCTCGCCGACAACCGGCGGGATGCCCACTTTCGACACTGCCATGCCGGCAAGGCGCGCCACCACGATCACCAGGGCGAGCAGCCCCAGGATCACGGCGACGTCGATGGCTGCCCCGGGACTGGCGGCGAGCGGGACGACGTAGGGCATAGGGCCTCCTCGAAGAACTGAGCCGGCGTCAGCCTATTGGTTGTAGCCCGCCTGCGGCGCTCTAACCGCGACGTTCAGCCGCTGGGATGATTGAACAACTAAGACAGCGAGTCGAGCCAGGCCTGGTGCAAGTCGGAGAACCGGCCGTGGCCGGCCGAGATCAGGTCCTCGGGCGCGCCGTCCTCGACGATCCGGCCGTGCTCCATCACGATCACCCGGTCGGCGATCTCGACCGTCGACAGGCGGTGCGCGATGATCACCGCCGTACGGCCGGCGAGCACGGTCCGCAACGCCTGCTGGACCAGTCGCTCGGACGGCACGTCGAGGGACGACGTGGCCTCGTCGAGGATCAGCACGGCGGGGTCGGCGAGGAACGCGCGGGCGAACGCCACCAGCTGCCGCTGACCGGCGCTCAGCCGACCGCCCTGGTTGGCCACGGGGGTGTCGTAGCCCTCGGGCAGGGCGGCGATGAAGTCGTGCGCGCCCAGCGCGCGGGTGGCGGCCTCGACCTGCTCCATCGTCGCGTCCGGACGGCCGAACCTGATGTTGTCGGCGATGGTGCCGGAGAACAGGTAGTTCTCCTGGGTCACCATCACGACCGCCCGGCGCAGCACGTCGGAGGTGAGGTCGCGCAGGTCGACGCCGTCGAGGAGGACCCGGCCGGCGGTCGGGTCGTAGAACCGGGTCGCGAGCTTGGCGACCGTCGTCTTGCCGGCACCGGTCGCCCCGACCACGGCCAGGGTCTGCCCGGCCGGGACCCGCAGGTCGAGGTCGTGGAGCACCATCCGGTCGTTGACGTACGCGAACTCGACGCCGTCGAAATGCACCTCGCCTTGGGCGTCCGGCAGCGCCTCGGGCCGGGTCGGCTCGGGTACGCCGGGCTCCTCCCGGAGCACGCCGGCGAGCTTGTCGAGCGCGGCCGACGCCGACTGGAAGGTGTTGTAGAACTGCGAGATCTCCATCATCGGCTCGAAGAACTGCCGAAGGTAGAGCAGGAAGGCGGCCAGGACACCGACCGTGACCTCGCCGTGGAAGGCCAGGTATCCGCCGTAGAGAAGCACGACCGCGATCGTGACGTTGCCGATCAGCCGGATGCCGGGCATGAACCAGGCGACGAGTCGGAAGGCGGTCAGGTTGGCCGCGCGGTACTGGTCGTTGACGTCGTCGAAGATCTCCTGGTTGCGGGGCTCGCGGCGAAAGGCCTGGACCGCGCGGATCCCGCTCATCGACTCCACGAAGTGGACGATGACGAGCGCGACCTTCTCGCGGGTGACCCGGTAGGTCCTGGCGGACGACTTCCGGAACCAGTTGGTGATCCAGTAGAGGAACGGTCCGCAGCACAACGCGACCAGGCCCAGCTTCACGTCGAGGAAGAGCAACAGACCGGCCGTGCCGACCAGCGTGAGCGCCGCGGTCACGAGCCCGTCGAAGCCGGTCTCGAGCATCTCGTAGATCGCGTCGACGTCGGACGTCTGCCGCGAGATCACGCGGCCGGAGGTGTAGTCGTCGTGGAAGGCCGGGCTCAACGCCTGGAAGTGGCGGAAGACCCGGCCGCGCAGCTCGAACAGCACGTCCTGGCCGACCTTGCCCGAGCTGACGAGGAACAGGTTGCGCGCGACCGCCTGGGTGAGCGTCGCGAAGAGCACGATCCCCACGATCATCAGCAGCGGCTCGAGGTCGTCGTCGGCACGGATCGGAGGAATTCCGGTGTCGATGCCCTCCTTGACCAGGTAGGGGATCGAGAGGCGCGCGGCGTTCTCGACCAGCACGATCGCGACCAGGGTCCAGATCGCCCACTTGTAGGGCCGCAGCAGCTCGCGCAACAGCGTGCCCGAGCCGCCGACGAACTTGCGCTCGATGCGCTGGATCCGCTCGTCGTCGTCGTCCTTCGCGATCCCGCGCCACTGGGTCGAGCTGGTGGGAGTGGAGGTCATCGCGCGGCCTCCTCGAGCGTCGGATCGGCGGCCAGCAGCTCGCGGTAAGCCGGCACGGTCGCGAGCAGCGCACGGTGCTCGCCGACGTGGGTGATCGTGCCGTCCTGGAGCAGCGCCACCCGGTCGGCGAGCAGCACCGTCGAGGCCCGGTGGGCGACGATGACGCCAGTGGTGTCGACGAGCACCCGGCGCAGCGCCTCCTCGACCAGCGCCTCGGTGTGGACGTCGAGCGCCGACAGGGTGTCGTCGAGCACGAGCACGACGGGCCGCGCCAGCACCGCGCGGGCGAGCGCGAGCCGCTGCCGCTGGCCGCCGGAGAGCGCCATCCCCTGCTCACCGATCCGGGTGTCGAGACCCCACGGGAGATCCCGGGCGAAGCCGGCCTGGGCGATGTCGAGGGCCTCCTCGATCTCGGCGTCGGTCGCGTCGGCCCGGCCGAGCGTGAGGTTCTCGCGGGCACTCATCGAGAACAGCGTCGGGTCGTCGAACGCGGTCGCCACCAGTTGGCGCAGGTGGGCCAGGTCGAGGTCGCGCACGTCGACGCCGTCGATCGTGACCGCGCCGCCGGTCACGTCGAAAAGCCGCGGAACGAGCGCGGTCAGGCTGGACTTTCCGGTGCCGGTGGCGCCGACGACGGCAACCGTTTCCCCCGGCTGGATGTCGAGGTTGAGGTCGCGCAGCACCGGCTCGTCGAGAGCTCCGGGAAACGCGAAGTCGACGTGCTCGAAGCGCAGGTGGCCACGGGGGTGGTCGATGGTGCGGGTGCCGCTCACGATGGCGGACTCGGTGTCGAAGATCTCGAGGATCCGGGCGGCCGAGGTCATCGCCTCCTGCGCCATCGCGAGGATGATGCCGAGCGACGACACCGGCCACACCAGCGAGAGCATCAGCGTGATGAACGCGACCAGCTCACCCGGCGTGAGCGCACCGCGACCGACGCCGATCGCGCCGAACAGCAGGACGACGACCACTGCCAGGTTCGGGATCACCTCGAGGAAGGTCCAGAACCGGGCCGAGAGCCGGACCTTCTCCATCGACGTCGCATGCAGCTGACGCGCGCCGGCTTCGTACTGGTCGCTGACGTAGCGACTTCGCCCGAAGGACTTGATCACCCGGATCGCGACCGCAGCCTCCTCGGCCCGGGTCGCCAGGTCACCCTGCTCGTCCTGCACGCGCCGCGAGACGACGACGTACTCCTTCTCGAAGCGCATCGAGAGCCACACGATGGGCGCAGCGGTGCACGCGACGACCAGCCCGAGCGGCCAGTACATCGTCAGCAGCACGATCGCCACGGCGGTGACCTGGAGGATGTTGATGAACAGGAACAGCATCCCGAAGCCGAAGAACCGCCGGATCGACGACAGGTCGGTGGTGGCGCGGGAGATCAGCTGCCCGATCTGCCACCGGCCGTGGAAGCTCATCGGCAACGCCTGGAGGTGGGCGTAGAGGTCGCCCCGCATCGCGGTCTCGACGTTGAGCACCGCGTTGGACTGGATCCACCGCCGCCACCACGTGAGGACCGCCTCGAGCACGCCCAGGGCGAGGACGAGCAGACCGAGCGGCAGCACCGGATCGATCTCGCCGTCGGTGATCGGGCCGTCGATGAGCGCCTTGATCACCAGCGGGATCGCGATCGCGACGCCGATGCCGGCGAGTGCGGTCGTCACCATCACCACCAGCGCGCCGCGGTGCGGGCGGAGGTAGGACCGCAGGCGCCACAAGGAGTGGACGCCCGCGGGAGGCGGATTGTCCGGGTCGGGTCCGAGCGGGTCGCGCTCCGGTCGATCAGGACGCTGAGGCGTAGTGGTCGTCATCGGTGTCCCCGACAATAGGTCGGGGCACCGACGATCAGCGAATGGTTAACGGGGGCGTCACATGTCGTTGCCGATGAACATCGGGTCGCCGCCAGTCGGCTGCAGAGTCCCGACCTTCTCGCACGCGCCGGACGGGAGCAGGCAGTCGTAGACGGTGAAGTCGCCGTAATCCTTTCCTGTCGCGAGCAGCACCGAGCCATCGGTGTCGAGGGTCCACCATCCGAACCCGTTGCCGTTGACCGGACCCTGCTCGAGGACGATCGGGTCACCGTCCGGCGTCGTCGGCTCGAGGGTGCTGCTCCAGGAGAGGACGTGCTCGCCGTCGAACGTGAGCTGAAAGTCGATCGCACCGCTCACGAGTCGCCACTCGCCGCCGTCCGTCGGTGCGGGGCCGTCGCAGAGCACGACGCCGTTGCGGACGTCGGCGACCCGGGTCTGCGGGCCGGCGAAGTCGACCCACTCCCCCGTCGAGCTGTCCCAGGTGCGGGTGCCCGCGCGGGTGCGGACGAACACGACACCGTGGTCGATGCCGTCGAGCACCAGATCGCCGCATCGACCGCAGTCGAGCTGCACGCTGCCCACGTCCTCGCCTGCCGCCAGATCGTGCGCGGTGATCGTGGCCTGTCCGTCTCGCAACGTCGCCCACGTCACGACCGGCTCGTTTCCATCCGCCTTCGCGGTCGGGTGGAACGCCGGGGCTCGGTCGGCTGGCCCGTCGTAGAGCGGCGAGAAGTCGCCGGACTCGTCGAGCAGCATCGGCCGGCCGGCGTCGTAGAACACGATTCCGTACGGACCATCCGCCGCAGGTAGGCGTGGACGTGGTCGGCTCGCCGGACCCGGGACCAGGACGCGTATGCGCGCGCGAACGCCATCTGGACCGCGTCCTCGGCAGCGCTCCGGTCTCCCGCGATCGCGGTCGCCATCCGAACCAGCCGCGGCCACAGCGTGACGAACAGCTCGGCGAACTCGTCCTCAGGCTCCATCGCTACCTCCGCCGCCCCGACGGGCGGGGTAGTGGTCGCTGGGTTCATACCACGTAGATGGATGCGACCGCCCCGCCGGTTGTCCCGGCTCGGAGGAATCTTTCAGGTCCGCCGGGTCAGGTCTGGCCGTGCTCGGCCATCCACTGCGCCTTGAGCGCCTCGAACTTGGTGCCCTCGACCTGGGCGTGCCGAGCACCGAAGAGCAGCCGTCCGACCCGCACCATGGTGGCCCCCTCCTCGATCGCGACCTCGAAGTCGTCGGTGGTGCCCATGGACAGACCCGGCACCCCGAGCCGCTCGCCCAGCTCACGGATGCCCGCGAAGTACTGCCGGTTGTCCTCGGGGCGCTCCGGCGTCGGCGGCATGCACATCAGACCGGCGATCCTCAGGGACGGGTGCTTCTCGGCGGCGGCGATCACCTCGGGTGCTTCGGCAACGGTGGCGCCGGACTTCGTGGACTCGTCGGCAATGTTGACCTGGACGAACACGTTTAGCGGGTCGGAGGGATCGCGGCGGGTTCCGAGCGCATCGGCGATCTTCGGGCTGTCCAGCGCGTGGAAGTACGACGCGTACTGGGCGACGATGCCGGCCTTGTTGCGCTGCAGGGGTCCGATCTGGTGCCACCGCGCCGGGAGGTCGGGCATCGCCTCGACCCTGTCCCGCATGGCCTGGGGGTAGTTCTCCGCCAGGTCCACGACACCGGCCTCCACCGCGGCGCGCAGGAGTGGTTCTGGCTGGAACTTGGACACGCCGATCAAGGTCACGTCCGCCGGGTCACGCCCTGCCCGAGCGCACGCGGCGGCGATCCGCTCCCTGACATCGGCGATGCCGCGGCGTACCTCTTCACGGATCTCGGATTCGACGTCCACAACTCAGCATCGTGGCACAGGGCGGATCGCTGAGAAATCCGTCGAACGGAGGATGTCGGCCCGAACGGGAGCGGAAGACACTGGAAGCCTCCCAACGGTATCGGGGAGAGGCCATGGCGCCCCGCCTCGGAGGCAGGAACCATCATGGAGTTCACGCGGATCTATCGAGGTCTCGGCACGATCGCGCTGGCGGCTGTCTTCCTCACCGGATGCAGCGACGACGGCGACGCCGGCGACGCCGACAACAACGGCAGCGACACGTCCTCGGAGACGTCCGAGACGTCCGAGACGTCGGAGACGCCGAGCGAGGACGCGACAACGGAGGCGACGACGGCGGCGACCGAGGAGGAGTCGGAGTCGGTCGACCCCAACGCGGTCACGGAGCCGTCCTGGGTGGACAGCCAGGAGGGGTCCTACACGGCGACCGACATTGCTGAGGGAGACCCCGCTGAGGGGGCCGCCGGCCTGTACATCGTCGCCATCCAGGGCGACCACGAGGCGCAGGGTCCCAAGGAGCCGGGGACGGGACCACACGACCACGTCATTGCACTGCTGTCGGAACCGACGCCGTGTGCCCTGTACAAGCTCAAGCCGGCCAAGGGCATCCCTGCCGAGGTCGTCACCACCGACAAGCAAGGGCTCGCGGAACAGATCAACCTTGGCAGCGGACTGGTCCCGATCGACAACAGTGACGTCATCGAGCAGGCGCTGACCGCGGGCCTCCTCGAGGTGGAGTTCCAAGGCATCACCGGTATGTGCACGTCCGAGATCGGCTGATACCACGACCGGAGGCAGGCAATGACGACGAAGGCGACGGGAGAGCCGGCCGAAGCAGAGAAGACACCCGTCGAGACGGCAGCGTTGTACGACCTGTTCGACGCCACCGTCGCCATGGATCGGCTCACGCTCGCCGACCGTCTGCGCGTCGGTTCCGAGCGATCGCGAGCGCTGACGAGTCGCGGGCAGGGGCTCATGCGCCGTCAGCTCGACGGCGCCGACGGCCGGTCCGGTCAGGTTCTCGGGCCGGACGGCACCTCGCAGTCGGTGCTCAACTTCGGGTCGAACGACTACCTCGGCCTCTCCCACCACCCGAAGGTGGTCGAAGCGGCCCGTGAAGCGGTGCGCCTCCACGGTGCCGGCACCCCCGGCAGCCCGCTGTTCAACGGCTTCACCGCCATGCACGGCGAGCTCGAGGAGCGACTCTCGGACCTCAAGGGTGCCGAAGCCTCGCTGGTGTTCTCCAGCGGTTACGCCGCCAACGTCGGGCTGATGAGCGCCCTTCCTTCCCGACACGACGTCGCGTTCCTCGACCGCGGCGCGCACGGGTCGCTGTGGGACGGGTTCCGCCTGTCCGGCGCGCGGTCGCGGTTGTTCCGTCACAACGATGCCGAGGACCTCGCGGCCGTCATCGAGGAGGAGGACAAGGCGCGCGACAAGTTCATCATCGTCGACGGCGTCTACTCCATGGACGGGGACGCCGCACCCCTGGACGAGCTGCTGGCCGTCAGCCGTCGGACCGGCTCGTTCCTTATCGTCGACGACGCCCACGGCACGGGTGTGGTGGGCGAGACGGGGCGTGGCACGCTCGAGGCGTACGGCATCGAGGGTCAGGTCGACGCGACCGTCGGGACCCTCGGCAAGTCCTTGGGCGCGATCGGCGGCTGGGTCTCGGGGTCGGCGGACCTGATCGACTACCTCCGGGTCTTCGGCAGGTCCTACCTCTTCTCGACGTCCCTGCCGCCGGCGGTCGTCGGCGCCGCTCTTGCCTCGCTCGACGTCATGGCGGCCGAGCCGGAGCGTCGCCACCACCTGCGCGCGATGGTCGCCCGCGCAGCGGACGGGCTGCGTCCCTTGGGGCTTTCGTGCGAGCCCGCGGCCGCGATCATCTCCGTGCCACTGCCGTCCGAGATCGACATCAAGGCGGCGGTGACGATGATGGAGACCGCGGGCATCTTCGTGAACTACGCCGTCTTCCCCGCCGTCCCGCGGCACCAGCAACGGTTCCGGGTGAGCCTGACCGCCGAGCACCAGCCCGCCGACGTCGACCGGTTGATCGAGACCTTCCACGCGGTCTTCGCCGCGCACGCGCCCCGAGAGCCGACCTGATGCCCGCGGGTCCCCAGGGCAACATCGTCGACCGGCTCGAGCGGCTCGCCGAGACCCACCCCGACGATGTCGTCTACATCGAGCTGCCCGACGGCAACATCGAGACCAGGCGGATCACTGCGCGGGAGTTGCGGGACCGCGCGGCGGCGGTTGCGGACGAGCTGGACCGGTCCGGTGTGCATCACGGCGATGTCGTGCTGCTGCTCGCGGTCTCTGCGATCGAGCTGCTCGCGGGCCTCTTCGGCTGCATGCGCTTGGGCGCGATCGCCGCACCGCTGCCGGCCCCCCGACGCATCTCCCACCTCAAGAGCAGGATCGCGCCGGTGCGGGAGAACGCGGGTGCGGTGGCGGTCGTAGCCGGCCCCGGTATCGCCGCCGGCGAGCCGGAGCTGCTGACCCTGCTGGCCGAGGGAGACCTGCCGGTCATCCGCACCGACACGGCCACCCTCCTCAACCCGATGCCGGAGCCCGATATACACCGGGTCGCCTACCTCCAGTACACGTCCGGGTCGACCAGCGACCCGAAGGGCGTCGTCATCACCCACGACTGCCTGGTGGCGAACATCGACGCCGGCGCCGATCACCTCGGCATCGACGAGTCGTCGGTCACCGTTATCTGGATCCCGCTGAGCCACGACATGGGCCTGGTCCTCGGCGCTCTCGCGGCCGTCGGGACCGGTAGCAGGTCGGTGATCCTGCCGCCGCTCGCCTTCGTCCGCGACCCCGCCTGCTGGCTGCGGGCAATCGACCGCTATCGGGGCACCCACACCTACGCGCCCAACTTCGCGTACGAGCTCTGCGTCGAGCGGACCACGCCAGAACAGCGCGCAGCCCTCGACCTCTCGTCGGTCAAGGTGTGGCTCAACGGGGCCGAGCCGGTCCGGGTGCGCACCGGACCGGCGTTCGTCGCCGCGTTCGCCGACAGCGGCAGCGACCCGGCCAGTTGGTGCCCGGGCTACGGTCTCGCCGAGGCCACCGTTTTCATCTCAGCCACGAAGCCCGGCCGGGACGACATCGTGTGGATCGACGCCGCGGCGATGGAACAGGGCGACGTGGTGCTCTGCGAAGCCGAGAGCGACGGGGCCCGCGCGCTCGCCACCGACGGGTCCCTGGCCGCGGACCACGAGGCGATCACGGTCGACCCCCTCACCCTTGTCCGATGCGGTCCTGACCGGGTCGGGGAGCTCTGGCTCCGTGGCCCGAGCGTCGGGCGCGGCTACTGGCGCCGCGCGAAGTTGTCGTCCGAGTTCTTCGAGGCGCGCACGGCCGACGGCGACGGCCCGTGGCTCCGGACCGGCGACCTCGCATTCCTCCACGAGGGCCAGATCGTGATCTGCGGCCGCGCCAAGGACGTCATCATCATCCGCGGGCGCAACCTGTATCCGCAGGACATCGAGCTCGTCGCCGAGGAGTCCCACCCGGCGGTGCGGCCCGGTGGCGTCGCGTCCTTCCGGATCGACGACGACGGGACCGACGCGGTCGTCGTGGTGATCGAGACCGACGAGCCCGAAGCAGAGCCCGAGATCATGAAGGCCGTCAAGCGAGCCGTCCTCCAGACTTTCGAGATACCCGTTGCCGACGTCTACGTCGTCGGGCCGCGATGGGTACCGAAGACCACCAGTGGAAAGACCCAGCGGACGGCCAGCCATGATCGCTGGCGCGAGGAGAGGGGTAACGGGTGACGTCATCGCCATCCTTGGACGCGCCGGCGATCGAGTCGGTCCTGGTCGAAGCGCTCGGCAAACGGCTGCGGCTTCCCGTGGCGGAGCTCGACCTCGACGCTGACCTGGTCGACCTCGGCATGGACTCGTTGCAGGCGGTCGAGCTCGCCACCGAGCTCGGACCGCTGCTCGGCCGGGAGGTCGACCACCTGGTGTTCTTCGACTTCCCGACCATACGATCGGTCGCAGCGGAGCTCGCCGGCGGCGGATGATGGGCGACCTCGACCTGGACGGGCGATCTGTCCTCGTCGTCGGCGCCGGATCGGGCATCGGGCGCGCGGTCGCCAGGGCGTGCGCGCAACGCGGGGCAGGCGTGGTCCTCGTCGGGCGCTCGGCCGCGCCCCTGCACGAGACTGCCGCCGCCATCGACGCGGCGGGCGGACGCTCGGTCGCCGTACCGGCCGACATCACGGTCGAGGCCGACGTCCAGCGTGCGGTCGCCGGCGCGGTCGAGGCGTACGGCGGGCTCGACGGCTTGGTCTGCGGGGGCGCCGGCGAGATGCCGCGGGTGTCGTTGGAGCAGATCGACGACGCCACCTGGCAGGGCAATCTCGACCTCCATGTCACCGCCGCCATGCGATGCGTCAGGGCTGCGATTCCGGTCATGTCCCGCACCGGCGGCGGGTCCATCGTTGCGCTGTCTTCAGCCTCCGGCGTGTCGGCACTTCCGGACGTGGGGATCCCGGCGTACGCCGTCGCGAAGGCCGCCCTCAACCACCTGATGAGGGTCACGGCGGTGGCCTACGCCGCCCGCGGCATCCGGGCCAACGCCGTGATCGCAGGAGCAGTCGCCACCCGTAGCCTCGCCGACCCGGCCGCGGCCGCGCGGGTCGCGCCGATGCACCCGCTCGGCCGGATCGCGACCGCAGAGGAGGTCGCCGGCGCCGTCGTGTGGCTCCTCTCCGACGCCGCAGCGTTCGTGACGGGCGCGCTGATCCCGGTCGACGGCGGTGTCGGCGCCTGACTCCGACGTCAGGCCAGCAACCCCCGCACCACGCGTAGTGCGACCGAGACGCGGGCGAGGTCGGTGTTCTCGTCGGCGCAGATGGTGCCGAGCGTCGCGACCGCACGGGTGGCGACCTCGCCGGTCGACGCCTCCCACTCGGACACCCGTCGCACCGCCTCGTCCCGCAGCTCCCCGGGGTCCGCGTTCTCGGCGCCCCCCTCATCGGCGGACGTCGTCGCGAGCACCTCGGCGGTCAGCTGGGCATGCACGGTGTGCAGGTCGTCGCGGAGGGCGGCACGTGCCATCGTCTGCCACTGGTCGGCACGCGGCAGCTCGACGATCCGCTGCTGGAGCACGGAGATGCCGAGGTGCTCCCCGAGCGCGAAATGGACCCGGGCCACGTCCTTCGGCTTCTGACCGTCGCGCTCGGCGATCTCCACGACGTTGAGCAGCGCGTAGGCGACGTCGTACGACGCCACCCTGGCGGCGAGCTCCTCCGGCACGCCCTGCCCGACCAGCGTCGAGCAACGTGTGTCGAAGGCCGCCAGCTCGCGACCGACGAGCAGCTCCGGCAGCGCGAGCATCGTCGCCTGCACCGGCTCGGCGAAGAGGTCGACCGTGGCCTGGCTGTCGAGGGGTGGCCGGCGGTTGGTGACGAGCCACCGGGAGGCGCGCTCGACGAGGGTGCGCATGTCGACGCGCATCCGGGTCTGCACGGCCGCATCGATCTTGTTGTCGTAGGTCGCGAGCTCCTCGCGGAGCGGCAACGACCCGAAGATCTCGCGCGCGACGAAGTTGGCGCGGGTCAGCTCGGCCGCCGACGCCCCGGTCTCACCCGCCAGCCGCGGCCAGTAGGTCATGCCGGCGCCGTTGACGAGGTCACCCACCACCTGGGTGACGATGATCTCGCGCCGCAGCGGGTGCGCCTCGATCGACTCGGAGAAGCCGTCGCGCACCGCCTGCGGGAAGTACGACACCAGGTCGAGGAGGAGGTAGGGGTCCTCCGGCAGGTCGGATGCCAGCAGCTCCTCGGCGAGCACGATCTTGGTGTAGGCCATCAGCACCGACAGCTCGGGCTGCGTCAGCGCGCCGCCCTGCTCGAGCCGGCGCTTGACCTCCGCCTTCGGCGGGAGCGCCTCCAGGTCGCGGTCGAGCCGGCCCTCGCCCTCCAGCTGCTGCATCCACTGCTCGTGCACGTGCAGCAACGACGGCGCGTTGCGTGCGGCGTTGGCCAGCGCGATGTTCTGCTCGTAGTTGTCGCGCAGCACCAGGTCGGCGACCTCGTCGGTCATCGACGCCAGCAGCTGGTTGCGCTGCTTCTCGGTGAGGTCTCCGTCGAGGACGACACGGTCGAGCAGGATCTTGAGGTTGACCTCGCGGTCCGACGTGTCGACGCCCGCCGAGTTGTCGATGAAGTCGGTGTTCATCCGGCCGCCGTTGTTGGCGAACTCGATCCGGCCGCGCTGGGTGCAGCCCAGATTTCCGCCCTCGCCGACGACGCGCACGCGCAGCTCGGTGCCGTTGACCCGGATGGCGTCGTTGGCCTTGTCGCCCGCGTCGGCATGGGTCTCGGTCGACGCCTTGACGTAGGTGCCGATGCCGCCGTTCCAGAGCAGGTCGCCCGGCGACAACAGGATCGCCTTCATCAGCTCGGCCGGCGTCATCGCGTCGACGCTGCGCAGGATCCCGAGCGCCGACCGGACCTGATGGTTGATCGGGATCTTCTTGGCCGAGCGCGGGAACACCCCGCCGCCCTCGGAGATCAGCGACTTGTCGTAGTCCTGCCAGCTCGACCGCGGGAGCTCGAACAGCCGCTTGCGTTCGGCGAACGACGTCGCGGCGTCGGGCTCCGGGTCGATGAAGATGTCGCGGTGGTCGAACGCCGCGACCAGCTTGATGTGCTCCGAACAGAGCATCCCGTTGCCGAACACGTCGCCCGACATGTCGCCCACGCCGGCGACCGTGATGTCCTCGGTCTGGCAGTCGATGCCGAGCTCGCGGAAGTGGCGGCGTACGGACACCCAGGCGCCGCGAGCCGTGATCCCCATTGCCTTGTGGTCGTAGCCCACGGAGCCACCGCTGGCGAACGCGTCGCCGAGCCAGAAGCCGTAGTCCTTGGAGACCCCGTTGGCGATGTCGGAGAACGTCGCCGTGCCCTTGTCGGCGGCGACGACGAGGTAGGAGTCGTTGCCGTCGCGCCGTACGACGCGCTCGGGCGGAACGGTCTCTCCCGCCACCAGGTTGTCGGTGACGTCGAGCAGGCCGCGGATGAAGGTCTTGTAGCACTCGACGCCCTCCGCCAGCCACGCGTCACGGCCTCCCTCGCCGGCCGGGTCGGGCAGCTGCTTGGCGTAGAACCCGCCCTTGGCGCCGACCGGCACGATCACCGTGTTCTTGACCATCTGGGCCTTGACCAGGCCGAGGATCTCCGTGCGGAAGTCGTCGCGGCGGTCCGACCAGCGCAACCCTCCGCGGGCGACCGCGCCGAAGCGCAGGTGGACGCCCTCGACCCGTGGCGAGTAGACGAAGATCTCGTACTTGGGCCGCGGCTCCGGCAGGTCGGGGATTGCCGAGGGCTCCATCTTCAGTGAGAGGTAGGTCTTCGGGCTCTTGCCCGTCGCGCGCTGGTAGAAGTTGGTCCGCAGGGTCGCGCGGATGTGGGTGAGATAGGAGCGCAGGATCCGGTCGTGGTCGAGGCTCACCACGTCGTCGAGGGCAGCGGTGATCCGCGTCTCGAGATCCTCCTGCTTCCTGTCCCGCGCCTCCTCGTCCAGGTCCGGGTCGAAGCGGGTCTCGAAGAACGTCACGAGCATCCGGGCCAGGTCGACGTTGTCCGCGAGCGCGCCCTCGATCGAGTCGATCGCGAACGGCGAGTTGCCCTGCCGCATGTACTTCGCGTAGGCGCGCAGCAGCATCGCCTGCCGCCAGGTCAGCGACGCCCGCAGCACGAGGGCGTTGAACCCGTCGATCTCGGTGTAGCCGTCCCAGATCGCCCGGAGCGCGTCGGAGAACAGCTCGCGGGCCTGCTCGGGCAGCGGGCCGCCGTACCGGAGGCCGAAGTCGTAGATGTGCGAGACCCGGTCGATCCCGGCGAGCCCGTAAGGCCGCTCGTCGACGACCTCCACGCCCATCGATGACAGCATCGGGAGCACCTCGGAGAGCGACAGCGGCGGACCGACCCGGAAGACCTTCAGCCGGGCCTCGCCCTCCGGAGCATCGAGCTCGGAGTAGAGCGCCTGGTCGATGCCGGCGTCACCCTGGATCGCCTCGAGCCGACCGAGGTCGACGGCCGCGGACCGCGGTGGGAAGTCCTCCTTGTAGGCCTCGGGGAACGCATCGACGTAGCGGCGGGCGAGGATCGCGCCGACCTCTTCGCCGTACTCCGTGCTCACGGCGTTGAGGAAGTCCTCGTGCCACGACCGCGACGCGTCGATCAGCCGGCGCTCGAGGTCGCTGGTGTCGATGTTGTCGGGGATGGTCTCCCCCACCGGCATCCGCACCACGAAGTGCACGCGCGCCGTCGTCGACTCGCTGATGCTGACGTTGAACTCGATCGAGTCGGGGTCGATCCGGCCCTCGCCGAGCACCTGCGCGAGGATCCGCACGAACTTCTGCCGCACGCTGGTGTTGTAGCGGTCGCGGGGCAGGTAGATCAGCACCGAGAGGTAGCGGTCGTAGATGTCGCGACGGATGAAGAGGCGGACGGCGCGGCGCTCGCGGGCCTGCATTGCAGCCTCGGCGATCGGTGCGAGCTCATCGGTCGGGGTGTGGAAGAGCTCGTCGCGCGGATAGGTCTCCAAGGTGTCGAGCAGCGCGTTGCCGTCGTGGCTACGCGGATCGAGCCCGGTCGCCTCGAGCACGTCGGCGACCTTCACCCGGAGCAGCGGCACCCGCAGCACCGACTCCGTGTAGGCAGCGCTCGAGAACAGCCCGAGGAACCGGCGCTCGCCGACAACTTCGCCGTCGGCGCCGAACACCTTGACCCCGACGTAGTCGAGGTACGCCGGCCGGTGGACGGTCGCGCGCGAGTTGGCCTTGGCGAGCACCAGGAGGCTCTTCTCCCGCGCCTTCGCCTTCACCGCGCCGGACAGCCGGCCGAACGACGACGACTTGTGGTCAGCGGCGCTGTCGTCACGGAGGATTCCGAGCCCGCTCTCCGGGACCGGGCGGAGGACGTCGTCCGCGCTGCCGGACGCGCCGTCGCCGTCCTTGGACTGGACGCGCTCGAGCTGGTACTCGCGGTAGCCGAGGAAGGTGAAGTGCTCGTCAGCGAGCCACTCGAGCAACGCCTTGCCCTCATCGACCTCGGTGTCCGACAGGGGCGGCGGGTTCTCGTCGAGGTCCGCGACGATCGCGAGCGCCCGGTCGTGCATGGCCGACCAGTCCTCGACCGCCGCCCGCACGTCGCCGAGCACTCGTCGTACGTCGTCGGCGAGCTTCTCGGCCTCGCCGCCCTCTTCGGCGAGCCGATCGATCTCGACGTGCATCCACGACTCGCGCACGGTCTCTGAAACCGGCGTCGCCGAGCCGGTCGACACCGGCTGGAGGGCGACCAGCTGGCCGGCGTCGTCACGCTCGACGTCGAGCGTGGGGTGCAGCACCAGGTGGGCGTTGCGGTGCTGGCGCGCCAGCTCCATCGTGAGCGAGTCGACCAGGAACGACATGTCGTCGGTGACGACCTCGACCACGGAGTGCCCGCCTGCCGACCAACCGTGCTCGGCGACGGTCGGCGTGTAGACGCGGACCTTGGTCGTACCGGCCTTCCGCTCGGCCGCGAGGTGGTGGTGAGACGCGTAGGCGCCGTAGACGTCGATGTCGGATCGATCGTCCAGCTCTTCGGTGCTGACGTGGCGGTAGTACGCCGCCAGGAGCGGCACGAGGTCGTCGCCGGGCGGCGCCGCGGCGCCCTTGCCGTGGCGCGCCACCTCGGCGGCCTGCTCGATGATCTGGTCGCGGTCAGTGTGGTGCGTCGTCGTTGACACAGCGCCACAGTATCGCCGGATGTGTCCGTCTGTTTCGCGCATACGCCAAGATGTGCGACATGAAGTTCCAGCACACGTCGACGTACGACGCGCCGGCGGCCGAAGTGTTCGCCATGATCAATGATCCCGCCTGGCGGGAGAAGGTCGGCGCCGCGCAGAACGTGGTGTCGTCGACGGTGACGGTGACACCCGACGGACCCGACGGCACCGGCTCCCGGATCGCGATCGACCAGGTGCAGAACACCGCCGGGCTCCCTGCGATCGCGAAGAAGATCGCGGGCGACACCACCCGTGCGCTCGTCACCGAGGTCTGGTCCTCTCCCACCACGGGCACGATCGAGATCCTCGCGCCGGGCAAGCCGACCAAGGCGACCGGCACCGTGAGCCTGGTGTCGGACGGGTCCTCGACGCATCACGTCACCGATCTCGAGGTCACCGTCAAAGTGCCGCTCGTCGGCGGCAAGCTCGAGAAGCTGATGGCGGACAACATCGGCAAGGGGCTCGAGATCGAGCAGATCGTCGGCACAGGCTGGCTCGAAGGAGATCGCTGAGATGGCAACCCGGATCGTGCACGAGCTGACCTACGAGGCCCCGCTGGCCGACGTCGCGGCGATGCTGGCAGACCCTGCGTTCCGAAACGAGGTCTGCGTCTACATCCGATCGACCAAGCACTCGGTGTCGATCGAAGGCGTCCAGGGCGACCCGATGAAGGTCCTGATCGAGTACTCCCAGCCGACCGACCGGGTGCCGGGCTTCGCGAAGAAGTTCGTCGGCGCCGAGGTCGACATCCGCCAGTCGGAGACCTGGGCCAGCCCCGAGCGCGGCGACATCCACGTGACGATCCCGGGCAAACCCGGCGAGCTGACGGGCACCGCCGTGCTCACCGAGAAGGACGGCGTCACCACCGAGACCGTCACCCTCGACATCACGGTCAAGATCCCGCTCGTCGCCGGCAAGATCGAGGGCCTGATCGGCAAGATGTTCGGCAGCGCGATGCGCGCCGAGAACCGTACCGGCGTCGCCTGGCTGTCTCGCTAGGCGACCCCGGTACGGGTCTCAGCTGGTCCGATCCCCTAGCAGCACTTGGTGCCGCTGATGATCCCGTCACCGGGCGGCAGCTCGAAGGTCATCCGGAAGATGACCACGTCTTGGTGGTGGTGCGGGCCCTTCTCGAACTTCCGGTGGCGGTGGTTGTGATCGGCGAACGGGCCGTAGAGGACCTCGGCCTCGAGGCACGGCTGCGACCACTCGTCGGCGCCGACCTTGTAGGCGGTCATCTGCGAGCAGTACGACGGCGTACCGACGTACAGGCCGTCGGCCGGCGACCACGCAGCGGTCGTCGTCGGGCTGGTCTGCCACGGCGTGCCGAGACCGAGGCAGCCGATCCGGCCACCGGTCGCATACGGGCTCTGGTCCTTCATGTAGAGCGCGTCGTCGCCAGTGAGCTCGACCACGACCTCCTTGTAGGCGTCGGCGGAGGTGTCGTTGAACGACCCGCTGTGACCGCGATAGTCGGTCGTGCAGTCCTGCAACTCCGGTCCGCCGATGGCGCTCGTCAGCGTGTGCGTTGCACCAGAAGCGGTCGTCTTGGCCTGCAGAGTCGTGATCGACCCGGGCGAGGTCGCGTCGAGCAGGGCGCCGGTGCAGGGCTGGTTGGCGGGGCACTGCGTGATGTCCGACTTGTTCGTCCCCGCGAGGCTCTGTGGAGTACCGCTCGCGGTGTTCGAGAACGCCGACTCGCCGGCCGCGTTGAGCACGGTCGCGCGGTAGTAGTACGTCGTACCGACCGCGCCGGTCGTGTCGTCGTAGTGGCCGGTCGGCAGCGTTCCGGTGATCAACGCGTAGGGCCCGGCCGCCGCCAGGCTCCGGTAGAGCCGGTAGCCGGTGATCGGGCTGCCGCCGTCGCCCGCCGCCGACCACACCAGGCGGACCACACCGACCAGGTTGGTTGCGGTCAGCGTGGTCGAGGCCTCGGGCGGGCCCGGGTTGACGGTGACCTGGGTGGTCCCGCTGCTGGTGTTGGCGATCGAGTCGCCGACGTAGGTCGCGGTCACGGTCACGTTGCCGACCGGCAGGGCCGTGGTGGTCAGTGAGGCTGTGCACACCCGGATCGTGAACAGGCAGCCGCTCGGCAGCTGGGCGCTGCCGAGTGACACCGGCGTTCCGCCGGCCGTTGCCGTGAAGTCGACCTGCCGCGTAGGCGCGATCAGCACGCCGCCGACACCTGAGAGGCTGACCGTTGCCGTCAACGTGACCGGCGCGTCCTTGACGGACGCGGTCGGCGTTGCCGAGACGGAGGTCGACGTGGGAACGATCGCGCTGGCAGGTGCCGGTACCAGGCCGACGGCAGCGACAGGAAAGGCCGCAGCGAGCGCGATCAGGAGTGCGGTGACGGCCTTGCGACGCCGTCGGTAAAGGTGCTGGAGCATGGCAGACTTCCCATGTGATTGGCCCGAGTTCTCCAGTGGTGAGCCGGGCGTCCGAGTTGTTGTCATTCCGGGAGCGGGACCTGTCGAGCCCGAGCTCGGTAGGGGACCAACTGCAGTAGATCGGCTCGGTGTGCTCTTTGCATCGGGGAAATCCCCCTAAACGGCATCGTCGTGCCGCCATCAGGTAAAACTTCGGCGATTCGTTCCCCGATCCGGTTCTCGCTCGCATCATGGGCGAGGGGCGGGCGTGCGAGAGGAGCGCGATGGATCGGGCCGCGCGCCCCTTGCTGCCCTATGTGCCACGGCTGGTCGTCGACTGGCTGGAGGCACACCCCGCCCTGACCTCACAACAGCTGGACGCGACCGTCGTCTTCGCCGACATCTCCGGTTTCACGAACCTCACCGAACAGCTCGCCCGACGCGGGAAAGTCGGCGCGGAGGAGATGGGCGACATCCTCAACCGCGTGTTCGGCAGCCTGCTCGCCACGGCCTACGAGTACGGCGCGGAGCTCGTGAAGTGGGGCGGAGACGCCGTGCTCCTCCTGTTCCGGGGAGATCAGCACCCGCTCCTCGCCGCGGCGGCGGCCCACCGCATGCAGGCGGTGATCGACCGCGTGGGACGCGTCCAGACCTCGGGCGGAAGCGTGCGGCTCGGCATGTCGGTCGGCCTGCACAGCGGAGCGCCCGACTGCCTCCTGGTCGGCGAGGTCTTCCGCGAGCTGATCGTCACCGGCCCGGACGCCACCTTGCTGGCACGACTCGAGTCCGCCGCGGCTGCCGGGCAGGTGGTGGTCAGCGAACGGACGGCTCGGCTGGTGGCCGACGCAGGCGGCCGAATCGGACCGGTCGTCGGCCCCGGCCACCTGCTCGTGGAGCCGGCACCGGTCGCACCGCTCGCGGGACCTGGCCCCACCGTCCACACGACCGACATCGAGCTTCGCCGGGCGCTGCCTCCGCCGATCGCCCAGCACGTCCTCGGCGCCGAGGTGCAATACGAGCACCGGGTCGCGGCCATCTGCTTCCTCGAGTTCTCGGGAGTAGACCGCCTCCGCGAGACGGCCGGCCTCGAGCGGGTCGCGTCCGCAGTCGGTCTGGTGGTCTCCGCCGCGCAACGGATCGCGGCTGCGCACGACGTGACCTTCCTGAGTACCGACATCTACCCGGACGGCGGCAAGGTGATCCTGGCCGGCGGCGTGCCGACCAGCTTCGGCGACGACACCACCCGCCTGCTGGCCGCGGCGCGGGAAATCCTCGACGGACCCCATCCGCTGCCACTACGGGCGGGCGTGAACGTCGGCAGGGTCTTCGCCGGCGACTACGGCACCGACGTCCGCCGGGTGTACTCGGTGACCGGCGACGCCGTGAACCTGGCGGCCAGGTTGATGGCGAAGGCCGCACCGGGCGAGCTGGTGGCGAGTCAGGAGGCGCTGAGCCGCACTCGCACGCAGTATCAGACGCGGCGACTGCAGCCGTTCGCGGTCAAGGGCAAGGCACAACCGGTCGAGGCGTCCGTCGTGGCCGGGCGTGCCGACGCCGTCCCGGTCGGCGACAAGAGGTCCGATCCCCGCATCCTGCCGTTCGTCGGCCGGCAGCTGGAGCTGGAAACCCTCGTCGCGGCGTACGGCGAAGCGAGGGAGGGCCGCGGGAGCCTGGTCGACCTCCGCGGCGAGCCCGGCATCGGGAAGTCACGCCTCGTCCACGAGCTGCTCGCCCGGACGGGCGTCCAGGCCCAGTGGATGCCGGGCGACCTCTATGCGACCGGTACGCCGTACGCCCCCTTCCACCGGATCGTGGGTGCCGACGACCTGGAGCGGATCGTCGACGAGCTGGCACCTGACCTGCGCCCGATGCTGCCGCTCATCCAGGTCGTCGCGGGGGTCGCCGTCGCGAGCAAGGGCGAGCTCGACCAGCGCTACGGCGACGCCCGGAAGGAGCTGATGGAAGGAGCCGCGAGCGATCTCCTCGGGCGCATGTTCGACTTCCCTACGGTGTGGGTCTTCGACGACGTGCAGTTCATGGACGCCGCCTCCGCGGACCTGCTGAACCGACTCGCGCGCGACGCCGCGGACCGGCCCTGGTTGATCGTCACGACGACCCGGAGCGACGCCGACTGGCGCCCACCCGACGACGTCCACGCGACCGTGCTCGAGATCGCGCCACTCGGTGCCGGCGACGCTGAGGACCTGGCGTCCTCGCACACCACCGGAGCGCTCTCCCCCGCGCACCGGGTCGCCTCGGTCATCGAACGGGCCGAGGGCAACCCGCTGTTCCTCACCGAGCTGCTGGAAGCGATGCGCGAAGGGGCAGTCGGCAGCGAAGAGTCCGCCGAGCTGCCGGACACCGTCGAGTCGGCGGTCGCTGCGCGCATCGACCAGCTCGCGCCACAGCAGCGAGCGACGTTGCGCGCTGCTTCCGTGCTCGGAGCCACGATCGACGTCCAGCTCTTCACGACGATGAGCAGCCTGGTCCCCGATGTGCCCGCGGACGTCACCGACCTTCCGCGCCTCGAGGAGTTCCTCACCGCGGGCGAGGACGGCCGGTTCCGATTCCGCCACCACCTGGTGCGCGAGACGGCGTACGAGGCCCTGCCCTTCCGCCGCCGAGTCGCGTTGCACGCCGCTGCCGCCGACGCGATCGTCACCCACGAGCCGGACGACATCGTCCGCACCGGTCTGCTCTCCCTGCACTGCATGCGCGGCGAGCGGTACGCCGAGGCGTACAAGTACTCCCTCACCGCCGCCCGCAACGCCGCCGCCCAGTACGCCAACGCCGAGGCGGTCAGCCTCCATCGACGGACGCTGGAGGCAGCCCGGCGCACGCGGATTCGCGCCCGGGATGTCGTACCGGTGATGGAAGGACTCGCGGAGGCCTACCTGTACGTCGGCGATCTGGACGCGATGGAGGAGACCCTTCGCCGGGCAAGACGGGCAGTCGACGGCGACCGACTGGCGGTGGCGCGACTGGCCGCGCTCACGACGTACCAACGGCGCCAGACCGGCCGCCACCACGAGGCGATCCAGTGGACCTCGCGCGGACGCGCTGCGCTGGAGGGCCGCACCGACCGGCCGGCCCTCCAGGTCATGGCCGAGCTCGCCTTCAGCCGGACCCAATCCCTGTTGGCCGAGGGGCGGTTCGGCGAGGCCGAGGAGTGGGCGGCGCGCTGTGCCGCAGAAGCCAAGGCCGCCGGCGACCGACGCCGGCGCGCGTCGGCCACCCAGCTGCGGGCCGTCGCGCGGCACTACGGGGGCGAGGAGGTGGACCTGGCGGGCCTGGTCGACAACGCGGTCGAGCAGGAGCGGCTGGGCGACCTCAAGCGGGCCGCCCGGAGCCACAACATCATCGGCGTCCTCGCCTTCGACGACGGGTTGTGGCCGATGGCGCTGGATCACTATCAACGCGCCGGTGACATCTACCGTCGGCTCGGCCAGCCGCTGGAGGTGGCGCTCCAACTGGCGAACGCGGCCGAGCTCCTGATCTTCCAGCGTCGGCTCGACGAGGCCGAGACACGGCTCAGCGAGGCGGCGCGGCTCTGGCGCGGCGCCCCGATGAACGGTGAGCAGGCGTTCGGCACCACCCAGCGGGCCCGCTGCGCCATGGCGCGGGGGGACTACGACGAGGCGACGGCTCTCTACGAGGAGGCCCGCACGGTCCACGCGGCGAGCCGCGAGGTGGTCCAGCTGCTGATCGTGGAGGGCATGCTGGCCGAGTGCCTGCTGCTCGCCGGTGACGCTCGCGCCGGGCTGGGCCTGCTCATCGACGTCGAGGCGCGCAACGCCTCCGCGGGCGCCGACCTGCGCTACCTCAAGCGGGTCAGGTCGCTCGCGGAGATCGGCAGCGGCCAGCGGGAGCAGGGACTGAAAGGGCTTCGCGAGGCCCTCGTCAACGCGCGGGAGATCGGGAACCTCTACGACGAGTGGCGGTGCGTCGACGAGCTGGTCCGGCTGGGGGTGGCGGCACCGGAGGAGTCGGCGGAGCTCGCGTCGCTCGAGCGAGCGGTCGAGGACCGGCTCGGCGTGCAGGCGTGAGACTAGTTCTCGGCGTCCCGTGCCGCCTTGTCCGCGGCCTCCTCACGCGCGTCCCGGCGGCGCTGGAAGACGATCACCCCTCCCAGCAGCAGGAACGGCCCGAACGCCAGCACGATCGTCAGCACCTGCTCCACCGGGTGGAGGGTGCCGAGGTGCCAGGGAGTCACCTCCCTAGTTTCGCAGGCGCGGTCAGCCCATAGATGGGTAGGTGTGGTCGGTCGGTGGCGCGAGCGTCTCCTTGATGGACCGCGGCGAGGTCCAGCGGAGCAGGTTGCTCGCGGCGCCGGCCTTGTCGTTGGTGCCCGACGCGCGGCCGCCGCCGAACGGCTGCTGGCCGACGACCGCTCCGGTGGGCTTGTCGTTGATGTAGAAGTTGCCGGCGGCGAACCGCAGCGTCTGGCGGGCCCACGCGATGGCACCGCGGTCCTGGGAGATGATCGCTCCGGTGAGGGCGTACGGCGCCGCGGACTCGGCCTGGGTCACGACCTTCTCGAAGTCGGCGTCGTCATAGACGTGGATGGCCAGGATCGGGCCGAAGTACTCGGTCGTGAAGATCTCGTCCGTCGGGTCCTCACCGACCACGATCGTGGGTCGCACGAAGTAGCCGACCGAGTCGTCCGTCGTACCACCGGCGACGACCTGAAGGCCCGGGGTCGCCTTGGCGCGCTCGATCGCCGCAGTGTGCTTCTTGAACGCCCGGTCGTCGATGACGGCGCCGAGGAAGTGGGAGAACTCGGTCGGGTCGCCCATCGAGAGCGCGTCGGTCTTGGCGATCAGGTCGTCACCCATCCGCTCCCACACCGACCGCGGGACGTAGGCGCGCGACGCGGCCGAGCACTTCTGCCCGCTGAACTCGAACGCACCCCGGATCAGCGCGGTGGTGACCACCGCGGGGTCTGCGGACGGGTGCGCGATGACGAAGTCCTTGCCACCGGTCTCACCGACCAGCCGCGGGTAGGTGCGGTAGTTCGGCAGGTTCGCCCCGACCGTCTGCCACAGCCGCTGGAACGTCGGCGTCGAACCGGTGAAGTGGATGCCGGCCAGGTCGCGGTGCGCGAGCGCGACCTCCGAGACGGCGAGCCCGTCGCCAGGCAGCATGTTGATCACGCCCGGCGGCATGCCGGCCTCGACCAGCAGCTGCATGGTCAGCGACGCAGCGTGCTGCTGCGTAGGGCTCGGCTTCCACACGACGGTGTTGCCCATCAGTGCGGGCGCGGTCGGCAGGTTGCCAGCGATCGCGGTGAAGTTGAACGGCGTGATCGCATAGACGAAGCCCTCCAGCGGGCGATGGTCGGTGCGGTTCCAGATGCCCGGGCTGTTGGCGATCGGCTGCTCGGCCAGGATCTGACGCGCGTAGTGGACGTTGAAGCGCCAGAAGTCGATCAGCTCGCACGCAGCGTCGATCTCGGCCTGGAACGCGGTCTTGGACTGCCCCAGCACGGTCGCGGCGTTGATCCGCTGCCGCCACGGGCCGGCCAACAGCTCCGCTGCCTTGAGGATGATCGCGCACCGCTCGTCGAACGGCATCCCCCGCCAGGCCGGTGCGGCCTCGGTCGCCGCGACGACCGCGCGCTGCGCGTCGGCCTGCGTCGCGTTCTTCAAAGTGCCGAGCACGTGGCCGTGGTCGTGCGGCTGGACCACGGCGATCTCGGTGCCGCCGCCGACCACCCACTCGCCGCCGATGTAGGCGTCCATCGGGTGCTCGGTCGCCTCCTGCCGGAGGAGCTCCGCGGCCAGCGCATCGCGCTCGGCGCTGCCGGGCGCGTAGGTCAGGTTCGGCTCGTTGATGGGAGCCGGGGGCAACGTGATGGCGTCCATGCGCCCGATGTTGTCAGACAAGCCATGGCTCGAGCGAGTCGCGGCCGCGACCGGAGCTTTCAGTCCTTCGGCTTGGCCCTGGGAGACGTCGTACGACGACCGCGCGGCGCGCGCTGCCGGCCGGCGGACGACACCTCGAGCAGCTCGTCGAGCGCCTCGCGCACACAGATGCCGAGCAGGTCGGCATCGGGCACCAGGTCGCGGTCGGCGGTGATGCCGTAGAAGACGCCGCCGTTGTAGGACGTCACGCTGATGACCAGCGGATGGCCCGGCACCAGCGGGGCGACGGGATAGCTGGCGAGCATCTCCGCACCCGCGGCGTAGAGCGGCGCCTGCGGTCCGGGCACGTTGGTGACCGAGAGCTGGTAGCCGCGGCGCAGCTCGTCGGCGGCGACCCGCGACCCGATCGCGTGGAAGGTCGTCGGCGCGAACCCGGCGACCCCGGCGAGCCGGTTTGCCGCCACGCTACGGCCGGTCTCCTCGTGCGCCTGGAACGAGTAGGAGACCTGGTGGAGCCGGACGACGGGGCTCGCCTCTCCGACGGGCAGGTCGACGAAGTGCGCAGCGATCTGGCTGCCGAGCGAGGTCGCCTCGAGCTCCTCGTCGATGACCGAGACGGGCACGACGGCCCGCACCTGACGGATCCCGCCCATCGACTCGGCCCGGGTCATCAGCCAGGACCGGACACCTCCGGTGACCGTCGCCAGGATCACGTCGTTGACGGTGCCGTCGTGCGCCTCGCGCACCTTGCGGTAGTCGGCCAGGCAGGTCTCGACGGTCACCACCCGGCGTTGCTGGGAGAGCTCGCCGCTGATCACGCCACGGGACTTGGGGCGGCGGCCGGTGATCGCTCCCACCACGCTGCGCAGCCGTCGGGTGCGGGCGTCCGCGGTGCGCACCACCGCGCGAGACGTGCCGCGCACGGTGTTGACCACGGTCTGGCCGTCGGTCACGGCGTCGCGGACGGCGCCTGCCACGAGCGCGCCCGGGGCCGGCGCGCGCCGCGGCGTCCACTCGTCGGGCTCGAACTCGCGCGGGGACGGCTGGGTGTCGAGCAGGAGCTGCCCCAGGTCGACGGTCTGCACCCCGTCGACGAGCGCTTGGTGGGTCTTGGAGAGAAGTGCGACCCGGCCGCCCTCGAGCCCCTCGACGAAGTAGATCTCCCATAGCGGGCGGGTCCGGTCCAGCGGCCGGGACACGATCCGGGACGCTAGCTCGAGCAGCTGGCTCGACGTACCCGGTCGCGGCAGCGCCGATCGCCGTACGTGGAACGCGAGATCGAACTTCTCGTCATCGACCCAGAGCGGAGCCGCGAGGTGGCCGGGCACCATCTGGATGCGTTGCCGGTAGCGCGGCACGAACGCGATCCGGTCGCGAATCAGGTCGACCAACCGCGCGTAGTCGAAGCCCGAGTCGCCCGGGTCGAAGATCTCGATCGTGGCGTTGTGCGCCGGCGTTTGAGGCGTCTCAGCGGTCAAGAACGCCAGGTCGCGTGTGCGAACGCGATCGACCACGGCTCTTCCCCACCTTCTGCGACAGCCCCCCGTCAAGCCCCACGACTTGTCTGGACCGATTCTGGCAGAGGACCGGACCCCAGCTGACATTTGTCCGCGTGCCATCCTGTCGGCACCCAACCAGGAGGAACCGGTGAGACGTACGGCGGCGCGATGGATCGCGCTCACATTGCTGGTCGCAACGGCGCTCTCAGCGTGCGGCAACGACGACGACGGGTCCGACAACGGCAAAGGTTCCGAGGATCCGGTCGTGGTCGAGATCACGTTCAAGGACGGCGAGGTGACGCCCAACGGCGAGCGGATCGACGTCTCCTCCGGCCAGCCGATCGAGCTCCAGGTGACCGCCGACGAGCCCGGCGAGATCCACATCCACTCCGACCCCGAGCACGAGTTCGAGTACGACGAGGGCACCCAGACCCTCGACCAGTTCGAGATCGACCGGCCCGGCATCGTCGTGGTCGAGTCGCACAACCTCGAACAGGTGATCATCCAGCTCGAGGTGAAGTGACCGGCGGGGTGCTCGAGGCCCACGGCATCGGTGGTCAGGCCGACCTCCCGATCTCGCTCGGCCTCGCGATCTCCGGCGCCGTCGCCGCGCTGGTCATCTCCTTCACCGTGCTGGTGGTCGCCTGGCGCACGCCGCGCTACGCGACCGGGCTCGAAGACGCCGACCCCGAGGCGATCGACGAGGCCCCGGGCACGCGGGCGACGTACGGGCTGGTCGCCCTCCGGCTGATCGGCCTGATCGGCTTCGTCTACACCGCCCTGACCGCGGTGCTCGGCGAGAACCAGCTGACCAACCCGTTCTTCGGCGTCGTGTACGTCTGGCTGTGGGTCGGCATCATCTTCGCGTCGCTGCTGTTCGGACCGGTGTGGCGCGCGATCAGTCCGATGCGCACCATCAATGCCGGTCTCGCGCGCATCGCGGGCGGCGACCCTGCGCAGGGCATCCTCGAGTATCCGGCCTGGCTCGGCCACTGGCCGGCGGCGATCGGCCTCTACTCGTTCGTGTGGATGGAGCTGGTCAACCGGACCCCCACCGACCTCGGAACCGTCCGGCTGTGGTGCGCGATCTACGTCGCCGTGCTGCTCGTCGGCGGTGCCATCTTCGGCTCCCGTTTCTACGAGAACGCCGACCCGTTCGAGGTCTACTCGACCCTGGTCGGGTCGCTGTCGATCTTCGGCCGCGACGACGCGGGACACGTCGCGCTGCGCAGCCCGCTGGCGGGCGCGGCCACGATCCCGGGCCGTCCCGGCCTGGTCGCCGTCGTGGCCGTGCTGTTCGGGAGCACGGCGTTCGACTCCTTCCGCGAGTCGACCTACTGGATCCGCACCATCCAGGAGGCGTCGGTGACCGGCTACACGCTCAACAACCTGGCGTTGCTGACCTTCTGCGTCGGTGCCGGCCTGATCTTCACTGCCGGCGCCGCGCTGACCGGCGTCGGTCCCGACGTGCCACGCTCCCAGCTGCCGCGGCGGCTGGCGCACTCGATCGTGCCGATCGTCGCGGGCTACATCATCGCCCACTACCTCACGCTGTTCATCGATGTCGGCACCCAGACCCTGGCACGGGCGAGTGACCCCTTCGGCAAGGGCTGGGACATCTTCGGCACGGCGGCGGTCGAGCCGTCGTACTGGTTCTCCTACCACCCGACGTTGCTCGCGACGGTCAAGGTGCTCGCGGTCGTGATCGGCCACGTCGCCGCCGCCGTCCTCGCCCACGACCGCGCGATCGCCCTGCTCCCCCGCCGGCACCAGATCACCGGCCAACTGCCCCTCCTGGTGGCGATGGTGACGTTCACCGCCGGCGGGCTCTACCTGCTGTTCAGCGCGTAAGGCCGGCCATCGCGTCGACCAGCGCGGAGACGGCGCGGGTCAGGGGCGACTCGCCCGACTCGACCAGCGTGCGTCCGGCGACGAGTGCGCGGTCGACCGCGGGCTGATCGTCGGGCAGGAAGTGCACGCCGATGTTGGGCCCGAAGCCGGCGAGCATCGCGACCACGTCGGACTCCCGCCAGCCGAGGGTGGGGCGCATCCGGTTGACCACCACCCGGAGGAGGGGTGCGGGCAGGATCTCGTGGGCATCGGCGACGGCCCGGGCGAGCCGGGCCAGGCCGACGGGGTCGGCGGAGCCGACGAGCAGGATCTCATCGGCCGTCTCCAGCGCCTCGACCGTGAGCCCGTTGCGCTCGGGGCGTACGCCGACGTCCGCGGCCTGGTCCTGCTCGAGGCTGAAGCCCGTGTCGATCACGACCTGGGCCTCGCCCCGGGCGCGCTCCACGATCGCGGCGAGGGCACCTGGACGTACCTCGACCCAGCGGTCCGGGCGCGGGAGTCCGGTGATGACCAGCAGGTGGTCGGAGAGCCGGCGCTGCACGGTCGCGAACTGCTCGTCGATCGACCCTCCCGCGACCAGCCGGGCTGCTGAGAGCAACCCCGAGACCTCGTCGAGGACGCCGAGCTGTTGGGCGACCGCGCCGCCATAGGGGTCGGCGTCGACGAGCACGGTCGTGAGCCGGCGCCGGGCCAGCTCTGCGGCCAGTGCCGTGGCCAGGGTGGTCCGGCCGGGCGCGCCACCCGGACCCCAGACCGCGATCACCCGGCCGGTCGAAAGGTGCGGCTCCGCCGATGGGACGGCCGGCGCGATCGTCGGCGCTGCCGATAGCGCCGGACCGGGGTCGCGGATCACCGCTCCGGGGAGGTCGTCGATCCGATCGACCGCCACCACGGCGTCGATCCCGATCCGGTGGGCGCGCGCCCGCACGACATCATCGTCGGGCGCGACGGCCACGGCACGGACGCCGTACTGCCGGAGCTGGTCGACCACCGTGCCGTCGAGGCCGCTCAGCTCAGCACCGAGTACGGCGACCTGGGCCTGACCCGCGCTCGCGCTCGCCAGCAGGTCGTCGATGTCGACGCAGCGTTTGAGTACGACGACGCCGGGCTGCTCGGTGAGCGCCGCCAGAGCCTGGCTCTCCCACGCGGCGCCGGTCGATACGAGAAGCGTGACGATCATGTCCGGCCTCCTCAGGACCGCTGGACGATCCGGACGACCGGGTCGTCCTGGCCGTCGAGGAGCGCGAGGAACTCGGCGACGGTCGCGTCCTCGACGGCCAGCACGAGCTGCCGGGTGCCCGTGACGGCGAAGCTCTCCTCGACCGGCGGTGCCGCGACGACAGTGACCGCCGAGAGGGCAGGACCGTTCGGCACCTCCTCGCCACGCCCGCCGACCCCACCGACCCCACCGACCCCACCGACGTAGACGTCGACCACCGAGCCGGCGTCGACCGTCCCCGGCACCCGGTTGGGCTCGAGATCGAGCGGCACCTGGACGGTCCCGGTGTCCTGCGCCGTGTCGATCGCCGCGCGCGGCAGCAGCTCACCGCCGCCGACGCCCCGCGACAGCACGATGCCCTCGGGCAGCGGGTCGTCGGCGAGCAGGTAGCGGTCCAACTCCTCGTCGTCCGCGAAGCGCACGCGTACGGCGACGACATCATCGGCGCCGACCGGCGAGCCGACGCCCTGGTCGTCGACGACCGCCCACACCGTCGAGGTGTCGTCCGCGGCGGCGAACAGCCGCGCGCCGAGCACCACCGAACCCGCCACGATCAACAAGCCGATCCACAACCGCGGGTCACGCCACCCCGCCCGGTCGACGCGAGCGGCGACCGGCGGTGCTGACGTGCCCGTCTTCCCGAGACTGGACACCCGCACATGATGCAGGGCGGCGGCCGCCACGTCACGTGCTCGTCCACAGATGCACGGGGTGCTGCTGCAATCCGGCGGGTGCGGGTGGAACCATGGGGGCCATGGCCGACACCTCGCGCTTCCTCACGCTGACCGAGGTCGCCGAGGTGCTCAACACCTCGAGCGCCCAGGTCTACGCGATGGTGCGCCGCGGCGAGCTCCCCGCGATCAAGATCGGGGGCCGCGGCCAGTGGCGGGTCGAGAGGACCAAGCTCGAGGAGTACATCGAAGGCGCCTACAAGGCGACGGAGGAGTACGTCGAGACGCATCCCTTCGTCGACTCCGACCAGTCGGAGTAACGGACCCCGGGTGACACCATCGACTCCATGTCGGGTCACTCTCTGCCTTCATCCGATGGTGGCCACGGCATTGGGGGCCAGGTTGTGCGCAGAGGTCTCCCCGCCGTCGGCGTAGGGCACGACGTGGTCCAGGTCGCAGCGCGAGGGCCCGGTGGTCGAGCTTGTCGAGACCGTGCAGTGGGGGTAGACGCAGTGGTGGTCACGTTCGGTGACTTGGCGACGGATCCGGTCGGGGATCTCATAGGAGTCCACGGCTTGGTCGCCGTTGAGGTCGATCACCGGCCGCACGATCACCGACGTGTTGGCGCAGGCTGAGCCAGTCCTTGATCTGCTCCACCGAGATCGGGGTGCGGGTGTTGCCGAACCGCCCGACGGTCTGGTCGGTGGCACTCATGTGGAGGATGAGTTCGGTCTCGCGGCCGGGGATGGTGCGGGTGATCTCCCCGGTGTCGGGATCGACGACCTCCAGGTCGAGGGTCAGGTCCTCACGGGCGATCTCACCGAGTGCTGGCCTGGTTCGTCGAGTAGCCCGAGCGCCTGCGCGAGGGCGTATCGAGACGCCGCAGTTGTGTCCGCTCGCCGTGGGGCGCTCGTCTCGCCGGGTCTCGATACGCGCGTCACGGCTTCGCAAGCTCAGCCGTGGCGCTACTCGACCTTCGCGCCTGGTCGGAGCAACCATGGGCGTAGGGGGCGATCTGCCGGTCCACGAACCCGGCGGCCTCGAAGGGGAGGAGGCGGGTCGAGTCGGCGATCCGTAGTGCCTTCCATACCGGCACCTGACCGTCCAACACTCGAGCGCAGAGTCGCGGGAGCCGGTGGACGAGCTCGAGGACTTGGCCGACGTAGTTGCGACCCGAGTCCAGCGACCGCCCCAACAACGCGGCGAGCTCCATCACGGCGAAGTCGGAGATCAGGGGTGCACCGTGGCCGGCGAGAGGGAGTCCGGTGTCCAGACCCCGCTCGACGATCGTCGCGGCAGCGGCTTCATCGTCAACGACATGCAGGGACGCCACTCCGCGATCCGGCGGAGCTTGGAGATCTCGCGTTCGGCGATCGCGGTCTGGTCGCCACGGATCTCAACCAGCAGTTCCTGGGACCGCGACACCGCAACCGGCTCGACAACCTCAGTCGCCGGGGCGGTGAGATCGAAGAGGGGTGCGGTCCCGAGATCCATGACACCTATTCAATATGGAACATCCGACACAACCAAGAACCACGAACCTGCCTGTGGACGAGCGATTCTTCAGAATCCGGTTGTGAACGAAAGGCGGTCACCACGACGCGAGCGCGACCACAACGAGCACCTCAAGCAACTCCGAACACCTGCGGCCGAATGTGCGAGAAGCTAGCCGACCTCGCCGTCGAGGGTGACCTCGATCGTCTGCTCGTCCCCGTCGCGCCGGACCGTGAACGCGATGGTCTCGCCGGGCTGGTGGGTGCGGATCGCCACGATCAGGCCGATGCCGTCGGTGATGCGCGCTCCGTTGACGTGGGTGATCAGGTCGCCGTTCTCGAGGCCGGCGACTTTCGCGGGCGAGTCCGCGAGCACCTCGTCGACGGTGGCGCCGTCGAACTCCGCCGGGCCGCCGGTCTGCACCCGGGCGCCGATGACGGGGTATTGCGCCTCGCCGTTCTCCAGGATCTGGTTCGCGGTGATGACGACCTGCTCGACCGGGATCGCGAATCCCACGCCGATGTTGCCGGCCTCGTCGTCGATGCTGCCGCCGCCGTTGGTGGCGATCGCGGAGTTCACGCCGACGACCTGACCCTGCAGGTTGACGAGCGGGCCGCCCGAGTTGCCGGGGTTGATCGCGGCGTCGGTCTGGATCGCATTGATGTACGACGAGTCATCCGACGTGCTGCCGGTGGTCACCGGCCGGTTGAGCGCGCTCACGATGCCGGACGTCACGGTCGAGCTCAGCCCGAGCGGGGCGCCGATCGCGACGACGGGCTCGCCGACGCGCAGAGCCCGCGACTTGCCGAGCGCCGCCGGTTTGAGATCCTCGGCGCCGGCGACGTGGAGGACGGCGAGGTCGTAGACGGGGCTCCGCCCGACCACGGTCGCGTTCTGACGGTTGCCGTCCTGGTCGACGATCTCGATCGGACCGTCATTTTCGGCGGCGTCCGCGACGACGTGGTTGTTGGTGATGATGTGGCCCTGGTCGTCGAGCACGAAGCCCGAGCCGGTCGCGCCCGCCTCGACTCCCTCGAACTCGGCGATGATCTGGACGGTGCTGGGGAGCACCTCCTGCGCCACCCGTGCCACCGATCCTGGCTTCTCGAGCGGGGGCTGCGTCGTGAGGTCGGAGTAGTCGGCGCCGCTCGGCGCTGACGCGCGGGTGTCGTCGGAGTCGTCGTTCCACTCCGAGTAGCCGATGCCACCGAGGACGCCGCCGACGGTGCCGAGGACGAGCGCGAGTACGGCGACGAGCGGCCACACCCAACCGGACGGTCGGGCGCGCTGGGCGCGCTCGGCTCGATGGGCGGTGGGGACCGCGGTCGGGGCAGCGAGGGGGGCAGCGGTGGGCGCGGGCAGCTGAGTCGGCGGCGGAGGCGGATAGCCCGGCGGCGGGCCTGCCGGAGGAGCTGAGACGGGCGCGGCAGAAGCGGCGATGACCGGGGCAGGGACGTCCGAACCGGCGCTGGGCGGCGCCCAGCGCTGCTCGGCCGGGCGCTGGCCGCCGATCGGCTGGGTCTGCTCGGGCTCGACCGACCTGGGCTCCGGCGTCACGTCGGGGTCGTGGTCGGGTCCGTCATTCACGGAGCCATCATCGCCGATGGTCACAACCTCACGGTCATCGGCCGTGCTACGGCAGGAGCTGCTCGACCCACGCCGGCACCGGCGTGCTGGGCTGAGGAGCGCCGCCGAGCGGTCCGATGGTGCGGCCGGGAGGCATCACTCGAACCGGCGCCAGGTTGCCCGGGGATCGGCTCGAGCCGCCCTCGTTGGCCGTCGGGGTCTCGACCCTCGAAACGGGGGGCCGACGGTCGTTGACCGGGCTGGACCCCGGGGAGAGTCCGAGGGCGAGTACGCCGACCATCGCCGCTCCGAGTGCGCCGCCACCGAGGACAGCCATGCCGACGCCCCGGCGGACTCCGCCGCTGCGTCGGGCCTCGACGAGGAACCGCTCGCCGGGCGTCAGGTTGAGGAGCGATCCCTTGAGGTCGGGGGACGCGGCACCGACGCCACCGGAGAGACCGGCCAGCCGGGTCTTGACCCAGCCCTCGCGCTCAACGAGGTCACGGCACGCATGGCAGGCATAGACGTGGGCCCATGCCTCGTCGGCCTCCGCCTGCGACAGCTGGCCGTCGAGGAGCGCGCTCACTCTCGCGCCGAGGTGGCCGATCACGCGCGGCCCACGCCGGTCGTGGCAGTCGTGGCGGGCGCCGGACCGGCGTACCGGGTCCGCTCGCCCTGGGGTGCGCGGTGGGCCAGCGCGGCCCGGAGCATGGCCCGCCCGCGGTGGATGCGCGAGCGGACGGTGCCGAGCTTGGCGCCGAGGATCGCGGCGATCTCCTCGTAGGTCAGGCCCTCGATGTCGCAGAGCACCACTGCCGCACGGAAGTCCGGCGGCAGCGCGGCGAGCGCGGCCTCGACGTCGTCGTCGAAGGTGCGAGCGTCGTAAGCCATGTCGGGGCCGGCGACTGCACTCGCGATGCGCGCCGCCCGCTCGTCGGACAGCGCGTCGAAGCGGATCCGCTGGCGGCGGCGGGCCTGGTCGAGGAAGAGGTTGGTGGTGATCCGGTGCAGCCAGCCCTCGAACGTGCCGGGCTGGTAGGTGTGCAGCGATCGGAACACCCGCACGAAGACCTCCTGGGTGAGGTCCTCGGCATCGTGGCGGTTGCCGGTCAGCCGGAGCGCAAGACGGAAGACGCGGTCGGAGTGCTGGTCGACGATGGACTCCCAGTCCATCGACTGCTCTCCGGCCGCCTGCTCGGCGCTCATGGTTCCTGCCCTTCTCCGCACGGTGTGTGCTGCCTCCCTGGTGAGTGCCGACGATATTCCTGTGGTCTGAGGAAACCCTGTGAAAAGCGGCACCGGTCCCCTGAGAGCACATCCATCAATCCCAACGAACGTCCGGATCGCGTTGTTCCGCGCCGATCGCCCGCCCAGGCTCCGCGGAACCGGGGCCGATGACCGATACGGTGGATCCGTGGCTGCCTCCCCGCTCGATCCGATCAGTCCGACCAGCTGGACCTTCGCCGAGACCTACGTCGTCGAGGACGACGTTCTCCTCGCTGCGCGGGCCCGCGCGGAGGAGGTCGGCGCGGTCGCGGTGGGCTCCGGTGCCGGTGCTGCGCTGCGGTTCCTGGCCGCTGTGCTCGACGCCCGCGCCGTTGTCGAGATCGGCACGGGTGCGGGCGTCTCAGGACTTTGGCTGCTCCGCGGCATGCGCGCCGATGGCGTGCTGACCACCGTCGACGTCGAGGCCGAGCACCAGCGGCTCGCACGCGAGGCGTTCAAGGACGAGGGCATCGCTCCCCAGCGGGTGCGGACGATCGCGGGCCGCGCGCTCGACGTCCTCCCCCGGCTGACCGACGGCCACTACGACATCGTCTTCGCCGACGGCGACAAGCGGGAGTACGGCGCCTACCTGTCCGAGGCGCTGCGCCTGCTGCGGCCCGGCGGCGTCGTGGCCTTCGACAACGCGCTGTGGCACGACCGGGTCGCCGATCCTTCCCAGCGCGACGACGAGACCGTCGCGATCCGGGCGCTCGTGCAGGAGGTCACCGCGACCGACGGCCTGGTGCCGCTGCTGCTGCCTGTCGGCGACGGGCTGCTGCTCGCGAAGAAGGAATGGGTTCCCGAAGCCGACGAGTGACCGGCGCGGCGCTGCCTTCTCGATCGTGACCAGGTCGTCGTCCGAGAGGTCGACATCGGCCGCCGCGAACGTCAGGCGCGGGGGGCAGCGGCGAAGCCCGCAGCGCCCTCGGCGATCGAAACGATCTCGCACGGCTCGATCAGGATCGGCGCGCTTCCGATGATCTGGGAGCCGGGCGACTCGGCCGCTCCGGCCGTGAACGTCTCTTCGAAGGCCACCCGCGCCGCGTCGTCGGCGAAGACGTAGCAGCCCTCGAACCACGCGCCCGGCACCATCCGCCAGGTCTTGTAGGCCAGCGCCGCCATGCCGGTGAACCGGGCGTGCGACGAGTCGGCGACGTACGACGCCAGCTCCTCCTCGACCCCTTCGGGTGCGTCGGCGAGCGACCAGCGGACGGTCAGACCCTTCATCTCTTCTCCTCGGTCGTGATCCCGGCGAGATGACCTCACCCAAGGGGGCGAGCACGCGAGCAGCGTCGCGCGGCGTGCACCCTCTTTGGCGAGGTCATCCTAAAGGCTCGTCCTGCCCGAGCCAGGTGAGCAACAGGCGGGCGCCGAAGCCGGACGGGCCGACCGTCCACTCGTGGAGCTCCTTCTCGACGTCGCCGACCGAGGCGATGTCGAGGTGGACCCACGGCAGGCCGCCGGTGAAGTGCTGGAGGAACAGTGCTGCCGTGATCGCCTGCGGCGTGCCAGCGCTGTTGTCGGCATCGGCGACCTTGGATGCCAGCCGCTCCTCGTAGCCGGCGTACAGCGGGAACCGCCACACCGGCTCTCCCGCACGCTCGCCCGCATCGCGGATCATGGTGGCCAACGCGTCGTCCGTGGCGAAGAAGCCGCCCATCTGCTGACCGAGCGCGATCTTCATCCCGCCGGTGAGCGTGGCGATGTCGACGAGCACGGTCGGGTCCAGCTCCGCCGCGGCGTAGGCGAGCGCGTCGGCGAGGACCAGCCGACCCTCGGCGTCGGTGTTGGTGACCTCGGAGGTGCGGCCACCCCAGTGCCGGACCACGTCGCCCGGGCGGATCGCCGATCCGGAGATCGCGTTCTCGGCGGCAGGGACCAGACCGGTCACGCGCACCGGGCAGCCCACGTCCTCGAGCGCGGCCATCGTCGCCAGCACCGCCGCACCGCCGGTCATGTCGCGCTTCATCGTGACCATGCCCGGCCCGGGCTTGATGGAGAGGCCGCCGGAGTCGAAGGTGATGCCCTTGCCGACCAGCACGACGTGCGGGAGCTTCTTCACCGTCCGCGCGCCCAAGCCGGGCGGCGTGTAGTCGAGCCGGATCAGCCGGGGCGGGGTCGCCGAGCCTCGGCCGACGCCCAGGATGCCGCCGAAGCCCTCGCGCTCAAGATCTGTCTCGTCCCAGATGCGCACGTCGAGCCCGGCCGCCGCAGCGACCTGCTCGGCCTGTTCCGCGAGCCAGGCAGGGTTCTTGATGTTGCTCGGCACCGTCGCGAGCGTCCGGGAACGCCAGCCCGCGCCGCCGATCGCGACCGCCCGCGCGAGCGCGGCCCGGTCGGCGCCGACGAGGGTTCCGGGCGGGGCGGCGATCACGACCTGGCGGACCGGGTGCCCCTCCGGACCGGTCGAGCGCCAGTGGAACTCGAACGCGCCGAGCATGGTGCCGGCGACGAAGGCTTCGACGGCCGCTGCGGCCGGGGCCGGGTCGCCGTCCGGTGCGACTGCAGGGATCGAGGTGGCGACCGCGTCGTGGTCGCGTGTGGCGCGGGCCAGCGCCGCCCCCGCGCGACGGACGTCGATCGACCGGGCCCGGCCGACTCCGACGAGCAGCACCCGCCGCAGCGCCGGGTTGACGTCCGTGCCCTGAGGGATCGGCACCTCGACGATCTCGCCGACCGCGCCGGTCATCCCGCGCAGCTCGGCGAGGCCGAGCAGGTCGACCTCGATCGCCTCGATCAGGTCGGCGGCGCCGGGACCCAGGAGGACGGTCGCGTTGTCGGCGGCGTCGTCGGTAGGGCCGGGCAGTACCGGCACGGCCACCGTGTCGACACCGACGATGGCGGCGGGGAGGAGATCGCTGAGGGCGAACTCGGGGGGTGAAACCTGGCTAGGAAGAACGGGAACTGTCACCCGACAACGTTCTTGAGAGCGTCGCCGAGGGCACCTGCCTCTTCGGCGTTCAGCTCGACAACCAGGCGGCCACCGCCTTCGAGCGGGACTCGCATGACGATGCCCCGGCCCTCCTTGGTGACCTCCAGCGGACCGTCACCGGTCCGAGGCTTCATCGCCGCCATGCGGCACCCCTCTTCCCATCAGTACTGGCAGACCTGGTCTGCTTAGGATTTGCCGAACCATTATCGCGCATGCCCCCTCAACCGCGCAGCAGCGGCACCCCTGTTCATCCCGACGGAGGTGGTGGCGGTGTCAGCGGAGGTGGCGGCGGCGGTGTCAGCGGAGGTGGCTGCGGCGGAGGAGCAGCCGCGGCGTGCTTGCCTGCCCCGCCTGACGGTTCGATGGCGGACTCACCGCGAAACTCCTGCTCCGTCGCCACCCTCGCCAGCAGTGCGTCGACCTCCGACATGCGATAGCCGCGGAAGGCCAGCGAGAACCGCACCCGCCGGAGGTCGTCCGCGGTGATCTTCCGGTCCAGCGGCACGCGGGCGTCGGGGCGGTCGTCGAACGCCGGCTTCATCGGCTCGCCACGTCCGGCTGCCAGCAGGGCGATGCCACCCATCGCGAGCACGATCAGTACGGCGAAGACCCACATCATGGCTGGTGGCACGGGGCTCCTCGGGACTGGTCAGGCGTGACGGTCGCGAGCGGCGACCATCAGGGCCACCGCTTCGTCGACGTCGTCGGTCAGGGTGAGCATGTCGAGGTCGGACTGCTTGATCCGGGCCTCGCCGAGCATGGAGCCCTTCATCCAGTCGATCAGACCGGTCCAGTGCTCCACGCCCATCAGCACGATCGGGAACGTCGTGATCTTCAGCGTCTGCGACAGGGTCATCGCCTCGAACATCTCGTCGAGGGTGCCGATGCCGCCGGGGAGCACTACGTAACCCTGGGAGTACTTCACGAACATCATCTTGCGGACGAAGAAGTAGCGGAAGTTGAGGCCGAACGTGACGTAGTCGTTGAGGCGGGCCTCCCACGGCAGCTCGATGCCGAGACCGACGCTCTCGCCCCCGGCCTCGGTCGCTCCCTTGTTGGCCGCCTCCATCGCACCCGGACCGCCGCCGGTGATGACGGTGAAGCCCGCCTCGACCAGCGCCCGGCCCACCTTGATGCCGAGCTGGTAGGCCGGGTGCTCGGCAGGGATCCGCGCGGAGCCGAACACCGAGATCGCGGGTCCGAGCTCGGCGAGGTCGTTGAAGCCCTCGACGAACTCGGCCTGGATCTTGAGCACCCGCCACGGGTCCATGTGGACCCAGTCAGTGTCGCCCCGGCTGTCGAGCAGCCGTTGGTCGGTGGTCGAGCCCTCCGGACGTCCCTTGCTGGGGCGCGGGCCAGGACCGTTTCGCTTCGTCATTGCTGGGTCTCCTCACCTTGGAGCCACGCGCGCAGTTGACGCTCGCAGCTCTCGATGTGCGCCACCGGGACATGCTCCTCCTGCTTGTGAGCCAGCATCGGATCGCCGGGACCGAAGTTGACGGCAGGCACGCCGAGGGTGGTGAACCGCGCGACGTCGGTCCACCCGAACTTGGGGTTGACGGTGCCGTCCGGGCCGCCGACAGCGTCGATGAAGGCCTTGGCCGCCGGCCGGTCGAGGCCCGGCAGCGCACCGGGCGCGGAGTCGGTCACGGTGACGTCGTACGGCGCGAAGTAGTTGGTCACGAAGGCCAGCGCCTCCTCCTCCGAACGGTCCGGCGCGAAGCGGTAGTTGACGCTCACGACGCACTCGTCGGGGATCACGTTGCCGGCGACGCCGCCGCTGATACCCACGGCGTTGAGGCCCTCGTGGTACTCCAACCCGTCGATGACGGGCATGCGGGCGTCGTAGTCCCGCAGGCGGTTGAGTACGTCGGCCGCTCCGTGGATCGCGTTCACCCCGCGCCAGCTGCGAGCCGAGTGTGCCCGCTCGCCGCGGGTGCGGACGTCGACCCGGAGGGTGCCCTGGCACCCGGCCTCGACCACCGCGTTGGACGGTTCCATCAGCACGGCGAAGTCGGCCGTCAGCAGGTCGGGGTCGGACTCGCTGAGGAGGCGCAGCCCGTTGAACTGCGAGTCGATCTCCTCGGCCTCGTAGAGGACGTAGGTGATGTCGTGCACCGGCTCGGTCAGCGTGGCCGCGAGCCGCAGGATGACCGCGTCGCCGCCCTTCATGTCGCAGGTGCCGAGCCCGTGCAGGATGCCGGCCGTCTCGTCGAGCCGGCTGGGGAAGTTGGCGTTGACCGGCACCGTGTCGAGGTGGCCGGCCAGCACCACCCGGCTCGGGCGGCCCAGCGACGTCCGCGCAACGACGGTGTGGCCGCGCCGGACCACGGTCAGGTGGGGCAGCGCGCGGAGCGCCGCCTCGACCAGGTCCGCGATGGCCTGCTCGTTGCGGGACACCGACTCGATGTCGACGAGCTGGCGGGTCAGCGTGACGGCGTCGACGGTGAGGTCCAGGCCGGGAGGCTCGGTCATGGGGTTCATCCAACCAGCAGCCGCGCAACGGCGGCCACGCCGGCTGCGCCGAAGACGACGAGCAGGAACGGCGCCCGCAGCAGGAGGAGCGCGACCGCAGCGCCCAGGCCGAGGATCCGCGCGTCCAACGTCAGCGACTGGCCGTCCGCGAGCACCTGGACCGCGATGAGCGCGGCGAGCAGTCCGACCGGTATCAGGTCGGCGACGCGCGCCGCGACCTGGTGCTCGAGCACCCGCTGCGGCACGGAGAGTCCGGCGAGCTTGAGCACGTAGCAGCCCACCCCTGCGATCACGATCGCGACCCACAACGCGCTCATCCTGCCGCCGCCGACGATCGTGGCCGGAGCAACAGCCCCACGACCACCGCGACCGCGCCGCCGACGATCACCGGCGCTCCCGCCGGTGTCCACGGCACCAAGCCGGTCGCCGCGCCCGCGCCGACGATCGCCACAACCCGCTGCGGCCAGCCCGAGAGACGCGGCCAGAGCAGCCCGAGGAACGCGCCTCCCACCGCGGCGTCCAGCCCGAAAGTGCGCGGGTCGCCGATTGCCTGGCCGGCGACCGCGCCGACCAGCGTCATCAGGTTCCACAACACGAAGACCGACCAGCCGGTGATGTGGAACGCGAGCCGGGTGCGGCGCGCGTCCTCCTGCCCGACGCCCATCGCGGTCGATTCGTCGATGACGACGTGGGCGGTGACCAGGCGCCGCCAGCCGCGCGTCCCGAGACGGGGCGCAAGCGCCAGTCCGTAGAAGGCGTTGCGACTCCCGAGCAGCAGTGCGGTTGCCGCGCCGGTCAGCGGTGCACCACCGGCCGCCACCACGCCGACGAAGGCGAACTGGGACGCCCCGGTGAAGACCAGCAGGGACAGCGCGCAGGCTTGCCAGACGTCGAGTCCCGACGCTGTCGCGATCGCACCGAACGAGACGCCGTACGCACCTGTCGCGATGCCGACGCCGAGCGAGTCGACGACGACCGTCCGGTCGCCCTCCGCCATCAGGATCGAACGACCGCCACCGTCGCCGCCTCGCCGTCGCCGATGGTCACCGCGGTGCCCTCGGCTCCGCCGACGGAGTACGACGTCGCGAGGGTCTCCTTCGCGATCAGGTCCTCGTGCGCCTGCGCGGCGGCGAGCACCGCCGCCGATCCGCCGATGGTCAGCTCGATCCGATCGGTGACGTCGAGCCCGGCGTCGCGGCGCGCCTGCTGGACCGCGCGCACCAGGTCGCGGGCGAGGCCCTCCTCCGCCAGCTCGGGCGTCACCACCGTGTCGAGCACGACGAACCCACCGCCTGCAAGCATCCCGGTGGCGGAGTCGCCGGTCTCCGACCCGACGACCGTCTCGAGGGTGTACTCGCCCTCGAGCAGCTCGAGCCCGCCCGCGGTGACGCTGACGCCTCCCTCGGGGCTGACGAGCGCCTCCCAGTCACCGACCTTCGAGGCCTTGATCGCGGTCTGCACGTCCTTGCCGAGCCGCGGCCCCGCGGCGCGGGCGTTGACCGTCAGCCGTTGGGACACGCCGTACCCCGCGGCCTCCGGCGAGTCGGCCGCGAACAGGCGGACCTGCTTCACGTTGACCTCGTCGGCCACGATCGACGTGAACTGCTCCAGTGCCGCGGGGTCGTCGACGACCACCGTCAGCGAGCCGAGCGGCAGCCGGTTGCGGAGGCTACCGGCCTTGCGCAGCGCCGAGGTCGCCGAGCAGATCTCGCGGACCTGGTCCATCGCGCCGACCAATGCATCATCGGCCGGCAGCGCCGTGGCATCCGGCCAGTCGACGAGGTGCACGGACCGGCCGCCGGTCAGGCCGCGCCAGACCTCCTCGGCCGTCAACGGCAGCAACGGCGCGACCGCCCGGCACACGATGTCGAGCACCGCGGCCAGCGTCTCGAACGCCTCGGGACGACCCTCCCAGAAGCGCTCGCGGGAGCGCCGGACGTACCAGTTGGTCAGCACGTCGAGGAAGCCGCGGGTGGTCTCGCAGGCGTCGGCGATGGCGTAGCCGTCGAGCTCGACAGTGAGCTGCTCGACGTACTGCCGGGTCTTGGCGAGCAGGTAGCGGTCGAGCGGGTCGGTGCTGCCCAATGACTCTGGCCGGCCGACGTTGGCTTCATAGCCCTCGGCGTTGGCGTAGAGCGAGAAGAAGTACCACGTGTTCCAGAGCGGGATCATCACCTGGCGGACGGAGTCGCGGATGCCCTGCTCGGTCACGACCAGGTTGCCGCCGCGCAGGATCGGGCTCGCCATCAGGAACCAGCGCATCGCGTCCGCGCCGTCGCGGTCGAACACCTCGCGCACGTCGGGGTAGTTGCGCAGCGACTTCGACATCTTGTTGCCGTCGGAGCCGAGCACGATGCCGTGGCTGATGCAGGACTGGAACGCGGGCCGGTCGAAGAGCGCCGTCGCCAGGACGTGCATCGTGTAGAACCAGCCGCGGGTCTGGCCGATGTACTCGACGATGAAGTCGCCCGGGAAATGATGCTCGAACCAGTCGGCGTTCTCGAACGGGTAGTGCACCTGGGCGAAAGACATCGAGCCGGAGTCGAACCAGACGTCGAGCACGTCGGCGACGCGGCGCATGGTCGACTGCCCGGTCGGATCGTCGGGGTTCGGCCGGGTCAGGTCGTCGACCCAGGGTCGGTGCAGGTCGGGCTCGCCGTCGCGGTTGAGCGGAAGCCGGCCGAAGTCGCGCTCGATCTCCTCGAAGGAGCCGTAGACGTCGAGCCGCGGGTACGCCGGGTCGTCGCTCTTCCAGACCGGCACCGGGCTGCCCCAGAACCGGTTGCGGGTGATCGACCAGTCGCGGGCGTTCTCCAGCCACTTGCCGAACTGGCCGTCCTTGATGTGCTCCGGCACCCAGCGGATCTGCTCGTTGAGCTCCAGCATCCGCTGCTTGAACTTGGTGACCTCGACGAACCAGGACTCGACGCCCTTGTAGATCAGCGGCTCGCGGCAGCGCCAGCAGTGCGGGTAGGAGTGCGTGTAGGTCTCGCGACGCAGCAGCACGGTCCCGGGCGTGACCGCGCCCGCCGGTCCGGTGGTCGAGCCCGTCGAGGCCTTGAGGTGGTCGATGATGTGCAGGTTGGCGTCGAAGACCAGCATCCCGGCGTACTCGTCGACCGGGTGGGTGAACCGACCGTCCTTGCCGACCGGCATCACCGGCTCGATCTTCTCGCGGTCGGTGACCTCCTTGTCGACCTCACCGAACGCGCCGGCGCTGTGCACGAGGCCGGTGCCGTCCGTGGTCGTGACGGCCTCGTCGGCAGCGACCACGCGGAACGCGTTGGCGTGACCGGTGTAGTAGGAGAACGGTGGCGTGTAGGTGAGCCCGACCAGGTCGGCACCCTTGCCGCGCCAGACGACGTTGGGCTCCTCGCCCAGCTCGCGGGCGTACGACGCGAGCCGCGCCTCGGCCACGATGTAGCGGTCGGCGCCGACGGTGCTGTCGGGCTCGACCATGACGTAGTCGAAGGCGGAGCCCACCATCACCGCGAGGTTGCTCGGCAGCGTCCACGGCGTCGTTGTCCAGATCAGCAGCTTGGCGCCGGCGAAGTCGCCCTCGGTCTGCACGGCGAAGCCGACCGTGACGGACGGGTCCTGGCGGTCCTGGTAGACGTCGTCGTCCATCCGCAGCTCGTGGTTGGAGAGCGGCGTCTCGTCGTTCCAGCAGTACGGCAGGACCCGGAAGCCCTCGTAGACCAGTCCCTTGTCGTAGAGGCTCTTGAACGCCCACAGCACGGACTCCATGAACTCGGGGTTCATCGTCCGGTAGTCGTTGTCGAAGTCGACCCAGCGGGCCTGGCGGGTGACGTAGTCGCGCCACTCCCCCGTGTACTTGAGCACCGATGCGCGGCAGGCGTCGTTGAACTTGTCGATGCCCATCTCGACGATCTCGTCGGTGGTCTTGATCCCGTTGAGGCGCATCGCTTCCAGCTCGGCCGGCAGGCCGTGGGTGTCCCAGCCGAAACGGCGCTCGACGCGCTTGCCGCGCATCGTCTCGTAGCGCGGCACGATGTCCTTGACGTAACCGGTCAGCAGGTGGCCGTAGTGCGGCAGCCCGTTGGCGAACGGCGGGCCGTCGTAGAAGACGAACTCGTTGGAGCCGTCCTCACCCGGGTCGCGCTGCTCGACGCTGGCGCGGAAGGTGTCGTCCTCGGCCCAGTAGGCCAGCACCCGCTCCTCGATCTCGGGGAACTTCGGGGCGTTGGTGACCTTCGGATAGGTCATCGGCTGCGGTCTCCTGCGTTCGTTGTCTCTGCGGTCTGTTCACCGCAGGGACGATCCGTCAGGACCGCGGTACCACCCTGCTTGTCCCCGGAGGGACCTCTCGTTCACGGCTGTGACGGGCCTACCCGCCGGGTTCTACTTGCCTCCGCTGTCGCTGGGGGCGTTCTTCCCGGGGCTCACCGCTGATGACGGCTCAAACACCTGTGCTCACAGGGTACGGCGCCCGCGGGCCGGGCGCGCAATCGGTTTGCGTTCCCGGCCTACAAGTGGGCAGGCGCGGGCACTAGAATCACCCCACGTGACTGCTGCTTGGGGCTTCGGCCTGACCACCTACGCTTCCGACGACTCGGTGCTCGACGCCTGGTTCCCGAGCCCCGCGCTCGGCACCAAGCCCGACGAAGCGGCCGCGCCCGACGAGCTGGTCACGCTCCAAGGCAGCGACAAGGTCCGGGCCGTCGAGAAGCGCGTCGAGCTCGTCGAGGTCGCCGACCTCTCGGCCGCACCGAACAGCACGACCGACGTCTGGCTGCGGCTGCACCTGCTCTCCCACCGGCTGGTGGCCCCGCACGACATCAACCTCGACGGGGTCTTCGGCCTGCTGACCAACGTCGTGTGGACCAGTGCCGGCCCGTGCGCCGTCGAGGGCTTCGAGCAGACCCGCGCCCGGTTGATGGCGACCGGCGCGACCGTGGCGGTGTACGGCGTCGACAAGTTCCCGCGGATGGTCGACTACGTGCTGCCCTCCGGCGTGCGGATCGCCGATGCTGACCGGGTGCGTCTCGGCGCCCACTTGGCGACGGGCACCACGGTCATGCACGAGGGCTTCGTGAACTTCAACGCCGGCACGCTCGGCACGTCCATGGTCGAGGGGCGGATCTCCGGCGGCGTCGTCGTCGGCGACGGCTCCGACGTCGGCGGCGGTGCCTCGATCATGGGCACCCTGTCGGGAGGCGGCAAGGCGGTCATCTCGATCGGCCGGCGCTGCCTGATCGGCGCCAACGCCGGCGTCGGGATCTCGCTCGGTGACGACTGCGTCGTCGAAGCGGGTTGCTACGTGACCGCCGGCACCAAGGTGCTCGTGCACCTCCCCGGGTCCGAGCCGCGGGTGATGAAGGCGCGCGACCTGTCCGGCGCGAGCAACGTGCTCTTCCGTCGCAACAGCCAGTCCGGCGCGGTCGAAGCGGTGCCGTGGCACGGCGAGGGCATCGCGCTCAACGCCGCGCTGCACGCCAACTGAGCACGCCCGCGCGCAACCACCTGTCCCGGAGACTCGGAGCATGAAGGGGCGTGTTGTCGCGATCGTCGTGGGCCTGGCGGCCCTGACGATCGTTGCTGCAGTCGGCATCGTGATCTTCAAGGCGGTCGACGAGATCGTCTCCGGACCCGACGGCGACTGCAGCGTCACGGTCGACGGCCACGAGGTCGAGATCTCGGGCGACCAGGCGGAGAACGCGAGCCTGATCGCGTCGGTCGCGATCGAGCGCGGCCTGCCGGCCCGAGCGGTGTCGATCGCGCTCGCCACCGCGTTCCAGGAGTCGAAGCTGATCAACATCGACTACGGCGACCGCGACTCCCTCGGGCTCTTCCAACAGCGCCCGTCCCAGGGCTGGGGCACCGAGGAGGAGATCCTGGACCCGGTCTACGCCTCGAACGCGTTCTACGACGCCCTGGTCGAGGTCGAGGGCTACGAGACCCTCGAGATCACCGTGGCGGCGCAGCAGGTCCAGCGGTCGGCGTTCCCCGACGCGTACGCCGACCACGAGGCCGACGCCCGCGCGCTGGCCTCGGCGCTCACCGGCTTCTCCCCCGCGACTTTCACCTGCGACCTCGACGGCGGCGCGCCGTCAGCCGACGAGGACCTCGTCGATTCCGGGCTGACCGCGCGCGCGGACGCCGTACGCGAGGACCTGCTGACGCGGTACGGCGACCTCGACGTCGGCGGTTTCGCTCCGGGCGGGGTGTCGACGGGTCACATGGAGGGCTCGGCGCACTACGAGGGGCGAGCGATCGACATCTTCTTCCGCCCCGTCAACGAGACCAACCAGACGAGCGGCTGGGCCGTCGCGCACTACCTCGTCGGCAACGCGGCCCGGCTCGACATTCGCACCGTCATCTTCGACGACCGGATCTGGACGGCCGGCCGCGACGGGTGGCGCGACTACGACCCGCCCGAGACCAGCGGCGACCGGGTGATCCTCGAACATCGCGACCACGTGCATGTCGACGTGTTCGGCTGACCTCTCGATAGTTTTCTTCGAATCCTGGCTCGGAGTGCAAGGCGAGCTTCAGCCGGACCATCCGGGCGACCCGCTGAGCCTCGGCCGGTCGGGAGGTGTCTCAGCCGAGGCGCCACCCGATCGGCGCGAGCGAGTCCGGCTGATAGCTGCAGAACGCTCCGGTCCGCACCGTCCGCGAGAGATGGGCACCGAGGTCAGGGTGCTGTTCCTCGAGCCGGCTGAGGGCATAGCGCAACGACCGGGTCACCGCACCGCGGGCACGCTCCGCGGTGCCACCGGTCGTTCGTGCACGACCGCTGAGACCGACCGCCGCGCTCAGCTCCGCGACCAGGTAGTCGCGGTCCCGCTCGGCGAGCTCGCGACGGGCGTCGTCGTGATTGCGCTCGGCCTCCGCGATGTCGTCCTCGACCTCCGCGAGCCGACGGCGGTACGACGCCTTCGCCTCCTCGTCGAGAACCGGCATCCCGACCTCGTCCGTGCCCGACACGGCCAGGTCCAGGACGTGGAGCTCACGCCCCGGCTGGGCGAGGAGCCGGGCCAGGTAGCCGATGCCCTTGAGATCGGCGAGCATCGCCGTCCGGCCGCGGAACTCGACCTCCCAGTGATCTCCACGCCGGATCAGGGCCGCCTGGGTCGCCGGTCCGACGGAAGCAGGTGGCGAGACGGACGGGGACTCCACCCTGCTTCGCACCGCTGCCTCCCGCAGGGGGGCGCCGAAGTCAGCGAACGCCGTCGCCGCCGCCGTCCACTCCAACACCGCCGCGGAGGTGTTGCCGGCGGCCGCCAGCGCCTCCGCGAGGACGGTGCGCGCGGCTGCGGCGTCGTACGGCGCCGCCATCTCCACCCAGGCGACGACCCCACGCTGGGCCTGGTGCGCTGCCCGCGTTGTGTTGCCCTCGAGCAGCGCCGCGCGCGCATCGGCCACCGCGGCGCTCGCCGCGAGTCCGGGACTGGGGTAGCGATCGGAGATGGCCAGCAGCGCATCGGCCGCCGACCGTGCGACCGCGGCGTCGCCGGTCACCGCGGCCACCTCGGCCTGCGCGTCGAGCAGCGGCGCCCGGTGGAGATCGCCGAAGGGCGGCCGCTCCTTCCACGGCAGGTCGCTCGGGTTCTCCAGCTCGCCCCGCAGGAGCCCGGCCGCAGTGTCCGCATCACCCTGCGCGAGACGGAGCAGCGCCAACCCCGGGTTCGGCGACCACGCGCGCTCATGGGCCTCGAGGAACGCCTCCTCGGCACCGACCAGGTCTCCTCGGCGCAGGCGGATGTTGCCGAGCTCGACCAGCGGCCAGCCGTACTCACGGCGCAGCCACGGGCGAAGCTCCGCACACGCGGCGATCGCCTCGTCCTCGGCCTCGTCGGCTGGGCCGGACAGCCGCAGCAGCTCGGCCCGGTGGACCCGGCACCGTCCGTGGATCGCGCCGAACGCCGGCCCGTGCCGCCACCGCTCCATGACCTCGGTCCACTCCCGCGCGAGATCGTGCCGGCCGATCCACTGGGCGGTGCAGATCAGCTCGCAGTAGACGTTGCCCGTCGTCTGTGGATCGAACTCGCCGGCGGCGAGGTCGACGGCGAGCTCGTCGAGAACGGCGATCCCGTGGTCAAGATCGCCGGCGTGGATCGCCAGCCGGGCGACCGCGACCCGACCGAGGCCGCGCGCCGGGTCCACGCCGTACTTCGTCCCCAGCTCGACCGCCTCGCGGGCCGGCCCGATCGCGGCGTCGGGGTCGCCGGACAGGATGCGCTCGTACGTCCGGGTGATCGCCAGCAGCGCGTGCGACCTCCCCGGCGGCTCGTTGGCGAGGTATCGCTCCGCGCGGCTGACCCAGCCGCGAACCGGTGCCATCAGTCCGGTTTCACAGAGCAGGTTCAGGGCGACCCGAGCCGCGGCGAAGGCAGCCTCCTCGTCCCGGCCCGCCTCCGCGTGGATGGCGAACAGCCGCTCCCAGGCCGACAGGGCGACCTCGAGCTCGCCGGCGCCGTACGCCGCCACCGCGCGCAGCTCGAGCGCGGCCTCGGCATCGTCACCCGGATCCATGAGCTCGATCGCCCGCCGGAAATCGCCGTGCTCGAGCGCTGCTCGAGCCTCGTCCAGGCTCACTGTCGCATTGTGACAGCCGTTGTCACGCCTTCGAGGTAGTCCACCGAACCTCTTGGAGGAACCCGTCATGCACACGCCCACCCGTGATCTCCCCATCAAGATCAATGCCGCAGGTGCCACCGTCCGCCACCTGCCCGACTTCGGCGTCGCCGAGGGTCCGCTCGCTGCCGAGCACCTCTCCCTCGCGGAGGGCGTCGACATCGCCCCGTTGCTGAAGGGCCTCGCTGACGACGCCTGCCACGCCGAGCACTGGGGCTACCTGGTCGGGGGCCGGGTCGTCGTGACGTATGCCGACGACTCGAGCGAGACGTGCTCCGCCGGGGAGGTCTTCTACTGGCCCGCCGGACACTCGGTCCGTGTTGAGCAGGACGCTGAGATCGTGATGTTCAGCCCCGCGGCCGAGCACCTCGTCGTCATGGATCACATGCTCGGTGTCATGGCTGAGGTTCCTGCCTGAATGCCTACCGAGTACGCGTCGACCGCCATCGGTCGAGATCCGGTGTGCGCACCGTACGCGTGAGCGCGGACGCGCTCGACCCGTCATGAGTCCTAGCGTCGGCGTCAGTGATCGGACGCCGGTGAACCGAACAAAGGAACCTTCCGTGAAACGACGCACGACCTCTCTGGCCACCGTGGCGGCGCTGACGATCGGACCCCTACTCGCCCTCGCCGGCGCGGGGCCGATCGCCGAGGCGGCGCTCTACACGCCCGGCGTCTCGACGTTCGTCGCCATCGGCGACGGGTCGGGGAGCGGCAGCGGGACCGACCCCTATCCGCTGTCGGTCACGGCGCACGGCATGGGTGGTGCGATCACCGACGTGGACGTCGAGTTCCCCGACGTCTACCACGCCCGCCCTGCGGACTTCTCCCTGCTCCTGGTCGGGCCGAGCGGCACCGCCGTGTATCTGAAGGCCGGGAGCTGGTGCGAGCACGACCTCAACTACGCCCGTCCGCACGTGAGCTGGCGCTTCAGCGACCAGGCCGCGAACGGCATGGGTGGCGGCTCCTGCCCGTCCGGCTGGTGGCGTCCGTCAGTGGCCGCCCACACCGCTGAGTTCTCGCTCCCCGCACCCGCCCCGGCGGCGCCGTACGCCACCAGGCTCTCGGCGTTCAACGGGCAGAATCCCAACGGCACCTGGCGCCTCTTCGCAAACGATTCCGTCACGGGCGCTCAGGGCGAGCTCGGCCAGGGCTTCCGTGTGATCATTTCGACCGCGCCGACCGCCGCGATCATCGGCAACGCGGATGGTTACGGCCCGGCATCGAGCTATCCCATCGCGCGGCAGCTCTCCGGGTACGACGGCAAGCTCGCCAACGTGAGCGTCACCCTCAACGGTCTCACCCACAACTACCCCGACGATCTCGACATCGTCCTCGAAGGTCCGACCGGACGTTCCGTGGTGCTGATGTCCGACGCCTGCGGCAGTGCCGACCTCACCAACGCATCGTTGACCTTCAGCGATGTCGCCCCGAGCCTGCTGCCCGAGGAGGGGCCCTGCCCGAACGGCAGCTATCGGCCCTCTGACCACCAGGCCGGGGAGAGCCTGCCCGCACCCGCGCCACCAGGTCCGTACTCGCACTCGCTCAGCACGTTCGCCGGGACCAGGGCGGACGGGACCTGGCGGCTCTACATCAACGACGACCTCTACGGCGGGGGCGGCTACACCAACAACTTCACACTGCACCTGCAGATCGCGCCGGAGACGACCCTCACCGAGCATCCACGTGCCGTTACGACGTCACGGAAACCTCGTTTCGCCTTCACCTCACAGATTGCCGGGTCCACGTTCGAGTGCCGCCTCGACCGCACTCCGTGGGAGGCGTGCACGTCGCCGAAGACCTATCCCTCGGTGGCGATCGGTGAGCACACCTTCCGGGTGCGTGCGATCAGCCCAGCCGGGTTCAGCGATCGGTCTCCGGCGAAGTGGGAGTGGCGGATCCGCAGTAACCAGGGGTGACGGACCGTCGTTCGGATGATGTCCAGGCGTCCCTCTTCTGGGTTAGCCTCGTGGTTTCCAGCTCTTGTGCAGCTTCATCCACGAGGAGACCTCCGTGCGCCGATCGTCCGCCCTCGCCACGCTCCTGATCGGCGCGCTCACCGCGGCGCTGCTCGTGATCGGCGCACCGTCGTCGGAGGCGGGCCCGCGGACCGTCCGCGACGCCGCAGCCCCAGCTGCGGCTGCGTCGTGGAAGACCGTCCATCTTCAGACCTTCGAGGGCACGCGCTGGCCAGATTCTAACGACGGTTGGACGATGAGGGACGTCAACGGTCCGAACGTCGGGGTCAAGCTCAACGAGTTCGCGACCCTGGTCTGGGACGACAACTCGACCAGGGCGAAAACCGGGATCTGGTCCGCCCACCCGAACGACGGGGCCTGGAGCCCCAGCTCCGGCGGCCAGCCGACGTACGCCGACTACACCGACACCTGGATGCGCTACGGACCCTTCAGCCTGCGACGTGCCACCGATGCACGATTGCGGTTCGCGTACTGGCTCGACGTCGAAGCCGACTACGACCAGTTCTCCTACTCGTACAGCTGCAGCAACCAAACGCGATGGACGACGGAGGACGTCTCCGGGCAGCTCAAGGTCTGGAAGTCCGCGACGGTCTCGCTCAAGCCGTGTGCGGACAAGGCCAAGGTCTGGATCCGGTTCTGGTTCAGGTCCGACTACAGCAACCCGTCCAGCCCGGCCCCCACCGGCGTCTGGGTCGACGACGTCCTCGTCCAGAAGTACTCAGTCTCCCCGTAGTCAGCCTCGCGCGGCCAGGCGTGGCCCGGGCCTCGACACCGCTCGGGCTCGCCGGTTTCGAGGCCGACCGTATCCGGCTACGCCAGCGCGGCGAGCCGCTCTGCGGCAGCGGCGACCCGCTCGTCAGTGGCGGTGAAGGCGACGCGCACGTGGTGGGAGCCGGCGGCCCCGTAGAAGATGCCGGGGGCGACCAGGATGCCCACCTCGGCGAGCTCGGCGACGGTCTCCCAGCAACCGGGGCCGTCCGGCCCGCGGGTGGCCCAGAGGTAGAGCGACGCCTCGGAGTGCTCGATGGTGAAACCCGCGACCTCGAGGGCGGTCCGGAGCGTGGCCCGGCGCGCGGCGTACCGCTCGTGCTGCTCCTCGCTGTGCCGGTCGTCAGCGAGCACGGCCGCCAGCACCCGCTGTTGCGGGCCGGGCATCTGCAGCCCGAGGTTCTTGCGCACCGCCAGCAGCTCGGCCACGACCGACCGGTCGCCCGCGACGAAGGCGCATCGATAACCGGCGAGGTTCGATCGCTTCGACATCGAGTGGACGGCGAGGATCCCGTCGTGGCTGTCGCCGCAGATGTCCGGATGCAACACGGAGTACGACGCACCCTCCCAGCTGCACTCGATGTAGCACTCGTCGGAGACGAGGAGCACTCCCCTCTCGCGGCACCAGTCCACGACCTTCTTGAGGTGCGCCTTGGGAAGCACCCGCCCGGTGGGGTTGGAGGGCGAGTTGATCCACAGCAGCCGCGGCGTCTCCGGTCCGATCGCGGTCAGCGAGTCGGTTGCGAGCGTGCGGGCACCGACGAGGGCGGCGCCGACCTCGTAGGTGGGGTACGCCAGTTCGGGGTAGACCACGAGGTCGCCGGGGCCGACGCCGAGATGAAGCGGCAGCGATGCGATCAGCTCCTTGGAGCCGATCACCGGCAACACCTGGTCGATGTCGAGCCCGGCCACGCCGTGGTAGCGGGCGAACCAGTCGACGACCGCCTGCCGGGTCTCCGGGAGTCCGACGGTCACGGGGTAGCCCGGCGAGTCGGACGCGGCCCGCAGCGCGGCCTGGGCGACCTCAGGAGTGGGGTCGACCGGCGTGCCGACCGACAGGTCGACGATGCCGTCGGCGTGTGCGCGCGCCCGGGCGGCGTACGCCGTCAGCTGGTCCCAGGGAAAGTCAGGAAGTCGTCCCGAGACGTGCGGGTCGATCAGTGCCCAGTTTCCTGCGGCGGAAGAGCAGCGATGAACGGGTGGTCCTTGTCGATCACGCCCATCTTGGCCGCGCCACCGGGCGAGCCGAGGTCGTCGAAGAACTTGACGTTGGCGTCGTAGTAGTCCTTCCACTCCTCCGGGGTGTCATCCTCGTAGAAGATCGCCTCGACGGGGCAGACCGGCTCGCACGCACCGCAGTCGACGCACTCGTCCGGGTGGATGTAGAGCATCCGCTTGCCTTCGTAGATGCAGTCGACGGGGCACTCGTCGACGCACGCGCGGTCCTTGAGATCGACGCAGGGCTGGGAGATGACGTAGGTCACCGGGTCCTCCTGAGGACAGCTGATCGGATGCAAACACGAAACATGTTCGTGTTCAGCGGCCAGCCTAGTATCCCCGGGGTGACGACGGCACACGACCCACGGGATTCGGGACACCATCTGCTCGGACCGCACGTGATCGGCAAGCGGGTGGTGATCCGGCGGCTGCTCCGCGGGGAGACCGGACCGTCCGGCGGACCGGCGATGACCGACCTGCTGGGTGTCTGCATCGCGTGGGGCGACGGACGCTGCGTGGTCCAGCCCGAGGACGGCGATCCGGTCCAGATTGCGATCGCCGACATCGTCTCCGGCAAGCCGGTGCCGCCCCGGCCGTCGGTACGGATGCGGGTCTCGCCCCGCGCCGCCGAGCTGCACACCGCGTCGCTCTGGGCCTCGGTCGAGTCGACGGCGATCGGCGAGTGGGTGCTGCGCACCGACACCGCTCCGGTCGGCCGGCTCCGGAGGCGCGGCAACTCCTGCCTCGCGATGGGCGACCCGGGCCTGCGGTTCGACGAGGCAGTCGCGACGGTCCGGGCGTTCTACGAGGAGCGCGGGCGGCCGCCGTACGTCCAGGTCGAGTTGGGCTCGCCCGAGGAGGAGGCGTTCGTCGCCGCCGGTTGGGACGTCGACCCCACGGGCGATGCCGAGATGCGGCTCGCGTCAGTCACTCAGGTACGACGCCGCATCCGCGCCGTCCCCGAGCAGACGTCGCTCGTGGCCGATGGGCCACGAGCGGTCGTGACGATCGACGGTCGGGCGCGCGGCGAGGGTGCCCTCGACGGAGACTGGGTCGGAGTGCACGGGATCGAGGTCGACCTGGGTCACCGGCGGCAGGGGCTGGCGACCGCCGTACTCGCCGAGCTGCTGGAGTGGGGAGCCGAGCAGGGCGCAACCACGGTCTGGCTGCACGTCGAGACCGACAACGCGCCCGCGCTGGCGTGGTACGACGACCTCGGGCTGGCCCCGCACCACACCTGCCGCTACCTCACTCCCTAGCTCGTCGAGTGCCGCCGCGAGGAACGAGCGGCGGCGTATCAAGACGCCGCAACGTACCCACGGCCTCGAGGTCGGCAGTCGGGTGCGGGCGCCTCGATACGCCTCGCCTAGTGTCGTGCGTCGGGAATTGTTGGACGGTTGGCGTGCTCAGGGCGCGTGCATCGCAAGGCGCCGGCGCGCCGCTATCCCGGTCGTCTTGCAAGCGTCGGCAACGCCGCGAGGTGCGTGTCATGAGTGCGCGAACCGTTCAAGAATTTCCACGCGCGGCACTAGCGGCTCGGGCTGCTCGACGGGCGGTTGCTGGCCAGTGCGGCGAGCCGCTCGCCCTCGACCCGGTACGTCGTCCACTGCTGCATCGGCCGCCCGCCGAGCGCGTCGTAGAACTCGATCGCCGGGGTGTTCCAGTCGAGCACGACCCACTCGAAGCGCTGGTAGCCGCGGTCGAGGGCGATCCGTGCGAGCGCGACGAGGAACGCCTTGCCGAACCCGTGGCCACGATGCTCGGGCTCGACGAAGAGGTCCTCGAGATAGATGCCCGGCACCCCGGTCCAGGTGGAGTAGCTGCGATACCAGACCGCCACACCGACGACGCGGCCGTCGATCTCCGCGACCAGCGCGGCGGCGACCGCGTCGTCACCGAAGAGCCACCGCTCCACGAGCTCGGCCGTGTTGGCGACGGCGTCCGGCTCGCGCTCGTAGAGGGCGAGCTCGCGGACCAGGCGCACGATGTCGGCGGCGTCGTCGACCGTCGCGACCCGGATCCCGGCCGGCAGCTCCACGGTGTTCAACGCGGACGTCACCCGAGGGCGAGGAACGTCAGCAGGTCCTGGCGGGTGAGCACGCCGACCGGCTTCCCGTCCTCCTGCACCAGGACGGCGTCCGCGGACTCGAGCATCGCGACCGCGTCGGTGGCGTCCTCGGTCGAGCCGATGGTCGGCAGCGGCGGCGACATGTGCTGCTCCACCGAGTCGGTGAGCCGGGCGTGACCGGCGAAGAGCGCGTCGAGCAGCGCGCGGTCCGAGACCGATCCGGCCACCTCGGCGGCCACGATCGGCGGTTCGGCGCGGACGACGGGCATCTGGGAGACGCCGTACTCCTGCAGGATCGCGACGGCCTCGGCGATCGTCTCGTTGGGGTGCGTGTGCACGAGGTCGGGCAGCGCGCCGGTCTTGCCCCGGAGCACCTCGCCGACGGTGCGGGCGGTGTGCATCTGGCCGTTGGGGAAGCCGTACGTCGCGAGCCAGTCGTCGTTGAAGACCTTGGTCAGGTAACCGCGACCCGAGTCCGGCAGCAGCACGACGATGACCGCGTTGTCGCCCTCGGGGGTCCCCGCGATCTCGCGGGCGAGCTGCGCGGCCGCGAACGCCGCCATGCCGGAGGAACCACCGACGAGCATGGCCTCCTCCCGCGCCAGCCGCCGCGTGAACGCGAACGAGTCGCCGTCGGACACCTCGATCACGCGGTCCGCGACGGTGCGGTCGTAGGTGTCGGGCCAGAAGTCCTCGCCGACGCCCTCGACGAGGTAGGGACGGCCGGTGCCCCCGGAGTAGACGGAGCCGGCCGGGTCGGCTCCGATCACCTTGACGGCAGGGTTCTGCTCCTTGAGGTAGCGGCCGACGCCGCTGATGGTGCCGCCGGTGCCCATCCCGCACACGAAGTGGGTGATCCGACCCTCGGTCTGCCGCCAGATCTCCGGCCCCGTCTCCTCGTAGTGCGAGCGCGGGTTGTGGGGGTTGGAGTACTGGTCGGGCTTCCAAGCGCCCGGCTGCGACGACAGCTTGTCGGACACGTTGTAGTAGGAGTCCGGGTGCTCGGGCGGCACCGCGGTCGGGCAGACGACCACCTCGGCGCCGTACGCCTTGAGCACGTTGCGCTTGTCCTCGCTCACCTTGTCGGGGCAGACGAAGACGCACTTGTAGCCCTTCTGCTGCGCCACCATCGCCAGGCCGACGCCGGTGTTGCCCGAGGTCGGCTCGACGATCGTGCCGCCGGGCTGGAGGGCACCGGACTCCTCCGCTGCCTCGATCATCCGGCTCGCGATGCGGTCCTTCACCGAACCGCCGGGGTTGAGGTACTCCACCTTGGCCAGCACCAGCGGACCCGTGCTGCTGTCAGTGCCGTCACCGCCACCGGCGCCGTCGAGCGAGCGGTCCAGGCGAACGAGTGGGGTGTTCCCGATGAGGTCCAAAAGGGACTCGACGTACTCCATGCGCTCAACCTAACCCGACCCCCCGATCGGCCGAACAGCGCCGACCGGGCCAATCCGGTCCGCACTTCGCTCCGAACTAACTGTGGCGCCGGTCACACGGGCCGGAGCCTAGGGAAGGAAAAGACCCATGAGATTCCGCACCAAGGCAAGCCGGTCACGTACCGCGCTGGCACTGACGGGGCTCGGAGGCGTGCTGCTGGCGACCGGCGTGGCCGGTCTAGGCCCCATCGCGGCCAACAGCTCCAGCCACCGCGAGGCGCCGCTGATCGCAGGCCTCCCGCAGTACGACACCACCGACCTCTACGCGTTCCGGAGCCCGGAGCGCCGGAACACGGTCACTCTCATCGCAAACTGGATCCCGTTCGAGGAGCCGGGCGGTGGCCCGAACTTCTACTCGTTCGCGACCGACGCGCGCTACAACATCAAGGTCGACAACGACGGGGACGCCAAGCCGGACGTGACCTTCCGCTGGACCTTCAAGGACCACTACGTCAGCGGCGACACGTTCCTCTACGCCACCGGTCCCGTCACGGCGTTGCGGGACACCGACCTGAACTTCTACCAGACGTACCGCCTGGAGAAGATCGCCGACGGCGAGACCCAGGTCCTCGTCAGGAGTCGCCGTGTCGTGCCCTCGAACGTCGGCCAGGCTTCGATGCCCGACTACGCCAAGCTGCGCAGCGACGGAGTGACGGACGCCGGCCCGAAGGGCCGCTACCAGACTTTCGCCGGCCAGGCGGAAGACCCGTTCTTCCTCGATCTCCGGGTCTTCGACCTTCTCTACGGCGGAGACTTCTCCGAGGCCGGCGACGACACGCTTGCCGGCTTCAACGTGAACTCGGTGGCGCTCCAGGTGCCTCGGTCCGTCCTCGCCAAGAACCACCGCACCACCCCGAACCCGATCATCGGCGTGTGGTCCTCGACGGACCGCCGCGGCGTCGACGGCCAGTACCGCCAGGTCTCGAGACTCGGCATGCCACTGGTCAACGAGGTCGTCATCCCGCTCAAGGACAAGAACCGGTTCAACGCCTCCGCGCCGCGGAACGACGGTCAGTTCCTCGACTACGTCACCAAGCCGGAGCTCCCCAAGCTCATTGAGGCCGTGTACGGCGTCGACGCTCCGGACGAGCCGCGCAACGACCTGGTCTCGGTGTTCCTCACCGGCGTCGACGGTCTCAACAAGCCTTCCGGGGGGGCGCCGAGCGAGCAGCTGCGCCTCAACATGACCGTGCCTGTCACGGCGGACCCGGACTCGCTCGGCGTGATCGGTGGCGACAACCAGGGCTTCCCGAACGGACGACGCCTGGCCGACGACGTGCTGGACATCGCCCTGCAGGTCGTGGAGGGCGAGCTCGTCGGTAGCCCGAACGACCTCGGCGACGGGGTGTCCGAGAACGACGTGGAATTCCTGGACGTGTTCCCCTACCTGGCCCTCCCGGCCAGTGGTAGCGACGCCGCGCCGCACCCGGCGACGACGCCGTCTACGAAGGACCAGGAGGAGGCCCAGAGCTTCCTCGAGGACCTGAGGGAGAGCGGTGCCCTGTCAGTGCTCCTCATCGGCACGGGTGGCGGCGGTCTGTTCGCCGGCGCCGTGCTCATGGTCCGCGCGTCCCGTAGGCCCCGGCTGCAGCCGGCCGGCTGATCCGAACCGGTCCGGCCGCGCGGGATCACGCGCGGCCGGACCCCCAACGTCAGGGAACCCCCATGCGTAAGTACGTCCTCGTCCTGCTCGTCTCCCTCGGTCTCGCGGTCGCCGGCGGGATCGGCGTCGCGACCCGCTCCGAACCCCAACCGGCCTCGGTGGCAGGTCCAGACGTCCGGATCAACCCGGGCGACGGCCGCGACCTCACTGCGGTCATCGCCAGCCTCGAGGAGACCCTTCGCCGGGTTCCCGACGACTACGTCAGCTGGGCCACCCTCGCCCTCGCATACGTCGAGCAGGTCCGGGTCTCCGGAGAGGTCGACTTGTACGACCTCGCCGAGGAGGCCGTGGCCCGCTCACTGGAGATCCAGCCCGACGACAACGTCCCGGCGTACACGTCCACCAGCGCGCTCCACGGGGTGAAGCACGAGTTCAACGAGGCGCTCGCCTACGCCGACCAGGCCCTGGCGATCGATCCCTACAACCCGGCAGCGCTGTCCCTGCGGGTGGACGCCCTCACCGAGCTGGGGCGCTACGGCGACCAGCTCGCCGCGCTGAGGGTGGCCGACCGACGCCAACCGGGGGTCGGGGTGGCCACCCGGTTCGCCTACGCCTACGAGCTGCGGGGCAATGTCTCCCGAGCGGACGCGATCCTTCGCCGGAGCCTGGAGTCCGCCACCGCCGGCGACCGCGCGCACGTGCTGACGTTGCTGGCGGACCTCGAACGGCGCGGTGGCCGGCTGAGCTCGTCCGCCGCGCACCTGCAGGACGTGCGTCGTGTCGACCCCGGCTACCTGCCGGCGTTGATCTCCCGGGCCCGGCTGGCCGTGGCGACCGGCCGCCTCGAGCGCGCCGCTCAGCTGTGGGAGCGCGTGATCGAGCGAGCACCCCACCCCGAGCACCTCGTCGAGCTCGGCGAGATCTACACCGTGCTCGGCCGGGACGCTGAGGCCAGCGAGCACTTCGAGTTCCTCACGGACTACGCCACCGAGCTCGACAGCGTGTCCCTCGGCCGCGAGCTCGACGTCGCGCTGTTCATGGCCGACCACGCGGACCCGCAGGTTGGGCTCGCCGCGGCGCGGGCGGAGTGGCAGAGCCGCACGGGAGTGCCGGCAGCCGACGCACTCGGATGGACCCTGCACCAGGCGGGGCAGAGTCGGGCTGGGTTGAGGTACGCCCGGCTCGCAACCCGCCTCGGGACGCCGGACGCGTTGTTCTGGATCCATCGCGGTCGGATCGAGGCCGCCCTGGGACTCGACCGGGCAGCTCGTCGGCATCTCGGCTACGGGTTGCGGCTCGACGCCGGCATCTCGCCCTGGCAGAGGGGGCAGGCCCAACGGGCGATCCGTACAGTGGGGCCGTGAACAAGGCCGCCACTGCGAAGAAGCTCGGTGCTGCCGCGCTCTACGGCGGCACCGGCGTCGCCTCGCTCGGGGCGGGGTTCTACGGCGTGATGGTCGCCGAGGCGAAGCTCGCCCGGCGGATCATCGGCGAGGCGAAGGACACGCCGCCGGGCTCGACCGGCTGGTACGGCCGCGGGCAGCCCGGCCCCGCGATCCGGATCGCACTGCTCGGCGACTCCAGCGCTGCAGGCTACGGCGTCGAGCGGGTCGAGGAGACGCCCGGCGCGATGCTGGCCAGCGGCGTTGCCCGACATGCGGGACGGCGGGTCTACCTCAAGGAGGTCTGCGTGGTCGGGGCCCGTTCGGCGGACCTGAAGGCTCAGGTCGACCGCGCTGTCCCGATCGAGCCGGACGTCGCCGTGATCCTGATCGGCGGCAACGACGTCGTCGGCACCGTGCTCCCCCAGCAGTCGGTGCGCTATCTCTCCGAGGCCGTACGCCGCCTCACCGTCGGCGGCGCGAAGGTCGTGGTCGGCACCTGCCCCGACCTGGGGACGATCCAGCCGATCGCGCCACCGTTGCGCCAGGTCGCCCGGCACTGGTCGCGACGGCTCGCCGCCGCGCAGACGATCGCCACCGTCGAGACGGGTGGTCGCAGCGTGTCGCTGGGTGACGTCCTCGGCCCCGAGTTCGCGGCCGAGCCCACGGTGCTGTTCGGGCCAGACCAGTTCCACCCCTCCGCCGCGGGCTACCGCGCCCTCGCCAACGTCTTGCTCCCCTCCGTGCTCGCCGCACTCGACGAGGCCCCCGTCGAGGAGATCACGCTCGAGGCCCACCGCGGAGAGCGCGTGCTGCCGATCTCCCGGGCCGCCACCCAGGCGGTCAAGCAACCGGGCACCGAGCTCGACGGCTCTGACGTCGGCAAGCCCGGCGGCGTCCGCGGACGGTTGGTCGAGCTGCGCCACCGGCGCCGTCGGCCGCAGACCGCGGCCGAGGCCCCGGCCGCCTCCGAGTCCGCCTCCGAGGCCGCCTCCGAGGCCGCCTCCGAGGCCGCCGCACAGACCGTCGACTGAGCGAGGTGGCGGCGAACCCGCCTCGGACAGAGCCGAAAACGACCGAAGGCCCCCGGATCGCTCCGGGGGCCCTCGCATCAGGGATCAATCAGTCCGACTGCAGGATGGCCAGGATCCGCAGCAGGTTGGTGTAGATCCAGACCAGACTCACGGTGAGCGCGAACGCGGCTCGCCAGGACTCCTGCTCAGGGATGCCGTTGCGCACGCCCTGCTCGATGAAGTCGAAGTCCAGGATCAGCATGAAGACGCCGAGGACCAGCCCGGCGATCGAGAACAGGAGGCCGAGGCCGGTGAACTCGAAGAGGCCGAGGTTGGCTCCGAACAGGCCGAGAACGACCTCCATCAAGCTCAACGCCACCATGCCGAACATCGCGGCGACGACGAAGGTGCGGAACTTCTGGCCGACCTTGATCTCGAAGAACTTGTACGCCGCGAGCGTTCCTGCGAACGCCGCGAAGGTGCCGAGCACGGCCTGGACGACGATGCCGCCGTACTGCTCGCTCGGGAACATCGCGTCGTACAACTTCGACAGCGCACCGAGCGCGACGCCCTCGAAGACGGCGAAGGCCAGTACCAGCGGCGGGCTGATGACCCGCTTGAACGAGTTGACCAGCGACAGCGCGAAGGCACCGCCGGCGCCGATCAGGATCGCGGCGCTGAGCGGGCCGATGGCAGCCTCGCTGTCGATGTCGGGCGTGAGGACCCAGGTGATCGCGGCGGTCAGGATGACCAGGCCGATCGTCATCGCAGACTTCTGGACGACGCTGTCGATCGTCATCCGACCCACGTTCGGCGGGGCGGTGGGTGGGGCGTAGCCCGGCTCGCCTCCGTGGCCCAGCGGCGACGGCGCGTATCCCGGGTACGACGTCTGGCCGTATGCGGAGGCTTGGTTGAACTCCTCCGACCGACGGAACACGGGGTTGTTGCTCTTCATGGTCTCCTCCGAAGGGATTCCTGAGTAGGTGACTCCCAGTCTAGGCAGTCAGATACCTAGGAAACGAGCAGCGGGGTGCGGATGTTCCCGCTCAGCGCCCGTTGATGGTGACTGTGACCGGGCCGTCGGAGGTGGGCGTGACGTGCACCATCCGCCCCGATTGCCGGACGGCGGTGCCGCCCGTGACACTCACCCGATAGCCGTCCGGGTAGTGCAGCGGGCTCACGAAGACCTCGGTCGGCGCCGAGATCGCGGCGTCCGGCCGGTAGCGGAGCCGGAAGACGCCGGTCGCGGCGTCGAACGACATCGCGGTCGGGACGCCGGCGACGGCCTGGGCGTAGGTCCGCACCAGCTGTCGGAGCTTGTCCGTCTTGACGGTCGTGAGGTCGGCGTCGTCGGCGAACATGCCCTGGGCGTCGTCGGCGGTGGTCGGGTCGTCCCAGCGCTTGTAGGCCCAGTGCAGCCAACCCATCAGGTGCTCGTCGGCGACCGCCGCGTCGATCTCGATCGCCCGCAGGTTGTCGGTCGCGCCCCACTCGCTCATCATCGGCACCGCGTTGATGGTGGCGGCCTGGTCCAGGGCGTGCTCGGCGCGGTCGCGACTGAACGCCCAGCAGTTCTCGACGTCCGCGGCCGGCGGCGGGACACCCTGCTTCATCAAGAAGACGTCCTGGCAGTAGTTGTGCCACGACAGGCCGAGCCTGCGCTCCCCCGGCATCGGCTCGAGGAAGGTCGGGATCTTCTGCCCGCCGGAGAACTGCTGGGGCTCCCACCAGACGATGTTCCGGCGGTCGATCGCGCGGATCGCCGTCGTCGCCTGCTCGTAGGCCGGCTGCAGTTCCTTGGTGTACGACGCCTTGCACCCCGCCTGGAGACAGGCCGCCCACTCGAGACCCATCCAGGGTTCGTTGATGAGGTCGTAGCCCATCAGGTACGGCTGGTCGCGCCACCACTGCGCGGCGACCTCCCAGGCCGCGACCCAGCCGTCGAGGAGCCCGTGCTTGTTGGCCCAGAACTGGTCGAAGACGGTCGAGGTCTCCGGCAGCCAGTAGCCGAGTGGGAACGGCAGGTTGACCGGCGGGAGCAGGTTGTACGGGGCCGGCCGGACCATCGCCCAGTCCGGCACTCCCTCGCCGCCGTACGTCTCGTGCCACTGGTCCTGGTGTGCGTCGAGCTGCATCCAGATGCCCTGCTCGGTCAGCAGGTCCATCACCCGCTGCCAGCGGTCGCGGTACGCCGGCTCGCCCACGCCGGGCTCGTCGGGCGTGATCCCGGCCCAGAGGGTGCCGAGCCGGACACCGTTGAAGCCGTGGCGCTTGAGCCATCGCGCGTCGGCGCCGGTGAAGCCGGCCCTGGTGGCCGGCGGGACGTACGGCGCGTGCTTCCACACCAGGTTGAAGCCGTGCACGATCACGACCCGGCCGTGCTGGTCGACCATCCACCGGCCCTTGCGGCGCAGCTGCGGCGAATCTGGGGAGACCCTCGCCGAATCCGGGGAGATCCCCGCCGAGTACGCCGGATTCGGCGCGGATCTGGCCGGATTCGCGGTGGTTGCGAGGATCAGGGAAGCAGCGACCAGCGCGATAGAACACGTTCTACGTCGGCTCACGTCAGGACAACGAGGCGGGGGCGGGAAGGTGACTCCGCGCGACTCCACGCTCGCTAGCGGCGACGCAGCCGGACGATCGTGTCCCTGACCCGCATCGGGCCCTCCGGCATCTGCTGCTCGCGGACCGGCGAGTCGACGACCTCGATCTCCCAGTCGTCGGACGAACCTCCCTCGACCCCCAGCGCGGTGAGCAGCTGCTCGGGCGGGAACAGCAGGCCCGGTCCGTGCGGTCGGCGGGCGCCGCTGTCGACGTCGTCGGGGTGGTGGGCGACCACTAGCAGCCGGCCACCTGGAGCCACGGCGGCGGCGAGTCGCTGGTAGACCCCGTCGAAGTCCTCGCGCGGCACGTGCATGAAGTGCGCCGAGACCAGGTCGAAGCCCTGAGTACGACGGGGGTGGCGCGGCGGATGGGAGCCGAGTACGTCGTACTCCCCCACCTTGACCCGGCGGTCGACGCCGCGCTCGATCGCGTGCTGCGCCGTACGGTCGAGAGCGACGAGGGAGACGTCCAGCGCGGTCACGTCCCAGCCCTGCTCGGCGAGCCAGATCGCGTCGGCGCCCTCGCCGCAGCCGATGTCGGCCGCGTGGCCGGGCGTCAGGTCGGCGGTCTGCTCGACCAGCCGCTGGTTGGGTCTGCCGCTCCAGACCCGCTCGCTGCCGCCGTACCGCTCGTCCCAGAACTCGCGGGTCAGCGCCTGGCGCAGCTCGTCCAGCGTCGCGTCCTCGTGGTGGTGCTCATGCTTCATGCCGACCACTGTGCCGCTTCATGTCGACCTGAAGGCAAGCGAATCCTTGGATACGTGGGGCGCGTCCTTAAGTGCGTGGCTCGCCCCGATGTAGCAGGCCCCTGTGGGCGGCAGTCTGAGGTCATCACGCGAGCCGCCCGATCTCAGGGATTCCCGAAAGGCACCATCATGAGCACCAGTCCGTTCTCCAGCCGCCGCCGCACCGCGGCCCTGCTGGCCACCGGAGCCGTCGCTGTCGGCGCCATCACTCTCAGCCTTCCGGCCGGGCCCGGCCAGGCCGCCGGGTGGGACGACCCCTTCACCCTCACTGCCGACAACTCCGGCTTCCAGAACGTATCGGTCGTCAGCACCGGCGCGGGCGACGCGGTCGCCGTGTGGGTCGACGGCGACACCGGGGCGGACCGAGTGCGCGCCCGGGTAGCCGTGGACGGCACGTGGGGCCCAGCGACCTGGGTCTCCCCCCAGGGCGTCGAGACCGACCACGTCAAGGTCATCGCCAACGACGACGGCGACGTCGCAGCGACGTGGGTCGCACAGTACGACGGCGTCAACTGGAAGCCGCGCGGCGCGCGACTCGACGACGGCGGCACCTGGTCGCCGTCGATCGACCTATGGCACAGCGCGTCCCACGACCTCCCCTTGTCGTCCGCCATCGACGGCGACGGAACTGTCCACGTCGCGTTCCGTGCCGTCGTCGCCGGCAAGGAGACGGTCCAGGTCCGGACCTGGGAGCCGGGCGTCGCGACCACCGGCAAGGCCATCGCCACTGAGTTCGGGGCGTCGGTCTCCGTCGACGCCAACGAGGCCGGTCAGGCCGTGCTCACCTACGGGACCGACCAGTCCATCGACGGCGTCTACGCGGCCGAGTTCACCCCCGGCGGCGGGTGGAACGAGCCCCAGCAGGTCTCATTCCTCACCGATTCCGCTCGCGACCCGCAGGCGGTGATCGACAGCTCCGGCCGCAGCACGATCGTGTTCAACGGCAAGGTCGGCGACGCCTCCAGCGACTGGCGCGTCCACGCGACGACCGAGAACCAGATCGGGAGCAGCTGGACCGGCCTCGGCGTCATCTCGGCCCCGGGCAAGGCCACGTCCTACATCTCAGCCGACACCGACTCGACCGGGCGCACCCTCGTCGCCTGGCAGACCTTCGTCAACGGCGTCTACGACGCCGTCTACGTGACCCGGCCGAGCACCGGTGGCGTATGGGGATCGGCGACGTCGCTCAACGTCCCGGACCCCAGTTGGCCCTACGTCTACCCCAAGGTCAGCGTGAGTGACAACGGAACCCAGCTCATCGACTACACCTCCGGCGGCACGCGGATCACGAAGTTCCGCACCAGTCCGGCCCTGACCTTCGCGTCCCTCAACCACGGCACCGGCTACGACGAGCTCGCCGACCGGATCGGGGCCGACGTGGACAACGCGGGCAACGCCGCGCTGATCGAGTTCTGGGAGGTGGCGGTGGGATTCGACGAGATCCGCGCCCGGCTCTTCGACCTCGCGGGCCCGACCACAACGCTCACCGCCCCGTCGCTCGACACCACGAAGAGCACTGCGATCCGGCTCGCGTGGACGGCCACCGACGAGGTGTCCGGCGTCGCCACGACCGACGTCTCGGTGAGGTCGGCCGCCTGGAACAAGGCTGACTTCGGCCCGAGCACCAACGCGGTCGACACCTCGGCGGCCGACCACGACACCTACCCGGGCGTGCCGGGATCGACGTACTGCTTCGTCGCCCGCTCCATCGACAACGTCAACAACCTCGGCGCAGGCTCTGCCGAGCGATGCACCGCCCTGCCGGTCGACGACGCGTCCCTGGTCGGCGGCAGCGCGTGGAACCGGATCGAGGACGTCGACGGTCACTACCTGACGACCTTCAGCACGACCAAGGAGAAGGGCGCGAGCCTCGTGCTCACGGGCGTACGGGTGAAGCGACTGGCCCTGGTCATCCATCGGACCGTCAACGGCGGCAAGGCGGTCGTCAAGTTCGGCACCACGAAGCTGAAGACCGTGGATTTCGCGGGCACCGGCCAGCGACAGGTCATCGAGCTGGCCACGTTCGACCAGGTCCGCACGGGCAAGGTCACCATCAGGGTGCAGACCGACGGCAAGCGGGTGGACGTCGACGGCCTGATCGTCGCGAAGTGACGGTGGAACGCGGCAACTGATCAGCAAACCCATCGAGTTGTGCGGCCGGTCCTGAGGACCGGCCGCACCGCTGTGTCGTGGTGCCCCCGCTGGGGTTCGAACCCAGACTGAATCGCTTTTAAGGCGACTTCCTCTACCGGTTGGGATACAGGGGCCCTACGACGTGCAGTGCCGAGTGTTGGTCAACGGCCGGCAGCGCGGCGGGAGGCGACATGCTCGGCCAAATCTACTGGTACGTCTGACGCGGGTGTACGGCGTGCGCGCCGGCGACCCCCGCGGGCGTCGGCTGGTCGGTCACCGGACGCACGGACACCTCGAGGTCGCCCCCAGCGGTGAGTGACGACAGCGCCTGCTCGATCTCGCTCGGCGCCACCCCGCCGCTCGCGCCCTCGTCCGAGCACAGCAGCATCATCGCGAAGTGACCCGCAGCAGCGTCATCGTCGGGTCCTCGATGTTGAGCCCGAGGCCGGCCAGCCCGTCGGTGGCCGCGGCGATGATCCCGGGTCGGTCGTGGCCGGGGACGGTGACGGCAAACAGGGACGTCATGCCGCTCATCGTCTCAGTCGGTGGTGACCTCGATGGCGACCGTGCCGTGGTTGTCGCCGTACGCCCCGGGCGAGCCGACAAAGCTGAAGCCATCGGCGAATCCGAGGTAGAGGGTCTTGGCGTCGGCGGGTACGACGATCTCCTGCAGGTCCCCGTCGCCGGTCTCGCCGTCGCCGACGAAGAACGGCTCCCCGAGGTCCGGTTCCTGCTTCACTTCCTCATCGGCATCGGTCAGGTCGACGACGGCGTCGCCCGCCTGGGACGGGTTGTCCTCGCCGACGAAGACCCCGACCACGAAGAGCGTCCGGTTGGCGTGGGTCACACCCGCTATGCCGTTGAACGCGGTGATGGCTGTCGAGCCGAAGGACAGACTGCTGCCGTCGGGCGTCGCAGGCACGCATCCGTCGCACGCGCCGACATCGCCGTCGACCGACGGGAACGACACCGCGCCGACACCGTCGACGTCGATCTTGATCGGCTTGGTGCCGGGGTCGCTCAACTGGGCCGTGGTCTCTTCCGAGGCCCCGACCAGATAGATGTCGGCCGTCGCCGGCACCTCGACCTTCTGGGTCTCGCCGCCGCCGAGGAGGATGACGGCCGTCGCGGCTCCGGCGACGCCCACGGTGCCCGCAGCGGCCACCGCTCCGACCTTGATCGCGAGCCCCTTGGAGATCCCGGCACCTGCCGCGTGCGAAGAGTGGCCGGCCGCCTGCGCTCCGCCCGTCCCGGCGACCCCCTGCCCGGCCCCGAGCAACCCGCCCTGCGGCGCAACCACGCCACCCGCGGCAGCGACCTGGCCGCTCGCCCCGGCGCTTCCCAGCGCGGCGGTGCTGCCCGCTGCGCCACTGGCGCCGGCGCCACCCACTCCGGCCACGCCCGCTCCGACCCCTGTTGCTCCCGCGCCGCCGACGGCACCGGCACTGCCGGCCGCGCCGGCGGCCCCAGCCACGCCCGCGGCGCCCGCCGCACCACCTGCGCCGCCGACGGCACCGGCACTGCCGGCCGCGCCGGCGGCCCCAGCCACGCCCGCGACGCCCGCCGCACCACCTGCGGCGCCGACGGCACCCGCTGCGGACGCCGTCCCTGCCGTCGCGAGCACGAGGATCGGCACCCCGCCGGCAACGCCGGTCGCACCGATGAGGCCGGCTGCGACCCGCCACTCGGGACCGTGCCGCTGCTCGGCGAGCTGGTCGACCGCAGCGACCATGGTCGCCGCCGATCCGGGCCGTGCCTCCGCTTCGGCCGCCAGCACCGGGCCGAGCAGCCAACCGATGCCGGCGTCGAGGTCGGCAACGGTGGGCGGCACCGTCGGGTGGCCGCGGAAGAGATGGGCGAGGACCGCGCCGGCCGAGTAGAGATCGCTCCGCACGGTCGGCGGCTGCCCGGCGAGCACCTCAGGGCTGGCATAGGCGTGGTCCGCGGGTCCGTCGACCAGGCGGACCGCACCGCTCTCGTCGATCAGGATTGTCCCGGGGCCGACGGCGCCGCTGACCCCGCCTGCGTCGTGCACGCGGGCCAGCTCGGCCAGCAGGCCGCGGGCGACGGTCAGCACCTGCGGCTCGGTCAGGCTTCGGGGTGCGCTCATGTTTCGGAACCTACGCGCGCGCGGACCGGCTCGCAGACATTTCGGTCGAGTCGATCAGCCGACCATCGACCAGGCGATGCCGTCCAGGATGTCGGTCTCAGCGACCGTGACCGTCGGCAGCGTCGTCCGGCGCAGCACCCGGGACAGGATCAGCGCGCCCGCGTCGATCACATCGGCGCGACCGGGGTGCACGTAGCCGAGGGCGAGACGTTCCTCGCGGGTCGCGCGGACCAGGTCGTCGACCGTGCGGTGGACCGCCTCGACCTCGAGCACCCGGCCGTGGATCAGGTCGCGGTCGTAGGCCGCCAGGCCGAGCACGCCGGCAGCGACCGTCGTGATCGTGCCCGCGATGCCGAGCACCGCGGCAGCCGCTGCCGGGTCGACCGGGCATTCGTCGATCGCCGCGTCGATCGCCGCGACGCAGCCGGCGATCTGCTCCGCCGTCGCTGGGTCACTGCCCAGGCACCGCTCGTGGAGGCGCACCGACCCGATGTCCATGGAGTACGCCGCCCGCGGACCTGTCGCGCGCTCCCCCAGGATCAGCTCCGTGGAGCCGCCGCCGATGTCGATGACGAGCACGGGGTCAGGGAGCGGTTCGGTCCCGCGCAGAGCTCCGTCGAACGCCAGCCTGGCCTCCTCGTCGCCGGACAGCACCTCGGGATCGATGCCGAGCCTGGACCGCACCCCATCGGTGAACGCGGCCGCGTTCTCGGCGTCACGGGTCGCCGACGTGGCGCAGAAGCGGATCCGGTGGACACCATGGTCGGCGATGAGGGCGGCGTACTCGTCGATCGCCGCGAACGCCCGCGCCAGCGCCTCTGGAGCGAGCCGGCCGGTCGCGTCGACGCCCTGGCCGAGCCGCACCATCCGGCTCTCCCGCACGGCGGTGTCGGCCAGGTCGGGCAGGTCGCCGATGAGCAGCTTGATCGTGTTGGTCCCGCAGTCGATCGCGGCGACTTTCGTCACGCAGGAACCTCGGGGGTGACGCACGGCCCCGACGCCCACCAGTCGCCGAGCAGCTGCAGCACCTCGTCGCCGAGCGGGTTCACCCCTGGCCCGGCGGCCAGGGCGTGGGCGGCGAGGACGTGGAGGCACTTCACCCGCTCGGGCATGCCGCCGGCGGAGATGCCCTCGATCTCCGGCACGTCCAGGTCGGCGGACCTTCCGACGGCCGCCCGGTCGGCGAGGTACGCCTCGTGTGCCCGCTCGTAGGCGGCCGCGAGGTCGGGATCCGTCGCGAGCCGGTCCTGCATCTCGCGCATCAGTCCGGAAGCCTCGAGGGTGCCGATCCGCGAGTTCACCCGCGGGCAGGTCAGATAGTAGGTGGTCGGGAACGGCGTACCGTTCGGCAGCCGCGGCTCGGTGGTGACCACGTCGGGGTTGCCGCAGGGGCAGCGGTGCCCGATGGCGTGGATCCCGCGCGGTGGCCGGCCCAGCTGCGCCGCGATCACCGCCTCGTCCTTACTCACCGTCTTCGTGACCGACGATCCGCTTCTGAGGCGGCGGCGGGATCTTGGTCGGCGGGTTGCCGGCGACCTTGACCGAGGACCACACGCCGTCGTACCAGGCGGGTGCCTCTCCATCGCCGACCGATGACGGGTCGTCGAGCTCGGAGTCGGTCAACGGGTCGCCGTTCGCGTCGACGACCACGAACGGCGTCTCGCCCCGAAGGATGTAGCCCCGCTTGCGGGCCTCCTGCATGACGTACGCCGGGTCCTCCCAGCGGTCCTTCTCGCGCTCGAGGTCGCCGATGGACGACTCGCGCTCGTCGATCTGCGTCTCGAGGTCGGCGATCTGGTCACGCTGCTGGAGGTAGGCCCGCAGGGACGACGCGTAGGACACGGCGAGGACGGCGAGCACCAGCACCAGGATGGCCGCGCGGCCCGTCAACCGCGACTGGTGCCGCTCCTCGGCCCGGACCCGGGCGACGGACGCCGCCCGGTCGCGTTCGGCGCGCTTGCGCTCGGGACGTCCGGCGGCGCCCGGACCCGATCGGGCCGGGCGGCCCTGCGTGCGCTGGCGTCGGCCGGGGGTACGACGGTCGCCGGGTGTGGCTGGCACGCGATCCCCCTTCGGTCCGATTGGTCGGCGGTGCTGGGTGCTGCCCTGGTCAGCCCTGGTAGCGCGGGAACGCGCGGGCGCCGGCGTAGCGGGCCGCGTCGCCGAGCTCGTCCTCGATCCGGAGCAGCTGGTTGTACTTCGCCACCCGCTCCGACCGGGCCGGGGCGCCGGTCTTGATCTGGCCGCAGTTGGTCGCCACGGCGAGGTCGGCGATCGTGGTGTCCTCGGTCTCGCCCGAGCGGTGGCTCATCATGCAGCGGAAGCCGCTGCGGTGTGCGAGGTCGACGGAGTCGAGGGTCTCGGTCAGCGAGCCGATCTGGTTGACCTTGACCAGCAGCGCGTTCGCCTGACCGCCGGAGATGCCGCGCTGCAGCCGCTCGACGTTGGTGACGAACAGGTCGTCGCCCACGAGCTGGGTCTTGCTGCCGAGCGAGTCGGTGATGGCCTTCCAGCCGTCCCAGTCGTCCTCGTCGAGCGGGTCCTCGATGCTGACGATCGGGTAGGCCGCGACCAGCTCGCCGTAGTAGGCGATCAGCTCGTCCGACGACTTCTTGGCACCCTCGAAGGTGTAGGCGCCATCGTCGTAGAACTCGCTCGCGGCGACGTCGAGCGCCAGCCCGAAGTCCTTGCCGAGCTGGTAGCCCGCCTTGTCGATCGCCTCGGCGATCAGGTCGAGAGCGGCTCGGTTGGACTCGAGGTCGGGGGCGAACCCGCCTTCGTCGCCGACGCCGGTGGCGAGGCCGCGACTCTTCAGCACCGACTTCAGGGCGTGGTAGACCTCGGCCCCGGTGCGCAGCGCGTCGCGGAAGGTCGCCGCGCCGATCGGCGCGATCATGAACTCCTGGACGTCGACGTTGGTGTCCGCGTGGGCACCGCCGTTCAGGATGTTCATCATCGGGACGGGCAGCAGGTGCGCGTTGGGGCCGCCGACGTACCGGTAGAGCGGGAGGTCCGCGGAGTCGGCCGCGGCGCGGGCGACGGCGAGCGAGACGCCGAGGATGGCATTGGCGCCGACCTTCGCCTTGTTGGGCGTGGCGTCGGCGTCGATCATCGTCTGGTCGATCAGCCGCTGGTCCGCGGCGTCGAGTCCTTCGACGGCCGGGCCCAGGGTGTTGATCACCGCGTTGACAGCGTTCTGCACGCCCTTGCCGAGGTAGCGATCACCGCCGTCTCGGAGCTCGACGGCCTCGAAGGCGCCGGTGGACGCGCCGCTCGGCACGGCCGCACGGGCGAAGGACCCGTCATCGAGGAGCACCTCGACCTCGACAGTGGGGTTGCCGCGCGAGTCGAGGATCTCGCGGGCGCCGACGGCTTCGATCGCTGCCACGTCAGTGCTGCTCCTGTAGTTCGGGTCGTCCGGGGTAGTCCGGTCCGTACGTCGTCTGAGCCTAGACCCGCGTCCGGGCTGGTTCCGGCACCACCCACCGGGCGAGCCGCCTAGCGTCGGACGCGGCGCTAGCATCGACACGTGCAGGACCTGCTCGACCCGTGGAAGAACCCGGTGACCTACGCGGTCCCGTTCTTCCTGATCACCATCGCCATCGAGCTCGCCGCGCTCAAGTGGCTCGACCACGATGGCGACGACCGCCCACCCACCGGTTACCAGGGCAGGGACGCCCGGACCAGCATGGGGATGGGTGCGATCTCCCTCTTCTTCAGCCTGGCGCTGAAGGTCGGGTCGTTCTTCGTCTACATCGCCGTCTTCGAGTACGTGACGCCCGAAGCGCTCAAGATGCCGATCGACACCTGGTGGTACTGGGTCCTGCTGATCGCCGCGGTCGACCTCTCGTTCTACCTCTCGCACCGCTTCGTGCACCGGGTCAACATCGGCTGGGCCGCCCACCAGGCACACCACTCCAGCGAGTACATGAACTTCGCAACGGCGCTACGCCAGAAGTGGAACCCTTGGTTCGAGTTCGTCTTCTGGCTGCCGCTGCCCTTCCTCGGCTTCGCGCCGTGGACGATCTATGTCGCGTTCGGGTTCAACCTGATCTACCAGTTCTTCACGCACACCGAGATGATCGGCAAGCTGCCCCGCCCGATCGAGTTCGTGATGAACACGCCGTCGCACCACCGGGTGCACCACGGCTCGGACCCTGAGTACCTCGACAAGAACTACGCCGGGATCCTCATCATCTGGGACCGGATGTTCGGCTCGTTCGTCGAGGAGAAGCAGCGGCCGACGTACGGCCTGACCAAGCCGGTCGGCACCTACAACATGATCAAGCTGCAGTACGGCGACTACGCGAAGATCGTGCAGAACGTGCGGGCGGCGCAGAGCTGGCGGGACCGGATGGGCTACCTGTTCGGGCCGCCCGGGTGGGAGCCGCAGGCGAGAGAGGTCAGCCCAGCAGGTGTTGACTGAGGTCGCCGGCCAGGTCGGCGACCATCGTGCGTGACGCGAAGAACCAGGTCCCGCCGATGCGGTGGAACGTGTCGCGGTAGCGGCCGGTGATGATCGCCTGGAGCGGCAGCGTGTCCGTCGCCTGGAAGACCGTGTACGACGACCGGCTGGTCGCCGTCCCGCGGTCGTCGTCGACCTCGATGATCGCGTTGGTCGTCACGTGTCGCGTCCGCGGAGTGCCGTCGTCGTACAGCCGCACCAGCGACCGGTAGAAGTCCCGGACCGGCTCGGCACCCTCGGCCAGCGTCGTCGGCCCGTCGTCGCTCTCGCCGACGAGCCGACCGTGGCAGAACAGCGCGCCGACGCCGTCGAAGTCGCCGGCGTCGATCGCCTCGGCGTAGCGATAGAGCAGGTGCTCGATCTGGCGAGCGGGATCGGCCATGGCTGGTCAGGCCTCGAGCCCGAGCTCGGCCATCCGTTCCGAGTGGGTCTCCGTCAGCCGGGTGAACATCCGGCCGAGCGCGGCAAGGTCCATGCCGGGGCGGTCGACGCCACCGACGAGGAACGCGGTGAGCGCGTCGCGCTCGGCGGCCACCCGCTGGGCCTGGGTGAGGGCCTCGCCCATGATCCGACGACCCCAGAGCGCGAGCCGCCCACCGAGCGGCGGGTCTGCCGCGATCGCCGTACGGATCCGGTCGACGGCGAGTGCCGCGTGCTGACCCTCCACCACCGACGACACGACCAGGTCGCGGGTGTCGGCGTCGAGGTAGGCCGCGATCTCGCGGTAGAAGTCGCGAGCGAGGGAGTCACCGACGTAGGCCTTGACCAGACCCTCGTACCAGTCGGCGGGCGCCGTGTGCGCGTGGAAGTCGTCGAGCGCCGCATGGAAGGACGCCATCGCGGCGAACGGGTCGCCGCCGAGGTGGGTGATCCGGTCGATGAGCGGCTGGACCTTCGCGAGCTCCGCGCCGGCCATCTGCGCGAGCGCCAGCTTGTCCTCCAGGGAGGGTGCCAGCTTGGCGTCCTCGACAAGCCGCTCGAAAGCGGAGAGCTCGCCGTACGCGATGACGGCGAGGAGGTCGACGACCGCCTCGCGGTAGGCCGGGTCGGTCAGGGCAACGGGAAGCTCGTCGGTCGCCGCGACGTCGGATTCAGCCATGCGGGCAGGGTACCGATACCATGGAGTCAGCGAGCCGCTGCCCGATGGCAGCCCGAGCTCGGGCGCATCGACTGAACGGCGCCACGTATGTGCGCGGCTGAGTGTGAATCAGCCGCATCCGATCTGAATTCGGTCCCGGCTGAAATCACTCACGAAAGCGACAGACCACTGACTAGCGACACCGCCCCTGAGACCACCCCTGAGCTCGACAGCACTGACAGCACTGACAGCGCTCACAGCACTGAGACCGCTGCCGCCGCACCCGAGGCCAAGCCCACGTTCCGCGACCTCGGCGTGCACTCCCAGATCTGCGACTCGCTCGCAGAGGCCGGCATCGTCCACCCGTTCGCGATCCAGGAGATGACCCTCTCCGTCGCGCTGATGGGCACCGACCTGATCGGTCAGGCCCGCACCGGCACCGGCAAGACGCTGGCCTTCGGCATCCCGGTCATCCAGCGCAGCGTCGCCCCGAGCGACCCCGACTACATCGAGATCCCGCAGGGCAAGCCGCAGGCGCTGATCGTGGCCCCGACGCGCGAGCTGGCGATCCAGGTCTCCAACGACCTCCACCTCGCGTCCCGCGCCCGCGGCATGCGGGTGCTCACGATCTACGGCGGCGTCGGCTACGAGCCGCAGCTCGAGGCGCTCGAGTCCGGCGTCGACATCGTGGTGGGCACCCCCGGCCGGCTGCTCGACCTGGCCAACCGCCGGGCGCTCGACCTCTCGCACGTGCACGCTCTCGTCCTCGACGAGGCCGACGAGATGCTCGACCTCGGCTTCCTTCCCGACGTGGAGCGGCTGTTGCGGCAGACCCCGGAGACCCGGCAGACGATGCTGTTCTCCGCGACGATGCCGGCCGCGATCGTGGCACTGGCCCGCACCCACATGCGGCACCCGATGAACATCCGCGCCGAGTCGTCGTACGAGAACGCCACGGTGCCGGCCACCGCTCAGTTCATCTACCAGGCCCACGACCTCGACAAGCCGGAGATCATCGGCCGGATCCTGCAGGCCGAGGACGCCGACAAGATGATCGTCTTCACCCGCACCAAGCGTCAGGCGCAGCGGATCGCCGAGGACCTCGCCGAGCGCGGCTTCAAGGCCAGCCCGCTGCACGGCGACATGGCGCAGGTGGCACGCGAGAAGGCGCTCACGAAGTTCCGCGAGGACAAGATGAAGGTCCTGGTGGCCACTGATGTCGCTGCCCGCGGCATCGACGTGTCGGGCGTCAGCCACGTCGTCAACTACACCTGCCCCGAGGACGACAAGACCTACATCCACCGGATCGGCCGCACCGGCCGGGCCGGCGCCTCCGGCATCGCGATCACCCTCGTCGACGCGACGGACGTGCACCGCTGGAAGATGATCAACAAGGCGCTCGACCTGCCGTTCGACGAGCCGACCGAGACCTACTCGACCTCGGAGCACCTCTTCCACGACCAGGGCATTCCGCCGGGCACCAAGGGGCGGATCGTTCCCCCGGCCCCGGTGGAGCGCAAGCCGCGCGAAGACCGCGACCGGCCCCCGCGGACCCAGAACCGCGACCGCAGCCGCACCCGCACCCGCAGCGGCCAGCCCTCGGGCGCGGCCGGCGACAACGCGAAGTCGGGCGTGGCCTCCGAGTCCGCTTCGAGCTCCGGAGGCCGTCCCGCCGGGAGCGGCAACCGCAACCGCCGTCGCCGCAGCCGCTCAGGCGGGTCCGGCGGGGCCAACCAGCCCGCCGCCACGACCGAGGCCTGACACCGACGACCCGCTCTCGGGCTACGACTCCCCCACCGCGGCACGGGACTCGCGCTCGGCGATCGCGTGCTCGTCGGTGCGATCGTCGTACGACCAGAAGTCGCGCAGCAGCAGCGCCGTGATCGCGACGCTGCCGATGCAGGCGACGCCACCGCTGGTGATCGCGCCGCGCACCGACCAGAGGTCGGCGGTGATGCCGGCCCGGACCTGGCCGCCGAGCGGGCCGACGGAGTAGGACAGCATCTCGATACCGGCCAGCCGTCCGCGCATCGACTCGGGGATGGTCTGGCTCCACACGGTGCCGCGGAAGATCCCCGAGATCATGTCGGAGGCGCCGGCGAACGCGAGCATGACGACGACCAGCCAGAACGAGGGCATCAGGCCGGCGACCGCCACGAACGCGCCGTACGACGCCGCCGCGACCACGATCGCCCGGCCGTGGTGGTGGAAGCGACTCGTCCAGCCCGACAGCAGGGTCGCCACGACCGCGCCGATGGTCTCGGCCGAGTAGAGCAGCCCGAGCAGCTCCGGTCTCTCGAAGACTTCCTTGGCGAGCGCGGGGAAAAGCACGACGGGCAGAGCCATCAGCATGCAGGCGATGTCGACGAAGTAGGTCCCGAGCAGGTCGCGCCGCCCGAGCGCGTAGCGCATGCCTTCACCGATGGCGGCGAGGCTCGGCGGGGTGGTCTCGGCGCGATGCGGGTAGTGCCGCATCAACCGGTAGAGCACTGTCGCCACGACGAGGCCGGCCACGTCGACGACGAAGCACCAGCCGATCCCGACGTAGGCGACGAGCAGCCCGCCGAGCATCGGTCCTGCGAGCACGCCGATCTGCATGCCGAAGCTGAAGAGCGCGTTGGCCGCCGCGAGCTGGTCGTGGGCGACGGTGCGCGGCATCAGCGCCTCACGCGACGGGCGCTGCATCGCCGAGGTGCTCACCAGGAAGCCGGCGACCACGAAGATCAGCCACACGCTGGGGTCGTCGCGGAACGCATTCCACCCGAGTACGGCGGTGAGCAGCGCCTGCGCGATCCCGAGCCCGACCAGGAGGCGACGCCGGTCGACGTGGTCGGCCAGGGCTCCGCCGTACAACCCGAAGACCACGAGCGGCACCAGCTCGACGAGGCCGATCGCGCCCACGGCGAAGTTCGATCCGGTCAGCGTGTAGATCTGGAAGGGGATGGCGACGTAGCTGACCATCGCCCCGAAGTAGAAGACGGTCCCGGCGGTGAACAGCAGCCGGAAGTCGCGCGAAGAACGCCACGGAGTCAGATCCATCCGCAGCGCGCGCAGGCGGTCCGCCCAGCTCATCGGCCGATCACAACCCGAAACGATGACACCCGGCGGCGCCGGACACGAGCGATTTCAGCTCAAGACCGGCGTCAGTCGGTGACGACGACCGTCGTACCGAGCGGGGCGAAGTCCCACAGCGCGATCGCGTCGTCGGTGCCCTGACGCACGCACCCGTGCGACAGCGGAGTGCCGAGCTGGGCGGTCGTCTGCACCGGCGCGCCGTCGTCGACGGGGATGGTGTGGAAGCCGATCGCGCCGCCGGAGTCGCCGTGGGCGAAGCGGACGAAGTACTCCATCGTCCCGGAGTCGTCGATCCCCACGGCGTAGCGCGATCGCGAGTAGACCGAGTAGGTGCCGGGGTCGAGGTTGTCGGTGGCGCTCCCCGAGACGAGGTAGCTCCGGGTGGCCCGGCCCGACGTGTTGACCAGCCAGACCCGTTGCTCGCCCTCGCTGAAGACGATCCGACGGCCGGCGCCCGAGTCGTCCGGCAGTGCTGCCCGGGACGAGGAAGTCGTGCTACGCCGGACCGCCGTGGCCACGGGCGCGACGTCCAGGTTCTTGCGGCGCGCCGCCGCGTCGTCGGTCGCCCTCTCGCGCGGAAGATCCTTCGCCGCTGACGGGACATAGCTGTCCGGCTCGGCGCTGGCGTCCTCCGGTCCGGACGGCAGCAGCCCGAAGCCGCCGAGCACCGCGACGGCGGTGACCGTCGCCGCGGCGGTGAGGACCCCGATCCGGCCGTAGCGCGGCCGCACGTCGGCGCGTCGCTTGCCCGGCGGCTCCGCACGGCGCCGGCCGGGTTGCTGCGCCCGGTGCAGGCCGGACTCGCGGAGGTGCTTCACGGTCAGCGCGCCGCCCGCTTCACCAGGTTGGCGGCGACCTCGCGGTAGGCCTGCGCGCCCTTGCTGCTGCGGCTCGTGGCCAGGATCGACCGGCCGGCAGCAGGAGCCTCGGCGAACTTGATGGTCTTCGGGATCGGCGGCTCGATGACCTCGAGGTCGTAGGTCTCCGAGATCGTGTCGAGCACGGCGCGCGCGTGGTTGGTGCGCCCGTCGTACAAGGTCGGCAGCACGCCCCACACCTCGAGATCACGGTTGGTGAAGCGGCGTACGTCGTGGACCGTGTCGAGCAGCTGGCCCACGCCGCGGTGAGAGAGGGTCTCGCACTGCAGCGGCACCAGGACGCCGTCGGCAGCGGTGAGCGCCGCGACGGTCATCACGCCGAGCGACGGCGGGCAGTCGAGAAGGATCCAGTCGTAGTGGGTGCCCGCAGCGGCGAGGTCCTCCAGCACGCCGCGGATCACGTGCTCGCGGCCGGTGCGGGTGAGCAGGTCGGACTCCGCACGGGCCAGCTCGATGGTCGCCGGGAGCAGGTCGACACCGTCGTCGGTCTTCAGGATGACCTCGCTCGCGTCAACGCCCTTGGTCAGCACGTGGTGGATCGAGATCTCGAGGTCCTCGGGATCGATGCCGAGGGAGAACGTCAGGCAGGACTGAGGGTCGAGGTCGACCAGCAGGACGGTCTGACCGAGCTCGACGAGCGCGGCGCCGATCGATGCGACGCTCGTGGTCTTCGCAACACCACCCTTCTGGTTGGCGACAGCGAGGACAACGGGGCGGGGGTCCCTTTTACTCATCGAGGGACATCATGCCGGACACCCTGGTGTCGGTGGGTGACCGACCTGTTTGACTTCGAGGTATGTCGACCTCCCTCGTCACCGGCGCGACCGCCGGGATCGGCCACGAGTTCGCCCGCCAGCTCGCCGCACGGGGCGACGACCTGGTGCTCGTCGCCCGTGACACCGCCCGCCTGGAGGAGGTCGCGGCCGACCTGCGGTCGACGTACGGCGTCCAGGTCGAGGTGCTGCCGGCGGATCTCACCGACCCGGCGCAGCTCGCCACGGTCGAGACGCGACTCGCCGACCGGGCGCGTCCGGTGGACCTGCTCGTCAACAACGCCGGGTTCGGGCTCAAGCAGGGCTTTCTCGACAACGACATCGAGACCGAGCAGCGGCAGCAGGACGTCCTCGTGCGCGCCGTCCTGCGGCTGAGCCACGCCGCCCTCGGTGGCATGGTCGAGCGCGGGCGCGGTGGCGTCATCAACGTCTCGAGCGTGGCGGCGTTCCTGCCGCGTGGCACCTACAGCGCGGCCAAGGCGTGGGTCAACAGCTTCAGCGCCTGGGCGCACAACGAGTACGCCGACCGCGGGGTCGCCGTGATGGCGCTCTGCCCCGGCTTCGTGAAGACCGAGTTCCACCAGCGGCTCGGGGTCGACCGGGACTCGAGCGCACCGAAGGCGCTGTGGCTCGAGGCCGACCGGCTCGTGCGCGACGCGCTCACCGACTTCGACCAGGGCAAGGCGATGTCGATCCCCAGCAAGCGCTACAAGGCGATCGTCACCGGGACCCGGGTGGTGCCGGGCGGGCTGCTCCAGCGCTTCCAGTCCATGGGCAGGAAGTAGCGGACCTCAGCCCTCTCCGGCGATGAACGCGCGCACGGAGTTCGCGATCAGCTGCACCGCGATCGCGGACAGCAGCAGACCGGCGATCCGGGTCACCAGCAGGACGCCGCCTTCGCGGATGACCCTGAGGATCGGCAGCGAGTAGCGCATCGCCGCCCACAGCGCGAGGTGCACGCCGACAATGCCGAGCGCGACCGCGGTGAGCTCCTGCGGGTCGCCGATCCCCTCGACGAAGAGCATCGTGGCGACGATCGCACCGGGTCCCGCGAGCAGCGGCGTGCCCAGTGGCACCAGCGCGACGTTGACGTCCTGGTTGGCCTTCGGCTCGGCCTCGTTGCCGGTGAGGAGCTCGAGCGCGACGAGCAGGAGCAGGAGACCACCGGCGCCCTGCAGCGCAGGCAGCGAGATGTGGAGGTAGCTGAGGATCTGCTGCCCGAAGAACGCGAACGCCGTGATCACCAGGAAGGAGACGCCGACCGCCTGCCACGCATACTTCCGCGAGGTCGCGGCGCTCCGGCCGCTGGTGAGGGTCAGGAAGATCGGCACCGTGCCGACCGGGTCCATGATCACGAAGAGGGTCACGAAGACCTCGACCAGGAGCACACCGTCGACGATGTTCATGCGGCACCCACCACTCCCGTCGGGGAGCCGAGCTCCGCTGCCCGGGCAAGGATCCGCTCGAGCTGGTCCGGCGCCGTGGTCTCCACCCCGAGGTGGTGGTCGACCTTGCCCGTGCCGTGGTGGTCGCTCGAGCCGGTAACGACCAGCCCGAGGCGCCCGGCGATCGCGCGCAGCTGGTCCCGCTGGCCGGCGTCGTGGTCGAGGTGGTCCACCTCGATGCCGAACAGCCCCGCGTCAGCGAGTACGGCGAACGCCGCCGCGTCGAGCACGTCCGCACTCCCCCGCCCCCACGGGTGGGCGACGACCGGCACCCCGCCCGCGGCGGTCACGACACCGATCATGCGGACGAGGGCGGCGGCGTACCGGTCGACGTACGCCGGGCGGCCCTGCGCCAGGTACTTCTCGAACGCCTGGTCGCGATCGGCCACCACCCCGAGCCGCACCAGCAGGTCAGCGACGTGCGGTCTCCCGGTCGCGGCGGCGTTGACGGTCACCTCGGCCAGCGCCGCCTCGGTCGCACCCTCGATCCCGAGCGCTCGCAGCCGTTCCAGCATCGCCGGCACCCGGTCGTCGCGACCCTCGAGGATCCGCTCCAGCTCACCGACCAGAGCCGGGTTCGCCGGATCGGGCAGGTAGGCGAGCAGGTGCACACCGGTGCCGCGGTAGCGGGTGCTGATCTCGATCCCTCGCACCAGCGCGATCCCCGCGACCTGCGCCGCGGCCGCCGCCTCGGCCCACCCGGCCGTGATGTCGTGGTCGGTCAGCCCGAGGACGTCCAACCCCGCCGCCGCTGCCGCCTGCACCAGCTCGGCAGGCGCCTGGGTGCCGTCGCTGATCCGCGAGTGGGTGTGGAGGTCGATCAGCATCCGAGCAATCTAGTGCCGACCCGGCTCATCTCGGGTCTCGCAGCACGCCGACCCGGCTCATCTGGGTGACCACGCGTGCACCCAGATGAGCCGGGTCGGCGAAAATGAGAACACGTTCTTGTTTCTGGAGGCACCCAGTGGTTCCATCACCCCGTGACGTACGACGCCGCGCGCCCTCTGCGCGTTATCCAATGGACCACCGGCAACGTCGGTCGCCGCTCGCTCCACGCGATCCTGTCGCGGTCGGATCTGGACCTGGTCGGGGTCTTCGCCCACGGCGCGGGACAAGGTCGGTGTCGACGCGGCCGAGCTGGCCGGCTTCCCCGATCCGTCCGGTGTCCTCGCCACCGACGACGCGGACGCCCTCATCGCCCTCGCTCCCGACGCGTGCGTCTACAACCCACTGTGGTCGTCGACCGACGACCTGGTGCGTCTCCTCGAGGCCGGGATCAACGTCTGCACGACCGCGGGCTGGATCACCGGCGCCAAGCTCGACCCGGCCGAGCGAGCGAGGATCGAGGACGCCTGCAAGCGCGGCGAGTCCTCGATCTTCGGTAGCGGCGCCCACCCCGGAATGACCAACATCGTGGCGCTCACATTGACCGCGAGCTGCGCGAGCATCAAGCACGTCCGGATCACGGAGTCGGTCGACTGCTCGACGTACGCCTCAGCGGAGACGCAGGCCGCAATGGGGTTCGGGAAGGACCCGGCGACACCCGGGCTGGCCGAGAGCGTCCGGCGCGAGAGCGAGGTGTTCGCCGAGTCGGTCGGGTTGATGGCCGACGCGATGAAGGTCACCCTCGACCGGATCGACTTCGACGTCACCTTCACCCCCGCCACCGGCGACACCGATCTGGGTTTCATGGAGATCCCCGCTGGCACGGTCGGGAGTGTCTACGGCTACCACCGCGGGTGGGTCGGCGACCACAACCTGATCAGCGTGGGCTTCAACTGGACGATGGGCGACCACGTCGTACCACCGAAGCCGCTGAAGCACGGCCACGACATCCAGGTCTTCGGCGCACCGAACATGCGCACGGTCATCCATTGCCTCCCCCACGAGGAGTGGGACGAAGAGGGCTTCATGGGCCTCGGGATGATCTACACCGCGATGCCGGTGACCAACGCCGTCCCGACCGTCGTCGCCGCGCCCCCCGGCATCGTGACCCTCGCGGACCTGCCGGTCGTCACCGGTCGACCCGTGCTGCCGCGCTGAAGAGACCGGCTACCAGGACGGCGCGGGGCCACCGAAGGGCAGGGCAACCAGCTGGGGGCCGGTCTCGGAGACGTCGCGCAGGATCCAGTCGTCGCGGAGCAGCAGGATCGCCGAGGCGGGTCGGAGCACCAGCCACAGCCAGCGGCCCTCCGCCTCGCCGACGACGACCGACCGGTCCCACTCGCCGTCCGATCCGCTGACCGAGATCGGCCACAGGCCGACCGGGAAGCTGCCGATCCGCACCTTGACCGTCGGCGGTCCGTCGCCGACCTCCTCGCCGGGGTCGACGTGACCGGTCGGTCCGAGTCCGGCGATCCGGGCACCCAGTCCGGTGCCGGGCTCCTCGCTGACGACGATGACGTCGACCGGGCCATCGAGCGCGCTGGTGCCCGACACGCAGCTCATCGTCGCCCGGCCCTCGCGGCCCTCGGCGGCGACCGACGCGAAGTCGGTGACCGTCCAGCCGGGCCCGAGCGGCCACGGGAGGTACGTCGGGAACCCGCCGGCATGACCGAGATGGGATGCGAACTCGTCGTACGACGCCGACTCCGGGTGCCACAGCGGCACCACGACCCCGTGCTCGGGGCAGCTCCGGTTGCCGTCGCCGATCTTGGCGACGGGCGCCGAGCAGCGGGGGCAGCCGACACGCAGAGACATGCGTCACACCGTGCTGTGCCCCTGGCGCACTCGTCAAGCCGACGCCCGGGAGGGAGCTGGTCAGCTAGGCGTTCCAGCGCAGCACGACGGGAGACTCACGCTCGAAGCCGAGCACCGACAGGGTGGCCGTGTCGAGGCGCAGCAGCCGGCCGTCCTCCGGGGGCAGGCCCAACCAGCGCGCGGCGAGCACCCGCAGCGAGTGGCCGTGGGCGAAGGCGAGGGTACGTCCGCCCCCGTCCCGCGCCCGCGCGACCACCCGATCGAGCCGGGTGGCGACCTCGGCACCGGTCTCTCCCCCGGGCGACGGGTGCGTCCAGACCGTCCATCCGGGCACCGACTCCCGGATCTCGGGCGTGGTGAGCCCCTCGTAGTCGCCGTACGCCCACTCGGCCAGGTCGTCGGTGACCTCGGCGTGGGCGAACCCGGCGAGCTCGGCGGTGTGCCGCGCCCGCCGGCGCGGGCTGGTCAGTGCCAGCCGGAAGTCCTGGCCGGAGAGCCGGGCGGCGAGCGCGACCGCCGTCGCCACTCCTTCGGGCAGCAGGGGCAGGTCGGTGATCGACGTGTGCCGACCCGCGGTGCTCCACTCGGTCGCGCCGTGGCGGACCAGCCACAGCTCGGTGCCGGACTCCGTGCTCATGTGCACAGCCTGCCAGTGGGGGCTGAGCCCCGCGTCCCGCGCGCCGCGCGCGGAACCACCGGGCCGCCGTTACCGTCGTATCACCATGAAGATCCTGCTCAGCGCCGCTGCCGCGGCGATGGCTCTCACCGCCCTCGTCGGCTGCGGTGACGACGACGACGGCAAGACCGCCACCGACCCGGCGACGAAGTCCGACACGACCACGGAGCCGACGGACGCGACGGACCCGCCGGACGTCGGCAGCTACCCGGAGCTCGACGCGACGGACTACACCTACCTGCTCGAGCAGCAGTGCTACTGCCCGCTGACCGGACCGGTGAAGGTCACGGTCGAGGACGGCGAGGTCACTTCGTCCGTGATCCTCAAGGGCGGCCACGGCATGAAGAAGGGCAGCGATGCCCCGGAGTACCTCCAGCTCTCGATCAACGACGTCATCGCCCGCGCCAACGACACCACTGCGGCCGACGTCGTCGTCGACTGGCCCGACGGCCAGGACTGGCCGAACAAGGTAGCGATCGACCAGATCGAGAATGCGGTCGACGACGAGGTCACGTTCGTGATCAGCGACGTCAACGTGGGATGAGGGCCCAGTAGTCGAGATCGAGAAGGACGCCGTCGGCGTACTTGCCCTCGTCGTTGCGCAGGGTCATCGATTGCTCCCTGCCCTTGGTCGCGACCAGTCGCAGCCGCAGGGCACCGACGCTGTCGCTGATCAGCGCAGTGTCGAGGACCTCCGACCACGCGTAGACCGTGTCGCCGGCGAAGGCCGGTGCGACGTGGGAGCCGCCGTTGATGGCGCTGATGAGCTGGGCGTTGGCCAGGCCGTTGAAGGACAGTGCCCGCGCCATCGAGATCACGTGACCGCCGTAGATCAGCCGGTTGCCGTCGGGTCGGGCCTCGGTGTTGAAGTGCACCTTCGCGGTGTTCTGCCACAGCCGGGTCGCCATCATGTGCTCGGCGTCGGTGAACGTGACACCGTCGACGTGATCGATCTTCTCGCCGACCGCATAGTCGTCGCAGCGGTGCGGCTCGCCCGCGGCGGTGAAGTCGTACGACGAGAAGTCGAGGCCGGCGGGGATCACCAGGTCCTCGGGGGCCAGCGCCTTCTTCAGGTCCGGTAGCACCGTCTCCGGCGCCTCGAGGTCGGTGTCGCGCTTGTGGACCATCACCCAGCGGCACCAGTCGAGCGCGACCTCGCCGCGCTGGTTGGTCGCGGTCGAGCGGACGTAGACGACGCCCGACTTCCCGTTGGAGTTCTGCTTGAGGCCGATGACCTCGGACTTCGTCGCGAGCGTGTCGCCGGGGAGCACGGGCTGGTGGAAGCGGAGCTCGGCGTAGCCCAGGTTCGCCACCGCGTTGAGCGAGATGTCCGGGACCGTCTTGCCGAAGGCGATGTGGAACGCGATCAGGTCCTCGACCGGGTGCGGGTCGTCAGTCGAGCACAGTCCGACCGAGGCAGCGAACTCCTTTGAGCTCGGGACGGCGAACCGGGTGGGATAGAGCGCGCCGTACAGAGCACGGTCTCCCTCGGTGACCGTGCGCGGCGTCGCGTGCCCGATCAGCTGACCGACGGTGAAGTCCTCGAAGAAGTTGCCCGCGTTGGTCTTGCTCACGAGCGGTCATTCTGCCGGTACTGCTAGCTGCCCCCGCCGCCGGCCTTGCGCCGGTGCATCTTCGGGGCGCCGCCGACGACCTCGGATCCGTGCGCCTTCTCGGGGGTGGGGCCGTCGGCGTGGACGCCCTTCTCCCGATGGTTCTTGCGGTCGAGCGCGGCCCGCATCTTCGCCTTGAGATCTTCGTTGGGGTCCTGCTCAGCCATGGTGCTCTCCTCGCGTGCGTTCGGAGTGGTTCGTCCACCCTGACATGTGGGCCAAGGGCGGGGAAGCGATTAAGCCCGGATCCGGGTCACGTGCCCTTCTTGTCCCGTCGGCTCTTGCCGAAGGGGTTGGGACCGTGCCCGACCTCCAGCGTGCTGCGCAGCCTCTTGAGCAGGGCGTCGTCGCAGCTGCCGACGACGAACTCGGCCAGGTGGCGGAGCGCGGCGTCCGACGCCGCCCGGTCGTCGCCGGTGATGGTCTCGTAGCGGTTCTCGTGCACCCGGCCAGCACGCGTCCCGCGCAGGTGGTCCTGGATCTCGATCACCCGCTGGATCGCGGCCATGGCCTCGTCGGCGTCCTGGCGCTGCCAGAAGCCGGACCCGACGACCTGCTCGATCTCACGGCTGTTGAGGATGTACTTCGCACCCGGGCAGACGTCTTCCAGCCACGCGAAGAAGGGCTCGGTCTCGTCCGGGGCGATCTGGTGCCACTCGACCTCTTTGAACCCGAGGCGGTCGAAGTCCTTCTCGTCCTCGCTGCCGAGGATGCCGCTGACAACCAGTCGGTGGGCGCTGCGGACGAAGCGTCCGCGGGTCAGCGCGTTGATGCCGTAGAACGCGCTGGTCACCTTGCGCGTGTGCGGACCCGTGTGGCTCTGGCGGACGGTATCGACGGCCTGCCAGGCCCGGAAGAGGTGCTGGACGTAGAGGCCGCTCTCTCCGCGGACCAGGGTCCTCGGCATCGCGTTGACGAGGCCCTGGACGAGCGTCGAACCAGCCCGGCCGTAGCTCACCACGAACACATAGTCGTGAGTCGGACGGGCGCTGCCGGTGGCTTTCGCTACAGCCACGCGCGGTCCTCCTGTCCTCGTCGCGCCGGCCGGCGCAGACCCATGCCTATCATCGGCGGACGATCCGCCGGAGCCACGTTCGGGGTCCCGGTCGGACAGGCTGGTCATCGGCTGCGGCCGGGGTGGTGTCCGTGGGGAGGGTGCGGACCTTGCGGCGTAGCCGGTCCCGCTCGGCGACGAGCGCGTCGATCCGGCGGCGGCTGGCCCGTACCTCGTCGTAGTGCTGCTGAGCGAGGTCGGCGAGGGTGGCCACTGCGGCAGCGGCGACCGCATCCTCCCCCACCTGCAGCGGTCCGGTGAGCGGATCGCCGTCGGGTAGCAGGTCCTCCGGCCTGCCCACGACGTCAACCCCGGCGACGAGGAGGTCGTCGTACTGCTGGCGCGCCTCCGCAACCGCCCACTCGACGAACTCTTGCGGGATCCGGATCGACTCCGTGGCCCGCGGCTGCATGCTCCCGCGCACGATCCAGCCCCGGACGCCGACGTCGTAGTCGGCTCCTGGCTTGGTCAGCCGGTCTCCAAGGTCCGCGTTGATCCGGCGGATGAGCTCGGCCTGGTCGAGCGAGATCGACGTGTTGAGGTCTCCCGCGGGGACCTTGAGGCTCGCCGGGTCGATCCCGACCAACCCACAGAAGAGGTCGAGCAGCGTGCCCACGTTGCGCGACCGCGGAGGGCACGCGATGACGTGCACCCGCTCCGGCGGAAGCAGTGCCCCCCAGCGCTCGACGATCGCGGGCACGTCCTGCATCGCCAGGAACTCCGCCGCATCGGGAGTGCGGTCGCGGACCGCCGCCAGGAAGTCGGGATAGCTGATCGTGAGCCGCGACTTCACCATCTGTTGCCACTCCGACGGCAGGGTGAGCACCCAGTGGCGCGCAGTGACGACGACGTGCACCTCGAACTCGGCGAGCTCCGCGACGATCAGGTCGGTCGCGGGACGCGGAAGCTCGGCCAGCGTCTCCAGTGAGAGCAGGTGCGTCATCTCGGGTCGGCTGCGGATCCCCTCGGCGAGCTCCCGCAGAGACTGTCGGGCGGCCGTGTCGTCGCCGGACGTCAGGTAGCCGCGGATCGGCACGACCTGGCGCCGGACCTGCTCCTCACGGGTGGCGTAGAGCAGGTTGACCCCCTGCGCCGCCAACTCCTCCACCGAGAGCCTCAGCGACCGCTGCAGCGAAGTGGTGCCGCTCTTGCGGGCTCCGACGTGGAGGTAGACCGGCGTGGGCACCCATGCATGCTCGCATGCCGACGCGCCGCGACGGCTTGTCGGGTTCGCAGCGCGGCCTACAGGGCGTCGCGGATGCGCTCGGGCAACCGCACCAGCGGCTGGGTCCGCAGGGCGGCGAGCTGACCTTGCTTCGGGGTGCGGTGGCGGCCGTTCAGGAAGATCACCAGGTCTTCGAGGCCGGCGGTGTAGGGGTCGAACTCCGGCATCGTGGCCGGGTCGGCGCCGGCCACCGCCTCGTCGAAGATCGCCAGCATCTGGTCGGCCGCCCGCCCCCAAGTGGCCTCCTCGGCCCGGCCGTCGGCTCGGCTCGCCGCGTTGCGCAACGCCGAGATCTCCGCGAGCCGGGTCCGGTCGGCGAACTTGAGGTGGATCATGAACAGCTCGGGCTCGACGGCGTACGCCGCGTGGATGCCGTGCGACGCGACCGCCCATCCGGCTTTGACCCGCTTGATCGACGGCTTGCACATCAGGGGGGTGAGCTTCGCGAACTCCCGCTGCCGCAACAGCGGTCGTTCCAGGTCGAGCGGACCAGGCTCGACATGGGGCAGGTGGACCAGATTGAGGCCGACCACGCCGAGCACCTCCGGGCGGCCGCGCGCGTCGATCAGGTCCGGGATCGTCTCGTACTTCGCCGGGTCGGTGACCAGGAACTCGTCGACGTCGACGAAGACGACGTAGTCGTAGACGGCGAGGAGACCGTCCGCAATCCCGTTGACCAGTCGCATCCGGGTCGGCTCGAATGCGTCTCCACCCTGCAGTTGGGGCAGTCGATGCACGGTGCAGCCCAGGCCGTCGGTCGAGCCGTCAACGCTGTTGTCGTCGAGCACCACCAGGTTGTCGAGGCCGACGTGGCGCGCGTAGTGGTCGACCCACCGCCGCATCAGAGGACCCTCGTCGCGCGCCATGGTGATCACGGCGACCTCGGGTCGACTTCGACCAGCCTCCACCGGCTCCTCCGATCTGGTTTGTCGGCCACGGGCGTGGCGTGCCCTCATTGTGCCTTTCCTCACCATGCGACCGGCGAGACGGGGTCTCCGCCGCCGGTATAGTTCGCCGGGTTGTCCAGCAGCGAAAGAGGAACCGATGCCCCGCTTGTGTGAGACCGATGGGCTGACCGAGGACCAGACTGAGATCCTCAAGGCCGTCCGGGTGTTCGTCGACGAGCAGATCATCCCGGTCGCCCAGCAGCTCGAGCACGCCGATGAGTACCCCACCGACATCGTCGAGGGCCTCAAGGAGCTCGGTGTCTTCGGCCTGATGATCCCCGAGGAGTACGGCGGCCTCGGCGAGTCCCTCCTCACCTACGCCCTGTGCGTGGAGGAGATCGCCCGCGGCTGGATGAGCGTCTCCGGCGTGATCAACACGCACTTCATCGTGGCCTACATGGTGATGCAGCACGGCACCGAGGAGCAGAAGCAGAAGTACCTGCCCCAGATGGCCACCGGCGAGATGCGCGGCGCGTTCTCGATGTCCGAGCCGGGCCTCGGCTCCGATGTCTCAGCGGTCGCGACCAAGGCCGTCGTGTCGAAGAAGGGGGACGACGGCGCCCCCCTCGAATACAGCATCACCGGCCAGAAGATGTGGCTGACCAACGGCGCCGAGTCGCGCCTGGTCGCGACCCTCTGCAAGACCGACGAGGGCGCCGACTCGGTCTACAAGAACATGACGACCTTCCTCATCGAGAAGGAGGCCGGCTTCGGCGAGACCGCTCCCGGCCTCAGCATCCCGGGCAAGATCGACAAGATGGGCTACAAGGGCGTCGAGACCACCGAGATGATCCTCGAGGGCCACGTCGTCCGGGCCGACCAGATCCTGGGCGGTGAGACCGGCAAGGGCTTCTACCAGATGATGGACGGCGTCGAGGTCGGCCGCGTCAACGTCGCGGCCCGCGCCTGCGGCATCGCGCTGCGCGCCTTCGAGCTCGGCACGTCGTACGCCCAGCAGCGGCACACCTTCGGCAAGCAGATCGCCGAGCACCAGGCCATCCTCTTCCGCATAGCCGAGATGGCGACGAAGGTCGAGACCGCCCACGCGATGATGGTCCGCGCCGCCCGGATGAAGGACCGCGGCGAGCGGGTCGACGTCGAGGCCGGCATGGCCAAGATGCTCGCCTCGGAGTTCTGCAGCGAGGTCGTCGACGCGTCCTTCCGGATCCACGGCGGCTACGGCTACTCCAAGGAGTACGAGATCGAGCGCCTCTACCGGGAGGCCGCGTTCATGCTCATCGGCGAGGGCACCTCCGACATCCAGAAGATGATCATCGGCCGCGCCATCCTCAAGGAATACAAGCTCAAGGGCTGACGTCCCCACCAGTCCCGGCAGTCACATCGGTCAGGGAAAACTGGCGCTTGTCGGCCATTGCAATGGCCGACAAGCGCAGGAATCCCCGGTCGACCGGGGATTCCTGCGGCCCGCCCGCCTTCAAGGAATCGGCCACCCCGACCGATAACGTGAGCGTGTGAGCGCCACGCCCTCCCGTGTCTATGCCGCCCGGCTGGTGGGACTGCCGATCTTCGACCCCCAGGGCGACCAGGTCGGCAAGGTGCGCGACCTCGTCGTCACCATGCGGGTGGAGGGCGCCCAGCCGCGCGTGCTCGGCATGGTCGCGGAGGTTTTCGGACGTCGCAGCGTCTTCCTCCCGATGACCCGGGTGACGACGATCGACAGCGGCCAGGTCTACACGACCGGCCTCCTCAACATGCGCCGGTTCGAGCAGCGCTCGACCGAGACCCTGGTCATGGGGGAGATGCTCGACCGCGCCGTGACCGTCAAGAGCACCGGTGTCGGCGGCTCGGTCTACGACGTCGCGATGGAGCGCTCGCGCACCCGCGACTGGGTGCTGAGCCGGGTCGCGATCCAGGAGCCGTCCAAAGGCCTGCGCCGCCGCGGTCAGACGCACGTCGTCGAGTGGAACGACGTTGTCGGGCTCTCGCGCACCGACGACCGCCAAGGTGCGACCCACCTGGTCGCCGCGATCAACGAGATGCGCCCGGCCGACGCGGCCAAGATGCTGCACGACCTGCCGGTGGAGCGCCGTACCGCCGTCGCGATGGCGCTCGACGACGAGCGCCTCGCCGACGTGCTCGAGGAGATGCCCGAGGAGGACCAGGTCGGCATCCTCGAGCAGCTCGACTCCGAGCGCGCGGCCGACGTGCTCGAGGAGATGTCGGCCGATGACGCGGCCGACCTGATCGCCGACCTGCCACCGGCGACCGCCGAGATCCTGCTCCAACTGATGGAGCCGGAGGAGGCTGAGGACGTCCGCCGGCTGATGAAGTACGTCGAGAACACCGCGGGCGGCATGATGACGCCGGAGCCGGTCATCCTCGGCCCGGACGCCACCGTCGCCGACGCGCTCGCCCACGTCCGCAACCCGGAGCTGACGCCGGCCCTGGCTTCCCTGGTCTACGTGTGCCGGCAACCGCTCGAGTGCCCGACCGGGAAGCTGCTCGGACTGGCGCACATCCAGCGACTGCTGCGCGAGCCACCGTCGACGCTGGTCGCGGGAGTTCTCGACGACGAGCTCGAGGTGCTCCGTCCCGAGGCGAGCATCGACGACGTCGCGGCGCACCTGGCGACCTACAACCTGGTCGCGGCGCCCGTGGTCGACGAGAACCGGCGCCTGCTCGGCGCGGTCACGGTCGACGACCTCCTCGACCACATGCTGCCCGCCAACTGGCGTGAGCGAGCGGCGGAGCGTCATGCCTGAGCCGCGCCGGCCCGGGGACCGGCTCGACACCCCGAAGGCGGCCCGCCGTCCGCTGGTGCGGCGGCCGTCCTACGACACCGATGCCGTCGGGATCTTCGCCGAACGGTTCGCGCGGTTCATGGGCACCGCAAAGTTCCTGATGTGGATGACGTTGTTCGTCATCGCGTGGGTCTCGTGGAACTTCCTGGCGCCCGACTCGTGGCAGTTCGACGAGTACCCGCTGATCTTTCTGACCTTGATCCTGAGCCTGCAGGCGTCGTACGCCGCTCCCCTGATCCTGCTCGCCCAGAACCGCCAGGAGGACCGCGACCGGGTGATCGCTACCCAGGACCGCGACGCGGCGACCCGGGCCCATGCCGACATGGAGTTCCTCGCGCGTGAGGTCGCTTCGCTGCGGATGGCGATGGGCGAGGTCGCGACCCGCGACTACCTGAGGTCGGAGCTCCGGGCGCTGCTCACCGAGCTGGAGGACCGAGCCGAACGCGCCGAGCCCGAGGGTGGGGCGTCTCACGGCGGGCAGGAGTAACAGCTCGCAACGGTCGCTCCGTAGACTCATGCCGATGAGTACGTCGCCCGCCCTGCCCACGCTCGACCAGGTGAACGCAGCCCTGGCCACCGTCAACGACCCCGAGATCAAGCGCCCCATCACCGATCTCGGCATGGTCGACAGCGTGGAGATCGAGGACACCGGAGTCGTGAAGGTGCGGGTGCTCCTCACCGTCGCCGGCTGCCCGCTCAAGGACACCATCACCCGCGACGTGACCGCGGCGGTCAGCGCCGTCGACGGCGTCAGCCGGGTCGAGCTCGACCTCGGCGTGATGACCTCCGAGCAGCGCGGCAGCCTGCACGACACGCTCCGCGGCGGTCAGGCCCAGCGCGAGATCCAGTTCGCCCAGCCCGGCTCCCTGACGAAGGTCTACGCGATCGCCAGCGGCAAGGGTGGCGTCGGCAAATCGTCGGTCACGGTCAACCTCGCGATCTCTCTCGCCCAAGCCGGCCGCAAGGTCGGCATCGTCGACGCCGACATCTACGGGCACTCGGTGCCGGCGATGTTGGGCATCGCGGACTCCCGGCCGACCCAGGTCGATGACCTGATCATGCCGGTGCCGACGCCCAGCGGCATCTCAGCGATCTCGATCGGCATGCTCAAGCCGAAGCGCGACCAGGTCGTTGCCTGGCGCGGCCCGATGCTCGACCGTGCGCTGGTGCAGATGCTGTCCGACGTCTACTGGGGCGACCTCGACGTGCTGCTCCTCGACCTGCCGCCGGGCACCGGTGACGTCGCGATCTCGCTCGGTCAGCACCTCCCGAACGCCGAGGTGGTCGTCGTGACCACACCACAGGAGGCCGCGGCCGAGGTCGCCGAGCGCGCCGGCACGATGGCCTCGATGATGCACCAGCGGGTCGTCGGCGTCATCGAGAACATGAGCTACCTGCCCTGCCCCCACTGCACCGCCGAGGGCAAGGACCACCGGCTCGAGATCTTCGGCTCCGGCGGTGGCGACCGGGTCGCGACGACGCTCTCCGCGCGGTTCGGGTACGACGTGCCCGTGCTCGGCACCATCCCGCTCGACATGTCGCTCCGTGAGGGCGGCGACGACGGCAAGCCCGTCGTCGAGGCCGATCCGACATCGCCGTCGGCGATCGCGCTCAAGGCGATCGCCGACCGGATCGACGGTCGCGGGCGCAACCTCGCCGGCATGCAGCTCGGCCTCACCCCGAGCAACAAGTTCTGACCGGGACGACGGAACCAGGACCGGCGGGGGCTAGCAGTGTTCGGGATCGGATTCGGCGAGCTCGTCGTGATCGCGTTCCTGGCTGTCCTCGTCTTCGGCCCGGAGAAGCTGCCCGACCTCGCCAAGCAGGCCGGTCAGTTCGTGCGGAAGCTCCGCACCTTCGCCAACAACGCGCGTGACGAGCTGCGCTCCGAGCTGGGCCCCGAGTTCGCCGACCTCGAGCTGCGCGACCTCGACCCGCGGGCGATCGTCCGCAAGCACATCGCCGAGGCGATGGCCGACGAGGACGACGACGACTTCGTGAAGCCGGTGCGGCGCACGCTCGAGGAGGGCGAGCGACCGCCGTACGACCTCGAAGCGACCTGAGACGACCTGAGACGACCGGGTCTGCTCAGGCGCGCGACTGCGCGGCCGCGAGCGCGGTGAACGGCACCAGCAGCATCCGCCGGTCGTCGCCCTCCACCAGTTCGCAGAAGTCGGCCCCGACCCGACGCAGATTGCCCTCGTGACGGGTGCCGTCGCACAGGTGCAGCAAGCACCGCTCGCCGGCTTCGGCGATCCGACGTAGCGCGGAGCCCAGGCCGAGCCGGGTGAGCGGCGACCAGGCGACCTCCGGGATGGAACGCACCGATGCACGCTCGACCGTGGTAACGGCGTCGGAGTTGATGACCCAGTCGTGCTGGCCGGAGGAGAGGAGCAGCCAGTCGGCGGCGACGCGATCGACGACGCCGGAGAGAGGGCCGATGCCGGTGACCCCGAGCGTCACCTCGGTGCCGGCCGACGCCATCAGGCGGCTGGCGAGGGTGACGGTCTGATACTCGGCGCGACTGCGGTCGGCGTGCTCGGCACCCCGCTCGGCGGCAGCGAGCGCGCCGGCCTGACCCTCGAGATCGTCGAAGAGCGCGAAGAGTTCCTCCTCCCATCCCATGGGCCCCACCTCATCACATCCTGGCTGTGGAAAGCATGTTGACCGCCCTCGTGAACGGATGCAGACTGAGGCAAACGCAAGTAAACGTAAGGATCTCGGGATGGCCAGCTTCGTGCGCGACTTGGTTCGGCTCCGCAGCGCCGCCCTCTGGTGCGTGACGACGACGGCCGCGATCGGCATCGCCCTGCTCACCGTCCCGACCCTCGCGGCCGACCACCGGCTGACCACGTCGGCACCGGCGTTCACGGACCTCCTCGTCACCGGCTGCGCGGCGGCCTCACTCGTAGCGACGGCCTGGCTGTGGGCGATCACCACCGACGTGGTGGTCCGCGTGCTCGCCGCCGGCGACCGCCTCGTCGTACGACGTCCCGGGCCGGTGCGGTTGCTCCTGCTGGCCGCCTGCGGCGCCGTCGCCCTGAGTACGACGGCCGCACCCGCGTCCGCCGACGACCGGCGGCCGGGTGCGCCCGCACCCCACTCCCTCGCGGGCCTGCCGCTCCCGGACCGCGCGACCGGCGACGGACTTGTGCCCGACCGCACCGACACCGACACCGACACCGACACCGACACCGACACCGAGTCTCGCCACGGCCCGGGTCCGCCCGGGCGACTCGCTCTGGGCGATCGCCGAGGAGCGGCTCGGGCCACGGGCAACGGTCGTCGACCTCGTCGGCTACTGGCACGCGCTGTACACCCGCAACGTGGCCGTGATCGGACCCGATGCCGACCTGATCGTGCCCGGCCAACTGCTGGAGCTGCCGCCCATCGGCTCAACCCGCACACCCGCCAGGAAGTCCGCTCGAGGAGGACCGACATGACCACCACGCTGCACCCGTTGATGGGCGTCCGGCTGCCGGTGCCGGTCGCCGCCACCCAGGGCACGCTCGCGCTGGCCCTGCTCCCCCGGAGCGAGCCACCGGTCCCCGCTGGCGACGCCCATCCGGGCGCGGCCGTGGTCGCGATCGATCGCCGGCAGCAGGCGGTGGTCGAGGAGTGGACGCGCCGCTTCATCCAGGCCGCGGTCGAGATCGTCGGCGGCGATCGCCCGGTCTCCCAGCTGCTGCGCTGGACGCTCCCCGAGGTCTACGACGACCTCCGCCGGCGAACCATGCTGGTCGCCCGCGCCGGCGGCCACCAGCCCGGTCTGGCTCGGGTGCAGCCGGTGCGGCCACGGGTGCTGAGCGTCCATACCTGCTTCGTCCGGCCGGATGCGGTCGAGGCATCCGTGCACGTGCGCTACGGCCAGCGCTCGCGTGCCCTCGCCGCCCGGTTCGAGCGGATCCAGCAGCGGTGGGTGTGCGCTGCGCTCGATTTCTCCTGAGCCCGGCCGATTCCGCCGGAGATCTTCCCAAAGGCGACCGCCGTCACTAACGTCGGCGCGGGTCCGTGCGGACCCCGGGGAGGGAAGACCCGAGGAGATCACCTGCATGTTCCGCACGCTCGTAGGCGCAACCGCCGTCGCTGCCGCAACAATGCTCGCACCACTCCCCGCGCCATCCGCCCATGCCGACGGACCGGGATCCGGCACTCCCTGGGTCGTGTCGGTCGGTGACTCCTACATCTCCGGCGAGGCGGGCCGCTGGGCCGGATCGTCCAACTCCAGCAGCGCCCGGGCCGACGCGCTCGGCTCGTCGGCGTACTGGGACAACGCCTCCGGCACCGGCGAGGCGATCAACCGCTGTCACCGCAGCAAGAGCGCCGAGATCCACGTCGGCGGCGGTGTCAACAGCCTCAATCTCGCGTGTTCAGGCGCCAAGACCGCGACGGCGACCGGTAACGAGTTCAAGCCCGGCCTCGACTTCTACTCCGGCGGCGAGGGCGTCGGCCAGGCGCGAGCACTGCAGACCTTCGCGACGACCCACAACGTGCGCATGGTCGTCGTCAGCATCGGCGGCAACGACTTCAACTTCGCCGGCATCGTCCAGCAGTGCGTGACCGACTGGCTCACCTCGCCGTCGTGGTGGCCCGACTACTGCAAGGACGACAGCAGCGTCACCACCAACTTCACCGGCGCCAACATCACCGCGGTGAGGAACAAGATCGCGACCGCGCTCACCAACGTCCGCACCGCGATGCGCAACGCGGGCTACGCCGACACGGGCTGGTCGATGGTCGTGCAGACCTACCCGTCCCCGATCCCCAACGGCTCCGGCTTCCGCTACGGCCAGAGCGGCTACACCCGGCAGTCCACCGGCGGCTGCGGCTTCTGGAACGCCGATGCCGACTGGGCCAACAGCTACGCGCTGCCGACCATCAACAACACCGTCACGGGCGCGATCAGCCAGGCCGGCATCAGCAACGCCAAGGTGCTCAACCTGTCGAGCACCTTCAACGGCCGCCGGCTCTGCGAGTCCGGCGTCGGGCTCTACGAGGAGGTCGGCATCGCCAACTGGCGGACGGCGGGCGCGGTCGACCGGACCGAGTGGGTCAACCAGATCCGCACGATCTCGACCTGCTGCTCCGACAGCCCCTACTACATCCAGGAGTCGCTGCACCCCAACTACTGGGGCCAGCTCGCCGTTCGCTCGTGCGTCCGCCAGGCCTACAACGGTGGTACGCCGAAGGGCGGCACGTGCACCCGGACCGGCACCGGTCTCCTCAACGGCGAACCGAGGATGACGCTGCAGTAAGGCCGCTGCGCGCGAGCTTGCGAAGTCGCGACGCGCGTACCGAGACCCGGTGAGACCGCCCACGGCGGGCACGCGAGCTCACCGCGTCTCGATACGCCCTCGCCTAGCGATCCTTGGTCGCTAGTGGCTCGGGCTCCTCGACGACCGATGGGTCAGCTGATCCGAGCCGTGAGACCGCTCGGGCCTCCCGGGGCACCGTGGCAGCGCTTGTACTTCTTGCCCGAGCCGCAGGGGCACAACTGGTTGCGTCCGATCTCGGCGAACTCGTCGTCGGCATTGGACGCAGTGGCGCCGCGGACCTCGGGCTCACCGGTCACGTCGCTCGGCGCCGAGTAGGACAGGATCTGCGGCTGCTTCGGAGCGTCGAGTCCCTTGGCCTTGATCAGCGGGGCTCCCTGCGACGGCAGCTGCCGGCGCATCGGCTCCTCCTCGTCGGCCGAGGAGGCCTTGAGAGCGGCGGCGATGTCGCCGAGCCCGGGCCCCTGGGCCCCGGCACCGACCGGCGGCTCGGCGAGCGCGCCCTCGTGCATCGGGCCCTCGTGGCGGGAGCCGTCGGCGTGGTAGTGGTACTCCGGCTCGTCGTCCTCGAGCTGGACCTCGAGGTTGAAGAGGAAGCCGACCGTCTCCTCCTTGATGCCGTCCATCATCGAGGCGAACATGTCGTATCCCTCGCGCTGGTACTCGACCAGCGGGTCGCGCTGCGAGTAGGCCCGCAGGTAGATGCCTTCGCGGAGGTAGTCCATCTCGTAGAGGTGCTCGCGCCACTTCCGGTCGAGCACCGACAGCAGGACGCGGCGCTCGAGCTCGCGCATGACCTCCTCGCCGACCTCCTCCTCGCGGCTGTCGTAGGCGGCGTGGGCGTCGGCCTTGAGCTTCTCGATCAGGTCGTCCTTGTGGAGCACGGCGTGGTGGCCGATCTCCTCCTTGGTGGCCTCGAGGTCCAGCGAGATCGGCCAGAACTGCTTGAGGTCGGTCCAGAGCTGCTCGAGGTCCCACTCCTCGGAGAACTGGTCGAGGGATCCGCCGACGAAGCCGGTGACGACGTCGTCGATGAAGGTGCGGACCTGCTCCTCGAGGTTGACGCCCTCGAGCACCTCGCGACGCTCGCCGTAGATGACCTTGCGCTGCCGGTCCATCACGTCGTCGTACTTGAGGACGTTCTTGCGGGACTCGAAGTTCTGCGACTCCACCTGGCCCTGGGCGCTGGCGATCGCGTTGGTGACCCGCTTGTTCTCGATCGGGACGTCGTCCGGGATCTTGAGCATGACCAGCACCCGGTCGACCCAGTCGGACTTGAACAGCCGCATCAGCTCGTCCTGCAGCGACAGGTAGAAGCGGGACTCGCCCGGGTCGCCCTGACGGCCGGAGCGACCACGCAGCTGGTTGTCGATCCGGCGGGACTCGTGGCGCTCGGTGCCGATCACGTAGAGACCGCCGACCTCGCGGACCTCGTCGTGCTCGGTGGCGACCTCGTCCTTGATCCGCTCGATCATCGCGGGCCAGGCGGCGTCGTACTCGTCGGCGGTCTCGCCGGTGGGCTCGAGTCCCTGCTTGCGCAGCTCCTGGTCCGCGAGGAACTCCACCGAGCCGCCGAGCATGATGTCGGTGCCACGACCGGCCATGTTGGTCGCAACCGTGACCGCGCCCTTGTGGCCGGCGAGGGCGACGATCTTCGCCTCGTCCGCGTGCACCTTCGCGTTGAGGACCGAGTGCGGGACGCCGCGCTTGGTCAGCTGCTGGTGGAGGTACTCGGACTTCTCGACGGAGACGGTGCCGACCAGGACCGGCTGGCCCTTTTCGTTGCGCTCGACGATGTCCTCGACGACCGCTTCGTACTTCGCCTCCTCGGTCCGGTAGACGAGGTCGGCCAGGTCGTCGCGCTGCATCGGCTTGTTGGTCGGGATCGGGACCACGCCGAGGCCGTAGATCTTGTCGAACTCCGATGCCTCGGTCAGTGCCGTGCCGGTCATCCCGGAGAGCTTCTCGTAGAGGCGGAAGTAGTTCTGCAGGGTGACGGTGGCGAGGGTCTGGTACTCCTCGCGGACCTTCACACCCTCCTTGGCCTCGATCGCCTGGTGGAGGCCGTCGTTGTAGCGGCGGCCGGCCAGCATGCGGCCGGTGTGCTCGTCGACGATGAGCACCTCGCCGTTCATGACGACGTACTCCTTGTCGTTGCGGAACAGCTCCTTGGCCTTGATCGAGTTGTGCAGGAACGAGATGAGCGGAGTGTTGGCCGACTCGTAGAGGTTCTCGATCCCGAGGTGGTCCTCGACGACGGTGATGCCGGGCTCGAGGACCGAGATGGTGCGCTTCTTCTCGTCGACCTCGTAGTCGGTGTCCTTGGTGAGCTTCTGCGCGATCTTGGCGAACTCGCCGTACCACTTGACCTCGTCCTGGGTCGGACCGCTGATGATCAGCGGGGTCCGCGCCTCGTCGATGAGGATCGAGTCGACCTCGTCGACCACGGCGAAGAAGTGCTTGCGCTGCACGCACTCCTCGATCGACCCCGCCATGTTGTCGCGGAGGTAGTCGAAGCCGAGCTCGTTGTTGGTGCCGTAGGTGATGTCGCAGTTGTAGGCGTCGCGCCGCTGCGCGGGCCGCATCTGCGGGAGGATCACGCCGGTGGTGAGACCGAGGAAGTGGTGGATCCGGCCCATCCACTCGGCGTGGTACTTCGCCAGGTAGTCGTTGACGGTGACGACGTGGACGCCCTCGCCCGCGAGCGCGTTGAGGTACGACGGCAGCGTGGCGACCAGCGTCTTGCCCTCACCCGTCTTCATCTCGGCGATGTTGCCCATGTGGAGCGCGGCGCCGCCCATGATCTGCACGTCGAAGTGCCGCTGGCCGATGACCCGCTTCGCAGCCTCACGGACCGTGGCGAACGCCTCCGGCATGAGGTCGTCGAGGGTCTCCCCGTCGGCGAGCCGCTTCCTGAACTCGTCGGTCATTCCGCGGAGCTCGTCGTCGGACATCGCCACGAAGTCGTCCTCGATGGCGTTGACGGCCTTCGCGATCGACTCGAGCTGGCGGAGGATCTTGCCCTCTCCGATGCGGAGGAGCTTGTCGATGATCACTGGCACGGCGGCAACTGTACCCAGCGACAGTTACACATCCGATTCGAGATCAGGGTCGTCGTCCCCCTGCGCGGCGTACGCCGCCGCCCGTTCCAGCTCGATCTTGCGCCCGACGCCGTACGCGGTGCCCCAGAGCACGGCGAAGATCGGGCCCAGGACGAACATCAGAGGTACGACGAAGCCGAGCGCGATCGCCGCGACCTGGATCGCGTGCCCGAGCCAGTAGGCCCACTCCGCGCGGAGCAGACCGGCGACCACGATGCAGCCGACCGCCAGGCCGAGGCCGATCCACAGCGCCGTGCCCTTCGGCACGTCGGCGAGCGTGATCATCACCGGCGTGGTCAGGCCGAGCGTGATCGCCTCGACCGACAGGACGGTCGCGCACAACGACCGCCGGGCCGAGGTCACTTGCGGCCGCCCAGCAGCTGCCGCGCCTCACCCACGGTGACCACGGAGCCGGTGACCAGGACCGCGCCCGAGGAGAGCGCCTCGCCGGTGTCGGCCTCCGCCAGGCCGGCCGCGTGGTCCAGCGCGTCGGCGAGCCGCGGCACCACGGTCACCCGGTCCTCGCCGAAGACCTCCACCGCGGTCTCGGCCAGTCGGTCGGCAGGCATCGCCCGGTCGGTGGCGCTCTGGGTGATGACGACATGAGCGAGGAGCGGCTCGAACGCGGCAAGCAGACCTTCGGCGTCCTTGTCGCCCATCACGCCGATGACGCCGATCAGGGGGTCGAACTGGAAGGAGTCCTCGAGCGCGGCGGCGGTCGCCTCGGCGCCGGCCGGGTTGTGCGCGGCATCGAGCACGATGGTCGGGCTGCGGCGCACGATCTCCAACCGGCCCGGCGAGGTCACCTCGGCGAAGGCTTCGCGCACCACCTCGTCGGCGAGCGGGTCGTCTCCACCGATGAGCGCCTCGACCGCCGCCAGGGCCGCCGCGGCGTTCTGCGCCTGGTGCGCGCCGTAGAGCGGGAGGAACAGTTCGTCGTACTGCCCCCGCAGGCCGCGGAGGCTGACCGCCTGACCGCCGACCGCCGGCACCCGGGTCACGACGCCGAACTCGATGCCCTCGCGTACGACGGTGGCGCCGACCTCCGCCGCCCGGCGCAGCAGCACCTCGGCCACCTCGACCGACTGCTCGGCGAGCACCGCGATCGAGCCGGGCTTGATGATCCCGGCCTTCTCCTGCGCGATCGCCGCTGCGGTCGTGCCGAGGTAGTTGGCGTGATCGATGGCGATCGGCGTGACGACGGCGACGTCCGCTTCGATGACATTGGTCGCGTCCCAGGCGCCACCCATGCCGACCTCGACGATGGCGACGTCCACAGGTGCGTCGGCGAACGCCGCGTAGGCCATCCCGACGACCGTCTCGAAGAACGACAGCGGGAACGGCTCGGCCGCGTCGACCAGGTGGGTGTACGGCGCCACGTCGTTGAACGCGCGCACGAACGCCTCGTCGTCGAGCGGCTCGCCGTCGATGCAGATCCGCTCGCTCATCTTCTCCACGTGCGGGCTGGTGAAGCGGCCGGTGCGCAGCTGGAAGGCGCGGAGCAGGTTGTCGATCATCCGTGCCGTCGACGTCTTGCCGTTGGTGCCGGTGAGGTGGATCGCACGGTAGCCGCGCTGCGGGTCGCCCAGCAGCTCGGTGAACGCGCGGATCCGGTCGAGCGACGGCTCGAGCCGGGTCTCGGGCCAGCGGCTGAGGAGGGCGTCCTCGGCCTCGGCGAAGGTCTTGGCGGGACGGGCGGCAGGCTCACTCATGGCGAGGACGGAGTCTACGTCCGTGGTCGGTTCGGCGTCCGGCACCCTCGGGCACTCACCCACGTTACGGTTCGGCCTCAACCACTACCTCGACCTCGCCCGCCGGGAGCGGCCCGTGCTCGACAGCTCGAAGCGCGGCACCCCGCCGGCCGGCTCATGATGTCCGGCCCTATCCGATCGCGAGATCGACCGTGTCGACGACCGGCTCGAAGCCGAGCTTCAGATAGATGCTGTTGGACGTCGGGTTGGCCTGGTCCGTGAACAGGGTGACCCGGCTGCCCTCCGCGAGGAGGAGTCGGGACACCTCGGCAACGGCGGCACTGGCGTAGCCGCGACCGCGGTGCTCCTTGGGCGTGAAGACCGGCCCGATCCGCGCGACGCCGTACGCCGGCGGGTTTGCGCCGGTCAGGTGTCGCGGAGTGTCGCCGTCGTCGGCCCACATCCAGATCCGGCCCAGCCGGATCCGCTCCTGGACCTCGGCCAACGCGATGCCCTCGCCCCGGTTGCCGTGTCCGCCGTGACCGGCCTGCTCGTCGGCATCGACGTGGAACTGGCGGAACCACTCGAGGGCGAGGGGCGCCTCGTCGTCGTACGCCGGGCGCAGCCGGCCGCGCGCGGGGGCCGCGTCGACCAGCGTGCCCAGCTCGAACAGCCGGGTGTGCATGGTCACCGCGACCTCGCCGCCGACCCGTTCGGCGAGGCGCTCGCCGAACACGCGAGTCGCCGGCAGGGCTCCGTTGGCCCCGGCAACCTCTTCCCCGCGGTCGACCAGTGCATCGGCGAGCGCGACGGCAGCGTCGTCGGGCATCCCCAGCAGATAAGGCGGGTACGGCGCGAACGGCGCCGTCCGCATCGCGACGCCGGCGATCTCGCCGGCCGGGTCGGTGACCACTGCGAACCAGGCGTACGGCGTCACCGTGGTCGCGGTCCGCTGCGCCATCCTGCCGGCGACGGTCGCGACCACCGTCGAGACGACGGCGTCGGCGGCCAACCGCTCGCCCGCGATCTCCAGGAAGCGGACGGGATCGTCGAGGAAGGTGACCTGCATTCCGCTGTCCATCCCCCGACGATCTCAGCGACCGGCTCGCCGCCTCAACCCGTTTCTCGGAGGAGGTCCTCCGGACCTGGGAGGTGGCCAGGTCAGCGCAACTCCCAGTCGTCGTTGCTCATCCGCAGGATGGCCAGCGACACGGCGGCGAACCCGACCGCGTTGGCACCCCAGGCGACCAGGTCGAGCTCGTGCGACCCCACGACGATGGCGGCCACGAAGTGCAGCGGCTGGGCGACGATGACCAACCACGCGGCCGCGGCAGGTACGGCGTTGCCCCGCAACAGCGCGATCCCCAGCAGCACCGTGCCCAGCACGTGGCCGACGACGAAGACGCCCGTGGACACCAGGATCACCGGGTGGGCGCCGTTGTAGAGGTCGATCACGGCGCTCTCCGGGAGACCGTGCGTGGCGCCGTACCAGGTGGCGGCGTCGCCGGCCACCAGCAGGCCGAACGCCGTGTAGCCCGGTACCAGGAGCAGGATCGCCGCGGCGGTCAGTCGCGGCGCGTGGCGGCGCGCGACCCGGGCGACGAAGAGGACGCCGGGCAGCAGGGCCAGCATCGCGAGGAAGCCGAGCCAGACCACCACCGACTGGCGGTCGGGATCGGCGGCGACCGCGCGGACGGCGGCCGACGCCTCGTCGTTGGTCTGGTACGGAAGCACGTAGCGGAGTGCCGCCACGAGCGCGGGGCCGAGCGGCACGATGAGTGCGGCGAAGATCCGCGTTGCCCGCCGCAGGTCAGCAGGTGTCGAAGTGGCGGCGTGGACGGTGGTGGCCATCAGAAGTTCCTCTCGTTCGGTGGGAGTGCCTCTACCGTCGGGCCGGGCGGTTCCCGAGCGCCCGGGGCGACGTCCACCGCCATCCAGGACCTTTCCCGGTCGACCGGGAACTCCTTCCCTTCCCGCGCCAAGGGCCCAAGCCGCACACTGAAGCCGTGAATCGGCGCACGCTGGCAGCGAGCACGGCGACCGCGGTCGCCGGCGCGGCGCTGGGTGCGGTCGGGTTGACGCTCGCGACCGACTGGTCGTTCGACAAGGCGCTGGACGCGTTCGTCGTGAGCAACGTGGTGCTCGGCCTGTCGTTCGGGTTGTGCGGCTCGTTCGTCGCCTGGCACCGACCGACGAACCCCATCGGCTGGCTGCTCGCCGTCGCCGGCCTCCTGCACACACTCACCGCCCTGACGGCCCCGCTCGACCAGGTCCTCATCGACGGGGACGCTCCCACCTGGGTCGTGCGGCTCGTCGCCACGGTCGCCGTCGGCGCCTGGCCGTGGTCTATCGGACTTCTGGTGCCGCTGTTCCTCCTCGTGTTTCCCGACGGCAGGCTGGTCTCCCCCGGATGGCGGTGGGTCGCTGCGGCTGTCGCCGTGACCTCTCCGATGTTCGTCGCCGGCGAGCTCGTGCCGGAGCCCCTGGTCGATGGCCTCGCGACCGCATACCTGACGATCGCGAACCACGACGACCTGGATGCGCTGTGGGCAGCCGCCGAGGTGCGCACACTCGCCGCCTTCCTGCTGGGGTTGACCGCGCTCTGGCTGCGCTACCGCCGCGGGGACGAGCAGCAGCGACGGCAGATCCTCTGGCTCCTCCTCGCGGGTGCGATCGTGCTCGCGTTCATCACACCGTGGAGCCTTGTCGCCGGGACGCCGGTCGTCGTGCTTTTCTCGATTCCGCTCATTCCCGTCGCCGTGGCCATCGCCGTCGTACGACACCAGCTGCTGGACATCCGCCTGGTCGTCGCGCGGGTCACCGTCTGGGCGGGCTTGTCGGCGATCGTCGTGGTGACCTACGTCGGCCTCGTCTGGCTTCTCGACGCGTTCGTCTCCGAACGCCTGGGCAGGTCGGCCGTCGCGACCGTCCTGATCGCGCTGGCGGCCGCCGGGATCCTCCCGCGCCTGCAGCGCACCGTCGACCGGCACGTGTACGGCGACCGGCGTGATCCGGCCCTGGTCATCTCCAGGGTCGGCGAGCACCTGTCGTCGGACTCCGAGGCGGGACTCCCGTCCGTGGTCGCGTCGGTCGGCGAGGCTCTACGGCTCCCGTACGTCGCGCTCCGTACGGACGAGGGCCTGCTTGCCGTAGCCGGCGCGGACACCACGGCCAGCACGGACGTCGTGCCGCTCACCTATCGCGGCAAGCTGCTGGGTGAGCTCGTCGTCGGCCTGCGTCCCGGCGAGAAGACGCTCGCCGCTGCCGACCGCAGCGTGCTGCGGTTGGTCGCGGCCTCGCTCGCCGTCGCCGTGCACGCAACCTCCCTCTCGGCCGAGGTGCAGGCGTCTCGCGATCGGCTGGTCGCGGCCCGCGAGGGCGAGCGGAGCCGGCTGCGGCGCGACCTTCACGACGGACTGGGGCCCCACCTGACGGGGGTCGCGATGAAGGCGGACGCCGCGAGGAACCTCATCGGCCACGACCCGGACCTGGCCGCGCAGACGCTGGCCGGCCTGGCGAGCGACACGAGGACCGCCATCGCCGAGGTCCGCCGCGTCGTCGACGGACTCCGGCCGGCAGCCCTCGAGGATCTCGGGCTGGTCGAGGCGCTGCGGGCGCACGTCGAGGGCCTGGCGACGGTCTCGCCGGTCCGCGTCGAGCTGGACAGCCCGGTCCTGCTCCCCGCCCTGCCCCGCGTCGTCGAGGTCGCGGCGTACCGCGTCGCGACCGAGGCCCTGAACAACGTCATCCGACACGCACAGGCGAGCGTCGCCACCGTCCGCCTCCACGCCGACGAACGTCTCGACGTCGAGGTGATCGACAACGGCACGCACACGGCCCGTTGGGTGCCCGGCGTCGGCCTGCAGGCGATGGCGGCACGGGCGGACGAGCTCGGCGGCTCGTTCGAGGCCGGCCCGCTCCCGAACGGTGGTCGCGTGCTCGCGACCTTCCCGTTGGGCGGGCCATGAGCGACATCAAGGTCCTGGTCGCCGACGACCACCCGATCGTCCGCGAGGGCCTGACCGCGCTGCTCGGATCGATCGACGGATTCACGGTGGTGGGGCAGGCCGCCGACGGCCAGGCCGCCGTACGCGAGGTGGTGCTCTGCAAGCCCGACGTGGTCGTGATCGACCTGGAGATGCCGGGCCTCGACGGGATCGGGGCCACCCGCCAGATCCAGCAGGTGGCACCCCACGTCGCGGTCCTGGTGCTGACCATGCACGACCACGACGAAGCCGTGCTCGCGGCGATGCGGGCCGGTGCGCGCGGCTACCTCGTCAAGGGCGCCGAGCAGGAGGAGATCACCCGGGCGATCCGCGCGGTCGCCGCCGGCGAGGCGATCTTCGGTCCTGAAGTGGCGACGCGGGTCCTGGAGCTGGTGACCCGCGGGCCGCAGCACGACGACCCGTTCCCTACGTTGTCGGCGCGCGAGCGCGACGTACTCGACCTCCTTGCACGCGGGCTGCCCAACGCGGCGATCGGTGATCGGCTCGGTCTGGCGTCCAAGACCGTGGCGAACCACATCACGGCGATCTTCGGCAAGCTCCAGGTCTCTGACCGCGGCGGCGCCATCGTCCGGGCCCGGGACGCGGGAATCGGCGATTCGTCGACGTGAGCGGCCCGCGATCCTCGAAAAGTAAAGTTAAAGCAAACGAAATTCCGCCCCCAGGCCCGATCCACCGGTCTAGTCTCCTGGCGTTTCCCCCACGAGGATGGACGGTGTCGTGTCCGGAGCCAGCTCCAACGACGGCGCCGCGACAGCGGCGAACGCCGCTGCTGCGCTGGTGCTTGCCCACGGCGACGAGCTGATCGGCGGCACTCGCCGCGACCTGCTCGACCGGGCTGCCGTGCTGCTGGGCGAGGTCCTCGCCGGCGGCCAGGTCCTGCCGATGGCGGCCGGCTGGCGGCTGGGGGCGGCTCATCACTACCGCGGCGAGTACCCGACCGCCCTCGCCTACTTCGAGGCGTCCCTCGCGGATCCCGATCCCGACCCCGTCGACAGGGCTCGGTACCTCGCCGGGCACGCGTCGGTGCTGTGGGCCCAGGGCAATGCCGAGGCCGGCCGCCGGATCGCCGAGGAGGCGATGACGGCCGCCTACGCCTGCGGCGACGACGGCGCGCTCGGCGCGGCGTGGGTGGCCAACGGGCTGGTCCAGGCGCACGCCGGCGATCGCAGTGCCAACCTGCATGCCTACGAGAAGGCGCTCGCCCACGCCGAGCTCGCCGGCGACGCGATCACCGTGGTCCGGGTGCGCAACAACCTGGGCTCGCGTCACGTCGAGGCCGGCCGGTTCGGCGAGGCCCTCGACGAGCTCGACCACGCCGTCGCGGTCAGCGAGGACCACCCGGTCGGCCTCGCCAGCGCGATGGTCAGCGTCAACCGTGCCGAGGCGCTGCTCGGGCTGGGTCGGCTCGAGGAGGCCGTCGGCGAGATCGCGATCGCGACCGACCAGTTCCGCGGGGCCGAGGCCGAGCACCTGCTGGCGTTCGCGCTGCTGCTCGAGGCTGACGCTCACCGGGTCCGCGGCAACGCGACCCGCGCCCACGCGAAGTACCGCGAAGCGGTGGAACGCGCCGAGGCGTCGGGCAACGCGCAGGTGCTCGGCCCGGCGTTCGCCGGGCTCGCCGAGACTGTCGCGGCCGACGACCCCGCCACCGCCCGCGCGCACGCCAAGCGGGCCGTCGACCAGCCGCACACCGTCGGCGACGTGATCGCACTGCGCGCCGCGGGCTGGATCGCGCTCGGCCAGGGGGACCTCGCTGCCGCCGAGATGTGGGCCAACCGGGCGCTGGCGGAAGCCGGCCGCCGCGACCAGCTCTGCGAGCTGGCCGACGCCCTCGAGCTGCGGGCGCTCACCCGCTGGTCGAGCACCGGCGACGCCCGCGACGCGCTCGGACAGCTCGCCGAGGCGGCCGACGCCTGGCGCGAGGTCGGCAGCGCGATCCGCTGCGCGGTCAATCGGATCGTCACCGCTCGGCTCTCGGGAGACCGAGGCGCCGAGGAGGCCGGACGCCAGGCACTCCAGGCGATCGGCGTGCGGGCGGACGCCGACCGGATCGCTGGTCCACTCCACGTCCTGGGAGCGGCCATCGCTCCCGAGGTGGCGATCCGCACGTTCGGCACGTTCGCCGTATCGGTCGCGGGCGCACCGGTCGCGGCGTCAGAGTGGCCCTCACGCAAGAGCCGGCTGCTCGTCCAGGTGCTCGCGGCCCGGAGAGGCCGGGCAATGAGCCGCGGTGCGTTGGCAGAGCTGTTGTGGCCCGGCGTGGACGACACCTCCGGTCGGCTGTCGGTCGCACTGTCGACGGCTCGCGCCGTGCTCGACCCGGCCCGGCGCTACGACGCCGACCGTTACCTGGCCTCGGACCGGAGCCATGCGCGGCTGGACCCGACGACGGTCAGCATCGACATCGTCGAGTTCGAGCGGCTCGCGCGGGCCGCGCTCGACGCGGCGCGGACGGGATCGGCGGACGCCGTACCGCTCCTGCAGGCGGCTGCCTCGCTGCACCCCGCACCGTTCCTCGCGGACGAGGGCGCCGACGACTGGGCCGACGACACCCGCGACGAGCTGCTGCGGCTCGCGGTCGAGGTCAGGCGCACTCTCGCCGCCCGCCTGGTCGATGCCGGCGAGACCGAGCAGGCGGTCGGCTGGCTGATGGCAGTCATCGCCGACGACCCGTACGACGAGCCGACCCATCACGAGCTGATCCGGCTCCTCGCCCACGCCCGTCGGCACGGTGAGGCGCGGCGCGCCCATCGCGCCTACACCGCGCGGATGGCGGAGCTCGACGTCGAGCCGGCGTCGTACGACCTGATCGTGGGCTGAGTTCGGCAGCAAGCGTTGTTCGCGCTCGTGACGAGGCAGGAGCGTTCGAATGAAACGCCTCTTGGGGTGCGCTGAGGTCGCACGTGGTGCGGGTGGAGCGCACCTCAAGGATTGCTCCGCTCCGCGCGCAGCATTCGGCAGCTTTGCGCACGCTGGGCGCCGGTCGCGAGCGGAACTCGGGCTAGGAACGGAGACACCGGCCGGCGACTGATCCACAATGGTGGAGTCCCTCGGACGCGCTTCGAGGAACCGGCTCAGACCTCCTCGGGACTCCTGGTCGGCCCGAACCCGAGAGAAGGCGACGACCCATGGCTGGCGAACAGATCGGACCCTATGTCCTCCTCGGGCAGGTGGACGCGCCCGACGGACCGGTGTGGAAGGCGCAGGAGACGGCCACCGGCCTCGTCGTCGCGCTCCGGCTGCTGCCCGGGGACGTGAGCGGCACCACCTACGTGGTCCAGAACTGGCTCACCGGCGCCAGTCTCGGGACCGTGACAGGTGGCTCTGCTGCCTCGGCCGGTGGCGCGGTGGGTGCTGGCGCTGCCGGCACTGCTGCCTCGGCCGGCGGCGCGGTCGGTCCGGGCGCTGCCGGCACTGCTGCCTCGGCTGGCGGCGCGGTCGGTCCGGGCGCTGCCGGCACTGCTGCCTCGGCTGGCGGCGCGGTCGGTCCGGGCGCTGCAGGCACTGCTGCCTCGGCCGGTGGCGCGGGGGGTGCGGGCGCTGCCGGCACTGCTGCGTCGGCCGGCGGCCCGACCGGCTCGACCGCCACCGGTGGTGCCACCGGCACTGCCGCCCATGCGAGCGGCGGGTCTGGCGGCGCGGCGGGCACCGGGGTCGCGTCGCCCGGCGGCCATCCCGCCGCGGGAGGCAAGGGCATGCTCGGGCACCTCGCGGCACACAAGGCCCTCGCTACGATCGCGGCAGTCGTGGTCGCCGGCGGGCTCGTCGGTGGCGCGCTCGTCGCCGCCGCCGGGGACGACGAGCCGGAGCGACGCGCGGGCTCCTCGACGACCCCCACGACCGACCGATCGACAGCCCCGACGACCACTGGGCCGACGACCACTGGGCCGACGACCACTGGGCCGACGACATCCGCACCGAGTTCCTCTGCCCCGCCGACGTTGAGCGACGACGAGTCAGCGGCCGCGGAGATCGAAGGCCGCTACACCGCTACCCCTGCCGGCGGCACGATCGGGGGAACCCCCATCCCGGCCGGCGCGGGCGGGGCGATCGCCTTGCGGGTGGTGTCCGACTGCACCGGCGGTCCCTGCACCGTTCGGGTCACGGACGGCAACGAGTCACTCAACGGCACCGGGGCCTACGACGACGGCGCCTGGTCTGGGTCGGGCAACTACGCAGCCTCAGGCTGCACCGCAGCGTTCGAGATGACGCTGACCCCGTCCGGGCGGAACCTCACCTTGCGATTCGTCTCCGGCGACTTCTGCGGTTACGGAGCCGCCGACCTGCGGTGGAAGATGACCCCCACCGGATAGCCGCGATCGCGCTCAGTGCGAGGCGCTGGCCAAGTCCGACGGCTGACCGGTCAGGCCTCGAGGCGGGCGAGCTCCTCGTCGACGATCGACGGGTCGAGCTTGGTGAAGATCGGCGTCGGCTTCTCGACCTTCGCGCCGACGATGACCGGCCGCGATACCCAGCGCGGAGTGTCGGAGTAGTCGCCGGTGATCACCGTGTAGAAGCTCAGGCCGGCGCCGTTGTCCGGGTCGAGCTCCTCGACGGTCTCGATGCGCGGCATCGGCATGAACGTGCCCTCACCGCCGAGCGCGAGGTGCACCTTGTTCGACGAGTGCGGGAGGAACGGCGAGAGCAGCGTGTTGCAGTCGACCACGCACTGTGCGGCGACGTGCAGCACGGTGCCGAGCCGTTCGCGCTGCGACTCGTCCTTCATCTTGTAGGGCTCGGTGACGGTCAGGTACTTGTTCACCTCGCCGACGACCTTCATCGCCTCGGCGATGCCCTGACGAAGCCGTTGTCGGCCGACCAGGTCACCGACCGTCTCGAATCCGGCGCGGACCACGGCCAGCACGTCCTCGTCGACCTCCTCGAGAGGGCCGGCCGCCGGGATCTCCCCAAAGCTCTTGGCGACCATCGTCGCGGTGCGGTTGACCAGGTTGCCCCAACCGGCCACCAGCTCGGAGTTGGTGCGGAGCACGAAGTCGGCCCAGGTGAAGTCCGCGTCCGAGGTCTCCGGTCCGGCCGCGCAGATGTAGTAGCGCAGCGCATCGGGCTGGTAGCGCGACAGCATGTCGCTGACCAGGATCACGTGGCCACGGCTGGTGGAGAACTGCTTGCTCTCCATGGTCATGAACTCCGAGCTCACCACCTCGGTGGGCAGGTTGAGCACGCCGTACTCCCCCGGCTCGCCTCCCCGCTCGCCCTTGCCGTTGTAGCCGAGCAGCTCGGCCGGCCAGATGACCGAGTGGAAGACGATGTTGTCCTTGCCCATGAAGTAGTAGGACAGCGCCTCGGGGTCGTTCCACCACTCCCGCCACTTCTCCGGCTCACCCAGCCGGCGCGCCCACTCGACCGAAGCCGACAGGTAGCCGATCACCGCGTCGAACCAGACGTAGAGCCGCTTGGTCTTCTGCTCGGACCAGCCCTCGACCGGCACGGGGATGCCCCAGTCGATGTCCCGTGTCATCGCCCGCGGCCTGAGGTCCTCGGTGAGGTTCAACGAGAACTTGATGACGTTGGGCCGCCAGGTGCCGCTCTCCTCCCGGCCTTGGAGGTACTCCTGCAGCGCCGCGGCCAGCGCCGGGAGGTCCAGGAAGAAGTGCTGGGTCTCCACGAACTGCGGCGTCTCACCGTTGATCTTCGAGCGCGGGTTGATCAGGTCGATCGGGTCGAGCTGGTTGGTGCAGTTGTCGCACTGGTCACCCCGGGCGTCGGCGTACCCGCAGATCGGGCAGGTGCCCTCGATGTAACGGTCCGGCAGGGTGCGGCCGGTCGACGGCGAGATGGCGCCGAACGTCGTCTGCTCGAGCAGGTAGCCGTTGGTGTGCACGCCGCGGAACAGCTCCTGCACCACGTTGTAGTGATTGCCGGTGGTGGTGCGGGTGAACAGGTCGTAGGACAACCCGAGGTCGACGAGGTCGTTGACGATCAGGGTGTTGTTCTTGTCAGCCAGGTCTCGCGCGCTCACGCCCTCGCTGTCGGCCGCCACCAGGATCGGCGTCCCGTGCTCATCGGTGCCCGAGACCATCAGGACGTCATGGCCGGCCATCCGCATGTACCGCGAGAAGACGTCGGAGGGCACGCCGAAACCGGCCACGTGCCCGATGTGGCGCGGGCCGTTGGCATACGGCCAGGCGACGGCGGACAGGACTCGAGTCATGCCGTGAATCCTAGGGGTGGTCAACCGGCGCGGAACTCCCGCATCCGGCGGGCCGTCCGGCGTCGTACGGCCGGAAGCGCTCGGTAGAGCGCGTCACCGGGACACGCGGTCGCGTTGGTGTCGCGGTGGCCGTCGATCGTGGGGAGCTCGACCAGCCTCCCGTCGCGGAACAGGTCGCTCCCGTCGGACCGGATCCAGACGGTACGGCGAGGGCGGCCGTCGTAGCCGTCGAGCTTCCAGGCCGCGAGCCGCACCAGCGCCCGGATCATCGGCTTGCCGACCCGGCCCGTCTCGAAGTTGCCGATCGCGGCGACGCCGACCGATGCGTGGTTGAAGCCAAGCGTGTGCGCGCCGCGCACGGCCCGCCTCGGGCCGCCGGCCCGGCCGACCCACAGCCGACCGAACCGGTCGACGAGGAAGTTGTAGCCGATGTCGGACCAGCCGAGGTTGCGCGTGTGGTAGCGGTACATCGCCCGGATCATGGCGGGCACGTCGCCCCGTTTGTAGTCGTTGCTGTTCACCGTGTGGTGGACGTGCACCTGGCGGATACGCCGGTTGTAGTGCGGCTTCCCGTTGCGCAGCCGCGGGTTGGGGCTCCACGCCTGGCGGCGAAGCAGGTTGGGCATGGGTACGGCGCCATCGCTGCGGGCGGACACGCGGTCGGCCTCGGTCGACACGTGACGCTCCGCCGTCCGGTCCGCGGCGCGTCGGCGCGGCCGGAGGAGCGCGAGGACTGGGTCGCGCTGGTCGCCGGCGAGCTCGATCTGGACGGCGTCGCTGGGGCGGGTCCACACGAGGTCGGTTGCCGCTCGCGCACCGATCCCTTCGGGCGAGTCGGGATCGGGACCGTGATCGAGCCCCGGGAGCAGCCGCCACTCGGTCCAGCCGCCGGACTCGTGCCGCCACCGGGCGCGCACCCTGCCACCGCCGCGCTGCCACGTCACGCCCAACGCCAGGAACCGGTCGGTCTCGATGACGGGAGTGCGGAGCCCGTCGGCGCGCCGGGCGAGCCCGGGCAACGCAGCCAGCGGGAGGTCCAACGCATCGACCCCTTCGGGCTGCCGACGGAGCCGGCGCCGGGGGCCCGAGGTCGGGGCGGCGGCCGCCCGGTCGGCGACACCGACCACGCCGACGGCAGCGGCCACCCCCGTCGCGAGCCTGGTCAGCTCACGGCGCCCCAGGGTCAAGTCCGAGAAATCCATAGATATCGAGCATGCGACATCTCACGACCGGACAGGCGTATCTACGGATTCCTCGCGTGTCAGGACGGCGCGAACCGTTGTCAGGCCCGGCGGCCGGCAAAGGCCGCGAGCGCGTCGTACGGGCCTGCGTCCACCGGCGGCTCAACCTCCGGCCCGAAAGCACTGCCACGTCGCTCCGGCGTCATGTTGTCGCGCATGAAGCCCAGGCCCACGTCGGCCACCTCGGAGTCCAGCCGGTCGAGCGGGTAGCCGATCGCGACCGCCAGGTCCCACGCATGGACCGCGAGCTCGGCGACCTGCCACGACGCAGGTACGGGAGGGTCTCCCGCGAGCCCGTGCCAGGCGTGCAGGAGGTCGTCGGCGTGGACCCGATAGGTGGCGCCCCAGCCCTCAGTGAGGTGCGAGGCCGGCGCCGACCAGTCCGGTTGCTCGCCGCGCATCATCATCAGGAAGGTCTGCGGCGCCTGGACGATGTGGTCGGCGAGCGCGCCGACGTCCCACTCGCCGCAGGGCGTCGGATTGCCGACCTGCTCGGCATGGACGTGGTCGAGCACGTCTCCCGCTTGGTCAAGCGCGTGGATGAGCACTCGCAGGGCTTCGGTCGTCGTCGACGTGGCCATACCTCGACGTTACCCCGCGTCGGTCGCTCGAGACCATCCCGTCTCCGGCGGGCAGATTGCTCACTCAGGCTCCGGTTCCTCAGCTTCACCCCCGACGCCCTGGGCGGGGTCTGGTTCAAGGTCAGGTCCTCGACGTCGGCCGCATTCGCGAAGGAATGCAGTCAGCGCAGGACGCGGACGGTGGACGATCCCCGAGCGCGCAGGATCGGCCCGCTGCCGCCGTACCACGCCCGGACCCGCCGGTCGCCCGGCTCGACGCCCCGGACAACCACCTTCACCCGGCCGTCGACGAGGGTCCCCGTTGCCACCTCATGGCCGACCTTGACCGTGACCTGTCCCGGAACGTTCGCGCCGGGGACGGCGAGCCGCACCCAGACCACGGCCTTCCGCGACCGGCCGGCGGCGCCCAGGGTCATCGCCGGCTTCGCCGTGATCGCGTGCTCCAGCGCGATCGTCTCGACCAGGTCGGCATAGTTGCGGCGTGAGCGGATGATCTGCACCGACATGCCGGCGCCGAGGTCCGCACTGGTGAGGGCGTACGTCGCCGTGGTGGCCCCGCCGACCGGCGCTCCGTCGCGTAACCACTGGTAGGCAACGGTCGCGTCAGCCGGGACCACGTCGCCGGGCACGACCGTCAGCTCGTGTCCGACCCGCCGCCAACCGGACACGGCTGATGGCGTGCTGGCGACGATCTGACCGATGACGACCGGACCGAAGGGTACCGAGCGGACCGGGGAGTTCTCGTAGCCCGGGGCGCGGGCGTGGGTGCCCACGACGATGTTCTTGCCGAGCAGGTCGCGGGTCAGGGTCAGCGTCTGCCCGGTGGCTCCGCTGATGAGGACACCGTCGGCGAGCCAGCGGTAGAGGGTGTCCTGCGACGCAGGCGACCAGGTCGCCGGGGTCGCCGTCAGCACCTCGTCGACAGACGGGTCACCGCTGATGGTGGGCCGCGTGAGGACGGTGAACTCGCCGCGCGCGACCGGTGCGGTCGGGTCGGTCGTCACCGTGGCCGCGGCATATCCGTCGCGGGTGGCCCGCGTTGTGACGGTGATCGGCAGTCCCTTCTCGGCCGCGGTCGGCGTGAAAGTCCGATCCGTGGCGCCGGCGATCGGCGCGCCGTCGGCGTACCACTGCCGGGTGACGACGGTGCCCCGACCGGGCGACCAGGTGCCGCGCGAAGCCGTGAGCTCGACGCCGACCTGGGGGGTGCCGGTGATGACCGGCGCCAGGGTGTTGGTGATCGCTTTGTCGACGAAGTGGATGAAGCCCGAAGGCCACCGGCCGCTGTCGCGGGTGATCGTGCGCCAGTGGAAGTCGCCGCTCCAGGAGTCCTCGCTGATGACGATCTCGTTGGCGGAGACCACCCGCTCGACGTAGGCCACGTGGCCGCTCGAGCCGATGCCGCCTTCGTAACGGTCCCACCACGCGACCGCGCCGACGCTCGGCCGGTCGTTGGTGATGCGCGCCATCGCGTAGCCCCAGTTGTAGGCCATCCCCGACCCGTCCCACGGACGGTCGGTGGACATCCCGGCCTGGATCATCCGGTACGCCGCGTAGTTCGTGCAGTTGTGGCCGCTGTACATCCGCCAGTACATCCGGCTGTTGACCGCGCCGTAGCCCGCGTCGGAGTACCCGGCGGTCCGGCAGCCCGCGTAGCCGGTGCAGAGGTACGACGTCCCGGACGCGGCCCTGGTCCCGGGGCTCTGCGGAGGGGCTGACTGCCCAGCGCCGGCGAGGACGAGCAGGGTCGCCACGAGTGTGCTCGTGAGCAGCGCGGTCCCCCCGCGCCAGACCAATCGTCTGAGGCGCATGCCGACCACTCTCGGTCACTCTCGCCCCAGAAAGCAACAAAAACCCATAAAAACCCATAAGCACCAGGCGTGTCGCGCTTGACAATTGAGAATTACACGGTTGTCGTTTCCGCCGGCGGCAGCTCCCGTGTGACGCAGATCGCTCCCTCGATGTCTGACAATCTGCAGTCCGGTGCCAAGATGGCCGGCATGCCCGGAACCAACCTCACGCGCGACGAGGCCACCGGCCGTGCCGCGCTGATCGACGTCACTTCATACACCGTCGACCTCGACCTCACCAGGGCTGAGGAACGCGGGATCCAGACCTTCGGATCGACCTCCACGATCGCCTTCACCTGTGGCGCTCCGGGAGCAGAGACGTGGGTCGACCTCGTGGACGCGGTCGTCCACGAGATCCTGCTCAACGGCAGTCCGATCGACCTCGCGTCGTACGTCGACAGCCGGATCCCGCTGACCGGCCTGCAGGCCGACAACACGCTGGTGGTGCGCGCCGACTGCACGTACTCGCACACCGGCGAGGGCCTCCACCACTTCGTCGACCCGGCCGACGACAAGGTCTACCTCTACTCGCAGTTCGAGGTGCCCGACGCCCGTCGCGTGTTCGCCTGCTTCGAGCAGCCCGACCTCAAGTCGGTCTTCAACTTCAACGTGACCGCACCGGCGCACTGGAAGGTCGTGTCCAACGCACCGACGCCCGAGCCGGTCCCGGCCCCCGACCACGGCGCCGGCTACGCCGTGTGGTCGTTCCCGACCACCAAGAAGATGTCGACCTACATCACCGCGGTCGTCGCTGGTGAGTACTACGAGCTGCTCGACTCCTACGAAGGCAAGTACGGCGTCATCCCGCTGGGTCACTACTCGCGCCAGTCGCTCAAGGCCGAGCTCGAGCGCGACCGCGAGGAGATCGTGCTGCTCACCAAGCAGGGCTTCGAGTTCTTCGAGGAGGCCTTCGGCTGCGAGTACCCGTTCGTGAAGTACGACCAGCTCTACGTGCCCGAGTACAACATGGGCGCGATGGAGAACGCGGGCTGCGTGACGCTCCGCGACGAGTACATCCCGCGCTCGCGCCAGTCGCGGTCGTTCTACGAGTTCCGCGCCTCGGTGATCCTCCACGAGATGGCGCACATGTGGTTCGGCAACCTGGTGACGATGCGCTGGTGGGACGACCTGTGGCTCAACGAGTCCTTCGCCGAGTGGGCCTGCTACCACGCCGAGGCCGAGGCGACGTCGTACACAGATGCCTGGACCGGGTTCGCCAACATGCGCAAGCAGCGCGGCTACCGCGCCGACCAGCTGCCGACCACGCACCCGATCGCCACCGACATGGTCGACCTGCACGCGGTCGAGGTGAACTTCGACATGATCACCTACGCCAAGGGCGCGGCGGTGCTCAAGCAGCTGGTGGCCTGGGTCGGCCTCGATCCCTTCCTCTCAGGTCTGGGCGAGTACTTCCGTGACCACGCTTACGGCAACACCGAGTTCGTCGACCTGCTGACCGCGCTCGAGAAGGCCTCGGGTCGCGAGCTGTCCGGCTGGGCGCAGGAGTGGCTGCAGACCGCGGGCGTCAACACGATCACGCCGATCTTCGAGCTGTCCGAGGACGGCTCCTACTCCTCGTTCTCCGTCCAGCAGACCGCGACCGCCGAGCAGCCAACGCTGCGGCGGCACCGGCTCGGCATCGGCTTCTACAACAAGCAGTCGGACGGCGCCCTGGTGCGCAGCGAGTACGTCGAGGTCGACGTCGCCGGCGAGCTGACCGAGATCGACGAGCTGGTCGGCAAGGCCCAGCCCGACCTTCTCCTCCTCAACGACGGCGACCTCACGTTCGCCAAGGTCCGCCTCGACGAGCGCTCCCTCGCGACCGCGGTGGCCAGCCTGGGCGACTGCGACGACTCGCTCACCCGCGCGCTGATCTGGAGCGCCGCGTGGGACATGACCCGCGACGCCGAGCTGGCCGCGAGCGACTTCGTCGAGCTGGTGCTCCACAACCTCGGCTCCGAGACCGACTCGTGGGGCCTCACGGCATTCCCAGGGTTCGCCGCCCAGGCGGTCACGCTGTACGCCGCCCCGGCCAACAAGCCCGCCCTGCGCGCCCGTTGGGAGCGCGGTCTGCGGGACCTTCTCGAGGCTGCGGAACCGGCCAGCGACCACCAGCTGACTTTCGTTCGCGCCTACGCCGGTGCCGCGCACAGCGACCAGGCGGTCGCCGACCTCGAGGCGATCCTCGACGGTTCGCTGACGTTCGACAGGTTGAGCGTCGACCAGGACCTGCGGTGGGCACTGCTCAACAACCTCGCCCGGCTCGGCCGGGTCGACGGCGCGCAGATCGACGCCGAGCTCGTCAACGACAACACCATCTCCGGCAAGGAGCACGCCGCTGCCGCCCGCGCCGCCGCGCCGACGGCGGAGGCCAAGGCGTTCGCCTGGGAGCAGGCGATGGTCGACGGCTCGGTCCCCAACGAGACCGCGAAGCAGGTCGTGATGTCCTTCATGCGCGACGGCCAGCAGGAGCTGCTCGCGCCGTACGTCGACCGTTACCTTGCCGACGCTCCGCTCGCCTGGGACCGGCTGGGTGCGCACCGCGCGGCGGTCTCGCTGGAATACATCTTCCCGCGGGTGCTGGCCTCCGACGACGCACTCGCCAGGGTCGACGCGTGGCTCGCGTCGGAGTCCGACCATGTCAATCCGGGCGCGCTCAGGTTCGTCCGGGAGGGCCGGTCCGACATGGCCCGCGCCCTCGCCGCCCAGTCCAAAGACAGCACCTCGGTCGTCGAGTAGGAGCGAGCGCAGCGAGCGACGTATCGAGACGCCGCGAGATGCCCACGACCGTAAGGTCGGCGCTCGGGTGCGGGCGTCTCGATACAGATTCGCTCGTGCCTCGCGACAGATCGCCTGGCGGCTCGGGCTACTCGACGACCTAGGCCCGCGCGTGTTCGGCGAGCAGCCGGATGCCCCGGGTCAGGCCGCCCGCGAGGTCGCCGTCGGCGAACGAGCGGGTCATCTCCTCGACCGCGAGCGCGGCCTCACGGTCGGTGAGGGCACGGCGAACCTCGCCGCCGGTGACGACCTCCACCGCGCGCAGCGTGGGGTCGACCATCACCAGGATGCTGCGGGACGGCAGCACCAGCGTGTTGTGCAGGCTGGTCGCGAACCGGTGCGGGTCCTGACCCTCGATCGGACCGACGAAGACCGAGATCTCGGCGCGGCACTTCTGCTCGGCCGCCCGGATCGTCGCGTCGAGCGTGGCCTGCTCGGCGCTGGTGAGGGAACCGACGGCCACTGCGGGCTACCAGCGACCGCCGGCGCCGCCGGCGTTCGAGTCCTCGGTGTCGGGCGCGGCGAGCTCGCCGGCCGACTTGCGCGGGCCGCCGAGCCACTGGCTCTCCAGCTGCGGCCCGCCCGGCGTGATCGACTCACCCCGCGCGAGCGGCGGGCCGTAGATCATCGCGACGACGGCGATGAAGATCAGCAGCGGGATCCCGCCGAGGACCAGCAGCATCTGGACGAAGTCGATCGACTCCTCCTTCGGCCACCCCTCCGGGGTGTCGGCCGAGGCGGGCGCGGCCGTCACGAGAACGGCGGCGAGGGTGGCCCCCGCGAGCGTGGCGGCGGCGAGCAGACGTCGTACGGCAGTGCTGGTCACGGTCGAGAGGATATCGGCTCCGGTCCCGAGCCGGACAGTGGTGCCAGTTCGATAGCCAGCGGCGTCTTTGCCACACTCGGGGGATGCCGACCCTCTCCCTAGCTGCCCCCCTGGCCGCCGCACCGTGTGCCGACGGCGAGCAGGTCTGCGACCTGGTCTACGACTGGACCGACAGCGCGCGCTTCGCCGACTGGGCCGACGTGCTGATCGGGACACCGTTGGCGATCATCGGCCTGGTCATCTTGGGGTTCGTCGTGCGGTGGGTGCTGCACAAGGTCGTCGAGCGGATCGCCCGCCGGGCCGAGAAGGGCGTCATGCCCGAACGGCTCGACGCTGCAGCGATCGCCCGTCGCGCACAGCGCGCGGAGACGATGGCCGGCGTCTTCCAGAGCGTGATCACCGTCATCGTGATCGCGGTCGTGACCACGATGATCCTCAGCGAGGTCGGGGTGAACATCGCTCCGATCATCGCGAGCGCCGGGATCATCGGCATCGCGCTCGGCTTCGGAGCGCAGTCGCTCGTCAAGGACTTCCTGTCCGGCATCTTCATCTTCATGGAGGACCAGTACGGCGTGGGCGACGTCATCGACCTCGGGGAGGCGATCGGATCGGTGGAGGCGGTCACCCTGCGGATGACCCGGCTCCGCGATGTCAACGGCACCGTGTGGTTCGTGCCCAACGGCGAGATCGTCCGGGTCGGCAACCAGAGCAAGAACTGGTCTCGCGCCGTCGTCGACGTCGGCGTCGGCTACAGCGAGGACCTGACGCGGGTCCAGCAGGTCCTCCGCGAGATCGCCCACGACATGTGGGAGGACGAGGCTTTCAAGGGCGTGATCATCGAGGAACCAGAGGTGACGGGCGTCGAGGTGCTGGCCGCCGACTCGGTGACCATCCGAGTCCTGGTAAAGACCGCGCCGCTGCAACAGTGGGGTGTTGCCCGCACCCTCCGCCAGCGGATCAAGGCCCGCTTCGACGACGAGGGCATCGAGATCCCGTTCGCGCAGCGCGTCGTCTGGCACCGCGACGACCGTCGGGCCGTTGGCGGAGAGAGCAGCCCCGATGCCGGGCCCTCCACCGACGCGGGATGATGAACGGGTGACCGAGGCGCAGACGTTCTACGAGGAGATCGGCGGGTTCGAGACCTTCCGTCGGATCGTCGCGAAGTTCTACGAGGGGGTTGCCGGCGACGAGGTGCTGCGGCCGCTCTACCCCGAGGAGGACCTCGGCCCGGCCGAGGAGCGCTTCCTGCTCTTCCTGGTCCAGTACTGGGGCGGGCCGACGACGTACTCCGAGCAGCGCGGCCACCCTCGGCTGCGGATGCGGCACGCGCCGTTCCCCGTCGACCAGCATGCTCGCGACCGCTGGCTGACCCACTTCCGGGCGGCGCTCGACGCCGCCGCGCTCACGCCCGAGCAGGACGCCCAGTTCTGGGCCTACGTCACCCACGCGGCGACGTTCATGATCAACACACCCGGTTGACGCTGCGCTCAAGAGGCTGCGTGCAAACGCGCGAGGTAGTCCGCGGGCGGCTCGGTCGGCCGCTGCGTGTCGGGGTCGAAGAAGACCAGCACGACCCGTGCCCGGGCGAGCACCCGGTCGCCGTTGGCGATCTCCGACTCGATGACGAGCGAGGTCCGGCCGACGTGGGCGATCTGCGACCGGCAGTCATAGGGATCGGCCCGCAGCAGGATCGGTGCAAGGTAGTCGACATCGGCCTGGGCGATGACGACCTGGAGCGCGGTGGCCTGCGGCACGTCGCGTCCCAGCTCCATGAACATCCGGATCCGGGCTTCCTGGAAGTACTCGAAGTAGACGACGTTGTTGACGTGGCGATAGACGTCGACATCGCTGAACCGCACCTGCACCGGGAAGTGACGGGCGCGCTCGCCGTCGATGACGAAGCGCTGCGGCCGCTCCCGCGGGACCGGCTCGAGGTAGACCTCGAGCGCCGTCCGCTCCTCGGCCGTCAGCCGGCGCGGGCTCTCCGTGTCGAAGCGGTACGGCGCCAGCACGGTGCTGGCCTCGAGGTAGACGACCCTGCCGCCGTCGCCGTCCTCGTGGAACACCTCGTAGGCGAGCGTGAAGGAGCCCGCCCGCAGCTGGGTGACCCAACACTCGATCAGGACCGGCATCTCGCCGAACGGCAGCGGCGCTCGGTAGGTGACCTCGTGCCGGCTGACGATGATCGCGTCGACCAGCGTCTCGGTCGCTTCGCCGTCCCCGGACCATCGGTGCGCGCGCAGCAGATCGACCCGGGCCTCCTGGAGGTAGTCGACGTAGCGCACGTTGTTGACGTGTCCGAGCAGGTCGAGATCGGCCCAACGGATCGGACAGGCATAGCGGTGCCGCACGCTCCGCATCGTTCCACGTGCCACCTCTGCAACGTGTTCCAGTCCACCACCACTAGTCTGGGTGGGTTCGTTCGTCGCTCACCGAGGAGTGCCCCATGCCCGAGGCCGTCATCGTTTCTGCCGCCCGTACGCCGATCGGCCGGGCGAACAAAGGTTCGCTGAAGGACTTCCGCCCTGACGACCTCTCCGCGCTGATCATCAAGGCGGCGCTCGACAAGATCCCCGCCCTCGACCCCGACCAGGTCGAGGACCTCTACCTCGGCTGCGGCCTGCCCGGCGGCGAGGCCGGCAACAACATGGCACGGATCGTGACCACGCTGCTCGGCTATGAGATCCCCGGCGCGACGCTCACCCGGTACTGCGCTTCCTCGGTGCAGACCTCCCGGATGGCGTTCCACGCGATCAAGGCCGGCGAGGGCGACGTCTACATCTCGGCCGGAGTGGAGGCGGTCTCGCGCTACCAGTTCGGCACGTCCGACCACATCCCGAACACCAGGAACCCGCTGTTCGCGGATGCGCAGCAGCGCACCGAGGACTACGCGCAGGGTGGGAAGGACTGGCACGACCCGCGCGAGGACGGGCAGGTCCCCGACATCTACGTCGCGATGGGACAGACGGCGGAGAACGTCGCCCGGATGCGCGGCCTGGACCGCAAGGAGCTCGACGAGTTCGCCGTACGGTCGCAGAACCTGGCCGAGAAGGCGATCGCCGACGGCTTCTGGGCGCGGGAGATCACGCCGGTCACCCTCGCCGACGGCACCGTGGTCACGAAGGACGACGGCCCCCGGGCCGGCGTCACCTACGACGCGATCTCGCAGCTCGACCCGGTGTTCCGGCCCGACGGCGTCGTCACCGCCGGCAACTGCTGCCCGCTCAACGACGGCGCCGCTGCGGTCGTGATCATGTCCGACACGAAGGCCGGCGAGCTCGGCCTGACCCCGCTGGCCCGGATCGTCTCGACCGGTGTCAGCGGCCTCTCCCCCGAGATCATGGGCCTCGGCCCGGTCGAGGCCACCAAGAAGGCGCTCGCCAGCGCGAACATGAGCATCGGCGACATCGACCTGGTCGAGATCAACGAGGCGTTCGCGGCGCAGGTGGTGCCGTCGTACCAGGACCTCGGCATCGACCTCGACCGGCTCAACGTCAATGGAGGGGCCATCGCTGTCGGCCACCCGTTCGGCATGACCGGTGCCCGGCTCCAGAACACGATGCTCAACTCGCTCGACTGGCACGACAAGACCACCGGCCTCATCACCATGTGTGTCGGCGGCGGCCAGGGCATGGCGATGATCGTCGAGCGGCTCGGCTGAGCCACGTCGAGTCATAGACTGATCCGGTGACGGAGCTTGATCTGGAGTCGACCCGCGAGGCGTGGCGCCGCCGTGAGCCGCGTTGGCTCGATGACGGCCAGCAACGGTCATGGCGGGCGCTCGTGCTCGGCACGACGCTGCTCTTCGACCGTCTCGACGACGACCTGCGCCAGCAGCACGGGCTATCGCTGGTGGAGTACGAGATCCTGGTCCGCCTCTCGGAGGCCGAGAACCGCGAGCTGCGGATGGCGCGGCTGGCCGACTCCCTGGCCCACAGCCGCAGCCGGGTCACCCACACGGTCAAGCGGATGGAGGCCGAGGGGCTCGTCGAGCGCTGCGGGTCGACGGTCGACGGCCGCGGCGTGGTCTGCACGATGACCGAGCGAGGTGACCTCGTGCTCCGCAACGTCGCGCCGACCCACGTCAACGGTGTGCGGGACTACATCGTGGACCTGGTGACGGACGAGGACCTCGCCGCGCTCGGCCGGGTGATGGACGCGGTCAGTGATCGGCTGATCAGCGATCACCCGGAGCGCGAGATGCGCGACGGTCGCTCCGAAGCCTGAGAGCCGGGTGACGGCCGACGGCCACTCTCAGTCGCGCGTGAGGCGGCGGTGGGTGACGCGGTGCGGGCGAGCGGCCTCGACACCGAGGCGCTCGACCTTGTTGTCCTCGTAGGACGCGAAGTTGCCCTCGAACCAGAACCACTTCGCGGGGTTCTCGTCGTCGCCCTCCCACGCCAGGATGTGGGTCACGACGCGGTCGAGGAACCAGCGGTCGTGCGAGGTGACCACGGCGCAACCGGGGAAGTCGAGCAGCGCGTCCTCGAGCGAGGACAGGGTCTCGACGTCCAGGTCGTTGGTCGGCTCGTCGAGGAGCAGCAGGTTGCCCCCCATCTTCAGCGTCAGTGCGAGGTTGAGCCGGTTGCGTTCGCCGCCGGACAGCACGCCGGCCTTCTTCTGCTGGTCGGGGCCCTTGAAGCCGAACGACGCCACGTAGGCGCGCGAGTTCATCTCGAAGTTCGCGACCTTGATGAAGTCGAGGCCGTCGGACACGACCTCCCAGACGTTCTTGTTGGGGTCGATGCCACCGCGGCTCTGGTCGACGTAGGAGATCTTCACCGTCTGCCCGACCGTCAGGTCGCCGGCGTCGGGCTGCTCACCGCCGGTGATCATCCGGAAGAGCGTGGTCTTGCCGACGCCGTTGGGACCGATCACACCGACGATGCCCGCGCGGGGCAGGGTGAACGAGAGGTCGTCGATGAGGATGCGGCCGTCGTAGCCCTTCTCGAGCTTCTTCGTCTCGAGCACGATGTCACCGAGACGAGGTCCGGCCGGGATGTTGATCTCGGAGGTGTCGATCTTGCGGTCGCGCTCGGCCGCGGCCGCCATCTCCTCGTAGCGGGCGAGCCGGGACCGGCTCTTGGTCTGCCGCGCCTTGGCGTTGGACCGGACCCACTCCAGCTCCTTCTCGAGCATCTTCGCGCGCTTGGCGTCCTTGGCGCCCTCGATCTTGAGCCGGTCCTTCTTGGTCTCGAGGTAGGTCGAGTAGTTGCCCTCGTAGCCATGGATGTTGCCGCGGTCGACCTCGGCGATCCACTCCGCCACGTTGTCGAGGAAGTAGCGGTCGTGGGTCACGGCCAGGACCGCTCCGGGGTAGGCCTTCAGGTGGCCCTCGAGCCACTGGACCGACTCGGCGTCGAGGTGGTTGGTCGGCTCGTCGAGGAGCAGCAGGTCGGGCTGCTGCAGCAGCAGCTTGCACAGCGCGACGCGGCGGCGCTCTCCACCGGAGAGGTTGTCGACGATCGCGTCGGGCGGCGGGCAGCGCAGCGCGTCCATCGCCTGGTCGAGGCGGCTGTCGAGGTCCCAGGCGCTGGCGTGGTCGAGGTCGGTCTGCAGGTCGCCCATCTCGGCGAGCAGGGTGTCGTAGTCGGCGTCAGGGTCGCCGAGCTCCTCGGAGACCTTGTTGAACCGGTCGAGCTTCTGCTTGATCTCGCCGACGGCCTCCTCGACGTTCTCGAGGACCGTCTTGCCCTCCGTCAGCGGCGGCTCCTGCTGGAGCATGCCGACGGTCGCGCCCGGGTCGAGGATGGCGTCCCCGTTGTTGGGTCGGTCGAGCCCGGCCATGATCTTCAGCAGCGACGACTTCCCCGCCCCATTAGGGCCGACGACACCGATCTTGGCACCGTGAAGGAACGACAAGGTCACGTTGTCGAGGACGACCTTGTCGCCGTGAGCCTTACGGACGTTGCGCAGGGTGAAGACATACTCAGCCACGTTGCCCGAGCCTAGTGCCCGGCTCCGGCGTGCTGGTCGGGTGGGGCGGCGACCGGGACCGGCGCGGGGTCGCCGAACCGGCCCGGTGCCCGCCCTGCCGGTCACGCGGCGCCGGCCACCACCCCCGCGGCCTCCGACGACCCGGCCGACGACACGGCCCACGGGTCCGGCTCGGCGCTCGCCCCAGCAGGCTCCTGCGAACGGTCGTCGCGCCGCGCGGCGCCGACCGTCTTGCTGAACGAGCTGATGCCACGGGTGAGGTCATGCCCCACCACGACAGCGTCGATCTCGAGCACCGTCACCTCGACGCCGTCGCGGTCGTAGCTGCGCTGGTTGAGCCTGCCGTGCACGACCACCGGGTCGCCGACGTGCAGGGACCGCTTGCAGTGCTCGCCGAGCAGCCGCCACGCGCTCACGCCGTACCACTGGGTCGGGCCGTCGACCCACTCCTGCCGGCCACGGTGGAAGCGCCGCGGCGTGCAACCCACGCGGAAGTTGGCCACGCTCGTGCCGGCGACCTCACGCAGCTGCGGCTCGTTGCCCAGCCAACCCTGGACGGTCACCATCGTGTCGCTTGTCATCTCATGCCTCCGATATCCCCGGCCGCGCTCGCGACCGGACACTTCGGAGTTCACGCGGGCCTGCCGACAGACGGCCCGCGCCCGTGGCGCGGCTGTGGAGTGAGGCGACGCGGTGAGCGGCCTGTGGGCGGTTACTGGACACGTCAACTGCGGCCCGGCAGCGCGTTGGGCAGTCTTACTGCTGGGCGTGGGCGATGCCCGAACGGAAGGCTGAGTACGACGCCAGCACGCCGTTGGTCGGGGCGACGACCTCCGTCGCCAGCACATCGGAGACGATCTTGCGCAGCCCGGCCTCGGCGGCGTCGCCCCGGTCGCGCGCCGCTCCCGCGACCAGCGGTCGGAACACCAGCCACAGCAGCAAGCCGAGCAGCAGGCCGCCGCCCAGCGCGACGGCCGGCATGGGAATGCCCGCCATCTCGGCTGCGTCGTCGAGCGTCCCCTGGGTCGCGAGCACGGCCCACCACACGCCGCCGCCGACCGCGCCGAGAAAGAGCAACCACTGCAGGACCCGGACCGGGCCGACCCAGCCGGGAAGCCGGTCGCTCCGCAGGTCGACGGAGCTCAGCCCGCGGTCGAGAGCCTCGTCGGTCTCCTCGAGGCGCGCGGTCGCGGCCCGACGGACCGCGTCAGCCCACGGGGCGCTGAGACCCTGCGCGGTCTCGTCGGCGAGCTGGCGGATGCCGTTGTCGACGGCGGCCCGCTGCACGGCGACGGCCTGCGGTGGGGAGCCGGCCAGCTCCTCGTCCTGTCGACGGCGGCCGAGACGGGCGACGGCGGCGGCCGGCGGCCAGGCGACGGCTGGTGCGGTGCGAGTCCGGACGGACCGCTCGACGGCCCCGGCGATCATCGGCACACCGGCAGCCTCGGCGACCCGCTCCTCGAGCGCTCGCGCCTGGTCGACGGTGAGGTCGCGAGGCGGGGCGTCGCCGCCGGCCCGGTCGAGCCGGCCGGCCGCGGCTGCCACGTCGGCCTCGACGCGGGCGCTCGTGCTGCGCTTTCGCTCGACCCTGGAGGCGATCTCTTGACGGAGCTCCTCGACACCGATGCCCTCACGGGCACTGATCGGAATCACCTTCACCGACGCCAACCCGTCGAGGGCGAGCAGCCGCTTGACGTCGTCGACCATGCCCTGGCGCTTGTCGGGAGCAATGGTGTCGATGTGGTTGAGAACGATCAGCATCACGCCGGCGTGGGTCGCGTAGGGCGCCAGGTAGCGGTCGTGGAGGGCGGCGTCGGCGTACTTCTGCGGGTCGACCACCCACACCAGCAGGTCGGCGAGCTCGACCAGGCGGTCGACCTCGAGGTGGTGGGAGACCTCGGTCGAGTCGTGGTCGGGCAGGTCCATGAGCACGACGCCTTCGAGCGCCTTGTCGTCGACCTTGGTGTCGAGCATCGAGTCGCGCATCGTCTGGTGCCGCGGGGGGATGCCGAGCCATTCGAGCACCTCCGCGGCGCCCTCGTTGCCCCAGACACATGCGGTCGCCCACGACGTGGTCGGCCGGCGGACGCCGGTCGAGGAGAGCTCCAGCCCGGTGAGGGCGTTGAACGTCGACGACTTTCCGGACCCCGTAGCGCCGGCAATCGCGACCACCGTGTGGTGGGCCGAGAGCTTCAGCCGCCCGGTCGCCCGCTCGACGGTCGCCTCGGTCTCGTCGAGCAGGGCGTCGTCGAGCCGCCCGCGCGCCGCCGCGACCGCCCGCTCGAGTCCCTCCAGGCGCGCGCCGATCGACGTACCGCGGGTGGCGAGGTCGCGAAGGACGCGCGTCTCCCCATCCGGTTGAGTCACAGGTGTCCTCCAGAGCCCTTCTGCATCGTGGCGGCGTACCGCAGGTCATCGACCCGCCGCGCGGCCGCTCTGAGCTGCTCCCCCGCACCCGGCGCCAACTGCCACTGGTCCGCCGGTGCAACGTAACGGTTGCGCTCTCCGGCGAGCAAAGCGCGGATCCGGCCTTCGAGCGACTCCCGGGCACGGTAGCGGAGCATCCCGGCCGTGCCCGGACCGACGACGGTCTCGAGCAGGCGAACCCCGAGACGCAAGGAGTCGGCGGCCGCGGCCGGCGGCTGCTCGCCGCCGAGGACGACGACCGCCAGCGTGACCGCGAGCCCACGGACGCCGACCGCGAGGAAGCGGGCGGAGGTCCGGACGTCGACGCTCTCGCTGCGCACCAGCTCCTGCAGCTCGGCCTGCCACGCCTGGATCTCGGCGTCGGCGCGACGGCGCAGATCGCGGGTCGCACGCGAGAGGTCCTCGGTCGCGACCTCGACCAGCTGTGAGCCGTACGGCGTCGCCTTCCACGCGGCCGCGGCCCGGGCGGCCGCCTGCTCCCCGTGCTCGACGACGAGCGTCTCGAGGCCGGTCTCGATCGCGATGGCGACGCGCTCGGCCTGCTGCGGCTTGCCCTTGATCGCGTTGACCAGGCGCTCGCGGACGAAGCCCACCTTGGCCTCGAGGGAGCGGAGCAGCTCGCCGGTGCCGACGAACTCCTGCCAGCGGGTGAGCAGGTCTCCCCGCAGCAGGGTGCCGTCGGTCGTGGCGGCGAGCAGGTGCTTGCTCACGATGTCGTACTGCCGCTCAACCAGCGTCGCGAGGTCGCCCATGGCGACCAGCTGGTCCTCGGCGGCGTCGGCAATCGGGTAGACCCGCCGGGTCAGGATCCGGATCGAGCCGCCGACGGTCTGCTCCACGATCGCGTTGCGGGCGACGGCGTCGGCGGCGAGCGCCTCGAGCCACCGACGGATCTCCCTGACATGGCCCGCAGGCAGCAGTCCGTCGTCGGTGACCGGACCCTCAGCGACGCCGAACAACGGCGAGTCCTTGAGCCCGCGGGACGCCATCATCCGGGCGAGGTGGCCCGAAACGGTTTCGACAACGTCCGCCGGGGTGCGGTCGAGCACCATCGCGACCGACGTCGAGCGCTCGGCGGCGTGCTTGAGGTACTCCCATGGGACCTGGTCGCTGTAGCGCGCGGCCGATGTCACGAACAGCCAGAGGTCGGCGGCGGAGAGCAGCTGCCCGGCGAGGAGCCGGTTGCGCTCCTCGACGGAGTCGACGTCGGGTGCGTCGAGGATGGCGATGCCCTTGGGGACCGACGGTGTGGGGACGAGCTGGATGCAGTCGTGGTCGTTGGTCGGGTGGTCGACCCGCTTGAGGTCCGGCAGCAACCGGTCCTGGCCGAACCACTTCCCGTCGTCAGGGTGGTGCGCCAGGACGGGCGAACGCGTGGTGGGCCTCAGCACGCCCGGCGCAGTCACCCGGTGCCCGACGAGGGAGTTGACGAGCGTCGACTTGCCGGCGCCGGTCGATCCGCCGACGACGGTGAGCAGCGGCGCGTCCAGCGACATCAGCCGTGGGATCACGTAGTCCTCAAGCTGGTCGATGACGTCCTGGCGGTGGTCGCGGAGCGTTGCGACACCGGCCAGGTCGAGGGGCAGCGCCGCAGCCTGCAGGGCACCGCGAAGCCGGACCATCTCGGTCAGCATCTGGCTGCCGGTGACCTCGTCGCTCTGGTCCCTGGGGGACGTGCTCATCGTTGGGGTACCACCTGTCCGGGGAAGGCGAAGCCCGGACGGGACGCCTGTATGCGCGCGAGGAAGTCCTGGCCACGTGCCTGCCAGTCCTTCGGCGCGGTGCCGCGCAGCAGCCGATGGTGAAGGAACCCGAGCTCGATCGCGGCCTGTTGATAGTCCCTCATCGCTTTCGCGGCCTGCTCACCGCCCTCGGTCCGGGCGTGCTTGCGAGCGATCCGGCGGGCCCGCAGATCGACCAACCAGCCGATGTCGGTCGCCGGGATCAGGCCGCGAGAGGCGGCGTCGTCGAGCGCCATCGTGAGCATCTGCCGCTCACGGGTGCGCGCCCACACGGCGAGGCAGATCATGCCGACGAAAGCCGGGACCATGAGTACGACGTAGGCCGCCACGAAGCTGCCGAATCCGAACACGGTCGAGCCGTTCCAGAGCCCGTGGGCGGCGACCGCGCAGAGGTAGCCGCCGATCGGCGCAAGGATCCGGACCGCCGGCGTCCGCGACATCACGGCGATGCCGAGGCCGACGCCGATGAACGCCGTGAACAGCGGGTGGGCGAACGGGCTGAAGACGCAACGGATCACGAAGATCGTGGTCACGCCGGCGACGCCACCGGGGCCGGTGCCGTCCGTCCCGTTGTACGCCGCCGCGAGGTAAAGGATGTTCTCGGTGAACGCAAAGCCGACGCCGACCAGGCCCGCGTAGACGAGGCCGTCGAGCACGCCGTCGAGCTCGGCACGGCGCCACCACAGCAGCAGGAGCAGGAAGAAGCCCTTGCTCGCCTCCTCCGTGAGCGGCGCGACGACGGCCAGCGACACGTTGTCGGTGACGCCGACGACGAAGCCACCCACCCCTTGGACGACCAGTGCGGCGATCGTCGCGACGAACGCACCCCAGAGCAGGGCGTAGGCGAGCAGCAGCCGCGGCTCCGGCTCGTAGCGGTCGAGCCACAGGTAGACCGCCACCAGCGGACCGACCGGCAGCGCGGCCAGTGCGGTGGCCAGCAGCATGATGCTGGGGGCGCCCGACAGGGCGAGGATCAGCAGCATCAGCAGTGCGCCGACGACCACCGCCACGGTCACGACGACCGTGAAGGCGACACTGTCGCGACGGGCTTTAGCCATGGCTGAAAGCCTATCGGTCGCCCTCGCTGCGGCTTAGTCAGCGCGACCCGCCCGACGTAAGGTGGAGACGTGAATCACGCTGCCAAGGAGCCGAAGACCGAGTCACACGATCCTGCCATCTCGGGGGCCTACGCCGCCTTCATGCGGACCGGCTGGGACGACCGCGAGCGCGACGTCGCGCCGCACCCGATCGCGCCGTGGGCCGCCGAGCGCCGCGCTCGGCTGGCAGCGACCTTCCCGGGCGAGCGGCTGGTGCTGCCGGCCGGCACGTTCAAGGTGCGGGCCGCCGACACGGACTACCGCTTCCGGTCCGACACCGCGCACAGCTACTTCTCCGGCAACCAGACGTCGGACGCCGTACTCGTCGTCGAGCCGGACGGCTCGTCGGTGCTCTACGCCCGGCCCCGGTCCGGACGTGACAGCGAGGAGTTCTTCCGCGACCGGCAGTACGGCGCGCTGTGGGCCGGTCGCCGTCCCTCGCTGGGTGAGATCGAGGCCGCGCTCGGCCTCCCCGTCAAGCACGTTGACGACCTCGAAGCCGCGCTCGCGCAGAACGCGAAGACCCGCGTCCACCGTGGCGTCTCCGCCGAGGTCGACGCGCTGATCCCGGCCGACGAGTCGCTCGACACCGACCTCGCGCGGGTCGTTTCCGAGATGCGGCTGGTCAAGGACGCGTGGGAGGTCGCCGAGCTCCAGACGGCTTGTGACGTCACCACGCTCGGCTTCGAGGACTCCGTCACCGAGTGGGAACGGGTGATCGAGTACGGCGAGCGCTGGCTCGAGGGCACGTTCTTCCGGCGCGCCCGCACCATGGGCAACGACATCGGCTACGACTCCATCGTCGCCGGCGGCGCGCATGCGACCACCCTGCACTGGATCGAGAACTCCGGTCCGATCGTCCCCGGCGAGCTGGTGCTGCTGGACATGGGCGTCGAGGGCCACAACCTCTACACCGCCGACGTCACCCGGACGCTGCCGGTCAACGGCAGGTTCGGCGCGCTCCAGCGCGACCTCTACACGATCGTGCTCAATGCCCAGGACGCCGGGATCGCAGCGCTGCGACCTGACGTACCGTTCATGGCCGGACACGACGCGGCGATGTCGGTGCTGGCGCACGGACTCGGCGACCTCGGGCTGCTGCCGGTCTCTGTCGAGGAGGCGCTCGACCCGGAGTCCAAGGTGTACTCCCGCTGGACCCTGCACGGCACCAGCCACATGCTCGGCATGGACGTCCACGACTGCGGCCGCGCCGCACCCGACTCCTACCGCGACGGCATCCTCGCCGAGGGCATGGTGCTGACCGTCGAGCCCGGCCTCTACTTCCAGGAGGACGACCTGCTCGTCCCCGAGGAGCTGCGCGGCATCGGCATCCGGATCGAGGACGACGTCGTGGTCACCGCTCACGGCGTCCGCAACCTCTCGGCCGCGCTGCCGAGAGAGCCCGACGCCGTCGAGGAGTGGATGGCCCGCCTGCGCGGGTAACCGAGCAGTTGGGTGGGATACTTTCCGGCGCACGAGCCCCCGTAGCTCAGCTGGATAGAGCAGGAACCTTCTAAGTTCTTGGCCGCAGGTTCGAGTCCTGCCGGGGGCGCCCACGCCCGCCGCGCCGAGCGGCGCGCCTCCGATGAACCGTCACCTCCCTGGGTAAAGATGAATCTGGCCCCGGGAGGTATGAGCCCCCGGGGCCAAGGGCTTTTTCGGGCCGGACTCAGCTGGCGTGGACAACGGCGGCCGCGAGCTCCTCGAGCACCGGCGGCTTGACCGGGTCGCCGAAGTCGTCCTCGCCCGAGACGGCGTACGCCGTGTCGCCCGACTTGAAGAAGAGAGCGTCGCGGTAGTGGACGGCCGAGTCGGCGACGCCGTCGACGAGCACGGGGTCGTGGGAGCCCCTGCCCTCCATCTCCTCCTCGAGCCGGTCGAAGACGGCCGGGTCGGCGTTGTAGCCGACCTGGAGATCCCACTTGGTGGGCTTCGGGGTGCCGAGAATGATCTCGAACCGGCAGAGCGTGAACGCGGTGGTGCCGTCGCTGGACGAGCCGGCGGTGAAGCTCGTATCGGCGAAGTAGTTCGCGGGAAGCTGGCCCGGGAGGCCGGCGCAGTCCTGCTCGTCGCCAGGAGCGTCGAGCACGGCAGTCGCGATCTGTTCGAGCGCTTCGAGCGGTGGGTCGCCCTCGTCGGAGTTGATGAGGGAGAAGTGCAGGGTGCTCTCCGTGGTCTTGACGTAGAGGCCGCCCTGGATGTCTGCGAACGAGCCCGTCCCGATGACCGGCCGCTGCGGCGGGTCGGCGTCGACCGCGTTGGCGGCGAAGTCGTCGTACGACGCGACGTCGGGGGTGCCCGTCTCATCGATGATCGCGGACACCTCGACGGTCGCCTCGCCGTCGGTCTCGTACTCGCAGCCCTCCCACGCGAGCGACCCGTTGGAGCCGCCGAAGGCACCCCCGTTCGGCTCGACGCCGGTGAAGGTGTAGCCGGTGATCTCCTCGATGGTCGATGCCGGCAGCAGGCAGTCGTACTCGTCGGGACTCTCCAGGTCCTCACTGGTGAGGCCTTCGCTCGCAGCACCCTCGTCAGGGTCGTCACTGGGCTCGTCGGGATCGTCCCCACAGCCCGCCAGCACCAGCACCGACACCAGTGCCAGGACCCGAACTCGCTTCCACACCCGGAACTCCCCCATGAGAGCCTCCTCGCGGCCGACTACTCCGCAGTGTAGGAGTCGATCTCCCCGAGGATCCGCTGCTGCACGTCGGCCGGTGCCCACGACGCCCGCACCGCCGCCCGGGCCAGATCGGCGACACCCGCCTCGTCGAGGCCCAACAGGTCGGCGGCGACGTCGTACTCCTTGTTGAGGGTGGTCCCGAACATCGGCGGGTCGTCGGAGTTGATCGTCACCACGACCCCGGCCTCGACGAACATCGGCAGCGGATGCTCGGCGAGCGACGGTACGGCGCGGGTCGCGACGTTGGACGACGGGCACACCTCGAGCGGGATGCCCTCGGCCGCCAGGTGCGCGAGCAGTGCGGGGTCCTGGGCGGCAGAGGTGCCGTGGCCGATCCGCTCGGCGCCCAGGTCGAGCAGCGAGGTCCAGATGGTCTCGGGACCGGTGGTCTCACCGGCGTGCGGCACCGAGTGGAGTCCGGCGGCGCGCGCGGCGTCGAAGTGGGGCTTGAACTGCGCCCGGTCGACGCCGACCTCGGGGCCACCCAGGCCGAAGCCGACCAGGCCCTCCGGGGCGTGGTCGAGAGCGAACCGCATCGTCGCGTCGGCTGCGGGCAGACCGGACTCGCCGGGGATGTCGTAGATCCAGCGCAGCACCAGCCCGAAGTCGCGCTCGGCCGCGAGCCGGGCGTCCTCGATCGCCTCGGTGTAGGCCTCGATGGCCATGCCGCGGTCGGGGTCGAGCGGCAGCACCGAGGTGTACGGCGTGCACGTCAGCTCCGCGTAGCGGATCGACTGCGCCTCCGACATCTCCCGCGCAATCTCGTAGGTCAGGAACCGGATGTCCTCCGGCGTGTTCACCAGGTCGACGACCGCCAGGTAGACCTCGATGAAGTGGGCGAAGTCGCGGAACTCGAAGAACTGGCGCAGCTCCTCCAGGTCGCTCGGCACGCGGTGCCCGTTTCCTTGGCGAGGATGCCGGGCGGCGAGCTCGCTCACCATCCGCGGCGAGGCGGACCCGACGTGGTGGACGTGCAGCTCGGCCTTGGGCAGCCCGGCCACGAAGCCGTCGCGCAGCAGGCTCACTGGACGGCCTCGACGAGGTTCTGCCCGATCTCCGACCACGACCCGCCGTCGGCGAACTGCTCGCCGTCGAGGACGATCGTGGGAGTGCCCTCGACATGGGCGTCGGCCGCGGCCGCGGTCGCGTCGTCGACCCAGTCCTCGTAGGCCAGTCCTTCGATGTCATCGCGCACGTCCGCCTCCGTGGCGCCCGCCTCGACGGCGAGGTCGACGAGCTCGTCGTCGGTGTAGTGGGAGTCCGGATCGTCCTCCGCCGGCTGGTCCTCGTAGAGGAGATCGTGGAACTTCTTGGCCTCCTCGGGTCCGGCCGTCTCCAGCACTGCCTTGAACGCGTTGGCCGACCGCACCGAATAGTCGCCGAACTGGGTGAGGATCGCGATCGGCCGGTACTCGACGAGGACCTTGCCGTCCTCGGCAGCCTCCGCGAGGCCCTCGTTGCTGGCGGCCTCGAGCTGCCCGCAGATGGGGCAGAGGAAGTCCTCGTAGATCACGATCTCGTGGTCGGCGTCGGCGTCACCGATCGTGACGCCGTACTCCCCTTGCCCGGCGCCCGGCGCTTCGACGTCCTTCTGGTTCAGGATCGTCACCACGATCGCGCCACCGACGATGATGAGGAAGAGCGCAGCAACGCCGCCGATCATCAGCAGCCGGCGGCGCTTCTCGGCCCGCTCCTGCTCGGCTCGTAGCTCGGCGGCCTTCGTGGTGCGGGCCGCGGCCTTGGACGTGTTCGACGACTTCGAGGACATTCAGCTTCCTTGTTCGACGGGTTCGGGATCGGGGACGGCGGCGCGGGACGGGAAGAGCAGGTTGTCGACGGCGAGCCGGGTCCGGCGTACGACGACGACGTAGCAGGAGGCAGCCAGCAGGGCGACGTCGCGCGCGATCTCCCAGGGGTACGACGACGCGGCGTCCTTCTTGGGCCCCCCGCCGCCGAAGCAGCCGCAGTCGATCTCGATGCCGCGCGCCCACACCGAGGCGATCCCGATGATGAATGCGACGAACAGCAGTGCCGAGACGGCTGCGGCACCACGGGTGAAGGCACCAACGATGAGCGCAAGGCCGACGACCAGCTCGACCGCGGGCAGCGTCGTACCGACCGGCTCGACCAGCGACCCCGGCAGCAGCTCGTAGGCGCGGACGGCAGCGATGCTGCTCGCCGGGTCGGTGACCTTGAGGGCCCCGGCCACGAGCCAGACGCCTCCGGTGACCAGCCGGGCGATCAGCCCCAGCCACGCGTGCGCCCTGCCTTCCATGGATCGTGAGCGTAGGACACCGGGCTGAGCCAATCCTGAGGAGAGGGTCGGCCGGACGACGTAAGGTGCCCCTCGTGAACGAGCGACTGGTCTGGATCGACTGCGAGATGACCGGGCTCGACCTCGGCGCCGACGCGCTGATCGAGGTTGCGGCCCTGGTCACCGACTTCGACCTCAACGTGCTCGGTGACGGCATCGACATCATCATCAAGCCGCCCGCCGAGGCCCTCGACCAGATGATCGACTTCGTGCGCACCATGCACGAGACCTCGGGCCTCCTCGACGAGCTGGAGGGCGGCGTCACCCTGGCCGAGGCCGAGGAGCAGGTGATGGCCTACCTCGCCGCGCACTGCCCGGCGGAGAGCCGGCCGCCGCTCGCGGGCAACTCGGTCGCCACCGATCGCGGCTTCCTCGCCCGCGACATGCCGCTGCTCGACGCGTTCCTGCACTACCGGATCGTCGATGTGAGCTCGATCAAGGAGCTCTCGCGCCGGTGGTACCCACGCGCCTACTTCGGCGCACCCACCAAGCGGGGCAACCACCGCGCGCTCGCCGACATCCAGGAGAGCATCGAGGAGCTGCGTTACTACCGGGACACGGTCTTCGTGCCGCTGCCCGGCCCCGACGCACAGGCCGCCAAGGTCGCCGCCGGGCGGCACGGGGGGTCGATCACCGGACTGGGACCGGATCGTCCGGACTTGCAGGCGGATACCGATTCTGCTGGGACGGCCTGAGCCACTACACTCGTCTCCGGCCGAGAGGCCCATGGTGGGTATAGCTCAGCTGGTAGAGCGCCGCCTTGTGGTGGCGGATGTCGCGGGTTCAAGTCCCGTTACTCACCCCAGTGTGATCGAGCCCCTGACCTGCGGACACGCGGTCAGGGGCTCGACGCCTGCCTATCGGCCGGACTCGCTGGCCGGCAAGGATGCCGCCGAGTACCAGCGCCGTGCCGATCGCTTGCGTGGTGCCGAATGCCCGTACCGTCGACGCCCGCGACGGGCGCGGGCGCCTTCAAGAGGTGCTGCAACGGTGGGGCCGGGAGTTGGGCGTGCCATGAGCCCGAGTCCCGTTACTCACCTCGGACGTGAACGAGAGCAGGATCCGTGCGGATAGCCGGCCGTGCTCACAGCGGCCAGATCTCTGACTAGAGTCAGACATTGTGAGTACGACGGCAGTCCTGCGCCGGTTCAACCGGACCTACACCCAACGGATCGGCGTGCTCGAGGAGTCGTTCCTCGGCACCGGGCGACCAGTCGCGGTCAGTCGGCTGCTGTTCGAGATCGGCTCCACCGACGGCATCACCGCCCGCGACGTCCGAGAGCGGCTCGACCTCGACAGCGGCCACCTCTCCCGCATGCTCCGCCGGCTGGAGGCGGAGGGACTGGTGTCGACCAAGCCCGACCCGAGCGACCAGCGCCGGCGCGTCGTACTCCTCACGGACGCGGGGCGAACCGCCCGCCAGGAGCTCGATGACCGCTCCGAGGAGCTGGCCGCACGGATCGTCGCCCCACTCACCGACCGCCAGCGCGAGCGACTGGGCGAGGCGCTCGCGACGGCCGACCTTCTCGTCCGGGCGGCGACGGTGCGGCTGCGCGAGGTCCCGCCCGACGACCCCGTCGCCCGGCAGGCCCTGGGGCGCTACCTCGCGGAGATCGACGAGCGGTTCCCGACCGGCTACCGCGTCGACGATCAGGTCGCGACGGCTGCGGGGCCGGGGTCGACGTACGTCCTCGCGACCAGCGACGGCGAGCCGGTCGCCTACGGCGGCATCCGTCCCGCGCCGGCCGTCGACGAGCACGCGGTCGAGATCAAGCGGATGTGGGTGCACCCCGACTGGCGCGGCGCCGGTCTCGGCTCGCGGATGCTGCGCCACCTCGAGTCACTCGCACACGACCAGGGCTGCTCACGGCTGGTGCTCGACACCAACGGGGTGCTCGCGGAGGCGATCGCGATGTACGACCGGGCCGGGTATCGCCGGATCGACCGCTATCCCGGCAGCGACCCGCACGCCACCCACTTCTTCGAGAAGGCCGCTACCCGCTGATCTCCGTGAGCGCGTCCCAGTCGGTCTCGATCGGCGCCAGCTCACCAGCCGCCCAGAGCGGGAGCTGGTCGTGGTGGTGGGCGTCGCCGGGCAACCCGTGGGCACCCGTGGGCACGACCCAGCCGCCGGCGGTGCGGTCGGCGAGGTCCCAGACGTAGCGGGCGACCGACCCGCGGCTGCACTCGTCGGTGATGGCCGGGAAGGACACGCAGCACCGGACGCAGTCGGCGTCGCCGGACAACGGCAGTCGCGGGAGCGCGTCGTAGTCGCGGTCGATCAGGATGCCGAACCAGTGGACCGGGTCGGTCAGGTGCGTCGCGCCCCACGTGGCCGGGGCGCCGGTGGCCTCGACCTCGGCCAAGGCTGCTTCCGCGTGGGCCACGAGGTCGATGCCGAACGGCCGGTGGCCGGCCGTCGTCTCGTTGGCGAGGCGCGGGAGCGACAGCGCGATCCGGTACGTCGCGTTGAGCCACGGCGCGAAGACCTCCTCGTGCTGGTGGCCGGCGGGCGGGTCGGAGAGCTCGGCGAACACCGGCTCTGCGGCGAGGCGACGGACGAGCGCACTGCGGAAGGCCGCGTAGCGGGCGGCCTCGGCCGAGCCGGCGTCCATCACCCCGTCGAAGTCGTCGAAAGCGCCCGGCACCAGCGCGGTCACCATCGGCACCGTCTGCAAGAGCGCGTCGTTGTGGAATGCCACGTAGTCGTCGCGGGTCAGCTCCGTGCGGCCGTCCAGGAGCGTCTGCAGCCGGTCGGCGCGGTACGGCGCCGCGAAGACGGTGCCGATCGCCTCGGACTCGGGCCCGCGCCGCTCATTGGCCGTGACCACGTGGCCATCGGCGGGGATGTCGGCACGGTTCGGATCCTTGAGCCAGTCCACCCAGGCTCCGGAGCCGTCGCGCACAGGCACCCGGCCCGCGATCCGGTAGCGCACGGCGCCCGCGCGGTCGGCGATGAGGGCGTTGTTGACCGGCTCCACCCAGCTGTCGAGCGCGCGGTCGACGTCGTCGACGGTCCGCGCCCGGAGCAGATCGAGGATGGCGTCGAAGCCGAGCTCGCCGAGCTCCCAGGAGCTCGTGCGGACCGCCAGGCCGTCCTCGAAGACCAGGCCGCGCGCCGTCTCGACGACGTCGATCTCGACCGGGTCGCCACCGAGCACCTCGATCGTCTCCGCGTGCTGCTCGACGACGTCCGACCCGTCGTCCTCGGTGATGTCCTGGTAGTCGGCGCAGGCGTTGGTGATCGCCCACGCCACGTCGCCGGCGTGCGCGAAGTGCTGCACGCCGGGCACCCCGACGAACGTGTAGCCGACGACGTCGAAGGAGTCCGCCGGGTCCTCGCACGCGAGCCGCACCTGTTGGTAGACACCGGGCTGCTCGATGATCCGGTGCGGGTCGCCGCCGATCAGCGGCAGCCCGCTCGCGGTCCGCTCGCCGCCGGCCGCCCACGCATTGCTGCCCGAGGCTGTCGGGTCCTGGTGCGAGAGGAAGCGCACGTCGTCGCCGAGCACGTCGGTGGCCATCCGCTTCCAGAGCAGTCCACCCAGGTTGGCGAAGAGCAGGTGCTGGGCGAGGAAGGTCGCCAACGGCATCCATGGCTCCCACTCCCCCGGGACGATGCTCAAGTCGCGCAGCTCCGGCACGGTCCGCGGATCCAGCTCCGCGAGCGCCTCGTTGACCCCGTCGACGTACGACGACACGAACCGCTGCGTCTCCTCCGAGCACGCCACGAACGCGCGCTGGGCGGTCTCGACCGCCCGCATCCGGCGCGAGAACCGGTCCCACGACACTCCGGCCTCGCCGGCGATCTCCGCAGTCGTACCGTTCGCGCGACGGCGCAGCCACTCGAGCTGCCAGGTGCGGTCCGCGACCGTCACCCGCCCCTGGGCGTGCGCAAGGTCGAGGATCGAGTCCCCCCTCAGATGCGGGATGCCGTATGCGTCGCGGTAGAGGCGGGCCATGCCTTCGGACCCTAAGGGTCAAGCAGGGATGTGCCCGAACCGGCCCTTCTGGAAGTCCGTATAGGCCTCCATCACCTCGGACTTGGTGTTCATCACGAACGGGCCCGCCCAAGCGATCGGCTCCTTGATCGGGCGACCCCCGACGACGATCACGTCGAGCTTGGGAGAGCGTCCCTCCTGGGCGCTGTCGGCGGTCACGGTGAGGTAGTCACCCGCGCCGAGGACCGCGGACTGACCCCTGTGGATCGGGCGGCCCTCCACGCCCACGGTGCCGCGCCCGTTGAGGACGTAGACGAGCGCGTTGTAGTCGACGTCCCAGGGCAGGTCGAGCCGGGCGCCGGGCTCGATCGTCGCGTGCACCAGCGCCATCGGCGTGAAGGTCGAGCCGGGACCGTCGTGACCGTCCACCGAGCCGGCGATCACCCGCACCAAGGCACCGGCGTCGGGCGTGGTCAGCAGGGCGACCTGGCCGGACCGGATGTCCTGGTAGCGCGGGTCGTGCATCTTGGCGTCGCGAGGCAGGTTGACCCAGAGCTGGATGCCGTGGAAGAGGCCGCCCTTCTCGACCAGCCACTCCGGCGGTGCCTCGATGTGGAGGAGCCCGCTGCCGGCGGTCATCCACTGGGTGTCGCCATTGGTGATGGAACCGCCACCGCCGTGGGAGTCCTGGTGGTCGAAGACGCCGTCGATGATGTAGGTGACGGTCTCGAACCCGCGGTGCGGGTGCCAGGACGTACCCTTCGGCTCGCCCGGGGCGTAGTCGACCTCGCCCATCTGGTCCATCATCACGAACGGGTCGAGCTGGCGGAGGTCGATGCCGGCGAACGCGCGCCGCACAGGGAAGCCCTCTCCCTCGTAGCCCTCCGGCGCTGTGGTGACCTCCCAGACCGGACGGGGTTGGTCACCAAGACCCGGCTCCTTCACACGCTCGAGAACAGTGAGGTCGTCGACGGTGATCGCGGGCATCTCGCCCACCTCCAGGTGATAGGCACGGGTAGTTGCCAAGTCAACTATATCCCGTCACCGGGCATTCCCGATAGCAAGCGTCACTGTCCCCGCCTGACCTCTCGGAGCACCGATGACGTCGCGATCGTCGGCGCCGGACACAACGGTGGTTTCAATTTTCCGCGAACGGCGGCCGCTGGTAACGTTTGCCCTCGCTTCACCGCTAGCACCCCTAGCTCAATTGGCAGAGCAGCTGACTCTTAATCAGCGGGTTCTCGGTTCGAGTCCGAGGGGGTGTACAGAACGAGAGCCCGGGTGGTCACCACCCGGGCTCCCGCGTTCCTGGACGACGCCAGGGAAGTGGCGGGCCCGCTCCAAGGGTCCGCGCGACTCGCTACCAAAGCGGGGGACGCTCGGTGCAAGCGATTTGAGTATCGCACACGATTAACACAACCCGTTAGTGGTTCGGGTGGCTGTGGCTGTTATTCGTGACCAGCCTCGAGAACCGCTGTCAGAACGCCGACGAGATTCGCGACGTACTCGTCGTGCTGGTCCAGCAGCTCCGACTCGCCCGCGTCGATGCGCTGGGCGCGGATGGCGACGGCAGCGGCATGGAAGACGATGAAGTGGTGCAGCCTCTCCGCGCGGGCGGATGGGGGAAGGTGGGTCATCGCCGCCTGCAGCGCGCTGAGCTGCTCGAGGAGGATGGTGCCGGCCAGGAACGGCGGAACTTCCTGGATCGGCATGCTGGAGCGGTCAATGAGCTGGTTGGCCAGTCGGAGGAAGTAGCGGCCCTCCTGGGTGGCGAGAGAAGCGGCTGACGGCACCACAATGCCGGTCACGAGGTCGCGCAGCGACCCTGACGGCGGCTCCCTGCGCTGCTCCATCTCGGCGACATGCCACTCCACGATCGCCAGCACCAGGCCCCAGCGGGACCCGAAGTGGTAGTTGATCGCCGAGTCGTTGGCCTGGTCGGCCGCGCGCAGGATGTCGCCGGCGCGGGCTCCGTCGATGCCGTATGCGGCGAACATCTCCTCGCCGGCCCGTATCAGCGCAAGCTTGGTCTGCGACAGTTCCCGCCCCACGGGCGTCGATCCTACCGACCCTCCCGTCTACGATCGAGGCATCGCGCCCGCACCAGGGTGTCGCCGAAAGCCGAGGAGACGTTGCCACCGAAGAACACGACGAGGCTCGAGCTCGACCACCAACGGTCGACCACCAAGCTCGAGGAACGACGCTCCGAGCTCGCGATGTCCGCCCTGAGCACCATCGCCCGCCGCGGGTTCGCCAACACGAGCCTGCGCGACATCGCCAACGACTCGCCGTACTCCTCCGCCGTGCTGCACTACTACTTCGCCGACAAGTGGGAGCTCGTCGCCCACTGCCTCGCGATCTTCAGCGATGACCGGGCCACGATCGTCGCCGAGGTTCTCGAAGGCACGCACAAGGCGGACGCCTTCCGGACGCGGGTGGCAAAGGTGATCACTGACGAGATCCGCAAGAACTCCGACGGCTACGTGATGTGGTACGACCTGAGGGGCCAGGTCCGGGTCGCTCCGGAGCTCGCCGACGCCATTGCCCAGGTCGAGGAGATAAGTATCCAGGGAGCCTTCCGCCTCTCGCTCCGGCATGCGGAGCTGATGGGCACCGACCTTGTCGTCTCCGCGGAGACGAACTATGCGTTGGGCGACGGCCTTTTCCAGCGCGCGGTCAACCGGCACGCTGCCGGCGACCGTGGCGCGCTGGACTGGCTGGCAGCGGAGATCCCGCACTTCCTGATGATGTCCGCCGGGGCCGCGTACGGCGGTTGACCAGGCTCGTTAGCCTAGTTTGGCAAAATTTTGCCGATCCAGCGCGAACCTGGCGACAAGCGGCCGTCCGAGCATGCATAATTCTCACAACGCCCGCAGGTGACCCGAGACACTTGCGGGCGTCTTCGTTTCTCCGCCCAGCCGGCCGAGCCGGTTCAGCCGGCGACGGCCTCCGACTCGACGACAACGACCCGCGGCGTGGGCCCCTCGAAGCCGAACGGCCACAGGTCCTCGGGCATCGGCAGCACCCGCACCCGGGTCAGCTTGATCGTCCGGCCGTACCGGACCCGGAACAGCCGCCGGGCGCCGGCAGCGACCAGCCAGAGGTACGGCGCCCGCGTGCTCCACAGCTGGTAGGCCAGCAGCTTCGCCTCCCGACCCGGGATCTCGCGCATCGAGCGGACGTCTCCGGTCTCGAACGTCGGCACGAGGGCTTCGAGCTTGGCGAGCTCCAACGGCTCCGCGCGGGCGACGCCGAGGAGCAGAACCTGCCCGTCGTCGTTGACCGCGGCCAGATCGAGCGCCAGCTCACTGTCGGGCGTCTCGAACCGCAGGGCTTCCTCCGGGTAGCCCGCCTGGAGGAGCTCGACGTACGCCGCCAGCTGCGGCAGCGACTCCCACCGGGTGCGCGCCGGGTCGCCCGCCACCAGCCAGGCCGACGACTGCAGCGGGTCGAGGGTCCGGACCCGGCTGGCCGACTCCATCGCGAGCAGCCCCTCGCCGAAACCCTCCTCGACCGTCCGCGCCTCCGACTCGATCAGTCGGACGGCGCGATCGCGATCGCTGATCTCCACGAGCTCGCGCTCCATCCGCACCGCGCACCCGCGCAGGCGCGTGAGATACGCCTCTCCCCAGGTCCCCACTACCTTGCCTCCCCAACCCGATGTGCGCCGAAGGTAACGCCTTGGCGGGGCCGTGACAGCGACAAACGAGCAGGTCGAGCCGGAAGATCTGCTGTCTAGTCCTAAGGAACCAGGCCGGCCACGCACCCGGGTGTCGCAGGATACGGTTCCGGCGTGCCGGGGCACCCGAACACGATGGACAAACAGGTACGACGCGAGACCCGCGACGCCGCCCGCGCGGTCGCAGCATGGAGCGACCAAGCGCGCCGTGCGCAGGGCTGGCAGGCCGACACCCACGAGGAGGTACGGCGCCAGCTCGCCACCCTTTCCTCTCGCGAGGTGCCGGTTGCCCGCGCCGGCGACGTCGCGTGGCGGGTGATCCTCCTGTCGCGGGACGACGCCGAGTCGCTGCTCGGTGCCCTGGTCGCCCGCGCGAACCTCCCCCAGCCGGGCATCCAGGAGGTCTCCGCACTCCAGCAGCTCGCCGATCGCGCGCCGGGCGCGGTGGCCGCTGCCCGGCTGGTCTCCCCGGTGCGGTGGATGTTCGCGACTCCTCGTCGCCGCCGGGAGGTCGGCCCGCACGCGGCCTATCTGCGCAAGCTCTTCGCTTGGGGTCTGCAGGCCGAGCTCGCCACTGCCCTCGACCGGCTGTCGAAGCCGACCGGGGTGATCGATCCCTCACTGCTGACGGTCGACGGCCTCCTCGACCCGCGGCTCGGGCTCGCCACGTCGATCGGGGCCGCGGCGCAGCCCGGACTCCTCGACGGCACCCGGTTCGGCGAGCTGCCGCGGGCGATGGCCGATCTCCGGGACGCCACCGGCGAGGAGGCCGGCACCCGGGACGCCGCGGTCGCGGCGGTCGCCGCGATGCGGGCACCAGCGGTGCGATCCGCGCTGGCGGCGATGCCGCTCGAGACACTGAAGGAGGCCACGACCGACACCCTCCGGCTCGCGCCGCTGGAGACCGCGGGCATCACGACCGTCCAGTCGGTGCTGGACCGACAGCGCGAGCTGCGCCAACTGCCGGGGATCGGCAGCGGCTTCCGCGACAACGTGGTCGCAGCGGCCGAGACGCTCGCGCGGATCACCGCGGAGGAGCATCCGGTCCGGCTCGACGGTGAGCCGACGCCCGCCTCCGCTGCGCTGGTGGCGGCGCTCGCGGCATGGGACGGCGTACGTCGTACCCACGGCGCCGCAGGCGACCTCGCGGTCGCCGACGAGCTGCGCCCGCTCGCCGCCGTCGTCGACGACCGCGTCTCCCTGTTGCTGGTGGTCCCGGCCCGCGCGGTCCCAGCCTCGGCCCTGGCCGACGCGATCGCGACCGTCGTCCACCGTGCCGACCTCGTCGCGGCGACGACCGCTCGCGGCCCGGTGGCCGATTCGTGGGCGGACTTCACGTCCAGGCCGGCGGACTACTACGCGATGCTCGGCGAGCTTGGCTTCCTCACCGAGGACGAGGAGGCGAGCCACGGCGACCTCCCCCCGGGCCTCGTCGAGTCGGTGCGCGAGCAGGTGCTGCGGACCGAAGCGCTGACGGTGGCGCTGCGCGGCTACCAGAGCTTCGGCGCCCGGTTCGCCCTCGTGCAGCGCAAGGTGATCCTCGGTGACGAGATGGGACTCGGGAAGACGATCGAGGCGCTCGCGGTGCTCGCCCACCTCTGGGCGACCGGCGCGACGCACTTCCTCGTCGTCTGCCCGCCCGGCGTGCTCGTGAACTGGCTGCGCGAGATCGCCGCCCGCTCGACCCTGGCAGCCCACCGCATCCACGGACCCGAGTGGCAGGAGGCCGCAGCGGCGTGGGTGGCCGGGGGTGGAGTCGCGGTGACGACGTACGAGACGACCTGGATGGAGTCCGGCGCCTGGCTGAAGGGGCCGTCGATCGCGTGCGTGGTGGTCGACGAGGCGCAGTACGTGAAGAACCCGGAGGCGCAGCGCTCCCGGCGTACGGCGACGCTCGTGGCTGGTGTCGAGCGGGCGATCTTGCTGACCGGGACGCCGATGCAGAACCACGTGGGCGAGTTCCGGACGCTGATCTCCTACCTGCAGCCCGGGCTGGTGGCCGGCGAGGAGGAGCTGGCACCGCGGCTGTTCCGGCGGGCGATCGCGCCGGCGTACCTCCGCCGCAACCAGGAGGACGTGCTCACCGAGCTGCCCGGGCTGGTGGAGGTCGAGGACTGGCTGCCGCTCGGCGAGCGGGACCTCGCGACCTACCGGGCCGGGGTGGTCGACGGGAACCTGATGCTGATGCGCCGCGCGGCGATGCTCCACGGCCTCGACTCCCCGAAGGTCGACCGGCTGGTCGACATCGTCGAGGAGGCCGAGGACAACGGCCGCCGGGTGATCATCTACTCCTACTTCAACGACGTGCTCGCCGGCCTCCGCGAGGTGCTCACCGGGCCGGTCTTCGGCCCGCTGGACGGCTCTGTCGCAGCCGGGGCACGACAACGGCTGGTCGACGACTTCTCGGCGGCCGAGGGTGGCGCGGCGCTGCTCGCGCAGATCACGACGGGCGGCGTGGGGCTCAACATCCAGGCCGCGTCAGTCATCGTCCTCTGCGAGCCGCAGCTCAACCCAGCGCTCGAGGCGCAGGCCGTCGCCCGCGCCCACCGGATGGGCCAGCTGCAGTCGGTCCAGGTGCACCGCCTGCTGTCCGAGGACGTCGTCGACGAACGGATCCACGAGCTGCTGGCGCACAAGCGTCAGCTGTTCGAGGAGTACGCCGGGACCAGCGTCACCGCGGACGCGGCACCCGAGGCGACCGATGCCGAGATCGCCCGCCAGGTCCTCGCCGCGGAGCGGGAACGGCTGCTCTACGAGCCGCCCGCGGTGCCGGCACCGGACGACGCCTGACCCGGTTTCCACAGGCCAGCGCGGCCGCCACGGAAGTGTCGGGATGGTCGGGCAGACTCGGTGCCATGACCGGTTCGACCAAAGATCCCGACCAACGCGCGGTCTACGCCGCCGAGGACCGACTCGCTGTGTGGCTCGACTCCGCGACCCCGGACCGGCCGACGGTGACGGTCGACGGGCAGACCTACGAACCCGGGCCCGACCTGAGGTTCACGACACCCGCGGCCGCAGCGACCTACGTCGACGCCGTGCTCGACCGACTCCGCTCTGCCGGCAAGGACTACGACGGCCGCGAGCAGCAGCGGGTGATCGTGCGGCCACGGGCAGGCGCTCGGATGGCGACCTACGAGCCGGCGACCCATACGATCGCCCTGCCTCCGTTCGAGGTCGGCGGCCGCTGGGCGCTGCGCGCGACCGTGGTCCTGCATGAGCTGACGCACCACCTGTCCGGCGAGCAGCACCACACGCCACGGTGGCGGGCGGCGTTCCTCCGGCTGCTCGAGGACTCCGGTCTTCCCGTGACCGCACAGCTGATGCAGCTGGCCTACGCCACCGAAGGGCTCGAGCAGGTGACGCACTCGGTCGACGACGGCACCCTCGCCCGGCTCGCCAAGCTGCTGCGCCAGGCCGAACGGGCGACCAACGAGCACGAGCGAGCGGCCTACCTGTCGAAGGCGCAGGCGCTCGCGACCCGTCATTCCGTCGCTCTGGCCGTCGCCCGCGCGCACACCGCCAAGGAGGAGGGCCGCGAGCAGCCGGTCGCCGAGAGCTACCGGATCGGCAACCGCGGCAAGAGAGGACTGGCGCGCTACGTCCGGCTGCTGCTCAACATCGCCCACGCCAACGACATCCGCTGCACGATCAGCCACGACTCGACCGCGCTGACGATGCACGGCTTCCCCTCCGACATCGCCGTGACCAAGGCGATCTACGAGTCCCTCCTGGTGCAGATGGTCGCCGACTGCGAGCGCCACCTCCGCTCGGGCAACCGCGATGAGCAGACCGTGTGGGACTCGTCGCGCCGCCGCTACGTCGCTCGCCCGGTCGCCACCATCACCGCCCGGCTGGCGTTCTACGAGGCCTATGCGTGGCGGATCGGCGAGCGGCTCGACGAGGCCCGGCAGGCAGAGATCGTTCGCATCGAACCCGGCCCGTCGAGCGAGACCGCACTCGCCCTGCGCCAGAAGGAGCTCGACGTCCACGACTTCTTCGCCGAGGCGCTCCGCCGCAACAACATCCGCGGCACCTGGGCGGCCGACCGCCGTACCAAGGTCAACGACGCCCCGATGGCGGCCGAGGAAGGTCTGCGCGCGGCGGATCGGGCCCGGCTCAGCGACGAGAAGGCGCTGGGCGAGGCCGGCTGACGCCGATCGGTGCCTGACGTGCGATTTCGCGTGACCAGGCGACGCGGGAATGGACACTAGTGGCCCGGACAGCGCGGACAGCGGCGAGGCTCACCGCGCCAGCCCTGCCGACGAAGGATCTGGGCGACCCACCGCGCGGTCTGGCACTGCTCGCGGAAGACCAACCCGCAGGTGACGCGGGCCGTCAACCGATCTGCCGTCGCGAGCTCAGCGAGATCGCGTCTCGCGTCGACGTCGCGAGCCCGCGCGTTGTCGTGGAACGCTCGACCGTCGAGCTCGACGATCACCCCGAAGCGGTCGTACCGGACGTCGTGGTCGGTGGGCTTGCCGGTCGCGCTGCTCCGCGCCTGCCGCCTGCCCCGCGGCAGGCCGTGCGGTCGTTCTGCTCGATGGACGTAGCCGCGTTCACGTCAGGGTTGGAGAGGTCGAACCGCACCCGACGACGATCGCAAGGATCCGCGCGAGTTGCCGCGCCACGGAATCGGCCTGTGGAAACAGCGATTCGCCACTGCCGTGTGATCTTGCGTCACCCGGCGACGCGGGATCGGACGCTAAGGGATGTCCGGGCGGATCAGCGCGAGCGGACCATCCGGAAAAGCCCGCGCACGGTGCCGCCGAGGACGTTGGTCCAGCTGAAGTAGTCGTGCCAGAGGGCGATCTTGCCCTCGGGGGTGAGCTCGAAGGTGCCGCACACCCAGAAGTCGATCTCCAGCGGCCCGAGGCGAAGGTAGTCGGTGCGCTCGGTCAGCACGGTGTTGCCGTTGGCCGCGACGTGGTGGAAGTCGGCCCGGAAGCCCATCCAGTCACGGTCCATCCCCTTGAGCACACGACCGACGACCTTGCCCTTCACCGTCGGCAGCGAGGTGTTGCGCCACACGATCTCGGGGTCGGTGAGCGCGAGCGCCTGCTTGAACGCGCGGTCTGTCATTGCGGCGAAGAACGCCTGCACGGTGGCGGCAGGGTCGGCGGCGACGAGGTGCGACGGAGCGGTCATGCCCAGAGCATAGGCCGGTGACGGATGGGCTAGGACTGCGTCCCGTGGTGCATCAGCAGCTCCTCGGCAAGGACTGCCCCCGCGTTCTCGAGCTCGGGCGGATCGGCCACGAACGCTCCCGCTCCTGCGGCGAGGAGGAGCATTCCGACCCGGTCGGCCAGGGGAGGCAGGAGGGCGAGCTCGATCTCCGCGTCGTCCTCGTCGGCGCTCAGGACGGTGACCGTCTCGGCGTACATGTCCGCTGCCCAGCGCGAGCCGTGCGGCAGCACCATCCGTACGGCGGTCGTGGCGCGCTGGGCGTCGAGCATGGCGGCCAGACCCATGGGCGGCTCGAAGGTCTGCTCGAGGCTCTCGACGTCGCGAATGCCGGAGAGCAGGAAGGTGCGCAGCCGGCCGGCCGAGTCGGGCGGGCCGGCGTCGACCTCCCAGCCCCGCCGGGTCTGGACGAGGCGGTAGGGGTGGATGACCCGGGTCGAGACGCCGTGCTGCCAGGTGCGGGAGTAGACGATCTTGACGGCGCGTCGGTGGCGTTGGGCTTCCTGGAGAGGCCGCAGCGGCTGGTTCCAGGCCGGCAGCTCGGGCTGACCACCGGGAGTGCCGACCATCGTTTCGGTCAACACGTCGATCGCGGCCGCCAGGTCCTCGTCGGGCTCGACGTCGTGCAGCGCGACCGCCGCGGTGTGGACGAGCGCGAGCTCGGACGCGTCGACGTACTCGACGCCGAGCTCCTCGGTCGGCCGATCGCTGACGGCGCGGACGACCTCCGCCTCGAGCGGGTCGATGTCACTATCACCGTCAGGCCCGAGGAACTCCAGGACGGGCGGTCGCCACAGGCCGAGCATCCGGTCGTTCTCGAGCGGGTCCGCGGTGTAGAACGCCAGCAGGTCCTCGCGCAGCTCCTCGGCCGGGATGTCGACCTCGTCGGCCAGCGTGGCCAGCGGCACGCCGTCGGGGTGGGCGAGCAGCATCTCGAGCACGGCCGGCAGACGTGCGAAGCGGGCGGCGTACTTGGGGGTGGTCTTGCCCGACACGTCAGTCGCCTCCCTTCAGATCGGCGAGCTCGGTGAGCTCGGCGAGCAGCTCGCGTCGTACGTCGTCCGGACCGACGAGCACGACCCGCCGGCCGAGCTCGTAGAGGCGGGCGCGCAGCGCGGCGCGGTGGGTGACGACGTAGCGCATGGTCACCCGGTCGCCGTCGACGCCTTCGTCGGCCGGGTCCCCGAGCCAGCGTCGTACGTCGGGCGCGTGGTCGGTCGTCGTCCGGAGCGTCACGTCGACCGGCGGATCGATCTCCCAGGTCATCGGGTGCAGCTCGCGGTGCCGGACGGCGCGAACGGGCCGGGCGGAGCGCGGCGGGTCGGCGGTCACGTCGCTCATCCGTGCGACCACGAACGCCTTCACGGGAGCGTCATCTGCACCGTCCTCCTGACCGCGGAGGTACCACGTGCCGTTCTGCGACCGCACCGACTCCGGGTGCACCAATCGCGGCGTGCCCTTGTAGGTGAACCGAAGCAGGCTCCCCATCCGCACTGCCTGGAGCACGGTGGCGAGCAAGGCGTCGTGGCCGGAGGTGGGGACGCCGGCCACGACGCCGGCTTCGGGGGGCGAGCCCCCAGGGTCGACAGAGTCGCCCAGTCCGAGGCGACCGATGAGGTCGTTGCGATCGGCCAGAAGCACGGCGCGCTGCAGCGCCCGCTGCTGCGGCGGGGTGAGCCGGACCCGGAGCCGGTTGTCGACGGTGCGCATCCGGTAGCGGGCGGGCTCACCCTGTCCGGCGACGTTGTCGATCTGCCAGCCCTGGTCGGTCAGCGAGCGGATGTCGCGCTTGAGCTGGTCCATCGGTCGCTCACCGTCGAACCCGGCGATCTCAGCGAGCCGTTCGCCGGTCTCACCGACCGTGCCGCGCTCGCGCAGCGTGGCTGCGATGCGGACCAACCGCTCCATCGGACCCCGCTGGTCGCGGCCTGGAGTCTTGGCCACGAGCCTTCCTTCCCCGGTGGTCGACGACCTTGTCGGACCTAGTTTCTCGCGCCGGGTTCGCTGCCGCCCGAGAATCGCCCAAAATCCACAGGCGAGTCGGCGGCTGTGGTCGCTTTACGGCTCGGAGAGCACGATCGTGTCGACCAGCTGCGCCTGGATCTGCTCCGGCGTCCAGGGGAACTGCACCCACCGCTCCCGGGAGAGTCGCTGAGGACGACACCCGACGAGGCCAGGGTAACGCGTTGCAGCCGGTCAAGGTCACGCGACCTACAAGTACAAGCCGGCGGCCTCGTCGGCGAGCCGGCCGGCGGCGACCGCGTGCACGTCCCGCTCGCGCATCACGACATAGAGCTCGCCGGACACCTCGATCTCGGCCTTGTCCTCCGGGTCGTAGAGCACCTTGTCGCCGGCCTCGACGGAACGGGCGTGCGGCCCGACGGCGACCACCTTCGACCAAGCCAGCCGACGGGCGCCCATGGCAGCGGTCGCCGGGATCACGATGCCACCCGAGGAACGCCGCTCCCCCGCCTCGGTGTCCGACTCGCACAGGATGCGGTCGTGGAGCATCTTGATCGGGGTCTTGTCCGACCCCTTGCTCATCGGGCCTTCATCGGACGAGCTTGCGGATCACGGCGAAGACCGCGATCACGCCCACCACCGCGCCAGCGGTCTTGAGGATGTTGTCGGTGCGCGGCTCGCCCGTCTCGGCGTCGACGTAGTGCGCCTTCATCTGGGCGATCTCACGACTGATGATCGTCTTGGGGCTCGAGCGGTAGAGCAGCTGGTCGATGGTGCCGGCGAGTCGCTCGCGCGACTCTTCGATCTCGCGCTCGATGTCAGACGGTTGGCTCACCGGGGCAGGTTATCAATGCCGACCGTGGCGGCTTCGGCCCGCCGCCTGCCGAGAATCTGGAAGGCTCCGACGCTGGCGACCCAGGCCACGACGAACACCGCGACGAGCAGGAACCCGACGTAGTTGAGGTCGAGGTCGGCGACCCAGCGCAGGGAAGCGGGGTCGAACTCCTCGGCGATCAGCTGCAGCAGCACGATCCCACCGATCGACAGCGCGATCGCGACGGAGAGCGCGGTGACGCTGAAGTTGTAGAACAGCTTGCGCGCCGGGTCGAGCACCGCCCAGCTGTAGGCGCGCGTCATGAACAGGCCGTCGATGGTGTCGAAGAGCGTCATGCCGGCGGTGAAGAGGATCGGCAGCACGAGTACGGCGTACCAGGGCAATGCGTAGGCGGCGGTGCCCCCCGCCAGCACCAGGAGCGCCACCTGCGTGGCCGTGTCGAAGCCGAGGCCCATCAGCAGGCCGACCGGGTAGAGGTGCCACGGCTTGGTCACCCGGGAGATCGCGCCCTTGAACAGCCGGGCGAAGAAGCCGCGGTTGTGGAGGTGGTGGTGCAGCTCGTCCTCGTCGAACGTGCCGGCCTTGAGGTGGCGGTAGACGTGCGCGATGCCGACCAGCGCGCTGATGTTCATCAACCCGATCAGGATGAGGAAGGTGCCGGCCGCGAGCGACCCGACGAGCCCGAGCGTGTGCTGCAGGGACGAGCCGTCGTCCTGGACCGGGTCGACCAGAGCGCGGACGCCGAGAGCCAGCAGCAGCGACAGGCCGAACACCACGCTCGAGTGGCCGAGAGCGAACCAGAAGCCGGTGCTCACCGAGCGGGTGCCTTCGCCGACGAGCTTGCGGGTGGTGTTGTCGATGATCGCGATGTGGTCGGCGTCGAAGGCGTGGCGCGCACCGAGGAGGAACGCGGTCAGACCGACCCCGACCCCGAAGACCCGCGAGTCACCCAGGCTCAGCTGCTGCGGTGCCACGGCGAGCAGCAGGACACCCCAGCCGAGGACGTTGAGCCCGACCACGGCGGCCACCAAGCCGGCCACTGCCCTCCGGTCACCCGCTCTTCTCCCAGCCGGATGCACCGCCGGGGCGGGCGAGGTGATGTGATGGTGGAGCACTCGCCTACCTTATTGCAAACGGTTTGCAACAGTGAACCCCAGGCCTGAACCAGGAGAACCAGCGTGCCTGAAGCCCCGCGTCTCGCCGTCGGCGACGCCGCCCCCGACTTCACCCTTGCCACCGACACCGAGGGGAACGTGAACCTCTACGACCTCCTCGAGGAGGGGCGCAAGGTCATCGTCTACTTCTACCCGGCCGCGATGACCCCGGGGTGCACGACGCAGGCCTGCGACTTCACCGACTCCCTCGACGCACTGCAGGGCGCGGGCTACACGGTGCTCGGCATCTCCAAGGACAGCCCCTCGAAGCTGGCGAAGTTCCGCGAGCGCGACGGGCTCTCCGTCACTCTCCTCTCGGACCCCGACCTCGCCGTGCACCACGCGTACGGCACCTTCGGCGAGAAAAAGCTCTACGGAAAGATCGTCGAAGGCGTGATCCGGTCGACCTTCGTCGTGGGGCCGGGGGGCAAGATTGAGGTAGCGCAGTACAACGTGAAGGCGACGGGCCACGTCGCCAAGCTGCGCAAGGAGCTGAGCGTCGCCTGATCGGCGGGCTCGCGACGAAGGGACATCGATGGAGCTGCACGAGAGCCTGGCCCAGCTGGCGCGCGACCACGGTGAGTCGCTCTTCACCGAGGCCGATGCGTTCCGGGGCGCGCTCGACGACTACCTCGACGAGGGCAGCGCGTCGACCGGCACCATCAACCTCTTGACCGACGCCGTCCGACTCGGCGCGCTGCAGGGCATGATCACCATGCTCGACAGCGGTGCCAGCGTCGAGGACGCGGTCGAGAGCGCCGGCCAGCGGCTCTCGCGCGACCGCGGCAGCGCCGATGTCGCCGGCTCGCAGTGGGCGTGCGCGGTGCTCGGCTACGCGCTCGGGAAGATCCCGGTCAGCCTCGCAGCGCGGCTCCGGCCGGACGCCTACACCGCCGAGCCGCCGTCCACCCCGGCCGGTGGTACGGCGGCGCGGCCGTCAGTGTCACCCGGGCACGCCCCGGTCCAGCCGACCCAGACCGGCCCACCGCCGCAGCAGTCGCCGACACAGAACTGGCCGGCCGCCTCCCCGTCGGTCTCTTCCCAGCACCAGCCCACACCGTCGGTCGCGCAACCGTCGGCACCGGCTGCGTATCCCCAGTCCACCGGGCCGTACAGTGCGCCCGCGTCGCCGTACGCCTACACCGCGACGCCGGGCTACGGCACTCCGCCTCCGAAGAAGTCGTCCTCGTCCGGCCTGATCATCGGGGCGATCGCCGCGATCGTGATCCTCGGCGTGGTCGCGATCATCGCCATCATCGCGCTGTCCGGCGGCGGCGACGACCCCTCGGCCAAGGACGACACCAGCGCGACGACCGAGGACACCGGTGGCACCGAGACCGGGAGCACCGAGACCGGGAGCACGGAGACCGGCGGCACGACGGCGGTCACGACCGACCCGGCCCTGACCTTGCAGGGCAGCGGTTACGCCTACCAGTTCCCCAACAACGACTGGAAGGATCTGACCGCCGACACCCCCGACACGTCGGGCACGATCGACACCATCGCTGCGCCGGGCAACTCGATCAGCACCGCGCGCGGCAACATCCTGGTCGAGACGTCCTCCGCCTACGGCGAGACCAACGTCAACAGCCTCAAGGGAGACTGGAAGCGGGTGCTCCAGACCTCGACGGGCGGCACCCCGGTCGACCTCGAGTCGACGACGATCGGCGGCAAGGAAGCCGTGGGGGTCGAGATCAAGTGGACCAACGACAACGACTTCGACGTCCACCAGATCGCCTACCTGGTGATCTCCGGCGACGAGCAGTACTCGATCACCGCGAGCTTCGCCCAGGGCGACTCGGGCTTCCAGGACACCTACTACTCCGTGCTGGACACGTGGGTCTGGGCAGAGTGACGGGGACGCTTAGACTCCGATCCGCGCGCCCGTAGCCCAATCGGTAGAGGCACACGGTTTAGGTCCGTGCCAGTGTGAGTTCGAATCTCACCGGGCGCACCCAGGTACTACCGCTCAGCGCAACAGGTCGGCCACGACCGGCGCGATCTCTCGCAGCGCCTTTCCGCGGTGGGAGATCTCGTCCTTGTCAGCGGATGCCAGCTCAGCGGTGGTGACGCCCGGCCGGTCGTCGGCCTCGAACACCACGTCGTAGCCGAAGCCGCCGCTCCCCCGCACCTCGCGGACGATCCGGCCGTCCATCCGGCCCTCGACGATCCGCACCAGGCCGTCGGGCAGGACGAGCGCGACGGCGCAGGTGAAGTACGCCGTCCGCCGCTCGTCGGGCACGTCCGCGAGCTGTGCGAGCAGCAGCTCGTTGTTGCGATCATCAGACCTCGGGGGCCCGCTCCAGCGGGCGGACAGCACACCAGGCATGCCGTTCAGGGCGTCCACGCAGAGCCCCGAGTCGTCCGCGAGTGTCGGGAGCCCGGTGCTGGCGACCCCGGCCCTGGCCTTGAGCAGCGCGTTGCCCGCGAAGGTGGGCTGGTCCTCGACGGGCTCGTCGTACTGCGCGACTTCGTCGAGCCCGTGCACCTGCACCTCGGTGAGGTGCTCGCGGAGGATCCGGTGCATCTCCTCGAGCTTCTTCGCATTGCGGGACGCGACCAGCACCGATTTCGAGGCTCGCTCCGATCGCACCTCAACCACCGCGGTTTTCCAACGCCTCCAGCTGCATCCGGGTGAGGTCGGCGCAGCCCTTCTCGGCGAGGCCGAGCAGCGCGTCGAGCTCGGAACGGGAGAAGGCCTCCCCTTCGGCGGTGCCCTGCACCTCGACGAAGGAACCCGCGCCGGTCATGACGACATTCATGTCGGTCTCGGCACGGACGTCCTCGACGTACGGGAGGTCGAGCCGCGGCACGCCGTCGATGATGCCGACGCTCACGGCCGCCAGCGAGTCGGTGAGCGCGTTCGAGACGCCCAGGTGGACACAGGCGTCGGCGAGGGCGACGTACGCCCCGGTGATCGCCGCCGTGCGGGTGCCGCCGTCGGCCTGGAGCACGTCGCAGTCGAGCTGGATCGTGTTCTCCCCGAGCGCCTTGTAGTCGATCACCGCACGCAGTGAGCGGCCGATCAACCGGCTGATTTCGTGGGTCCGCCCGCCGATCCGGCCCTTGACCGACTCGCGGTCGGAACGGGTGTTGGTAGAAGCGGGGAGCATGGCGTACTCGGCGGTGACCCAGCCGAGGCCGCTGCCCTTGCGCCACCGCGGCACTCCCTCGGAGGCCGACGCCGCGCAGAGGACGCGGGTCCTGCCGAACTCGATCAACACCGACCCGGCCGGGTGGTCGAGCCAGTTGCGGGTGATCTTGATGGGGCGTAGCTCGTCGTCGGCGCGGCCGTCTTCGCGGGTGCTCATGGGCGACCAACCTAGTGGGTGCTACTTCACCTCGGCGTTGACGATCCTCCAGAGCCCGAGCCCGAGCGGCAGCGCGATCCAGAGGCCGGCCGACACCAGCAGCTGTCCCCATTCCTCGGCGGTGTCGAGCGACCATTCGAAGACGGGCTCGAGCGCTGCCTGGAGGTTGATCCACGGTGCGATGTCGTTGAACCCGGAGATCAGGTCGGCGATGACGAACAGCACGATCGTCAGACCCCACCAGTAGAGGAAGAAGACCACGATCGCAGCCGGCGTGTTGAGCAGCAGCGCCGCCATCGAGAACCCGACGGTCATCGTCAGGGTCATGATGACCACGAACGCCACAGGCAGCCACCACTCGAAGCCCCACTCGGTCAGGTCGGGCTGGAGCACCTCGCAGATCGTCGTGCAGACGAGGCCGATGGCGAACATCGCGACCACGGTGGCGACGGACATCACGAAGCCGACCACGAGCTTGGCGAGCACCACCCGAATCCGCCTCGGCTCGACCACGAACGACACCATCGCGGTGCGTTGGCCCCACTCGCTGGTCACCAGGATGATGCCGAGCACCGGCAACAACAGCTGTGCCACGACCGTCGGGAAGCCCGCAAGGTCCTCGAACGAGATGACCTCGTCGTTGACGATCACGGTGATCATCAAGATCGTCTCGATGACCCCGACGATGATGGCGATGGTGGCGAGCAGCCAGAAGCCGGCACGGGTGTCGTAGGACTTGCGCAGCTCGACGAGCACCAACCGCCAGAACGGGATCGGCTGGGTCCCCGAGATGTCGAGGGCGGGTGCGGCGACGGCGGTGCTCATCGGTGTCCTCCGGGAGGCGTGAGGGGCGAGTCGACGGGCGGCATCGACGCGATGTTCGGCACGTGCGCTCCGTGGGACGGCGGTGGCGGCGGTGGCGGCGGAGGTACGGCGCCCGCGCCGTCCCGTGCCGTGCTCGACGTGAGCTCGAGGAACAGGTCCTCCAGGCCGACGCCTCCGGTGCGCAGGTCCGTGAGCACGATCCCCGCCGCGAGCGCGGCGCGCCCCACCTCCTCGGTCGAGGCGCTCACCTTCAGGCCGTCGCCGATCGGTTCGACGAGGTGGCCGCGCTGGGCGACCTCGGTCGCGAGGCCGGTGTTGTCGAGCGACATCACCAGCGACGTGGCGGCGCCCTGCGCCCCGGCGAGCAGCGACTTCTTGTCGCCCTGGGCGACGATCCGGCCGTGGCCGATGAGAATCATCTCGTCGGCGATCAGCTCGACCTCGTTGAGCAGGTGGCTCGAGAGCAGCACGGTGCCGCCGCGGTCGGCGTACGACTTCAGCAGCCCGCGCATCCACCGGATGCCGGCGGGGTCGAGGCCGTTGGCCGGCTCGTCGAGGATCAGCACCTCGGGATCACCCAACAGCGCGTGCGCCAGTCCGAGCCGCTGCTTCATCCCGAGCGAGTAGTTGCGCATCCGTCGCTTCGCCTCGGTGTCGGTCAGCCCCACGAGCTCGAGCATCTCGTCGACACGGGACGACGGCAGGCCCATCGCCAGTGCCCCGAGCGAGAGGATCTCGCGGCCGGTCCGACCGCCGTGCTGCGCGGAGGCGTCGAGCAGGACGCCGACGTGGCGCGAGGGGTTGGGGATGGCGGAGTACTCGAAGCCACCGATGGTGACCCGCCCACCGGTCGCTCCGGTGAGACCGACCATGACCCGCATGGTGGTGGTCTTTCCGGCGCCGTTGGGGCCGAGGAATCCGGTCACCCGACCCTGCTGGCAGACGAAGCTGACGTCGTCGACGGCCTTGAAGCTTCCGTAGGCCTTGGTGAGGCGATCAACCGTGATCATGGGCACCAGCCTGCCCGATCCGGGCAAGGCGCACACCGGACCCGCGTAGCGACTGCCGTGACCAAAGTAGGGGGTCGGCATCGACCGACGACGTCTGTCCGGCCAACGCAGACAGGGCCTACGCTCGCCAATCGTGGAACATCGGCCCGCTATGGACTACCAGCCTCCGCTGCGCTGGTACAGCCACGCGTGGCGGACGGTGCTGTGCCTGGTCATCGGGTGCGTCGCCTGGTTCCCGGTCGTGGACCGGCAGGCCGAGGAGACGCCCCTGCTGTTCTGGATCGACCTGGTCGTCGGGCTCGTCTGCTTCGGCCTGGTGATGCGGCGGCGGCGGTGGCCGCTGCAGATCGCGGTGGTCGCCACCCTGATGACACCCCTGACCTCGATCGGCGCCGGCGCGATCCTGTTGGCGATCGTCTCCCTCGCCACCGGCCGACGCTGGTGGCAGATCATCGGCGTCGCCGCCCTCAACCTCGCGATGACCGCCGTGTATTACCAGGTGCAACCGGTCAGCGACACCGACCCCGGCTGGCTGATCGCGCTCGTCAGTGTGATGTTCCTGGCGGCCGCGTCGGCCTGGGGGATGTACATCGGCTCCCGCAGGGAGCTGCTGTGGACCCTCAGGCAGCGGGCGGAGACGGCCGAGGCGGAGCGCGACCTCCGCGCCGCTCAGGCCCGGTCCACCGAGCGCGAGCGGATCGCGCGCGAGATGCACGACGTGCTCGCCCACCGGATCTCGCAGATCTCGATGCACGCGGGCGCGCTGACCTACCGCACGGACCTCACGGCCGGCGAGATGCGGACGAGCGCCGGTGTCATCCAGGAGAAGGCGTACGAGGCCCTCACCGACCTGCGCGGCGTCCTCGGCGTGCTGCGGGACGACACAGGCGCTCCGTTGACGGGCCCGCAGCCGACGTACGACGACGTGGCCGCCCTCGTCGCCGAGCTGCGGGTCGACGGAGCCCAGGTCACCCTCGACACCGACTTCCCGACCGGCGCGGCCGTCCCCGGCGGGGTCGGCAGGACCGTGTTCCGCATCGTCCAGGAAGGCACCACCAACGCCCGCAAGCATGCGCCGGCGGCGACCGTCCGGATCGGGATCACCGGCAACCCCGACGACGGGATCGCCATCGAGATCCGCAACGGACTGGGCTTCGGACCGTCCGCGACCCCGGGCGCCGGACTCGGGCTGGTCGGGCTCGCGGAGCGCGCCGAGCTGGCGGGCGGGCGGCTCACCCACGGCATCGAGTCCGGCGCGTTCGTCCTGAGGGCGTGGCTACCGTGGAGCGCGTGAGCGACGAACAGGCACCGATCGAAGTGGTGCTGGTCGACGACGACCCGCTCGGTCCGGTCGGCCCTCACCCTCATGCTGGGCGGTCAGCCCGACCTGCGGGTGGTCGGCGAGGCGGCCGACGGGATCGCGGGGGTCGACCTGGTGCGGAAGCTCCGGCCCGACGTGGTGCTGATGGACATCCGGATGCCCCGCCTCGACGGCGTCGCCGCCACCCGCGAGCTGCACGGCGACCCGGCACCGCCGCGCATCATCGTGCTGACGACGTTCGACGCCGACGACCACGTGGTCGCCGCGCTCGCCGCCGGCGCGGAGGGCTTCCTGCTCAAGGACACGCCGCCGGCGGAGATCGTCAGCGCCATCCGCGCGGTCGCGGCCGGCGACCCGATGCTCTCGCCGTCGGTCACCCGCACCCTGATCGACCGGGTCCGCGCCGACGGCGTCGACGACCGCGCGGCCAATGCCCAGGCGCGCCTCGAGCTTCTCACCGAACGCGAACGGGACGTCGCGCTCTGCGTCGGCCGCGGGCTCAGCAATGCCGAGATCGCGGCGGAGCTGTTCCTCTCGGTCCCGACCGTGAAGGCGCACGTCTCACGGCTCTTCGACAAGCTCGAGGTCACCAACCGGGTGCAGATCGCGATCTGCATCCACGACGCCGGCCTGGCCTGAGCCCGGATCCACCGACGGCCGACAAGCAGCCTCAGATCGCGTAGACAGCGCCCTGCGCCGCGAGCTCGGTCGGACCGTCGAAGGCCGAGAGCGACTCGGTGAGCATCCCCTGGGCGTCGTGCCACGGGGGTACGTGCGTGATCACCAGCCGCTTGACCTTGCACTTGGCGGCGGTTTCGCCGCACTCCACGCCCGTCAGGTGGAGGCCCGGCGGGTTGTCGTCACCGTGGCGGAACGATGCCTCGCAGAGGAACAGGTCGGCGTCGGCTGCGATCTCGAGCAGCGACGGCGTCGGGCCGGTGTCACCGCTGTAGGCGAGAGTACGGCGACCCGCCTCCCCGGTCTCGGCCGAGATCCGCATGCCGTAGGCCTCGACGGGATGGTCGACGGCGTAGGCATCGATCTCGAACGGGCCGACGTTGAACGGCGCGTCGTAGGTGTGGAACTCGAATTCCTCGCTCATGCCCGGACTGGTCGGCAGGTCGTAGGCGCCCGCGAGCCGCTCGTCGGTGCCGCTCGGTCCCCACACGGGGATCTTCGGCTGGGTGCCGACCGGGTGGTACTTCCGGAGCACGTAGTAGCTGGTCATGTCGACGCAGTGGTCGGCGTGCAGGTGGCTCAGCAGCACGGCATCGACCTTGAGCGGATCGACGTACCTTTGGAGCGCGCCGAGCGCGCCGTTGCCGAGGTCGACCACCACGCTCCAGGTGCGGTCACCTACGTCGGCCTGCACCAGGTAGCAGCTCGCCGGGGAGTCGGGGCCCGGGTACGAGCCCGCGCAACCGACCACGGTCATCCGGAACGACGTCGTCGTCATCTGGCCGATCATGCCAGCCCACCGGCGAACTGGTCAGCATCTACGAGCTCCGGGCCGAGGAATCGTCGACCGATGGACTCGAACTCCGCCGGCGAACCCGTCGTCACGAACGAGTACGACGGCTCGCCGCTCTCGCGCATCAGTCCCGTGTCGGCAAGCATCCGGTAGACCTCCTTGGCGCACTCCTCCGCACTGCTGACCAAGGAGACGCCGTCCCCCATGACGTAGGAGATGACGCCCGTCAGCAGCGGATAGTGGGTGCAGCCCAGGATCAGCGTGTCGACGCCGATCTCGGTCAGCGGGTCGAGGTACTCGTGCGCGACCGCCAGCAGCTCGTCGCCGCCCGTCACCCCCTTCTCGACGAAGTCGACGAACCGGGGACAGGCGCGGGTCGTCAGCTCGAGGTGGGGCGCCGCGGCGAACGCGTCGTCGTACGCGAGCGACTCAGCGGTGGAGCGGGTGCAGATGACTCCGATCCGGCCGTTCTTGGTCGCGGCCACCGCGCGCCGCGTCGCCGGATAGATCACCTCGACCACCGGTACGTCGTACCGCTCGCGCGCATCGCGGAGCATGGCCGCGCTCGCCGAGTTGCAAGCGATGACCAGCGCCTTCACGCCCTGTTCGACGAGGTGGTCGAGACACTCGAGGGCATACTCGCGGACCTCGCCGATCGGCTTGGGTCCGTAGGGCTGGCGGGCCGTGTCGCCGACATACAGCAGCGACTCGTGCGGCAGTTGGTCGATGACCGACCGGGCCACGGTCAGCCCGCCGAAGCCTGAGTCAAAGATGCCGATCGGCGCTTCGAGCAGTTCAGGGTCGCGGGCGGTCAGCGGTGGCACGTGTCACAGGGTAGGCGGTAGGCAACGTTTCTCACCCGATTCGCGATGGAGGTCACGTCACGGAGGTAACGTGCCCGAGTGACCTCCTCCCGCTCCTGGGGTCGCCGCCTTGGTCTCGCCTCGGTCGGCCTCGCTCTCACTGCCACGTTCGCTCCCACGTCGACCTCTGCGTCCGACGCGCTCGCCGCTCCTGAAGCCGCCGCACCTGCCGGCATCTCCGGGAACCAGGTTCTCGCGATCTCCCTGGACGGCTTCAACGTCAACGTGCTCAACAAGATCGGACGAGCCGGCGCGCCCAACCTGTTCCGCCTCTTCCGGAACAGCGCGAGCACGAAGAACGCGCGCACCCAGATCGAGAAGACGGTGACGCTGCCCAACCACACCAGCCAGATCACCGGCCGTCCGATCGAGATCGCCAACGGTGGCCACGGTGTCACTTGGAACACCCACCTCCGACGCCGCACGATCCAGAGCCACGGGGCCGGGGACATCGAGTCGATCTTCACCCAGGTGCACGACGCCGGCCGTACGACCGCGCTGTTCTCGACCGAGGAGAAGTTCTCGCTCTGGAAGAGGTCCTGGCCGTCCGCGATCACCCGGTCGACGATCGTGCAGGACGGCGACAACGCCGTCACCCTGGCTGCCCGCCGCGATCTGCTGCAGCGCAACCGGGCCCTGACCTTCGTCCACCTCGGGGCGATGGACGAAGCCGGTCACGCCCACGGCTGGATGTCCCGTCCTTATCGCCGCGCGGCCAAGCTGGTCGACGCGCAGCTCGGCATCCTGCTCAAGGCAATCCGTGAGCACCCGCGCTTGCACGACGTCAACATCGTGCTGACGGCCGACCACGGCGGACGCGCGGGCGCCAAGAACCACTCGATCGTGACGGACTACTTCAACTACCGGGTCCCGTTCCTGATCTGGGGTCCGGGCGTCGATCGCGGCGACCTCTACACGATGAACCCGACGTACACCGATCCCGCGTCGGGGCGCCCCGACTCGTTCGTCGGCACCCAGCCGATCCGCAATGGTGACCTCGCCAACGTCTCCGCGAACCTGCTCGGCCTGACTGCGGTGCCCGGCAGCCTCTGGGGCCAGGACCTGAGCCTGACCTGGCACAACTGACCCGACGACCTGCTCGGCCACGATGCGTCCACTCAGCGGCAGCGCGCCCAGCGGCGGCAGTGGACCGGGCGGGGTCGCGGATCCGGATCCGGAGATCACCACTCACTTCATGGTCACTGTCTTGACCGTGAACTTGTCGAAGCTGGCGGCCGCCCCTTGGCCGAAGATTCGCTCCTCGACAGGAATGCTGACGGACAGCTCCGGGGCGTCGGGGTGCTGGAACGGGAAGGCGTCGATCAGGCTGAACAGGCCGTGCCCGAAGACGAGGCTGTTGATCTGGCTGCCGAGCACCTCCCCCTCGCCGAGGGACGGGTAGATGCCGGTGTAGGCCTGCCCTTGCACGTCGAGCGGCACCCCGACGTGCTCGACGTGAGCTACGTGATCGCCGTCGAAGAAGTAATCGGCCGTGCCACCGTTGTCCCGGCTGTAGCTGATCGACGCCTTGTGTGGCCCCGGCGAGGCGGGGATCTCCTTGACGATCTGTGTGTAGGCCTGGTCCAGACCGACATAGTCAGGAGAGCTGGTGTCGGTGGTGTTGCCAGTGACGTTCGACGGAAGCCGCTCGATGAGGGCGAATGCGGTGCTTCCGGAGACGAACCAGTCGAAGAGCTGGCCGGTGGAGAAGTCGATCACGTTCATCACCGCGCCGGCTTGCTGGCCTTCGATCGTCGTCGCCGCGTACGGGTGCCCGCTCTGGGTGTAGGTCCCATGGACGACGCGGCCGGGCTCCGTTCCCGGCGTGACGGCTTGGATGATCGAGCTGAACTCCACCGAACCTCGAGCAGGAACCGGCCACGCCTTGTTGCTGATCGCGATGTACTTCAGGTGATCAAACACGCTGAAGTCGTACGCGGTCGTGTACGGGACGGCCGAGACGTGAAAGGAGTTGGCGCCGAACGACCGAGTGTCGTCGTTAGCCATTTCGCCCGGACCGTACGGGTTGGACCACTTGGCCGAGTAGTCGGCGAGGGTGTAGCCACCTGGCTTCTGGAAGGAGTCGTAGACCTCGACCGTCGTGTGCTTGGCGGCAGGCTTGTCGGCAGCGGCGGTGCTTGGCACCGTCAGAGCGACGGCCGACGTCAGTGTGACCACGAAGATCGCGGTCCCGGTGCGTAGAAGCGGGGGGTGAGTCAGATGAGGCATGGCTGATCCTTCCGAGGGAGCGTGTCGCGACTCTTCCCGGCTGGGCTCCCAAACACCATGCCCAAATGAGGCCACCCCCCGATGGCCAACCCTGACTACCACCGCGTGGCCGGCGGGACGCCACGACCGACGTGCCGGTCAGGCCCAGAGCTGGCCCTCGAGGCGGTCCTCGGCATCGTCGATGGTGCCTTCGTAGGCGCCGGTGGAGAGGTACTTCCAACCACCATCGGCAACCACGAACGCGATGTCGGCGGACTCGCCCGCCTTGACCGCCTTGGCGGCCTGGCCGAGCGCGGCGTGCAGGATCGCGCCGGTGGAGATGCCGGCGAAGATGCCTTCGAGCTCGAGCAGCTCGCGGACTCGACGTACGGCGTCGCGCGGACCCACCGAGAAGCGGGAGTCGATGAGCGTCTCGTCGTAGAGCTCGGGCACGAAGCCCTCGTCGAGGTTCCGCAGGCCGTAGACCAGTTCGCCGTACCGCGGCTCGGCGGCGACGATCCTGACGTCGGGCTTGGCCTTGCGGAAGAAGCGAGAGACGCCCATCAGCGTGCCGGTGGTGCCGAGGCCGGCGACGAAGTGCGTGATCGAGGGCAGGTCGGCGAGCAGCTCGGGGCCGGTTCCCTCCTCGTGCGCGAGCGCGTTGGCGTCGTTGCCGTACTGGTAGAGCATCACCCAGTCGGGGTGCTCGGCCGACATCTGCTTGGCGACGCGCACTGCCTCGTTGGAACCGCCGGCGGCGGGGCTCGACACGATCTCGGCGCCCCACATCCGCAGGATCTGGCGCCGCTCCTCGCTGGTGTTCTCGGGCATCACGAAGACGCAGCGGTAGCCCTTGAGCTTGGCCGCCATCGCGATGGAGATGCCGGTGTTGCCCGAGGTGGGCTCGAGGATCGTCGAGCCAGGGCGGAGGGTCCCATCCTTCTCGGCGTCCTCGACCATCCGCAGCGCCGGCCGGTCCTTGATGGAGCCGGTCGGGTTGTGGTCCTCGAGCTTGGCCCAGAGCCGCACCTCAGGTGTTGGCGACAGCGCCGGCAACCCCACGAGCGGCGTGTTGCCGACCGAGGCGAGAAGGTTGTCGTAGCGGGCCATCAGCCGCCGGCTACCGCCGGCAGTACGACGACCTGGTCCCCGTCGCTGACCTCGGCCTCGAGGCCGCCGATGAAGCGCACGTCCTCGTCATTGACGTAGATGTTGATGAACCGGCGCAGGTCGCCGTCCTCGATCAGGCGCTCCTTGATGCCGGGGTGGTTGGCGTCGAGCGAGTCGATCACCGCGCTCAGGCTGGCGCCGTCGGCGGTGACGGCCTTCTCCCCGCCGGTGTAGCTGCGCAGGATCGTCGGGATCCGGACCTCGATGGCCATCAGGACTCGCTCCTTGTGAGAGTGGGGACGACGGCGACCTCTTCCTCGGTCACGACACCGTCGACGATTCGATATGACCTGAACTCCACCGGACCCTCGTTATTCCCGTGCTCGCGGGTGCTGACCAGCACGTAGTGGGCCCCCGGCTCGCTCGCGAGGTTGATATCGGTGACGCTCGGATAGGCCTCGGTCGCGGAGTGCGAGTGGTAGATCACCACCGGCTCCTCATCACGCTGGTCCAGCTCCTTGTAGAGCGCGAGCAGGTCGGTCGAGTCGTACTCGTAGAAGGTCGGGCTGCCGGCCGCGTTGACCATCTCGATGAACCGCTCCGGCTGGTCGCTTCCCTCGGGGCCAGCGACGATGCCGCACGCCTCGACGGGATGGTCCCGTTTGGCGTGGGCGACAATGGCGTCGTACGTCGCCTGGTCGATCGTCAGCACGCCGTCCAGATTAGGGCGTACGGCGTGGCAACCCTGCATCCTCCCGACCGCCGGACGACGGCCCACGGGGTCAGGCGACCGGCTTGGCGACCGTCCTCGCGGCGATCCGCTCGGGCGTCGGCCAGCGCACGTCGCGGACCCAGCCGAACTTCTCGAGGATCCAGATGATCCGCGCCGACGTGTCGAACTGCCACCGCTTCACACCGTGCCGGGCGCTGGTCGGGTCGGCGTGGTGCAGGTTGTGCCACGACTCACCGCCGGACGGGATCGCCAGCCACCAGACGTTGCCCGAGAAGTCGCGCGAGGTGAACGGGCGCTCGCCGAGCGTGTGGCAGATCGAGTTGATCGACCAGGTGACGTGGTGGAGCAGGCCGATCCGGACCACGGTGCCCCAGAAGAAGGCGGTCACCGCGCCCTGCCAGGACCAGGTGAGGAGGAAACCTGCCGCCGGCGGGAGCAGGATCGACACCAGGACCCACATCCAGAAGAGCCGCGAGATCCGGACGAGGTCGCGGTCCTTGAGCAGGTCGGGGGCGTACTTCTGCTGCGGCGTCTGCTCGGCGTCGAACAGCCAGCCGAAGTGCGCCCACACGAAGCCCTTGATGAGCCCGCCCATGGTGTTGCCGTAGCGCCACGGCGAGTGCGGGTCGCCGTCGCGGTCGGAGAACTTGTGGTGCTTGCGGTGGTCGGCGACCCAACGGGCGACCGGTCCCTCGATCGCCATCGACCCGAGGATCGCGAGCGTGATCTTCACGGCGCGGTTCGGCTTGAAGGCCTTGTGCGTGAACAGCCGGTGGTAGCCGACGGTGACCCCGTGGAGCGTCAGCGCATACATCACGAACGTGATCAGGATGTCGCTCCAGCCCAGCCAGCCGCCCCATGCCACCGGGATGGCGACGAGGAACGCTGCGAACGGGACGACGATGAAGATCGCGAGCGCGAACTGCTCCCGCTTCGACTGGGTGTCGCCCCCCAGGGTCGCGCGCTCCGGCGGCTGCGGCGCGGTCTGGTCTGCCTGGTCGATCGCTGTCATTAAGGCGAGCCTAAGCCACCACACGAGACCGCAACAGACGTGTCCTGTGAACGCGGACTTTCAGTTGTGCAACATCCGTACGACGCGGGCCGGGTTGCCGACGGCGAGGACGCCGGCCGGCAGGTCCTTGGTCACGACCGACCCCGCGCCAACCACCGTGTCGGCGCCGATGGTCACGCCGGGAAGCACGATCACACCGCCGCCGAGCCACACGTTATCGCCGATGGTGATCGGCTGGGCCGACTCCCACTTGTCCCGTCGCGGACCGGGATCCACCGGGTGGGTCGGCGTCAGCAGCTGGACGTTGGGCCCGATCTGCACGTCGTCGCCGATCGTGATCGGCGCGACGTCGAGCGCCACCAGACCGAAGTTGGCGAAGCAACGGGCGCCGACGGTGATCCGGCTGCCGTAGTCGATGTAGAACGGCGGTCTGATCTCGGTGTCCTCCCCCACCGATGCGCACAGCTCCTCCAGCAGCCGCCGACGCAGGCGCGCGTCACCCGGCGCCGCGGTGTTGTACGCCGCCATCAGCTCCTGGGACCGCACCTGGTCGGCCAGGATCTCGGCGTCGGTGATGTAGAGGTCGCCGGCCAGCATCCGCTCCTTGTTGGAGCGGCGGTCCTGAGGATCCACCGTCATGTCGTCCTCCCGCCCACACGGTAGCGACGCTCGGGACGGCCGGTGCCGCCGTACTGCAGCCGCACCTCGGCGGCGCCTGTGTCGACGAAGTGCTCCAGGTAGCGGCGCGCGGTGACCCGCGAGAGACCCACCGCCTCTGCGGCCTCGGACGCCGAGATCTCGGCTGCCTTCTTCGCGGCAGCGAGCACGAGATCGGCGGTCTCGGGGCTGAGGCCCTTCGGCAGCGCAGTGTGTACGTCGCCGCCGGCCCGCCGTGCGCCGAACGCCTGGTCGATCGCGGCCTGGTCGACGTGGCCCCCACCGTCGTCGGCCGGCAGGCTGGCCAGCGCGGCGGCGACGCGGCGAAGCCGATCGGCGAGGTCGTCGTACTCGAACGGTTTCACGAGGTACTGCAGGGCGCCGCCGTGCAGCGCCGAGCGGACGGAAGCGGCGCCGCGCTCGGCGGTCACCATGACGACTGCGACATTGCGCCCTGCGCTCCGGATCCGCTCGAGAACCTCGAGACCGGACAGGTCGGGGAGGTGCACGTCGAGCAGCACCAGGTCGGGCGCCAGGGAGGCGACCAGATCGAGCGCGTCGGCCCCGTTGTGCGCCGCGCCGACCACCTCAAACCCGTCGGCCCGCTCGACGAACGCGGTGTGGATCCGCGCGACCATGAAGTCGTCGTCGACGATCAGCACCCGGATCACGAGTCACCATCTTGGCCGAGAGTGCCGCCGATCGGCATCGTCACCAGGAACTCCGCGCCACCGGTATCAGCCGCGTCGACCGTGACCCTGCCGCCCCGCTGAGTGCAGATCACCCGCACCAGCGGGAGTCCGATGCCCCGACCGCCGAGCACTTCGGGCTTGGTCGAGAAGCCGCGCACGAAGATCGCCTCCCGCAGGTCCTCGGGCACTCCGGGACCGTTGTCGCGCACCCGGACGTGCACGACGTCGCGGTCGGCCAGAATCCACAGCTCCACCAGGGGATCGTCCGCACCGGCGGCCGCGTCGACGGCGTTGTCGACCAGGTTGCCGAGCACCGTGGTCAGGTCGGCCACCGCGTCGGGCGGGAGGGTCGGTAGCCGCGAACCTGGGTCGAGCTCGAGCGCGACCCCGCGCTCCTCGGCGACCGCGTGCTTGGCGACGACCAGCGCAGCCACTGCGGGGTCGAAGAGCCGCTTCGATACTCGTTCACTGACCTCGGCCCGGTGCCGGGTGAGCGTGCCGACCAGGGTCGCCACTTCGTCGTACTCCCCGAGCTGGACCAGTCCGGAGATCGTGTGCAGCCGGTTGTCGAACTCGTGGGTCTGCGCGCGCAGGGTGTCGGTGATCGACAGGTTCGAGCTGAGCTGGCTCTGCAGCGAGACGAGCTCGGTGCGGTCGCGCAGCGTCGTCACGATGCCGATGCCGCGGCCGTCAGTGGACGCGCGCCCGCGGTTGAAGACGACCACCCGGGTGCCGACCAGGGCCAGCGCATCCCGTACGTCGTCGCCCTCGCCCGTCAGCAGCGCGACCACGTGCGGGTCCAGGCCCAGCTCCGCGACCGGGCGGCCGACGGGATCCTTGACGTCGTCGAGACCGAGGGTGGCGCGGGCGGCATCGTTCATGGCTGTGACCCGCCCATCGGTGCCAACGCCAACGACGCCTTCCCGGATCGCGTGCAGGAGCGCCTCGCGGTGATCGGCGAGATTGGCGAGCTCGGTCGTGCCGAGGCCTCGGGTGGAGCGGCGGACCACCCGGGACACCGCCCAAGTCCCGGCCAGGCCGAGCAGGGCGCCCAGGCCGAGGTAAAGGGCTAGGTACGGCGCCGCGTCCGCCACCTGGTCGGTGACGGACGGATATGGTTCCTCGGCCGCCACGATGCCGAGCAAAGTGCCGTCCACCTCCGAGATGATCGGCGCGTGCGCTGCGATCGACCGTTCGCCATCGCGATCGACATCGCCGATCCAGCCACGTCCGTCGAGAGCATTGCTGTCGCCCAAGACGGGCGGGTCACCCACGCGACTCGGATCGGTCGCGCCGAGGACGACGCCGTCCGGTGACACGACCATGACGTCCGTGGCTCCGTAGATGACCCCGAGACTGGCCTCAGGAGCCAAGCGAGCCGGCAGGAAGTCGGGCGACTCCTCTCCGTCCCGCACCTCTTGCAGTGAGGTGCGCACCTCCGGAAGGGTCGCGACGTACTCCGCGATCGAACGCATCTGTCGGCCGTGCTCGTCGGAGAAGTCGGCGTTGGACTGTCGCACGCTGAGGAACCCGACCGACACCAGCAGGACCGCGATCACCGCTATCTGGAGCAGGAGCACCTTGGCGGCGAGCGTGAGCTCCCCCCGCCGCCACTTGAGGCTGTTCGTCAGCGCGACCACAACGTCCACAACCTCCTTTGCGTTCGCAAGAGTGACGGCCGCCACAGGTGCCAGCCATGCTGGCACGGATCGAGCGTGACGCCTGTCACGACCCCAAAGTCGTACGTCCCCTGGAGGTCCTCCATGTACCCGAGTCGCCCGGCACGCGTGCGCCGCGTCCTGGTCGTGCTCGTCACCGCGCTGGCTCTCGTCGGCGTCGTCAGCAGCTGCGGAGTCACCCGCGGCTCGGACGACCCGAACAACCGCCGGCTGCGGATGATGATCCCCAACAGCCCCGGCGGCGGCTACGACCTCACTGGTCGGGCCGCGGCGCAGGCGCTCGAGGACAACGAGCTCACCGGCCGCTTCGAGATCACCAACGTCCTCGGCGCGAGTGGCACCGTCGCGATGCAGCGACTCGTGAACGAGGAGGGCGCCGACGACCTGGTGATGGTGATGGGGCTCGGCGTGGTCGGCGCGGTCTACACCAACAAGTCGGAGGCGACACCGCGGGAGATGACGCCGATCGCCCGGCTGGTCGAGGAGCAGGAGGGCATCCTGGTGCCGGCCGACTCCCCGTTCAAGACAGTCGGTGACCTGGTCGAGGCCTGGCAGGACGATCCCGGGTCGATCTCGGTCGGCGGCGGTTCGAGCGCCGGCGGGCCGGACCACCTGTTCCCCATGCAGCTCGCGGCCGAGGTCGGCATCGAGCCGAAGGAAGTCAACTACATCTCGTACGACGGCGGCGGTCCCCTGACGACGGCGCTGCTCGGCGAGAAGATCGACGTCGGTATGTCCGGGCTCGGCGAGTTCGAGGGTCAGATCGCCGACGGAACACTCCGCGTGCTCGCGGTCTCGGGCGACGAGCAGCTGGACGGCGTCGATGCACCGACCCTCACCGAGGAGGGCGTCGACCTGGTCTTCACCAACTGGCGCGGCGTGCTCGCGCCGCCGGACATCTCCGACGAGCAGCGTGACTACCTCGTCGACCTCTTCACCGAGATGCACGAGACCGACGAGTGGCAGGACGCGCTCGAGAGCAACGGCTGGACCGACAACTTCGCGACCGGCGAGGAGTTCGAGGACTTCCTCATCGAGCAGGACCAACGCGTGGCAGACACCCTCAAGGAGCTGGGACTGACATGAGCACCACCACCCACCAACACGAGCCGGGTGCCCGGCCGCTCGTCGACAAGGCGCAGTACGGCCTGGCGGCGTTCCTCGTCCTCGTCGGCGGAGTCGTCCTGTACGACGCCTCCGGGCTCGCGGACGGGTTCGCGGACCAGCCCGTCCAGCCCTACGCGATCCCCTACGTCGTCGGCGCCGTCCTGGTCCTGCTGGGCGCGCTGCTCGCCGTCGCCACCGCACGCGGTGACCGTCCTGAAGCCGAGGAGGGCGAGGACATCGACCTCACTCAGGGCACCGATCTGCGCACGGTCGGACTGCTCGCGGCAGTTCTCGTCGTCAACATCGTGCTCATCGATTGGCTCGGCTGGGCGATCACCGGGGCGCTGCTCTTCGCCGGCTGCGCAGGGGCACTGGGCAGCCGCTCGCACGTCCGCGACCTCGCGGTCGGGACCGCCCTGTCGGTCGGCAGCTGGTACGGCTTCTACGTCGGCCTCGGGATCCCGATCCCGGCCGGCATCCTGGACGGAGTGCTCTGATGGACCTGCTGCTCGACGGTTTCCAGACCGCGCTGACCCCGGAGAACCTGCTCTTCGCCACGATCGGCGTGCTGCTCGGCACGGCCGTCGGCGTGCTGCCCGGCATCGGCCCGGCGATGACGCTCGCACTGTTGCTTCCGGTCGCCCTCACCATGGGCCCGGACAGCGCGATCATCATGTTCGCCGGCATCTACTACGGCGGGATGTACGGCGGTTCGACCACCTCGATCCTGCTCAACACACCAGGCGAATCGTCATCGGTCGTCACCGCCATCGAGGGCAACAAGATGGCCAAGTCCGGCCGCGCTGCGCAGGCCCTCGCGACCGCAGCGATCGGCTCGTTCGTCGCCGGCACCATCGGCACCGTGCTGCTCTGGGTGCTCGTCCCCACGGTCGCCGAGGTCGTCGTCAAGCTCGGCGCGCCGTCGTACTTCTCCATCATGTTGCTCGCGCTGTTCGCGGTGACCGCCGTGCTCGGCTCGTCCAAGCTCCGCGGCTTCATCGCGCTGTTCCTGGGGCTCGCGATCGGACTGATCGGCACGACGACCGGACAGGCGCGGCTCACCTTCGGACAGCCGCTGCTCGCCGACGGCATCGACATCGTGGTCGTCGCGGTCGCGATCTTCGCGATCGGCGAGGCGCTCTGGGTGGCCGCGCACCTGCGCCGCAAGCCGCTCGAGATCATCCCGGTCGGACAGCCGTGGATGAGCAAGTCGGACTGGAAGCGGTCGTGGAAGCCCTGGCTTCGTGGGACGGCGTTCGGCTTCCCGTTCGGCGCGCTGCCCGCCGGCGGCGCCGAGCTGCCGACGTTCCTGTCCTACGCCACCGAGAAGAAGCTGTCGAAGCACCCGGAGGAGTTCGGCAAGGGCGCGATCGAGGGCGTCGCGGGGCCGGAGGCCGCCAACAACGCGTCGGCGGCCGGCACCCTGGTGCCGCTCCTCACACTGGGACTGCCCACCACCGCGACGGCCGCGATCATCCTGGTCGCGATCCAGAGCTTCGGCATCCAGCCCGGGCCCCTGCTGCTGGAGAACGAGCCCGACCTGGTCTGGGGCCTGCTCGCCAGTCTCGTCATTGCCAACACGCTGCTGCTGGTGATCAACCTGCCGATGGCGCCGCTGTGGGCGAAGGTGTTGCAGATCCCTCGCCCGTACCTCTACGCGGGCATCCTGTTCTTCGCCACGCTCGGTGCCTACAGCGTGAACTTCCAGGCGTTCGACGTCGCCCTGTTGCTGGTGTTCGGTGCGCTCGGCCTGGCCATGCGACGGTTCGGGGTGCCGGTGCTGCCACTGATCGTCGGCGTCATCCTCGGCCCGAAGCTCGAGGAGCAGCTGACGCAGGCGCTGGCAATCTCCCAGGGCGACGTGAGCACGCTGTGGGGTGAGCCCGTGGCCGTCGTCGTGTACGTCGTGATGGCGGTGCTGCTGGCCGTCATGGTCGTCTCCGGCCTGCGCCGCCCGGCGCCGGTCGAGCCCGAGCACGCGAACGAGAAGGAGCTGGTGGAGCGATGAGCAGCCTGATGCAGCCGGCCTGCGTGGTGGTCGCCTTCAGCGCCGACGACTACGGCCGCGCCGCGGTCGAGCACGGCGAGACCATCGCCCGCTCGTCGGGCGCCCGACTGGTCGTCGTGAACGCCACCCGTGGCGACAAGCTGGTCGATGACCGGTACGCGCACGAGGACGAGATCGCAGCCCTGCGGGGTCGGCTGGCCGCGGACGGGCTCGAGGTCGAGATCCGCCACGACGTCGTACCCGACGTCGCGGAGGCGGTGCTGTCGGCCGCTGACGAGTGTTCGGCCGACGTGATCGTCGTCGGGGTACGGCACCGTACGCCGGTCGGCAAGCTGCTGCTCGGCAGCGTGGCGCAGCGGGTGATCCTCGACGCGCCGTGCCCGGTGCTGGCGGTCAAGCCCGCCCGCTGAGTCAGCCGCCCAGGGCGTGGATGAGCGTCTCCTGGAGGTAACCGAGCCATTCGTAGATGTGGTGGGCCTGGCCGCGGGGGTCGTCGTCGGGCAGGGAGTACCAGTAGTCCTCGTCGCCCTCCTCGACCTCCAGCCGGGTGCCGAGCGCGAGGCGCAGATCGGTGAGCGCCCGCATCCAGATCTCGGCGGTCGGGAGGTCGAGCTCGACATCGATGGTCAGCTCCTCGGAGCCGGGCTCGCCCGGGAGGCCGGCCTGCTCGAGGGTGTCGATGATCGTCCCGGCGGCCCGCGCCTTGCCGTCGCGGAGGCCCCCCTCGGTGAACCGTCGGAACTCGGCGGCCGAATCGCCGTCGTCGCGGTAGGCGTTGGGGAACAGCCTTGCGAGGACCGGGTCGTCCGGCACGGTCGTCGGACCCGCGAAGTCGCCGCCCTCGAACAGCGCCTCGAACGGATCGGCGGTCTCGCTCGGTATCGCCGCTTCGTTGCGCAGCAGCTCCACCAGCTGCGCGGCCAGCGAGCGCAGCAGGTCGGCCTCGAAGCCCGACAGGGTCGCGATGATGTGCTTGCTCCGTCGGTGCCGGACGAATCCCGCCATGTCCCTCGACCCCGTCACTCGCTCTTCGAGAGCGTGGCCCACAGGCCGTACTCGTGCATGGCCTGGACGTCCCGCTCCATCTCCTCGCGGGATCCGCTGCTCACGACCGACTTGCCGTCCTGGTGCACCTGGAGCATCAGCTTCTCCGACTTCTTCTTCGAGTAGCCGAAGTACTTCTGGAACACATAGGCGACGTAGGACATCAGGTTCACCGGGTCGTTCCACACCACGGTGACCCACGGCGTGTCGGTGAGCGTGACCTCGCGCGGAGTCAGGTCCTCCTCGACTCCCGGATCCACCTCGACAGGGCTCGCGGTCGTCACACCGCCCATGGTGGCACAGGCCGCATCCGACGCCGACCCGGCCCGTCTGGGGTCTCGCAGGATGCCGAGTCGGCTCATCTGGAGACGCGCCGACTCGGCATCCTGCACACATCAGTGAAGGCGGATCCCGAACTTCCGGCGTGCATCGGCAGCGCCGACGATGAGGAGCCGCTCTGCGTCCTGCTTCGGGCCGAACAGGTTTTGTTTGGTGAACGGTTTGATCAGCCAGTCCGCTCGCTGCTCGCACAGGCCTCGCCGCTTCCGATCGTGCTCCTGTTGCTCCGGCGACGAGTGCCACTCGGCGCCGTCGTACTCGGCACCGAACCGCCAGTCCTCGTTCCCGATATCGAGCCGGGCGAGAAACTCCCCGCTGACCCAGACCTCGAGCTGGGGCGTCGGAGCGACCGACAGCGTCTCGATCCAACGCAGTCGTAGCACCGATTCTGGGGGCGATTCCGCGCGACCATCCGCCAAGGGTGCCATCGCCCGCAGCCTCGTCACCCATCGGTCGCCCCGGAATCGGGTGACCCCGGCGCGCAACTCCTCCGCGGAGAACGCGCCGAGCCGCAGCATCTGATCGAGAGCGGACAACGAACGCTCGGGCCACCTGTTGCGACCGAGGTCCCAGGCGGTGCGGACCGGAGTCGTCACCCTGAGACCCTCGATCTCGACGATGTCATCGGACCGGAATGTCCGCTCCCCGCTGTCCGCGAGACCGTTGCGCAACCGCCCGCGGTCCGCTGGCAGGAATATCCGAACCGGATCGAACGCCAGGTGCTCTCCGGGAGCCAGCACCATCTCGGCGCCATGGATCCAGCCAGCGTGCCTGTCGCAGACGACTGCATCAGCGGGCACCACCAACCGAAGGCACGCACATCGCAGCGGGATCGAGTCGGGGACCTGCGCGGCGACGTACACGCCCTTGATCGGCCGAGCGAGGAACCCCTGCTCAACGAGCCAACTCAGATCGTGGCTGTCCAACCCGGCCTCACGCAGGGCGGTTCGGTAGGTGAAGGGCCGATCAAGAGGGAGGGGAAAGTTGACCGGCAGGAACGGCTGCCCCAAGAGATCCGTGCGTTTCATGGTCGGACCGCTGCCCACCGACCCGACCTGACTACACATGGCCGCGGGTGGCCTGTGGATACAGGCGTGAATCAAACTCGTTCGATGTGCTGCATGCCGAGTCGGCTCATCTCGAAACGCGCCGACTCGGGGTCGCGCAGGACCCCAAACGCGCCGACTCGGGGTCGCGCAGGACCCCAAACGCGCCGACTCGGGGTCGTACGAGATAGGAGAGGTGCCGACTCTGTGAGAACTCCCCAATACACGTTTGACAGTACGGCGACCCGCGTGATCCACTGTGCGCACGCACTCCCCAACGAACCTTTGGCAGTGGTCATGACCGACGAACGAATCTCCTCGCTCCGCGCGACTGCGCACCCGTTGCGGCTACGGATGCTGTCCTTGCTCACGAGCAGCGCGATGAGCGCGGCGGAGGTCGCGCGCGAGCTCGACATCACCCACGCCAACGCGTCCTACCACCTGCGCCAGCTCCACGACGCCGACCTGGTGGTGGTCGAGGGCGAGGAACGGATCCGCGGCGGGATGGCCAAGCGCTACCGCTACCTCCCCGACCGCCCCGAGCCGAAGGCCAGCGAGGACGAGCTCGCCACCCAGGTCCAGGCCATGTGCAGCGAGCTGCTGCGCAGGTTCGCGGACCGTCAGCCGGGCAGGGGGACCTTCACCGACGCAGAGCTGTGGGTGACGCCGGAGACCTGGGAGCAGGCCCTCGACCTCGTGGTCCGCGGCTCGATGCTCATCCACGAAGAAGCGAGGAAGCCGCGCACGAAGGGCACGATCCCGGTCAACCTCACCGTGGCGGGTTTCCGGATGGAGGCCCGATGAACGGCCCGGCCCTCGCGCCGCTCCGCGACCGGCGGTTCCGCTGGTACTTCGCCTCGCGGGCGGTCGACCTGCTCGGCGACATCATGGGTGGGGTCGCGCTGGCGTTCGCCGTGCTCGAGGTCAGCGACTCCCCCAGTGCGCTCGGCATCGTGCTCGCCGCGCACAGCATCCCGCTCGTCGCCTTCCTCCTGATCGGCGGCGTGCTCGCCGACCGGTTCGGCCGGACCCTGATCATCCAGCTCAGCAACCTCACTGCCGCCGCGACCGCACTTGCGATCGCCGGCCTGGTGCTGAGCGGGACGGCCGAGATCTGGCAGCTCGCCGCACTCACCGCGGTCAACGGCGTCGCGGCGGCCGCCAACCAACCCGCGCTCGCGGGGCTTCTCCCCCAGCTCGCACCCAAGGGTGCCCTTCAGCAGGCGAACGCCCTCAACAGCCTGCTCCGCAACATCTCGCTCGTGGTCGCCCCGGCCGTCGCCGGCATCCTGGTCGTCGGCGTCGGCCCCGGTTGGGCGATCGCGATCAACGGCGCGACGTACCTGCTCTCCGCAGCGTTGCTGCTCCCGATCAAGCTTCCAGCGCCGCCTCCCCGCGACGACGGTGACAGCATCATCAAGGACCTGCGCGCAGGCTGGACGTTCTTCCGCCGTACGACGTGGCTCTGGGTGATCGTGCTCGCCTTCAGCTCGCTCAACGCGCTCCACAGCGGTGGCCTCAGCACCCTCGGGCCGGCCCATGCGAAGAGCAGCGAGATCGGCGTCCACGGCTGGGCGCTGATCCTGTCCTCCGGCGCGGCCGGCCTGGTGGCGACCTCGATCATCTTCCTGCGGGTGCCGCTGCGTCGACCGTTGCTCTGGGGCATGGCGGGCTGTGCCGTCTTCTCGTTCCAGATGATCGCGCTCGGCACGACCACCGAGCTGTGGATCCTGCTGTTGGCGGCATTCGTCGCCGGCGCCGGCATCGAGATCTTCGGGCTCGGCTGGGAGCTCGCGATGCAGGAGCACGTGCCGCCGGACATGCTGTCGCGGGTCTACTCCTACGACATGCTCGGCTCGTTCGTCGCGATCCCGGTGGGTCAGCTGGCGTTCGGCCCACTGGGAGCGGAGTTCGGGATCCAGCACATGATCCTGGTGGCCGGCTTGGCCTACTGCGTGATCTCGCTGGGCACGCTGCTCTCGCGGTCGGTGCGGACGATGAGACGCGCGGAGGCTACGAGCACCACTTCCGCGCCAGTGTCGTGACGACGTTGAGGTTGCGGTTGGTGGCGACCACACCGAGAGCCTTCTCGATGCCCCACGGATCGACCTTGCCCGCGACGTAGCCCTCCCCCAGGAGGAGGTGCGCGGCCCGCCCCCGCACCACGACCTGGTCGGCGGCGCCGTCCCGCTCCAACAGGGCCTTCACCTTCCCTGCTGCGGGTGACTCCTGGAGCAGGTAGAGGTAGTGGCGCTCCAGGTCGGGCCTGGTGAGCTCCTCGGCGTCGGCCCCGATCTCGGCGAGCTCGGCCGCGGTGAACACGATCGTCGGTACGGCGAAGCCGGCCTGCCCCAGGTAGGCCTTCTCGAGCGCGGCCTGGACCTTGGCCCGCGAGCGCAGTGGCGTGGTCAGGAGCACGTTGCCGGTGTTGATGTAGGTCTCCACGTCGGTGCCGCCCGCGGCCTCGGTCGCAGCCACGATGTCGGCCTTCGGGAACTTCCGGTTGGGCCCGAGGTTGATCGCGCGCAGGAAGGCAACGTACGTCGGCATGCCGGCCAGTCTGTCAGCGCGCAGGGACACCGTTACGGTGCTCGACCCGCTGCTCGACCGCCGGTCCGGCGTTCTTGCTCCGCTGCTCCGCGGCCCGGATCGCCGCCCGGGTCGTGGTCAGACCCGCCCACTGCCGCACCCGCGCGATCGCGGCACGTCGAGCGGCTCCAGGCAGCTGCGCGATCGTCGCACCGTGGTTGCCGGCCGGGTCCCAGCGCTGGTAGCACTGCCGGACCGCGCCGTCGGTGCCGCAGGAGAACGGCTCGGCGCTCCACGGGTCGAACTCGCCGTACACGAACAGCATCCGCGACGCCGACGTCCGCACCCACTGGTCGACGTCCGCCATCGCGTCCGGGTGGAAGGTCAGCGGGTCGAGCGAGTCCGGCACGAAGGAAGCCGCCACGTCGTGTCCCGGGTGGTGGAGCAGGTCCGCGACCGGGGCCTCGTACGGCGCCGGCGCCCCGAGCTGGGTCGCGGCCTGGAAGTAGTAAGGGGTGTAGGGCCGCACGCCCCGGTCAGTCACGAAGTGCCAGCCGAACACCCCGTCGACCCAGCTCCAGACCTGGCGCCGGGTCGCGCCCGATCCGGGCACGTCGTCGCAGGCGCCGGCGGCGTCCTGGTACTGCCAGAACGCGAAGTAGAGCTCGACCACCGCGACCTCGAGCGCCCGGTCCGGACCGCCGAGCACCGTGAACCTGCCTGTGTCCGCCAGCCGCGACCGGAACCACGAACGGTCCTCGAGGATCCGACGCTGCAGGGCGACCAGGCCGGCCCGGCAGTCGGCGTACGCCGGCCCACCGACGCCGGCCTGGAACTCGCCGTAGACGTCCTCGGCGTCGACCACGTCGTTCGGGGCGACGTAGGCGACGGTGGCGTTCACGTCGCCCGGGTAGAACCGCCGCTGGTAGGTCATGGTCATGCCGCCCTTGGAGTGCCCGGTCGAGAGCCATCGCCGGTCGTAGATCCGCTTCATCGCCCGAACGATCAGGTGCTGATCGGCGGCGGCCTGCTGGATCGTCAGCTGGGTCGCCCAGTCGGGGCGCGAGGGGCGAGACGGGCGGGAGGGCTTGAAGTACCGGTGCTCGAGGTCGAGCTGGTTGCCGCGGACGATCCGGGTGACCTCGTACTGATAGCCGTAGTCCCAGGTGAAGGCGTTGTAGCCGGAGGTGGCGAGCACCGTCGGCCGGTGGGTGCCCCGGTGCACCAGGGTCGCGCGCAACCGGAATCGCCGGCCGTCCGGGCGCTGGTGGTCGACCGGAAGGCTGAACCAGATGCGGAAGAACCGTGCGCCACTCGGCGCCAGCCGCGGCACCTCGGTGACCGAGTCGACGATGCCGAGCCGCTCGATCCGCTGCACCAGACCGACAGCTTTCTGCGGCGAGATCCGATCGGCCGGAGCGGAGGGCGCGGCGGGCGCGGCGACGAAGACGACGGGGAGGAACGCGAGGAGGAGGGTGCGCAACCCGAGACGTGTGAGCACGACGCCAGTCTGCCGGACGGTCAGGACCGTCGCCCCTGCCGGGCGTAGTCGAGATAGGGCTGATCGAGCTCGGGGATCCACCGCGCATCGTCGGACGACGGCGCCGTCCGGGCGTGCCCGCCACCGGCCCCCGCCCAGCGCCGAATCGTTCGCCAGGCGCGGGCCCGCGCCCGATCCGGCAGGTCCTCGATGAGTACCCCGTGCGTCCCCCGCGGCACCACGGACCGCTGGCACTCGCGCCGGCGGCCCTCGGCACCGCACCGGAACGGCTCGGCCGACCACGGGTCGAACGCGCCGTCGACGAAGAGCATCCGGCGCGCCGACGACCGCACCCACTTGTCGATGTCGGCCATCGCGCTCGGATCGTGAGGCACGGGCTTCATCGCGGCGGGGAGGATGTTCGCCGGCGTACTCGCTCCGGGATAGCGGAGCAGGTCGCGGAGGCGACCCTCGAACGGCTTCGGTCCGCCGATCTGGAGGGCGGCCTGGTAGTGGTAGGGCAGCGAGTAGAAACGGCGCTGGTCGGCCAGGTTGCTCCACGGGTTCACCTGGCCGGCGAAGCGCCAGACCTCGTCGTTGCGGGCCCGTCGGGCGGCCGGCACGTTCTTGCAGACCTTCGCGCCCCAGTACTGCCAGAACGCGAAGGAGAAGTCGACGACCGACGCCTCGAGGCCGCGATCGAGGCCGCCGAGGTAGCTCCAGGTGAGGGCGTGGTCCGACGAGTAACGCGCGAGGCGCGCCCGGAACCACCCGCGCTCCGTCAACATCCGCCGCTGCAGGGCGACCAGCCGGTCGCGGCAGCCGTCGAGGCGCGGGCCGCCGACGCGAGCGAGAAACCCGGCGTACGCGTCCTCGTCGTCGACGACGTCGTTCGGCGCGACATAGGCGATGGTCGCGGCGACGTCGTTCGGGTAGAAGCGGCGGTGGTACGTCGCCGCCATCCCGCCCTTCGAGTCGCCGGTGCTGATCCAGCGACGGTCGTAGAGCCGCTTGAACGCCGAGATCACACGATGATGGTCGGCCGCCACCTGCCGGATCGTCAGCTGGGTCGTCCAATCAGGATGAAGCGGCAGGCTGGGCGAGAAGAACCGGTGCTCGATGGCGAGCTGGTTGCCGCCGACGATCCGGGTGACCTCGGACCGGTAGGGCTCGTCCCAGAGGCGGTAGCCGGACGTCTCCACGACCGCGGGCCGGTCGAAGCCGCGGTGCAAGAGGTTGACCCGGAGGTCGAACGTGGGTCCGTCCGGCTGTGCGTGGTCGACCGGCACCCCCACCGTGATCCGGAAGAACCGGGCTCCGTGAGGCGGGTTGGCCATCTCGGTCGCATGAGTGACGATCCCCATCCCGCGGATCCGCTCGAGCAGCGGCGACGCCTGCTGGACCGCCGACGCCGGGGCGATGTTGACGGCCGCCGGCGCTTGCGCCGGCGCAGGCGGGGCCACGAGCAGCGGGATCGCGAGGACGGCAGCCGTGGCGCTCACGAGCGTGCGCGGCATCCCGGTCATCCAACCCCCAGATCTCCGTGGCCGTTCGGAGGGTCAACGCAGGAGGGCGGATCGCGTCACGCGCGGGAGCGCGCCAGGAGGTAGACGAAGTACGGCGCCCCGATGACCGCCACCACCAGGCCGGCCGGCACCTGGGCCGGCGCGATGGCCGCCCGGCCGATCAGGTCGGCGGCACCGAGCAGCACCGCGCCGACGAGCACGGCCACCGGGATCGACCGGGCGTGCCGGCCACCGACGAGCGCGCGCGCCATGTGGGGCGCCACCAGGCCGACGAACCCGACCACGCCGACCGCGGCGACGCTCGTCGCGGCCAGCAGGGCGGCGACGAGGAGCACCACGAGCCGCACCCGCTCGAGGCCGACCCCGGCCAGCCGCGGCGTGTCCTCGTCGAGAGCGAGCAGGTCGAGCTCGCGCCGTAGGACCCACGCGAGAGGGAGAGCAACCGCCAACACGACAGCGACCGGCACCACCTGGTCGAACGTGCGGCCGTACGTCGTCCCGGACAGCCAGGTGTAGATGCGCGGCGTGTCCCAGGGGTTGGAGCGGACGAGCAAGAACGTCGTCAGCGCCGCCGCGCCGTACCAGGTGCCGATGCCGATGAGCAGCAGTCGGTCCGCGTCGAGGCCGTGCCGCCAGGCCAGTCCGTAGACGAGCGCGAACGAGACGAGCGCTCCGATGACGGCACCGACGAGCACCGCGTTGTTGGAGGGCGCCACGGTGACACTGCCGGTCACGACGATCACCGCGCCGACGCCGGCGCCACCGGTGATGCCGAGGATGCCCGGCTCGGCGAGTGGGTTGCGGCAGGTCGACTGGACGAGCGACCCCGACAGGGCCAGGGCGGCGCCACCGAGCACGGCCGCCGCCACCCGGGGCGCGCGTTCGTCGAGCGCGAACCGGATCAGTGGCGAGCCCTCGTCATTGAGCCAGAGCGCGAGGTCACCGGTGCGGAGCCAGGTGTCCCCGCCCAACAGTCCGAGCAGGGTCACGACGAGCCCGGCGACGGCGACGAGCGCGAGCACCACGACGAACCGCAGCCGGCTGCGCACGCCGACGCGAGCCGCGGGCGGCTGCTTGGCCGGTCCGGAGTCGCGGCCACGCCGGGCGAGAACGATCATGACGACGGCGCCGGCGAGGGTGGTGGTGATTCCGGTGGGGATCGAGATCGCGTCGTCGGCGCCAAGGATCGCGCGCAGCAGCGCATCGGCGAGTACGACGACCAACGCGCCCATCAGGCCCGCCGCCGGCACCAGCACGACGTGGCGGTTGAGCGCAGGCACGACGCCTGCGACGAGCCGCACGACGACCGGTGCGAACAGGCCGACGAACCCGATCGGGCCGGCGAGGGTGACGCTCGCGGCGGTCAGCACCACCGCGAGGACGGTGCCGATGGCGCGGGTGCTGCGCACCGGCACACCGAGCACCGCGGCGCTGTCGTCGCCCAGGCCGAGCAGGTCGAGCCGGCGCGACAGCAGCAGTGCACACCCGGTCGCGATGATCACGACCGGCGCGGCCTGCTGGAAGGCGTCGAGCCCGAGCTGGCTGAGCGAGCCGCTTCCCCAGGCGAAGAGGCTGGTCGTCTCCTCGTCGAAGAGGATGAGCAAGGTGGACGTCGCGGCTTGCAGCGCGAGCGCGACCGCCGAGCCCGCGAGCACCAGCCGGGTCGTCGACGTACCGGCACCACCGGCGAGGCCGAGCACCAGCGCGGCCGCGGTGATCCCGCCGCCGAACGCGGTCAGCCCGGAAGCCCACAGCGGCACCGCAAGACCGAACGCCGCCACGACGGTGACGGCCAGGTAGGCGCCACCGGTGACGGCGAGGGTGTCCGGCGAGGCCAGCGCGTTGCGCGCCAAGGACTGGAAGAGCGCACCGGCGACCCCGAGCGCGAAGCCGACGGCGATGCCGGCCGCCAGCCGCGGCACGCGGGAGCCGAGCAGGATGTCGCCCGACTCGGACTTCCCCTGCCCGATCACCCAACGGAACAGGTCGTCGGCACCGACCGTGGATGTGCCCTGGGTCAGGTGCCAGCCCGAGACGAGGACGAGGGAGGTGGCGAGGAGCACCAGGGCACTGGTCCCCGTGAAGACGCCGAAGCGTCCGAGCCCTTGCTGCTCGGCCGCGGGAGACGACTCGGTCTCCGGCAGCTGTTGCTCGACCACCATCCCTCGTCCCCGCGTTCTACTGGGTCAGCAGGTCGACGTACGCGTCGATCGCCTGCTCGGCGGAGCGCGGCCCGCCGAACGTCCAGATCCCGTCGGGAAACGCGTAGGTCCGGCCGTCCTCGACTGCCGGGATCTGCTTCCAGACCCGGTTCTTCGCCAGCTCGGCGTTCACGTCACCGGCCGGGTCGGTCGTGCCGGTGGAGAAGAAGGTGGCGTCCCCTACCTCGCTCATGCCCTCGATGTCGGTCTGGCCGAGGCCGTACGCCGGGTCGACCTCTCCCTCCCAGGCGTTGCTCAGGCCGAGCGACTCACCGAGCTCGCCCATCAGCGAACCCTGGCCGAACGGGCGGATCGCGACGTTGCCGCCCTGGATCCACCCGTCGAAGTAGACGAACGAGTCGGTCGCGACGTCGGCATCGGCGATCTCCTCCTGGGCGTCCTCGAGGGCGTCGTCGAAGTCGTCGACCACGACCTCGGCCCGCTCCTCGCGGCCGGTCGCCGAGGCGATCAGCTCAAAGGTGTCGAGCATGTTCTGGATCGGGTCCGCCGCATCCGCGCCCTTCGTGGCGAGCACCGGTACGCCGTACTCCTCCAGCTGCTTGATGATCTCGTCGTCGGCCGTGTAGGCCTCGACGATCACCAGGTCGGGGTTGGTGCCGAACAGCGTCTCCAGGTTGGGCTCGCCGCGCATGCCCACGTCGGTGACGCCGTCGGGCAGTGCCTCCGCGGTGTCCCACGTCGAGTAGCCCTCGGCGTCGGCTACGGCGACCGGGGTGAGGCACAGCGTCAGCACGTCCTCGATCTGCTGCCACTCCAGCACCGCGACGCGCTCGGCCGGCTCGTCGAGCTCGACCGTGCGACCGTAGGAGTCGGTGAGGCTCACGGGGCCGGTGGTGGTCTCGGTCGTGTCGTCCGCGCAGTCCGCCGAGTCGTTGGCCTCCGGCGCCTCGTCGTCGCCGGTCGTGGCCTCGGTGGTGCCGCAGGCGACCAGGAGCAGCGCGGCCAGCGGCGTCGCCAGGGCAGCCGCGATCGATCGTGTCTTCATCGGTTCCTCACTTGTTGGGGTGCGGGCGCCCTGACCGTTTGTCACCGGCGCCGCTGATGGTGGCTGCCCTGGGCCTCGACCCGCACGGCGCCCGTCTCCGGGTCGACCAGCACGCGGATCGGCAGTCCGTACACCTCGGAGAGGTGCTCCGCGGTCAGGACGTCGACGGGCGTGCCGACGGCGTGGACCTTGCCGTGGTGGAGCAGCACGACCTGGTCCGCCACCGCGGCGGCATGGTTCAGGTCATGGAGGACGACCCCGAGCGCCGTCCCGTGATGGTCCGCGAGGTCGCGGACCAGATCGAGGGTCTCGACCTGGTAGCGCAGGTCGAGATGGTTGGTCGGCTCGTCGAGCAGGAGTACGTCGGTGTCCTGCGCCAGACACGTTGCGAGCCAGACGCGCTGGAGCTCGCCGCCCGAGAGCTGGTCGACCGAACGGTCCGCCATCGTCCTCACGCCCGTCACGCTCAGCGCGTGGTCGATCGCGCGGCGGTCGTCGTCGGACAGGCCCGCGAACCGACTGCGGTGCGGGTGCCGTCCGAAGGCGACGACGTCGCGGACGTGCAGGCCGGAGGGGTGCGGCCGCGACTGCGACAGGAGGGTGACCCGGCGGGCGAACTCCTTGGCGCTCAGCGGCGCCGCGTCGGCGTCGCCGATGGTGACCCGGCCGCCGGCGACCGGTTGCAGCCGGGCCAGCGACCGGAGGACGGTCGACTTGCCGCTGCCGTTGGGACCGATCAGCGCCGTGACGACGCCGGCCTCGAGCCGGACCGAGACCCCGTGGACGACGGTGGTGCGTTGGTAGCCGAGCACGAGCTCGTGCCCCGCCAGGGCGTCGCTGTCCGTCACCGCCGTCTTCACAGCGAGTGAGCCTAGCCTAAGTTAGGCAAGCCTTGCCTGTGGGGTCCCTCACTGGCTAGCTCGACTTGCGGATCGCCCATTCCCTGATCCGGTCGATCCGTGCCCGCAGCTGCTCGGCATTGGCGATCGCCGCCGCCGGTCCCCCGCACTCCTTGCGCAGCGCGGCGTGGGTGATCGCGTGCGGTTGCCCGGTCCGGTGGTTCCACGCAGACACCAGGCCGTTGAGCTCCCGGCGCAGCACCGAGAGCTGCTCGTGGGTGGTGACCTGTTCGACGCTGTCCGGAGCCGGCGCCGCGGCCGCCTTCCGCGGCTTCGACCGGCTGGCCTGGCGCTGCTGCAGCAGCTCCTTCATCTGGTCGGGCTCCAGCAAGCCCGGGATCCCGAGGAAGTCCATCTCCTCGTCCGAGCCGACCTGCATCTCACCCTCGTGCCCGAAGGCCGCGCCGTCGTACAACGCGTGGTCGAAGCGTGCCTGCGACCCCAGCGCCTCGAACGGCACGGACAGCAGGTCGGCCGACGCTGCGTCCTTGGCATCCCCTGCCTGCGCGTGGGCCAGCAGGTCGTTCTCGGCCGCGAAGATGTCGTCGTCGCTACCGACCTTCCGGCCCAGCACATGGTCGCGCTCGACCTCGAGCTCGGAGGCGTAGCCGAGGAGCTTGGGCACCGAGGGCACGAAGACCGACGCGATCTCGCCGCGGGTGCGGGCCCGGACGAAGCGGCCGACGGCCTGCGCGAAGAACAGCGGCGTCGAGGTCGTCGTCGCGTAGACGCCGACGGCGAGCCGCGGTACGTCGACCCCCTCCGACACCATGCGTACGGCGACCAGCCAGCGACTGTCGCTCCCGGCGAACTCCGCGATCCGTTTGGACGCCAGCTTCTCGTCCGACAGCACGATCGTGGCCGGCTCGCCGGTGATCGACCTGACCAGCTTGGCGTAGGCGCGGGCCGAGTCCTGGTCGGCCGCGATCACCATGCCGCCGGCGTCGGGCACGTGGCGCCGTACCTCCGTGAGCCGCTTGTCCGCGGCCTCGAGCACGGCGGGCATCCACGACCCCTGGGGATCCAGCGCGGTCCGCAGCGCCTGCGCCGTCAGGTCCTTGGTCAGCGGCTCGCCGAGGCTGGCCGCGACCTCGTCGCCAGCGCGGGTGCGCCACTGCATCTCGCCCGAGTAGGCCAAGAACAGCACCGGCCGGACGACGTGGTCGGCCAGCGCCTGCGCGTACCCGTAGGTGTAGTCCGCCACCGAGCGCGGGATGCCATCCGGTCCGGGCGCGTAGGTGACGAACGGGATCGGGTTGATGTCGGAGCGGAACGGCGTGCCGGTCAGTGCGAGCCGCTTCGCCGCCGGCTCGAACGCCTCACGCACACCCTCGCCCCAGCTCAACGCATCGCCCGCGTGGTGGATCTCGTCGAGGATGACCAGCGTCTTGAACCGCTCGGTGCGGATCCGCAGCGCGAGCGGGTTGACACCGACTCCGGCGTACGTCACGGCCACGCCGACGTAGTCGCTGCTGATCTTGCCCTTGCCCGCGGAGTAGGTCGGATCGATCGGGAGGCCGGCCTTGGCCGCGGCCTCGGCCCACTGCAGCTTGAGGTGCTCGGTCGGCGCGACGATGATCAGCCGGTCGACCTGACGGCGTCCCAGCAGCTCGGCAGCGACGGAGAGCGCGAACGTCGTCTTTCCGGCGCCCGGCGTCGCCACGGCCAGGAAGTCCCGCGGGGACCGTTGGAGGTAGTCACCCAGCGCAGCGGTCTGCCACGCGCGGAGCGAGGGCGCCGTACCCCAGGCCGCTCGTTCCGGCCAGGCCGGAGGAAGTGCAGCGCGTGGGGCGAGTGGCGACTGAGGGTCGCCGCCGCTCACTCGTCGGAACCCGACGGGCCGTCCTTCAGGCCCTCCCAGATCTCCTTGCAGTCCGGGCAGACCGGGAACTTCTCCGGCGCCCGGCTCGGCACCCAGATCTTCCCGCAGAGGGCTCGCACCGGCGTGCCCATCACCATCGCCTCGGTGAGCTTGTCCTTCTCCACGTAGTGCGAGAAGCGCTCGTGGTCACCCTCGTCGGTCGGGACGGTACGGGTGTCCTCGAGGACGTCCGTGTCTGTCGAGAAGCCGATCTGGGTCACGGCACGCAGTCTAGGTCAGACGTCAGTTCAGATCGGGATCCGAGGGGCGGGTGGCGTGGAACGCGAGGTCACCCGGCTGGCGGCGCATCACGTCGCGCCACAGGTCGTGGGTGTCGAGCCGGAACACGTCCTCGTGCCGACCTGGTACGACGTACCAGCTGCCCTCCTCGATCTCTCCCTCGAGCTGTCCGGCGCCCCAGCCGGCGTAGCCCGCGAAGATCCGCAGCCGCTCCACGGTGCCGACCACGAGCTCGGTCGGCGTGTCCAGGTCGAGCAGCCCGAGCCGTTCGGCCACCGACCGGAAGCCGACGGCGTCCTCGCCTCCGGGGCTCGCCAGCGCGACGGCCAGGGCGCCGTCGGTGGAGACCGGGCCGCCCTGGAACAGCACCTCCGGTTCCTCGACGACGTCGCCCCAGCCCGCGAGCACCTCCGAGACCGGCAGCGCGCTCGGCCGGTTGAGCACCACCCCGAGCGCACCCTCGACGTTGACGTCGAGCAGCAGCACGACGGTGTCGGCGAAGTTGGGATCGAGCAGCACTGGGCTGGCGAGCAGCAGCATCCCGGCCTCGAGATCGCCGACGGAGTTGTTCACGCGTCCCATCATTCCCGATCCTCGGCCGCTCACGCGCCCGGAAGAGGCAACAACCCCGGGTCGACACGGGAGGGAGGGAGGTGTGTCGATCCCGGGGCTGTTGGGATCCCGGCACTGCCGGGTGGTTCAGGGGTGGCTCAGGGGTGGCTCAGGCGGCGATCGCCGCGCGCAGCCGGTCGATGAACGGGCGGCGCGGCTCCTCGTCGACGATGTCGATCGCGGGAGCGCCGGGTCGGGTGCTCCGGGCGAGCTTCTCGATCTCGGCGCCGACGGCCTGGCCTTCCTCGCGGGCGACGCTGGCCCGGCCGGCCATCGCAGCGAGGTAGTGGTGCTCCTTCGAGGTCATCCGGGCGACGGCCTGGGCCATCGCGTCGTCGACCGGGTGGGAGCGGTAGTGGTCGATGACCAGGCGTACGCCGGGCAGCTCCTCCGCGGTCCGGGACCATCCGGTCGCCACCGAGGCGAGGAGGTCCATCGGCTGCACGGAGAGCTCGCTCTCGATGTGGCCCGCGAGGCGGGTGTGCCACTTGATCTGCAGGGCGCCCAACAGGTCCAGCTCGTCGCGGAAGTGCTCGGCAACGCCAGCGACGTCCATCGGGAGGATTCCGTCCCGACGATCCGCCGACGTGGCGATCACGAGGCGAAGTGTCTCGCCCCGGTTGTGAAAGGCCTTCCAGGTCATGGTCAGCTCCTTACTCATGTGACGGCAGCCAGTCCCTGGGGAAGCGGCATACCGTTGGTACGTACCGACAGTACGCATCCGGATCCAGGCATGCCAAACAACTGCACGCGTGATCCCCGACACCTCGAAACGGCGAGAATCGCCCGTACCTACGGGGTTCCCGCGCAACGCGTGTCACTCGCCACAGACGAGCGTCACACAGGCGCAGGCGTGACGTGACGTACGACATATGCTGTCGCGATGGCCAAGGCTTCAGTGTCGAAGTTGGTCCCCAAGGTGCCGAAGGTATCCACCGTGCCGGGGGCCACCCGTAGGGCGGCGTACTCCGCCTCCACCAAGCGCGTGCTGATCGACGTGGCGGAGATGCGCTTCACCGAGGCCGGCTACGCCGCGGCCTCGCTCGACGCGATCGTCGCGGGAGCCCGGGTCACGAAGGGCGCGCTCTATCACCACTTCTCCGGCAAGCAGGCCCTCTTCGAGGCGGTCTTCGAACGGGTCGAGAGCGACGCCTCCAAGCGGATCCAGACCGCGCTGAGAGGCCAGAAGGATCCCTGGGTCAAGGCGCTGGCCGGGCTGCGGGAGTTCCTCGCGGTGGTGCAGGAGCCGGGCTACCGCCGCATCGTCATCCAGGAAGGCCCGGCGGTGCTGGGCTACGAGCGCTTCCGCGAGCAGGAGGAGCGCTCGACCTTCGCCAACGTGCTCGACATCGTGCGGTCGGTCCTCGAGGCCGGCAAGTGGCAGCTCGACGAGCCGATGCTGCAGACCTACGCCCGGATCTTCTTCGGCGCCATGTCGTCGGCCGGCGAGTCCGTCGCGACCGCGGCCGACCCGGAGGAAGCCGCCGAGCTCGTGGAGGGCGCGATCGCCTTTCTGCTCTCCGGCGTGCAGATGATGGTCGAGAGCGGGCTCGAGCTCCCGACGGCGCTCGCGGCCGTGCCCGTCCGCGGCGCCGACTGACCTCTCGCCGCTGGTCGGCTCACTTGCCGTAGGTGACCGACCCGCCCTTGGCGTCGATCGGGACCAGCTCGATGAAGACCCGACCGGCCGGCACCTTCAGCTTGCCGTCCTTGGTCTCGAGCTCGAGCGCTGAGCCGAGCTCCGCCTTGGTCCAGGTGCCCTCGACGACCTTGCCGGCGTGGAAGAGGAACGCGTTGCCTCCGCCCTCGAAGATCGTCTCCGGGACCGGGTTGCCAGCGGGGTCGAGGTAGCCGGCGTCGCCGACGTCGACCCGCAGCACGAGCACGCTGTCGGCCGGGAACTCGTCGCCGTCCCCGGCATACGTGTTCTGGTTGACGTAGCTGCCGTTCTGGAACGTCCAGTTGGTGGCGTGCGACCCGAAGTCGGCCGTCAGGGTGTTGGCCGGCTTGCCTTCAGGGAGGTCACCTTCGGCACCCCACGGCAGGTAGTCGGCCGGCGTCGCGTCCTTGCCGTCCTCGGACGCCTTGGCGACCTTCGCCATGTCGGTGAAGAGGTTGTACGGCGCGCTCCGGGTGCTCTCGCGATAGAAGCCAGGACTGCCCTCGTTGAAGATCCGGATGCCGGCGTCGGTGATCCGCTGGACGGTCTGCGCCGCGCCGCCGCTGGTGACCATCGCGCCGTCGACCGGGGAGACGATGCCGATGTCGCTGGCGCGCATCGAGCGGACCGGGCCCACGTCGGCCGGGATGTCGGAGTAGTAGAACGCCGCGAGCCGGGTGATGCCGCCCTCGACCAGCTCCTCGACGACCAAGTCGGCGTGCGACAGCCCCTGCTGGGGCGCGCTCGCCTCGGTGTTGTCCAGCTTGAGCACCAGCACCGGGTGGTCCTGCTCGGCCGAGCCACCACCGTCGACCGGGAGGCCGGTCAGCGGCCAGGTCGCCGGCTCGTCCTTCTTGGTCGTGCCCGACGTCGGGTCGTCGCTGCTGTCGCCGCTCCCCCCGCCTTCGTCGTCACCGCCGCAGGCGGCGAGCCCGAGGCTGAGGGCGGTCAGGAGGGCGGTGATGCGGATGAGCTGGCGCGCGTCACGCACGACGTACTCCGATCGTCGTTGGGGGGTGGTTTTCTCTCGGAGCTATTGGATCAGGTGCCGAGGCTGATTCCGCCGTCGACATACAGCGTCTGACCCGTGATGTAGGACGCTTCGTCGCTGGCCAGGAAGCACACGGCGGCCGCGATGTCCTCCGGGAAACCGACGCGACGGACCGGGTTGGCCTCGGCGTTGAGTCGGCGGAACTCGTCGACGTCGAGCTTGAGCCGGGCTGCGGTGGCGTCGGTCATCTCGGTCGCGATGAAACCCGGCGCGACGGCGTTGGTGTTGATGCCGAAGGGGCCCAACTCGATGCCGAGGGTGCGGGTGAAGCCCTGCACACCCATCTTGGCGGCGGAGTAGTTGGCCTGGCCGCGGTTGCCGAGCGCGGAGATGCTCGAGATGTTCACGATCTTGCCGTACTTCTGCTCGACGAAGTGCTTCTGAGCAGCCTTGGCCATCAAGAACGCGCCCTTGAGGTGGACGCCCATGACCAGGTCCCAGTCCTCCTCGGTCATCTTGAAGAGGAGGTTGTCGCGCGTGACGCCGGCGTTGTTGACGAGGATGTGGATGCCGCCCAGCTCACTGACGACCCGCGCGACGGCAGCGTCGACCGAAGCCGAGTCGGAGACGTTGGCGCCGACGCCGATCGCCTTCGCGCCCTCGGCGAGGGGCAGCTTGGCGGCCGCCTCGCTCGCCGCTGCCTCGTCGAGGTCGATGATCGCGACCGACGCGCCCTCCTCCGCAAACCGGGTGGCGGTGCCGAACCCGATCCCCCGCGCTGATCCGGTGATGACGGCGACCCGCCCGTCGAAACGACCCATCGCTCAGCTCTCCTCCGCAGTTGTTGACCGCCGGTCACTGTAATGCCCGGTTCAGCGAACCGGCCGCACCGGTCCACCGTGAGGCCTAGCATCGCCGCATGAGCACGCGTCGCAGGATCGCAGGCACCCTGGCATTCGTTGCGATGACCCTCGCCGCCGCGGCGGGCGTGGCCACCGTCCCATCGAGCGCGGCGACACCCGCCTCCGGCGAGGCGGCCGTCGGCGTGGTCGTCGCCCATGGCCGCACCGAGGCCCAGATCAGGTCTGCGCTGGCGAGCCCGACCTACGACCACCATGGACTCAGCGCGAGCTACTCCCCGACCTTCGGGACGCCGCCTTCGTACGTGTCGCCGTACGCCCCCGGCAAGGTTTCTGCAGGACGGCAGAACGACGCGCTGCGCGCGCTCAAGGCCGTGCGCTTCCTGGCCGGGGTCCCGACCGGTGTTTCCTTCACGTCGGCGAACAGCAGCCTTGCCCAGCACTGCTCCGTGCTCCTCGCGGCGTCGAACCAGTTCGCGCACACCGGGCTCACCAAGCCGGCGGACATGTCGGCGGGGTTCTTCAACGACGCGGCTTCGGGCTGCGCCAAGAGCAACCTCTACAGCGGTCCGAGCAATCTGAGCAACACCATTCTGGGTTGGGCAGCCGACCCGGGCGCCAACAACATCGGGCTCGCCGGGCACCGCGGCTGGGAGATCAGCACGGCGGGGGCCACCTACGGCATCGGCTACGGCACTTATTCCGGCCGCAACATCTCCGCACTCCACGTGCTCGACAACGCCGCGTTCAGCGACTCCGAACAAGCGACCGACTACGTGGCCTGGCCGAACTCCGGCGCGTTCCCCCTCGAGTACTTCTGGGGCGGCCGGTCATCCAACTCGGCCGTGCCGTGGTCGGTCTACCTCGGCAACGCCTACCTGGCTCCGGACCCGTCGACGGTCATCGTGGTGCTGGTGCGCGCCCGCGACGGGCAGAGGTGGCGATTCACACCGACGACGCCACGGCCGAACGGCACGACGGACAACGGCGGCAGCTACCTGAACGTGAACCCGGACCAGTACTACGGGATGGCGCAGTCGATCCTGTTCAGGCCGTCGCAGGCCGCACTCGGCACGATCCGGGACGGCGACAAGTTCACCGTGACCGTGCGGGGCATCAAGAACGCAGCCGGCAACGCCACGACGCTTGAAGTACACGACGACGTTCTTCAAGCTGATCTGAGCGCGGCGCGCAGCCGGGCGGCATAGTCGGCGGCCTCGGCGTCGCCGTACCTGGTGCGCGGCCAGAAGAAGCCGCGGAGGCCGTCACCCTTGGTCCGGGGTACGACGTGGCAGTGCAGGTGGGGCACGGACTGGCTGACCACGTTGTTCATCGCGACGAAGCTGCCCTGAGCGCCCAGCCCGTCGACCATCGCTGTCGCGAGCCGTTGCGCGGCGGCCAGGAAGCCGTCGCGGAGCCGACCCGGCAGGTCTGGCAGGGTCACGACATGCACCCGGGGCACGAGCAGGACGTGACCCTTGAACACGGGACGGCGGTCGAGGAAGGCCAGGAAGTCGGGCTGGTCGAGCACGACGTCGGCCGGGGTGTCGCCCGCGACGATCTCGCAGAAGACACACCCGGCCATGGCGCCGACCTTAGTGTCGCGCGTCGCTAGACGTAGGTTGGTGGCATGCGCGTCGCCATCGTCGGAGGCCATGGGCAGATCGCCCGCCAGCTCCATCCATTCCTCGTGTCAGCGGGGCACCAACCGGTCGCGCTGGTGCGCAACGAGAGCCATCGCGGCGAGCTCGAGGCTGCAGGCGCCGAGGTCCGGCTGCTCGACATCGAGCAGGACGACGCCGCGGCGTTCGGCCGGGCGTTCGACGGCTGCGAGGCCGTGGTGTTCGCCGCGGGTGGCGGGCCGGACGGCAACAAGGAACGCAAGCGGACCGTCGATCTCGAAGGCTCACTGAAGTCGATCGAGGGCTCGCGGCTAGCCGGGCTCCGACGGTTCGTGCAGGTGTCGGCGATCGATGTCGACCAACCGGTCGCGCCGGACATGGGCGAGGTCTGGCGGGCGTACGTCGAGGCCAAGCGCGACGCCGATGCCGCGCTGCGCGCCACCGACCTCGACTGGACGATCCTCCGGCCCGGGCGGCTCACGGACGAGGCGCCGACCGGGCTGGTCGCGCTCGGGCCCGACGTGGCGCGGACATCGGTGCCGCGCGCCGACGTTGCGGCGGTCCTTGCCGCCGTGATCGACAACCCGGCGACGGTCGGCCACCAGTGGAACCTGGTGTCCGGCGAGCTCTCCGTCGCCGACGCGATCGAACGGGCCGCCGGCTAAGCCTCGTCGAGCTTCTCGAACGAGCCGACCCTGAGCACCTTCACCTCGAGCTCGTCGATGACGAGCTTCTTGATCCGACCCTCGGCCAGCGCTAGCCGCCCGATCGCGACCGCGCCAACGGCGACCGCTCCGATAGCCAGCGCGCCGAGCGCTGCCGCACCGACAGCGCTGGCGCCGTACGCCGACGCACCCATCGCGAGGCCGCCCCTGAGCTTGGGCACGAGATCGAGGTCCGACTCCATGCCGCGATCCTTCCATGGCTTCGACACTGCCGTCCGCTGGCGGGCCGTGGGTGGTGGCGATCGAAAGGGCTTTGGACGGAGGCAGGCGTGTACGGCGTGCGCGCCGCCGCCGGCCGCCGGGCTCTCCGCTGGTCGAGTAGTCCGAGCGCTCTGCGCGAGGACGTATCGAGACCCCGCAACTCGGCGGCCGTACGGCGTTGCGCGCCGCCGCCGGCCGCCGGGCTCATCGGTGGTCGAGTAGTCCGAGCGCTCTGCGCGAGGACGTATCGAGACCCCGCAACTCGGCGGCCGTACGGCGTTGCGCGCCGCCGCCGGCCGCCGGGTTCTCCGCTGGTCGAGTAGTCCGAGCGCTCTGCGCGAGGACGTATCGAGACCCCGCAACTCGGCGGCCGTACGGCGTTGCGCGCCGCCGCCGGCCGCCGGGCTCTCCGCTGGTCGAGTAGTCCGAGCGCTCTGCGCGAGGACGTATCGAGACCCCATGCCAGCAGGTGCCGGCCGCGGGTGGTGGCGACCGAAAGGGCTGGGGACAGAGGAAGGCCGTACGGCGTTGCGCGCCGCCGCCGGCCGCCGGGGTTCATCGCTGGTCGAGTAGTCCGAGCGCTCTGCGCGAGGACGTATCGAGACCCCCGCAACTCGGGCAAACTCCTCGACCCAGACTGTTCCAATTCGAACTGTTGTTCGATACAATGATGGCATGTCCCCCACCACCGGCCTCGACACCGCTACAGCGGCTCTCGCCGGTGTGGAGTGGGCCACGGTTGGCGGTGGCGACCTGCTCGAAGCCTCCGTCGCGCTCGGCAGGTTGAAGGCCATCGTGGACGGCGCCCTGGTGTGCGTGGCCGAACGACTCGAGGAGACCCGTAGCGCCGAAGCCCTCGGCTGGGCCTGCACCAAGGACTTCCTCACCCACCTCACCGGCGGCCGCAAAGGCGCCGGCGCCGCCCTGGTCCGAGTCGGCAAGCACACCGCCGACCTCCCCGCAGTCCGGGCCGCGTTGAGTGCCGGTGAGATCTCCCTGGCCCAGGCCGGAGTGATCGGCGGCCGGATCACAGCGCTGCCGCGTGACCCGGAGTACCGCGGCCAGGTCGCCACCACGCTCCTCGGTCTGGTCGAGGACCACGGCTATGACGCCACCGACCTGGACCGCTGCTTCACCCAGGTCGCCAAAGACCTCGACACCCACGGACTGCTCCTGGCCACCGAGGAGTCCAAGGACCTCCAAGAACGCGGCGCCCACACCGCCCGCTACCTCTCCCTGACCCCCGACACCCTCGGCGGAGTCCGGATCAAGGGCTACGCCAGCCTCGAGGAAGCCGAGCTCGTCAAAACCACCCTGATGCCCCTGGCCGCACCCGTCGCCACCACCCCCGGTGCGTGTGGCGGGGACCCCACCACCGTCGGCCAGATCCGGTTCGACAACCAAGGCCGCCGACTCCGCCACGACTGCCCCGACCCGACGTGCGCCCACGACGGCCGCGACACCCGCGACCACGGAGTCCGGATGTGGGACGCCCTGGTCGAAGCCTGCCGCCGGCTGCACAACAGCGACACCCTGCCCCACGCCCACAGCGCTTCGGCCCGGATCACGGTGACCATGTCGATCGAAGACCTCCGCGACCAGCTCGACACCCAAGGCCTGCTCCCCACCGGCGACACCCTCTCCGCCGCCGTGGTCCGCCGGCTCGCCTGTGACGCCGACATCATCCCCGCCATCCTCGGCTCACAGGGCCAAGTCCTCGACGTCGGCCGCACCCAACGCCTGGTCACCCCCGGCATCTGGAACGCCCTGGTCCTGCGCGACCACCACTGCGCCTTCCCCGGCTGCACCCGGCTCCCCCTCGCCTGCGACGCCCACCACATCACCCACTGGGCCGACGGCGGCAAAACATCCCTGGACAACCTGATCCTGCTCTGCCGCAAACACCACACCATCACCCACCAAACACCCTGGCAAGTAGCGATCGACCCAACCACCCGGCGCCCCGCCTGGACCCCACCACCACCCATCGACGACCACGGCAGACTCACCTACACCCCACCCCGCCGACCACCCCTCGTCGCCTGAACCCGCAGCTATGGAGTCGATCGGACGCCGGCAGTCAGCCACTGCGAGGACACGCTGAAGAGGACATGCTGACGTCGGATCATCGACCGTGGTGACCACCACAAAACGAGAACCGACGGCGTGGCCTTCCACTGGGAAGGCGCACGCCGTCGCGTCACGCACGTGGAGCTGCGGGGAATCGAACCCCGGTCCTCGAGCGTCGAACCAGGTCTTCTCCGGGTGCAGTCAGCGATGACGGTTTATCGGCCCCGGCGCTCGCACTGACACGTCGCCGACAGGCCTACTCGGGATTGAGTCCCGGCCGACCCTCCCGACGGAGGTCTGGCCAGCGAGTCTCCTAGTCGACGCCAGGGTCAGGGACGGAGACGGATGCCCTGTCTGACGCTTCGATCACCGCTCAGGCGGCGAGAGCGAAGGACTGCTTGTTGTCGGCAGTTATTAGTTTCCAGCGATCGTTAACGAGATGACGCTGGCTCCTCGACCCGCTTCCCCTGGAACTAACGTCCCAAGTCGAAACCGATCAGCCCCTTTTGAGTTGTGAGCCCATCTTACGGATCCAACCGTCAGAACGCTCATCGGATTCCGACTCAGTCACTCATGCCCTTCAGCCGGCGGCCCAGCTCCACCTGCTTCTCGCGGTCGAACTCGCGCTCGGACAGCGCCTGTCGCTTGTCCCACGACTTCTTGCCCTTCGCCAGCCCGATCTCGATCTTCGCCTTGCCCTTCACGAAGTACATCGAGAGCGGGATGACGGTGTGGCCCTTCGCGCTCACCTTGCGCTCGATCTTCTCGATCTCGGCGCGGTGGAGCAGCAGCTTGCGCTTGCGGCGCGCTGCGTGGTTGGTCCAGGTGCCCTGGGCGTACTCGGGGATGTGCACACCGTGGAGCCAGGCCTCCCCGCCGTCGATGTCGACGAACCCGTCGGTGAGGTTGGCGCGACCGAGCCGCAACGACTTCACCTCGGTGCCCTGCAGGACCAGGCCGGCCTCGAACACGTCCTCGATGTGGTAGTCGTGGCGCGCCTTCTTGTTGGACGCGACGAGCTTGCGCGGCTCACCTGGGTCCTTGGGTGCGCCCTTCCCCTGCTTGGCCATCCCCCCAGTCTCCCAGGCGGGGTCAACGGACTTACAGGTAGTTCATCGGGTCGACGGGCGTGCCGTTGCGCAGCACCGTGAAGTGCAGGTGGCAGCCGGTGGACCAGCCGGTGGACCCGACGTACCCGACGACGTCGCCGCGACCGACGTGCGCACCTTCGGAGACGTTGTAGCTGGACAGGTGGTTGTAGACCAGCGTCAGGTTGGCGCCGTTCACGGTGCCGACGGAGAGGTACAGCCGGTTGCCGTAGACCTCGTCGTAGTAGGTGTTGATGACGGTGCCGGACTCTCCCGCGTACAGCGACGAACCACAGCCGGCGCCGAAGTCGGTGCCGTCGTGCAGGCCCCAGTACCCGTAGATCGGGTGGGTCCGCCAGCCGAACGGCGAGGTCACCGGGCCGCTGACGGGCATCTGCAGGAGGCCGTCGGTGGTCCCGTTGTACGTCGGGGCGTTGTTCTGCTGGGCGGCCTGGGCGGCGAGCCGGAGGATCTCCCGCTTGATGCGTGCCTCCCGGTCCTTGAGCCGTTGGAGGGCAGCCCGGTCCTGCTTGCGGGCGTGCACGGCCGCGCGCCGCGCATCACGCGACCGGTCGACCAGCCGGGCGACCTGGGCCCGGGTGTCGCGGGCGTCGCCGAAGAGGCCGCTGATGGTGAGCAGGTTCTGCCGGGCCGCTTCCTTCTGCTCCGCGACGGAGTTGCGGACGTCTCGAACCTCGTCCTTCCAGTCCGCGAGCGCGGTCTCGGCGGCTTCGTAAGCAGTCAACGCCTGGTCCTCGCGGCCCAGGATCATGCCGCCGGCGGTGTCAGCGACCAGCAGCTCCTCGATCGAGCCGGAGGACGTGATCGCATCCATCACGGCGAGCTCGGCATTGTCCCCGGTCTGCATGCCGAGCACGGTGCTGCGGAGCAGCTCGCGCTGGTCATTGACATCGGCTTGAGCGGCGCGCAGCTCGGCCGCGACGCGGTCGAGCCGGTCCTGGGCGCGGACGAGCGCGCGGGCGAGACGGAGCCGTTCGGCACGGGCGTCCCAGAGGTCGCGCCGTACTCGCTGCAACCGGTCCCGGGCGTTGCCGAGCTGCTGCGTGGCCCGCTCGAGCCGGCGGGTCGTTCTCGAGATCGCACGGCTGGCTTCCTGCAGGTCGTCGTGCACCTGGTGGATCTGGTTCTGAACCTGGTTCCGCTTGTCACGCAGGTCGTCCTCGTCGTCCGCGAAAGCCTGGGGAATCGCGAAGCTGCCTATCGCGACGGCCCCGACGACCAGCGCTGCGATGCGCTGGCTACGGGACGGGCGGAGTGATCGGGCAGGACAGGACGGGGCGCCGGGGAAGGAGCGCACGGGTGCAACCAATCGTTCGGGGAAGTGAACGTCTCGACCGTATCCGCGCCGGATCAGACTTTGATGTATTTGCGGGTCAGTAGGAGTGTCGGGATCAGCGTCAGCGCCGGGCCCAGGATCACGATGCCGGGAACGGGCACGGTGCCCACGAGCGCCTCGACGTAGTCGTCCCACCCGATCCACGGCACGAACCTGATCGCGCCCTCGAGCCCATCCATGATCGCGAACTTCACGAACGCGGCCAGCGCACCCGCGGTGAGTCCCACGCCGATGATCGCGGTCACCAGCGACTCGAGGAGGAAAGGCAGCGCGATGTAGAGCGTCGAGGCACCGACCAGCCGCATGATGCCGATCTCCCGGCGCCGCGCCATCGCGGCAAGCCGGATCGTGTTGGCGACGAGGAGCAGCGAGGCCAGCAGCAGCAGGCCGGAGCCGATCCACGAGCCGTACTTCAGAGCATCGATGATGCCGAACACCGGTTCCAGCTGCTCCCGTTGGTCCTTGATGCCGGCCACGCCGTCGAGACCGATGACGGCGCTCTTCACGCCCTCGGCTTCCTGTGGATCGGTGAGCGTCACCCAGTACTGCGGCGGCCAGTCCTCCAAGGTGATCACAGGGTCCGAACCTTCGAAGAAGTCCTGGAGCTCCGGGATGTCCTGGGCTCGCTCGTAGCCCTCCCCCTGGCTCTGGAACTCGACCTCTTCGACCTCAGGGCTCGAGCTGAGCGCCTCCTCGACCGCTCTGCGCTGCGGACCGGTCACCGGACCACCTGCGCAGTTGGGGCTGTCGGACGGGTCGTCGACGACGCAGAGGTTGACCAGGATCTGGAGCTCGTTGCCGAGCGTCTCGGCGGTCTTGTCGGCCTGGCGCTGCAGCAGCATGCCGCAGCCGGCGAGCGTGAGCGACACGAACAGGGTGAGGACGACGGCGATGTGCATCGACAGGTTGCGTCGCAGGCCGGAGCGAAGCTCGGTGAAGACGTAGCGCAGCTGCATGGTGGGGGGCTCTCCTGGCGGTCAGGGGTGAAGAAGTCGGCGTACGACGGCGCTGGGCTGGTCGGGCTAGTGCTGGAAGCCGTAGCTTCCGGCCGCCTCGTCACGCACGACCTTGCCGTTCTCGAGCTCGACCACCCGCTTGCGGAACTGGTCGACGAGGCCGTGGTCGTGGGTCGCCATCACGACGGTGGTGCCGCGCTGGTTGATGTCCTCGAGCAGGCCCATGATCCCGACCGACGTCGAGGGGTCGAGGTTGCCGGTCGGCTCGTCGGCGATGATGATCATCGGCCGGTTGACGAAGGCACGCGCGATCGCGACCCGCTGCTGCTCACCGCCGGACAGCTCGTCGGGCATCCGGCCGCCCTTGTCCTTGAGCCCGACGACCTCGAGCGTCTCGGGCACCACCCGGTTGATCTCGCGCCGCGACTTGCCGATCACCTGGAGCGCGAAAGCGACGTTCTCGGTGACGGTCTTGTTGGGCAGGAGGCGGAAGTCCTGGAACACGGTGCCGACCTGGCGGCGCAGTCGGGGCACCTTCCAGCCGGCCATCCGGTTGATCTCCTTGCCGGCGACGTAGACCCGCCCGGTCGTCGGTCGCAGCTCGCGCAGCACCAGCCGGAGCGCAGTCGACTTGCCCGAACCGGACTGACCGACGAGGTAGACGAACTCGCCCTTGTCGATGTCGACCGTCACCTGGTCGAGCGCCGGTGTGCCGGGGCCGGGGTAGTTCTTGGTGACCTTCTCGAAGCGAATCACTGACCAGACGGTACGCGAGCGCGGCAACCCGAGGCAGGACGCCCACGGCCTCGGTGCGTCGGTCGCCGTCTATCGTGGCCGGATGCTGGGGGCCTTTCGATGGTTGACGCTCGCCGTCGTGCTGACCGGTCTGCCGGTCGCGGCGGGCGTGCTCGTGCTCGGCGAGGACACGCCGGCGAGGAAGGCGGCCGAGCCGATCCCCACCTACTCCTCGACGCCACTGGCCGACTACGACACGTCCGTCGTCGCGTTGAGCCGCGCACCGTTCTGCGACCAGATCCCCGACGAGGCCTTCACCCAGGCGCTCCAGGGTGACGTCGGCTGGACCGTGTCGGCCTACCGCAACGGCCAGGCGGCCGAGATGGCGCCGGGGCTCGAGGACGTCGCGCACGAGTACGGCTGCCGGGTCCAGGGCGCGGGCGCCGTCAGCGGCGAGGTCCGGGCGTGGGTGTTCGCGCCACCGGTCACGAGGTCCCGCGCGACCGCCCTCGTCGATGAGGCGTCGAGAACGGCGTGTGCCCGACAGAAGGGGGCGCCGGCGTACGGCGCCCCGAGCGTGGCACTGATCTGTCCGGCCGGCGACCGCCGCTGGGCTTCCTTCCGCGGCCTGTTCGGCGACGCCTGGCTCGCTTGCAGCATGTCCGCGCCGACGAACGTCGGGGACGAGGAGCTGCTCGATCGCGCCGGCCGCTGGTGCGTCGCCGTCGCGCAGGCCGCGAGCGCATCGGTCGTCGAGTAGCCGTCAGACGGACAACAACGTCTGCAACGCCCCGCAGCAGTGATCCACCTCGGCGGCGAGCGCTGCCCGCTCGGCCGCGGGGGTTCCGGACCACAGCAGCGCGCGGTCCTCGAGGTACGCCGTCCACCCGTGGACAACCGGGATCGCGGCCGCGTCCAGGCCCATGGCGTCGGCGACCCGGCGCGCGACCGTCATCCGGTGCGACTCGATGCCCTCGCCCCCGACCGAGATCGCGCCGCTGCCGAACACGAGAGCCAGGTAGAACTCGCGGCGGCGCTCGATCTGGGCGTAGAAGCGCTCGACGAAGTGACGCAGCGCCGTGTCGGGGTCGACGTCCGGGTCCGGTGAGACGTTGCGCAGCACCCGCCGCAGAGCGGCGCCGACCACCGCGTCGTAGTAGTCGGTCTTGGTCGGGAAGTAGTGGAAGAGCAGACCGCGGGAGATTCCGGCCTCGGCCGCGACCGCGTCGAGGGAGAGGTCCTGGATCGGCTTCTCGACGAGCATCCGCAGCCCGATCCCGAGCAGCTGACGACGGCGCTCGTCCTGGCTGAGCCGGGTGCGGGTGCGTTCCACGTTATTGAGCATTGCTCAATAGTGTGCAAGGGTCAACCCATGGACTTCGCACCCTCCCCGCGAGCGGCTGAGCTGACCGCGCTCGTCAAGGACTTCATCGAGACCGAGATCGAACCGGTCGAGGCGGACTACCACCACGAGATCAAGCGCCGGCGGGACGCGGGCCAGGGCGAGCAGTGGCAGGAGCTGCCGGTCATGGCGGAGCTCCAGGCCAAGGCGCGGAAGCGCGGGCTGTGGAACCTCTTCCTTCCTGCCGGCCACGAAGGTCCGTACGCCGAGAAGTACGGCACGCTCGGCGGCGCCGGCCTCAGCAACGTCGACTACGCACCGATCGCCGAGCTCACCGGCAGGTCGTTCATCGCGCCCTACGTCTTCAACTGCAACGCGCCCGACACCGGCAACATGGAGGTGCTGCTCAAGTACGGCAGCCAGGCCCAGCAGGACGAGTGGCTCGACCCGCTGCTCGACGGCCGGATCCGCAGCGCGTTCCTCATGACAGAGCCCGCGGTCGCATCCAGCGACGCCACCAACATGGAGCTCAGCGCGGTCGTCGACGGCGACGAGATCGTGCTCAACGGCCGCAAGTGGTTCTCGACCGGCGTCGGCCACCCCGACTGCGAGATCTTCATCGTGATGGGCCTGACCGACGCAGACCCCGACTCAGGGACCGACCGCCACCACCGGCACTCCATGGTGCTCGTCCCCCGCGACACTCCGGGCGTGAAGGTCGAGCGGCTGCTGTCGACGATGGGGTTCTTCGACGAGCCGCACGGGCACGGCGAGGTCTCCTTGACCGACGTCCGGGTGCCGATCGGCAACTTCGTCTCCGGTCCGGGCGAGGCGTTTGCGATCGCCCAGGGCCGGCTCGGCCCGGGCCGCGTCCACCACTGCATGCGGCTGATCGGCCTCGCCGAGAAGGCACTCGAGCTCGCCTGCCAGCGCGGCACGGACCGGGTCGCCTTCGGCAAGCCGCTCGTCAACCTGGGCGGCAACCGGGAACGGATCGCGCAGGCCAGGATCGCCATCGAGTCCACCCGGCTGCTGGTCCTCAACGCCGCGTGGAAGCTCGACGTCGGTGGCTCGATGAATGCGATCAGCGAGGTCTCCCAGATCAAGGTGGCCGCGCCGCGGATGGCCCTCGACATCATCGACTTCGCGATGCAGATCCACGGCGGCGGCGGGCTGACCGACGACTTCCCACTGGCCGCGGCGTGGACCGGTGCGCGGTCGCTTCGTTTCGCCGACGGTCCCGACGAGGTGCACCTCGGCCTGATCGCGCGGCTCGAGCTGATGAAGTACGGCGCCTCGCGATGACTCGTCGCGTGCTCGTGACCGGCGGGGCGTCGGGACTCGGTGCGGCGCTGACCGACCAGTTCCTCGCGCGCGGCGACCGCGTCCTCGTCGCGGACCGGGCCGAGCCGTCGGCGCTGCCGGCGGGCGTGGACTACCTCCGCCTCGACGTCACGTCCGACGACGACTGGGCCGCGGCCCTCGCCTGGGTCGAGGAACACTGGGGCGGACTCGACGTCCTCGTCAACAACGCCGGGATCGCGAGCGGCGGACGCATCGACGTCGCGACGATCGCCGAGTGGCAGCAGGTCATCGACATCAACCTGCTGGGAGTGGTCCGGGGCTGCCGGACGTTCACGCCCGCGTTCAAGGCTCAGGGCTCCGGCCACATCGTCAACACAGCTTCGCTGGCCGGTCTCGTGCACCCGCCCGGCATGTCGTCGTACACGGCCGTCAAGGCCGGCGTCGTCGCGCTCAGCGAGACCCTGTCCTACGAGCTCGACCCCTACGGCATCCTGGTCACGGCGGTCTGCCCCGGCTTCTTCCGCACCAACCTCGCGAGCTCTATCGACGGCAGTGACACCACGGTCGCCCGGGTCGCGGCGCGGTTGATCGAGAAGTCGGCGTACACACCCGACCAGATCGCGGCCGAGGTGATGACGGGCATCGACGAGCACGCCATGGTGGTCGTGCCCGACGAGCCAGCTCGGATGGCCGTCTGGGCGAAGACCAACGATCGGGCCCTCTACGACCAGGAACAGCGCAGCTTCGCGGCCCGGATCAAGGCCCTGGCCGAACAGACGGAACGGACCGAACAGATGGAAGGCAGCCAATGAGCAAGGGAACGATCCTGATCACCGGCGCGAGCTCGGGCCTGGGTGAGGAGATGGCACGGCAGTTCGCGGCGCTCGGCTACGACCTCGCTCTCTGCGCGCGCCGTACCGATCGGCTCGAGAAGCTGCGGTCCGAGCTCTCCGTCGACCAGCCCGGCGCGACGGTGGCGATCAAGGAGCTCGACGTCAACGACGACGACGCGGTCTTCGCCGTGTTCAAGGAGTTCGCGGCCGAGTTCGGCACCATCGACCGGGTCATCATCAACGCCGGCCTGGGCAAGGGCGCTCCGCTGGGCACCGGGCGGTACGACGCCAACAAGCAGACCGCGATGACGAACTTCGTCGCGGCGCTGGCCCAGACCGAGGCCGCGATGGAGATCTTCCGCGCGCAGAGCAGCGGCCACCTGGTGATGATCTCGTCGGTCTCCGCCATGCGCGGCATGCGCAAGACGATCACGACGTACGCCGCTACCAAGGCCGGTGTCGCCGCGCTCGCCGAGGGCCTGCTCAACGAGAACGTGAAGGCAAAGGGCATCGACGTCTCGATCATCTACCCCGGCTACATCGCGTCGGAGATGAACGACCAGGTCGCCAACAAGGTCAGGTTCATGGTCGACACCCGGACCGGCGTAAAGGCGATGGTCGACGCGATCGAGAAGCGCAAGGAGAAGGCGCTGGTGCCCGCGTGGCCCTGGGTGCCGCTCGGCTTCGCCCTCAAGCACCTGCCGATGTCGCTCGTCCGGCGGCTCGCGTGAGCGAATCCGGCGTCGCCGGCGCGCAGGAGGTCCGCGACGAGGACGCGTTCGACGTCCCCGCCGTCGAGGCGTGGCTGCAGGCCCATGCCACCGGGGTCGCCGGGCGGATCGCGGAGGTCCGGCAGTTCAGCGGCGGCTCGTCCAACCTGACCTACCTGCTGCGGCTCGACTCGGGACGCGACCTGATCCTGCGCCGCCCGCCGGGCGGCACCAAGGCCAAGGGCGCCCACGACATGGGGCGCGAGCACCGGATCCAGGCCGCGCTGGCGCCCGTCTTCCCGTACGTCGCCGCGATGGTCGGCTCCTGCGACGACCCGTCGGTCATCGGCTCCGAGTTCTACGTGATGGATCGCGTCGCGGGCCACATCCCGCGGCGTGAGCTGGGGATCGACCTGCCGCCCGCGCAGGTCCGCGAGCTCTGCACCAACGTGCTCGACCTCCTGGTCGACCTGCACTCGGTAGACCCGGCCGCGGCCGGCCTCGAGTCCCTCGGCAAGGGCGACGGGTACGTCGCGCGCCAGGTCGGTGGATGGATCTCCCGCTTCGAGAAGGCGAAGACCTGGAACGTGCCGTCGTGGGGCAAGGTCATGCGCTGGCTCGACGAGACGCAGCCCGCCGATCGTCGTACCTGCTTGATCCACAACGACTTCCGCCTCGACAACGTCGTCTTCGACAGCGACGAGCCGACGAAGCCGATCGCCCTGCTGGACTGGGAGATGGCGACGCTCGGCGACCCGCTGATGGACTTCGGGTCGGTCGTGGCCTACTGGGTGGAGGCCGGCGACGCTGGCCTCTACCAACGATTCCGGATGCAACCCTCCAACCTGCCGGGGATGCTGACCCGCCAAGAGCTCATCGACTACTACTGCGAGCGCATGGGATTCGAGCTCACCGACGAGGAGTGGGCGTTCTACGAGGTGTTCGGCCTGTTCCGACTGGCAGTGATCCTGCAGCAGATCTACTACCGCTACGCCAAGAAGCAGACCACGAACCCGAAGTTCAAGAACTACTGGCTCGGCTCCCACGTGCTGCACCGGCGAGCGCGCGCCATCATGCGGCAGGTCGGCGCGTGAGGCTGATCTACCTGGTCCGCCACGGCCAGGCGTCGTTCGGCAAGCGCGACTACGACGCGCTGTCCGAGCTCGGGCATGAACAGTCGCGGCTGCTCGGCCGCACGCTGGCGGAGCGCGGGATCGTCCCGGAGGTGGTGATCCGCGGCGAGCTGCGGCGGCACCGCGAGACTGCGGAAGGCCTCGTGACCGGCCTCTCGGGCGGAGGGGTCGACCGAGCGGTTCCGATCGAGGTCGACGCCGGGTGGGACGAGTTCGACTTCCAGCACGTGGTCGAGGTGCACAAGCCGATGTACCGCTCGCGGACCGTCATGATCGCGGACCTGGCCCGCAGCCGGACGCCCCGCCAGAAGTTCCAGGAGATCTTCGAGGACGCGACCGCGCGCTGGACCGGGGGCGAGTCCGACGGCGACTACCACGAGTCGTTCCCCGCCTTCGCCGACCGGACTCAGGCCGCGCTGCTCGCGGCCGTAGCCCGCACACCCGAGCGGGGCACCGCGGTCGTGGTCACCTCCGGTGGCCCGATCGGCCTGACAGCCTCCCGCCTGCTCGCGGGCGACGCATCGCTGTGGAGCCAGCTCAACAAGGTGGCGGTCAACACGGCGGTCACGAAGATCATCAACGGCCGCAGCGGGCTCACCCTGTCGTCCTACAACGACCACAGCCATGTCGAGCACGACCGGCGGCTGCTCACCTACCGGTAGCGCCACACAGCCCTCAGGCGTCGGCCTTCTCGGCGCCGCGGCGCCAGCGGATGCCGGCCTCGAGGAAGTCATCGAGGTCGCCGTCGAAAACGGCCTGGGGATTTCCGCTCTCATAGCCGGTCCGTAGGTCCTTCACGATCTGGTAAGGGTTGAGCACGTAGTTGCGCATCTGGTCGCCCCAGCTGGCTTGGACGTCTCCCTTGAGGTCCTTCTTCAGCGCCGCCTCCTCGGCCTTCTTCAGCGCGAGCAGCTTGGCCTTGAGCACCACCATGGCGCTGGCCTTGTTCTGCAGCTGGCTCTTCTCGTTCTGGCAGCTGACGACCAGGCCGGTCGGGATATGAGTGAGCCGGACCGCGGAGTCGGTCGTGTTGACCGACTGGCCGCCCGGGCCGCCGGACCGGAAGACGTCGGTGCGGATGTCGTTCTCGTCGATCTCGATCTCGTCGGTCTGCTCGAGGACCGGGACGACCTCGACCGCGGCGAACGAGGTCTGCCGGCGACCCTGGTTGTCGAAGGGGCTGATCCGCACCAGCCGGTGGGTGCCGGCCTCGACGGAGAGGGTGCCGTAGCCGTAGGGCGCGTGGATCGCGAACTCGGCGGACTTGATGCCCGCCTCCTCCGCGTAGGAGACGTCGTAGACCTCGACGGAGTAGTTGTTGCGCTCGGCCCAGCGGGTGTACATCCGCATCAGCATCTCGGCGAAGTCGGCGGCATCGACCCCGCCCGCGCCCGAGCGAATGGTGACGATCGCCTCCCGCTCGTCGTACTCACCGGAGAGAAGGGTGCGGATCTCGAGCGCCTCCACGGCCTTCTTGATCTTGCCGAGCTCCTTGTCCGACTCGGCGAGCGACTCCTGGTCACCCTCCTCGTTGGCGAGCTCGACCATCAGCTCGAGGTCGTCGATGCGGCCCTTGAGCGCTCGGAACCGATCAACCTCACCCTGCAGCAGTGAGAGCCGACCGGTCACCCGGGTCGCGTTGGCCTGGTCGTCCCACAGGTCCGGAGCGGCCACCTGGACGCCGAGGTCGTCGATCTCGCGCTGCATCGCGGGGATGTCGAGCACCTGCTCGATGGTGTGCATCGTCGCAGTGAGCTGCTTGATCTCGGAGTCGTACTCGGGGCCTGCCACAAGGGTCAAGGTTACGGGCCGGGTGTACGTCGCGGCCATTCGTGGCGGTTGACCGCGGGCTCCTAAGGTGACGGTGTGTCCACACTGCCACCCACCTGGCGCGGGCTCGTCGATGACGCCGCGATCTTCCCGCCCGGCAACCTCCCGCTCCCCCAGGCTGTCGCGGCTCACGTCGCGCGACGCGAGGAGCGGTACGCCGACCTGGTCGGGCCGCTGATCGTCAAGGACGTCGACGTCCCCAAGGTCGATGTCCCCGTTGCCGTTGCGCTGCCGGTGTCGGTGGTGTTGACCGGTGGAGCCGGAGCCGTCGTCGGCGCTGCCACCCTTTGCGGAAAGGCGTCGACGGTCCTAGCCGGTCTGGAGGTCGCGCTGGCCGACCCCGACGACCTGCCGGGCAACGCCCGCCGGGTCGCCGCCGCCGTGGATGCCGCGCGGGGCGAGGGCGTGCTCGACGACGAGGTCCCGGTGTACGTCGAGCTGCCGCCCGCGGTCGCCACCGGATCCTGGCTCGCCGCGGCCGACGTGGTTGCCGAGAGCGGCTTCCGGCTGAAGTTCCGGACCGGCGGCCTCAGCGCCGACGCGTTCCCGGCCGCACCCGCGCTGGCTCAGCTCATCGACGCCGCCCTGGACCGGGAGACGCCCTTCAAGTGCACCGCCGGCTTGCACAACGCCGTGCGGCACACCGCCGTCGACACGCGGTTCGAGCATCACGGCTTCCTCAACGTGCTGGTCGCGACGCGGCTCTTGTTCGACGGCACACCGGTCTCCGACGCCGTCGAGACGCTGGAGGAGCGGGAACCGGAGACGCTCGCCGCGCTGGCGGCCGAGCTCGACCTGGCGGGCGCGCGCCGCTGGTTCACCTCGTTCGGATCGTGCAGCGTCGCCGAGCCGCTGGCGGACCTGCTCGCGCTGGGAGTCCTCCGCAACGGCGGCTGAGAATTATCCGATCGGTCACTCTCCCGGATGATTTGTCACGTTTTGTATATGTCGGGCGTTGAAATCCGTGCATCCTTAGTAAACGAACCTCAAAGGTGACGACCATGACCCCGATACACCGCATCGAGCCGGTGCGAACCGGCAGCGCCGTCCGGCGCGCGGTCTTGACGGCGGTCCTGTCGGCATTCGCCCTCACCTCGGTCACGATCACCGCCGCCACGGTGACTCTCACGAACGCCACGCCCCAGCCGGAGCCGGTGACCGCCGCTGCGCCGGAAACCACCACTTCGGCGCCGCCCCCTGAAGTCGACCTGCCGTTGGCTCCTCCGGTCGAGATCGAGGACCTGCCCGTCGGCATCCCCGATATCGCACTGGTCTCCGCCAACGGCCCCCAGTTCGACCAGATCCCGAGCGCGGCTGTCGCCGCCTACCAACGCGCCGCAGGTGTGCTCGGCGGCGCCGACAAGCGGTGCCACCTCGAATGGACGCTCGTGGCCGCGGTCGGCCAGGTGGTCACGGGTCACGGCACCTCCGACGGAGGCCGGCTCGACCAGCAGGGCCTGCTGCGGCCGAAGCTCACTGGCAAGGCATTGCGCGGTCGCGACGGCAAGCGCGTCCCCGACAGTGATGCCGCCCGTCTCGATGGCGACAGCCGCTACGACCGGCCGGTCGGCCCGATGCAGCTCTCGCCCGCGACCTGGGCAGTGGTCGGAGTCGACAGCGATGGCGACGGCAAGCGCAACCCGCACGACATCGATGACGCCGCGCTCGCCGTCTCGGTGCTGCTGTGCTCCGGCACCGACGACCTCCGCAAGCGAGGCGGCCGGGTTGCCGGCGTACGACGGATCAACGACGACCGGTCCTTCATCGAGACCGTGCTCGCCGTCGACCGTGCCTACCGCGTCCAGATGGCCGAGGCCTACGACACCGTCCCGTTCGTGGTTCCGAACACCGTGCCCACGGACCTTCCCCTCGATGCCCGGACCGCGCCCCCGACCGACCTACCCACTGACCCCACCGATCTGCCGAGCAGCCCGACGCCCGACCCGTCGTCGCCGACCGACCCCGTCACCGTGTTCCCCACGCCAACGCCGACCCAGACGCAGCCGCCCCGGGATCCGACCGACGACCCAGCGCCGTCGTGCACCCCCGACGACCCCGAGCCGACCGAGCCGACCGAGCCGACTGAGCCGACTGAGCCGAGCGCCGACGCCTCGGACGAGGTGAGCCCCGAGAGCATGGATGCGGCCGCCGAGGAATCGACCGAAGACCCCGTCGAAGACCCGTCGAGACCCGTCGACGACCCCACCGATCCAACCACCGGCGACAAGCCCGGATGCAAGCCGTGATCGGAGCTTGACCTCTCCCCCTTCTGCGGTTTGGGAGTTCGGCTTCCCGGTCTAGGAGATCGGCTCCACGGTCACCGACGTCGGCTGAAGGAGTCCGTGGCGCTCAACTGCTGCGCACGGTCACGTTGCCGCGGTCGGTCCCAGGTACAGTCCGCGCAGCAAGGCAGTGGCCGCCACCTGAAGGGGAATGCCGGAGAATGACGGTTGAGACGCTGAGCTCCGACGTGATGGGGACGCAGTTCGTTCGGGAGCTGAGCATTTCCGAGACAGCGAAGGCCCTTCGCAACACAACGGTCCCGCCGGGGATGGTCTCTTACCTCGAGCGGTCGATGCTCATGAACCTGGTCGCCAAGACCTGGCGCGGTGACGGCGCCATCATCGACGGGGGCAGCTTCTTCGGTTCCTCGATCGTGGCGCTGGCCGATGGCATCCGGGCGAACGAGGCGGTCGGCGAGCTCGACCCCGCACAGTTTCCCGGCGGCAAGCCGATCCACGGCTATGAGCGCGGTTACCTGCCCTACACCGAACGTGAGCGCAATGACATCCGGAGCTGGCAAGGCATCACGTACCGCGCCGGCGAGGGCTTCGTGCCAATCCTGGAGAAGGCGGTCGAGCCCTACCCCGACCTTGTCCAGCTTCACATCGGGGACCTGAACGAGGACGAGTGGTCACACGGCGCTCCGATCGAGGTCGCGTTCATCGACGTGTGCAAGACCGTCGACCTCAACGCGCACGTATCGAGGCAGTTCTACCCGGCGCTCATACCGGGAGGGTCGACCCTGATCACTCGGGACTTCTTCACGGACAGCAATCCGTGGATCAAGGTCACCATGGGCCACCTCAAGGACCACTTCAGCTGGGAGGGGCAGGTCCAGTCGTGCTCGATCTACCGGACCGTCCAAGGGGTCCCCGCTGACGTCGCTGCGTACGACCCGCTCGCAGAGGCGAGCTACGAGGAGTGCCTCGCCCTGCACGACGCCGTCGAGTTCCCGGGCCTGAACCGCAAGTACGAGCTCCGCATGCAGCTCTCGCGCGCCCACCTGATGACCCTCATGGGACACCAGGACGACGCACTCGACACCCTCAAAGAGATCGAGTCGACGTACGCCGACCTGCTCGGGGACAACGACGCCAAGCACGGCGAACGATCTCGCTTCGACCGCGCGGCGCAGCAGATCACCAGCGACACGACGGGCGTGCCGCATATCGAGGCACGGGAAGAGACGGAGACGAATGTGGTAGCGACCGGGACGAATGTGGTGGAGAGGTTGCACGGGGACATGCTCGGCAGCCAGTTCGTCCAAGATCTCGATGCCCTGCAGACGGCAGGCGAGATGCGCAACACCGAGGTTGCCCCAGGGATGCTCTCCTACCTCGAGCGATCACTGATCATGAACCTGGTGGCCAGAAGGTGGCGCGGAGAAGGAGCGATCATCGACGGGGGCAGCTTCTTCGGGTCCTCGATCGTGGCGCTCGCCGATGGCATCCGGGCGAACGAGGCGGTCGGCGAGCTCGACCCCGAGCGATTTCCCGACGGTAAGCCGATCCACGGCTACGAGCTCGGGTTCCTGCCGCTCCCCGAGGGCTGGAAGGAGCAGGTGCGGGTCTGGCAGGGGGTCGAGTACCGGTTCGGCGAGAGCTTCGTGCCGATCCTGGAGAAGGCGGTCGAGCCCTACTCGGACCTGATCCAGCTCCACATCGGGGACCTGAACCAGGAGAAGTGGCCGCACGACGCTCCGATCGAGGTCGCGTTCATCGACGTCTGCAAGACCATCGACCTCAATGCGCACGTGTCGAAGGAGTTCTACCCGGCGCTCATCCCGGGGGGCTCGACCCTGATCAACCAGGACTTCTTCTTCGACCGGCTGCCGTGGATCAAGGTCACCATGGGCCACCTGAAGGACTACTTCAGCTGGGAGGGGCACGCGCTGTCGAGCTCGGTCTACCGCACCGTCAAGGCGGTGCCGCCGGACGTCGCGGCGTACGACCCCTTCGAGGAAGCCAGCTACGAGGAGTGCCTCGCCCTGCACGACGCCGTCGAGTTCCCCGGCCTGAGCCGGAAGTACCACTTCCGCATGCAGCTTTCGCGCGCCTACCTGATGACCCTCAAGGGACACAAGGACGACGCACTCGACACCCTCAAGGAGCTCGAGTCGACGTATGCCGACGTGCTCGGGGACGAGCACATCGAACGCGGCCAACAGTTCCGTTTCGACCGCGCAGTGCGACAGATCTCGAACGACAACATCTTCAGCGTGGTCCGGACGGATGGCGGGCGCGACCCGGTCGCGAACCGAGTCGCAGCGACGAGCCGCGAGCTGTTGAGGAAGGGGCCCGAGGAACCGCGGCCGATCAAGACGCGGTCCGGTCTCAAGCCGTCGGAGGGGGAGGACGGATGGGGGGAAGGCGACTGGCTGCACGGCTGGGCCTGGGACCGCGAGGACCAGGAGCGGATCCTGCATGTCGCGGTCGCGCGGGACGGGGTGCCGCTCCTTCTTGTCCCCGCCGACGCCACCGACCCGTCGCTCGAGGACGTTCCCGGTCGTGGCGCGCACGCCTACCGCATTCCCGTCCTCGCTGAGTTCCTCACCGGGGGCGACCTGCAGCTGACCGTGTGGGAGGCCGGACGGCCGGTCTACCGCGGACTTCTCCAGGTCTCGGAGGGCGAGGTGCCGCGGCTGCAGCGGGTGAAGGCGGACCCCCAGCGGAAGTCGGCCGCGGCGAGCGATGCCAGCACCACGAAGCGCTGGTGGCGCAGGTCGCCATGATCAACGCGCGGCGGGCTCGGCACGCTACGGCTGTTCCGGTCGTACGACGGCCGACCCGGTCGCGCTCACGGTCGGCCGCTCCGGGCCGCCGGGCAGGCTGAGCGGCAGGTCGACCGGAGCGACGATCTCGACCACGATCCGATCACGCCGGACCACGACGGAGACGCGCAGCGCGGGGTGCGCGTCGTACGCGCCTGCCGACCGGAGGTAGTCGTGCACCGCCGCGCGGGCGACGTCGGCGCTGAGGTCGAGATCGTCCTGGCCGAGCCCGCCGGCGTAGACGTCACGCCCCTCGGCGGCCGCGTCGGCGCCGTACAGCGCGGCGCCGTCGGCGAGCGAGTCGAGACTCTGCCGCTTGAGGTAGGCGGCGCCCGCGTCGACCACGACGACGACCAGCAGCAGCACGACCAGGGCGAAGCCGATGATGATCACGCTGACCTGGCCGCGCTCGTCCCTCCGCGTCCTACCCACCGTCGACCTCCTGGTAGCGACCGATCGGGACCGAGTGGGTCGCGCTGAGCGCGAACCGCGGCTGCCCGCCGCCGAGCGCGTCCGGTAGCAACGGCAGCTCGACGCTGGACCGGATCCGGACCGTGATCACCGACGTGCCGTTGTGGCAGTCGTGGGGGTACGGCGTGCACGTCACGGTCACCGTCAGCGGCGCATCCTCGAGGCCCTGGTCGGCAAGCGCGCGCCGGGCGACCTCCTCGGCCGCCCGTCGGCCGGACGCGTCGTCCGGGGCGAGGGCGTAGGCGCGACCTGCGGAGCGAGCCGCGGCGGTGACGCCGAACGCGCCCTGCTGCACCTGGGACACCGAGAGCACGATCCACAGCAACGGCACCAGCAGCAAGATCCCGAGCCAGACCAGCTCGACGATCGCGCTACCGCGCTCGGCTCTCCGTGGCCGACGCATCACCTCCAAGCCTCCTCGACGGCACGCCCGGACACCGAGAACCGGACGGCCGGTCCACCGATTCCCAGCGCCGGCACCTCGGCGATGACGGTGATGATCACGCCGGGCAGGCCGTCGACCGCGGCCTGCTCGACCCGGACGTCCTGGGCGAAGCGCCCGGCGACCGCCTCGTCGATCTGGGACCGGGTGCGGGCGACCCCGTCGGCAGGCCCACGGTCGGCGGTCGCGGCGTAGCGCGCGCCGTCCGAGGCTGCGGCGGCCAGCGTGGCCCGGACATGGAGGACGAGCGCGACCTGCATCAGCCCGGCCACCAGGGGCGCCAGCACGACGACCACGAGCACGAAGTCGACGACGGCGGAGCCGCGCTGGCCGGGCCGCGGCCCGTGGGTCATTGCACCGAGTTGAGGGCGCTTCGGAGCATCCCGACCAGTGCCGGTCGGGCGAACGCGAGGATCGCGGTGACCAGCCCGACGGACATCACGGTGATGAGTACCCAGCCGGGCACATCGCCGCGATCGTCGCGCGGCCGCAGCCGTACTGAGCACCACACCCAGATGGTGAGGAGTGGGTCCATGAGTGTTCCTTCCCGAGGCGGATCCGATGGAGTGAGGTCAGGGGGCGGCCAGGGACAAACCGACCAGGCCGGGCCAGAACGCGAAGACGACGGTCACCGGCAGCACGATGAAGACGACCGGCACCATCATCAGGATCTCCCGACGCGAAGCCTGCTCGATGAGCTCGCGACGGCCTGCTTCACGGACATCACCCGCCTGCGCATGGAGCACGTCGGTCAGCGGCGTACCGCGCTCGACAGCGACCGCCACGCCGTGAGCGAACCGCGCGACGATCGGCACCCCGGTCGTCGCCGCTAGCCGGTCGAACGCTTCGGCGACCGGCTCTCCCGTGCGGATGGCGGCCAGGACCGCGGCAAGATCTGCGGACAGCGCACCCTGGGTACGGCGCACGACCCGGTCGAGCGCGGACACCGGACCCTCACCGGCGGCGACCGCGAGCGCCAGCAGCTCTGCGACGGTCGGGAACTCCTCGACCATCGCCCGCTCCCGCTTGCGCACCTGGGCCGTCAGGTGCTGGTCGCGGGCGAGGACGCCGCTGACGATCCCGGTCGCGCACAACACCACGAGCGGCAACGGGTTGCCGGGACGCGAGAGGGTGCTGATGACGCCGTACGCGGCGGTCACGGCGAAGCCCGTCAGACCCCACAGCACCTGCTCGACACGGAAGTCGTGCACGGTCCGGTCAAGTCCGGCGCGGGCAAGCCGGCGTCGTACGGACGACGCACCGCCGAGCGTCCGTTCGACCAGGTCGGCCGCGGACCGCAGCAACGGCGGACGCCCTACGTGCAACGGGTAGGTCGTCGTCAGGTCGCGGACGTAGGGCAGGACGCGCGCCTCGAGCTGCGGGCGTCGTACGGCGAGCACCCGGGTCACCGCTAGCAGCAGCCCGAGCGCGGCGGCCCCGCCGAGTGCACCGCCCCACGCCGCCGGTGTCATGACAGGATCCGCCGCTCGGTGGGAAGCCGACCGATGCGCATCATCAGCCGGTAGGCGAACACGCACGCAGCGGCACCCACGACCAGCACGATCGCGCCCGTCGCAGATCGGTACCGGGTGATCACCTCGGTCTGGAAAGCCATCAGCAGGAGCACGACCCACGGCGCGGCGACCGCGAGCCGGGCGCCATTGATCGTCCAGGACTGGCGGGCTTCGAGCTCGGACCTGGTGCGGAGGTCGTCGCGGAGGTAGGCCGACAGGTTGCGTAGCAACCGCCCCAGCTCTCCGCCGCCGACCTCGCGGGCGACCCGCAGCCCCTCGACCACCCGGTCACCGACGGGATCGGCGAGCCGCTCCTTGAGCCGGTCGAGGCAGTCCCCGAACCGGCCCGACACCTGGTAGTCGAGGGCGAAACCCTCGAAGGCGGGGCGCAGCTGCTCCGGCCCGCGGACGGCCAACGCGGCGACCGCGTCGGGAAGCGACATGCCCGCCCGGACTGCGGAGGTCAGGTCGTCCACCGCCTCCGGCCAGACCTCGGCGTACTCGCGACGACGACGGCGGACCCGGCCGGACAGCACCGCGATCGGGAGGTACGCCGCCAGCGCTCCGACCACGACGGCCAGCGGAGCCGTGCGCGAGACGGCGAGTACGACGACGCCCGTGATCGCGCCGACGGCGCAGCAGAGGAACATCAGCGAGCGCGACGACACACCGCCCATGCCGGCCTCGACGAGCATCTGCTCGATCCGGCCGGACGTGTGCGCCGCCGGTCGCGGAGCGCGGGGGGTCGCGAACGCAGACCAGATCAGCAGGACTCCGAGTCCGACTCCCAGACCGACCAGCGCACCCATGTCACTCGGCCTCGTGGAGGAGGCGTCGTACGTCGATGCCGACCCGTTCGTACTGCTCGACCCGCGGCGGCATGCCGATCCCGCGCCGGAGCTGACCGTCGCGGAGCTCGAACACCTGCTCGGCCTCGATGATGTCCTGCTCGATCCGGCCGGGGACGGCGACGATCTCGGTGACCCGCCGCATGCCGCGGTGATCGACCTCGAGATGGACGACCAGATCGATCGACGACGCGACCGTCGGGACGACGAACCGGGCCGAGATGTTCTCTCCCGCGAGCAGCGGCAGCGTGCATGCCTTGGTCAGCGCTTCCCGCGCGCTGTTGGCGTGGATCGTGCAGAGACCCGGGAGGCCGCTGTTGAGGGCGAGCAGAAGGTCGAGCGCCTCCTCCGCGCGGACCTCGCCCACGATGATCCGGCTCGGCCGCATCCGGAGCGACTCCTTGATCAGGTCACGCAGCCGGACCTCACCGGTGCCCTCCAGCCCTTCCTGCCGCGTCTGGAGCGCCACCCAGTCGGGATGGGGGAAGCGGATCTCGAAGACCTCCTCGACCGAGATCACCCGCTCGCCGCCGGGGATCGCGGCGGCCAAGCAGTTGAGCATCGTGGTCTTGCCGGCCTGGGTTCCTCCGCTGATCAAGACATTGAGACCCGCGCGGACGGAAGCCTCGAGGAACAGCGCGGCCGACGGGGTCAGGCTCTGGAGGTCGACCAGCTCCGACAGCCGCGCGGCGCGGACCACGAACTTGCGGATGTTGACCGCCGAGAACCCGCGGCTGATGCCCTGGAGCACGACGTGGAGGCGGTGCCCCTGCGGCAGCATCGCGTCCACGAATGGGCGACTGAGGTCGACCCGCCGACCGGTGGTCTTGAGCATCCGTTCGACCAGCTCAGCGACCTGGGCGTCGGTGAGCATCAGGTTGGTGAGCTCGTGGCGTCCGTTACGCGCGACGAACACCCGGTCGGGACTGTTGATCCACACTTCCTCGACGCTCGGGTCGTCGAGCAGCGGCTGCAGCGGCCCGAAGCCCGACACCCGCGCCACCAGCTCGGCCACCGTCCCGTCCACGTCGGCGACCGGCGCAACCACTCCGGTCAGGCTGCGCTCGTCGTGGTCGCGGACCAGGGTCTCGGCGAGGCGGCGTACGGCGGGCACCTCGCGTTGCGGGTCGAGGCCGTCCCGTCGTACGGCAGCGCGCAGCGCCTCGTCGAGATGGCCGACAACGTCGTCCTGGGTGCGCAGCACCGCAACGGGTGGCGGCGGCTGGGCGGGCTGCAGCATGGCCAAGGCGACTCTCCCGAGAATGAGATCCGGCGGCTGCCTGAACAGTAAGGGAACCGACCACGAATGGCGAGGCGCCCAGAGCGGAAACTGTGGACAGCTCCGCACGTCGATGCGAAGGCTCTCGACCTCAGCGACACCAACGGCAACGTGATCTTTGGGTTCTCCGCCAACACGGCGTAGTAGGACGCCGTTGGCTTCACAAACGCGAGAGGGAGTCGTCGGCAACCTCAGGAAGTTGATGATCGCCCTCAACGCTCACTGACAAGTCCCGGTCCTCCCCTCGATGGTGCGCAGGGGCCCGCCGTACTCACATCTGGGACTGTGCATCGCAGCTGCTCGGTTAAAAGGATGCCGATAGCGAGGCGCAACCGAAACAGTTGTGCATCACTAGGAATGAGGGGTGGGAAAGGACTAGGAGATCGGACCACCGCAATGGGACTCGGGACTTCGCGACGTGGAGTCGCACGCAATACTCGATTTCTGACCGGGATCACCGCCGCGGCTTTCGCGGCTGCTCTGCTCACACTTCCGGGGACGTTGGCTTCGTCGGCTTCATCGGCTTCACCGGCCGCGTCGGCGCCTGCTCTCGCCCGGCCTGACGGGTCACTCGTGCGCCAGACCGAGGGTGGCCGCTCGACCGTGGTCTTCGGTTCCGGGCGCTACCTGACCGACAGGTCGGGACAGCCAGCCGACCAGGTCGCCCTGGACTACGTGCGCAGCAACCATGACGTGTTCGCCCTCAGCGAGCGGGGGGCATCCACCTTGCGGGTGAAGTCGCAGGTGACCACCGCCCACGACGGGGCCACGCACGTCGAGCTCGAGCAGGTGGTGGAGGGGATCCCGGTCGACGGTGCCGGGCTGGTGGCGCTGGTCGACGCCGAGGGCCGCCTGGTCATGATCGGTGGCCGTACCGGCGTCGCAGACACCAGCGGCTCCACGAACCTCACCGCGGGCGAAGCGATCGGGCTCTCCGCCGAGCGCGGCGATGCCGGCACGGACCAGGCGCCGCCGGGCTCGCAGACCACGGCCAAGGGCCCCCACGAGTACCCGAACCCGTACGCCGACGACGTCGAAGATCCCACTCCGGTCAGCGCCGAGCTGGTCTGGCACCTGCGCGACGACCGCAGCCTCCGGCTGGCCTGGCGCACCGAGGTCGAGACCTCCTCGGAATCCTGGGACACCTCGCTGATCGACGCCACGACCGGCAAGTTCCTGCAACACCAGAGCCTCTACAGCCACGCCGGACCTGAAGGCAACGTCTACACGACCCAGCACCCCGGGATCGCCGGCGCGGCTCAGCAGATCGTGCCGTTCACGGGCGTCAACGGGTCGTGGGTGTCGGGCGACACGACTTCGGGCAACAACGTCAACGCCTACCTCGACCGCGACAACACCAGCATGAACGACGAGTACCAGCCCACGAATGCGGACCAGCACTTCAACTACACGTTCACCGACGCGTGGCAGAACGCGACCGACGTTGCCGACGTCGCCGCACTCGACGCGGACCAGGATCCCGCGATCACCCAGCTCTTCTATTACGTCAACGACCTGCACGACTGGTTGTGGGGCTACGGGTTCGACGAGGCTTCGGGCAACTTCCAGCAGATCAATCACAGCGGCGACGGCAAGGGCGACGACCCGGTGCTGGCCGAGGCCCAGGACGGCTGGGACTTCGGCTGCAAGAACGACAAGGGCACGCCCGATCCCGGTGACGACGAGAAATTGCGCTGCCTGAATAACGCCAACTTCGGCACGTCCCCCACCGACGGCAGCCCCGCCCGGATGCAGATGTACATGTGGGTCACGTCCGGCGCCAACCCGAGCAGGGACGGCAGCATGGACGGCGACGTGATCGCGCACGAGTACGGGCACGGTGTCGCCGTGCGCCTGCTCAAGGACGGCTTCATCGATCCGGACTCGGGCGGCCAACCCAGCGCCCTGAGCGAGGGCTGGGCCGACGTGCTGTCGCTGCTCCGGTGGGACGACCCGGTCGTCGGCGACTACGCGGATTCCAACCCCACCACGGGTCTTCGGTCGGTCGCCTACGACACGTCGAACCGCACCTACAGCAGCTTCGCCACGGATCAGACCTCGGGGCACTACAACGGCGAGATCTGGGCCACCATGATCTGGGACCTGCGGGTGTCCCTCGGACTCGACACCACGACCCAGCTGGTCATCGACGGGATGCGAAGCACCCCGAACACGCCCAGCCCGACGTTCATCGACGCCCGGGACGGCATCCTCGCTGCCGACATGACCAACAACGCCGGTCACAACCAGTGCGCCATCTGGACCGCCTTCGCGATCAACGGCCTCGGCGAGAACGCGGTCTCGAACGGGAACAAGGCTGCGCAGACCGACAACTTCGACATACCGGAGAAGCCCTGCTCCCCCTGCAACACGGACTCGCCGGCAGCCGAGTGCCTGCCGACCGCCGACGCGGGCGGCCCCTACACCACCGCTGAGGGCATCGACGTCGCCCTCAGTGGCGCCGGGTCGACACCCGGCAGCGATGGGTCTGCGGGCGATCTCACGTCGTACGACTGGGATCTCGACAACGACGGTCAGTACGACGACGCGACCGGCGTCACGCCGACGTTCACTCGCGTCGGCCAGGACGGCAACTTCGTCGTGGGGCTGCGGGTCACCGACGAGTTCGGGAACACCGACGAGGACTCCACGACGGTAGAGGTCGACAACGTCGCGCCGACGGTGACCATCAACCCGATCGCGGCGATCGACGAGCACGGCACCGCGACCATCTCCGGCCAGATCACCGACCCGGGATGGCAGGACGCGCTCACGGCGACGATCGAGTTCGATGACGGCGCAGGTGCCCAACCGCTGACCGGCGTCCTCGAGAACAGCCGACCCAATGCGACCCTGTCGTTCTCCGTTCATCAGCAGTACGGAGACGACGGCTCGTTCACGGTCGAGGTCATCGGCTCCGACGACGACACCTCCACCAGCTCGTCGTCATCAGCAGTCGTCAACAACCTCGACCCGACCGCCGAGATCGACGGCTCGGGGCAGCAGACCTACAACGGGACGTCGGCGTTCATCCTCAACCCGGGCGAGGACCTGACGGTCCCGGTCGGATCGCAGGATCCGGGCAGCGACGACCTCACGTTCGACTGGACGTGGGGCGACGGGACCACCGACAGCGCGGTCTCGCAGGTGAACCCGCCGAATCCGGATCCGTTGAAGTCACCGTCGGTGCAACCGCGCGACGTCACCCTGGAGCAGACGCACGCCTATGCCGAGGCCTGCCTCTACCAGCTCGACGTCGAGGTGGACGACGACGACGGCGGCTCGGCGACCGACGACGCCGTGGTGCTCATCACCGGCGATGCTGACAAGACTCGCAACGACGCGTGGTGGAAGAACCAGTTCAAGCACCTGGGCAAGGACTACACCGCCGCGGAGCTGCAGTGCCTGTTGACGATCGCCGGATACCTGAGCACGGTCTTCGACGAGACCACCGACGCCTCGACCCTGGACCTGGCCTTCGAGGTATTGGAGGGCAAGACCCCGCCCAAGGGTGAGGCCCGCAAGCTGGAGCAGGAGCTGCTGGCGGTCTGGCTCAACTTCGCCGCTGGGGTCTTCGACCTGACCAGTGTGGTGAAGGACCACAAGAACAAGACGCTGACCACCTTCATCGCCGCCGTCGGCCAGGCCGAGTCGGTGCGGCTGGACCAACTGTCGACCGAGAAGGACCTCAAGGAGCAGCGCGAGATCCTCAACCACATCAACAACACCGGGCCACAGTGACCGCGGACAGCCGGGCCCTTCCCTGTGCACGGCGGTTCGCGCGCCCGAAATCCGTCCGCCGTAAAACCAAATCCCGTTCGTCATGTCGACCTGTCCCGGCGAGGTGACCGGCCCGACGACGGCCCTGAGGGTCGGGGAGGCGTCGTGACGGGCGGCCGTCGCGGCGTTGGGGTGGGTGGCCGGGCGCGGCGCCTCCCCGGCACGAGCGGACTGTGGCATCGCAAGCAACGCATGCCCAACCCGGGTCTGCTGCACGAGTTGGTGACAGCTGTCCCGACCTGCCGTCGCCAGCTGCAGTATGAACTGCAGCCTTGACCGCCGAGAACCCGCGGCTGATGCCCTGGAGCACGACGTGGAGGCGGTGCCCCTGCGGCAGCATCGCGTCCACGAATGGGCGACTGAGGTCGACCCGCCGACCGGTGGTCTTGAGCATCCGTTCGACCAGCTCAGCGACCTGGGCGTCGGTGAGCATCAGGTTGGTGAGCTCGTGGCGACCGTTACGCGCGACGAACACCCGGTCGGGACTGTTGATCCACACTTCCTCGACGCTCGGGTCGTCGAGCAGCGGCTGCAGCGGCCCGAAGCCCGACACCCGCGCCACCAGCGCGGCCACCGTCCCGTCCACGTCGGCGACCGGCGCAACCACTCCGGTCAGGCTGCGCTCGTCGTGGTCGCGGACCAGGGTCTCGGCGAGGCGTCGTACGGCGGGCACCTCGCGTTGCGGGTCGAGGCCGTCCCGGCGGACGGCAGCGCGCAGCGCTTCGTCGAGGTCCCCGACCACGGACGGCGGTGACGGCTGGGCTGGCTGCAGCATGGCCAAGACGACTCTCCCGAGAATGAGATCCGGCGGCCCCCGAACCGTATTCGACAGCGCCGAGGAATGCGAGGGGTGCGCTTGCCGATTGTGGATCGGAGCTCGCGAGGTGGTCACACAAGCCCGCCGTACTCATATCTGGGACTGTGCATCGCAGCTGCTCGGTCAAAAGGCCGCCGAAAGCGGGGCGCAACCGAAACAGCTGTGCATCACTAGGGCCCAAGGGTGAGACCCGCAACCTGGAGCAGGAGCTGTTGGCGGCCTGGCTCAACTTCGGCGCCGGGGTCTTCGACCTGGGCAGCGTGGTGAAGGAGCAGCGCGAGATCCTCAACCACATCAACAACCACGGACCGGAGTGACAGTGGGTCGTCCTTGTCAGCGTGGGCTACGGGCCGCGCTGGCAAGGACCGTCCGAGCTACTGGATCAGGACAGGGTCAGTAGGACCCGTCGACCAACATCTGCTTCATCCGGGCGATCTCCACCAGCTGGTCGGACTCGATGTGATTGGCCAGCTGGAAGACGTCGGACTCCTGGCCGCCGCCCCCTGACAGCAGCTCCTCGACCATGATGACCGCGCCTTCGTGGTGGCGGATCATGTAGTTCAGGAACAACCGGTCAAAGCGCCGCCCGTCGGCGGCGCGGAGCATCCCGAGCTCGGGCCTGTTCAGCATGCCCGGCATGAGCTCGGCGTGGCCACCGTGGTGGGAGTGGTCCCCGGCCAGCTCTTCGCCGCGTTCGGTGAGCCAGCTCTCCATCTGGGAAATCTCGTCGGCCTGGGAGACCTCGATCCGCTCGGCGAGCAGCGCGATATGTTCGGAGTCGGACCGCTCGTCCACCATCGCGGTCATCTCGAGGGCCTGCTGGTGGTGCGGGACCATGCCCTGCACGAACGCCACGTCGGCCTCGGTGTGCTCGGGCTCCTCCAACCCCTCGACCTCTTCGGGCGACAGCGTTCGGTTGCTCTCGCCAGGGGCTCCCAGCTGGACCACCGGCGTGTCCGACTCCGTGTCGGAGTCGTCTCCGTCCGAGGAGCACCCGCTCAGCGCCAACACGGCGGCGGCAGCCGCCAGCAGGCGCCGAGTCGTCCTCATGAAGGGGCCTCCGAGTCGCTCGATTCAACGAATCTAGGTATGGCGATTGGGCCGAACTGCAGTTAGTTTGATCCTAAACCTGGACTGACCCCATGTCGCAAGGGCACTCTCGGGCCGGTCCGGCTTCCCAGGAGGCTGACCGTGACAATCCCACACATTCGTGGCATCCGGAACAATCCGCGGCTGGTCGGCTTCGCAGGAGCCGTGCTCCTCGTCGCGGTCCTCGCGCCCGCGGCAGCCGCCTTCGCCGAGGAAGATCCACGCGTCGGTCTGGCGCCCGGCTACTTCCCTTGGTCGGAAGCCAGCAGCAATGTCGAGCTGCTCGACAACGATCCGCGGGAGGCGCCGTTCGACGCCGCCCCCGGCAACTTCGGGTTCGTCAACTCCGACCTCGCCTTTACCGGCGACCACGCGATCGCCGGCAACTTCAACGGCTTCCAGGTCTACGACCTCTCCGACCAGACCAACCCGGCGCTGCGCTCGTCCTTCGTCTGCCCCGGTGGCCAGGGTGACCCGTCGGTCTATGGCGACCTGCTGTTCATCTCCGTGGAGGAGACGCGGGGGCGGATCGACTGCGGCACCCAGGGAGCGCCCGGAACGGTGAACCTCGAGCGGTTCCGCGGCGTGCGGATCTTCGACATCAGCGACCTCGACAACCCGGTGCAGCTGCCCGGCGTGCAGACCTGCCGCGGCTCCCACACCCACACGATCGTCAGCGACCCGGACGACCCAGCGAACGTGTACATCTACAACTCCGGCACGTCGTCGGTGCGGTCCCCGGCCGAGCTGCCCGGCTGCGAGAACGCCAACACCAACACGCAGGCCCCGGTGACCACCGGCAACCCGACACCCTGGCGCATCGACGTGATCAAGGTGCCGCTGGCCAACCCGGAAACGGCGCACATCGTCAGCCAGCCGCGCATCTTCACGGACCCGGTGACCGGCGCGTTCAACGGCCTGCAGAACACCCCGTCCGGCACGCTGCACCCGTCCGGCACGCCGTACTCCCCGCTCCCCAACACCAACACCTGCCACGACATGACGTCGTTCACCGCACGTGAGCTGGTTGCGGGCGCCTGCCAGGGCAACGGGATCCTGCTCAACGCCGAGGACCCCGTGAACCCGGTCCGGATCGATGCCGTGTCCGACCCGAACTTCTCGTACTGGCACTCGGCGAGCTTCAACAACGACGGCACCAAGGTGATGTTCACGGACGAGTGGGGTGGCGGTACGACGGCGCGGTGCCGAGTCACCGACCAGCCCCAGTGGGGCGCGGACGCTTGGTTCGACATCGTCGACGACCAGATGGAGTTCCGCAGCTACTTCAAGATGCCCGCCGTCCAGACGACGCAAGAGAACTGCGTGGCGCACAACTCCTCGCTGGTCCCAGTGCCGGGACGCGACATCCTCGTGCAGGCCTGGTACCAAGGTGGCATGTCGGTGATCGACTTCAGTGACACGGCCAACCCTGTCGAGATCGGCTACTTCGACCGCGGCCCGATCAACGTGCCGAACCCCGCCGGCCTCAACCTCGGCGGCCTCTGGTCGACGTACTGGTACAACGGCCAGATCTACGGCACCGAGATCGCGCGCGGGTTCGACACCTTCGGCCTCCTGCCCAGTGCCCAGATGTCGGAGAACGAGATCGACGCGGCGCGTGAGGTCGTGCTCGACCAGTTCAACAGCCAGCACCAGCCCATGATCGAGTGGGAACCGAGCTTCAACGTAGCCGGCGCCTACTTCGATCAGGCAGTCCGTTCCGGCGACCTGAGCGGCAAGACCCTCGACAAGGTAGGCAAGCATCTCGAGAAGGCCGAACAGCTCGAAGGCAATGGCGGGGCTGCGGTCGCCCAGCTCCGGAACGCCATCCGCCAGCTCGACGACACCGGTGACCAAGGTGAGCTGAAGCGGGCCCTGATCGACCTCGCGGAGTCCCTCGACTGACCGGCCCCTGTGCGCAGGGGCTCGCCGTACTCACATCTGGGACTGTGCATCGCGCTGCTCGGTAAAAGGCTGCCGAAAGCGAGACGCAACCGGCGAGGTTGTGCGTCACTAAGAAATGAGGGGTGGGAAAGGACTAGCAGATCGGACCAGCGCAATGGGACTCGGGACCTCGCGACGTGGAGTCGCACGCACTGCTCGCCTTCTGACCGGGATCACCGCCGCGGCGTTCGCCGCCGCTCTGCTCGCGCTTCCGGGGACGTCGGCTTCGTCGGCCTCATCGCCCGCGTCGGCACCCGCTCTCGCCGGGCCCGACGGGTCACTCGTGCGCCAGACCGAGGGTGGACGCTCCACGGTGGTCTTCGGCTCCGGGACGGTACCTGACGGAGGAGTCCGACCAGCCGGCCGACGAGATCGCCCTGGGTTACCTCCGCGAGTTCCACGACGTGTTCGACCTCAGCGAGCGGGAGGCGTCGACCCTGCGGGTGAGCTCCCAGGTGACCACCGACCACGACGGCGCCACGCACCTCGAGCTCGAGCAGGTGGTCGAAGGAATCCCGGTGGACGGCGCAGGACTCGTGGCGCTGGTCGATGCCCGAGGGTCGTCTGGTCATGATCGGCGGACGCTCCGGGGTGCTCGACACGAGCGGCACCGCGAACCTCAGTGCAGGTCGCGCGATCGGGCTCTCCGCGGAGCGCGGCGACGCCGGTACGGACCAGGCTCCGCCGGGCTCGCAGACCAAGAGCAAGGGACCCCACGAATACCCGAACCCCTACGCCGACGACATCGAGGATCCCTCCCCGGTCAGCGCCGAGCTGGTCTGGCACCTGCGCGGCGACCGCAGCCTCCGGCTGGCCTGGCGCACCGAGGTGGAAACCTCATCGGAGTCGTGGGACACCTCGTTGATCGACGCCGCGACCGGCGTCTTCTTGCAGCACGAGAGCCTCTACCACCACTCCGGTCCCGAGGGGAACGTCTACACCACCGAGCACCCCGGGGTTCCCGGCGCAGCACAGCAGATCGTGCCCTTCACCGGCGTCAACGGGTCGTGGGTGTCGGGCGACACCACGTCGGGCAACAACGTCAACGCCTACCGCGACCGCGACGACAACGACGCGAACGACGAGTACCAGCCGACCGCGGCCGACCAGCACTTCAACTACACCTTCACCAACGCCTGGCAGAACGCGACCGACGTGGCCGATGTCGGTGCGCTCGACGCGGACCAGGATCCCGCGATCACCCAGCTCTTCTACTACACCAACGACCAGCACGACTGGCTGTGGGGCTACGGGTTCGACGAGGCTTCGGGCAACTTCCAGGTGACCAACCACAGCGGCGACGGCACCGGGGGCGACCCGGTGCTGGCCGAGGCCCAGGACGGCTGGGACTTCGGCTGCGTCGACGACAAGAACACGCCCGCTCCTGGTGACGACGAGGACATCCGCTGCCTGAACAACGCCAACTTCGGCACCTCCCACACCGACGGCAGCGCCGCCCGGATGCAGATGTACATGTGGGTCACCTCCGGCGCCAACCCGAGCCGGGACGGCAGCATGGACGGCGACGTGATCGCCCACGAGGTCGGGCACGGCGTCGCCGAGCGCCTCCTCCCGAACGGCCTCACCAACAGCATCAGCCAGTCCGGCTCCCTGGGTGAGGGCTGGAGCGACACCCTGTCGTTCCTCCGCTGGGGCGACGCCGTTGTCGGCGACTACGCCACCTCCAACACCGCCACCGGGGTCCGGTCGGTCTCCTACGACACGTCGACGCGTTCCTACGGCAGCTACAACACCGGAGTCAACTCGCCGCACTTCAACGGCGAGATCTGGGCGACCATGACCTACGACGTGCGGGAGAACCTCGGCCTGGACACCACCACCCAGCTGGTGATCGACGGGATGCGCAACACCGCGAACAGCCCGACCCCGACGTTCATCGATGCCCGCGACGGCATCCTGGCCGCCGACATGACCAACAACGGGGGCGCCAACCAGTGCGCCATCTGGTCCGCCTTCGCGGAGAACGGCCTCGGCGAAAACGCGGTCTCGAACGGAGCCCACGCCGCGCAGACCAACAACTTCGACATGCCGGCCGCGTGCCTGCCCACCGCCGACGCGAACGGCCCCTACACCACCCCGGAGGGCATCGACGTCGCCCTCAGCGGCGCCGGGTCGACACCCGGCACCGATGGGTCTGCGGGCGCTCTCACGTCCTACGACTGGGATCTGGACAACGACGGTCAGTACGACGACGCGACGGGCATCTCGCCGTTGTTCACTCGCGTCGGCCAGGACGGCAGCTTCACCGTGGGGCTGCGGGTCACCGATGAGTTCGGGAACACCGACGAGGACTCCTCGACGGTGCAGGTCACCAATGTCGCGCCGAGTGTGACCATCGACCCGATCGCGGCGATCGACGAGCACGGCACCGCGACCATCTCCGGCCAGATCACCGACCCGGGATGGCAGGAGGCGCTCACGGCGACGATCGACTTCGATGACGGTTCCGGTCCCCAGCCGCTGACCGGTGTCCTGGAGAACAACCGTCCCGACGCCACGCTGTCGTTCACGGTGGACAAGCAGTACGGCGACAACGGGTCGTTCACCGTCGCGGTCATCGGCTCCGACGACGACACCTCCACCGGTTCGACATCCTCGGCGGTTGTCAACAACCTCGACCCGACCGCGGAGATCGACGGATCGGGGCAGCAGTCCTACAACGGGTCGTCGGCGTTCATCCTCCAGCCGGGCGAGGACCTCACGGTCCCGGTGCGCTCGGAGGATCCGGGCAGTGACGACCTCGAGTTCGAGTGGGCTTGGGGAGACGGGGACACCGACACCGCGGTCTCGCTGGTGAACCCGCCGGCTCTCGACCCGTCGAAGTCGCCGTCGGTGCAACCGCGCGACGTCACCGAGGAGCGGACGCACGCCTATGCCGAGGCCTGTCTCTACCAGCTCGGCGTCGAGGTGGGCGACGACGACGGCGGCTCGGCCACCGATGACGCGGTGGTGCTCATCACCGGGGACGCGACCAAGAGCCGCAACGACTCCTGGTGGAAGAGCCAGTTCAAGTACCGGGACAAGGACTACACCGAGGCGGAGCTGCAGTGCCTGTTGACGATCGTGGGGTACTTGAGCACGGTGTTCGACGAGACCACCGACGCCTCGACCCTCGATCTGGCCTACGAGGTCTTGGAAGGCAAGACTCCGCCCAAGGGTGAGACCCGCAAGCTGGAGCAGGAGCTGTTGGCGGCCTGGCTCAACTTCGGCGCCGGGGTCTTCGACCTGGGCAGCGTGGTGAAGGACCACAAGAACAAGACCCTGACCACCTTCGCCGCCGCCGTCGGCCAGGCCGAGTCGGTGCGGCTGGATCCACTGGCGACCGAGAAGGAACTGAAGGAGCAGCGCGAGATCCTCAACCACATCAACAACCACGGACCCGAATGACAGTGGGGTCGTCCGGGTCAGCCCTTGAACTGGGGGCAGAGGTACCCCCCGTCGTCGAGCGGCGAGAGGTCACGCGGACCTGTGGCCGAGGCGGCTCATCCCGACCGTGAGCGCGAGCCAGGGCGCGATCCAGATCAGGTGCCCGACCAGGTCGCCCGGGTCGTGTCCGAGGAGACCCTGCATCACGACCGCCATCGGGTAGAGGACTCCGCCGAGCACGGCCGCGACTGCGAGCCACCCGCCCGAGCGGCCGGCGATGCCGGTCAAGATGCAGCCGACGGCGAAGACGAAGGCGCTCAGGCCGATGACGTACGGGTACCACGCCACCGGCTGGTCCTCCATGCCCGGCGCGAACGGGTTGAAGGTCCAACCGTCGACGACGACCGAGCCGATGCCCCCGACCAGGTTGGCCACCGCACCGACCGCCACGAGCCCGAGGCTGACCCGCCCGAGCCGGCTACCGCGTGCGACGAAGGCCGCAGCGAACCCGAGCAGTGCGACCAGCAGCACCATGCGCAGCGCGCCGAGGATGAGGAGGTGGCGGCCGATCGTCTCGAGCCCGCCGATCACGACGAAGACGACCCAGGCAGCGATCACGGCGGACACCGCCATGCCGACCCGGCTCGTCGACTCCTCGCCACGGTGCTGCTCGCGACTCGTCTCGATCTGGTTCTTGGTGTCCATGCCTTCGTCCTCTTCTGCTCAGGGGCGCCAGCGCGGCGCCTGATCTGACGTTAAGGACGGGCGGAGACGACGAGAACGCAGCCGGACGCCAACCTGCGTCAACCCTCTGCGGTCCCCGATGGAGGCCCGCCGCAGCATCGACCGGGGGTACGCCCCATCGACGGGCGACGGCGTACTGCGCGACCATCGGCACATGGAGGCGACATTTCCGTCGAGCGCTGTGACGCGGGTCGTCGCCGTCATCGGCGGTGTCGGCCTGCTGCTGGCAGTGACTGCGTTCACCATCGAGTTCCAGGACAACCCGGCTTCGCTGGTCTGGTTCGTACCCTTCTTCGGCGCGTACGTCGCCGGCGTCGTTGCGTTCCGCCTCCAGCCGGATCAGCCGGCGGCCCGGCGCCTGCTGGTGTTCGGTGCCCTCGCGACGGTCTGGATCGGCTCGATGGTCGGCGTTGTCGTCGCCCAGGACACGCACGGGAACGGGTGGTGGCTGGGACCGGCGAACGTCGCCGTCCAGGTCGTCGGTCTGGCCATGGAGGCGGCGCTGATCGCTCTCCTCGCCGTGTACCCGGACGGAAAGTACCACCGGCCGTACGAGCGCCCTACAGTCCAGGTCGCAGCTGCGCTCTCGCTCGCCCTACCCCTCGTGCTGCTCCTCTCCTACAACTCGGTGCAGCCGTCGTGGGGATTCTCGTGGGGTGCCGAGGGCGACACTTCGTTCCCCACGATCGAGAGTCCTGCCCATGTCCCTGCACTGGGCTTCCTCGGTCCGCCGGCGCGGGGCGTGATCGAGGGTGCGCTCCTGCTCGGACCGCTTGTCGGCACGACACTGGTCGCCCTGCGCTACCGGCGGCTTCCGCGCCGGCAGGAGATGCAGATCCGGTGGCCCATGTATGGCGTGTTCGTGCTGCTCCTGCTGCCCCTGGCCGCGCTCCTTCACGGGTACGGCGGACTCCCGCTGGTCGTGTTCGACGCCATCGTGATCGTCGTACTGTTCGCCTTCCCAGCATCGATCGCCATCGGCCTGGTCCGGCCGAACCTGTTCGACGTCGACCGCGTCATGAGCCGCTCGTTCCTCTATGCGCCGCTGTGGTTGGCGATCGCGGCGGCGTACCTCGGCGTCGCCGCAGCGCTGGGGGTTGCTGCCTCCGCCTTCGGGCTTCAGGTGACCGTGGCGGTCACAATTGTGGTGACGCTTCTCGTCGAGCCGGTCAGGCGCCGGCTGGCGACGCGAGCCGCGCGCTGGGCGCGGGGCCCTTCGCTCGACGGCGAGCAGCTGCTGCGGTGGCTCGGCGAGAACCTCGAGCACACCCTCGACCAGCGTGAGCTGGCAGCCGCCGTCGCACAGGCTGCCGCCCATGGGCCCGGTGTCAGGTGGGCGACCGTCTCGCTGACCGACCTCGACCCCGTCACCCACGGTGAGCGGCGGGACGAGGATCCGACGATCAGGGCCGAGCTCGTCCACGCCGGCGAGCACCTCGGTGAGATCCAGTTCGGGGCCCGTGCCCGTGGGCGCTCCTCGGATCTGGAAGGTCTCCACACCTTGGCCCGTCAGGCAGCACTGACCATTCACAACGCACGGCTCGCAGAAGACCTGCGCGTGAGCGTCGAGGCGATCCAGGCGCAGGCGACGGAGCTGGCTGCCTCCCGGTCCCGCATCGTCGCCGCGGAAGCATCAGCGCGCCGTCAGATCGAGCGCGACATCCATGACGGGGCACAGCAGGACCTGGTAGCACTGATCGCGAGGATCGGGCTCGCCAAGAATGCGATCGGCACCAACGGCACGGATGCAGGAGCAACCCTGGAGGAACTCCAGGCCGAGGTCCGCTGCGCGCTGGCGAACCTGCGGCAGCTCGCGTCGGGGATCCACCCGACCGAGCTGACCGACCACGGTCTCGTCGAAGCGATCGAGGGGCGCTCCGCACGGATGCCCATCCGGGTGATCATCGACTGCGCCGCAGATCTTCGTTCACAGCGGTTCGACGAGCCCATCGAGGGCGCGGCGTACTTCTTCGTGAGCGAAGGGTTGGCCAACACCCTCAAGCACTCCGGGGCGGAGCAGGCGCGCGTCCGCATCGCACGAACGGCCGGCTACCTCGAGATCGAGGTGAGCGACGACGGCGCCGGGTTCGAGTGCAGAGGAGTCACGACCACGGGTCTGCGCGGGCTGACCGACCGGATGGAGTCGCTCGGTGGCAGCGTGTCGATAGCCTCGGCTCCCGGCCGGGGCACGCAGCTCCGAGCCCGACTGCCGATCGGAGAAGACCGTGCCGAGTGACCGTCCGCTCCGGGTCGTGATCGCCGAGGACCACTACATCGTCCGCGAAGGAATCCGCAGGTTGATGGAAGACTCCGGCGCGGTGGCCGTGGTCGACGCGGTCGGCAGTGCGCCGGAGCTCCTGCAGCGCGTCGCGGCGCTGCGGCCCGACGCGGTGATCACCGACATCCGGATGCCGCCCGGCCACCACATGGAGGGCATCGAGGCAGCGCACGCCATCCGCGCCCAGCACCCGGAGATCGGCGTCGTCGTGCTGTCGCAGTACTCCCACGAGTCCTATGCGTTCGCGCTGCTCGAGCACGGTACGGCGGGCCTCGCCTACCTGCTCAAGGATCGCGTGGGCGAGCTCGACCAGCTCCTGCACGCCCTCGGGGAGGTGTGCGCCGGCCGCTCGGTGATCGACGCCCAGGTCGTTGACGCCCTGGTGCAACGACGTGCCCGCCGGGAGCAGTCCGGGCTCGAGAACCTAACCCCACGTGAGCAGGAGGTCCTGCACGAGATGGCGCAGGGGAAGAGCAACGCCGGGATCGCCGAGGCCCTGGTGCTTTCGAGCTCATCGGTCGAGAAGCACGTCTCGTCGATCCTCACCAAGCTCGGCCGACCCGGCGAGGCCGGCGTCGACCGCCGGGTCGCGGCCGTGCTGAAGTTCCTGCAGGGGTAGCAGTCAGCACACGATCGGGCGCGCGCGGGCGTTGAACGACTTCTCGATCCGGTCCCGTCGATCTCGATCACGCGTGCAATGTGGCGGAGGCGTCAGCCGGCGAAGAAGCCCCAGGAGCTGTTGGTCAGGGAGAGGTCGCCGAGCTCCACCTGCTCGCCGTCCGGGCTCTCGACCACCACACCGGTCAGTTCGGCGCGCACCGGCTGCTCCGCGGACGCACCGTCGACCGGCGGGATCTCCCCCACGAACTCGAGGGTGCCCTCGACGATCTCCCAGGTCTCGTCGGTCTCTGCCTGCGGCTCCATGATCACGTCGTTGCACCAGTTCGCGGCGAGGTGGGTGCCGACCCGCACCTCCGCCTCCCAGGCCGGGTCCGGCAGCGAGACGGTGCGGCCGAGCTTCCTGGCGTCGCCGACCCCGTAGACGCCGAGCAACGTCGTCTCGTCCTTGTCGACCACCGCGAACCCGTAGCCGCAGCCCAGGTCGTCGGTCAGCTCGACCGCCGCGAGACCGGACTCGGACGGGCCGGGGTCGACGGCTCCGACGCCGCCGTCGTCATCGCCGCCGCATGCCGCGAGCGCGGCGAGGAGCAGGGACAGGGAGGCGAGGGGAAGCAGTCGCGTCTTCATGCCCCATCGGACGTCTGGACGGCCGTGCCGGTTCCGCTCGAACCCAGAGCGGGAGGGGCCGCGCAACTGTGGGGGACGCGCGACCCCTCCCTGTCCTAGGCCCGAGACATCAGGGCGGAGAGATCTTCATCGCGACGTCGTCGATGTGGTGATGTCGAGCGCCGAGACCCAGTGCCCCGACGGGTTGTGGCCGGTCCGGACCTGGGCGCCGTCGAGGGAGAGCAGGGCGAACATGCCCAAATCGTCCCCGCCGCGCTGCGTCGGCGCAGGAGAATGCCTCCCCAGGTGGCTAAATTTTCGGCGGGGTCAGAGCAGCCGTCGTACGGCGTCGCGCAGCGCTTGCTCCGGGTCGAGGCCGCGCTCGCGCGCCTCGGCGACGAGGGCGAGCAGTCGGTCGCCGAGGTCGTCCGACGCCGCCGGTTGAGGTGCGAGCGAAGCGAGCCGCGAAACCAAGGCCGCACGGTCCGCTCGCTCGAGCCGGTCGAGGACCTTGTCGGCGTAGAGCAGCGCCGGCAGCCCGGGCGGAAGCCCGTCGGTGACGTGGTCGCGACCCTTCTCCGTGGCCTTGATCTGCTCCCAGACCTCGCTGACGGAAGCGGCGTCAGCGGGCCCTCCGGCGTCGGGCCCGTAGACGTGGGGGTTGCGGCGCCGCATCTTGTCGGTGATGTCACGGGCTACGTCGTCGAGGTCGAACTCCCCCGCCTGCTCGGCGATCACTGCGTGGAAGACGACCTGGAGCAGCAGGTCGCCGAGCTCCTCCCGCAGGTGCGCGACGTCGCCGGAGTCGATCGCCTCCAGGGTCTCGTGGGTCTCCTCGAGCAGGTAGCGCGCCAGGGACCGGTGCGTCTGCTCCTGCTTCCACGGGCACTCGGCCCGCAGCCGGCGCATGACCGCGACGAACTCCGCGAGCGCGTCGTCTGCGGGTGACTCCATGTCTTGGGCGGGTCAGCCCAGCGGGATCCCGGCCGCGGGGTCGGGTCGCTTCCCGCACAGCTCGGCGTCGGGGAGATCTTCCAAGTCCTCGGGCGTGGGCGCCTCGAGGTCGGTGGCGGCCTCGTCGCTCACGGGGACCGAGAGCTGCTCGCCGGCGGGCACGAACTCGTTGCCCTCGAGCTTGACGTCGAAGCGGGGGTTGATCGTGATGTCGTAGTCGGCAGGATCCGGGGCCTCGTCGGCGCTCGCCTGCCGGACGGCGGACGAGTAGACGAACGCGTCGACGTAGGCGCGCAGCGGCTCGCGGTCGTCCTCGTCGACGTCGTCCCAACCGGGCGAGAGCTCGAGGCCGGGGTCCTCCGTGGTGGCGTCGATCTGCTGGTCCTCGGCGAACTCCGCGTCGACCAGGGCGGTGACCCACGCCTGCAGGATCTGGGCCTGGGCGTACGCGCGACTGGTGGGCGCCGAACGCTCGTCGGCCGCTTGGAGCGTGCACAGTCCGTCGACCGCCGAAGTCAGGTCGTCGAGCGTGATCTCGGCGTCCTCGACCTGCGCAGCGATGCCCGGCTGCGGCCCGTCGTCGCCGATGATGTTGTTCGCGCAGCCGGTCAGGACGAGGGCGAGGCCGATCGTCGTGGCCGCGGCGGACAGGGGACGTCCGACGTACTTCACGCTCGGCTCCCTTCAACTCCGTTGGTCGGGTCGATCACGGTGTCGATGACAACGCGCGCCCATTCAAGCAGGGCGACGCCCTCGATCGGACGCCCGGTCGCCCCCGGAGTGCCGGGACGCGGCACCAGGATCGACTCGACCTGCGTTTTCACGATCGACTTGGGATACATCCGCTGGAGGCGCACCACGCGGGAGTCCGGCAGCGTGACCGGCGCGAACCGGACGTTCTTGCCGAGCACGGTGATCTCCCGGAGGCCGGCCTGCCGGGCCCGGGCGCGGAACCGCGCGACCAGCATCAGCGCGACGACGGGCATCGGCGGCTCGCCGTACCGGTCGTCGAGCTCCTCGTTGATCTCGTCGACGTCGGCGTCGGTGCGGACCTCGGCCAGCCGCTTGTACATCTCCAACCGCAGCCGCTCGCTAGAGATGTAGTCGTGCGGCAGGTGGGCGTCGACCGGGAGCTCGATCCGGATCTCGTCCAGCTGCTCGGGTGCGTCGTCCCTGAAGTCCCGCACTGCCTCACCGACCAGCCGGACGTAGAGGTCGAAGCCGACGTCGGCGATGTGGCCCGACTGCTCGCCGCCGAGCAGGTTTCCCGCGCCGCGGATCTCCAGGTCCTTCATCGCGATCGCCATGCCGCCGCCGAGGTCGGAGTGCTGGGCGAGGGTCGCGAGTCGCTCGTGTGCGGTCTCGGTGAGCGGCTTCTCCGTCGGGTAGAGGAAGTAGGCGTAGGCCCGCTCACGGCTCCGGCCGACTCGCCCGCGCAGCTGGTGCAGCTGGCTGAGGCCGAGCGTGTCGGCGCGCTCGATGATCATCGTGTTGGCGTTGGACACGTCGAGGCCGGACTCGACGATGGTGGTGCACACGAGTACGTCGAACCGCTTCTCCCAGAAGTCGAGCATCACCCGCTCGAGCTGGTGCTCGCCCATCTGACCGTGGGCGGTGGCGACCCGCGCGTCGGGGACCAGCTCGCGCAGCTTGGCGGCGGCCTTCTCGATCGACTGCACCCGGTTGTGGATGTAGAAGACCTGGCCGTCGCGCAGGAGCTCACGTCGTACGGCGGCGACGACCTGCCGGTCCTCGTAGCCGCCGACGTAGGTGAGCACCGGGTGCCGCTCCTCGGGCGGCGTGGTGATCGTCGACATCTCGCGGATGCCCGTGATCGCCATCTCGAGCGTCCGAGGGATCGGGGTCGCGCTCATGCTCAGCACGTCGACGCTCGTGCGGAGCCGCTTCATCTGCTCCTTGTGCTCGACGCCGAACCGCTGCTCCTCGTCGACGACGATGAGCCCGAGGTCCTTGAACCGGACGTCCGGGTTGAGCAACCGGTGGGTGCCGATGACGATGTCGACGGTTCCGTCGGCCATGCCCGCCATCACCTCGGCGGCTTCCTTGTCGGTCTGGAACCGGCTCAGCGCCTTGATCAGGAGCGGGAAGCCGCTCATCCGCTCGGTGAAGGTCGACAGGTGCTGGCTCACCAGCAGCGTGGTCGGCACCAGCACCGCCACCTGCTTGCCGTCCTGCACCGCCTTGAACGCCGCCCGCACCGCGATCTCGGTCTTTCCGTAGCCGACGTCGCCGCAGACCAGCCGGTCCATCGGCATGGTCCGCTCCATGTCGCCCTTGACCTCGTCGACCGTCGTCAGCTGGTCGGGGGTCTCGTGGAACGGGAACGCGTCCTCGAGCTCGCGCTGCCACGGGCTGTCCGGACCGAAGGCATGACCCTTCGTCGCCTGCCGAGCCGCGTAGAGCTTGATCAGCTCGGCCGCGATCTCGCGGACCGCCTTCTTGGCCCGGTTCTTGCGCTTGGTCCAGTCGCCGCCGCCGAGGCGGTCGAGGCTGGGCTGCTCGCCGCCGACGTAACGGGTGACCTGGTCGAGCGCATCGGCGGGGACCATCAACTGGTCCGGCGGAGCGCCGCGCTTGCTCGCGCCGTACTCGAGGATGAGGTACTCGCGAGTGATGCCCTTGATCTCGCGCTGGCGCATCTCGCGGAACCGGCCGACGCCGTGCTGCTCGTGCACGACGTAGTCGCCCGGCTTGAGCTCGAGGGGATCGATCTGCCGCTTGCGACGCACGGGCATAGCGCGCATGTCGCGGGTCGAAGCCTTCTGGCCGACCATGTCCTCGCCGGTGAGCAGCACCAGGCCGGCACCGTCGACCGCATCCATGGCGAGCCCGTGGGCGAGGTTGCCGCAGGTCACGGTGACGACGTCCGCGCCCGGTCGGGTGCCGGCGGGGAGGTCGTCGACGAGGCGGGCCGGTACGTCGCGCTCGCCCAGCGCCTCGACCATCCGCTGTGCCGGGCCGTGCCCGGCGTGCACGACTACGACCGTGTGGCCATCCGCACGCCACTTCGCGATGTCGGCGAACGCCCTCTCCACGTCGCCCCGGTAGGACTCGGTCGGACGCGCCGCGATCGGGCCGGCGTCGCCCTCGTCGTCCAGCCCGAACGGCGAGAAGGACCACCAGGACCGGCCGTGCTCCAGGGCATGGGTGCGTACGTCGGCGAGCTCGCGGTAGGACGCCGCCCCCAGGTCGATCGGGGCCTGGCCGCCGCCCGCGGCGGCCGCCCAGGACGCGCCGAGGAACTCCTCGCTGGTCGCGACCAGGTCGTGCGCCCGAGCCCGGGCCCGCTCGGGATCGAGCACCAGCACCTGGGTGCCGGCGGGCAGCAGGTCGACGAGCAGCTCGAGCTCGTCGACGAGAGCGGGGATCAGCGCCTCCATGCCCTCGACCGCGATGCCCTGGGCAAGCTTGTCGGTGAACTCCCGCAGCTCGGGATGTTGCCGACCCAGCTCCGCCGCTCGCGCCCGCACCTCGTCGGTGAGCAGCAGTTCGCGGCAGGGCGGCGCCCACAGCCGCATCTCGGCCGCGATCGTCCGCTGGTCGGCGACCGCGAACGACCGGATCTCCTCGACCTCGTCGCCCCAGAACTCCACCCGCAGCGGGTGTTCCTCGGTCGGCGGGAAGACGTCGACGATGCCGCCGCGGACGGCGAACTCACCGCGCCGCTCGACCAGGTCGACCCGGGAGTACGCCGCTCCGGCCAGGCCCGCGACGACGTCCTCGAGGTCGGCCGACTCCCCCACCGCGAGCTCGACCGGCGTCAGGTCCCCGAGCCCCTTCACTTGCGGCTGGAGCAGGGAGCGCACCGGTGCGACGACGACCGACAGCGGGCCGGTCGAAGGCCCGGTGGTCGAGCCCGAGGTCCCCGGGTGGCAGAGCCGCCGCAGCACGGCGAGCCGGCGACCGACGGTGTCGCTGCGCGGGCTGAGCCGCTCGTGCGGGAGGGTCTCCCAGCTCGGGTAGTAGCCGATCTTCTCTGGCTCGAGGACGTCGCCCAGCTCGGCGACCAGCTGCTCGGCCTCCCTCGTGGTCGCGGTGACCGCGAGCACCGGCCGCCCGGTGCGGACCAGACCGGCAACGAGGAACGGGCGCAGCGGTGCGGGACCGGTCAGCTCGTGGGTCGGGAGCCGGCCGTCAGCCGCGTCGGCCAAGGCTGTGGCGAGCGCCGGATCGGCGAGGACGAGGTCGGCGAGTCCGGCGAGGGTCACGGGGGCCCAGTCTACGTCGGCAAATGTTGCAGCTTCCTACCGGCGGGCGGGGGCGGCGCTTAAGGTGCGAAGGTCGGCCACCGCCGACAACGACACGGGCAACACCGCAAGAACAACGTCGGGAGGCGCGATGAAATCGTCGGCAGCGCGATCGGGCAGCCGCAAGAAGTGGCTGGGAGCCTGGGCGGTGACCGCGGTCGCGGTCGCGACCATGGGCATACCAGGACCGTCGGACGGCGCCCCAGCCCCGAGCCCGACGCGCCAACCCGATCGCTCCGGCGATGCCGCCTCTGTCGGTAACTACGACGTGCGCATCCTCGGCGGCGACCGGCGCGCCCGTGCCGACGCCCAGCAGGTGCGCACCAACGGCAAGGCGGTCACCCGGCTCAGCGTCCGCATCGGACCCGGAGCGGACATCGACATCGACCCGTTGACCGGCACGCCCGACCAGGTCGTGGGGCGAAGGGCGCTGACCGGCCCGAGTGGTCGCCCCGCGGCGTCGGTGGCGCTCGACTACGTGCGCGCGCACCTGGCTGCCTTCGGCCTCGAGCAGGCCGACCTCTCCACCTTCGTCAAGGTTCGTGACTACCGCGACCTCCACGGGATCCGGCACGTCTTCTGGGTCCAGCAGGTCGCGGGCGACCGAGTGTTCGGCAACGGGCTGCGCGCCCACGTCGACAAGTCCGGCCGGCTGATCTCGGTGCAGGGAGCGCCGGTCGCCGGCCTCGGCCGGCTCGCCCGCCGGGCCCCCGCCGCCCAGATCGACCGCGCGGCCGCCCTCCGCAAGGCCGTGGCCGACGCCCGGCTCACCGACCCCGACCTCCGACCCGGCGCATCAGCCGACCGCGTGTGGTTCCTCGCGCCGGGTGGACTCCGTCCGGCCTGGCTGACCTACACCGAGCCCGGCGCGGCAGCCGCCTTCGAGCACGTGATCGACGCGGCTACCGGGGCCACTCTCTATCGCCGCTCGACCATCAACTTCGACGGCACCGGCCACGCCTACGTCCACGAGAACTACCCCGGCGCGACCGGACAGTCGTCGGGCGGCGGCCAGCACCACGTCAACCTGATCAAGCGCGGGTTCCTGCTGCGGAAGGCGAACTTCCCCAAGGGCAAGTACGCAACCGTCTGGCCCGACCTCAACGACGACAACAAGCGCCAGCCCCGCGAGACCACCCGGCTACCCCGTTCCCTTGCGGACGCGCGCCGGATGAAGCTCAAGGCATTCAAGACCGCTCCGGGCGAGCTCACCTGCGCGAAGGCGTACAAATGCACCTGGGACCCGAGCACGGCTCGGTCGTGGAGGACGAACATGGCCCAGGACGCGATCGAAGGTCTCTACCTCACCAGCAGGTTCGCCAAGTGGCTGGAGAAGGCTCCGTTCGGGTTCGATCGACAGAGCGGCAACTTCACCCGCCGCGACGGCGACCCGGTCGACCTCAACGCACTCGACGGCGCAAACACCGCCCAGGGCTTCCCCGACGGCAACCACGTCAACAACGCGAACTTCAACACCCCGCCCGACGGGCGCCGTCCGCGGATGCAGATGTACCTCAACTACGCGCCCTACCTCGCTGCTAGCTCGTCCGACGACTTCCCGACGCTCGCCCACGAGTTCACCCACGGCCTGTCGAACCGGTTGGTCGTGAACTCCAACAACCACTCGACGCTCAACAGCTACCAGGCCGGCGGGATGGGAGAGGGCTGGAGCGACTTCTACGCGCTCGAGTACCTCGTCGCCCGCGGCTACACCACCAACACCGACGCCCCCGGCGAGCTCACCCTGGACCTCTACCTCAACAAGAACAGGGCTGGTTTGACCCGGACGGAGGCACTTGACTGCGGGCTCGGCGAGACCTCACCCAACTGCGTGCAGTTCCTCACCGGCGACGCAGGTGGCTACACCTACGACGACGTCGGTGACGGCCAGCTCGGCACCCAGGTGCACAACGCCGGCGAGGCGTGGTCCCAGACCCTGTGGGACATCCGGGAGCGGCTCGGCCACAGGACCACGATGGCGATCGTCACCGAGGGCATGCGGTTGTCGGTCGACGACCCGTCGATGCTCGACATGCGGGACGCGATCCTCGCCGCCGACGAGGCGATCTACGGCGGCGCCCACTACGTCGCGCTGTGGAACAAGTTCGCCGATCGCGGCTTCGGCTTCTACGCCGGCTCCGACGACGGTTCCGACGCGGCACCCGTGGCCGACTTCAACACCCCGCCGCCGCCGGGATCGCCGACGGGCAGGATCGCCGGCACGGTGACCGACAGCTCCGGCGACCCGTTGCCGGGCGCCGTGGTCAAGATCGCCGGCCACAGCGAGTTCTCCGACATCTCCGATGCCGACGGTGAGTACAAGATCCCCAGGGTGCCGGAAGGCACCTGGCCCAAGGTGGTCGCCACCTTCGCCGGCTACGAGCCCGCGTCCGACGCCGTCACCGTGGTCGGAGGGGCTCGGGTCGACTTCGACCCGTCGCTCCGCCGCGACTGGGCGTCGGCCAGCGGTGGTGCCAGTATCGCCAGCTTCACCGGCCCCGACTACTCCCCGGCGTGCGGCCCCGAGGGCGCGATCGACCTATCGCAGGGCACCGGCTGGGGCAGCACCACCTTCGGGGACGATGGCGCACCGGGGTCAGATCCGGACCTGATCCAGCCGAAGGAGATCGTGATCGAGCTGCCGCAGGAGATCACGTTGAGCGAGCTCGGCGTCAACCCGGGGGCCACCTGTGGCGACCCGGGCAGCGCGTCGACGGCGGGCTACGAGATCTACGTGGCTGCGACGCCGGCCGGGCCGTGGGGCGCGCCCGTCGCCGAGGGTACGTTCACCCCGGACGACCGGGGCATCATGGTCGAGATCCCGGTGACGCCTCCCGAGGCGGGTGTCGGCGCGATCAAGTACGTCATGCTCTCTCCGCAGGTACCCGACTGGAGCGGCTGCCCGTTCGACTACGCCGGCTGCAGCTACATGGACACCACGGAGGTCGCCGCGTACGACGAGTGAGTCGTCTCCGGCTCCGACCCGGCGGCTGCTGTCAGGCCGTCGGGTCGAGCACCCGGCCCACGAACAGCGGTGCTCGGTGCTCGGCATAGTGGATCACGTAGAGGAACGGCCGGTCGACGTGGAACCTACCGTCCGTCCGCTCGGTGGCGGAGCCGACCGGCTGGAGATCGCTCACGTCGAGGCGCTCTCGGCCGCGGCCAGCTCGGCCTTCCACTCGCGAAACGTCTCCTCGGACCGGCCCTTCCGCCAGTAGCCGGAGATCGAAACGTTGCCGCGCGGGACGCCGCGCTCGCGGAACAGGTAGGGCCGGATCTGGTGCATCACGACCTGCGCCTCGCCGTGCACGAACGCGTGCACGCGACCCTCGCGCCACGGCAGGGCGCGGACAGTGTCGGCCAGACCGGGCTGCTGCGGGTCGGACCGGTAGAGCCAGGTGACCTCGACCTTGTCGGGGGCCGCGACCGGCTGGACGTACGTCGGGGCGTCGACCTCGATGACCACGTAACCCTCCGCGTCGTCGGGCAGCGTCGCGAGCGACTGCCGGATCGCCGGGATGGCGGCCTCGTCTCCGGCGAACAGGTGCCAGTCGGCAGCGGGGTCCGGGTGGTACGCGCCCGACGGGCCACGCACCGAGATGGTGTCGCCCGGCAGCGCGGTCGACGCCCACGGGCCGGCGATCCCGTCAGTGCCGTGCACGACGAAGTCGATCGCGAGGGTCCCCGTCACCGGATCCGGGTCGATGACGGTGTAGGTGCGCATCGTCGGCCGCTCCCCCTGCTCCAACAGATCCGGATCGCCGAAGATCAGCTTCACGTAGCGGTCCGTGTGGTCGCTCCCGAGGAACGCCGAGAGGTCGTCGCTGCGGAAGTGCAGCCGGACCATGCCGGGGCTCAGCTGCTCGTGCGCGGTGACGGTCAGGGAAGTGATCGGCTTGGACACGTCTCCGAGCCTAGGGCGCTGTGGGTCAGGCGCCGAAGCGGCGCTCCCGCAGGGCGTAGGCACGGATGGCGCGCAGGAAGTCGACCCGGCGGAAGTCGGGCCAGTACGCCTCGCAGAAGTAGAACTCCGACTTGGCGCTCTGCCAGAGCAGAAAGCCGCCGAGCCGCTGCTCGCCCGAGGTGCGGATCACCAGATCAGGGTCGGGCTGGCCCTTGGTGTAAAGGTGGTCGGCGATGTGCTCGACGTCGATGATCCCGGCGAGCTCCTCCAACGAGGTGCCTTTGGCGGCGTGCTCCTGCAGGAGGGACCGTACGGCGTCCGCGATCTCGCGGCGGCCGCCGTACCCGACGGCGACGTTGACGATCATCCCGTCGACGTCGGCGGTGTGCTCCGCCGCGGTCTTGAGGCGGACGGCGGTCTGGTCGGGAAGCAGGTCGAGCGCACCGACCGGGTTGAGCCGCCACCGGCGCTGGTCGGCGAGGCTGTCGACGGCCTCCTCGATGATCTCGAGCAGCTGCTCGAGCTCCCCGGCCGGTCGGTGGAGGTTGTCGGTCGACAGCAACCAGAGCGTGACCACCTCGATGCCGATCTCCTCGCACCAGGTCAGGAGCGGCTCGATGTTGGCGGCCCCGGCGCGGTGGCCGTGCTCGGTGTCGCGACCGACCGCCTTCGCCCACCGGCGGTTCCCGTCGAGCATCACGCCCACGTGCTTGGGCAGGTTGTCGGGCATCCGGCGCAGGACACGATTCTCATAAGCGGGGTAGAGCACCCGGCGCACGCCCCGCTTCCAGTCGACCACCCGACGATCGTAGCGATTGAAATGTTTGAGGAGGGGTTCTTCCGGCGCGGTTGGGGCGACTGACACGATGGGCAGCGAGGACGCAGACCTGACCCTTGAGAGGAACCGACGATGACCGCCGCAGCCTGGCACCCGGACCCCACTGGCCGACACGAGCTCCGTTACTGGGACGGGACCCAGTGGTCTGAGCACGTCTCCGACGGCGGCATGCAGTCGACCTCGCCTCTCACCCCGCCCGACGAGCCCGCCGCTGACACCGGCGCGCACCGCGCCGAGACGCCGGCGGCCGAGGAAGCACCGACCGATCGCCCTGAGGGGCAGATGGACGAGTCGCCCACCGAGAACGCGTTCATGATGGAGACCCGAGTGGTCGGGTCGCCGCCGGCCACCGAGCAGCTGTCCTCGACGCCGTACGCCGAGATGCCCCCCGTCGAAGCGCCCGTGGCCGAAGCGCCCGTGGCCGAAGCGCCCGTGGCGCAGGCGCCCGCTGTCGCCGAGCCCTACGCGGCGCAGCCGTACGCCGCCGCTCCCGCGGCCTCGCCCGCCGCGACCGGCTACTCGGCGATGCCCGGCATCTCCGGCGACCTGGTCGACGGCCGGTTCTCCGAGAAGGAGACCGGCGTCGGCCCGTCGCTGCAGAACGGCAGGCTGCTCCGGGTCCGGATCGCCGAGCCCTTCATGGCGCGGCAGGGCGCGATGGTGGCCTACCAGGGTCAGGTCACCTTCGCCTACCAGGGCGGCGGCGCGGGCAAGTTCCTGAAGAAGGCACTGACCGGCGAGGGCCTCTCGCTGATGCGGGTCGAGGGCGCCGGCGACGTGTTCCTGGCCAACGGGGCCGAGCACGTCCACGTCCTGCACCTCACCAACAGCGGCATCTCGATCAACGGCGCGCACGTGCTCGCCTTCTCGGCGAACCTCGACTGGAACGTCGAGCGGGTCAAGGGCGGCAGCATCGCCGCGGGCGGCCTGTTCAACACGACCCTGCGCGGCTCCGGCTGGGTGGCGATCACGACCGACGGCGAGCCCGTCGTCCTCAATGCCGCCGAGGCGCCCACCTTCGCCGACACCGACGCGATCGTCGCCTGGTCCATCGAGCTCCAGACGTCGATCATCAAGTCGTTCACCGCCGGCTCGCTGATCGGGCGCGGCTCGGGCGAGGCGTTCCAGGTGGCGTTCGGCGGTCAGGGCTTCGTCATCGTCCAGCCGTCCGAAGGTGCGATCGTCCCGCCCCACACGCACTGAGGCCGGCTGCCTGCGGCGTCTCGATACGCCAACCACTGGTCGTCGAGTAGCCCGAGCCGCCCGGCGAGGGAGTATCGAGACGCCCGCACCCGACAACTCACCGCACGACCGCTAGCCTTTCGAACATGAACCAGGCAATCCACAACGCGAGCGAACGCGCCCGCGCGGGCCTGGAGCAGATCGGCGACGAGGTCCGCGAGACCATCGCCGACATCAAACCGAAGATGCGCGGCTGGCTGCACGCCGGATCGGCGCCACTGATCCTGGCGGCCGGCATCGTCTTGATCTGGCTGTCGCCGACGCCGACCACCCGGGTCGGCTCAGCGCTCTTCGCATTCACCGCGCTCCTGCTTTTCGGGACCTCCGCGGTCTACCACCGCGGCACCTGGTCGCCGAAGGTGTGGCGGTTCCTCAACCGGTTCGACCACGCCAACATCTTCTTGTTGATCGCCGGCTCCTACACCCCGTTCAGCCTGATCCTGCTCGACGGCACGCAACAGGTGCTGCTGCTGTCGGTCGTGTGGACCGCGGCCGTGCTCGGCATCGCGTTCAAGGTGTTCTGGCCGACCGCGCCGCGGTGGCTGTCGGCTCCGATCTACATCGCAATGGGATGGGCCGCGGTGTTCTTCATCCCAGCGTTCCTCGACGGCGCGGTCGCACTCGGGCTCGGCATCGGAATCGCGATCTTCGTGCTGATCGCCGCGGGCGGCGCGCTCTACACGGTCGGCGGCCTCGTCTACGGCTTCCAGTGGCCCGACCCGTCGCCGCGCTGGTTCGGCTTCCACGAGGTGTTCCACACGTTCACGATCTTCGCCTTCGTGGCGCACTACGTCGGCGTCTCGCTGGCGACCTACTCGCTGCGCTGAAGCAACATCAGCACCTCGAGGTGCGCGGTCTGCGGGAACATGTCGAGCACCTGCGCCCGCACCGGCGCGTAGGACCGCATCACCTCGAGGTCCCGCGCCAGCGTCTCCGGGTTGCAGCTCGAGTAGAGCACCGCCGCCGGCCCCGTCGCCTCCAGGCGGGTCGCCAGGTCGGTGCCCAGTCCGCGCCGAGGCGGGTTGACGACGACCAGGTCGGCACGGTCCTCGAGGAGGTACGACGTCGCGTCCCCCGCGGCGAACCGCACCAGCTCGGATGACAGGCCCGCGCCGTCCCGGCCGCGCTCGGCCGCCGCCACGGCGTCCGCGCTGATCTCGATCCCGGTCACCGCCCGGCCGGGCACGGCGAGGTGCAGCGCGAAGCCGCCGACACCGCAGTAGAGGTCGTGCACCGATGCCGGGCCAAGCTCGTCGACCCATGCCCGCGCGGTGCGGTAAAGGACGGCTGCGACGTCGGTGTTGGTCTGGAAGAAGCTGCGGGGACCGAGGTGCAGGGTGAGTCCGTTGACCTCCATCGGCAGGGTGGCCTGTCCGGTGAGCACCACCTCCCGCTCCCCCTCCAGGAGTGCGGCGTGGGCGGGCTGGATGTTGAGCGTGACGACGCGCAGCCCGGGCACGGCTGCCAACACCCAGGGCAGGTGCTTGCGGATCCTCGCCTCGGCCTCGGTCGACCGCAGCACCCAGCGCACCATCAGCTCACCGGCCGGCGACTCCGTGACCAGCACGTGCTTGAGCTCGCCGCTCCGCGTCAGGACGTCGTACGGCGCCAGCGCGGCGCGGGTCACGAACGCTGCCAGGACCGGCAGCGCCGACCGGATGCCCTGGGAGTGGAGCGCACAGTCACGCAGGTCGACCGCGCCCTGACGCGGATCCCACAGCCCGAGGATCGGCTCCTCGACCGTCCCGCCGACGACCATCTTGGCCTTGGTACGGAAGCCCTCGGGGAGGCTCGGCACCGGCGCCAGCCACTCCGGCTCCGGCCGGTCGCCGAGCACGGCTCGGACCAGTTCCCGGGTGGACACGCCCTTGGCGGCGAGCTGCTCGTCGTACGGGCGCTCCAACCAGGTGCACGAACGACACTCGAACCGGTCGTAGTGCCCGCACTCGAGCAGGAGACCGGTCACAGCCCCATGCTAAGAGCCCTAGGGTGTCGGCCATGGCAATCGCGCTGGAGCGGCTCGAGGCAGAGCCCGTGCTCGCGACCTTGCAGCAGCTGCGGATCCGGATCGGTGCGCGCTTCCCGGAACGCGGGCTCTACGCCGTGTCCGCCGAGCTGCTGGAGCTGGCCGACCGGGTCGCGATGAGTTCCGCTCGCCAGCGCGACCGGCTGCGCGTCGTACGCCTCATCTCGCGCGCGACGATCGCCGTCGTCGCCGTCGCCACCGTCCTGCTGCTGGGATTCGCGGTCCGGGCGGCGATCGAGGACGGTGGACCGGCGCACGACATCGAGTGGATCTCGCTCCTCGAGAGCGGGGTCAACGACGTGGTGTTCGCCGCGATCGGGATCTGGTTCCTCTACACGGTCCCGGAGCGGCTGCGGCGTTCGGACTCGCTGGCGCTGCTCCACGAGCTGCGCTCGCTCGCCCACATCATCGACATGCACCAGCTCAACAAGGATCCCGAGCGGCTCCGGGCGACGTTCACGCCCACGTCCGTGAGCCCGGCGATGGACCTGACCTACGAGGAGCTCGAGCACTACCTCGACTACTGCTCCGAGCTGCTGAGCATGGTCGGCAAGACCGCCGCCCTGTGCGCGGAGGAGTCGCGGGACTCGGTGGTCCTGGAGACGGTGTCGACGATCGAGACGCTGACCAACGGCATGTCGCGCAAGATCTGGCAGAAGATCTCGATCCTCAACGAGGTACGACGCTCGGCCGCCGACTGACCGTCGGTTCACCCCCTCTTGTTCTCCTTCTTGTTGCCGCGGCCGTAGAGAGCGTTGACGAGCTTGCCGGCCCGCTCCTCGTCCTTCGGCGTACGACGGAAGGTGGTCATCGCGAGCGCCGGCTTCATCCGCTGCCGGGTGATCGCGTGGGAGTAGGTGAACTCCTTGAGCCCGTCGGGCCCGTGGATCCGTCCGAAGCCCGACTCTCCGATCCCGCCGAACGGCAGCCCCGGCACGCCGGCGAACGTGAGGACTCCGTTGATCGCGGTCATCCCGGCGCGCAGGCGCTCGGCGACCTCCATCGTCCGCGCCTTGCCGAAGACCGACGAGCCCAGGCCGTAGGCGGTGGCGTTGGCCTTGGCTACCGCCTCGTCCATGTCGCGCACCTTGGTGACCGTGACGGTCGGGCCGAAGGTCTCCTCGGTGATCGCCGCTGCGTCGTCGGGCACGTCGACGAGCACGGTCGGCTGGACATAACGCTCCCCCACCGACTCCGGGCCGCCCACGATCGCGCGACCACCGCGGGCGAGGGCGTCGTCGATGTGGCGCCGGATGATGTCGATCTGCGCGGGCATCGTGATCGGGCCGAGCTGCCCACCCGGCTCGGCGGCGAGCTCCTTGGCCTGGTCGGTCAGCTCGCGGAGGAAGTCGTCGTAGACCCTCTCGTGGACGTAGATCCGCTCGACGCCGGCGCAGGTCTGCCCTGCGTTGGCGGCGGCGCCCCAGATCGCCGCCTCGGCCGCGGCTTCGAGGTCGGCGTCCTCGTCGACGATCAGTGCGTCCTTGCCGCCGGCCTCCATCAGGACCGGGGTGAGCGTCTCGGCACACGCGGCCATCACCAGCCGCGCGGTGGCCGGGGACCCGGTGAAGGCGACCTTGCCGACGCCGGCCGCGCAGAGCGCGGCGCCGGTCTCGCCGAAGCCGGTGACGACGTGGAGCACCGGGCGGCCGACCGCCTCGAGGAAGGAGCGGGCGAGCCACTCGCCGATGCCGGGCGTGTGCTCGCTGGGCTTGAAAACGACCGCGTTGCCGGCGGCGAGGGCATAGGCGATCGAGCCCATCGGCGTGAAGACCGGGTAGTTCCACGGTCCGATCACGGCGACCACGCCGAACGGGCGGTAGGCCACGCTCGCCGCGTTGTTGGCCATCATCAGGCCGGGCGCGATGCTGCGGCGCTTGAGCACCTTCGATGCGTGGGTGGCGGCCCAGTGCAGGTGGTCGATGGCGAGGGCGATCTCGAGCGCCGCGTCGCCGGCCGGCTTGCCGTTCTCGCGCCCCATCAGGTCGACGAGCTCATCCTTGTGCCCGACGACGTACTTCTGCCAGATCACCAGCCGCTCCTTGCGGCCGTCGAACCCGAGACCCTCCCACCAGCTCGCCTCGATCCGGGCGCGATCGACGACGGCCCTGACCTGCTCGGCGTCGTGGATCGGGTGGGTGCCCACCATCTCCCCGGTCGCCGGGTCGAGCGAGTCGAACGTGGCTGCAGTCGTGGCAGGCGTGGGCGTAACGGTGGTCATGACAGGAAAGTACTGCGGTCCCCGAACTCGCGCATCCGCCCGCAGTCGCAGCCAGCTGCCACCTACGCTTTGCGCATGGGTGGGGACAACGCGACGGCCGGTCTCACGAGACTGCTGCGCGCCGTACAAGAGCTGTCGCTGGCGACACACCTCAGCGAGGTACAGCAGATCGTGCGCAGCGCCGCGCGCGATCTGGCCGGCTGTGACGGCGCGACGTTCGTGCTGCGCGACGGCGACCTGTGCTACTACGCAGACGAGGACGCGATCGAGCCGCTGTGGAAGGGGCTCCGCTTCCCGATGGAGACCTGCATCAGCGGCTGGGCGATGCTCAACTGCTCGCACGCGTCGATCCCCGACATCTACGTCGACCCGCGGATCCCGCACGAGGCCTACCGGCCGACCTTCGTGCAGAGCCTGGTCATGACACCCGTGCGGACGATGGACCCTGTCGGCGCGATCGGCGCCTACTGGGCCGACCACCACGTGGCGACCGACGAGGAGATCTCCTTGCTCCGCGCCCTGGCCGACGCCACGTCGCTCGCCCTCGAGAAGGTGTCGATCCACCGAGAGCTGGAGCAGGAGGTCGCACTCGCGCAGGAGGCCTACCGGCTCTCCCAGACCGACGACCTCACCGGGTTGCTCAACCGCCGTGGGTTCCTCGATCAGGTCGCCCTGCTCTTCGCCGAGGGCGCACCGACATCCGGGGCGATCGCGTTCATCGACATCAACGGGCTGAAGCAGATCAACGACCTCGAGGGACACGACGCGGGCGACCGGCTGATCGACACGATCGCGCAGACCCTCCGCACGATCGTCCGTCCGAGCGACGTCGTCGGCCGCCTCGGCGGCGACGAGTTCGCGATCTTCGCACCGGACCTTGCCTCGGCAGCCTTGCAGGACCGGCTCGCCACGGTACTGAGCGAGCGGGCCAGTGTCGGCGCAGCCGCGGTGCTGACCGCCGACGGCGTGCACGACGCGCTCCTCCGGGCAGACGCAGAGATGTACGCCGCGAAGCGCGGCCGGCTCTCGGCGAGCTCCTAGCCTTCCCGGGGGTCGCGTAGCCCGAGCCGCTAGGCAAGGGCGTAATGAGACCCCTCAGCCCGACGTGCCGACCAGCAGCACCGTCAGCACCAGGCTGGCCACGATCACGAGCGCGGTCGCGACCAGGCCGGCGACCGGCGTACTGCGGGCCAACCGTTCCGCTGCTTGGTAGCTCGCGGTGACCAGGAGCAGCAGCGCCGTCACATGGAGGAGTACGGCGAGCGCGATGCCCGCCACCGCCCCGGCGATCGCGAACCGCCCCCAGGTGAGGCCGAGCAGCAACGGGATCACGATGGCGCCGGCCAGACCGCCGACCACCTCGAGCAGGAAGCCGCGGTCGGCGCCCATCCACGGAAGCCACGCGACGACGTCGAACAGGTCGAGCGTCGCGGCGATCCCCAGCGCGGCGACGAGCAGCAGGCTTCCGAACGCGGCGGCCAGGAAGCGCAGGTGCTGCCGCCGCGACCAACTCTCGGAGCCCTCCCAGACCGTCCCGAGTGTCGCCGCCGACCAGACCAGCCAGCGCCGGATCAGCGGGATGCCGCTGTCGCGCATCGCCCGGCGGAAGATCAGGTCGGCGCCCGCGCGGTCGACCGGATCGCCGTCGGGTGGATAGCGCGTCGCGAGGTAGTCCTGGCCGCCGACCAACCCGTCGTGAACGAGCGCGGCCGGGAGGTGCGCGCCGGTCTTCGGCACCAGCCAGGTGAGCAGCGTCGGGACCGAGGCGAAGTCGGTCTCGAACGTGTCGAGATCGGCCGGCACGAGGATCTCGCCGTACTCCTCGTCGAGGTAGGCGATCCGCCGCAGCATGCGGAACGCCTCGCGGGGCCGGCGGCCCGACGCGGATTCGATCCGCTCGAGCATGATCTTCGCCGGCAGGTCGGGGCGGGGGTCGCCGGGTGGCAGCCCGCCGTCGTAGAACGCCGACGGTCGTGGGGTCGTGGGCCCGAGCACCATGGTCCGATTGTGGCGCTGTCACGGCGACAACCGGGTCAGGCGCACCTGCCGTCGCCGACAGCCTTGAGTCCGTTGAGGTCGCCGGTGTCGAAGTTCCGCTTGCCGACGTTGTCGGCGAACATCAGCTCGTCGGACGAGTCGACGTGGTCGAGCCCGACCAGGTGGCCCAGCTCGTGCAGCAGGATCGCGCGACGCTCGCCGCCGTCTCCGAAGACGCTGCCGATCTCCTCGAACGCGTCGCTGTCCAGCGTGACTCCTCCGGTGATGTAGCGGAGCCAGCCACCCGGGTCGACCTCGACGGCGACCGCACCGCCGACACCGGCGACGTCGTCCTCGAGCTCCGGCACCTCGTCCTCGGTCGCCCACGAGATCAGCACCGGCTCGTGCCGGCCGAGGGTGGGCAGGAACTCACGGTCCCACTCCGGGCGGCGGTCGGTGCGGCCGTCGTACACGAACTCGAGGCCGGCGTAGTGGGCCACCACCTCGACCGCCTCTTCGACGAACTCCTCGGTGTCGTCGGAGTCGAAGGGCGAGCCGTCGGGGTTGATCTCGTAGTGGATCTCGTCGCACGGGTCCCACGCCACAGGATCATCGGTGTTGCCCGGTTGGGTCGCGAGGAACGCGTAGGTTCCGCCGGCGGGAATGTCCGCGGGATCCCGGAGCCGGTCCTCGCTGATGCCCAGCACACGCCGGAGCGCGGCGGGACCCTCGGCCGGCGCGAACAGGATGATCCCGCCCAGCACGACGATGCTGATCAGCAGCGCGAGCCCCGACCGCCAGCGCTCGCTGAGGGGTCGGCTCACGCGAGCTCGTCCGGTGAGGTCACCGGCCGCTCGCAGACGAAGCCGCGGCAGACGTACGCCGCCGCGCGGCCGTCGACCGCCGTGCGTCCGGTCAGCAGGGGTACGTCGTCTCGCGATCCGTCGGCGACCACCACGACCGCGCCGGGGAGCCGGCGGGCGCGAGCGGCGAGGGCGTCGCGGGCCGGGCCGGAGGGTCCGACGACCGCGATCTCGAGCGGCCCGTCGAGCATGGTGTGGGCCGCGGCGAGCGACCAGCCGGCGAAGCGGGGGGCGCGCTCGGCGAGGCCGGCGATCGTGGCGACGGCCTCCTCGGCGGCATCGCGGTAGCGTCCTTCGCCGGTGAGCGCGTGGGCGGTCACCAGGGCATGGACCACGCTGCTGAAACCGCTCGGCGAGGCGTTGTCACCCGGGTCCCGCGGCCTTGCGACCAGCGCCTCGGCGTCGGTGTGGGTGTCGTAGAACCCGCCGTCGTCGGCGCGGAAGCCCGCCAGCGCGTGGTCGAGCAGACCGGTCGCGAGGGTGAGCCACCGTGCGTCGCCGGTCGCCTGCACGAGGGACAGGAAGCCCGACGCCACGCAGCCGTAGTCCTCCAGCACCCCTGCATGCGGCCCGGCCACGCCGTCCCGGGAGACCCGCAGGATCGACCCGTCAGCGAGATGGAGGCGCGCGAGGAGCTCGCCCGCGGCGACGGCGGCGGCGACGTACTCCTGCTCGCCGAGGAGGAGTCCGGCGTCGCAGAGGCCGCTGATGACGAGGCCGTTCCAGGCCGCGACCACCTTGTCGTCGCGGCCGGGGCGCGGCCGCTGGTCGCGAACGGCGAGGAGTCGCGCCTTCACCTGGGCGAGCCGGGTGCGCTCGAGGTCGTCGCCCGGGTAGTGACGCAGCTGCAGTGTCGACATGCCGTGCTCGAAGGTGCCGGTCTTGCTCACGGAGAACAGGTCGGCCGCCCACGCACCGTGGTCATCGCCGAGCGTCTCGGCCAGCTGCGCCGGCGTCCAGGCGTAGAAGGCCCCCTCGACGCTCGTTCCTGTCGTGGGGTCGGGGCTGTCGGCATCGAGCGCGGACGCGAAGCCGCCTTCGGGAGTGCGCAGCTCGCGGAGCAGGAAGTCGGCGGTCTCGCGGGCGATCCGGTCGCCCGTCTCGGTACCGAGACGGGCGTAGAGACCGAGCAGCTGCGCGTTGTCGTAGAGCATCTTCTCGAAGTGCGGCACCACCCAGCCGCGATCGACGGCGTACCGCGCGAACCCGCCGCCGAGCTGGTCGTACATGCCGCCGCCGGCCATCGCCGCAGTCGTCCGGTGCAGCATGTGCCGCGCCTGATCCGTGTCGGTGGTCGAGGGCGTGTCGAGACCCGGCGACCCGGCGTACCGCCGCAAGAACTCCAGCACCATCGTCGGCGGAAACTTCGGAGCGTTTCCGAACCCACCCGCCATCGGGTCGAACTCCGCGGCGAGGGTGGCCACCGCACCGTCGAGCAGCTCGGCGGTCACGGCCCCCGGCGGCAGCTGGGCGGACTTGGCAAGGTGCTCGCGCAGGTTGTCGGCGACGCGTCGAACCTCGTCGCCGCGCTCCCGCCAGGCCCCGGCCAGCGATTGGAGCACCTGCGTGAATGCCGGCTGCCCGTGCCGCGGCCGGTCAGGGAAGTAGGTGCCGGCGAAGAACGGCGCGCCGTCGTGGTCGAGGACGACCGTCATCGGCCACCCGCCCTGCCCGGTCATCGCGGTCGTCGCCTGCATGTAGACGGCATCGACGTCGGGCCGCTCCTCGCGGTCGACCTTGATGTTGACGTAGTGCTCGTTCATGTACGCCGCGGTGGCCTCGTCCTCGAACGACTCGTGCGCCATCACGTGGCACCAGTGGCACGCGGCGTAGCCGACGCTCAACAGCACGGGCACGTTGCGCTCGCGTGCCTCGGCGAACGCGTCGGGGCTCCACTCCCACCAATCCACAGGATTCTCAGCGTGTTGGAGCAGATAGGGGCTCGTTGCCGAGGCGAGGCGATTGGCCATTCCTGTGCCTCCTTATGAGTGGCTCGTCCATCAGATCCTCTTGAGTGACGCACGAGAGTGATACCCGAAGCAGATTCTCGGGAGTCTGGCTCGACTCCCACCCGTCCAGCCTAGGAGGGACGCGGATGCCACCTCGCAGGAAGCCCACGCTGCTGGCACAAGGGAAGCCGCGGACGATAGGCGGCAGCGCGCGGCCGTGGCGGGGCGCCTCTACGCACCGGAGGCCGGCGGGACGAAATACCAGGTGATGTTCCGGGCGCCGGCCGGCGACGGCGGGCCGTGGAATCGGGTCCTGCGGCGTGCCAACTCCGAGGACGAGGCTCGCAAGATCTTCGCCCAGGCCGAGGCCGCCCTGGACACCGAGCGGGAGACCCCCGTCGGTGCCGATGTGCGTGCCGCCCGCACGATCCGCAAAGTGATGGAGAAGGGCAGCCAGACGCTCTTCTCCCAGCGCGGCCGCGAGGACCTCCGCGGCCAGATGGCCGCGGGTGCTGATGCGTAGTGCGGACCAGACGGTACGGACCCGCTGGTGACCCGCCTCCCACTGTTCGGCACGAAGATCCGCGTCGCTGGCTTCGGCGGCCTGCGCCTCGGCGAGCAGAACGCTCTCCCGGGCGATCGACGTCTTCTTCGAGCACGGCTGCGTTCACGTCAACGGCTCATTGATCACCCCGCGTAGGGCAGCCGGATTCCGTGGCCCGGTGAAGAACCACGTCCTCCACGAGGTGCCGCTGCCCAAGTCACTCCTGCACGACGAACCCCTCCCCCGCGTCAAGGAACTGCTCGGCCTACCTGCGAAGGCATCACTTCAACAGGTGGTCAACGCGCAGGAGGAGGAGCGCCAGCGCCGGGCGACGCTTGCGACGCGAGAGAAGGACGCCAGCCTGTAGGCCGAGGTGTGCTCGCAGGGCTGGCCTGCTAGACGGTTGGTGTCCCAGGCGACGAACCCGGAGACCCGCTGCATTCCGCCCACAATGGGCGCGCCAAAGCGGCTCCAGAATGGGGCGCTCCCTTTTCGTCGGGCCAGCGACGAGCCGTGACGATGTCGGTTCGCCGTCGAGGGGGACGTGGCGACCGTGAGCGATGCAGCGAGTGAGCGGTTCATCTCGGGTCCGTTGGTCCTTTCCGACCACTTCGCTCACACGAGCCGGTGCTGGTAGGCGAACGCGGCGGCAGCGGTGCGGGAGCCGACGTCGAGCTTGGCGAAGATGTTGGACAGGTGCCGGGCCACGGTCTTCTCCGACAGCACCAGCGTCTCGGCTATCTGCGGGTTGCTCTTGCCCGCGGCCACCAGCCGCAGCACCTCAACCTCCCGCGGGCTGAGGCCTCTAGGGGCCTGTCCCTCGCCGAGCAGGTCCGCCGCCTCTCGCTCGCTGGGCTTCGCACCGAGTTCGGCGAAGGTGGTGCGCGCAGCGGTGAGGTCGGCGACCGCGGAATCCTCATCGCCGAGCAGACGTAGCGCCCGACCGACCAGCACGCGGCTGCGCGCCGACTCGTACGGCGCCGAGAGCCGGTGCCAGCGGTCGAGAGCGTGGCGCGCGCCGGCGAGGCCCGACTCGGCGTCTCCCCGGGCCAGCGCGACGTTCGCATCCGCGTAGCAGCCAGCGGCCCGCAAGGCCGTGCAGTCGAACGACGCGCCGATGGCACGCAGCTGATCCACGAGAGGGGCCGCCTCCTCGGGCTCGCCGATCTCAACCAGCACGTCGACGGCGGCCGGGAGCACCTGTGAGCGGTGCACCGGGTCCTGCCGCTCGGTGAGCAGCCGGCGGATAGCGGCCACCGCGGCATCAGGACGTCCTCGTTTCAGCCACAGCAGGGCCCGACCGGGCTGGGCGGGGTGCCCGTGTTCTGCAGCCTGGTCGTAGGCGCCCTCGGCGGCGTCGTGCTCGCCGCGCAGCCGATGCACCTCGGCCTGCTCGTAGTACGCCAGCCCGACCGCCGGACCTCCCCCGGACTCCGCATACCGCGCCGCCGCATGGTGGAGTTCGGCGACTGCGTCTTCGAAGGCGCCGTGCAGTTTCATCAGCTGCCCCCGGTGGACGGCGCACTGACCGGTGAAGGCGACCAGGCCGGGCTGCGCGTCGCACCAGTTCGTGAGGGCGTGTGTCCACTGGCCTGCCCGGCCGAAGTCGGAGATCTCCTGGCAGGCCTCGATCGACGAGCAGTAGACGAGCCCGGAGAAGATCGGGGACACCTCCCCGGCAACGACCGAGATCATTGCCTCGTCGAGCAGGCGCAGCCCATCGGCGACGTGCCCCGAGAAGATGGAGAGCCGACCTTGCATGTGCAGGCCCACCACCAGCAGATCCTGGTCGCCAAAGCGCCGGCCGTACTCGGTGACCTCCTGGGCCGCCTGCACGGCGTCGGGAAACTCGCCCTTCATGACGTGACCGAGCGTGACACGCTCCTGCAGGTAACCCCGCTCCACGACGTCCTCGCCGAGGTCGTCAAGCAGGCGCTCGCCCTTCGAGAGCCAGCCGTTGCCGACCGCGACCTCGCCGGCGCCCCACAGCGTGACGGTCAGCCAGTATGCAACGCGGACCGCGCCGGGCACGTCGCCCAGGTCGAGCTTGGCCTGGTAGGCCCGCTGCAGGGCCTGCACTACGTCGTTGGTGCGACCGAGCAGTAAAGCGGCGGTCGCCAGCGCCACGAAGTCGTCAGGCTCGAGCTCGGTGTCGCCTAGGCCCGAAAGCGCCTGGTACGCCGACACCCACTCCCGTCGCTCGTAGGCCTCGCGCGCGCGTCGTAGATCCTGGATCACGCCCACCCCAACGACGATACTGCGACAGCCCCGGAACGATACGGCTTCACGAACCCGGGGCTTTCGTCCGCTCCCACATACCGACGGCCAGCGGCAGCAAGGCCAGCAGAGCAGCGGCGGACTGCACGTAGAACTGGACCGCACCGATGGGCACCAGGCGGGCGAGGGCGAACACGATCAGCGAGCCGGCAACCACGCCGTCGAACCTTCCTCCCAGAGGACGCGTGCGCATCACGGCCACGGCGAAGGCGGCGCAGCCGAGGAGGAACACCACCGACCCGCCGAGGAGGAAGACCAGGAACCACTCCTTCAGGGCCGCCTGAGTGGCCTCCATGTCGGCACCGGTCTCATGGGCCGCGATGTGCGCGAACTCCAGGGCGGGCAGCACGGCGTACAGGACGCTGCCGATCACCACCGCACCCAGCCCGAGGGCGCTCGGCCGACGATCACCGTGTGCCCGAAGGTACTCACGGACGGCGACGAAGGCCACCGCGATCGCCGCCGAGGCGAGCACAGCCATGAAATGAGCGAGCCCCCAGCGGGTCGGGTCGGCCGCCGCGGCCTCGGCCACGGCCGCGTCGTCGGGAAGCCGGCCGGGGATGGGCGGATGCCACAGAAAGGCGGCGAGCAGCAGCACCGGGCCGATGCCCGTCGAGATGGCGGCCCACCTCCACGGCGTGGGCGCTCCCGCTTCGGCGCCTGATCCGGCGTTCTGGTCGATTCTGACGGACACGACGAAAACCTCCTGGTTCCGGTAGCAGTCCTCACGCGGCGATTGCTGCGCGGGCCCTCGTGTGCTCAGTGATGTGCTGGGCGACGTAGGCCGCGTCGCGGCCACGCCGGGCAGCACGGAGGACGCGACGGCGTACTGGAACAGCAGCCCGCAGAAGTACAGGCCGGGAACGTCCTCGGCGACGCCGCGGTACTCGCGGGGCCAGCCGTCGTCCCCGACGACGGGGAGATCGATCCAGCCGAAAGCGGGCGCGCTGCCGGTGCACCACACCACGCCCGCAACGTCGACGACGGTGCCGTCGGCGGGCATGGGCCGCCCGTTACGGACTCCGACGATCAGACCGCGGCCGGGGTCTTCGCGCCGCTGCGCGAAACGATCTTCTTGGCAACGTAGGCCGCGTCGCGGCCGACGCCGGGCAGCACCATCGACCCGAAGGCGTACTGGAATGACAGCCCGCAGAAGAACAGGCCGGGTGTCGACTCGACGACGCCGCGGTACTCCACCGGCCAGCCGTCGTCCATCGAGAGCGGGGCGTCGATCCAGCTGAGGTCTCGGCGGAAGCCGGTGGCCCAGACGACGTTGCTGACGTCGAGCACCCGGCCGTCCTCCAGCACCGGGTTTCCGGTCGCGGAGACGTCGGTGACCTTCTCCTGGAACCGATCGACGCCATACTCGGCGAGGTGGTGGGCCTTCACCCGGGTGGTCGGGCCGCCCTCGCGGCGCACCTTCCCCATCTCCTTGCGACCCATGGGCGTGCGTCGGGTCAGCACGTGCTTCCACATGAAGACGACGACCGGGAGCGCCATCTTGAACTTGCGGGTGTCCCACTCGAGCGGGATGTTCCCGCGGTCGGGTCCGACCAGGATCGTGGGCCGGTCAGCCCCCACCTCAAAGGCGATGTCGTAGCCGGAGTGCGAGGCGCCGACCACCAGGGTGGTCCCAGGCTGCAGCTGGGCCGGGTTCTTGTACTCCGAGGAGTGGAACTGCCGGATCCCGGGATCGAGCCGCGACGCGACCTCCGGCACTCGCGGGGTGCGCCCGAACGTGCCGGTGGCGAGCACCACGTTGTCACAATCGAGGATGTCGGCCCCGAGGTGCGCGGTGAAGCCACCACCCTCACATGCCACGAGACGATCGACCTTCGTCCGCAGCCGTACCGGCAGCCCGTGCTCGGCAGCGTAGGCCTCGAGGAACCCGGCGACCTCGTCCTTGCCAGGGAAGTGCCACGGGTCGCCTGGGAAGTCCAGGCCCGGCAGGCCGTCGTACTTCACGGGCGAGTACAGCCTGAGCGAGTCGTAGTGGCAGCGCCAGTTGTCGCCGATCCGCTCGTTGGCATCGACGATCAGGCACTCCCGGCCCGCGCGCTGCAGGTGGTACGCCGTGGCGAGGCCGGCCTGGCCCGCGCCGATGATCAGGGTCTCGATGTGCTGGGTGGTCATCTCGTCTCCTTCGGTGATGGGTGGTGGTGATCAATGCGTGTCGAGGAACTCATGGGTGAGCGCGGCGACCTGCCCTGGCCGGTGCAGCCAGGGAGCGTGGCCACCGGGCATGACGTGCAGGTCGGTGTCCGGCACGTGCTCCACGGCCCGCCGTCCGGCCTCCGGCGACCCGAACCTGTCCTGCTCCCCCCAGGTGAGCCGCACCGGATGCGTGATCGTTCGCAGCAGGTCAGCCGTCACCGCGACCGCGGACCGCGGCCGGGTCCAGCTCATGACCGACCGCATCAGCTCGACGAGGTCGTGGCGCCGGTGCGGCATCCGCTGACCGGCGACCATGACGTCGCGGATCTCATCGAGGCCGACCGGGTCCTCGCCGACCATGCGGATGATCTGTTCGGCTCCCTTGACCGAGGGCTTCTGCAACCACAACAGCAGGTTGCCCAAGGCGGGGATCGACACCGACCGCCACGGCAGGATGGCGGAGGTGTCCAGGAAGAACGCCGGGCAGCCAATCATCACCTGCGCGCGCACCCGCCCCGGCTGCTCCCAGGCCGGCCAGGTGGTCCACAACGAGCCCATCGACTGGGTCACGAACGGCCTCGGGCCGATGTCGAGCGCGTCAAGGATGTCGGCTAGGTAGGCGACAGCGGTGCGCCGGAACGTGGTGTGGTGGTAGTGCGCCCGGTCGGTGAGGCCATTGCCGGGCAATGCGATCGCGTAGAGCGTGTGACCTGAGAGCTCCGCCATCAACGGGGCCCAGAAGACGGCCGGGATCGCGCCGCCGATCACCGTCGGCAGCGGCGGCCTCTCTCCTGTCACGGGAACCTGGGCCCGCCCGCTGATCGAGGGGACCTTGACGAACCGGGACTGTGCCGGCACCTGGTAGCGGTCGAGAACTCGCTGCTGCGCGTCCCGGAAGGCGGCCGTCGCCTCGTCCGTCGCGCTCTGGGTGGTCATGCAGCAGACGCTAGGAATACAGGGCCGCAACCGCTTCGGACGCGATACCCATTCGTCAGCGCCGGTTGATGGGTATATCTGCGCACCCGGCGTGGATCGCCCGAGCCGCAGTCGTAGTGCTGGACAAATCAACTCCCACCGGATCCGGCGGGTCAACACGGCACCGACCTCGCATGACGCTGTGCCGGTGTCGTCGAGGCGGTAGAACCGCTCGAGCCGATGTTCCTCAATCGCTGCCGTAGCGGACCTCAGGCAGCTCAGTGAAAGGGAGCCCGACCACCGACCCCCCGCGGGTGTCGACACAGCCAAATGTCGATGTCGGCGTCAGTGCTGTGTCGCAAGACGCCTCGATCACGTGCCTGCCGGACGACCGGCCCGCAGCCTGACCGGCCCGACCCTGTGGTCAGTCAGCACAGGGTGAGTTGCTCTCCCAGGAGCTGACGCCAGTGGGCTGCCCCGGTCGTGACGCGTACCGCGCACTCCCGACGATTCCTCAGCGCGCTCACGGCTCAACGAGGCCGAGCGCGATCCGCTTCCACCAGCGCCGGTAGCGAGGCCCGGCTTGATCGACGATCATCCAGGCCCGCGCACCGCAACGCCACACCAAGTCCTGCACGCAGTCGCGGGGAGCAGAGGGCAGGTAAAGGATCACCCGGTCCCCGCCACGGCGACATGATAGGGATCATTCCGGAGCAGGACCGCTACGTTCGCACGGGTCATCACGACAGCGGCCTGGAGCAACCCGCGTCATTCCGGCACGTACGTTCCGGTGCCGCCCATGGAGTCGACGAACGTGCGCTACGCCGTTGCGGGTTCATCGTCGCTGGCTCCGGCTGAGGAGCCGGTGAGGCGGAGATCGGCGATGCGCGGCATGGACAAGGCGACGGCAGTGACCAGGACCATGAGGGCAGCGCTGCCGAGTTCGACTGCGCGGATGCTGAACATCAACACGAGCGGCCCGATCAGGAGCTGACCGATCGGCATGGCGACGAAGGAGAAGAAACCGTCGATCGCCATGATTCGCGACAGCATCTCCTCGGGCACCTTCTCTTGCACGGTGAGGCTCCAGGCCAGGTTGAGAACGGCCGAGCCGATTCCGGCGAACAAGAAGGCGCCGGCAAGAAGGAGGGTGTTGACCGAGGTGCCCAGCACCACCATCGGCAGAGCGCTGGAGCAGAAGCCCAGCATGATGGCGTGCATCGGCCGGCGGATCGTGAACCGAACGAGTACGAATCCGGTGACGAACAACCCGATCGCCTGGCCAGACAGCGCGAGGCCCCATCCCTGACTACCGATCGTGTCCTGGGCGATGACCGGGCCGAGCACACTGATGGATCCGCTCGTCAGCGCGTTGTAGATCAGCGCGCACGATGACGCGGGAATCACCCAACCGAGCATGCGGGCGAATCTCCAACCCACCTTGAAGTCGCCCAGGACACTGGTCTGTCGCTCCGGACGGGCACCGAAGGGGATACGGACGAAGACGAGGAATCCGGCGCACGCCAAGTACGTGGCTGCGTCGACCGCCAATGCCCAGCCGGGACCGACCGTCGCGACCAGGATGCCCGCGACGGCGGGGCCGCCGATAGCAACGAGGCTCTCTACCTGGCCGATCAGGACGTAGGCCGCCTGACGCCCCTCGGCCGGGACCAGGATCGGCACCATGCCGTGGAAGGCCGGGTAAGTGACGGCCACCACCGTGCCGCTGATGAGGTTGAGCAGCACGAGGTGCCAAACCTCGGCGAGATCGGTGAGCACCAACACTGCCACGGCCGACTGCACGGCGGCTTGCACGAGGTTGCCGGTCCTCAGGACCAATGCCCGGGGCAAGCGGTCGGCAAGGGCGCCGCCGATCAGCATGAACCCAACCATCGGGACCGTCCAGGCCGCTATCACCAGGCCGAGCGCCCCGGCGGAATCGCTGATCGCGAGTGTCGCGAACGCCAGCGCGACGCCCGACATCGACGACCCCGCCGTATTGACCATTTCCCCGATGAAGAACCAGCGGAAGTTGCTCTCGCGCAGTGGAGACGCAACGCCGCCCGAAGCCATCCGATCACGCTAGCTTCCGGTACCTGCGCCGCCCAACGCATTTCTCCTGCGTTCCGCTTCCATCCTCACCCGAGGGGTCCACGCCGCGACCACACGCGTTTGCTCCAGCCAACAAGTCATGTCGCCGCCTACCAGCGCGCTGTCCACACACCCCCGCAAAGCCGAGAAACGCTGGGTTCTACCCGGTCGAGTTCCACGGCTCGTCGTTTTCCAACCAATGCGCTCCGGATTTCTCAGCCAGATTCACCTGTGTCGCGAGGCTCGGGCAGCCGCGGCCTCACCTGGATCGATTCGGCGATCTCATCGAGCCACCTAGCGTACGAGCTACCCACCGTCGTGTCGTCCAGCACGCGCCTCGCCCAATAGACGCAGTGGGTCAGCATCGCGACTGTGGCACTTGCCGACGGTGAGGCCGCCTGGTCTCGGAGTGCCAACGTCCCGTCGTCCTGAACGACCATGTACACCGACGTCGAGTGCGTGGTCGGATGGGCGTACCAGGACAGGATGCGATAGGCCGGTTAGAGCGTGCTGCCAAGGCCGAGCCTCTGGCAGACCTGGTTGACCTGCTGGACGACCTTCTGCTCGTCGTCATCCGCCTTGCCCGGGGCGCGCATGTCGACGAGTTCCTCGAGTAGTTCGAGGTCCCAGGCTGACGGCACCACATCGCCCGGCCGGCCCTTCGCCTCGTCGAGGAGAAGGGTCAGCGCGTCATGATCCCGTTCGTAGCGCGACGCGACGCCGGCGTCACCGGTGATGGCCACCCAGTGAGCGAGGACCGCGTACTCGAGCGCCGATCGCACCATCGCATGGGACTCGTGGGCGAAACCGGCCTTCTCCATCACTAGGTAGGCGCGGCCGAATCGATGGACCTGTGCCACCCATGGATAGACGAGTGTGATCACCGAGTTGTGTTCGGTTCGGACCTCGATGCCCTTTGCCGCCTGCGCCTTCCATCTGACGAGCAGACGCTTCAGCGCGTGACGGTACTCGTCGACAGACACGGGCGACGTGGCGGGCATGGCTGGGGCAAGACGAAGGGCTATCAGAACCTCAAGGACCGATCTCTGGTGCCAGCGCCGGTGATGACGCGCCCGGATCGGTGGCGGCTCGATCAGTTGCTCGCCTGGGAGGAGAAGCGGATGGAACTGGCCAACGCGGCGATCAAGTTCCGTATCGAATTGGTACGGAGCAGCACACACTCACGAAACTCCGAGTCCCGCGGAAGTTGTTGTGTTGCGATTGATTTCGTCGGACCTCAACAACTTCGGCGCCGATCTGGCGGCGCCGATCTGGCGGCGCCGACCGCGGCCAGATCCCGGGGCTGGGAGACTTCCGCCATGGCTTCGACCCCGACGACTGGCCTCGCCGACGATGTCCTCCCGTTGATTCGCAGCCGGAGTGACCTGCACCGTTGGAGCGCGGCCAACGCCCACGGCCGCGACATGCACGAGGCGATCGACATCCTGGAGCAGGACGAAGCCGCCGGACCCGCCGAGCGGTACGCCGTCACCCACAAGGCTCTCGCCAGTGCGATCAAGGTCATCGCACGTGCCGACGACTCCAGCGGGATCATCGGCGACGCCTGCCGGCGTCTGCTGGAACTCCACCCTCGCGCCGCTGCCGCGGCGCAGATCAAGCCGGACAAGCTGATCGACTGGATGATCAAGTTCCAGTTCGACGACAACGACGTCGACTACTTCGAGCTCGACATCGCGGCGTACGCCGATGCGCTCGGCGACGCCGGCGTCGCGGTCTACCGCACCCGACTCGCAGACATCGAAGCGGGTTTGGGACCGCGACCGAGCCGTGAGGATCGCTGGCGGGCCAACCACTCACACGCCTGGTTCACCCTCGACTGGAACGCCAAGCGGCTCGCCGTACTCGATCGCGACGTCGAGGCGATCATCCGCACGCACGTCGGCGACCGGAAGGTCGCCGCTTGGTTCACCGACACGGCAGAGGCTCTCGAGGAGATCGGCGAGTACGACCTCGCGGTCGACTGGGCGAGGCAGGCCACCGAGTTCGGCCTCGGCCACCAGTCGGTCACCGCTGCCCGCCACTGGGTCAAGCTGATCGACACCCACCGCCCAGCGGAGTCGCTCGACACCCGCGTCTTCCTCTTCCGGCGCTGGCCGAACTCATCGACCGCATCCGAGCTCCATCGAGCGGCGGGCGACACGTGGCCGACGTACCGCGACGACGTGATGGAAGAACTGTCCCACCGGCCGTACGACGCCGTCACCTTCACCCTCAACACGCTCAACGACCCCCAGTCCGCCTGGGACCTCGCACACGACCTCTGCCTCGACAGCGACTACGGCTGGGCGGACCTGGCCAACGCCTACGGGAAGATCGACCCACTCGCGGTCCTGCCGATCCACGAGCGACTCGTCCGCAACGAACTCACCGACGCCGGCGCCGAGCACTACCGCCGTGCCGCCAAGCGACTGGCGGGGATGCGCAAACTCGCACCGACACCCGACTCGGCCGCGTGGGTCGACGCCCTCATTTCAGACCTCCGCGAAGAGCACAAGCGACGGCCACGGCTCCAGCAGGAGTTCACCCGCGCCGGGCTCCCCTGACCTGGGCCGACCGAGACCACCGACAGAGCGCGCACACCGCAAGCTGCCGCAATAGTTCGACTTCGCACTACGCAAAACGTTCGATCTCGCGACTCAGGGACACTTTTCTTGAGTAGATCATTAGGTAGCGATCTGCCTACTCAAGAGATCCTTACTTGAGTAGATCAATTCGCCATTGGATCACCAACTCGACTACGCCAACGCCGAAGATGACGGCGAGCTACACAGTGATGCACGAGAGTGATGCCCGAAGCCCCGGAAACGGCGTCCAACGGCGATACAGCGCGAAGCGGCGTGAACCACAAGACCTGCTCTGACCTGCGGTTTCGTCAAAATCCGCTGACAGCCGCCAACCGATCAACCTCGTGGCACCAGTGGCAGGCGGCGTACCCGACACTCAACAGGATCGGTGCGTCGCGACGCCTAGCCCAGGCGAACGCCTCGGGTCCCCACTCCCCCCAATCGACCGGATCTCGGCGTGCTGGAGCAGGTACGGCTCGTTGCCGAGGCGAGGCGCTTGGCCATCCTGTGACTCCTGACGAGTGGCACGTGCATCACTTCGTCGCCGGTGACGCACGAGAGTGATACCCGAAGCAGATTCTCGGAAGTCTGGCTCGACCCCCGCTCCGTCCAGCCTAGGAGGGATGCGGATGCCCGCCTCACAAGAAGGCCACGCTGCTCGCCCAGGGGCAAGCCGCGCATCCGCGGCTGGAGCCGACACACAAGCGATCCGGACGATCCGGGCACTCGGCGAGGAGTACCGCCAGGAGGAGAATCGACCGCGGCAACGACCCCGGCTTCTCGCAAGTGAGAATGCTCGGAAAAGTCCGCCAGTCTCGCCGTGCCAGCGGTAGCCTCAACAGAAAAGAGACCGGCACTGTCGCACCAGACAGCACACTCCCGACGCCAGGGCTCTCTGACGTGTTAGGTGTTCTCGTGGGTAATCGTCTTTTGCACATTGTCGCCACGCCGCGCGGCCTGGCCTCGAATACGGGCCGGATCTCCAGCGCCCTACTGGAAGCGCTCGACGAGGAGTACGACGACCTGGTCGTCAAGACCCTCGATCTGTTCAGTGCTGACCTGCCAGCGGTCGCGGGGGTGAACATCAAGTCGAAGTACGCCCTGATGACTGGCCAGCCGCTCGACGACGGGGCGCGAAGTTCCTGGGCAGAGATCGAGAGGACGATCGAGGAGTTCCTCGACACCGACCTCTACCTGCTGACCGTGCCGATGTGGAACTTCAGCATCCCGTACGCCCTCAAGTACTACATCGACGCCATCGTTCAGCCCGGTTACCTGTTCACGTACAACGAGCAAGGTCAACCCGAGGGACTGGTCCACGACAAGAAGATGATCGTCGTCACCTCTAGCGGAGCCGACTACTCCCAGAGCCACCTCGCATCACTGAACTTCGTCGAGAGCTATCTACGCACCATCTTCGGGTTGGTCGGAATCACCGACATCAAGTTCTTCAGCGCCCAGCCGATGGATATCTCCATCGAGATGCGAAAGGCAGCCCAGCGGGCCGTGATCGCCGAGGTCCATGCCTGGGCAGCGGACGAGCACCACAACTCCGGCGCAAGTGGGCCGGTCCGGTCCGTCGAGGGGGCCAAGCCGCCGGTCATCGCAGAGGCCATCGAGGGGTAGCAGCGCCGGGCCCGTCGTTGACAACCGGCGGCCACATTCATACATTCATCCAGGGTTTGTATGAATGGATGGAGTAGGTCATGAGCTTGGGCCGAACCGCGGTCGTCCTCGGCGGGAGCATCGCCGGCCTGTGCGCCGCCGGCGCGCTCGCTCCCCACTTCGACGAGGTGCTGGTCCTCGAGCGCGACGAGCTGCCGGCCGATGCCGAGCACCGGCGCGGCGTGCCACAGAGCAAGCACCCACACTTCCTGCTGAACTCCGGGCGGCGCGCGATCGGCGAGCTGTTCCCCGGGTTCGAGGAGGACCTCATCGCCGCCGGCGGGCTGCACCTGATGCCGTCCATGGACGCGGCTTACCTCGAGCGAACCGGCTGGGCGTCGCGCAAGAAGTCGTCGATGACGATGGTCTACAGCTCGCGGATCCTGATCGAGCGGGTGCTCCGCGACAAGGTGCGCGAACTCAGCAACGTCGTCATCCGCGAGGGCGTCTCGGTTCGCGGCATCGAGACGAACGGCGGCGGTACGGCGCACGGCCGGGTCACCGGTGTCGCGTTCTCGACCTCAACAGGAGGCGACGAGCGGATCGACGCCGACCTGGTCGTCGATGCGATGGGCCGCGGCTCGTCGGTCTCGGACTGGCTGGTGGCCGCGGGCTGGCCCGAGACGCCGGTGCAGACGCTCGACGCCAAGGTCACCTACACCTCGCGGTGGTACGACCTCCCGGCTCCTGAGCAACGCCCGCCGTCCTGGTGGTGGCAGCACATCGTGATCATGCCGACGCAGGACAAGGCCGAGCACCCGCCCGAGCACGAGTTCCTGGTCAACTTCTTCCCCATCGAGGGCGGTCGGACCATCGCCTGCATGGGCTCCTGGGGCATCGACATGCCGCGGACGACGGACGACTTCGTGGCGTCTGCCGAGCGGATCCGGACCCCACTGTTCGCAGCCGCGATGGCCGAGTGCGCGCCGGTCTCGGAGGTGCACCTGACCCGCTCGACCGGCAACAAGTGGCGACGCTACGACCGTCACCCCCAGGTGCCGTCGGGCATCGTCTTCATCGGCGACGCGATCTGTGCCTTCAACCCGTTCTACGCCCAGGGCATCAGCGCGGCGTCGGGCTCGGCGCTGATCCTGAGATCGCACCTGCAAGCGGCCGCCGACTCCGGCGGGCCGCTCGACCAGAGATTCTTCATGCGCTTCCTCGCCGAGCAGCGCAAGGGGCTCAAGGTGCCGTGGGGCATGGCGATGGCGCGCGATCGCGGCTACGAGTGCTCCACCGGTACGGAGACGCTGCCGGCCTGGCGGCGCAAGATCCTGGCTTCAATGACCTGGCCGGCGTTCAACCTGATCACCGGCGCGGCCCGCGAGGACGCGGTCATCGACGAGCACTTCGCCAAGGTTTTCAACCTCGACGAGTCGCTGGCCGACATGATTCGGAGGCCACGAGTGCTGGGCGGACTTCTGCGGTTCAAGGCGAAGTCGCTACTCGGCCGGACCACGGTGCCGTACGGGTTCGACGCCCAGCAGGACCCGCCAGGGACCGACTGGACCCCGGGATCCGTTGACCACCCGACCGAGATGGCAGGCACCCGATGAGCAACACCTGCGAAGCGGCCGCGGAGCAGGTCACCCGGAACCTCGGGTTCGACTGCCACGACGTGAGCCCGGTCGTCTCGGTGCACAACCCGTTCGACCTGGCCAACGCCACGATGCCAGTGCTCGAGCTGGTCATCATCACCGGCGCCGTATGGGCGTTCGTGCACGCCGTACGACGGCTGCGCGCGGGTGACCCGATCAACATCGCGATCTGGTTCGCGTCGCTGATCTACCTGTTCGTCACGGAACCGCCGCTGTACTTCCCCGAGTGGTTCGGCCTCGACCAGCAGTACGGCTTCATCTTCGCCCACAACATATTCACGGTGCAGTTCATGTGGGACCGACTGCCGCTCTACATCATCGCGATCTACCCGGCATTGAGTCAGCTCGTCTACGAGGTCGTCCGGGTGATGGGCGTGTTCAAGCACCGCGGCGCCCTGGTCGGCTCGATCCTGGTGGCGTTCGTGTGCCAGGTCTTCTACGAGATCTTCGACCAGCTCGGCCCGCAGCTGAAGTGGTGGGGCTGGAACGACGCCAACGTCGAGGTCAACCATCCCGCCCTGGCGTCGGTGCCGATGAACAGCATGCTGCTCTTCGCCTCGGTGTCCTTCGGCGTGATGACCTTCCTCGCCATCAAGCTGGCCGGGTCGAAGGCACCCGACGGCGGACCTCGTCGCGGCTGGTCGCTGACTTGGCGGATCGCCGTGGCCGGCGTCCTGACGCCGCCGTCGATGGCGCTGTTCGGCATCCCGTCCGGCGTGTTCGGCGGCGAGACCCCCAACATCACCGCGCAGGCCTGGGTCCTCGGGATTGAGCTCGGACTGGTGTGGGTGGCGGGCCTCTGGATCCTCGTCAGCCACCTGCGCCGTCGTGACGTCGAGGGGCCCGAGCCGATGACGCCGTTCGCGCGGATCTACCCCGTGGTCTACCTGGCCGCACTGGCCCTGCTGTGGATCGCGGCCCTCCCCGGCTTCATCGACGCCGAGGGCGGCATCACCAACGACGGAACCCCGATCGGTAGCGGCTGGTACACGCTCGCCTGCTTCGCCGGCGCGGTCGCGGTCCTCGGTGCGCTCCACACCGCGCGCCGCCGTACCCCTGTCGAGGTCGGCTGACGCGATGGGTCACCACGGCTGGCAGGGCAACCCACCCCGGACCGAGGACGAGGCGCGGCAGCGGATCGTTGCCGCCGCCGAGACCTGCGTGGAGAAGTTCGGGCCGGCCAAGACCACGCTCTCCGACGTCGCGAGCGAGCTGGGCGTGACCCGGCAGACCGTGTATCGGTACTACGCCAACCTCGCCGAGCTCCTCGCCGCGGTCGCTCAAGCCGGCCTCGAGGACTTCATCGACCGGATGCAGCGCCACCTCTCGACGTTCAGCACCCCGGCCGAGGCAGCGATCGAGGCCGTCGTCTTCGCCGTCGGGGCGATCCCCCAGGAGGGCCGCATCGGTTTGCTGTTCCAGGCCGGCGAGACCGAGGTCTTCAGCCGCGACGTGACGTCGTCGATGGCCTTCGGGCTGGGGGCAGGCATCCTGCGGGGGGTCCCCGTCGACTGGTCGGAGATCGGCGTCGCGGACGACGAGCTGGAGGGTCTCGCCGAGATGCTGATGCGCCTCTTCGTGTCGTTCCTGCAGTACCCGGCGGACCCGCCGCGGTCCGAGGACGAGCTGCGCACGCTGGTACGGCGCTGGCTCGGGCCCGCCCTCCGGCCCTAGGACGCTGACCGTCGACGTCCCTGCGGGCGCTCGATCAACCTCGAGCTCACGAGAGCGCCGGGGTGGAGCAAGGCGGCGGTCGTCCCGCCGTCCGGCTGACGCGCACCGAAGGCCCCTAGCTGCCGCCGCGCGAGTGGGCTATCGGCCGGAGAAGGTCGGCCGCTCCCTGTTCAGGAATGCTGTGACGGCTCCGCTGTGGTCCTGAGTCGCGCCGCACCGGGCCTGGGCGACCGCCTCCTCGCCCAGCATCTCCTCCAGGGTCCGGTCGTGACCGGTCGCCAGCAGTCGCTTGGACTCTGCGTAGGCGAGCGTGGGACCGGCCGCCAGCCGGGTAGCGGTCTTCGTCGCCACGGTGAGTACGTCGTCGGCCGGCACGATCTCGCCGGCGATCCCCCACGGACCCGCCTCCTCGGGCGTGAAGTTGCGGCCGAGGAGCACCAGCTCCCGGGCCCGCGCCTCCCCCACCGCCCGCGGCAGCGTGCTGGCCAGGCCGGAGTCGCAGGTCAGCCCGATCGCGGAGAACGCCGTACCAAGGGTGACGCCGGCGGCGAAGACGCGCAGGTCGCAGGCGAGCGCGAAGCCGAGGCCGGCGCCGACGCAGGTGCCGTTGACCGCCGCCACGACGGGCTTCGGCATGGTCGCGAGGGACATGACGATCGGCGAGTAGTGGAGCGCCACGGTGTCGAATGCGTCAGTGCGGTCGTCGTCGAGCGCGGCGGCGTGCTCGCCGAGGTCCTGCCCGACGCAGAAGGACCTGCCCGCCCCGGTCAGGACGACCGCGCGCACGTCGGTGTCGGCAGCTACCTCCGCCAGCGCCGCGACCAGCGCTTCCTTGACCTCGACCGTGAGCGCATTGTGGCTGTCGGGCCGGTTGAGCGTGACGGTGGCGACCGCGTCGGCACGGTCGACGAGCACGACGTCGTCGGTCATCGTTCCTCCTCCAGGATGGGTCGCCCGAGCGACCGGCTGCGGCCGCGGAGCTCCGCGACCACCTTCTCACCGCACCTGACGGTGACGTCGTAGACACCGGACCGGCCGCGCAGCGCCATCTCGAGCACCATGCCCAGCGACTGGCTGGCGTGGCCGGTGAACCAGATCGGGTCCCCGCAGGCGCGCGCCCTCGCGGCGGGATCGGTCGGCGCGCTCACCATTCGTAGAAACCCTGACCGGTCTTGCGACCGAGCTGACCCGCTGCGACCTTGTCGCGCAGCACCTGCGGCGGCGCGAAGCGCGGACCGAGCTCGCGTTCGAGGTGCTCGGCGATCGCAAGGCGTACGTCGAGCCCGACGATGTCGGTCGTCCTCAGTGGTCCCACGGGGTGCCGGTAGCCAAGTGTCATCGCCGTGTCGATGTCGGCGGCAGTGGCGACGCCTTCATCGAGCATCCGCATCGCCTCCAACGCGATCGCGACGCCGAGCCGGCTGCTCGCGAAGCCCGGTGAGTCCGTCACGGTGATGGCGGTCTTGCCGAGAGCGCCGACCCAGCGCTGGGCGTCCTCGACCAACGCAGGTGCCGTGCGTGCGCCCACGACGATCTCGACGAGATCACTGACAGGGACCGGGTTGAAGAAGTGCAGGCCGATCAGGCGGGACGGATCCGGCAGCGCGTCTGCGAGGGAGTCGATCGACAACGAGCTGGTGTTGCTGCCGACGACCGCATGCGGCGCGGCGCCGGCGATCGTCGCCAGCACCTGGTGCTTGAGGTCGACCAGCTCGGGGACGGCCTCGACGACCAACGCGCAGGCGGCCAGCGCGCCGGGATCGGTCACGACGACGGCCGAGCCGGCGGTGTCGACGCCCTTGGCCGCGGCCTTGGCGAGGCTCGCCGCGATCCGGTCGCGGGCGGCCGCGGCGGCAGCATCGTCACCTTCCACCACGGTGACCGCGGCACCGGCGACGGCGAACGCATGGGCGATGCCCGCACCCATCCGGCCGCCGCCGTACACGCCTATGTGCTGCGGTAGCGCGGTCATGGCCGCTCCAGCAGGAGGGCCGATCCCTGGCCGACGCCGACGCACATGGTGGCCAGACCACGCCGGGCTCCAGTGCGCTCGAGCCGGTTGAGCAGCGTGACGGTGATGCGCGCGCCGGAGCAGCCGAGCGGATGCCCGAGCGCGATCGCGCCACCGCTTGCGTTGACGATCTCCTCGTCCAGCCCGAGGTCGCGGATGCAGGCCAGCGACTGGGCGGCGAAGGCCTCGTTGAGCTCGACGGCGCCGAGGTCGTCGATCGTCCAGCCGGCGCGCGTGAGCACCTTGCGCGTGGCGGGCACCGGACCGATGCCCATGATGTCCGGCGCGACACCCACGTTGGCTCCGGCGACGACCCGCGCGCGGGGCTGCAGTCCGGCCCGCTCGGCGTACCGCTCACTCACGAGTACGACGGCCGCCGCACCGTCGTTGAGCGAGCTGGAGTTCCCTGCGGTGATGAGCCCGCCGGGCCCGTGGATCGCTCGGAGCTGGGCCAGCTTCTCCGCCGTGGTGTCGGCTCGCGGCCCTTCGTCGTGGGCAACCTCGCCGACCGGGACGATCTCGGGGTCGAAGTGCCCGTCCTTCTGGGCCGCCAGCGCTCGCTGGTGCGACCGCAGCGCGAACGCGTCGAGCTCCTCACGCGTCAGGCTCCAGCGCTCGGCGACGCGCTCGGCGGTCTGCGGCATGGTGAGGGTGGTGTCGGCATCGAAGGCTGGGTTGGTGAACCGCCAGCCGATCGAGGTGTCCCAGGTCTGACCGGGCTTCGCCCAGGCGCGAGCCGGCTTCTCGGTCACCCAAGGTGCACGGGTCATCGACTCGACACCACCGGCGACCACGACGTCGGCGTCACCCGAGGCGATCATCTGCCGGGCCGTCATGATCGCGGTCAGGCCCGATGCGCACAAGCGATTGACCGTGAAGCCCGGGACCGAGTCGGGGAGGCCAGCGAGGAGGGTCGCCATCCGAGCGACGTTGCGGTTGTCCTCCCCGGCTTGGTTGGCCGCACCGAGCACGACCTCGTCGATGTCGGCCGGGTCGATACCGCTGCGGTCGACCGCAGCGCGCAGGACGAGTGCCGCGAGGTCGTCGGGCCGCACGGCTGACAGGCCGCCGCCGTACCTGCCGATCGGGGTACGGACGCCGTCGAGGATGAACGCCTCGGACATGGGTCTCCTTGAGGGTCTTCGATCAGGCGTCGAAGTCGACGGTGACTTCGGGGCTGACCGGGAAGGTCTGGCAGGTGAGGACGAAGTCGCGGGCGACCTCGTCGGGCTCGAGTGCGTAGTTGCGGACCATGTCGACCTCGCCGTCGCACACCTTCGCCCGGCAGGTCCCGCAGACACCGCCCTTGCACGCGAACGGCAGGTCGGCCCGCAGCTCCTGTGCGGAGTCGAGGATCGTCTTCCCGCGCTCCATCGGCGTCGTCGTCGAGCGACCGTCGATGGTGATCGTCACCTCGCTGGTCACGCCGTCGACAACGCGGTCAGGGTGTCGCAGCTGGGGCGGCGGCTCGTCGACGTAGAAGAGCTCGAAGTGCACCTTGTCCGCCGGCACTCCCAGCTCGGCGAGCACCTCGCGGGCGTCCGCCAGCAGGCCGAACGGCCCGCACAGCCAGACGTGGTCGACATCGGCCACCGGGACCAGCCGCGTCAGCAGCGCTCGCAGCCGCTCGGCGTCGAGGCGCCCGGAGAACAGCTCGACGTCGCGAGGTTCGCGCGAGAGCACGTGGATCAGCTCGAAGCGGCGGTGGTGGTCGTCCTTGAGGTCGGCGAGCTCCTCCGCGAACATCACCGACGTCGTCGCCCGGTTGCCGTAGAGAAGCGTCACGTGCGCCTCGGGATGCGACAGCACCGACGCCGCGACGGACAGCATCGGCGTGATGCCCGAACCCGCGGCGATGCAGAGATGGCGGCCACCCTGCTGCGGATCCGCGCGGAAGCTGCCGGACGGCGCCTGCGCCTCGATCCGGTCCCCCGGCCGCACCTGGTGCACGAGCCACGACGAGAACAGCCCGCCGGGGATCTCTCGTACGCCGATGCGCGGGCGACTGCCCACGGGTGCGCAGATCGAATAGGTACGGCGGTGCTCGACCCCACCGATCGTCCGCCGCAACGTGAGGGACTGACCAGCGGCGAAGTCGAAGAGCGCGCGCTGTTCGTCGGGAACCTCGAACGTCACGGCGACGGCGTCGTCCGTGAGCTGCTCGACCGCGGCGACCGTCAGCCGGTGGAACGCCGTACGGCTCGCCGGCTCCGCGGCCGCGAGGCTCACCTCAGATCTCCTTCACGTGGTCGAACGGCTCGAGGCACGCGCGGCACTGGTACATCGCCTTGCAGGCCGTCGATCCGAACTCCGACGTCAGCCGAACGTCGTCGGACGCGCACCGAGGGCACCGCACGGCCCGGCGGATCGGCGCCAGCTGGAGCGCGACCGGACCGGACCGTTGGCGCGCGGGTCCCGGCGGGGAGATCCCGGCGGCGGCGAGAGCGGCCCTGCCGTCCGGCGTGATCCAGTCGGTCGTCCAGGCCGGGTCGAGCGCGACCCGCACCCGCACGTCGGCGAAGCCGGCCTCCTGGAGCGTCCGCACCAGGTCGTCGCGCATCGTCGCCATCGCCGGGCAGCCGGAGTAGGTCGGCGTGATGGCCACGACGACCGCGCCGGCCCGGTCGACCGTCACCTCTCGCAGCACACCGAGGTCGACGAGGGTGAGCATCGGCAGCTCGGGGTCGACGACCGAGGAGGCGGCCGCCCGCGCTCGCTCGATCAGGTCGGGGCGATCCAGGACGGCGGTCACCACTGTCCCTCCGGGTGCGCGCGGGCGACGACCTGCATCTCGGCGAGCAAGCGGCTGAGGTGCTCGGTGTGCCCGCCGGCGGTGGAGATCGCGCGGACCGCTGGGGTAGCGACCCCGCTGGTGGCGAGCACGTGCGCGAGCACCGCCTCGGCCTCGGGGTCCTCACCGAGCTCGTGCCGGTAGGACCAGATCCGCGCCAGCCCCGCCTCGAGGCGTCGCCGCGACTCCGCCGTACCTCCGGCCAGGGTGACGAACCAGCGGCCCGCGAAGTCGCGGTGGTAGGTCAGTTCCTTCACGCCCTTCGCCGCGACGGCTCGGAGCACGGCGTCCGGGTGGGACGACAGCCGCTCGAAAAGCGCGAGCCGGTGGGTGGCGAAAACCAGCACCCGGCACACGGTCTCGGCGAAGTCGCCGTTCGGCAGCTCGACCAGGCAGATGTTGCGGAAGTCGCGGTCGTCGCGGAAGAACGCGAGCCGGTCCTCGTCGGGCACCGGGGAGCCGTCGGGGAGCGCGGGTACGACGCTCGGGTCGGCGGCCGCGGCCCGGGCCAGCAGCAACCGGGCCTGCCCGAGCAGGTCCAGCGCGATGTTGGCGAGTGCGATGTCCTCCTCGAGGTCGGGCGCACGGCTGCACCACTCCGCGAGGCGCTGGGACAGGATGAGCGCGTCGTCGCCCAGGGCGAGGCAGTACGACGCCAGCTCGCGGGCGTCGATCCCCTCAGGGACCGTGGTGTCGACCCCGGCCAGCGGGTCCTCGAAGTCAGTCCCGAACGCCCAGTGGGCGTCGTTGACCAACAGCCCGGCGTACGCGCTGTCATGGTCGTCGGGCTCGTGGGTGTGCACGTCAGGCATCTGCTCTCCGCTCTATATGTGGGGAACGTTGTCGGGGATGTCGTAGAACGTCGGGTGGCGGTAGACCTTGTCGCCGCTCGGTGCGAACAGGGGGTCCTTCTCGTCCGGGCTCGACGCCGTGATCGCGTCGGAACGGACGACCCAGATGCTCACGCCCTCATTGCGGCGGGTGTAGACGTCGCGCGCGTGGTGCACGGCCATCTCGTCGTCAGCCGCGTGCAAGGAACCGACGTGGACGTGGTTGAGACCACGCTTTCCGCGCACGAACACCTCGTAGAGCGGCCACTCGCCCCGGATCTGGCTTCTCGTCTCCTCGCTCATGACGTCGCCTCCTGCTGCTTCTCCGCGAAGGCCATCGCGGCATCACGGACCCAGGAACCCTCGTCCCACGCCTGCTTGCGGTGGGCGATCCGCTGGGCGTTGCACGGTCCGTTGCCCTTGACGACGTCCCAGAAGTGCTCCCAGTCCGGCTGACCGAAGTCGTGGGCCTGCCGTTCCTCGTTCCACGCCAGGTCGGGATCGGGGAACGTCACGCCCAGGGCAGCTGCCTGCGGCACGGACATGTCCACGAAGCGCTGGCGCAGCTCGTCGTTGGTGTGGGTCTTGATGCCCCACGCCATGGACTGCTCGGTGTTGGGCGAATCGTCGTCGGGCGGCCCGAACATCATCAGCGCCGGCCACCAGAACCGATCGACCGACTCCTGCACCATCGCCCGCTGCTCGTCGGTGCCGCGCATCATCGTCATCAGCAGCTCGTAGCCCTGCCGCTGGTGGAAGGACTCCTCCTTGCAGATCCGGATCATCGCCCGGCCGTAGGGCCCGAACGACGTGCGGCACAGCGGCACCTGGTTGCAGATGGCCGCCCCGTCGACCAGCCACCCGATGGTGCCGACGTCGGCGTAGGACAGCGTCGGGTAGTTGAAGATCGATGAGTACTTCTGCCTCCCCGAGATCAGCATCTCGGTCAGCTCGTCGCGGGACACCCCGAGCGTCTCGGTGGCGGAGTAGAGGTAGAGGCCGTGACCGGCCTCGTCCTGCACCTTCGCCAGCAGGATCGCCTTGCGTCGCAGCGACGGCGCGCGCCCGATCCAGTTGCCCTCCGGCTGCATCCCGATGATCTCCGAATGGGCATGCTGCGCGACCTGCCGCACCAGCGTCCGGCGGTAGGCCTCCGGCATCCAGTCGCGAGGCTCGATCCGATCCTTCCGGCGGATCGTGGCCTCGAACTTGCCGGTGAGGTCGGGCTCGGTGACGGCCGATGACATGGCACCTCCAGGGGCGGCAACGACTATTTACTGACCGAACGGTCTGTAATACTGTGACATACGCATCGCGGGTCCGCAACGGCCCGCCCCACCACCCCGATCGGAAGGACGCGCACCGTGAGCGCACTGCTGGAGAGCTACGTCGCAGGCAGCTGGTTCCGCGCGACGGACGAGGGCGAGGCGGTCCTCGACGCTGCCACCGGCGAGGAGGTTGCGCGCGTGTCGACCCACGGCCTCGACCTGGCCGCGATGGTCGCTCACGCCCGCGCCGCCGGCGGTCCTGCCGTACGTCGGCTGACCTTCCACGAGCGCGCCGGGCAGCTCAAGGCGCTGGCCAAGCACCTCGGCCAGTTCAAGGACGAGTTCTACGCCCTGTCCGCGCGGACCGGCGCCACCCGGCGGGACTCCATGGTCGACATCGACGGCGGCATCGGCACGGTGTTCTCCTACGCCAGCAAGGGCACGCGGGAGCTCCCCAACGACATCGTCGTGCTCGACGGAGCGACCGAGCCGCTCGGTCGCGGCGGCACCTTCCTCGGCCAGCACGTCTACACCTCTCGCACCGGCGTCGCCGTACAGATCAACGCCTTCAACTTCCCGGTCTGGGGCATGCTCGAGAAGCTTGCGCCCGCCTACCTCGCCGGCCTGCCGACGATCGTGAAGCCGGCCAGCCAGACCGCCTACCTGACCGAGGCCGTCGTGCGCCGCATCGTCGAGTCCGGCATCCTGCCCGAGGGGACCCTGCAGCTGGTGGCGGGCAGTGCCGGCACCCTTCTCGATGAGCTCGGCGAGCAGGACTCGGTCGCGTTCACTGGTTCTGCCCACACCGCCGAGATCCTGAGGAACCACCCGTCGGTGCTCCAGCGCGGCGTACGGCTCGGTGTCGAGGCCGACTCGCTCAACTGCTCGATCCTCGGGCTCGATGTCACGCAGGAGGACCCGGAGTTCGACCTGTTCGTCAAGGGCGTCGTGACCGAGATGACGGTCAAGGCGGGTCAGAAGTGCACCGCGATCCGGCGGGCGATCGTGCCCGAGCCGCTGGCGGACGCCGTGGTCGAGGCGATCAGCGGCCGGCTGGCCAAGGTCGTCGTCGGCAACCCCGCGGACGAGTCGGTGCGGATGGGCGCACTCGCGAGCCTCGGTCAGCGAGCCGAGGTCCGCAAGGCGATCGAGGCGCTGCGCAACAGCGCGGACGTCGTCCACGGCGACCCCGATCGCGTCGACGTCGTCGGCGCCGATGCCGAGACCGGGGCGTTCCTCTCCCCCGTCCTGCTGCGGGCCCGACCGGGCGCCACCGAGCCGCACGACGTCGAGCCGTTCGGCCCGGTCTCGACCGTCCTGACGTACTCCACCACCGACGAGGCCATCGAGCTCGCGGCCCGCGGCAAGGGCAGTCTGGTGGCATCGGTCGTCACCCACGACCCCGGCTTCGCCCGGCAGGTGACCCTCGGCCTCGCTCCGTGGCACGGCCGGGTCCTGGTCCTCGACCGCGACGACGCAGCCGAAGCAGCGCAGGCAGGCGGCCACGGCAGCCCGCTCCCCAACCTCGTGCACGGAGGTCCCGGTCGCGCCGGTGGCGGCGAGGAGCTCGGCGGCATCCGCGGCGTGCTCCACCACATGCAGCGCACCGCGATCCAGGCATCTCCCGACATGCTCACCGCCATCACCGGCCGGTGGACCACCGGGTCGCAGCGCTCGGACAGTGCTGACAGCGGCGTCCACCCGTTCCGCAAGAGCCTGGCCGAGCTACGCATCGGCGACAGCATCGCGTCGGAGTCGCGCACGGTCTCGCTCGCGGACATCGACCACTTCGCGGACTTCACCGGCGACACCTTCTACGCGCACACCGACCCCGAGGCGGCGGCCGCCAACCCTCTCTTCGGAGGGATCGTCGCCCACGGCTACCTGGTCGTCTCCCTGGCCGCTGGCTTGTTCGTCGAGCCCAACCCGGGCCCGGTGCTGGCCAATTTCGGTGTCGACAACCTGCGGTTCCTGACCCCCGTCAAGGCCGAGGACGCGATCCGGGTCACGCTCACGGTCAAGCAGATCACCCCCCGCAGCTCGGCCGACTACGGCGAGGTCCGCTGGGACGCGGTCGTCACCAACCAGGACGCCGCACCGGTCGCGACGTACGACGTGCTCACGCTGGTCGCGAAGACCTGGCCCCAGGAAGGGACCAGTTGACCTCCGAAGCCACCGCGGCTGAGGAGCGCCGACCGCGCGGTCGTCCGGGCAACGACCGGGAGACCGTCCTGCGGCGGGCGATCGAGCTCTTCAACCGGCAGGGGTACGACGCCACCTCGATCAACGACATCGCAGTCGACCTCGGTGTGTCGAAGTCGGCGCTCTACCACCACTTCGCGAGCAAGGAGGCGCTCCTCGCAGCCGCGCTCGACGAGGCCCTGGAGGGGCTGAGCTCAGCAGTCGCAGCGGCCGCGGACGCAACCCGAGACGAGAGCGCATACGACCGGCTGCAGGCGACCGTCGAGGCGGCCGTCCACATCCTCGTCGCGCACCTCCCGGCGGTCACCCTGCTGCTGCGCGTGCGTGGCAACAGCCCGTTGGAGAAGTCCGCGCTCGAACGGCGCCGCCACATCGACGAGCAGCTGGCCCGCGTCGTCCGGCAGGCGGCGGACGAGGGCGACCTGAGGGACGACGTCGACCCGGAGGTCATCAGCCGGCTCGTGTTCGGCATGGTGAACTCGCTGGTCGACTGGTACCACCCCGACGGCCCGATCTCGCCGGAAACCATCGCTGAAGCCGTGACCGGTGTCCTGTTCCGAGGCCTGCACGCGTCCCGCTGACGGCGCCGAATTTGTTGACCCGCCAGTAGCCAATACGGTCGATCGGGACCACATCGAGAAGAAGAGGGATGACGATGACGCAACGGATCGGCGTAGTGGGCGGCGGGCTGATGGGGTCCGGCATCGCGGAGGTGTGTGCGCGCGCCGGTCGGGATGTCGTCGTCGTCGAGGCGAACGCCCCGGCGGCAGAGGCTGCCCATGCGCGCATCGAGAAGTCTCTCCGACGAGCCGCCGAGCGGGGCAAGATCGACGACCCCGATGCCGTCCTGGGGCGGATCCGCTTCGCCACCGAGCTCGACGACCTCGCCGACCGCGAGCTGGTCATCGAGGCGATCGTCGAGAACGAAGAGGCCAAGACCGACCTGTTCGCCAAGCTCGACAAGATCGTCCAGCCCGACGCGATCCTGGCGTCCAACACCTCGTCGATCCCGATCATGAAGCTGGCCGTCGTGACGCAGCGGCCCCAGCAGGTGCTGGGCATCCACTTCTTCAACCCGGTGCCGGTGCTCAAGCTGGTCGAGCTGGTGCCGAGCCTGATGACTTCCGAAGAGACGACCGCGCGCTCGCGGGCTTTCGTCGAGGAGGCCCTCGGCAAGCAGGCGATCCTCTGCCAGGACCGCGCCGGGTTCGTGGTCAACGCGCTGCTGATCCCGTTCATCCTGTCGGCGATCCGGATGATGGAGTCCGGATTCGCGACCGCCGAGGACATCGACCACGGCCTGGTGCTCGGCGCCGCCCACCCGCAGGGGCCGCTCGCGCTGGCCGACCTGATCGGCCTCGACACCACCAAGGCGGTCGCGGAGTCGCTCTACGAGGAGTTCAAGGAGCCGCTCTACGCTCCCCCGCCGCTGCTCGCGCGGATGGTCGATGCCGGCCTGCTCGGCCGCAAGGCCGGGCGCGGGTTCTACACGTACGGCGGCTGACCGGACGCTGCCGGCGCCAGGGCCTTCGCCATCGCCCTGCGGACCAGCTTGATCGCCGGCCGCGGAGCGATCTTGACCGCGGAGCTCGCCCACCGGGACAAACGGCTGGATGATCCCGGCGTTGTTGATCAGGCCGTCGACCTGGCCGTGCCGCGCGACGACCTCGGCGGGGAGTGCCTTCACCGCGACGACGTCGGTCACGTCGAGGACGTGCGCCGACACCCGGTCACCCCCGCCGGCGAGGGTCAGCGTCTCTTGCAGGCCGGCGGCATCGCGGTCGGCGGCGGCCACGCGGGCGCGGCGCCGTGCGAGCTCGAGCACCAGCGCACGCCCCATCCCGTTGCCGGCGCCGGAGACCACCCACACCTTGCCCTCGACCTTCACGCCGGTCAGCCTGCCATGCCGGGCCGCGACACCCGCTCGGCCAGCCGCTGCGGCGCCTGCAGGCAGAAGGAGTCGGTCAGCAGCTCGGCCAGCTCGTCCCAGTCGGTGTCGTCGTCGAGGATGAGACCGACGACGTTGCCGCCCCACTCACCCTTGAAGTACGGCGCGCCCAGGTGTTCGAACGCCAGCACCTCATCGGGCTCGGCGCGGAACGTGATCCGGAACAGCCGGTCCTCGCCGCCGAACACGTGGGCCACCGTGGCCTGGCCGACTCGCCAGCGCACGCCCGTCCAGGCCGACTCCTCGTAGCACTCCGGGAAGCTCTCGAAGACTCTCCGCAGCCGCTCGACCCACGCGAGCGGGACGTCCGGGCGGTCGGGCACGGGAGTGAATCTGCCACAGCCGGCCGACAATCCCGCCGCTGACTTGCAATTTGAGAATGATTCTCATTACTGTCCGTCTCCTCCCAGTGGAAGGCACGACGATGCGTAGGTTCCGGCGCGCGAGCGCAGCAGTATCGGTGGCGGTGGTTCTCGGACTTGCTCCGGGCTGCACCTCTCAGGCGAACGAGCACACCGACGACACGCTCCGCGTCGTCGGCCCGTTCGAGATCCACAGCCTCGAGCCGACCGCCACCAGCGGCTTCTTCACCCGGCTAGAGGTCGCCGAGACTCTGGTGACCGCCGACCTCGAGGGTGAGCTCGCGCCGGGGTTGGCATCGGAGTGGTCGTCGTCGAAGGACGGCCGGACCTGGACGTTCGAGCTGGAGCCGGGCGTGACGTTCCACGACGGCACGCCGCTGACTCCGGCGGCCGCCGTGAACGCGCTGGACATCGTGCGCCGGGACGAAGCCAGCCCGCTGGCCGAGGCGCCGATCGACGAGATTGCGGCCACCGAGTCCGGCCTGCGGTTCGAGCTCGGCGCGCGATACCTGACCTTGCCCGCCGTGCTCACGCACTACAGCGCGATGATCCTGGCTCCGGGGGCGTACGACAGCGACGACCGGGTCACGGAGATGATCGGCACCGGCCCCTATCGCATCGACAGCGTCGAGCTGCCCGCGTCGATCCGGGTGACCAGGTTCGACGAATGGCGCGGCACACCGCCGGAGATCGAGAACGTCAGCTTCCAGTCCGTCGGTCGCGCGGAGTCGCGCGCGCTCATGGCGACGAGCGACGAGGCGGACGTCGTCTGGCACCTGGAGCCGGCCGGTCGCCAGAAGGTCGAGTCGACCGAGGACGTGAAGCTCGTGTCGACCCTCCAGCCGCGGACGATCCTGCTCAAGGTCAACACCGACCACCCCATCCTCGGTGACCTCGATGTGCGGCGGGCGCTCAGCCTGGCGCTCGACAGGGAGGCGATGGCCGAGGCGGTGCTGCGCGAATCGGACCTCGCGGCCACACAGCTGATGCCCCCGTCGCTCACCGCCTGGAACGACCCCGACCTGGCCCTCGCTCGAGCACGACGCAACCGCGGCCCGCCAGCTGTTGGAGGACGCCGGCTGGAGCGCAGGGTCGGACGGCGTACTCGTCAAGGACGGCACTCCGCTGCGGCTGAGACTGGTGACCTACCCGGACCGACCGGAGCTGCCCGCCCTCGCGACGGCCATCCAGGCGTCCGCGCTCGAGGTCGGGATCGACATCGCGGTCGAGGTCACCAACTCCACCGAGATTCCGGTCCGGCACGCCGACGACACCCTCGAGCTGGCGCTCCTCGCCCGCCACTTCGCCCTCGTCTCGGACCCGCTGGTCACGGTGGCCGACACCTTCGCCCCGGAGGGCTCGGACTGGGGCGTGCACAACTGGTCCGACCCCGCCATGACCGACGCCGTCGCCGAGCTGCTCGCCGGTCCCGACGAGGCGCGCGCCGAGGAGCTTCGCCGTACGGTGGCGACCATCGCCCACGAGCAGCTGCCGCTCCTGCCGGTCGCGTGGTACCGGATGAACGCCGCAGTCAACGACCGGGTCGACGGGTTCGTGATGGATCCGCTCGAGACGTCGTGGCACTTCTCCCAGACCCGATGGGCATCCTGAGGTCCGCGGCCGGACCCGCCCGTGTGGCGCGGGTCCTGGTCGCCAGGGCCCTGCAGGGGGTCGGCGTCGCTCTCCTCGTCTCAGGTCTGTGCTTCCTGGTCGTCCTCCAGCTGCCGGGCGACGTCGCCTACCGCATCGCCGCCGGCCGCTACGGCTACGACCTCGTCGACGAAGAGGCGGCGGCCGGCGTCCGGAGCGAGCTGGGTCTCGACCGGCCGGCCTGGCAACAGTTGTTGTCGTGGCTGGGCGACCTGGTGCAGCTGGACTTCGGCCGGTCGTTGGTCACCCACCAGCCGGTGGCGTCGGAGGTCGGCTACTACCTGACCGGAACCCTCCAGCTCGCGGCGGCGGCACTCGTCCTCGCCGTGCTGATCGGGGGCACCATCGGTACGGCGGCGGGCCTGCGTCCCTCCGGCGCGATCGACCGCCTGACGAATCTCTGGGTCGCCACGGTGCGGGCGCTCCCGACGTTCCTTCTCGGGCTTCTCCTCATCGTGGTCCTGTCGGTGCAGCTCCAGCTGCTGCCCTCGGCCGGCCACGGCGGAGCGACCAGCATCGTGCTCCCCGCGGTGACGCTCTCGCTCGGTCTGTCCGGCCTGATCGCACGTGTCACCCGGGACGCCGTCGTGGAGGTCCAGCAGTCGGACTACGCGCGGTTCGCCCGCACCAAGGGCCTTGGGGAACGGATGGTCCTGCTCCGCCACGTCGCCCGCAATGCCGCGACCGTCCTCGTCCCCTACATCGGAGTGCAAGCAGTGATCCTGGTCGAGGGAGTGGTCGTCGTGGAAGCGCTGTTCTCGTGGCAGGGCCTCGGACACGCCTTGGTGCATGCCGTCTTCTGGCGGGACATCCCTGTCCTGCAGGCCACCGCGCTGGTCCTCGCCCTTCTCGTCGTCACCGTCAACGCGGTGGTCGACCTCATGGTGCTGTGGCTCGATCCCCGGCCCCGCCGGCTGGAGGTGGCGTCATGACCACGATCGACCAAGCCCTGCTCGGCAGGTCACTCTCGGCCCGAGGACAGGGAGCATCCACCGTCACCCGTCGGCTCAGTGCCGTGGTCCTGGCGGCGCTCGTCCTCTTCGCCGTCGTCGGCCCGATCGTGTTCGCGGATCCGGCCGCCCAGGCGCTGGACCGCTACCTCGAAGGACCCAGCCTTGCGGAGCCGCTCGGCAGGGACGAGTACGGCCGCAGCGTGGTGGCCAGGCTCGCCCACGCCACCCGGCTGTCCCTCCTCCTCGCCGGGCTGTGCGTCGGTACGGCGCTGCTCGTGGGCACCGCTGCCGGGATCCTCGCGGCGTGGGGCGGGGGCTGGGTCGACACCGTCCTCCGCTCGGTCTCCGAGGTGTTCGTCGCGATGCCCGCGCTTCTCGTCGTACTCCTGGTCGCCGCTACCGCCGACGGCGGGATCTGGGCGCTGTACGTCGGCATCGCCCTCGCGCAGTGGGTGGAGTACTTCCGGGTGGTGCGGGCTCGAGCCGCGGTCGTCCTGGGTTCCCCAGCCGTCGAGGCCGCACGGCTCCTGGACCTGGGCTGGCGGCACGTCGTACGGCGCCAGCTCTGGCCGGACCTCCGCCCGCTACTCGTCACTCTCGCGTCGCTCGGCATGGTCACGTCGATCCTGGCCATGTCCACGTTGGGCTTCGTCAAGGTCGGGCTCCAGCCGCCCCGCGCCGAGCTCGGCCTGATGGTGACCGAGTCGTTCCCCTTCGACGAAGTGGCGCCGTGGCTCTGCCTCGCCCCGGTGACGGTGCTGTTCGTCATGACCATCTGCTTCCTGGGTCTTCGCAGAACGGAGGTCGCATGACCGAGCCGACCCTGACCATCGATCGCGCCGTCGTCCGGCACCACGGCACCGTGCTCGTCGACCTCGCGGACATCGCGCTCTCGCCGGGCCGTCCGATGACGATCATCGGCGAGAGCGGCTCCGGCAAGTCGCTCCTCGCTCACGCCGTGATGGGCACCGTCCCCGGTGACCTCGAGGTCACCGGATCCGCCCGGCTCGGTCCCCGCACGTTCGACCTTGCCGACATCCCCGGCCGTCGCTCGCTGTGGGGACGCGACCTCGCGCTCCTCCCCCAGGAGCCGGCCTCGGCCCTGGATCCGACGATGCGAGTCCGCGGCCAGGTCGCCGAGGGCGTGCCCGGGTTCCGGTGGCGCAATGCTCGCGCGGCGATGGCCGCCGAGGCCGCGCTCGGGCGTCTCGGCCTCTTGCACGTAGGGCGGACCTTCCCCCACCAGCTCTCAGGCGGGATGGCGCAGCGGGTGGCGTTCGCGGCGACGATGATCGGGGGTGCCCCTGTGCTCATCGTCGACGAGCCCACCAAGGGACTCGATCCCGTCGCCCTCGATCAGCTCGCCAGGCTGCTGTCCGAGCACTGCGCCAACGGTGGGTCGCTGCTGACCATCACCCATGACCTGCGTCTCGCCCGACGGCTCGGCGGCGAGGTCCTGGTGATGCGTGACGCGACCGCGGTCGAGCGAGGCGCTGCTGCCGACGTGCTCAGCGCGCCGGTGCACGACTACACCCGCCAGCTCCTCGCTGCGGAGCCGGACAGCTGGCAGTACCCCTGGATGCGTACGTCGGCGCCGACGCCGCAGGGCGCTGCGCTGGTGACGGCGACCGACCTGGCGAAGTCGTACGGCGCGGAGCCTTTGTTCGAGGGGTTGTCGCTGACTGTCCGTGCCGGTGAGCGATGGGCAGTGAGCGGGCCGAGCGGCGCGGGCAAAACGACCCTGGGCAACGTGCTCCTCCGCCTGGTCGCCGTCGACCGCGGTCGGGTCGTGCACGCTCCCACACTCCAGTCCGGTCGGATCCAGAAGCTCTACCAGGACCCGGCATCGTCGTTCCCGCCACGGGCCCAGATCGGCGCCGTGATTGCCGACGTGGTGCGCCGGCACGACGTCCCACCCGACCGCTTGCGATCGCTGCTCGGGACCGTCGGAATCCACGAGGGGTTGCTCGACCGTCGGCCGGGACAGGTGTCGGGAGGTGAGCTCCAGCGGCTGGCGATCGTCCGCGCGATGCTGCCCGGACCCGAGCTCGTGCTGGCCGACGAGGCCACGTCCCGGCTGGACCTGGTCACGCAGGCGTCGACCACGGACTGTCTGATGACCGAGCTCGCCCACCGCGACTGCGCGTTGATCTGGGTGACGCACGATCGCGACCTCGCCGGCGCCGTCGCCGACCACCTGCTCGATCTGGTCGACGGAGAGGTGGTGCCGGCTGTGGCTTCTCAGGCCTCCAGCTCGCCGACCGCCTGATCCTCCTCGAGGAAGTGGCTGTCGAGGATGCCCTGGCTGACCCGGTCGCCCCACGCGAGGAGCCGGCGCCGGCCCCACGTCGTACGTCCGAGCAGGCGGTAGCGGTAGGTGTTGAGCACGGCGATGTAGAGGTGGGCCCACGGCGGTCGCAACGGCAGCCCGAGGTCGCGCATGCTGGCGGGACCGAGGAAGGTCGTCAGCATGCTGAGCATCCGCTCCTGCTCGTAGCGCGCCCGCACGCCCTGCAGCTGCTTCGGCCAGCCCGGGTAGCGGCGCTCCCGCTGGGCCGCGACGATCGACTGGGCGAGCTGCGGCCCGGCCCCGGAGATGTCGGACTGGGCGAGCAGCACGTGATAGCTCATCCGGTGCCGCTCCCACTCGTCGTCGACGAGGAAGTCGGCGTCGACGCCCATCAACCAGCCGACGTACTTCCACAGGTGCATCAGCGCGCGCGACTCCTTCGCCGAGATCCGCACGCCGAGGCCGCGACAGCCGAGGATGAGGATGCCGTCGAAGAGGAACAGCGTCGACGCCTGGTCGGCCTGGTTGATCGGGAGGCCCCAGCGATCGCAGTCCCAGCGCGGCTCGAAGGCGGCGTTCACGAGCGCGTGCATCGCGCGGACGTGGACGGTGAGGCGCCAGGCCTCGCCGCCCGGTCCGCCGGCTCCCCCATGAGCCGGCGGACGCAGCGACCCCGGCCGGGTCAGCTCCACGACCCACTTCTGGGTCTCGCCGAGCCGGCGGCGGGTGCTGTCGCCGACGAGGCCGCCGGTCGCGACGAGCAGGTCGGGCGGGCCGCCGAAGCGGTAGCCGCCGATCAGCGCGAGCTGGGTGAGGGCGTCGGCGGCGTTCTGGCCGAGCCGACGCGCGACCAGGGCACCCTCGTCGAGGAGGTCCCAGTCGACCCAGTCCGGCGTGGCGGAGACCTCGTCGAAGAACGCGGTGAGCGCCGGCGGCGCATCCGGTACGGCGTCGATCCCGCCCGCGAGCGCCGTACGCAGCTGCTCCATCGAGACCCGTCCGGGCTGACCGGCTCGCATCCGGATCGCGTCCGCGAGCCGGGCGCCGGGCTCGTCACGCTCGCCGAAACCGCGGCCGATCCGGTCCATCAGCTCTTCGTCGACACCCTTGACCCGGCCCAGCAGGCGCAGCGGGGCGCCGAGTCGCACGCCGCGGGCTTCTGCTTCGCGATACCGCTGCGGGTACGCGCCCGCAGGGACGGACTCGCGCTCCAGTGCTGTCATGTTCCATTGTTACGCGAGCGATCACTCGCATACAATTCGCAATATGCGCAAGACTCCTCAGCAAGCCCGGTCCCGCGACATGGTCGAGCGGATCGTCGCCGCCGGTCGCGAGGTGCTGATCAGCGACGGCTACGACGCGTTCTCGACCAACCGGGTCGCCGCGGCAGCCGGCATCAGCCCCGGTTCGCTCTACCAGTATTTCCCGGACAAGTCCGCCATCCTGGACGTCGTGCTCGACCGCTACCTCGAGCAGACCACCGAACGCGTGGCCGCCGCGATGTCCGACCGACTCGGGGGCGTGGGCCTTAAGGTCGTGCGCGACATCGTCGACGCCCTGCTCACCGCGCTCGAGGCCGACCGGGCCCTGCTCCGCGTCGTCGCCGAGGAGCTGCCGTTGTCCCGGAGCCGGACGCGGCGCGACGCTGTCGAACGCCGGATCGCCGAGCTCGCGTCGACGTACCTCATCGCCCGACCGGAACACAGCCGCCGGCCACACCCCGCCGTGTCGACGTGGGTGACCGTGCTCGCCATCGAGAACCTGGCCACCCGCTGGGTGCTCGACGAGCCGGCGATCAGCCGCGAGCAGCTGATCGACGAGATCGCCGCGCTGGTGAGCGGCTACCTGCTCTCGTGACCGGTCAGCGCCATCCCGACGCCGAGGCCGATCATCGACGTGCCACCGATGGCACCGAGGGCGCTCCCCCGCCGGGATGACCCGGCGAACCAGTCCCGCGCCCGCCCGGCCACCAACGCCCACACGGTGTCGCAGGCCAGGCCGACGAGGACAGCCGTCAGCCCCAGGAGAAACAGCTGGAGCGGCACCGACCCGCGGTCGGGGTCGACGAACGGCGGCAGCAACGCCGCGAAGATCAGGAAGCCTTTGGGGTTGCTGACGCCCACGACGAAGCCCTGCCGCAACGCGGCACCGGTGCCGATCGGAACCCGCGGAGGCCCGCTGGTCACCTTCATCTCGCGCCGGTGGCGCAGCGCTTGGACCCCGAGATAGATCAGGTACGCCGCCCCCAGCAGCTTGATGATCGTGAACACGGTGATCGACTCAGCCACGATCGATCCGAGCCCGACCGCGACCAGCGTCATCACCACGAACAGGCCCATGGTGTTGCCGACGACGCTCGCGAGCGCGACCCGCTGGCCGTAGGAGACGGCTCGGCCGACGACGAAGACGACGCTCGGCCCCGGGATGACGATCAGCACCAGCGCAGCGAGGCCGAAGCCGAGCAGCTGGTCGATGCCGATCATCGAGAGCCCTACTCGCTCTTCGGCGCTTCTTGTTCGGACTCCGCCACGACCGGGTCGCCGTAGACACCCTCGTCGGCGGCGCGATGTGCCTTCTTGAGGTGCTTGTTGAGGCTGATGCCGAGGAACGCGACCGCGAGGGCCAGCGCGATGAAGATGATGAAGCCGATCGGGCCGGCGACCACGTCATCGTCCTTGGGAGCGGCGGTGATGACCCAGATCAGATCGGCATGCATGGCGTCATTGTCCCACTGACGCATCGATGCCGGCGAACAGGTCGTCCTCGGGCAGCTCGGACTCGACGTGGCTGGTGACCAGCTCGTAGTCCTCGGTCGGCCACACGCTCACCTGGAGCTCCCGCGGGATCGCGAACCAGAAACCGTCCGGGTCGATCTGGGTTGCGTGGGCCAGGAGCGCCTGGTCGCGCACCCCGAAGTAGTCACCGCACGGGACCTTCGTGGTCACCCGCTTCTCCCACTCGGGATCCCGCGTCCAGTTCTCGAGGCGCTCGGTCCACGGCGACTCGAGGCCGTGCTCGATCATGGCGTCGTGCAGCGCCTTGACCCGCGGGTAGCTGAAGGTGTGGTGGTAGTAGAGCTTGCTGACCTGCCAGGCCTCGCCCAGCTCGGGGGCGTACGCCGGATCCGCGGCCTTCTCGAACGCGTAGACCGAGATCTCGTTGCACTTGATGTGGTCGGGGTGCGGATAGCCGCCGTTCTCGTCGTACGTCGTCATCACCTGCGGCCGGAAGCTGCGCACCAGCCGGATCAGCGGAGCTGCCGCGTCCGCGAGCGGCACCGCCGCGAAGCAGTCGTCGGGCAACGGCGGCTTCGGGTCGCCCTCCGGCCAGCCGGAGTCGACGAAGCCCAGCCAGTCCTGGGTGACGCCGAGGATGTCGCGGGCGCGCTCCATCTCCTGCCGCCGGATCTCGTGGATGTTCTCGAGGATGCCCGGGCGATCCATCTTGGGGTTGAGGATCGAGCCGCGCTCACCGCCGGTGCAGGTCGCGACATGGACGTCCACCCCCTCCGCGACGTACCGCGCCGTCGACGCGGCACCCTTGCTCGACTCGTCGTCCGGGTGCGCGTGCACGTGCATCAGGCGGAGACCGGCTCGTGGCGTCTCGACGGTGGGCATGCGAGGAATGGTAGAAGCCGCGGCCATGCGAGCATGAACCAGTGACCGTGCACAGCCATTCCCTGCCCCAGCGGTACGGCGTTCCGCCGCGCTGGCGGCGGTACGTGCTGATCGGTCTGGTTGTGCTCGTGGTGGGTGCGCTCGCGGCCCTGTGGGCGTGGATCACGATCGTCCAGTCGGACCCGCCGGTCTCCTCCGCGCTGATCTCCTCGGAGATCGTCGACGACCACTCCGCCACTGCCGTGGTCCGGGTCGAGTGGGGCGACGACCCGGTCGACGCGAAGTGCACCGTCCGGGCCATCGCCCCCGACAAGGCCGTCGTCGGTCAGCACACGTTCGTTCCCGATCCCGACGCCGGGCCGGACTACCCGGTGGAGATCGCGACCGAGCGCCGCGCGACCGCGGTGGAGAACATCGGCTGCACCGCGGAGGGGCAGCCCCGCCCACGCTGAATCGTTACCAGGGCCTCTCGCTTGATAGGCTGGACGGTCTGTCCGCCCTCGAGCCAAGGACTCGGGCGAGACGATCCGATCAGTACGCACGATCACCAATGCTCGACAAGATCCGCCTATCCAGGAGTACCCGATGACGCAGACCGACCAGACGATCTGGCTGACCCAGGACGCTTACGACCAGCTCCAGGCCGAGCTCGAGGACCTCAAGGGCCCTCAGCGTCAGGAGATCGTCGCCCGGATCAGTGCGGCCCGCGACGAGGGTGACCTGAAGGAGAACGGCGGCTACCACGCCGCCAAGGACGAGCAGGGTCGGATCGAGCTCCGGATCCGCCAGCTCGAGGACATGCTGCGCAAGGCCGAGGTCGGCGAGACGCCGGCGGACGACGGCATCGTCGAGCCGGGCATGGTCGTGACCTTCAAGTTCGAGGGCGACGCCGACGCGGACGCCGAGACGTTCCTGCTGCTGGGCGCCCGCGAGGTCGAGCCCGAGGGACTCAAGGTCTACACGCCGCAGTCGCCGTTCGGCGAGGCCATCAACGGCCGGAAGAAGGGCGAGACGGTGACCTACGAGGTCAACGGCAAGTCGCTGACCGTCGTCATCCTCGACGCCAAGCCCTACAGCGCCTGAGCGCAGGCGCACTAGTGTCGTGCGTCGGGAATTGTTGGACGGTTGGCGTGCTCAGGGCGCGTGCATCGCAAGGCGCCGGCGCGCCGCCATACCCGGTCGTCTTGCAAGCGTCGGCAACGCCGCGAGGTGCGTGTCATGAGTGCGCGAACCGTTCAAGAATTTCCGAGGCGCGGCACTAGCCCCGGTCGAGCACCTGGTAGCCATGCTCGCGGATGCTGGCGATGACCGCCTCGGCGTGCGGCTCGCCGCGGGTCTCCATCTGGAGGTGGACGTCGACCTCGTCGAGCAGCAGGCTCGGTGAGATCCGCTCGTGCGCGACCTCGATGACGTTGGCACCGGCTGCGGCGACGAGGGTGAGCAGCTGCGCCAGGCCACCCGGGAGGTCGGGCAGCGTGACCTGCAGGTTGAGGTAGCGACGGGCCGCGGCCATGCCGTGCCGGATCACCTTGCCGAGCAGCAGCGGGTCGACGTTGCCGCCGGACAGCACGATGACGACCGGGCCGGTGAACCGGTGCGGGTCCTCGCACAACGCAGCCGCCGCCGCAGCTCCGGCCGGTTCGACGACCAGCTTCTCGCGCTCGACGAGCGCGACGAGTGCGCGCGACAGCGCCTCCTCGGAGACGGTGAGCATGTCGTCGACGTACTCCCGCACCAGGCGGAAGGGCAACGCACCCGGCTGGCCGACCGCGATGCCGTCGGCCATCGTCGCCATCTGCGACAGCCGGATCGGGTGTCCCTCTGCGAGCGACGGGGGGTACGCCGCCGCACCGGCTGCCTGGACCCCGACGACACGGACGTCCGGGCGCAGCGTCTTGACGGCGATCGCGGTGCCGGCGATCAGCCCGCCGCCGCCGGTCGGTATGACGACGGTGGCGGCGTCGGGCAGCTGCTCGATGATCTCGAGACCGAGGGTGCCCTGGCCGGCGATGATGTCGTGGTTGTCGAACGGGTGGATGAGCGATGCGCCGGTCTCTGCCGCGAACTCCGTCGCCGCCGCGAGGCAGTCCTCGAGCACGCCCGGTGTGAACCGGACCTCGGCGCCGTAGCCACGGGTGGCCCGCTCCTTCGGGATCGGGGCGCCGTCGGGCATGAAGACGGTGGCGGCGATGCCGTGCTGCTGCGCGGCCAGCGCCACTCCCTGGGCGTGGTTGCCGGCCGACGCCGCGACGACCCCGAGGGCACGCTCCTCGTCGGAGAGCCGGGCGATCCGGACGGCGGAACCGCGGACCTTGAACGAGCCGGTGCGTTGGAGGTTCTCGCACTTGAGGTGCACCGGCACCCCGGCGAGCGCGGAGAGCCAGCGCGACTCGACCATTGGTGTCCGGACTGCGACGGCATCGACCAGCGGGCGCGCGGCCTCGATGTCGGCGAGGGTGACGGTCGGTTCAGGCATGAGTCGCCTCATCGGGTGGGTGGATGACGTCGTCCTCGAGCTGGTCGGCGGCCTCGTCGACGGGCATCTGGGCGAGCTCGGCCAGGTGCAGCACGACGGCGTTCACCGCGGCCGCGATCGGGACGGCCACCAGCGCGCCGACGACACCCCCGACGAGGACGCCGCCGGCAATCGCGAGGATCACGCCGAGCGGGTGCAGGGCCACCCACCTGCCGAGCAGGAAGGGCTGGAGGACGTGGCCCTCGAGCTGCTGGACCCCGATCACGACCGCGAGCATGAGGAGCGCCGTGATCGGCCCCTGGTCGACGAGCGCGACGAGGACCGCGACGGTTCCGGCGATCGTCGCACCGATCAGGGGCACGAAGCCGCCAAGGAAGACCAGGACCCCGATCGCCAGGACGAACGGCACGTCGAGCACCGCGGCGCCGATCATCACGCCCACCGCGTCGACTGCCGCGACGATGACCGTTGCGCGCACGAACTGGACCAGCGACAGCCAGGCGACCTTCCCCGAGCTGTCGACCCGCTCGCGCGCGACCCGCGGCGCCAGCCGGACGACCCAAGACCAGATCCGGTCGCCGTCGGCGAGGAAGAAGTACGTCGCGAACAGGGTGATGAAGAAGCCCGCCACGACGTGGCCCAACGCTGACCCGACCTCCGTGACCCGGCCGAGGATCTCCCCGTCCTCCGAGCGGATCATGTCCTGCGCGCTGCCGATCCAGTCGTTGATCTGGGAGTCGCTGGCGTTGACCGGCCCGTCGCGCAGCCAGGCGCGGATCTCCTCGAGCCCCTTGACCGTCGAGTCGGCGAGGTCCTCGGCGCCCGTCGCGACCTGCTGGCCCGCAAAGGTCAGCAACGCACCGATCGCGGCCAGGCCGCCGACGACGACCACCAGCGCAGCGAGGCCCTGCGAGACCTTGAGCCGCGTCAGTAGGTGCACCAACGGCCAGGAGAGCGCACTGATGAGCAGGGCGATCGCGAGCGGGATGGTGATGACCGAGAAGAAGCTGACCAGCCAGAGGAGGAGGTACGCCGCGGCCGCGATGATCAGCAGCCGCCAGGCCCAAGCAGCAGCCAGGTCCAGCCCCCACGGGACCTGCGCCCGGTCGAGGCGCGACGGCCCGGTCGCGATCGGCGAGGGCACGCCGCGACGCTCCTCGCGCACCACTGCCCACTGGTGCGCGAACCGCTGCAGCACGCTCTCGACGCTCTCGCGATCGGCGTCGTCCTCGTCGCTGTCCTCACTCCGCCGACGCCGTGGGAAGCGCGGCCGGTGCCGATGCTCGTCCGGCTCCGCTACGACGGGCTCGTCGACGAGCTCCCTCTCGTCGTCGACGGGCTCCTCCTCAGTCACTGGGCCACCGTAGCGAGCGACTTCGCGAGCCGGTAGGCAACGTCGGGGTACTGGCCGGCCAGCAGCCCGACCGCCATCAGGACGTACTGCTGGTCGATGACGATCCGGGCTCGCTCCGGCAGCTGCCAGCCCTCCGGGTCGTCGGCCGTCACGAGCCCGCCGAGCACCCGGTCGGCGACCCCCGGTCGCCCGTGCCGCAGCACGCCACCGCTGCCGATCACCAGCGTGACCTCGCGCAGGTCGACGCCGCTGCGCTCGACCACCCGGCCGTCCGGGGAGAGCACGACGCGCGACCGGCCGGCATGCCGTCGTACAGCGGTTGCCGCGGCCGTGCGCGCGATCTCCTCGTCGGAGGCGTACTCCTCTTCGGTGGTCGGCACGAAGGTCCCCGGCAGACCGGCCGACTCGCGCATCCCGAGGTCGGCCTCGACCGTCCGGTTGGCCGAGGTCGGCGCCACCACCTCGTGCGCGAGCCCGTCGTCGGACCGCTCGGCGTCGAGGGTGACGACGGAGTAGACGTCGGTGGTGGCGCCGCCGACGTCGACGACGACGACGTCGCCGATGCCCGGCAGCTCCTCGTCGATGCCGTAGGCCAGCACTTCGACCCCGGCGAGGACGACGTCCGGGGTCGGGCCCTGGACCAGGTGCGCGAGCTCGGCGCCTCGGGCGGTCAGTCCCTTGCCCGCGATCACGTGCTGCAGGAACTGCGCGCGGACGGCGGCCCGCGCGCTCTCGGGCGCCAGCACGCCGATCCGGGGGACGGCGTTGTCGGCGATCACGTGCGGCAGGCCCGCCAGGATCTCGGCCACCTCGTCGCGAGCGTCGACGTTGCCGGCCACGACGACCGGGCCGTCGAAACCCGACGCGGCCACGGCGCGGGCCGCGTCGACGAGCGCCGCGCGGTTGCCGCCGTCGGTGCCGCCGGTCAGCAGGACGAGGTCGACGCCCGGAGCCGGTGGTTGAGGTGCGACGAGCTCGGCGAGGAGCCTCGAAACCACCTCGATCGGCTGCCCCGCGGCAGCGACCACCCCGACCACCTTGCCGCCGCTCGACAAAGCCACTCGGCGCCCGGCCTCCGCCGTGACCAGCGCCTCGTGCCCGACGACGGCGACCCGGAGGCCACCGCCCGCGCTCGAGCAGGCCAGCGTCGCGGCGTCCGCCGCCCGCGCGTCGACGGCCACGACCTCGGCCCGGCACGCCTCGACCGCGTCCAGCACGTCGCCGGTGCCGAAGGTGGGTCGCTGCGCGACCGTGACCACACCCGCCGTACCGATGTCGACGAGCAACGCCTTGGTGTAGGTGGAGCCGACGTCGACGCACAGGACAACGTCGGACGCCGGCTCAGTCAAGTGCTTGTTCCAGGTCCGCGATCAGGTCATCGACGGTCTCGATGCCGACGCTGAGCCGCACCAGGTCCGCGGGGACCTCGAGTTCGGTGCCGGCCACGCTCGCGTGGGTCATCCGGCCGGGGTGCTCGATGAGCGACTCGACGCCGCCGAGCGACTCCCCGAGGGTGAACACCTCGGCCCGGTCGCACACGCGGAGCGCGGCTTCCTCGCCGTCGCGGCAGCGGAACGACACCATCCCGCCGTACCGCTTCATCTGCCGCTGGGCCAACTCGTGGCCCGGGTGCGTCTCGAGGCCGGGGTAGATGACCTCGCCGACCTTCGGGTGACTGGCGAGGAAGTCGGCGATCCGCTCGGCGTTGTCGCAGTGCCGGTCCATCCGGACGGCAAGGGTCTTGAGCCCCCGGTGGGTGAGGAAGCAGTCGAACGGACCCGGGACGGCACCGATCGCGTTCTGGTGGAAGCCGACCTTCTCCGCGACCTCGAGGTCGCGGACGACGAGGGCACCGCCCACGACGTCGGAGTGGCCGCCAACGTACTTGGTCGTGCTGTGGACGACGACGTCGGCGCCGAGCCGCAGCGGCTGCTGGAGGTACGGCGACGCGAACGTGTTGTCGACGACCAGCAGGGCTCCGGCCTCGTGCGCAACCCCGGCGAGTGCCTCGATGTCGCCGATCGAGAGCAGCGGGTTGGTCGGGGTCTCGACCCAGACCAGCTTCGTCTGGCCGGGTCGGATCGCGGCGCGGACCGCGTCGACGTCGTCGACCGGTGCCGGGCTGTGACTGAGGCCCCACGGCACGGCGACCTTGTCGAAGAGGCGGAAGGTGCCGCCGTACGCGTCGTCGGGGATGACCGCGTGGTCACCCGGGCTGCAGAGCGCCCGGAGCAGGGTGTCCTCGGCGGCGAGCCCGGAGGCGAACGCGAAGCCGCGCTCCCCCTCCTCGACCGCCGCGAGCGCCCCCTCCAGGGCGGTCCGGGTGGGGTTGGCGCTGCGGCTGTACTCATAGCCCCCGCGCAGGCCCCCGACCCCGTCCTGCTTGTACGTCGAGGTCGCGTAGATGGGCGGGATCACCGCTCCGGTCGTCGGGTCCGGCTCGTAGCCCGCATGGATGGCGCGGGTCTCGAAGCCACTCTTGTTGCGATGCTCCTGGCTCACGCTCCGAGCCTACTGTCGTAGCCGCTCGAACTTCCTTTCGTTGGACCTTGATGTGACCTCTTTGAGCCGCGCCGTACTCGGGATCCTCATCGCCCTCGTGCTTGCCGCCGTACCCCTTGCCCCGGCGTCCGCGGACGACCCGCCGCCCGACCCCGACCCGATCCGCGGCATCGTCCTGCCGCCCCTCGACAGCCTGATCGGGCTGCTGCCGCCGCTGCCGGTGCCGGGCGCGGACTATGCCGGTGACCTTTGCCGCTCCGGCAGCGACAAGTGCATCGACAAGGTGATCGCGCGGATGGAGGTGCGGCTGGACCGGTTGGCGGAGACCTGCTCCCACAGCGCGATCTTCTCCCTGGCCTACCTCCGGGTCACCGAGAACGTGCGCGACGCCGTCCGCTCGGGGTACTTCGCCGACACGAAGTGGCTCAACCGCGTCGACACCGTGTTCGCCGACCTCTACTTCGACACCACGAAACGCTGGGAGCGCGGCCAGCGCGCGGGCATCCCCGCGGCGTGGAAGATCGCGCTCAAGGCCGAGGACGACCGGGCCGTGAGCGGGCTCGGCAACTTCATGCTGGCCATGAACGCCCACATCAACCGCGACTTCCCCTACGTGATCGCCAAGGTCGGCCTCACCGCACCTGACGGCACCAGCCACAAGGCCGACCACGACCGCTACAACCAGCGGCTCGACTCCCTCTACTCGCCGGTGTTCGCCGAGGAGGCGGCGCGGTTCGACGACACCTTCGACGACATCGACGCCGGCACCATCGAGGAGACCGCGGCCGGCGTGATCATGCGGGGCTGGCGGGAGATGGTCTGGCGGCACGGCGAGCTGCTCGCCCTGGCCAGGACCCCGGCCCAGCGCACCCTCGCGCAGCGGCAGATCGAGACCTACGCCACCCTCCAGGCGCTGCTGATCCGGCAGCTGTTCCAGATCCCCGACTCGGCGCGCCGCGATGCGTGGTGCGCCGCGCACGGCCAGGAGGGTTAAGAGTTCGCTGAGAGCGGTGTAACGCTTGCGCTGTCGGGGAGACTGGATGGCATGTTCCTCTCCCGCCGCAAGACCGAGATGGTCGACCCTGCCGAGGCGCTCCCGGGGCGCTCGGCACCTGGCTTCGCCCTGCCTGAGAAGCACGCCGTGCTCAACGCCCCGATCGTCACCGACGACGTGCCCGACGGCCTCGAGGTCGCCGAGTTCGGCCTCGGCTGCTTCTGGGGCGCGGAGGAGATCTTCTGGCAGCTACCCGGCGTCTGGTCGACGTCCGTGGGCTACGCCGGCGGCACCACGCCGAACCCGACGTACGAAGAGGTCTGCAGCGGCCGCACTGGTCACACCGAGGCGATCCGGGTCGTGTTCGACCCCGACCAGGTGTCCTTCGCCGACCTGGTCAAGAAGTTCTTCGAGGTGCACGACCCGACCCAGGGCATGCGACAGGGCAACGATGTCGGCACCCAGTACCGCTCGGCGATCTACTTCCACTCCCCCGAGCAGGAGCAGACCGCGCGCGAGCTGACCAAGGTGTACGGCGACGAGATCACCCGCCGCGGCTACGGCGAGATCACCACCGAGATCGGCCCCGCAGGCAGCTATCACTACGCCGAGACACACCATCAGCAGTACCTGCACAAGAACCCTTACGGCTACCGCTGCCACGCCAACACCGGGGTCCCGTTTCCCCCTGTCGACGATTAAAGGTGGCCGAGTCGCTTCGGTGGACGCGGGCGAGACCTACTTCGCCGTCTGACCGATGACACCGGGACCGTAGGTCTGGGAGCGTGGGTCCATGACCCGAGAGCGCCGGGCTGACTGACATGGTCACGACTGCCGCGAGCTTGGCTTTTCTTGACGTGTCGGGTTTCACCCGCCTCTCTGAGCGGCTGGCAGCGCGGGGGCCAGATGGCGCTGAGGAGCTGACCGGACTCCTGGACGAGGTGCTGGGGTCACAGGCGGACGCGGTGTCTGCGTTCGGCGGGAGGATCGCATCGTTCGGCGGCGATGCGCTGCTCGCTGTCTTCGAGGGCGATGGTCATCAACGGCGCGCGGTCGCGGCGGCGGCGACGGCCCGCGATGCGATGGCTTCCTTCCGGGATGTGGCGACCTCAGCAGGGCGGACGACGCTACGGGTCTCGATCGGCGTGGAGTCGGGGGTGGTGCGAGAGGTGAGCGTCGGAGAGCCAGCTTTGTCGGTGGTATGCGGACCGACGTGCACCGAGGTGCTCGGCCTGGAACAGCGGGCGGCTGCGGGATCGGTGCTACTCGGACCTCGGGTCGCCGAAGACCTGTTCGGGCGGTCGTCGCCGGAAGGGGTGCGGCTCATCAGTCGGTTGCTGGCCCGCATGGACCCGCCCGCACCGGTCCGGCGACGGCACCGGAGTGGGACTTCTTCGTGGGAGCCGCAGCGGCGCCGGGCCGTGGTCGGGTTCCTCCGGCTGACCGGCACCGACGCTTTGTCGGAGGAGCAGGCGCAGGCGGATCTGGACCATGACCTGAGGTTGGTCCAGCGCGAGTGCGAGCGGCATTCGGTGGCGCTATGGGCCACCGACGTGGACCGTGACGGAATCAAGGTCGTCCTGGCTGCCGGGGCCCCGCTGACCCGGGGCGACAACGGCGACCGCATGCTCTCCACCCTGACCGAAGTGGTCGGGGCGACCCGGTTGGGGTCGGCAGCAGGGGTGCATGCGGGTCGGGTGTTCATGGCCGAGGTGGGCCGCGGTGTCGGTGCCCGCACAGTCGTGGGCGACACCGTCAACGTCGCCGCCCGCCTGGCCTACGTCGGCGACCTGGGCGGGGTGACATTGACTCAGGAGATCCTCGAGGGTTGCCGCCAGGAGTGGCGACACGACAAGGCCGGCACCATCGAGGTCCGCGGCCGACGCGGCGGGCTGGGCACAGCGCGACTCCTGAGGGGGCCTCCCCTGCCGCGGGTCGGTGAGGAGCTGGTGGTCGGCCGGAAACCGGAAATCACTGCTGTCCTCGATTCGATCGCTGGTCCGGAACCGACGGATAGCGGGCGGGTGCAGGTGGTGGGCCCGGCCGGGATCGGGAAGACCACCCTGCTGGAGGCGGTGCTGCGGCGGTTCGCCGCCGAGAATCCGCGGACCAGAGTGCTGCGGATCCATGGCACGACGTACGCACGGCCCTCGCCCTACCTCGCCCTGCGCGCACCGCTGCGTTCGTTGCTGACCGATCGGGTCGAGGACGAGGCGGCATGTGCCCGTGCGTTGCGTCGTAAGGCGCGCACCGGTGCCCCCGAGCTGTTGCCGTGGTTGCCGCTGGTCGGAGACGTGTGGCGCACCGATGTCCCCTCCACGCCCGAGGCCGACGCGATCGAACCGAGGTTCCGCCGTGAGCAGGCCGTCAGCAGAGCAGTCGACATGCTGCGGCTGATCCTGCCCGCCGGGTCGCTGATCGCTGTCGAGGACACCCACTGGCTCGACGACGGATCCAAGGCATTCCTCGACCGCGTCGCCCGCACCGGGGACTGGCGGATCGTGACGACCTCCAGACCAGACGACCGAACCTCTGATACCGCAACCCCGCAGGACACGGCGCTCGAGCTCGGCCCGCTCTCGCGTGCCGAGGCCCGCACGGCCGTCCGGGTTTATGCGCCCGGCCTCCCGCCCGCTGTCGCTGACGCCGTGGTCGGCAAGGCAGGAGGCAACCCGCTGTTCCTGCGTGAGCTCGCCTGGGCCGCCCGCGACGGGCTGGCCGACCTCCCCGACAACCTCGACACCCTCTTCGTGGCCCAGGTCGACGCGCTACCTACAGACCAGGCACGGCTCCTGCGACGAGTCGCAGCACTCGGTGCCCGGGCACCAATACCGCTGGCCCGGGCGTTGGAAGACGGCAGCACCATCGAACAGCTCGCCGGGCTGGTCGATGTGATCGAGGACCACGTGGTGTTCCACCACGACCTGCTGCGCGAGGCCGCCTACGGGACCCTGCCCCGACGCGAGCGCACGCGACTGCACCAGACCATCGCCCGTGAACTGGCCGCGATGGGCACCGGCGTGGAGGACGACGAACGTGTCGACCTGCTGGCCCGTCACCACCACGCAGCCGGCGACCTCGCCGAGAGCTGGGAGTGGAGCCACGAGGCCGCCCGCCGTGCCCGAGCGACCGGCTCGACGACCCAGACCTGGGAGCACCTCAGCCGCGCGCTGGAAGCGGCTCAACGGTTAGGGAACATTCCGGCCCAAGAACTCAGGGGGGCACTGGTCGAGGCCAGCGACACCGCCGACACCCTCGGTGACCTCGACGCTGCGCTGGGGATGTTGCGGCGGGCCCGTCGGCTGCCGCAGGCGCCGGTCGACCGCGCCGAGCTCCTCCGGCGGACGGGCGAGCTCATGCACGCCTATGTGTCCGGTTGTCGCGCACGCGCGTGGTTCAACCGCGCAACCAATTTGATCAAGGACAGCGCTGACCCTGCTGCCGTCGTGCTCCGCGCCCAGCTCCTGGTCGACGACGCCGTCTATCTGGTGAATCGTGGTCGGTTCGCCACGGGGGAAGCCGCGGCCGCCGAGGCGTACGAGAAGGCTGTCGCCGAGGACCAGCACCAGCTGGCGACTCGCGCCGCGAACATCGTCGCCTGGGCGCTCCGCGACGCCGGCGACCGGGCAGCCGCCCGCCCCTGGTTCGAGCGCGCGATCAGGCACGGTGCGCAGGTCCCCCTGAGCCGGACCTACGGGAGCGCCTTGAACAATGCAGGGGTCGCTGCCTACTACGAGGGTGACTGGGACCGGTCAGCGGAGCTCTACCGTCGAGCAGCCGAGGCGATGCTGGCGGCCGGTGACCAGGTCACAGCCGCCATGTCCGAGGCCAACATCGCCGAGATCTTGAGTGCGCAGGGCGACCTCGACGCAGCCGAGGAGATCTTAATTCGCACGCGCGGCATTTTCGACGACGCCCGTCTCGCCGAGGTCAGCGCGGTCGCCGGTGTGAACCTTGGGCGCGTCGCTGTGCGCCGTGGAGACGCAGCGAGAGCCCGCGACCTCTACGTCGACGGGGCCGAGATCTTCCGCGGCATGGGCCGCTCGGTCACCCTCCACGAGGTCAGCGTCCGCAAGGTCGAGCTCGATGCGTTGCTGGGCGACGCTGCGGAAGCGGTCGATCAGGCGGAGACCATTCGTCTCGACGGCGCAGGGATCCCCTACGACCGGGCCGATGCCGAGCTGTTCCGGGCCATCGCCTTGCTGCGTCTGGGCCGACACACCGACGCCATCGAGACCCTCGAAAACCTCCTCCCCCTGGCTACCGAGAATGAGTTCGGCCTCCTCGAGGGGCAAGCGAGGATCGTGCTGCACCTGGCCCGCGGGCCCGACGGGCACGACGAGTCAGGCGCCCGAATCCTGGCCGGACTGGGAATCCACCGATGGGACCACTTGATCGACCCGATCGGCCTGCTGCGCGCAGCCCTAGCCGAGACGCGCCGCAACTCCCCCTGACAGACTGTCGAGCGACTCAGCCCGCGCATCCTCAGCACCGGCGAGGCCGGCGCGAGCCGAAGGAGTAGGCATGCCCGAGTACCTCATCTACTTCAACCAGCAGTGGGTCGGCGACCACACCGAGGAGTGGTTCGTCAGCCGCGTCCAGCCGTCGACGGCCGTCGTCGAGGAGATGAAGGAAGCCGGGGTCTACGTGTTCGCCGGCGGGTTGCAAGAGGAGGGGCGGGTCTACGCCGCCGACGCGACCAGCGGCGACGTCCTGGTGACCGACGGCCCGTACGTCGAGACCAAGGAGTGGCTCGGCGGCTTCTGTGTGGTGTCCGTGCCCGACGACGAGGCGGCCAAGATGTGGGCCGGCAAGGTCGCCGTGGGCTGCGGGTGGCCGCAGGAGGTACGGCGCTTCGGGTCGCCGCCCACGACCGAGTAGTCGGCCGGGTGTCGGAGCCGCGGCCTAACGTGCCGTCATGGCTATCGCACACTCCCCCTCGTTCGTCCTCGACTGCCCTGACCCCGGCGCACTGGCGACGTTCTACGGCGCGCTGCTCGACTGGTCGGTCGAGGTCGACGACGACGGTGGCTGGGCGGACATCCGCCCAGCCGACCGATCCACCTGCATCTCGTTCCAGAAGGTCGACGACTATCGCGCGCCGGTGTGGCCGGGACAGGAGCATCCCCAGCAGGTGCACCTCGACGTGATCGTCGACGACCTCGATGTAGGTGGGTCAGCGGCGGTCGAGATCGGTGCCACGCTCCACGAGACCCAGCCCGGCACGACGTTCCGGGTCTTCCTCGACCCCGCAGGACACCCGTTCTGCCTCTGCGTGGACTGAGGACGACGAGGCAGGCATCGCTGGCCTCATCGTGGTGGGACGACGCCTCCGCGACGCGCTGCCCACGCGTCGGGGAGAATGACGCCATGGCCGATCTCCCCCGGACCGCAGCAGCGCGCACTGCTCGACTCGCCGCACTCCCGCTCGGGTACGCCGGTCGGACGGCGCTCGGGTTCGGGAAGCGACTCGGCGGCAAGCCGGCCGAGGCGGTGATGAACGAGATCCAGCAGCGGACCGCCGAGCAGCTGTTCCGGACCTTGGGCGAGCTCAAGGGCGGGGCGATGAAGTTCGGCCAGGCCCTGTCGATCCTCGAGGCGGCACTACCGGAGGAGATGGCGGCGCCGTACCGCGAACACCTCACGAAGCTGCAGGACTCCGCGCCGCCGATGCCGACCCAGACCGTCCGCGAGATCCTCGCCGCCGATCTCGGGCCGGGCTGGAAGACCAAACTGGTGTGGCTCGACGGCGGGCCGAGCGCGGCCGCGTCGATCGGGCAGGTGCACAAGGGGCGCTGGCACGACCCCGACACGGGGCAGTCCCGCGAGGTCGCGGTGAAGGTGCAGTACCCGGACGCGCGCGCGGCCATCGACTCCGACCTCAAGACCCTCGCCCGGGCGGCGCGCACGATCGCACCGCTGATCCCCGGTGTCGACATCAAGCCGCTGATCGAGGAGATCCAGGCGCGGGCCAAGGAAGAGCTCGACTACCCGCTCGAGGCCGAGGCCCAGCGGACCTTCGCGGCGGCGTTCGCCGAGGACCCCGAGATCGTCGTACCCGACGTCGTGGCGGTCGGTCCGCGCGTGCTCATCACCGAGTGGCTCGAGACGCCCGCGTCGCTGGCTTCGGTGATCACCGACGGCACGCCGGAGGAGCGCGACCACTACGGCGAGCTCTACGTGAAGTTCCTGTTCTCCGGCCCGGCCCGCACCGGCCTGCTGCACGCCGATCCGCACCCGGGCAACTACCGGATCATCCCGAACGCCGACGGATCGCCCGGCCGACTCGGGGTGCTCGACTACGGCGCGGTGGCCCGGCTCAGCGAGGGCGGCCTGCCCCGGCCGCTGGGCCGCCTGGTCCGGCTGTGCGCGAACGGCGACGGCGATGCGCTGATCGCGGGGCTCCGCGAGGAGGGCTTCCTCAAGGAGCGGATCAACCTCGATCCCCAGCTGCTGATGGACTACCTCTCTCCCTTCGTCGAGCCGAGCCTGACCGAGCGCTTCCGGTTCTCGAGGGCGTGGATGCGCGAGCAGTTCCAGCGGATCAACAACCCCAAGGACCCGACCTACACGGTCTCGATCAAGCTCAACCTGCCGCCGTCGTACCTCTTGATCCACCGGACCTGGCTCGGTGGGGTCGGGGTGATGAGTCAGCTCGAGGCCGAAGCGCCGTTCCGGGCGATCATGGCGGAGTTCCTTCCCGGTTTCGCCGACTAGCTGACCAAGACCAAGGGAGCGTGCAAGTGAGCGGCGTGCGACCCCTTGGACTTGATGATCTAGTCCCCCGTTGCGCCGTCGATCGACTCCCGGATCAGGTCGGCGTGGCCGTTGTGCCGCGCGTACTCCTCGATCATGTGCACGATGATCCAGCGCAGGCTGTAGGGCTCGCTGGTGCGGCGGCTGAGCCGCTTCGAGGCGGTGTCGAGCCCGTCCGGGGCAGCGAGCGCGGCCTCGATGATCGCGTCGGCGCGTCGCACCGCCTCGTCGAAGACGGCCTTGAGCTGCTCCGGTGTGTCTGCCGCTGCCGAGTGCCAGTCCCAGTCCCGGTCGGCATCCCAGTCGACGGCGTCGAACGGCGGCATCATCAGCTCCCCGCCGACCAGCACCACCTCGAACCAGTCCGACTCGACGAGGGCCATGTGCTTCAGGAGCCCGCCGAGGGTCATCGTGCTCGGAGCGAGGCTCTGGGCCAGCTGCTCCTGCGTCAGCCCGTCGGCTTTCCAGCGCAGGGTGTCGCGGTGGAAGTCGAGCCACGCGCGCAGCATGGTGGGTTCGTCGGCGGTCAGGGGCGGGCGGACGCGGTCCTCATCCTGCATGGCGCGACGCTAGCCGGTCGGAGGCGGGGGCAGCATCCCGGTTTCGGGATCCCGGTCAGTGATGCAGTAGATCCGCCCGACCGGGTCGGTCAGGACCGTCCACACAGCCTGCGTGTCCATGATCCGCGCGCCGAGCTCCTGATGCCGGGCGGTCTCGGCCGCACGGTCGGTGGCCGACCAGTCGAGGTGTGCGCGCGTCGTACCGGTCTGCTCACCGAGCCGTTGCAGCAGCAGGCGCAGCGGGTGGCCGTCGGGCCGGAGCAGCGGGTGGAAGTCGGTCGACACTGCCGAGCGACGCTCCTCCCACCCGGTGAGGTCACGCCAGAACTCGCTCTCGCGCTCGTAGGACGAAGCCGGGATGTCGAGGCACACCTGGTCGACGAGCGAGGAGTGGCCGCCGGGCCAGGTGGTCGGTCGCGGCCTGTTCGCTCCCGGGTGCGGGACGAAGCAGAACGGGAACCCACCGGGCGACTGCAGCACGACGTAGCCGTGGTCGGCGATGACCTGGGCACCGAGCCCCGCTGCTTGGTCGGCGGCGGCCCGGGGGTCGGCCACATGGAGGTCGAGGTGGATCCGGTCGGGGCCCTGTCCGAGCCGCTGCACACGCAGGAAGGCATCGCCGTCCTCCGGGACCAGCGTCGCGAACTCGTCGGCGTCGCCGCGGCGGGGGCTGACGTCGTACTCCGTCGCCTCGGACCAGAAGCGGACGCCTTCGTCGAAGCCGTCAGGGGCGAAGTCCAGGAAAGCGGAGATCCAGGTCGGGCTCACGGTGCCCACGATAGGCGGGTGGTCACCACACGCCGAACACGTCACCTCCGATCCGCACGATGAACGCGGAGACCACGACGATGAAGAAGACCCGCACGAACCTCGCGCCCTTGTCGACCGCGGTCCGTGCTCCGAGGTAGCCCCCGGCGAGGTTGCAGATGCCCATCAGCAGGCCGACCTTCCAGAGCACAGCCCCGGTCGGGATGAAGAGCAGCAGGGCGCCGAGGTTGGTGGCCCAGTTGGCCAGCCGGGCCTTCGCCGACGCCTCGAGGAAGTCGTAGCCGAGCAGCCCGACCAGGGCGAACACGAGGAAGCTGCCGGTGCCGGGGCCGAGCGCGCCGTCGTAGAAGCCGATCACGCCGCCGACCGCCATCGCCGCGACCAGGTGCTGGCGTCCGGCGAACCGGAGCATCGTCTCCTCGCCGAGGTCGGGCTGGAGGACGACGTACGCACCCAGCACGACCAGGACGACGAGCACGATCGGCTCGAACGCCTCGCGGGGGATCTGCGACGCCACCAGCGCGCCGGCGAAGGAGCCGACCAGGGCGCAGACCATGAGCGGACCGAACGTGCGAGGGTCCGGCCGGACCCGCCGGTAGTACGTCGCAGCGGCCGCCGACGTACCGCAGATCGACGCGACCTTGTTGGTGGCGAGGACCTGGACCGGCGATGCGCCGGGCAGTCCGATCAGCAGGGCCGGCAGCTGGATCAGGCCGCCACCACCGACCACGGCGTCCACGAACCCGGCCGCCAGCGCGGCCGCGCCCAGCAGCATGAGGACGGTCAGGGTGGGATCGGACATCGCCTCTATTGTCGGGGGCGTGCGGATCGTGTCGTTGTTGCCCTCCACCACCGAGATCCTGTTCGCCATCGGGGCGGGCGACGACGTGGTCGGCGTGACCTTCGAGTGCGACTACCCGGCGGCCGCGCGGGACCGGCGGATCGTGTCGACGTCGGCCATGCCGGAGGGGCTGACGCCGCCGGAGATCGACGAGTACGTCGCGGCTGCCCTGCGCCGTGGCGACGACCTCTACCGCCTCGACGAGGGCGCGCTGGCCGGCCTCGACGCCGAGCTGGTCGTGACCCAGGACCTGTGCGCGGTGTGCGCGGTCGACGTGTCCATCGTCGACGACGCGCTCGCCCACCTCGGCTGCACCGCGGAGGTGCTGACCTGCGACCCGCACACGCTCGAGGAGGTGCTGGCGTCGATCGTGGCGCTGGGCCGGGCGACCGGCCGGCAGTCCGAGGCAGAGGCGCTTGTCGCTGCGCAGCGGGACCGGCTGCAGGCCGTCGTCGAGCGGGTGGCGGGAAGGACGCGACCGCGCGTCGTACTCCTGGAGTGGACGGACCCGCCGTTCGCCCCCGGCCACTGGATCCCCGAGATGATCGAGCTCGCCGGCGGTGAGTGCGTGCTCGGCTCCGCCGGGGAGAAGTCGTACCGCACCACCTGGGAGGCCGTCGCCGCGGCCGAGCCCGACCTGATCGTGGTCGCCCCGTGCGGCTACGACCGCGCCGCCGCGCAGGAGCTCGCCGACGACGTCGCACGGCGCGGGCTGTTGCCGGCCGATGTCGTAGTGCACGCCGTCGATGCCAACGCCTCCTGGGCTCGCCCGGGCACCCGGCTCATCGACGGGATCGAGGAGCTGGCCGCGGTCCTGCACAGGTCGTCATTGCCAGCGTGACCTATTGCCCTCGATGGCGATGACGACCGCTCAGGCCGCGGTAGGTACGCCGAGGTTGCGGAGGTCGCGGGCGACGTTCCACGGCTCGTCACGGAGTTCCCGAGCGGTGCAACGGACCACGATCCGGTTTGGGGCAGTCAGCGCCCGCTGCCGGGCCAGGTCGTCCTCCCAGTGCTCGACCCCCATGTGGAAGCCGCCGTCGACCTCGAGCACGAGGATTCGGCTGTCCGGGAGGATCCACTCGCAATCGGTGAAACGGATTCGCCCGGCCGCGTCCCGCCGCCTCGTCTGGCGGCGCGGGGGCACGAGGTTGAACGCGCGGCACATCCGGCGGACGTCGATCTCTGAGACCGATTGGGCGCCCCCGGCGATCTCACCGAGCGCACGCTTGAAGCGACGAGCCCACCGCAGCGGCTGCAGCCGATCGACCCAAGCCACCATCGACTCGGGGCTGCTCAGACCCTGCTGGATCACCGCCGCGACCACACCTTCCGCCGTGCGGCTCGATCGTTGGTAGGCCGCGAACCTCAGCACCGCCGGCTCGATCTTGGCGACCCGAAGATGGTGAGCATGGTCGCGCAGAGGGGCCAGCGGGCGACGCGTCTCGACGAACCTGATGCCCCGCAGAGGATCACCGACGTCGAGGCCGCGTCGGATCCAGATCGTCACGTCGTCGCGGTGCCAGTTCCTCAACCCGTGAACCTCGGCAGCGGTCAGGTCCCCCACGAGTGCTTCGCCGCCTGCATGCAGGACCCCGAGCCACATCATCTGCTCACGCGTCAGCACTCCGGTCGTCGTGCCGACGACGGTCGGGCTGAGCCCGGCCCAGCGCTCGGTGGCGATCCGGTGGTTGACGGCCCAACGCTCGAAGCCGCACGCGCGCAGCTGTGCGCGCGTGAGCAGGCCCGCCTGCTCCGCTGCCAACCGCCGCCACCGCTCGTCCTGCATCCGAGGAGGATGCCTGCGCCGAACGGATCGTGGGTTCGTCCTCCACAGGCATCGCGGTCGTCATTGCCAGCGAGGCCCATAGCCCTCGGTGGCAATGACGACCGCTGCTGCTCAGCCGACCCAGAACCCCCGGCCACCGAACCAGTCTCCGTAGGAGCCCGGCCCGGACCGGTCCCGCGGGCGGCGCGAGCCGAGGTAGGAGCCCACGACGGCGGCACCGAGGTCGTCGGACTCCGGTGCGATGACGGCTCCGTCGGCGCGGTGTGCCATCGAGTCGATGAAGCGCGCGAGCCCGGGGTCGTCGCCGAGCCGGAAGAACGTCGTCTGCGCGCCGAGGCGGCGTGCGTTGTCGAGCTCGCGTACGGCGAGCGCGATCGTCATCGGGTGCGGCGGGTAGTCGAAGTAGACCTGGCCGTCGGGCTCGAGGTGGGAGGTCGGCTCGCCGTCGGTAACGATGAGCAGCACCGGCTGGGCATTGGGGTGCTTGCGGAAGTGCCGGTTGGCGAGCAGCAGCGCGTGGTGGAGGTTGGTCCCCTTCGCCCAGCGTGCGTCGAGCGCGGTGAGCTGCTCGATGTCCATCGTCTCCGCGTGCCGGCCGAAGCCGATCAGCTCGAGCGAGTCGCCGCGGAAGCGGGTGCCGATGAGGGTGTGCAGCGCGAGGGCGGTGCGCTTCATCGGCACCCAACGGCCGTCCATCGCCATCGAGAAGCTGGTGTCGACGCACAACGCCACGGCGGCCTGCGTGCGCGCCTCGGTCTCGGCGACCTCGACGTCCTCGATCGAAAGCCGCGGACCGGAAGGGTCGCCGGAACGGCGCAGGACCCCGTTGAGCACCGTGCGCGGGATGTCCCACGGCTCGGTGTCGCCGAACTCCCACTCGCGGGTCGCACCCGACAGGTCGCCGGCACCGCCGGCCTGGCGCAGCTCCCGCTGGCCCTGCCGACCGGACAGCCGCTGGGCCACGTCGCGCAGCAGCGCCTTGCCGAGCTGGCGCATCGCCTTGGGGGTCAGCCGTAGCTCACCGTCGAAACCGCGCTCCATCGTGCCGGTCTTGCGGAGCGCGCGCTCGAGCTCCTGGAGCCGGCGGGCGTCCACGGCGGCCTGGTCGCCGAGCTGGCGGGCCAGCTTGTCGAGGTCGACCCAGATGTCACGGTCGAGCCGGCCCGAAATGCTCGACTGGGAGAGCTGGTCGGCGAGAGCGTCCAGCTCGGCCAGGTCCTGGAGCAGTCCGGTCCCGTCGCCGAGGCCGACCCCCTGGTCACCCTGGAAGCTCTCGGACCCTCCCCAGTCCTCAGCAGGTCGCAAGGCCTGCAGGTTGGCGTCCATCCGCGCGAGCTGTTGCATCAGCTGCGGCGACCCGAACGCCTGCGCCGAGAGCCGCATCAGCTCCTCGCGCTGCTCGGGGCTCATCGAGTTGAGCATCCTCTGCGCGGCTGCCGAGCGCTGGGCCATGGCGTCGATCAGCTCGTCGACGTTCTGTGGGTTCTCCGGGAAGAAGTCGCCGTGCTTGGCCATGAACTCGTCGAAGTCCTGCTGGGTGTCTTCCCCGGCCGCGTGCTTCTCGAGCAGCTCGTTGAGGTCCGCCAGCATCTCCTGGATCGCCGCCCGGTCCTCGTCGGTCGCGCCCTCGAGGGCCTGCTTCATCCCGGCGAAGCGCTGGTCGAGCAGCTCGCGCCCGAGCAGGTCCTTGATCTGTTCGTAGGCCTCGCGCGCCTCGGACGACTGCCAGTCGTAGTCCGAGAGCTCGGTGACAGCCGCTGCAGTGGAGGTCGGCAGGTTGTCGAGACGCATCTCCCGGAACGCGCGGTCGCCGTCGTCCATCATCGCGTCGCGCGCGAGCTGCTTGCGCTCCTCGAGCACGGCGCGCTCCAGCAGCTCGCGCACCTCCTCGAGCGTGCCGTCGAGGTTGTGCCGCTGCAGCATCTCGCGCCGCCGCTCCGCTACCCGTCGGGCCAGGTCGTCGAGCCCGTCCCGGTCCTGTCCTCCACGCCGGAGGAACTCCTGCATCGCCCGCTCCGGGCTGTAGCCGGCCATGACGTCCTCGCCGATGGCATCGAGTGCCTCGGCGATGTCGACCGGCGGGGCGAGCGGGTCGCCGCCGTCGTACCGGCGATAGCGGCTCATGGCCCGCTCGAGTCAGCCATAGATCGTCTCGCTTCCGTCGGTGTCCTTGCCGATCTTGCGGGCGAGGAACAGCCCCTCGAGGGCGAGCTCGATCGCACAGGCGCGTTCGCCGTCGGTCTGGCCGCCGCCGGCGCCCAGCACCCGCTCGCAGACGTCGTCGTAGAGCTCGGACTCACCGAGGACCGGCAACCCGGCGAGGACGTCGCGCGCGGAGACGCCCGAGCCGGTGATCACGGTCGCGCCCTCCTCGATCGCCTCGACCAGCAGCGCGAAGTCGAGGCCCCGGAAGTGCTCGCGCACGGTCTCGGCGGTCGCCGTCCGCAGCAGGTGGGTGAGGATCTCGGTCTCACGGCCCTCCTCGCCTGACTCGAACTCGATCTTGCCGCCGAGCACGTCGACGGCGGTCTCGAGGTCGACGACTCGCGCGACCGCGGCATCCTCGCCGAGCAAGGTCGCGCGCCGCAGCGCCGACGCCGCGACCGTCTCGGCGCCCGCGATCGCGAACCGCGCCGAGACGCCGGAACGCTGGTCGACCGCGGTCGACTCCCGCAGGTTGCGGGTGAACCTGGCGAGCACCTCGAGCAGCGGCGCCGGTACGTCGGCGACGAGGTGCGCCTCCTGGCGGATGACGGCCATCTCGGCGTCGAGCTCGGTCGGGTAGTGGGTGCGGATCTCTGCGCCGAAGCGGTCCTTCAGCGGTGTGATGATCCGGCCGCGGTTGGTGTAGTCCTCGGGGTTGGCCGAGGCGACCACGAGGACGTCGAGCGGCAGCCGCAGGACGTAACCGCGGATCTGGATGTCGCGCTCCTCCATCACGTTGAGCATCGCGACCTGGATCCGCTCGGCCAGGTCGGGAAGCTCGTTGATCGCGACGATCCCCCGGTGGCTGCGCGGGATCAGGCCGAAGTGGATGGTCTCCGGGTCGCCCAGCGAACGGCCCTCGGCCACCTTCATCGGGTCGACGTCGCCGATCAGGTCGGCGACCGAGGTGTCCGGCGTGGCCAGCTTCTCGGAGTAGCGCTCGGTGCGGTGGCGCCACGAGATCCGCAGCTCGTCGCCGTGCGCTGCAAGGGCGGACTGAGAGCCGACGGTGATCGGCTCGTAGGGGTGCTCCCCCAGCTCGGAGCCGGAGATGACGGGCGTCCACTCGTCGAGCAGGCCCACGATCGTCCGCAGCAAGCGGGTCTTGCCCTGGCCGCGCTCCCCCAGCAGGACCACGTCATGGCCGGCGAGCAGCGCGCGCTCCAACTGCGGGACCACGGTCGACTCGAAACCGTGCAGACCCGGCCACGGATCCTCGCCCGCAGCGAGCTTCCTCAGCAGGTTGTCGCGGATCTCCTCACGGAGGGTCTTCAGGACGTGCCCGGAGCCTCGGAGGTCGCCGAGGTTGGAGATCGCGGGGGCACCGAGTTCGTTGGCCACGAACTCACGCTACCCACGCCTGCAACACTGCGGGGCAGCTAAGTGGCCACGGTCACCTGCCGATGTCCCGCACACGACAACCAGTGGCTCTACAGTGACGCCGTGACGGTCGTGCTGGGCATCCTGTGCGTGATCCTGCTGGGCGTCGCGATCGCCCTGGCGGTCGTCGTACGGCGCCTGCAGGTCGACCTCACCGCGCACGCCGCACACGTGGAGCAGCTGGAGTCCGACCTCGCGATTGCCCTCCGCCCGCGGCCGGCCCAGAACCCGACCGAACGCGCGATCAGTCGGATGATCCGGACCGCCAGCAAGGTGCGCGAGCACGGGATCGCCGGACTCATCCAGAGCACGATCGAGGAGATGAACGCCTGGGCGAGCGAGGAGCAGGCCGAGATCGTGCACATGGCCGCGCCCGACGGCACCGTGACCATCTGCTTCTCCGACATCGAGAACTCCACCCAGCTCAACGCCCGGATGGGCGACAAGACGTGGGTTCGCGTGCTCGAGGCCCACGACCAGGTCGTCCGGGCCCGGATCACTCAGTACCGCGGGCAGGTCGTCAAGACCGCCGGTGATGGCTTCATGTTCGTCTTCCGCGACCCCGAAGCCGCCTGCCGCGCCGCGGTCGGGATCCAGCGCGACCTGCGCCGTCCGTCCGAGGTGCTGCGGCGGCACGGCAAGGTCCGCATCCGGATCGGCATCCACACCGGCCAGGTGGTCGCCAAGGACGGGGACTACTTCGGCGAGAACGTCGCGCTCGCCGCCCGGGTCGCCGACCTCGCCTCCGGCGGCGAGGTGCTCTGCAGCGACGCGGTGCGCGACGCGCTCGACGACGATGCCTCGGTCCAGCTCGTCGACCCCACCGACCCGCTCGAGCTCAAGGGCCTGCCCGGGGAGTACGTCGTGTGGCGGGTCATCCCACCGGCCTGAGTCAGCGGGCCAGCAGCACCGAGGACCCGTGCCCGAACAGTCCCTGGTTGGCGGTGATCCCGACCCGGGCTCCCTCGACCTGCCGGCCGGTGGCCTGGCCGCGGAGCTGCCAGGTGAGCTCGCAGACCTGGGCCAGCGCCTGAGCCGGTACCGCCTCGCCGAAGCAGGCGAGCCCGCCGGACGGGTTGACCGGGATCCGGCCACCGATGGTCGTGTCACCGGCACGGAGAAGCGCCTCGGCCTCACCGCGCTTGCAGAGCCCGAGGTCCTCGATCCAGTCGAGTTCGAGTGCGGTGGACAGGTCGTAGACCTCGGCGACGTCGACGTCGCCCGGGCCGATGCCGGCCTCCTCGTACGCCGCCCCAGCGAGCGCCTCCTTGAAGGTCCGCTCCGGCGCACCGCCGGCGGCGTGGTCGGTCGCGAGCAACGGCATGTCGATGACCGCGTTAGGGAAGGTCGGCGTCACCGTCGAGACCGCCTCGACCCGCACCGGGTCGGCGATGCCGTGCTGGCGCGCGTAGTCCAGGCTGCACAGCACGACCGCCGCAGCACCGTCGGACGTCGCGCAGATGTCGAGCAGGTGCAGCGGGTCGGACACGATCGCCGAACCAAGCACGTCCGCGACCGCGACCTCCTTGCGGTAGCGCGCGTTCGGGTTCTCCAACCCGTGCCGGGCGTTCTTGACCTTCACCTGCGCGAAGTCCTCGCTGGTCGCTCCGTAGAGGTCCATCCGGCGGCGCGCGTAGAGAGCGAAGTAGGCCGGGTTCGTCATGCCGAGCAGCTTGAAGCGGAGCCAGTCGGGGTCGGTCCACCGCTCACCTGCGTTCGGCGCGAGGAACCCTTTCGGCGTGGTGTCCGCGCCGACGACCAGGGCGACCTCGGACAGGCCGGCCAGGATCCGCGCCCGCGCTGTGTCGAGCGCCTGCGCACCCGTCGCGCAGGCGGCGTACGACGTCGCGATCCGCGCGCCGTTCCAGCCCAGTGCCGATGCGAAGGTCGAGCCCGCGACGTAGCCGGCGTAGCCGTTCCGCACCGTCTCGCCACCGACCACGAAGTCGACGTCGCTCCACGCGATGCCGGAGTCGGCGAGAGCGGAACGAGCGGCGTGCACGCCGTACTCCACGAACGGGCGACCCCACTTGCCCCAGGGATGCATGCCGACACCGGCGACCGCGACCGGCGTGCTCACTGGTCGGCCTCCTCGCCGAGCTCGACGACCTGCCCCGAGATCAAGGGCCGCCAGCGCCAGATCGTGCGCTCCCCGGACTCGTCTTCGAACAGCGTCTCCACGACCAGCTCCACCTCGGCTCCGACCGCGAGATCTCTCACCCCGTAGCCATCGGCCACCTGGCCGAGCACGACCAGGCCCTCCGGCAGCTCGACCGCGGCCAGTGCGAACGGCTCGAACGGGTCGGTGGTCGAGATGTACGGGGCCGGGGGCTGGTACTGGGCGTCGGTGTAGGACCACACCCGGCCGGTCCGGGACAGCTCGGCCGGCTCGTGGGTCTCGCCGTGGCAGGCCGGGTTGCGGCAGAAGCTCGCGGCCTCGGGAGGGGGCGGCGGGAAGACGAGAGTTCCGCAGGACGTGCAGCACGAGGCGACGAGCCGCGGCTCGTCCCCGGTCGTGAACCACCCGGCCACCGCCGGCGTAGAGGTCGTCATCCACCCACCTCGAGAAAACTAGAACGTGTTCTCAATCTACCGGATGTACGCCGTGCTCGGCGCCGGCGGGGCACTGCTCGGCGTCGCGACCTACGCGCTCGCCGCCGCCTGAGGTCCCGTCACTCCTCGTCGTCCGCCGGTGGGCCGGCACCCGGCGGCGGACCGCACACTACGGAGTCGGCGGCGGTGTAGGAGGTGTGGAACTCCTCGGTGTGGTCGATCTCGCTCTCGCCGTGCTTGCGGAAGATGCGCGTCACGTCGACGTCGAAGCCGGAGTAGCCGGTGAACGGCTCGCAGTCGGGCGTCTGCAGGTAGCGCGTGGACGGGCCGCGGTAGTTGTAGCGAGAGCCCGTCTCCGACTCGATGTCCCAGACCTTCGTCGAGTACATCTCCACGGTCACGACGCCTTGGGCGGAGTAGGTGCCGGGCGTGACCTTCGCGTGGATGAGAACCCCGTAGTCGGTGTCGTTGCGGAAGCTCAGGTCGACCGTGGGCCAGGCGACCGTCGCCTCGCGGCCCTCCGGGTAGCGGTCGATGAAGAACGAGTGCGGCTTGTGCTCGATGTCCTCGAGGCCGGCGAAGAACATCGCGTTGAACGTCGTCGTGGCCATCTGGGAGACGCCGCCGCCGTAGTCCTTGACCAGCACGCCGTTGGAGATGACGTAGCCGATGGTGAAGCCGTTCTCCGCCGTCCGCTCGCCGACCGTGCCGTTGAGCGAGAACGTCTCTCCGGGCTTCAGGATGGTGCCGTCGACCAGCTCAGCCGCGCGACCGATGTTGATGTTGCGGTACTCGGCGTACGGGTAGTAGGTGACGAACTCGGAGACCTTCTGCTTGATCCCCAGCGCCTTGGCGTCCTTGGTGGTGAAGTCGGCTTCGCGGACCGTGGCCTCGACCTCGCCGGTCCGCTTGCCCTCAGGTGCGGACAGGAGCTCGGTGAAGACCGTGATGACGTCCTCCGGCTCGAACTCGACGCCGGGCTTCGCCGGGACCACCTTCGGCTTGCCATCGACGAGCTGGACGCTCGCGTCGACCGGCTCGCCGTTGGTCGTCGCACCCTTGACCAGCCGGGTGATCCTGCGCTCGTCGATCCGCGGGACCAGCTCGCCGTCCTCGGGGACCATCGACAGCGCCTTCGCATATTCCTTCGGCTGCAGCCGGACCTCGGACTCCCCGAACACCAGGGTCACTGCGGACGCCAGGGCCGGGTTGGCGAAGCCGTCGAGGGCTTCCTGGATGTCGGTCTCGTCGATGTCGGGCTGGGCCTGGGTGACGGTCAGCTCGATGGAGTCCTCCTGCTGGAGGAAGGCTTCGGTGAGCGCCTCCTCCGCGGCGTCGGTGTCGACGGCCTCGCCCGGGACCGGGGCGACGACGGAAACGCGGCCGTCCTCGAACACGATCCGGCCGTCCTTCGGTGGCACGCCGAGTCCCTCGGACAGCTCCGCCAACCGCTCGGAGAGCAGCGTCTCGTCGACGTCGACGATCGCGACCAGGTCGTCGTCACCGCCGGTGAAGTACTCCCACTGCCGCTCGGGGCTCCAGCTGTCCCCTGCTCCCGCGGCATCGACCGTAGCGGCGTAGTCGATGGCGAGACCGACCTCGTCCGGTCGTACGTCGTCCGAGCGGCCGCCCTCGACCTCGACCCGGATCGGGTCCGCGGCGCGATCCGCGAACGCCTCCTGGAGCTCCGCCATCGCATCTGCACGGCTCTTGCCGCCGATGTCGACACCGGAGACGGTGGTGCCGAGCGGCACCTTGTCGCCGGCGACCTGGTGGGCGGCGGCGTAGCCACCGGCGACCAGGACCACGAGCAGCACGATCACAAGCACGACGACGGTGGCTCCCAGCCGGTCGCGCTTACCGGGCTTGCCCGGAGCAGTCTCTTCCAACAACGTCACGGCTGCATCCTAGGAAGTCGATGCGTCTGGACCGCTATCCGCGACGACTTCAGGGGACGGATGGTGCCGCAGGCCGACGATGCCTCCGAGCAGCGCGACGACGCTCACGCCGAGCAGCAGATACCCCTTCGCCGACGACTGCACGAGGTAGTCGCCCTCGGTGCGCTCGACCGACAGCACCACGGCGACCGCGAACCAGCCGGCCCCGAACGGCAACCGCCGCCACCACCCGGCCGGGATCGCCACCAGCAACGCCGCGGTTGCCGCGACGCCGAGGAGGAAGCCCCACCAGTAGGTGTGCAGGACGACCGCGCACGCGCCGACCGCGGCTCCGCCGAGCAGAGAGAGTACGGCGACCGCGACCCGCGCGGCGTACGCGCCTCTCACCCCTCGATGCCGGCGAACAGGTCGGACTCCCAGCCGTTGTCACCCGTCGGTCCGAGCCGCCCCTTGACCAGGCGGAACATCTCGCGACCCCAGACCAGCTGTCCCTCGTTGTCGGACAGCGCGAAGAAGGGTCCGTCGGTGGCGATCTGGGTGGCATGCGCGCTGAGAGCAGCCATCTTCTGGTCGGTCCGGTCGGCGGCGTCGACCTCGGTGGTGATGTCGGAGTCGGCGAGGAAGAACTTCGGCAGGTAGCCGTCGGGGTCCATGCCCTCGAACGTCGTCTCGTCGCCCGCCTCACGCAGCCGGCGCAGCCCCTCGCGGAAGCGTGACTCTGACATCGCCGCCCAGTAGATCTTCGCGATCTCCCAGGGCTCCCCCAGGTCGCGGCGGTACGACGGCACCGCGGCCAGCTGGGCGGCATACATCGCGACCCGGTGGGCCTGGATGTGGTCGGGGTGGCCGTAGCCGCCGAACTCGTCGTACGTCACCAGCACCTGGGGGCGGACCTCGCGGATCACCGTGACCACGTGGTTGGCGGCCTCGGTGAGGTCGGCGTGCCAGAAGGCGTTCTCGTGGACGTCGTCAGCGGCAATGGCATGGCCGTCCTCGTGCCACTTCATGCCGGAGTCGCGATAGGTGCCGAACCCGCCGAGGAACCGGTGGTCGGTGACGCCCAGCTCGGCCATCGCCGCGTCCAGCTCGTCGCGCCGGTGCAGGCCGAGCCCGTCCTCCTTGTCGGCGGCGAGGTGCTCGAGCTCGGGCACCAGGATCTCGCCCATCTCACCGGCGGTGCAGGTCACCAGCGTCACGCCGCGACCTTCGGCGACGTACTTCGCCATCGTCGCGCCCTGACCGATGCTCTCGTCGTCCGGGTGCGCGTGGACCAGGAGCAGTCGGTGTGCCGCAGTGTCGCTCATGCCCACGAGCGTAATGATGGCCCCCGCGCGTCTCAGTCGGGGCGCTTGATCCGCTTCGGCTGGTCCGGCAGCGGCAGCGGCGCCGCGGGGGTCTCCTCGTCGAGGTCCAGCCAGCCGTCGTACGTCTCCACCAGCATCTCCAGCTGGATCATCGGCGCGTCCGTGACCACCGCCCATGGGTGGTCCTCGTCGTCGTCCTCGCCGGCCAGCGCCTCCCGGACCACGGTCGCCGCGAAGCCGCCGCGGGCCAGGACCAGCGCCGCGGCCCGCGCGTCGTCCTCATCGAAGAAGATGCCCCTCACAGCGCTCATCATCTACGTTGGGTCGCCGTGGACCAGCCCGCACCGCCGCCGTTCGGCGTTCACCTGACCCGCACCGAGGAGAACGTCGCTGAGATCGACGCGCTCGCCGGCCTGTTGGAGGGCCACGGTGGCGGCCGGGTCGGGATGCCCGGTGTGCTCGGCGACCTGGACCGGCGGATGCGGCGTACCTTCTGCCCGCACCCGCGGATGCTCGGCCTCGCCGTCGTCCGCGCCCTCACGTGGGAGCGCCGCGACCGACGCGACCTGCGGTGGTACCCGCAGGGCATCAGTACGTCGGTCCGCACCGATGTCGAGCGCGACGTGCTGGTGACGTCGTGGTACTCCAAGAAGGACGAGGGCTCGCGGGTCAGCTTCATCGACCTGGAGGCCAAGCGCTACCGGCACGTGCTGCTCGTCGAGCCGACGGTCGTCGACGGCGTGCCCGGCCTCAAACCGCTGAAGGCGCATGCCGGGGGCGTCGTCTGGCACGGCCCCTACCTCCACGTCGCGGCGACCGGCCGCGGCTTCCTCACCTGCCGGGTCGAGGACGCGATGAAGGTGCCGGCGGCGGCCGGGCTGGCGACGTACGGTCACGACTACGTGCTGCCGGTGCGCTTCGCCTATCGCGCCGCCAACGAGGAGGGCGTCACCCGGCTGCGGTTCTCGTTCATGACGCTCGACCGCGGCACCGACCCGCCGTCCCTGGTGGTCGGCGAGTACGGCAACAGCAAGCAGACCCGGCGCCTCGCCCGGTTCCCGACCGACGCCGCGACCGGGCTGCTCTCCACCGGCGAGGACGGCGTCTCCCGCCCCGTCCTCGACGGCGAGGACCAGCTCACCCGGATGCAGGGGACGGCCGTGGTGGACGGCACCTACTTCGTCACCTCCTCGCACGGCATGTCCTACGGCAGCATGCACGTCGGTCGGCCCGGCGACTTCCGCACGAAGAAGTGGGCCACCCCGCCGGGACCCGAGGACCTCGTCCACTGGCCCGAGACCGACCTGCTGTGGTCGCTCAGCGAGCACCCCGGCTGGCGGTGGGTCTTCGCGATGGACCGCGCCGGCCTCGGCGGATTGTCCTCACCGCGATCCGTAAACCGAGCCTGAAACGGTCGTTTCGGCGTACGTTCTCCTCGGCAGTTGATTGCGAGAGCCTGGGAGGAGGGCAAGCGGGGTGGAGATCGCGGAGTTCAACGCGCTGCCCGATGACGAGGCCGCGGCGGCTTTGCGGGCGTGCGTCGGCATCGAGTCGTGGGTGCACGTCCTCGCCGTCGGCCGCCCGTACGACGAACCTGCCCAGCTCGTCGCCACCGCGCGCGCCCTGGCGGCCACCTGGACGCCGGCCGAGGTGGAGGGCGCCCTCGCCGACCACCCACGGATCGGGGAGCGACCGACCGGAGCCGGCGCCGCCGCCGACCACTCGCGCCGCGAGCAGGGTGCGCTGGACCCGGCCGACGCCGACCTCGCCGAGCGGATCCGGAAGGGCAACCTGGCCTACGAGGAGCGGTTCGGGCGGATCTACCTGGTGCGCGCGAAGGGCCGCACCGGCGAGGAGCTCCTCGCGCTGCTGGAGGAGCGGCTGGGCAACGACCCCGACACCGAGCTCGCGGTCACGACGCAGCAGCTCGGCGACATCGCGCTCCTCCGGCTGACCGACCTACTCACGAACGAGACGGTGACCCCATGAGCAGCTGCTCCACCCACGTCCTCGACGCCACGCTCGGCCGGCCGGCGGCCGGTGTCGTCGTACTCCTGTCGGCTGCCGACGGCACCCCGCTCGGTGCCGCGAACACGGACGTCGGAGGGCGAGCCCGTTTCGACGCCGACCTGCAGCCCGGCGACCACCAGCTCACGTTCGACACCGGGAGCTGGTTCTCGCAGCAGGGCCGCGAGACGTTCTTCCCCGGGGTCACGCTGTCGTTCACCGTCGACGAGGGCGAGCCGCACTACCACGTGGCGCTGCTCCTGAGTCCCTACTCGTACTCGACGTATCGAGGGTCCTGATGAGGATCGACCAACGGATCGCGGAGCGGCACGACGGGCTCACGCCGCAGGAGCGGCGGGCGGCCGCCACGCTGCTCGAGCACCTCGACGACCTGGCGACCTATCGCGCGGCGGAGCTCGCCGACCTCGCGGGCGTGAGCCGCGCGACGATGAGCCGGCTGTTCCGCAGCCTCGGCTTCGAGGACTTCGACGAGGTGCGCGAGCACCTGCGGGCGCTGCGGAGCGCGGGAGAGCCGCGCCGGATCGACGGAGCGCCCAACGCCGAGGCGCTGGCGTCGATCGAGCAAGCCTCGATTCTCCGTGCGATCGAGCACCCGCGGATCGCCGAGGTGGCCGGCCTGCTGGCGCTCGGTCGAAGGGTGCTCGTCGTCGGCTGGCGCAACAGCTACCCCGTCGCCCTCCACCTCCGCGAGCAGCTGGCCCAGGCGCGCCCCGACGTCGCGATCGGTCCGGTTCCGGGGCAGACGATCGGCGAGGAGCTGGTCGGCCTCGGCCCCGAGGACGCGATCCTGGTGGTCGGTTTCCGGCGTCGCCCGCAGGGTTTCGCCGAGTTCCTCAGCGAGGCCGCGGCGACCGGGGCGTCCGTCGTCCTCATCGGTGACCCGACCGCGGTCGCGCACGCCTCCCAGGTGTCGATCTGGCTGGAGTGCCCGTTGCAGCACTCGCTCGCCTTCGACAGCTATGCCGCGCCGATGGCGCTGGCGAGCGTGCTGGCGGACGCGGTCCTCGGCGCGTGCGGGCGGGCCGGCAGCCGCCGGGTGCACAAGATCACGGAGATCTACGAGCGGATGGGCGAGGTGGAGTGATGGCGACCGACGACGCGACCTGGTTGGCGCATGCCGTCGACCTCGCCTCCGCCAACGTCGAGCGCGGCGGCGGCCCGTTCGGAGCCATCATCGTGCGCGGCGACGAGCTGGTGTCCAACGGGCAGAACCGGGTGACCCGCGACCTGGACCCGACGGCGCACGCCGAGGTCGTCGCGATCCGATCGGCCTGCACGGGGCTCGGCGACTTCAGCCTCGCCGGCTGCTCCCTCTTCACCTCGTGCGAACCCTGCCCGCTCTGCCTCTCCGCCGCCCTGTGGGCCCGGCTCGACCGGGTCGTCTATGCGGCCGACCGCGACGACGCAGCGCGCGGCGGATTCGACGACCGCGCCTTCTACGACCTCTTCGACAAGCCCCGCTCGGAGTGGCCGATGACCGTCGCCGCCCACCCGTTCCCCGACAGCTTCGCGCCGTTCGACGCCTGGCTCGCCAAGACCGACCGAATCAGGTACTGATCCGTCAGCGGGGCCGCGGCACCAGATCGAGTACGACGTGGCCGGGCGACTCGGGCACGCAACAGGTGAGGTCGGTCCGGCACGCGTCGGGCGGCGGCGTCGTACGCAATGCGGCACGTACGGCGTCGAGCTGGGTGGCGAAGCCGCGCAGCTCGTTGATCCGCTCGACGATCTCCGCCTGCTTCTCATCGATCAGCTGACCGACCCGCTCCGCTGCGTTGGCGCAGTGCGTCCCGGCCCAGATCCCGAGCAGTGAGCTGACCTGGTCGCAGCTGAGCCCCATCCGCCGGGCGCGGGTGACGAACAGCAGCCGAGCCGCGTCGCCGGCGTCGTAGTCGCGGTAGCCGGACGCGGTCCGCGACGGCCCGGACAGCAGGCCGATCCGCTCGTAGTAGCGCACCGTCGAGGTGGCCACTCCGACCTGCTCGGCGAGCTCGGAGATCCGCATCTGCCCACGGTAGACCTTGAACCCGGGTTCAAGGTCAAGCCGGAGAATTCGTCCTTGACCTTGCACCGCGGTTCACGGCCTACGTTCCGCTGACAACGGACCGACCAGCGGTCCCGAGCAAGGAGAAGAACGATGGGCAGCTTCACCCGGGACAACACCGACCTCGCGATCGAGCTCGCCGGCTTCGGCACGCAGCACCGCACCCAGGCCGGCGACATGTTCGTCGCCCTGGAGCAGTGGAAGGCCGGCCTCGACACCGGCCCGATGTTCGCCGACCTGCCAGGCGGCGCATGCAGCGAGCCGCACTGGGGCTACTGCCTCAAGGGCAAGGTCACCATCCGCTACAACGAGGGCGCCGACGAGACGGTCGCAGCCGGTGACGCCTACTACATCCGCCCCGGCCACAACGTCCACATCGACGAGGACAGCGAGTTCGTCGAGTTCACCAGGGCCGACGCGACGCCGGGCATCAACACCGTCGCGGTCTAGGAGTACGACGCCGACCCGGCCGATCTCGGGCGCCGTACGACGCCGACCCGGCCCATCTCGAGATGCGACGGGTCGGCGCTCTCGATCGCCCGAAATGCGTCGGGTCGGGGTGGGAGCTCAGCGCGGCAACAGGGCGAGCTGGCGCGACTGCGCGACGAGGCGGTCGGCGGAGTCCCAGACCTCGCAGTCCTCCTCGAACATGCCGCCGGCGATGTTGCGGGTGTAGTGGCGGAGCCGCAGCCATCCCGGCGCCGGCTTGGCACGGACGTGCGCGGTCAGCTCGATCGTGGGCGCCCAGCCGGGCAGCCCGAGGTCGAAGGTCACCGGCGGCAGCGCGTCGACGGCCATCAGCAGGGAAAGCGGGTCCGGCTCGCGACCGTCGGCGAGCCGGAACCAGGCACTGATCTGCCCGCCACCGCTCGGCTTCCCCACCGCCCAGCCGGCCTCGGCGGGATCGAAGAGCATCTCGAACCGTTGCGTGAACGGCGCCATCTTCTTGACCTCCTCCGGCGCCAGCCAGTTGGAGATGCACTCCTCGCGGGGTGGCAGCACCACCGGCTCGGCCGTCGTGCGCACGTCGTCGGTGGGGAACGCGGCGAGGTCGCCGTACGTCGCCAGCACGGAGAGCCGCACGTCGTCGCCCTGCGTGAGGTCAGCGGCCACGGTGGCGGTGCGGCCACCCACCCGCAGCGGCCGTACGACAGCGCGCACCGGCCCGGCGAGGGACGGCGAGATGTAGTAGGCGCTGACCGCGACCGGGTCGGGGTGGTCGGGCAGGGCAGTTCGGATGGCGTTGCCGATCAGCGACAGCTGGAAGCCGCCGTTGATGCCGCCGCCGACCCGCCAGCCGTCCGACATCGCGCCGACGAAGTCGTCGCCGTCCGGCGCGACCGCGATGTCGCGGTCGAACTCCGACAAGGACGCAGTTGCGGTGCTGGTCAGCTCGGTGATCACCGTCCGAGCGTACTGACCTCCGACGCTCCGATCAGGGCCAGCAGTTCGACTGTGACGGACACCGCAATCGTCGCCGGAGCCTTGCCGTCGACCCCCGTGACCGCGGGGTCGCCGATCGGCGTGCGCACCCGGTCGACGACGGCGGCCGGGTGGCCGAGGTCAGCGAGCTTGCCCCGGAACCGGGTCCACTTCGCCGAGGAGCCGATCAGCCCGATCGTTCCCGGGACATCGGAACGGAGCAGCGCGTCGAGGATCGCAAGGTCCTCGGCGTGGTCGTGCGTGAGCACGAGGACGTGCGCGCCGGGCGGTAGCTCCGCCACGACCAGCTCCGGCAGAACCGGGACCTGGTGCACGTGGACGTCGGCCGGCCCCGCCAGCAGCGGCGCCAGCCGTTCCCCGGCCAGCTGGTCGGCCCGCGAGTCGACCAGGTGGACCTCCACCTCGTGCCGGCTCAGCAGCAGCCCGATCTCGAAGCCGACGTGCCCCATCCCGAACACCGCCACCGCCGGCCGGACGCCGATCGGCTCGAGCAGCAACGTCACCTCGCCGCCACAGCACTGGACGCCGTGCTCGACCGGCTCCTTGTCCGAGAGCGAGTGCCGCTCGGTCACCGGAGCGGCCGATCCAGTGGGCGACAGGTCCCGCAACAGGCCGCGCGCGCGCCGTACGGCTGCCTCCTCGAGGTTGCCGCCGCCGACGCTCCCCCACGCCTGCTCGGCGGTCACGACGAGCTTGGCGCCCGCTTCACGCGGCGCGTGGCCGCGCACGTCGGTCACCGTGACCAGCACGCAGGGAGTACGGCGCTCCCGGCACTCCTGCACCGCCCGCAGCCAGTCCATCAGGCACGCACCTCTTCGATCGCCCAGAAGACCGCCTCGGGCGTCGCCGGCGACGCCAGCTCGACCGAGACGCCAGCGAGGCCGAACGCGGCGACGGCCTCCCGCAACGCCTCGCGCACCGCGAACGCCAACATCAACGGCGGCTCGCCCACCGCCTTGGACCCGTAGACCGCGCCGTCCTCCGTGGCCCGGTCCAGCAACGTCACCCTCAGGTCGGCCGGCATCTCGGAGAGGCTGGGGAGCTTGTAGGTCGATGCCGTCTGCGTGGCCAGCCGTCCGCGACCCGGCCCGTCCGAGACGTCCCAGCGCAGGTCCTCCAGCGTCAGCCACCCGACGCCCTGGACGAACCCGCCCTCGATCTGCCCGATGTCGACCAGCGGCGACAGGCTGTCGCCCACGTCGTGGACGATGTCGACCCGGTCGACCTCGTAGGCGCCGGTGAACCCGTCGACGGAGACCTCGGCGGCGGCGACGCCGTACGCGAAGTACTTGAACGGCTCCCCCTGCATCGACGGGGCGTCCCACGAGAGCCCCTCGGTCTTGTAGAAGCCCGCGGCCCAGAGCTGGATCCGGTGGAAGTACGCGTCGGTGACGACGTCCTCCCACGGCGCTGTCGGCCCGAGCCGGTCGCGCACCGGCTCCAGCCGGGTCAGGATCTGGTCGCACGCATCCTTGACCGCAGCGCCGTTGAGGTCGGCGCCGGAGCTCGCCGCGGTGGCGGAGGTGTTGGGCACCTTGTCGGTCCGGGTCGGGGCCAGGCGCACCCGCTCGATCGGCAAGCCGAGCGCGGTCGCCGCGACCTGCAGCATCTTGGTGTGCAGCCCCTGCCCCATCTCGGTCCCGCCGTGGTTGATGAGCACGGAGCCGTCCTTGTAGACGTGCACGAGCGCCCCGGCCTGGTTGAACGAGGTGTAGTTGAACGAGATGCCGAACTTGACCGGTGTGATCGCCAGGCCCCGCTTGGTGTGGGGGTTCCCGGCGTTGGCGAGCGCAATCTCCTCCCGTCGCTGCGCGAAGTCGGACGTCGAGATCACCTGGTCCCAGGCGCGCCCCAGCCGCTCGGCGTGCCGCACCGGTTGGCCGTACGGCGTCGACTGGCCCTCCTCGTAGAAGTTGCGCTGCCGCAGCTCGGCCGGGTCGATCCCGAGCAGCGGGGCGCAGCGGCCGAGGATGTCCTCGATCACGAGCATCCCCTGTGGCCCTCCGAAGCCGCGGAACGCGGTCTGCGAGGTCTTGTGGGTGCGCGCGACCCGCCCGTCGACCCGGATGTCCGGGATCCAGTAGGCGTTGTCGATGTGGCAGAGCGCCCGCGACATCACCGGCTCCGAGAGGTCGAGGCTCCAGCCCCCGTCCGAGGTCAGCGTCGCTTCCAGCGCTTGCAGCCGGCCGTCGTCGTCGAAGCCGACCGTCCACGTCGCGTGGAAGCCGTGCCGCTTGCCGCTCATCGTCATGTCCTGCTGACGGGTCAGCCGCACCCGCACCGGGCGCCCGGTCAGCCGGGCACCGAGCGCAGCGACCGCCGCGAACCCGTGCGGCTGCATCTCCTTGCCGCCGAACCCGCCGCCCATCCGTAGGCACTGCACCGTGACCTGGTGGCTCGCCAGCCCGAGGACGTGGGCGACTATCTCCTGCGTCTCGGTCGGGTGCTGGGTGCTCGACTGGATGAACACCTGGCCGTCGTCGTCGACCGTCGCCAGCGATGCGTGCGTCTCCAGGTAGAAGTGCTCCTGCCCGGCGAAGTCGATCTCGCCGTCGAACACCTGCGTCGACCTCGCCAGTCCGGCCTCGACATCGCCCCGTTCCAGCCGCGGACGCGCCCCCTGGAAGCTCTCCTGCTCGATCGCCTCGACCACGCTGATGATCGATGGCAACGGCTCGTAGTCGACCTCGACCGCGACGGCCCCCAGCCGCGCCGCTTCCAGCGATTCACCGAGCACCCAGGCGACGGCATGGCCGTGGAACATCACCTCGGTCGGGAACAGCGGCTCGTCGTGCTTGGTGCCGGCATCGTTGACCCCGGGCACATCCTCGGCCGTCAGCACCCGGACCACGCCGGGCACGTCGTAGGCCGGCTTCGGGTCGAGCCGCGTGATCATGGCGTGCGCGTGCGGCGCACAGACCGGATGCGCGTGCAGGAGGTACGGCGTGCGCAGGGCGATGTCGTCCGTGTACAGCGCCCGTCCCGTGACGTGAAGCGATGCCGACTCGTGCGGACGGGCCTCGCCGACCTCGGCCGTCACGGGGCGCTCGGACAGCCGGCTCATGCTGCACCTGCTTCCACGAAGAGCTTGCGCAGGGCTTGGCCGAGCATCGCCCGCCGGAAGGCCGCGCTGGCCCGGTGGTCGTCGATCGGCGTGCCGGCGCCGGCCAGCGCGTCAGCGGCCGCGCCCACGGTTGCCTCGTCCCACCGTTGCCCGACCAGCGCCTCCTCCGCAGCGGTCGCCCGGATCGGCGTCGCCGCCACTCCGCCCAGCCCGATCGCCGCCCGGGCCACGACACCGTCGACGACGTCGATCGCGAACGCCACCGCCACCGAGGAGATGTCGTCGAACCTCCGCTTGGCGATCTTGTGGAAGCCGGTGAGCGGCGCGAGCGGGAGCGGCACCCGCACCCTCGCGATCAGCTCTCCCGGCCGCAGCACGGTCTCGCGGTAGCCGGTGAAGTAGTCGGTCAGGGGCACGACCCGCTCCCCCTCGCCCGACACCAGTACGACGGACGCGTCGAGCGCGAGCAGCGCGGGCGGGAGGTCTCCGATCGGCGACGCCGTGCCGACGTTGCCGCCGATGGTCGCCCCGTTGCGGATCAGCCGCGACGCGAACTGCGGGAACACCGCGTCCAGCAACGGCACCGAGCCGTCCAGCCGGCGCTCGATCTCGGTCAGTGACAGGGCAGCGCCGATGTCGACCGAGGCCGTCCCTACCTCAATCCCTCGCAGCTCGGGGAGGTGGTCGATCGCGACCAGCAACCCCGGGCGTGCGCCCCGCAGGTTGGCCTCGACCCCGAGGTCCGTCGCGCCCGCCAGCGGCACCGCATCCTCCTCCGCCAACGCGGCCAGGGCATCGGCGAGCGACGCGGGGCGCAGGTAGCCGGGCGCCTGCACCGGCTCGAGAACGGGCGGCGGCGCCGTCGTACGGAAGGACAGGTGGTCGCCGTCCGGTGGAGCGCCGAGCGCCTCGGCCGCGTCCAGGATCGGCCGGTAGCCGGTACAGCGGCACAGGTTGCCGGAGAGTGCGTGGTGGTCGAAGACCCCGCTCTCGCACCGGCCGGGTCGGTAGTACTCCGCGGCCATGCTGCAGACGAACCCGGGGGTGCAGTAGCCGCACTGCGAGCCGCCACGCACCGCCATCTCCCGCTGCACCGGGTGCAGCGCGTCGGGCTCGCCGAGCCCTTCCGCGGTCACCAGCTCCTGGCCCGCGAGCGATGCGGCCGGGAGGAGGCACGCGTTGACGGCGGTCCACTCGGTCGGAGCATCGATGCCGGGGCGGGCGAACAGCACCGAGCAGGCACCGCACTCGCCCTCGGCGCAGCCCTCCTTCGCACCGGTCAGGCCGATGCTGCGCAGCCAGTCGAGAGCAGTCGTCGGCGGCGCGGCGCCGGCCAGGCTGCGGGACTCGCCGTTGACGGTGACCAGGGGCTGATGCGGAGACGTGCCCATGGGGCACACCGTACGTCGCGCCGCACCCTGCGGCACCCGGATCGAGGGGTCAGACTCGAGCGAGTCGGCGGGTCACCCAGGCGAGCAGGACCTTGAGGTGCCGCAGGTGCCACCCGATCGAGTGGTGGAACTCCGTCTGCTCGCTCACCGCGACCTCCTCGGCCGACCAGAATTTTCCCGAGATGTACCCCTATGACGTTCGGGCATCCGCGTTGGTTGCATCCGGCTCATCCTCCCCGGCGCTCGTTGCCGCGCCGGTAGTTGCCGGTCGCCCGCGCGAGCAGCTCCTGGTCGAGCACGTCGTTGTCGCCGAGCTGGCCCACCAGACGCTCCGCACGGGCTCCGGCCACCGTCACGACGAGGCGTCCACCGCGGCTCACGAGCACCTTGCCGTCCTTGGTGACCCGGTACGAGAACGGGTCGTCCTCCAGCCCCATCCGCCCTCCCTTCAGCCGGGACGGTACCGACGCCTACTGACGCCTAGTGACGCACGACACTACGGAACGACCGGCAGGGTCAGGGTCTGGCTCGGGCCGGAGGCGATCGTGACCGGCGCCGGCTCCAGGCCACCGCGGTAGTTGATCGAACCGCCGGCGACGATCAGCCGGATCCGGTGACCGGCCTCGAACCGGTGGACGATCGCCGGGAGCTTCACGGTGAACGCCTTGGTCACGTCCGGGATCCGCACCGGCGCCTCCAGCGCCCGGATCAGCCGGGCCGTGCCGTCGGGTGCGACGTCCGCAACCTTGACGTAGAGGGTCAACATCCCGACCTCTCCGAGCGCCTGGGTCAGCGCAGCGGTCGGTGCGGTGACCTTGAGCCGAGCGACGGGCATCCCGACGACGTCCACCGGCGACGTCAGCTCGGGCGTCGTCCACGCAGCGAAGGTGCCGGGCAGGTCGGTGACCTCGTTGACCGGCTGGCCGATGTAGCCACCGAGCACGTCGAGCGTGTTGAGCCCGGTCGGCACCCCGGCCGCGGTGGTCACGAAGGCCTGCGAGCCCGGCTCGGCCGTCGTACCGGTGACCAGGTCACCACCGCCCGACAGCCGGTAGGTCCGTCCGGCGCCGACGGGGAACGTGCGGGCCGCCCGGTACGCCGGCGCCGCGTTGCCGTCGTACTCGATCCAGTCGCGGAAGTAGGCGAACTCCGGGCCGGTGTTGACGACCGAGTCCTTCAGGTAGTGGTCCAGCCAGCGGGCGATCCGGCCGGTCTCGTACTGCGCCGACGGGTCCGGGTTGCCGAGGTCGATCTCGCCGGGCGCCGCCGGCCCGGAGTGGCCCCAGGACTGCCAGATCATCTTGACCTCGGTGCCCTGCGCCTCGAGCGCCTGGTACGTCGCGATCGCCTCGTTGAGGTTGAAGAGGGTGTCGTTCTGGCCCTGGATCAGCAGCACCGGGACCTTGATCCGCGGGAGGTATGACGCCACGGACGCGTGGCGCAGGTGGGCGACGTCGCCGGGCTGCAGGTAGCCGGTGGTGCCGGCCGTGGACCAGTGCCGGGCACACGAAGTCGGCGAAGTTGGGGCACGCCAGCACGTCGGGAGGGACCTGACCGTTCTGGAGGTCACCGGTGAGGCCGAGCAGCGAGAAGCCGATCGCCCACCGCTGCTTCGCCGAGCCCGAGCGCCGGCTCGAGACACCCTTGGCCTGGTCGGTGTTGTTGGGCGCCAGGCTGTAGCTCAGGTCGTTCCAGGTGATCAGCGGCACCAAGGTGTCGACCCGCGGGTCGAGCGATGCGGTCGCGAACTGGTTGCCGCCGCCGTAGGACCCGCCGACGGTGCCCACGCGCGGGTCGACGGCCCGGGCCCGGCCGTTGTGGTCGACCGCGTCGTGGACGACGACCTGCATCGTCGGCGCGGGCTGCGTGTGAGCAGCGTCGAGGAACGCGATGCCCGGCGCGCCGCCGAGGTAGCTGACCAGTTGGCGGCCGGCCTTGCCGTCCCAGTGGGGGTCGTCGAGGGTGATCTTGCAGCCGGAGCCGCCGAAGCCGAGCCCGGAGTAGGACAGGACGACATAGCCGCGCCCTGCGAAGGCCTTGCCGAGGGCGGCCTGGTCGTTCTTGGAACCACCGAAGCCGTTGGTCGTGAGGATCGCGGGCATCCGGTTGGTCTTCGACGCCGCGGTCGGCACGTAGACGTCGCCCACGACGTCGCAGACCTGGTCGTCGGCCGGACCGACCACGACCCTGAAGTGCAGCGTCGTCACCGTGTACGAGGGCCCGGCCGCTGCCGTCCCGGAGCCGGTCGGAACCAGCGCCACGAGGGTCAGGAGGAACGCGAAGAGGGCGGGCAGCCGCAAGTGACTCACGGGTAACGAACGAACCCGGCACCCAACCGGTTACGCCCCTGAGCGCGCGAAGCGTTCAAGAATCTCCGAGGCGCGGCACTAGCATGTTGCCATGTCCGCGATGGGCGGCACAGCGCTGCTCCCGGCGCTGCCGGGAGGCTCGGTCGCGCTGTTCTTCTCCGACATCCAGGGGTCGACCGGGCTGTTGCACGCGCTCGGCGCCACCTACGAGTCCCTGCTCGACGACCACGACGCAATCATCCGGTCCGCGTTCGAGCGGCACGGAGGGGTCGAGGTCAAGAACGAGGGCGACGCGTTCTTCGCCGCGTTCGCCGACCACGGCGCCGCGGTCTCGGCCGCGGTCGAGATGCAGCGTGACCTGGACGCCCACCCGTGGCCGGGCGGCCGCGTTGTGAAGGTGCGGATGGGCCTGCACGCAGGGCAACCGCTCCTGCGAGGCCGCGACTACTGGGGGGTCGACGTCCACTACGCCGCGCGGCTCGCGGGAGCGGCGCACGGAGGGCAGGTGCTGATCAGCGACCTGATGCGCCGGACGGTGCCGGGGTCGGAGGCGGTGTCCCTCGGTCAGCACGGGCTCAAGGACTTCCCGGCACCGCGTGAGCTGTTCCAGCTCGTCGTCGACGACCGCGGCCCGCACGACTTCCCGCCGCCCCGGACGCTGTCGACTTACCGCAACAACCTGCCGACGACGTACGCCCCCCTCTTCGGGCGAGCGCCGGTGATCGATGAGCTGGTGCGGCGGCTCGCCGGCCAGGACAAGGTGGTGAGCCTGGTCGGACCCGGTGGCATGGGCAAGACGCGAGTCGCTGTGGCCGCCGCGGAGGAGCTGGCGCCGGACTTCCCCGACGGCGTCGTGTTCGTCCCGCTTGCCGCCGTCGCGGAGGACGACCGCGTGCCCGCAGCCATCGCGGATGCCGTCGGAACGGCCCGCGGTGCCGATGCCGAAGCCGCTCTGGTCCAGCGTCTCGCTGCCAGCTGCATGCTCGTGGTCGTCGACAACGCCGAGCACCTCCCGGGCGTCGCTGCGCTGATCACCCGGCTCGTGGACGCCGCGCCCGCCTGCCGCTTCCTCGTCACCACCCAGGCGCCGCTGACGGTCCGCGCTGAACGAGTCGTTGCACTCGAGCCGCTGGCCGACTCCGCTGCGGTCGCCATGTTCCGCGACCGCGCGGGCCCACTGGACGCGGCCGACGACGAGGTGCTGGACCTCTGCCGGAACCTGGACCGGGTCCCGCTGGCGCTGGAGATCGGAGCGGCACGGGTCGCGCTCACCGGGGTGGCAGGCCTGCGGTCAGCGCTCGACCGCGACCCGGACCGTGCCCTCGGTGCGGGTCCGCAAGACCTGCCGGAGCGCCAGCGCGGGTTGCGAGCCGCCCTTGCCTGGACCACCGACCTGCTCACGCCGTCCGAACGGACGGTGTTCGCCGGGCTGGGCGCCTTCGCCGAGGCGTGGACGATCGAGCAGGCGGAGGCGCTCTTCGCCGCTGAGGCGGAGGTGGACACCTGGGCAGCGCTCGAGCGGCTGCTGGCACTCTCCCTCCTCGTCCGGCGGGGCGATGGCCGCCTCACCATGCCGGAGCGGACTCGGCGGCACGCGCGAGCGGTCCTCGCCGAAGCAGGCGAGGTGGACCGGCGCAGGCGGGGCCATGCCGGAGTCGTGCTCGAGGCACTGCGTCCACGGCTGATCGAGTACCTGCTGGACCATCGCCGCGGGCTGGCCAACGTCGCCGACGAGCTCGGCGAGATCGTCCACGCGTTCGACTGGGCCCGGGTGCACGACCTCGCCCTGGCGGCCGGGCTGTGCGCTGGCTCGAGCCACATGGCCGGAGCGCTCGGGGCTCGGGCTTCCGTGGGCGGTCGCGGTGCCTTCCTGGACTCCGCGGAGGAGCCCGTGACACGGGCCCTGCTGCTGGCGAACCTGGCGGTCGGGACGGCGTACGGCGAAGAGATCGACCACAGCTTCGAGCAGGCACGGACGGCTGTCGAGCTGGCCGCGGACGACCCGGTGATGCGCCTGTTCATCCTGAACCTCGTCGCGCACCCCTGGGGCGACCGCGGCCGTGCCGACGAGGCGCTCGCCGCCCTGGACGAGGCCGCCGAGATCGCCGTCCGACTCCCCGACCGTCGGTGGCGCGAGTACGTCGAGTCGTCCCGGCTGATCACGCTGGTGCACCTCGGACGCTACGAGGAGGCCTGGCCGGGCCTGCTCGCAGTCGCCGCCGATGAGGGCCGGACGGACTTCAACAGCCAGTGGGCGAACTCCTACCTGGGCGACTGCGCACTGGGATTCGGCGACTACGCGACGGCCCTGCGCTACTTCCACGTGCAGCTCGGCCTGCTGGACGAGCGGGCACTCGGCTCCCGGTTCGCCCAGCTGCAGGGAGTGGCCGCCGCGCAGGCGGGTCTCGGGCAGGACGAGCAAGCAGTCGAGCTGACCGGCGCGATCCGCCACCACAGCCGGCTGGTCGCCAGCCCGGGGGGCGACGTCGCGGTGCCGATCTACGCGATGATCGTCGCCGAGGCCGCAGCGCGGTTGGGTCCCCGCGCGGCCAGGTGCGAGGCCGCCGGTGCCCGATGGTCGCTGGACGACCTGCTCAGCATCGGGCGCGGGGCTGGCTAGCGGGCTTGAAGGTGCTAGCGACGGAAGTCACCCCTCCCGTGCAATGATGTTCACGACCGATCGGTCGTATAGATTCAGGAGGGCTGATGGAGAAGGCGTACGAACGACTGCTCGAGGACCGGATCGAGATCGCGGTGCCGGCTTCCCGGGTCTGGGAACTGGTCAGCGACGTCTGCCGGATGCCCGAGTGGAGTCCTCAGGTGCAGTCGACCCGACTGCGCAAAGGGTTCGAGCGCTGCGAGGTGGGTGCGGAGTTCACCAACCTCAACCACGAGGGTGAGCTGGAGTGGACGACCCACGCCGAGATCATCCGGTACGACGCCGAGCAGGCGATCGCGTTTCGAGTCGCTGAGAACTGGGTGGTCTGGTCGTTCCTGCTCGAGCCCGCCGACGACGGGACGGTGCTCACCCAGCGCCGCGAGACCCCCGACGGCCTCTCGGACCTGTCCCTCGAGTGGACCGACATGTTCATGGGCGGCCAGTCCGCCTTCACCGAGAGGATGCGGGCCGGCATGCGCCAGACCCTCGAGCGGATCAAGGCGGCCGCGGAAGCCTGACCCGGGAGCGCGCCCCTAGATGCTGAGACCGACGTGCCGGTTGACGTCCTTGTAGAGCAGGTAGCGGAAGCGTCCGGGCCCGCCGGCGTAACAGGCCTGGGGGCAGAACGCGCGCAGCCACATGAAGTCGCCCGCCTCGACCTCGACCCAGTCCTCGTTGAGCAGGTAGACCGCCTTGCCTTCGAGCACGTAGAGGCCGTGCTCCATGACGTGCGTCTCCGGGAACGGGATCGCGCCGCCGGGCTCGAAGCTGACGATGTTGACGTGCATGTCGTGGCGCAGGTCGGCGATGTCCACGAACCGCGTCGTCGACCAGGCTCCGTCCGTCCCGGGCATGGGGATCGCGGTGACGTCCTGCTCCGTGGTGACGAACGGCTCCGGCACGTCGATCCCGTCGACCCGCTGGTAGGCCTTGCGGATCCAGTGGAAGGTCGAGGTCGCCTCGCTGGGGTTCCGGAGAGCCCAGGGCGTGCCGGGCGGGAGGAAGACGTAGGAGCCGGTGCTCAACGCGTGCTCCTTGCCATCGAGGTTCAGCGTCAGCGACCCGTCGACAACGAACAGCACTGCCTCGGCGCCAGCATCGTCCTCGACCCCGTCCGAGCCGCCGCCCGCCGAGACCTCGACGACGTACTGGCTGAACGTCTCGGCGAAGCCGGACAGCGGTCGCGCGAGCACCCACAGCCTGGTCCGCTCCCAGTGGGGGAGGTACGACGTGGTGATGTCGCTGAGGGTCCGGGCCGGGATGACGGCGTACGCCTCGGTGAAGCGCGCGCGGTCGGTCGTGAGCGCGGTCTGCGGCGGCAGCCCGCCCCGCGGGACGTAGTAGGTCATCGGACGCCTTTCCTCAGAAGCCGGCCCCGAGGCGCGTCGCCGGCTCCGAGCAGTATCGGTGCACCGCGCAGCCACGTCTCGCGAACCACGCCGTCCAGCCGGCGTCCGGCGTAGGCCGACACCGGGTTGCGGTGGTGGAGGGCGGCGACGTCGACCGTGAACGCCTCGTCGGGAGCGAACCGCACCAGGTCCGCATCGGCGCCCACCTCGATCCGGCCCTTGTGGCCGAGCCCGACGCGGTCGGCCGGTGCCGTCGCCATCCAGCGGACGACCTCGGCCAGCCCACGCCCGTGCGCCCGGGCGCCGGTCCACACGGCAGGGAGGCCGAGCTGGACCGAGGCGATGCCGCCCCAGGCGACGCCGAAGTCACCGCCGCCCTGCTCCTTGAGATCGACCGTGCAGGGCGAGTGGTCGGAGACGACGAGGTCGATGTCCCCTGCCGCGAGGGCTCTCCACAGCGCCTCGCGGTTCTCGGCCTCACGGATCGGCGGGCAGCACTTGAGCTCGGTGGCGCCGTCCGAGATGTGCTCGGCGTCGAAGGTCAGGTAGTGCGGGCAGGTCTCGACGCTCACGTCGATGCCGGCCGCGCGGGCGGCCCGCAGAGCGGGGACGGCGTCGCTGCTGCTCAGGTGCACGACGTGCGCTCGACCGCCGGTCGCCTCCGCCTGCTCGATCACCAGGGCGATCGCGGCGTCCTCGGCCGCGCGTGGGCGCGACGCCAGGAAGCCCGCGTAGTGCCGACCGTCGAGGGCGCTCTCGTCCAGCAGCGGCCCGATCTCGGCGTGCACGATCATCAGCGCGCCGATGCCGGCGGTCTCGCGCATCGCCTCCGAGAAGCCCTCGGCCGTCAGGGCACCGAACTCCTCGACCCCGGAGTCGAGCAGGAAGCACTTGAAGCCGAAGACGCCGGCCCGGTGCAGCGGCGCCAGGTCCGGCACGTTGCCCGGGACCGCACCACCCCAGAACCCGACGTCGACCCGCACCTGGCCCTCGGCCGCGGCCCGCTTGACCTCCAGGTTCTCGACGGTCGTCGTCGGCGGGACCGAGTTGAGCGGCATGTCCACGATCGTCGTGACGCCGCCGGCCGCGGCCGCCTTCGTCGCAGTGGCGAAGCCCTCCCACTCCGTACGGCCGGGCTCGTTGACGTGGACGTGGGTGTCGACCAGGCCCGGGAGCAGCACCTCGTCGTCAGCGAGGTCGACGGTGCGGGCGGCGGGCGGCGGGTCGTCGTACGGCGTGATGGCCGCGATGCGCTCGCCCCGGACCGCCACGCACGCAGCGACCTCGGCGCCGCCGATGACGGCACGCCGGGCGCGTACGACGAGGTCGACCTCGTCCATCAGCAGAAGCCGGGCAGGTGCAGCCACGCGTCGCCGGCGGGCGGGGCGTCGTCGCGGCTGACCTGCGCCTCGATCAGGCCGTAGGGCCGGTCCGCGGCGATGAACACCTCGCCGTCGTTGGTCAGCCCGTCGACCTGGAAGCCGCTGAAGTCCACGAGGAAGTGGTGCTTGTTGGGTGCCGAGAACCTGATCTCGGCGATCTCCCCCTGGCTGTCGAGCACCGCGCACCCCATCGTGTGCAGCGTCTCCTGCAGGGCGCGCGAGTACGTGCCCGCGAACGTCTCGAGCAGGGTCTCCAGCACCGCGGCGTGCGAAGCGTTCCAGTCGACGCCGTCGACGGTCGAGTGCCGCCACTTCGCCACGAGCGACGTGGCGAGGACCCTGTCCTCGGCCTCCGGCAGCGTCGTGAACTCGTCCTTGAGGAACCCCTTGAACTCCGAGTCGGTGGAGTTGAGCACCACCAGGTCCGCGATGCCGGAGAGGACGACGGCGTCGTCCCGGCCGACGTTCACGACGCAGGTGCGGACCGCGCCGCCGCGGCGTACGAACGAGTGGTCGCCGATCCGGTCCCAGGCGTACTCCTCGACCCGCACCTGTGCCGAGCTCGCGGCCGGGCACGCCTCCAGCAGCCTCCGACCGAGGGCCAGGGAGTAGTCCTCGATCGACGTGACCCCGTGGAGCTTCGCGTAGGCGAAGGCGGTGTTTTTCTGGGTGTCCGTCGGCAGCACCGCCGACTGGTCGCCGGTGATGTGCGCGTCCTCGAACTCACCACGCAGCGACGTCGACACGTTGAGGTCCCGGATCTGGTGACGCGGGGAGTCGCGCACGATGCGCACCACCCGGCTCTCGGCCTTGCCGTACTGGTTGATGCCGAGCTTGTTGGCCATCACGTGCTCCTGGATCAGTTGTCGGACTGCTTCTTCGCTCTCCGGCGCCGGTGCAGGATCGGCTCGGTGTATCCCGACGGCTGGCTGAGTCCCTCGAAGACCAGGTCGCGGGCAGCCTGGAAGGCCTCTCCGTCGTACGACGGCCCCAGCGGCTCGTAGCCCGCCCCCGCCTGCTGCTCGTCGACGACGTCGGCCATCCGGCGCAGCGCCTCCTCGACCTGGTCGGCGGTGACGACACCGTGGCGGAGCCAGTTGGCGACGTGCTGACTGGAGATCCTGCAGGTGGCCCGGTCCTCCATCAGGTCGGTCCCGTGGATGTCGGGCACCTTCGAGCAGCCGACGCCCTCGTCGATCCAGCGCTTCACGTAGCCGAGGATGCCCTGGAGGTTGTTGTCGATCTCCTCACGGCGATCCTCCTCCGACCAGGAGGCGGGGTCGCCGATCGGGACGGTCAGCAGCTGCTCGAGGGTGCCGCGACGTCCACCCGCCAGCGCGGCCTGCCGGGCGGCCACATCGGACTGGTGGTAGTGGAGCGCGTGCAGGGTCGCGGCGGTCGGCGACGGCACCCAGGCACAACTGGCGCCGGCCTTCGGGTGGCCGCCCTTCTGCTTGAGCATGGCAGCCATCTCGTCGGGCATCGCCCACATGCCCTTGCCGATCTGGGCGCGCCCGAGGAACCCGCACTCCAGGCCGATGTCGACGGATCGGTCCTCGTAGGCCACGATCCACGGCTGCGACTTCATGTCGCCCTTGCGGACCATCGGCCCGCCGTGCATCGACGTGTGCAGCTCGTCGCCGGTGCGGTCGAGAAACCCCGTGTTGATGAACGCGACGCGGCCGCGGGCAGCGTGGATGCAGGCCTTGAGGTTGGCGGAGGTACGGCGCTCCTCGTCCATGATGCCGAGCTTGACGGTGCCGCGACCCAGGCCCAACAGGTCCTCGGTGCGCGCGAACAGGTCGTCGGTGAACGCCACCTCGTCCGGGCCGTGCATCTTCGGCTTGACCGCATACATCGAGCCGGCGCGCGAGTTCCGCAGCTCTCCGCGACCCTGCAGGTCGACCAGGCTGCAGAGGGCGGTCACCACGGAGTCGAGGATGCCTTCCGGGATCTCGTTCCCGGCCGCGTCCAGCACGGCGTCGGTGGTCATCAGGTGACCGACCTGGCGAATGAAGAGCAGTGAACGACCGGGCAGGGTGACCTGACCCGCGGGGCTGTCGTAGATCCGGTCCGGCTCCAGCCTCCGCGTGAACGTCTCGTCACCCTTCACGACCTGCGCGGTGAGCGTGCCGCGGTTGAGCAGCAGCCAGTTGCGGTAGGCCGCCACCTTGTCGGCGGTGTCCACGGCGGCGATGGAGTCCTCCAGGTCCATGATCGTGGAGACGGCCGCCTCGAGCAGGAGGTCCTTGACCCCGGCGGGGTCGTCCTTGCCGATCGCGTCGTCGGCATCGATCTGGATCTCGACGTGCAGCCCGTGGTGGACCAGCAAGACACCATCGGGCCCCGCAGGATCCCCACGGTGTCCGACGTACCTGCCCGGGTCGGCCAGGCCGCTCGGTCCGCTGTCGAGCCGCACCACGAGGGCACCGTCCTCGACGGAGTAGCTCCGGGCATCGGCGTGACTCCCGGCCGTCAGCGGGAAGTGCTCGTCGAGGAATTCCCGAGCCAGGCTGATCACCTCGGCGCCGCGGCGCGGGTTGTACGACGTACCGCGCTCGCACCCGTCGTCCTCGGACAGCACGTCGGTGCCGTAGAGCGCGTCGTACAACGAACCCCAGCGCGCGTTGGCGGCGTTGGCCGCGAACCGCGCGTTGAGGACCGGTACGACGAGCTGCGGCCCGGCCTGGACGGCGACCTCGTCGTCGACCCCGCTGGTCTCGATGCTGAACTCGCCCGGCTCGTCGACCAGGTAGCCGATCTCGCGCAGCATCTGCAGGTAGCCCGCCTGGTCGCGGACTGGTCCGGGATGGTTCGTGTGCCACTCGTCGAGCTGTTGCTGGAGCTCATCCCGACGCGCGAGGAGCTGCCGGTTCCGAGGGCTGAACTCGTCGACTATCTCTTCCACGCCGCGCCAGAAGGCCGACTCGTCGATGCCGGCGCCCGGCAACGCCTCGTCGCGCACGAAGGCGTGGAGCTCCTCGGCGACCTGGAGCCCTCCGACCTGGATCCGGTTGGTCAGCGGCGGCATCTGGACAGACTAGGAGGTCTCGCCGCTCAGCGCCGGACGCCACGGAAAACCCACCTGCGCGTCGTACGCTCCCCTCGTGCCGTCCCGCAGCCGAGCCGCGACCTACGCCCGCCGTCGCAAGCGCCGGATGGCCAAGGTTGAGCATGACCTGACCGACGAGCAGTGGGCGCTGCTCAGGTCGCAGTGGGACGGTTGCGCCTACTGCGGTGCCGACGATCCGCGGGCCCAGAAGGACTGTGTGCTGCCGATCTCCCGCGGTGGCCGCTACACCCTGGCCAACGTGGTGCCCGCCTGCCGCTCGTGCAACGCCAGCAAGTGCAACCTCGAGGTCACTACGTGGATGCGCCGGAAGAAGCTGGACGAGCGCGCGTTCCTCGTCCGCCAGGCCGAGATCTGGCGTTCGGTGGAATCTGGCAGTTCCTCGGCGGGTGCCCTCTGATCAGTGCGCACCCTGAAGGTTGAGCATGACGACGCCGCCAACGATCAGCACGAGTCCGATGACCTTGATCGGGTCCCAGGACTCTCCGAGCCAGAGCGCTCCGATGAGAGCGACTGCAGCGGTACCGACACCGGACCATACGGCGTACGCGGTCGACACGGGCAACCGCTCGACGACCAGGGCCAACAGCCAGATCGACGCCGCGTAGCCGGCGACGACGAGAGCGCTCCAGACCGGGTCGCGGAATCCCTCGGTGCGCGGCAGTGCCGAGGTCGCAATCACCTCCAGTGCGATCGCTGCGAGGAGAAGTCCGAAAGCGGTGACCATGGTCCAACATCCATTCATGTGTAGCAGCTGCTACACATGAATGTAGCACATGCTACATTCGCCCTGTGGCCAAGGACTCCGAACGCCGAGAAGCGTGGACCGAAGCGGCGACCGCGTATGTCCTCGAGCACGGGCTGATCGGGCTCAGTCTCCGTCCGCTCGCCGCTGCCATCGGCACCAGCGACCGCATGCTCCTCTACCACTTCGACAACAAGGACCACCTGGTTGCTGCGGTGCTGTTCGAGTCCAATGACCGCTCCGTCGCGGCCACCGCGGCACTGCCTCCGTCGCCTGACCTGCGCACGGCCGTACACGACCTGTGGTCGATCGTGAGGTCACCCGAGATCGAGCCGTGCACGCGGCTGTACGTCGAAGCCGCTGCGCTCGGCCTGCTCGGGCGGGAGCCCTACGCCACGGTGGTCCGCGGCGCCAACGAGCGGTGGCTCCGGTCGCTCGTGGGCCACCTCACGCGTTCGGGGGTCCCCCGCCCGCTGGCCAGGCGAGCCGCGACGATCATCGATGCGGCGTTCCTGGGTTTCCAGCTCGACGTCCCGCTCGACGTCGGCCACGCGGCTCGCCGACGTGCCGTCGCAGATCTCGCCGACGCAGTGGCGGCGTTGAGTCCCTGACTCGGCTCACGTCGAGATCGCCGTTCGACAGGTTGGTCCCATCTCCTCCGGGTACCGCGTGATGGCGAAAGAGAGCCCGGTTCCCGAGACCGGGCGACAAGATCGAAGGAGATCGCAGCCATGGCCATCGGCCTCGGAATCGTCATGATCGTCGTTGGACTCGTCCTCGTCCTCGACGTGGTCAACATCGACACCACTGCTGTCGACACCGGCACCCTGGGCTGGATCCTCCTGGTGGCCGGCGCGTTGGCCATCGCCATCTCGCTGATCGTCAACCAGCAGCGCACGCGCAGCACCACGGTGGTCGAGGAGCGACGGGACGTCCGCCCGCCCCTGTGACCGCCCCTCGCGCCTCCGCCGTGCCCGGCGACGCTCTGGTCACCCGGCCACCGAGTTCGGCAGCTCGGCGCCCGGCACCAGCTCCACGAGCAGGCCGCGCACACGAGCGTCGATATCGGCGATGATGCGTCGGACGGTGGCCTCGTCCTGGCCACCGGGGTCATCGACGGGCCAGTCGACGTACCTCACGCCCGGCACGTAGGGACACTCCTCGCCGCAGCCGAGGGTGATGGCCAGGTTGCTGGCCGCGACGGTCTCGCGGGAGAGCAGGGTGGGGCGCTCTCCGGAGGTGTCGAGCCCGAGCTTCTCCAGGGCGTCCGCGACCTCAGGATGGATGTGCTCGCCGGGCTGGGTCCCGGCAGAGAGGGCTCGGACCCGGCCGGCGGCGTAGTGCTCGGTCAGCACGCGGGCGATGACGGATCGGCCGCCGTTGCGCACGCAGGCGAAGACGACCTGCGGAACGCGGTCGTCGGCATCAGTGCTGATCACGCGGCTCTCCTTCGAGAGTGGAGGGATGGGTCACGACGACGTCGCTGGCGGTGTCGCCGACGTCGGGCAGCAAGTAGCGGACCAGCGCCACGGCAAGGGCAGCGCCGACGACCTGGGCTGCGAGGAAACCTGGAACGGAGCCAGGGTCGATCCCGGCGAAGGTGTCGGAGAACATCCGTCCCACGGTGACGGCAGGATTGGCGAAGGACGTGGACGAGGTGAACCAGTACGCCGCGCCGATGTAGGCACCGACCGCCGGGGCAGCCAGCGCACCCCGGCCGGTGCGCACCAAGACGAAGATGAGGGTGACCAGCCCCCCGGTGGCGACGACCTCGGCGAGGAGGAGGTGGGCGCCCGTCCGCTCGGTGGTGGCGAGCTCGGTGAGGCTGACCTCGAACATCACGTCGGCGAGCGCGGCACCGAGGACGCCGCCTGCCATCTGGACCGCGCTGTAGGCGAGCACCTCGCGGCCGGCCAGGCCGCTGCCGGCGCGGCGCCCGAGCAGCCAGTCAGCAGCGGACACGACGGGGTTGAAGTGGGCGCCCGAGATCGGTCCGAACATCAGGATCAGCACGGTGAGGCCGAGGAAGGTCGCTGTCGAGTTCTCCAAGAGCTGGAGACCTACGTCATCAGGGGAGAGCCGTTCGGCTGCGATCCCGGAGCCGATAACCACGGCAACCAGCAGGGCAGTCCCGATCAACTCCGCTGTCAGTCTCCGGAGCAGGTCGTGGTTCATGACTCAGTCGCTGGATCGACGACGCTCGAGGAACACCGTGTCGCGCCACTCTCCGTCGAGCTGGGCGATCCGCGGGCGCACCGCCAGGGTGCGGTAGCCGGCGGAGTGGTGCAGTGCGAGGGAAGCACGGTTCTCGGGGAAGATCGAGGTCTGGAGGGTCCACAGGCCGTTGGCATCAGCCTCGTTGACCTGACGGAACAGGAGCGCCTTGCCGACGCCTCGACCACGCGCGGACTCGGTGACGTAGACGCTGGTCTCGCCCACCCCGGCGTAGCACTCTCGCTCGGAGACCGGGTTGATGGCGGTCCAGCCGACCACCTCCCCATCGCGCTCGGCGATCCAGCGGTGCCCCGGTAGCCACTTGCCGGCGAGGACCGCCACCGACGGCACCTCGGTCTCGAAGGTCGCCATCCTCGTGGCGATCCCTTCGGCGTAGATGTCGCGGACCCGGGGAAGGTCGTCATCGACCATCGACCTGGTGATCACGTCCGCGGGCAGGTCGTCGGGACAGCACGGGACGGCGCTCAACGAGCCCATCACCACGTCGGCGGCGTGCGGGAGGCCGGTGCAGCAGCCGGGGTTGACCGAGACTTTCGAGGCGGTCCCGACCTTGTCGACGACGACGAAGCCGACCTCGGCGAGCTTTCGCACGTGGTGCGAGCACGTGGACTGGCTGATGCCGAGCGCGGCCGCCAGGTCTCCGACCTTGATCGAGCCACGCGGGGCGCTGGCGACGGCGTGCAGGAGCCGCACCCGGGTCGCGTCGGAAAGAGTGGCGAACCACTCGGCGTACCGCACCGCCGACTCGACTTCGAGCAGAGCTCCGTCGGCTCCGGCAGCCGCGTCGGCACCGGGGGCGCAGGCGGGGTCGCAGCCGGGGTCGGAGCAGTCAGCGGCTGAGGGCCCCAGAGGCGTGAGTTCGAGTTCGGTCGCGGTCACGTCCCCACCTTACATCGAAGTTCTTCGATCAAACACTTGAATCCATCGATGGATGTCGATTATTGTGCCAGTCAGACGTATATCGAAGGTCATCGATCTATTGGAAGGAATCACCTCATGCCTACCATCTCGCCCGAGCAGCCGCTCGTGATCGTCGGCGCCGGCCCGATCGGCCTGGCTGCCGCCGCCCACGCTCAGTCCCGTGGTCTCCCCACGGTCGTCCTCGAAGCGGGAACGGGACCCGGCGCCGCGGTCCGGGAGTGGGGACACGTCCGGCTGTTCTCGGCGTGGAGCGAGCTCGTGGACCCTGCCGCAGCAGCGCTGCTCGGCGAGACCTGGAGCCGGCCCGAGCCCACGACGTACCCGACCGGGGCCGAGTGGGTGGATGGCTACCTGACTCCGCTCGCCGCGGCCCTGGACGCCACCGACGAGGTCGACGTGCGCTACGACCAACGGGTCGTCGGCGTTGCCAAGCTGGGTCGGGACCGGATGGTCGACTCCGGGCGCGAGGACGCTGCGTTCACCGTGCACGTCAGGACTTCTGGACGTACGACGCTGCTGACCGCCGGCGCCGTGATCGATGCATCCGGGACCTGGTACGGCGCCAATCCCCTCGGCGCCGACGGGCTGCCCGCGCCCGGCGAGACGGAGCACGCCGACCGCATCACCTACGGCATCCCGGACTTCACCGACACCGCCACCCGGGAGCGGTATGCCGGCAAGCGCGTGCTCGTTGCCGGCCGCGGTGCCTCGGCGCAGAACACCCTCCTCGGCCTCACCTCTCTGGTGCACGCCGCCCCCAAGACCGAGATCGTGTGGACGCTTCGCCGCCCCGGCCTGGACGACGCCTTCGGCGGCGGGGACAACGACCAGCTCGAAGCCCGCGGAGCCCTCGGCAAGCGAGCCCAGGAAGCGGTCGAGAGCGGCCCGGTCCGCGTGGTCAACTCGTTCCGCACCGCGGAGGTCACCCACGAGACCGGCGGGCAGCTGACGATTGTCGGGAGCGACGGCCGCCGCATCGAGGGCATCGACGAGGTCGTCGTGGTCACCGGGTTCCGCCCCGACCTCGGCTGGCTCAGCGAGGTTCGTCTCGACCTCGACCCGGTGCTGTCGGCACCCACCAAGCTTGCACCGCTCATCGACCCGAACATGCACTCGTGCGGCACCGTCTACCCGCACGGCGTCGCAGAGCTGGCCCAACCCGAGCAGGGGCTCTACCTCGCCGGGATGAAGTCGTACGGCCGCGCGCCGTCGTTCCTCGCGCTCACCGGGTTCGAGCAGACCCGCAGCATCGTCGCCGCCATCGCAGGAGACCTCGAGGCGGCCGCCCGCGTGGAGCTGGTCCTTCCCGAGTCCGGCGTCTGCGGTGGGTCCGGGCAGTTCGACGGCCGGCCCAGCGAGGAGACCGGTGGAGGCTGCTGCGTCCCGAGCGGCGACCTGCTGACGATCGGCGGCCACAACACCTGTGGGTGACGAGTCCTCCGACCGGTCCGCCTCCTTGCCCACCCCGGGCGGGGAGGCGGCCGTCGCCACCCTCGAGGGAGCACTGACCGACCGACCGCTACGCCGCGTCGTCGTCGTCCTCTGCACCACCCAGATCGTCGCCTGGGGGGTGCTGTTCTACGCCTTCCCAGTCCTGGCGCCGACCATCGCCGCCGACGAGGGATGGTCCTTGACGACGCTCATGGCCGCGTTCACCGGGACCCAGGTGCTCGCAGCACTCGCGGGCCTCTGGGTGGGTCGCCACCTTGACCGCCACGGGCCGCGACTCCTGATGAGCGTCGGGTCGTTCCTCGGCGTCTGCGCCGCGCTCGCGCTGGCGGTCGCACCGACCCTGCCGTGGTTCGTCGCGGCCTGCGCCCTCGCCGGGGTCGCGATGTCCGCGACCCTCTACCCACCGGCATTTGCCGCGCTGACGCACTGGGGCGGGCCCCGCAGGGTGCGAGCACTCACCGTCGTCACGCTGGTAGGCGGCCTTGCCTCGACTGTCTTCGCGCCACTGACCGCGGTGCTCGAGTCCGTCGGATCCTGGCGCAGCGCCTACGCCATCCTGGCCGCGCCGCTGGCCGTCACGATCCTGCTCCACTGGATCGGCCTCCGGCACCCGTGGACGCCGAAGCTTGCCGTCGACCATGACGGACCGTCCGGCCAGGATCGGGCGCGCCGGATCGACCCGGTGCTCCGCGACCGACAGTTCATCGTCCTTGTCGGCGCCATGACCCTCGCCGGGTTCGCCATCTACGCCGCACTGATCAACCTCGTGCCGCTGCTGGTCGAGACCGGGTTCAGCACCCGGCAGGCAGCAGTCGTGCTCGCCGTCGGCGGTATCGGCCAGGTCGCCGGCCGGATCGCGTACGCCCCTGTGCTCGGTCCCGCGGCGCCGAACACCAAAGTGACGGTGGTCCTCGTGGTCACCGCAGCGACCACCCTCGGCCTTGCTGCCGCCCCGAGTCCACTCCTGGCACTCTGCGCGATCTCCGTGATCGCCGGCACGGCGCGAGGGGCCTTCACCCTCATCCAGGCGACAGCCGTCACCGACCGGTGGGGAACTGCGTCGTACGGCGTGCGAAGCGGCGTGCTCAGTGGAGGGGTCCACCTCGCCGCTGCGACCGCACCCTGGCTCGGGGCGCTCGCCGCGGTCGCCCTCGGCGGGTACCAGAAGGCCTTCGTCGTGCTGGCCTTGTGCGCCGTCATCGCGGCGCTGCTGACCCGCGTGGGCGAGCGAGGGACGTGCGATCCCTGTTGCACATCCTCACCGACGGCATGGTCGTAGGCGGTTCCTCATGCGTGCATGCGCGGGCGTTCAGGGATACGTGCACGCGGTCTCGACCAGGACGTCGTGGAGGGCGAGCTCGGCGGCGCTCCGGACGCGACCGGGACGGTGGGCGGCCAGCACCCGTCTTGGCGGTGCGGTGTCACCCAGGGAGATGACCCGCACGTCGGGGTGCTGGTTGACGGTGGCCGTTCTCGGCGCCAATGCGATGCCGAGGCCGACGCTGACCATGGCCTGGGCCTCCTGGTAGTCGTTGGCCTGGAAGGCGATGGTCGGGGTGAAGCCGGCGGCCACGGCGCTGCGCTGCAGCACCTCGACGACAGGGTGTCCTCCGGCCCGGATGATCCAGGGCTCGGCGGCGAGGTCGGCCATGCGGACGGTACGGCGCCGGGCCAGGCGGTGGGTGGAGCCGACGAGCAGCACGGTGGGGTCGGTGAAGAGCTCGGTCAGCACCAGCTCGTCGTTGTCGATCCGCTGCCAGGCGTAGTCCCACAGGAAGGACATGGCGACCTTGCCCTCTTCCAGCATGCGCACCAGATGATCTTCGCGGCCGCTGCTGATCGTCAGCGTGATGTTGGGGTAGAGCTCGCGGTATCGGCGTACCGCCAGGGGTAGGAACGAGCTGCCGACCGTGGGAAAGGTGCCCAGGGTGACACTGCCTCGGCGGACGCCGGCGATGTCGGCGAGATCGGACTCCGCGGCCGCCAGCTGACGCAGGACCTTGCGTGCGTGCGTGGCCAGCACCAGGCCCGCGTCTGTCGGTGTCATGCCGCGGGCGTGGCGGTCGAGGAGCGGCTGCCCCGCCTCGCGCTCGAGCCTCAGCAGCTGCTGGGAGACCGCGGATGGTGTGTAGCCCAGGGCTGCGGCTGCGCTGGTGACCGACCCTTCCTCCACGATCGCCAACAGGATCTGTAGCCGCTTGACGTCCAGCACTCGCCCATTCTGCCTGAAGTTGCGCTACAGGGCCATGAAGAGCATGTCCACCGCTGCTTGAGCGTCCGGTTCGCCGTCCGGACCTCGACCACGCGTCGTCGAGCATGAAGTGCTGCTTCATGATCATGTGCGAAATCGTGATTGTGCTACAACTCACCTGGCCTCAATCTGAGTGAGTCCGGAAGTTCCGGACTGTCGTCTCAGGAGGCAACATGCGAGAGATCGCCGCGACTTGGATGCGGGGTGGCACCAGCAAGTGCTGGGTCTTCCGTCGCGACGACCTGCTGGTCCCGGACCTGTCGGTCGATGAGGTGCTGCTGCGCATCTATGGCAGTCCGGACCACCGGCAGGTCGACGGCGTGGGCGGGGGTACGTCCACCACGAGCAAGGCGGTCATCCTCGCGCCCTCGTCGGCTGCGGGTGTGGACGTGGAGTACACCTTCGCCCAGGTCGGGATCGACGAGGCAAAGGTCGACTGGGGGAGCAACTGCGGCAACTGCTCCGCCGTGGTCGCGTCGTTCGCGATCCGGGAGGGCTGGGTGCGGCACCGACGCGCCGGAGACGTCCGTGCGGGTCCTCAACACCAACACCGACCAGCTCATCGTGCAGCGCGTGGCCACCCCCGGAGGCGTGCTCGACGAGGCTGCGTCCGAGACCATCCCGGGCGTCCCCTTCCCCGGCGCTCCGGTGCGCATGGGCTTCGTCGACCCGGCCGGCAGAAGCACCGGGCGGCTCTTCCCCACCGGTCGTCAGCGCGACGTCTTGTCAGACGCCGTGGGCGGAGTGACCGTCACGCTGGTCGACGCAGGCGCCCCGGTCGTTGCGGCCAACGCCTCCGACTTCGGTGTCCGGGGCAACGAGGACATCGCCGAGCTCGACCTGGTCCCCGGACTCCTCGCCCGCCTCGACGCCGTACGTCGCGAAGCGGGGGTCCTGATGGGACTCGCGGAGAGCCCGGATGCGGTCCCCCGCGCCGTTCCGAAGCTCGCGCTCGTCTCGACTCCCGGTTCCCGGGGCGTCGAAAGCGACGACCTGACCGTCCGCATGCTGTCGATGGGGCACTTCCACCCTGCTGTTCCGGTCACGGGCTCCGTGGCGCTGACGCTGGCAGCCGACGCCCCCGGCACGGTCGTGCACGACCTCGTGCGCCCGGATCGGCCCACCACCGGTCTCCGACTTGGCACGCCGGCGGGGTGCGTGAGCACCTTCGCCGAGGAGCACGACGGTGTCCCCGTCGTCGGCGTCGTCCGTACATATCGGCGGCTGGCCCACGGGTCCGTGGTGCTGCCGGACCCACCGCTCCTGCCGTCGGCCTCGGCATGACCATCCACTCCCTTGACACGGGACGACCGTGCGAGGCTCGATCTCACCTGGAGGAACTCATGACCCAGCACGTCGACAAAGCGGGCGTGGCCACGACCGGAGACGAGGGCGTCAGCGCCGTACAGGACACGCCCGAGCGCCCTGCGCCGAACCCGCGACTCGCCGGCGCGATCGTGGCCGGCTTCACGGCGCTGGCGGTGGGCGTCTCCGTTCTGGGCGGGGACCTGCTGAACCCGGCGGCCTCCACCACCGACGGCGACTACTCCGGTGAGACCGTGGAGATGATGATCCCCCTGGCCGAGGGTGGCGGCACAGACATCTGGGCGCGCTTCGTGGGAGCCGAGCTGACCGAGGCGGTGCCGGGATCCCCGGGCCTGGCGCCGGTCAACGACGACGGCGGCGAGGGCATCCTCGGCACCAACCACTTCATGACCTCCGCGAAGTCCGACGGGACCGAGGTCCTGGTCAGCACGGCTTCCACGGTGGTGCCCTACCTCCTTGAGCTGCCGGCGGTGCGCTACGACTTCACGGAGCTGCGGCCCATCCTGGCCAACGGCACCGGGGCAGTGGTCTACGCCCGGACCGGCGCCGGCGTGCGCGGCGTCGAGGACCTCGTCGACCGGGACGAGCCGTTGGTCTTCGGTGGCATCGCAGCGACCAGCCTCGACCTCACCACGTTGCTGGCCTTCGACCTCCTCTCCGCCGACGTCGACTCGACGTTCGGGTTCGAGGGCCGCGGCCCGGTCAACCTCGCGTTGCAGCGTGGCGAGGTGGACATCGACTACCAGACAACGACGTCGTACGGGCCGGCGGTCGAACCGTTGGTGGAAGACGGCACCGCGGTGCCGCTCTTCTCTCTGGGACAGGTAGACCAGGCCGGTGAGATCGTGCGGGATCCCAACTTCCCCGATCTCCCCACCGTCGTCGAGGTGTACGAGCAACTCTACGGCGAGCAACCGGACCCCGACGCGTCGGAGACGTACCGGGCGATCCTGGCGCTGACCTACACCTACCAGAAGGCGCTCTGGGTCCCGGAGGACACCCCCGACGAGGCATTCGAGCTGCTGCGAGCCACGGCCGAGGAGATGGGTGCTGACCCAGAGTTCCAGGAGTCCGCGGCCGAAGTTCTCGGTGGTTACCCGATTGACGCCTCCCCGGACCTCGCTGAGCGCATCGGCGAGGCATACCGGGTGGATGACAGCGTCCGCGAGGACGTGCTCGACCTGCTCGAATCCGACTACGACATCACCATCGACTAGGGGCAAGACCATGACTGACGCAGCGTTCTCGGCCCTGGGCTCCCTGGCCGATCCCTCACTTCTCCTCATGCTCGCCATCGGCGTGCTGGCCGGCCTCGTCATCGGCCTGATCCCGGGTCTCGGCGGCACCGGCGCGGTGGCGATCCTCCTCCCGGTCACGTTCGGCATGGACCCCGAGCCTGCTCTCGCGATGCTCATCGGTGCCCTCGCCGTGGTGCACACCTCGGACACCGTGGCCGCGGTCCTGCTCGGCGCGCCGGGATCCGCATCGGCCAGCGTGACCATGCTCGACGGCTACTCGATGGCACGGCAGGGACAGGCCAAACGAGCACTGTCACTCGCCTTCCTCTCCTCGATGGCAGGCGGCCTGATCGGTGCGGTCGGCCTCACGCTTGCCATCCCCCTGGCACGGCCCCTGGTGCTCTCGTTCGGCAGCCCGGAGCTCTTCATGCTGACCGTCCTCGGCGTCTCGCTCGCCGCCGTGCTCTCGCGCGGCAACGTCGTCAAGGGTCTGACAGCCGGCTTCCTCGGCCTCCTGCTCGGCCTCGTCGGGACCTCGCCCACCACCGCCGAGGAGCGGTTCTCCTTCGGCTCCCTGTTCCTCAGCGACGGCCTGTCGTTGGTGGCGGTCGCCCTGGGCGTGTTCGGGCTCGCCGAGATCGCCAGCCGCGTCGGTCAGCGGCGTGTGACAGAGAAGCCCGTCGAGCTGACCGGTGGCTGGGGATCCGGCATCCGCGAGTGGCTGACGCACTGGACGCACGTCATCCGAGGCTCACTGATCGGCATCTGGGCCGGAATCCTCCCCGGCGTCGGCGCCACGGCCGGCACCTGGCTCGCCTACGGGCAGGCCGTCGCCACCGCCAAGGACAAGCGCAAGTTCGGCAAGGGCGACCCGCGCGGGATCGTCGGTCCCGAGAGCGCCAACAACTCGGTCGAGGCCGGCGACCTCATCCCGACCTTCCTCTTCGGCATCCCAGGCGGCGTACCGTCAGCGATGCTCCTCGGGATGCTGCTGACGTATGGCATCCAGCCAGGCCCGGCCATCGTCACCGACCACCTCGACCTCATGTACCTGATCGTCTGGGCGTTCGCGATCGCCTCCGTCGCCGGAGCCTTCCTCTGCTTCCTGGCCACGGGGTCGCTCGCCAAGCTCACCAAGGTGCCCTTCGCCGTGCTCGGGCCCGGTCTTATCGTGGTGATGCTCCTCGGTGCCTACCAGGAGGGGGGCCAGCTCGGCGACCTATGGGTGATGGTCGGCCTCGGTGTGGCCGGATTCTTCCTCAAGGCCACCGGCATGCCGCGTGCGCCGTTCCTGATCGGGTTCGTCCTCGCCATCCCGATGGAGCGCTACTACTACCTGACCGCCAGCCTGTACGACGGAACCGAGTGGATGACCCGACCGGGCGTCCTCGCCTTCGCCGCGCTGTTGGTGGTGCCCGTGCTGTGGTCCCTGGTCAAGAAGCTGCGGGGAGCCTCGGGTGCAGCCGACGACGGACACCGCGACGAGCACGAGAGCGAGGGCCCTGCCGGCGACGAGCTGGAAGGTTCGATGGCCGGCACACCCTGGTCCGCCGCCGTCGCCGTGGTCGCGGTGTTCCTGTTCGGCGGCGCACTCTGGATGAGCGGGTCGTTCTCCGAGGAGGCGCGACTGATGCCCCGCCTCGTTGCCGGGTGCGGTCTGGTCGCGGCACTCGTCCTGACCTGGCAGGAAGGCCGCGCGAGGCGGCGGGGAGCCGGGCGTGACGCTGCAGAGGACATCCACGAGCCCACTGGTGGTGCCGGCGCCACGGTGCTCGCCACCCGTGCCGAGCCGAGGGTCGACGCCCCAGCCCTGACCCGGCACCACGACCTGGTGATCGCGGGGCGCACGTTCGCGGCCATGGCCTCATTCCTGGTCCTCGTCATGGTCGGCGGCTACCTCGCAGCGACACTGGTGTTCACACCGGTGTTCCTCTTGTACGCGGCGCGCACCCGCCCACGGACGGCGATCGTCTACACCGTCGTCCTCGGCCTGGTGCTGCTGTCCCTGCCCTCACTGCTGCCCGTCGACCTACCAATCGGCGCCCTGCAGTGACCCGCCCGGCCTCTCGCCCTCCCAGACATCCATCGAAAGGAACCTCGATGACCATCGTCGTCGCCTACGCCGACACCCCGCCCGGACACGCCGCCGTCGCGGCCGCCGTCGCCGAGTCCTCCCGAGAACGGGAGACCGTGATCATCGTGCCCGCTGTACGAGGTGACGAGGCGCCCGACGTGGCGGAGGTAGAGACCCGCTGGCCGGACATCGCCGGCCGCGTCGAGATCGAGCGCGGGGATCTGGGCGACCCCAGCGACACCGTCGTACAGGTCGCTCAACGGCGCGACGCCCGCCTGGTGGTCCTGGGTCTCCGTGCGCGAACTCCGGTCGGGAAGCTGGTCTTCGGCAGCACGGCCCAGCGGATCCTGCTGGACGCCACGTGTCCGGTGTTGGCGGTCAAGCCGCAGTTCCCTTGACCTGCTCGCGATCGTGAAACCTCGGCGAGACCAGCGCCAACTGCTCCGCCGCTCGGACGCGGCAATGGTCAACGCCAACGCTGAAGGTCGCGACTTTCTAGCGGGAGCCCCGTTCGGATCGTGCTCGGAGTCCTCTATTGACGCGAAGGCTGAAACGATTTCGTGCCACGGTCACCTACGCCCGCCAGGATCGACCCGAGCCACCGCCGACCGCAAAGCAGCAGACGGCGCCGAATCTTCGCACCCCATGGTGCGCCTCGGCGCCGCGTTGCTGACCTGTGGCTTTACACGTTGAAGCGGAACTCCACGACGTCGCCGTCCTGCATGACGTAGTCCTTGCCCTCCATCCGGACCTTGCCCGCTTCCCGCACCTTGAGGACCGACCCCATGGAGATGAGGTCGTCGTACGAGATGATCTCGGCCTTGATGAAGCCCTTCTGGAAGTCGGTGTGGATCACACCGGCCGCCTCAGGAGCCGTGGCGCCCTTCTTGATCTCCCACGCCCGGACCTCCTTGGGCCCGGCCGTGAGATAGGTCTGCAGACCGAGGGTGTTGAAGCCGACCCGGGCCAGCACGTCGAGACCGGGCTCGGTGATGCCGACCTCCGCCAGCAGCTCGCGCGCCTCGTCGTCGTCGAGCTCGACCAGGTCTGACTCGAGCTTGGCATCGAGGAAGATGGCCTCGGCGGGGGCGACGAGCGCGCGCATCTCATCCTTGAGCCCCTCGTCCGCGAGCTCGTCGGTGTCGCAGTTGAAGACGTAGATGTAGGGCTTGGCGGTGAGCAGCGACAGCTCGCGGATCAGCGCGCGGTCGATCGAGGTGGCGATGACCGGCGTACCGGCCTCCAGCGCCTGCTTGGCCTCCTGCGCGGCCGCCAGCACCGCCACCAGTTCCTTGACCTTGCGCGACTCCTTCTCCAGCCGCTGGATCGCCTTCTCGACGGTTTCGAGGTCGGCGAGGATCAGCTCGGTCTGGATCGTGGAGATGTCGCTGCCCGGGTCGACCTTGCCGTCGACGTGGGTGACGTCCTCGTCACGGAAGACGCGGGTCACCTGACAGATCGCGGCCGCCTCACGGATGTGGGCGAGGAACTTGTTGCCCAGGCCCTCGCCCTGCGACGCGCCGCGGACGATGCCGGCGATGTCCACGAACTCCACCGTGGCCGGGAGCTGCTTCAGCGAGCCGTAGATCTCGGCGAGCTTCGGGAGCCGGTCGTCCGGGACGCCGACCACGCCGACATTGGGCTCGATCGTCGCGAACGGGTAGTTCGCCGCGAGTACGTCGTTCTTGGTCAGCGCGTTGAAAAGCGTCGACTTGCCTGCATTGGGGAGACCGACGATGCCGATGGTGAGTGCCACGGGCGGCCACTCTACGAGGGAGGACGGCCCGCCGTTGAATCCCCGCAGGCCGGGCAATCGGGTCGCCGTACGCCCGCCGCACGGAGAAGAGTGGACCCATGGCCATGACCGTGAACAGCATGACGTTCGACTACGCGGACGCCCACCAGCTCGCGAGGTTCTGGGCGGCGCTCACCGGGTGGGTGGTCTTCTTCGACGACGACCCCGAGGTGATGGTCGCCCCGCACTTCCCGGCCTTGGGGCCGACGATGCTCTTCATCCCGGTGCCCGAAGGCAAGACCGCCAAGAACCGGCTGCATCTCGACCTGCAGCCGAGCGACCGCACCCGCGACGCCGCCCGTCCTCTCCGACTGGTCCCCCATGGACTGCACCGGAGAAGAGGGCGGCATGCCGCGTGGACGGGTCCGTCAGGATCCGTAGAGAGCGCGCACTCCTGCCGCGTCGGACGCCTGGAACTCCAGGTCGGACGAGCCGCCGTTGCACTGCGGGTAGTGCATGATCGACTTGCTGTCGTACGGCGTCAGCGGTCGCCAGTTGTTGTCCTCGAAGCAGGTGCCGGACTCAGGGCGGGTGTGCTCGTGCCGGAACCCGAGAGCGTGCCCGAGCTCGTGAGCGAGGATGTCGCCCGGCTCCCAGGTGCCCGAGGTCCAGATCGAGTCGTCGATCAGGACGTTCCGCGAACGCTTGGAGGTGCTCGGGAAGAACGCTCGGGCGATGTACTGCGACGTGTTCACCGGTTCGACCGAGAACAGCACGTTGTTGTTGCGGGTGGTGCACGAGCCGTTCTGCGCCGAGACATAAACGAAGTTGACCCTCGACGTCGCGGACTCCCAGAGGCCGGCGCCGGCCGCCATCGCGTTGACGACATCCGCCTGCCGGGAACCGAACCTGGTGCTGACGCAGTAGGTCAGGTTGAGCGCGGTACTGGCCGACCACTTGTCGTCCCTGCCGCTGACGGTGTTGACGACCAGGCCGGCGTCGCCCGACTTGTTTGTTGTCTTCATGGTGGTCGAGTTCTTGCCGACCATCGACGTGTAAAACTGCTTGAGGGCGCCATCGCTGCTGATCGGCTCGTCGCCGTTCACGATGTACTGCCCGTCGCGGTCGACGTAGGTGTCGGCCTTGAACTCCTGGTACGACGGCACACCGCCCTCGCTGGCGACGGCCGAGCCTGCGAACGCCACGGCCAAGCACGCGGCCCCGGCGCAAATTCTGCTGAATCCCGAGAACTTCATTGAAATCCCTTCGTTGACGGACTCTTCTGGACTCATTAAGTCGCCGGGCGCCCCGGATCGACAAGATGTTCTCCGCCTCACAAATAGGCAGGGCCGGTCGGTGCAGGAATCTGCACCGACCGGCCCCGTCGGCAGAGTGCGGCTCGGGCGTCGTACTAGCCTCGCGGGGTGCGGATCGCGACCTGGAACGTCAACTCCCTCCGTTCGCGGATCGACCGGGTGGAGGCGCTCCTCGACCGCCACGAGATCGACGTACTGGCCCTTCAGGAGACCAAGGCTCGCGAGGACCAGTTGCCGCTGATGGGCCTGCAGGCCCGGGGGTACGACGTCGCCGCGGCCGGCGTCAACCAGTGGAACGGCGTCGCGCTGATCAGCCGGGTCGGGCTCGAGGACGTCGAGGTCGGGTTCCGTGACATGCCTGGCTGGGGCGACCCGGTGGCACCCGAGGCGCGGGCCATCGGGGCGACCTGCGGCGGCGTCCGGATCTGGAGCCTCTACATCCCCAACGGTCGCAAGCCCGACGACCCGCACTACGTCTACAAGCTCGACTGGCTGGCCCGGCTGCGCGAGGCCGCGCTCGAGTGGCAGGGCGGTCCGACCGCCCTCGTCGGCGACTGGAACATCTGTCCCACCGACGACGACGTGTTCGACGTGGCGCAGTTCAAGAACTCGACCCACGTCACGCCCGCCGAGCGCGCCGCCTTCCAGGCGCTGCTCGACGACGGCTGGGCGGAGGTCACCCGCGCCTACGCGCCCGGCTACACCTACTGGGACTACTACCGGCAGCGGTTCGAGCGTGACCGCGGGCTGAAGATCGACTTCGTGCTCGGCTCCCCGCTGTTTGCAGCGCGGGTCAGCGGCGCGTTCATCGACCGTGACGAGCGGGCCGGCCAGGGCGCGTCGGACCACGCGCCTGTCGTGGTCGATCTGACCGGCTGACCCCGCGATCGGGGAAATCGTCGACCAGCGCGGCCAGAAGCAACCCAGGCGGACGTCGCGCGTCCTATTCTGCAGAGGGCAACCGAAGACCGAGTGGAGACTGACATGCGCAGGCGACGAATCATCCGGATGCTGGGGACGACCGCGGCTGCGCTGTCGCTCGTGCCTCTGGCCGCGTCGGGGGCGACGCCCGTCCCCGGAGTGGACGCCTCGGACTTCCCGAGCGTCGGGCAGGTCGCCCACATTCTCCCGGACTACGCCGGCGGGGAGCGGTACGTCGAGAAGGACCACCCGGTCTGGATCTTCGAGGGCAATTGTCTGAGCTACCGGAACGGCCCGAGTGGCGAGGTGCGGAAATGGGCGTACTACTACGGCACTGACTCCGACGCCCCGTCCTTGCCCCGGGTGCACGTCCAGCAGTTCTCTTCCGTAACGGACGCACAGCGGGCAATCCGGACCATCCGGCGCAACAGCCAGCGGTGCTACGGGACGCACCACTCCCAGTTCACCACCGGCACCTTCATCCGCCGGGCCGCCGACGTACCTTCGCTCGGCGACGGCACCCCCGCAGCGTGGAAGATGAACGACCACTGGACCGACCAGGACACGGGCATTGACATGGTCTACTTCAGCCGCCGGATCTGGATGCGCGAGGCCGAGACCGTGATCGGCGTCGACCTGTGGGGCTCCTATCCGCAGTCCAGGAACAAGGCGATCCGGCTCGCCCGGCTGGCACTCCGTACCGTCGACTGAGACCTACAGTCTCTGGCACTCACCGGGTGCTGCTCGTGGGCGAGGCGTACGGCGCGCCGCGCCCGTCCCGCTCAACCGGCGACCTAGCGTGAGGACGTGACGAGCGGATCGCGCACGCTGTGGGAGCAGGGCGAGGAGCCCGGCCACGAGGTGGCTGCGCTCGCGGTCGCGCTGTTGCTGACCGCGACCACGATCGATCTCGCGCTGGCGGACCGGCTCGGGCTGCTTTTCGACCTGACCTTCGTCACCGTGTGCGCACGGGCAGCACTGATGGTCCGGCCGGCCGGCTTCTTCACCGTGGGCGTGTTGCCACCGCTCGCGATGCTGGCGTGTGTCGCGTTGCTCGCGGTCGCCGAGCCGGCCTCTATCGCGCACGAGCAGGACGGCGTCGTACAGGCGACCGTGTCCGGGCTGTCCGGGCACGCGATCGCCCTGGTGATCGGCTACCTGCTGTGCCTCGGCGTGCTCGCCCTGCGCAACCAGGTTCGCGGCAACCAGGTGGGGCCCAGCGAGGCTCAGGCGAACCGGTCGGGGTCTCCGGCGCCGCGGCGCACGATCTCGGGGTAGCCCTCCGACCAGTCCACGACGGTCGTCGGCTCGGCTGGAGTCTCCCCTGCCTCGACCACGATGTCGACCTCGTGGTCGAGCTCCTCCTTGATCTCCCAGCCCATCGTGCGCGGCTCGGTCTCGCCCGGCAGGATCAGCGAGCTCGACAGCAGCGGCTCACCCAGCAGGTCGAGGATCGCCCGGACCACGCCGTGGTCGGGGATCCGGACGCCCACCGTCCGCTTCTTGGGGTGCATCAGCCGACGCGGCACCTCGGGCATCGCGTGGAGGATGAACGTGTAGGGACCGGGCGTCGCCGACCGGATCGCGCGGAACGCCGCGTTGTCGACGTGCACGAACTGGCCGAGCTGGGAGAAGTCGCGGCACACCAGCGTGAAGTGGTGGCGGTCGTCGAGGCCACGGATCTTCAGGATCCGGTCACGGCCGTCGCGGTTGCCGACGCGGCAGCCGAGGGCGTAGCCGGAGTCGGTCGGGTAGGCGATCAGCGCATCGTCGTGGAGCGCATCCACGATCTGCTGGAGCAGCCGCGGCTGCGGGTTGTCCGGGTGGACGTCGAGGTAGCGCGCCATCGAGTCGCTGACCGCCCTACGGGCGGCCGGCGGCCTTGAGGTCGCGGCGCAGCTCCTTGGGGAGCGAGAACGTCAACGACTCCTCGGCCGTGAGCACCGGACGCGCGTCGGGGTAGCCGCGCTCGGCCAGGAACCCGAGCACGCCCTGCACGAGGTCGTCGGGCACGGAGGCACCCGAGGTGACACTGACCTTCTCGACACCCTCCAGCCAGGCCTCGTCGATCTCGGATTCGTCGTCGACGCGGTACGACGCCTTGGCGCCCGCCTCGAGCGCGACCTCGACCAGGCGCACCGAGTTGGACGAGTTGCCGGAGCCGACCACGATCACCAGGTCGGCGTCCGCGCCGATCTCCTTGACCGCAACCTGACGGTTCTGGGTGGCGTAACAGATGTCGTCGCTCGGCGGGTCCTCGAGCTGCGGGAACTTGGCCCTCAGCCGACGTACGGTCTCCATCGTCTCGTCGACGCTGAGCGTGGTCTGTGAGAGCCACGCCAGCTTGGCATCGGCCGGGAACTCCAGCGCGTCGACGTCGTCGGGGTGCTCGACCAGGACGGTCTGCTCGGGCGCCTCACCGGCGGTGCCCTCGACCTCCTCGTGGCCGGCGTGACCGATCAGCAGGATGGTGTAGCCCTCGCGCGCGAACCGCTTCGCCTCGTGGTGGACCTTGGTCACCAGCGGGCAGGTCGCGTCGATGGTCTTGAGCTGACGCTCGAGGGCCTCGACGTGGACCGCAGGGGAGACACCGTGTGCCGAGAAGACGACGGTCGCACCCATCGGCACCTCGTCGAGCTCCTCGACGAAGATCGCGCCGCGCTTCTCGAGGTTCGACACCACGTGCTTGTTGTGGACGATCTGCTTGCGGACGTAGACGGGAGCGCCGTACAGGTCCAGCGCCTCCTCCACCGTGACGACGGCACGGTCGACCCCGGCGCAGTAACCCCGCGGGTCGGCCAGCAGCACCTGCCGGTCGGCGTCGTCGGGCCCCAGAATGCGCGGATGGCCGAGGTCGATCGTCATGTGCCCAGTCTAGTTCCGGGTCCCTTCCCAGCCCGAATCCCGCCGACCCGGCTCATCTGGGGCCCGAAAATGCGCCGAGTCGGCTCATCTCGAGATGAGCCGACTCGGCAGAAATGCAGCAGATCAGGCCTTGTCGTCGGTCTCCTCGACCTCGACGTCGGTCTCGGCGGCGGGCTCTTCGGTCGTCTCGACCTCGGTCTCCTCGACGGTGTCCTCGGCCGGCTCCTCGACGACGACCGGAGCGGCGGGCTCGGCCTTCTTCTTCGGAGTGGACGGCTTCGGGGCGTACGCCTCGGTCACCAGCTCGATCACGGCCATGGGGGCGTTGTCCCCGTGCCGCGGACCGATCTTGGTGATCCGGGTGTAGCCACCCGGACGCTCGGCGTAGGCCGGCGCGATCTCGGTGAAGAGGTGGTGCACGACGCCCTTGTCGGTGATGCTCCGGAGCACCTCGCGACGCTGATGCAGCGGGTTCTCACCCAGGTGCGCCTTCTTGGCCTTCGTGATCAGCTTCTCGGCGTACGGCCGCAGCGTGCGGGCCTTGGCCTCTGTCGTCGTGATCCGACCGTGCTCGAAGAGCGCGGTGGCCAGGTTGCGGAGGATGAGCCGCTGGTGGGCCGGGCTCCCGCCGAGGCGGGGGCCCTTCTTGGGCTTGGGCATCTCTGACTCTCAATCCCCCCGGCCGTACCAGGTACCGGGGATCAAGGCTCCGACCGCATCTCGGCCGGAAGCCGCCAATCAATCTGTTGTGGTGTTTCGGTCCGCAGCCGCCGACGGAGCTGAATCTGCGCCTCCGTCAACTGCGGGCTCGCCCCATTCAGTTCAGTACTGCTCGTCCTCAACGAAGGTGTCGTCGTCATCGTCGCCGTACGACGCCAGCGCGGCGTGGGGGTCGAAGCCCGGAGCGCTGTCCTTGAGGGACAGACCCATCTCGTGCAGCTTCGCCTTGACCTCGTCGATCGACTTCGCGCCGAAGTTGCGGATGTCGAGCAGGTCCTGCTCCGAGCGGCTGATGAGCTCACCCACGGTGTGGATGCCCTCGCGCTTGAGGCAGTTGTAGGACCGGACGGTGAGCTGCAGGTCCTCGACCGGCAGCGCCAGGTCGGCGGCGAGCTGCTCGTCGACGGGCGACGGGCCGATGTCGATGCCCTCGGCCTCGACGTTGAGCTCACGGGCCAGCCCGAAGAGCTCGACCAGCGTCTTGCCGGCCGACGCGATGGCGTCGCGGGGCAGGATCGACGGCTTGGTCTCGACGTCGATGACGAGCTTGTCGAAGTCGGTGCGCTGCTCGACACGGGTGGCCTCGACCTTGTAGGTCACCTTGAGGACCGGGCTGTAGATCGAGTCGACGGGCATCCGGCCGATCTCGTTGTCGGCACCCTTGTTCTGGACGGCCGAGACGTAGCCGCGGCCACGCTCGACGACGAGCTCCATCTCGAGCTTGCCGTTGTCGCCCAGGGTGGCGATCTTGAGGTCGGGGTTGTGCACCTCGACACCGGCCGGAGGCGCGATGTCTGCCGCGGTGACGTCGCCGGCACCGGACTTGCGGAGGTACATGGTCACGGGCTCGTCGTGCTCCGAGGAGACCACGAGGCCCTTCAGGTTCAGGATCATCTCGGTGACGTCTTCCTTGACACCGTCGAGGGTCGAGAACTCGTGGAGCACTCCGTCGACCTTGATGCTGGTGACGGACGCGCCCGGGATGGACGACAGAAGGGTACGGCGGAGCGAGTTCCCGAGCGTGTAGCCGAAGCCAGGCTCGAGGGGCTCGATGACGAACCGCGACCGGAACTGGTCGACGGTTTCCTCCGACAGGGTGGGGCGCTGTGCGATGAGCACTTTGTTCTTATCCTTTCCGGACCGACCGCTATATGAGGGCCCAGACGTGGTGCTTGGACGGTTGAAGCCTGGCTGGGGACGCCATCCGCGGACCCTGGGGTCTGGGGGCGGAGCCCCCAGCGGGGGCCACGGGGGCGGAGCCCCCGTGTGTTTACTTCTTCGAGTAGTACTCGACGATGAGCTGCTCCTGGACCGGGAGGTCGATCTGCTCCCGGACCGGGACCTGGTGCACCAGGATGCGCATCCGCGTCGGCAGCGCCTCGAGCCACGCCGGCACGATCCGGTCGCCGTGGGTCTCGCGGGCCACGATGAACGGCGTCATCTCCAGCGACTTCTCGCGGACGTCGATGATGTCGTACTGCGACACCTGGAACGACGGGATGTCGACCTTCCTGCCGTTGACCACGAAGTGACCGTGGGTCACCAGCTGGCGGGCGTGGCGGCGGGTCCGGGCGAAGCCGGCCCGGTAGACGACGTTGTCCAGACGGCACTCGAGCAGCTGAAGCAGGTTGTCACCGGTCTTGCCCTGACGACGCGCGGCCTCGACGTAGTACTTGTGGAACTGCCTCTCGAGGATGCCGTAGGTGTAACGCGCCTTCTGCTTCTCCTGCAGCTGGTTGCGGTACTCGCTCTCCTTGATCCGCGCGCGGCCATGCTGGCCCGGCGGGTAGGGGCGCTTCTCGAATGCGGCGTCGCCGCCGATCAGGTCGACACCGAGACGGCGCGACTTCTTGGTGATGGGGCCGGTGTAGCGGGCCATATCGTTCGCTCTCCTTCTTCAGTGTCGGGTCAGACGCGCCGGCGCTTGGGCGGGCGGCATCCGTTATGAGGGGCAGGGGTGACGTCCTGGATGGTGCCGACCTCGAGGCCGATGGCGCCCAGGGACCGGATAGCCGTCTCGCGGCCCGAACCAGGACCCTTGACGAAGACGTCGATCTTCTTCATGCCGTGCTCCATCGCCCGACGACCGGCGGCCTCGGCGGCCATCTGCGCGGCGTACGGGGTGGACTTGCGCGAGCCCTTGAAGCCGACGGTGCCGGCGGACGCCCAAGAGATCACCGCACCGGTCGGGTCGGTGATCGTCACGATCGTGTTGTTGAACGTGCTCTTGATGTGGGCCTCGCCCTGAGCGACGTTCTTCTTCTCCTTGCGGCGGACCTTCTTCGCGCCCGCGCGAGCCTTGGGGGGCATTACTCGATCACTTCGCCTTCTTCTTGCCGGCAACGGTGCGCTTCGGGCCCTTGCGGGTACGAGCGTTGGTCTTGGTGCGCTGACCGCGGACCGGGAGGCCCTGGCGGTGACGGCGGCCCTGGTAGCTGCCGATCTCGATCTTGCGACGGATGTCGGCCTGGACCTCGCGACGGAGGTCACCCTCGATCTTGATGTCCGCGCCGTCGATCGCGTCGCGAAGCTTGACCAGCTCTTCGTCGCCCAGCTCGTGGACGCGCAGGTCGGGGCTGACCCCGGTGGCTTCCAACAGCTTCTGGGCGCGGGTACGGCCGATGCCGTAGATGTAGGTGAGTGCGACCTCGATGCGCTTGTCGCGCGGCAGGTCGACTCCGACGAGTCGTGCCATGTAGGCGGTTCTCCTTGGATTCCACTGAGGTGTCGTGCGTGATGCTTCCGTCCGCTGGACGGCGTCGGCCTCAGTTCCGACGGTGGCTTCCGACGTGTGCCGGAAGTGCGATCACGCTGCAGAGGTTATTCAGTTGTTACTCGGTGTCGAGCTTGTCGAGACCCTTAGCCCTGGCGCTGCTTGTGGCGCGGGTTCTCGCAGATCACCATGACGCGGCCGTGGCGACGGATCACCTTGCACTTGTCACAGATCGGCTTCACGCTCGGGTTGACCTTCATGTCAGCCCTTTCTTGTTTGCGGCGGTCTACTTGTAGCGGTAGACGATGCGCCCACGGCTGAGGTCGTACGGCGAGAGCTCCACCACGACCCGGTCCTCGGGGAGGATCCGGATGTAGTGCTGGCGCATCTTTCCGCTGATGTGAGCGAGGACCTTGTGCCCGTTGCTCAGCTCCACGCGGAACATCGCGTTAGGAAGGGCCTCCACAACGGAGCCCTCCATCTCGATGACGCCTTCTTTTTTCGCCATGCCGTCCTTCAGGTTGGGTTTGTCTACCGGTGGCCCGGGAACCTCCAGCCCCGCCGGGAAGGCGGAGCCGGTGGACCTCGTGCAGCCACGTCGCCGCGCTCAAACCCCCCGAGAAAGTGACTCGAACGGGCAGCCGCGAGCATGGCGACGCAGACCCACGTTGGGCCGACACGCCAGTTTAGTGGGAGAGGTTCACAAACTCCCAATTGAGGGAGCGCTCATCATGGGGGCCAGGAGCTCGAGGGTCCGGACCCTTTCAGGTGCTGTTCCGGGCTCCGTGCCGGCCACCGCACCCGCGACCGGGTTGACCATCACCTCGTCGACGTCGTACGTCGACGCCAGCTCCTCGATCTGCGCCCGCGCGCGGTCCGCGTCGCCGATGACCCAGCGGCGCCGCATCGCGGCGATCAGGTCGGCGTGGCTCTCCGGCAGACCGTCGGCGAGGGTCTTCTCCGCCTCCTCGACCAGCGGTTGGGCGGTCAGCCGCTGGCCGGTGCGGAGCGCGACCATCTGCAGCAGCTGCGGGAGCGCGAGCCGCTCCGCCTCCTCGTCCGACCCCGCGACGGCGGCGTTGAGAGTCAAGAACGTCATAGGCTCCGCGAGCAGCGCGGACGGCTGGAACGTCGAGCGATAGAGCGCCAGGGCCTCAGCCGTACCCGAGCCGGAGAAGTGGTGGGCAAAGACGTAGGGCAGGCCCTTCTCTGCCGCCAACCGGGCGGAGTAGTCGGAGGAGCCCAGCAGCCACGGGGTCGCGACCGAGCGGGCGGCGGGAGTCGCCTTCAGGACATGGGTACGCCCGCGCAGGGCGAGCCCGGCGCCGTCCGGCTCCATCATGGTGAGCACCGAGTCGACGTACTCGGCGAAGCGCTCGACCGCGCCGTCGTCGACGCCGCCGGCGCCGTGGCGCAGCGCCCAGCTGGTGACCGGGTCGGTGCCGGGCGCACGCCCGATGCCGAGGTCGATCCGGCCGGGGAACGCCGCCTCGAGCAGAGCGAACTGCTCTGCCACGACGAGCGGGGCGTGGTTGGGCAGCATCACACCGCCGGAACCGACCCGGATCCGGGATGTCTGCCCGGCCAGCAGCCCGATCAGGACCGGCGGGTTGGTGGCGGCGACCGCCGGCATGTTGTGGTGCTCGGCGACCCAGTAACGGCGGAAGCCGAGCCGGTCGGCGGTGCGGGCGAGCTCGAGGGAGGAGGCGACGGCGTCGGCGGACGTCTGGTCGGCGCGGACCGGCACCAGGTCGAGGACGGAGAGAGCGGGAGATGGCATCTCTCGTTCTAAGCCAGGGAGAGGCCGTGGCATTCCCGGGCGGCGGGTCCGCGCGATCTGCGACACGCTCGCGCCATCAGAATCAGTCCTCCTTGGCGCTGCGGACGGTGAGCCACATGCCGAGGCCGAAGGCAGCCGCGCAGAGTACGGCGAGCACGGCGAGCGCCGCGACGTAGTGGCCGGCGCCGGCGAGCGCGATCCAGTCCTCGTCCTCGGGCGCCTGACCCCGGACCAGCCCCATCGTCGACGCGGTCGCCGCGTAGGCCCAGCGCGACGGCGCCAGCCACGCGACCTGCTCCAGCACCGGCCGACCCGCGATCCCGAACAGCGACCCCGACAGCACCAGCTGGATCATGATCACGCCGACCAGGGTCGGCATCGTTTGCTCGTTGCTCTTCACCAGCGCCGAGAGCGCCAGCCCCACGACCGCCATCGTGAAGGCGAGGACCGCGACGGCGAGCGCCAGCCGGATCGATCCGAGCCGGCCGTCCGGTCCCGGCAGTCCGACGGTGGCGATGAACGTCACCATCAGGCCCTGGACAAAGGCCGCGCTGCCGAGGACGAGGATCTTGCTGAGGAAGTAGATGCCGGGCGCCAGGCCGACGGCGTACTCGCGACGGAAGATCGGCCGCTCCCCCACCAGCTCCCGGATGGCGATCGCGGTCCCCATCAGGCACGCCGCGACGAGGAGCACGATCAACCGCTGGCGCGACTCGCCCTGGTCGAAGATCATCCTGACGGTGTCGCCGATCGGTGCGCCGTTCGCCTGGCAGCGGCCACCTCCGATCGCCTCGGTCCGCCCCGGGCAGAAGAGCGTCTCGTCGAGGGAGAACCCGTTGGTCCCCGGCACCAGCCGGCTCAGGCCGCCGAGCACCAGCGGCAGCAGGAGCAGCATGCCGAGCAGCAGCCGGTCAGAGACGACGACCGCGGCGTTTCGTCGCACCAGGGTCGAGAGCTGGCGCCCGAGCGAACGGCGGGGCGGGGCCAGGACGGCGCCGGTGGCCGGCGGGAGCGCTCCGGTCGTCGCGGCGAGCGGCGCCGGCGCCGGGATCCGCTGCCAGAGGTCGGGATTGTCGAGGAGGTCGAAGACTTCGGGATAGCTGGCGCAGCCGAAGTGGGCGAGCACGCCGGACGGCGGCCCGAAGTAGGCGATCCGGCCGCCCGGTGCCATCACCATGACGTCGTCGCAGACGTCCAGCGCCAGCACGCTGTGGGTCACCACCATGACGACCCGACCGCCGTCCGCGAGGCCGCGGAGCTGCTTCATGACCTCGAGATCGAGGCCGGGGTCCAGGCCGGAGGTCGGTTCGTCGAGGAACAGCAGCGGCGGCGCGGTCAGCAGCTCTGTCGCGATCGACACCCGCTTCTTCTGGCCGCCGGAGAGCTGGGTGCCGATCCGGTTGTCCAGCCGCGACGTCAGTTGCAGCTGATCGGCGACCTGAAGGACCCGGGCGTCCTGCTCCTGCCGGTTGGTGTCGGGTGGCAGCCGGAGCTGGGCGGCGAAGCGGAGCGCCTGTCGCACCTTCAGCTGGGGGTGCTGGATGTCCTGCTGAGGCACCAGGCCGATCTGGAACCGGAGCTGGTCGTAGTTCGCATAGAGGTCGTGGCCCTGCCAGATGACGCGTCCGTGCGTCGCCGGCCGCAGCCCCGTGAGCGCACGCAGGAGCGTGGACTTGCCGGCGCCGGACGGACCGATCACCGCGGTCAGGCTGGACGGCTTGAGCTTGAACGACGCCTGCTGCAGCAGCACCTTGCCGTCGGGGAGGGCGGTGGTCAGCCCGTCGGCGTACAGCGTGAACTCGTGCGTCGTCGCCGACGCCAGCAGCTGCGTGCCGTCCCAGCGGAAGGTCTGGTTGCCGAAGATCACCTCGGCGCCGACCGCGAGCTGGACCGATCCGTCGACCCGGCGGCCGTTGACGAACGTGCCGTTGAAGCTCCCCAGGTCCTGCAGCACGGCCGGCTGTCCCGGGCCGCCTGGATGGAGCAGCGCGTGGTGACGGCTGACGAGCGCGTCCTCGAGCACGACCGCGTTGTCCACTCCGCGCCCGATGCTGAGGGCGTTGCCGGCCGCGACCTGTTGCGGCAGCACGACCGAGTGGCCGTGGGCGAGCTGACCAGGCGGGACCACGGCCTGCGGCTGCCACGCGTCCGCCGGCGCCGCGACCGCGGGCAGTTGCGGCGGGGGCAGGCTGCGCCACCACTCGGAGTCCGGCGCCGACAGTGACGGCTCGTACGGCGACGGGGTCGCGGCCGCCGGCTGGTGCGGCGGCGGAGCCGGCTGGTGTGCCTGCGAGGCGGGCACGTCGACCAGGCTGACGACCACCGCCTCGCCGACCGGCCCGCCGACGTGCAGGCTCAGCGGGTTCACGCCCACCGGCATCCGGGTGATCCGGTGACCGCGCACGAAGGTGCCGTTGCTGCTGGTGTCGACCGCCACCCAGCCACTGCCCTCGCGCTGGAGGACCGCGTGGTGCCGTGACGCGCTGGGCTCGCTGACGACGACGTCGCAATCGGCCTCGCGGCCGATCACCACGCGGTCGACGTCGTACGTCCTCGTCGTCCCTGCCGACTCCACCCGAAGGAGAGGCTGGCCGTCGGAACGGCTGGGTGCGCTGGTCATGGGCCTCGTCGTGAGATCGGGTGCGGGAAACTGCAGCAGAACCCTAACCGGACCAGGCCCGCGCCGGAGTCAGTCCTTCCAGTCCGAGCCCTCGGTGTCGTCGGAGTCGGCCAGCACCGGCTCCGCCGCCGACGGGTCCTTCGAGGACTTGATCAGGCTGGCTACGCCCGTGACGACGAGCGTCACGATGATCACGCCGAGGCTGAGCAGCGACGAGATCTCCGGCGCGGCCTTGATGTGTTCGCCGCCGTTCAGGAAGGGGAGCTCGTTCTCGTGCAACGCGTGCAGGACCAGCTTCACGCCGATGAAGGCGAGGATGAAGGCCAGGCCCAGCGACAGGTAGACCAGTCGCTTCAGGAGCCCGCCGAGCAGGAAGTAGAGCTGCCGCAGCCCCATCAGCGCGAACACGTTCGCGGTGAACACGAGGTAGGGCTCCTGAGTGATGCCGAAGATCGCCGGGATCGAGTCGAGCGCGAACAGGATGTCGGTCACGCCGAGCGCGATGATCACGATCACGATCGGGGAGACCACGCGGGTGCCGTTCTCGTGGTACCAGAGCTTGAGGCCGTAGTACTTCTCGCCGACGTTCAGGTGTCGCCGGGCGAACGTGACGACGGCGTTGTCCTCGGGGTGCTCGTCCTCATGGCTGCGGTAGGACCGCACCAGGCCGTACGCGGTGTAGACCAGGAACGCGCCGAAGATGTAGAACACCCAGCTGAAGTTCTCGATCAGGGCATAGCCGAGGGCGATGAAGATGCCCCGGAAGATGAGCGCCAGCACGATGCCGACGAGCAACGCCTCCTGCTGGTACTTCCGCGGCACCTTGAGCGCCGACATCAAGATGATGAAGACGAACAGGTTGTCGATCGACAGCGAGTACTCCGTCAGCCAGCCGGTGTAGAACTCGATGCCGTAGGCGTGCCCGTGGTGAAGCCAGATGAACAGGCCGAACGCCAGCGCCGCCCCGACGTAGAAGCAGAGCGCAACCGCGCACTCCTTCATCGACGGCTCGCGGGGGTCGCGCGCGATCACGACGATGTCGAACAGGAGTACGCCGATGGTGACGGCGAAGGTGATGGTCCATTCCAGGGTGGTGACGTCCACAGAGAGCCTCTCGGTGATCGGGGTCGGCCGGTCGACCGGAGGTCTCTTCCGTCGCCGACCGGCGACCTACGCTCCCGGACCAGCCCAACGGTGCAGCCGATCGTGATGACGAGAACGCAGCGGAGGAATACTCCCCTCTGGCGCGTTCATCCTTCCACACACCGCAAGTCGCCAGGAAATCCCGACCGAATCCGGGGGATTTCCCGTCGAGCCGGCCGGACTCGGCGGCGAACTCACCCGATTCGCGGGGATCAGGACAGGCCGGCGACCCGGGTCATGGTCTCCAGCTTGGCGCCGGTCTCGCGCACCTCGGAGTCGGGGTCAGAGCCCGCCACGATCCCGGCGCCTGCGAACAGGCGCATCCGGGCGCCGTCGATGACGGCCGCGCGGATGGTGATCGCGAAGACGCCGTCGCCGGTGCCGTCGACCCAGCCGACGCAGCCGGCAAAGTAGTCGCGCAGGTCGCCCTCGAGGTCGGCGATCGCCTCGGCGGCTGCTGCCGCCGGGACCCCACCGACCGCCGGGGTCGGGTGCAGCATCTGGGCGAGGCGGAGCGCGCTGGGACCGGTCGCGGGGTCCTCGAGCCGGGCCGTGATCGGTGAGGCGAGGTGCCAGACGGTGTCGGTCGCGAGCAGGGTCGGGCCGGCGGGCGGCTCGACGTCGACGCAGATCTCCTTGAGCGCGTGCACGATCGCATCGACGACGAAGGCGTGCTCGGCGAGGTCCTTGGCCGACTCGCGCAGCGCCTCGGCTCGGCGAGCGTCCTCGCCGGGCTCGCCTGAGCGCGGCACCGAGCCGGCCAGCGGCGTACAGCGGATCAGGTCGCCCTCGCGGCTGACCAGCAGCTCCGGGCTCGCACCGACAAGCAACGGACCGTCGACGAGGGACTCGGTCAGTGGCACCGAGAAGACGTAGCGCCCGGGCCGGGTCACCAGCAGCCGGTCGATCACCTCGGCCGGCTCGAGCGGCGGGTCGCTGGTCACGTCGAGGCAGCGGCCGAGGACGACCTTGCGGACGACGCCGGCCGCGATCTTGTCGAGCACGGCGCGGACCATGTCGGCGTACGCCTCCGCGGTCGGGAATTCGCGTACGTCGTACGTCCGCTCGCGGGGGGTCGACGCCGGCCGGTGCAGCGGCCGCTCGGAGCCCACGACCTGGTGCAGGATGCCGGGCGCGCCGGCCGCGAACGACAGGGCGCCGATCGCCCGCTCGCCCGGCTGCAGCGCGGCGACGACGTCGTCGGCCCAAGCGGGCTCGGCGCCGTCCGGCGTGACCCAGGTGTGCAGCACCCGGTCGGCGACGTAGGCGTCCTCGCCGGAGGCGAAGAGCAGCGGTCGGGCGGGCAGGGCCATGCTCGATGATAGGTGGACGGGCTCGGGAGTCACGCGGGGCCGCCGTACGATGCGCCGAGCCGCTCGAGAGCAGCCCGTCCACCGTCGTGCGCGGTCAGCACCCAGACGCCGTCGCTGGTGAGTGCGAACGTGTGCTCGAAGTGGGCCGCGACCGACCCGTCGGTGGTCACGACGGTCCAGTCGTCGTCGGCCACCGCGGTCTGCTTGCTCCCGAGGGTGATCATCGGCTCGACGGCGAGCGCCAGGCCTTGCTTGAGCCGCGGACCGCGTCCGGGCCGGCCGTGGTTGGGTACGTCGGGCGCCAGGTGCATCTCGGTGCCGATGCCGTGCCCGGTGTAGTCCTCGACGATCCCGTAGCTGCCCTCCCCCCGCACGTAGTGCTCGATCGCGTGCGAGATGTCCCCGACCCGGCCGCCGATCCGGGCGGCGGCGAGGCCCTGCCAGAGCGCCTCCTCGGTGATCCGCATCAGCTCGGTCACCTCGTCGGGCACGGCGCCGACGGCGACGGTGACCGCGGCATCGCCGTGCCAGCCGTCCACGATCGCCCCGCAGTCGATGGAGACGACGTCGCCCTCGGTCAGCACCTGCGGGCCGGGGATCCCGTGCACGACCGCGTCGTTGACCGACGCGCAGATGGTGGCGGGGAAGGGCGGTACGCCGTACCCCAGGAACGACGGCGTCGCGCCACGGGACCGGATCAGCTCCGCGGCCACCTGGTCGAGGTCACCGGTCGAGACGCCAGGGTGTACGGCGTTGCGCACCGCTGCAAGGGCGTCGGCCACGACGAGCCCCGCCTCCCGCATCAGCAGGATCTGGTCGGGGGTCTTGATCTCAAGCTGCGAGCCAAACACGCCTACCCCCAGCCGCCGGCGGCGAGCACCTCAACAAAACCTCGACCGCACCCGCGGGCCGAGCGAAGCGAGCGCCCGGGCGGTGCCGCACGATCCGCGACACGCTCGCGAAATTCAGGACTGGTCGACGGCGTCGAGCGCCTCGAAGATGCGCTTGGTGACCCCCTCGACCTCACCCATGCCGTCGACCTGGTGGACCAGGCCGCGCTCCTGGTAGACCGAGATCAGCGGCTTGGTCTCGGCGAGGTAGATCTCCTGGCGGCGCCGGATGACGTCCTCGGTGTCGTCGGAGCGCCCATCGGTCTGGGCACGAGCCAGCAGGCGCTGGACCAGCTCGTCGGAGTCGGCGGTGATGACGACGACCGCGTCGAGCTGGTGGCCCGTGTCGACGATCATCGAGTCGAGCTCCTCCACCTGGGCCAGCGTGCGCGGGTAGCCGTCAAGCAGGAAGCCGGGGTCGGCGTCCTCCTCGGCGATCCGGTTGCGCACCATCTGGTTGGTGACCTCGTCGGGGACGTACTCACCCGCGTCCATGAACTTCTTGGCCTCGACACCGAGCGGGGTGCCCTCGGAGACGTTGGCGCGGAAGATGTCACCGGTCGAGATCGCCGGGACCCCGAAGTGGTCGGCGACGAACTTGGCCTGGGTTCCTTTACCGGCGCCCGGGGGGCCCATCAGAATCAGCCTCATCGAAGGAATCCTTCGTAGTTTCGCTGCTGGAGCTGGCTCTCGATCTGCTTCACCGTGTCAAGCGCGACGCCCACCATGATCAGGATGGACGTGCCGCCGAACGGGAAGTTCTGGTTGGCCTCGATCAGCACCAGCGCGATCAGCGGGATCAGTGAGATCAGGCCCAGGTAGAGAGCACCCGGCAACGTGATGCGGGAAAGGACATAGGACAGGTAGTCCTGCGTCGGCTTGCCCGCCCGGATCCCGGGGATGAAGCCGCCGTACTTCTTCATGTTGTCGGCCACCTCTTGCGGGTTGAAGGTGATCGAGACGTAGAAGTAGGTGAAGAAGATGATGAGCAGGAAGTAGGTCGCCATGTAGAGCGGATGGTCGCCGGTCACGAAGTGGTCGGCGACGAACCGCACCCAGGCGGAGTCGCTCGTCTGGTTGAACTGCACCGCCATCGCCGGCAGGTAGAGCAGCGACGAGGCGAAGATGACGGGGATGATGCCGGCCTGGTTGACCTTGAGCGGGATGTACGTCGAGCTGCCGCCGAACATCTTGCGGCCGACCATCCGGCGGGCGTACTGCACCGGGATCCGGCGCTGGGCCTGTTCGATGAAGATGACGCCGGCGACGATCACGAGACCGATCGCGATGACGATGGAGAAGGTCCACCAGCCCTTGGTCTTCCCGACCGACCACAACGCAGCGGGGAAGGTCGCGACGACCTGGGTGAAGATCAGGATCGACATGCCGTTGCCGATGCCGCGCTCAGTGATGAGCTCGCCGAGCCACATGATCACCGCGGTGCCGGCGGTCATGGTCGTGACCATGACCAGGAAGGTGGTCGTGTTGTCCTCGTGCAGCAGTGGCTGGTCGCAGTTCTGGAGCAGGGTGCCGGTGCGCGCGAGCGCGACGATGCCGGTGGCCTGTAGCAGTGCGAGGCCGAGCGTCAGGTAGCGCGTGTACTGCGTGATCTTGGTCTGGCCGGCCTGGCCCTCCTTCTTGAGGGCCTCCAACCGCGGGATCACGACGACCAGGAGCTGCAGGATGATGCTCGCCGTGATGTACGGCATGATCCCGAGCGCGAACACGGTCAGCTGGAGCAGCGCGCCGCCGGAGAACAGGTTGATCAGGTTGTAGATGCCGGTGTTGTTGGCTTCGTCACCGAGACACTGCTGGACGTTGGCGACGTGCACGCCGGGGGCCGGAATCTGGGAACCGGCCCGGAAGATGACGATGATGAACAGGACGAACAGCAGCTTGCGCCGCAGGTCCGGAGTCCGGAATGCGTTCACGAACGCGCTGAGCACTGAGGGTCCTCTTTCTCACGGGGCCATCGACACCTGAGGGCCGTCGGGAAGCCTAACAGGGTGCAAGAAAGGCGCGGCCGCCCTGATGACCAGGTCGACCGCGCCTCAACTCACGAAATCGTCACAGGACGGTGACGCTGCCGCCGGCGCTCTCGATCTTCTCCTTGGCGGAGGCCGAGAATGCGTTGGCGCTCACCGCGACCTTGACCGACAGATTGCCCTGGCCGAGCACCTTGACGGGCTCGCCCTTGCGGACGGCGCCGCGGGCCACGAGCTCCTCCGGAGTGACGTCGCCGCCGTCCGGGAAGAGCACGTTGATCTTGTCGAGGTTCACGACCTGGAAGGTGACCTTGAAGGGGTTCTTGAAGCCCTTGAGCTTCGGCAGCCGCATGTGCAGCGGCATCTGGCCGCCCTCGAAAGCCACGGGCACCTGGTAGCGAGCCTTCGTACCCTTGGTACCGCGGCCCGCGGTCTTGCCCTTCGAACCCTCACCGCGGCCGACCCGGGTCTTGGCCTTCTTGGCCCCCGGCGCCGGACGCAAGTGGTGCAGCTTGAGCGTCATTTCATTCCACCTCTTCGACCGTCACGAGGTGACGGACGGTCTGGACCATGCCCCGGATCTCCGGGCGGTCCTCTTTGACAACGGTGTCACCGATCCGCTTGAGACCAAGCGTTCGCAGCGTCTCGCGCTGGTTCTGCTTGCAGCCGATCGACGACTTCTTCTGCTGGACCTTGAGCTGAGCCATCAGGAGCTCACCCCCGAGGCCGACTTCGCGGCAGCAGCGGCCTCTGCTTCGCCGAGGGCCTTGGCCTTGAGGAGCGCCGCCGGGGCGACGTCCTCGACCGCGAGGCCACGGCGCGCGGCCACGGTCTCGGGCATCTCCAGCAGCTGCAGCGCCGCAACGGTCGCGTGCACGATGTTGATCTGGTTGGACGAGCCCAGCGACTTGCTGAGCACGTCGTGGATGCCGGCGCACTCGAGTACGGCGCGCACCGGTCCACCGGCGATCACACCGGTACCGGGCGCGGCCGGACGCAGGAAGACGACACCGGCCGCCTTCTCACCCTGCACCGGGTGCGGGATGGTGCCCTGGATCCGGGGAACGCGGAAGAAGTTCTTCTTCGCCTCCTCGACACCCTTGGCGATCGCCGCCGGCACCTCCTTGGCCTTGCCGTAGCCGACGCCGACCAGACCGTCACCGTCACCGACGACCACGAGGGCGGTGAAGCTGAAACGCCGACCACCCTTCACGACCTTGGCAACGCGGTTGATCGCGACGACCCGCTCGACGTACTGGCTCTTGTCCGCGCCGCCGCGCCGGTCGTCACGACCGCCGCGTCCGCCGCGGTCGCCGCCAGAACGCTGTCCGCGTTGGGGTCCGCTCATGATTTCTCCTCAGTCCTTGCTATCGCGATCAGAAGGTCAGGCCGCCCTCGCGGGCGCCATCTGCTAGGGCCGCGATGCGACCGTGGTACTTGTTGCCGGCGCGGTCGAACACGACCGAGTCGACACCGAGCTCCTTGGCACGGGCGGCAACGAGCTCGCCGACCTTCTTCGCCTTGGCAGTCTTGTCACCGTCGAACGACCGCAGGTCGCCCTCCATGGTGGAGGCGTACGCCAGGGTGTTGCCGACCAGGTCGTCGACGACCTGAACGGTGATGTGCTTGCTTGACCGGGTGACCACCAGGCGCGGACGCTCGGCGGTTCCGGAGATCTTCTTGCGGCCTCGGACCTGCCGGCGCAGCCGCGACTTGGCGCGCGCCGAGAGGTGCCGTTGGTGCTTGAGGGTGATCGCCATGGTCACTTACCAGCCTTTCCGACCTTGCGGCGGACTTGCTCGCCGGCGTACCGGACGCCCTTGCCCTTGTAGGGCTCGGGCTTGCGGAGCTTGCGAATGTTGGCCGCGACCTCGCCGACCTGCTGCTTGTCGATACCGACGACGCCCAGCTTGGTCGGACCGTCGACGGTAAAGGTGATGCCCTCCGGTGCGTCGAAGACGATCGAGTGCGAGTAACCGAGCTGGAACTCCAGCTGGGTCGGGCCCTTGGACAGGACGCGGTAACCAACGCCCACGATCTCGAGCTTCTTCTCGTAGCCCTCGGTCACGCCCACGACCATGTTGTTGATCAAGGTGCGGGTCAGACCGTGGAGCGACTTGCTGATCCGCTCGTCGTCGGGACGCTTGACGTCCAGGACCGGGGTGCCGCCCTCGTCGTTCCGTTCGACGACGATCGGGGCGGCCACGGTGTGGGTCAGGGTGCCCTTGGGGCCCTTCACCGTCACCACGGGACCCTCGAGCGCCACGTCGACGCCGGACGGGACCGGGACGGGGAGCTTGCCAATGCGCGACATTGCTATTCCTCTCTTCCTGGTCTCGTCACCAGACGTAGGCGAGGACTTCCCCACCCACGCCCTTCTTGTTGGCCTGACGGTCGGTCAGCAGGCCCTGGCTCGTCGAGATGATCGCGACGCCCAGGCCGCCGAGCACCTTCGGGAGACCCGTGTGCTTGGCGTAGACCCGGAGGCCGGGCTTGCTGATCCGCCGGACGCCGGCCAGCGAGCGTTCACGGTTGCGGCCGTACTTGAGCGTGAGCGTCAGAATCTTGCCGACGCCGTTCTCGTTGTCGGTCACGTCGAACGCGGAGATGTAGCCCTCCTGCTTGAGGATCTCCGCGACGCCCTGCTTCAACTTGCTGTAGGGCATCGAAACCTCGTCGTGGTACGCCTGGTTGGCGTTGCGCAGACGAGTCAGCATGTCTGCGATCGGGTCGGTCATCGTCATGTTTTGTGTTTCCTTCTGCTGCGGTTTCCGCCCGCTCGGGGCAGGTGGACCTTCAGCCGTTAGTGGTGATTACCAGCTCGACTTGGTGACGCCGGGCAGCTCGCCCCGGTGGGCCATCTCCCGCAGGCAGATCCGGCACAGGCCGAACTTGCGGTAGACCGACTTGGGCCGGCCGCAGCGCTGGCAGCGGGTGTAGCCGCGCACCGCGAACTTGGGCTTGCGAGCCGCCTTGACCTTGAGCGAAGTCTTAGCCATGTCTCTCAGTTCTCCTTGAACGGGAAGCCGAGCTGCTTCAGCAGCGCGCGACCCTGCTCGTCGTTGGTGGCCGAGGTGACGATCGTGATGTCCATGCCCCGCTGCCGGTCGACCTTGTCCTGGTCGATCTCGTGGAACATGACCTGCTCGGTCAGACCGAACGTGTAGTTGCCCTTGCCGTCGAACTGCTTCGGGCTGAGGCCGCGGAAGTCACGGATGCGCGGGAGCGCGAGCGCCAGCAGGCGGTCGAGGAACTCCCACATCCGGTCGCCCCGCAGCGTGACGTGGGTGCCGATCGGCATGCCCTCGCGCAGCTTGAACTGGGCGATGGACTTGCGGGCCTTCGTGACGGCCGGCTTCTGGCCGGTGATCGCCGTCAGGTCGCGGATCGCGCCCTCGATCAGCTTCGAGTCGCGGGCCGCCTCGCCGACACCCATGTTGACCACGATCTTGGTCAGGCCGGGCACCTGCATGACGTTGGCGATCTCGAACTCCGACCGCAGCGCGGGGAGGATCTCCTCGCGGTACTTGGTCTTGAGGCGCGGGGTGACCTTCTCAGAAGGCGCTGTCACCGGAGCCTCGGTTGCCTGGTCGCTCATCAGATTTCCTTCCCCGTCTTGCGGGAGATCCGGACGCTGCGCGTCGACGGGTACTCCGAGCCGTCCGGGCGGCGCTTGGTGACCTCGACCCGCTTGTAGGCGATCCGGGTGACGCCGTCACCCTCGACCAGCATCACGTTCGAAACGTGGATGGGGGCCTCGGTGGTGATGATCCCACCGGTGTTGCCGGCGCGACCGCCCTGGTTGACGACCTTGGTGTGCTTCTTGATCCGGTTGACGCCCTCGACGATCAGCCGCTGCTCCTCGCGGAGCACCTTGATGACCTTGCCCTCGGCGCCCTTGTCCTTGCCCGCGATCACCTTGACGGTGTCGCCCTTCTTGAGGGCGATCTTCGGCGTCTTCTTCGAGCTGTTCGACTGGGCCATCACAGCACCTCCGGGGCGAGCGAGATGATCTTCATGAACTTCTTCTCACGCAGCTCTCGGCCGACGGGACCGAAGATGCGGGTGCCGCGCGGCTCGCCGTCGTTCTTGAGGATCACCGCGGCGTTCTCGTCGAAGCGGATGTACGAGCCATCGGGCCGCCGGCGCTCCTTGACGGTGCGCACGATGACCGCCTTGACGACGTCACCCTTCTTGACGTTGCCACCGGGGATGGCGTCCTTGACGGTGGCGACGATGACGTCGCCGATCCCGGCGTAGCGACGACCCGAGCCGCCGAGAACCCGGATGCAAAGGATCTCCTTGGCACCGGTGTTGTCGGCGACCTTCAGTCGCGACTCCTGCTGAATCATTTCTTCTCCTGGTTGTCGTGCCGGTTCTCATCGGCTCGGCTGATGTGCGCAGCCGGTGAGCCTGGCCGAACTCGATAACTACTTGGCGCGCTCGAGGATCTTGACGACGCGCCAGCGCTTGGTGGCGGACAGCGGCCGGGTCTCCATGATCAGGACACGGTCACCGACACCACAGTCGTTCTGCTCGTCGTGGGCCTTGAGCCGCGTGTTGCGCCGCAGCACCTTGCCGTACAGGGCGTGCTTGACGCGGTCCTCGACGGACACGACCACGGTCTTGTCCATCTTGTCGCTCACGACCAGGCCCTCTCGGGTCTTGCGCGTGTTGCGCTCGGCGGTCACGTTCTGCTGCTCGCTCATGCGGTCTCCTCCTCCGAGCCCGGAGCGGTCCGGATGCCGAGCTCGCGCTCACGCACCACGGTGTAGATCCGGGCGATGTCCTTCTTGACCGTGCGGAGCCGACCGTGCGACTCCAGCTGGCCGGTGGCCGCCTGGAACCGCAGGTTGAACAGCTCCTCCTTGGCCTCACGCAGCTTGGCCTCGAGGTCGATGTCGTTGAGCTCGTCGAGCTCGTGGGCCTTCAGGTCCTGGCTCATCAGAACTCACCAGCCTCTCGGGTGATGAAGCGGCACTTCATGGGCAGCTTGTGGATGGCACGGCGCATCGCCTCGCGGGCGACGTCCTCCTGCACACCGGACAGCTCGAACATGACGCGACCGGGCTTGACGTTGGCGACCCACCACTCGGGCGAGCCCTTGCCGGAACCCATCCGGGTCTCGGCCGGCTTCTTGGTGAGCGGGCGGTCCGGGTAGATGTTGATCCACACCTTGCCGCCACGCTTGATGTGACGGGTCATGGCGATACGTGCGGACTCGATCTGCCGGTTGGTCACGTAGTGACCCTCGATCGCCTGGATCCCGAAGTCACCGAACGCGAGCGTGGTGCCACCCTTGGCGGCACCCCGACGCTTCGGGTGGTGCTGCTTGCGGTGCTTGACGCGACGCGGCATCAACATGGCTCAGGCCCCCGTCTCATTGCTCGGCGTTCCGGTGCTCGCCTCGGCAGCCGCGGGAGCCTCGGTTGCGCCAGCCGGCGTGGCTTCGCGGTCCGAGCGGGTCGGGCGGTCGCCGCGCGACCCACGGGTCGGACGGTCGGCACCACGGGTGGGGCGGCCACCGCGGCCGGGGACACCGGCGCGGGCAGCGGCCTGGGCCTGACGCTCGGCGCGGGTGCCGGCGACCTCGCCCTTGTAGATCCACACCTTCACGCCGATCCGGCCGAAGGTGGTGCGGGCCTCGTAGAAGCCGTAGTCGATGTCGGCGCGCAGCGTGTGCAGCGGGACGCGACCCTCGCGGTAGAACTCGGTGCGCGACATCTCGGCCCCGTTGAGGCGGCCCGAGCACTGGATCCGGATGCCCTTGGCGCCGGAACGCATCGAGGTCTGCATGGCCTTGCGCATCGCCCGACGGAACTGGACGCGGCCGGACAGCTGCTCGGCAACACCCTGGGCGACGAGCTGAGCGTCGATCTCAGGGTTCTTGACCTCGAGGATGTTGAGCTGCACCTGCTTGCCGGTCAGCTTCTCGAGCTCGCCACGGATCCGGTCGGCCTCCGCGCCGCGACGGCCGATGACGATGCCCGGCCGGGCGGTGTGGATGTCGACGCGGACCCGGTCACGGGTGCGCTCGATCTCGACCTTGGAGATGCCCGCCCGCTCCATGCCCTTCGAGAGCAGCTTGCGGATGGCGACGTCCTCACCGACGTACGCCTTGTAGAGCTTGTCGGCGTACCACCGCGACTTGTGGTCGGTGGAGATGCCGAGGCGGAAGCCGTTCGGGTTGATCTTCTGGCCCATTACTTCTTGGCCCCCTTCTTGGACTTCGCAACGACTGCGTCTGCTGGCTGGACGGCGATAGTGATGTGGCTCGTGCGCTTGTTGATCCGGGTGGCCCGGCCCTGGGCGCGCGGACGCCACCGCTTCATCGTGGGTCCCTCGTCGACGTGCGCGACCGAGATCACCAGGTCACCGGTGGGCAGGCCCTCGGTGGTACCGGCGTTCGCGACGGCGCTGTCGAGGACCTTGCCGACGGTCTTGGCGGCCGCCTGCGGGGTGAAGGCGAGGATCGACTGCGCCTCGTCCACGGGCAGGCCGCGAACCATGTCGACGACACGGCGGGCCTTCATCGGGGTGATCCGGACGAAGCGCGCGCTCGCGAAGGCACCCGGCTGGTCACCCAGCAGGGACTCGCGGCGGGCGCTGGTGCGCCGGCGGTCGGTGGTGGTCATCGACGACGTCCCTTCCGGTCTTCCTTGACGTGACCGCGGTAGGTGCGGGTGGGGGCGAACTCGCCCAGCTTGTGGCCGACCATCGAGTCGGACACGAACACCGGCACGTGCTTGCGACCGTCATGGACGGCGATCGTGTGACCGATCATCGCCGGGACGATCATCGAGCGGCGCGACCAGGTCTTGATGACGTTGTGGCTGCCCTTGTCGTTCTCGGCGTCCACCTTCTTCATCAGGTGGTCGTCGACGAAGGGGCCCTTCTTCAGGCTGCGAGGCATGTCAGTTACTTCCTACCCTTGCCGGACTTGCGACGACGGATGATCTGGGCGTCGGACGCCTTGCGGCGACGCGTGCGGCCCTCGGGCTTGCCCCAGGGCGAGACCGGGTGGCGGCCACCGGAGGTCTTGCCCTCGCCACCGCCGTGCGGGTGGTCGACGGGGTTCATGACGACACCACGGACGGTCGGGCGCTTGCCCTTCCACCGCATCCGGCCGGCCTTGCCCCAGTTGATGTTGGACTGCTCGGCGTTGCCGACCTCGCCGACCGTGGCGCGGCAGCGGACGTCGACGAACCGCATCTCGCCGGACGGCAGGCGCAGCGTGGCGCGCGAGCCCTCACGGGCGACGAGCTGGGCGCTGTTGCCGGCGGAGCGGGCCATCTTGGCACCGCCGCCGGGGCGCAGCTCGACACAGTGGATCGTCGTACCGACCGGGATGTTGCGCAGCGGCAGGTTGTTGCCGGGCTTGATGTCGGCTCCGACACCGGCCTCGACGGCCATGCCCTGCACCAGGTCCTTGGGCGCGATGATGTAGCGCTTCTCGCCGTCGGCGTAGTGCAGCAGCGCGATCCGAGCCGTGCGGTTCGGGTCGTACTCGATGTGCGCCACCTTGGCCGGGATGCCGTCCTTGTCGTAGCGACGGAAGTCGATGATCCGGTAGGCCCGCTTGTGGCCACCGCCCTGGTGCCGGGTGGTGATCCGGCCCTGGTTGTTGCGCCCGCCCTTCTTGGGGAGCGGACGGGTCAGCGACTTCTCCGGCGTGGTCCGGGTGATCTCGACGAAGTCGGCCACCGAGGAGCCGCGGCGGCCCGGGGTGGTCGGCTTGTACTTACGGATTGCCATATCTGTTCAGTCCTCGTATCAGAGCCCGGTCAGCTGACCGGACCTCCGAAGATGTCGATGCGGTGACCCTCAGCGAGGCTGACGATGGCGCGCTTGGTGTCCTTGCGCTTGCCGAGGCCGTAGCGGGTACGCCGGGTCTTGCCGGTCCGGTTGAGCGTGTTGACCGAGGTGACCTTGACCTTGAAAACCTTCTCGACCGCGATCTTGATCTCGGTCTTGTTGGCGTCCGGGTGCACCAGGAAGGTGTACTTGTTGGCGTCGAGGAGGCTGTAGCTCTTCTCCGACACCACGGGCGCGATCAGGACGTCGCGGTGGTCCTTGTGCAGGGTGCTCACTTGTCCGCCTCCTCAGTCGACGCGGTCTTCTTGCCGTAGGCCGTGCCGGAGACGAACGCGTCGTACGCGCCCTTGCTGAAGACCACGTCGTCGCTCGCGAGCACGTCGTAGGTGTTCAGCTGGTCGACGGCGACCAGGTGCACCTCGGGGGCGTTGCGCAGCGACAGCCAGGTGACGGTGTCGGTGCGCTCCAGGACCACGAGGTAGTTGGTGCGGTCGGTCAGCGAGCCGAGCGCCGCGAGAGCAGCCTTGGTCGACGGCTTGTCACCGGAGACCAGACCCTCCACGACGTGGATCCGCTCGTTGCGGGCCCGGTCGGACAGGGCGCCACGGAGCGCGGCAGCCTTCATCTTCTTGGGGGTCCGCTGGCTGTAGTCACGCGGCTGTGGGCCGTGGACGACGCCACCGCCGGCGAACTGCGGCGCCCGGGTCGAGCCCTGGCGGGCGCGGCCGGTGCCCTTCTGCTTGTAGGGCTTGCGGCCACCGCCGCGCACGTCGGCGCGGGTCTTGGTGGCGTGCGTGCCCTGACGCGCGGCAGCCTGCTGGGCGACGACGACCTGGTGGATCAGCGGGATGCTGACGTCGGCGTCGAAGATCTCCTTGGGGAGCTCGACCTTCACGGTCTTCACACTGCTCTTGGCCATGTCGATCAGCCCTTCTTCGCGGAGGTCCGGAGGACGACGACGCCACCCTTGGGGCCGGGTACGGCGCCCTTGAGCAGGATCAGGCCCTTCTCCACGTCGACCGCGTGCACGGTGACGTTCTGGGTGGTGACGGTGTCGCTACCCATCCGACCGGCCATCCGCATGCCCTTGAAGACACGGCCGGGGGTGGCGCAGGCGCCGATCGAGCCCGGCTTGCGGTGGTTGCGGTGGGCACCGTGCGAGGCGCCGACGCCGTGGAAGCCGTGGCGCTTCATGACGCCGGCGAAGCCCTTGCCCTTGCTCGTGCCGGTCACGTCGATGACGGTGCCCGGCTCGAAGGTGTCGACAGGGAGCTCCTGACCCACGGTGTAGGTGGGGGCGTCCGCCGTACGGATCTCGATCAGGTGGCGGCGCGGCGTGGTGCCCGCCTTGGCGAAGTGACCGGCCTGCGGCTGGTTGACCTTGCGGCCCTCGATCTCGCCGTAGCCGATCTGGATGGCGTTGTAGCCGTCCGGCTCGGGCTGGCGGACCTGGGTCACCACGTTGGTCGTGGCCGCGACCACGGTCACGGGGACGATGCGGTTGTTCTCGTCCCAGAGCTGGGTCATGCCGAGCTTGGTGCCCAGCAGGCCCTTCACGTTGCGTTCGATCGTCATGAGCAACTTCCTCAGAGCTTGATCTCGATGTCGACGCCAGCCGGCAGGTCGAGCCGCATGAGGCTGTCGACGGTCTTCGGGGTCGGGTCGATGATGTCGATGAGGCGCTTGTGCGTGCGCATCTCGAAGTGCTCGCGCGAGTCCTTGTACTTGTGCGGCGAGCGGATGACACAGAAGACGTTCTTCTCGGTCGGCAACGGCACTGGGCCGGCGACCTTCGCACCCGTACGGGTGACGGTGTCCACGATCTTCCGCGCCGAGGTGTCGATCACCTCGTGGTCATAGGCCTTGAGCCTGATGCGGATCTTCTGTCCCGCCATAGGTCTCTCTCGTCCTTCTTCTCATCCGCCGATGTCTCGGGGCGTCCTCGGTATTGAGTCGGCCTCGTCCTGTTTCTCACCCCGCAACCACCGACCCCCGAGGTCGGGCGTGTCGCACATGGTTCGGCGCACACGTCCGCCTGAGCGGATCTTGTTGGTGATTGTTGTTGGGGCGCCCGACGGTTCGTCGGGCTGATCGGGTCTCCTGGGTCCGGCGCAACCGCACCACCGGCCGCATTCCAGTGCGGTGCCGCCAAAGAGAATGAACTCCGTGGCACCTGCTCGGGAGACGCGATTCAGTAGTCAAGATGTGCCGCACCCCGGCAAACCCGCCGGAGCAACCTGGATATCTTGGCAGAGGTCAGGGCACCGCACCAAATTGGCCGGGTCCGCGCTGGGTCCGGATGCAAGGATGCGTGCAATGACCGGGACATCGCACCACTATCCGCCGCCGGGCGCACCGCTGCCCGAGGAGCCCGCCGGACCCGGTCCGAGCGGTCCACCGACGGGCACGACGGGGCCGCCGCCCCCGCAGCAGTACCGGCCGCCCGCCCTCCCGGGCATGCTCGGAGCCGCCCACAAGCCCGGCGCGATCCCGCTGCGGCCACTGACGCTCGGCAACATGTACGACGGCGCGTTCCGGATCATCCGGTTCAACCCGAAGGCGACCGTCGGCGCGGCCGCGCTGGTCACGGCCGTCGCGATGGTGCTCCCGATTCTTATGAGCACGGTCAGCGCCTTCGCGCTCGGCACCGGCTTCGAGTCTGATGGCGACGTGTCGGACGACGCCAGCACCGCGGAGCTGGTGGGGCTGCTCGGCTCCTTCGGCTCGTTCGTCCTCGGCCTCTTCGCCGCGCAGATCGGCGTCATCTTCGTGACGGGCATGATCGCTCACGTCACGCATGCGGCAGCAGTGGGCCGCCGGCTGACCCTCGCCGAGGCGTGGGCCGCGACCCACGGGAAGCGTTGGCGGCTGCTCGGCCAGGCGCTGCTGGTCGGCGTCGTCACCTTTTTCGCGATCGCGCTGGTGATCGCGATCATCGCGCTCGTCGCGGTCCTCACCGCCGACGTCCTCCTGACCGTGCTCCTGGGCATCGTCCTGGTCCTCGGCTCGATCCCGCTCTACGTCTGGCTGTGGATCAAGACCGTCTACCTCGCCACGCCCACCCTGATGCTGGAGCCGGTCGGCGTGTTCGCGTCGTTCGGCCGGAACTGGCGGCTGACGACCAACGGGTTCTGGCGGATCCTCGGGATCGGTCTGCTGACCTCCGTGATCACCGGGACCGCGGGCTACATCCTGGGGCTCCCGACATCGATCGGCGGCCAGGTCGGCGCCGCCCTGGTGCCCGAGTACTTCCTGCTGATCCTCGTCCTCACCCAGGCGATCGGGCTGATCATCCAGAACGCGTTCGTCGCACCGTTCACGGCCGCGGTGACGTCGCTGCAGTACCTCGACCAGCGGATGCGCAAGGAGGCGTACGACGTCGAGCTGATGCGTGAGGCAGGGCTGATCGCGCGGTGACCGCCCCGATCGTGGCAGCCTTCCTGCGCCTGGCCGATCCACCGCTCGACCCGAGCGGTGACGAGGCCAGGTCCTTGCTGCGCCGTGAGCTCGCAAATCCGGACTACCACGACGCCAACCTGATCGAGCGGATCCAGCGCTGGCTCGAGCGGCTCTTCGAGGACGGCGCCGACGCCGCCCGCGACGTGCCGCCGCTCGGGACGTTCGCGGCGATCGTGGTCGGGCTGCTGATCGTCGTCGGGATCGGGCTCCTCGTGTCGCGGGCCCGCCGTACGGCCCGTGCCCGCACGGAACGAGCACCGGCGCTGACGGGCGAGGTGGTCACCGCGGCCGCGCTTCGGGCCCGGGCGGACGCCGCCTTCGCCGAGGGGCGCTTCGACGACGCCCTCGTCGACGCCTACCGCGCGCTCGCCGTACGCCAGGTCGAGCGCGGCCGGATCGAGGACCTTCCTCAGGCCACCGCGCACGAGCTCGCTGCCGGGCTGGGCCTCGAGTTCCCGGCACAGCGGCACCTCGTCGACCGCAGTGCGGACCTCTTCGACTCGGTCCTGTACGGCGACCACCCGGCCACCCGGGAACAGGCCGCCGACGTGCTGGCGCTCGACGACGAGCTCGGCGGCCGCCGGGAGCGGACCCGATGACGGTCACGACCACCGGCGCGGATGCTCAGCCGCGGGCCGGCTTCTTCCGCCGCAACCGGATCTGGTTCGCCGTCGGCGTCGCACTGGTGCTCGCTCTCGCCGTCGCCGTCTGGGCCACTGCCAGCGACCCGGAGTACGCCGCGCCGCTCGACCCGCAGAACCCCGACCCCGACGGTGCCCAGGCGATCGCCCGGGTGTTGGAGGACGAGGGGGTCGAGGTCGAGATCGTCCGCTCGGCAGACGCACTCCACGAAGCAGGGGTGAGCCAGCGCACCACCGTCGTGGTGACCGGTACCGGTCAATTGGCACCGAGCACGATCCGCCGGTTGTACGACGACACCGTCGGCGCCGACGTCGTGCTCGTGGAGCCGCCGGCCTACGTCCTCGAGGAGGTCCAGCCGGGTGTCGGGTCGGTGTCCGCCTCACAGGAGACGTCCGGCGACTGCGCCGAGAGCCTCTTCGACGACCTGACCGTGACCGTCGACGACGCGACCAGCTACGACACCGCCGCCGGCTGCTTCCCGGGCAACGGAGGGTTCGTGCTGGCGGACGGCGCGGGCACGACGACGTACTTCGGAGCCGGCCAGGCGCTCACCAACGACCAGGTGCTGCGCGGCGACAACGCGGCCGTCGTGCTCCGGCTGCTCGGCGCCCACGACAAGCTGGTCTGGTACGTCCCGACCTACGACGACGCCGGCGAGGACGAAGCGGTCAGCCTCTGGTCCTTCGCACCCGACTGGCTGGTCCCGTCGTTGTGGCTCGGGACCTTCGCGCTGATCGCACTGATCCTGTGGCGCGGACGCCGGCTGGGCAGGCTTGCGTCCGAACCACTGCCGGTCGTGGTCCGCGCGGTGGAGACGACCCGCAGCCGCGGCCGGATGTACCGCCGCGCGGACGACCGCCCCTATGCGGTGTCGGCGATGCGCGCCGCCGCCCGGCGCCGGCTGGCCGATCACCTACGACTCGGTCGGGGCGCGTCCGAGAGCGACGTCATCACGGCAGTCGCTCTGCACGTCGGCCGTCCCGAGCAGCAGATCGGTGCGCTCCTCGCCCACCACGCCCCCGTGCCGGGCTCGGACTCCGGCCTGGTCCAGCTCGCCCAGGAACTCACGCAGCTCGACAGAGAGGTACGTCGCGGATGACCGAACAGATCGCGTCCCCACCGCCCCCCGCCCCGCCGCCCGGCGAGCACGAAGCGCTGCGCGAGCGGCTCCTCGCGGTCCGGCACGAGGTCGGCAAGGCCGTCGTCGGCCAGGACGCCGCCGTGTCCGGGTTGCTGGTCGCCCTGCTCTGCGGCGGGCACGTGCTGATGGAAGGCGTGCCCGGTACGGCGAAGACGCTGCTCGTGCGGACCCTCGCCGCGTCGCTGGCGGTCGAAACGCGCCGGGTGCAGTTCACGCCCGACCTGATGCCCGGCGACATCACGGGTTCGCTGGTGATCGACAGCTCCGCGGGTGAGCTCAACTTCCGCGAGGGGCCCGTCTTCACCAACCTGCTGCTCGCCGACGAGATCAACCGGACGCCTCCGAAGACCCAGTCGGCGCTGCTGGAGGCGATGGAGGAGGGCCAGGTGTCCGCCGACGGCGTCACCCGCCCGCTCCCCCGGCCGTTCCTCGTCGCGGCGACCCAGAACCCGGTCGAGTACGAAGGCACCTACCCGCTCCCCGAGGCGCAGCTGGACCGGTTCCTCCTCAAGGTGGTGCTGCCGATACCGCCGCGCACCGACGAGATCGCGATCCTCACCCGGCACGCCGAGGGCTTCGACCCGCGGGACGTGGCGGGCGCGGGGGTCACCGCGGTCGCGTCCGGCGCCGACATCGAGGCCGCGCAGGCCGCGGTCAAGAAGGTCCAGGTCTCCCCCGAGGTGGCGACGTACATCGTCGACATCGCACGGGCGACTCGTGAGTCACCGTCGCTGTCGCTCGGCGTGAGTCCCCGCGGTGCCACCGCACTGATGCGGGCCGCCCGGGCCTGGGCCTGGCTCTCCGGCCGCGACTTCGTGACCCCGGACGACGTGAAGGCACTCGCTCACGCAGCCCTCGTGCACCGGCTGGGCCTGCGCCCCGAGGCCGAGCTCGAAGGCGTCGACGTCGCGAAGGTCCTCTCCTCCGCCCTCGGCTCGGTCCCGGTGCCCAGGTAGTCCCATGGTCATATCGGGCCGGGTGCCGCTCCTCCTGCTGCTGGGCGTCGTGGCCGTGGTGCTGCGACCGTCGGGCGGCACGGTCGCGCTCTGGCTCCTCGCCGTCGCCCTGTTCGTCGTTGCCGACCTGCTGCTCGCGCCCAGGACCGGCGGGGTCGGCCTGCACCGGCGACCGCCGGGCACGGTGCGGCTCGGCGACCCCGCCGAGTCGGCGCTGACCGTCGCCAACGACGGCAACCGGACGCTGCGCCTCGACGTGCGCGACGCTTGGCAGCCGTCCGCCGGCGCGCGCGACAACCGGCACCGGGGCGTGCTGCCGCCCGGCGACCGTCGCGTCGTGCGTACGCCGCTCCAGCCCTGGCGCCGCGGTGACCTGCGGGCCGTCGGCGTCACCCTCCGCTCATGGGGTCCGCTGCACCTGGCCGCCAAGCAGCGGACGTACGACGTACCGGGCGCCGTCCGCTCGCTTCCGCCGTTCGAGTCGCGCAAGCACCTGCCGTCCCGCCTGGCGCAGCTCCGCGAGCTGGACGGACGGGCGGCGGTGCGGATCCGAGGGGCCGGCACCGAGTTCGACTCGCTCCGTGAGTACGTCCGCGGCGACGACGTCCGCTCCATCGACTGGCGCGCGTCGGCTCGCACGCCGCACGTCGTCGTGCGCACGTGGCAGCCCGAACGCGACCGACGGGTCGTGCTCGTGCTCGACACGTCGCGCACCGCCGCCGCACGGGTCGGTGGCGTCGACGGCGTGCCGCGCCTCGACGCCGCGATGGACGCCGCCCTGCTGCTCGCCGCCCTCGCGTCCCGCGCCGGCGACCGGGTCGACTTCGTGGCCGGCGACCGCCGGGTGCGGGCACGGCTGCGCGCCGCCGGAGCCCGCGACGTCGCCCTGCGGCTGCAGGAGTCGATGGCGGACCTCGAGCCGGTGATCGCCGAGGCCGACTGGGACACGCTGGCCGGCGCGGTCCAGGGTTTCGGAAAGCAGCGGGCGCTCGTCGTACTCCTCACTCCGGTGGAGCCGTCCGCGGTCCAGCAGGGCCTGCTGCCGGTCTTGCCGGCGCTCACCCGCCACCACCGCGTCGTCCTCGCGTCGGTCCGGGATCCCGAGCTCAACCGGCTCGCCGACGAGCGCAACACCGTCGACGAGGTCTACGACGCCGCGGCGGCCGAGCAGGAGCTGCGCCGGCGCGAGTGGACCTCCGAGGTGCTCAACCGGCTCGGCGTGCACGTCGTCGACGCTGACGCCGAGCGACTGCCGCCCGCCCTCGCCGACCACTACTTGGCGTTGAAGGCGCAGGGGCTGCTCTGAGCTGCCTGCAGGCCGCGGGCTGCTTCAGGGATTGGCGTGCGTTCTTGAGTCACCTGGTGACGCAAGATCACACCATTGGTGTCAGAAGCGCCCTTTCCAGCCCGGAAGTGGCGCTTCTGCGACCGCAGGCCGACCAGCGGCCTCGCGCGACACGCGTCTCCCTCGTCGCTGCCTTTCGGTCGCAACCCACCGCTGCCCGCACCCGGGCACAGGCACTAGTCCTGGGTGGCCACCCGGTCCTCGAGCAGGGCGGCGCTGATGTCGCCGGTGTGCCCGCGATGGCTGGCCTGGCGGCCGATGACGAACACATAGAGGAAGAATGCGATCTCGGCGAGGATGCCGATGGCGATCCGTCCCCAGGTCGGCAGGGGCGACGGTGTCACGAAGGCCTCGATGATGCCGCTGACGAGGAGTACGACGACCAGGCCGAGCGCGCAGGTGATCGCGGTGCGGCCGGCCTGGGCGAGGGCGTTGGCCCGACTCAGGCCTCGCGGCTCGACCCACGACCAGAACAGCCGCAGCCCGACTCCGCCGGCGACGAAAACGGCAGTCAGCTCGAGCAGGCCGTGCGGGAGGATCAGCCCCCAGAACAGGTCTGCGCGGTCGTGCCGGGTCATGATCGAGCCGATCACGGCGACGTTGAGCACGTTCTGGAAGAGCAGGTAGACGACGGGCAGTCCGAGGATCCCCAGCGCGATGCAGAGCGCGCTCACCCATGCGTTGTTGATCCAGACCCGGGTCGCAAAGGCGCTGGCCGCGTTCTCGCTGTAGTAGCTCTCGAAGTCGTTGTTGACGAGATCGTCGACCTCCTGACCGGACAGCAGGGACTGCTCGACCTCCGGGTGGTCGACCAGCCACCACATGAGCACCGCCGTGACGAGGATGTTGCCGGCCATGCACCCCAGCCACCACCAGCGCATCCGGTAGAGCGCGGCCGGGAACTGCTCGCTGAAGAACAGCCCGACGGCGCGCCAGCTGAGCACGCGCGCGCCGAGCATCGAGATCCGCGTCCGGCCCAGCAGCGCGGAGAGGTAGGCGACGACCTCCGCGTCCGGCGCCGACGTGCGGATCACGGAGAGGTGGGTGGCGACCTGCTGGTAGCGGTCGACGAGCTCGTCGCTCTCCTGTCCGGTGAGGTGCCGGCTGCGCACCAGCTGGTCGAGCCGCGCCCATTCGTGCGAGTGCGCGACGACGTAGGCGTCGAGGTCGATGCGCGGCACGGCCGCAAGCGTACGGCGTGCCCCCGTACGCTGGCGGCGATGTCGACGCAGCCTGCGGCCGAGTTCGCCACGATCACCACCGACGACCTCGTCACCGGCGAGGGTGTCGCCTTGGACCTGCCCCCGGCGAGCCTGGGCCTGCGGATCGCGTCCGGCCTGATCGACCTGACCGTGACCATCGTGCTGTTCGTGGTGAGCCTGCTGGTCTTCCTGCTCGCCACGATCAACGCATCCCAGGCGCTGGTCGACGTGGCGTCGATCGCGGCGATCATCGTCACCTTCGCCGTCTACCCCACGGTCCTCGAGACGCTGACGCGAGGCCGCTCGCTCGGCAAGCTCGCGCTGGGCCTGCGCACCGTCCGCGACGATGCCGGTCCGATCACGTTCCACCACGCGCTGGTGCGGGCCCTGATCGGATTCGTCGAGATCTATGCGTTCTCCTGCATCCCGGCGTTCTTCTCGATGCTCGTCAGCCGCCGCGGCAAGAGGCTGGGCGACTACGCCGCCGGTACGTTCGTGATCCGCGACCGGGTCACCCTGCGGCTGCCGCTCCCCCCGCCGATGCCGCCGGAGCTGGCCACCTGGGCCCGCACCGCGGACCTGGCGAGCCTCCCCACCGGCCTGGCGCTCGCCGTCCGCCAGTTCCTCGGGCGGCTGCCTGCGCTGGACCCGCACTCGCAGCAACGCGTCGGCGCCGACCTGCTCACCGAGGTGCGGCGGTACGTCGCTCCGGCGCCGCCCAGCGGTGCACCGCCGGAGGTCGTGCTCGGGGCGGTGATCGCCGAACGGCGCGACCGCGACCTGGCCCGGCTGCGGCGCGACCAGGAGCTCCGCTCGAGGCTTGCGTCTCGGGACTGACGGGTAGGTTTGCCGCCGATGACTACTACCCGGACCGCCCAACCGACCACGCCGCTCACCGCTGCCGACGTCGCCGGTGCGAGCGACGCCATCGACCGGATCTCCACGGCGTGGTCGAGCCGGGTCGTCGGCCAGGAACGGATCCGGACAGCGCTGCTGGTCACCTTGCTCTCCGAGGGGCACGTGCTCCTCGAGAGCGTGCCCGGCCTTGCGAAGACGCTCGCGTCAGCGACGCTCGCGCAGGCCGTCAACGCCGAGTTCTCGCGGATCCAGTGCACCCCCGACCTGCTGCCGAGCGACATCATCGGCACCCAGGTCTACGACCCGCGGCGGCACGAGTTCGAGACGCAGCTCGGCCCGGTGCACGCCCACTTCGTGCTGCTCGACGAGATCAACCGGGCCAGCGCCAAGACCCAGTCCGCGCTGCTCGAGGCGATGCAGGAGCGGCAGACCTCGATCGCCGGCACCATCCACCCGCTGCCGAGCCCGTTCATGGTGCTCGCCACCCAGAACCCGATCGAGGAGGAGGGCACCTACGTCCTCCCTCATGCGCAGATGGACCGGTTCCTGCTCAAGGAGATCGTCGACTACCCCGAAGAGACCGACGAGCTGATGGTGCTCGACCGGATCGACGAAGGCACGCTCGGTCAGCACGCCACGAAGGTCGAGCCGGTCGCCACGATCAACGACGTCATCGACGTGCAGGCGATGGTTCGGCGGGTCTATGTCGATCCGGCGATCCGGCGTTACGTCGTCGCCCTCGTCCGGGCGACCCGGCACGTCGGGCAGCTGCTCGGGCCCGAGCTCGGCACCTACGTCGAGATCGGCGCCAGCCCGCGCGGCAGCATCGCCTTCTTCCAGGCCGCCCGCGCGATGGCCGTCGTCCAGGGCCGCCACTACGTCATCCCGGAGGATGTCCGGGAGCTGCGGCACGCCGTGCTCCGTCATCGGATCCACCTCACCTTCGAGGCGCTGGCCGACCGGGTGCAGCCCGAGAGCATCATCGACGCAGTGTTCCGCGCCGTACCGACGCCGTGACCGGGGCCTAGAGGAGGACGGCACACGGTGTCCCATCTGGCCCGGGTCAAGGCCCGTCTCTCGATCCACGCACACCGCAAGGTGCGCGGGTTGCTCGAGGGTGAGTACGCCGCCATCCAGGTCGGCCGCGGCATCGACTTCAACGACCTCCGCGAGTACGTCCGCGGCGACGACGTGAAGGACATCGACTGGAAGGCGTCAGCCCGGACCCGGATGCTGCTGGTCCGGCGCTACGTGGCCGAGCGCAAGCACACGGTGGTGCTCGCGGTCTCGACCGGACGCAGCATGGCCGCGATGAACGACTCCCAGGGGTCGAAGCGCGACCTGGCGGTCTTCGTCACCGGCGTCATGGGCTATCTCGCCGTCCGGCACGGCGACCTGGTCTCCCTCGTCCACGGCGACGCCCGACGCCAGCACGTGCGCCCACCCGACAACGGCGAGCTCTACCTCGAGCGGCTGCTCGGCCTGGTTCACGACGCGATCACGCCCACGGCGCCGCCCAGCGACCTGACGGCGGTCCTCGACTACGTCGCCCGCGCGATCCGGCGGCGCGCCATCCTGGTCGTCGTCTCCGACGAGACCCACGTCTCGGACGAGCTCGCAGATTCGTTGCGCCGGCTCACCGCCCAGCACGAGGTGCTGTTCCTGACGATCGGTGACCTTGACCCGACGATCACCGTCGGCGCACCGCGCCGGCTGGTCGATGTCGACGCCGGCGCGGAGGTGCCGGCGTGGCTTCGCGGCGATGCCCAGCTCCAGGAGGAGTACGCCGCCCTCGTGGCCGGCGAGGAGTCCCAGCTGCGACGCCGGCTCGACCAGCTCGGAGTGGTGCACGAGCGGGTCCGCGACACCGAGTCCGCCATCGCCGCCGTCTTCCGCGTCTTGGAGAGGCACCGCCATGCTCGCCGCCGCTAGCTGGAATTGGGCCGATCGCGTTGGGCTGCAGGACGAGTTCAACGGCCCGGTGGCGTACGGCGACCGCTGGCTGTGGTTCGCGCTGCTCGGCCTCTGCCTCGTCGCGATCTACTACCTCGCGGTCGTCTGGTTCACCCGCGACCGCACCCCGTCCGGCGCCGTCTCCTGGGCCCGGCTCGACGTGCCGACCGTGCGCCAGCAGCACCTGGACCGGATCGCGAGGATCGAGAACTCCGTGCGGGCAGGTGAGGTGCCGGCCCGGGACGGCCACCAGCAGCTGAGCGAGACGGTCCGGTCCTACGTCGGCGCGGTGAGCACGATCCCGGCACCGACCATGACCCTGGCCGACTTCCGCCGGCAGGCACCCCGGGCGCTCACCGAGGCGATCGAGCTCATGTATCCCCCGGAGTTCGCGCCGGACGAGGTCGGACAGGCACGCGAGCGGTTCGACGACGCGGTCGCCCAGGCACGTCAGCTGGTGCTGTCGTGGAGCTGAGCTGGACAACGATCGACACCAACCTGAAATGGCCGTGGCTGGTGCTGCTGCTGGTCCTCCTCCTGGTCGTGCTGCTGGCGGCCTGGGTCCGGATCTGGTGGCAGCGGCATCCGTCGGGGGCGTCGTACGTCGCCCACGCCGCGCGGCTGCGCACCCTCCCCCGCTACCGCACGCTCGTGCAGCGCCAGCGGCTGCTCGGCGGCTTCGGCTCGGTCGCCGCCCTCGTGGCCTGCGTCGGCGGGATCGTGCTCGGCGGCCGCGTGCAGGAGACCCAGGTGATGGACCGCGACGAGTCGGCGCGCGACATCATGCTCTGTCTCGACGCCTCGGGATCGACCGCGCCCTGGAACATCGACGTCATCCAGGAGTTCCGTAACATCGTCGAAGGCCTCCGGGGTGAGCGGATCGGACTGACGGTCTGGAACAACGCCGCCATCACCAAGTTCCCGCTCACCGACGACTACGAGTTCGTCCTCGACCGACTCGACGAGGCCGAAGAGGCGTTCGCGGGCTGGAGCGAGATCTACCCGAGCGAGGCGTTCGAGGACTTCACAGCCGGCACGTGGAGCGAGGAACGTCAGTACCAGTCCTCCCTCATCGCCGACGGCCTGGTGTCGTGCGTCCAGCGGTTCGACCGGCTCGACGAGGACCGCGGCCGAGCCCTGGTGTTCGCGACCGACGGCGAGCAGCGCGGGCGCAGCGTCTACAACCTCGCGGAAGCCGCGGCGTACGCCGCCGAGGACCGCGTCGTCGTCCACGTGATCGCCAACCCAGGTGAGCCCGACAAGGAAGGCGACATCGACGGGCTGCAGGCCGCCGCCTCCGAGACCGGCGGGACCTTCGCCCAGCTCGGCACCGGTGGTTCGGCCGAGGAGGTGGTCGAGGAGATCAACGAGCTCGAGGCGGCCAAGATCGAGCGGCCGCCGCTGGTCCAGACCCTCGACGAGCCGCGCACCGGTCAGGTCCTCGCCGGGATCGGGGTCGGCCTGCTCGTGCTCGTGTGGGCGGTGCAGGCACTGATCGCCCTGGGTGGACGGAGGCGGACCCGATGAGCACCGCGCTCGTCCTCGCCCGCCGGGTCGGCATCATCGTCGCCCTGGTGCTGGTGCTGCTGCAGCCCGGGTTCGGCACCCGGGCCTCGCCGACCCAGGTGTCCGATATCGAGGTGCTGGTCGTCGTCGACCGCACCCGCTCCATGGCCGCGCTCGACTACCAGGACGGCCCGCGGATCTACGGCGCGCAGCGCGACGTGGCCGACCTCGCCGACGCACTCCCCGGCGCGCGGTTCGCACTGCTGACCTACGGCAGCGAGGTGGAGCTCGAGCTGCCGTTCACCAGCGATGCGACGACGTTCGGGACGGCAATCGAGACGCTGCGGCTGGAAGGCCCCTTCGATGGGAGCGGCTCCCTCGCGGACCGCCCCCTGGAAGCGATGCGGGAGATCCTCGAGCGCGCCGATGAGCAGCATCCCGACCGGCGCCGGATGGTGGTCTACGTCGGCGACGGTGAGAACACCGCCGACGGCGAGCAGGCGTCCTTCGACGAGCTCGAGGACCTGGTCGACGGCGGGATCGTGCTCGGCTACGGCACCGAGGACGGTGCCAAGATGCCCGAGGCGGACAACCTGTCGATCGAGGACGGCTACGTCTACGACCAGGACCGCGGCGAGGACGCGATCTCGCGGATCGACGAGGCCAACCTCCGGGCGATCGCCACCGAGCTCGGCATCGACTACGACCACCGCACCGAGCCTGGCGGGATGCGGGCGTTGGCCGCCGACTTCGAGTCGTCGTACGCCCTGGACGAGGGGGCCGAGGCGCCCGCCAAGCACGACCTGACCTGGCTTTTCGGACTGATCCTGCTCGGGCTCGTGCTGTTCGAGCTGCGGTCGTGGTGGCGCGCCCTCTGGACCTCTCACAACGCACTCGCCCCGGCTCGGAAGGAGGCGACGTGACCCGCACCAGGCTCCGCATGATCCTCGTCCTGGCCGGCGTCGTGCCGACGCTGGTCGCGCTGCTGTTCGCCGTGAAGGTGGTCGCGATGCTCTCCCATGACCGCGACGGCCGCGGCCAGTTCGACGACGCCGACTACGTGAGCGCTGCCGACGAGTTCTCGGCGAACGACTCGGTCAACTGGTTCGAGTCGTGGATCACCGCCTTCGACGAGGGGGCTGCGCGTCACGCCGACGTCGACCTCGAGGGTGCCCTCGACCGCTACCTCGTCGCGCTGGAGGACGTGCCGCCTGAGGAGGAGTGCACGGTCCGCATCAACATGGCACTCGCTCACGAGACTCTGGGCGACGCCGCGCTCGAGAACGGCGACGCCGACGAGGCGACCGCGTGGTGGCAGGCCGGCATCGACGCGCTGGCCGAGGGCGGGTGCCCGACCGACTCCGGTCGAGGCAAGGACCAGACCGAGGATGCCGCGACCGTCGACCGGCGGCTGCGCGACAAGCTCCAGCAACAGCAGCAGCAACAACAGCAGGACGAGCAACAACAACAACAGCAGGACGACGAGGAGCGGACTCCCGAGGAGCGTCGCGAGCAGCGCGAGCAGGAGCGGAGGGAGGAGCGGCTCGAGGAGCGCAACGACGACGCCGTCGAGGAGGAGCAGGACTACGAGGAGCGCAACCGGGACCGCGACTACTCGCAGTACCACTGGTGACGCGCCCGGCCCGCGACGTGACAGGGGTGGGCCGGCGAAGTGTCAGTCGCCGAACGCTTCGTCGTACGCCGCCGCCATCTCCTCCGAGTACGGCGCGCTGAGCCCGCAGGTCGCGACCTCGCCGTCGACGGCACTCACCAGGTAGCGCTCACCCTCCTCGAACGCGATGCCCCCCTCGAGCAGGACCTCGGGCCTGCCCGCGGTCAGCACGATGTCGTTGGCACCGTCGCCGCCGCGGTACCAGTGGTCCGGAGCCAGCCGCACGGTGTCGCCGTCGACCTCGTAGGCCTCGCCCGAGAACGCGACCTCCATCGGCGCCAGCACCTCCGGTGAGAACGCGATGCACATCTGCATCGAGTCGAAGGGAGCAAGAGTGAGGGCCAGCTCCTTGTGCTGCTTCGCCTCCAGGTTGTTGCTGCGCGCGTTGTCGCCGTCATCACCGCGCGTCAGCGCGAAGGCACCGCCGCCGACAACGGCCAGGACCGAAGCCGCAGCGGCCACCATCACCCACGCCTGCCGCCCGCGCGGCTGCTCGGTCCGTGCGCTCGTCTCCGTGTCCATCGTGGCCTCCGCCAGGTCGTCGATCCACGAGTCGGCGGGTGCCGGACCGCGCGCCGGGTCTACCGCCCGCATCCGGGCCTCCAGCTCGTTCTCGTCCATCACCGCCTCCTCCCTTCGCCTGGTTCCTGTCCGGCCCCGCCGGTGATCTTTCGGCCGAGCTCCGCCGCCAGTCGCTTCTTCGCCCGGTGCAGCCGGATGCTCACCGCGTTGGCGGTCAGCCCGGTGACGGTCGCGATCTCGCGCGGTGCGAGCTCCTCCCAGGCCCAGAGGGTGATCAGCTCGCGGTCGAGAGCCGGCAGCTTCTCGAGTGCGACGAGCAGCTCGGGATGGTCCTCGGCGTCCGGCCGCGGGAGTGGCGGGTCGAGGCGGCCGATCCGCTCGACCAGGCTGAGCTGGCGGCGGGCGCCCCGCTGGGCGTTGGCGAGGCAGCGCCGGGCAACGGCATAGGCCCAGGGCAGAGGGTCGTCGTCGGGCACGTCGTCCAGCCGGCGCCAGAGCACCACAAAAGTGTCGGCCAGAACGTCGTCGACGATCGACACCGGCGCTCGTCGTACGACGTAGCGCCGCAGGGGTTCGCCCACCTCGTGCGCCAATCGGGTGAAGCGGATCTCCCGTTCGGCCTCAGACACGGTCTCCACACTCTCACCCTGTCCGGCAGCAACCGGTCCCTTTCGGCCGCGTCAGGAAGAAATGCATCAGGGCCCCTGCCGAAGCAGGGGCCCTGATGGTGAAGCTGGTGAATCAGGCGGGACTAGAAGTCCATGCCGCCCATGCCACCGGACGGGTCGCCGCCCATGGCGGGCGCCTTCTCCGGCTTGTCGGCCACGACGGCCTCGGTGGTGAGGAACAGCGCCGCGATGGACGCGGCGTTCTGCAGCGCGGACCGGGTCACCTTGGCGGGGTCGATGATGCCGACGGCGATCATGTCGACGTACTCGCCGGTGGCGGCGTTGAGACCGAATCCGGGCTCGAGACCGCGCACCTTCTCCGCGACGACGCCACCCTCGAGACCGGCGTTGATCGCGATCTGCTTGAGCGGGGCCTCGATGGCGACCTTGACGATGTTGGCACCGGTGGCCTCGTCGCCCTCGAGCTCGAGCTTGGCGAACGCACCCAGGCCGGCCTGGACGAGCGCCACGCCACCTCCGGCGACGATGCCCTCCTCGACAGCGGCCTTCGCGTTGCGAACGGCGTCCTCGATGCGGTGCTTACGCTCCTTGAGCTCGACCTCGGTGGCCGCGCCGACCTTGATGACGGCCACGCCGCCGGCCAGCTTGGCGAGGCGCTCCTGGAGCTTCTCGCGGTCGTAGTCGGAGTCCGACTTCTCGATCTCGGCGCGGATCTGGTTGACCCGACCCTCGATCTGGGCCGTGTCGCCGGCACCCTCGACGATGGTGGTCTCGTCCTTGGTGATGACGACCTTGCGGGCCTGACCGAGCAGCTCGATACCGGCCGACTCCAGCTTGAGGCCGACCTCCTCCGAGATGACCTGGCCGCCGGTCAGGATCGCGATGTCCTGCAGCATGGCCTTGCGGCGGTCACCGAAGCCCGGGGCCTTGACGGCGACGGACTTGAAGGTGCCACGGATCTTGTTGACGACCAGGGTGGAGAGAGCTTCGCCGTCGACGTCCTCGGCGATGATGACGAGCGGCTTGCCCGACTGCATGACCTTCTCGAGCAGCGGCAGCAGGTCCTTGACGCTGCTGACCTTGGAGTTGGCGATGAGGACGTAGGGGTCCTCGAGCACCGTCTCCATCCGCTCCGGGTCGGTGACGAAGTAGGCCGAGATGTAGCCCTTGTCGAAGCGCATGCCCTCGGTGAGCTCGAGGTCGAGGCCGAAGGTGTTGGACTCCTCGACCGTGATCACGCCCTCCTTGCCGACCTTGTCCATCGCCTCGGCGATGATCTCGCCGACCGTGGTGTCAGCAGCGGAGATGGACGCGGTGGAGGCGATCTGCTCCTTGGTCTCGATCTCCTTGGCCATACCGAGCAGCTGCTCGGAGACGGCCTCGACGGCAGCCTCGATGCCGCGCTTCAGGCCCATCGGGTTGGCACCCGCGGCCACGTTGCGCAGACCCTCGCGGACCATCGCCTGGGCAAGGACGGTCGCCGTCGTCGTACCGTCGCCGGCGACGTCGTCGGTCTTCTTCGCGACCTCCTTGACCAGCTCGGCGCCAATCTTCTCGTAGGGGTCCTCGAGCTCGATCTCCTTGGCGATGGAGACGCCGTCGTTGGTGATCGTGGGGGCGCCCCACTTCTTCTCCAGGACGACGTTGCGGCCCTTGGGACCGAGGGTGACCTTGACGGCGTCGGCGAGGGTGTTCATTCCTCGCTCGAGACCGCGCCGGGCCTCCTCGTTGAAAGCAATCAGCTTCGGCATAACTCCTGCGATCCTTCGCATTCGAGTCGTGATGATCCGGATCGTCGCCCGCGACGGACGGCCAGTCCGAACCGGCGGACCCTTCCCGCCGTCGCTGCTGACCTCGACTCCCCGGACCGGGGTTCGTGGTTGTTCAGAGTTGTCACTCTCGTGACGAGAGTGCCAGCCTCATGTTTAGCACTCGACCCCTGCGAGTGCAAGAAGCGGGGTGGTGGTTGGGCGGTCCTCGCTTCGCGCTGTAACACGCTGTTCGCCGTACAGGCAGGACGCCGGGTGCTGCAACACGCTGTTCGCCGTACTAGCAGGACGCCGGGTGCTGCAACACGCTGTTCGCCGATCTGGGAGGACGTTCGCGTTGCTTCGGCCCCGATGCAACGGGCTCCCAGGAACGTCAACCATCGTCAAGATCGGCGAACGGCGTGTTACAGCAACGGACGGCCTCTCAGAGTGGCGTACGGCGTGTTACAGCCGCGGACGGCCTCCCAGAGACTCGAACAGCGTGTTACAGCGCGGGCTGGTCGTCGGAGATCCTCGAATTCTCGGTCAACGCGCGGTCGACGCCGAACGCGAGGAGTGCCAGGGCCACGAGGAAGGCCGAGATCCCGAGCGCGTTGAGCAGCACGACGCCGTACCCATGCTCGGTGACGTCGATGAACGGGTAGGGATACCAGTCGACGAACGCGCCCCTCAGCAGCGTGTAGCCCAGCCACCCGACCGGCACGACCAGGAACGGCACCAGGTCCGCCAGGCTCGCCCGCTCCCGCGGACCGAACGCGACCCAGCCGACCACGGCCAGCAGCGGCACCACCAGGTGCAGCAGCTTGTCGGCGAGCAGGTCAACACCGTGCAGGTCGAGCAGCGGCCGCAGGAAGAAGAAGTGCACCACGCCGCCGCCGAAGCAGATCACGATCGCGTCCAGGCGCAGCGCCCGCCAGATCCGGCTGTCGCGGTCGCGCCCGAATGCCAGCGTGCCCGCCGACCATGCCACCAGCGCATTGCTCCAGATGGTCAGGTAGGAGCAGTAGCGCAGGACCCGAGTGGCGGCGTCCGGGCGGGAGGACTCGTCGAGTACGGCGTGGCCGTCCGCCACGAGCACGAGCTGCAGGACCAGCGCGGCCAGGGCCACGACGAAGGTCAGGAGGTGGAACGGCCGCGCCCAGTGCATGGGCTCAGTGTGACGTGTCCGGGCACCGGGTCAGGTCCGCGACGCTCGGACCGCCAACGAAGGAACCCGGTGAGTCGACGATCTCGGCGACGTTCCAGAACGCCCGCGTCCCGATCGGCCACGCGACCAAGAGGTGCCCTGCCGCCCCACGGGGCGCCACACTTTTGGGGGGTTGACGCAGGCAGGGTCGCAGGTAGGTTCGATCGCATGATCTCGGGCACGGAAGGCCGGGATCCGGCGCGCTCTGACGCCGGTGTCCCGCGGACGGACAAGAGGAAGATGGCTCTCGCCGGTGTACTGCTGGCGATCCCGGTCGTAGCACTGATGTGGGTGCCGAGCTATGCGAAGGACGGTCCCGAGCTCTGGGACTTCCCGTTCTTCTTCTGGTACCAGTTCGTGTGGGTCTTCCTGACCTCGGCGGCGACCTGGGCGGCGTACAAGCTCACCCTGGCGGCCAGGCGATGAGTACGGCGATGAGCGCGCCGCTGCCGCTGGCGGCCACCAACGACGTCAACTGGGTCGCGATGTCGGTGCTGATCGTGCTGTTCGCGCTGGTCACGGTGCTCGGCTTCATGGCAAGCCGGTTCCGGCGTGCAGAAAACCTCGACAGCCTCGACGAGTGGGGCCTGGGCGGGCGGAAGTTCGGCACCTGGGTGACCTGGTTCCTTCTCGGCGGCGACCTCTACACGGCGTACACGTTCGTCGCCGTGCCCGCCGCGATGTTCTCCCTCGGCGCGGTGGCCGGCTTCTTCGCCGTTCCTTACACGATCGTGCTCTACCCGATCATCTTCATCTTCATGGCGCGGCTGTGGTCGGTGAGCCACCGGCACGGCTACGTCACGCCGGCGGACTTCGTCCGCGGCCGGTACGACGACCGCAACCTCTCACTTGCCGTCGCCCTGACCGGCTTCGTGGCCACGATGCCCTACATCGCACTGCAACTGGTCGGCATCCAGGCGGTCCTCGAGGTCGCCGGCTTCGGCGGCAACGACAACCTGATCGTGCGGGACCTGCCGCTGCTGATCGCCTTCGGCGTGCTCGCGGCCTACACGTACTCCTCCGGGCTCCGAGCACCGGCGTTGATCGCGTTCGTCAAGGACATCCTGATCTACGTGGTCGTGATCGTCGCCGTGATCTACCTGCCGTCGCAGGTCGGCGGGTGGGACGCCATCTTCGGCGCCGCCGAGGAGAAGATGGCGACGACGAACCCGGCGACCGACGCGCCCACCGGGTCGTTCATCCCGGTCGACGGGCAGTTCTGGGCCTACGCGACGCTCGCCCTCGGATCGGCGATGGCGCTGTTCATGTATCCGCACTCCGTCACCGCGAGCCTGTCCTCGGACAGCCGCAACACCGTGCGGCGGAACGCGGCCATCCTGCCGGCGTACTCATTCGTGCTCGGGCTGCTCGCCCTCCTCGGCTGGGTCGCGATCGCCGCCGGCACCCAGCCGATCGGCGCCGACGGCGAGCCCAACCCGCAGCTGGTGATCCCGCAGCTGTTCGAGGACCAGTTCCCGTCGTGGTTCGCGGGCGTCGCGTTCGCGGCCGTGGCGATCGGAGCGCTGGTACCGGCCGCGATCATGTCGATCGCGGCGGCCAACACCTTCACGCGCAACATCTACAAGGAATGGATCAAGAAGGACGCCACGCCCGCTCAGGAGGCCAAGGTCTCCAAGATCATGTCGCTGGTGGTCAAGGCGTTCGCGCTCGTCTTCGTGCTCACGCTCGACAAGCAGAACGCGATCAACTTCCAGCTGCTCGGCGGGGTCTGGATCCTGCAGACCTTCCCGGCGATCGTGTTCAGCCTCTTCACCCGCTGGTTCCACCGAACGGGGCTGCTGGTGGGCTGGGGTGCCGGCATGATCTACGGCACGGTCGAGGCCTACCAGGTCATCAACCCGGTCACGGGCAAGCACTTCGGCGGCAGCCTCGCGGAGATCCCTTCGATCGGCGAGATGGGCTACATCGCGTTGACCGCGTTCTCCATCAACATCATCGTCGCGGCGGTCCTGACTGTCGTGCTCAACGCGCTCAGCGTGTCCAACGGCCGCGACCGGACCGAGCCGGCCGACTACTTCGCCGACAAGGATGACCCCCGGGTCGAGGTCGACCTCGAGCAGCAGGACGACCTCACCCGCGGCGAGCCCCGCGGCGAGCAGCGCTAGCGGCCGAGGCGGTCGGCGACGAGGTCGGCGAAGGGCTGAGCGATGTCGGGAGCGACGTCGAGGTAGAGCCCGGGCTCGATCAGCTCGAGCTCGCTCACCACCCAGGCGCCGTCCCACTCCATCAGGTCGACGCGGGCATACGACAGGTCGGCGCCCAGTCGCTCCGCGACCGTCCGTACGGCGTGCTCGGCGACCTCGGCCCGACCCGGATCGAGCGGGACCGGCCGGCTGCTGCCGCCGTACATCTCGTGTACGCGGACCTCGTCGTCGGCACTGTCGGCGACCGACTTGTCGACCTGGGCGATGGCGCGGCCGTCGAGGACGTAGATCGATGTCTCCCCGCTGGTGCGCACCGACGCGACGAGCGGCTGCACGACCCACGGTCCGGGTGCCAGGTCGAACAGACGCCAGTCGTCGAGACCGTCGACGACCACCACTCCGCGACCACCCGCGCCGACGCAGGGCTTGATCACCACGGTCCCCCAGCGGTCGAAGGCGGCCGTCAGGCCGCTGATCAGCGAAGCGTCGTCGATGACGACCGTCGGCACGACCGGCATTACCTCGGCGAGCTCCGCCAGGTAGGCCTTGTCGGCGTTCCAGGCGAAGACCTCGGCGCCGTTGAGTACCGGCGTCACCGCCTCGACCTCATGCGCCCAGGCGAGGAAGGCCGGGAGCCGGCGGTGGTAGTCCCACGTCGCGCGCACCGCCACCAGGTCGGCCGCGGACCAGTCCACGGATGGGTCGTCCCAGCACACCCAGCGCGCGTCGATCGCGCGCTCGGCGAGAGCCGGGACGAGAACCGCACCGCCGGGCTCGCCCTCGGGCATCAGGTTGAACGTGACGAGGAAGACCGAGGGCACTCGCGGGAGCCTACGGGCAGCGGCTCAGATGAAGCCGGACTGGTTGCGGAGCGAGTCGGACTGCTGGTGCAGGATCTGGTGGTTCGTGGACGCGTCGGTCGTGCGGTCGTGCCGCTTGTTGGTCGTCATCCGGAACTCCATGAACAGCACGCAGAAGACGAGGAACGCGATGAAGCCTGCGACGAAGAGCAACCACCACATGGCACGGGCCTTTCTCGAGGACTTGTCAAGATAACGCCCGCGGTCCCCGATTAGTTGCGCGGCAACCCTCGATTCGGGCCGAGCGCGGACAGTACGGCCGGCAGCATCGCCTTCGCCGTACGGCGATAGCCCAGCGAGCTGGGGTGGAACTTGTCGAGGCTGAACATCTCGTCGGGGTTGGTGATGAAGAACGGGCCGACCACGGCGGCGAGCGCGACCACGTGCGCACCGGACCGCACCGCTGCCGCCCGCTGCGCGAAGGCCAGCTGCCGCGACATCCGGGAGCCGAGCGAGCGCAACGGCTGCGGCACCTCGCGCGAGGCTCCGAGTCGGGGCAGGTGCCGACGACGACGACCGCGACATCGGGGCGGCACGACGCCGGCAGCCGGTCGATCTGAACGGTGGGCGAGGACGACGGCGGTTCCTGCTGCTGTGCGCTTGCGGATCACGGGCCCTGTCAATCAGACCAACCTGAATCGACGGTGGCGCCGCGGGAGCGGGGCGGTGTCAGGGCGCGACCAGGATCTCCGGCTCGTGGGTGACCGGGAAGTTCACGGAGGCCGCGATGAAGCAGTTGTCGCTGGCCTCGCGGTGGATCGCCAGGGCGAGCTCGGCCCGGGCGTGGTCGGTGATCGTGACCCGCGGTCGCAGGACCACCGACGTGAAACGCCCGCCCCGGCCGACCTGGCTCATCCTGCCGACGGGTGCGTCGGCGTAGGCGGTGACGACGATGCCGTGGGTGACCGCGGAGTGCAGGTAGGACAGCAGGTGGCACTGGGACAGGGCCGCGAGCAGGAGCTCCTCGGGGTTCCAGCGCGTGGGGTCCCCGCGGAAGGTGGGATCGGCAGAGCCGAGCAGGTCGGGCTTGCCGGCTGCGGTCAGGACGCAGTCGCGGCTGTAGTCGCGGTAGCCGCTCGTCCCGGTGCCGCGGTTGCCCTGCCAGCTCAGCCCGAGCTCGTAGTGGTGGTCGGTCACTGCCGCCCCTCAGGTCGCGAGGCGGGCGGCGTAGGCCACGTCGTACCCGGCACAGAGCGGGGCGTACCAGGACGGCAGTCGCGAATCGCTGCTCGGCCCCTGAGCGAAGTCGAAGAGCGCGTGGGACGCCCAGCCGGCGGCCACCAGCCGCCGTCCCGTCGCGCTGTCGACGCGGACGGCGGCAGCGGTCAGCGCCGCCGTCGCGAGCAGTACGCCGGCCTCGACCCCGAGACCGGCGCCGAGATCGCGGCGGGCCGCCGGGTAGATCACCGCGGCGCCGACCAGGCCGAGGCCCGCGGCGACCACTCCAGTCCTGCCGTCTAACCGGCGAGCGGCGTGCGCCGACGCCCAGCCCAGCACCCCGCCGACGACCAGCGCAGGGACGGAGCGGGAGCCGGCCATGGCTTCAGCAGCCTCCGGCGACGGCGGGGATCACCGAGATCTCGGTGCCGTCGGGCGTCGGGGTGGCGAGGTCGTCCTGAAAGCGGACGTCGTCGTTGCCGACGTACACGTTCACGAAGCGGCGGAGCTTGCCGTCCTCGTCGAGGATCCGGCCCTTGATACCGGCGAACTTCGCGTCGAGGTCCTCGAGGACCTCGGCGACGTTGGCGCCCTCGGCGCTCACCTCTGACTCGCCGCCGGTGTAGGTGCGAAGGATCGTCGGGATCCGGACGCTGACGCTCATTCGCTGCTTCTCTCTCTCGTTCGTTTCGCTCGATCAGATGCCGGTGGCCTTGAAGGCGGAGTACGACGGCGCGATGGTGGCCGCCGCACTGACCTGGCCCGACACCGCGTCGAGCGTCTTGAGCCCGTGGCCGGTGTTGATGACCACAGTCTCCTTCGTCGGGTCAAGGACACCGATCTCGACGAGCTTCTTGGTGACGGCGACCGTCGTACCGCCGGCCGTCTCGGTGAAGATGCCCTCGGTCCGGGCGAGCAGCACGATGCCGGCGCGGATCTCGTCGTCGGTGACCTCCTCGACGGCCCCGTCCGTACGGCGGGCGATGTCCAGGACGTAGATGCCGTCGGCCGGGTTGCCGATCGCGAGGCTCTTGGCGATGGTGTCGGGCTTCACCGGGCGGATCGCGTCGGTGTCGGCCTTGAACGCGGTGGCGACCGGGCCGCAGCCCTCGGCCTGCGCACCGAAGACGCGGTAGGGCTTGTCCTCGACGAGACCGAGCTTGATCAGCTCCTGGAACGCCTTGTCGACCTTGGTCAGCTGCGAGCCGGACGCGACCGGGATCACGATCTGGTCGGGCAGCCGCCACCCGAGCTGCTCGGCGATCTCGTAGCCGAGCGTCTTGGAGCCCTCGGCGTAGTAGGGACGGACGTTGACGTTGACGAACGCCCAGCCCTCCTCCTCGCCGGCGATCTCGGACGCGAGCTTGTTGACGTCGTCGTAGTTGCCGTCGACGGCCACGAGGTTCTCGGTGAAGATCGCCGAGTTGACCTGCTTCGGGTGCTCGAGGTTGCTCGGGATGAACACGACGGTCTTGATGCCGGCCCGGGCGCCCGCGGCAGCGACCGCGTTGGCGAGGTTGCCGGTCGAGGGGCACGCGAAGACCTTGGAGCCGAGCTCGCGCGCAGCGCTCAGCGCGCACGCCACGACCCGGTCCTTGAACGAGTTGGTCGGGTTGGTCGAGTCGTCCTTGACCCAGAGGTTGTCGATCCCGAGCTCGCGCCCGAGGTTGTCGGCCTTGAGCAGCCGGGTGAAGCCGGGCTCCATGTTGGGGCTGTCCTCGATGTCGGTGGGCACCGGCAGCAGCGCCTTGTAGCGCCAGATGTTGCGCGGGCCGGCCTCGATCTCCTCGCGGGTGATCGCGGGGAGCTCGTAAGCGACCTCGAGCGGACCGAAGCATTCCGGGCACGCGTAGAAGGGGCCGAGTCCCACCTGGTGGCCGCACTCGCGACACTGGAGCGCGACGGCGTTGCCGAACGCGCCCTCTCGCGGGCCGGCAGCCTCGGTCAGCTCGACAGAGCGATCGGTCACGACAGTGCTCACGGGTTCCTCCTTCTCATCTGCCCCGGCACGTCCATCGCATCGGGTCGGATTTGGCACCGTCTCCACGTCCGTTTCCCGATTCGGTTCATGACCGCGCCGGGTGGCGGAGGCTCGTGGCGGTTGCCGGGACTTCACAGGGCCGTTCCCTCAGTCCCTCTGGATGAGCAGGTCTCAAAGTACCGGGAGGCAGGGCGCCCGAACCAATCGCGATCCCGACATTCGAGACGGCCATCCAGGATGTGAGACGCAGGAGGTTGTCGGACGCCTACGCAGCGCGGTTGTCGATTTCCCCGCCTCTCGCGCGTCATCCCGATGACAGACCGCCCGACACCTGAGAGGTTTCCATCATGAGCAAGTACGTCGTACTCCTGCCCGGCGACGAGAATGTCTGGGAGGCCACGAGCGCCGAACACAAGAGCGAGGTCTACGGGAAGCACGCCGAGTTCTCCAAGTCGCTCGAGGAGCGTGGCCACCAGGTCGTCGGCGGCGCCGAGCTCGCCCACTCCCGCGAGGCCAAGCAGGTCCGGAGCAACCCGAGCGGCGGCGTTGCGGTGACCGACGGACCGTATGCCGAAGCCGTCGAGCAGCTCACCGGCTTCTACCTGATCGAGTCCGACGACCTCGCGGACCTGCTCGACACCTGCGGCATCCTCGCCGGCGTCGAGTCCGCGATCGAGGTGCGGGAGATGCTGACCGGAGACGGCGCATGACCACCTACGTCGTACTCCTGCCCGGGGACGAGACCAGCTGGGAGAACGCGACTCCCGAGGAGCAAGCCGCGGTCTTCGCCAAGCATGAAGAGTTCAGCCAAGCGCTCGCGGCACGTGGTCACAACGTGACCGGCGGCGAGGAGCTGACGCACTCCCGTGCCACACGGAAGGTGGCGCGCGCCGCCGACGGGAGCCTCCTCGTCACCGACGGCCCCTACGCTGAGACCGTCGAGCAGCTCAGCGGGTTCTACGTCGTGGAGTCCGACGACGTCGATGACCTGATCGAGGTGTGCGCCATCCTCGCCGAGCCCGGCAGCGCGCCGGTCGAGGTGCGGGCCGCGGTCGACCACAGCGGCGAGGAATGACCTGACCGGGGTCGGCGAGGCGCTCGACCGGGCGCTGCGAGACGAGTGGGGCCGACTGCTGGCCCTGCTCGTCGCCCGCTTCCGTCGGCTCGACCTGGCCGAGGACGGGCTCGCCGATGCCTTCGAGGCGGCCTCCCGCACCTGGCCCCGCGACGGCGTCCCGGCCAACCCGGCCGGCTGGCTGCTCACCGCGGCCCGCCGCCGGGTCCTCGACCGGCTCCGGTCCGATCAGGTGCTGGCGCGGTCGATGCCGCTGCTCGCCGTCGACGCCGAGCTGACCGAGGAGGCGCAACGGGTGATGGCCGATCCCGGCGACGAGCTGTTCGACCAACGGCTGCGGCTGGTGGTGCTGTGCGCCCACCCCCGGCTCTCACGAGAGGCGGCGGCTGCCCTCACCCTCCGGCTGGTCCTCGGCATCAGCACCGACGACATCGCGCGCCTGTTCCTGCAGAGCACGCCGACCATGGCTGCCCGGCTCACCCGGGCCCGCAAGAAGCTGGCGGGCGAGCGGTTCGGGCTCCCCGCGGGAGCCGACCTCGTCGAGCGGGTGGGCGTGGTCGGCCAGGTCGCCTACCTGGCGTTCACGGCGGGCTATGCGCCCGGCTCCGGTCCCGACGTGGTGCGGGCCGAGCTCGCCGGCGAGGCGATCCGGCTGGTGCGGGTCCTCCGCACCCTGCTGCCGTACGACGACAGCGAGCTCACGGCGCTCCAGGCGCTGATGCTGCTCCAGCACTCACGGCGGGACGCGCGGGTGTCCGACGGCCAGCTGGTGCTGCTGCCGGACCAGGACCGTGCGCGCTGGCACGGCAACGAGATCGGCGAGGCGCTCGACCTGCTCCGGCCGCTCACGTCAGCGCCTCCCGCGCCGTACCTGGTGCAGGCGTTGATCGCCGCAGAGCACGCGATCGCCAACACCCCGGCCGACACGGCGTGGGACCGGATCGTCACTCGCTACGACGAGCTGCTCGCGCTGCGGGACACCCCTGTCGTCCGGCTCGGTCGGGCGATCGCCGTCGCGGAGGCGGACGGGCCGGGCGCCGGCCTGACCGCGCTCGCCGGCGTCGCCCTTCCCGGCCACCGGCTCCCCGCGACCCGCGCCGAGCTGCTGGCCCGGCTCGGCGACCACGCCGCCGCGCGGGCGTCGTACGACTCCGCGATCGCGCTCTGCGCCAACGACGCCGAACGCGCCCACCTCACCCGCCGCCGCGCCGAGCTGGGGTAAGACCGGCAGCGCGGCTGACCGGCTGACCGGTTGACCGGATCAGCCGAGCGCGGAGCTCTGCATGATGTCGAGCCGCAGCTGACGCAGCAGGTCGACCACGCCCGCGGGACCTTTCACCACGACGTCGGCGAGGGCCACCAGCGCACTCTGCTCCTGGGAGGCGGAGCAGACGCGGAGCGTCGCGAGTCCCTGCTTCTCGAGCTCGGCGACCGCCTCGAACGCCTCCAGGTCGCCCAGGTCGTCGCCGGCGAACAGGAACCCGCGCGCGTCCAGCTCGGCGGCGAGCTTCTCCACGACCATCCCCTTGTGGGCCCCCGGCGACCGCACCTCGATCACGCTCCGGCCGGGCTCGACCATCATTCCGTGGCGCTCGGCCAGCACGCGCAGCGGCGGCAGCAACCGCTCGAAGGCGGCCTCCGGGTCCGGGAGCCGGCGGGTGTGGACGGCGACCGCGAGTCCCTTGTCCTCGACGAAGGCATCGGCGGCGCCGGCCAGCCGCAGGGTCCGCGGCAGGTCGCGCTCGAAGGTGGCGAGGCCGCGCGGTGGGCGCGGAGCGACGATCCGCCGGTGGCGGGAGGACCACCGCTCGTTGCCGTACTGGCCGAAGAGGAAGAGCTCCTTGCCAGCACCCAGGATCGCGTTGCCGACCTCCTCGAGCCCGCCGAGGTCCAACGCCTGCCGTGCCGGGCGCCCGGTGATGACCGCGATCGCCGCGACCTGGGACGCGAGCTCGACCAGCACCTCCGCCGCCTCGGGGTGGATCTTTGCCCGCGTGGGATCGTCGACGATCGGCGACAAGGTGCCGTCGAAGTCGAGTCCGATGATGGTGCGATCGGCTACGCGGACCAGGTCCGCGTAGCGATGCTCACCCTCCAGCGACGAGAACTGCACGCGTCCAGCCAATCACGAAACGCGCGGTACCCAGGTCGCTACCAGGTGAAACTCCTGCCGATGGGTGATCTGCGTTACGAGAGTGCCCCGGTGAGGATCACGGTCAAGTTGGTGTCGCTCATCCCCGTGTCGGCCGGGATGAGCCGCTGGATGCCGAGGTCGAGGGCGAGCTTCTGCCCCGCGTCGCGCAGGCCGGGCGGGAAGTAGACGGTGGTCGCCGGGATGGTGCCGTACCAGTCGTCGGCGGCGAGCCCGTTCCACCCGATCTCCTGGACCCGGGCGAGGGTCTCGCCGGCCAGACCCGCGGTGCTGGTGTTGTTGAAGACGACGACGCCGACCTCGCTGCGCACGACCGGGGGTTTGGTCTTCTTCGGCTCGTCCGGCGTGGTGCTCTCGGTGGGGTCGCCCGCCTCGGTCGTGTCGCCGTCGGTCGGGGCCGACGGGTCGGACGTCTCGTCGTCGGAGGACGACGACGTCGTGATCTCGCGCTCCTTCGGCTCCGCGTCGTCAGTGGTCACGAACGCGACCGCGGCGACGACCACGGCGATGATGCTCAGCCAGACGACGGGCGACGGGAGTACGGCGCCGCGCTCGTCGCGGCGGGGGGAACCGGCCTGGTCGGGGGAAGGACGACCATTCATGGGTTTCAGACCTTTCAGACCTCGAAGCCGAGGCGCCGGGCCGAGCGCTGCCGCTGCCGCTGGGAGCGCAGCCGGCGCAACCGGCGGACGAGCAGAGGGTCGGAGGCGAGCGCCTCGGGACGATCGATGAGAGCGTTGAGGACCTGGTAGTAGCGGGTGGAGCTCATGTCGAACTTGTCCCGTACGGCGGTTTCCTTGGCGCCGGCGTACTTCCACCACTGACGCTCGAACTCGAGGATCTCCCGGTCGCGATCGCTGAGCTCGGCCGCGGTCGTGCCGACGGCCTCCGGGGCCGGGGTACTCCGCTGCGGGTCCATTCGCTTCTCCCCCGATGTCGGCAGTGGTCTGGGACCCACTGTAGACGTCGAATCACAGTGATGTCATTCGGTTGGTCGGGGTGTTGCGACCAATCCGGACCGTCATCCAACGGCGCGGAGGAAGCGGACGACCGCGAGGACCCGCCGATGGGCCGCGTCGTCGTCGGGCGCGAGGTCGAGCTTGGCGAAGATCCGCTGCGTGTGCTTCTCGACGGCGCCGAGGGTCACGGTGAGCGCCTCGGCGATCGAGCCGTTCGACCGGCCCTCCGCCATCAGCGCCATCACCTCGCGCTCGCGCGGCGTGAGGCGGGCGACCGGGTCGCGGCGCCGCGCCATCAGCTGGCGGACCACCATGGGGTCGAGAACGGTGCCGCCGGCGGCCACCGCGTCGACCGACGCGAGGAAGTCGTCGACGTCGGTCACCCGGTCCTTGAGGAGGTAGCCGATGCCGCGCTCGCCGGTCGCGAGCAGGTCGTCGGCGTACGAGACCTCGACGTACTGCGACAGGACCAGCAGCCGCGCCTCCGGCCACTGACGGCGTACGGCGAGCGCGGCGCGCAGGCCCTCGTCGGTGTGCGTCGGCGGCATCCGGACGTCCACCACGGCGAGGTCCGGCCGATGGCCGAGGACGGCGTCGACCAGTCCCGGGCCGTCGCCGACGGCGTCGACGACCTCGTGCCCTGCTTCGGCGAGGAGCAGCTGGAGCCCCTCGCGCAGCAGGACGGAGTCGTCGGCGATCACCAGTCTCACCGGAGGGGGACCTCCGCCCGGAGCCGGGTCGGACCGCCGGCCGGGGAGGCGACCATCAGGTCGCCGTCGACGCCTGCGAGCCGCTCGCGGAGCCCGTCGAGGCCGCGTCCGGGAGCGACCTCGGCGCCGCCGCGGCCGTCGTCGTCGACGGTCACGACCAGCATCCCGTCCTCGGCCCGCAGGGCAACCTGGGCGCGGGACGCGTTGCTGTGCTTCGCGATGTTGGTCAACGCCTCCGCCACCGTGAAGTAGGCCGCGGTCTCCACGGGCTCCGTCAGCGTCGGCACGTCGACTGCCACGTCGACCGCGATCGCCTGGCCCGCTGCCATTTCGCGGACGGCGACCTCGAGGCCACGGTCGACCAGCAACGGCGGGGCGATCCCGCGCGACAGGGCGCGCAGCTCCTCCACGGTCTCCCTCGTCTGGGCGAGCGCGGCGTCGATCGTGTCGGCGGCGCGCTCGGGATCGTCGGCGAGCTGCCGCTTGGCCCGGCCGAGGTCCATCCCGAGCCGGATCAGCCGCTGCTGCGGGCCGTCGTGGATGTCGCGCTCGAGCCGTCGGAGCGACTGCACCTCGGCGCGGTGAGCGGAGTCCCGGCTCTCCTCCATCCGGACCATCCGGCCCATCAGCTCGACCCGGCTGCACAGCAGCACCCGGGAGAAGGCGGCGTTGGTGGCAGCGGCGGCCCGCAGTGCCACGGGCAGAGTGAGCAGCGCGAAGATCCCGATCCCCGTCTGGAGCAGCACGTCGGCGGACCGGGTCGCGCCCAGCCCGATCAGATCAGCCAGCGAGGTGTTGTCGGGCCCGCGCGGGATGAAGCGCTCCCAGAACCAGTAGGTGAGTCCACCCAGCGTGGCGGCCCACCAGACGACGGCAACGGCGAACGCGAACGTCGCGGTGACCAGCCCGATCAGGCACCACAGGATGTCGAGCCAGGACTGCACGTCGCGCAGCGGCGTCAGCACGGCGCGCACCTTGCCGTCCCCCGGCCGCGCCCGCAGGTACGTCGGGAACGCCGTCGCCAGGCCCGCCATCGAGCGGAGCCGGAGCCGCTCGACGTGCGCGAACCCGCGGGCGACGTACGCCGTCACCACCAGCACCAGCAGCCCGAGACCAGCCACGACGACGGCGCCCAGCCCGGCCGACAGCCCAGCGACCACGAGAGCGAAGGACGGCACCGCGAGCACGAAGGCCGTCAGCGCGTAGGCGCTGTCGAGCAGCACGCGACGCGCGATGGTCTGGTCGGACGTGGATACCACGGGCATCAGCATCGTCTCGGTCATGTCGTAGACGCTAGGACCGGACAGCGGCGTGGACCATCCAGCCAGCCCGACAGCCCGCGCATGTCCGCCGGTGCGTCCGGTCAGGAAGGAGACCAGGTATCGAAGGCCTCCCTGACCCTCGCCGACCACCACTCCAGTTCCACGACCGCGCGAGCACGCGCAGCGTCGTCACCAGTGCGCACCTGCTGCCGGTCGAGGCGTTGCTCTGGGCCGACCAACTCGGCAGACACGTCCTTCATGAAAACGTCCCAGCCGACGCCGTCGGGTGCGGGCTCGACCGCCACTGTCGCGTGCTCCACCCTGTCAGGCAACCGGTCGAACACCCCGGCCCGCCACATCGACAACGCCCGACCCCGGTCGCCGGTCGCGCGCGAGATCCAGTCCCACTCGGGCGAGACGCGCTTGCACATCAGCTCCCTGCCGTCTCGCAATCGCACCCGCTCGAGGACATTGCCCGAAGCTCCGCCGGAGGTGACAGGGGTCCGGGCGACAACCTGGTCCGAAAGGGGTTCTGCGAGGCTCATGCTGACACCGTAGAAGTCCGCCTTGCAGTGTCCTTGCACCCACCGAAGGGCACCCGTTTCGGAAGCGCCCGGTCGGGCACCTGCACACCACTAGAACGGACGGCGGGCGGCAACGGTCTGCCAGAACCACCCATCGCCGCCCGCCGATCAGCCCGTCCCGCGCTGAATGACTAAGGTGACCAAGTGGCCCACGACCTCGTGATCGTTGCCAATCGACTTCCGGTCGACCGGGTCACCCTGCCCACGGGGCGCAAGGTGTGGCGCCGCTCGCCCGGCGGGTTGGTCACCGCGATCGAGCCGGTGATGCGCACCCACGGTGGCGGCGTGTGGATCGGATGGCCGGGCGGCACCGGCCAGAAGCTGAAGCCGTTCGAGGACGACGGCCTCTCCCTGGTGCCCATGTCGATGTCGCAGGACGAGATCGAGTGTCACTACGAGGGCTTCTCCAACGCGACCCTGTGGCCGCTCTACCACGACGTGGTCGCCAAGCCGGAGTTCCACCGGGAGTGGTGGGACGAGTACGTCAGCGTCAACCGCCGCTTCGCCGAGAAGGCCGCCCAGCTCGCCGCCAGGAAGGGCACGGTCTGGGTCCACGACTACCAGCTCCAGCTGGTACCGCAGATGCTCCGCGACCTCCGGCCCGACCTCCGGATCGGCTTCTACCTCCACATCCCGTTCCCGCCGGCCGAGCTCTTCCAGCAGCTCCCCTGGCGGCGGCAGATCCTCGAGGGCCTGCTCGGCGCCGACCTGGTCGGCTTCCAGCTCCCGGAGGCGGCAGCCAACTTCGTCCGCCTGGTGCGGCAGCGGGCCGGCCACAAGACCCACCGCGACCTGGTCTACCTGCCCGACGGCCGCACGGTACGGGCCGCCGCGTTCCCCATCTCGATCGACTCCGCCGGATTCAACGAGCTCGCCGGCTCACCCGAGGTGGTCGACCGGGCGAAGGCGCTCCGCGACGCGCTCGGCAACCCCCGCAAGATCTTCCTCGGGATCGACCGCCTCGACTACACCAAGGGCATCTACGCCCGGCTGCGCGCGTTCAGCGAGCTGATCAAGGACGGTCACTTCGACGTCGAGGACGCCGTCTTCGTCCAGGTTGCGGTGCCGTCACGGGAACAGGTCGAGCACTACCGCGTCCTCCGCGACGACATCGAGCGCCTGGTCGGCCGGATCAACGGCGACCTGGGCCGGATCGGGCGTCCGGCCATCAGCTACCTGCACACGTCGTACCCCCGCGAGGAGATGGCCGCCCTCTACCGCGCCGCCGACATCATGGTGGTGACGCCCTACCGCGACGGGATGAACCTCGTCGCCAAGGAGTACGTCGCCTGCCGGGTCGAGGAGGACGGCGCCCTGGTGCTCTCGGAGTTCGCCGGCGCCGCGGAGGAGCTGAAACAGGCGTGGCTGGTGAATCCCTACGACATCAACGGCATGAAGACCGCCCTGCTCGAGGCCTACAACGCGGAGCCGAAGGAGCTCACCCGGCGGATGCGCGCGATGCGCAAGCAGATCAGCCAGCACGACGTGAAGGCGTGGGCGGCCAGCTTCATGACCGAGCTCGAGGACGTCGGCGGCCACACGAAGCACACCCGTCCCGCCAGTCGTTCCTGAGCGGGCGCAGTTAGATCGCAGCCGGTCTTCGGACTGCGCTGCCCCGGGCGCGCCCGGCGGGGTAACTTTCGCCCATGGATCTGATCCCGAAGCCTGATCAGGTCGTCTCCGCGGCCAGCAACGTGGCGCACAAGATGCTCTACGGCGGCCTCGCCGACCTGCGGCCGATGCCGCGCACCCTGATCGACGACGGGACCCTCCGCGAGGTCTACCACTACCGCCCGTCCGGCACGGTCAAGGAGACCGGCGACCCGGTACTCCTCGTCACCCCGCTCGCCGCCCCCGCGATCTGCTACGACCTGCGCCGCGGCTGCTCGCTCGTCGAGCACTTCGTGACCGGCGGGCGTCCGACGTACCTGTTGGAGTACGGCGAGGTGTCCTTCCGCAACCGCAACCTCGGCATGGAGCACTGGATCGACGAAGTGGTCCCGACGGCGATCCGCGAGGTGTCCGCGCACGCCGGCGGCCGGCCGGTGCACGTCATCGGGTGGAGCCTCGGCGGGATCTTCTCGCTGCTCTCCGCCGCCGACCAGCCGGACCTGCCGATCGCGTCGCTGACCACGGTCGGGTCGCCGATCGACGTGTCCCTGGTGCCGCTGGTCGCGCCGCTGCGGCCGCTGCTCAACTGGGTCAACGGCAGGGGCCCGCTGACCAAGGGCTACCAGCTGTTGGGCGGCGCGCCGAAGCCGGTCGTGAGGTGGGCGTTCCAGCTGTCGTCGTTCCAGAAGCTCGTGACCAAGCCCTTGGCCCTGGCGAGCCACATCGACGACACCGAGTTCCTCGCCCAGATCGAGGCGGTCGACCGGTTCACGGACAACATGATCGCCTACCCGGGCCGGACGTTCGGACAGCTCTACCACCGGTTCGCGAAGGGCAACCAGCTCGCCGCCGGTGACTTCGAGCTCGACGACCGCACGATCCGGCTCGGCAACATCGTGGTGCCGGTGATGGTCTTCGGCGGGTCGACCGACGGCATCGCCCCGGTCCCGGCGGTCAAGGCGGTCGTCCCGCTGCTGACCGGTTCGCGCGAGGTGCGGTTCGAGATCGTCCCTGGTGGCCACCTCGGCATGCTCACCGGGCGGGCCGCGCGGCACACGACGTGGATCGCCATGGACGAGTGGATCACCCAGTGGTCGACCGCCGACGAGGTGTCTCCCGCCAAGCCCTCTCGGACCGCCAAGAAGACCGCGAGTGCGGCCGCCGGGATCGGGACCAATCCCACCCGCCGCCACACCTCGTCAGCGTCGCGGGCCCTGAAGAAGTAGCCGGATCCCGACTCGCGTCCTTCCTGGTCAATTGTGACTAGAAGGTCTGACCGGCCGCCGGATCCGCTGCCGCGTCCACGCTCCTAGAGTCGTGGGCACCGACGCGGGCCATGAGGGCTAACCCTGGAGGGAGCCCGCCTGGCAGGTGCCTGTTCTGCACCGCTGGCGGTCCAGCGAATTTCGTCGTGGCCCGCGTCGGAGCTACGCAACAAGCGGCGCCCCTGGGAGGGAGAGGGGCGCCGTTTGGCGTTGTTGCCGAGTACGTCGGGTCAGGCCAGTAGGTCCTGATAGTCGGGATGCTTGGCGATCCAGCCCTTGATGAACTCGCAGGTCGCGATCACCTTGAGGCCCTCGGCACGGGTCTCGTCGAGCGCAACACGGGCGAGCTTGCTGCCGATGCCCTGGCCTTCGAACGCGTCCTTGACCACGGTGTGCACGAACTCGCGGACCCCGTCGCCGGCGGCGTACTCGGTGAAGCCGGCGAGCCGACCTTCATCGGTGCGGATCTCGAACCTGCTGCGCTCGACGTTGTTCGTCACCTGGGTATCGGCCATGGGTCGAGCCTAGGGCTAGGGCTAGGGGCGTCAGAATGTGGTCGTGAGCGCGCTGGCGGGACTCGTGGACAAAGGCCTGATGGCAGCGGACTGGGCCGAGGCCCTGGCGCCGGTCGACGGCCGGATAGCCGAGATGGGCGGTTTCCTCCGGGAGGAGCTCGCGGCCGGGCGGTCCTACCTGCCGGCCGGCGACGACGTGTTCCGCGCGTTCCGCCGACCGCTGTCCGAGGTCCGGGTGCTGGTCGTCGGCCAGGATCCGTATCCCACGCCCGGTCATCCGATCGGGCTCTGCTTCGCCGTCGACGCGCACGTGCGGCCGATCCCGCGGAGCCTCGCGAACATCTACCAGGAGCTCGCGACCGACGTCGGCGTCACCCCGCCGGCGCACGGCGACCTCACTGCGTGGACCGAGCAGGGCGTGATGCTGCTCAACCGCGTGCTGACGGTGGCACCCGGCCAGCCGGCGTCGCACCGGGGCAAGGGCTGGGAGCACGTCACGGCGTGCGCGATCGCCGCCGTCGTACGGCGCGCGCAGGCGGGTGCGCCGATCGCCGCGATCCTCTGGGGCCGGGACGCCGGAACCCTCAAGCCCCACCTCGACCCGATCCCGTGGGTCGAGTCCGCGCACCCGTCGCCGTTGTCGGCGAGCCGAGGGTTCTTCGGGTCGCGGCCGTTCAGCCGGGTCAACCAGCTGCTCACCGAGACGGGCGGACAACCGGTGGACTGGTCGCTCCCGACGGAATAAAGTTGAATCCTCAATCAGTTGGGACTGACATGACCGCCGACCGGATGCCCGCCCTCTACATCGGCCACGGCGCGCCACCGCTGCTCGACGACGCGGCGTGGTCGGGGCAGCTCGCCGCGTGGGCCTCCGGCCTCCCCCGCCCGAGGGCGATCCTGATCGTGAGCGCCCACTGGGAGTCGGCGCCGGTGTCGCTGAGCGCGAGCGGCGCCGAGCTGGTCTACGACTTCGGTGGGTTCGACCCGAAGTACTACCGGATGACCTACCGGACCCCCGACGCGACCGCGCTCGCCGACCGGATCGCGAAGCTGATGCCGGACACCGAGCCCGTGCATCAGCACACGTCGCGCGGGCTCGACCACGGAGCGTGGGTGCCGCTGAGGATCATGTATCCCGATGCGGACGTCCCCGTCCTTCAGATGTCGCTGCCGACCCACGACCCCGAGCGGCTCCTAAGGCTCGGCGAGCGGCTCCGGCCGCTGCGAGACGAGGGCGTGCTGATCATCGGCTCCGGCTTCCTCACCCATGGCCTGCCGTTCCTCAAGGAGTGGCGGATCGAGGCGGCCGTGCCGCAGTGGTCCGCCGACTTCGACCAGTGGGCGGCAGAGGCCATGACGCGCGGTGACGTGGACGAGCTCTCGTCGTACCTCTCCAAGGCGCCGGGCATGCCCTACGCCCACCCGACGGTCGAGCACTACAGCCCGCTGTTCGTGACCCTCGGCGCGGCGACCGACCCTGGCGCGGCCGGTATCCAGGTCATCGACGGCTTCTGGATGGGCCTGTCGAAGCGGTCCCTGCAGGTCGCCTGATCAGTCGCTATCGCGGAGCGCCGCGTTCTCGCGGCGGAGCCGCGCCACTTCGGCTTCGAGCTGCAGCACGTGGGCGATCCCGGCGAGGTTGAGGCCCTCGGCCAGCAGGTCTCGGATCCGGTGGAGGCGATCGATGTCCGCCCGGCTGTAGAGACGCGAACCGCCCGACGATCGCGCTGGAGCGACCAGGCCGCGGCGCTCGTAGACGCGTAGGTTCTGGATCTGCATCGACACCAGGTCGGCCGCGACCGAGATGGCGTAGACGCCGCGCACCTGTTCACCCGGCATCAAATGTCGCCTCCTGCGGCCTTGACTGTAACGGAATAGGTAATCTATAACAACCATTACAGATCTAAGAGAGCGTCGGACAAGGGTCCGACACCAACGAAGGAGGAACCATGTTGCTGCGAACCACCGACCCGTTCCGTGACTTCGACCGCCTGGCTAGCCAACTGCTCACCTCCGGCACCGGCACCACGAACCGGCCGGCTGTGATGCCGATGGACGCGTGGCGCGAGGGTGAGCACTTCGTCATCGAGTTCGACCTGCCCGGCATCAACCGGGACAGCATCGACATCGACGTCGAGCGCAACGTCCTGACGGTGCGGGCCGAACGCGTGCCCGGCAACGGCGACTGGCAGCGGCTCGCGTCCGAGCGCACCCACGGCCAGTTCAGCCGCCAGCTCGTGCTGGGCGACAACCTCGACCTGACCCGGGTCGAGGCCGGCTACGACAACGGTGTGCTCCGGCTCGTCGTACCCGTCGCCGAGAAGGCCAAGCCGCGCAAGATCGAGATCGCAGGCGCGACGCCGACGGTCGAGACCCAGGCCATCGACGCCTGACCGGGCTCCGGGCTCGACAGACACGCTCAGTCGGGCCCGGAGCAGTTCTCAGCGCACGCGAAGTCGGCGCATCAGCTTCAGCGACGACAGCATCTGCTTGACGTAGGCGTCGTAGTCCTGGCCGGGTCGCGCACCCAGGACCTGCTTCTTGAGCACCGCGACGTTCTTGACGTCGGTGTACTTCAGCAGTCCCTGGTCGCCGTGTCGCGCGCCGACGCCCGAGTTCTTGACGCCCCCCGAGGGCGTCGCCTTGGAGGCGTACGCCGTCGCCAACGAGTCGTTGATGTTCACGTTGCCCGAGTCGATCCGCTCGGCAATCGCCTCCGCGCGCGCGATGTCACCGCTCCAGACCGACGCGTTGAGGCCGTAGTCGGTGTCGTTGGCGAGCTTGATCGCCTCGTCGACGGTCCGGTAGGGGTAGAGCCCGACGACCGGGCCGAACGTCTCGGTGTGGCCGGCGATCATGTCCTTGGTGACGCCCTCGAGCACGGTCGGTTCGAAGAAGGCGGGGCCGAGGTCGGGCCGCGCGCGGCCACCGGTCAGCACGGTCGCGCCCTTGGCGACCGCGTCCTCGACGTGGGAAGCCACCCGGTCGCGGTGGTCGGGTGACACCAGGCTGCCGATCTCCGGGTCGAAGTCGTACGACGCACCGATGCGCAATGTGGACGCCCGCTCCACGAACGCGTCCCGGAGCTCGGCGTACCGGCCCTCGGGGAGATAGATGCGCTCGATGTGCATGCAGATCTGGCCCGTGTTGCCGAAGGCGCCGAACGTCGCGCTCTCGACCCACTCGTCGACGTTGACGTCGTCGAGCACGATCATCGGGTTCTTGCCGCCGAGCTCGAGGCAGCAGCCGATCAGGTTGCGGCCGGCGCGCTCGCCGATCACCCGCCCGGTCGCCGTCGAGCCGGTGAACATGACGTAGTCGGCGTTGTCGATGAGGGTCGGGCCCACGTCGGGGCCCTCGCCGCAGACCACCTGGAACAAGCCCTTCGGCAGGCCGGCCTCCTCGAGCAGGCGGATGCCGAACAACGGGCTGAGTGCGGTCTTGTTGTCCGGCTTCACCACCACCGCGTTGCCGGCCATCAGTGCCGGGATGGCGTCGGAGAGGCCGGTGGCGAACGGGAAGTTCCAGGGCGCGATGATCCCGACGACACCCTTGGGGACGTGCACCTCGGTCGACGAGGACAGGAACGGGACCGGGCCGCCGTGCTTCTTCGGTGCCAGCACCTTCGGCGCCCGCTTCAAGTAGTGGCTGATCACCATCGGCGGGTCGCAGGTCTCCTCGACCGCCATCCGCCGGTTCTTGCCGCTCTCGGCCTGAAGCAGGTCAGTGGTGATGAGCGCGTTGTCGAGGAAGAGCGTGTGCGCGCGCTCGAAGATCTCGAGCCGCTTCTTCACCGGCCACCCGGCCCACAGCTGCTGGGCGGCGCGGGCCTCGTGGAAGGCGCGCTCGATGTCCTCCGGCGTCGACTGCGGGAGCTCGACGAGCAGCTCACCGGTGTAGACCTCGGTCAGCTTCCACGTCGCGCCCGACGAGCCGGGCACCCGCGCGACGAGCCCCTCCAGGAACTCGTCGGTGAGCGCGGCCGGGCGAGTGGTCGTCACGCGCTACCGCCGAGGATGATCTCGGCGGCCTTCTCGCCGATCATGTAGCACGGTGCGTTGGTGTTGCCGCCGGTGATGGACGGCATGATCGACGCGTCGGCAACCCGCAGGCCGTCGATGCCGCGCACCTTGAGGTCGGGCCCCACGACAGCCCGCTCGTCGACGCCCATCCGGCAGGTGCCGACACCGTGGTAGACGGAGGTCGCGCGCAGCTTGAGGGCCGCGCGGAGCTCCGCACCCTTGAACGCAGGCCCGGGGTGGATCTCCTCCTTGACGGTGCCGCCGAACGCGGCCCCGGCCATGATCTCGCGGACCATCTCGCTGCCCTCGGCGAGCACGGTGACGTCGTCGGGCTCACGGAGGTAGCCGTAGTCGATGAGTGGCGCGGCCAGCGGGTCGGACGACGCCAGCCGCAACGTCCCGCGGCTGCGCGGGTAGATCAGCGTGGCCAGCAGGGTGATGCTGGGCCGTGGGTCGACCTCGTGCCGGATCGGGGCGTCCTGGTTGGGGCTCGGGTAGGACCAGGGCAGCATGTGGAGCTGCAGGTCCGGGATGTCCTTGGCGAGCGAGGTCCGCACGAAGCCGACCGACTCGAACACCGAGTTGGCGAGGAACGAGCCGCCCCGGGTCTTCTCCTTCAGCACGCCCTTGCCGAAGTAGAACGGCGTCCCCCGGTGCCCGACCGTGGGCACGTGGAAGGTCAGCGCGTGGAACATGTGGTCGTGCAGGTTGTCGCCGACCGGCAGCTCCGCGATGGAGTCGATGCCGACGGTTGCGAGGTGGCCCGGGTCGCCGATGCCGGAGAGCATCAGCAGCTGCGGGCTGCCGACGAAGCCGGCGGAGAGGATGACCTCTTTGCCGGCCCTGATGAAGCGGCGTACGCCGCCGCCCTTGGGCAGCGCGCCAGACTTGTCGAGCTCGACGACCTCGACACCCGTCGCGCGGCCGTTCTCGATCACGATCTTCGTCGCCTGGACGCGGGTCTGCACCTCGAGCGTCGGCGGCGCGAGGTGATGGACGTAGCCCCGGGCCGAGGAGTAGCGCAGGCCGTCGGCAGCGTTCTGCTGCATCCGGGCAATGCCCTCCTGCTCGGCGGCGTTGTAGTCGTCGAGGACCTTCACGCCGAGGGTGTCGGCCGTCGCCTGGATGAACTGGAGGCTGGCCTCCTGCGGGTTCTTGTTGCGGGTGATCCGGATCGGCCCGCCCGCGCCGCGGTAGTCGTTCGCGCCGTCCTCGAAGTCCTCGTAGCGCTTGAACGCGTTGTTGACCTCGTCGGCGGACCAGCCGGTGTTGCCCTCCGCTGCCCAGGAGTCGTAGTTGGCGCGGTTGCCGCGCACGTAGACCATGCCGTTGACCGAGCTCGATCCGCCGAGCACCTTGCCGCGCGGGGTCGGCATCCGCCGACCGTCGAGACCGTCCTGCGGCACCGAGTAGAAGCCCCAGTCGTTGATCTTCTTGAGCTTGGGCTCAGCGTGCATCGGGCCGATCATCCCGGGCACCTTGGTGAGCATCTGCTCGTCGGTCTTACCCGCCTCGATCATGATGACGCTCGCACCCGACTGGGCGAGCCGCGCTGCGACGATCGAGCCGGCGCTGCCGGAACCCACCACCACGTAGTCGGCTTCGTTGCTGCGCAGCTCTTTGCGCTTGGCCATGCCTGTCTCCCTGCTCGTCGTCCCACCCGGCCCGATAACTGTAACTTGTTCTAGTTCTTTCACGAAAGGGTTTCGTATTCGTGAACGGCAATGATGGGCGGGTGCGGATCTTGAGCATTCAGTCCTCGGTCGCCTACGGCCACGTCGGCAACTCCGCCGCGGTGTTCCCGCTGCAGCGACTCGGCCACGAGGTCTGGCCGGTGCTGACCGTCCATTTCTCCAACCACACGGGGTACGGCGCCTGGCGCGGGCCACTCCTCGCACCCGACGACGTGCGCGAGGTGATCGCCGGGCTCGGTGACCGCGACGTGCTGCGTACGGCGGATGCCGTCCTGTCCGGCTACCAGGGAGATCCCGCCATGGGCGCAGTGATCCTGGACGCCGTCGCGGAGGTGAAGGCGCTCAACCCGACTGCGGTCTATTGCTGCGACCCGGTGATAGGCGACGTCGGGCGGGGCGTGTTCGTGCGACCCGGGATCCCGGAGTTCATCCGGGACGAGGTGCTGCCGCGGGCCGACATCGTCACGCCCAACCACTTCGAGCTGGACTTCCTCACCGGCCGGGTGACCACGACGCCCGAGGAGGTGCTGGCCGCCGTCGACGTGCTCCGGTCACGCGGGCCCCGGGACGTGCTGGTGACGTCGGTCCGCTACTCGCACCCGGACGAGAGCCTCGACGTCGTGGCGGTCTCGGACGACGGCGCCTGGTCGGTGACCACTCCGCTGTTACCGATCAGCCCGAACGGCGGCGGCGACCTGACGGCCGCGCTCTACCTCGCGCACCTGCTGGAGACGGGCTCGCCCGCGACCGCGCTCGAGCGCACGACCAACGCCGTGTACGCCGTACTCGAGGCGACGCTGGCGGCCGGCACCCGCGAGCTCGCGTTGATCGCCGCCCAGGACGCCATCGCCGACCCTCCCGTCCGGTTCGGTGCGACCCGGTTGCGCTGATCCGTGCAGATACCTGCATTGCAGGTTCCTGTCTCTAGGCGACGGCCCACGGCGTTGCCAGGTTTCCTTCAGGCGCTCACACCCGGGCGTCACCGACAGAGGCTCACCACCCGCGAGCCCAGAGGGAGCACAACCGATGACGCAACACATCAGCGGCGGACTCGCGTCCGCCGTTCTCGCCGTGTCGGCGCTGGCCCTGTCCTTGACAGGCACCGGCGCTGCCGCGTCCCCCACCGCGACCAGCCTGCCCACCGCTCTCGCGACCGAGTCGCCGGACATCTCGGTGGCCGACACGATGACTCGCCTGCAGCAGCTGCAGACCATCGCGACTGCGAACGGCGGCAACCGAGGCACCGGCAAGCCTGGCTACCAGGCTTCGATCAACTACGTGAAGGCCGAGCTGGACGCAGCCGGCTACACCACCACCGTGCAATCGTTCTCGACGATCTACGGCACGTCGTACAACCTGATCGCGGACCTGCCCGGCGGCGACACCTCGAACATCGTGATGGCCGGCGGCCACCTCGACAGCGTGCGCACCGGCCCAGGCATCAACGACAACGGCAGCGGTTCCGCCGGTCTCCTCGAGACCGCGGTGACTCTGGCTGAGAGCGACACGCCCCCTACGAAGCACGTGCGGTTCGCGTTCTGGGGGGCCGAGGAGCAGGGGCTGCTCGGCTCCACCTACTACGTGGACCACCTCTCCGCCGCCGACCTCGGCGCGATCGACCTCTACCTCAACTTCGACATGATCGGATCGAAGAACTACGGGGTCTTCGTCTACAACGACAACGCCGCGGGCAACGCCGTCCGCGACGAGCTCACGTCGTACTTCGACGCCGAAGGCACGCCCTGGGAGTACATCGACGTCCAGGGGCGCTCCGACCACGCGTCGTTCCGGGCCGAGGGCATTCCGACCGCTGGCCTGTTCTCGGGCGCGGAGGGGAAGAAGACCGCGGCACAGGCCGCCAAGTGGGGCGGAACTGCGGGCCAGGCGTTCGACGCCTGCTACCACGCTGCCTGCGACTCGATCACCAACCTCTCGCAGGCATCGCTGGACCTGAACCTCGACGCGATCGGCCACATCATCTGGCAGCAGGCCGGCGTGGGCGGGGACGTCACCCCGCCGGACCCGCCGAGCGGCAACCTGCTCAAGAACGCCGGCTTCGAGTCCGGGGCCGTGGACTGGACGGGCACCACCGGCGCGATGACCAACAACACCGGCCGGCCGGCGCGCACCGGGTCGTGGAAGGCGTGGCTCGGCGGCAACGGAACCACCAGCACCGAGACGATCAACCAGCAGGTGGCGATCCCGAACACGACCGGTCCGGCGACGCTGTCCTTCTACGTGCGGATCGACACCTCGGAGTCCGGCAGCACGGTCTACGACCGGCTGCGGGCGCAGATCGTCTCGGGCAGCATCACGACCACGCTCGCGACGTACTCCAACGCCAATGCCAACTCCGCCTACGTCCTGAAGACGCTCGATGTGAGTGCCTTCAAAGGCAAGACGGTCACGGTCCGGTTCACCGCCACCGAGGACTACTCACTCCAGACGAGCTTCGTCGTGGACGACACCTCCCTGACGGTCGGCTGACGGGCGCGCGGGTTCGGCCGGGATGCGCGGCACTAGAATCGGCGGGTGCCCCGCGAGGGGCACCCGCCGCGTTAGCTCAGTTGGCAGAGCGTCGCTCTTGTAAAGCGAATGTCGCGAGTTCGACTCTCGCACGCGGCTCCAGATCTGAACCTCACTTGAACTTGAGGTCTGCGCGCGCCACGCTCTCCGCATGACCCTGCTGACCATCGGACAGCTCGCGGAGCGCGCAGGCGTGGCAACCAGTGCGATCCGCTTCTACGAGGAGAAGGGTCTCGTGCGGTCGACGCGCACGACCGGCAACCAGCGACGCTACGAGCAGTCGACGCTGCGGCGGGTGGCGTTCGTTCGCGCGGCCCAGCGCGTCGGGCTGACCTTGGAGGAGGTGGCCGAGGCGCTCGGCACACTGCCCGACAGCCGAGCACCGACCAAGGCGGACTGGCACCGGATCAGCCGGGAGTGGAAGCCGCGGCTGGAGGAGCAGATCCGCCGGATCCGGCTTTTGGAGCAGCGCCTCGACAGCTGCATCGGCTGCGGCTGCCTCAGCCTCAAGAGCTGCACGCTGATGAATCCTGGCGACGTGGCCGGCGAGCAGGGCGGCAGGGGCGCAGTGCTGCTCGAGCCGTAGGGCGTACGGTGCTGGCATGGCGCTGCACATGGTCGCCAGCCGGGTCGGGCCGGCGGAGAAGACGGCCCTGCTGGAGCTGCCCTGGGCGACTCCCTTGGAGGAATGGCCGGAGGAGTACGTCGTACCGCTGCCGCGCGGCCTCTCCCGCCACGTCGTCAGGATCGTACGCGCCGGCGGGATGACGCTGGCAGTGAAGGAGACCGAGCCGGACATCGCGCTGCGGGAGTACCGACTGCTGCGGGACCTGCGCCGGATGGATCTGCCGGCAGTGACGCCCCAAGGGGTCGTGACCGGCCGGACCGACACCGACGGCAACGAGCTGCCGGCCGTGCTGATGACCGAGCACCTCAGCTTCTCGCTCCCCTACCGCAGTCTGTTCCGGCACGGGCTCAGCGCCGACAACCTGCCGGAGCTGGTCGACGCGCTCGTCGTACTCCTGGTGCGGCTGCATCTGGCCGACTTCTACTGGGGAGACGTCTCGCTGTCGAACGTGCTGTTCCGCCGCAGCGCCGGCGGGTTCGCCGCCTACCTCGTCGACGCCGAGACCGGCGAGCTCAAGTCGACCCTGTCGGACCGGATGCGCGAGTACGACCTCACCGTCGCGGGCGAGAACGTCTTCGCCGAGCTGCTCGACCTGCAAGCCGGTGAGGAGCTCGGCCCCGACGTCCGCGCGCACGAGATCGTCGACCTGTTGGCGGAGCGGTACGACGCCCTCTGGCGCCAGCTGACGGAGGCCGAGGAGTTCGACACCGCGGAGATGTGGCGGATCGAGCGGCGGATCGAGCGGCTCAACGAGCTCGGGTTCGACGTCGACGAGCTGGAGATCATCACCGACCTGGGCGGCGACACGGTGCGGATCCAGCCGAGGGTCGTCGAGGCCGGCCACCACTGCCGGGAGCTGCAGGGGCTGACCGGGCTCGGGGTCGAGGACGCGCAGGCGCGCCGACTCCTCAACGACCTCGCCGCCTACACGGCCCACTACGACCTCGGTCGCGAGGACCGCGCCGTCGTGGCCAACCGGTGGCTCACCAAGATCTACGACCCACTGGTCGCGATGATGCCGGCCGACCAGCGCGGCAAGCTGGAGCCCGCGGAGTTTTTCCACGAGGTGCTGGTGCACCGGTGGTTCCTGTCGGAGCAGGCCGGTCACGAGGTCGACATCTTCGACTCCGCCGCCGCCTACATCGCCAACGAGCTGCCCAAGCGACCCGATGAGCTGGTGGCCGCGGACTAGAGCTGACTAGGTCCAACGGGCCGCGCAGCGTGTGACCCCTTGGACTTGGTCATCTAGTCCCGATCGTCCCGGACCTGCCCGTGATGCTGCAGACGGCGGCTGACCCACACCGACGCAGCCGTGTACACCAGGCCACTCAGGAGGTAGCTCGCGCCCACCAGGAGCAGCCAGCGCTCGAGGAACGGCGCCTGGGTCAGGCCTGTGGCCGCGGTGAAGCTCTCGCCTCCTTGTTGCAGGATGCCGGGAAAGAACAAGAGAAACGTGAAGGCCGCGACCATCGTCGGTACGCGCACGTAGTTGGTGAGCGGAACCGATCCCACGCCCTGACGGGTTCGAACCGAATGGCGCCGAGTCAGCCGACGAGTCAGGGTGCGGTCGGCAAGGGCGTACGCCGGGAACAGCACGAGGTCGTGGATGACCACCGCTCCAACGAACCAGACTGCGATGGACTGCCACCAGACCTCTGGGTCCCACAAGGACGCGAGGCCGAGGGTCGTGATGACGTAGGCCACTAAGGCGATGCTTGAGAGCATCAACCCCAGGTGCCACCCCGACGCGCCGTACGTCCGGGTCCACGTCGTGGGCCTTGCCGGCATCAGGCCTCCTCGAAGCGGATCGACTTGACCCACTTGGTGTTGAGGACGCCCGGCATCGCGGGGACGATGATCCGTGCTGGGTAGCCGTGGTCCATCGAGAGGTCGGCATCGTTGACCTGGAGGGCGAGGAGCGCGTCGGGGTGCTGGGCCTGACCGGCATTGAGGATGGCCTCCTTGAAGGCTCCCTCCTCCTGCAAGGACTGCACGAAGGCGCCGTCCGGATCCTGTGAGCCGACCTCGGCCGCAAGGTCTCGGAGACGCACGCCCGTCCAGGATTGCGTCGTCGACCAGCCCTCGACGCATGCGATGGGCAGTACCGCTGTGTGCTGCGGCATCGCGGAGAGCTGGTCGCGGTCGAGCATGACCGTGCCTTCCGGTCCCTCGAGGGTGAGGCTCCACGTCGTGCTGACGGCGTCGGGCGAGATGCGCGCCGCGTCCGCTGTCTTGTTGACCGGGAAGTCGTTGGCACCCTCACCCTCGCCAAGGCTTCGCGGCAGCAGCAGGGCCAAGTTCCGGACAGGCCCGCCGATGGTCTGACCGGCCGTGAGCAGGAAGGTTAGTGCCGAGCCGCCACCGACAAGTGCGAGCAGCCCACGACGGCTCATGGTCGGAGCCGCCGGGTCCGTTACCAAGCCGTCGGGGTCGGCCTCGGGGAGGGTATCGGCCCTCCGAGTTCGCATCTCCTCGGCGAACGAGCGAGAGCGAAGTCCCCGGATCATTACCGGCACCTTGAGGGAGATGTGGGAGACGAACCCGACGATGAAGACCCATGCGCCGTAGTAGTGGGCGGTGTAGAAGCTGAACCCGAACACGTAGTTGTACTGAATGTTCAGCACACCGGTCACGATCTCGAAGAGCAGGCCGCCGACCAGCATGAGCAGGGTGAGCCGTTCGAGCGCCTGCGCCGCCGAGCGGGCGGGGGGCCAGGCAAAGAGCCGTGGCACCACCGACCACAGCTTGGCGAGCACGACCGGCACCAGGACAAGCCCGAGGCCGACGTGGAGACCCTGGGTGAGGCGATAGAGCCAGGAGGGGTCGGTCGGCCAGTCGAACATCGGCAGTCGCAGCCACCCCACGTCCGTGGGCCGCGCCTGCTCCCCGTAGGCGACGTAGGAGAGCAGCCCTGTGACGATGACGATCGGCATCGAGGCCAGCAGGACGGCACCAAGGACCGATGTCAGCCACGGGCCACGGATCGGGCTGCGCCACACGATGCGATCGAGGCCGGGTGGGCGACGTCTCGCCAGCGCGGACCAGAGCCGCGCTGGGGCTCCGTACGGGGCGCTCTCGTCGGCCATGGCGGTGTCAGTCCCGGGGCCGCAGGGTTGCCACCACGCGCTCGTCGTGAAGTCGCACGCCCATCACCAGGAAGCCGGCATCCGAGGAAACACGCTCGATGTGGTCAACGCTGAGAACCGACCAGGTGAACGGAGTACTGATGGTGTCTCCCACCTTGAGGCGCAGTCGCTCGTTCCTGGAGACTACGCCGCGCCCCTCCAGTTCGACGAGCACCGTGCCGTTCTCGTCCAGGAACTCCCGGACGCGTCGCAGGAGCTTGATCGGATCGCCGCCCAACCCGACGTTCCCATCGGCGAGCAGCACGTGGCTCCACCGGGATCCGAGGTGCATCGGCTCGAATACGTCGCGACACAACGCCATGGCACCGCGGGCCAAGGTCTGGCGGACGGCCTCGACGGAGGTGTCGATGCCCAGGACCTCGATGCCGCGAGCCGCGATGGCGCCGGCCAGGCGGCCGGGTCCGCAGCCGATGTCGAGAGTGGCGCCGTGGCACGGCTCCACGAACAGGGTGAGGTCCGAGGGAGTGACGTCCCCCTGCCAGCGGTGGGTGGACAGGGCCTCGGTCGTTCCGTCGGGACGGACGATGTGGCACGACTGCCCCGCAAAGGCGGCGTCGTAGGCGTCGGTGTCACGGAACACCGGGCCGACGAACGCCGCCTCGTTGGCACCTTCCCCACGAGTGTGGGGAGGGAGTCTCACTTGGTGTTGACCGTGATCGTGGCAATGCCGACTAGGAGGCCGGGCTTGACCGCGTCGGTCTTGAACGTGTCGTTGAGCAGCGGAGCGGCCACGTCCGAGATCTCGACCTGGGTGCCCTGGAGGATCGCGGTGTCACCCTTGGCCTCGAGCGGCTTCAAGGTGCTGCCGTTGAGGTTGAAGAGGAACGCGCTGGTCACGGCGGTCTCGCCGTTGACGGCAACGTCGCCGTAGACCCGCGAGACGCCGGGGTCGACGTTGAAGTTGGTGAGCTCCACCGTGGTGCCACCAGCGGTCAGTGACAGGCCGGAACCCTCGTGCTGGATCTGGCCGACCACGTAGTTCGGGACGGAGCCGGGCTCGAAGACCGAGACGTTTCCGCCGGTGATCGGGAAGATGAGCGAGCCGTCCTGGAGGGCGGCGTCACCCACCACACCGGGCGTGAGCTCGAGGCTGGCCAGGGCGTCAGTGAAGCCCTTGTCGAGGGCGATGGCGGTCGACTCACCGGTGAGGGCTTCGATCACGGCGACCGGCTCCGGGGACGAGCTCGATGAATTCGACGAGTCGGAGGGCTCGTCCTCGCTGCCGCAGGCGGCGAGCGGGAAGGCGAGCAGGGCGGCCGCGGCGATGCCGGCGGCGAGGCGCTTCGGGGTGGTGGGCATGGGTGGGTTCCTAACCATTGACTACGTTTTGCTGTCGATGGTCATTCGGTGCCGCCGCTCGTTCGGATGGGTCTTGCGACCCCTCACCCACCGTGTTCGCGGCGTGCCGTCGTCCTCCACGCCGCGGCGAACTGTCCGTCCGGAGCCGTCATCGCAACGGCATCCGCGTCGGCCACGGTGTCGACATCGCGCAGGACGGCGGTGCTGACCACGTGCCGCCCGGCTGCCATCAGCGCGCCCCTGGTGTCGTCGTACGTCGTCGGAGCGGACATCGGTACGCCCCTCAGCGAAGCCGCATCGCGGCCGTCCCGCAGTCCCATCACCCACCAGCCGCCGTCCTCGGCTGGACCCAGCACAGCGTCCGCACCCGCCGGGTCGCCGGGCAGGCCGAGGGCGGTCTCGGCGTCGTGCAGAAGGTCGGCGGTCACCTGGGGGGTGTCCATGCCGATCTGCAGGACCGGCCCGCCGCCCCAGTCGGCCACCGCGGCGTGGGCATGCATCAAGCGCTGTGCGAAGTCCTCGCCCTGTTGGAAGAAGACATCCCAGCCGGCCAGCTCAGCGGCGATCTCCTTCGCACGCAATCCTCGCCGGATGTCACCTGCGAGCGCCAGGTGGCACCGACCGACCGGGTACGCCGCCCGGCACGCCCGCAACGTGTCGAGCAGCGCCGCGGCGGCCACCTGCGCCGCCTCCCGCATGCCGATGTCGGCACCGAGCCGCGTCTTCACGGCACCCGGCACCGGCGACTTCGCAACGACGACCACGCGAGTCATGCGAGGACCTTCCAAAAGTCCCGAGCCGTCCGCAGGGTTCCCTTGACCGACCCGGAGACCTTCGAGCGGGTGCCCTCCGCGCGCGGCAAGTACGTAACGTCCTGCTCGACGAGCCGCCAGCCCGCGAGCGTCGCGCGCTGCAGCAGCTCGACCGGGTATCCGAACCGCCGGTCCTGCACGTCCAGTTCGATCAGGGCTTCGCGACGGCTCACCCGGATCGGGGCGATGTCGTGGGCCTGCATCCCGATCCGACGACGCAGCCAGGCCACGATCAAGCGGTTGCCGAGCCGTGCGTGCCACGGCCACACCCGATGGTTGACGGGACGTCGGCGACCCACGGCCAGGTCCGCACGACCGGAGCGGACCTCCTCCAGCAGCGGCAGCAGCTCCGCGGGATCGAAGGATCCGTCGCCGTCCATGAACGCGACGTACTCGTGCCTGGCCGCCAGCAGGCCGGCGTGAACGGCAGCCCCGTAGCCGGGGACCGGCTCGCGCACCACGCGCACGCCGAGGCCGGCGGCGACGCCAGCCGTCCCGTCGGTGGACCCGTTGTCCACCACGATCACGTCGAACTGGTCGGGGACCTGGGCGATCAGCGCCGCGAGGGCAGGCGCCTCGTCACGGCACGGCAGGACGAGATCGCACGAGGGAGACATGCTCACACCGTAGAGGCGGCCTTCGAGCACGCCTCTAACGTGAGGGCATGCAGCCCTCCGAAAGTCCGGTCGCCGAGATGCCCCGGTCGGTCCGGACGGCTGCGTGGGTCGGCCTCGCGCTGGCACTGGGACTGATCGCGGCGGGCGGCACCGTACCCGACCTGTTCGGATGGCAGGTCTACGTCTGGGCCCACCCCGGGCCGGACGACGTCGCGCCGCTACACGCGCTCTGGGACCCCAGGGTCGGCCTCGGCACGATCCCCGCCGTGGTCGTCGCGCTCCTGGGCTGGCGCTACGCGACCGATCTCGCCGAGCGGCTTCCCTGGCGTCCGCTCCTCGCCACGACCTACGTGGTCGCGTTGGTCTGGATGCTGAGCCTTGCCCTTGTCGACGGCACGGACGGGTTCTCATCCATCCTGGACCACCCTTACGAGTATCTGGAGACCGCACGCAGCACGGACGACTTCCCGGCCGTGCTCGACGAATGGGTCGGCCGGATCCCCATCGACTCAGCCGACAACTGGCCCACCCACGTGGCCGGCCACCCACCCGGAGCGCTGCTGGTCTTCGTGGTCCTCGACCGCCTGGGTCTCGGCGGCGGCGGCGCCGCGGGCCTCGTCGTGACGCTGATCGCTGCCACGATCCCGGCCGCGGTGATGATCACGGTCAAGACCCTGGCAGGGGAGGCCCCCGTCAGACGGGCGGCGCCGTTCCTCGTGCTCGGGCCAGCGGCCCTGTGGCTGTGCGTCTCGGCAGACGCCGTCTTCACCGCGGTCGGCGCCTGGGGCCTGTGCGCACTGGCCGTCGCCGCGGCCAGCAGCTCGCGGCGCGCCGGGGGGTTCTACGCCGCGGTCGCCGGTGTCCTCCTCGGCTACTGCGTGATGATGTCCTACGGTCTACCGCTGCTCGGGCTGCTTGCCCTGGCCGTCCTCGCAGCCGCACGCAACTGGCGACCACTGCCCGTGGCCGCAGTCGCAGCCGTCGTCGTCGTACTGGCCTTCGCGCCCGGCGGCTTCGCCCTGTGGGAGGCCTACCCAGTGCTGCGCGACCGCTACTGGGACGGCGTCGCGACCGACCGGCCCACGTCGTACTGGATCTGGGGCAACCTTGCCGCACTCCTGCTCAGCGCCGGAGCCCTCCTCGGCGCCGCCCTGGGAGCGACCTGGGCACGGCGGCACGAGATCGAACGCCCGGTCCTCCTGCTCGTGGGAGCCGCAGTCGCCTCGATCGTCGTCGCCGACGTGTCCCTCATGAGCAAGGCCGAGGTCGAGCGCATCTGGCTGCCTTTCGTGCCGTGGCTGCTACTCGCGACCGCTGCCCTTCCGCCGGGGTGGCGACGCGCCGGGCTCGGCCTGCAGGTCGCGGCCGCACTCGTCGTCCAGCACCTCGTCTACACCTCCTGGTGATGCAGCTCTCGCCCTCGGACCTGCGTGATCAGCCGGGTCGGGGACCTCGTAGGTCAGCTCCATGTCGTCGGCCCAAGCGGAGCACAGCACCCGGCGGGATCCGGCAGGGCCCCGATAGGCCAACCGTCGACAACCAGTCGCGAGGACAACCGCAGCTATCGGTCGACGACCGTCGCCACGTCATGCCCATCGACAGGCTCTGGCGCGACCACCCCTGATCAAGGTCGCTGACCTATCGTGTGCTGGGTGGACCTGCCGGTGATGCCGCCCATCCGTCCGATGCTCGCGAAAACCACCACGCTGGAGAAGGCGCTCGCGCTGCTTCCTGACGTCCAGCTAGAACCGAAGTGGGACGGCTTCCGCTGCGTCCTCTTCAAGGACGGCGACGAGGTCGAGCTCGCCAGCCGCAACACCAAGCCGCTGACGCGCTACTTCCCTGAGCTCGTGACCGCCGCGCGTCAGCAGCTCCCGGCACGGTGCGTGCTCGACGGCGAGATCTTCGTCGCCCTGCCGACCGACGGTCGGGACCGGCTGCAGTTCGAGGTCCTCCAAGAGCGGATCCACCCCGCCGCCAGTCGGATCAACATGCTCGCCGAGCAGACGCCCGCGAGCTTCGTCGCGTTCGACCTGCTCGCGCTCGGCGACGAGTCGTTCATGGAGCGGCCGTTCTCCGAGCGGCGGGCCGCGCTGGTCGATGCGCTCGACGACCTGCCTCCGGAGGGTCCGTGCCACCTCACCAGGACCAGCACCGACCCGGCTGTCGCCGCGGAGTGGTTCACCCAGTTCGAGGGTGCCGGCCTGGACGGCGTGGTGGCGAAGCCGATGGGGGCGCCGTACCAGCAGAACGCCCGCACCATGCTCAAGATCAAGCACGAGCGCACCGCCGACGTCGTGGTCGCCGGCATGCGCGAGCACAAGACCAGCACGCCCGAACGGCCGCTCCTCGGGAGCCTGCTGCTCGGCTTGTACGACGACGGCGAGCTGCAGCACGTTGGCGTCAGCGCCAGCTTCACCGAGGCGCGCCGTGCCGAGCTGTGGCAGGAGATGCAGGCGCTCGTCGTGCCGATCGAGGAGCATCCCTGGGGCAAATGGTCGGAGTTCCTGATCGCCAACCCCGGCCGCCAACCCGGGACGCAGAGCCGCTGGAGCGCGGGCAAGGACCTTTCCTTCACACCTCTGCGGCCGGAGCGGGTGGTTGAGGTGAAGTACGACGCCATGGAGGGCCGCCGGTTCCGGCACACTGCTCACTTCAAACGCTGGCGCGAGGATCGCGACCCGCAGTCGTGTGGCTACGAGCAGCTCGAGCAGCCCGTCTCCTACGACCTCGGTGACGTGCTGGGCGCCTAGACTTCACTCATGGAGCCCGCACCCGAGAGGTACGACGTCGTCCTGCTCGTCGAGCAGCCACTGACCGCCGCCGACGCGGCGCAGTTGCGTTCGCTGCACGAGGACTTCGACGCTCATGTCATCTACCACGTGCTGCTGCCGCTGGTCGACGCCGCGGCTGCGGTCGAGGCTTCGATGGGAGCGATCGGTGGCGCCGACCTGCTTGCACCGCCGATGACGCCGAGCCCCGACGAGCTGGCCGCCCTGCGCGACGAGCAGAAGGACCAGGCCGACCACGACCTCACCGTCACCACCGATGCGCTGCGCGCCGCCGGCGCCGAGATCGGCAGTGCTTCTGTCGTCAGCGACCCGCCGATCGACGCGCTCGCCGCGAAGGTCACCGAGGTCGACGGCCGCGAGGCGATCGTGCTGACCCGGCCACACGTCGTCGCCGAGTTCTTCCACGTCGACTGGACCTCGCGCGCCCGGCGCAAGCTCGGCGTCCCGGTGCTGCACCTGCTCGAGCACGAGAACTTCGACGAGCAGGCCGGCGGCGGCGAGGGCATCAGCGGCCTTTGAGTCGCCACGTCCTACGGACAGGCTGCGGCAGGCAGTCTGGACGCGTAGCCCCACTGCGGCTCACCCCAGCTCGACCACGATGTCGAGGTGCCCGGCGTGCCGGGCGTACTCGGCGAGCACGTGGAAGCAGATCCACTCAAGCGTCGGCGGATCCTCGTCGAACCGACCCTCGGTCGACCCCACGGCATCGAGCGGGTACGACGCCAGCACGTCGCGCGTCCGCTCTCCGATCGCCTCGAGCCGGTCCGCGTACGCCTCGGCGGTCGCGCCGTCCGCGACCTGCCACCGGCCGTCGGCCTCCTCGTCCCAGGGCTCATCGACGTTCCAGTCGCCCCACGGCTTGGCGACCGCCTCGCCCAGGAAGCCCCAGACGAACCAGCGCTGCTCCATGTGGAGCACGTGGCTGAGCAGCTCGAGTGCGGTCCAGCCGGACGGCACCCGCGCGGTGCGCTGCTGCTCCGGCGTCAGCCCGAGGACGCCACGGATCATCTCGCTGCGGACCCAGTCGAGGTAGTCGGCCCAGCGCGCAGCGCCAGACAATCCAGCCTTCGCCGGCTCCTCACTGTTGCGCGCCATCCGCTGGTCCTCCGTCATGAGCGCTCCGGGCCGACGTAGTTGCCGTCGTCGTCCCAGTGCTCGGCGACCTTCTTGCTCGGTTGAACCCGCGGCGGCTCGCCCGGCATCTTCGGATAGTCCGGCGGGAAGTTCAGCTCGCCGCCGGGCAGCTCCTCCCACAGCTGGAGCAACGGCTCCAGAGAGAACGCCTCGTCGTCGATGGTCGCCCACGGGTCGCCTTCGGTCACCCGGTCGGGCACGGTGAAGAGGTTGTACTCACGCGGGTCGGTCACCCCCGCGAGCTCCTCCCACGTCATCGGGGTCGAGACCGGTGCGCCGGGGATCGGGCGCAGCGAGTAGGCCGACGCGATGGTCCGGTCGCGGTTGTTCTGGTTGTAGTCGACGAAGATCCGCTCGCCGCGCTCCTCCTTCCACCACGCGGTGGTCACGCCCTTGTCGCGCCGCCCGAGCTCACGCCCGAAGCCGATGGCAGCGTGCCGCAGGTCCTCGAACGTCCATCGCGTCTCGATGCGCACGTAGATGTGGATCCCGCGGTTGCCCGAGGTCTTCGGGTAGCCCCGGATGCCGAGCTCCTCGAGCACCTCGCGGGCGAGTCCGGCGACGCGGACGGCGTCGCCGAAGGTCGTGCCGGGCTGAGGATCGAGGTCGATCCGGAGCTCGTCGGGGTGGTCCACGTCGGCGCGCCGCACCGGCCAGGGGTGGAACGTCAACGCACCCATCTGGGCGCACCACACCGGCACCGCGATCTCGGTCGGGCAGATCTCGTCGGCGGTCCGGCCGGACGGAAACGTGATCCCCACCGATTCGAGATAGTCAGGAGCGCCCTTGGGTACCCGCTTCTGGTAGAACGCCTCCGCGTCCTTGTCCGATGGGCCGGTAGCCAGCTTGAAGCCCTCGCGTACGCCGCTGGGCCACCGCTCGAGCGCGGTCGGCCGGTCGCGGAGCGCCCGCATCAGCCCATCGGCCACGCTGACGACGTACTCCGCCACCATCAGCTTGGTGACCTCGGGCGTCTTGTCGGTGGCCTCGTAGATCACCCGGTCGGCGCTCGAGATCCGGACAGCACGGTCGCCGGCCTGCACCTCGGCGGCAGCGGTCTTCGCCATGCCGCCGACCCTAACCGGCGCCACCCACAGCTCAACGACGCCGGCTCGGCGCAACGACCGGGAACTGAGTTACAGATTTCTCTCGATCTTGCGTGGCGGAGCAACCTGAGCCCTGTCATGTGCGTCGATAGGGACATGAAGACGATCTTCTCGGCCACAGCCGTGCTCGCTGCCCTCGTCGTCGTGCCCGCTGCGGCGTCACCCGCCTCCGCGGGGGGTCCGACCTGCCGCGGGCGGGAGGTGACGCACGTCGGCACACCCGGCGCGAACCTGACGACGACGCCCGGCGCGGACGTCGTCATCACGAACGGCGCGCACGCCGTACGGACCCTCAACGGCGACGACGTCATCTGCGTGACCCGTCGTGATGACGTCTTCGTCGTCCCTGGTGGGGGCGACGACCTCGTGGACGCCACGGCGTACCCCGGCGACTCGATGGAGACCAGCCTCGGCCAGCGCCAGGCAGCGGGCAGCTCCGGCGACGACATCTACCTGGGCGGCGGTCAGACCGACATCGTCTTCGTCTCCGCGGGGGTGGCCGCGGACCACAAGGACATCCACCTCGACGGCGGCGAGGACGAGCTGTACGTCGACTCCAACTACCGGGGCGCGGCGACGGCGAAGCTCGGGGTGGGAGCGGACCACTACTGGACCGAGCGCCCTCGCCCCGGCGTCCGGGTCAACGCCGAGGAGGGGCGCGACCACTTCGTCAGCAAGTGCGGCGGGTGCCGGGTCCTCAAGGTCCGCCTCGGCACCGGCGCGATCGAGGTCAACGGCTCGCCGGCCGGCGCTGCGGATCGTTTCGAGGACATTGACCTGGCCCGTTACGCGGGCAGGGCGATCCGGAACGCGGTGATCTTCGGCACCCGAGGGCCGAACCGGATGACCGTGATCGCGTGTCACGCCATCGGGGACGGTCTCGGCGGCGACGACGCGATCGTCGTCGGCGCCCTCGCGGGCGACGGCTGTGGGCGGATCACCGGCGTCGCGAACGGCGAGCAGGGCGACGACAGCCTGACCGGCCTCGACGGCAACGACTACCTCCGGGGCGGTGTCGGCGAGGACGACGCGGACGGTGGGCCCGGCCGCGACCTGTGCCGGGCCGAGGTCAGGACGAACTGCGAGCGCTGATCAGGCCTCGTCGGCGGGTTCGAGGGTCAGGCTGATCGAGTTGATGCAGTAACGGTCACCCGTGGGAGTGCCGTAGCCGTCGGGGAACACGTGGCCGAGGTGCGAGCCGCAGTTGGTGCAGCGGACCTCGGTGCGCTTCATGCCCATCGTGCTGTCGTCGATGTATTCGATCGTGTCGCTGATCGGCTGGTAGAAGCTGGGCCAGCCGCACCCGGAGTGGAACTTCGTGTCCGACTCGAACAGCTTGGCCTGGCAGGCCTTGCAGCGGTAGACACCCTTGGTCTCGGTGTCGGTGTACTCGCCCTTGAAGGCTCGTTCGGTGCCGGCCTTGCGGAGGATGGCGTACTCCTCGGGAGTGAGCTCTGCCTTCCACTCCGCGTCGGTCTTCTCCACGTTGTAGGTCATGATCCCGAGGCTACCCACGCGGCGTTCACCGCACGCCGCCATCAGGTAAAGAATTGACGGGCAAACCGGCCGCGGCCCAGGCCTCGAACCCGCCGATCACATCCGTGGCGTGGTGGATGCCGATGCTCAGCAGCGCATCGGCGGCCAGCGAGGACGTGTAGCCCTCCTGGCAGATCACGATCACCCGGCGGTCGTACGACGCCTCGGGGAGCCGGGCCTCGCTGCGCGGGTCGAACCGCCACTCCAGCACGTTCCGCTCGACGACCAGCAACGGGAGCGACGGATGGATCTCACCCTCCGCGGCCCGCTGAGCAGCGGGGCGGATGTCGACCAGCACCGCATTGCGGGTGGTGAGCTCCTCGAAGGCGGCGGTGGGAGTGAGCCGGTCGAGGCGGGAGCGGGCGTCGGCGAGGAGGGCGTCCACTCCGTCGTACCGCATGGTGACGACGGTACTCACCACCCCTCCCCCGCCTGTTCGAGACCGAGCACCTCGAGCCGGGCGCCGAGGAAGCGGAAGCGGGTCATGGTCCTGGTCGCGCACGACCTGGAGCAGGGGAAGGACGGCAAGCTGGGTCATGTCTCAATAGTGTAGTAAGTCGCTACACTTATCAAACAGTTGGGCCCGCGGCGGGTCGGTCAGCCGTCGACCGGCACCAGCGCCGAGCTCACCACGACCACGCCGTCGCCGTACGCCTGGTCGGCCCACGCCTGCAAGCTGCCGTCGTCGTAGGTGACGTAGACGTTGACCCGGTCCTCGCCGTAGTCGCTGCTCAACATGCCCGGTAGCTCGGTCAGCTCGCCCTGGATCCCTTCCAGCTCACGGTTGGTGTGCAGCGCCCGGGAAACGCAGAGGGGGCCGCCCCACACCTCACGGACGGCCGCCTCGGCTCGCGACAGGTCGTCGGTCACGGACACGTTGACGATCGTGTAGCGCGGGTCGCTGCTCGCGAACTCCCACTCGATCCCTCCCGGTTCCTCGTCCGAAACCGGGTTCATGGAGAGGTCGACCCACATCTCGGCGTAGTCGGGCAGGCCGCTCGCCACCCGGCTGGCGGCCTGGATCCCTTTCTCCGTGGTCGTTGCGGTGTCAACGGGCGCCCACCCGCCGTCGGGCTCGGGGCAGGGTGTGTGCCAGTCCAAGTCGTCCACCGGCTCCGGAGCGTCGTAGTCCTTGGCTGCCACGATCGCCGACGGCCGGATCGACTCCCCGTCGAAGACCCCGGTGATCACGAAGTCACCCCAACGGGTCGTTGCCCTCTCCTCGAAGTCGCCCTCGTGCTCCGCCCAGTCCCAGCCGACCAGCGTCGGCCCGCCGCACTGCGGGGGCAACGAGTCCAGCACGCCGCTGAGGCAGGCCTCGGCGCCCTTTCCGTCGTCGAGGACGGTCACCGGGCCGCCGGTCGTCACGTCGCCGTCCACCTCCGGGATCTCGGACGGCATCGCCCCCGAGATACTGGTCGGGTCGGAGCGGTGTGGCTCGTCCCGACCGGTGGTCTCGGTGCCGCAGGCAGCCAGCAAGCAGGCGGATGTGAGCAGGGCGACGTGCGGCGTTCTCATGCCTGTACGACGCGCCGCCGGCCCTGCCCGTTCCCTACGGCAGCCGGTCGATCAGGTCCGCGACCTCGACCCGGGCGCCGGTGTAGAACGGCACCTCCTCGCGCACGTGACGTCGGGTCTCCGACCCGCGCAGGTGGCGCATCAGGTCGACGATGCGGGTGAGGTCGTCGGCCTCGAAGGCGAGGATCCACTCGTAGTCGCCGAGCGCGAACGACGGCACTGTGTTGGCGCGCACGTCGGAATAGTCGCGGGCCATCTGGCCGTGCTCGGCGAGCAGGCGACGGCGTTCGGTGTCGTCGAGGAGGTACCACTCGTAGGAGCGGACGAAGGGGTAGACCGAGACGTAGGCGTGCGCGCGCTCGTCGGCGAGGAACGCCGGCAGGTGGCTGCGATTGAACTCCGCGGGCCGGTGCAGCGCCATCTGCGACCAGACCGGCGCGAGCCGGGTGCCGAGGGCCGTACGACGAAGCCGGTGGTAGGCCAGCTGGAGCTGGTCGCTGGTGGCGGCGTGCCACCACACCATCAGGTCGGCGTCGGCGCGGAGGCCGGCGACGTCGTACACCCCGCGGACGACGACGTCGTCGGACGCCAGCTCAGCGAACAGCGCCTCGACCTCGGCCGCCTCGCTCTTGCGGACGACGTCGTCGCTGCCGATCGGGCGCTCGAGCTTGAACACCGACCACATCGTGAAGCGGACGGTGTCGTTGAGCTCGTTGATCTTGGCGGCGTTGGACTTGATGTCCGCCTGCGGGTCGCTCATGGCCCCATTCTGACGGGTCGTCCGTGCCAGCGTGGCCCATGGGTCACTCTCACTCGGACGACTGCACCTCCGCAGCCGCGCGGTGGCCCGACTCGATGCAGGCGGCGATCCCGACCCCGTCGTACGCCGCACCGCAGACGGCGAGACGGGGGACCGCGGCGACGGAGGTGCGGATCCGGTCGACCCGGTCGAGGTGGCCGACGGCGAACTGCGGCAGGCCGCCGCCCCAGCGCTGCACGACGGCGTCGACGGGCGTCGCGGTCAGACCCGTCGCGGCCTCGAGGTCGGCGCGGGATGCGCGGATCAGGTCCTCGTCAGCGACCTGGAGGGTCTGCTCGTCGCCATACCGGCCGAGGGAGGTGCGCAGGATGAGCAGGTCTCCGCCGGCGTCGCGAACCCAGTCCCACTTGGCGAAGGAGAACGTGGCGGCCTTCACAGCGTGGCCGTCGACGGGTGGCACCAGGAAGCCGGACGCCCCGATGTCGACCGCGGCCCGGGACTCGCCCGCGCGGTAGGCGAAGGTCACGACCGCCGACGAGGCGTAGCCGATGCCGGACAGCTCGGCGGCGGCCGCCGGCGCCAGGTCACCGAGCAACCGGGCGGTCGTCGCCGCCGGCGTCGCGAGCACCACGGCGTCGGCGGACTCGGTGCCCTCGTCGGTGACGGCGACGAAGCCGTCCGCGGTACGGCGGACCTCCCTGACCAGGGTGCCGGTCCGGACCTCGGCCCGGCCGGTGGCCAACAGGGCCGACTCGAGTGCGACCGGGAGCTGCCACATCCCGCCCGGCACGCCGGCGAACACCGGCGCGGCCGCGGACGCCGGGCCATTGGGCAGGACGACCTCCTGGCGGGTGAGCAGGTCGACGAGCTGCGGGACGGCGGCGCGCGCCGAGATGGACCGGGCTTGCCCGGCGTAGACACCCCCGAGGAGCGGTTCGACGAGGCGGTCGACCACCTCGTCGCCGTACCGCAGCGCGATCAGATCGCCCACCGAGACGTCGCCGTCGACGCTCGGGACCTGCTGCGCGCGCGCCCGGCGGGCGCCTTCGGCCGAAAGGATGCCGCTCTCCTCGAGCTGGTCGAGGTCGAGCGGCGCACCCATCAGCGTGCGCGGGAGCGGCCGCAGCGCGCCCCGGGTCCAGATCCGCGACGTGGCGGAGGTCGGGTGGGTCACCGGCAGGCCGACCGCGGTCGCGAGCGCGACGCCTTCGGGCCGCCGGTTGATCATCGCCTCGGCGCCGACGTCGACGGCGATGCCGGCGACCTCGCCGCGGCGAAGCTTGCCGCCGAGCCGGTCGGTGCCCTCGAGGAGCAGTACGTCGTGGCCGGCGTCTGCCAGGTCACGGGCAGCGGTCAGTCCGCTGATCCCGCCTCCCACCACGATGAAGCGCCGCACGGTGACCAGCGTGGCAGAAGGCGCGTCTGCGGTGCACCCGGCACCGCGGTCGCCTAGCCTGCAGCCGTGGAGTGGTCGTGCTTGGCCTGCGGCTCCGAGGTCCCGGACACCTTCTCCTTCTGTGGTCACTGCGGCGCGAGGCGCACGTCGGCGGCGGACAGCGGGGGCGAGGTCGACGACGTCGTGCGCGCGCTCGTCGGCGAGCAGCTGCGCGCCGAGCTGATCGAGCACGGGGGCAGGCTGCCGGAGGAGCGACGGCTGGTGAGCGCCCTCTTCGCCGACCTGTCGGGCTTCACGTCGCTCGCCGGCCGGCTGGACCCCGAGACGCTGGCCATGGTGGTCGATCCGATCCTCGCCGGCCTGGTCCGGATCGTGAAGCGCGGCGAGGGCCACGTCGGGGCGTTCGCCGGCGACGCGGTGCTCTGCTACTTCGGTGCGCCGGTCGCGCACGAGGACGACGCGGCCCGGGCGGTGCGCTGCGCGCACGAGATGCTCGAGGAGTTCCCCGCGCTCCTCGCCGTCGCACCGGCGGAAGCCGCGGACCTCACCCTCCGGATCGGTGTCGACACCGGCGCCGTCATGGCCCGGCTCGTCGCCGGCGACATCAGGACCGACTACAACATCCTCGGCAACTCGGTGAACATGTCGCAGCGGCTCCAGTCGAGCGCACCGCCGGGCGCGTTGGTCGTGGGCGAGACGACCTATCGGCTCACCCTCGACGACTACGAGTACGTCGACATCGGGCCGCTGCAGGTGAAGGGCCGCGTCGAGCCGCTCCCGGCGTACCAGCTCATCGGCCCGCGCGACCGCACAATCCTGAGGCGGGTGGCTCGCACCGAGCGGGTGCACGGTCGCGAAGAGGACCTCACCGCGATCGCCGATGCGCTGGTGCCGGGTCCGGCGCGGGGCATGGCGATCGTCGCCGAGGCCGGCACGGGCAAGAGCCGGCTGCTGCAGGAGGCCCGCGCTCGGTCGGGGCGGGTCTGGTACGAGGGCGGCTGTGCGCCCCACGAACGCGACCGCTCCTACCGGCCGTGGGCCCACGCGCTCGCGCCACTCACCGAGGGTCCGGTCGAGGCCGGCCTGCGGATCCTGCTGGGTCGCGACCTCGACGACGACGTGGACCAGCTGCCGCCGGCCCTGCGCCGGGACCTGGTCGCCCGCGACGTGGCGCAGCTCCTGCGCGACGCCGCGCCGTGCGTCGTCGTACTGGAGGACCTGCACTGGGCCGACCAGCCCTCGTTGGACCTCCTCGACGACGTGCTCTTCGAGGCCGGGGAGGCGGACGTGCTGGTGCTGGCGACGTCCCGCGACAAGGTGCCCGCCGCCGCCGAGCTGGCGATGCTGGAGCTGGGACCGCTCGACCTGCCCGCGGTCGCCGCACTGGTTGCCGACCTGCTCGGTGGCGACCCGCCGGACGATCTCGTCGAGGAGGTCGTCCGACGCTCCGGCGGCAACCCGCTCTACGTCGTCGAGCTCGCCCTCGCGATCCGCGACCGCGGCCTGGTCTCGCTCGCCGACGGCGAGGTCCTCGTCACCACTGCGGCGGGGCTGGCCCGGGCGCTCGATCTCGTGCCGGACAGTCTCGAGGGCCTCATCGGCGCCCGGATCGACGCGCTGCCGGCTGCTCAGGAACGGGTGCTGACCATCGCCGCCGCGCTCGGGTCACCTGTGGAGGAGCGGCTGGTCGCCGAGGTGACCGCCGAGCTCGGCGAGCCGGACTCCGAGGTCCCGGAGGCGCTGGCCGGACTGCGCGCGGCCCGCATGATCGCCGGCGACGACTTCGTCCACGCGCTCGTGATGGGCACGGCGTACTCGCGGACCCCCCGCGCCCGTCGGCGGCGGCTGCACCTGGCCGCCGCGGCCGTCGGCCCGCACTGGGTCGCCGACGACGAGCTGCCCGGCTACCTGGCCCGCCACCTCTACCTCGCCGGCGCGGGGACCCGCGCGCTGACCGCTCTCGAGGCCGCGGTCGAGGACGCCCTCACCCGCGGCGCGCACGACGAAGCCCTCCTGCACCTCTACCGGGACGTCGAGCTGCGCCGCTCCGACGACGTCGAGGCCGAGCGACGCGCCGTCCTGCCCCACCGACTGGTGGCCACCGGCGAGCTGCTCGAGCTGCTCGGGAGGTACGACGAGGCCGTGCCCCACTTCCGGGAGGCGATCGAGAAGGGCGCCCCGGCCACCGCCTCCCGCGGCCTGATCGGTTCGCTGCGCCGACTCGGTCGGTACGACGAGGTCGTGTCGATCGCCGACGAGGTCATGTCCGACGAGACCGTCGAGGAGTCGATGCGGGTGAAGCTCAGCTGGGAGAAGGCGGCCGCGCTGGCGTCGCTCGGCCGACTCGACTCCGCCCTCGACGCCCTGCTCCCCGGCGTCGACGCTGCCTCGGAAGCGAGGCAGGACCTGATCAGGGCCTACTGCTTCCTCCTCCGCTCGGACCCCGAGGGCGCCGAGGCAGCGCTGGTTCCCGCGCTCGAGGTCCTCGACGCAGCCGGGGACACGGCTTCCTACCTGCACGGGCGGCGCAATCTCGGAGCCGTCCGCGCGGCTCAGGACCGGCACGAGGAGGCGATCGCGATCCTCGACGACACTCTGCGCCTGGCGCGGGCCAACGGCCTGGCCGAGGAGGCGCTCTCCTGCCTCCTCAACCTCGGGTCGGTGGCAGGCGGCCGACCCGAGCTCGAGCTGCGCTACTCCCGTGAGGCCGTGACCCAGAGCGATCGCATGCGCCACTCGTTCCACCGCGTCGCGGCACGCAACAACCTGGCCGACACGCTCATCTCGGCGAACCGGGCAGACGTTGCCGTGCAGGTGGCCACTCGGGCCCTCGCGCTCGCCGAGGAGCACCAGATCTCGGGCATCGTCGGCGCCATCCTGCATACGCGCGGCACGGCACAGCTCCGCCTCGGCGACCTGGAGGCCGCCGAGGCGGATGCAGTTGCAGCGGAGCGCTTGGTGGCCGGCACCCCGTTCGAGGACGAGGTGCTCGATCTCTTCGAAGCGATCAGGGACAGGCGATGACCCTGGCCCGCGGGACGCCGGTGGTCGTGTCGTAGCCGCCCCAGCTGTCAGTGAGGATCGTGGAGTCGTAGGTCTCCTCGTTGCTCCGGCACCAGTACGACGAGGAGGCCGGCTTCGAACCGGAGGTGACCGCGAGCTTGACGGTCTGATAGCCGTCCCAGCTCAGCCGGAGCTTCGGGAACACGATGCTCGTGCCCGTCCGCTGCCAGCGCCCCGAGCGGAAGCCGTAGACCGGCTCGAGGGCGGTGTTGTAGGCGGACACCGTGCGACCGTCGTAGGTGAAGGTCACCCGGTAGCGGTAGTCGGTGAAGTAGGTCGGGCAGAACCCATCGGTGTAGCCGGACTGGGTGAACTCGGCGTACAACGGCTTCCAGGGCGTCTGGCTCTCGCCGACGACCCGCGCAATCGAGCCGGTGATGACCGGATCCATGCAGGTCTTGCCCTCGGCAGCGTTCGCCGGGGAGGAAGTGGTGACGTTGAGCAGGCCAGCGGCGACGACGGCGATCGCCGACAGCGCCGCGGCACGAAAGCGCTTGTTCATGAGTCTTCTCGATTCAGAGGGAGCGTTGTGCTCTGAGCGTGCCTCTCGGCCCTCCCCTGCTGAAACCGGGAAAACCCTAGGATTTCGACCTCGGGGGTGGCGCTGGTCACACGGGGCGACGTGCATGATGGGCCGCATGTCGACACCGAATGAGCGCCTCGCTGTCCTGATCGATGCCGACAACACCTCGCCGAAGCATGCGGGCGGGCTGCTGGAGGAGCTCGCGAAGTACGGCGTCGCCTCGGTCAAGCGGGCTTACGGCGACTGGACGACCCCACAGCTCAACGGCTGGAAGAGCGTGCTCAACCAGCACGCGATCGTGCCGGTGCAGCAGTTCGCCTACACGACCGGCAAGAACTCCACCGACTCGACGCTCATCATCGACGCGATGGACCTGCTCTACTCGGGCAACCTCGACGCCTTCGCCCTGGTGTCGAGCGACAGCGACTTCACCCGGCTCGCGACCCGCCTGCGCGAGTCCGGCAAGACCGTCTACGGCCTCGGGCTGCGCAAGACGCCCGCCTCGCTCGTCGCGGCGTGCGACCGGTTCATCTACCTGGAGGTGCTCGGCAGCGAGTCCGCCCCTGAGACGGCCCCCGGCGCCAACGACCCGACCAGCGAGGAAGCACCCCTCCCCAACCTGCAGAGCCTGCTGACCAAGGCGATCAACAGCGCGTCGCAGGACGACGGCACCGTCAGCGTGAGCGGCCTCGGCAACTACCTGCGCTCGGTGAGTACGTCGTTCGACCCCCGCCTCTACGGCCACCCCAAGCTCTCCGCGCTCCTCCAGGCGCAGCCCTTCCTGACCGTCACCGGCAGCGGCAGCGCGATGCAGGTCAGCCTCAAGTCGCGGGCTCCCGCGAAGAAGACCGCCAAGAAGAGGGCGCCTGCGAAGAAGGCGTCCGCCTGACCAATCTTGGTTGGGGTGCGCGGGATTTCAGTGTCGGCCGCGCCCGCCGCGCGGCAATCCATCTCTCACCGTCACCGCCCGCGTCACCTACGGGGTCGTCTTCACCAGGCAGTGCGAGACAGCCGCCTGGATCGGTCGGATCCTCCAGCGTCAGGGTTGGGCGCGGCCGGCTCGTCCTCTGCCCGAGCTGCCCGCCGAAGCGCCGTGAGGTGCGCTGAGCCCGCACCTGGTGCGGGCCGAGCGAACCCTAAATCTCTAGGACAGCGGGTAGGACTGCACGAACTCGGTCAGCCGGGCGAGCTGGTCGGGGTCGGTCGACGGGATGACCCCGTGGCCGAGGTTGAAGACGTGGCCACGGGCCGCGCGCCCGGCATCGATGATCTCGGCAGCGCGGGCGGTCATCACGTCGGCGGGCGCGAACACCAGCGTGGGGTCGAGGTTGCCCTGGACGGCGCGATCACCCACGACGGGGATCGCCGAGGCGAGCGGCGTACGCCAGTCGACACCGACCACGTCGGCACCCGCTTCACCCATGAGGGACAGCAGGTTCGTCGTACCGACGCCGAAGTGGATCCGCGGCACGCCGAGGGCGCCGACACGCGCGAGCACGGCGGCGGAGTGCGGCATGACGTAGCGCTCGTAGTCGTCGGGCGTGAGCGCGCCGGCCCACGAGTCGAAGAGCTGTACGGCGGAAGCGCCGCCCTGGATCTGCACCTCGAGGAAGGTCGCGGAGATGCCGGCGATCTTGCGCATGAGGGCGTCCCAGACGTCGGGCGCACCGAACATCAGCGCCTTCGTCTTCGCGTGCTCCTTGGAGGGTCCGCCCTCGACGAGGTACGACGCCACGGTGAACGGTGCGCCGGCGAACCCGATCAGCGGGGTGCCGCCGTTGATCCCGGCGAGCTCGCCGACCAGCGAGCCGACCGCCTCGGTGATGAACGGGACGTGCTCGGGCGTCAGGTCCGGGATCGCCGCGACGTCGGCGAGGGTCTGGACGGGCTTGGCCACGACCGGTCCGACGCCCGGCTTGATGTCGAGGTCGACCCCGACCGCTTTCAGCGGCAGCACGATGTCGGAGAAGAAGATGGCCGCGTCGACGCCGTACCGTCGCACTGGCTGGAGGGTGATCTCGGTGACCATCTCGGCGTTCATGCAGGACTCGAGCATGCCGGTGCCCTCGCGCAGCGCGAGGTACTCCGGCAGCGACCGGCCCGCCTGCCGCATGAACCACACCGGGGTGTGCGGCACCGGTTCACCGCGCACTGCCTTGAGGAATGCGCTGTCGCTGAGATCGTGAGGCTCGCCCATATCGGGCTCAGCGTCTCAGGCGCGGCGGGGTGGGTGCACATCGGCGGTGCATGCACCTCCGCCCGCGGGGCGGCGTGCCGCAGGTCCGATCCCGCCGACGTCTCCTATGGTGGCTTCATGGTCGCCCGCCAGGAGACGCACCAGGGGTCCGGCCCGGCCGGCGAGCCCCCGGAGTTCACCGCTGCCGTCGCGGCCATGCGGGCGGCCGTGCTGCGTCCCGAGATCTTCTGCGAGGAGATGCCGGCCCCGCAGCGGATCGCACCGTTCGCGACCGCGCTGTCGGCCGACGTCACCCTCGACGACGACGAGGTCGCCACCGGCCGGATCGTGCTTCTCCACGACCCGGCGGGCAACGAGGCCTGGGACGGCACCTTCCGCTGCGTCGCCTACTGCCGGGCCGAGATCGATCACGCGCTCGCGACCGACCCGATGCTGACCGACGTCGGCTGGACCTGGCTCACGGACGCGCTCGAGGCCCACGGCGCGGCGTACTCCGCCCTGTCGGGCACGGTGACCCGGGTGGCGACCGAGAGCTACGGCTCGATGGCCGGCGACGGTGGCTCCGCGCAGCTCGAGCTGCGGGCCTCTTGGACCCCGACCGACGCTCCGGAGCTGGCCGCGCACGTAGAGGCGTGGGGCGAGCTGCTCTGCGCCGCTGGCGGCCTCGAGCCGGTGCCCGATGGAGTCGCGGTGATGCCGTCGCGGCGTGGCCAGCGGGGCTCCAACCTCTGATGCCCGACACTCCCCCCGCCGACGCACCTGAGGACGACCAGACCGCGCCGGAGCCCGAGGTCGCGCCGGAGCCCGAGGTGGCGCTGCTCACCCTCGCCGACGGCCTGCCACCGGTGATCGACACCGACGAGGCACTGGCGGAGTACGCCGCCGTGCTCGCCGCCGGCAGTGGACCGATCGCGATCGACGCCGAGCGGGCGTCCGGCTACCGCTACTCGAACCGCGCCTATCTGATCCAGCTCCGTCGCGAGGGGGCCGGCACCGCCCTCGTCGACCCGATCCCGTTGTCGTCACTCGCGCCGTTGCAGGAGGCGATCGGCGACTCCGAGTGGATCCTGCACGCCGCGACCCAGGACCTCCCGTGCCTGGCGGAGGTCGGGCTGACGCCGGCGGCGCTGTTCGACACCGAGCTGGCCGGTCGACTACTCAACTATCCCCGGGTGGGGCTCGCAACTCTCGTCGAGACGCTGATCGGCGCGCGGATGAAGAAGGAGCACTCCGCCGTCGACTGGTCGACCCGCCCGCTGCCCGAGCCGTGGCTGGAGTACGCCGCGCTCGACGTCGAGGTGCTGGTCGAGCTCCGGCAGGTGTTGGCCGACCAGCTGGTCGAGGCCGGCAAGGAGGACTGGTCGCGCCAGGAGTTCGACAACCTGCGCTCGTTCGTGCCGCCCGTCCGCCAAGAGGCGTGGCGTCGTACGTCGGGCCTGCACCGGGTCCGCGGTCGCCGGTCGCTCGGGGCGGTCCGGGCACTGTGGGAGGCGCGCGACGAGCTCGCTCGCGAGCGAGACGTGACGCCGGGCCGGCTGATCCCGGATTCCGCGGTCGTCGCCGCGGCCACGGCGATGCCCACGACCCGCGGCGCGCTGATGTCGACGCAGGGTTTTCATGGCCGCGGCGCCTCTCGGTTCGCGTCGATCTGGTTGCAGGCGGTGCGGACCGCCGCCGAGATGGACGAGGCCGACCTGCCGAGCCGCACCCCGCGCGGCGACGGCCCGCCGGCACCCCGGGCGTGGGCGGAGAAGAGCCCGGTCGCGGCGCGGCGGCTCGAGCTGGCCCGGGCGGCGATCGCCACACTCGCCGAGCAGCACGACCTGCCGGCCGAGAACCTGCTCACCCCGGATCATCTGCGCCGGGTGATGTGGGAACCGCCCTCCACCCGCGACCCGGTCGAGCTGCTCGAGCGGCTGATCGACCACCTCGGCGCGCTCGGGTCGAGGAGCTGGCAGATCGGGTTGACGGCACCGGCGCTCGCCCAGGCCGTGCTCGACGCCGATGCGTGGGCGAAGGACAAGCCGAAGCGCAAAGCCAGAGAGCCCCAGGAGCCGAAGGAGCCCCAGGACGAGGGCGACGAAAGCGACGAGGGCGCCGAGGAGACGGACTCCTAAACCTCGATCCACCGATGGGCGCCGCAGCGAGCGGCACCAGACGGGTGCGATGGCAAGGCGGCGGAGCGACGACGTGCTCGGCCGCCCATCGAGCGACGCCAACCCAGCCAGCGTGCCCGTATGGGGCCGCGCAGTAGGTGGCCATCGGTGGATCGAGGCTAAGAGGAGCTCTCCGCGTCGCTGGGCTCGTCGGTCTCCTCCGGCGCCTCGGGGTCGAGCACCGTCTGCGACTTCTCGTCGATCGCCTCGAGGTCGGCCTCGAGATCCTCGAGAAACGGCTGGTTCAGGAGCCGCTCGAGGTCGGGGTCGACGGCTGCCTCGAGCTCTGGCCACCCGGCGATCAACGGCGGCAGCACGATCGAGCGCAGCGAGCTGACGAACGCGCGGGCGTTGGCCGGCTGGAGGTCCGGTTGCAGGAAGGCGTCGGAGAAGCTGACATCGAGCTTGGTCGGCATCAGGTAGCCGGTCGATGCCATCGTCGTCACGGAGTCGTCGCTGAGCAGGTTGACCAGGAAGTCGGCCGACTGCTCGACCCGCTCCTGCGGGCCCTCGGCGACGCAGACGCCGGTGAGGTCACCGATGGTCGCGTCGTCGTCGAGCTCGGGCATCGGCATCACGTCGAAGTTCAGCCCGGGGACGTCTCGCAGGCGCGGTGTGATGTCGCGGAAACCGGCAATCATGCCGAGCCGGCCGTCCTCGAAGTGGGCCAACGCTGACTGCGTGCGCAGCTGCCTGTCGGTGAGGGTGATCGTCGGGTCACGCAGGACCTCGAGGGTCTGCCGGATCGAGTCGACGTTGTCGTCGTCGGAGAGGGCGAGCGACTTGGGGTCGACGTCCTCGTCGAAGAGGTTGCCTCCACCCGCGTAGATGAACGGTGCGAGGCCCCGCAGCGTCGGCTCGATGTAGAGGCCCTTGGAGTCCTTGCGCGGCCGGCTCGCGAACACGGCGGCGGCGCGGAACATCTCCAGCGACCAGTACTCCCGGTCCTCCGGTGGCACCGGCAGGTCGCGGGCGTCCATCCGCTCGAAGTCGACGAGGTCGGTGTTGAAGTAGATGACCATCGGCGAGCTGGTGTAGGGCATGCACTGCAGGTTGTCGTCGGCCGTGAACGCGGACAGTGCATCGCGCGGGAACTCGTCACCGAAGGCCACGCCCCGCGCGTCGAGCAGGTCGAGCAGCGGTCGGTTGCGCTCCGCCTCGATCGTCTCGGCGAGCTCATCACGAGGCAGCATGTAGAGGTCGGGGGTGACCTCACCGGTGCGGATGTCGGCGAGCATCGACGCCGAGTCCGGCCACGACTCGACGTGGACGTCCACGACGACCGACTGCTCGTTGTAGTTGGCGACGATCTTGCGGTAGGCCTCGACCTCGGTCTCGTTGCCCCAGACCGCGAAGACCAGGCGGGCCATGCCCGACGTGGGCTGCGTCGGACCGTTGCTGCCGTTGCGCGTCGGGCCGTCCCCGTCGGAGTAGAGAACCATCGCGACTACGACGCTCACCGCCACCACCACGACGGCAACGAACGTGCGCCAGTCGAACCGGGCCAAGCTGAACATTGGTCGCGTTCTCCCCTGTCGAGTGCCAGCCGCCCACCCTACCCAGCGGTAGGGACACTTCACGACGGAGTAAATCGCCGGTGGCCGGAACTGATGCGTCGATCACATCCGTACTTGCCTGTTCCTTCGGGTCGGCCGACTACAATCAATCCTTGAGTGCGCTGGGCCGCGGCAGCCCCGGGTCCCAAAATCAGCCGCTACGAGCGGCCTCGCGCCGTGAGGCGCTCCCGGTCCAGCGCACTCGCTGAGTTTGATTGGCCGAGCGTGTCGCGGATCGTGCGGCGCCGCACAAGCCCTCGCTCCGCTCGGCCCGCGGGCGCCTCACGATGCGGCTTCGCCGCAACGCGACACGCTGCCGGCCCGCAGTCGGCGCAGTCAGAGGTCAAGGCTGCTTGGCGGCCCGCCGTCCTGGATGTGGCCGAGCGTGTCGCGGATCGTGCGGCGCCGCACAAGCCCTCGCTCCGCTCGGCCCGCGCAGTCAGAGGTCAAGGCTGCTTGGCGGCCCGCCGTCCTGGATGTGGCCGAGCGTGTCGCAGATCGTGCGGCGCCGCACAAGCCCTCGCTCCGCTCGGCCCGCGCCGTCAGCCCAGCCCGCGTTCCAGCTCGATGTGGGCGGCGGCCTCGAGCTGTTCGGCCAGGCCGAGCATGCGTCGTACGCCGTCGTCGCTGGTGCCGGGCAGGGCGGCCCGTCCGGTGGCGACGACCCGGGCGAACGCCGCCGCCCGGAAGAGCACGTCGGCGAAGTCACCGCCGGCGATACCTCTCAGCACCGAGTCGACCATCGAGCGGAGCTCGTCGGGGCCCGGCGGATCGGCCACTCCTGCCACCACCCGCGCCACCTCGGCAGCGGCACGTCCTGCCTCGAACTCGCTGGCGACGACGACCGGGTCGGCGTAGACCCACGAGCGGAGCAGGTAGAGCCGCCACAGGCAGCCGGCGAGGGAGTCGGGCGCCGAGCCGGACCACACCTCCGCGATGGCCTCGATGCCTTCGGTGTCGGCGAGATGCAGGATCCGGTCGGCGACAGCATCGTCGCCGCTCTGCCGCGCGCCGCGGACCAGCAGGGTCGCTGCCCGGTCCGCCGCTTCCCTCAGCTGCTCCGGATCGCTGCCCGATGCGAACCCGTCGAAGAAGTCCGCGGTCCGCGCGATCGGTCGGTGGTGGCGCCCTCCCTCTGACATCTGGCCAGCGTACGTCCGGATTCCACCGCCAGTGCTCAACCCCGCCACCGGATCGAGACGTTTCGGCGGTCGATCATCGTGTCGGACTGCACGATCACCAGCCCCCTGGGCAGTGCTGCAACGGCGAACGCGCAGTCGACGGGACGACGTGCCAGCTCGACCCGTCGGGCGGGGTCGATGAGAATGACGACGCTGTTGGTCTCGTCGCAGCCTTCCTGCGCACCGGCGGTGACCCAGATGCCGTCAGGCCCGGCTGCGAGCCCGTAGCCGTTGTACGGGAGCGGGATGCTGGTGACCTTGAGGGTGTCCGGATCGATCCGCTCCACCGCTTGACCGGTGTTGGACGCCACCCACAGCGCGCCCTGGTGGAAGATCATTCCTTCCAGGGTCGGGGACGCGTCGGCCGCTCCGGTGACCTTGTTGGTGGCCGGATCGATCCGCGACACCCGACCGTCCCGGTGGCCGGCCACCCAGATGGCACCGTTCGCCTTCAGGATCGCCGTCGGGCTCGGCACACGGATGCGCGCGACCCGTTCGCCCGAGGCCCGGTCGACCCGGATGACAAGGCTCTGCTCGAAAGAGGTCACCCAGATGTCGGTCTCGGTCACCGCCAACCCGTAGGGGTCCACACCGACCGACACCGACTCGACGACCTTGTTCTTCGCGGGGTCGATGCGAACGGCGGAGTCGGTGGAGAAGGCACCGGCCCACACCTGACCGTCAGGGTCAGTGGTGACCGAGTGGGGATCGGGCGTCAAGCCGTAGGCGTCGGGGTCACCGACGGCGATCTCGGCCACCACCCGGCCGGTCTCGCCGTCCAGACGGGTCACCTGGTTGTCGTCCGGGTTGGGAAGCCACGCGTCGCCGGCCGCGAGGGTGACGAACTGCGTGGCGAACCGGGCGTCCGCGGTCCGCTCGATCGTCAGCCCGTCGACGGTTCTGCGCGGTTTCGGCGACGGGGTCGGGGGCGAGGGCGTCGACGGCTCTGCGGTCGTGGACGGCGGGTCGGTCGGGTCGGTCGTGTCGGTCGTGTCGGTCGTGGACGACGGGTTCGCTGCTGGCTCGTCTGCGTTCCCGCAGCCTGCCAGTGCCGCCAGCACCAGCGCGCCGGCGAGCGTCCTCGTCACCAGCCTTCTTCCGTTCATGCCCCTTAGGCGTTCCTCGCCGCGGAACGGTTTGTTCCGCCGGTGTCCAGCAGCTTGCGGATGCGGACATCGCTGACCTTGCCTGCGGTGCCGAGCTGGGGCGCCCACAGCGACACCCGGAACTCCTCGAGCTGCCAGCGCACCTGGCGGAGCTCGGTGCCGGGCGGGCGTCCCTCGGGGAGGGCGTCGATGCGGTGGAGGTAGGCCTCCTGCAACGGAAGCACCCGGTCCAGCCGCTCGCGGTCGCGGGCGATGGCTGTGCCGCCCTCTCCGAGCTGCTCGCGTCGACGCCGGAGCGCGGCGAGGTAGACGGGATAGCGTCGGAGCTGCTGGCCGCCGGCATCGCCGACGAACCCGACGGGCACCAGCCGGGTGAGCTGTGCCTGCATGTCGGAGAGCGCGGGCAGCAGCGCGAGCTCGGCGCGACCGCTCAGCAGCCGGTCGGTCTCCCGGTGCGCGTCGAGCACCCGCAGCAGGTCCGGCACCAGCGTGCGTACGGCGCCCGCGGCGCCCGTGTCACCGTCGCGGAGCGAGGCGAGCAGCGCGTCGTACCGCTGCTGCGTGCGGACGATCCCCTGCTCCTGCGCGGCGTCGACCGCGTCGGTCACGACTGCGCGGAGGCAGTCGATGAGCAGGGCCTGCACCGAGGGGTACGACGTTCCTGCCAGCCGCAGCTTCTCCTCGTTGGAGAGACCGGCCACGAGTCCGCTGACGGGTGCGTCGCCGACGCCGATGAGCAGCAGCCGGATCAGCCCGAGCCGGTGCCGGGCGTCGCGCTCCGCGGCCGATCCGAAGACCTGGAGCCCGACCGTCCCGCCTTCGTCGACCAAGCCGGGGAACGCCTCGACCTCGTGGCCGGCGCGGGTCCAGGTGGCCGTCGCATCGATCTCGCCGAAGGTCCACGAAGTCGCGCCGGTGCGGGCCACGCCGCTGTCGGCCGCCACCTCCGCCATCGCCTGCTCGAACCGTGGTCGCAGCGGCGCCTTCAGTGCCGCGAGGTCCTTGCCGCGCCCCTGCTCGCGGCCCTTGTCGTCGACGACCCGGTAGGTCGGGCGAAGGTGCGGCGCCAGCGCGTCGAGCCCCCACGCCTCGCGCGGCACGTGGACTCCCGTGCTGGCACGCAGGTAGCGCTCGAGTGCGTCCAGCAACGACTCCTCGCCCGCCGGAACTGCCGCGAGGAACTCGCGCGCGGTGTTGGGAGCCGGCACGAAGTTGACGCGGAGGTTCTTCGGCAGGCTCCGGATCAGCTCGATCACGAGCTCCTCGCGCAGGCCCGGGACGTTCCACGAGAAGTCCTCGTCGCCGACCCGGTTGAGCACGGCCACCGGGACGTCGATGGTGATGCCGTCGTCGGCCGCACCCGGCTCGAAGTGGTAGCCGAGGTCGAAGGTCAGGCCACCGTCGGCGACCCACCGCTCGGGGTAGTCCTGCTCGGTCACCTCGGCCGCGGCGTCGTGGGTCAGCATGGCGGGGTCGAAGGTCAGCAGGTCGGGGTGCTCGCGCCGTACGCCCTTCCACCACTGGTCGAAGTGCGCGCCGCTCACCACGTCGGGTCCGACGCGGGCGTCGTAGAAGTCGAAGAGCGTGTGCTCGTCGACCACCAGGTCGCGTCTCCGGGCCCGGTGCTCGAGCTCCTCGGCCTGCTCGAGCTGCGTGCGGTTGTGGTGGAAGAACTGGTGCCGGGTCGACCACTCGCCGTAGACGAGCGCGTGCCGGATGAAGAGCTCGCGCGCCAGCTCGCGATCGACCTTCCCGTAGTTGATGAGCCGGTCGGTGACGAGGGGTACGCCGTACAGGGTCACCCGCTCGCGGGCCATCACCGCCTGCCGCTTCTGGGACCAGTGCGGCTCGGAGTAGGTGCGTTTGACCAGGTGCCCGCCGAGCTTCTCGGCCCACTCCGGCTCGATCGCGGCGTTCTGGCGAGCCCAGAGCCGGCCGGTCTCGACCAGCTCGAACGCCATGACGTACGTCGGGTTCTTCCGGGCCAGTCCGCTGCCGGGGAAGATCGCGAACTTCGCGTTGCGAGCGCCGAGGTACTCACGCGGGCCGGGCCGCCGCTGCTGCTTCTGGCCGGGTCGCGGCTTCTCCCGCTCCTCGAGCAGTCCGACGTGGCTCAGCAGCCCGGACAGCAGCGCCTGGTGGATGCCGTCGGCGTCCGGCTCGGCACCGTCGGGCTCGATCCGGATCTTCATCTCCTTCGCGACCTGGCGGAGCTGGCTCTGGAACTCCTGCCACTCCCGGACGCGGAGGTAGTGGAGGTACTCCCGCTTGCACATCCGCCGGAACGCGCTGCCCGACATCTCGCGCTGCTGCTCGCGCAGGTAGCGCCACAGGTTGAGCCAGGTGAGGAAGTCCGAGCCCTCGGCCTTGAACCGCGCGTGCGCCTGGTCGGCCCGCGCCTGCTCCGCCGGCTGATCCGCGCCGGGTCGCTCGCGAGGGTCCTGGAGGGAGAGCGCCGCCACGATGACCAGTACGTCGCGCACGCACCCCAGCCGCTCGGCCTCGAGCAGCATCCGGCCCAGCCGTGGGTCGATCGGCAGCCGCGCCAGCCGCTCCCCCGTCTTGGTCAGACGCTGGCCGGTGATCGCACCGAGCTCCTCGAGCAGCTGTTGCCCTGCCTGCACGTTGCGCCGGTCCGGCGGTTCCAGGAACGGGAAGCGGGCAATGTCCCCGAGCCCCAGCGCGGTCATCTGCAAGATCACCGACGCCAGGTTGGTGCGGAGGATCTCGGGGTCGGTGAACTCCGGCCGCCCGTCGAAGTCCTCCTCGCTGTAGAGCCGGATCGCGACACCCGCCGCCACCCGGCCGCACCGGCCGGAGCGCTGGTTGGCCGAGGCCTGGCTGATCGCCTCGATCGGCAGCCGCTGCACCTTCGTCCGGGAGGAGTATCGCGAAATGCGTGCGACGCCGGTGTCGACGACGTACCGGATGCCGGGCACGGTCAACGACGTCTCCGCGACGTTCGTCGCCAGCACCACGCGCCGCCGCGAGTTGCGCGCGGGCGCGAACACCCGGTGCTGCTCGGCAGCGGAGAGCCGCGAGAAGAGCGGCAGCACGTCGATGCCGCGTGGCCCGTCCCCGAGCGGTTGGAGAGCCTCGGCGGTGTCGCGGATCTCGCGTTCACCGGGGAGGAAGACGAGTACGTCGCCCGGGCCCTCGGCCGACAGTTCCTTGATCGCGTCGACGATCGCCTCGGTCTGGTCACGGACGATCGGGTCGCCCTCCTCGTCCTCCTCGGCGAACGCCATCAGCGGCCGGTAGCGGATCTCCACCGGGTAGGTGCGGCCGGAGACCTCGACGATCGGCGCCCGCACGGGGGGCGCCGCCCCCCGTGGACCCCCCGCAAAGACCGTGCCCGACTGATCGAGCTCGAAGTGCTCGGCGAAGCGCTGGGGGTCGATCGTCGCGCTCGTGATGATCAGCTTGAGGTCGGGGCGTTTCGGCAGCAGCTGCCGGAGGTAGCCGAGCAGGAAGTCGATGTTGAGGCTCCGCTCGTGCGCCTCGTCGATGATGATCGTGTCGTAGCGGTTGAGCATCCGGTCACGCTGGAGCTCGGCGAGCAGGATGCCGTCGGTCATCACCTTGACCCGGCTGGCCTTCGACGTACGGTCCGTGAACCGGACCTGGTAGCCGACCAGGTCTCCCAGCTCGGTGCCGAGCTCCTCGGCGATCCGCTCCGACACCGACCGGGCGGCGATGCGGCGGGGCTGGGTGTGCCCGATCATCCGGGGCCGGCCGTCCTCGCGAGGTGACCCACGGCCGAGCTCGAGACAGATCTTCGGCAGCTGTGTCGTCTTCCCCGAGCCGGTCTCACCGGCGACGATCACGACCTGGTTCTCGAGAATCGCCTGCGCGATGTCGAGACGGCGGGCGCTGACCGGCAGCTCCGGCGGGTAGATGATGTCCACGGCGTGGGGCATTCTCCCCGACCGGCCCTCGATCGGGCCATCGGCTTTTCGGGTTCAGCGATCACCGCGGAGGAGTAGCCTCGAAGAAAGGCCACCTAGGACCCCGGCGGCGCAATCTTCAAGCAGCCGGGAGCTCGCATGTCCTCCACCGGATCGGTTCGCGAGCCTCTGCTCGCCGAAGGCAGCTACAGCGAGCTGGTACGGGAAGTCCGAGGTGAGGGACTCCTCCACCGTCGACCCCGGTTCTACCTGCTGCTGGCTGGCTTCAACCTGGCGAGCCTCGCGCTCGTCGTGGTCGGCCTGCTTCTTCTGCACGAGTCCTGGTGGACCGTCCTGCTCGCCCCCGCCTTCGCGTTCGTCTCGACACAGATCGCGTTCTTCTCCCACGACGCCGCTCATCACCAGATCGCCCAGGGCGGGCGGGCATCGGCTCTGCTCGCCCTGGTGCACGGGAACCTGCTCATCGGCATGAGCTACGGGTGGTGGGTCGCCAAGCACAACGCCCACCACGCCCATCCCAACGACCTGGAGACCGACCCCGACGTCGGCGTCGGCGCGTTCGTCTGGGACGCCGACCAGGCCCGGACCCGGACCGGAATGGTGTCCTGGCTGACGCGGCACCAAGCGGCCCTCTTCTTCCCGATGCTGACGCTGGAGGCCGTCAACCTGCGCATCTCGAGCGTGCAGGCTCTCGTCCGGCCGGGGCTCCGCTTCCGGAAGACCGAGGTACTGCTGCTGCTCGGCCACTTCGTCCTCTACGTCGCGCTGCTGGTCAGCACCATGACCTGGCAACAGGGCCTGGTCTTCCTCGCCGTCCATCAGGCTGTGTTCGGCCTCTATCTCGGCAGCGCGTTCGCTCCCGCCCACAAGGGGATGCCACCCCTGACCCCAGAACAGGCGGCGGATCCGTTGCTGCGCCAGGTCCTCACCTCGCGCAACGTCCGTGGCGGATCCGCCGTCGACTTCGCGCTCGGCGGTCTCAACCTCCAGATCGAGCATCACCTGTTCCCGAGCATGCCCCGACCGAACCTCAGACGCGCCCGGCCGATCATCGAGCGCCATTGCCGGGAGCGCGGCATCGCCTACACCGAGGCGAACCTGTTCGAGTCGTACGCCATCGGGTTGCGCCACCTGCGTGACGTCGGCGCACCACTGCGGGACGACGTCAGCTCCGGCTGAGGCTGCTCTCCTCGGCGGTTCCGCCGTCCGTTTCGCCCTCGGTGCCGTCCTCGGATCCGGGCGGGATCGGCATCTCTGGCAGCCCGCCATCCTCGGACTCGTCACCCGGGAACCGCTGGCGCCCGCCCGGCGGCACCATCATCGGCACCCCGGGGCCGAACTGCTGGCCGATCCGGTGGTGGTCGCCTCGGTCGCCGTGGTCCGACACCAAACTCACCGTCACGGCGCCACCTGCTGCGCCGAGAATCACTCCGGCCACCGCGACCGCTGCGACGGCGCGCATCCGGAAGACCCGGTCGCGCCATCGGGGCTGGGCCTCGGCTGCCGGTGCGGGCGGCTCGGGCGTGACGGCCGCGGGCTGGTCGGCAGCTACAGGGACGGGCTCGACCGGGTCGGTGTTGTCGTGTTCGCTCATGCCGCCACGCTGACCCCCCAACCTGTGCTGCGCCTGTGCGGCAGCCACGGACCCGCCATGACCGGACACCTGACGTCCGCACATCCCGTTCACAGCAGACTCATAGGCAACCCCGCCAGACTGCGGACATGGCCCAGCCCGACGACCTCACCCGCCCCGACGGCTCGCCCGTCCGGGTGCTCGTCGTCGACGACGAGGTCAACATCGCCGAGCTGATCGCGATGGCGCTGCGGTACGAGGGCTGGGCCGTCGACGTCGCCCACACCGGCTCGAAGGCGGTCGCGGCGGCGAAGGCGGAGCGGCCGGATGTCGTCGTTCTCGACTGGATGCTGCCCGACTTCGACGGCCTCGAGGTGCTGCGCCGGATCCGCGCGGCCGAACCCGCCGTACCGGTCCTCTTCCTCACCGCCCGCGACGCCGTCGAGGACCGGGTCGCCGGACTGACGGCGGGCGGCGACGACTACGTGACGAAGCCGTTCTCGCTGGAGGAGCTGGTGGCGCGGCTGCGGGCATTGGTACGACGCGCCGGGGTTGCTGTCGCCCAGACCAGCTCAGTCCTGACCGTCGGCGACCTCACCCTCGACGAGGACTCGCACGAGGTGGTCCGGGCCGGTGAGGAGATCCACCTGACGGCGACCGAGTACGAGCTGCTGCGGTTCCTGATGCGCAACCCGCGGCGGGTGCTGAGCAAGGCGCAGATCCTCGACCGGGTCTGGAACTACGACTTCGGCGGCCAGGCCAACATCGTCGAGCTCTACATCTCCTACCTGCGCCGCAAGGTCGACGCCGGCCGCGACCCGATGATCCACACCATGCGCGGCGCGGGCTACGTGCTGAAGCCGGCGTGATGCACGCGCCGCGCTCGCTCGCCTCGCGCCTGGTGATGGCCGTCGTGGCGCTGGTGATCGCTGGGTCGGTGCTGATCGGGGCGGCGACGGCGTTCTCGATGCGGGAGTACCTGACCGGCCAGCTCGACAACCGGGTCCTCGGCTCGACAGACCGCGCCGGCCGCGGACCAGAGGGACCCGACTTCCACCGCGACCCGCCGCCAGGCGGCGGCATCGAGGTCGTCCTCGACCTCGGCAATCAGGAGCCCGGCACGCTCGTCGTCTTCCGCAATGCCGGCGAAGGCTACGTCCTCACCGACCTGAGAGGCGACGAGGAGCCCCTGTCCGACGAAGCCGTCGCACGCCTCGTCGACGTGCCTGACGACGGCGACGTTCACGAGGTCCGGGTCCCGGGACATGGCACGTACCGCGTCGCGGTGGACGAGGACGGCAGCCTCGTCACCGGTCTCCCCACCGACGACGTCGACGACGCGGTCGGGTCACTGGTGCGCCTCGAGCTCGCTCTCGGCCTGCTGGCGGTGGTGGTGGCCGGCGTCGGCGGCAGCCTTCTCGTACGGCGCCAGCTCCGGCCTCTGTCCGACGTAGCCGCGACCGCGCACGCGGTGGCCGAGCAACCGCTGGGCAGCGGCGACGTCGGCGTGCTGGCCCGGGTCCCCGACAACCTGACCGATCCAGAGACCGAGGTCGGCCAGGTCGGCCAGGCTCTCAACACCCTCCTCGCCCATGTCGAGTCCTCACTCGACGCCCGGCACCGCAGCGAGCAGCAGGTACGCCAGTTCGTCGCCGACGCTAGCCACGAGCTGCGGACCCCGCTGACGACGATCGTCGGCTACACGGAGCTCGCGCGGACCCGCCAGGACCCGGAGGCCACCGCAACCGCGCTGGCCAAGGTCGAGGAGGAGGCCGCCCGGATGACCGCACTGGTCGAGGACCTGCTGCTGCTCGCGCGCCTCGACAGCGGCCGCCCGCTCGCCCGGGAGCCGGTCGACCTGACCCGGCTGCTGCTCGAGGCGGTCGCCGATGCCCGCGTGCTCGCGCCGGACCACCGCTGGCACCTGGACTTGCCCGCGGACGCCGTACCGGTCGAGGTGACCGGGGACGAGGCCAGCCTCCACCAGGTCGTGACCAACCTGCTGACCAACGCCCGCAAGTACACGCCCGCCGGCACCACCGTCACCGTCGCCGTGCAGGCCGACGGCTTCGAGGTGCGTGACGACGGACCGGGCTTCCCGCCCGACCTGGTGCCGATCGCCTTCGAGCGGTTCTCTCGTGGCGACGCGTCACGTCACCGCGAGGGCGGGATCGGCCTCGGACTCGCGCTCGTCCAGGCCATCGTCGCGGCCCACCGTGGCACTGTGACGCTGACCAGCGAGCCGGGCGACACCCGGGTTCGCGTCCTTTTCGGATTGTCTGACAATCCGTGATAGACAGGCGGCAGACGTGAAGCAGCGAGGGAGGCCCACCATGAGCATCACCACCGGTACGACGAGCACCCCGACCACCACGGCAGCGGAGATCGAGCGCGCCGAGGCTCGGACGGCCCACAACTACCACCCGCTGCCCGTCGTCCTCGCCCACGGCGAGGGCGCCTGGATGACCGACGTCGACGACAAGCGCTTCCTCGACCTGCTCGCCGGCTACTCCGCGCTCAACTTCGGCCACAGCCACCCGCGCCTCGTCGCGGCCGCGCACGCACAGCTCGACAAGCTGACGCTGACCAGCCGCGCGTTCATCCACGACGCCTTCGGCGACTTCTGCGCAGCGCTGGGCGACCTGTGCGGCAAGGAGCTGGTGCTGCCGATGAACACCGGCGCCGAGGCCGTCGAGACCGCGATCAAGATCAGCCGGAAGTGGGGCTACGAGGTCAAGGGTGTGCCCGCCGACCAGGCCCGGATCATCGTGGCCGGCGGCAACTTCCACGGCCGCACCACGACCATCGTCGGCTTCTCCGACGACCCCGACGCCCGCGACGGGTTCGGTCCGTTCGCCCCCGGCTTCGACATGGTCGCGTACGGCGACCTCGCCGCCCTCGAGGCTGCGATCACCCCGCACACCGTGGCTGTCCTCATCGAGCCGATCCAGGGCGAGGGCGGCGTGATCATCCCGCCCGAGGGCTACCTGCGCGCGGTGCGCGACGTCTGCACCCGAGCGAACGTCCTCTTCGCCGCCGACGAGATCCAGGCCGGCCTCGGCCGCACCGGACGCACCTTCGCGTGCGACCACGAGGGCGTCGTGCCGGACCTCTACGTCCTCGGCAAGGCGCTCGGCGGAGGGATCGTCCCCGTCTCCGCCGTCGTCGGCAACCGCGACATCCTGGGCGTGCTCAAGCCCGGTCAGCACGGGTCGACCTTCGGCGGCAACCCGCTCGCATGCGCGGTCGGCAGCGAGGTCGTCAGCATGCTGGCGACCGGTGAGTTCCAGACCCGGGCGACCGAGCTCGGCGTGGTGCTGCGCGAGCGGCTCGACGCACTCATCGGGCACGGCGTGGTCGCCGTACGCTCCCGTGGCCTGTGGGCCGGCGTCGACATCGACCCCGCCCTCGGCACCGGTCGCCAGGTCTGCGAGCGACTGATGGAGCGCGGCGTCCTGGCCAAGGACACCCACGGCTCGACGATCCGGCTCGCGCCCCCGCTCGTGATCACCGACGAGGACCTGCACTGGGGCGTCGACCAGCTGGCGGCCGTCCTCAGCTGACCGGGGCAGGCGCGGCTGAACCCAGTCGCCGTGGGTACCTCCCTCGAGTTCCTAGGGAGGAAGTCATGAACCGAGGCAGTGGCATCGGTGGCCTGATCGTGGTGGTCTGGCTGCTCATCGGGGTGCTCGCGGCGTTCCAGCGCGACTACTTCGACCCGGACAGGGACGTCAGCTGTCGCGAGTTCGCCGACACGGCACTCACGATCGTTGCGGGGCCGCTGAACTATTTCGGCGTCAACCCGAAGGTCGACTGCAAGACCCCGGAACCCTCGAAGTAGCGCAGCTCCGGCAATCAGCCGAGGGTGCCGATCAGCGCCGGCAGCGCGTCGGTGACGATCTGCGCCAGCTCCTCGCGCGTCACGCCGTCCGGCGCGTCGCACCAGGTGAGCACGGTGTTCTCGACGAACGCCACCCAGCCCCGGACCACGAGTCGGGTGGCCGGGGTATCGGTCAGCAGCGTCTCGACGCCGGGCGTCTCGAACGTCCGGTCGATCATGGCGGCGCGGGCCCGCTCGTAGATCCCGCGCACCGCCTCGTTGCCGCCGGCCGCTGCCAGCACGAGTGAGCGGTAGCCCCGGTGGTTGGCGATCACGTAGTCGACGTACGCCGTCAGCGACGCCAGCAGCTTGGCGATCGGGTCGTCGCCCTCCGGCGGCGCGGTCTGCGCGATCAGGTCGTCCGCCGCGCGCTGGATGACGGCCTCGTGGAAGCCCTGCTTGCTGCCGAAGTAGTGGTAGAGCAGCCCGCGCGAGACGCCGCCCTCCTCGCTCAGCCGGTCGATCGAGATGTCCTCGATCGAGCTCCCGGCGAACAGCCTCAGGCCGAGCTCGAGCAGTTGCTCGCGGCGCTGGTCGGGCGCGAGCCGGGTGCGCGTGGTGGCGGTCACGTGGACACTCTATTGACGAATGTTCAATAGCGCCAGTACCTTCGTCGACATGGCCAAGACCACTCCGAAGACCGACGCCCGCTCGACTGCGCAGCTTGTCGACCACCTGATCGTCGGCGCTGGATTCGCCGGACTCGCCAGCGCGATCAAGCTCGACGAGGCAGGCGAGCGCGACTTCGTCGTCATCGAGAAGGACAGCGACGTCGGCGGCACCTGGCACATCAACACCTACCCCGGCGCGGAGTGCGACGTACCGAGCCAGCTCTACAGCTACTCCTTCGCGCTCAATCCCGACTGGTCGAAGGTCTACTCGCCGCAGCAGGAGATCTGGGAGTACACCAAGCGCGTGGCCGAGGACGCCGGCGTGCTCGACCGGTTCGTGTTCGGCACCGCGGTGCTCGACGCGACGTGGGACGACGCCGCGCAGCGCTGGCAGGTCCGCACCACCACGGGTGAGTACGCCGCCCGCACCGTCATTGCCGGTGCCGGCGGCCTGTCCGAGCCGCGGCTGCCCGAGGTCGACGGCATCGACAGCTTCCAGGGCGAGATCTTCCACTCGGCCCGTTGGAACCACGACGTCGACCTCACCGGCAAGCGGGTCGCCGTGATCGGCACCGGCGCCTCGGCGATCCAGCTGGTGCCGGAGCTGCAGAAGATCGCTGGCCACGTGGACGTCTACCAGCGCACCCCTAACTGGATCATCCCCCGCAACGAGCGCAGGTTCACCCGCGTCGAGAAGGCGCTCTTCCGGCACGTGCCCGGCGCGCAGCGAGCGTGGCGCGCCGCGGTCTACGCGCAGCTCGAGGTCCGGGCGCCGGCGTTCACCCGGTTCCCGGCGCTGCTCAAGGTCGTCGAGGCCCAGTGCAAGAAGAACATCGCCAAGGCGATCAAGGACCCTGACCTCGCGGCGAAGGTCACCCCGACGTACCGCGCCGGTTGCAAGCGGATCCTGATCTCCAACGCGTGGTACCCCGCGATCGCCGCCGACAACGTCGACCTGGTCACCGACCCGATCACCAAGGTCACCGGCGACGCCGTCGTGACCGCCGACGGCGTCGAGCGACCGATCGACGTCCTGGTCGTTGCCACCGGTTTCTACGTCACCGAGCCGCCGATCGCGAAGCACGTCACCGGGCGCGACGGTCGCACCCTCGCGGACGTCTGGGACGAGGCCGGCATGGCCGCCTACAAGGGCACGACCATGCACGGATTTCCCAACCTGTTCCAGATCGTCGGGCCCAACACGGCGCTCGGCCACTCGTCGATGATCTTCATGATCGAGTCGCAGGTCCGCTACATCGTCGACGCGGCGCGCACCATGCGCCGCGAGGATCTCGGTGCCGTGGAGCCGTCCGTGGCGGCGCAGGACGAGTGGACCGCGACGATGCGGGAGCGGATGAAGCCGACCGTGTGGACCACCGGCGGCTGCGCCAGCTGGTACCTCGACAAGTTCGGCAACAACACGACCCTCTGGCCGGGACAGACGTTCTCGTTCCGGGGTCATCTTTCCCGCTTCGACGTCGACCAGTACGACGTCGCCCCGCTCACCACCGCTGTCGCTGCCGAGGAGGCACTCGCATGAAGTCGCTGAAGGACAAGGTCGTCGTCATCACCGGAGCCGGCTCCGGCATCGGACGCGCGCTCGCGCTCAACCTCGCCGACAAGGGCTCGCTCCTCGCGCTCTCCGACGTCGACGAGGTGGGCCTGGCCGAGACTGTCGCCCTCGCCGAGAAGGCGGGCGCCACGAGCGTCCGCAGCGACCGGCTCGACGTCGCCGACCGCGAGGCGTTCGCGGCGTACGCCGATGCTGTCGTCGCCGAGTTCGGCCGGGTCAACGTCGTCGTCAACAACGCCGGCGTCGCGCTGGCCGGTGACTTCGTCGACCTGGAGATGAAGGACATCGACTGGATCATGGGCATCAACTTCTGGGGCGTCGTGCACGGCACGAAGTTCCTCCTCCCCCACCTGATCGAGTCCGGCGACGGCCACCTGGTCAACATCTCTTCGCTCTTCGGCCTGGTCTCGATGCCCGGCCAGAGCATGTACAACGCGTCGAAGTACGCCGTCCGCGGCATGACCGAGGCGATCCGCGAGGAGATGCTGATCTCGGGTCACAGGGTCGGCGTCACCGCCGTCCACCCCGGCGGCATCAAGACCGCGATCGCGCGCAACGCCCGAGTCTCCGACCACGAGGACAAGACTGCGACCGCCAAGCTCTTCGACGAGAAGCTCGCCCGGATGACGCCCGAGAAGGCAGCAGCGATCATCGTCAAGGGGATCCAGCGCAACCAGGCGCGGGTGCTCGTCGGCATCGACGCCCACCTGATCCACACCTTCGGCAAGCTCGCCGGCTCGCGCTACCAGGACGTCATCGCCCGCGGCTCGAAGCGGGTCCTCCCCGCCAAGGCCAAGGTCGTCTGACTGGACGTGAAGGACCGGACCTACGCCTTCGGACCCGAGCCCCGTCGCCGCCTGCGGTAGCGGGTGACGCCGACCAGACGCGGCCCGGCGAGCCGGGTCTCGACCCGGCGGGCCTCGCGCTTGACGGGCTGGGCGACGTACTCCCCCAGGATCACGCCGGCGGCGAGCGCCGTCGCGATCGAGGCAGCGGTGACCATCGCCAGCAACCCCCGCGCCGGCGCTGGATCGGCCTGGGCACCGAGCAGCGAGAGCCCCCGGTAGATCACCAGACCGGGCAGCAGCGGGACCACGGCTGGTACGACGACCACCAGCGGCGGGACGCGGAGCCGGCCGGACACGGTGTAGCTGACCAGCCCGACCGCGAACGCCGCGACACCGACGGCCCACGCCCGCGCGAAGTCCTGCTGGGAGACCGCCTCGGTGATCGCGAGCGCACCGCCCGCCAGCAGGCCGACCGGCACGAGCGTCCGGAGCGGTGCGTACGACGAGAACCCGAACGCCGCTGCCGCGATCGCGGCCCCGAGAGCGGCGACGCTCACGCCGGCAAGGTCGGTCCGCGCGGGCTCCAGGGTGGGGAGGTCGAGCCCGACCGCGGTCGCGAGGCTGATCCCGCCGCTGACGCCGGCGATGATCCCGGCGGTCGCGAGCACGGCCTCGAGCAGCCGGGCACCACCGGTGACGTAGAAGCCCGTCATCGCGTCCTGGATCGCGCCCATGAACCCGATGCCGGCGAGCAGCATGATGATGTTCGCGCTGACCACGAGCGAGGCGTCCAAGGTCACGACCGACTCGGCGGCGCGGGTTGCGATGGCGGCCAGCACGGTCGCGAGCGCACCTCCCGCGATCTGCTGGTAGAAGACCGGAACCCGCCGCTTGGTCAGGAAGTGCTGGAGCCGGTCGATCGCGACCGCAGCGACGAACGCGACGGCGAGCACGGCCGGGGTTCCGCCCAGCTGGAGGCCGATCCCCGCACACATCACGCCCCACCCGAGGGTCGCCGCCCACCGGGCCCGGGCATGGCCGGACGAGGCGATCCGGGCGATCTCGGCCCGGGCGTCGCGGAGGTCGGTGTGCCCGGCGAGGACGTCCTGGACGAGCTGGTCGACCTTCGTGAGGTCGTCGTAGTCGATCTCGCGCTGCGTCACCGAGCGGAGCTGCACGATCGCCGGCTCGTCGGGCTCGGCCTGCGCACTCATCGCGAGCTGGGTGAACGTCACGTCGACCTCGGTCCGCCGTACCCCGAGAGCATGGGCCAACGCCCGCATGGTGGCGGTCACGTCGGCGGCGCCCGCCCCCGACGAGAGCAGCAGCTCACCGACGCGCAGGCACAGGTCGAGGCGCTGGGTCAGCTCCCGTGCATCGGCCATGCGCGCCATGCTGGCACGCTCTGGTAGACAGCGTTGTGTGTCTCCCGGCCAGCCGATCCGTGTCGTGATGTCGAAGTGGGGCGACCGGCCGCACTGGGAGTACGACGCGGTCTTCCTCGGCTCCGACGAGCACGGTGACTGGCTGGGCTGCCCGGTCGGCACCTTCTACTCCCGGCCCGGGATGCAGTTCGACGCGTCTTTCGCGGGGGTGGTCCTGGTGCCGGTGGGCGGCGCACCCCATCTGGCGGCGTTCAACGACCGGCACGCACAGGCGGCGATCTACGTCGACATGACCACGCCGCCGGTGTGGGACGGGGCGGTACTGCGCGCGGTCGACCTCGACCTCGATGTCGTCAAGAAGCCCGACGGCACGATCTTCGTCGACGACGAGGACGAGTTCGCCGAGCACCAGGTGACGTTCGGCTACCCATCGGAAGTGGTCGCGCTGGCCGAGCGGACAGCGGCAGAGGTGCTGGCCGCCGTACAGGCTCCGACAGCGCCGTACGACGGCACGGCCGACGCCTGGCTGGCCCTGCTCGTCGAATAACCGCCGCGAGGAACGAGCGCCGGCGCTCGGGCTACTCGACGACCACAGAGGCGCCGAGGACTGAGTTCGGCTGGAACGTCGGGCGCCGGTCGTCGTCCTCCCGCCCGGCACGGACGAACTCGAAGCCCGCGGTCGTGACCACCTGCCAGTCCGGGTCGGCACCCGGCCAGCGGCGCAGGTCGTCGGCGCAGGCACTGTGGAGCGGCGGCGCATGGTAGGCGTTGCGACCGATCTCCTCAGCCGTGCCGACGAACACCACGGGGCGGCCGAGCGGCTCCGCGCAGACGCCGCAGATCCGGCTCAGCGCACACTGCGTCACCCGACGTCCGACCAGCTGCCCGAGGCCGCCTTCCGGCGACGGATCCCAGGCGAACGGCCCGGTCATCCCGTTCGGCGTCCTCATCCGCGTGCCTTCGACGAGGACCGGGACCACCCTCCGAGCTCGGACCTGCGGGAGGGCCGCTCGTTGTCGCCGCGACGCTTGCGGTCGTGGGGCGCGGTCGGGGGCTCGGGCTGGTCACTCTTGGTCATCGAGTTCGGCAGCGAGAGCTTCAAGATCGTGCGCAGCGTCTGGCCGTACTGCTTGTAGAGCGGACCGGTCGTGTACGGGATGTCGTACTTGGCGGTCAGGGCCTGCACCTTCTCGGAGATCTCGGGATACCGGTTGCTCGGCAGGTCCGGGAAGATGTGGTGCTCGATCTGGAACCCGAGGCTCCCCGAGAGGATGTGCAGCATCCGGCCACCCTCGAAGTTGGCGGAGCCGAGGATCTGACGGAGGTACCACTCCGATCGGCTCTCGTCCTCGACCTCCTCCTCGGTGAAGTGCACCGCACCGTCGGGGAAGTGACCGCAGAAGATGATCATGTAGGACCACAGGTTGCGCATGATGTTCGCGGTGACGTTGGCCGTCATCACGCTCTTCCACTGCTTGCCCGCCAGAGCCGGGTAGACGACGTAGTCCTTGAGGACCTGGTTGCGGCCCTTGCGCACGATCTGCTTGAGCTGCCGCTTCATCTCCTTCGGGTCCTTCTCGCCCTTGCGGATCCGCTCGATGTCGAGGTCGTGCAGGGCGACGCCCCACTCGAAGAGCGACGCCAGCAGGCTGTTGTAGATCGGCTGCCCGAGGTTGTACGGCGACCACTTCTGCTCGCGCGCCATCCGGAGGATGCCGTAGCCGATGTCGTTGTCGTAGCCGAGGACGTTGGTGAACTGGTGGTGGATGTAGTTGTGCGAGTGCTTCCACTGCTCGGCCGGCTGGGCGGTGTCCCACTCCCAGTTGGACGAGTGGATCTCAGGGTCGTTCATCCAGTCCCACTGGCCGTGCATGACGTTGTGGCCGATCTCCATGTTCTCGAGGATCTTGCCCACCCCGAGCAGGCTGGCGCCGATCACCCACGCCGGCTTCCGGGTCTCCTTGAACTGGGTGCCGGCGAGCAGGGTGACCCGTCCGGCCGCCATGAGCGCCCGCTGGATCCGGATCATGCGATTGATGTACGCCGCGTCGTCCGCGCCGCGCGACTCCTCGATCTCGGTCCGGATCGCGTCGAGCTCCCGGCCGATCTGGTCGACCTCCTCGACGGTGAGGTGGGTGTACTCCTTGACGTCCGCGATGGCCATGTCGGTCCTTTCCGTGGTTGGGGTGCGAGGAACGCCCGGGACGAGCCTCGAAACCCCGCTGGTCAGATGTCGAGCGTGCAGTCACCGACGGCAGCGGTGATGCAGGTCTGGACGGGCTCGTTCGGGCTGTCGTACTCGTCGCCGTTGCGCAGGTCGCGCACCTTGCCGGAGATGAGGGTCAGCGTGCAGGTGTGGCAGATGCCCATCCGGCAGCCGTAGGGCATCCCCACCCCGGCCTCTTCGCCGGCCTCGAGAACCGTGGTGGCGCCATCGGCCTCGACGGACTTGCCCGAGTTCTGGAACGTGATCGTGCCGCCCTCGCCGCCTTCGCCGCCGAGCTCGAGGGAGAAGCGCTCGAGGTGCAGGTGGTCGACGAGGTCCTGCCCCTCGTAGTGCTCGCTGATCGCGTCGAGCATCGGGGCCGGGCCGCAGGCGTAGGTCTCACGCTCGCGCCAGTCGGGGCACACCTGGTCGAGGTCGGCGAGCTTGAGCATCCCGTCGACGTCCGTGTGGAGCAGGTGCAGCGTCAGCCCGTCGTGCTTCTGCTCGAGCCGGTCGAGCTCGTCGCGGAAGATCATCCGGTCCTCGGTCGGCGACGAGTAGTGCATGACGACGTCCGGCATCGTCCCGCGACGGTCGAGGGTGCGGAGCATCGCCATCACCGGCGTCACCCCGCTGCCGCCGACCAGGAAGAGCATCCGCTCCGGGGGCGGGTCGGGGAGCACGAAGTCCCCGTCGGGAAGGGCGAGCCGGACGATGGTGCCCGGTTCGAGGCCGCTGACGAGATGGCTCGAGAGCTTGCCCTCGGGCATCGCCCGGACGGTGATCGTGATGGTGCCGCGTCCGCGCTGGGGCGGCGAGCTGACGGAGTACGACCGCCACTGGAACCGGCCCTTGACCTGGACGCCGATGCCGACGTACTGCCCTGGGTGGTGGTCGTAGTGCCACCCCCAGCCCGGCCGGATCACCAGCGTGGCAGCGTCCTCGGTCTCGGGGATCACCTTCTCGACCCGGCCGCGCAGCTCGCGTGAGCTCCACAGCGGGTTCAGCAGTCTCAGGTAGTCGTCGGGAAGAAGGGGGGTCGTGAGCTTGGAGGCAGACCTCCGCACCCGATCCCACGGGATCGTGCTTGCCATGAGGGCCAGTGAACAATTGTTCACCGAAGAGCGCAAGCGTTTGGATCCGGAGTTTCCGGGTAGTCCGGGCCGAACGTGGTCAGCGCTGCGGCGGCGGCAGTGCGTCGGTCGCCTCCAGCTGCTCCATTCCGGTGACGAGGAGCAGGTCGACGACGATGGAGCGGAGCTGGGCGAGGATCGCGTCGCCGGAGAGCGACTCGCTGCGCTCGACGAGACCGGTCGCCTGGCCCACGGCGACCACCCTGAGGCGGGCAGCCTCCGGCATCCGGTCGGCCGCCAGCTCGTCGGCGACGGCGTCCACGGCCAGCGCGAGGTCGGCGGTGAGGTCGGCGTACGACGCCGGCACGGGGCGGTGCCGATAGGCGGCGACCGCCGTCTGCCGGACCAGCACCCGGGTGCTGCGCAACGAACGGTCGAGGGGGTCGACCAGCTCGACCATCCGGCGCAGTCCTTCGCGGTGCCGGACCCGGAACGGGGACGACGCAACGACCGACATGCCTTCGTCCGCAGCCGCTTGCAGCTCGCGGGTCATCCGATCGGTCGCCCGTGCGTCGGCCAGCAGGTCGAGCGCCGGATCGGGCTCGCCGTCGATCATCACGTGGCTCGCAGCGCGGAGCAGCTCGGAGATCTTGCGCGCGACGGCGGCCGCCTGCTCGCGCGGCTTGCGCAGCGGTGCCGCCGGTACGACGGTCGCGGCGACCAGAGCGACACCGCCGCCGATGAGTGCGTCGGTCCAGCGGGTCAGCGCTGCGTCGGGATCGGGCAGCAGGGTGGCGACGACGATCGACTGCACCGCGGCCTGGGTGACGAAGAGGTTGCCCGCGTCGAGCAGCAGTGCTGAGGACATCGCGAGACCGACGATGAGGGCGAGCTGCCACGCGCCGGACCCGATCCACACCACCAGCAGGTCTGCGACGAACACTCCGATCGCGACGCCGAAGGTGACCTCGACGACCCTGCGCAGCCGCTGACCGTACGACGTCCCGAGCGACACCACCGCCGCGATCGGCGCGAAGAACGGCGTCTCGTGATCGAACACGTCGGCAGCCAGCCACCAGGCGACGCCCGCGGCGATCGAGCACTGGACGACGGCGAACAGCTTGCTCCGCCAGCGTTGCAGCCGACCCCGGACCGACAGCCGGCTCCGCTCCCACATGCGATCGAGCGGCGCGTCCACGGGCCGATCGTTTCACGGTCCGGATGTGTGGAACCCTGAGCCTCGTGCGGATCGACTTCCATGGTTCTCCGGAGCCGACGCTCGGCGTGGAGTGGGAGTTCGCGCTCGTCGATCGCCGTACCCGCGACCTGCGTAATGAAGCGGCACACCTTTTCGCGCGGGCGAAGGCCCGGATGCCCGACCCGGGTCGGCTGCACAAGGAGCTGCTCCGCAACACGGTCGAGGTCGTGACCGGGGTCTGCGGCACGGTGCCCGAGGCGTTGGCCGACCTCCGCCGCACCTTGGAGTACGTCGTACCAGCGTGCGACGAGCTCGATCTCGACCTCTACGGCGCCGGCACCCACCCGTTCGCGTCCTGGACCGGGCAGCAGCTGACCGAGGGGCACCGCTACGAGGAGCTGATCAACCGCACCCAGTGGTGGGGCCGGCAGATGCTGATCTGGGGCGTGCACGTGCACGTCGGGATGCCGGCCAAGGAGCGGGTGATGCCGGTCCTGTCCGCGCTGCTCAACTGGTATCCCCACCTCCAGGCACTCTCCGCCTCCTCCCCCATCTGGGCCGGCGTCGACACCGGCTACGCCTCCAACCGGGCGCTGATGTTCCAGCAGCTGCCGACCGCAGGGCTGCCGTTCCAGTTCGAGCGGTGGGAGGAGTACGAAGCCTTCGTCCACGACCAGGTGGTCACCGGTGTCATCGAGGAGCTGACCGAGATCCGCTGGGACGTCCGCCCCGCGGTCACCCATGGCACCCTCGAGAACCGCGTCTGCGACGGCGTATCCACGCTCGCCGAGATGGGGGCCCTGGTCGCGCTGATGCACTGTCTCGTGGTGTGGCTCGACGAGCGCTGTGCAGCCGGCGAGAAGTTGCCCACGATGCCGCCGTGGCACGTCCAGGAGAACAAGTGGCGGGCCGCGCGTTACGGCGTCGACGCCATCGTCATCCTCGATGCCGAGTCCCACGAGCGGCTGGTCACCGAGGACCTCGCCGAACTCATCGTGTCGCTCGAGCCCGTCGCCGAGCGGCTCGGTTGTTCCGCAGAGCTGGCTTCAGTGCTGGAGATCCCGAGGCGCGGCGCGTCGTACCAACGGCAGCGCGCGGTGGCCCAGCGCACCGACGGTGACCTGGTTGCTGTCGTCGACTCGGTCGTCCAGGAGCTCCGCTCCGACCTGATCTGACGGAGCGGCGGCCGATCGTGAAGTCGGTCGCATTCGACCGCGGGCGGTCCGACCGAGGTCTACCGTGACGGATCGGCATCATCGCGGCGGGCACACGTTCACCACGGTCGCCGCCGGCGCCAGCGAGGTCGCCACTCCGCACGGGCACGGGCCAGATTGTGGTGCAGACCCTGACGACATGAGCCTCGCCGCTGCCTAGCGTGACGCGTGACCCACCATGCCCAGTCCATCCGGAGGCCACCATGTCGTCGTGTCGAGCCCTCGCAGCGGTTGCCTGCTGGTCCATCGCGTGGCTTCTCAGCCTCTCGTCGACCGGACTCACCGGGCCCGCCCAAGCCACGCGAGCGAACGGGACGGAGGGCCAGTCCGTCGCCTCCGTAAGTCCGGAGGCGGTCACCGGCTCCATCACGGCCGGCATCTCCCACACCTGTGGCATCCGCACCGACGGGACTGTCGCCTGCTGGGGTGACAGCATCGATGGTAGGACCACTGCTCCGGCCGGCACCTTCTCGGTCGTCAGCGCCGGCACCCATCATGTCTGTGGACTGCGCACGTCAGGCACCGTCTCCTGCTGGGGCAAGAACGACGTCGGCCAGACCAACGCCCCGCCAGGAACGTTCACCAGCATCGCAGCGGGCGGGTTCCACACCTGCGCCCTCCGCACCAACGGCAGGGTGATCTGCTGGGGGAACAACCTGTTCGGCCAGACCGACGTGTTCTACCCGACCGCCATCTTCACCTCGGTGGTCGCCGGCACCAACCACTCGTGCGGCCTCCGGAGCAACGGCACCGGGACCTGCTGGGGCCTCGACAGCGACGGTCAGGCTTCCGTCCCGAACGGCGCCTTCGTCGCGCTGACCGCTGGCGCCGCGCACACCTGCGGGCTTCGACCGGCGGGCACCGTCCAGTGCTGGGGCGGCGGCAGCAGCGGCAGCGGAACCGCCCCGGACGGGAAATTCACCGCACTGTCCACCGGCAATTCGCACACCTGCGGCCTCCGGAGCAACGGCACCGCGACCTGCTGGGGCGACGACTCCGACGGCCAGAGCGACGCACCGAGCGGCACGTTCACCACGATCGCGGCCGGTTTTTACCACACGTGCGGGATCCGGAGCAGCGGCGCAGTGGCCTGCTGGGGCTACAGCGGCTTCGGCCAGGCCGATCCGCCCGACGACAACTTCGGGCGGGCCGGCATCAGTGCCGCTACGAACAGCACCTGCGGGATCGGGTCCAACGGCACCGTCGTGTGCTGGGGCACCGACGGTGACGACATCGTCCGCGACTCACCGTCGGGGCGGTTCACCACGGTGAGCAACAGCGGGGGCCACGCGTGCGCCGTCCGGACGACCGGGACCGCTGCGTGCTGGGGCGACAACGCCTCCGGCCAGGCCACGGCCCCGAGTGCGCCGCTCACCTCGGTCACTGCCGGCACCAACCACACCTGCGGCGTGCGGCACACGGGTTCGGCCCTCTGCTGGGGCAGCAACGCCAACGGTCAGCGGGTCGCCCCGGCAGGCGGTTATCTCACCGTCAGCGCCGGAGGCACGCACACGTGCGCCCTCCGCACCGACGCGACGTTGGTCTGCTGGGGTGGAAACTCCGCTGGTCAGGCCACCGCGCCTGCCGGCACGTTCAACAACGTCGTCGCGGGCGACAGCTTCAGCTGCGGCCTCCGCGCGGACGCCGCTCTCGCGTGCTGGGGCAGCAACGACAAGGGCCAGTCGAGCCCGCCCGCCGGAGCCTTCACCAGCATCACCGCCGGTGGCAACCACGCCTGTGCCCTCGCCACCGACGGCACCGTCGAGTGCTGGGGCGCCGGCGGTTGGGGCAAGTCGTCGCCACCGTCGGTACGGTTCGCAGCGGTCGAGGCCGGCGCCAACCACACGTGCGGCGTAAGGACCAACGGCACCACGGTCTGCTGGGGCCGCAACCAGGCCGGTCAGACCGCCGTGCCTCCGGCGTTCAACCAGGTCGGTTGATCAGCCGGGCCCGACGCTCTCGGCAGTCGGTGCCATCTCCAGACGCACCCCGAGCAGCCGGACCGGGCGGTCCTTCTCGACCCGGTCGAGGAGCGCGACCGCCTCGGCCGCGAGCAGGTCGGGATCGTTGGTCGGCTTCGGCAGCTTGTGGCTGCGGGTCAGCGTGAAGAACGGGCGGTAGCGGAGCTTGAGCTCGACCCGCACCGCGGGCCGTCCTTCCGCGTCGATGTCCTCGACGACCCGGCGGGCGATCCGCGCGACCTCGAGCTCGACGACCGACCAGTCCGTGATGTCTTCCTGGAAGGTCTCCTCGCGGCCGTGGCCGCGGGCGACGTACGGCGTTGCGTCGACCTCGCTCGAAGCGACACCCCGGCCGAGCCGACGCAGCCACGGCCCGGTGGTCGGCCCGATCCGGTCGGCCAGGATCGCTGCGTCCGAGCGGGCGAGGTCCTCGACCGTGGCAATCCCGAGCAGGGCCAGCTTGTCGGCGGTCTTCTTGCCGATGCCCCAGAGAGCGCTGGTCGGTCGGGCGCCCATCTCGTCGTACCAGCTCTCGTCGCTGATGACGTAGGCGCCGCGGCCGCGCTCCTGCCCGCCGGGCCCGGACTTCTCGCCGATGCCCGCGCCGGCCTCGCGGGCGAGCGCGCCTTCGACCCGCTGCTTCGCGAAGCCGGTGGCGAGCTTGGCCTGGAGCTTGTTGTCGCCGATGCCGACCCCGCTGCGCAGCCGGGTCTGCTCGAGCACGGCGGCACGGATCCGCTCGGCGAACACGACCGGGTCGCCGAGGTCACCGTGCTCCGGACCGGGACCGACGAACGCCTCGTCCCAGCCGAGCACCTCGACCAGCACCGGGACGCCGCCCCACTCGAGGCTGCGCAGCACGCCCATCACTCCGGCCGAGGCGGCGTCGTAGGCATCCTTGTCGACCGGGAGGAAGACAGCCTCCTTCTCCGACTTGCGTAGCTTGCGCGCCGCGAGCCGCAGCGGCATACCGGAACCGACCCCGAACGCGCGCGCTTCGTAGGACGCCGTCGCCACCACGCCACGTTCGGTCGGGTCGCCGCGGCCGCCGACGATCACCGGGAGCCCGGCCAGCTCGGGCCGCCGGAGCACCTCGACCGCAGCAATGAACTGGTCGAGGTCGACGTGCAGCACGCAGCCCATGGGGCGATCGTGCCAGCCCGAACCGACCGGGGTCTCGATACGCCCTCGCCTGACGGCTCGGGCTACTCGACCACCGAAGAGCGGCTACTGCAGCGAGCGGTAGTAGCGGGTCGTCTGCTTGAAACCGGCGAGCGCGCGGAACCAGGTGCGGTTGCTCACCTTGCAGCGGAACTGACGGAGCTCGCGGTCGTACTCCTCGCACTCGGCCATCGTCTCGGAGTCGGTCGGCGGATAGTGCCACGAGCCGTCGTAATGCCGGATCGCGAAGCCGTTAACAGCGTCTCCCTCCACCTGGACGATGGTCTCGTCGGGCGGGACGTAGGGGTCGGTGTAGGTCTTCGACGAGCCGGCGGACGCGGAGGCGGCAAGGCCACCGACCGCCAGCACGGCGAGCAGGAACGCGGCGAGGCGCCGCAGGACGAGGTCGGACATAGGTGCTCCCGAGGGGTCACGCGCCAGCGAGTTCCGGCGTCGCAACCGGACGTTAGGAGCGCCGCCCGACGACCGAGCCGCGTTGGCACCAACGCTGTGGAGAGCCCGCGCCGGCGCCGTACCTGTGGACGGTTGCCGGCCCGCTCCCCGCTCAGCGGGCTGCGTAGTAGTCAACCTCGCAGTAGTCGCCCTTGCAGGACGGAATGTCGGCCCACTTCGTCGGAGTGTCGATCGCGCCCTGCGCGTCCGCCCTCGCCACCCACGCCCCGTAGAAGCTGTAGTCGTCGATGTTGACGCTGGTGAACACGAGGTCGTCGAGCTGGTCGCCGTTGAGGTCCACCGCGACCACCGCATCCATCACGCCGTCGCCGGCGACGCCGTACGGCACCTGGGTGCCGGTCGGCCGCAGGGTCGTGCCGTCGTACTCGTAGAGGAGGAAGGAGTCCTCGTAGTAGTTGTCGGCGACGAGCGTCTCCGTGCCGTCTCCGTCGAAGTCGCCGACGGCGTACTCCTGGTCGAAGAGCTCGGTCTCGACCGGTGCGATCCCACCGCGGGCGAACGAGCCAGGCCTGGCGATGAGCGGTACGACGCCGAAGTCGCCGTACCAGTAGAGGCTGTCGAAGTCGCCGCGGACCAACGGCTCGTCGGGGACGACGGCCATGATGTCGTCGCTGCCGTCGCCGTTGAAGTCACCGACGATCAGCTCGGTCGAGCCATACGTCGCGTTCGGCAACGCCGCCCACTTCCTCGGCTCCTCGAACCCCTCGCCGGTGTTGCGCATCACCCACACCGCGACCTGGGCCCGGTACTGCTGGCCGTACGCCGCGATGTCGGTGAGACCGTCGCCGTCGAAGTCGCCGAACGCGGCGTTGATCGCCTCGACCTTGAACCAGAGGTTGAACTCCTGGGTGACCGAGGGCAGGTCGCTGTCCTCGATCTCGAACTGCAGGGTGCCTGCGGAGTCGAACCAGGACCCGATGTCGCTGGCCCCGTCGCCGTCGAAGTCCGCGACGACCAGCTGCTCCTCCTGCTGCACCGGTTGCTGATCGAGCTGGAACGAGCCGTCGAGGTTGGTGAACGTCAACCGGCTCTCGGCGGTGTCGTAGTAGCGACCGAGCACGTCGCCGCGCCCGTCACCGTCGAGGTCTCCCCGCACCGGCTCGGCCGCGGGCTCGGTCGGCTCGGTCGGCTCGGTCGGCTCGGTGGTCTCCCCGCCACCGCCCTCGGTGCCGCCGCCGTCATCGTCATCGGACCAGGGCTGCACCACGACCAGTGTCACGACGGTCGCGATGACCACGATCAGCACGACGCCGAGCGCGACCCACAGCCACAACAGGCTCTTCTTCTGCCCCGGCGAGGAGTACGACGGTCCGCCAGGTGCGCCGTACGGCGAACCGGGCGGCGGGCCCTGGGGTTGGCCCTGGGGTTGGCCGGCGGGCGGCAAGCCCTGCGGCGGCTGTGCCGGCGCGAACCCCGGGCGTTGCGTCACCGGTGCCGGGCTCCCCGGTGCACCCGCGGACGAGGGTGCCCAGGGCGAGCGCTGCGGTTGAGCCGCGGGCTGCGGCGGCTGGCGGCTGTGCCGGCTGTGCGGGCCGGCGGTCTGCCGTCCACGCGAACCCGTCCCAGCGCCGTTCCCAGCCCGGTCCCTCCGGATACCACCCTGGTGGCGCTGCAGAGCCCCCGTCGCCGTACGTCATGGCCGGAATCGTGCCACGCCCGGTGGCATCGCAAACTCCGCGCCGGCGGTCGGCCCGCGATCAGTAGCTGTCTTGGAGGTAGAACGAGCAGCCGCCCGCCGGGCACCGCGGTGTCGGCGCCCATCCCTCGCTCGACCCGGCGCCGGGCCCATCGAGCCGCAGCACCCGGAACCCGTCGTACTCCCGGCCGTTGCCGGCCACGGTCGTGTAGACGACGTCGTCCACCCCGTCGCCGTCGACGTCGGACACGACGGCGTCGACGACGTCCGCTCCCCGGGTGCTGTCGAGCACCGGCCGCTCGTTCGAGGTCGACCGCGAACCCGTCGCAGGGCGATCGGGTACGGCGACGCGGGCTGGTCCGGCGGCAGCGGCTGGGGCACCGGCACAGCAGGCGGTGCCTGGCTCGGAGCCGGCGTTTGGGCGGGCGCCCGCTTCGGCTGGGCCGGCCACTCGCCCGGCTCAACTGTCGGCAGCTGGTCGGGCGTCGAGACCTGCCCGGGCGGCGCCACCGGCCGGGGCGGAGGCCGCGGGGGTTCCTCGTCCCGCGCCGGCTCTCCAGCCGGCTGGTCGGTGCTCACGGGCGGCATCCTTCCACCCCGGCCCCACCCCTCAACCCACCCCACTTGTGGGGACCGTCACCAGGCGGGAGGATCGGCCGTCACGACGAAAGGTGCTCTCCTGTGGTCGCACTGCCCAAGCCCCGCCCGATCGATCCCCCGTCAGCGGCGTTCCTGCTCGCGGAGAGCAGGAACCAGCCGATGCACGTGGGCGGGATGCAGCTGTACGAAAAGCCCGAGGACGCCGGGCCGGACTTCGTGCGCGAGATGTTCCAGGCGGCAACGTCGAGCGACGACGAGATCATGCCCCTCTTCCGCAAGCACCCCTACCGCTCGGTCAAGACCGCCGGGCAGCTGTTCTGGCGCGAGGACGAGCAGTTCGACATCGAGCACCACGTGCGCCACAACGCGCTGCCGACCCCGGGCCGGGTCCGGGAGCTCCTCGACCTCTGCGGCCGGCTGCACAGCACCCGGCTGGACTGGGAGCGCCCGCTGTGGGAGGCCCACCTGATCGAGGGCATGGCCGACGGCCGGATCGCGATGTACACCAAGATCCACCACGGCCTGGTCGACGGCATCTCCGCGATGCGGCTGATGGCGAGCACCATGTCGAGCGACCCCGACGAACGCGGGATGGCCGCCCCGTGGGCAGCCCGCGCGGTGCGGACTCGCTCCAAGCGCGGCAGTGAGACACCCGCGACCGACTCCGCGAGCGACGCCGCCCGCACCCTCGCGGCACTGCCGGGCGACGCGCTCCGGACGGCCATCGGGGTCACTGCTGAGGCCGCGGGCATGCCGAGCGCCTTCATCAAGACCCTGTCGAAGGGCATGCGCAACGAGACGTCGACGCTCTCGCTACACACGCCGAAGACGATGTTCAACCGCAACATCACCAGCGCCCGACGGTTCGCCGCCCAGGACTGGCCGATCGAGCGGATCCGGGCGATCGGCAAGTCGACCGGCGCGACGATCAACGATGTCGTCCTGGCGATGTGCGGTGGCGCGATCCGCTCCTACCTGATCGACCACGACGCACTCCCGGACACGCCGTTGGTCGCGATGGTGCCGATCGGGCTCAGGGCCAAGGAGTCCCACCTGCCCTCGGCCGAGGGCGGCAACGCCGTGGGCGCGGTCATGGCGCGGCTCGGCACCGACCAAGCCGACCCCGCCGACCGGCTCAAGGCGGTCCAGAAGTCGATGAAGGACGGCAAGGACGCCCTCAAGTCACTGACCCCGGTACAGATCCTGGCGATGAGCGCGATCGGTCAGGCTCCCGCGGTGCTCGCGCCGGCGCTGAAGCTGCAGGGGATCATCCGTTCGCCGTACAACCTGATCATCAGCAACGTGCCCGGCGCCCGCACCACCCAGTACTGGAACGGCGCCAAGCTGGTCGGCAACTACCCGCTGTCGATCCCGATCCATGGCATGGCGCTCAACATCACCTGCACGTCGTACGACGGCAACATGGACTTCGGCCTCACCGGTTGCCGGCGCACCGTTCCCCACCTGCAGCGGCTGCTGGGGTTCCTCGACGACGAGGTCGCCGCGCTCGAGAAGGCAGCCGGCGTCAGCTGACCGCGGTCAACAAGCCTCGGTGGTCGAGTAGCGCGACCGCGGCAGAGCGCTCGGGCTACTCGACGACCGGTAAGTCCGCGAATCCCCCGCCGACCCGCTCCGCCACCGCGCGGAGCCGGGCGCGGGTGATGTCGGCGACCGTGCGGTAGCCGGCCAGGTCGGCGTTGGAGCCCGGCCGGACCGGCTCGGGGTGGTTGACCGAGAGGCAGGTACGTCGCCCGCCGTCCGCTGCGTTGGCCAGCGCGACCGCGTGCCCGGTGGTCCCGCTGCCCGCGAAGTAGTCGAGGACCCGCACGTCGTCGGGCATCGTGTCGAGGATCCGGCGGACGAGACCGGTCGGCTTCGGCGACTCGAAGACGTGGCCGAGGATGTCCTTGAGCTCGGCGACGGCCGTGTCGGTCGAGCCGATCTCCTCGGCGAGCCAGATGGTGCGCATCTTCTTGCGGCGGGTGCCTCCGGTCGGGTGCCGCCAGTCGCGCTGGAAGACGTCGACCCGGTCGCCGGCCGTGCCCCGCACCCACCGGCACACCAGGTCGTCGGGGCGCTCGTCGATCCGCGGCCGCGACCAGCGCCAGACCGCGGGCGAGCCGTCGCCGAAGACGGGCTTGATCTCGACCGCACCGTCGAACGGCGCCGTCCGGACATTTCCGGTCTCGGGGTCGCCCCAGATCGCGAAGTGCAGCGTCGGCGCGGTCAGCGGGTTGAACTTCTTGTTGGTGTTGCGCAGCGGCAGCCGCCGGAAGCGACGTCCGTCGTCGGCCACCAGCGGGAAGTCGCTCTCGACCACGAGGTCCGCGCTCGACGCGTCGAGCACGCACTGCCGCGCATCCTTGGCGTAGGCGAGGACGTACTCGTGCGAGGTCGCGAAGCCATCGCCCAGCTGGCGCCCCTTGGGGTTGAGATTGACGACGATCTGCGCGAGGAAGTTCGGCTCGCCGTACACCTCGTCGAGCAGCAGCCGCAGATGCGCGGCCTCGTGGTCGTCGATGCTGACGAAGATCGCGCCGGTGTCGGCCAGCACCCGCCGGCCGGCCTCGAGCCGGGGCCGCATCATGGCCGCCCATGCCTGGTGGCCGGCGAAGCTGTCGCGATAGGCGAACGTGCTGCCGGTGTTGTACGGCGGATCGACGTAGATCAGGTCGTACGACGCAGGCAGGTCCGCGAGCACCTCGAGGTTGTCGCCCTCGGCGAAGGTGTTGCAGGGACCGGTCGACACGCGACCCATCATCCCGGACCGAGCGCCCAGATTTCTTAACCTGGACGGCATGCGTCGCCTGCTGCCGGAAATTGTCGTGCTCTCGCTCCTGGCGACGGCCGGCGCGCTCGTGTTCGTCAACGACACCGACCCGTCGAAGAAACCTCCGGCTGCCGAGCAGGCGGCCGCACCCGAGGTCGTACCCGAGATCGCGCCGGCGGCGGACCCCGACGACCCCTACACGTGGCAGACCTCCGACCAGGTGCCGGGTGAGATCGCTCCGCCGCTCGTGCCGGGCCAGCGCGTCGTCCTGTCGCGGACCCAGCGCTTCACCTACGAGGCAGCACCCGGCGTCACCATCACCGGGTGGCAGGCGCGGACCCGGCGCGGACCGGTGCGCTACTACGTGATGCGGGTCAACTGGCGCACGCCCGGCATCTCGATCGACCTCGCCCACGGCGTGCGCACCCGCCGGGTCCAGCCGGTGCCCGACATGCTCGACGGCCTCAAGGGTGTGGTGGCCGGCACCAACGGCGACTTCTACGACATCAGCGACACCGGAGCGCCGCTCGGCATCGGCCACGAGCGGGGAGGCGTGCTCTGGAACGCGATCGACTCCGGCTGGAACAACGCCCTCTCGGTCAACACCGCGGGCAGGTGGCACGTCGGCGAGCTCCCGATGGTGGCGGAGGTCGTGCACCACCCGGAGATCGACGTCACCAACTACAACTCGCCGCGGGTCAAGATCGGCGGCACCGGCATCTACAACTACCGGTTCGGCCTGGCGGCGGGCCTCGGCTGGACCGACGGCCAGCGCCGCCAGGTGCGAGCGGTGAAGATCGTCGACGGAGTGGTCGTCAGCAACACCACGACCCTCCCGCGCGACACCCGCATCGAAGGCACCTTGCTCATCGCGCGCGGCGACGAGGCCGAGGACGAGCTGGAATCCCTGACGGTCGGCAGCCGCGTCACCGTCCAACGCCGACTCGACGGCAAGATCGCGATGGCGCTGACCGGCAACGCGCTGCTGCTGAAGGAGAGGCAGCTGCTGGTGTCTGACGACCGCGAGATGCACCCGCGTACGGCGGTCGGAGTCGACCGCGACACCAAGGAGCTGATCTTCCTCGTGGTCGACGGGCGGCGGGACTTCAGCCGCGGCCACACGATGGTCGAGCTGGGCAGGATGATGCTCCGGCTCGGGGCCGAGGACGCCCTCAACCTCGACGGCGGCGGGTCGACCACCCTCGCCGCGGTGCGGAAGGGCAAGCTCGGCGTGATCAACACCCCGTCCGACGGACGCCTGCGCCCGGTGCCCAACGGTCTCGTGGTCACCTACAACCCCGCCGCTGGTTGAGGCGCTACGCCGGCAGGTCGAGCACGGCGACGCTGGTCACCGGGACGTAGCACTCGGGGAGCGGGTCGAGCACCTTGCCCGGCGTGACGACGTACGCGCCGTCCTCCTCGGACACCGTGGCCGAGGGCGGCTCGTCGCAGGAGATCTCGATGACGGCCAGCCCGAGCACCCGGCCCTCAGCCGGATCGTTGGCCTGCACGGCCGCGGTGAGATCGGCGACGAACGGCGGCGAGGTGAACTGCCGGAGGTAGCGCGCCAGCGCCCGGTCGTCGTCGATGACCGTCGCCGTCGCCGCCAGGTCGCCGTGCGCGGCACTCGCGGAGAGGATGTCGACCACCCGTGGCGCACCCTCGTCGGTCTGCTCCTGGGGTGCCGGGTCGTCGGCACGGTCGGCCGGGTCGTCGCCGCACCCGGCCAGGACCGCGAGCACGGTCACGAGAACAAGGGGCCCGAGGTAGCACTTCATGATGACTGGGACGGTAGCGCCCGGGCTTCGGTTCCGGTGGTGGATGGTCCCCCACGGCAGACTGGAGCGCGTGCGCCGTACCTTCACCCGGGCCGAGCTGGAGTCCTTCCGCGACGCGGTCGTCCCTGATCTGCTGCCGACCGCGCCGGAGCATGACCTGAAGCTGCTGTTCGTGGGCATCAACCCGGGGTTGTGGACGGCGGCCACGCAGACCCACTTCGCGCACCCGGGCAACCGGTTCTACCCGGCGCTGCTGCTGGGCGGCGTGATCACCGAGCCGGTCGACCCGAGGGCCGGGATGACCGACGCCCAGCGCGACGGGCTCCGGAAACGCGGCATCGGTATCACCAACCTGGTACGCCGCGCCACCGCGAAGGCGTCCGAGCTCGGCACCGCCGAGCTGAAGGAGGGCGGCGAGACCCTCACGGCTCTGGTCGAGCGACTGAAGCCGCGGGTGGTGGCGGTCGCCGGGATCACGGCGTACCGGACCGCGTTCGGTCGGCGCACTGCGGTCATGGGGCGCCAGCCCGAGCCGCTCGCCGGCGCCGAGCTGTGGGTCGTGCCGAACCCGAGCGGTCTCAACGCGCACGAGACGGTCGCGACCCTGGGTGAGGCGTACGGCGACGCCGCCCGCGCCGCCGGCATCCCTGTGGACAGCTGACCCACCCCCTGCCGCGGGCGGCCGATCGCGCGCAGGGTGTCCGCCATGACCGATGACCTGATCAACAACCAGGCCGACCTCGAGCAGGTCTGGCGAGGACTGATGGAGCCGCTCGGCTTCAGCCGCACCAGCCTGTGGATCGTGTTCCTCCACCCCGACGGCCGGCCGCACAAGATGCTGATCGAGGTTCCGGCGCCGGACCAGATGGTCGCGCCGGACCCGACCGCTCCCGAGCTGCTCGACCTCCTGGAGGAGTGGGCGACCGAGCGGGTGCCGGGCGGGCGGGTCGCCTTCCTGCGGACCCGGCCGGGCCGCGGCGGCCTCGACCAGTCAGACCGGCTGTGGGCGGCAGCGCTCTACGCCGCCGCACAGGTCGCCGGGGTGCCGTGCGAGGTCGTGCACGCCGCCAACGACGACCGGCTGTTGCCGGTGCCGCTCGACGAGATCGACAGCCTCACTGCCTGACGACCGTCGTCAGGGGCCGCTGCTGACCTCGGCGCCCTTCTTGTCGTACTCCACGTAGACGGACCGTCCGAAGTCGTCGCTCGCCGAGGCCCGGAACCAGGCCTGGCTACCTTCCGACGGCCTCGACAAGAAGACATAGCAGTCGTCGGGCACGGCGCCCTCGGCCTTCGCCAACACCGGGTCGCACATGCCGTCGATGACCTCGGGGTCGATCTCCGCGAGGTCGAAGGTCGGGGCGGCCGACGTACTGCGGGTCCACTCCTCCAGGTCGCCGCCGCGCCAGGTGTAGCTGATCTGGCGGTCGTCGCCCGGTTCGTCGGAGTACGGCAGGTACACGATGATGTAGTCGGTGTAGAAGTTGACGTCCTGGACCTTGGTCGTGCCCTTCTCCTCCTCGAGCTTGTCGATCAGCTCGGCGAAGTCGTCAGGGTTCTTGGCGTCGATCCCGCCGAGACCGCCGACCCCTCCGTCGATCGCGGAGAAGATCGCGATGGCGCCGGCGACGACACCCCCCAGGACCGCGATGGCGACCACGAGGAGGATCAGCTTCGGCGCGGTGCTCGACGACGAGGACGTGACGAAGACCGGGTTGTAGTCCTGCCGCTGGGTGCCGTAGGGCACGTGCGGCGGCGGCGCGGGCGTTTCGCCGTACTGAACCGGCGGTGGCTCCGCGGGGGGCTCCGGGTCAGGGGTCTTGTCCTCTTTGTAGACCCGCCACTCGTCCGGGGGGTCCGGCTGGTTGTCCGGCGGGCCGCCGGGCTGGTCTGCCATGGTCGAAAACTAAGGCACGACACCTCCGGTTGCATGGACCTTGCGAAGGGTCTTTGCCGTCTGAGACGCATCTGCGACACGCCCCACGCCCCTGAACGCCACGATCCGGCAACGTTGGGGACGCACGATGCCTCCGTGACACGCACACTCGGGGTGCTGACGGCCGCCCTTCCCACGATCTCCACACTCTTCACGCCGGAGGCCGCCACGGGACGCGGGTTGAGACGAGGTTGAGACGGGCGTCCCTTTCGGCGCATTCCCGCGGGCTCTACGTTCGCGGGAGGGCTGACTGACTGACCATGGGCCGCGCGGCGGCCGGAAGGGGACAACGATGGGATTCTTCTCGAAGGCCAAGGACGCGCTCGCCCAGCAGGCGGCCGCGGCCCAACAGGCTGCACAGGGTCAGGGCCAGCACGGCCAGGGCGACGGCATGGTGCACGTGCAGGGCGCGGGCTCGATCGACCCGGCGATCATGGGCGGGCCGTCGACGCGCTCGGTCGCCGAGAACGACCCGATCTGGGAGCCGATCAACGGCGTCTCGCTCCAGGACTACGCCGACTGGGCCCGCGAGGCACAGACCCGCGGCATCAACGACGAGGCCGGGCTGATCACGCTCGCGGGCGAGAAGGGCGTGTCCGCGGCCGATGCCAAGGCCGCGCTCGACGGCTGGGTCGCTCGGATGGGCCAGTCACAGGCCGTGGGGCAGCAGTTCCGCAAGTTCCTCGGCTACTGAGCAGGAGCCCCGACCATGGGACTCTTCGGTGACTGGCAGCGGATGTACCGCGCCAACCAGCAGAACTTGGAGCAACAGGGAAAGCCGTCCTCGTTCTTCGGGCAGATCGCGGACATCCCCAACCAGGTGAAGGAAGCGGCCGACAACACCGACCTCGGCCTGCGGATGTCGCGGCACCTGCAGCTCACCAACGGCGAGGGACTGCCTGCGGTCGCGATCGTGGATGGGTCGTGGCAGGTCGGCACGTACGCCGGCACGTCGCCCGTCGTACGCCTCCAGGCTCGGGTCGAGCGCGCCGACGGCACCGAGCCGTACGTCGTCACCTGTGACCACGTGGTCGCGGCGATGCACCTGGCTCGGATGCAGCCCGGCTCGAAGCTCGGGGTGATGGTCGACCCGCTCAACCCGACCGACTTCGCCATCGACTGGATCCGCACCGGGCAGCTCGGACCTCCGCCCCCCGGCTCGGTGCCGGGCCCGGGCGCACCCGGCGCCCGCCGCGAGATCTGACAATTTCCGCGAATCCGGCCCCATCCGTGCCGAGTCCGGCGAACTCGGCACGGATGGGGCCGGATTCGCGTTAATGCGTTAGGCCGGGGCGGATCAGGGGATCTACCCTTCACCCGTCCGGGACGAACCCGGGCGAGCGCCACAGCGGCACCACCAGCAAGGGAAAATGACGTGGGCACCTATCGCACCTTCCTCGACGCGAACCGCAGTGCGGTCCGCGCTTTGGGTGCTGCCCACAAGTGCCCGGCCAGCGGCGGCTTCGACCTCGGAATGCTCTCGAGCAGGACCGAAGGCCAGGAGCCGCCCGTCCCCGTGGAGCCGCCCGTGGAGTAGTGCGCTCGTTGCACCCTCGCCGGGGTCGCTCCGCCATGCGGGAGCGGCCCTTTCTGCATTTTTCCCGACGTGTGTTCTCAGACCCCACCCGTCGCCCGACCAGAAGGAGGTGACAGGCGATGACTGCACGGAAGATCTCGGTTCACGAGGACCGGTTCGACACGAAGGGCGTGACCATCGCCTTCACCGCACCGACCCCGCACGACGCCGAGCTCGTGTGGGCGTGCGCGGACCACCCGGACCCCGACCTGTTCCACCCGACCGACGAGGCCACCCTCGCCGCGGCACAGGCGCTTTGCGCCGACTGCCCCGTGCGCGAGCTCTGCCTCGAGCTCGGTCGGGCGCGGGACGAGTACGGCGTCTGGGGCGGCGTGCTGCTCGAGAACGGCGAGCCGCAGTCCGCCGTCCCGCGTCGGGGTCGCCCGCCGAAGGTGGGCTCCGCGGCCTGAGGTGGACTACACCCGCCCGGTGGCGGTCCAGGCACTCGCCTCGACCGTCATCGGGCCGGCGCCGTACTCCTCGCGCAGGGCGGCCACCAGCCCGACCCGCTCGATCTGGTTGAGGCCCTGCACATAGGCACCGGCCGGTCCGACGCCGAAGGTGAACGGCTCCCACCACTCCTCGAAGGTGGCGAACTCCCGCCGTACCGTCAGCAGCGTCTCGTCCACCTCGCGCAGACCCGCCTCGGTGAGCATCCGGGTCAGGTCGCCTTCCCACGATCCCGGAAGCGCATCCTCGCCCTCGGCCTCCGGATCGCACCGCTGCACCACTTGCCAGAACGCCGACAACGCACCGGTCCCGCCGGCGTGGTCCCACACGCAGGCGGACACCCGGCCGCCAGGAGCGGTGACCCGCGCCATCTCCGCCACCCCGGCGACCGGATCGCTCATGAAGTGCACGACGAGCTGGGCGAGGGTGGCACCGAAGGTGTCGTCGGGGAAGGGCAGGTCCTCGGCCCTGGCACGACGTACGTCGGCGGCGGGGTACGACGACGCGGTCGCCTGCACGAACCCCTCGACCGGGTCGACGGCACTCACGTTGGCTTCGCCCTGGCGCTTCACCAGCTCGAAGGTCAGGATCCCCGGACCGCACCCGACGTCGAGCACCCGGTCCGACGGGGCGAGCCCGGCCAACCCGATGTCGGCGAATGGCGCGGACAACGGCGTGGAGAAGCGACCCATGAACCGGACATAGGCATCGGCTGCGACGTCGAACAGCGGCATGGTTCGATGGTGACACCGGTCCAGCCCTCGGACCATGGCCCTTTTTGGGTCGCCCATCCTGGCCAGTCCGGGACCCTCTGAGTGGCCCGTTCAGGACTCCCGGCTGACCCGATCAGGCCACTCCTCGGCGGATCTGAGCCAGAGTCCGCCCGTGGTCGGATGCGACGCCGAGCACCGGGATCTAGCGTGGTTGCATGAGGCAGGGGCCGCAGAACCCGAAGGAAGCCGCGCAGTTCGTCGTGGGCATCGTCCGGTCACGGCTGTGGGACCGACGGGCGCATCGGTCGGGGTCGCTCCTCGCGCAGTTCGAGACGGACGAGGGCATCCGCGACCCATACCCGATCCACGAACAGGTGCGCGCGCTCGGCCGGGTCGTGCCGGGCATGCCGGGCTACCTGGCCACGGCTGACTACGAGCTGTGCCACGACCTGACGCGGCGGCGCGACTTCGGCGTGCGCGACCCGTCGACCAACGTGGTGCATGGGGCGATCTACCAGGGCGACAGCATCGACCGCTCGATCCTCGGGCTCAACCCGCCCGACCACACGAGGCTCCGACGGCTCGCCGCCCATGGCTTCAGCCCGAAGCAGCTCACGTCCTACGAGGTCGCGATCGAGAAGCGGATCGAGGCGCTCCTCGACGGCCTCGAGGGACAGCGGACGTTCGACATCGTCCACTCCGTCGCTGCACCACTGCCGATCGGCGTGATCAGCGACCTGCTCGGACTGCCGGATGCGGACGTCGAGGCGTTCGAGAAGTACGGCGAGACGCTGGCCGGGATCCTCGACGGCATCACCACCTTCCAGCACGCCCGGCAGGGCGCCCTCGCGTCGTTCCGCGTCGAGCGGATCCTGGAGCGGCTGTTCAAGCTGCGTCGGACCGACCCGCGCGACGACCTGGTCAGCTACCTGGTCGCCGCCGAGGCCGACGGCCAGATGACGCCGCGCGAGCTGCTGGCGATGTGCCAGCTCCTGCTCGTCGCCGGCTTCGAGACGACGGTGAACCTGATCAGCAACGCCGTACTCGCGCTGCAGCGGACGCCCGGAGCCTGGGACGCTCTGGTCGCCGACCCCGGTCTGGCGGGGCTCGCGGTCGAGGAGACGCTGCGCTTCGACCCGCCGGTGCAACGCACCATCCGGGCGGCGTACGACGACACCGAGCTCGGCGGTCACCCGGTCCCGAGGAGCACCTGGGTGGTCGGGCTGATCGGCGGCGCCAACCGGGACCCGGCCGTCTTCGAGGCGCCCGGCGAGTTCCGGATCGACCGCTACGCAGACCCCCACACCCCCACCCACCTCGCGTTCTCGGGCGGTGCGCACTACTGCATCGGCGCTCCGCTCGCCCGGCTCGAGGCCACGGTCGCGCTCCGTGCGCTGGCCGAGCGGCTCCCCGGCCTCGCGGTCGTCGGCGAGCCGACCATGCGGTCGTCACCGACGGTGCGAGGGCCGGCGTCCCTGATGGTCGCCTCCGGCTGAGACCGGACGGCTCGGTACCGTCTCCGCCGTGGAGACTCCGCGGCGCGCCTGGCTGGTGTGGGGCGTCGCGCTCGCGGTCTACGTGGTCGCCGTCTTCCACCGGACCAGCCTCGCGGTGGCCGGGCTCGCGGCGTCCGACCGGTTCGACCTGTCGGCCAGCCAACTCGGCTCGTTCACGATGCTCCAGCTCCTGGTGTACGCCGGCATGCAGGTGCCGGTCGGGCTGCTGGTCGATCGCTTCGGGCCGCGGACGGTGCTGACCGCGGGCGTGGTGACGATCAGCGTCGCGCAGGCGGGGTTCGCGGTGGCGTCGTCCTACCCCGAGGCGCTCACGGCACGGGTCTTTGTCGGGATGGGCGACGCGATGACGTTCATCTGCGTGCTGCGACTCGCGAGCACCTGGTTCGCGCCCCGCCGGATCCCGCTCGTCACCCAGCTGACGGGCAGCACCGGCCAGATCGGGTCGATCGCCGCGGCCGTCCCGATGACGTGGGCGCTGTCGAATCTCGGCTGGACGCCCGCCTACCTGATCTCGGCAGCTGTCGGACCGCTGCTCCTGGCCGCGCTGCTGCTCTTCGTCCGGGACTCGCCGGAGGCCCGGCACGTGCACGGGCACCCGATGTCTCGGGCGATGCTGACCGGGACCCTGCGGGCATCGTGGGCGCAACCCGGCACCCGGCTGGGGTTCTGGGTGCACTTCACGACGCCGTTCAGCGCGCACCTCCTCGTGATGCTGTGGGGATTCCCGTTCCTGGTGCTGAGCGAGGGCCTGTCCGAGACGGTCGCCGGCGTGTTGCTGAGCCTGATCATCGTCGCGGTCGTCGCGTCCGGACCGGTCCTGGGTTGGGTCGTCGGCAACCATCCGTGGCACCGGTCGACGGTCGCGCTGGCGACGATCGCCGCGATGGCGCTCGCGTGGACCGCGGTCCTCGCGTGGCCAGGGGAAGCACCGTTGTGGCTGCTCGTGCTGCTGGTTGTCGCCTGCGGCTGCGGTGGCCCGGCCTCGATGATCGGGTTCGACGTCGGCCGGACGTCGAACCCACCGGACCGGATGGCCAGCACCAGCGGCATCATCAATGTCGGCGGGTTCATCGCCGCGGTGATCGTCGTCTTCGGCGTCGGCGCCGTGCTGGACCTGATGACCACCGGGTCGTCGACCGACTACACGCCGGGCGCGTTCCGAGCGGCGATGAGCGTGCAGTACCTGCTGTGGGGCTTCGGCGCGGTGCAGATCTGGCGCTACCGCATGCGTGTCCGCCGATTGATCGGCAGAGAGACCGTCGAAGGCGGTTCGACGATGGTGGGCTGAGGCTGGACCCTCGTAGCCGGACGGACTCAATTCTCCGCAACGTCACCATTGGGCGCCACTGGCGTCACATGCGCACCAGGAGTCCCGACGGGTCCGTTCGGCTACGGTCGGTCATCGTCCTCGTCATCGAGGAGGCCTGCACGCTCCGCCTCGGCGACGATCCGCCGTACGTTCTCGACGGCCCCACAGTGTCCGTCGAGCATCTCGTTGCGGCGGGCCGCCCACTTCTCACCCAGGGCGGCGCGGACCTGCGGCCCGACATCCGCGCGGGCCGGGCTGAGGATGGTGATCTCCTCCTCGGCGATGTGGTGAGCGATCAGGTTGCTGAGCTCCTCCACGGCGTCGGCGAAGGCCTGGGTGTCGGTGCCCTTGAGCTCCAGCACCTTGAGCAGCGCCTCGTTGCCCTCGGCGTGCTCCTCGTGCCCGTGCTCGATCTCGTGCTCGCCGATGTCGGCGGACTTGCGCCGCAGCACCGGGTAGACGAGGTCCTCCTCGGCTTCGCCATGTGCGATCAGCACGTCGGCAAAGGCCCGGCGCACCGCGTCGAGGTCCTGCGACGTGTCGCGCAGCTGGGCGAGCAGCCGCTCGAAACGCCGGTGGTCGTCGGTGATGAGGTCGATAACGTCACCAGACGTCGGTCGGCCGAGGTCGATCGCGTTGGTCATGTCTCCCGAAGTACCCGAACGATGGCACTCTCATCCTGTGACTGAACGCAACGTCCTCGGCGGCGAGCTCGAACCGTGCGGCACCGACCCGATGACCGGTTTCTACCGCGACGGCAACTGCTCGTGCGGACCGGACGACCGCGGCGTGCACGCGGTGTGCGCGGTCATGACCGAGGAGTTCCTGGCGCACCAGCAGGCGGTCGGCAACGACCTCACGACCCCGCGGCCCGAGTGGGGCTTCCCGGGCCTCAATCCTGGCGACCGGTGGTGCGTGGTCGCGCTCCGCTGGCTGCAGGCGTACGGCGACGGCGTGCCCGCGCCCGTCGTACTCGCCTCCACGAACGAGCGGGCCCTCCAGATGATCCCGCTCGAAGCACTCCGGGAGAACGCCGTCGACGTCCCCGACGATCCGGGCGCGCTCGCCCGGGACTGACACCGTCCGGTTACTCGTAGACGAACTTCTGGGCCCCGGGGTACACCCAGGACAGGGCGTCGCGAAGCGTGTCGCGCCAGTTCTCCCAGTTGTGTCCGTCCCGGGTCTCGACGAAGCGCACGGACATGCCGGTGGACTCGAAGGTCGGCACCATCGACCGGTTGGGCGTGATCAGCGGTTCGTAGACGCCGCAGCTCGCGAAGACCCGGTCGGCGACCCGCGTCGGCTTCGCCCGGTACCGGTTGACGAACTTGACGACCGGGTCGAAGGCCGGTCCGCCGCCGTGGTCGTGACCGATGTCGGTGAAGACGAACGAACCCGACATCAGGATCAGCGATCCGTAGGTCGTCGGAGACTTCACCGCTGCGGACAGCGACGCGACGCCGCCGAAGCTCGAGCCCAGCAGGCACCGTCCGGAAGGCCTGCCCGTCAACGGCAGCCGGGTCTCCAGGCGCGGCAACAGCTCCTGGGTCAGAAACCTCGAGTGGGCGGTCGAGTTCGCGTACTCGGTCAGCCGGTCCTTCGGGTGCAAGAAGGCGACCACCGTCTCGGCCACCTCGGATCGGTCGATGAGGTTGTCGAGCACGGTCTTTGCTGCGGCGTACTGGAGGAAGTCGGGGCCGTCATGCACGACCAGCAACGGGTAGGTCGACGTCCGGCGGAATCGTGCCGGGAGGTACAACGTGACCGGGCAGTCGCGCCTGAGGGCTCTGCTCGGGACCACGATCTCCTCGAGGGTGCCCTGGCGTGCCGTCGGGTCGGGCTCGGTCCACTCCGGGCTCTCGTACCCGTGCGCGAAGCAGACCGAGGACGTGCCCACGGGGCTGTAGGAGACCTTGGGGTTCAAGGGATCGTTGAACCGCTCGACGTCCTCGCCGCGGCGGACCTCCAGCTGGTAGTTGACCCGGGAGTGCTCAGGCAGCTCCAGCACGAGGTACCACAGGTCCGTGCCCCGCAACCGGCGCAACGGCAGGTGCTCGGGCAGCCCGACCACGCGCTGGATCAGCGAGACGTCGTCTGCCTCGCCGCGGAACAGGAACGTGCAGCGGGACTCTTCGACGATCGGCACCTCGTGCCGCGCCAGGAACCGGTCGACGGTCTGCGCGTCGAGCGGCTTCCGGTCCCGGAGTCGGTTGATCGCGAGCTTGCGCTTCGGAGGGGGTTCCGTCATGCCGCCTCGAGTGTGGCGATGTGCCCCTCGTCGTCCAGCACCCGGGCGTCCGGTGGCAGTCGGAGGTGCGCGTCGAGCTGCATCCGCGTGTCGTCGTCGAGAACCACGCACCGGGCGGGCGCGAACCGACGTGCCAGGAGCGACATCCGGATCGGGTCGCTCACCTGCAGTCGACGCCGGGCGTGAGGGAGCACGACGACACCGGGCACGACCCCGATGCCGGTGCCGTAGACCTCGGTCTGAGCCACCCCGTGCGGGACGAAGTCGTGGAACAGCACCACGCGCTCGGTCAGGGCCATGGCCCCCGCCGACCAGGCCACCACGCGGGCCGGCAGGTACGGCGCGACGTGGAAGAGGTGCAGCACGCGGGTGAGCTCGCCGACGTGTCCGCCGGAGATCGCCACGGCCGACGATCCCTCGAGAGCCTGCTGGATCTCGACCCGGTGCCGGACCACCGCCGGTCGCTCGTGCGGGCGCCAGACATCGAAGAACTTCAGCTGGAACTCGGTCAGCCGCTGCAGGTGCTGCTCGTCCAGCAGCTGTACGACGCGCAGCGCATCGGCGAGGACCTGCTCGCGCATCCGCGGCCTCGCGTCGGAGCGGCGGGCGACGTCGTACGCCGCGCTGAGCGCGTGGTCGAGCTGGGCCAGGTAGAGCTCACGCAGCTCGGCCAGGGCGGCCTCGTGCTCACGTTCGGCATAGCCGTACTCGCGGTCCTCCTCGTGCACCGCGAGCCAGCGCGCGTGGAGCGCGAGGTTGACGGTCCGGAAGCCCACGGCTTCGCTCAGCTCCGCGTCGTCGCCCTCGCGGTCCTGCCACCCAGCCGTCACGGTGGCCACCAGAGCCTCCGGATCCAGGTCCGCGAGCACGTGGTGCACGTGCGGACGGGGCTGCGGACCCAGCAGCGTGACCTGGCGGCTCACGCGGCGTGCACGGTGATGGTCCGGCCGACGTCGTCGAGCATCTCGCGGAGGACGTCGAAGTCGGGGTGCCGCATCCGGACGTAGGCGTTGGCGAAGTAGCCCGCCTCGTGGGGCTGGGTCGGCGTCCCGGGGTCGGGGAAGTGGGCATCGATGACCCACTCGCCGTGCCGGCCCTGGATCTCGTCGATGCCGGCATAGCCGGAGATGTGTCCGTCGCTCTCGGGGCGGAGCGCGACGATGCCGGAGGAGAACTGCCGCGACGGCTGTGCGCCCACGGAGCCGTGGACGATCGCGTTCGCCCACTCGCGGTAGAGGTCGAGGTCGTTGCCGGCGGAGTAGAGGTCCCAGGCGCCGACGCCCGGCGGGCGGCAACCGATCTCGGAGAACTTCAGCCCCTTCGGACCGAAGAACCACTCCATGTGCGTCGCGCTGGTGCCGATCCCCAGCGCCTCGATCACCCGCTGGCCCATCTCCCGCACCTGGTCGTAGTCCGCCACCGAGTCGAGCCGGTTCGTCGAGACGTACTGCGGCGAGATCCACCGAGTCCGCATCGCCTCCAGGACGTTGGGGTAGTAGTGGCACACGAAGTCGGCGGCCGGACGCCCGTCGATCGACAACGTGTCGTAGAAGCCCTCGTGCCCCTCGACGAACTCCTCGACGGCGATCGAGCCGACCCCCGTCGCGCCGAAGGACGACAGCACCTTTCCGAGCTGGTCGTCGTCGTCCACGCGCGTGGTGTCGGCCGCGCCGGCGCCGCTGCGTGGCTTGAGGATCAACGGGAACCCGACCGCGCTCGCGAAGTCGCGGACCTGGTCGGCGCTGTCGGCGGCGGTCGACGCCGCCGTCGGCACGCCAACGGCGCGCAGCGCCTCCTTCATCGACGGCTTGTCACGGCAGAGGTACGCCGTGCGCACCGACGTCCCGGGGATGGTGCACGTCTCGCGCACCTGCGCGACAGGAAGGATGTGCGCCTCGATGGTCGACTCCAGCCGGTCGACCCAGGTCTTGTCCTGGATCCAGCGCACAGCATCGGTCATCGCACCGACATCCACCACGCTGCCGACCTGGTGGTAGTGCGGCATCCACCCCCGGAGCTCGTCGTCGAGCGCCTCCTCCGGTGACTCGCCGATGCCGATCACCTCAGCACCGGCCGACGCCAGCGCCCGGACGAACTCGCGCTGGTTCCTGGGAAACGACGGTTCCACGAAGACGACCCGCATCTCAGACAGGCTAGCGTGCTGTCGGTGGTTACCCGTGACGCGGTGACGGCCGTCCTGCCGACCGTCCGTGCCGGCTTGGAGCGCCTGGTTCGCATCCCGTCGGTGTCCGCAGATCCCGCGGCGCGCGCACAGCTGTGGGCCAGCGCGGAGGAGGTGGCCCGGCAGCTCGCCGGCGCTGCACTGACCGACGTCGAGGTCGTGACCGCCGACGGCGGCCTCCCTGCGGTGATCGGCTTCCGCCAAGGCTCCCCCGGCGCACCCACGGTGCTGCTCTACGCCCACCACGACGTGCAGCCGGTCGGCGACCTCGGCCACTGGGACAGCGATCCGTTCGAGCCGGTCGAACGAGCGGGTCGGCTCTACGGGCGGGGAGCTGCCGACGACAAGGCCGGGATCGCGGTGCACCTGGCGGCCGTGCGCGCCCTGGGCGGCGAGGGAGGCGTGTCGGTCGCGGTGCTGATCGACGGCGAGGAGGAGATCGGCTCCCCCACGCTGCCGGCCCTGCTCGCGGAGCACCGGGAGCGGCTTTCCGCCGACGTGCTCGTGCTCGCCGACTCGACGAACTGGCGGGTCGGCGTACCCGCGCTGACCACATCCCTGCGCGGCGGGGTCAACGTGGTGGTGGAGGTGCGCACCCTGCGGCACGCCCTGCACAGCGGGGTGTACGGCGGTCCGACGCCGGACGCCCTGACCGCCCTCGCGCACCTGCTCGCGTCCTGCCACGACGCCGGGGGCGACGTGGCCGTGCAGGGTCTCGGTCGCGGCACCGCCGACCCGCTGGACCTGACGGAGGACGAGTTCCGGCTTGACGCGGGCGTCCTGGACGGCGTCGCCCTGATCGGCAGCGGCTCAGTGACCTCCCGGCTCTGGAAGGGGCCGTCGCTGTCCGTCGTCGCGATCGATGCACCGGCGGTCGACGACGCCGGCCTGCTCCTCGTGCCGTCCGCGCGCGCCCGGATCGCCCTCCGGATCGCGCCCGGCGACGACCCCGAAGCCGCCCGGGATGCCCTCGTTGCCCACCTGCACGAGCACGCCCCCTGGGGAGCCGAGGTCACCGTGACCGCGGGGAGGCCGGTCGCGCCGTACACCGCCACGACCTCGGGTCCCGCCTACGAGGCGGCGCGTTCGGCATACGCGGAGGCATTCGGTCAGCCCGTGGTCGAGATCGGGGTGGGTGGGTCGATCGCGTTCGTGAAGGCGTTCGCGGAGGCGTTCCCCGCGGCGGAAGTACTGATCACGGGTGTCGAGGACCCCGACACCCGCGCCCATGGCCCGAACGAGAGCCTGCACCTGGCCGACTTCGAGTCAGCCTGTCTTGCCGAGGCGCTGCTCCTCGACCGGCTCGGTCGTCCGGTGGTCGGGTAGCCGCCGAGGAACGAGGCGGCGTATCGGGACCCGGTGAGCCGCCTAGCAGAGCTCGTCGAGGTACTGCGGCAGCATCCGCCACCAGGTGGGCCAGTCGTGGATGGTCTCGGGCCCCCAGGAGTCGACGCGGTTCGGCACACCCTTCGCCCCGAGCACCTCCGCCATCGCCCAGGACTCGCCGATGTCCTCGTGCTCGCCCTCACCGGAGGGGAGGATCACCCGGCGCTGCCGCAGGAGGTCGAGGTGGTCACCGTCGAGCCCGGGGAGGAAGTCGATCGGGGACGAGTAGAACAGGTCGTCGGACCACGCGCCGTCGAGGAACCGCTGGATCCGGTAGGTGCCGCTCATCCCGATCGCGGCGTCGAAAACGTCGGGGAACCGGCACAGCAATGCGACCGCGTTGAACGCGCCGATCGAGGCGCCGGCGACGACGACGCGCTGGTCCGACCCACCCGCGTCGGCGTGGATGGCCGGCACCACCTCGTGGCGCACCGCGTGGTGGAACTGGTTGAGCAGCCACATCCGGTACTCCGGGCTTCCCGTGCTGGTCGCCATCGCCCGGCCGGCGACGGAGTCGCAGGAGTAGATCTTGATCCGTCCAGCCTCGATCAGCTCGCCGCAGGACTCCACGAGCTTGTGGCGCTCGATCTCCTCGGCGTCGCCGCCCGCGGTCGGCAACACCAGCACCGGCGTACCGAAGTGGCCCCAGCGCGCCACCGTGAAATCCTGGTGGAGTCTGTCCGAGAACCAACGATCGACCGTCTTCATCACCCCATCGTGGACATCTCGCGAGTGCTGCGGCAAGGTCGAGGAGATGAGCAACCACTTGATCGGGCTCCTGCTCGGGGCCGAGGAGGACTGGCCTCGCGCCTTCGAGACGATCCAGAAGATGGTCGGTCCCATCACCTATGAGGGCGCCGAGCACACCGTCTCCAGCGAGCGGATGACGATCGAACCGTTCCGGCTCGACGACCCCGTGCGAACACCGCTGGTCATCGACCGGCTTGCTCACTGGTACTACCACCCGCGCGAGTGGCTGAAGAAGGCGGCGCTGGTCAACGGCACCTACCTGCTCAACAGTCCCTTCACCTTCCAGTCGATGGAGAAGCACAGCGCCTACTGTGCGCTGGTGCGGTTGGGCCTGAAGGTGCCTCCCACGACACTGGTGCCGTACAAGAACCCGTTGGACAACGTGCGGTGGGCCTACACCGCGGAGCGCTACAACCAGCCCTTCGACCTCGACCGGATCGCTGACGAGATGGGCTACCCCCTCTACATGAAGCCGTTCGACGGAGGTGGCTGGCGGGGCGTCTCCCGCATCGAGGACCGCGGGGACCTCCACCGTTCGTACGACGAGTCCGGGGAGATGCTGATGCATCTCCAGGCGACGATCGACTTCGAGCACTTCGCCCGCGCCCTGTCCATCGGACCGGAGACCATGGTGATGGACTTCCGGCCCGACCAGCCGATGCACAAGCGATACGCGGTGTCCCACGGCTTCCTCTCCGACAGCGCCGGATGGCAGACGGCGGCAGTCAGTCGCATCGTCAACGCGTTCTTCCAGTGGGAGTTCAACTCGGCGGAGATGCTGGTCGTCGGTGACGACGTCCACCCGATCGACTACGCCAACGCGTGCCCCGACGTCGCCCTGACCTCGCTGCACTACTACTTCCCGTGGGCGATCAAGGCGCTCGTGCGCTGGTCGACGTACTGCGTGGTGACCGGCCGGAAGACCAAGGTGGACCTGGAGACCGCTCGCTACTTCGCGATCGCCGACGAACCGGGACTGTCGTACGACGAGAAGATGACGGCGTACCTCGCGATCGCGGACGAGTACTTCGAGCGCGACAAGTACCGCGAGTGGTGCGCCGATCACCTGCCGCACCTCGACGAGCAGGTCTGGGAGTGGGTGTCCTCCGACGACTTCGACCGATTGCTGCGGCAGACCGTGCAGGCGACCTACCCGGCCCACGAGCAGGACGAGTTCCTCGCCCACTTCAGGGGCCTCATGGACCTGTGGATCGCCGACAACGCGACCGAGCCGGCCTCCTGACGAACAAGTAAGGCTCGACCTTCAGACGCGTCGCGCCGTCACCAACCACGCGCCGGACGACAGCAGCACCCCGTCGGGACCGGAGTTGCGAGTCATCACCTCGTGCAGGTTCGCGGTGGCCTGCTGCTTCTGGTCCTCGTCGAGAGTGGCGAACAACCAGTCCATCTGCCCCACCATGAACGCGGTGACCCGGTCGGCGTCCGATCCGAACGGCAGCTTCTCGTCGAGCGCCTCGAGCCGGATGTCACCCCAGCCGGAGCCCGTCAGCAAGGTGCGGACGTAGGCGTCGTCGCTGAGCGCGAACGGCCCGGGAGCGCCGGCAGGCGGCGCCGGCATGGGACGCACGCTGCCGATCGCGCCGAAGATCTCCCGCAGCCACGCGTTGGCCTCGATGCCCCGCCAGACCAGCATCGCCAGCCGGCCGCTCGTCTTGGTCGTGCGCGCCAGGTTGACGAAGGCCTTCTCCCGGTCGGAGAAGAACATCGTGCCGGTGCGGCTCACCACGGCGTCAAAGGCACCTTCGCCGAAGTCATGCACCTGCGCGTCGGCCTGGAGGAACTCGACCGGAAGGCCATCGGCCCGGCGCCGCCCGACCTCCAGCTGGGCGCTCGACAGGTCGACCCCCACCACGAAGCAGCCCGGCGCACCCCGCGCCAGGTCGATCGCGACCTGACCCGAGCCGCACCCGACGTCGAGGATCCGGTCGCCCGCCCGGGCACCGACGGCGGCCAGCAGGAGCGGCTGGTAGCGGGTCATGCAGGCGTCGTAGACGTCGACCTGCTCCGCCCAGTAGGCGCCGTGGGGGCCGTCCCAGTCGCGCAGCTGTCCGGCGTTGCCCGGGTCGATCTCGAGTGTCATCGGTTCATCCATGATGTCCTGCCTCTATAGTCCCTAAGAGAGTATTGATCTATTTACTCCCAAAGGGAGGATCATGTCAAGGGTTCCGCGCCTCACGACGACGACGTACGGCGTCCTCGGCCTGCTCGCCGTACGCCCGCACTCGACCTATGAGCTGGCCAAGGCGATGGACCGCAGTGTCGGGCGGGTCTGGCCGCGCGCGCAGAGCAAGCTGTTCGAGGAGCCCAAGAAGCTCGTCGAACACGGCTACGCGACCGGGCGCGAGGAGCTGGTCGGCCGCCGCCCGCGCACCGTCTACACGATCACCCGCGCCGGACGCCGCGCGCTCGCCGCCTGGCTGACCGAGCCGGGCGACGGGCCGGCGCTGGAGTTCGAGGGCCTGGTCAAGCTGATCTTCGCCGACCACGGCACCCGGGACGACGCGCTGGCCTCGATCGCCCGGGCACGCGAATGGGCGGTCGAGATGAACGCCAGCAGCATCGAGGCCGGGTCGAAGTTCATCGACATGGGCGGTCTCTACGAGCAGCGGCGGGCGACGACGCTCCTGCTCGGCGCCTTCCTCACTGACTACTACGCGCTCGTCGCGCAGTGGGCCGACTGGGCGACCACGGAAGTAGCGAGCTGGCCAGAGGACATCGCCGGGCACCGGCTGGACCCCGACCGCACCCGCGAGGTGCTGGCCCGCGCCCGCCGGCTGAAGTGACCATGGGCGCGCAGCAGCGCCACGCTGTCTCGTCAACCGACGCGCCTCCCAAACCCGGCCCACGCTCCCTACAGTCACCCCATGTCGACCGCCGCCGCATCCCTCCTGCTCAACCCGCACACCTACGACCCGTCGCACCTCGACGACGAGTCCCGCCGGCTGCTGCTGGCCACGGTCGAGCACCTCGAGGGCTACGGCCTGGACCGGCTGACCCAGGACTGGCACGACAAGGTCTGGTACACCGACTTCCTCGACTTCGTCGCGAAGGAGAAGGTGTTCGCGACCTTCATGACGCCCGAGCGGGACTCCGGCGGCGACGCCACGAAGCGCTGGGACACCGCTCGGGTGGCCGAGATGAGCGAGGTGCTCGGCTTCTACGGCTTGTCCTACTGGTACCCCTGGCAGGTCACCTGCCTCGGCCTCGGCCCGGTCTGGCAGAGCGACAACGCTGCCGCGCGGGCCCGGGCGGCAGCGGCGATCGACGCCGGCGGCGTCGCGGCGTTCGGCCTGTCGGAGAAGGAGCACGGCGCCGACATCTACTCCTCCGACATGGTGCTCACGCCCAACGGCGACGGCTCCTACTCGGCGACCGGTGGCAAGTACTACATCGGCAACGGCAACTGCGCCGCCACCGTGTCGGTCTTCGGCCGGATCGACGGCGTCGAGGGACCCGACCAGTACGTCTTCTTCTACGCGGACAGCAACCACCCGTCGTACACGGTCATCCGCAACGTGGTGCCGAGCCAGAACTACGTGTCGGAGTTCCGCCTCGACGACTACCCGGTGACGGCCGACGACATCCTGCACACCGGCGAGGCTGCGTTCAGCGCGGCGCTCAACACGGTCAACGTCGGCAAGTTCAACCTCAGCTTCGGCTCGATCGGCCTCGCGACCAACGCGTTCTTCGCGTCGATCGGGCACGCGCACCACCGGATCCTCTACGGCAAGCCGGTCACCGACCTGCCGCACATCCGCAGCTCGTTCGTCGAGAACTACGCACGGCTGATCGCGATGAAGCTCTTCAGCTACCGGGCCGTCGACTACTTCCGCTGCGCCAACGCCGACGACCGCCGCTACCTGCTCTTCAACCCGGTGACCAAGATGAAGGTGACCACCGAGGGCGAGCGCGTCGTCACCAACCTTGGCGACATCGTCGCGGCGAAGGGCTTCGAGAAGGACAACTTCATCGCCATCGCGAAGTGGGACAGCACCGCGCTCCCCCGGCTCGAGGGCACGGTCGCGGTCAACCTCGGCCTGGTGCTCAAGTTCATGCCGGCCTACCTCTTCATGCCGGAGGAGATGCCCGACGTCCCGACCCGCCAGGATGCGGCCGACGACCCGTTCCTCTTCCAGCAGGGGCCGGCGCGCGGGCTGTCGAAGGTGCGCTTCCAGGACTGGAAGAAGCCGTACGTCGCCGCCCGGTCGATCCCGAACGTCGGCCTCTTCCTCGAGCAGGCCGAGGCGTTCTGCGACCTGCTGCTGACCGCGGCGCCGGACGCCGAGCAGCAGCAGGATCTCGACTTCCTGCTCTCCCTCGGCGACATCTTCACGCTGATCGTCTACGGGCAGCTGATCCTGGAGCAGGCGGCCCTCGTCGACCTCGACACCGATGTCGTCGACACGGTCTTCGAGGTGCTGGTGCGCGACTTCTCCGCCAACGCGATCACGATGCACGGCAAGTCCGGCGCCAACGACACCCAGCGCGCGTGGGCCGTCGACGCCGTGCGGGCGCCGATCACGTCGTCCGAGCGGTTCGGGAGGATGTGGGCTGAGGTCGCCGGGCTGTCGACCGCCTACCAGATGCTGCCGTAAGGCGGGGCTGGCGCCGCCGGCGAGCGTCCCCTGTAACTCAGTGTTTCGACCGCTACCCGGGTGCTGCGACCGGTCACAGCACCGAGGTAGCCGCACGAACACTGAGTTACCTGCGCCGGCCGGTTACCGGGTCGTCGCATGATCCGGGTAGCGTCCGAGCCGATGGACACTCCCCCGGATCCGACAGCCGAGTCGCTCGCCGACCCGCTCGCCGATGCTGCCTTCTCGCTCCGCGAGGCGGGGTACGACGTCGCCCGGCCCCTGCCTGACGTCCTCCAGATCACCGGACGCTTCCTCAATCCCGAGCGGATCGCGCTCCGCGCGGCGGGCGAAGCGGGCGACGCCGCGGTCGGCGCCTGGGCGGTGAGCCGGGAGAACGACTGGACGCTGGTCGCCTGGGCACGCCCCGACCTGGTCACCATCACCCAGCGCGGCGCGGCTCCCGCGCGGTGGCGACACCGGCGGATCCCGCCCGCGATGCGCCCCGACGCGCAGACGTTCCTGGAGGGCGGGTCGTCACCGCACGACATCGTGACCATCCCCAAGCACCGCCCCACCGCCGAAGCTCGCGAGGTCCTGGCCGGTCTGGGGATCGAGTCGCCCGAACCGCCCGGCTGGGAACCGCCACCCCCGCCGCCGGTCCCGGTCGCGCCCGTTGCCGCGCCGAAGGTACGGCGAACGCGCGCACCCGCCGCACCGCGCACGCCTGCCGTGCGGAAGCCCGAGCCGGTCATCAACGTCTGCCCGCGTTGCTTCATGGCGATCCCCGCCGGCACCGGCGTCTGCGACAACTGCGGCTGACCGCCGGTCGTCGAGCAGCCCGAGCGCTACCGGTCGACGAGTAGCCCGAGCGCTACCGGTCGTCGAGCAGCCCGAGCGCTACCGGTCGTCGAGTAGCCCGAGCGCTACCGGTCGTCGAGTAGCCCGAGCGCTACCGGTCGTCGAGTAGCCCGAGCGCTACCGGTCGTCGAGCAGCCCGAGCGCTACCGGTCGTCGAGCAGCCCGAGCGCTACCGGTCGTCGAGTAGCCCGAGCGCTACCGGTCGTCGAGTAGCCCGAGCGCTACCGGTCGTCGAGTAGCCCGAGCGCTACCGGTCGTCGAGTAGCCCGAGCGCCCTGGCGCGAGGGCATATCGAGACGCCCGCACCCGAACACCACCGTCCAGACCGAACGCAACCTCGCAGCGGCTCTCGACGAGCAAAGATGGCGCGCGCCCGATGCACAGGCCATCATCGGCACATGGTCGATGCGCCTCCTCCTCAGGAGACGATGACGATGCGGATCATCGTCAACGTCATCATCACCGCCTTCATGATCGTGCCGTTCGTGCTGATCGGTGCCGGCGGCTGGCTGCTGTGGCAGCGGCAGACCGGCGAGAAGGTCGAGGCCGAGGTGATCACGTGCGACTTCGACATCAGGTACAAGACGTCGTCGCAGCACTGCACCGCCCGCTGGACCGTGGACGGCGTGGAGATGGTCGGACCGATCCAGGGTTCCGGCGACCAGGAGGTCGGCGAGACCGTCACCGCCACCCTGCGCGGCGACGAGCTCTACAGCCGATCCCTCACCCTGCCGCTGGTCCTCCTCGGACTGGGCCTGCCCCTGTCTGTTCTTCCCGATCATGTGGGCCAAGCGCCTCTTCGGCGGTCGCTCGGAGTCGACTTAGTGCTCCAGATCGTCGTCGGCGCGATCCTCGTCGACTCGCTCGCGCGTCCGTCGTACGTCGTCGCGGCCCGGCGTACCAAGCCGGCCGCGCTGGCGGGCAAATGGGAGTTCCCCGGCGGCAAGGTCGAGGCGGGCGAGACGCCGGAAGGCGCACTGGAGCGGGAGATCCGCGAGGAGCTCGGCGTCGAGATCGGCGTCGGCGAGGAGCTGGCGGCGCCGGCCGGGAGCTGGCCGATCTCGGAGGCCTACGCGCTGCGTCTCTACTTCGCCACCGTCACCGCCGGCAACCTCCACCGCAGCGAGGACCACGACGAGCTGCGCCATCTCACCGTCGACCAACTGGGCGATGTCGACTGGCTGCCGTCCGACCGGCAGGCGATGTCTGCCCTCCGCACGGTCATGGAGGCTCGTTCGACAACCGGCTGACGGGACGCGCAACACGTTCTACGCTCGACGGATGGCCGCGACGGTGGAGTACTACGACGAGCTCATGGATTCGCTCGGTGATCCGGAGTCGCTGACCGTGCTCGTCGTCGCCGGCGCCTCCCGGGACTGCGTGGCCCGCGCGCTCGACGTCGACCTGCACGAGCCGGTCGGCCACCCGTGGGACAACAAGGAGGACTCCGACTACGCCGCGTGGGCGCTGGTCGAGATCGACGGCGGCGTGCTGGGCGTCGAGTACTCCGGGTACGGCGACCCGACGCTCGCCGCGCTCGAGACCATGACCCGTGACGGCGCTGCGGCGGCCGTCGCCCGCAGCAACTTCGAGGCGCAGGTGCGGTTCGGCTGCGCCCGGGACGCCGAGGTCCTCTTCGACGCGCACGAGCTCAGGAGCGTCGAGGAGCCGGACGTCGTACCCACCGAGCTGCGGTCCCTCTTCGATCGGGTTCGCGGCGACGGCGCACCCGACGGCTTCGCCGTCGCGCTGGCGATGGCCGAGGTCGTCACCGGCCTCGAGCTGACCTACGACGACTCACTGCTGGTCAACGCCGCCCAGTTCTTCAAGGGTCCGTCGATGACCTACACCTCGGCCTGATCAGCGCTGAGCGAGGAACGCGTCTCGGACGGCGGCCGGGATCCGGCCGCGATCCGACACGGCATAGCCGTTGACCGCAGCCCACGCCCGGATCTCTGCCGGCGTCGGGTCGGGCGGCGCGAGCGGCGAGGCCGCCGCCAGGTCGGCGACGACCGCGGAGCCGAAGGCGTCCAGCTCCTTCGCGGTGAGCGCGGCTGCGAGGAAACGGTAGGTCCATTCCTGCGCCAGCTTGCGGGTCTCGCAGAACATGATTGGTACGGCGGGGAAAGCGACCTGTGCCTCCGCCAGCGCGTCCGAGATCACCGACCTGCGCACCATCTCGTGGGAGAGGACGCGGCTGTAGCGTTCCTCGATGACGACCGCCGCCCTCGGCACCGACGCCAGGTCGGTGAGCTGGTACTTCAGCTTCCCCGTGGTGAGTGAGCTGACCAGGTCTTGCGCACTCTTGCGCTCGACCACAGCGATCACGGCATCATCGGCCACGACCCCGTAGTCGCCGGCCGGCAGCGCCTGACGCCGCGTCGTGACCTGCTGCTCCGAGAAGGTCCAGGAGTACCGCTCGTGGGAGTCGACGACGATCTCCATCTCGTCGATCCCTTGGGCCCGCGCCTTCGACACCGCGACTCGCGGGCGGGCTTGCTTGGCGGTGCGTGCGGTCTGCCAGAAGACCGCCTGGCGGCCGCCCTTGAGCGTGGTTGCGATGAACTGCGACCGGTTCTCACGACCACGATCGAGCACCAGATCGATCGCCGCGCCTCGCCGTACGCACGATCGGACGGGCACCCGCTCCACGATCTCGACGTCGTCGGGCCAGCCCTCGAAACGGTGGCAGTAGACCTTCGCAGTGCGGGGCCACGTCTCCCGCGACTTCAGCAGGATGCCGTCACCGAGAGGGATGCGCAGGATGTAGGGCAGCGTCGAGTCCGGCTCGGGGTTGCGCGCGACGACGAAGTCCTCGATCACTCGGCAAGTCTTGCACCCCGGCCGGGTTCACGGTCGGAGCATCGCCTCCAGGTCGAACGCGACCTCGCTGCTGATCGCCACCCCGCGACCCTGCACCCGTTCATCGACACGCGATCGCTTCATGCCTCCCAGCTGAGCAGGCGGCTCGCCAGCTCGGGACCGGCGTCCTCCTGGAGGAAGTGGCCGGCGCGGATCCGGTCGTGCGGCTGGCCCTTCGCGCCGGGGACGTGCTCGATCAGCGGCTTGTCGGCCTTGCCGAGGATCGGGTCGTTGGCGCCGAACACACAGAGGAACGGCTTCTCCCACTTCCCCAGCGCGTCCCAAGCGGCCCGGTTGGCGGGCACCGCGGGATCCTTCGGATCGGTCGGCACCAGCTGCGGGAAGGCGCGGGCGCCGGCCAGGTACTTCGAGTCGGGGAACGGGGCGTCGTACGCCGCAAGTACGTCGCGCGCCACCTTGGTCACGGTCGCCCGCTGCACGATGAACCCCGCCTTGAAGACCGGGGTGTAGCGGGCGAACCCGCGCCAGACCCGGAATCCGAGCGGCGTGCCGTGCTGCGCGGTCGGCAGGAATCCGTTGCCGACCATGACCCGGCCGAACCGGTCACCCTGCTCCGCGGCGACCCGCAGCCCGATCAGCGCGCCCCAGTCCTGCACGAAAACGGTGACGCCGGTCAGGTCGAGCTGCTCGAACCAGTCGGTGACCCACTCGACATGGCGCAGGTAGGTGTAGTCGTCCATCCGGGTCGGCTTGTCGGACTTGCCGAACCCGATCAGGTCCGGCGCCAGCACCCGGTGCCCCGCCGCGACGAGCGGCGGGATCATCGTGCGGTAGAGGTAGCTCCAGGTCGGCTCACCGTGGAGGAGCACGACGGGCGGCCCGTCGCGCGGGCCCTCGTCGACGTAGTGCATCCGGATCGCCTGCGTGTCCGACGCTGCGACGTCGACGTAGTGCGGCGCGAACGGATAGCCGGGAAGGTTGTCGAACCGAGATCCTGGGGTGCGGACGACGTCCATCCGGTGAGCGTAGGGCCGCGCCTCCCCGGTCGGCTACGCCGTACCGCCGAACTTTGCGAAGAGACGTTGCCGGACGCCACTGAAGTAGATGAACCCGCCGGCGGCGTGGAGACTGCCCTGGTGGATGGCGAGCGACCAGACGCCCTTGTTGGAGCCGGTCGCGTGCGGGTCCCACGCCGTCATCGCACCGTTGCGGCGGACGACGGCGGCGAAGAACCTCCGGGGGATGATGCCGTCGTCGTCGAACGCGGTGAAGTGGCCACCGATGTAGACCTTCCGGTCCGTCGCGACCAGCGCCTGGGCGTTGCCGTCGGCGTGACGTGACCAGCGTGGCGTGGTTGACCTGACCTTGTAGGCGGTGACGAAGTTGGAGTTGTTGGCCGTGAAGACCCACTGGCCGTCGGGGCTGAGCGCCAGCGTGATCAGCCGGCTGTCGTTGCCGAGACCGTTGAAGGCGGTGGGCTGGCCCGTGGCGGGGTCGATACCCCCGAAGTAGGGACGGGCAATGCCACGGATCCTGGTGAACTCGCCGCCGACCCACACGGTCCCGTCGGGCGCGACCCGCACCTCGTTGACGGCGCCGTTGACCCAGGTGCTCCAAGCAACGATGTTGCCGGAGGTGACGTCGACAGCGGCCAGCTTCTCCTTGTTGACACCGTCGATGGTGGAGAACCGGCCGCCGACGTACAACCGGTCGCCGTCGACCGCGAGCGACGAAACCATCGGGACCGCCCCGGCGGTGTCAGCCTCCCAGTCCTCGATCAGCGCGCCGGTGACGGCGTCGATCGCGGCGATGTTGTGGCGCGGTTGCCCGTCGACCTGGGTGAAGGTGCCGCCGATGAACACCCGGCTGCCGTCCTCCGAGATCGCGACCGCGTGGACGGAGCCGTCGGTGGTCGGGGCGAACTCCGGGTCGGGCTCACCGTTGGGCAGGATCGCGCCCAGGTTGGCACGCGGAAAGGGTCCGATCGCGGTGAAGTTGCCGCCGAGGATGACGCGGCCGGTGTCCAGCACGACAAGGTCGTAGACCACGCTGCCGCCGAGCTCGGCGGTCGGGACCGGGCTGCTCCGGGGCAGTGCCTGCGCATCGGGCAGGACCGTCGCGGCGAGCAGGGCCGTGACCGCGAGCGCGCCAGGGATGGAGCGCAGGCGAGTGCGAAGACGATCGGTGGGCATTGGAGCCAATCCTCGGGGCCCGATCCCCCGGAGTGATGTTCGAAAGCTGGAGCCGAATCAGGCTAACACTGAAGAACGCGCCGTACGGAACTGACAATCCGCTTGAACTGTCCCGCACTGAGACTCGTGGCTGTCGCAGGTCAGGTCGCCAGCGAATTCCAGCGGGTTGCCGACGTGTTCGAGGAGATGGCGCTCTGTGTGCTGCGCCTGGTCGACCAGGGCAAGGTCGACCTCGATGCGCCGCTCGCGTCGTACTGGCCGGAGTTCGGCGCCGAGGGCAAGGACCGGGCGCGTTCGGGCACTACGGCCTCGGCGGTTCGGTGGGCTTCGCCGACCTCGAGCGCGGCTTCTCGTTCGGCTACACCGTCAACCAGATGGGGCCGGCGACGCCGGCGGACGCACGGTCGGTCGCCCTGGTCGACGCGGTTGTCGGCTGCCTCGGCTGACGGTGGAGCCGGGGTACGGCGCGATCGCGTTGACCAAAAGGTGCGAGCCTAGACCGCCGGGTGAGGAGGCTCCGGCGACCGGCCCTGGAAGGCGAGGATCGCGGGGTTGATGATCCGTCCGTCACGGATCTCGATCGCCCTGCTCAAGGTCTCCTCGGCGTCCCACGCGGCGCCGCCCCGGAGCACCGGCCGCAGGAACGGGATCAGCGCGTTGCTGTTCTCCCAGGTCGCTGAGTTCCAGAGGTACGACGGACTGTGGTCGACCGCGTAGTAGAGGATGTTGTCGCCCACCACGAACGCCGGATCCTCGAAGCTCGTCGGCCGGGCCCAGCTGAATCCCATGCCCAGGTCGCACGACACGTCCACGATCACGCTGCCCGGTCGGAACGCGTCCAGGTCCTCGGTCCGGAGGTAGATCTGCGGGTCGTTCGGGTCCTGCAGCGTGCAGTTGACGACGACATCGGCCTGGGCCAGGTACGTCGAAAGCGGCTCACGGCCTCGCTCGGTGATCACGTGGCTGGGTTCGATGCCGTCCGGGTCGTGCTCGAACTGCCGGATCACCACCGAGTGGATCGGCGAGCCGACCGCCGCGACGGCGCGACTGGTCAGCACCGCCACGTTGTGCAAGCCGTGGGCGTTGAGAGCGGTCACTGCCCCACGCGCGGTGGCCCCGAACCCGATCACCACGGCGGTCAGCGGACGACCGTAGTCGCCGGTCAGCCCCGCCAGCTCGAGTCCGTGGATCACCGAGCAGTAGCCGGCCAGCTCGTTGTTCTTGTGGAAGACGTGCAGCCCGACCGAGCCGTCGCGCGTCCAGTGGTTCATTGCCTCGAAGGCGATCAGCGTCAGCTGCCGGTCGATGGCGAGCTGGGTGAGCTCGGCGTCCTGGACGCAGTGCGGCCAGCCCCACAGCACTTGGCCGGGCTTCAGTGCGGCGACGTCGGAGTGCTGCGGCTTGGGCAGGAGTACGACGTCGGAGCCCGCCAGGATCTCCTCCCGGGTTGCGAACCCCGCGATGTGCTCGGCGAGGGAAGCGTCAGCAACGCCGAACTTGGCGCCGTACCCGTGCTCCAGGGTGATCTGCGCACGCAGATCGGCATCGAGGGTCGGGATGTGGTCCGGGTGGAGGGCCAGTCGGTGCTCGTTCTCTTTCGCAGACGAACCGACGACGCCGAGGCTGAGTAGGGTCATTTCCTCTTCACTGGATGGATCTTGTCGGAGAAGGTCTCCGTTGTCCCCTTGTCGCGCTTCTCGGCGCGCTTCTCCTTGATGGACTTGCCGGACTTCTTGGACATGTTCTGGCGCGGCGACTTGTCGCTCATCGGGGGATCTCTCTGAGGGGAAGCCTGAATGGCTCCGTGTCCCGACATTACGCCCCGGCCGATCCGGCCCGGCGCTAGCTGGACCGCGGGTAGTCGCGTCCCAGCCCGCGCAGTGCCTCGAGCGCGGCGTCGACACGGGCTTCCATGCGCTCGCGATCGTCCTGCCTCGGACGCCGGTCCGGCCACGCGAGGAGGCCGACGAGGATGAGCGCGATCGGCAGCGCTGCGCTGGACATGGTGAACACGCTGACGACGAAGGCCACTGCCGTCGCAATCTCGAACCCGACCCGCATGGTCGCCCCTCCCTGAGGGTCCCGCGAAGGACCCTCCCCGAAGTTCTAACGACGCAACCAGGGGGAGGAAACGCCCGGCCTCAGGGGTACCCCTGGTCTGACCCGGAATCATCCTTAAAGTCGGTAGCCGGGCGGCGCGCGCCTGCCTACTCTCGTTCCATGACCACCCTCCAGCGCACTCGCCTCGCGGACCGCACCGCGGCCCGCGCGCTGCGGCCTGCGCGGGTGGCGTTGATCCTCGAGGTGGAGTACCGCCGGGCGCGGCGGGACCTCCGCCAGCGGCGGGCTTCTGCAGTGGAGCCCGCGACGCGATAGCGACTCCCGACTCCCGACTCCCGGCGGGTCCGGACGCGAGAGTTGGGTTACCGGAAGGCCCGAGACGTCAGAACCGAGTCAAGCGGACCCACTTGTTGGCGCGCGTCTTGTGGTCGAGGCATCCACTACTGGTCGCCTCAGCCGGCGGTGCGCGCCGCCCCTTCCCAGATGCCGTTGAGGTAGACCACCTCCGTCGCCGCAAGCCGCAACCGGTTGCTGAGGTGCCCGCGCCGGGCGGCCACCGTGACCTCGACGCCGCGGCGGCCGAGCTCGGTGACGGCGTCGGTGAAGATGCCGTCTCCCGAGACGAGCACGACGTGCTGGAAGTGGCCCGCGACGTCGTGGTCGAGGATCTCGAGCAGCTCGAGGTCGGCACCGTCCGCACCCGATCGCACCCGGCGGAGAGCGGTGGGCCAGCACCACGCGACGTACGGGTAGCCCTTGTGGCACGTCGCCACGACGACCTGGTCCATCGGTTGTGCGCCGATCGCCTGCCTGATCGACCCGCGCGCGTGCTCGGCGGTCGCCTCGCTGCGCACGAGGCCGCCGACGACGTTCTCGATGTCGATCAGCACGAGCCGCCTGCTCCCGGAGTCGAAGCCGATGTCCATCGCGATGTCCTTGGTTGCCGGCCCGAGTGGTGGATGGGTGAGGGAGTCATCGTCGGACGAACGTCCGACACAATCGGCGACCTCGCAGCGCGTCAGCTCGGACGGCGATGATCCGCAGCGTCACGTTCGCAGCCTCGGCCACCCGCTGGAGGTCCTCGGGATCGGACGTGACCACCGCGTCTGACCGGCGCACCGCTCCCTCCACGACAGCAACGTCCACCGTGCTGACCAGATAGGCGACCTCCCCTCGATAGGAGAGGCCTCAGGCCGGCCGGAACGTCTCGTGCGCCTCGCGCTGCGCGTGCTTCAGCATCACGTGCTGGGTCGCGGTGTACTCCAGGATCGCTTCGTGGCTCATGTCCTTGCCGAAGCCGCTGGCCTTGACGCCGCCGTGCGGCGCCTCGGACGCGATGGGCAGGTGGTCGTTGACCCAGCTGACGCCGACCTCGAGCCGGTGACACGTGCGGAGAGCGCGGCCCACGTCGCGCGTCCACACCGATGAGGCGAGGCCGTACGCGCTGTCGTTGGCAAGCCGCACCGCCTCGTCCTCGTCGTCGAAGGTGCCGAGGACGAGCACCGGGCCGAACACCTCCTGCTGGACGATCTCGGAGTCCTGGGCGGCGCCCGTGATGAGAGTCGGCGGGTAGTACGCGCCGGGGCCGTCGGGTACGACGCCGCCGGTCAACACGGTCGCACCCGCCGCGCGGGCACGCTCCACGAACCCGTGCACGCGTTCCCGGTGCTCGACGGAGACGAGCGGGCCGATGTCCGTGCTCGGGTCCTGCGGCTCCCCTACCCGCACCCCACCCATGCCGGCGGCGAGCAGCTCGGCGAAGCGGTCGGCCACCGAGCGCTGGACGTAGACCCGGGTGGCGGCAGTGCAGTCCTGGCCTGAGTTGTAGGTCGCGGCCAGGGTGATCGCGGTTGCTGTTGCCTCGAGGGCGGCGTCGTCGTACACGATGGCCGGTGCCTTGCCGCCGAGCTCGAGGTGGACGCGCGTCGTCGACGAGGCGGCGGCCGCCATGACTGCCCGTCCGGCACCCGGCGAGCCCGTGATCGACACCATCGCGACCCGGGGGTGCCGCACCAGCGCCTGGCCGACGTCAGCGTCGCCGGTCAGCACGTTCACGACACCTGGAGGCAGGCCGGCCTCGACGGCAAGCTCGGCGATCCGGAGCGTGGTCCCGGGGGTCTGCGGAGACGGCTTGAGGACGATCGCGTTGCCGGCCGCGAGGGCCGGGCCGAGCTTCCAGACCGCCATCACCAGCGGGAAGTTCCAGGGTGCGATCCCCGCGACCACGCCGAGGGGCCGACGGATCAGCATCGACGTGAAGCCGCGGCTCAGCTCTCCTGCGCCAGAGCCCTCGAGCGAGCGGGCGGCTCCGGCGAAGAAGCGGAGGTTGTCGACGGCGAACGGCAGCTCGCCGTCACGGAACACCGCGACCGGCTTCCCGGTCTCGGCCACCTCCAGCGCGGTGAGCGTGTCGGCGTCGGCCTCCATCCGATCGGCGAGGGCGAACAGCGCATGCGCCCGCTCCCCCGCGGTGAGCGCAGACCAGTCCACGAACGCGGCCGCCGCGGCGCCGACCGCGGCCTCGACGTCGGACTCGTCCGACGCCAGGTAGGACCCGATGGTCGCGCCCGTGCTGGGGTCGACGAGCGTGTGCTCCGCCCCCGACCCGTCGCGCGCGACGCCACCGATGTGCATGCCCGTCCTCATTGCGTCTCCCTCAGCTGTTGAAGCCGACACCGAACCGGTCCATGGTCCGCAGCAGCACGCCGCGGTGCCCTGTCTGGTCCTCGCGAGCGAGCGCCCGTCGGGTCATCTGCACCGCCGGCCACCGGAGTGGCTCGGGCGGGAACGGCACCGAGTGGCGGCGAACCATGGCCAGCCCGGTGCGCTCGGTGTCCCTGCCGGCCAGCAGGTCCAGCGCCACCCGGGCCCCGAACCGCGACGACGCCACCCCGAGCCCCGTGTAGCCGACGGCGTAGCCGAGCCTGTTGCTGAAGGCGGTCCCGAAGACCGGCGTGAACCGGGAGGTGGTGTCGATGATCCCCGCCCAGCGATGGGTCAGCGCGACGTCAGCCAGCTGCGGGAAGGTCTCCCGGAACTGTCGGGCCAGCAGCTCGTGCGAGGCGTCCCGCTGCTCCCGCGCGGCGTCGGTGCGGTTGCCGAAGTAGTAGATCGCGTCGTAGCCGCCCCAGACGATCCGGTCGTCCGACGTGCGTCGGTAGTAGTGGAACTGGTTCCCGGCGTCGGTGAGGCCCTGGTTGTCCGCCCAGCCGAGACGTCCGAGCTGCTCCGCGGTCAGCGGCTCGGTGGCCAGCACGTGGTCCCAGACGGGAAGCACGTACGCCCGGAGCCGGCGCAGCGGTGGCCGGAAGGCGTTGGTGGCCAGCAGCACCTGTTCGGCGCGTACGACGCCGCGGTCGGTGAGGCAGCGGAGCCCGGTGCCGTCCCGACCGATCTGCCGAAGCTCGGTGCCCTCGTGCAGCACGACGCCCCTGCGCAGCGCCGCATCCCGGAGCCCGATCGCGAGAGCGACCGGGTCGACCAGCCCGCCCGCCGACAGCGTCAGGCCACCGACATAGGTCGGCGACTCCACGTCGGCGCGCGCCTGCTCCGCGGTGAGGAACGCCGACTCCTCGCCGTACTGCTGGTGCAGCCGGTGGCTCTCCCTCAGCGCGTCGACCTCGTGCGGCCGGGTCGCGAACATGGTCTTCCCGCAGAGCCGGAGGTCGGTCGCGATCTCCTCCTTCGCCAGGAACTCCTCGATCTCGAGGAGGTTCTCCCGGCCGAGGCGGAGCAGGTCCGGCATCTCGTCGCGCCAGAGGGCGTGGCCGTGGGCAAGTCCGTGGGTCAGGGAGGGCGAGACGAAGCCGCCGTTGCGACCGGAAGCGCCGGCGGCGACGCGCTGCGCCTCGATCACGACCACCGCTCGGCCGGGATCCTCCTCGACTGCCTGGATGGCTGCCCAGAGCCCGGTGAAGCCGCCGCCGACGACGAGCAGGTCGGCGTGGGCCGTGCCGCGGAGCGGCTCGCTGACCGCCCCTTCCTCGCGCCCCTCCCACCAGACCGGCCGCGGTCGGGCGTCGGACAGCGCGGATTGTCGCTGCATCACACCAGGGCCTCGGAGACGACGACTCCGGTCGACCACTCGAGGGCGACGTCCTCCCCGCGGCCGACGTCGGCGGTGCCGGGCACCGAGACCAGGAGCGGAGTGGGTGCCCCGGCGACGTCGACGGCAACCTGGCTCAGCCCGCCCTTGAACTGGATGTCGATCACCCGGCCCTGCACCGTGCCGGTGCCCTCGGCGGGCGCCAGGAGCCGGACGTCCTCGGGTCGTACGACGAGGTGGGCCCGCTCCATCGTCACGGTGCCTGCGGCGCCGGGAAGCTTGCCGAGCAGCTCGGAGACGAACACGCCGCCGTCGACCCGGCCCTCGAACCGGTTGCTGGAGCCGATGAAGTCGGCGACGAAGAGGTTGGCCGGTCGTCGGTAGAGGTCGACGGGAGTGGCGACCTGCTGGACCCGCCCGGCCGCCATCACCGCGATCCGGTCGGCCATCGACATCGCCTCCTCCTGGTCGTGGGTGACCACGACGAAGGTGATGCCGACCTCGTGCTGCAGTCGTTTGAGCTCGAGCTGCATCTCCAGCCGGACCTTGCGGTCCAGTGCGGACAACGGTTCGTCGAGGAGCAGCAACCGGGGGCGCTTGACGATCGCCCGGGCGAGCGCGACCCGCTGCTTCTGTCCGCCCGAGAGCAGCCGAGGACGCCGCCTGGCCAGCGCGGTGAGGCCTACGGTCTCCAGGACCTCATCCACCCGGGACCGCACCTCCGCCCGTGCCAAGCCGTCCCGCTCGAGGCCGTAGGCGACGTTGCGCTCCACCGTCATGTGGGGAAACAGGGCATAGGACTGGAACATCAGGTTGACCGGTCGCCGGTTCGGCGGGAGACCGAGCAGGTCGCTTCCGCCGAGCAGGATGGCGCCGCTGTCCGGCTGCTCGAACCCGGCGATCGCCCGCAGCAGCGTCGTCTTGCCGCACCCGGACGGGCCGAGCAGCGCGAAGAACTCGTTCTCGGCGATCGTGAGCGAGACGTCGTCGAGCGCGGCAACGTCGCCGAACCGGCGGTTGACGTCGACGATCTCGAGCAGCGGCGCCAGCCCGTCAGCGGGCTCGGGGATCTCGGTCATGACTCGTCGCTCCTCCGGACGGTGCGCGCCGCGATCACGACGACGGCGATGCTCACGACGACCAGGACGGTCGCCAGTGCGTTGATCACGGGCGTGACTCCGACCCGCACCATCGAGTAGATGGTGATCGGAAGGGTCTGCGTGGTGGGCCCGGCAGTGAAGAAGGCGATCACGAACTCGTCGAGCGACAGCGTGAACACCAGGAGCGCGCCCGCCACGATCGCGGGAGCGATGCTCGGGATGGTGATCCGCAGGAAGGTCGAGAGCGCGCCGGCTCCCAGGTCCCGCGACGCCTCCTCGGCACTGAGGTCCATGCCGGTGAGCCGTGCCCGCACGACGGCGACGACGAACGCGGTGCCGAACGCGGCGTGCCCGAGCAGCACGGTCGTCGCGGACTTCGGGATGTCGGCGACGTAGTAGAAGGACAGCAGCCCGATGGCCAGCAGCAGGTCGGGGAGGATCGCCGGTGCCATCGCCGAGGCCTCCAGCAACCTCGACCGGGTGTGCCGCGCGAGCCCGACCGCCAGCAACGTGCCGAGCACGGTGGCGATCGCGGTGGCGCCGACGGCGATGAGGAGAGAGGTCCGGAGCGAGGAGAGGATCCGGTCGTCAGCCGCCAGCTCGCCGTACCACCGGAAGCTGAAGCCGTCCCAGGAGTACGCCGACCCGCCGTCGTTGAACGACATCGCCACCAGCACGGCGATCGGGATGTAGAGGAAGGCCCCGCAGACCACGAGCGGGACCCACGCCCAGCCCAGGCCGCGACCGGCGGTGCGCTCAGGCATGCCGGCCACCTCCCTCGATGCGGCGGGTCACCGCCGCCTGGAGCAGGAACATCACGAAGAGAGCGATCACCACGACGAACGCCAGCACCGAGCCGAACGGCCAGTCCTGCACCTTGAGGAACTGGTCGCGGATCAGGTTGCCCACCATCACGGTCTTGCCGCCGCCGAGCAGCTCGGGGACCACGAAGTTGCCGAGGCTCGGGACGAAGACGAGGATCGATCCGGTCATCGCACCCGGGAGGGTCAGCGGCAGCAGCACGCTCCCGAACGTCCTGACCCGGCCGGCGCCCAGGTCTCGCGACGCCTCCATCAGCTCGCCCTCGACCCGCTCGATCGCCGCGTAGAGCGGCAGGATCATCAGCGGCAGGTAGGCGTAGACCAGGCCGACCACGACCGCCCCGTCGGTGTAGAGGAAGCTGGTGCGATCGTCCGTCACCCCGCTCCCCACGAGTGCGTCGTTGACGACGCCCTGCGAGTTGAGCAGGACGATCCACGCGTACATCCGGATCAGGAAGCTGGTCCAGAACGGCACCACGACGAGCACCAGTGCGACGGTGCGCCAGCGCGCGGGCAGCCGGGTGATGGCGTACGCCGTCGGATAGCCGATCGCGAGTGCTATCCCCGTGGCCAGGCCCGCGATCCCGACCGAGCTCCACAGGACGTCGAGGTAGAGCGGGTCGATCGCCCGTTCGAAGTTCTCCAGGGTGAAGACCCACTCGACGCCACCGAACCTGCCCCGCTCCGCGAACATGTACGCGAGGACGAGCAGGATCGGCGCGCCGACGAAGATCGCGATGAACAGCAGCCCCGGCGTCAGCAGGACCGCTGGCTCTGCGAGCCGCCCGAGCCGGCGCCGCAGCCGGAGGTCACTCATCCGACGCAGTGACCTCGGTGATGATCCGGTTGTAGAGGGATGACGCGTCGCCGATGTCGACCATGTTCTCGCCCTGCAGCATCTCCTCGCGCCGGGCGCCGAGGGTCGCGTACTGGGTGGTGAGCTTCTCGGGGAGCAGGCTGATCGCCGCGTCGTTGGGGACGTTGTAGAGGATGTTCTCCGACGCCCAGGCGTGGTTCACCGGGTCGAGGATCGTGTCGACGAAGGCGTACGCCGCCTCCTTGTTCTCCGACGACTTCAGGATTCCGATGCCGTCGATCCACAGGTCCGCGCCCTCCTCGGGCACGACGAAGTCGATGTCGGGGTTCTCGCCGATCCCGTAGTTGCACCATCCGTCCCAGGCCTCCACCATCACGGCCTCACCGCTGATCAGGCGCTCGTAGAACGTGGTGTCGTCGTAGGCGAGGAGGTGGGGCTTGGCCTCGAGCATCAGCTGCTTGACGTCCTCCATCTCGTCCTCGTCGGTGGTGTTCACCGAGTAGCCGAGTGCCTTCTGCGCGGGCATCACCGCCCAGCGCTCGGTGCCCATCATCGTGATCTTGCCGCGGTACTGCTCCTCCGGCTGCAGCAGGTCGTACCAGCTGGTGGGTGCCTCGTCGACGAGGTCGGAGCGGTAGCAGATGCCGGTGGTGCCCCACGTGTACGGCGCGAAGTACGGCTGGTCGTCGACCTCGGCGAGGCTCTGGGCATCGGGGTCGAGCTCGTCCCAGTTCTCCAGGTAGTCCGTGTCGAGCGGCTCCAGCAGACCCTCCTCGGCGAACGCCTGCAGGTAGGGCTGCGAGCCGAAGACGACGTCGAGGCCCTCGCCCCCGGAGCCGACCACCTTCGCCACCATGTCCTCGTTGGTGGCGTGCTCGGTGATCTCGACCTTCGCCCCGGTCTTCTCCTCGACCTTCTCGGCGATGTCGGGCGGCATGTAGCCGGCCCAGTTCGTCACGACGACCGTCTGCTTGCTCAGGTCGGCGTCCGGGTCGAGGTCGGACGGCTCCGCCGAGTCGTCGTCGCCGCCGCACGCCGCGAAGGTCAGCGCGACCAGCGAGGCGAGCGCGGCAGCCGCGGCGCCACGGGTACGCAGGGTTCGAGTGGTCATGATCTTGGTTCCCCTCGGGTGAGGCCCGCACCGCCATACGATGCCGGTTCCTGCGAAACATTCCACGCCCGTTCAAAATTGACAAGACCCCTTTCCGCCCTCTCCACAGGGAAATCGGCAAAATTATGAAGGGGGCTTCAAAGACGAGCGACGGTGTGCCAAGGTGGGCGCCGGGATGCCGGAGCACCTGCGCAAGGGTGTCGACCGGGGTCCGAGTCAATGGAGGAAGCGATGCCGACGTCACGTCAGCGCGAGCGCCGGGACCGGCTGTTCACGGCCGCCCAGCAGGCCGTGGTGATGCGCGGTGCTGACGTACGCCTCAAGGACATCGCCGACATGGCCGGGCTGACGTCGGGAGCGATCCTCTACCACTACCCGGATGTGCAGTCTTTGCTGCTGGAGGCCAACCAGGCCGTCATCGAGCGGTTCCTGGACAACCGGGTCAAAGCCATCCGCGGCCTGGCGTCGGCTGCCGAGAAGCTCGTGGTCACCGTCGCCGGCGGGCTGCCGGTCAACGCCGAGGACGCGGACGTGAAGCTGCTCTGCGCGCTCGGCGGTGCTGCCTCCCGCTACCCGGCGTACGGCGCCATGCTCACCTCGCTCTACGACCGCCAGGTCGCGATGTACCAGGTGATCCTCGAGAAGGGCGCCGCCAGCGGCGACTTCGACCTGCAGGGCGACTCGGAGACGATCGGCCGCAACATCGTCGCCCTGGAGGACGCCTACGGCTACCGGATGGTGGCCCGGCACGGTTCGATCAACTACGCCGCCGCGGTCGAGCTGATCCTGTCCTACGCCCGGATCGCCACCGGGCACCCGCTCGACCTCCCCGCAGCCACCAGCTAAGGAGCCCTGCATGCCCGAGATTCCCGAGATGCCCGAGCAGCTGACCGTCCTGTTCCTGCCCGAGTCGGCCTACGGGCCGACGAACCAGTGCATCGGGCTCGGCGACCTGCTGCTCAAGCGCGGCCACCGGGTGGTGTTCGCCTCCGAGGCCTCGTGGGCCGGGAAGCTCGCGGCGCTCGGCTTCGAGGAGCGACTCGTCGACCTCGCCCCGCCGTCCCCGGACGCGGGCGAGGAGGACGCCGGACAGTTCTGGACCGACTTCATCGCCGAGACCGCGCCGGAGTTCCGCAAGTCCACCACCGAGCAGCTGACCACGTTCGTCCAGCCGACCTACCAGGCGCTGATCGACGGTGCGATGTACTGCGAGCCGGCGCTGCGGGCGATCGTGGAGGAGGTCCGACCCGACGTGCTCGTCGAGGACAACGTGGTGCTCTTCCCGGCGCTGGCGACGAGCGGGGCACCATTCGTCCGGATCGTGTCGTGCAACCCGCTCGAGGTGCCGGGACCCGGGATCCCACCCGGGCTGTCCGGCCTGCCGATGGATGCTCCCGACACCTGGGTCGCCTTCCGCGACGAGTTCGAGCGCACGCACCAGGCGACGTGGGCGACGTTCAACACCTGGGTGCAGGAGCAGGGCGCCGAGGAGCTGCCCGACCTGGAGTTCATGCCCCGCGACAACGCCGCGAACATCTACGTCTATCCCGAGGAAGCGGACTACACGGACGCCCGACCGCTCGGCGACACCTGGCACCGGATCGAGTCGAGCGTCCGCCTCACCGACGAGGAGTACGTCGTACCACCTGCGGTCGCCGACCGTCCCGACGACAGCGCGCTCGTCTACCTCTCCCTCGGTTCGCTCGGCGGCGCCGATGTCGAGCTGATGCAGCGGCTGGTGGACTCGCTGGCCGGCAGCCGGCACCGGTTCATCGTCAGCCTCGGCCCGCAGGCGGACCGGATCACGCTGCCCGGCAACATGGTCGGCGAGCAGACGCTGCCCCAGACCAAGGTCATCCCGCAGGTCGACCTGGTCATCACCCACGGCGGCAACAACACGACCACCGAGGCGCTGCACTTCGGCAAGCCGATGGTGCTGCTGCCGCTGTTCTGGGACCAGTACGACAACGCGCAGCGGATGCATGAGCTCGGGTTCGGCATCCGGCTCGCCACCTATGAGTTCACGCCGGAGCAGATCGAGGCGGCGGTCGAGACGCTGCTCGGCGACCACGACCTCCGCGACCGGCTGGAGGCGATCGGCAAGCGGATCCGGGCCGCCGACGGCCTCACCCGTGGCGCCGACATCATCGAGCGCGTGGGTCTGGAGCACGTCCGCGGTCGGGCGTGACGCCTCTCGACACGCTCGACCTCGGTGCCGGACGGGAGCTCGCGGTCGTTGCCGACGACAGCGGTGGCCTGCGTGCCGTACCGGTCGGTGACGGCGCCGCGGAGGGCCTGCTCACGTTCCTTGCCGGCGGCGACCGGGTCGAGGGCCGGTTCCGGGTGCGCCGCTGGCGCGGTTCGGAGGCATCCGGCGAGCGAGGGGTCGGCGTCGACCAGACCAACGAGTCGGTGATCGTCGGCGAAGCCGCGGTCGTGAAGTGGCTGGCCGACGTGTCCGTCGGCCCGCATCCCGCGCCATCACTGCTGGAGCTGCTCGAGGCCGCGGGCTTCGCCGGGATGCCGCAGCCGTGGGGCGTCGTCGAGTGGTCGCCGTCGCCGAAGGAGGAACCGCGGCTACTCGCGGTCGTCGCGGAGTACGTCGCGGGTGCCGTGGACGGCTGGACGTGGGCGGTCGAGGACGTCCGCGCCGGGAGCCTGGTCGAGGCAGGACAAGCCGTCGGGACGCTGGTCGCGGAGTTCCACCGGGCGCTGGCGTCGACCGTGCGAGCGGCTACCGCGGACGAGGTCGCGGGCTGGCGGGAGGGTGCCGTCGCCGACCTGGAGCGGGCGATCCAGGTCACCGAGGGTGCGGCGCACGGCGTCCTGGTCCGGCACGCTGAGGCCGTGCGCACTGCGTTCGACGAGATCGCTGATGGTGGTCCGGTGCTGCGCGTGCACGGCGACCTCCACGTCGGTCAGGTGCTGCGGGCGGGCGCGGCGCCGTACGACTATCGGCTGACCGACTTCGACGGCAACCCCGTCGTCGCGCCCGCGGACCGGATCCGGGAGCAGCCCGCCGCGGTGGACGTCGCCGGGATGGCCCAGTCGTTCACGCACGCCGGCATCGTCACCCGGAAGCACAACCCCGACCTCGATCCTGAAAAGGTGCTGGCGACGGCTGCAGCCGGCCGCGCGGCGTTCCTGAACGCCTACCCGGCCGACGAGCGCCTGGTGCGGCCGTTCGCACTGCGGCAGGTCTGCCGCGAGTTCACCTACGCCGCCACCCATCTCCCGCGCTGGTCCTACGTCCCCGAGGCCGCGCTCCCGATGGCCCTGGAGGAGAGCTGACATGGATCCCGCCCTGTTCCTCGCCGACCTGCACCGCAAGCCCGTTTCGTTGCGGGACCTGGCCGCGCGGCTGCGCAACGAGGACCCGTGGGCGTTCCTCTCCCCCGACGTCGACGGCGTCGTGCTGCTCGGGATGGGCTCGTCGGCGTACGCCGGCGGCGTGGCCGCCGCCCGCCTCCGCGCCCGCGGCGTACGCGCGGTGTGCGAGCTCGCCAGCAGCGACCTGCAGCCGCAGTGGGGTCCGGGTACGGCGATCGTCGCGATCTCGGCCACCGGAGGATCTCGCGAGACCCTCGCCGCCCTCGATGCTCACCTCGAGGCGACGGTGGTCGCGCTGACCAACACCGACGCTTCCCCGCTCGCAGAGCGAGCGGCCCACGTCGTGGACATGGCGGCCGGGGTCGAGGAGGGCGGCGTCGCCTGCCGCACCTTCCAGCACACCCTCGTCCTGTTGGCCGCGCTCGAAGCCCACCTGACCGGCGGGTCGCTGTCACTGCTCGCGGATGTCGTTGAGAAGGCCGCCGATGCGTCCGAGCACCTGCTGTCGACGAGCTCCAACTGGCTGCCCGCGGTCGCCGACCTGGTCGCCGGTCCCGACGGCACCCACCTGGCCGCGCCCGCCCGGCGGCTCTCGTCCGCCCAGCAGGGCGCACTGATGCTGCGCGAGGGTCCTCGCCGCCCCGCCGTCGCCTGCGAAGCCGGCGACTGGGCGCACGTGGACGTCTACCTGACCAAGAACACCGACTACCGCCTGCTCGTCTTCGCCGGCTCCCGCTGGGACGACGGCATCCTCGAGTGGACCCGCCCCCGCGGCACGACCGTCGTCTCCGTCGGCGGCGACTTCCCCGACGCCGCCCTGACCGTGCGGTACCCCCGCGACGACATCGACGACGTACGGCTCCTGACCGAGACCCTCGTCCCCGAGCTGGTCGCCGCCCACCTCTGGGCCGGCCCCCTCCGCTCGGACAACCGCTCGTCGAGTAGCCCGCCCCTCCCCCCGCTCGTCGAGTAGCCCGAGCGCTCTGCCCCCCGCTCGTCGAGTAGCCCGAGCGCTCTGCCCCCCGCTCGTCGAGTAGCCCGAGCGCTCTGCCCCCCGCTCGTCGAGTAGCCCGAGCGCTCTGCGCGAGGGCGTATCGAGACGCCCGCACCCGACGGCGGCGGCGCGGCCGCGGGCATCTCACCGCGTCTCGATACGCCGTCGCTCGTCCCTCGCGACGCCTACTCGACGAACAGCGGTGGGTGGTCGAGTAGCCCGAGCGCTCTGCCCCCCGCTCGTCGAGTAGCCCGAGCGCCTGCCCCCGGTCGTCGAGTAGCCCGAGCGCTCTGCGCGAGGGCGTATCGAGACGCCCGCACCCGTACGCACGTCCGGACCGACGAGATCCCTCGCCTATTCGGCGTCGTCGGCCTGCGGTTTGGTGAAGTCCTTCTTCGCCAGCGTCGGCAGCGCCTTGTAGTCGCCCACGATCAACGCCTCACGCTTCGCCCGCGACCAACCTTGCAGTTGCTTCTCGAACGCGAACGCGTCGGCGATGTTGTCGTACTTGTGCGACCAGACGAGCGTCACCGGGCGTCGGCCGGGACGGCGCGTGTATCTCGCCCCGAGCCCCTCATTGTGCTCCCACATCCGTCGTTCGAGATCGGTCGTGCTGCCGACGTAGTAGGACCCGTCGGCGCACCTCACCATGTACGCGTAAGCCACCCGATCACGGTGACGCCGTTCGACGGTCGTGTCGAACGGCTGTCCACAGGCCCTCAGACCGAAGACACCTCATCGCGTCTCGATACGCCGCCGCTCGTCCCTCGCGACGCCTACTCGACGACCACCCCGGTCGTCGAGTAGCCCGAGCGCTCCTGCGCGAGGGCGTATCGAGACGCCGCAACATGCCTACCCACCGTCCCCACCAATCGACCAACCCGAGCCCCCCACCCCAGGGTCGTCGAGTAGCCCGAGCGCTCTGCGCGAGGGCGTATCGAGACGCCGCAACATGCCTACCCACCGTCCCCACCAATCGACCAACCCGAGCCCCCCACCCAGGGTCGTCGAGTAGCCCGAGCGCTCTGCGCGAGGGCGTATCGAGACGCCGCAACATGCCTACCCACCGTCCCCACCAATCGACCAACCCGAGCCCCCCACCCCAGGGTCGTCGAGTAGCCCGAGCGCTCTGCGCGAGGGCGTATCGAGACGCCGCAACATGGCTACCCACCGTCCCCTCCATCGATCAGCGGAGCCGTCGATGCCACGGGTTGGACCTGATAGGCGCACAATGAGGCAATGGTGACCACTGCCGATCGTGAAACTTGGGCTGACAGCGCTTACGAGATCCTGGTCGGAGTCGCCGGGCGCTACCACGCCGTGGTCGAGTACACCCAGCTCGGCGAAGAGATCCAGGAGCGCAGCGGACTCGAGACCCGGTCTGCCGTCAGGAACTGGGTCCCGGGCGTTCTCGAGCTGGTCGCGACCCGCTCGGTCAGCGAGGGCATCCCGCCCCTGACGTCTCTCGTGGTCCGTAAGGACACCGGCATGGTCGGCGACGGGTACGACGCGGTCCTGACCGCCACGGGCGTCGCCCCGATCGAGGACGCGATGCAGCGCGAGAAGCACGCCGCCCAATCGCGGCTCGAGTGCTACCGCTGGGCGAACGCCGAGGACCTCCCGGCGGACGGCGGCCGGGCCGCCCTGACTCCCAAGCTCGCAGCGTCGGCCGCCCGCAAGGCCAAGGCGAATCCCCCGGCGACGAAGGTGTGCCCGACCTGCAACATGGCGCTGCTTCCCATCGGCATCTGCGACAGCTGCGGCTGACCTGCCGCTCCCGATGGATCTGGCGAACGCATCAGGTGCGGTCGCCCTCGCGCTCGTGCTCGGCCTCACCGGCTGCGGCGGGTCCGACTCCGACCCTGGCAATGCCGACCCGGGCGAGACCCAGTCGCCCCCGGCGCCGTCGAACGCCGGTCGGCTCCTGGCCGAGCTCCGGGTCGCCGAACGGGATCAACCCGACAGCTACGACCGCGAGGCGTTCGGATCGGCGTGGGCGGACACCGACGGCAACGGCTGCAACCAGCGCGACGACGTACTCCTGCGCGATGCCGTCCCCGACACCGTCACCGTCGCCGAGCAGGGGGCCTGCAACCACGACGTCCTCGCCGGCACCTGGATCGACCCCTACACCGGCGCCACCCTGACCTTCGGCGACCTCAAGGACCCCGCGCAGGCGCAAGCGATCCAGATCGACCACGTCGTGCCGCTCGCCGAGGCGTGGGTGTCCGGCGCAGCTGGTTGGACCGACGAGCAACGTCGGGAGTTCGCCAACGACCTCACCGTGCTCCTCGCCGTCGACGGCCCGACCAACGCGGGCAAGGGCGCCGACGATCCTGCCGCGTGGCGGCCGCGCAAGGAGTACCAGTGCGCCTACTCCCGGCGCTGGATCCGAACGAAGCACCACTACGACCTGACGGTCGATGCCAGTGAAGTGGCGGCGCTGGAGGAGATGCTCGGCTACTGCTGAGGGCGGATCTCACACATCGACGCCCGCAGCGGCGAGCTGCCGCTGATCGGGTCGCTGGGCGTCTGGCTCAGCACCAGGTTGAGGTTGGCACTGCCGGGGCCGTACGGCGGATAGCCGGGCAGGTCCAGCTCCTCGCACGCCTCCCACCAGCCGTGCTGGCCGAAGACCACCTGCGGATCGAGGTGGGCGTTGAGCTTCGCTCGCGCTCGCACGCTGCCCTTCGGGGTGTCGATCGAGACCCAAGCCCCCGCCGCGATCCCGCGCGCGGCCGCCGTGTCGGGGTGCAGCTCGACCTGCGGGTCCTTCTGGCTCTTGCGCAGCGCGGCGACCTGGCGGTGCTGGGTCTCGCAGAAGAACAGCGACTTGGCGCAGCTGAGCACCAGTGGGAAGCGCTCGGCGAGGTCCGGGCGCGACCGCGGACTGGTGAGCGGCTCCTCGTACGTCGGCAGCGGCGCGTAGCCGTGCTCCGCGAGCGTGGCGGAGTAGAGCTCGACCTTGCCGGACGGCGTGGCGAAGCCCGCGTCGACGTACTTGCGGTGTCGCGTCGTCAGCGGCACCCGCACTCCCTCCGGTCGTGCACGGAGCTCCTCGAGGGTGATCCCGCTCGGCTCGAGCTGGTGGCGGTAGGCCGCGTCGATGTCGCCGTCCCAGAAGTGCTCGCCGAGGCCGAGCCGGGTGGCGAGGTCGAAGACGATCTGCAGGTCGGATCGGGCCTCGCCACGGGGCTGGACGAGCGGCCGGCGGAGCTGGACGAGCGACTGCGCCTCCTGGCTGAGCTCGAAGCCGACCTTCAGCGCCTCGGACTCGAACGGCGTCGTCACCGGCAGCACGATGTCGGCGAGCTCCGCGGTGGGGGTCATGAAGAGGTCTGCTTGGACGAAGAAGTCCAGGCCGCGCAGGGCGTCGCGGCCGCGAGCGCTGTCACCGTGCGCCATCACCGGGTTGCCACCGAAGGACACCACCGCCTGGATCCGCCCGTCGAGCGCGGCGGTGTAGAAGTCCTCGCCGGTGGCGAAGCCGAAGCGCGCCGGGCCGAGCGGCCGCTCGGCCGCGCCGACCGTGCGTGGGCCATCGCGGGAGACCAGCTCGATGCCGTCGATCCGGTTGGCCGGCACCGCCTCGAACAGGACGTTGCCGCCGAGCACGTCGAGGCACCCGGTCAGTGCGTAGAGGACGTTGATCGCGCGCGTGGTCTGCGTCGTACCGCTGTGCTGCTCGAGCCCGCTCCAGGAATAGAACGCGAGCGGCCGCGACTCCCAGATGGTCCGGGCGGCGGCGACGATGTCCGCGGCCGGCACCCCGGTGATCGTCTCGGCTACCTCGGGCGGGTAGGCGGCGCACCTCCGGGCCAGCAGCTCCCACACCTTCACCCCGTCGACCTCGTCGCCGGCGTTGGTCCAGTCCGCGACGAAGGCGTCGTCGTACCACTCGTTCTCGATCAGCACGTGGATCATCGACAGCGCCAGTGCGCCGTCCGTGCCCGGTCGCACCCGCAGCCAGTGGTCGGCCTTGGCGGCGAGCCCCACCTTCCGCGGGTCGATGACGATCAGCTTCGCGCCCCGGGCGACCGCGGCCGTCGTACTCGTGGCGTGCGCGAGCCGCGCGACGGACGGGTTGTAGCCCCAGAACAGGATGCAGCCGGCATTGTCGAGGTCCGGGAGGTAGGTGCCCGGAACCGGCGCGCCGAACGTGTAGAGCGGCGCGAGGTAGCGCCCCCATCCGCACAGCTCCATGTAGCTGGTGAAGTTCGGAGTGCCGAACGCCCGGACCAGCCGCATCACCCAGTCGATCGCGTCGCTGATCGCCGAGGTCGACGGAGAGCTGGAGCTGAAAGCAACCGCCTCGGGCCCGTGCTTCGCCTTCGTGTCGAGCAGGCGCTCGGCGATCGTGTCCAGCGCCTCGTCCCAGGTGATCTGCTCCCAGCCAGGGTCCGGATCGCCCTTGGGACGGGTACGACGCAACGGGTGCAGCAGCCGGTTGTCGTGCTCGATGATCTGCGGTGCCGCCTTGCCCTTTACGCAGATCGCCTTGCCCGTCGGGTGGCTCGGGTCCGGGTGAAGCGCCAGGAGCCTGCCGTCCTCGACCGTGGCGAGCGCGCCGCACCGCGAGACACACAGCGGGCAGTACGTCGGGATCGGTTCCCCGCTCATGATGCGATTGTCGCCCTCGCCGGGGCGCCAGGCAACGGTGTCGCCGCGCGTTGAGGTGCGAGCGGTACGAGCGACCCCGGGTGATGAGGTGACGGCCGGATCGGTTGAGGCTGCCGCGGACGGCGACGGCGACGGCGAACTACTCCCCCGGCAGCGCCACGACTCCGCAACGAGGTCGTCGAGCGACTGGCGCGCCTCGTTCGTCGAGACGTGCGCGCCGGAGGGGGCGATGGTGAAGAGCTGTTCCGCGGACATGGGTCGCCTTGGACGAGTGGGTGGTATTCGGACCGCGACGGCACGACGTACCTCCGACCCATCGGCACCGCACTGTCGGTCGGGCACCCCATGCTTCGGCGGAGCCGGCTGGCCACTGGTCCGTCAGTGCGACGCCAGGTACGCCGCCCGCAGCCCTGCCGGGATCCGGCCCTTCGGCGAGACGACGTGCCCGTGAGCGACGGCCCAGGCGCGGATCTCGGCCGCGGTGGGCTCACGAGGCGGCAACGGAGGCGCGTCGGCGAGGCCGCTGACGACGGCGGCGCCGAACCGGTCGACGTCGTAGGCCGCGTGCGCGGCCGCGAGGAAGCGGTAGGTCCACTCCTGGGCGAGCTTGCGGGTCTCGCAGAACATGATCGGCACCGTCGGGAACGCGACCTGAGCCTCGGCGAGGGCATCGGCGATCACCGAGGTGCGGACGATCTGATGGGCGAGGACGCGGCTGTAGCGCTCGTCGACCACGACGGCGGCGCGCGGGACGGCGGCCAGGTCGGTGAGCTGGTACTTCAGCTTGCCGGTCGTCAGCGACGACACCAGGTCCTGCAGGCTCTTGCGCTCGACCGCGGCGATCGCGACATCGTCCACCAGGACGGCGTAGTCGCCGGCGGGCAGCGACTGACGCCGTACGACGGCTTGCTGCTCGCCGAACGACCAGGCGTAGCGCTCCTTGGTGTCGACCACGATCTCCAGCCCCGCGATCCCCTGCGCCCGGGCATGGGAGACGTCGACCCGCGGCCGCGCCTGCTTCGCCGTACGAGACGTCTGCCAGAAGACCACCTGCCGCCCACCCCTGATGGTGGTGGCGACGAACTGCGACCGGTTCTCCCGGCCGCGGTCGAGCACGAGGTCGATCGCGGCGCCACGCCGGATGCAGGAGCGCACCGGCACCCGCTCGACCACCTCCGCGTCCTCCGGCCATCCCTCGAAGCGGTGGCAGTAGACCTTCGCCGTCCGCGGCCAGGTCTCCCGCGCCTTCAGCAGGATCCCGTCGCCGAGCGGGATCCGCAGGATGTAGGGAAGCGTCGACCCCTCCTCCGGGTTGCGCGCGATGACGAAGTCGTCGGGCATGGGGGAAGTTTGCCAGCCCCGGGACGTCACACGACGACGACGCGCAAGCTCGATCCCGACGACGCTGGCAATCTGCTCGATGTCGGTCGGGTCGGAGGTGACGACGACGTCGGAACGACGAGCGGCACCCTCTACGACAGAAAGGTCGACGACATCGTCGTGACCTGAGTCGGCGGCAAGGCGGCCGACCGCGCGCGCGTGCGCCTCGGTCAGCGGCTCGACCCGACAGCCCTTCAGCACCCGCGACAGACCAGGTTGTGGACCGCCGCGCCACACTTGAGCGAGGACACCGGCCGAAACGGTGGGCAAGATGCCTCGTCGAAGCGCGTCGGCGTGGAGCCCACCCAGCCTGACGTCACCTCGTTCCGCAGCGACCAGGGCACCGGCGTCGTAGGTGATGCCGGAGCTACCCACCAGAGCTCGCTCGGTCGTCGAAAGCACGGTCGAGCTCCGCGCGAGCCCACTCACGAACGTCGTCGGGGATCGGATGCTCCGCGTCCCACTCCGCCATGGCCCGCCGCCCTACGCGGAGGGTCAGCTGCTCTTCCAGTGCGGCGGAGAGCCAGCCCGGAGAAGGTCGTGCCGTCCTCCCGGGCGGCGGCTTCGATCTGCTCAGCAACCTTCTCGTCAAGGGAGACCGACCTCTTCACTACAGCCACCCCGCCACGGTAGCACCGGCGGTATTACCACTCACGCCGCTGCGTTCCTCGCCGCGTCTGCGAGCTCACGACAGATTCGAGCGGCGGGCTCGGCGAGGGTCCTCCAAGGCGGGCCCAGACGTCCGCCTGGTTCGAACGGAGGCCCGTGACCAGAGTATGGAACACGTGAGGGTTCACGAGCTCGGCAGCGATGCAGGCCCAGATGTCGACGACGTCCGGGTCGTCGCTGGGCTCGCCCCAGAACGCCCGCCCTGCCGCCTCGAGGAACGCGGCGGCGCGTTCGGTGAGCTGGGCCGGCGATTCGAGGCCGTCGTACAACGTGATCGGACTGACTCCGAGAGGCACATCCGTCAGGAAGCCGAACCCAGCGGTCGCACCGGAAACATCCTCGCCGCGCCGCCGCGCGCCGCGAAGGATCTCGATCCAGTCGGCGGGGGCGCTGGCGACCAGCCGCGCGACGCCTTCCGGCACCTCGAGCGGGAGGGTCTCGAACATCTGGCCGCCCTCCATCGGGACCAGGCGTCCGATGACGCACTCGCCCTCGATGAGCAGGACAGCGCTCCGATGTTCGGGACCTCGATCCGCGCTTCCGTGCCGAGGTCTTCCACATCGTCACCGCCGGCGTACTTCCCAAGTAGCGATAACCGCCCATCGGGGACGTGGTCCATTGCGTGGATCTGGTCCACTCTTGCCACAAGATCCGTCGACGCACGCCGAAGGTAGGAAGCGAGCCCGCCGAACTCGTAGAGCAGGCACTGGCGAAAGACCCAGTCGTAGTCCGTCAGCTTGACCCGCGGGTCCTCCCCCGCCGGCCGCCGTACCTTGTCGAGCCCACCGCGGATGTCAGCGGCGACACGTATCGCCTGGTCGGTCGCGGTGCCGCGGTCCGGCCCGAGCTCCTGCACGGCCTGTGCGAGCAGCCACCGAGACGTGGCCCAGCGAGGAAGCCATCGTTCGAAGGTTGCTATCTGGAGCAACCGGACCATCCGCTCTCCGCACCAGAACAGATCCCCGTCCGGCCCGTGCAGCCGCTGCTCGATGAGATCGAGGGCAGCGAGTGCGTCCCCGCGGCGCTCGGCACCGTCGACGGCGATCATCTGCTCGACCCATGGCGCATAGTCACAGAATCGACTCCGTGTCGACGGCCGAGGTGAGTTGCCAGAGGAGCGTCCGGCGGGGCGCTTTGGACGGCGTTTCCGAGACTTGGGCATAGCCCGACTCTTCGCGACGCGACCGACATCTCGCTACTGGCTGGAGATGCCCTGTGGATAACCCGGCGGGGAAACCGGCAGGGGACAGGCGGCGCGAAACTCGGGTTAGCCGTCCTGCAGGTGCCGGTACGCGGAGAACCCCTTGGTCCGCCATGTCGGCTAGCGCGTGCACTCGCGGCAGGAGTACTGGACGGTGTCGTGCCGCCAGCACGCTTCGACCTGGCGAGGTTGCTTGGTGCTCGACGTCGGTTGCCACGGCGCGATGCCCTCGGGGATGGGCATCCGCTTGGCCTCCTGCATGTCCACGCGACGGCGCACACCCTCGCCAATGAGCGCAACGCCTTCGTCGGCGAGTTGGTCGAGCGCCCAGCCGACCCACTGCGCACGAGGCCCGTGATCTGGTCGGCGTCGAGCAGCGTTCCGTCGCTGCGGACGACTCTCCACCACGGCAGCGGGTCCAAGTCACCGCCAGCGTTAGGTCGCCTCCCAAGGATGGTCGACACGTTGCGGCTGTGGCTCGTCGGCCGACCGACCAGCTCGGCAAGATCACCGTAGGTGATCACCATGCCCTCGGGGACGCTGGCGCATGCCTGGTCGACGGCCTCTGCGTCGCTGGTCGTGTAGTCGGTACCCATGGCTCGATCCTTGCAGCAGGGTCCGACACGCACCTGATCGGACACGTGCGTGGTCACCTACCGCGGGGTTCGGCCAAACCGGGAGTCGGTCGGCTACTCCTGTCGTCGAGCGCGGCGCCGATCGCGGATCAGGTGCCAACTTCCTGGCCAACGGCCCGCGTTGCGAGCTCGACCAAGTCTCGGCCGTCGAGCCCGGGCCAACCGTGAACGGCCCGTCGCCAGTCGTCCGGTACGGCGCTCGCACCCCATCGCGCTCCAGCGACCCGCCAGCGATCGCGGCGACAGTGTCGGTGTCGTCGCCGATCCGCACGGCCGCGTGGAGGGCGAGCTGCAGGTGGTCCCTCGGCTGCAGGTCGGGCACGTCCGTTGTCATGATGGCGGCGACAGCTGCCTGGAGCGCCGTGACCGTGAAGCCGTTCGGCTTGAACCGTTCGCCAGGCACTGCTTCCGCGCGGTTCCGCTCGAGGTCGAGGGCGTCGTCGACCCAGGCTTGCCACTGCTTCACGGCGGGAGACCGCCAGTCAGGTCGAGGACCGGAGGTGACATCGAAGCGCTCTTCGCTGACCGCGATCCTGATGGCCTCGCACCACAGCACGCACGAGTCGCCGGCGAGCGGGTCGCCGTGTGTGAGACGCGCGACGAAGCGGGCCGCCGCGGCGAGGTGCTCGCGATCATCGAGGTGCGCGAGCGCCAACGGGGCGGTACGCATCAACGCGCCGTTGCCAGCCGAGTGGGATCGCTCGAGCGAGTACGCCGCCGCCTCCTCGGTCATGATCCGGCTGACCCCGGGCTCCCCTGCATCCAGCCGCCGCTGTGTGCTCGAGAGGACATCGCTGGTCTGGTTCCCGACATCCGGCGGCCCCGGCCGGACCCACTCGAGGAATCCCTCACCGATCGCGTCGAGCGAGGCCTCGGTCGTCAGGTCCGCTCCAGTCGCGGCAACCCGCGCGATGGCCACCGCCATCGCGGTGTCGTCACTCGCCTCACCGGCGTGAAGTCGCCTAGCCCGCCACCCCGCATCTCCGCCTCAGCATTGGGGCCCGGAGGCGTCGCGAACTCGTAGGGCACGCCCAGGGCATCGCCGCACGCAGTGGTGAGCAGCACCCCGCATGCGCGGTCGATCTGCGAAGGGTTCACAGGTCCATCTTCCTAGCTACCTCGGGCCGCCGACGTGCCGCACGAACTCCGGATCGCCCACCTCCGGGTCGAGCAGACATCCGGCGCCCTTCTCTCGAATGGTGGAACCGTCCGGCGGCGAGTACGTCGAGCGCAGGGTCGGCCCGGGCTGCTGTCCGCTCTTCGGCGTGATTAGGCGACCCACTCGGGCACGGCGCTGGCTAGCCCCTCGCTTTGCATGGCCTCGGCGACGAGTGCACCAGAGCCAGCCCTTCGGGGGTGGCGGTCAGCCGAACCTCGACGCCGACCTCCGTGGCGGTGCTGATCGGGCTGGAGGACAGGCTTGCGACGCCGGTGTCCTCACCGAGTTCCCCCATCTCCTCCAACCGCCCCAGCACGTACGAGGCGACGGCGTCATTCCAGCGGCGGAGGCTCACGTCGCCCTTCGTGCCACCACCGCTCTTGCGCCAACGCGACGTCCTGAACACATACCGGGGTTGAGGTGGATTCCACACTGCCCGGTCGTGAGCGCCCGCCCACCCCCGTAGTAGATCGTGCCCGGTGCGACGGACATCAGTACTGCGCCGCCGGCGTCGAGCGCATTCACGCCGCGGTTGTAGCCAGCCTCGTAGTACGCGAACGCCACCGCCCCGAACGTGTCGAGGTCTTCAGCCAGCACGGCCCGGTCACTGTCGTTCTACAGCGGGTTGAACTTCATCAGTTGGGTGCGGGTCATCGGGTCGCCGGCTGCGCATCGTGCTCACCAGGCCATCCTGGCAGCAACGGCCGACAGATAGGCGCGCACTTCGACGTGCGGTCAGTCAGCAATCCTGGATTCGACGGCGAAGCAAGTATTCTTTGGCTGCAGTACTTCGCTGGCGGGCGAGCTGGCCCAGCCGGGCGGCGGTGCGCACACCGGGTCCACTTGGCGCGACGCAAGTCGGGCATCGCCTCTGCGGCTTGCCCGGCGCTTGCCCGCCGCCTCGGCCACGACCGCGGCAACAACTCCTCGAGGGCGTTCGCAACGGAGGGCCGGGGACCGGACCACATGCTGACCTGCGCGAAGGACTGGGCAGCAGTTGGCAGCGCGGGGCGAGACGTGCTGCCTCTCGCCCGCACGCCCAGAGTCCCGTCGAACGCATTCTCTGGTTCGCCGGACAGCACTGTCGATGTCGAGTGAGCTATGCCGTGTGGCGGCACACCAGAAGTGGGCGAGAGCGAACCCGACGACGCTCGAGGTGAGCGAGATCGCGCTTGTGGAGGAAATGGCTCTACAGCTCCTGGAGCATTTAACATTGACGGCCGCGCAGATCGCGAAACTGCACGTTCACGGAGCGAAGAGCCTGTCGATCCAAAACCACTTTGCGTCGCTCCTCGTAGCGCACCTCGGCTTCGACGAAGAGGTCGTTCTGACACCGCAGGATGGTCTCGTCACTCGCGCGCGACCGGACTTCTTCTATCGGATCTCGCCAGGACGAGGAGTTCTCGCCGAGGTTGAACGAGGTGGAGCGACGACCAACAACCACGACCTGAAGGATCTTTGGAAGGCTCATGTCGCACCTGATGCCCAGCATCTCTTTCTTCTCGTTCCGGAGAGCAACTGGCGAGCAGACGGAACGGCGCGGGAGAAGCCATTCAAGCTGGTCGCCCGCCGACTCGGCGCGTTCTTCGGGGACCCGCGCCGAGAGATCGACGTGCTCAGCCTTCACGTCTTCGGGTATTGAGCCTCGCCCGCGAAGACATCGCCGTGTCTTGCTTCGAGGATCCAAAGCTAGCGATTCCCCGAGGCCGGTGACGGAGAATCGCCCTTCGCCCGGCCACGACCCGCGACCCGTCGACGCACCGTCTCTATGATCACCACGGCGACGTCAGTTGGAACCTCGTGTTCCAGAACCTGAGGACCTGCCAGCCGGCCGTCGTGATCAAGCCATTCGTCTCTGCGTCTCTCGCCCGATTGCTCTCAACCTTCTCTGACCAGAACGCTGCATTTGTGACTGCGGTTGTGTGATGCCGAGGACATCCGTGCCAGAAGCACCCGTCGATAAATACCGCCACACGCGCTCGCGTGAAGACCAGGTCTGCCCGGCGATTGAGCCCAGGGATCGGGCGGTGGTCCACCCTGTAGCGGAGGCCGGCGTTGTGGACGATTTTCCGAACCGCGAGCTCCGGAGCGGTGTCTCGGCCACGATTCGCGCGCATCGAACGCCGCACGCGTTCGGATGACGCCCAGGACTGTTGACCCACCGTGCCATCCTCCGTCAGGCGACCCGAGTTGGCTCCACTCGCATCCGTCACGTGCATCCTGTAACACCTACGCGCCTCAACCGTCACACCAGTCACGACACGGCGAGGCGTCCGAGCCTGTCGGAGGCGGACCGTAGTCTTTTCGACATGAGCCAACCGACCGTGATCGACCTCTTCGCAGGCTGCGGCGGAATGACGGTCGGATTCGCCACAGAGGGCTTCGAGCCAGCGCTCGCGATCGAGTGGGATCGGTTCGCAGCTGCGACGTACGCGGCCAACTGGGGCGAGGACCACGTGATCGCCGGCGGCATCGCTGCGGTCGAAAAACGCCGGATCCCACTTGCTGACTTGATGATCGGCGGCCCTCCCTGCCAAGGCTTCTCCAACCTGGGCTTGAAGCAGCTCGACGACCCGAGGAACCAGCTTTGGCGCGAGTACATGCGCTTCATCCGAACGGCGAAGCCCCAAGTCTTCGTGATCGAGAACGTCGATCGATTCTCGAAGTCGCCTGAGTTCCAGATGCTCGTCGACGAGGTCGATCACGGCATCCTGAAGAACTACGAGATCTCATACGGCGTCCTTAACGCCGCCGACTACGGCGTTTCCCAGCGACGTCGCCGAACCATTGTCATCGGGTCTCGAGTCGGCAAGATCGAACTTCCAAAGCCGACGCACGCGCGTGTCCCGGAGCCCGGATCGGGCTTGCTTCCTTGGCGGACGGTTCGTGACGTCATCGAGGGGCTGCCCGCACACCCCGACACGACCGAGCTTCCACAATCGGTGACAGTGTTCTTTGACGAACGCATGCCTGGGATCTTCAAGGGTCTGGACATCCATTTCCGCCGCAACCCCAACCAGCTTTCGCTTGATCGGTACTCCTACGTGCCGCCGGGCGGAGGTGAGCTTAATGTCCGGAACGAGCTCTCCCCCGGTGCTGGCGCGAGAAGCCCACGGGGACGACGGACGTG
>CAWCGH010000004.1:0-32881 GCA_963795115.1 uncultured Actinomycetota bacterium
CGCCGACGGCGACCCGGTGCTGGGCACCGCCGGCGGGCCCTACGTCAACCTGGTCGACGACGGCACGCACAGCTCCATCGCGGCACGGATCGACGGCCTGCGGCGCGCGTCGGTCGACGCGACGGACACCATCGCCGCCGACATCGTAGGGCGACGCCGGCCGGGCTGGAAGCCGGTCCGCCATCGTCGTCCAGCGCCGGGCTCGGCGGTCACCGGCAGGGTCGAGGACCTGCCGGAGCACCTCATCCTCGACGCCGACCTCGGCGGCCCGGTCGTGAACGTACGACGGACACGGGCAGGGGCTCGATGACATCACCATCGAGGCCGTTGCCGACGACCCGCTGTTCGCACGCGCGACCCACCTGAGCGCCCACGCGACCGACATTTCGGCGGCGTTCGTCTTCGAGGTGCGCAAGCGGCACCAGGAGCCGACCCCCGGTGTCGTCCTGCTCGACGGGGTGGACGTCACCTCGAGCGCTCCGATCGGCACCGTGGAGTTCGAGGCCGACGACGGCGGCCCGTCACTACTGCCGACCCAGCCGGGCGCGACGTACGTCGACACCCCGTTGCGGTTCGCGATCGCAGCGCGGGTCGACGACTTCGAGCGGGTGGTCATGATCCGGCGCCTCGGCGGCTGGACCGACCTCGGCACTACCGTCGGCGCAGGACCGTTCCATGTGAAGGTGCAGACCAACGACGCGACCGTTCCCGATGACGCGCTCCTCGTCGAGGGCGACATCGTCGACCTGCCAAACGTTCTCGACGTCAGCGTGCGGCCGCCGTCCGAGCAGCACGACGGAGCCCTCCTGCTCGAGGCCAGCCACGACATCGATGCCCTCGATCTCCGGGTGGAGCCTCAGCTGCCGCTGATGGACGACCCGGCACCGACCCCGACATCGTCGACATCGGTCTCGAGGGCATCCCCGCGCAGGCCCTCAAGCCGACATCGTTGCCAGCGACACGGGAGCGACGATCACGCTCGACCACGCCGTCGGCGAGGTCGAGGCGCTGCTGACCAGCGGTCCGATCGGCCAGATCGGCGACGACGGCGACGACTCGGGCCTCTATGTTCGCGCGCTCCCGGACCAGTTCGTCGCCATGGGCAGGCTCAGCGACGTGACGGCCCTGTCGTTCGCCGCCGACCCGATCGCGGTCGACGTGACGACCCTGCAAGCCCAGCCGTTCACGATCGACGCCGAGGTCGACGACCCCGACGACGAGATGCCCGCTGCGACGATCGACGGCGCCGTGCTGGACCTCCCGGCGCACGTCTCCTTCGCCGAGGTCGGTGACGGCTTCGTGTGGGACGCGCACGGCGAGGCGATCGCCAGTCTCACCATCGACGCCGACAACCTGCCCGGCGGGAGCCCCAGCGACGGCGGGGTGCACTTCGCCGACATCGAGGTCGACGACGTGCCGGCGGCGTTCGAGATCCATGCCGGCACCGGCAACGTGGGCGTCGAGGTCGCCGACGGCGGTGCGTTCGGGCGGATCTTCGCGCAGGTCTTCGACACCGCCCAGGACCCGCTGGCCGACCCGGACGCCGCGGGCAACCGCGTCCAGGTCGACATGACCGACGGGCTCACCGCGTTCGTCCGCGTGCACGACCTGCGCACGGTGCTGTTCGACCCGGCCAGCGAAGACACCGCGGTCACGTTCGAGACGACCGCGCCGTCCGACCTCGACCTGGTGTTCGCGGTGCAGGACGTCGTCGGTGGCGACCTGCACGTGCAGAACCTCGCGCCGCACAACGAGTTCTGCCTATCCACGACCCAGTCCGGCTGCGACAGCCAGTTCGAGTCGCCACACCCCACGTCGTTCGAGCCCTACACGATCCCCGCGATCTTCCACTCGTACCTACGCACGACAGGGGCGGACGGACCGTTGACCCTCAACGGTGTGGTCTGCCTCAAGCCCAAGGGACCCGACCTGCCGTGGACCCCGGTGTGCGACCGGACCGACCCCGCGAGTGCCAGCTCGGTGCACCAGATCCATTTCATGGACGTGCAGCTGACCCACTACCAGGTCGACCTCCACTCCGGTGACAGCGTCGAGCTCGACGAGGACGACGAGCCGTTGGAGGAGCGAGCGGTTGGGCGGCTACATCGACATCTCGCCGTTCTTCGGCAAGCTGCGCTACCAGGCCAACGTCGAGGCCCTGCCCACGATCTACGACGACGAGTCCGCCGTGGAGTTCGAGTCGTTCGGGCCGACGCCGTACTCGGCCGACGACTGGGAGTTCGTCGTCGACCTCGCACCCGGGCTCCCGTCGACCATCTTCGAGTCCGGCGGCGGCAATTTTCCCGACGACGTCGACCCTGACGTGGGCGGGGACTGGGCGCTGCGGCTGTGGGTGGCCACGCAGTACTCCGACCTGTTCGAGCTCGACGACATCTCGAGCGAGGTCGACCTCTGCACCGACCAGTAGCGGCGCCGGGCCCTACTGCGATTCCTGGAGCACGACGACCGAGCGCGGGCCGACGACCAGCGCTTCGGCCGCCTCGACGGGAGTGCCGACCGCGAGATCGGGGTCGGTCGAGAGCACGACCTGCCCGCGGCGTACCCAGTCGTTGTCGGGCAGGAAGACCGCGCACGGCTCGGGGCCGGCGTGGAACCACATCAGGAACGACGCGTCGATCACCTGCTCGCCGCGCGGCCCGGGCTCGCGCAGTGGCTTGCCCGAGACGAACATCCCGATGGTGCGCAGACCGGTGTCGTGCCAGTCGGCCTCGGTCATCTCGCGGCCCGTCGGGTGCAGCCAGGCGAGGTCCTTCGGACCGTCGACGATGGTCGGGCGTCCCTCGAACCAGTGCCGCTGGCGCAGCGTCTGGTGTTCCCGCCGAAGCCGGAGCGCGGTCTTCGTCAGGTCGTAGACGTCGAGCCACGCGTCGTCGGCGCGCGAGTCGACCCACGAGATCTCGTTGTCCTGGCAGTAGGCGTTGTTGTTGCCGCCCTGGGTCCGCCCGCGCTCGTCGCCGGCGGTCAGCATCGGGACCCCATTGGAGAGGCAGAGGGTCGCCATCAGGTTCGCCGCCTGTCGCCGGCGCAGGGTGACGATCTCCGGATCGTCGGTCTCGCCCTCGACCCCGTGGTTCCAGGAGCGGTTGTTGTCGGTGCCGTCGCGGTTGTCCTCGCCGTTGGCCTCGTTGTGCTTCTGGTCGTAGGACACCATGTCCCGCACGGTGAAGCCGTCGTGCGCGGTCACGAAGTTGACCGAGTTGTACGCCGACCGCCCGTCGTCGGCATAGAGGTCGGACGAGCCGGCGAGCCGCGTCGCCACCCCGTGCATCCCGTTGGCGTGGCCGCGCCAGAAGTCGCGGATGGCGTCCCGGTACTGGTCGTTCCACTCCACCCAGGGCGGCGGCATCTGGCCGACCAGGTAGCCGCCCATCGAGACGTCCCACGGCTCGGCGATCAGCTTCACGTGCCGGAGGACGGGGTCCTGGCCCATGGCGATCAGCAGCTTGCAGGACATGTCGATGTCCGGCCCGGTGCGGGTGAGGGCGGACATCAGGTCGAACCGGAAGCCGTCGACGTGCATCTCGGTCACCCAATAGCGCAGCGAGTCGAGGATCAGCCGGAGCGCCAACGGGTCCTCGGCGTTCACCGTGTTGCCGCAGCCCGTGACGTCCCAGTAGGCGTCGTCGAACCCGTCGGTCCCGCCCTCGGACTCGTCTGCGGCTCCATCCCCGGGCGGTACCCGGCGGTAGAAGCCGCGGTCGTCGAGACCGCGGAAGGACAGCGATGCTCCCTGGGCGGCGGCCTCCGCCGTGTGGTTGTAGACGACGTCGAGGATCACCTCCAGGCCGGCCCGGTGCAGCGACTTCACCATCTGCTTGAACTCGACGACCTGCTGGCCACGGTCGCCCGAGGAGCTGTAGTCCGCGTCGGGCGCGAAGAAGCCGATGCTGTTGTAGCCCCAGTAGTTGGTCAGACCTCGCTCGAGCAACGCCGGCTCGGAGAAGAACTGGTGCACCGGAAGCAGCTCGACCGCGGTGACACCGAGGTCCTTGAGGTAGCTCGGTCACGACCGGGTGTCCCAGGCCGGCGTAGGTCCCGCGCACCTCCTCGGGGATCCGGTCGTGGAGCTGGGTGAAGCCCTTGACGTGCAGCTCGTAGATGACGGTGTCGCGCCACCGCTGCGAGATCGGCCGGTCGCCCTCCCAGTCGAACGCCGGGTCGACGACCACACTGCGGGCGGTCGCGGGAGCGGAGTCGAGGGAGCTCGGCTGGGAGGGGTCGGCGACGTCGTACGCCAGGATCTCGTGACCGGCGGTGATCGTCCCGGAGACCGCGAGGCCGTAGGGGTCGAGCAGCAGCTGCTGCGGGTTGAAGCGCATCCCGTTGTCGGGATCCCACGGTCCGTTGACGCGGAAGCCGTAGCGGGTGCCGGGTGTCAGGTCGGGGAGGGCGCCGTGCCAGATGCCGAGCGAGTGCTCGGTCAGAGGGAACCGCCGTTCACCGCCGGAGTCGTCGTGGTCGTCGAAGATGCACAGCCACACCTCGGTGGCGTCCGGTGCGTAGACCGCGAAATTCGTGGCCCCCGCCGTCCAGGTCGCGCCGAGTGGCCAGTTGCGGCCCGGCCAGACGGGAGCTTGGTCACCGAGGCTGCGCCAGAGGCCGGGGGTCATGGGCCCAATCCTGCCGGGTGAACCGTGACGAATGTCCAAGTGACGTGATCACGTGACCTGGACTGGTGATCAACGGCACAATGCAGCACACACGGGGGTCCGCTCCCGTCGACCCCGGTAAACGCGCAGCGGACCCGATCACCTTCGAGACAAAGGAGCCAGATGCCCAGCGAGTTCGTGCGACTCGAGGTAGCCGACGGCGTCGGAACGATCCGGCTGGACCGGCCCAAGATGAACGCCATCAGCTTCCAGGTCCAGGACGAGCTCCTGGCCGCGGCGACCGAGGCGACCGAGCGCGCCGACGTCCGTGCGGTCGTGGTCTGGGGCGGCGAGAAGGTCTTCGCCGCCGGCAACGACGTCAAGGAGATGGCCGACAAGTCGTACGCCGACCTGGTCGATCGCGGCGACCGGGTGCAGGGAGCCGTCACGGCGATCGCTCGAATTCCCAAGCCGGTGGTGGCCGCCGTCAACGGTTACGCGCTCGGTGGCGGCTGCGAGCTCGCCATGGCGGCGGACGTCCGCTTCGCGGCCGAGGACGCGGTCTTCGGTCAGCCCGAGGTGCTGCTCGGGATCATCCCCGGTGCCGGTGGCACGCAGCGGCTCACCCGCCTCGTCGGCGTGTCGACGGCCAAGGAGCTCATGTTTACCGGTCGTTTCGTGAAGGCCGACGAGGCCCTGTCGATCGGGCTCGTGGACCGGCTGTTCCCGGCCGAGCAGGTGTACGGCGCGGCCGTCGCCTGGGCTTCGACGTTCAGCAACGCCGCGCCCTACGCACTCCGCGCGATCAAGGACTGCGTGGACCGTGGCATCGAGACCGATCTCGAGACCGGCCTGGCGATCGAGCGCCAGCAGTTCGCGTCGGTGTTTGCAACCGAGGATCGCGCCACCGGCATGCAATCCTTCATCGAGAGTGGCCCCGGCAAGGCTAGATTCGAGGGACGATGAGCAAGATGGCGGACAAGTCCGAGAAGTCCACGCACGACGGCGCGGTCAACCACACCGCGTTGACGGTCGCACGGGTGCGCGGCGTCGTCTCGCGCGTCGTCTGGGTGGTCTGCCTGACGCTTGCGCTGATCCTGGCTGCGGCGGCCTTCAGCTTCGCGCTCGACGCCAACGACAAGAACAGCCTGGTGCAGCTGATCCGCGACCTCGCCAACGCCTTCGACCTCACCGTCTTCGACCTGGACAAGCCGGTGAAGGAATTCGAGGATCCCAACAGCGACGTCAAGGACGCGCTGTTCAACTACGGGATCTGCGCCGTGATCTATCTCATCGCCGGACGGTTCCTCGAGCGGATCATCCGCCCGTAAGACGCGCGCTCTGCCCACTCCCGGTCCGGATACCGTGTGAGGTAGTCCACGTACGCCGAGTTACCGGCGCCGTCGAACTGGACGGTAACCTGCGGGCGCTGTCCTTTACGGACCCAATGCCGACCTTCGAGGGTCGCACGAGTGCAGGAAGGGGCCGATCCGGCCACAACCATGAACATTGTCGTCTGTGTGAAGCACGTCCCCGACGCCACCGCGGACCCGCGGTTCGAGTCGGACAACACCGTTGACCGGGTGGGCGTCGACGGTCTCCTGTCGGAGCTCGACGAGTATGCCGTCGAGCAGGCCCTCCAGCTCAAGGAGGGCACCGAGGAGGAGGTGACGGTCACCGCGCTGACCGTCGGCCCCGAGAAGGCGGCCGACGCGGTGCGCAAGGCACTGCAGATGGGCGCCGACCAGGGAGTCCACGTCCAGGACGAGGCGATCGCCGGTTCGGACGCGATCGCGACCTCGCTCGTGCTGGCCAAGGCCGTTGAGAAGATCGGTGAGGGTTCGCCGGTGGAGGTCGTGCTCTGCGGCATGGCCTCGACCGACGGCGCGATGAGCGTCGTCCCGGCGATGCTCGCCGAGCGGCTCGGGCTGCCCCAGGTCACGCTCGGCTCGCGGATCGAGCGCAAGGAGAACCAGCTCGCGGTCCAGCGCGACGGTGACACGGCGACCGAGGTCGTCATCGGCACGATGCCGCTGGTCGCGTCCGTGACCGACCAGTCCGGTGAGGCCCGCTACCCGTCCTTCAAGGGCATCATGGCGGCGAAGAAGAAGCCGATGGAGACCTACAGCCTGGGCGACCTCGGCGTCGACGCCGGCGACGTGGGTCTCTCCGTGGCGTGGTCGGCGGTCGAGGAGACCACCGAGCGGCCGCCGAGGACTGCCGGCGAGATCGTCAAGGACGAGGACGGCTCGGGCGCCACGGCGCTGGTCGAGTTCCTCGCGTCGAAGAAGTTCATCTGAGGACCGAACGGAAACTGGGAAGAGAGATACGTAGACATGTCTGAAGTTCTGGTTCTCGTCGACCACGTCGACGGTTCGATCCGCAAGCCGACCTATGAGCTCCTCGCCATCGCCAAGCGGCTCGGTGAGCCGTCCGCGGTGTTCATCGGAGGCGCCGACCAGGCCGAGGCGGCCGCGGCCGACCTCACCAAGTGGGGCGCGGAGAAGATCTACACGGTGGATGACGCCGAGGTGAAGGGCTACCTGGTGGCGCCCAAGGCCGAGGTTCTGCAACAGATCGCCGAGCAGGCTGGGTCTGACAGCGTCGCCGCGATCCTCATCGTGTCCTCCGGAGAGGGCAAGGAGATCGCCGGTCGGCTGGCGATCAAGCTCGGCTCGGGTCTGATCACCGACGCCGTCGACGTCGATGGTGACGGCAACACCACCCAGTCGGTCTTCGCCGGCAACTACACCGTGAAGGCGAAGGTCACCCACGGCACGCCGATCATCACCGTCAAGCCGAACTCCGCCTCTGCGGAGGAGGGCGCCGGTGCCGGCACCGTCGAGGCGTTCTCCGCGACCATCTCCGACGCGGCCAAAGCCGCCAAGATCGTGGCCTCCAACCCGCGCAAGGCCAGCGGTCGTCCCGAGCTCTCCGAGGCGGCGATCGTGGTCTCCGGCGGTCGTGGCACTGGTGGCGACTTCGCTCCGGTCGAGGGACTGGCGGATGCGCTCGGCGCGGCCGTCGGAGCCTCGCGGGCCGCGGTCGACTCGGGCTGGCAGCCGCACGCCCTGCAGGTCGGCCAGACCGGCAAGACCGTGTCGCCGCAGCTCTACGTCGCTGCCGGCATCTCCGGTGCGATCCAGCACCGCGCCGGCATGCAGACCTCGAAGACCATCGTGGCCGTCAACAAGGACGAAGAGGCCCCGATCTTCGAGCTGGTCGACTTCGGTGTCGTGGGCGACCTGCACTCGGTCCTGCCGGCTGCCACCGAGGGCGTCGAGAAGCGCAAGTAGCCTCGACCGACGGACAACGACAGAGCCCCCGGCACCTGGATGGTGCCGGGGGCTCCGTCGTACTCAGCGGTCGTTGGTCACCGGCGGCCGTAGATGCCGGTGGAGTCGTCGACCAGGCCGACCTGGGAGACCTTTACCCGACGCTTACCGTGCGGACCTGTGTAGATGCGCACCTTGCGGAGCGACTCGTTGTTGGTGGTGTCGGACTCGATCAGCGTGTTGTCCGGGTTGGCGAGCACACGGACGTAGTAGACGCCATCGGCCAGGTTCTTGATCGGGAACGACTGGCCCGCGCGGAACTGGGCGTAGGTGTCACCCCAACCGGCCGAGAGCACCTCGCGGATCGAACGGATCTCGTAGCCACCGCAGACACTGCCGAGGTCCTCCTCGTAGGCCTCCCACGCGGCACCTTCGCCAGTCAGGTCAACGGCGTCGGTGTTGGCCAGGCAGAACGACTCCTTACCCGAACGGACGGCACGGGTCTTGTCCGCGTTGAGCAGCTCGTAGGTCGCGAAGTCGTTGAAGTGCCAGTGGTTGTGGCTCGGGGCCGGGTGCCAGATCATCGTCCCGACCTGCTGGTAGGCCACCTGGTCGCCGTTCTCGTCGAGGAAGTACTGGTAGGCGTCCATCACGTCCTGGCCTTCCCGGCGGAAGCCGTCGACGACGAGCGGTGAGTTGCCTGCGTTCCAGACGTTCGCAGCGAACTGCAGCTGGGTGCCCTTGCGGTTGATCTGGATGCCGAACGCGGGCAGCGACTGCAGATCGGGCGTGGGCGTGCCTTCGGGCAGGTCGGTGAGCGAGTCGACGCCGCCGTCCGGGTCCGGCTCGTGCCGGTTGGGCGTGAGCCGGGGGTTCGTCCGGTCGCCGCGGCAACCCCGGCAGTCACCCTCCTTGACGACAGTGAGCTCGGTGGTGGCGGAGCGCTCCGCCTGGGACAAGCCGAGCGCGTCGGCGTACTCCTGGGTGACCAACGCGGTCAGGGTGTAGACGCCGGGCTTGAGACGCAGCCGTGTGTCGTAGCCGAAGACGCTGGCCGCCCAGCCGGACGGGATCCCGGAGACCGAGCCGAGGGCGAAGGAGTTGTAGTAGCAGGTGCGCGGATAGGGGTTCTTGAAGTCCGAGTCGGGGTCCATCCGCTCAGCGGTCTCGCCGAGGCAGGTGCTACGGAAGCGCACGATCGGTGCGGCCCCGGGGTTGTTGTGATCGACGATGCGGAGCTTGATGAAGCGGTTGAGCTGGCCGACCTGCTGCTGCTCGGGCAGGACCACGTCACCGAGCGGGAGCTTGGCGACCGCGGTCGGCAGGGACTTGTAGTCGGCCGCGCGCTGCGACCAGATCTCGAGCGGAGCATCTTCGACCTCGAGCCGGAAGCCCAGGTCGGAGTAGACGCCGCCGCCGTAGGTGTACGCCGTCACCTTGTCCGGAGCGACGAGCTCGATCGTCGGGTTCGTGGGCTCGGCGCCGGCCGCCGGGTTGGTGGCGGTGGCTGCGATGAGCGACGTGCCGAGTACGGCGGCCGCGAGGGCGGCAAAGCCCCATCGCTTCCGGCGGGGGGACAGGTGGTGGATCACGAACTCCTCCTCGAGCAGGCATCCTGTGCAGGACTGTGGGCGGGGCGCAGGCGCGCTCCTCAACTGGTAGACGCCCGAGACGCTCGGACGGTTGCGTCCGAGCGGCACTAACCTTTCACAGGTGAGCATCACCGAGGACGTGATCGGCGTAGCTCGGCGCGCGCGAGTCGCCGGCCGGGACCTCGCCCTCGCCACCCGGGCCACCAAGGACGCCGCGCTGACGGCGATGGCCGATGCGCTTCAGGAGCGTGAGACGGAAATCCTGGCGGCCAACGACGACGACGTCCGGCGCGCCGACGACGGCGGTACGCCGGTCAACATCATCGATCGGCTGCGGCTCACGCCGGACCGGATCGCCGGCATGGCCCAGGGACTGCGGGACGTCGCCGGACTCCCGGATCCGGTCGGCGAGGTCGTGCGCGGCAGCGTGCTCGCCAACGGGCTCGAGCTCCGGCAGGTGCGGGTCCCGTTCGGCGTGGTCGGGATGATCTACGAAGCCCGCCCGAACGTGACTGCGGACGCCGCCGGTATCTGCCTCAAGTCCGGCAACGCGGTGCTGCTGCGCGGCAGCTCGAGCGCGCGGTCCAGCAACGCAGCGATCGTCGACGTGCTCCGCGATGCCGTCACGACCGCCGGCCTCCCGGCCGACGTCGTCCAGCTGGTGCCGGGCGACACCCACGAGAGCGTCAAGGCACTGATGCGAGCCCGCGGTCACGTCGACGTCCTGATCCCGCGTGGTGGCGCCGGTCTGATCCGCTCCGTCGTCGAGGAGTCGACGGTCCCCGTGATCGAGACCGGCGTCGGCAACTGCCACGTCTACGTCGACGCGGCGGCCGATCTCGACCGCGCGCTGGCGATCGTGCTCAACTCCAAGACCCACCGGACCAGCGTCTGCAACGCGGCCGAGTCGCTGCTGGTCCACGAGGCGGTCGCGGGGGCCTTCCTGCCCCGCGTGGTCGCGGCGCTGCAGGTGGCCGGCGTCACGCTGCACGGCGACGAGTCGTTCGCGGCGTACGACGACGTGGTCGCGGCCACCGACGACGACTGGGCGACGGAGTACCTCTCGCTCGACATCGCCGCCCGCGTCGTACCCGACCTCGATGCTGCCCTCGAGCACATCCGGCGCTGGTCGAGCCAGCACTCCGACGCGATCGTCACCGAGGACCAGGGCGCCGCCCGACGGTTCGTCGCCGAGGTCGACTCGGCGGCGGTGCTGGTCAACGCGTCGACCCGGTTCACCGACGGCGGCGAGTTCGGCTTCGGCGCTGAGATCGGCATCAGCACCCAGAAGCTGCACGCCCGCGGGCCGATGGGGCTGACCGAGATGACATCGACGAAGTACGTCGTCATCGGCGACGGCCACATCCGCTGAGATCCGGCTCATGGACGCGGCATCGATCCTCTTGCAGACCGCGATCTTCGGCGACCTCACGACGAGTGATGTCGAGGAGCTGGTTCCGCACCTGATCGAGCGACCGTACGCGGCTGGCCAGTCGGTGTGGCTGGAAGGCGACGCGGCCGAGACCCTCGTCATCGTTGCGGAGGGAACCTTGAAGTCACACCGAATGAGCCGTGACGGCGTGGAGGTGATCGTGACCATCAACTCGGCCGTCGACACCACGGGCGAGGTCGGCCTGTTCCACCCGAGCCGGGTCCGTCAGGTCAATCTGACCGCGATGGCGCAGAGCCGGTGCCTGCTCCTGCACCGCCGGCCGTTGCTCGAGTTCCTGCCCCGGCAGCCCCGGTCGATGGAGCGGATGCTCGAGCGGATCGCCGGGCTCACGGTGCGGGCAGCGCATTCGTTCACCGGGATGGCCTTCGACGACATCAGGCGGCGGGCGGCGCGGACCCTCCTCGCGCTGGTCGACGAGTTCGGGGAGCCGGTGCCGGACGGCACCAGGATCCGGCTCGAGCTCTCGCAACGGACGTTGGGTGCACTGGTGGCCGCGTCACGGGAGAACGTCAACCGCGCGCTCAGCCCGCTGCTGGCAGACGGGGTCATCAGCCAGCAGGACGGGCAGGTTCGTCGTACACGACCTCGAGGCGCTGGCGGCAGCGACCGGAGAGCACCAGTGACGCGCAGCACTGACAAGCGATCGTCGGCGGGAGCACGCTCTCCCCATGACGCAGACCAGCTCCCCTTCAGTCGGGCTCGACCTCGCCCCGCTGCGCGCAGGTTTCGCCGGTGAGATTCTCACCGCAGCCGACGGTGCCTCCTACGACGACGCTCGGTTAGCGTTCAACGCGATGTTCGACCGCCGACCGGCGGTGATCGCCCGGGCGTCCGGGTCCGCCGATGTGGCCTGTGCGATCGGCTACGCCCGGGCCAACGGGTTGACCCTCGCGATCCGCGGCGGCGGGCACTCCGTCGCCGGCTATTCAACCGTCGAGGGCGGCCTGCTCCTGGACCTGGGTCCGATGAAGGCGATCGATGTCGATCCGGCGACACGGCTGGCGCGGGTGCAGCCCGGCGTCGTGTGGGGGGAGCTCGACCGGGCGACGCAGGCTCACGGGCTCGCGACGACCGGCGGTCGGATGACCACCACCGGAGTCGCAGGTTTCGTGCTGGGCAGTGGCAGCGGGTGGCTGGAGCGTCTGTGTGGCCTGGCTGCGGACAACCTGATCGCGGCCGAGGTAGTGACCGCCGACGGCGAGACGATCGCGGTGAGTGAGTCCGAGAACGCGGAGCTGCTGTGGGGACTTCGAGGCGGCGGAGGGAACTTCGGCGTCGTCACGGAGTTCACCTTGCAGCTGCATCCCGTAGCGCCGGAGATGTACGGCGGCATGCTGTTGTACCCGCGCACCCAAGCGCCGGAGGTTCTCCGCCGACTGCGCGACTTCCTCCGTGATGCGCCGCGCGAGGTCTGTGGAGGCGCGATCTTCATGCACGCTCCACCTGCCCCTTTCGTCCCCCCCGACCTGCAGGGAGCACCGGCGATCGCCGTCGTCGTCGGCTACGTCGGCAGTGTCGCCGAAGGCGCCGAGGCGCTCGCGCCGCTCAAGCAGGTCGGTGACCCGGCGGCCGACCTGGTCGGTCCGACGACCTACCTTGACTTCCAGGCGATCACCGACCCCGGCAACCCGCCGGGACGAAGGAACTATTGGCGGTCCGAGTTGCTTCCCGACGCACCCGATGAGGCGCTCGATGCTCTCGTCGCCTGCGCGTCGCACGCGGCATCACCGACCAGCGTCGTCGTACTGGGTCGCGCAGGAGGCGCGATCGGCGATGTTGCCGAGGACGCGACTGCGATGTCCGGGCGCGCCGCCGAGTGGCAGTTCCACTGCTACGCCAGCTGGGCTGGTCTCGACGACGCGCCCAACATCGCCTGGGCTCGGTCGTCAGCGGAGGCTCTTCGCCCCTGGACGATGGCCGGCATCGCACTCAACTTCTTGAGCGAAATCGACAACAACCGGGTCCGGTCTACCTTCGGTGCGGCGAAGTACGAGCGGCTCGTCGGGCTGAAGCATCGCTGGGATCCCGACAATGTCTTCGCGATGAACCAGAACATCCCGCCCGAAGGCTGACTACGTTGGTCGCATGGCCGCGGAGTCGAACCCGCTCGGTCGGGCACTCGAGGCCCTCGACCGACGCGACTTCGCGACGGCGTACGACGGGCTCGCCGAACTGCGACGCGCTGGGGCCCTGGACAGCGCGGGTCTCTACGCACTCAGTGACGCGGCGTGGTGGCTGGGCCTGATCCGCGAGACGATCCAGATCTGCGAGGAGTGCCACGAGCGCTTCCTCGCGGAGGGTCAGGTCGACCGGGCCGCGATGGTGGCGCTCGAGACCGGCTTCCACTGGATGATGCGCGGTGAGCCCGAGGTCGGGTCAGGATGGCTGAGCCGGGCTCGCCGCCTGCTCGACGGACAGGAGCCGAGCGTCGCCCAGGGATACCTGCTCTGGATGGACTCCCAGGGTCGGTTCGATGCCGGTGACGTCGACGGTGCACTCTCGGGGGCGGCCGAGCTGCAACGGCTGGGCACCGAACTCGCGGCACCCATGCTGGGTTGCTTCGGCCTGGCGCTCCAAGGCATCATCGCGATCCGTGGAGGCGAACCGGCCCGCGGGTGGGAGCTGCTGGACGAGGCGATGCTGCCGGTCCTGGCGGGCCGGATCGGACCGGGGGAGTCGGGCAACCTCTACTGCCAGATGATCGCGCTCTGCACGGACCTGGGCGATGTGGCGCGGGCCCGCCGGTGGACCGAGGTCACCGAGCGGTGGTGCGACCTGGCGTCCAGCGCGGTCATGTTCACCGGGATCTGCCGGGTGCACCGGGCGCAGCTGATGCGGGCGCAGGGCGACCTCGACGCCGCGGAGGCGGCCGCGGCCGCAGCCTGCGCGGAGCTCGCCGACCTCAACATCGAGGTCGTCGCCGAGGGGCACTACGAGATCGGCGAGGCCCGGCGGCTGCGGGGAGACCTGGCCGACGCGCGCGCGTCGTACGACGCCGCAGCGACGCTCGGCCGTACCCCGAGCCCGGCCGGTCGCTGCTCCTGCTCCTCGAGGACCGGCTCGACGACGCGGACGCGTCGATCCGCAGCGCCCTTGCCGAGCAGGGCGATCCGTTCCGGAGGGTCCGGCTGCTCACCGCCCAGGTGGACATCGCCTGCGCGCGGCGGGACTACGCCACGGCCGAGGCCGCGACGGACGACCTGGAGTCGATCGCCGAGACCTACGGCTCGGCCGGTTTCCGGGCGTGGGCCGACACGGCCCGCGGCGCCGTCCTCATCGGCCGCGGGTCTCCCGCCGCCGCGGTGGGTCCGCTGCGCTCCGCGCTGACGGCGTGGCGGGGGATGGGGGCGACTTACGACGAGGGCGTCGCCCGGACCCTGCTGGGGCGCGCACTCCAGCCGGAACCTGCTGCGCAGCCGGCTGACCTCCCGGGCGGGCTGACCGCCCGCGAGTGGGAGATCCTGAGCGCGGTGGCGGAGGGCTTGTCGAACCGGGAGGTCGCGGCGCGGCTGGTCATCAGCGAGAAGACCGTCGCCCGGCACCTGGCCAACGTGTTCGCCAAAATCGATGTCTCCTCGCGCACCGCGGCCGCGGCCTGGGTGCACCGAACCATGCAGGCCTGAGGACGGGAGTTGCATCGTTCTCCCGAAGCGGTCGCACCTGCTCCGTTCCTAGCGTTCGTGACACCTACTCGCCGAACCCGGGAGACCGTCATGACCATCACCTCCGAGGACCAGTTCTCAACCGTCGACACCGCTGCAGCCGAAGAGTTCGCCGAGCGGATGTTCGGCGTCTTCAACAGCTCCGCGCTGTGCCTGCTGGTGAGCGTCGGCCACCAGGTGGGCCTGTTCGACACCATGTCCACCCTCCCGCCATCGACCAGCGTCGAGATCGCGGCTGCCGCGGGCTTGGACGAGCGCTACGTCCGCGAGTGGCTGGGCGGCGTGACCGCCGCTCGCGTCGTCGAGCACGACCCCGTCACCGCGTCGTACTGGCTGCCTGCCGAGCACGCTGCCAGCCTGACCACCGCTGCCGGGCCGGGGAACGTGGCGCGCTTCCTGCAGTTCATCCCATTGCTGGCCGAGGTCGAGTCGCAGGTCGTCGACTGCTTCACCACCGGCGGCGGGGTGGGCTACGAGGCGTTCCCGCGATTTCACGACCTGATGGCCGAGGACAGCACCGCGATGCACGACGCCGGCCTCATCGATCTGGTGGTGCCCCTCGTCCCCGGACTGCGGGAGACGCTGAAGGCGGGCGCGACCTTCGCGGACATCGGCTGCGGCTCGGGTCACGCCGTCAACTTGCTGGCCCGCGCGTTCCCGAGCAGCCGGTTCGTCGGGTACGACTTCTCCGTCGAGGCGATCGAGGCCGCGCGCGAGGAGGCGGCCGGGTGGGGGCTGAGCAACACCGAGTTCGTTGTCCGCGACGTGGCCGAGATCGACGCCCAGGAGGAGTACGACGTGGTCACCGCCTTCGACGCGATCCACGACCAGGCCCACCCGGCCCGCGTGCTCGCCAACATCGCGGCCGCTCTGAAGCCTGGTGGCACCTTCCTCATGGTCGACATCCAGGCTTCCAGCCACGTCCACGAGAACCTCGAGCACCCGGGCGGGACGTTCCTCTACACCGTCTCGATGATGCACTGCATGACCGTGTCGCTGGCGCAGGGCGGCGACGGCCTCGGGGCCGTGTGGGGACGACAGACCGCGCTGCAGATGCTCGGCGACGCCGGCTTCGCCCACGTCGACGTCCACGAGATCGAGACCGACCCGTTCAACAGTTATTACGTGGCCACACGGTAGGTTTCGCCGCATGGCAGGGGCGTCCGACCGGATCTATGCCGATGCGTCGACGGAGCGCCTCCTGACCGGAGCGACCGTGATCACGTTCGTCCGCACGATCGCGACGCTCGTGCTCAGCATGTGGGGGGCGTACGACGAGAGCCTGACCCTGCTGGTGACCGGGCTCGTCGTCTATTGGGTGGGTGACACGCTCGACGGGGAGTGGGCGCGCCGGTTCGACTGCGAGACCCGGATCGGCGGGCTCATCGACATGGTCAGCGACCGGCTCAGCTGCGGCGCCTTCTACGTCGGGCTCGCCTGGCTGCAGCCGGAACCGTTCTTCTTCAGCGACGAGCCGATGGAGCTGATCGGGATCCCGATCGCGGTCTACCTCTTCGAGTTCATGGTCATCGACATGTTCCTGTCCCTGGCCTACCTCGCCTGGCCGATCCGCAGCCCCAACTACTTCTACGTGGTGGATCGCCGGATCTACCTGTGGAACTGGTCCCGGCTGGGCAAGGCGGCCAACTCCGGTCTGTTCGCAGTGCTGCTGCTCGCCACCGGCTGGTGGTGGCTCGGCCTGATCATCGCGATCGGCCTGCTGGTGCTCAAGCTCGTGTCACTGCGATGGCTCCTCCAGCTCGGACTGCCGGTCCCGGAGAGGGTCCCGGCGGCATGATCCTGTGGCTGACGACGTTCGCTTTCAGCATCGCGTCGGCTCTGCTCCCGTTCCTCCCGATGGAGGCCTACATCCTCGGCGCCGGCGCCGCGTCGGGCGGCGTGCCGACGGCGATCTCGCTCGGCCTCGCCGCCGGTGCGGGAGCAACGATCGGCAAAATCATCTGGTACGAGGCCGCCCGCCGCGGCATCGACTCGAAGTGGGCGCAGAAGAAGCTCTCCAACCCGAAGGTCCGGGCCGGGTACGAGAAGTGGGTCACCCGGATGCAGGGGCGTCCCTGGTATGCCGCCGGCATCATGTTCGTCGCCGCGTCGGTGGGGATCCCGCCGCTGCTGGTCATGGCGGCCGTCGGCGGCCTGCTGAAGATGCCGATGTGGGTGTTCGTCCCGACCGTCTTCCTCGGTCGCACCGTGCGGTTCACCACCCTCTTCCTAGGCGTCGACTTCGCGATCCACTGAGTCCGATAACATCCCGCCTATGCAGATCAGCCAGACCGCTCTCGCCGTACTCCAGGCCGCGGAGGAGCACGGCGAACCCGCCGTGAACCCGTGGTTCATCGGTGGCGGCACGCTGCTCATCCTGCTCCTCCTGCTGGGCGCGCTGGTGGCCTTCGGCGGCGGCCGGGACCACAGCTGAGTCCCACGGTCATTCCATGACGGACCCCGCTCGGCGTGCCCGGGTCGGGGTGATGGGCGGCACCTTCGATCCCATCCACCACGGCCACCTGGTGGCGGCGTCGGAGGTCCAGGGCTGGTTCGACCTCGATGAGGTCGTCTTCGTCCCCACCGGCGAGCCGTGGCAGAAGAGCGACCGCGTCGTCTCACCCGCCGAGCACCGCTACCTGATGACCGTGATTGCGACGGCCGCGAACCCGCGGTTCACGGTCAGCCGGGTCGACATCGACCGCGGCGGGCCGACGTACACCAAGGACACGCTGCGCGACGTCCGCGCCGCGCGTCCGGACGCGGACCTGTTCTTCATCACCGGTGCCGACGCGCTCACCGACATCTTCAGCTGGCGCGACGCCGACGAGCTGTTCGAGCTCGCCCACTTCGTCGGCTGCACCCGGCCCGGGTCCGAGATGGACCCCGCGACGCTTTCGGCGATCCCGGCCGAGCGTGTCACGATGTTGGAGGTGCCGGCGCTCGCGATCTCCTCCACCGACTGCCGTCAGCGGCAGGCGGCGGGGCAGCCGATCTGGTACCTCGTCCCCGACGGGGTCGTGCAATACATCACCAAGCACGGCCTCTACCCCGACACACGGGGGGCTCCGCCCCCCGTGGACCCCCCGAAGACACCGCACACAGATCTGGGAGCCACGTGACCGCGACCGCGCACGCCGTCGAGCTGGTGCACGCGGCGGCCGCCGCCGCCGCCGACAAGCTCGCCACCGACCTCCTCGCCTTCGACGTGAGCGAGCAGCTCGCCATCACCGACGCCTTCCTGCTCGCCAGCGGCGCCAACGACCGGCAGGTCAAGGCGATCGTCGACGAGATCGAGGCCAAGCTGCGCGATATCGGCGCCAAACCGATCCGCCGCGAGGGCGAGCGCGACGGGCGCTGGGTGCTCATCGACTACGGCGAGATCGTGGTGCACGTCCAGCACAGCGAGGAGCGGCAGTTCTACGCCCTCGAGCGGCTCTGGCGCGACTGCCCGATCATCGAGCTCCCGGCCGAGGTCCACGGGCCCCGCGGCTCGGTCGTCGAGTAGCGGTCGTGAGGGACGAGCGACCGCGTATCGGGACGTTCGCCGAGCGGCGCCTCGTGCTGCTGCGGCACGGCCGCACCGAGTGGAACGCCAGTCAGCGGATCCAGGGACACCTGGACCCGGCACTCGACGAGACCGGCCACGCGCAGGCGCGCGCGGTGGCTCCGGTGGTCGCGTCCCTGGCGCCGGACGTGCTGCTCTCGTCCGACCTCCAGCGGGCGCGGCAGACGACGGAGTACGTCGCGCGGGCGACCGGCCTTGTCGCGTCGTACGACGAGCGGCTGCGGGAGTGCTACCTGGGGGAGCGGCAGGGCCTCACGCACGACGAGTACGCCGCCCTCGACCCCGTCGAGTACGCCCGCTTCCGCGCCGGCGACTGGGACGACATCCCCGGCGCCGAGACCCAGGCCCAGGTGGCCGAGCGGTTCACCGCCGTGCTGAAGGAGACTGTCGCCGTGCTCGACGCCGGCGAGACCGCGCTGATCGTCGCGCACGGGGCCGCGATCCGGACGGCGATGGCGCACTGGCTGGGCTGGCCGATCGACTGGGCCTCCGACTTCCGCGCGCTCGCCAACTGTGGCTGGGTCGAGCTGGTGGAGCGGCCGACCGGCCGGTGGGCGCTCGCGGCGTACAACCGCACCGCGTTCTCGGTGGTCGAATAGCCCGAGCCGCGAGGCGAGGGCGTATCGAGACCTCGATTTCATCCACGTCGACCGGTTCGGTAAGGTTCTCCGCGTTGCTCAGGCAACATCACGGGGCTGTGGCGCAGCTGGTAGCGCATCTGCATGGCATGCAGAGGGTCAGGGGTTCGAGTCCCCTCAGCTCCACCCGAGATTTGCCGATGTCCAAGCGCTCAGCTCGAGCGCTTGGACTCTTCGCGGAGGCGCGGCTCGGACCAGCGCTCCGGATTGATGCCCTTCTTGTCGGCGTAGAACGCGCGGACCAGGTCCATGTCGGCGACGACGTCACCGGAGGGGCTGAACGACGGGCCCATGCCGAGCGTCCGCGTCGTGCCGTCGATGAAGCCCAGGCAAATGGGCAGGTCGGTCTGCCCGGAGATCCGGTAGAAGCCCGGCTTCCAGTACTCGGCCTTTCCCCTGGTGGCTTCGGGAGCGATCACCAAGAGGAACGATTCGTGCCCCTCGGCGTCCTTGAGCAGTGCGCGGATGGTCGCTCCGGGATTCTCCCGATCGAGGGGGATGCCACCGGTCGTGCGCAGGATCCAGCTGAGCGGTCCCCGGAAGTAGGTGTGCTTGATCAGCACCTGCGGACGGGCGCTGTTGCTCCACGCGATGAGCAGCATGGCCACCCAGTCCCACCGGGACGTGTGGGGTGCGCCGATGAGGATGCCCTTGCGCGGCACATCGCCGACGAGACGCCATCTCGTCACGCGCAGTGCGCCGCGGGCGAACGCGCGTCGGACCCTCATCTGGTGTGCCATGTGCGAACGGTAGTCGTCCGTCGCAACGAGGGCGGCGGGACTCACAGGTAGGTGTAGCTGTAGGTGATCAGCACGGGCACCGGGAACCCGAGGTTGATCGACACCGTCGCCACCGTGCCGGCCGGCTGCTCGGGGACCTGGACGCGAAGTCGTTGGGTCGGGGTCTCCGCCTTGGTCCCGCCGATCGAGTGCGCGGCGGCTTCCAACGGCCCGCCGGTGAACACCGAGGTGGCCATCGACGGGTTCATCGCGAGGTTCTGCCCGGTCACCTCTCCCCAGAACGACACGTCCAAGAAGGCGACGGCTCGTTCGTCGGGAACCTCCCACGTCACCGAGATGTTGCCGAGGGCCGGGTCGGACCAGCGGGCCTCTCCGAGCAGGGCGTCGACGCTGTTCCAACCGATTGCCCGGAGGCCCGCCGCGTCGATCGGTTTGCCGTCCACCATGATCGTCACACCGGTCCGCGTCGCAACCCCGGAGAGGCGGTCGGTCGGTGTCACCGTCGGCGTGGCCGGCGGAGTCGTGGTCTCGGCAGTGGTGGCCGACGTGGTGGGTGCAGTTGACGTGTCTGCGGTCGAGGACCTGGGCTGCTGGGAGCGTGGCTGCTCGTCGTCACAACCACCCGCCGAGACCAGCAGGACGAAGATGACGAAGAGCGCGAAGCGAGCGACCCGGAGCATGGGCACCTCCTTCGAGCGTCGTTTCAAAGGTACGCCGGTCCGACCTGGGGTGGACCACTATCTTGGTATCCGTTCCGAGAACTTCCGGGACGGTGCGAAGTGGAGGCGGTGAAGCATGGACACGGTCGCCGGGCTCGCGGCGCTGCGGGCGGCTATCGCCCAGGACGCCGACCCGAGCCACCGGCTCGCCCATGCCGCGACTCTTGATCTCCTCGACCGCGCGAGCCGGGCCGGTGCGGAGCGGTCGCTCGTCGGGTGGGAGCAGTTCCCCGGGTTCGCGGCCGAGATCGTCGGCGAATCCGGCTGGCCGATGACGGTCGCCGTCACGGCCAACCTGGTCGCGGTCGTCGACTTCGCGGAGCCGGTCGACTTCCTGACGCTCGGCCGCCTGGTGAAGCGCTACGGCCACGGCCCGGTGGCGTCCGTCCAGTCCAGGATCGACGGCTTGCTCGGGACGGGGCCGACCAAGCCCATGGCCACCCTGTTCGCGTGGCAGGTCGCGCGTACTGCCGAGATCGTCGAGGGCCTGGTGGCGAGCGGCATCGACCCCGCGAAGGCACGCGAGATCGGTGGTCGCTGCTACCGCAGTGGTTTCTGGCTGGTCGTGACGGACGTCGACCCGGACGCTCCCGGTCCCAAGCTCACCACTGTCGAGGACGTCGCCAGGTGCGCGGACAACGGCGGGGTTGTCGGTTGGCGGGGTCAGATCGCGATCGTCGCCGCCAACCCGTGGGCTCCGTACCCGGCGGAGCTGCACGGGTTGTTGGTGGACAGCGGCCGGCCGGAGCTCGCCACCGCCCTCGACGATCTGGTCAAGCACTACCGTGACCTGTCGGAGCAACGCGACCGGCAGCTGGTCGCCCGCGAGATACGACGGCTAGTGGCGGTCAGCGGGCTCAGCCAACGCCGGTTCGCGGCACTGTGCGGCACCTCCGCGCCCCGGCTCTCCACCTACGTCAACGGGCTGGTCACGCCGTCGGCATCGATGATGGTGCGGTTCACCCGGGTCTCCGAGCGCTCCCAGCGGCAGGCCGAGCGCGAGCGCGGCTCCACCGCCTAGTGCCTAGTGAGCGGGTCCGCCGTACGTCTTGGTCACCGACTCGGCGCGCGTCCACGTCGCGGCCATCATCGCGGCCTGGGTGCGGTGCGCGACGCCGAGCCTTGCGAGCACGGCTGTCACGTGGTTCTTGACCGTCTTCTCCGCGAGGAAGAGCCGCTCGGCGATCTCGCGGTTGGTGAGCCCCTCGGCGATCAGGAACAGGATCTTGCGCTGCTGTGGCGTGAGCTCGGCGATCACCTGGATCGACCGCTTGTGGAGCGCCACGTGCTCGACGACGCTCGCCGGAACCGACCAGTCGACCACCGAGTGCCCGCTGGCGACGAGCCGGATCCCGTTGACGAGCGAGCTGGCGGGGATCTGCTCGAGCATGTAGCCGGCCGCGCCGGCGAGCATCGCCGTCGCGACGGCGTCGTCGTCGCGACGACCGGCGAGGATCAGGCCGCGGATGCTGGGGTTCTCCGCGCGCATCGCCCGGCAGAGGCCGAGCCCGCTGCCGTCGGGCAGCCGCGCGTCGAGTACGGCGACGTCCGGACGGCGGTCGAGGATCTCGGGGAGGGCCACCAGGGCGAAGCCGGACTGACCGACGACCTCCATGTCGAGCTCGGCCTCGAGCAGGCTGGACAGCCCGCTGCGCACGATGTCGTACTGCGCAGCGAGATACACCCGGATCGGTTGTTGCCCAGCCACAGCCTCACTCTGCCCATTGCTGACCTCTCCGCGCCGCCCGATGGGCGACAATCCACCGTCCAGGGTCGAGGTCTGCCCGTTCGGCGCGCACAAGACCGTCCGATATGACTAGTCGTGGGCACAGTTCGGAGGACTTTGCGAGGCGCTACGGTTCGATGCACGTAGATCCGTGATTTCCCGAGAGGACACTGCCGTGCCGTTCAAGAGCCCCTTCGCCGACGTCGAGATCCCCGACGTCAGCGTCTACGACTACCTCTTCGCGGGACTGACCGAAGACGACCTCGGTCGGAGCGCAGTCTTCGACTCCGCGACCGGCACGGAGACGACGTACGGCGACCTGCGCGCCCGGATCGACGCGTTCGCCGGAGCGCTGGCAGCGCGTGGCGTCAAGCCCGGCGACGTGGTCGCGCTGCACTGTCCCAACACCGCGGCGTTCATCATCGCGTTCCACGGCATTCTGCGAGCCGGAGCGACCGCCACCACCATCAACTCGCTCTACACCCCGCCCGAGATCGCCAACCAGCTCCGCGACTCGGGCGCGCTCCGTTACGTCACCGTCTCGCTGTTGCTGCCGGGCGCGCTCGCCGGCTGCGCCGAGGTCGGTCTCGGTGCCGAGCAGGTGATCGTGCTCGACGGAGCCGAGGGCCACGAGTCGATGATGGACCTGCTGTCGGAGGGGGCGGCGGCACCCGAGGTGTCGATCGACCCGGCGACGCACCTCGCCGTGCTCCCGTACTCATCGGGCACGACGGGCAAGGCCAAGGGCGTCATGCTCACCCACCGCAACCTGGTGGCCAACGCAGAGCAGTCGATGTCGGTCATCAGCGAAGAGGCGGACGACGTCGTCCTCGCGGTGCTGCCGTTCTTCCACATCTACGGGATGAACGTGATCATGAGCATCTCGCTCAAGGTGCGCGCCAAGCTCGTGACGATGCCGCGCTTCGACCTCGACGCCTTCCTCCGACTGATCGAGGAGCAGCGGATCACGTTCCTCTACATCGCCCCGCCGATGGCGGTCGCGCTCGCGAAGCACCCCGCCGTCGACAACATCGACACCTCCAGCGTGCGCGCGGTCCTCAGCGGCGCCGCGCCCCTCGACGAGGCGCTCGGCGAGGCGGTCAAGGCCCGGCTCGGCTGCGGGATGCTCCAGGGCTACGGCATGACCGAGCTCAGCCCGGTCTCGCACGCACTGCCGATCGACCGCGACGACCTGTCGATCGGCTCCGTCGGCCTGGCCGTCGCCAACGTCGAGTTCAAGGTCATCGATCCCGGCACGGGCGAGGAGATCGACGCGGTCCCCGGCGGCCGCACGGCTCCCGGCGAGCTGTGGGTCAACGGGCCCGGCGTGATGGTCGGCTACCTCGGCAACGACGAGGCGACCCGCGAGACCATCGACGAGGATGGCTACCTGCACACCGGCGACATCGTCGAGGTCGGGCCGGAGGGCGAGGTCTACGTCGTCGACCGGCTCAAGGAGCTGATCAAGTACAAGGGCTACCAGGTGCCGCCGGCCGAGCTCGAGGCCGTGCTCCTGACCCACCCCGCGATCGCCGATGCGGCCGTCGTACCCCACCCCGACGAGGAGGCCGGCGAGATCCCGCACGCGTTCGTCGTGCTGCAGGAGGGCGAGTCTCTGACGGCCGACGAGGTGATGGCGTACGTCGGCGACAAGGTCGCGCCGCACAAGAAGGTGCGGCTTGTCGACTTCATCCCGGTCATCCCGAAGTCGGCCTCCGGCAAGATCCTGCGCAAGGACCTCAAGGGCAAGACCGCGGCCGACCTGGCCTAGTCGCGCGGCCAGTTCACTTCCAGTCGGTGCCGCCGACGCCTTCGCGGTAACATGGGTTTCGTGCGGAAGAACCTGCTTCTTACCTAGCCGCGTCGACGATCCAGACGGGTCGATGCGGCCGCCCCTCCCTGCGTGAGGGGCTTTCTTGTGTCTGGGCCACTCAGGAGCAGGTCGCCCCACCCACGAGCACCGAGAGAGAACCATGAGCGAGCAAGCGAACCCAGAGACCACGTCGTCGTACGACGTCCATGCCGTCGAGGCGAAGTGGCTGCCGGTCTGGGACAAGATCGACCCGTTCCGCGCCGACGACGACGCCGTCGTGTCCGGTGCCCGGGAGAAGCGCTACGCGCTGACGATGTTCCCCTACCCCAGCGGCGACCTGCACATGGGGCACGCCGAGGTGTTCGCTCTGCACGACGTGCTCGCGCGTTACTGGAGGTTCCGCGGCTACGAGGTCCTGAACCCGATGGGCTGGGACTCCTTCGGCCTGCCCGCGGAGAACGCGGCGATCCGCAACAACGAGTACCCCGCGACGTACACCTACGCCAACATCGAGACGCAGCTGACGTCGATGAAGCGCTACGGACTGAGCTTCGACTGGTCGCGCCGGCTGCACACCTCCGACCCGGAGTACTACCGCTGGACCCAGTGGCTGTTCCTGAAGCTGCGCGAGCAGGGGTTGGCCTACCGGAAGAACAGCCCGGTCAACTGGTGCCCCAGCGACCAGACGGTGCTGGCCAACGAGCAGGTGCTGGCCGACGGCACCTGCGAGCGGTGCGGCGCCGTGGTCACCAAGAAGGAACTGACGCAGTGGTATTTCAGGACCACGCACTACGCGCAGGAGATGATCGACTACCTGGACGACCTGCAGGACTCCTGGATCGGCAAGGTCGCCAACGCCCAGCGCAACTGGATCGGCCGATCCGAGGGTGCTCACGTGTCCTTCGAGGTAGCAGGACACGAGCCGATCACGGTCTTCACGACCCGGCCCGACACCTTGTTCGGTACGACGTTCATGGTGGTCGCCGTCGACGCGAAGCTCGCGGACGAGCTGGTCACCGACGAGCAGCGGGCTGAGTTCGAGGCCTACCGCGACGAGATCCGGAAGGCCAGCGACATCGACCGGCTGGCCACCGACCGGCCCAAGACCGGTGTGTTCCTGGGCGTGAACGCCACCAACCCGCTGACCGGCGAGGCGATCCCGGTGTGGGCCACCGACTACGTCCTGGCCGATTACGGCACCGGTGCGGTGATGGGCGTTCCCGGCGGCGACCAGCGCGACTGGGAGTTCGCCACCACCTTCGACCTGCCGATCATCCGCACCACAGAGCCACCGGTCGACTGGGAGGGAGAGGCCTACTCCGGTGAGGGACCGGCCATCAATTCGCCCGCTGCGGCCACCGAGTCCAGCCTCGACATCAACGGGCTGCCGGTCGCCGAGGCCAAGGCCGCGACCATCGCGCACCTGACCGAGATCGGTCACGGCGCCGCCACGGTGAACTTCCGGCTGCGCGACTGGCTGCTGTCCCGCCAGCGCTACTGGGGCGCCCCGATCCCGATCATCCACTGCCCGGACTGCGGCGAGGTGGCGGTCCCGGAGGACCAGCTGCCCGTCGTGCTCCCCGAGCTGCGCGGCGCCGACCTGAAGCCGAAGGGCGTCTCCCCGTTGGGCGGGGCGACCGACTGGGTCAACGTCCCCTGCCCGTCGTGCGGGGGCCCGGGGCAGCGCGACACCGACACGATGGACACGTTCGTCGACTCGTCGTGGTACTTCTTCCGCTTCCTGTCGCCGAACGACGACACCGTTGCGTTCGACCCCGCACTGGCCGAGGCCTGGGGGCCGGTCGACTTCTACCTGGGCGGCGACGAGCACGCCGTGCTGCACCTGCTGTACGCGCGGTTCTTCACCAAGGCCCTGCGGGACATGGGAATGATCACCTGGGACGAGCCGTTCTCGGCGTACCTGTCCCAGGGCAAGGTCATCAACAACGGCCGCAAGATGAGCAAGTCGCTGGGCAACGGCATCGACCTGGGTGACCAGCTGTCGGAGTTCGGCGTCGACGCGGTGCGGCTGACGCTGGTCTTCGCGAGCCCGCCGGAGGACAACATCGACTGGGCGGACATGTCGCCGGCCGGGTCGCTGCGGTTCCTGCAGCGGGCGTGGCGGCTGTCCGGTGACGTGTCGTCGGAGCCCGGTGTCGATGTCACCACCGGCGATGTGGACCTGCGCAAGGTGACGGCACGGACCGTCGCCGAAGCCGAGAAGCTGGTCGACGGCTACCGGTTCAACGTGATGGTCGCCAAGGTGATGGAGCTGGTCAACGCGACCCGCAAGGCGATCGACACCGGCTGCGGTCCGGGCGATCCCGCGGTGCGCGAGGCCGCCGAGACGGTCGCGATCCTGCTCTCGATGGTCGCGCCCTACACGGCGGAGGAGATGTGGGAGCGGCTGGGCCACCAGCCCTCGGTCGCCCAGGCGGCCTGGCCGGTCGTCGACGAGGCGCTGCTGGTCGAGGACACGGTGACCGCGGTGGTCCAGATCCAGGGGAAGGTGAAGGCACGGCTGGAGGTGGCTCCGGACGTCTCCGACGACGACCTGGAGGCGGCCGCGTTGGCCGATCCGGACGTGGTCCGCACGATCGACGGGCGCGAGGTACGTCGGGTGATCGTGCGCGCTCCCAAGCTGGTCAACATCGTCGTCTGATGGTGATCCGCACTAGCCTCTCCGCATGACGGTCGCGCTCGTCACGGACTCCACCGCGAGCCTCCCCCCGGAGGTCGCCGAGGAGTGCCGGGTCTCGGTGGTGCCGGTCCAGGTCGTCATCGACGACGTGTCGTACGACGAGGGCGCCGATGAGGCGTCGCCGGCGTGCGTCGCCGCGGCCCTGCGCGAAAGGCGGTCCGTGAGCACGTCGCGGCCGGCGCCGGCCGTGTTCGCGGACCTCTACCGCCGGCTGGCGGAGGAGGGAGCGAGCGAGATCCTGTCGGTCCACCTGTCGAGCGAGGTGAGCGGGACCTTCGAATCGGCCCAGGTGGCGGCGCGGCACGCGCCGGTGCGGGTGACCTGCGTGGACACCCGGCAGGTCGGGTTCGGCACGGGGTACGCGGTCGAGTCCGCTGCCGCCGTACTGGCCGACGGCGGCAGCCGGGCGGACGCGGCCGAGGCTGCGCGGCAGCGGGCGGCGGCGGTCACCTCGGTGTTCTACGTGGACACGCTCGAATACCTCCGGCGTGGCGGCCGCATCGGCGGCGCCGCCGCCGTCCTCGGCGGGGCGCTGGCGGTCAAGCCGCTCCTCGGCATCGAGAACGGCGTGATCACGACGCTCGAGAAGGTGCGGACCTCGGGTCGGGCGATCAGCCGGCTGGAGGAGCTGGCGGTCATCGCAGCGGGTGACCAGCAGGTCGACGTGACGGTCGCCCACCTCGCGAGCGCGGAGCGGGCCGAGGTGTTGACGGCCAACCTCGCTGAGCGGCTGGAGAAGCAGCTCGAGTGGCGCCCGATCCGGTGCGGGGAGCTGGGCGCGGTGCTGGGTGCGCACGTGGGTCCCGGCATGCTGGCGATCTGCGTCGCGCCGCTCGACCCGCTGCTTTGACCGGCGCCCGCCGCACCGGCAACCGTCCACAGCCGGGCCACGTGCGCCGGCCGTCCACAGGCCGCTTGCCGGCCGACCGGGAGCGCCGGCGGCGGCGCCTAGCGTGCCGGCATGCGCAGCACCCGTGGATCGTCCGGCACCGATCTGTCGCGCGCCGACCGTGCCGACGCGGCCTCCCGCCGGCTGGCGCAGCTGGCGGCCGACCTGGGGGCGACCGACCCCGATCCGCACGCCGCCCCGTGGCCGCCGGTTGCCGACGACTTCACGCGGGTGGTGCCGTCCCGGCGGGCGGTCCCGCCGGAGCCGGTCCCGGTGGTGCCATCGGAGTCGCAGGATCCGCCCGATCCGCCCGATCCACCGGCAGTGCCGCGACCGGGCCGACACGCGTCCCGCCGTCGGCCGGCGTGGACCGCGTCACGGGCGCCCGACCTGCCCGGGTTGGGTGCGCCGCAGCTGGCTGTCCTCGCGGTGATCGTGGCCGCTGCGGTGGCGCTCACCGCCTGGTGGGTCGTACGTGACCAGGCAGCGCCCGTCGCACCCGCTGCGACGCCACCACCGTCGTCGGCGCAACCACTGGTCGTCCCGACACCCGGCAGCGGTGCCGGCTCGGCGGGCACGACCGGCACGGTCACCGTCGACGTGACGGGGAAGGTACGCCGCCCGGGCATCGTCGTGCTCGACACCGGTGCCCGGGTGGTCGACGCGCTGGAGGCCGCCGGCGGTGAGCGTTCGGGCGTCGACCTGGCGTCTCTCAACCTGGCGCGGGTGCTGGTGGACGGTGAGCAGATCGTCGTTGGCGCTCCGCAGCCGACCGTTCCGCTGGCGCCGAGCGGATCCTCGGTGCCCGGGGTCCCGACGACACTGGTCAACCTCAACACCGCGTCCCAGGCCGAGCTCGAGACGCTGCCCGACGTCGGACCGGTCACCGCGCTGGCGATTCTGGCGTGGCGCGACGAGCACGGCGGCTACACGAGTGTCGACGAGCTGCTGGAGGTCGATGGGATCGGAGAAGCGACGCTGGGCAAGCTGACGCCGTACGTCACTGTCTGACGACCTTCAGGCGGGATGGTCCTCCAGCAGCGCACGGTGCAGGACCGCAATCAGGTCGCCGCGAGTCACGATCCCGACCATCCGGTCCTGCTCGTCCACCACCGGCACCACCTTGAAGCCGTCCTGCGTCATCACCGGCACCAGGTCGGCGACGGGGGTCTGCGCGGGGATCGTGGTGACGTCGCGGATCATGATCGTCTCCACCGGCTCGAGCTCGACCAGATCGCGGGTGAACAGGTCGATGATCGACACGACCCCGATCACGTGACGCTCGGCGTCCACGACCGGAAGGGTCTTGACCTCCCGCTGCACGATGACGTGGCGCGCCCGGAAGATCGACTCGAAGGGCTGCACCGCCGTGACGTCGGTGTGCATGATCCGCTCGACCGGCACGCTCCCGAGCCGACGGTCCAGCGCGTGCGCCTCGGCGTCCCTGATCAGTGCGATCACGTCTTCGGGCAGCACGTCGAGCCGCTGCGACAGCCGAGCCATGGCGGACTCGATGTCCTCGGTGCCGAGCGCGAGCTCGGTGGCCGCGCCGGGGGCCGGGGCCGCCGCAGCGGGCGCGCGGTGCGGGTAGCGACGACCGGTGAGGTTGTTGACCGCGATCGCCACGAGCAGCAGGGCGATGGTGTTGACCGCGACCGGCAGGGCCGCGAACGCGATGCCCTGTGCGTCGATCGCCGGCGTCGCGGTGGCTGCGAGGAGCGCACATGCCCCGCCGGGTGGGTGCAGGCAGCGCAGCAGCATCATCACGCCGATCGCGGCGCCGACGCCGACCGCGCCGGCGAGGAGCACGTCGTCGACCAGCCAGTGAGCGGTGAGCCCGACCAACGTGGAGATGATGTTGCCGCCCACGACCGGCCACGGCTGTGCGAGCGGGCTTGCGGGCACCGCGAACAACAGGACGGCGGCGGCGCCCATCGGCGCGACGATGAACGGAAGGGCCTCCGCCCCACCCGGCACCACCTTCGCGGTCGCACCGGCCACTGCGATACCGATGAGAGCACCGGCGGCGCCCCGGAGGAGCTCGGCGGGGGAGTAGCGCATCACCCCGGCACCCTAGCGACGCGCGACACTAGCCTCGATGTTTCGTCTGGCTGGCTCGGGGAGCGGGACCAGGCCCGTTACCGTCCACAGCGAACTGCCGGCATCGTGCTCGTCCACAGCCGGTTCCGCGCCGGACCGGGCAGCGTCGGGGTGGCTCTCTAGTTTCGCGGCATGAGGCAGCGGACCGACGTCGATCCGGAGCGGGCTCCCGCCCATGACCTCCGGATGGCGGTCGTGGGCGCGGTCGGGTGGCTGGGCGGCATCGCGGCGTACGACGTCGGCGGACACGCCTTCTGGCTGCCGTTCGTGCTCGTCCTGGTGGCTGCTGCAGCGGCGAGGCAGCGTCGCGCCCGCATCGCCCGCCTGCTTGCCGCATGCGCCCTGGTCGCGGCCGGGGTGGTGACCAGCGCCCTGCTGCGGAGCGAGGTCGTGGGTCACGGCCCACTCCGCGAGCTCGCGGAGCAGCGTGCGGTCGCCGAGCTGACCGGGACCGTGGTCTCCGATCCGTTGCTGGTCGACGGCCAGTGGGGCAGCCAGGTGGTGGTGCGGCTCCGGGTGCACGAGGCGACCGCGCGCGGCGCGACCTACCGGCTCGGCGCAAGTGTCATCGTCATCGGTGACCCGGCCTGGTCCCGCGCCGCGCTCGGTGCCGAGGTGCGATTCGTCGGCCGGATGGCACCGGCGGAGGAGGGCGAGGTTGCGGCGCTCGTCGTCGGCGCCCGCCCGCCCGTGCGGATCCGTGGGCCCGACGTGTGGTGGCGCGCCGCCGCCGCGGTCCGCGCGTCGATCCGCGCGTCGGTCGCCGGACGGCCGGAGGCGCAACGCGCGCTGGTCCCGGCACTGGTCGTTGGCGACGACGCCGGCCTGCCGGCAGGACTTGAGCAGGACTTCCGGACGACCGGGCTCACCCACCTCACGGCCGTGAGCGGCACCAACCTGACCCTGGTGGTCGGGTTCGCGCTCCTCCTCGCGCGCTCGTCAGGGGTCCGCGGGCGCTGGCTCACCCTGGTCGGGTTGCTCGGGATCGTCGGCTTCATCCTGCTCGCCCGCACCGAGCCCAGCGTCGTGCGCGCCGCGGCGATGGGCACGGTGGGGCTGTTCGCGCTCGGGACCGACGGGTGCCGGCGTGGGCTGCGGGCGCTCGGCGTGGCCGTGACCGGGCTGCTGCTCGTGACGCCGGCACTCGCGGTCTCCGCCGGATTCGCATTGTCGGTGCTGGCGACGGGCGGAATCGTCGTCCTGTCGCCACCGGTGCAGGCAGCGCTCGGGCGGTGGCTCCCGACGCCGGTGGCCGGGGCGATCGCGGTCCCGTTCGCCGCCCAGCTCGCGTGCACGCCGGTCATCGCGGCGCTGTCGGGCGAGGTCAGCCTGGTGGCCGTGCTCGCCAACCTGGTGGTCGCGCCGGTCGTCGGGCCGGCGACGGTGCTCGGGCTGGCCGGCGGGCTGATGGGGCTGGTGTGGGAGCCGCTGGGGCGAGTGGCGGGCACTGCGGCAGCGTGGTGTGTCGGATGGATCATCCGGGTCGCCGAGTGGGGAGCGGACCTGCCGGCGCCATCCATGCGTTGGGGATCGGGAACGGTCGCGCTCGCCGTACTGGGTGCGTTGTGCCTCGCGGTCGGGTTCGCAGCGCCGGCTCTGCTGCGCCGCCCTCGGATCGGAGTGGCGCTGGTCGTCGGGTCGCTGATCGTCGTCCTGGGCGTGCCGGGTCGGATCGCGTCACTCCCTGGCGGCTGGGCCCACGGCTGGCCGCCGCGCGGTTGGGTCCTCGCGGTCTGCGACGTCGGACAAGGAGACGCCCTGGTGGTGTCCGTAGCTCCCCGGACCGCGGTCGTCGTCGACGCCGGTCCGGATCCCGACCTCGTCGACCGCTGTCTCGACCGGTTGGGCATCTCGGTGGTCCCGCTTCTGCTGCTGACCCACTTCCACGCCGACCACGCCGCCGGACTGCCCGGGGTGCTGCGCGGGCGCACCGTCGGCGCGGTCGAGGCCAGCCCGATGCTCGACCCGCCCGACGCCGTCGAAGCGGTCGAGCGGACCGCGGGGGAGCGGGGGATCCCGGTGACGGCGGCGCCGTACGGCGCGACCCGGCGGTACGGCGACGTCACCCTCCAGGTGTTGTGGCCCGACCTGCCGACCCCGGTCGCCGGACCGGGCGACGGGAGCGCCGCCAACGACGCGAGCGTGGTGCTCCTGGTCGAGTCCCACGACATCCGGATGCTGCTGACCGGAGACGTGGAGCCGCTGGGGCAGGCGCGGCTCGCGGCGAACTTGCCGGGCCTCGACCTCGACGTGCTCAAGGTGCCGCACCACGGCAGCAGCTACCAGGACACCGACTGGCTGCGTTCGCTCGACGCCGAGGTAGCGGTGGTCTCGGTCGGGGCGGACAACGACTACGGCCATCCCGACCCGCGGCTGCTCGATGCCCTCGCCGACGGCGGGGCGGTGATCGGCCGCACCGACCGCGACGGCGACATCGCCGTCGTGCCGGGGGAGGACGGTCCTGCTGTCGTCACCGCGGACTAGGCTCGGCGCCATGCGTGCGGAGGACGTGCTGGGCCGGGTGATCCTGGTGACCGGCAAGGAGGAGTTCCTCGCGGCCCGCACCGTCGAGGAGGTCCGCGCCGTCGTCCGGGCCCACGACGCCGAGTCGGAGCTCTCCGAGGCGGCCGCCTCCGAGCTCACCCTCGCCACGCTCGGCGAGCTGTCCGCACCGTCGTTGTTCTCATCGGTGAGATGCGTGATCGTCCGCGGCCTGGAGGACCTTCCCGACGAGTCCGTCGACGGGTTGCTGGGCTATGCCGCCGAGCCGGCCGAGGAGGTCTGCCTGGTGCTGGTGCACGGAGGCGGACGAAAAGGGCTCCGGCGTACTCGCGAAGCTGCGCAAGCTCGCGACCGTGACCGAGGTGAAGTCCGGCGAGATCAAGGCATGGGAGATGGGCGGTTTCGCGGTCGGCGAGGCCCGCCGGCGCGGCACCACCCTCGACAAGCAGGCCGCCGAGGTGCTGGTGGTCGCGGTCGGCCACGATCTCCGGTCCCTCGCGGCCGCGGTCGACCAGCTCACCAGCGACTTTCCCGGCGAGCGGATCGACGAGGAGAAGGTCGGCCGCTACTTCGGCGGCCGAGCCGAGGTCAAGAACTACGAGATCGCCGACGCGATGCTCGCCGGCAACCGGGCCCTCGCGCTCCAGGAGTTGCGGTGGTCCATCGAGGGCGGCACCTCGGAGGTCTACATCCTCTCCGCGGTCACGGCGCAGCTGCGTTCCCTGGCCAACCACGTGGCCGGCAACCGGGACGGCGGGATGCCGCCGTGGAAGCTGAAGAACCTCAACGCCCAGGCTCGCGGCTGGAGCCCGCCCGGGCTGGCGCGGGCCATCCGCGCCGTGGCCAAGGCGGACGCCGACCTCAAGGGAGCGGCGAGCGACGCGTCGTACACG